>NZ_CP026226.1:0-1205000 GCF_002903485.1 Aeromonas sp. ASNIH7
ATGGTGATACTCCATTACCAAGGAATGAGCGCGCATACTAGCGATAACGTCTAATGGATCCCATGATATGAGACAAAAATTCGATTAATTATGTTTAATTTGGCATCTCGCACTTCATAAATGGGAGATGCCGCACATTTATCGACAACTTGCTCAATGGTTTGCGAGGGGGTAGCGACCCAGTCGGCACTGTACAGCAAACCCCGCCGCCGCCACCTCTTCCGGGGTCATGGGACGGCTGAACAGGAACCCCTGGAAGACATGGCAACCCTGGGTCTGCAGGGCCGCGAGCTCGTGCTCCTCCTCCACCCCTTCCGCCAGGATCCCGAGCCCCAGACTGGTGGCCATGGCCACCGTCGCCCGGATCACCGGCAGGTTGAGTCCCACCACGAAGGAGCGGTCCAGCTTGATGGTGTCGATGGGCAACCGGTTGAGGTAGGCCAGGGAGGAGTAGCCCGTCCCGAAGTCGTCGATGGCGATCTTGATCCCCTGCTCGCTCAGGGCGTCGAGGATCTCGATGCACCCCTTCATGTCGAGCATCAGCACCGTCTCGGTCAGCTCCAGGGTCAGCAGCGCCGCCTCCACCGAGAATACCTCGAGCAGTTGGGCCACCAGCTCCGGCAAACTGGCAGAGAGCTGGAAGCCCGAGAGATTGACTGACACCGGCACCCTCACCCCGTCCTGTCGCTGCCACTCCCCCATCTGGGCCAATGCGGTGGAAAGCACCCAGCTTCCGATTTCCCGGATGAGCCCCATCTCTTCGGCCAGCGGAATGAACTCCGCCGGCGACACATGGCCGAGCACGGGATTGTACCAGCGTACCAGGGCCTCGAAACCGATGACCCGACCTTGCGCCACATCCACCTGGGGCTGATAGCGCAGGCTGAGCTCTCCCCGACCGACGGCCTTGGCCAGGAACTGCTTCAGGGTCAGCTTGCGATGCAGGCTCTGCTGCATGCTGGGGGTGAAGCGTTGCCAGCGAAGCCGCCCCATCTGCTTGGCCTGATACATGGCCATGTCGGCACGGGTGATGAGGTTGTCGCCATCATCGGCGTCGTCCGGGTAGATGGCGATGCCGATGCTGCCGCCGATGGTGACCTCGGGGACACCGCTCAGCTGCAGTGGCTTGCTCATCTGGGAGAGCATGAGATCCGCCACCTCCTGGGCCCGATCGCTCGCCTGGTTGAGGGGCACCAGGGCGGTGAACTCGTCCCCGCCAAGGCGCGCCAGCTCCACGTCCCGCGGGCAGATCTGCTTGAGCCGTCCGGCGACCCGCTCCAGCAGGCGATCCCCTGCCTTGTGGCCGTAGTTGTCATTGACCAGCTTGAAGTTGTCCAGATCCATGAACACCAGGGCAAAGCGCCCCCCGAGGCCGCAATAGGCTTCCAGGGATTTCATCAGGCCGTAGCGGTTGAGCAGCCCGGTGAGGGAGTCGTGCCAGGCCAGGTGGCGATGCTCCAGCTCTTCGAGCTTGCGATCCGTGATGTCCCGCATGGTCAGCAGGATCCGTGCCCCCTGCTGGATATGGCGAAACTGGTACTGGAACCAGCGCATCCCCTTCTGGGTGCGGCACTCCCCTTCGGCCACTACTTCGTCCAGACGGGAGAGGCGACGATAGAAGGCCTCGTCCGCACCGGAGAAGATCTGGGGCAGCGTCAGAATGCCGGTGCCAAAGCACATGTCGAAGTGATGGTTGCCGCTCTCGAGGCGCCCCTCGTTGTCAAAGAGACAGGCCAGGGTGTCGCCGGTGGCGAGGGAGGACTCCTGATAGAGGGTGTCGGCATCGATGACCGCTTCCGCCATCATCATCTGCCTTCCGGCAAGCTGGATCCCGGAAAGACGCAGATAGACCTGCTTCTTGACCCCCTTGGGCGAGAGGGTCCACCACTCGTTGTAACTGCGCTCCTGCTGGAAATCACCGAGATAGCGCTGCAGCAGCAGATCGATGGCGGCGGCCATGTCGGCGGAGAAATCCCGGGACTTCAGCTCGGCCAGGGAGCTCGCCTCCCAGAGCCCGAGGGCAGCATCGTTGGCCCAGTAAATATGATGACGCTGGATGTCATAGACCCAGACAGGCGTGTGGAGGACATCCATCACGGTGAGCAGGCGTTCGTCTAGCGTATTCATGTTGAGTGATGATTCATGCTGAAAGCTCATGGTCGAACCAGTCGCTTGCGCCCCCTGACAGGAGTATTCACGCTGGTACAAAATCCGTTCCGGCCCATAATCGGATAACAAACGGATGAAAAAAGGCCGAAATCATATGAAAACGCTACATGTGATCCCCATGGTACGAAGAAATGGACTCACACTGGTATTGTTGGGCATGGTGATAACCATTGCTATGATTTTTATACTTTTTTTTCTTCGTGAACAACTACTAATCCCCGCCATTTCCCTCCTCTTGGCGGGCCTGATGACAATTCTTGTCGGGGTTTGGAAACTGGGTGAGCCTCATTTTAGTCTCTCTTTGTGTCAGGACTGCCTGCAATACCATCACAAGTACGGCGGCTGGATCCTGAAATGGAGAAATATTCAGCGAATTGACCAACCACGTATCCATTTGGGGTGGGATCTGGTGGAGCTGCCCTACATCGGCTTGAAAATAAAGGATTACGACGCTTTTTTGACGCTGATCACACCCCGGCTCGCCGTCCGTCTGCTGACCGAGCAGCGCGCCGTGCTGATGCAGGCCATGCGAAGCGAGCGCTCCGACTGCCCGACCGGAGGGTGCGGCAGTGGGCTCCTAGGAGAGGGACTGCTGGAGGAGAGCCGCTTCTGCTCACCCTCCGGCCAGCGCTATGAGGGGGTGATCGCCATGCTCGGCAACCGGATGGCACGGCTGCGTGATCTGTTGGGGTACGATCTGCTGGTGCCCGACAACAGCCTGGACAGATCCCCGGAAGATTTCGTCCATCTGCTCCAGCAATACCAGCGCGAGTCGAATCTAATCCAGATCAATTAAACGCCGGATTGCGCTTGCCAAGCCCGGTGACTCTTCATAAGGTCACTGGCTTGTTACAGCCAGAACACCCCCTAAAACCGCTTATGAAGTACATCGAAGAGTTCTATCTGTTCGTCAAGGTGGTGCAAGAGGGCGGTTTCTCCCACGCCGCCGCTGCGCTGGGCATGCCGACCGGCACCATCAGTCGACGTATCTCCCAACTGGAAGAGCAGCTCGGATGCAGCCTGCTGCACAGATCCACCCGCAAGCTGCGTCTCACGGACGAAGGGCTGCGCTATTACGAGCGCCTCTGTACCCCCCTTGCGGAAATAGAGCAGGCCACCGGCGAAATTCGGGGTGAGGAGACGGACATCAGCGGCCTCATCCGCCTCGCGGCCCCCATCGCCCTCTCCAACACCATCCTGGTCGACATGCTGGTGGACTTCGGCCTGCGCTATCCCGGGGTACAATTCGACATCCGCCAGTCCAACGACCATGCCCTCCAGGCGGATCAGGACAGGGACCTGGTCTTTTTCAACGGCGAGCTCCCCCAGACCCTGCCCAACGCCCTCTGTCTGGGTCACATCCAGTACGGTCTGTTCGCCTCCCCCCTCTATCTGGAGAAGATGGGTGTGCCCTCCCACCCGACCCAGCTGGAAGAGCACGATCTCATCTACTGCTGGCCCCACCAGCACTGGCAACTGAGCGGGCGGGACAAACAGGCGATCTGCATCAAGCGCACTCCCCGCCTTTGCATCGACCAGACCCAGGCCGCCGTACGGGCAGCCCAGCGCCACCTCGGCATCGTCAACGCCCCGCAGCACTATGTGCACCCCTTCCTGCAAGATGGTCAGCTCGTCCCCGTCCTGCCTGACTGGCAGTCAGGAAAACGTCCCTTCTACATGCTCCATTGTCAGCCCCGGTTCACCCCGTTGCGTGTTAAGATGTTCGCCGATTTCGTCGAGAAGCACTCCGAGCGCTATCGTACCCGCCAGCAGAACGATCAATTTTCACCGGCGCAGCCGCTGCACGTTGCATCTGACGGCTGATGACCCACACTTAGCGCAATCCTCGTTGCACAGGTCGGCTAACACTATGAATGTATTGATATGTGATGACTCCGGGTTCGCGCGCAAACAGCTGGTGCGCGCCCTGCCCGCCGATTGGGGTGTCACCTTGCACCAGGCCGCGGACGGACTGGAAGGGGTCGAGCAGATCCTGATGGGGCACGGGGACCTGATCTTTCTCGATCTCACCATGCCGGAGATGGACGGTTATGGCGTGCTCGAGACCCTCAAGCGAGAGGGGGTGCGCAGCAAGGTGATCGTGGTCTCCGGCGACATCCAGCCGGAAGCCCATGAGCGTGTCATGGCTCTTGGCGCCCTCGATTTCATCAAGAAGCCGGCTTCCCCGGACACCCTCCTTGCCTTGCTCAAGCGCCACGGTCTGTGGCAATCAGCCACCCAGGTGACGGCCATCCAGCACCAGCCCGTCGCCAGCCACCAGGCTGCCCAGAGCAGCATCCAGTTCACCCCCGAGCTGCGGGATGTCTATCAGGAGCTGGCCAACGTCGCCATGGGCCAGGGGGCGGATCTTCTGGCCCGCCTGCTCGGCGCCTTCGTGCTGCTCCCCATCCCCAACGTCAACGTGCTGGAGGTCTCCGAGCTGCACATGGCGCTCTCGGCCGCCGCCGAGTCGGAGACGCTCTCTGCGGTCTGCCAGGGCTTCATCGGGGCCGGGATCGCCGGGGAGGCCCTGCTGCTGTTCCACGATGCCAGCTTCCAGGACCTGGCCCGCCTGATGAACCATCAGGGGGAGCTGGATCACGGCGCCGAGCTGGAACTGCTGATGGACACCGCCAACGTGCTGATTGGCGCCTTCCTGCGCGGCTACGCCAACCAGCTCGACACCCCTTTTAGCCAGGGTCACCCCGTGGTGCTTGGCCAGCACAGGCCCATTCAGGATCTCATTCGGACCAACCAGAGCCGCTGGCGCCGCACTCTGGCCATCGAGATCAACTATCGGGTGCAGGGCTATGCGGTGCAGTGCGATCTCTTGCTGCTGTTTACCGAAGATTCCATCGCCACCATGAACAACAAGATCATGCACATGCTCTGACCGCCCCGCGGCAGCAACCACCAGGAGTGACCATGGACATTCGGGAGTTTCATTGGCTGATGAACATCGTCCAGAATCTGGACGTGGGGCTGGTCGTGCTCGACAGGGAGTACCGGATCCAGGTGTGGAACGGCTTCATGGAGAGTCACAGCGGCCGGCTGGCAGGCGAAGTGCGCGATCAGGGGCTGTTCTCGCTCTTCCCCGATGTGGACAAGACCTGGTTCGAGCGCAAGGCCAACATGGTGTTCAAGCTCAACAACCGTGCCTTCAGCACCTGGGAGCAGCGCCCCTACCTGTTGCGCTTCTCCAACTACCGCCCCATCACGGGATCGGCCCCCTACATGTACCAGAACCTGACCCTGGTGCCGCTGGCCGACTTCGCCGGAGAGGTCACCCACCTGGCCATCATGATCTATGACGCCACCGACGAGGCCATGCTGATCACCGGCCAGCGCCAGGGATGACCGACCCGGCCATGACAACAAGGGCGCCCGATGGCGCCCTTGTTGTTGCGATAGGAAATGGCGTCAGCCACTCAGGTACTCGGTGAAGGCGTCGATCACCTCGTCGATGTCATCGTCGGTGATTTGCAGGTGGGTCACCAACCTGAGCTCCCCGTAGCCGGAGAAGAGAATACCGCGCTCCTTCATGAAACCCAGCAAGGTGGCGGGATCCTCCTGAGTCAGGCGCAGGAATACCATGTTGGTCTGCACCTCACCCATGTTGAGTGTGATGCCTGGCAACACGGCCAGCCCCTCTGCCAGACGCCTGGCGCGGCGATGATCATCCGCCAGCCGGGCAACGTGCTGATCCAGCGCGAACAGGGCGGCCTGGGC
Source organism: Aeromonas sp. ASNIH7 (assembly GCF_002903485.1). NCBI lineage: Bacteria > Pseudomonadati > Pseudomonadota > Gammaproteobacteria > Aeromonadales > Aeromonadaceae > Aeromonas > Aeromonas sp. ASNIH7. The sequence continues at coordinate 5,899 of NZ_CP026226.1, forward strand.
CAGGATCCCTCCCTGGCGCATGCCGCCCCCCAGCATCTTGCGCAGCCGTCTGGCGCGGGCGATGAACGCAGCCGATCCCACCAGCAGGGAACCCACCGGTGCTCCCAGTCCCTTGGAGAGGCAGACAGAGATGCTGTCAAAAGGCGCCGCGATGGCGGCCACCGGTTCCCCGCTCGCCACCACCGCATTGAAGAGGCGAGCCCCGTCCAGGTGCAGCTTCAACCCCTTCTCGTCGACGAATTCGCGCATGGCGCGCAGGTAGGTCAATGGCAGCACCTTGCCGTTATGGGTATTTTCCAGGCAGACGAGGCGCGTCTGGACGAAATGGGGATCATCGGGAGCGATGGCCCCCCGCACATCCTCGATGGCCAGGGTGCCGTCCGCCTGCATGGGGACGGATTGCAGGGCCACCGAGCCCAGCACGGCAGAGCCCTGGGCCTCGTAGCGATAGATGTGGGAAGCCGCCCCCAGCACGGCTCCTTCCCCACGCTGGCAGTGACTCATCATGGCCAGCAGGTTGGACATGGTGCCGGAGGGCACGAACAGGGCCGCCTCCTTGCCAAGCAGTTTGGCGCCGCGGCGCTCCAGCGCATTGATGCTGGGATCTTCCCCATAGACATCGTCTCCCACCTCGGCATGCAGCATGCTCTGGCGCATGGCTTCCGTGGGTTGGGTCACGGTATCACTTCGTAAATCGATATAGCGCATGTCATCCTCCTGATGCAGGACGATGACATTAACCAGCCGACACCCGGCTGGCAAGAAACGGCAAGCGGGAATGTGAGCCCGGCGGCTCACCAGGGCAGCCACTGACCCTGCAGATCCACGAAACGGCCCGAGTGCGCCGGCGTCAGTGTGGCCATCAGATCCAGCAGGCGGACGGCGACCTCGGCGGGGTCCTGCAGCAAGGTGGGATCCATCTCCTGAAGAAAAGGTTGCTGCATGGGGGTATTCATGAGGCCGGGATGCACGGTGATGACACCGGCGCCGGGAAAACGTCCAGCCCACTCACCCGCCAGGATCCGGGAGCCCATGTTGAGGGCGGCCTTGCTCATGCGGTAGCTGTAATGGCACATGGCCTCCTGGCCCCCTCCTCCAGGCTTCCCGCCCGATCCGAGAGGGTGCAGAGCCAGAGCGTGCTCTGGGGCATCATGCGCCGGCTGAGGTTGGCACCAAGGGCCAGGTGGGGCCAGGCATTGGCCAGCAGACTCTCTTCGAGCCATTGGGGGGTCACCTCCTCCACCCGCCGCTCCGGCATGTGGGCAAGATCATGGAGCAGGCCTATGGTGTTGATCACCACTGTCGGCAGGGTGGTGCTGTCATAGAGGGTGAAGAGGGCTTCAAAGGAGAGCGAGTCCACCTCCTGCAGCGGAAAGTAGCAGGCGGGATCCAGTCCCCTGGGCAGTTGCCTGCCCGCCAGCAACCACTCTTCTCCCCGTCTGGCCAGCGCCCGTGCCAGCGCACTGCCCAACCCGCCACTGCCCAGGATCAGATAGCTCATCTGCGTGTCCTTGGATTTGATCACTGCTTAGAGGGTATCAGAAGAATGGCGGACTGCCGGGAGCCCCCGTCAGGCTCAGGCCTCGGCCAGATGGCGCCCAAACTCCCGCGCCCGGGCCAGGTCCAGAAAACCGTCCGCCTGCTTGTGGCTGCGCAGGAACTGGTAATAGGCGAGCAGGGTCACCAGTTGCTCCTCATCCGGCATGGGTTTTCCCGGACGGGTCTCCTGCACCAGCGACCCCGCCGCCGCCAGCGCGTCCCTGTCCACCACCTCGGCCTGACGATAGAGATACCCGCAACCGGTGGCGAGCCACTCCAGCGAGCAGTTGGCCGCCATGGCAATCTGGTTCGCCTTGCCAAGGCCGGGCTCGGCCCCTTTCAGATACTTGCGGATCAGGGCTTCACTCAACCCCACCTTGCGGGCAAAGGCGCTCACGCTCCCCTCCCCAATAAGGCTTTGCAGCCTGGCGGCAAATCCTTCCATCACCCCTTCTCCTCTCACTGACACCGGGATCTTGACCCGTCGGAGTCAGAACCATAGTTCGAATTCGCGAAGGGGGCATTATTGCCTTGTCCGCCGGAAGAGACCAAGATGCTGGCACATGATTTTGCCCCTTTCTTTTCGCATTTTTATCTCCAGAGGAGTCACCATGTCCGTATCCCGTCTGGCCCTGCATGAGCAAGGCCCCACCTTCTCCCGCCTCATCATGGGCTACTGGCGCCTGATGGAGTGGCAGCTCTCCCCCGCCGCCCTGCTGGACCTGATGAAATATCACCTTGATCTCGGGGTCACCACCATCGATCACGCCGACATCTACGGTGGCTACCAATGCGAGGAGGCCTTCGGCCATGCCCTGCGCCTGGAGCCCTCCCTGCGCGATCGCATGGAGATCGTCAGCAAGTGCGGCATCGCCCTCACCGCCAATCCGGCCCACGCCCTGAATCACTACAACACCGGCAAGGGACACATCGTCGCCAGTGCCGAAGCCTCCTTGCAAAAGCTCGGCACCGATCATCTGGATCTGTTGCTGATCCATCGCCCCGACCCCCTGATGAACGCCGACGAGGTGGCCGACGCCTTCATCACCCTCAAGCAGGCAGGCAAGATCAAGCACGCCGGGGTCTCCAACTTCACGCCCCACCAGTTCGCCCTGCTGCAATCCCGCCTGCCCTTCCCCCTGGTCACCAACCAGCTGGAGATCTCCCCGCTCCATCAGGAGGGGACGCTGGATGGTGCCCTGGATCAATGCCAGCAACAGCGCATCAAGCCCATGGCCTGGTCCTGCCTTGGCGGCGGGCGGCTGTTCCATGCCCCCGAATATGCCCCGCTGCGGGCGGAACTCGAGCAGATCCGCCAGGAGGTGGGCGCCGACTGTCTGGAGCAGGTGGTCTACGCCTGGGTGATGATGCTACCGAGTCAGCCGCTGCCCCTCATCGGCTCCGGCAAACGGGAGCGGATCGCCGCCGCCGTGGCAGCCGAGTCCATTGAGCTCACTCGCCAGCAGTGGTTCCGCATCCGCAAGGCCGCTCTGGGTTATGACGTTCCCTGAGTCTGCACCAGACCCTGAAAACAAAAACGGCATGGAGGATTCCATGCCGTTTTCCGTTATCGAGACGATTCAACGATGGCGCTGGGGGCGACCACGGGGTGCATCCGTCTTCGGTTTGGCCTGATTGACCGTGATGGTGCGGCCGCCGACCTCGGTGCCGTGCAACTCGGCGATGGCCTTCTCGGCCTCACCATTGACCGGCATTTCAATGAAACCAAACCCCTTGGACTGACCGGTATCGCGGTCGATGATGATATCGACCTTGTCTACCTGCCCAAATTGGCTGAACACGGTTGTCAGTTCGTCGGCCGTCATCCGGTACGACAGATTACCTACGTAAATCTTCATGCCATCCACTCTCGATTCAAGGTGCCTTATCTATGCATCCACCGACCTGGGAGTAAGGGCACAACCCCCCTGCCGGACCAGCCACGGCATCATGCCATGGCACTTCCAGCTTCGTATCCCAAGTCCTTGATCTCTTGGGTTATCAGAGCAGGAAAGATCAAATCGAATCAGAGGCAGTATCTGAGCATTGGGATGAATTGTCGAGAAAATAGTCAGATCGGGTGCAGCTCGGCCAGCAATGTGCCGAGGGCACGACGCCCATGCCAGGCACGTTTGAACCCGAATCGATAGACCCCGGGGGCCACTTCGTGAGTCCCTTCCCGGGACAACCCGAGCAGGCTGGTGGCCGTCGCCAGGGTCACCTCATCCAGCCCGAGATCCAGGCTGAAATCGAGCCACTGGCCATCGTGTCCCACCTTGCGATCCCGCTCCATGCCCACCAGCACGGCCCTGGGCAGCGCCAAGGCCCGGTCTTCGCCGCCATTGAGCAGATAGAGATGGCGTTCATCCCAGGCAAGCTCCGCCAGACGCCAGCGCTGCCAGTTGCGCGGCAACACCATCATCACCAGCACGATACCGCCAAAGACCACCCCGACCCAGGGCAGCAGGCCCATGTCGGGATATCCCAGCCAGAGGGCGGCCACCACAGTGGCGAGACTCGCCAGCAACAGGCAGATCATCACCCCGTAAAACCGCCGGGCCGGGGGCATCAGCCAGCTCACGTTCTCTTGCGCTGCCAGCTCACTGACTCTCATCTTCTCTTCTCCTTCTGTGATGCGAACGGCCTTGCCGTCGCTGCGTTGCCGCGCATTGTGCGCGAGCGACGCGCCGCGATGCAACCGCCACCGCGACACGGATGACGGCCAGCCGCCACTCTTGGTATGCTTGGGGCTGTCTGAGCCCGCACTGGGCGCCATCCCGGGAGTCCCATGTTCGCCATCGCCCTGCTCTTGTCCGCGAGCACACTCTATGCCGAGGCCATCGGCGGCTACTCCGCCGGCTGCCTGAAAAATGCCGTGGCCCTGCCCCTCGAAGGCCCAGGTTATCAGGTGATCCGCACCAAACGGCTTCGCTATTACGGTCACCCCGACCTCATCCATTACCTGCAGCATCTGGCCAACCAGACCAGACTGGCCGGCATGCCGGATCTCTATATCGCCGACCTCGCCATGATGCACGGGGGGCCCTTTACCTCAGGTCATCGCAGCCACCAGACCGGCCTGGATGCCGACATCTGGTTCAGGATGGCTGACAGACCCATCAGCCGCTGGGAGCAGGATGCCCCCAGGGAGTGGGCGCTGATCGACGAACCCAGCTACCGGATGCTACCCGGCCGATTCGGTCCCAGGCAGCTCAATCTGCTGCGCCTTGCGGCTGATCGCCCCGAGGTGGCGCGTATCTTCGTCAACCCCGTCATCAAGGCCGAGGTGTGCAAACAGGCACCCGGTGAAGCCTGGGTCGGCAAGCTGCGCCCCTGGGTCGGCCACTTCAGCCACTTTCACGTGCGCCTGCGCTGCCCGGCAAACAGTCCGGACTGCCAGTCCCAGGCTCCCATTCCCCCCGGCAATGGCTGTGGGGAGGAGCTGGCCTCCTGGCTCAAGGACAAACCCCAGTTGCCCAAGGTGTCGATGAGCTACCGCGCCCCCCTCTTACCCAGGCGTTGTGAGGGCTGACCACAAGCTGTTATGGTGAACCTATTTCCGAGAGAAATATCAATGGAGAACAACAAGATGGCCACTTCACTCTGGCAGCGTGGTACCCGTGCCCTGCTGACCCTGACCCTGCTGCTGGGTTTGACCGGCTGCGGCATGAACACCATTCCGACCCTGGATGAGCAGGTCAAGGCGAGCTGGGGACAGGTCGAGAACCAATACCAGCGCAGGGCCGATCTCATTCCCAACCTGGTGGCCACCGTCAAGGGGTACGCCAGCCACGAGCAGGAGACCCTCAAGGCTGTCACCGATGCCCGTGCCCGAGTCGGCAGCGTGCAGGTGAGTGACCCCTCCCAGCTCAAGGCGTTCGAGGCGGCTCAGGAGCAGCTCTCCAGCGCCCTCTCCCGGCTGATGGTAGTGGTCGAGCGCTACCCGGATCTGAAGGCCGACCAGCAGTTCCTGACCCTGCAGGCCCAGCTGGAAGGCACCGAGAATCGCATCGCGGTGGCCAGACGGGATTACATCGAAGCAGTACGCCAGTTCAATACCGAGATCCGTACCTTCCCCGGGGTCATCTGGTCCAAGCTGCTTTACTCCGATCTGGAAGCCAAACCCACCTTCAGCGCCAAGCCCGGTGCCGATGAGGCGCCCAAGGTCAGCTTCCAATGAACGTGATGAGACGCTGGCTGGCGCTCTGTCTGCTGCTCTGTGCCACGGCACTGCATGCCGCCCCCGATTTCCCGGCCCTGACCGGGCGGGTGGTGGACGAGGCCAATCTGATGTCCCGCAAGCAGGCCCACCAACTCGCACAGCAACTGGCCGTCTTCGAGAAGCGCAGCGGCGTCCAGCTGGTGGTGGTCTCCATCGACACACTGGCGGGGGATACCATCGAAGAGTACGGCTACCAGCTCGGTCGCCACTGGGGCATCGGCCAAAAAGGCAAGAACAACGGCGTTCTGCTGATCATCGCCCAGGACGAGCGCAAGGTGCGCATCGAGGTGGGTTATGGCCTGGAAGGTGCCCTGCCCGACGCCATCGCCGCCAATATCATCCAGACCCGGATCCTGCCCGCCTTCAAGCGCGGTGACATGGTGGCCGGCATCCTCGCCGGCAGCCAGGGCATCATGCAGGCCCTGGCCGGGGAGTATCAGCCCGTGGACCACGCCAGCAAGGCCGACAAGCAGGGAGGTCCCTGGCTCTTCATCCTGGTGGTGATTGCGATGATCGTGCTGCACAACCTGCGCAGCGGCGGCGGTGGGCCGGGAGGACGTCGCCGGGCCGCCTACATGGCCGGTGGATTCGGTGCCGGCTCCTTTGGCGGCCGCACTGGCGGTGGTGGTGGCGGTTTCAGTGGTGGCGGCGGCAGCTTTGGCGGCGGCGGTGCATCTGGCGGTTGGTAATCAGGGAAAAAGAGACAACAAGATGATTTCTAAACAGTTTTTCCACACCTTGCAGGCCAGGGTTCGACAGGCCGAGCAGGCCACGGATGCCGAACTGGTCACCGTGCTGGCCCCGGCCAGCGATGGCTATCGCTATATCCCGACCCTGTGGGCCGCCCTGCTGGCCATGCTCACCCCCCTGCTGGTCTTCCAGCTCGGCTTCTGGCTTGGCTGGTACGAGATCCTGCTGGTGCAGTGGTCGGTCTGGTTGCTACTGAGCCTGCTGTTCCACTGGACGCCCATCAAGATGCGGCTCATTCCCAACAAGGTACGCCGTCACCGGGCCGCCCTGATGGCCCGCCTGCAGTTTGTCGAGCAGGGACTTCACCGCACCCGGGACCGGCTCGGTGTGCTCATCTTCGTCTCGGTGGCGGAGCACTATGTGGAGATCCTGGTAGACGACGGGATCGCCCAGCACATCGACAACACCCAGTGGCAGCAGATCATCGACGACTTCGTGGTTCGGGTACGCAACAAGGAGGTCGAGCAGGGGTTTCTGGAGTGCGTGGAGCGCACCAGCGCCATTCTGACCGACGCCTTCCCCGCAACCCGGGATCAGAACGAGCTGCCTGACAGCCTGATCATTCTCGACAAGCCTTGAACGGGATTAAAAAATCGGCATTCTGTTCAAGGGATAGGCACTCGATAAAGATTATGAAAAATAAGGGGAAAAGTGGTTGACCCAGGCAGCCCTTTCCCCTAAATTACGCCCCGTTCCAGCGCAACGGCGCAGCGGACACCGTGTTGGCTGAACACGTTAAACCACAGACAAAAATTTGGTGCGGTATCCGAGAGGCTGCCCACCGACGAAGTCGGCAAGATGCACGCGCAGCGTGCTCCGAAAGCCACTTCAAGCAGTAAAAATTTGGTGAGGTGTCCGAGTGGCTGAAGGAGCACGCCTGGAAAGTGTGTATACGGCAACGTATCGAGGGTTCGAATCCCTCCCTCACCGCCAAATATAACCCGTTGAATTTCAACGGGTTTTTTCATTTCTAGACTTACGTGATTTTTTTCCTGGATCAACTGGGTGGAACAATCATGTATCTGAGTAAAAATGCCTCCGGCACCTACTACACTCGTCTCCCGCTGCCTAAGTCATTACGTGACCGTGGCTTGCCCTTCGCTATCCGTACTTCCCTTTGCACCAAAGATAGGCAGCTCGCCGTAGACCGCAACCTAGCAGTGGCAGCTCGTACTCGTGCACTAATCGCGGCTACCCCTGCCGATACTACACCCCGCAGTTTCTATCGCTGGATCCGCGCCGATCTAGACGCTTTCAAAGCTGCGGGATTTGCTGCATCTCTTACGCCCTCCCAATCCATTGCTTCCCCCATCGAGTCCTCGACTTGCCCCGCCAAGGGGATTGCCCTTACCCAGGCGTTGACACAGTTTCTCGACGCCAAATCGAGTGAGGGGATCCAACATAAATCCGTGGGCCAGCTCCAACTTCGGATCAACGCCTTCGTCACCTGGGCCAAAGGGGTCAAAGCCGATCAGGTGACCCCAACCTTGGCGCAGGAGTACCGCAACATCTTGCTGCGCAAGAGCGACATCAGTTTCAAAACTAAGACCGATTATCTGGCAGCCCTGAAACAGTTCTTCCGTTGGTGCGTGGCACTGGACTATTGCAGTCGTAACCCTTTCGATGGGCTGACGGCAGGTAAAAGACCGAGCAAACGGGCGGATGAAGAGCGAGTGCGCTGGCATCGCCCTCAACTGGCCCAACTGTTTGCCAGCCTGCGCAGCAAACAATCCCAGAAAGGCAGAAAGTTGAAAATTCAGGACTGGTGGGTGCCCCTGCTGTGCCTATACGCAGGGTTGCGGCCTTCCGAGGCCTGCCAGCTCAAAACTCAGAACATCAAACAGGTTGAGGGGATTTGGTGTTTGATGGTCGATGCGGGAGAGGCGGATCAGCAGCTCAAAACCGTCAATGCGTACCGTACCGTGCCACTGCACAGTGCGTTGATCGGACATCAATTCCTGGACTATGTGGAGAGTCGTCGCAGTCAAGGGAAGGTATTTTTGTTCGATGACCAACCATCAGGCAAAGACGACGACTGGGCGCATAACATCACCTGTCGCTTCCAACGCCACCTCAATGAGGCTGGCATCGTAGGTCAGGGCCGTCCCACGCTTTACGGGCTGCGGCATACCTTCATCGATGAGTTACAGCAGGCGGATGTCGCTGAGCATGTTGTAGCCGAACTTGCGGGACACAGTAAAAACGGCCTGACGTTTGGCCGCTATGGCAAACGTGTGAACATTAGGCTGCTGAATGAGAAAATCCAATCCCTTCCTACCGACCTGATACCCCACCACCTGCTGTCAGGGGGAAAATCACCGTAAAGATGACGCATATTTTTTGGGTAACAGGGCTGTCTCCCCCCCATGAAAAAACCAATATGAGAGCATTTCTCGGCGGTTTAATGGGGCGGTATGGCCCTATCTTCATGATTTATAATGATTTTAAGCACATTGGAAAATATTTAAAAAACCTAATAAAAATATGTTGACATTTCTTTTTCTTTGTGGGTTATTTTCATTGACGAGTGGTCCTCAATCGTTGTAGTATGCTGATAAAGCTGCTAACAAGGACATAACAACGACAGTAAACACGAAGGATCGAAACGAAATGAATATGGCGTAGAACACACCGACACGTTTATCTCGTTCAAACAAGGGTTATCACCCCTTCAGATTTAAAAAATACCGCCAATATCACAGCTATCTTCGATACGCTGAACGGGTTGTTATTACCCAAATTCGGGTGAAGTGAATAACACATGGTATTTGCTTGATGCAATGTTGAGTAAAAATCTGACGGGAACATTTGATTATATCGATTAAATGACATCAGCTATCGCTAATGTATACTTGGCATTTGACAAATTAACAGGATTTTGAGGTGAAACTTATCTGTTTATAGCGTCACAGAGTAATTTATATCGCTGTTTTTAGGTGCACTATTACCCTCTCGGTATCGATGCGTGAGCATCACGTTTTGCTATTGCTGTTTTTGTAATTGAAGGAGTATTTATAACTGTAATGAGGGTAATTATGAACAAACAAACCAATAAAAGGACCGTTCAAAAACAAAAAACTAAACACAACACTGTGCGTTCAGTCATTGTTGATGAGCATTCACTGGCGTCAGCCATTCGTCAGCACCTGGAAATCAAAAAATACCAGTATGCGCAGACAACCTATGACATTTCGAAGCGTAAAGCAGAACAGTTGATAAAATGGATTGGTGATAAACCGCTGACGTCATATCGTGCGAGTGACATTGAACTGCTCGTAGTGAAATTTTGCAACAAAAAATATAAAGGAAATACCATTAACCAATATTTGGATATATTGAGACAAGTCTTTGCACGAGCTGTCAGCGATGGTGTTATTCATACCAGTCCAATGGATGGCATTAAAAAATGCAAATTTGAGGTGGGCGAACCTGATCCATTTTATCAATACGAAATTAAGGCATTTCTTGCCCTGAAAAGCACCCATTTGCTGGAGGTGTCACTCATCCAACTCGGTATCTCTACGGGTCTGCGCATCAGTGAGTTAATGGCGGTCAGTTCGGAGGCGGTCAATCTCGACAAGAAGATCTTATTGGTTGACCTTGCGTTGGTTGATGGGCAGTACAAAACGCCCAAAACCAGGGGATCTATTCGCACGATAGAGCTGTCAGAACAGGCTGTTGGATCTCTCAAAACCTTGATGAGGCTAAATAGCTGTTCCGAATAGTAGATCACCGGAGGAAGGGAACTCAGTCCAGTTTGTGCGATCTGATTAGTCGCTAAACAAAACAAGCCACACCCAAAGGACTGAGTTGATGCCTATCCTACCACCTCTGCCACGACCACAACGGCGCCGCATTCACAAAATCATCCATGCCACCCGTGATAAAGGACATGCTCGTCGCTTGATGGCCATCTTGCTGTTACATGAAGGACGCACGATCACCGATGTTCATCACCTTACCGGCGCTGCGCGCTCGACCATCGGTCGTTGGCTTCGGTGGTATCGAGATGAAGGCATAGATGCGCTAGAAGCCTTACCGGCTGGCCGTGCCCCAGTCTTACCTATCGCCAAGATTGTCACCTTACTGGTGCTGCTCATGCAGTTTTCTCCGCAAGATTTTGGTTATCAGCGCAGCCGTTGGTGTACTGAACTATTGGCTATAAAAATCAATCGGTTAACAGGGCTCAATGTGGCAGCCTCCACGCTCCGCCGATGGTTACCTCGTATGGGCATTGTCTGGCGCAGGCCCGTGCCGACCTTGCGGATAAAAGACCCAGCCTATCAGGAAAAAATGGCGAATATCGACGCCGCGCTGGCCCGCTGTGATGCCGATAATCCGGTGTTTTATGAGGATGAAGTCGATATAGACCTCAATCCCAAATTAGGAGCCGACTGGATGTTCAGAGCGCAGCAAAAGCGGGTTGTCACACCGGGGCAGAATGCCAAGCATTATCTGGCAGGCGTTCTCCACGCAGGCAACGGAAGGGTACTTTACGTCAGCGGGATCAAGAAAAACTCATCGCTGTTTATTGCCATGCTGGAAAAGCTGCGCCACCACTACCGACGAGCCAAAACCATCACGTTGATCCTCGATAACTACATCATTCACAAAAGCAAACAGACCGAGCGATGGTTGAAGAAGAATCCCAAGTTCTGCCTGGTGTTCCAGCCAGTTTACAGCCCTTGGGTTAATCACATAGAACGGCTATGGCACAAGTTACATGAAACCATCACGCGCAATCATCAATGCAGAGGGATGGCAAACCTGCTGGCCCGAGTGAAACACTTCATGGATACCGTGTCTCCTTTCCCGGGGAATGGCTATGGCACAGCGAAGGTGTAGCACTATTGGGATCAGTTATTTAGCGGAGCATCGTAAGGCTAAGAAGATTACGGTCACGAGGTCGGACAATCGCACTCAGATGAGTGAACAACGCACCCTGCTGGCTTACTACAGCGCCAAAAGGCGCAGTTATGCCTCGGTTGATGAGTTCCGTGAGCGGTTTTTCAGGCCGTTCTGTCAGGCTGCTGGGGTGCGTTATCGGGGGCCATCTCAATTTCGGCACACCTATGCAAGCCAACTGCTCTCGGCGGGGATCAGCATCGAGTGGATAGCCCGTCAGATGGGGCACACCGGTACAGAAATGGTGGTACGCCATTATGGCAAGTGGTTGATGGAGGACGCCCCTGATTATAGGGGTAGGGCTGACACGGTATTTAATGCCTGTATGGCTGGTCAGCAGGCTCAAGTTACTGTGCCGAGCTGTAATCAAAAAACTGAAGATAAAAACACAGAAAGCGAATTCGATGTCGACGCATTACTGGCAACTCCTGCTGTCATGCAGAGATTGATGAGTGTTTTAATGCAGCGAATTTCTGTGGCGCAGTAAATCACTGTCTACATCACGCATTCAGCATTAATTTAAAACTAAATCGCACCTTTAATAAAGGGATCCACGTCGTGGGTGGGGAAATCCTGCCCACTATCTAAAGAAGGCGTTATTCAAGCGCTCTGGGAGATGACCGAATGGCTACACAGGCAACGGAAAAGGAATATGAAAGACTGGCAAAAAATCATTATGAAATCCTAAAGGAAAAGGGCCTTAATATCACAGCAAAAAACATTGCGGATGAATTGTTGGCTCGCGCTTCAAAATGCAGTTCTGGCTATTGGCGAAAACTGCGCTGTGCACTGGTATATCATCAACAATTGTTGAATTTTCCCGACGCGGCCGAGCGAATTCAGGCCCTGAGTAGGCCAGATATACCGGTTAAGGCAAAACAAAAAAGAGTTAAAAAGGTCGATAATGATGATCTCGTTGCACTGATTCAGTATTTTAAGGCGCGTAATGACAGCGCTATGTTGGCGGCCATATTGTTGTTTATGCGCGCGGGGATAAGACCTGCTGAACTAGCCACCATAACTGCGCAGGGTAATCGGCTCACCGTTATCGGAGCCAAAAAAAGTCATGATGGCAAACGTGGTGCAGATAGGGTCTTACAGTTTGACACGATTTCGCCAGAGAAATTGCAACTCATGGTGACCGAGGCAAAGAAAGCAAAAATTGGCTCATTGCAGGACAAGCTGCGTGCGGCGGGCAAAAACCTCTGGCCGGCGCGAAAATCGCTGCCGACCTTTTACAGCTGGCGCCATCAGATGGGCTCTGAGCTCAAAGCGTCTGGGCTCGACCGGCAGCGCATTGCCTACATCATGGGTCATCAGGCAACGTCTTCTGTGGACAAATACGGCAATCGTAAATCCGCTAATGGTAACGTGTTACCCACTTGCCCAGCGGATGCTGACCTGAGCCATATCAGGACAACGCACGCCGAGCTTTCTGTGGATAACAAAACTCATCGCCAGGTAGCTACACCCACAACAGTGGCTGAGCCTTCGCCGAGCGCAGATTCAACTGCCCCAACAACGCCGAGAGGCATGGCGGCATTCATCAATCGGCATCGCGATGCCGATGACGATTTATCCCGATAAGGGAGCGGCTACAGGGGGACTGCCTTGCTGCTATCACAGCATGGCAAATCCCCCTGGGGCGCAACCGTAAGAACGCCTTCGTCGCAACCGTAAGAACGCAGAGCCAACACAGCGTAAGAACGCGGGGTAAAACATTCTTACGAACGTAAGAATGTGGGTGTGGTGAGAGTAGCGAACCCGGAACCCCCGTAGGTTGCGCAGCGACCGGAGTGGGGTGGAGAACCCATTTTTATGGAGGGTATGAAGCGGTCAATATGGCATGACATGAGCCGGATATAGGTGTCCAGGTGGAGTCTGACGAGGCACGAGGAAGAACTACCTTGACGCCTATATATCGGTGACGGTCATCCATATTGATGGCGCAATACCCGCCATAAAAACTGTTTAGATGATTATTTGTTATTACACAAAACGCAGCCATAACATCGCTTGGTGCTGATCAATCGAGGGTGTTTACATCACAACCAGTATCTAACCAGCAGAATTTATGACAGCCGAAAAGGCACCATATTGTTTAACAACATAGAGGAAATAGATGAAAATTCTAAACGAAATTTTGGCAATCATTTCAGAACACCCGCGCACCGGATCTAGCAGGGTGCTGGCTGCTGCGTTGGCATCGGCATGTAACACTCAATACACAGTGTCATTGCTCGATGTGTCTGTGAGGCTCGATGAAAGTGGCAGGCGGCTGGTTGAGCGTCTGGCTCGGATCACTCAGGAACCTGACTATTCGAACGCTGCACAGGATAAGGCGCTCCAACGCCTGCGGGCGCTCGGGCTCATTTGCTAATCGAGGACAGACGACCAATGCCGCCATTATTGGTGGCATTTTTATACCTGATTATCCATGCCCTTCATATTGATAGCGCAATACCAGACATAAAAACACTGTATCTGCAACAACACGGGGTAGTTAATTATACATATACGCATGATTAGCTTATGCATATATGTAAACGATGAGACATATCAACATAGTACTAAGTCACCACAATAATATAGGTATGTTTATGAATAATGAAAAACATTATAATTTCAGTCCTGCTGCTGGATTAATTTCCAGCCAGCAACGCCCTAATTGGGTGGTGGATAATCTGATTGAAAAAGGCGAACAGTGGATTATGCATATTCCGGTCGAAAATGAACACCTATTCCGGTTTAAAATGAACGCTGATTCCGGCTTGCGTGTACACCGATTCCGGACACCTCAGTGCACGTACTCTGATGTCAGATGAACCGTCCTGTTCCAACGTCTTGGATCCACAACTGCCGCGCTGCGCTTGGCTGCTGGCTTGTTCAGTGAGTCGAAAAGATGCCTCCCCTCAAAGCTCAGCTTCTGCTCGAAGAATCCCTGTCCGCATACTTTCCGGAAATGGTGTTCACAGATTCCGGAATCACTGTTCAACTTCACCGGAATACGCAGATTATTAATGGCTCGCCCAAAACGGGTAAATCGATGCTTGCAACGCAGTTGGGCTTGGCTGTAGCCAGCGGTAGTGTATTTTTAAATTGGGAAATTAAAAGGCCAGCGCTCGTATTGTATATGGATTTTGAGGTCAATGACAGATTGTTTTGGCAGCGGTACTACACCATGTCGGAACAGACCAACTTGGGAGATGCAAAAAACATTAAAACATTCTTGCGGTGCGGCGATTATAAATCGACTGATGTATTAGATCCTATGGCATCACAGGCAATAATAGATATTGTCAACGACATTCAACCGGATTTGATCATCTGGGATGTCCTCGCTCGGATGCATAATGCAGAGGAAAACAACAATGGCGAAATGGGTCAGGTGATGCGAGCCATTCGAAAAATCAGCGGCGCCGCTGCACACATCATCGTTCATCACGCCAGAAAGGCTTCGCCTAATGCAGGTGGGGTTAACGCTGGCGTAATGAGCATGCGGGGAGCTTCTTCGATTCATGGTGAGGCCGATGGTGTCATCTCACTGGGGACGCGAGAGGGTCAGGGCGCTCGCTACAACCTGACGTTCAGTGCGAGGGCGGTTGAAACACCTGACGAAATACTCCTTAATCGTATTGGGCTGACATTAGTCAGTGCCATCGGGGAGGAGCGCGACAAGCTGATGGATGGGCTGCTGGAGGCACTGGAAGGCCTGGAGGCGATTTCTGCCACCACATTGACCGAGAGGTTTTGCCAGTATTTCTCTGTAAAAGAACGGCAGGCAAAAAATTACATAAAAAAATGTGTCGATAATGGTTGGGTGACAAGGGTGGCGACATCTGAACGGACTGAATATGTATTAACAGATGGCATTGCTATCACACATTTAGCAGATTCATCCACATCCGCCAATTAATTGGATGCAATGGTGCAATGAACTACATATATATAAGTATTGCATGTGATATATTGCACCCCCTTAACAATCCCCCGGCTCGATGAGGATAAATCTACTCTTATCCTCATCGGTTGACATCTCGAAAATAAGTAGGTATGAAAGCATCAAGTATTAATTTTAAAAAAATCTAACCCCCCCGTTTGTTTTCAAATAAAAAAGGAATTTTTTCATGAAAACAAAAAATGGTTTTTTTTATGTTACTAGCTGGAATTGAACTTCATGCTGCCTCTTTTTCAGTGCGCGATCCTCCTTATCGCCATTTGTAAAAAGGCGTCTCATCGGAAAGCGGTCTTTACTTTCATAAATTCCACATAGCACTGCGTTCTATGTGAATATACGATCCAGAGTTTAGCTACGCAGGTCAAGACGTGGCGTAGCAAGGGAGGCCGGGCCGGTGGGCACGGCACAATCAGAATTCATCTCAGAGTGTGAGCTATCCACTTTGAACCCGTTAGGAGAGACCCGTCGGCCAAGTTACTGACGCGGGATCAGTCCTGAATGGCTTAGACGTGTCTAAAGAAGTCGGGGTGATTCACCCTGTAGCAAAGGGGCTAGGTGAGGGAAATATCTGTATCCTCTGCTAACCAAACTGCCAGTTTAACACGGCAGTCGCTCACTAATTCATTCACAACTCGGCTGGTGGATTAGGGCATGAGGCTGTAAAACGCAGGGGCATTCAGATTTTCTTATTGCCGTTGAGTACTCAACGGCAGATTAGCCACATCAACCCCTCTGCGCCCTTGTTGGTGATTATCTGTCCGCACGAGTCATGCCAAGCAACCAAGCCGTTTCATTGACAATATTGGTTTTAGTCGTGATATAGCTCATGTTCATGGTGGTAACACCATGGTATGATTGAAAAAACCATGAAATGGTGCCCAAATGACCACTGCGGTTCTGAACCCCGGATAGTGCTGTCAGTCGGGTGCGGTAGCCATCCCTATGCGGAGCAGAACTACAACAAGCCGGACGGGATGGATACGATTCAAATGAGCTACCCCTGGAACTCATCGGGGCAGATCTAACGTAGTTAGACGCAGGTATAGCACGAGTGCAAGAGGAAATCCGGCCGGAGTCATTGCCGCGCCCAGAGCCGTACATACGTAATACGCTGAATGTAAATTTTTCCAAGGCCTCCTGATCAAAAGGAAAAAAGAGAGTTCTGAACGAAGTTTTGGCAATTATAAAAGAACATCAGCTGACGGAATCCACTAGGGGGCTGGCTGCCGCGCTTGCAACGCAAGCTACGCAGTATCACTGTTAGATGTGTCTGTGAGCCTGGATGATTAAGGCAAGAAGCTGGTTGATCGTCTTGCTCTCATTACTCGGTAATCCTGATTACTCGAACGATGCGCAGGATGAGGCTCTCCACACACTTCGGGCGCTCGGGTTGATCCACTGAGTCGAGGAAAATGCTGCTATTATTAGCGGCATTTTACTCAGGTGACTCAGTACAGTAACGATGATGGTATCGATGGCATCATCAAGGAAGACAAGCTCGGGCTTGATTCCATCTACCTGCAAGCCAAACGCTCTCGAGATAACACAGTCGGCAGGCTAGATATCTAAGCTTTTGCCGGAGCACTCGACATGCACCGTGCCCGCAAGGGGGGGTTATTACTACCTCCAGTTTCAGTAAAGATGCCCGTGAATTCGTTTCCATGATTGAAAAGCGTATCGTGCTCATCGATAGCCACGAACTGGCAGCACTTATGATAGAGCACAATGTTGGCGTCTCGACTCGCGAGCTATATACCGTAAAGGCAATAGACTCAGATTATTTTTTGGAAGAGTGATTTTTTATTAATACCTGAATTCAAGACAGCAGGTGCTTTACATATTTGAGCGATATTTAGGCGGCATAAAAGATGAACAGCGTACAAATAGAAGAAAATGTTAAGAATTTGGTAAAAAAAGTATCAAGCCAAGAAATCTCGAAAGATGATTTTGTCTACGAGCTATTGTTGGCTTACGGGCATCGTAAGTCAGTAGTCAGCCGTGTTAAGTCGGGTGAGCGTAACCTAGCTAAGACCGCTGGTGAGGTGATTTTAAAGCGTCATCTATACTTCAAACCATGCACTTCAAACTTGTTTGCTGAAATTGATGCGCTCAAAAACGGCAAAACGGTTGCTACCAATAAGATTCGTTTTGTTGTTGTTACTGATTTCTCTCAGCTCATTGCTATTGATACCAAGACTCAAGACACGCTTGATATCGAGCTTGGTCAACTAGCGAAGCACTTCGACTTTTTCCTACCTTGGGCGGGTATGGAGAAAATGGTCTATCGTGGTGAAAATCCAGCGGATGTTAAAGCAGCTGAGAAAATGGCAGATTTCTTTGACCATATCAAAGCCACTAACTACCCAGGAAATGCTACCAAAGAGCAACTGCATGAAATGGTGGTATTCCTCAACCGCTTGCTTTTCTGCTTCTTTGCTGAAGATACAAAAATTTTTTCTGAGAACCAATTCACGGATCTATTGAATCAACACACTCAGGAAGATGGTTCCGATTTGGTTGGTGTGTTTGAGCGCCTTTTCGATGTGTTAAATACACCAGCTCATCAACGTAACGATTTACCTAAATACCTTAATGACTTCCAATACGTAAATGGTGGTTTGTTTAAGAAACAGATCAAAGTGCCTACGTTTGATGCTAAAGCTCGTCGAATGCTACTGGATTCAGGCTCTTTAGATTGGTCTGATATCAACCCTGATATCTTCGGTTCGATGATTCAAGGAGTTGCCGACCCAGAAACCCGAAGCAAAATGGGGATGCACTACACATCGGTATCAAACATCATGAAAGTGATTGAGCCGTTGTTCTTGAATGATCTCTATGAAGAGTTTGATAAGTGTAATGACAACATCAACAAACTAAAGAAACTTCAGGTGCGTCTAAGTCGTATTAAGTTCTTTGACCCAGCGTGTGGTTCTGGCAACTTTTTGATCATCACATATAAAGAAATTCGAGAGCTAGAGATTGAGATCCTAAAGCGTATTCGTGAACTTGAGGGGGAGTCGGACTCAGGACTGATGGGGTTATTTGACGAGTCTCATTCAGCAATCCGCCTAGATCAGTTCTACGGTATCGAGCTTGATGATTTTGCTCATGAGATGGCAATTCTTTCTCTTTGGTTGGTGGAACACCAAATGAACATGGTGTTTGAAACAGAGTTTGGTTATACGGCCCCCGCTCTTCCATTGAAGCAAAGTGGGCGGATTGTTGCTGGTAATGCGACTCGTTTAGACTGGGAGTTGGTTTGTTCAACTTGTGACTTGGAAGAAGTTTATATCTTCGGTAATCCTCCATATCTAGGTTTTTCTCAACAAACACAAGAACAAAAAAGTGATATTAAGCACGTTTGGGGTAAGCCAAATAAAGTAGATTATCTAACTTGTTGGTTATTTAAAGCAGCAAGGTTTGTTGAATCTAATAATGCTTCAATAGCATTTGTTTCCACTAATTCGATATGCCAAGGTGAACAGGTTGCTTTAATATGGCCTGGTATTTTTGAAATGAATGTTGAAATACCTTTTTGTGTTACATCATTTCAATGGAAGAATAATGCAAGAGACAAAGCTGGAGTTTATTGCATAGTTATTGCTCTAAGTAATAAGTCAAAGAAAATGAAGTATATTTATTCTGGCTCTTCAGTTAAATCTGTTAAATATATTAACGGGTACTTGAGTGAGGGTGAAATATCCACAATATTAAAAAGAAAGAAACCATTATCTAGTCTTCCTACAATGACGTTGGGTGAAATGGCCAAAGATGGTGGGCATCTGTTTATTTCTGCCGATGAACGAGAGTTTTTGATAAAAAACTATCCTGAGTCATCTAAGTATATCAAAAGCGTGGCTGGGGCTGAAGAGTTTATCCGAGGCAAGAAACGTTGGTGTCTTTGGGTCGATGAGGCGTCATATCATCAAGCGCAAGCTATTCCATTTATAAATGACAGATTTCAGGGCGTAAAAGAAGCAAGGTTAGCGAGTGAAAAAAAAGCAACTCAAGAATATGCAACCAAACCTTATCGCTTTGTTGAAATTAGGAATAAAGATACTTATAAAATCTTAGTTCCCACTGTATCCTCATCTCGTCGTGAATATGTCCCAATTGGATACTTTGATGAGTTGGCAATAGTGAATGCACCTAATAACGTATTATATGAACCAGAACCATTTGTCTTTGGTGTTATTCATTCAAAGATGCATATGGCTTGGTTGAAAGCTGTTGGTGGTAAATTAAAAACAGATTATCGGTATTCTGTAGCATTGGTTTACAACACGTTTCCATTCCCTGATATTTCGCTTGAAAAAAAATGCGAAATAGAAAATATAACATATAGAATTCTTGAGTGTAGAGAGAGTTATCCTGAAAAATCTATTGCTGAATTATATGATCCCGAATTAATGCCAGAGGATCTGAGGAATCTCCATAATGAATTAGACCAGTATGTAGAACGATGCTACGAGAATAATGTTTATCAAAATGATGATGAACGTTTGAGCGTATTGTTCAAACTATATGAAAGAATGATTGAGGTTGAGAATGCCTGATTTAGTCCATGTAACTTATGCTCAAACAGGTGAAAGCACCAACACCAATGAGATGGGGATGCGAGCCATGCAGGCTCGCGCTTTTGAGCAACGAGCAAGCCAGTATCTATTAATTAAAGCGCCACCTGCTTCTGGTAAATCTCGTGCTTTGATGTTTATTGGCTTAGATAAGCTTCACAACCAAGCTATCGATAAGGTTATTGTTGCCGTACCTGAACGTTCTATCGGTGGCTCGTTTGGGTACACTGAGCTAACTAAATTCGGTTTCTTTGCGGACTGGAACATCAATCCGCATTACAACCTTTGTACATCTGCCAGCAATCAAAGCAAAGTTAAAATCTTTAAAGAGTTTTTAGGTAGTGATGAGCGCATTTTAATTTGTACTCACGCTACCTTGCGCTTTGCTTACCAAGAGCTGGAAGACTCGGCTTTTGACAACATCCTACTGGCAATCGATGAGTTCCATCATGTTTCTGCTGATGGTGAAAACGTGTTGGGTGATGTGCTGCGTGCGCTTATCGAGAACAGCACTGCACACATCGTTGCGATGACAGGTTCATACTTCCGTGGGGACAGTGTATCTATCCTTACCCCAGAAGATGAGATGAAGTTTGATAAGGTTTCTTTTAACTATTACGAGCAGCTAAACGGCTATCAGTACCTCAAATCTTTGGGTATCGGCTACCACTTCTATAAGGGGCATTACCTTACCGCAATAGAAGAGGTGTTGGATACCGATAAGAAAACGATTGTTCATATCCCCAATGTAAACTCTGCTGAATCAGGCAAAGACGACAAGTATGAACAAGTTGCAGCGATCTTAGATATTATTGGTGAGCACGAATTCACTGATCCTGAGACTGGCGTCATTCATATCAAGCGTAAAGAAGATGGCAAAATCATCAAAGTTGCTGACCTCGTATGGGATGAAAAAGACAGAGAGAAAACCCAAGCATTTTTACGTGATATCAAGCATGAAGATGACATCGATATCATTATTGCGCTAGGCATGGCGAAAGAGGGCTTTGACTGGAGTTTTTGTGAGCATGCTTTGACGATTGGGTACCGCAACTCTTTGACTGAAATCGTACAGATTATTGGTCGTTGTACTCGTGATAGCCACAATAAGACGCACGCTCAATTCACTAACTTGATTGCGGAACCCGATGCTTCAAGTGATCAGGTAAACTATGCTGTGAACAACATGCTCAAGGCAATCACTTGCTCTCTTTTGATGGAGCAAGTGTTGGCACCAAACTTTAAGTTTAAAGCAAAAGATCCAGCCGATAAGGACCCAACACCGCCTGGAGTGATCAGAATTGGTGGTTTAAAAGAGCCAAGTACCAAGCGTACTAAGCAGATATTAGAAACAGACCTTGATGATCTAAAAGCTTCTATTCTGCAAGATGACAACATCATAAAAGCCTCAGCAGCAGGTCATGATCCTGAAGTTATCAATAAGGTGTTGATCCCTAAACTTATCGAGAAGAAGTATCCAGATCTCTCTAAAGATGAGATTGAGGAGATTCGTCAACGAGTGGTTGTGGACTCAGCGATCTCAACTTCTGAGATTAAAGAGGAGGGGGGCAAGAAGTTTGTTCGGATGGCGGATAGGTTCATCAATATCGATGAGTTACATATTGACCTTATCGATCAAGTAAACCCATTTCAGAAAGCATTTGAGATCCTGTCAAAAGCAGTTAATACCGACACGCTCAAGTTGATCCAAGACTCCATAGAATCCACCCGTATGCAGATGTCTAAAGAAGAGGCAATTGCATTGTGGCCGAAGGTTCAAGAATTCATGAAAGAGTACAATCGACACCCAGACCTTAACTCTCGACATGGTCGCGAGCGTGAGTTGGCTCAGTGTGTTATCTATCTGCGCCGTCTTGCTCAAGAGCAGGCAGCACAAGCTTAAAAAGAGGTGATGTAGATGGAAGATTGGTTAAAAGAGATTCTCGCGTCGGATACGCATGGCTTATTAAAAACTAAACCGAAGTCATCTGCACCAACCGCCGACGAACACTTAATTTCTAAGTTTAAGCAG
This sequence comes from Aeromonas sp. ASNIH7, assembly GCF_002903485.1. Classification (NCBI taxonomy): domain Bacteria; kingdom Pseudomonadati; phylum Pseudomonadota; class Gammaproteobacteria; order Aeromonadales; family Aeromonadaceae; genus Aeromonas; species Aeromonas sp. ASNIH7. The sequence continues at coordinate 27,882 of NZ_CP026226.1, forward strand.
ATTAATGAGTTTTTTGATAAGAATGGCAGAGAGCCGCAACCTAATCGTGGTAATCCAATAGAGTTGATGCGTAGCAAAAGCCTTGAGGCTATCCGTAGTAATGAGCAGCTGCATATTCCGGCCGATCATGAACACCGATTCCGGTTCAACGTGAACACCATTTCCGGACCAATGTGAACGCTCATTCCGGCTCAACCTGAACACTTTGCCCCTCCTTTCCGGAAACAGTGTTCAACATCCCGGAATCACTGTTCACATTCACCAGAATCATCCTTAACGCATTGATTTAAAAACCTTTGATACGCTCTCCCTTTTGCCAGGGAAGAGCCTATGTCTGCCAAGAGGATTGCAATGCGTAAAATTCGTGAAGTGCTGCGACTGCGGCTGGAAGCTGACCTCTCTGTTCGCCAAATCAGTATCTGTACCAAGGTCAGTGTCGGCTCCATCCAGAAACTCCTCAAAAGTGCCCAGGCGCTGGGCCTTACCTGGCCCTTACCTACCGAGCTTGATGATGGCCGACTGGCTGCCCTGTTCTATCCGCAGGCCGATACCACCATCTCGGCCCGCCATGTTGTGCCGGATTGGCCCTCTGTCCATCAGGAGCTCAAGCGCAAGGGGGTCTCCAAACAGCTGCTCTGGGAGGAGTACACCCAGCGCTATCCCAATAGCTGTTACAGCTACTCCCAGTTCTGTGACCGTTACAAGTCCTGGTGTCAGTTGCAAAAGCGCTCCATGCGCCAGATCCACAAGGCGGGGGAAAAGCTCTTTATCGACTACTGCGGGCCCACGGTGCCCATCGTGTCGCCGACTACGGGTGAGGTCCGTCAGGCACAAGTCTTTGTCGCCGTGCTCGGTGCGTCCAACTACACCTTTGCCGAGGCCACCTGGTCACAGTCACTGCCGGACTGGCTGCAAAGCCATGTCCGTGCCTTTGAGTTTTTCGGCGGGACACCGGCACTGCTGATCCCCGACAACCTCAAGAGCGGTGTCAGCAAGGCTTGCCGATACGATCCCGAGCTCAACCCCAGCTACCAGCAGTTGGCCGAGCACTATCAGGTGGCGGTGATGCCAGCTCGTCCTTACAAGCCCAAGGACAAGGCCAAGGCGGAGGTGGGTGTGCAGATCGTCGAGCGCTGGATCCTGGCCCGTCTACGCCATCAGACCTTCTTCTCGCTTGCCGAACTCAACCAGTGCATCCGTGCCTTGCTGAACGAACTCAACGAGCGTCCGTTCAAGCAACTGCCCGGTAACCGACGTGACGCATTTGAGCAGTTGGACCGCCCGGCACTGGGACCACTGCCGGTGCATCCCTATCGCTATGTCGCCATCAAAACGGTCAAGGTCAACATCGACTATCACGTCAGCTATGAGCAGCACCATTACTCGGTGCCACACCAGTATGTGGGTCAGCAACTGGAGCTCCATGCAGGCGACACACTGCTTCAGGTCTATCACCAGCAACAGCTGGTCGCGAGCCATCCACGTAAAACCATCCCGGGGATGAGCACGCTCCCTGAGCACATGCCGGAACGTCACAGCAAGCAGCAACGCTGGACCCCAGGGCGTCTTAAACAGTGGGCTGCTGACATCGGACCGAGCACCTTGTGCTGGGTTAGCGAACGGTTGGAAGAGAAAGCCCATGCCGAGCAGGCATACCGACTCTGCCTGGGGCTGCTGAGTCTTAGCCGGGAGTATCCGCCATCACGGGTTGAAGCCTGTTGCCAGTTGGCCAACCGGGAAGGTCTGGTGCGACTCAAACAGCTCAAGTCGGTGCTGACCAGTGGCCGCGACCAACTGCCCGCAAGCCCGCTGAGCTACCCAGAGTTACCGCAAGAGCACGAGAACATCCGTGGCCCCCAGAGCTTCCACTAAAGAGGATACGCCCCATGACCCAACAAACCCTGACCCGCCTGAGAAACCTGAAACTGACCGGCATGGCGGATGCCGTGCAACAACAACTGGAACATGCGAGTACCTACGAAGGGCTGCCCTTCATCGAGCGGCTAAGCCTGCTGGTCGAACACGAACAACTGAGCCGGGAGCAGCGTAAGCAAACTCGGCTGGTCAAGCAGGCAAGGCTCAAACTCCAGGCCACGGTGCAGGAGCTGGACTACCAGTCAGCACGCAACCTGGAGCGGTCACAGGTAGCAAACCTGGCCCAAGGAGAGTGGCTGCGCCGGGGCCAGAACCTGCTCATTACCGGCCCCTGTGGCTGTGGAAAAACCTACCTGGCTTGTGCGCTGGGCTACCAAGCCTGTCAGCAAGGGCATAGCACTCGTTACTACCGGCTGCCACGTCTGCTGCTTGAGCTGAGCCAGGCCAAGGTAGATGGCAGTTACGCCAGACTGTTGGGTCAACTGGCAAGGATAGAGCTGCTGATCCTGGATGACTGGGGACTGGAAGCGGTGAGTGCCGAACAGCGCAACGCACTGCTGGAGATCATGGATGATCGGTATGGGAAATACTCGACGATAGTGGTCAGTCAGCTGCCAACTGAAGAGTGGTACGCGAGCTTGGGTGACAACACCCTGGCAGATGCGATCCTGGACCGGCTGATGCACAACGCTCACCGGCTGTCACTGAAGGGAGAATCGATGAGGAAGAGGAGAAGTGAGTTGACCCAATCTGAACAGTCGAGTTAGAAACGAGATGACGTGAGCGCGTTAAGGATCAGGGTGTTCACGTTGGCCGGAATGGCTGTTCAACTTCGCCGGAATACGCAGCAGCATTGTCGAGCGCTAGAGCAATTCGATATTCATGGGCTTTTACCTCGATTCGAAGAACCTAAACCAGGCTCAATTGAAGTGATACTTGCTGATGGCTCGCTAGGGATATTGGATCGTCCTGATGACAGCATCTTTAATCTAAAGCACGTTAAAAAGACTTTAGAAACGTCCCATCATGTTGCTAAGCGTAAGAAATGCACCAACTTTGATGAATATGATCCTCTGTTTCAACAGTGTCATGCTGATCTAAAATCAGGCATAAAAGAGACGGTTCAATTCACTGGTGAGCAACAAATTCAAAAGGGAATGTTCTTCATTCTTCACGGCATCATTTGCTATATTTCCGACATGGAAGAGAGGCAAAAGAGGAATGGTAAAGTGAACGCGAGGCTGCATCTGATTTTTGAGAATGGCATGGAATCAGATATGTTGCTGCGTTCATTAGCTACTGAACTATACAAGGATGAAACGGGTCGTCGAATCCTCGATAAGAGTGATAAAGCGTTAGATGAATTGCTAAACATAACTCGTGACGATCAAAAGTCTGGTTATATTTACATCTTAAAATCTTTAAGCAGTGCTCCAGAGATCAGCAGTGTGAATAACTTATATAAGATTGGTTATTCAACCACTCCTGTAAAGACGCGCATTGCCAATGCTGAGAATGAACCGACATACCTAATGGCTCCTGTTCAACTAGTATCCGAGTTTGAATGCTACAACATGAAAGCACACAAGTTTGAGGGATTGCTGCATACTTTCTTTGGTCATTCTTGTTTGGATGTAAAGGTCGCTGATCACAAAGGAATCGCACATACACCGCGAGAATGGTTTATTGCTCCACTTTCTTGTATCAAACAAGCTATTCAGATGCTTATTACTGGTGACATTGTTAACTACCGATATGATGCAGTAATGCAGGAAATATTAGAAAAGTAGAAAAAAATAAAGTGAAATGTGTAATTGGTTGGGGTTTGGCCTGGAATGTGAATTTTAATCAAAGATGAATTGTATGGAGATGGTATTAACCTGACAGTTGCCCACAAAAGGGAGTGGTCATACGGCTTCAAAACGGATAACAAAACGGTACCCCTACCGTGTTATCTGGAGTCACCGTATGACCATCAACGAGAAAGTAGCACATCGCAAACTCAGCTTGCTAGATCTCACCAGAGAGCTCAATAACGTCAGCAAAACCTGCAAGCTCATCGGCCGGTCAAACACCAATTCCGGTTTGAGACCGGCCTCCTGTGTCAGGTAGTAAATCGGTCTATACTATCATTCGATACTGACTTATCACTATTATTTAATTATACCAATCGCATGGATTTGGCATCTCAGGTGGTAGTTTAAGTTGTAATATAGCATTTTCAGTAAAAATAGTATCAATGCTAGGGAGGGAAATTTTTATATTTGATGTGCGAGATAAATGCTCCAGACCACACAAACGATAATATGTGGTTATGTTTTCAATAAGTTCTTTATTTGAAAATGCATAATTGGTGCTAGTTTGATGGGATTTTATTCCATGCACACAAATCAGAGTTGTGTCCACAAAAGCATTTTCAATATCATTGGGAATGTTTTTTATGTCGCCAAGGAAGATTTGCGCACCCAACGTCACTGTTTGCAACATTTCATTAGTCATATTTTGAGGCATAAAGCACACCGCCCCGAATTTATTATAACAATGCCTCAGCTCATTTATAAATAAAAATGGATCCATAGGCTCTTGTAATATTCCAGATGAAGCACCAAATGCTTTTATTTTTAGACCCCAGTGTACGCAAATAAATCTACGGTAATTGTCGCAATTATCTGATAATGATTTTATTTTTAGGAACTTCATGTACTCAGAATTCATCAATCGACTATTTTCATTATCATACATGAACTGAAAAAAACTGTCCCGTTCCATATTAGGTTTTTGATTGGCCAACTCATCCCAATTCGAGTAATTAATATCGCGTGCAATTTTATCTAAGGATTGACGCAATGTTAATCCACTGCTTTTTTTCAACGCCTTCGCATCATTGCGCAATTTATTAAACGACCGTCCGCATGAAGTGTAACGGGATTTATAGCGGGAATTACTCATGAAAATCTCCAAAAATAAAAACGTCCTCCGCCCGCTGAAAACAGAGTATAGTTGGAATGAGTAATTTTTAAATAGTGATGTTCGTTGGGAACTATGCAACGACGGGCGACAGGCGCTCACCAGCACCAGTTGAATATTGTATACGAAAATGTTATCAGGTCCAATGACATTTTCTAAACAGTTCGGTGTACAGATCTAGTTATCATCTGAAACTAGCCTCAAATTAGTCCGTAATTCCGCGTTAGTTTAGGACGCCGTGCTCGATGCGCCCGATAAGATCGAGCACGGCCTGGATGTGTTCTGGACTATCCTGGTAGTCAACCGGACGCCTGCCCCCAAGTGCTATCGCAGGTTTCTGCAACCATCGTAGTGCACGTGATGCATTACCATCATGTAATGCTATGGCCGCAGCCATTACTGCGGGGGCTACTGGTGGATCTTGACTAATGAGTGGATGTCGAGCCGGACCCTGAATACTGGCCAGATGTAGATCAATGTCCAGATCAGGCCACCGTACTCCGTCATCCCCTAACGGCTCAACGCTAAACACCGATGCTACTGGAGCTCCGCTAAACCACGGAAAATGTCTAAATTCCAAAAAATGCTTTTTTCCGTCCGCGTACAACCACAGTCCCAGTGGCTCAATGCTCAAAACAGCTATCGTTTGGTCCATTGTTTTGCTCCCCAATTCTACCTGGCGTCAGGCATCCTATATAAAGAAACCAATCTGACGGTGGCCAATCACACATGCCCATAATCGATGGTTTTTTCGCTATACCTGTGAAACTAGTCACATTTTGAATCGTCTCATAGGATATTTGTCAATAAGAGCCTGTAACGTGTGCTCCTACCTCCAGCAGATATTTTCTCAAGGTAGTTTTTTTCAAGAAAATCAGCAAGATGGCGTGTTTTCGTCGCTTTGCTAACCTGAGCTATGGCTTGATAGTGGCCAGCACTAATGCTCTGCAAACAGTGCACGTCATCAGTGTCTAGCATATGGTGTAGGATCATTACCTGTTCAGGGCACAATTGGTCGCGAGCGTGTTTCTGCCAGCATCGGTTTCTACTAGGAACTTGGTGCATGATTGTTAGGCCTGTTCCAGCGTGGCGTTGAGTGTGTCCAAAAACCAAACCAGCCACGCTGTGACATCAAGCCCTCCTCTCTGAGTCTGCTCCAGAGCGCGGTAGTAATCAGCTTGTTGCTCAGTCAGTTCTTTGTGAAGGATCGTCAATGAAAAGAAAACAATCGCTCAGCACCTACGGTCATCTCTATAAACGATCCTACCCCGTCATGAATGATGATCGGTGTCAGTGTTGCGGCGAGCAAGCAAGCCTAGAATGGGATCACTGTCCCGCCATCACAACCGCTCAGCTGTTCGTGCGAAACGACAAGATCCGCTTCATCAAGGTGTTGCTGTGCAAAGAGTGCAACCTGATCCTGTCCGACCAGTTATTGCCCGATTTTCCATCGCGATTCTACACCGTGAAGGAAAGGCTACTAGAACGACACAAACACGATCTGATCAGTGAGTGCCGCGACAACATGGTTACCACCACCGAAAGCCTGAGGCTGGCCGACGACAAATTCAACAAACTGCTGCATCGTATTGGTTTCGGGCTTATCAAGGTCGATCAACTCTCCAGCAAACACCTTGCCATCCTCAATACCGAGACACTTTCCGGTACACGCATCATCGACCACCTGGCCGCACAGCCTGACTGTGGCTTGCTCAGTGAATCGAACCTCACACCGGAGGAAGATACACAAGACAATAACAGCCACCCGCCTGTTGACTACCAAACACACGCAGACACTTCAACACCACATTTCGCTCTCAATGCACTTGATGACTTCAAAGTCTTTTTGAGAAACAACCGCGTTTACACCAAAAACGGCTATCTGAATTTGCTGAACAACGACATCAAAAGCCTCTCAACATTGACACTCCCTGAACAGCCAACCCAGTTTTTCGGCTGCTCGTGGGACGAGCTCACTGCCAATGTATGCATTACCACCTCAACCGGTCTCAAATACAGTCTCGATCTGATTGAGCAGTACGCCACCTCGGATCTAATTGCTATCAAAAAAAGCGTAGGCATGTACGACATGGAGGAATTGCTCGATAAGCTGGGCATCACCACCCGTGAGGAATATGACCAGCTGTGGACCGCGCTACGGGTTAAGCGGGTCGATGTCGTCGAAATTTTGCCCAATCAACCCGAAGCTGTCTACGACGACTGGCTACTCTGGTGATAGCCAGCAACAACGTAACGTGATTCACCCGGATCTGCCTGAAAGATCCAACCGAGATAATTTTTGTAATTTAATTACATATAATCACCGCAAAAAATAAAAAGGCCCTGCTGTTGCAGGGCCTTTAAGTTTCCAACTTAAATGGTCGGTTTCCAACTTCAATGTCACGGTTTTCAACTTAATTGTCCGTGATCAACAACGCAGTCAATTGCCACAACCTATGTGGTTGACATTTAATTAATTTTCTATATAAAAGTACGATAAGTATCATAGCAATTACCTGAGACAATTACGCGGCTTTTATTGCGGCAAAAAATGCGTAAGCTATTGAAATTGAAGGTTATATTTGTGCTGTGAAGTACGAGCACGAGGGTTCGAATCCCTCCCTCACCGCCAAATTGTAAAAACCGACCTAAGGGTCGGTTTTTTGCATCTGGTGACATGGCAACATCCGATGCCGATGGAGAGAAGGTGAGAAGCCTCGTCGGGTTCGAGCAGAGCAGCTTGCTGCGATGAACGACCGCAGGCCGCCCCGAAGGGGTGTGCCACGCAGTGGTGAATCATTCCTCCCTCACCGCCAAATAAAGTAAAAGGCCCCGTCGCAAGACGGGGCCTTTTACTTTATCCGATGATGGGCGGCTCGGTTCGAACCCTGTCGACAGGCGGGCAGGATAGCCCGACTGGACGGCCAGAGGCCGCCCGCAGGTCGAGCGCCAGGGATGGCGCGAGTCAATCCCGACCCAGCGTACAGATTGAAGAACCGACCTCAGGGTCGGTTTTTTCTTCAAGGTGTCTGCCAACCCCCTGGCAGGAGAAACCCGTCATTGGCGGGGCCAGAAAAAACGGCTTGCCGCGATACCTGGCCGAGTGCCGCCCAGCCAATCCCATCCCTTCCGCCTCTCTGCTCTCTGCCGACAGGGGATATGCCCCGAGGGCAGCCAGCCCTCTCTCGTTGGCAGCGCATTACGCCAATATAAGAGAAAGTGGCGATATAAATAACCAACATACTCTCACAGATAGCACAGTATATTGTGATATCACCTGGATAACCGCCTCGTCCTGCCAGGTCGGCACCGTCAACCTGCTCTGCTGACCAAGCGGCACAGGCCGATGCCACCGGACACTACCGGGTCTGCGCAACCTCTCGGATATTGCTCACCGATTGGATATCGTTTTGAAAAACTGATAGTTAAATGGCTACACTAGCCTCACACATCGCATAGGGATATGGACAAATGAGTCTTATTGGCTTGCTGCTGGCCCTGGCAGCCATTCTGGGTGGCAACATGATAGAAGGGGGGCACCCCAGCGCCCTGCTCGATCTGCCCGCCTTTCTCATCGTGATCGGCGGTACCGTCGGTGCCGCACTGACCCAGTTTCCCTTCTCCGTGGTTGGTAAAACCCTCAAACGCTTCAAGTGGCTCATTACTCCCCTGCGCCTCGACATGCTGGAGCAGGCCCAACTGCTTGAAACCCTGGCGGGCAATGCACGGCGCAGCGGCATGCTGGCACTGGAGGGCATGATCGACGACATCAAGGATCCCTTCCTGCAAAAAGGGGTACAGATGATGGTCGATGGCTACGAGAAGACCAAAATCCACGAGGTACTGGAAAACGAGATCGAGTTCGAGCAGGAAGATATCGAACAGACCGTCAAATTCTACGAGGCCATGGGGGGCTACTGCCCGACCATGGGGATCGTCGGGGCCGTATTTGGCCTCATTCACGCCATGGGCCTGCTGGATGCCCCCGACAAGCTGGGGGGCGCCATCGCGGTGGCATTTATCGCCACCATCTACGGGGTGTCGGCCGCCAACCTCATCTTCCTTCCCTTCGGCAACCGCTACAAGTCGTTTGCCCACCAGATCCGCCACTACAAAGAGATGACCCTCACCGGCATCCTCTGTATCGTGGACGGCGAGTCACAGCAACGGCTGCAAGTGACCCTTGAGCCTTACCTCGGAGGCCACGGTGGCGAAAAAGAAAAAGGCTGAGGCGCCGGAGAACCACGAACGCTGGCTGGTCTCCTACGCCGACTTCATGACACTGCTGTTCGCCCTGTTCGTGGTGCTCTACTCCTTCGCCATGGCCAAGCAGTCGGAGACTCGCGTGCTCATTCAGGGCTTTATCGAATCTCTTGGCAAGATAGGGCTGGTCTCCCTTCCCGCCGGCTCCCCCGTGATGCAGGGGGGCACAGGCATACTGGAACCCGAGTCCAAGACCACCCCCAATACCTCCCAGAAAGAGCAGGTGCTGGATACCCAGACGCCCGCAGCGGCGGCCGACCCTTTCAACGAGACCATCGGCTCCTCGGAGAAACCTACGGCCACGGAGTCCTGGCCCCACAAGACCAAGGAGCAGGATTGGGTCACAGTCACCAAGCAGAAGCTGGATCAGCAGCTCAAGAGCCAAATCGAGTCCAAAGAGATCGAGGTGGAGCAGCTTGGCAGCCAACTGGTCATCCGCATCGGCGAAAAGACCTTGTTTCCGGCCGACTCCGCCTTCTTGCAGCCCCAGTTCATTCCGCTGGTCAACAAGGTCTCGGACGTGCTGGCGGACATCCCCGGCATGGTGGTGGTCACCGGTCACACCGACAACTCCCAGGCGCCGGTGGAGCTCTATCGCAACAACTGGGAGCTGTCGGTGCTGCGGGCGGCCACCATCACCCACACCCTGCTGACCAACCCCAAGCTGGATTCACGACGGCTGATCGCCCAGGGGGTGGCGGATACCCAACCCCGTTATCCAAACGATACCCCGGCTCACCGCCAGGCCAACCGCCGGGTGGAGATCGTGCTCTCCCAGGGCAAGGCGGCAGAGCAGAGCCTCCCCGTTCTCCAACCCTGAAACAGACCCCGCCATGCGGGGTCTTTTGTTTCCTGCCATCCCCCGGATTTTCAAACTATCCGGTTTTTTTCTGCTACATAAAAACGATTGAAAACAATTCTCAAACGAGAAAGTTGACCCCGCTAGCAAAACACAATTTTCATCCCGTTGATTAATAATTAATCCTTTGAAATGACATGTAAATCAGTACGAAAGTGGCATACTACGTAACATCATTGTTAAGTCACATGATTAATTTGGTTAGGGAAAAACCTATATGTTTGCTGATATTGCCGTCCAGCACTGGGCTTTTGCTGCCTATGTCATTGGCGCCATCTGTATCTGCTTGACCATGATAGGCCTGGCGGCCTTGCTGGGGGGACGCGCCTATGGCCGTGCCAAGAACAAACCCTTCGAATCCGGGGTGGATTCCGTCGGCAACGCCCGCCTGCGCTTCTCCGCCAAGTTCTACCTGGTCGCCATGTTCTTCGTCATCTTCGATGTCGAAGCCCTCTATCTCTTTGCCTGGTCCGTCTCCGTTCGGGAGAGCGGCTGGGTCGGCTTCATCGAAGCCACCATCTTCATCACCCTGCTGCTGGTAGGCCTCCTCTACCTGTGGCGCATTGGTGCCCTCGACTGGGCCCCGAAAAAGCGTGTCCTGACTGACAAGAAACCAGACTGAACTACCGATTATCTCTTTGAGGTTGCACCATGAAGTACACCCTGACCCGGATTGACCCGGATGCGCCCGTTGAGCGCTACCCCCAGGAACAGCGCCAGACCGTCGATGATCCACTGGCGCAGCAAGCGACCCGCGGCATCATGATCGGGCGCCTCGAAGAGGTGCTGCAAGACACCGTCAACTGGGGCCGCAAGAACTCCCTCTGGCCCTACAACTTCGGCATCTCCTGCTGCTACGTGGAGATGTGTACCGCCTTCACCTCTCCCCACGACGTGGCTCGCTTCGGCGCTGAGGTCATACGAGCCTCCCCCCGTCAGGCCGACTTCATGGTGATTGCTGGCACCCCCTTCATCAAGATGGCCCCTGTCATCCAGCGGCTCTATGAGCAGTTGCTCGAGCCCAAGTGGGTCATCTCCATGGGGGCCTGTGCCAACTCCGGCGGCATGTATGACATCTACTCCGTGGTACAGGGGGTGGACAAGTTCCTGCCGGTCGATGTCTACATTCCGGGCTGCCCGCCCCGCCCCGAGGCCTTCCTGCAAGCCCTGATGCTGCTGCAGGAGTCCATCGGCAAGGAACGCCGCCCCCTCTCCTGGGTGGTGGGGGATCAGGGGATCTACCGTCCCCAGATGCAATCCGAGAAGGAACGCAAGCGCGGCGAGCGGATCAACGTGACCAACCTGCGCACGCCGGATGAGATCTGATCATGAAACTGACTCGAGAATTCCCAAGCAATTACACCATGGCCCAGTGGCAAACCGCCGATCACTCCGATGCCCAGGTGGTCGGCGAGCTGTTCGCCCACTTCGGTGCCGAGCGCTTCACCGTGCAGAGCACCCGTACCGGCGTGCCGGTCATCTGGCTCTCCCGGGATCTGCTGCTGGACGTGATGGGCTTCTTGCAAAAGCTGCCCTCCCCCTTCGTGATGCTGTTCGATCTCAGCGCCACCGACGAACGGATGCGCAGCCATCGCCACGGCCTGCCGGAGAGCGACTTTACCGTCTTCTATCACCTCATCTCCATCGACCGTAACGCCGACGTGATGCTGAAAGTGGCGCTCAAGGAGAGCGATCTCCATCTGCCCACCGTCAGCCGCCACTTCCCCAACGCCAACTGGTACGAGCGGGAAGTGTGGGATCTGATGGGGATCACCTTCGATGGCCACCCCCATCTGACCCGCATCATGATGCCCAAGAGCTGGCAAGGGCACCCCCTGCGCAAGGACTACCCGGCGCGCGCCACCGAGTTTGATCCCTTCATGCTCGATGCGGTCAAGCAGGATCAGGAGCAGGACAACCTGCTGTTCAAGCCGGAAGAGTGGGGCATGGCCCGCGGCAACGAGAACGAGGACTACATGTTCCTGAACCTCGGGCCGAACCACCCCTCCGCCCACGGCGCCTTCCGCCTGGTGCTGCAACTCGACGGGGAAGAGATCCGCGACTGCGTGCCCGACATCGGCTATCACCACCGCGGCGCCGAGAAGATGGGCGAGCGCCAGTCCTGGCACAGCTACATCCCCTACACCGACCGGGTCGAATACCTGGGCGGCGTGATGAACAACCTGCCCTATGTGCTGGCGGTCGAGAAGCTGGCCGGCATCAAAGTGCCGGCGCGGGTCGACATGATCCGGGTGATGATGGCGGAGCTGTTCCGCATCCAGAGCCACCTGCTGTTCCTTGGCACCTACATTCAGGACGTGGGGGCCATGACCCCGGTCTTCTTCACCTTCACGGACCGCCAGAAGATCTACACCATCATCGAGGCCATCACCGGAGCCCGCATGCACCCGGCCTGGTTCCGTATCGGCGGCGTGGCCCACGATCTGCCTGCCGGCTGGGCCCGCCTCATCCAGGACAACCTGTTGAGCTGGCTGCCCAAGCGGTTGATGGAGTATGAAAAGGCGGCCATGCGCAACAGCATACTGCGGGGCCGCACCATCGGTGTCGCCGCCTACAACACGGCCCAGGCCCTGGCCTGGGGCACCACGGGGGGCGGTCTGCGGGCCACGGGGCTCAACTTTGACGTGCGCAAATGGCGCCCCTATTCCGGTTACGATCAGTTCGAGTTCGAGGTGCCGGTGGGCAGCAACGGGGACGCCTACGACCGCGCCACCGTGCGCATCGAGGAGATCCGCCAGAGCCTGTCCATTATCGAGCAGTGCATGAAAAACATGCCTGAGGGCCCCTTCAAGGCGGATCACCCGCTCACCACGCCACCGCCCAAAGAGCGCACCCTGCAGGACATCGAAACCCTGATCACCCACTTCCTGCAAGTCTCCTGGGGGCCTGTCATGCCGGCCGCCGAGTCCTTCCAGATGATAGAGGCGACCAAGGGGTCAATAGCTATTACCTGACCAGCGACGGATCCACCATGAGCTACCGGACCCGGATCCGCACCCCGAGCTTTGCTCACCTGCAGCAGATCCCCTCGGTGATCCGCGGCCAGATGGTGTCGGATCTTATCGTCTACCTGGGCAGTATCGATTTCGTTATGTCAGATGTGGATCGTTGAGTCCTCTCGCCCCGGCAGCCGGGGCGAAGGGCAAGACGCGCAGTAAAGGGACAAGCCACAAAAGGTCAAGTCATGAGCCAATGTCAGTGTCACAATAACCAGACCCCACAAGGGCAAGGGGCATGCAGCAGCCAGCAGGGAGATTTCGTCCTGAGCCAGGCTGAGCGCGATGCCATCGAACACGAGAAACACCACTACGAAGATCCCCGTGCCGCCAGCATCGAAGCGCTCAAGATAGTGCAACAGGCCCGTGGCTGGGTACCTGACGGCGCCATTCACGCCATCGGCGCCGAGCTCGGCATCCCCGCCAGCGACGTGGAAGGGGTCGCCACCTTCTACAGCCAGATCTTCCGCCAGCCGGTGGGTCGTCACATCATCCGCGTCTGCGACAGCATGGTCTGCTACATCAACGGCCACGAGCAGTTGCTTGCCGGTCTGAAAGAGGTCGTCAATCTGGCCCCCGGTCAGACCTCCCCGGATGGCCGCTTCACCCTGTTGCCCGTCTGCTGCCTCGGCAACTGCGACAAGGGGCCGGCCATCATGATCGATGACGATACCTATGGCGGACTCGATGCCGTCAGCCTGCTGAAAACCCTGGAGGCTTACCCATGAGCATTCAGCCAGGCAAGACGCTTGCCTCCCTCGGCACCGCCAACCGCATCCCCCGCACCGCCGAGACCCACCCTCTCACCTGGCGCCTGCGGGACGACGGCCAGCCGGTCTGGCTCGAGGAGTATCAGGCAAAACAGGGCTATGAGGCCGCCCGCAAGGCCCTTGGCCAGATGAGCCCGGATGACATCGTCAGCACCGTCAAGGATGCCGGCCTCAAGGGACGCGGCGGCGCCGGTTTCTCCACCGGCGTGAAGTGGGGCCTGATGCCCAAAGACGAGAGCATGAACATCCGTTACCTGCTCTGCAACGCCGACGAGATGGAACCCAATACCTACAAAGACCGCATGCTGATGGAGCAGCTGCCCCACCTGCTGATCGAGGGGATGATCATCAGTGCCCGGGCTCTCAAGGCCTATCGCGGCTACATCTTCCTGCGCGGCGAGTACGTGGATGCCGCCATCCACCTGCGCCGCGCCGTGGAAGAGGCCAAGGCCGCGGGGTTCCTTGGCAAGAACATCCTGGGCTCGGGCTTTGACTTCGAGCTGTTCGTCCACACCGGCGCAGGTCGCTACATCTGCGGCGAAGAGACGGCCCTCATCAACTCCCTGGAAGGACGGCGCGCCAACCCGCGGGCCAAACCCCCCTTCCCCGCCGTCTCCGGCGTCTGGGGCAAGCCGACCTGCGTCAACAACGTCGAAACCCTGTGCAACGTCCCCGCCATCATCGGCAACGGTGTGGCCTGGTATCAGGGGCTGGCACTGCCGGGTTCGGAAGATCACGGCACCAAGCTGATGGGCTTTTCCGGCAAGGTCAACAATCCCGGCCTGTGGGAGCTGCCCTTTGGCATCACCGCCCGCGAGCTGTTCGAGGAGTGCGCAGGCGGCATGAAGCCCGGCTATCGCCTGAAAACCTGGCAACCAGGCGGTGCCGGCACCGGCTTCCTGCTGCCCGAGCACCTGGATGCCCAGATGTACGCTGGCGGCATCGGCAAGGTGGGCACCCGCATGGGTACGGGCCTTGCCATGGCGGTGGATGACAGCATCAACATGGTTTCCCTGCTGCGCAACATGGAGGAGTTCTTTGCCCGCGAATCCTGCGGCTGGTGCACCCCCTGCCGCGACGGCCTGCCCTGGAGCGTCAAGATCCTGCGGGCGCTGGAGCGGGGCGAGGGCCAACCCGAGGATCTCGCGACCCTGGAACAGCTCGTCAGTTTCCTGGGCCCGGGCAAGACCTTCTGTGCCCATGCCCCCGGCGCCGTCGAGCCCCTTGGCAGTGCGATGAAGTATTTCCGGTCCGAGTTCGAGGCCGGGGTCAAGGCCCCCCATGACAATCACAAGCTGTTCAAGGGTATCCAGCCCAACCTGCTGGGCGAGCGCTGGTAAGCGCCAGGACGCATCGGGCAATAGCCGATTTCATAAAACAGGTTTCAGGGAAGTTGTATGGCAACCATTCATGTAGACGGTAAAGAGTACGAGGTAGACGGGGCAGACAACCTGCTGCAAGCCTGTCTGTCGCTGGGTCTGGACGTCCCCTATTTTTGCTGGCACCCGGCGCTCGGTAGCGTCGGTGCCTGCCGCCAGTGCGCGGTCAAACAGTATCAGAATGCCGACGACAAGCGCGGCCGCCTGGTCATGTCCTGCATGACCCCTTCCACCGATGGCACCTATATCTCCATCGAGGATCAAGAGGCGAAGGAGTTTCGCAAGACAGTGGTGGAGTGGCAGATGACCAACCACCCCCACGACTGCCCGGTGTGCGAAGAGGGTGGCGCCTGCCACCTGCAGGACATGACGGTGATGACGGGCCACAACAGCCGCCGCTACCGTTTCACCAAGCGCACCCACCAGAATCAGGATCTGGGCCCCTTCATCAACCACGAGATGAACCGCTGCATCGCCTGCTACCGCTGCGTGCGTTATTACAAGGATTACGCAGGTGGCGAGGATCTCGGGGTCTATGGCGCCCATGACAACGTCTACTTCGGCCGGGTCGAAGATGGCACTCTGGAGAGCGAATTCTCCGGCAACCTGGTGGAGGTCTGTCCCACCGGCGTCTTCACCGACAAGACCCACTCCGAGCGTTACAACCGCAAGTGGGACATGCAGTTCGCCCCCAGCATCTGCCAGGGGTGCTCGGTCGGCTGCAACATCAGCCCGGGTGAGCGCTACGGCGAGCTGCGCCGCATCGAGAACCGTTTCCACGGTGCCCTGAACCACTATTTCCTCTGCGATCGCGGCCGCTTCGGCTACGGCCACGTCAATCTGACCGACCGCCCGCGCCAGCCCCTGCTGCAGGATGGCAGTGACAAGCTGGCCATCACGGTGGATGGCGCCCTGAACCGGGCCGCGGATGCGCTGCGCACCGCCAGCGGCGTCATCGGCATCGGCTCACCCCGCGCCTCCTTGGAGAGCAACTTCGCCCTGCGCGAACTGGTGGGGGCCGCCAACTTCTACTCCGGGGTCGAGCAGAGCGAATGGAAATGCCTGCAGAAGATGCTGGACATTCTGGAGCACGGCGGCGTGCGCACTCCCAGCCTGCGCGACATGGAAGAAGCCGACGCCGTGCTGGTGCTCGGGGAAGATGTCACCCAGACCGCCGCCCGCATCGCCCTGGCCCTGCGCCAGGCAGTGAAAGGCAAGGGGCGCGAAATTGCCCGCAAGCTGAAGGTGGACTTGTGGCAGGTCGCCGCGGTGCAGACGCTCGCTCAGAATGAACGCTACCCGCTGCTCATCACCAGCCTGGATCAGACCCGTCTCGACGACGTGGCCGCCGATACCCTGCATGCCCCCCACGCGGATCAGGCGCGCCTCGGGTTTGCCATCGCCCACCTGCTGGACGCCAGTGCACCGGCGCCAACGGATCTCTCCCCCGAACAGCAGGCCCTCGCCGCCCAATGGGCCGACCTGCTTGGCAACGCCAAAAAGCCCCTCATCATCGCAGGCAATGGTGCCCGCAACGAGGCTCTGATCGATGCGGCCAGCAACATCGCCCGCGCCCTCAAGGGCCGTGGCCAGGCCGCGGAGCTTGCCCTCGTGGCTCAGGAAGCCAACAGCCTGGGGCTGGCCATGCTGGCCCGGCATGCCGCCCCGCTGGAGGCAGCCCTCGAACGCATGGAAGGGGAAGAGAGGCTTGCCCTGGTCGTTCTTGAGAACGACCTCTACCGCCGAGCCCCCCGCAGCCGGGTGGACGCCGCCCTGGATCGCCTGCAACACCTGCTGGTCATCGACCATCAGGAGACGGCCACCGCGAAGAAGGCGGATCTGGTGCTGCCTGCCGCCAGTTTTGCAGAAGGCGATGGCACCCTGGTCAACATGGAAGGCCGTGCCCAGCGCTTCTTCCAGGTCTATGCTCCCGCCTTCTACAACGCCGATATCCAGGTGCGCGAGAGCTGGCGCTGGCTGGATGCCTTGCAAGGGAGCCAGCAACCGCGTTCGGTTCGCTGGAACACCTTCGACGATGTGAGTCGCGATTGCGCCGCCAGCGCCCCGCTGCTCACCACCATGGGTGAAGCTGCACCCAACGCCGGCCTGCGCATTCGCGGCATGAAGCTCGCCCGGGAGCCGCACCGCTACAGTGGTCGCACCTCCATGCTGGCGAACCAGAACGTGAGCGAGCCCAGAGTCGCCCAGGATCCCGATTCGCCGTTCGCCTTCTCCATGGAAGGCTACGCCGGTGCCCGCCAGCCCCTCTCCCAGGTACCGTTTGCCTGGGCACCGGGCTGGAACTCCCCCTCCGCCTGGAACAAGTTCCAGGACGAGGTGGGCGGCAACCTGCGTGCCGGGGATCCCGGTCGCCGCCTGCTGGAGCCGGGCGAAGGCAACCTGGGCTGGTTTGGCGCCATCCCGGCCCCCTTCCTGCCCGCCGCATCCCTGCAGGTGGTGAGCTATGACCAGCTGTTCGGTGGCGAGGAGCTCTCCGCCAGAAGCCCGGTCATCCAGGCTCGCATGGGGGAACCCACCCTGGTACTGAACCCGGCGGATGCCGCGCGCCTGGCACTGTCCCCTGACGCACTGGTGGCCTTCTCCTGGGGTGGCAACCACTGGCGCCTGCGTCTGCGCCTGAGCGATGCGCTGGCTCCGGGCCTAGCAGGGTTGCCACTCGGGGTGAACGGCCTGCCAACCGCCCTGCACCACGCCCTGATCGATAACCTGCAGGAGGTCATCGCATGAGCGACTCTCTGATGGATCTGCTGATCGAGGTCGGCAAGGCCCTGGTCGTACTCGTGGGGATCGTGGGGGCTGGCGCCTTCATGAGCTTCATCGAGCGCCGCCTGCTGGCACTGTGGCAGGACCGTTACGGCCCCAACCGGGTTGGCCCCTTCGGCCTGCTGCAACTGGCGGCCGACATGGTCAAGATGTTCTTCAAGGAGGACTGGATCCCGCCCTTTGCGGATCGCCGGATCTTCGTGCTGGCCCCCATCATCGCCTTCACCGCCTTCATCCTGGCGTTTGCGGTGGTGCCCATCACCCCCACCTGGGGCGTGGCGGATCTCAACGTGGGGCTGCTCTATATCCTGGCCATCGCCGGGCTGGCGGTCTATGCCGTGCTCTTCGCAGGCTGGTCGAGCAACAACAAGTACTCCCTGCTCGGCAGCCTGCGCGCCTCGGCCCAGACCCTCTCCTACGAGGTGTTCCTTGGCCTCTCGCTCATGGGCATCGTCATCCAGACTGGCAGCTTCAACCTGCGTGACATCGTCGAGGCCCAGGCCGGCATGTGGAACGTGATCCCCCAGATCCTGGGCTTCGTCACCTTCCTGTTTGCCGGGGTCGCCGTCACCCACCGCCACCCGTTTGACCAGCCGGAGGCCGAGCAGGAGCTCGCCGACGGCTATCACATCGAGTACGCGGGTATGAAGTGGGGTCTCTTCTTCGTGGGGGAGTACATCGGCATCGTGCTGATCTCTTCCCTCATCGTGACCCTCTTCTTCGGTGGCTGGCACGGCCCCTGGCTGCCGCCCTTCATCTGGTTCGCCCTGAAGACCGCCTGTTTCATGGTGTTCTTCATCCTGCTGCGGGCCTCCCTGCCCCGCCCGCGCTTCGACCAGGTGATGTCCTTTGGCTGGAAAGTGTGCCTGCCCCTGACCCTGCTCAACATGCTGGTCACCGCTGCCGTGGTGCTGATGAATGCGTGAGCAAAACGAGATGGACATGACGATGATTCGGCCGTCTGCGGCAAGGAAACGCCCAGGCGCCAGTGCTGATAAATGTGCAGTGAGGCACCTATGAAAATTACGAGCATTATCAAGGGTGTTGGCACCCAGTTGCGCAGCCTTGGGATGGTCTTCTCCCATGCCTGGCGCCCCCGTGAAACCCTGAGCTACCCGGAGCAGCCGGTCTACGCCGCCCCCCGTTTTCGCGGTCGCATCGTACTGACCCGGGATCCCGATGGCGACGAGCGCTGTGTGGCGTGCAACCTGTGTGCGGTCGCCTGCCCGGTCGGTTGCATCTCCTTGCAGAAGTCGGAGCGGGAAGATGGCCGCTGGTACCCGGAGTTCTTTCGCATCAACTTCTCCCGCTGCATCTTCTGCGGCCTGTGCGAGGAGGCCTGCCCCACCACCGCCATCCAGCTGACGCCGGATTTCGAGATGGGGGAGTATCGTCGCCAGGATCTGGTGTACGAGAAGGAAGATCTGCTGATAAGCGGCCCCGGCAAATACCCGGACTACAACTTCTACCGCATGAGCGGGATGGCCATCGACGGCAAACCCAAAGGGGATGCCGAGAACGAAGCCAAGCCCATCGATGTCAAGAGCCTGCTGCCCTAGGAGTCAATCATGGAACTGGCATTCTATGCCGCGGCCCTGGTCGCCGTTTACAGCACGCTGCGGGTGATCAGCACCAGCAACCCCATGCATGCGCTGCTCAATCTCATCATCTCCCTCATCGCCGTGGCCATGATCTTCTTCTGCCTGGGCGCCGCCTTTGCGGGGGCCCTGCAGGTGATCGTCTACGCCGGCGCCATCATGGTGCTGTTCGTGTTCGTGGTGATGATGCTGAACCTGGGGAGCGCCCAGGATCAGGAGAAGAAGTGGCTCACCCCCATGACCTGGGGTGGCCCGGCCCTGCTCTCCCTCATTTTGCTGGGCTTTCTGGCCCACGGCATTCTCGGCGTGACCGGCGGTGAACTGGGTCTGACCGAGGTCAGCGCCAAGGAAGTCGGTATCGCCCTGTTCGGCCCCTATGTGCTGGCGGTGGAGCTCGCCTCCATCCTGCTGCTGGCGGGTCTGGTCACCGCCTATCACCTGGGCCGCGAGGACAAGAGCGGGGAAGTGCTCTCCGTACCTCGTACCACACAGGAAGGAGGTCAGCAATGAGCGACATCCCCGTGGTGAGGCATGGCTCGCTGCCGGCAGCCCGCCCCCTTTCCATCCAGCAAGCACAAGGAGCATGGCGATGAGTGGAATTCCCATGGAGCACGGCCTCCTGCTGGCGGCCATTTTGTTTGCCATCGGCCTGTGCGGCCTGCTGATACGCCGCAACCTGTTGTTTATCCTCATGAGTATCGAAATCATGATGAACGCGTCCGCCCTGGCGTTCGTGGTGGCGGGTAGCCGCTGGGCCCAGGCCGACGGCCAGATCATGTACATACTGGTGATTTCTCTGGCGGCAGCGGAGGCCAGTATCGGCCTCGCCCTGTTACTGCTGCTCTATCGTCGTTACCACACCCTGAACGTGGACACTGTGAGCGAGATGCGCGGATGAGCCTCCTATATCTGACTTTCCTGTTCCCGCTGCTGGGATGGCTGCTGCTGGCCTTCTCCCTCGGCCGCCTCGGCGAGCGCACCTCGGCGCTCATCGGTGTCGGCAGCATCGGTCTCTCGGCCCTCACTACCCTGTGGGTCGGCATCGATTTTCTCAATACCATGCCGGAAGGCGGCGTCTATACCCAGACCCTGTGGCAGTGGATGACGGTGGGCGAGTTCCAGCCCGCCTTCCGTCTCTCCCTGGACGGGCTGTCGCTGACCATGCTGGGGGTCGTGACCGGGGTGGGCTTCTTCATCCACCTGTTCGCCTCCTGGTACATGCGCGGGGAAGAGGGGTATTCGCGCTTCTTCACCTACACCAACCTCTTCATCGCCAGCATGCTGTTCCTGGTGCTGGCCGATGACCTGCTGTTCGTCTACCTGGGCTGGGAAGGGGTGGGGCTGTGCAGCTACCTGCTGATCGGCTTCTACTACAAGGATCGCAACAACGGCGCCGCCGCCCTCAAGGCGTTCGTGGTGACCCGGGTCGGCGACGTCTTCCTCGCCATCGGGCTCTTCGTGCTCTACCGCGAGCTCGGCACCCTCAACATTCACGAGCTGCTGGTGCGATCCCCTGCGATGTTTGCCGACGGCTCCCCTGCCCTGTCGTTCGCCTGCCTGATGCTGCTCGGCGGCGCGGTCGGCAAATCCGCCCAGCTGCCCCTGCAGACCTGGCTGGCGGACGCCATGGCGGGCCCGACCCCGGTCTCGGCACTGATCCACGCCGCCACCATGGTGACCGCCGGTGTCTACCTCATCGCCCGCACCCACGGCCTCTTCCTGCTGGCCCCGGAGATCCTCCATCTGGTGGCGCTGGTCGGTGCCATCACCCTGGTGCTGGCCGGTTTTGCCGCCCTGGTGCAGACCGACATCAAGCGGATCCTGGCTTACTCCACCATGAGCCAGATAGGCTACATGTTCCTGGCCCTGGGGGTCGGTGCCTGGGAAGGGGCCATCTTCCACCTGATGACCCACGCCTTCTTCAAGGCGCTGTTGTTCCTCTCCGCCGGGGCCGTCATAATCGCGACCCACCACGAGCAGAACATCTTCAAGATGGGAGACCTGCGCAAATCGCTGCCGCTGGTCTACGCCTGCTTCCTGGTGGGGGGCTCGGCCCTGGCCGCGCTGCCACTGGTGACCGCCGGTTTCTACAGTAAAGACGCCATCCTCTGGCAGGTGCAGGCCAGTGGCCAGAGCGCCCTGCTGTGGGCCGGTCTGGGTGGTGCCTTCCTCACCACCCTCTACACCTTCCGCCTCATCTTCATCGCCTTCCACGGCAAGGAGCAGACCCAGGCTCACGCCGGACAGGGCCTTGCCCACCATTTGCCACTGCTGGTGCTGCTGGTGCTCTCCACCGGAGTCGGCGCCCTCATCGTGCCACCGCTGGCAGGAGTGCTGCCGGCCGGCCCGGGAGATCACATCGAAGAGGGACGCCATGGCCTCGAGATCCTCTCCGGCGTCATCGCCGTGGCAGGCATTGCGCTGGCCGCCTTCCTCTTCCTCGGCGAACGTCGCCTGGCGAAGGGGATCGCCGAGAGTGCACTGGGGCGGGCTCTGTCCACCCTCTGGTTCAATGCCTGGGGCTTTGACTGGCTTTATGACCTGATTTGGGTCAAGCCCTACCTGCTGGCGACTCGCCTGCTCGGCAAGGATCCGCTGGACAGGATGATGAACCTGCCCGCCGTGCTGGCCCAGGGGGGGCATCAGCTGCTGGCCTGGACCGTCTCCGGCAAGTTGCGCTGGTACGCAGCCTCCATGGGGATGGGCGCCGCCCTGATCCTGGCCCTGCTGCTGCTCGGCTGATCCATGAGCCCAATATTGTGTGGCAGGCTCAGCGCCTGCCCGACTAGAACCTAGATGAGAGCTGATATCGTGACCTTACTCTGGATCTTGCTAATTCCCTTCATCGGCGGCTTGCTCTGCTGGCAGATGGAGCGGCTCGGCGGACAGTTTGTCCGCTGGGTGGCCCTCGCCTCCATGAGCGCCTGTCTGGTGCTCTCCAGCGCCATCTGGCTCGGTGGTGACTTCACCCTCGCCAACCCCGGCCTCCCCGTCTGGGCAGCCGAGTGGCAACAACCCTGGATCCCCCGCTTCGGCATCTCCCTGCACCTCGCCGTGGACGGGCTGTCGCTCCTGATGGTGATCCTCACCAGCTTCATCGGCGTGCTGGCCATCCTCTGTTCCTGGAAGGAGATCGTCCAGCGCATCGGCTTCTTCCACCTCAACCTGCTGTGGATCCTGGGGGGCGTGCTCGGCGTCTTCATGGCGGTGGATCTGTTCCTCTTCTTCTTCTTCTGGGAGATGATGCTGGTGCCGATGTACTTCCTGATTGCGCTCTGGGGCCACTCGGTCACCGATGGCAAGTCGCGCATCAACGCCGCCACCAAGTTCTTCATCTACACCCAGGCGAGCGGCCTCATCATGCTGGTGGCCATCCTGGGCCTGGTACTGACCCACCACGCCGCCACCGGTGTCTTCACCTTCAACTATCAGGAGCTGCTCAACACCCCCATGAGCAGCACGGTACAGTGGCTGCTGATGCTGGGCTTCTTCATCGCCTTCGCGGTCAAGATGCCCCTGGTGCCGCTCCATGGCTGGCTCCCTGATGCCCACAGCCAGGCGCCCACCGCAGGCTCCGTGGACTTGGCGGGCATCTTGCTGAAAACCGCGGCCTACGGCCTGCTGCGCTTCACTCTGCCGCTTTTCCCCGAGGCGTCCGCCGAGTTTGCCCCCTACGCCATGGTGCTCGGCCTCATCGGCATCGTCTATGGCGCCCTGCTGGCCTTTGCCCAGACCGATATCAAGCGGCTGGTTGCCTACACCAGCATCTCCCACATGGGCTTCGTGATGATCGCCATTTACTCCGGCAGCGAGCTCGCCCTGCAAGGGGCAGTGGTACAGATGATTGCCCACGGGCTCTCGGCCGCCGGCCTCTTCATCCTGTGCGGCCAGCTCTACGAGCGCCTGCACACCCGGGATCTGCGCCAGATGGGCGGTCTCTGGGGACGGTTGCGCTACCTGCCCGGCGTGATGCTGTTCTTCTCCGTCGCATCCCTCGGGATGCCGGGGACCGGCAACTTCGTCGGCGAGTTCCTGATCCTCATCGGCAGCTTCCAGGTGGCCCCCGTTATCACCGTCATCGCCACCTTCGGGCTGGTGCTGGCCTCGGTCTACTCCCTCATCATGCTGCAGCGGGCCTGCTTCGGGACGCCCCGGGAGGAGAGCATGCTCAAGGGGCTGGATACCCGGGAACTGACCATGATGCTGACCATCGCCGGCCTCTTGGTGCTGCTCGGTCTTTATCCCCAGCCGGTGCTCGACACCGCCAGCAGCAGCCTCCTGAGCGTGCTGCACTGGTACGCGCTGCCGGGCACGGGGGCGCTGCAATGATGCTTTCTCTTTCGCCTTCCTTGTCCATGTCGGGAGCACTGTCATGACGTTTACTGTTTCTCAACTGCTGGCCCTGCTGCCCCTGTTGCTGACCACGGGGGCCATGGTGGCCCTGATGCTGGCCATCGCCTGGAAGCGCTGTGACGACACCGCCTTCGTGGTCACCATCATCGGCCTCAACCTCGCGCTCTTCTCCCTGCCCATCGTGATGGCCCAAGGGGATCAGGGGGTCACTCCCCTGCTGCAAGTGGACGCTTACGCGGTCTTCTACATGGGGCTGGTGCTCATCGGGGCCCTGGCCACCTGCACCTTCGGTCGCACCTGGCTCAAGGGCTATCCGGACAACCGGGAAGAGTTCTACCTGCTGCTGCTCATCGCCACCGCCGGTGGTCTGGTGCTGGCGGCCTCCCGTCACCTCGCCTCTCTCTTCATCGGGATCGAGATGCTGACCCTGCCCATGTTCGGTCTGGTGGGGTATGCCTATCGCGAGCGGCGCTCGCTGGAAGCCAGCATCAAGTACATGGTGCTCTCCGCCAGTGCCACCGCCTTCCTGCTGTTCGGCATGGCACTGCTCTACGCCCAGGCCGGAAGCCTGAGCTTCAGCGATCTCGGTGTGACCCTGGCCCAGAGCCCGGCTCACCATCCGCTGCTGATGGGGGGCTTTGGCCTGATGCTGGTCGGCTTTGCGTTCAAGCTGTCCCTCGCCCCCTTCCACCTCTGGACCCCGGACGTCTATGAAGGGGCGCCGGCACCGGTGGCCACCTTCCTCGCCACCGTCAGCAAGATAGCCGTGTTCTGCGTGCTGCTGCGCTTCTACCTGGCAGTACCCGCCACCTCGGATCCCATGATCCACTGGCTGCTGGCGGCCATGGCGGTCGTCTCCATCGTGGTCGGCAACCTCCTGGCGCTGATCCAGACCAACATCAAGCGGATGATGGGTTACTCCTCCATCTCCCACTTCGGCTATCTGCTGGCGGTGGTGGTGGCAAGCCGCCTCGGCGAGATGCCGGTGGAAGCGGCGGGTGTCTACCTGCTGATGTACCTGTTCACCAGCCTGGGGGCCTTCGGCGTCATCAGCATGATGTCCAGCCCCTATCGCGGCAAGGATGCGGACTCCCTGCACAGCTATCGCGGTCTGTTCTGGAAGCGCCCCTATCTGACGGCGGTGATGACGGTGATGATGCTCTCCCTCGCGGGTATCCCCATGACGCTGGGCTTCATCGGCAAGTTCTACCTCATCGGCGTCACCGTCGATGCCAAGCTGTGGTGGCTCAGTGGCGCCATCGTGCTCGGCAGTGCCCTGGGGCTCTACTACTACCTGCGGGTCATGGTCACCCTCTACCTGCGTGAACCCGGCATGCAACTGCGCGATGCCAGGGCCGACTGGGCCTTCTCCTCCGGGGGCCTGGTGGTGCTGCTCTCAGCCATTCTGGTGGTATTGCTCGGCATCTACCCCCAGCCCGTCATCAGTCTGGTACAGGGCTTCCAGCACGTGGTGCTGCGCTAGCCTCAGGTTCACAGTTCACACAGCGAAACCGGCCTCCGTGGCCGGTTTTTTATGTCCGCCAAGGCCCGGTCCGGCTTGCCCGTCTGGCAGGCGATACCAGATCGGTCCTCTCAATCCATGCCATATCCTCCAGCAAGCAGCTCGCCGAGCAGCGAGCTGAAGATGGCCTTGCCCCCATCGTGCTCGCCTCCTCCTGCCCTCCCCATTCTCAGACCCATGCCCATAAAAAAACCGGCCACTGGGGCCGGTTTTTGGTTTCTTGCTGGCGCTTAACCCAGGCGAACCCGAGCATTGCGGAACATGCGCATCCAGGCGCCATCCTCTCCCCAGTTGTCCGGGTGCCAGGAGTTGGCCACGGTGCGGAACACCCGCTCCGGGTGCGGCATCATGATGGTGGCGCGGCCGTCCGCACTGGTCACCGCGGTGATACCGTCAGGGGAGCCGTTGGGGTTGGCCGGGTATTGCACGGTGACGTTGCCGCGGTTGTCCACGAAACGCAGCCCCACCAGACCGCTCTGTTGCAGCGCAGCCAGGTGAGCGGCATCGCGCACTTCCACGCGCCCTTCCCCGTGGGAGACGGCAATCGGCATCACAGAGCCAGCCATCCCGGCGAAGAAGGCAGACGGGGAGTCCTGCACTTCCACCAGGCTGAAGCGCGCCTCGAAGCGCTCGGAGCGGTTGCGCACGAAGCGCGGCCAGAGATCGGCCCCCGGGATGAGGTCGCGCAGGTTGGACATCATCTGGCAACCGTTGCACACCCCCAAAGAGAGGGTATCGCCGCGCTCGAAGAAGCGCTGGAACTGCTCACGGGCGTTGTCGTTGAACAGGATGGACTTGGCCCAGCCTTCCCCCGCCCCCAGCACGTCGCCGTAGGAGAAGCCGCCACAGGCCACCAGGGTCTGGAAATCTTCCAGCTTGATGCGCCCCTCGAGGATGTCGCTCATGTGCACGTCGACAGCGGTAAAGCCGGCGCGGTCAAAGGCGGCCGCCATCTCCACGTGGGAGTTGACCCCCTGCTCGCGCAGCACCGCCAGACGGGGAGAAACCCCGCGAGCGATATAGGGCGCGGCCACGTCGTCGGACGGGTTGTAGGTGAGCCTGGCCTGCAAACCCGGATCGGTGGCGTCCTGGCGGGCGGCATGCTCCTGATCCGCGCACTCCGGGTTGTCACGCAGGCGCTGCATCTGCCAGCTGGTCTCGCCCCAGATGGTGCGAAGGGCGGTGCGGCTGGCGCGATACACCTCGCTGCCGGCACGCTGGAACAGGATGAGGTCGTCTTCGCGCACCGTGCCCAGCACATGGGAGCAGGCTGCCAGACCGTGACCGGCCAGCAGGGTCAGCACCGCTTCCTTGTCTTCGCGACGAACCTGGATGACGGCCCCCAGCTCCTCGTTGAACAGGGCCGGCAGCAGGTCGCCACCCACGCGATCGAGCTGGATATCGAGGCCGCAGTGACCGGCAAACGCCATCTCGGTCAGGGTGACGAAAAGGCCGCCGTCGGAGCGGTCGTGGTAGGCAATCAGCTTGCGATCCGCCACCAGCGCCTGGATGGCGTTGAAGAAGCCCTTGAGCTGGACCGGGTTGTCCAGATCCGGGGCACTTTGCCCAAGCTGGCGGTAAACCTGGGCCAGGGCCGAGGCGCCGAGGCGCTGCTTGCCGTTGCCAAGGTCGATGAGGATAAGGTCGGTCTCACCGAGATCGGTGCGCAGTTGCGGGGTCACGGTATTGCGCACGTCCTCGACCCGGGCAAAGGCGGAGATGAGCAGGGAGAGCGGCGAGGTGACGCTGCGCTCTTCCCCGTCCTGCTGCCAGCGGGTCTTCATGGACATGGAGTCCTTGCCCACCGGGATGGTGATGCCAAGGGCCGGGCAGAGCTCTTCGCCCACCGCTTTCACGGCTTCGTAGAGACCCGCATCTTCACCCGGGTGGCCGGCTGCGGACATCCAGTTGGCGGAGAGCTTGACCCGCTTGAGGGAGCCGATATTGGCCGGTGCCAGGTTGGTCAAGGCCTCGGCCACCGCCATGCGGGCGGAGGCGGCATGAGAGAGCAGCGCCACCGGGGTGCGCTCGCCCATGGACATGGCTTCACCGTGGTAGCTGTCGTAGGTCGCGGCGGTAACGGCGCAGTCAGCCACCGGGATCTGCCAGGGGCCGACCATCTGGTCGCGGTTGACGAGGCCCGTTACGGTGCGATCGCCGATGGTGATGAGGAAGGACTTCTCCGCCACGGTCGGCAGGCGCAGCACGCGCTCGGCGGCGTCGCTGAGGGTGATGCCGTCCAGTTGCAGCGCCTTGCCCTGGGCGGGCAGGCTCTGCACGTCGCGGTGCATCTTGGGCGCCTTGCCAAGCAGCACGTCCAGCGGCAGATCGATGGGCTGGTTGTCAAAGTGATCATCAGAGAGAGTGAGATGCTTCTCTTCGGTGGCGGTGCCGATGACGGCATAGGGGGCGCGTTCGCGCTCGCACAAAGCCTTGAACAGAGGCAGCTTGTCCTGGGCCACGGCCAGCACATAGCGCTCCTGGGATTCGTTGCACCAGACTTCCAGCGGGCTCATGCCCGGTTCGTCGTTCGGAATGGCACGCAAGTCGAAGCGACCACCGCGATCCCCGTCGCTCACCAGCTCCGGCATGGCGTTGGAGAGACCACCGGCGCCCACGTCGTGGATGAAGACGATGGGGTTGTCGTCCCCCAGTTGCCAGCAGCGGTCGATCACTTCCTGGCAGCGACGCTCCATCTCGGGGTTGTCACGCTGCACGGAGGCGAAGTCGAGATCTTCGGCAGACTGACCGGACGCCATGGAGGAGGCTGCGCCGCCACCCAGGCCGATGTTCATGGCCGGACCACCCAGCACGATGAGGGCCGCCCCCACCGGGATCTCCCCTTTCTGGACGTGCTCGCTGCGGATGTTGCCGATGCCACCCGCCAGCATGATGGGCTTGTGGTAGCCGCGCACCTCGACGCCGTTGTGGCTCGGCACCTGCTCTTCGAAGGTACGGAAGTAACCCAGGATGGCAGGGCGACCGAATTCGTTGTTGAAGGCGGCGCCGCCAAGGGGCCCTTCCTGCATGATGTCAAAGGCGCTGACGATGCGGCTCGGCTTGCCGAAGTCCTGCTCCCAGGGCTGCTCGAAACCGGGGATGCGCAGGTTGGAGACGGAGAAGCCCACCAGGCCCGCCTTGGGTTTGGCGCCACGGCCTGTCGCACCCTCGTCGCGGATTTCGCCGCCGGAGCCGGTGGCGGCACCCGGGAAGGGAGAGATGGCGGTCGGGTGGTTGTGGGTCTCCACCTTCATCAGGATGTCGACGCGCTCCTGGTGATACTGGTACTCACCGTTGGCGGGGCTCGGGAAGAAGCGGCCACCCTGGCTGCCTTCCATCACCGCGGCGTTGTCTTTGTAGGCAGACAGGACATGATCCGGCGTCTGCTCGAAGGTGTTCTTGATCATCTTGAACAGCGACTTGGGCTGCTGCTCGCCGTCGATGGTCCAGTCAGCGTTGAAGATCTTGTGACGGCAATGCTCGGAGTTCGCCTGGGCAAACATGTAGAGCTCGATGTCGTTGGGATTGCGACCCAGCCGGGTGAAGTTGGTCACCAGGTAATCTATTTCGTCATCGGCCAGGGCCAGACCCAGGGTCACGTTGGCCTCTGCCAGGGCGGCGCGACCACCACCCAGCACATCTACCTGGGTAAAGGGGCGCGGCTCGTGGTGAGCAAACAGGGCGGCGGCCTCGTTCATCTCGGCAAAGACCACTTCCATCATGCGATCGTGCAGCAGGGCCGCGATCTCGCTGCGCTGGGCCACGCTCAGCTCACCCTTGGCCTGCACGTAATAGGCAATGCCGCGCTCCAGCCGCTTGACCTGTTTCAGGCCGCAGTTGTGGGCGATGTCGGTTGCTTTGGAAGACCAGGGGGAGATAGTGCCGGGGCGGGGGGTAACGAGGAACAGCTGACCGCTGGGGGTGTGTTCCGGGATGGTCGGGCCGTAGCGCAGAAGCTGGCCCAAGGTCGCTCGCTCGGGGGGCGACAGCGGGCTCGTCAGCTCGGCAAAATGCACGTATTCCGCATAGACGCTTGCTATCTCTACTCCTCTCTGTGCGCAGCTCTGCAGCAGCTTGTGGACACGAAACTCAGACAGTGCTGGGGCACCACGCAAGATTTCCATATACCTTTCTCACCAAGTTTTAGAGTGTGGGGGGATTTGAGACGCGCGTATTATAGGGATCAGGCCCATCCTGAACAAACGTTTTTCTCATCTCGCGCGGTGTGACTCCCTTCATACTCTCTGGTATAAAGGTGCCTCTTTTTTGACAAATGCCGATTTTTTCAACAAGGGTACTCACCTACTTGCGCTGCATTTTTCGACTGTTCATCGGGATGATGTTGACGCTGGCCCTGGCCGGTTGCGACTTCTACCACCCCTCCAGCCAACTGGAGCAGATCCGCCAGCGAGGCGAGATCCGGGTTGGCACCCTCTATGGCCCCACTTCCTATTACCAGCGTGACGACACCGCACTGGGGTTCGACTACGAGCTGGCGCAGCTTTACGCCGACTGGCTGGGAGTCAAGCTGACCATAGTACCGGCCTACAGCACCGCCGAGCTGGTCGAGCAACTGCAAAAGGGCAAGCTGGATCTCGCCGCCGCCGCCATCGTCGTGACCCCGGAGCGGCGCAAGCTGTTCCGCTTCGGCCCAGGCTTCTACCAGGTCTCCCCCAAGCTGGTCTATCGCAACGGCTCCCCCAGGCCCAAGAACCTCGGTGACATCAAGGGCAGCATAGTGGTGCCGGCGGGCTCCACCGGCGAGGACCTGATGAAGGAGCTGGCCAAGCAGTACCCCAACCTGAAGTGGAGCACCAATCGGGATGCGGACGTGGAAGAGCTGCTCAAGCAGGTGGCCGACGGCAAGGTGGACTACACGGTGGTGCAGGACACCATACTGGCCCGTACCCAGCGCTACTACCCCGAACTCACCGAAGGCTTGACCCTCGCCAGCAAGCAGACCGTGGCCTGGGCCATGACCAAGCTGCCCGACGACAGCCTCTACGCCAGCATCATCGACTTCTTCGGTCAGCGCTTCATGGATGGCGCCATCGCCAAGCTCGACGAGAAGTACTTCGGCCACGTGCAGAACTTCGATTTCGTCGACACCCGTACCTTCCTGCAACGGGCCAAGAGCCTGCTGCCCAAGTACCAAGCGCTGTTCCAGACCCACGCCAAGGATATCGACTGGCGGCTGCTGGCCGCCATCAGCTATCAGGAATCCCACTGGGATCCCCAGGCACGCTCCTACACCGGGGTGCGTGGCATGATGATGCTCACCGGCCCGACCGCCAAGGCGATGGGGGTAAACGATCGCACCCACCCGGAAGAGAGCATCAAGGGGGGCGCCCGCTACCTGCAGGAGATGATGGCGAAGGTGCCCGACTCGGTCCCGGCGGACGAGAAAGTGTGGTTTGCCCTCACCGCCTACAACATCGGCTACGGCCACATGATGGATGCCCGCCGCCTGACCAAGGAGCTGGGCAAGAACCCGGACGCCTGGAGCGACGTGAAAGAGGTGCTGCCCCTGTTGCAGCAGTCACGCTGGCATCGCAAGGTGCGCTATGGCTATGCCCGTGGCGGCGAGGCGCGCAACTATGTCAACAACGTGCGCCAGTACTACCAGAGCCTGCTCTGGCTCGACAACGAACAGCAGAAGGCCCATCGTCGCGAGGAGCTGGACGAGGACGACAGCAGCGAGCCGGACGTGCCAGCACAGCGTCCGGCCATCATCGCCGAAGTGGTCAAACAGATCATCACCCCCTAGCCTCGCCGGGGGTGTGTTTTCCTGCCCTGTTCTCTGTTACCATCCTTGGGTATACGAGGGGCGCTGGAGCGAACTTATTGCAATGTATTCATTGCGTTGCAGTTCCTGCCAAGGGCCCTTTCGGCCCCACGCAAGACCAGGGAGGAGAACAGGATGCGAGCACGCAGAAGAGCCATATTGGCCCGAAAAACCAAATGTGCCTGGAGCCCGAGACGCAAGCTCAAGCTGGCCGACATGAAACGCAAGATCTGGCACAGAAACCGCTCCTTCACGCTGCTGATAGCGGAGCACACAGTATAAACCCGGCATCAGCCGGGTTTTTTTATGGCTATGTCCCAATTACGTGTTGCATCGGGTGCCCTAGCGCCTCATGCAAACACATCTTGGTATTTACCTCCCTGCCGTAACGTTCCAGCATCCTGCGCCAGCCCAGATAATTCCTCAGGTAGTGGGTTGCGACTCCATGGAATCGTTCCATCCACTCCTTCAACCGCCGGTGATATCCGTTCACATGCTGGATGTGGTATGCCCCAATGACTCGCTCACCTAGACGGTTGTGCACCACCTGATGTGTTATGCCCCGCGCTTGGCTGAAACTGGCATACACCCCTGCACCATCACTGCAGAGCACTGCATCGGGCGCGATGAGTGGCTGCAACACCGCTTTTACCGTCTGCGCATCCAGCCTTTCCAGCTGAAAGTCGGCTTGATGGCCCGCCCTGTCCTGCACCACCATCACCGGGATGTAATCCCGCCCGGTCCCCCGGGTACGCCCTTTCCCGCCACGATGTCTTGCCGGACGAGGCAACCCTCGCTGCCCCTTGAACGATTCGAGGAAGAAGGTTTCATCCACTTCCACAATGCCTTCTTCCCATGTTGCCTGGTGGTTTGCCATCGCCTTCAGGAAGCGGTGACGCCACAAGAAGGCGGTGTTCTTGCAAACACCGCAGCGGACGGCGGCCTGGCGGACAGTGAGCCCGTCGATGAGAGCCTGGGCGTAGTCCTCCCAATGCTCAGCCTTACGTAATCTGGCCAAAGGCGTCTTGGTGAGGAGGGAGCTGGTTCGCCGACACTGCTTACAACGGTAACGACGCAGCCCACGGCTCCAGCCCCAGGGGGCCAGCTGGGTGTCATCCGCCTGGCAGTGGGGACAGCCGCAGCATGTGGGTAACTGGGCATGGAGGGACGTAATCGGGTGTGGAGCGGCGAGCTCATGCTGAGCGACACGGCGCTGACGCAGAGTAAGTAATGGAAAGAGGGACAACAGGTGTTGGAAGGCTGGCGTATCCATGATGAAGGTCCTCGCGGTGATGACCTACTTCCAGATTAGCCTTCCAACACATAATTGGGACAGCGCCTTTTTTATGCCTTGTCAGGCTGCGCTTCAAACAGAACGGTGCGCTTGGAGACCAGGGTGTTGCAGTGGTTGCAAAAATAATCCACCGCGCCGCAAGCCCGAAGCCGCTCCAGCTCCTGCCCGCAGGCAGGACACAGGGTCCGGATGCGATAACGGGCCTGACACTGGCCACACGTCGTCTCCTGGCTGCGGCTGTCCAGTTCGCCCTGACAGGCAGGGCAGGTCAGCGTGTTCATTCTCTTCTCGACTCCTCTTTACGTCACTGTGCACCGGCATCACTCGCAGCTCCTCCCCCGGTTTGTCTGCCCTGAGGAGGGCCACCAAGAAAAACGGCTGCCGGTAAGGGCAGCCGCAGGGCTTTATTTCTTCGCTTTGGCCTTGAGCAGGCGCTTGCGCTGGCGTTCCTGGCTCAGGGTCAGGGTGTTCTTCTTGCCCTCGAACGGGTTGACCGACTCCTGGAACTCCACCCGGATCGGCGTTCCCATGATCTTCAACGACTTGCGGAAGTAGTTGATGAGGTAGCGCTTGTAGGAGTCCGGCAGGTCATTCAACTGGTTGCCGTGGATCACGATGCGCGGCGGGTTGTAGCCACCGGCGTGGGCATACTTCAGCTTGACCCGGCGACCGTTCACCATGGGCGGCTGGTGATCTTCCTGGGCCATCTGCATGATGCGGGTCAGCATGGCGGTGCTGGTGCGGCGAGTCGCGGACTCGTAAGCCTCGTTGATGGATTCGAACAGGTGACCGACGCCACTGCCGTGCAGGGCGGAGATGAAGTGCACCCGGGCGAAGTCGATGAAGCCCAGACGTCTGTCCAGCTCGTTCTTGACGTCCTCTTTCACCTTCTGATCCAGGCCGTCCCACTTGTTGACCACCAGTACCACGGAGCGGCCGCTGTTGAGCACGAAGCCGAGGATGCTCAAGTCCTGATCCGTGATGGTCTCCCGAGCGTCAATGACCAGCAGGCAGACGTTGGCATCTTCAATCGCCTTGAGCGTCTTGATGACGGAGAACTTCTCCACCGTCTCGTGCACCTTGCCACGGCGACGCACGCCGGCGGTGTCGATGACCACGTATTTCTGATCGTCGCGCTCCATGGGGATGTAGACGGAGTCGCGGGTGGTACCCGGCATGTCGTAGACGATGACCCGATCTTCACCCAGCATGCGGTTGGTCAGGGTCGACTTGCCGACGTTGGGACGACCGACGATAGCAAATTTGATGGGCAGGTCGGCGAACGGCGTCTCCTTGGTGTCTTCCCGGGTGTCGAGCTCACCGGCAGCCACCATGCGCAGCAGGGCCTCTTCGTCGAACTCCTCCAGCTCCTCTTCCTCTTGTGCCTCGGTGGCAGAGCCGACCAGGGTCTCGAGGTGGGGGGCCAGGGCCAGCTCCAGCAGGCTCAGTACGCCACGGCCGTGGGCGGCCGCCATCTGGTAGACCTCGCCCAGGGCCAGACCGTAGAACTCGGACACCGCGGAGTCACCGTCGATGCCGTCGGTCTTGTTGGCCACCAGAAACACCTTCTTGTGGGTCTTGCGCAGGTGCTCGGCGATGGCCTGATCCGCCGCGGTGAGACCGGCACGGGCATCCACCATGAAGAGCACCACATCGGCCTCTTCGATGGCCAGCAGGGACTGCTCGGCCATCTTCAGCTCGATCCCCTCCTCGGTGCCATCGATACCGCCGGTATCGACCACGATAAATTCCAGCTCGCCCAGCTTCGCCTGGCCATATTTGCGGTCCCGGGTCAGGCCGGGGAAGTCGGCAACCAGGGCATCCCGGGTACGGGTCAGGCGGTTAAACAGGGTGGATTTCCCCACGTTGGGGCGGCCCACCAGGGCAACTACAGGAGTCATAAAAGCCTCATTCTCAAGACGACAAAGGCTCCGGGTCCGAAGACCAGGAGCCGGATATTCACATTATCGGACGATCAAGGACGCTTGAGGGCGTACAACTTGCCGTCACGGCTCTGCACATACAGGGTGTCACCCTCCACCAGCGGAGCGGCATAGAGACCACTGCTGTCGAGCTGCTGCATGGCCTTGATGGTCCCGTCGGTACGGTCCAGCCAATACAGGTAACCTTCCACATCGCCGACCACCACATAGTCACCCAGGATGACGGGGGCGGTCACGGTGCGGTTTTCCAGCTGGGTGTTGGACCACAGCTCGAGACCGTTGCGACGATCGACCGCAAACAGATGGCTGCGGCTGTCGGTCAGCACGATGGCATTGCCGGTCACCGCCATGTCGCGATAACCGGAATACTTGCGCTTCCACACTTCGTCGCCGCTCATCAGCTTGCGCGCCATCAACTGGCCGTTGTAGGCGATGGCGTAGAGCTCATCACCGGCAATCAGCGGGCTGGCATCGACGTCTACCATCCGATCCAGTTCGGTGGCGCCGCGCGGGTCAGCCACCTTGGATTGACGCACAGGCTGGCCGTTGCTCAGCAGGGCGATGCCCACCTTGCCATCGGCGCGGCCATAGATGACGGCACCGTTGGTGATGATGGGGGCGCCGGCACTGCGCAGGGTCAGGGGCGGCTGCTCTTCGGACAGGGTCCACTGCAGCTTGCCTTCGTCGGTATCGAGCGCCACCAGGCGACCGGAGGTGGTCAGCACCACCACGCGGCCATCCTCGACGGCGGGGCTCGCCACCACTTCCCCAGGAACCGTGGTCTGCCACAGCACTTCGCCGTTGGCCTCGTTCAGGGCGTAGACCACCCCGTTTTCGGACCCGAGGAACAACTTGCCGTAGCGAGAGACCAGACCACCGGAGAGACGGGCACTGCGCTTGTCGGCGTTGATGGGCAGATCTGCCAGATCCACGCTCCACAGCTCCTTGCCGCTCTCGCGCTCGAAGGCGGTCACATCGCCATCGCGGGCCGCTGCATAGATGCGGTCCTCTTCCACCACCGGCTTGAGCTGGGAGTAGAAGTCGCCGATGCCATCCCCGACCGAGGAGGACCATGCGGTATCGGCAGTGAACGCGGACTCGACCTTGGGCAGGGGTGCCATGGGGTTGAGATCTTCTTCCGAACTGAACAGGGAGCAGCCCTGCAAGGCGAAGGAGACAGCCACCCCCAGCGCCATTCGCTTGTACAGATTACGCATCCGGAGCCTCGCCCGCAGTGACGGCTGGCAGCGCCAGATCATCCATCTTCAGCTTGAGTTCGGCGCTGCTCTGCAGGCCGCCGGCATCCGCCGCCGCCTGATAGGCATCGCGCGCTTCTTCGGCCTTGCCCTGCTTTTGCAGGATGTCGCCGCGCACTTCCGCCACCTGGGCCTTGAAGGCGTCGTTGTTGATCTTGCCAAGCTGGGCCAGGGCCTCGTCAGCCTTGCCCTGATCGCTCAGGACCCGTGCCAGACGCAGGGCGGCGATGGGCTTGATGCTGTCGTCGCCACTGGCGGCCACCTGGGTCAGCTGCTCGGCAGCCAGATCCAGCTTGCCCGCCTTGACGGCAGCCGCGGCCAGTTGCAGAGCGGCCAGCTCGGCATAGGCGTCACCCTTGTGAGCGGTAATGAAGCTCTTTGCCTGCTCCAGGGCGGCGTCGTCCCCCTTGGCGAGCTGGGCGGTCATCTCGTTGTAAGCCTGGGAGGCGGCTTCCTGGTTGTTCTGCTGCATCTCGTTGTAGTAGCGCCAGCCAAAGAGGCCGACCAGACCGATCACGGTCCCGGCGATCACCGAGGTACCGTTCTCTTTCCACCAGTTCTTGATGACCTCAACCTGTTGTTCTTCAGTGGTATACACTTCCACAGCTTACTCTCCTTTCGCTGCCAGCAGGGCGATGGCGGCATCGACCGAGACGGTCTGTTGCTCGGCCTGGCCACGCAGATATTTGATGGTGATCTCCCCGCTTTGCACCTCGGTCTCCCCAAGGATCAGGGCAATGGCCGCGCCGCTCTTGTCGGCACGCTTGAGTTGTTTCTTGAAGTTGCCGCCGCCGCAGTGGCTCATGAGGCGCAAGTCCGGCAGGGCATCGCGCAGGCGCTCTGCCAGGGCGAAGCCAGCCTGCTCGGTCCCCTCACCCACCATGCAGAGATAGACATCCACCGCCGGGCGGATGTCAGCATTGAGTTCGAGGGTTTCAAGCATCAGCACCAGACGCTCCATGCCCATGGCAAAGCCCACTGCCGGGGTCGGCTGGCCACCGAGCTGCTCCACCAGGCCGTCGTAGCGACCACCGGCACAGACGGTGCCCTGGGCCCCCAGGCTGTTGGTCACCCACTCAAACACGGTCAGGTTGTAGTAGTCGAGGCCGCGCACCAGACGCTCGTTCACCTCGAACTGGATGCCGGCCGCCGTGAGCAGGCGCTTGAGCCCTTCGAAGTGAGCCAGGCTCTCTTCGCCCAGGTGATCGAACAGACGGGGGGCACCCGCCAGGATGGCCTGCACTTTCTCGTCCTTGGAGTCGAGCACCCGCAAAGGGTTGCTGTACATGCGGCGCTGGCTCTCTTCGTCCAGCTCGCTCTTGTACTGTTCCAGATAGGCGACCAGGGCATCGCGATAGGCGGCACGTTCGTTGCTCTGGCCGAGGGTGTTGAGCTGCAGGGTCACGTGATCGCTGATGCCGAACAGGCGCCACAGGCGGTGGGTCAGCATGATGAGCTCGGCATCGATGTCCGGCCCGTTGATGCCGAACAGCTCGACCCCGAACTGATGGAACTGGCGATAGCGACCTTTCTGGGGACGCTCGTGGCGGAACATGGGGCCCATGTACCACATCCGGCGTTCCTGGTTGTAAAGCAGACCGTGCTCGATGCCGGCACGCACGCAACTGGCGGTCCCTTCCGGACGCAGGCTCAGGCTGTCGCCGTTGCGGTCTTCAAAGGTGTACATCTCTTTTTCGACCACGTCGGTCACTTCACCGATGGCACGCTTGAACAGATGGGTCTGCTCGACGATGGGCATGCGCACTTCGCTGTAGCCATAGCTGGCCACGACCTGGCGCAGGATCTGTTCTACTTTCTGCCATACCGGGCTCTGCTCCGGCAGGCAATCATTCATACCGCGAATAGCTTGGATCTGTTTTGCCACGTTGATACTCGAGAAAAAGAGGTAAAATTTGGCCGCATTATAGGGATTTTCGACCCCGAGGTAAAATCGGGAGCCCGGATGCGGGATGTAAAATCAACAACCTAAAGCCGGGGCCACCCCAGGTGGCCCCGTCATCGTTCAACCTTTGTCCACCTGGATCTGGTTGGCCGGATCCAGCATGGCAGCCCGGGCACGGATGCGACGCTCCAGAGTCGGGATCAAATCCTTGTTGTCGAGCCGGTCGACCCGCTGGCCCCCCTCGTAGAAGGCACTCTTGTTGGCGGCGCCCGCAAGGCCGAGATCTGAGACCAGCGCCTCCCCCGGACCGTTCACCACACAGCCGATGATGGAGACATCCATCGGGGTGATGATGTCTTCGAGCCGCTCTTCCAGGGCATTGACCGTGCCGATGACGTCGAACTCCTGACGGGAGCAGGAGGGACAGGCGATGAAGTTGATGCCGCGGGAACGGATGCGCAGGGATTTGAGGATGTCGAAGCCCACCTTCACCTCTTCCACCGGATCGGCGGCCAGGGAGATGCGCAGGGTGTCGCCAATCCCTTCGCTCAGCAACATGCCAAGGCCAATGGCGGACTTGACCGCGCCGGCGCGAAAACCGCCCGCTTCCGTGATGCCCAGATGCAGGGGTTGATCGATCTGCTTGGCCAGCAGGCGATAGGCACCGACCGCCAGGAAGACATCGGACGCCTTGACGCTCACCTTGAAGTTCTGGAAGTCGAGGCGATCCAGGTAATCCACGTGGCGCATGGCGGACTCCAGCAGCGCCTCTGGGGTCGGCTCGCCGTATTTCTCCTGGAGATCACGCTCAAGGGAACCGCCGTTGACGCCGATGCGGATGGGGATGTTGTAGTGACGGGCGCAATCCACCACCGCACGCACCCGCTCCTCGTTGCCGATGTTGCCCGGGTTGATGCGCAGGCAATCGGCCCCGTATTCGGCCACTTTGAGGGCGATGCGGTAGTCGAAGTGGATGTCGGCCACGATGGGGATGCGGGTCTGCTGCTTGATGAGCTTGAACGCTTCCGCCGCCTCCATGGTGGGGACGGAGACCCGGACGATGTCGGCGCCGACCCGCTCGATCCGCTGGATCTGCTCGACGGTAGCGGCCACGTCCGTGGTCTTGGTGTTGGTCATGGTCTGTACCGTGATGGGGGCATCGCCCCCAACCGGCACGTTGCCGACCATGATCTGTCTGGATTTGCGACGAACGATGGGTGATTCGTGTGCGGGCTTTTCGTGAACAGACATGGCGGACTGATTACTCCTGCGGCAGTGAGAAGCGGGCAGTCCGGCCGTTGTTGTAACGGCTCATGTCGAAGGACTTGCCCTGATATTCGAGATTGACCGCCATGGGCGCGCCAATGATGAATCTGAGTGGCTCGGGTCCTTCCAGTACCAGTTCGTCGTTCGCCTTCTTCAGACCGCTGAACAGGGTCTTGCCGTTGGCATCCTTGACGTCCAGCCAGCAATCGGCGGTGAAGCTCATCTTGAGCTGGGGCGCCTTGGCGGGCTCGGTGGTCGTGCTCTCGGCAGTCGAGACCGCGCCGGAAACGTCCGTCGGGACGGCTGCGCTGGCATCCGTAGCGACCACAGGCAGGGTCGCGGTGGCACCGCTCACCACAACCTGGGTGGACACGGCATCGGACGCTGCGGGCAGCACGGGCTCGGCGACCTCCACGGCGGGGGCAACATTCGCTTCCGGCGTATTGACGGTCGCGCTCATCTCGGTCGCCGCCAAGGCGTCGTCACCGGCAGAGCGGCGCGCCGTGCTCTGCCACCACCAGGCGACGGAGAGCCCGATCAGCACCAGAATCACCAACCAGGTCACCACCTTGAGCCGGCTGTCATTGGCCTGCTGGCGGGAGCGACGGGAGAAGCTCTGCATGTCGATGTTGTCGGGGGGAGTCAGTCCCAGCTTTTCGTAGGCGGCGAGGATGGTCTCCTCGGGGATGCCCACGAGCTTGGCATAGGCCCGCAGATAGCCACGAATGAAGGTATGGGACGTGTGCTTGTCATAGGTATCCGCTTCGATGGCGGCGATCAGGGTCAGACGAAGGTGAATGCGGGACGCAACCTGTTCCCGGGTCCAGCCGAGCTGTTCACGGGCATTGCGCAGCAGCTGGCCTGGGCCAACTGCCTGGGAGTCGTCTTGGAAATCGTGTGGCTGTTCAGTAGTCATTGGCTAAGTAACGCTTGGCTTGTTGCGAAGTGGGATATTGCCTTACCAGCTCAGTCCCGAATTGGTGAAGTAATGCCGGTTTGTCCATGGCCTGGGCCAGCCGCAGCCGGAGCCAGAGGCTCTCCTCGTTCTCCTCTGCCACGTCGGCAAAGCGCACGAGGTAAGACTGGACATCAGGAAGCTTGCCATCTTTCATGGAAAGCTCGGCCATGTCCAGCAATAACCTAGGATTGCGGGGATTATACCCCAAGGCCAGACGATAATACTCGCCAGCCTTGTCATTTCTGTGATTTTGCATCGAGCAGAGCGCCGCATTCTCGTAGGTATCGGCGATCTTCACGTAATCGGGCTGGCTGACGGCCTGCAAGAACGCCTTTTCCGCTTCGTCGAAGCGGCCACGGTTGCAGAGGAAGGCGCCATAGTTGTTCATCGCGTCAGCATTGGACGGATCCATGGCCAGCGCTTTCTTGTAGCTCGCCTCGGCGGCCTTGAAATCCGACACCTGCTGATAGAAATAGGCAAAACCGATGTAGACCTGAGGATTGTTGGGATCGTACTGAAGGGCGCGGTCGAGATTGAATTTGGCCTGCTCGGCATTGCCCTGGCGCAGATACTGGATACCCAGATCGAGACGAGTCTGGGCGGCGGCCTTGAGGTCGGGACCCACTTCACGCTGGGTCGAATTCTGGCCAGCGTAAGTGGTCTCTGTGACACAGCCTGGCAGCGCACAGAGCGCTGCCACTACGATCAATGTACGGATATCCATTTCCTGTCTATACAATGGCTTAGGAGTTAAACCATTTTGACGGAAATCCCATCCTGTTGCATCCGATTTTTCATGGTGCGCTTGGTGCGGTCGATCACCTCCCCCACCAACTGCCCACAGGCGGCGTCAATGTCGTCACCACGGGTTTTGCGCACGATGACGGTCAGGCCGTATTCCATCAGCACCTTGGAGAAACGGTCGATACGGCTGTTGCTCGGCTTGCCAAACGGGTTGCCCGGGAAGGGGTTGAACGGGATCAGGTTGATCTTGCAAGGGGTTTCCTTGAGGACCTTGGCCAGCTCATGGGCATGCTGCATGTCGTCGTTGATGTGGTCGAGCAGCACATACTCCACGGTCACCCGGCCTCCGTTGGCGTTGGACTTGGCCAGATAGCGACGTACCCCGGCAAGGAAGGCTTCGATGTTGTACTTGTCGTTGATCGGCATGATCTCGGAGCGAAGCGCATCGTTCGGCGCATGCAGGGAGATGGCCAGGGCAACATCGATCTGGTCGCCCAGCATGTCCAGCGCCGGCACCACACCGGAGGTGGAGAGAGTGACGCGGCGCTTGGAGATGCTGAAGCCGAAGTCATCCATCATCAGCTTCATGGCCGGTACCACGTTGGCGAGGTTGAGCAGCGGCTCACCCATGCCCATCATCACCACGTTGGTGATGGGGCGCTTGCCACCCACCACTTTGGCGGCACGCCACACCTGGCCGATGATCTCGGAGACTTTCAGGTTGCGGTTGAACCCTTGCTGGGCGGTGGAGCAAAAGGTGCACGCCAGGGCGCAGCCCACCTGGGAGGAGACGCACAGGGTAGCGCGGTCCGCTTCCGGAATGTAGACGGTCTCCACCTCCTGATCGCCCACCTGCAGCGCCCATTTGATGGTGCCATCGGCGGAGCGCTGTTCACGGCTGATCTCGGGGGCACGGATCTCGGCAATCGCCTTGAGCCGCTCGCGCAGCGCCTTGTTGACGTTGCTCATCTGATCGAAATCATCACAACCGAAGTGATAGATCCACTTCATTATCTGATCTGCCCGGAACGGCTTCTCGCCCAACTCGACGAAGAAGGCACGCATGGCATCCCGGTCGAGATCCAGCAGGTTGGTTTTTGTTTCGCTCATCAGGGGCCTCAGCTCACACACTTCATAAATTATCGGCTGACCTACGTCAGGGGGCGGCATTGTACAAATAATGGGTCTGGCTTTCCACCTGGAGAATAAGTGGATATTGGCAGGATGACCAAAAAACAAAAGGGAGCCGAAGCTCCCTTGGTCACCAGCAGACAACATCAGCCGCGCGGGCAGATCTCGTCGTCGGAGAAGAAGTAGGCAATTTCACGGGCGGCAGAGGCCGGGGCATCGGAGCCGTGGACGGCGTTGCGATCGATGCTCTCGGCGTAGCAGGCGCGCAGGGTGCCGGCCAGGGCCTCTTTCGGGTTGGTGGCGCCCATGATTTCACGGTGACGACGGATGGCGTCTTCACCTTCCAGCACCTGTACCATGACGGGGCCAGAGGTCATGAAGCCGACCAGACCATCATAAAACGGCTTGCCCTGGTGCTCGGCGTAGAAACCGGCGGCCTGTTCGCTGGTCAGGTGCAGCATCTTGGCAGCAACCACTTTCAGTCCGGCGCTTTCGAAGCGGCTGTAAATGGCACCAATCAGGTTCTTGCTGACCGCATCCGGCTTGACGATGGAGAAGGTACGTTCGATAGCCATTGAGTTCTTTCCTTAACTACAGAGTTTTATTGTAGGAATCCATGTTCGGCGGCGATTATACGTAAACAAAAAACGAAATAACACACAAAAAATCAACTTTTTGTTAAACAAAAGAATCCTTGAAACAACATGGTGACTCATCTTGTGCCAGGGTAGAGAGAAAAAATGTGCGCTTGCGCACGATCGGCATGCTAATGCCTCAAAACCGTATCAATTGCTCAGCAAAGCAGCACTGGAAAGGGCCCCCTGAGGTGCCCTTGTGATGCCGTTCACTGACTCAGCGCGCCTCCGCCATCAGGGTATGGGCGATGGTGCGCATCCCCAGGGTATTGGCCCCGGGCGCCCACAGACTGTCGCCGTTCTCGCTGAAGCAGGCGGCGAGATCGACATGCAGCCAGCCTCTTCCCTCATCAGGGACAAAGCGGGAGAGGAAGCCTGCCGCATTGGAGGCTCCCCCCGGTCCGCCGCCCGGCACGGGGCGGCTGTTGGCGGTGTCGGCATAGTGGGACGGGCACTGCTGGCGATGCCAGGGCTCCAGCGGCAGCGGCCATGCTGGCTCCTGCTCCGCATCCGAATAGGCCATGGCGCGGCTCACCAGCCCCTTGTCCAGTCCAAACAGGGCGTTGTAACGCCCCCCCAGCGCCATCACGGCCGCCCCGGTGAGGGTGGCGGCGTCGATGATGAGCGGCGCACCAGACTCGCCGGCCAGTTGCAAGCCGTCGGCCAGGATCAGACGCCCTTCGGCGTCGGTATTGACCACCTCCACCGTGGTGCCGTTCTTGTAGGTGAGGATGTCACCCAGCTTGTAGGCATGGCCGGATACCAGGTTCTCGGCGCAGCAGAGGATGAGCTTCACCCGCTTGTCGAGGCCACGCAGAATGGCCAGCGCCAGCGCGCCGGTGACGATGGCGGCACCGCCCATGTCGTGTTTCATGGTCAGCATGCCCTGGGAGGTTTTCATGGAGTAGCCGCCGGAATCGAAGGTGATCCCCTTGCCCACCAGGGCGGCCGCTACCGGCGCCTTGGGATCCTTGCCCGGATTGAAATCCAGCTCCAGCATCACGGGCTCGCGGTCACTGCCACGACCCACTTGATAGAGACCGACCCAGCCCGCCTGTTGCAGCGCCTCTCCCTTGAGGATGCGATGGCTGATCCGGTCCGGTGCCAGCTCGGTGAGGAAGGCGGCGGCTTCGACCGCCAGCTCCAGCGGCCCCAGCTGCT
This sequence comes from Aeromonas sp. ASNIH7, assembly GCF_002903485.1. Taxonomy (NCBI): domain Bacteria; kingdom Pseudomonadati; phylum Pseudomonadota; class Gammaproteobacteria; order Aeromonadales; family Aeromonadaceae; genus Aeromonas; species Aeromonas sp. ASNIH7. The sequence continues at coordinate 71,345 of NZ_CP026226.1, forward strand.
CCGGGGTGGCGTTGGTCATCTCCCGCACCCAGCGCCCGCACAGCCAGCGAGCCTCCAGCTCCTCCCTGTCCTCCTCGGACGAAGTGGCCCACTGCAACCCCACTTCCGCCTTGGGCGTCTGCAGCCCCTGGGCAAAGGCCCACTGCTGCTCGCGCTCCCAGTGGCCAGCCAGGACAACCTGCTGGATCCCCTGGCTACACAGGCGCCGCGCCGCCTGCTGGATATCCAGCAAGGGAGTGGCGCTCACCAGATGGATCACCATGCCGTCGGCACGGTGGGAGAGCAGCGCCCCCTCCCCCCACTCGGCCGGTGCAAACTCTCGGCTCAACCAGACGTTCATGCGCACACCTCCTGCAGCCAGCGGGCAATCGTGCGAAGACCATGGCCCTTGGCCCCGGTCGCCCAGAGCTCATTGCCCGACTTCTGATAGGAAGCGGCCAGGTCCAGGTGCACCCAGCCCTTGCCTTCGTCACGGACGAAGCGCGACAGGAACGCCGCTGCCGTGGTGGCGCCGGCAGTACCTTCTGCGGACGCCACATTACCCAGCTCGGCAAAGGCCGAGGTGAGCTGGCCTGCGTGCCAGGGTTCGAGCGGCAGCGGCCAGGCCTTCTCGTTTTCAGCGTTGGCGGCAGCCAGCGCGCGCACCTGCTCCGCCTCATCGAGGGCAAACACGGCATTGTAGTCGCGGCCCAGCGCGGTCTTGGCGGCGCCGGTCAGGGTAGCAGCGTCGAGGATGTAGGCAGCCCCGCTTTCGCTGGCGGCCAGCAGGCCGTCTGCCAGCACCAGGCGACCTTCCGCGTCGGTATTCTGGATCTCGACCGAGATGCCGTTGCGATAAGTGAGGATGTCGCCGAGCTTGAAGGCGTGGCCGGAGACCAGGTTCTCGGCGCAGCAGAGGATGAGCTTGACCCGCTTGTTCAGGCCACGGCTGATGGCCAGCGCCAGGGCGCCGGTCACCATGGCGGCGCCGCCCATGTCGGACTTCATCGGCAGCATGTTGTCGGAGGACTTCATGGAGTAGCCGCCGGAATCGAAGGTGATCCCCTTGCCCACCAGCGCCGCGACCACAGGGGCGTTGGCATCCCCGGTCGGGTTGTAGTCGAGCTCCAGCAGCACCGGCTCGCGCTCGCTGCCACGGCCCACCGACCAGACCCCGATATGACCCGATTCACGCAAGGCTTCGCCAGCGGTGATGCGGGCGGTCACCTTGTCACCGCCGAGGCTGCGAATGAGCAGCAGAGCGGACTCCGCCAGGCTCATGGGGTAGATGGCTTCCGGGCAGCCGTTGGTCACCTCGCGCACCCAGCGGGTCGCTTTGAGCAAAGCAGCCAGCTCGGCAGCCTCCTGATCGCTCTGCTCGCCGAAATCGAGCTCGCGATCCCCCTTGGCGGCATAGAAGCCCTGGGCAAAGGCGTAGCGACGCTCCCCATTCCAGCCCTCACCCACCAGTTTGACGCGCTTGATGCCGCTCGACTCGAGGCGTCTGGCCCCGCGCTGGATGGCGCGCAGCGCCTCCTTCTCCTGGCCAGCGGCCAGATGGAGATGGGCCTCGTCGCCGTTGAAACTGAGCAGGGCACCCTCGCCCCAGTGGGCGGCGGCAGCCTGGGACGACAACCTTACGTTCATCATGTCAGCCATGTTCTCTTGCTTCCTTTTTATTGGCACTTTCATCAACGAATAGGGAAATCACGGGCACAAAAAAGGCCGCTCCCTCAAGGGTCACGGCCTTCACCATATCATTACTGCACCATGAGATGCTGCACGCGCAATTCACTCATGTGTAATTAAGGGGTCATCAGTGGCGCTCGGACGCCAGATTCAGGGTGTACTTGGGCAGTTCCACCACCAGATCCTCATCCGCCAGTCTGGCCTGGCAGCTGAGACGGGATTCCGGCTCCAGCCCCCACGCCTTGTCCAGCATGTCGTCTTCCAGCTCGTCGCTCGGCTCGAGGGAGTCGAACCCTTCCCGCACCACGCAATGGCAGGTAGTACAAGCACAGGACTTCTCGCAAGCGTGCTCGATCTCGATGCCGTTGCGCAGCGCGATATCCAGAATGGTTTCACCGGTCGCACCTTCGAGGGCCGCGCCGTCCGGACAGAGCTCGGGATGGGGCAGAATAATCAGTTTTGGCATATCACACCTTGTTGACGTTTTGTCCGGTCAGTACCTTGCGGATGGAGGCATCCATCCGGCGGGCTGCAAATTCGCCACTGGCAGCGTCCGCCGCCTCGATGGCCTCTTTGATCTGATTGGTGGTGCCCGTGCTGCGCATAGTCAGCAGATGGGCGATGGCGGCATCCAGCTCGGCCCGCTCGGTGGGGCTCAGCAACGCCTCGCCATCGGCGGCCAGGGCGGCGTTGAGGCTCTCAACCACCCGGTCGGCCTCGACCTGCTGCTCCGCCAGCATGCGGGCGTCCATGTCCTGCTGGGCATTGGCGATGGAGGCGCTCAGCATGTTGAGGATGTCATCCTCACCCAGCCCGTAGGAGGGCTTGACCTGGATCTCGGCCTGCACGCCGGAGGATTTCTCCATGGCGCTGACCGACAGCAGACCGTCCGCATCCACCTGGAAGGTGACGCGAATATGGGCGGCGCCGGCCGCCATGGGCGGAATGCCGGTCAGGGTGAAGCGGGCCAGGGAGCGGCAATCCGCCACCAGCTCGCGCTCCCCCTGCACCACGTGGATCGCCATCGCGGTCTGGCCATCCTTGAAGGTGGTGAACTCCTGGGCGCGGGCCACCGGAATGGTGGTATTGCGCGGGATCACCTTCTCGGCAAGGCCGCCCATGGTCTCTAACCCTAAGGAAAGCGGGATGACGTCCAGCAGCAGCATCTCGGCATCAGGCTTGTTGCCCACCAGGATGTCGGCCTGGATGGCGGCACCGATGGCCACCACCTTGTCGGGGTCGATGCTGGTCAATGGCGTGCGGCCGAAGAACTCGCCCACCCGCTCGCGCACCAGCGGCACCCGGGTCGAGCCGCCGACCATCACCACTTCCAGTACCTCTTCCTGCTCGAGACCCGCATCGCGCAGGGCGCGCCGACAGGCCTGCAGGGTGCGTTTGACCAGGGGCTGGATCAGCTCGTCAAACTGGCTGCGGGTGACGGTACCCTGCCAGCCGGCAAAGGCGCAGACAACGGCATCGGCATCGGTGAGGCCGTGCTTGATGCTGGCCGCCGCATCCAGCAACTCGCGCTGGGTACGGGCATCGAGCTGACCGGACAACCCGGCTTGCTCTTTGAGCCAGTCCGCCAGCAGATGGTCGAAATCGTCACCACCGAGTGCCGAGTCGCCACCGGTGGCCATCACCTCAAACACCCCGCGATGCAGGCGCAGGATGGAGATATCGAAGGTTCCGCCACCCAGGTCATAGACGGCGATCACCCCTTCCTGGCCTGAGTCGAGGCCATAGGCGATGGCGGCCGCCGTGGGTTCGTTGAGCAACCGCAGTACGTGCAGACCGGCCAGTCTGGCCGCGTCCTTGGTACCCTGACGCTGGGCATCGTCAAAATAGGCGGGCACCGTGATGACCACGCCGTCGAGATCTCCCCCGAGGGACGCGGCACCGCGCTCGGCCAGTTTTTTCAGGATCTCGGCCGAGACCTGCACCGGATTGACCAGCCCCTGGCGGGTCCGCAACTGGGGCATGCCCGTCTCGGTAGCCACGAACTCGTAAGGCTGCTGGCGGGTATCGATGTCGGCCAGCGCCTTGCCCATCATCCGCTTGACCGAGACGATGGTGTTGTGGGGATCGAGGGCCGCCTCACGCTTGGCATCGAAGCCAACCCGGATGGTATCGGCCTGGTAATGGACCACGGAAGGCAGCAGATCACGCCCCTGCTCGTCACAGAGGGTGTCGGCCTGGCCGCTGCGCACGGCGGCGACCAAGGAGTTGGTGGTGCCAAGATCGATGCCGACGGCACGTTTATGCTGGTGAGGTGCGGCGCTCTGGCCTGGCTCGGCAATTTGCAGTAATGCCATGGGTAATCACAATTCCTGCGTTAGAGGGTCAAGACTCGAACAGCGAGTCTTCGAATCGTTCCAGCTCCTCGAGGAGCTTGTCGACAAATTTGAGCTTGCGAACGCAATCCGCCGCCTGCAGATCCTCACCCCTGGTGAGAGAGTCGGTCAGCCGTTGCATCAACGCCTGGTGATCATGCCTGATCTCCTGGCGAAAATCCTTGATGGCCCCCTCAGGGTCGGCATCGCCCTTGAGATCAGCCAGCCGCTCTCGCCACTCCAGCTGTTGCATCAGAAAGGCAGGATCTTGCAGTGTCTGCTGCTCGCCGCGAATATCGGTGCCCCGCAAGGAGAGCAGGTACTCGGCTCGGCGCAAGGGGCCTTGAGGGTAGTAAACGCATCGTTGATCTGGGCAGCACGCTGCACGGCAGCAAGCTGCTCCCGCTCGGGGGCAGTCGCAAAACGATCGGGATGGAACTGGGTCTGCAGCTGACGATAGGTGTCAGCCAGTTGGCGAGTATCGAGCTCGAAGCCCTCAGCCAGCCCGAACAGCTCGAAATGATTCATCCTTCGTCCTCAGACAATAGCGCTGGGAGTGCAACCACACTCGTCTTGAACTTGAAAGCAGTGGCATGGACTGGCGTCCACACCACTGTGTTGATGAGCAAGGTGTTGATCACAAGAGACTCGCCGCAACAGGGCTCACCCTTGTGGCTGCGAGGCGTTGCAAACATGGGCGATCGGTCAATCGAACCACTTACACGCTGAAGCTTTCGCCACAACCACATTCGCCCTTGGCATTCGGGTTGTTGAACTGGAAGCCCTCGTTGAGGCCTTCCTTCACGAAGTCCAGCTCGGTGCCATCCAGGTGGATCAGGCTCTTGGCATCCACGATGATCTTGACGCCTTTCTGCTCGAACACCTGATCCTCGGCAGCCAGCTCATCCACGAACTCGAGCACATAGGCAAGGCCAGAACAGCCGGTCGTCTTGACGCCGAGGCGCAGGCCGATACCCTTGCCCCGGTTGATCATGAAGGAGGAAACCCGCGCCGCTGCGGCATCTGTCATGGTTATGGCCATACTGCTCTCCGGACCTTAAAGACCTTTCTTCTGCTTGTAATCGGCGATGGCGGCCTTGATGGCATCCTCCGCCAGAATGGAGCAGTGGATCTTCACCGGCGGCAGCGCCAGCTCTTCGGCGATGTCGGTGTTCTTGATACCGGCCGCTTCGTCCAGGGTCTTGCCCTTGACCCACTCGGTCACCAGGGAGCTGGAGGCGATGGCGGAACCACAGCCGTAGGTCTTGAACTTGGCATCTTCGATGATGCCATCGTCGCTGATCTTCAGTTGCAGCTTCATGACGTCACCACAGGCCGGTGCACCGACCATGCCGGTGGCGACGCTGGGATCGTTCTTGTCAAAACCACCGACGTTGCGGGGATTCTCGTAGTGGTCGATTACTTTTTCACTGTAAGCCATATCTAACTCCTGCTAATTCCGTTGTTCACCAGACCCTTGCCATGCTGGCAAGGATCAGTGATGTGCCCATTCGACCGTGTTCAGATCGACGCCATCCTTGAACATCTCCCACAGGGGGGACATCTCGCGCAGACGACCGATGGAGTCGCAGATGAGCTTGATTGCGTAGTCGATCTCTTCTTCGGTGGTGAAGCGACCGATGCTGAAACGGATGGAGCTGTGTGCCAGCTCGTCGTTCAGACCCAGGGCGCGCAGCACGTAGGAAGGTTCCAGGCTGGCCGAGGTACAGGCAGAACCGGAAGAGACCGCCAGATCCTTCAGTGCCATGATGAGGGACTCCCCTTCCACATAGGCGAAGCTGACGTTCAGGTTACCCGGTACACGCTGATCCAGATCCCCGTTGATATAGACTTCTTCGATGTTCTTGATGCCATCCCACAGACGCTGGCGCAGGGCCATGATGTGCTGGCTCTCGCTCGCCATCTCTTCCTTGGCGATGCGGAAGGCTTCCCCCATGCCGACGATCTGGTGGGTTGCCAGGGTACCGGAGCGCATGCCGCGCTCGTGGCCACCGCCGTGCATTTGGGCTTCCAGACGAACACGGGGCTTGCGGCGCACATACAGGGCGCCAATGCCTTTCGGGCCGTATACCTTGTGGGCGGACATGGAGAGCAGATCAACCTTGAGCGCTTCCACGTCGACCGGGATCTTGCCCACGCTCTGGACGGCGTCCACGTGCAGCAGGATCTTGCGGGAACGGCACAGCTCGCCGATGGCAGCAATGTCTTGCACCACCCCGATCTCGTTGTTGGCGTGCATGATGCTGACCAGGATGGTGTCATCACGCAGGGCGCCTTCGATCTGCTCTAGAGTGAACAGGCCATTGGGCATGGGCTCGAGGTAGGTCACCTCATAGCCTTCCCGCTCAAGTTGGCGGCAGGTATCCAGCACGGCTTTGTGCTCGGTCTTGGAGGTGACGATGTGCTTGCCCTTGCCGGCGTAGAAATGGGCGATGCCCTTGATGGCCAGGTTGTTGGACTCGGTCGCACCGGAGGTAAAGACGATCTCGCGCGGGTCCGCGCCGATCAGCTCTGCCACTTGATTACGGGCCAGATCCACCGCCTCTTCGGCCTGCCAGCCGAAACGGTGGGAACGGGAGGCTGGGTTGCCGAACAGGCCGTCCATGGTGAGGCACTGCATCATTTTTTCTGCGACACGCGGGTCCACCGGACAGGTTGCCGAATAATCAAGGTAAATAGGCAGTTTCATCTTTTTCTCCGTTACGACGGGGTCACACAGCGACTCGTCGTGGAAAGCACGTTTATAGTTGGACTTTCAAGCTCACATCACCGCGTTCGGCCCGATCAACCAGGGACAACACGGTCTTCATTTGTTCATCTTGCTTGCCGGCGATACGGCGCACATCGGCCTGACCAACCAGCTCGGCCAGGGTGATATCCCCCAAGAAGCTGGAGATGCGCTCGCTCAGATCCCGCCACAAAGAGTGGGTCAGGCACTGGGTACCACCGTGGCAGCCCCCTTTGCCGAGGCACTTGGTCGCATCGACCGATTCATCGACCGCGGTGATCACCTGACCGACCGAGATCTCGCCAGGGGCCAGACCGAGGCGATAGCCGCCACCGGGACCACGTACGCTGCTCACCAGACCATGCTTGCGCAGACGGGCAAACAGTTGTTCCAGATAGGACAAGGAGATGCCCTGGCGCTCTGAAATATCAGCCAGGGGCACAGGCCCCTGCTCTGCATGCAACGCCACGTCGAGCATGGCTGTCACCGCGTAACGTCCTTTTGAGGTCAGTCTCATATGCCTTACCGTTTGCGAACCAATCAATATGTGGCATATGGTCACATACCCGACTAAATCAGTCAAGTATATGCTTGAGTAAATCAGTCGGGATTAATCCTGTGCCCTGGACTTCTGGACAGAGGTGAGAATGCCCCGCAGGATGTTCAACTCCACCGCTTCGGGTCTGGCCCGATTGAACAGACGACGCAGTTTGCTCATCACATGGCCTGGATGGTCATCGGCAATGAACCCCGTCTTTTGCAGCGTCTGCTCCAGATGCTGATAAAACCCTTCCAGTTGCTGGGCGCTGGGGTACTCGACCCGCTCATCCTCCGGGGCCGAATGCTCCTGGTTCTGTACTTCCAGCCAGCGCATCCGCACCTCGTAACAAAGGGTCTGCACTGCCATGGCCAGATTGAGGGAGCTGTATTCTGGATTGGCGGGAATGGCCACATGGAAGTGGCATTTTTGCAGTTCGTCATTGGTGAGGCCGGCGCGTTCACGGCCAAACACCAGCGCGACCGGGTGCTCCATGCCCTCGGCAACCAGCTTCTCGCCCGCTTCACGGGGATCCAGCATGGGCCAGCTCAAGGTCCGGGAACGGGCACTGGTGCCGATGACCAGACCACAGTCGGCAATGGCCTCGTCCAGGGTCGGCACGATTCGGGCGCGAGCCAGGATATCGCTGGCCCCCGCCGCCAGGGCGACGGCCTCCTCATCAGGCTGGGCCTGGGGATCGACCAGCACCAGTTGAGTCAGCCCCATGGTCTTCATGGCCCGCGCCGCGGATCCCATGTTGCCGGTGTGAGAGGTGTTTACCAACACGATACGAATCTGATCCAACATGCCCAGTCAATCTTCAGTCAAAAATGGCGCGCAATTGTAACATAACCAATCGCTATTTTGGCACCGCTTCCGACCAGGCATTTCTGCACAAACAGGCAGATGATACATCCCCACCCTGCGTGGTCACGCTGACAGTGGGGTACTGCGGCTCAAGTTCACCTGTTCCGCAGCACTCGGGCAAGAAAACGGCTCAGCTCATTGTCGCGGCAGTGGGCACGTGCGTCTCGCGGGCCCGCTCGATAAAGGTCGCCAGATCCATCAAGGGGTATTTCATCAATCCCAGCCCGTCCAGATCCAGGCTGTCCATCAGATTTTTCACCTCCAGGCCCAACTCGGTATCCCCCTCTATCTTCAGCCGGCGCTGGAAGAAGAGGGAATCCGGGTCTTCACGGCGCCCGGCGATCAGAACAAGATCCTGGCTATTGCCGCTGAAACAGACATCGGCGTGCTCACACTTCCTTGCCACCACCAGTTTTCCCTCCCGCTCGCTGATAAACCAGCATAGCCCCAGATCGCTGACTTCCACTTTCAGCCACTTGCCCGCAAGAAACGCAAATTCCCCCTCTTCGATGGCCTCCCGGAACACCCTGCCCAGCAGGGCCTCCATCAGGTTTTGTTGCAGCGGGAAGGGCACCAGCTTGAGGGGGTGGCGCAAGAGACGGGGTGCCTGTTCGACCAGGCGACGTTGCAGATGTTGAAACACGATAAACTCCCAGTTTTTTGCGCATTCAAGCACAGCCCCTTCGGCAAGATCCTGTTGAAAATCAAACTTGTGTCCACTTACCTCAAGAAGGGTAAAGCCACCTAAAGCTGCCTCAGGTCAAAAAGCGGGAGGGCAAGCATGAATACAATCGGGCCACTTTGCATTTTTGCCCTCTCGGAGCGTACCCGATGGAATTACTCTGCCCGGCAGGCAGCCTGCCGGCACTGAAGACAGCCGTGGATAACGGGGCCGATGCGGTCTACATCGGCTTCAAGGATGACACCAACGCCCGCCATTTCGCCGGGCTCAACTTCACCGACAGCAAGCTGGAAAGAGCGGTTGACTATGTCCACCAGCATGGCCGCAAGCTGCACATCGCCATCAATACCTTTGCCCACCCGGGCTCCGATGCCCGTTGGAAGCAGGCCGTGGACAAAGGGGTGGCGCTCGGTGCCGATGCCCTGATCATCGCCGATCTCGCCGTGCTCGATTATGCCAGCCGCCGCCATCCCGACATGGAGCTGCATGTCTCGGTCCAGGCCAGCGCCACCAACGCCGCTGCCATCCGCTTCTACCAGCAGCACTTCAACGTCGGCCGGGTGGTGCTGCCGAGGGTGCTCTCCATGCATCAGGTCAGGCAGCTGGCCCGCGAGACCGACGTCGGCCTTGAGGTGTTCGCCTTCGGCAGCCTCTGCATCATGGCGGAGGGGCGCTGCTACCTCTCCTCCTACATGACCGGCGAGAGCCCCAACACCGTCGGCGCCTGCTCACCGGCCAAGTTCGTACGCTGGGAGGAGACCCCGAGCGGCCTCGAATCCCGCCTCAACGAGGTGCTGATCGATCGTTACGGCCCGGGGGAAAATGCCGGCTACCCGACCCTGTGCAAGGGCCGCTTCGAGGTGGATGGCCAGACCTATCACGCGCTGGAGGAGCCCACCAGCCTCAACACCCTCGGCCTGTTGCCCGAGCTGTTCCAGACCGGCATCCAGTCGGTCAAGATCGAGGGGCGCCAGCGCAGCCCCGCCTATGTGGAGCAGGTGACCCGGGTCTGGCGCGCCGCCATCGACGCCTATCAGGCCAACCCCGAGGCCTATCAAGTCAAGGCTGAGTGGGATGCCCAGCTCGCCCGCGTCTCCGAGGGGAGCCAGACCACCCTCGGTGCCTATCATCGCCAGTGGCAATAAGGAGCCCTGTTCATGAAATTCTCTCTCGGCCCCCTGCTCTTCTACTGGCCCAAGGCCGACACCCAGGCCTTCTATCAGGCGGCCGCCGCCAGCCAGGCCGACATCGTCTATCTGGGGGAAACCGTCTGCAGCAAGCGGCGCGAACTGAAAGTGGATGACTGGATTGCCCTCGCCCGTCAGGTGGCGGGCTCCGGCAGGCAGGCGGTGCTCTCCACGCTGGCGCTGATCTCTGCCCCCTCCGAGCTCAAGGAGGTCAAGCGGCTGGTCGACAACGGCGCGCTGATGATCGAGGCCAACGATCTGGGGGCCGTCCAGCTCGCCAGTGAAGCCGGGCTGCCGTTCGTCTGCGGCCCCGCCATCAACGCCTACAACGCCGACGTGCTGCGCATGCTGCTCAAACAGGGAATGCAGCGCTGGGTGATGCCGGTGGAGCTCTCCCGCGACTGGCTGATGCAGCTCAATCAGGATCTGGGCAGGGAGCGCCAGCAGTTCGAGGTGGAGGTGTTCGCCTATGGTCATCTGCCGCTCGCCTACTCGGCACGCTGCTTCACCGCCCGCTCCCTCGACCGGCCCAAGGACAACTGCGAACTGGCCTGCATCCACTACCCCACCGGCCGACTTGCCAGCAGCCGCGAGGGGCAGAAGGTGTTCAACCTCAACGGCATCCAGACTCAGTCCGGTTACTGCTACAACCTGGGCAACGAGCTCAAGGGGATGGAGGGGCTGGTGGATGTGGTGCGCCTCTCGCCCGAAGGCATGGAGACCCTGACGATGCTGGAGCGCTTCAAGGCCAACGAACAGGGGATGGCCCCCCTGCCCCTGCAGCAGGAGCGGGACTGCAACGGTTACTGGCGCCAGATCCCCGGCATGAGCCTGGTGGAGTAGCGGTACAACCCGTGTCACCAGACAGCAAAAAGGCCTCGTCAAGAGGCCTTTTTCATGGGGTTCAAACCCGTTTAGTCACGCTTTGCCGCTCTTGCCCTGGGCTCCGGGTGGCTGGGGCTTGCGCGCCATCAGTTCCAGCTCCAGCAAGGCATAGCGATGCTCGATGAAGTCATAGACGTTGTTGGCCAGCGCCAGCTTGAAGTAGCTGATGGCTTCCTTGCGGTTACCCTTGGCCAGCTCGAACTTGCCGAGGTAGAAGTAGGTCTCGCACAGGCGCTCGGCGAGCTCCCTGTTGTCCTTGACCCCTTTCACCACGTTGCTCATCAACTGGGTGGCATTGATGTCGCCCGTATAGAGGCGCACCAGATCCCAGTTCCAGGCGTCGTCGTCATATTTGTTGAGCCGCTCGCGCATCCGGCTCATGGCCGCCGGTCCGTTGAGCTTCTGCTCGGCCAGATAGAGCCAGATCACCCGATAAGGGTCTTCTGGTTGCGCCTCGTAGAAGCGCTTCATATCCGCCGCGGCAAGCTCGGGGCGATTGCCGTAATAGAGCGCGATTCCCCGGTTGAGATAGGCGTAGTCGTAATCCGGGGCGAGCTCCAGAGCGGAGTCGAACGCCTCATAGGCCTCGTCGTAGTTCTGCTGTTGAACCAGATAGACACCGATGAAGTTGTAGGCCTCGGCAAAATCCGGCTTCTCCCGCAGGGCGCGGTTGAAGTCGAGTCGCGCCAGGGAACGCAAGCCCACCCGGTCAAACACCACGGCACGCTCATAGAAGAGTTCTGCCCGCTGTTCGGTCGTCAATTCCATTTCACTGAGCATCTGCCCGAGTCGCGCCAACGCCAACTCGCTCTGGTAGGAGACCTGCAAGGGGGTCGCCAATACCAGTGAAGCGGGTTGCGGCTTGGGAACTTGAGGCGCTTTTACCTGACTGCTACTGCTGCAACCCCACAAGGGGAGCAACAACAGGATACCCGTGAGGTATCCAATCCCTATCCTGACGTTCAATGAACACTCCGACGCTTACGCTTGACCCCGCATATGGTAAAGATCACGGGGCCGTTTGTCATGTGGCGCAGCCCCTCTCCCTCAAATAAATCAGGATTCGACAGGGTATCCGGCATCGCTCCAGCCGCGAAAGCCTCCATCGACGCTGACGACCCGGGAATAACCCATCTTCTGCAGGTTATCCGCCACCAGGATGGAGCGAAATCCCCCACCACAATAGAGGTAGAGTTCGGTGTCGGGATCCGGATACCGGGTCTCGATGTCACGCTCTATCACCCCGCGCCCGAGATAGGTGGCCCCCGGCAGATGGCCCCTGGCCCACTCGCTCTCTTCGCGCACGTCGATCAGATGAAATGCTCGGCCCTCATCCTGCCAGCGCTTGATCTGGTGCACATCGGTTTCCTGCACCTGCGGGCGGATGACCTCTACCAGGGCCAGAAAACGGGGATTGTGTTGCATGGGCTTGCTCCTTGCTTTGGGTAATGGATGCTGGGTTGTGGGGAGCATCATGACTCACCCCGGCCACAAGAGAAAGGGCGCCTTGCGGCGCCCTTGTCTGTTACGGCAGGATCTCTTGCTGATCCGCGCCCTCTTTTTCCACCTGGGTCGGCAGCATGTGCTCCCGCTTGATCCCGAGGAACATGGCTGAGGCGCTCGCCACATAGATGGAGGAGTAGGTCCCGAAGGCCACCCCGATCACCATGGCGATGGAGAAACCGTGGATCAGAGGCCCGCCTTTGAGCAGCAGCGCCACCACCACCACGAAGGTCAACCCCGAGGTGATGATGGTCCGGCTCAGGGTCTCGGTCATGGAGAGATCCATGATCTCCGCGGTGTCCCCACGGCGTACCTTGCGGAAATTCTCCCGCACCCGGTCGAACACGACGATGGTGTCGTTCAGGGAGTACCCCACCAGCGTCATCAGCGCCGCCAGCACGGTCAGGTCGAACTCGTACTGGAAGTAGGCGAAGATGCCGAGGGTGATGATCACGTCGTGAGCCAGGGAGAGGATGCCCCCCGTGGCCAGACGCCACTCGAAGCGCACCGCCACGTAGATCAGGATACAGATGATGGAGGCCAGCATGGCCAGGGCACCGTCGGTGGCCAGCTCGTCACCCACGGAGGGACCGACGAACTCGACACGCTTGAGCACGGCGCTCTCGTCGACCAGCTTGGCGGCCGCCAGGACCTCGTTGCCCTGCTGCTCGACCTTGACGCCCTCTTGGGGGGCCATGCGCACCAGCACATCACGGCTGGAGCCGAAGAACTGCAGGGTCGCCCCGTCAATCTTCTGCTGATCCAGCGCCTCGTGCATCTTGTCCAGGCTCACCGACTGCTGGAACCCCACCTCGATGGTGGTACCGCCGGTGAAGTCCAGCCCCCAGTTCAGGCCACGATCGTACAGAACGTAGAGGGCGAGCACCGTTACCAGAGCAGAGAGGACCATACCCAGCTTGGCGAAACGCATGAAGGGGATGGGCTTTTCAAAATGTAGAATTTGAAACATGTCTCTTCCTTAGATCGGCAGCTTGTCGATGCGCCGTCCACCCCAGGCCAGGTTGATGATGGCGCGGGATACCGTGATGGCAGTGAACATGGACGCCGTCAGGCCGATCCCGAGGGTCAGGGCGAAGCCCTTGATGGCACCGGTACCGATACCGAACAGGATCACGCAGGTGATGAGCGAGGTGATGTTGGAGTCGGCGATGGTGGAGAAGGCGCGATCAAAGCCCAGGTGAATGGCTTGCTGCACCCCGCGACCATTGCGGATCTCTTCACGAATACGCTCGTAGATCAGCACGTTCGCATCCACCGCCATCCCCAGCGTCAACACGATACCGGCGATGCCCGGCAGGGTCATGGTGGCCCCCGGGATCATCGACATGATACCGACGATGAGCACCAGGTTCATGGTCAGCGCCAGATTGGCCACCCAGCCGAAGGCACGGTAGTAGATCCCCATGAAGAGCACGATCACCAGCATGGCCCAGCCGATGGCTTCCATCCCGCTGTCGATGTTCTGCTGACCCAGGCTCGGGCCTATGGTGCGCTCTTCGACGATCTGGATGGGGGCAATCAGGGCACCGGCACGCAGCAGCAGCGCCAGGTTGTGGGCTTCGTTGGCGTTGTCGATCCCGGTGATGCGGAACTGGCTACCCAGGCGAGACTGGATGGTGGCGACGTTGATCACCTCCTCCTGCTTGCGGAACTTGCGCTTGCCGTCCGGACCAGGCTGCCCCACCGGCTTGTACTCGATGAAGACGGTCGCCATGCCCTTGCCAACGTTGTCCTTGGTAAAGTTGGCCATCTTGTTGCCACCCTGACCATCGAGCTTGATGTTGACCTGGGGACGGCTGTATTCATCGAAACCGGACTGGGCACCCACGATGTGGTCACCGGTCAGGATCACGCGCTTTTGCAGTACCACGGGACGACCGTTGCGATCGTTGTAGACCTTGGAGCTCGGCGGCACGCGGCCTGCGGCAGCGGCCTGGATATCGGCAGCCTCATCGACCATGTGGAACTCCAGGGTCGCGGTGGCCCCCAGGATCTCCTTGGCACGGGCGGTGTCCTGGATCCCCGGCAGCTCGACGATGATACGCTCGCCGCCCTGCTGCTGGACCAACGGCTCGGCCACACCCAGTTCGTTCACCCGGTTGCGGATGATGGTGATGTTCTGCTCGAGGGCATACTTCTTCACCTCTTTGACCTTGGCTTCGCTCAGACTGGCCAGCAGGATGAAGTCATCCCCTTTCTGGTCGGTGGTGAAGACAAGATCCGCATTCTGGCGACGCAGGAAGGAGAGTGCCTTGGCCTGATCGGCCTCGTCACGGAAGACCACCTGCACCTGATCCCCGACCCGGCGTACACCGGAGTAGCGGATCTTCTGGGTGCGCAGCTCGGCGCGGAAATCCTGCACCATCTGTTCCTGCTGCTTGGCCAGCGCTTCGGCCATGTCCACTTCCATCAGGAAGTGCACACCGCCCCGCAGGTCAAGACCGAGCTTCAGGGGCGCCGCGCCGATGGCCTCAAGCCAGGCGGGGGTCGACGGTGCCAGGTTGAGGGCGGTGATGAAATTGTCGCCCAGCTTGTTGGCCACGATGTCGCGCGCCTTGAGCTGGTCTTCGGTGTTGTTGAAACGGATCAGGATGAAGCCGTGCTCGAACGCCGCATGCTTGACCGGGATCTTCGCCTCGTCGAGGGTTTCCTTCACCTGATCGAGGGTTTCTAGTTTGACTTCGGCACCACGGCTGGCAGAGACCTGCAAGGCCGGGTCTTCGCCGTAAAGATTGGGGGCTGCATATAGAAAACCGATGGCGATCACGACGATCACCATCAGGTATTTCCACAGCGGATAGCGATTTAACACGCTGTGCTCCTCGGGAGATTAGAGGGACTGGATAGAACCCTTGGGCAGAACGGCAGAGACGAAGTCACGCTTGATGGTGACCTGGGTCTGATCGTTCAGGGCCAGCACAATGTAGTCGCTGTCGGCGGAAACCTTGGCGATCTTGCCGACCAGGCCACCGGAAGTGAGCACTTCGTCGCCCTTGGAGAGGGAGCTCATCAGATTGCGATGCTCCTTGGCACGCTTGGCCTGGGGACGGTAGATCATGAAGTAGAAGATGAGACCGAACACGGCCAGCATGATGATCATTTCCATGCCACCACCCTGTGCTGCCGGAGCCGCGCCTTCTGCATACGCCTTGGAGATAATGCTCATTTAACAACCTCTTATTGATGTAGATTTGAATACTAACTTATATGTCGTTGTTATTTCACGTCATTTTCAGCCAGTGGAGGCACAGGCTTCCCTTGCCGACGGTAAAACTCAGTTACAAAGTCGTCTAATTTACCCTGCTCGATCGCGTCCCGCAAACCCTGCATCACGCGCTGGTAATAACGCAGGTTGTGGATGGTATTCAGACGGGCACCGAGGATCTCGTTGCACTTGTCCAGATGGTACAGATAGCTACGGGTGTAGTTCTTGCAGGTGTAGCAATCGCAGTCCGCATCCAGGGTGCTGGTGTCTTCCCGGTACTTGGCGTTGCGGATCTTGACCACGCCATCGGTGGTAAAGAGATGACCGTTGCGGGCGTTGCGGGTCGGCATCACGCAGTCGAACATGTCGATACCGCGGCGCACCCCTTCCACCAGATCCTCCGGCTTGCCCACCCCCATCAGGTAGCGCGGCTTGTCGGCCGGAATTTTCGGGCAGACATGGTCAAGGATGCGATGCATGTCCTCTTTGGGCTCACCCACGGCAAGACCGCCGACCGCGTAACCGTCGAAGCCGATCTCAAGGAGACCGTCCAGCGACACATCCCGCAGCGGTTCGTAGACAGAACCCTGGATGATGCCGAACAGGGCGTTCTTGTTGCCGAGTGCATCGAACTTGTCACGGGAACGCTTGGCCCAGCGCAGGGACATCTCCATGGACTTGCGCGCTTCCTCGTAAGTGGCCGGGTACGGGGTGCACTCGTCGAAGATCATCACGATGTCGGAACCCAGATCGTACTGGATCTCCATGGACTTCTCGGGGTCGAGGAAGATCTTCTCGCCGTTGATGGGATGACGGAAGTGCACCCCCTCCTCGGTGATCTTGCGGATGTGCCCCAGACTGAACACCTGGAAACCACCGGAGTCGGTCAGGATGGGCCCCTGCCAGTTCATGAAGTCGTGCAGATCGCCGTGGGCGCGCATCACTTCCTGACCCGGGCGCAGCCAGAGGTGGAAGGTGTTGCCAAGCAGGATCTGGGCACCGGTCTCACGCACCTCTTCCGGTGTCATCCCCTTGACGGTGCCGTAGGTGCCGACCGGCATGAAGGCCGGGGTCTGGACCACGCCACGCTCGAACACCAGTTGACCGCGACGGGCACGCCCATCGGTGGTTTTCAATTCAAATTTCATTGCTACCTCTATTCAGTCAGAGAAACAGTCTGACAACAAAGGGCCCGAGGGGCCCGGTAATATGAAGCCGGCCGGCATACTGACAAGCAGAGCCTGAACGACTTCTGAAGGGCAAGGCTTAACCCTGCACCCGGCGACGGGTGACGAACATGGCGTCCCCGTAGCTGAAGAAACGGTACTGTCCCGCCACGGCGGCCTGATAGGCGGCCATCACGTTGTCATAGCCGGCAAAGGCGCTGACCAGCATGATCAGGGTGGATTCGGGCAGGTGGAAGTTGGTGATCATGGCATCGACCACCTGGAACTCGTAACCGGGGAAGATGAAGATGTCGGTGTCATTGAAGAAGGGCGCCAGCGGCTTGCCCTGGGCCAGGGTCGCCTTGGCCGCACTCTCGAGGGATCGCACCGACGTGGTCCCCACCGCAACCACCCGACCGCCGCGGGCGCGGGTCGCCGCGATGGCATCCACCACCTCCTGGGGCACTTCGGCGTATTCCGAGTGCATGTGGTGATCTTCAATCTTGTCGACGCGCACCGGCTGGAAGGTGCCCGCCCCCACGTGCAGGGTCACGAAGGCCATCTC
Source organism: Aeromonas sp. ASNIH7 (assembly GCF_002903485.1). NCBI lineage: Bacteria > Pseudomonadati > Pseudomonadota > Gammaproteobacteria > Aeromonadales > Aeromonadaceae > Aeromonas > Aeromonas sp. ASNIH7. The sequence goes on from NZ_CP026226.1 coordinate 88,714, forward strand.
CACGCCCTTGGCACGGATCTGCTCGAGCAGCGGCTCGTCGAAGTGCAGACCGGCGGTCGGCGCCGCCACGGCACCCGGCTTCTGGTTGTAGACGGTCTGGTAGCGCTCCTTGTCGGCATCCTCGTCGGGACGGTCGATATAGGGAGGCAGCGGCATATGGCCGATGGCATCCAGAATGGTCAGCACAGGGCGCGGGTCCAGGAAGTGGATCTCGAACAGAGCGTCGTGACGGGCACGCATCTCGGCCTCGACGGGCACGCCGTCGGCACCGCCATCCAGAAGGAGGCGGGTACCTGGCTTGGGGGACTTGGACGAGCGGACGTGCGCCAGCACGCTGTGCTCGTCCAGAATGCGCTCCACCAACACCTCCAGCTTGCCGCCGCTGGCCTTCTGGCCAAACATGCGGGCCGGAATGACACGGGTATTGTTGAACACCAGCAGATCGCCGGGGTTGAGCTGGTCAAGCACATCGACAAAATGACCGTGGCGCAGGGCGCCGGTTTGACCATCGAGCTGCAGCAGGCGGCTAGCGGTACGCTCCGCCATGGGATAGCGGGCAATCAGCTCGTCTGGCAGATCAAAATGAAAATCGGATACTTGCATCTTTCACCTCGGGGGAATCGGCGGCTAGTCTAGTTATCCCCCTCTTCCAAGGCAACCCAAAAGACTAAAAACCCAAGGAAGACAAGGGATAGCGGGCCATTTTGTGAGGCTGGGCCCGTTAAAAAACCTTTAAGGTTTTGTATTGACCCCGATCATGTTCTGGCGACGGGGGCTGGGCTAGGGTGGAAGCAGACACACAAGGAGGCCCACCATGATGACCCTCTCCGAGATCATGACTGAACACCCCTTTACCCTGGGTCCGGAAAACAGCGTCAAGCAGGCGATGGAGCTGATGCAGCAGGAGCGGATCCGTCACGTTCCCATCGTCGATGAACACCAGCATCTGCTTGGTCTGGTCACCCTCTCGGACATCCTGGCCACCCGTGAATCCAAGCTGCTGCTGATCAACCCCGAGCGGGAGGCGGAGTTCACCGACAGCGTCCAGCTCGACGAGATCATGACTCGTCAGGTGGCGAGCGTGGATCCCCACGCCGGCATCAAGGAGGCGGCCCTGTATCTGCAGCGCCACAAATATGGCTGTCTGCCGGTACTCAAGGGGCGCAAGCTGGTTGGCATCGTCACCGAGTCGGACTTCATCGCCGTGGCCATCAATCTGCTGGAGCTGATGGAGGAGCAGGAGCCCCCAACCGACTTTTGATCTTAAAATTCTGTAATAAAATTACAATAAAAGCGTTTTAAGCCTAATTTAACGGCTATTTAAGTGAAACACTTTCAATTTGACTGTAAAATTACACCACAAAACTTGCGTTGTGACATTCATCACACTATGATGCCCACTATGCAATGGTTGCCGAAGAGGAGATGAGGATTGTGCACCCGCCATCTTCTCTTCATATGTCTGCAAGTTTGCACACCCCGTAGTTAGTCTTTGCTGTAAAGCATATTTATCGCCATTCCTTGTTTGATGACCCGGCCCTGTCTGTGCGACTGCGCCGGGATTTTTTTATCCCTCTTTTTTCTACTGCGCCGCCTCGTCTGCCCCCTTCTCTGCTCACGCAATGAAAACAAATCCGGCCCAGCCCTTGAAAATGTGACATGCAGGACAGAAATTGAACTTCGACAATGAGTTATCTCCGAAGGCCTGAGATATTCATGTTAGGTACAGTTGTGATGGTCTATCTAATAAATAGATTTATGTGATTCAAAATTGTGGCTTTGACCGATTAGAAAAAGTCACTATGATGACTCCATCGAAAGTTAAGCGCCTCGTCTGGCACGACTCTTCAACACCAGACAGGCATATGTACATCACCAAGGAGCAAATACATGTCTACCTACATCAACACTGAAATCAAGCCGTTCAACGCCACCGCCTACCACAATGGCAAATTCGTTCAGGTGTCTGACGCTGACCTGAAAGGCAAGTGGTCCGTGGTGTTCTTCTACCCGGCTGATTTCACCTTCGTCTGCCCGACCGAGCTGGGCGACCTGGCCGACAACTACGCCGAATTCCAGAAGCTGGGCGTCGAGATCTACGCCGTCTCCACCGACACCCACTTCACCCACAAGGCCTGGCACGACACTTCTGACACCATCCAGAAGATCCAGTACCCGATGATCGGCGACCCCACCGGCACCATCACCCGCAACTTCGGCGTGATGATCGAAGAAGCTGGCCTGGCTGACCGCGGTACCTTCGTCATCGACCCGCAAGGGGTCATCCAGATCGTTGAAATCAACGCTGGCGGCATCGGCCGTGACGCACTGGAACTGCTGCGCAAGGTCAAGGCTGCCCAGTACGTTGCTTCCCACCCGGGTGAAGTGTGCCCGGCCAAGTGGAAAGAAGGCGACGCCACCCTGGCCCCGTCCCTGGATCTGGTAGGCAAAATCTAAGCCTCCCCGCTCTGAAGACCGGCCCGTTCAAGGGCCGGTCTTGTTTACGGCCCTCAGAAAATGCGCCGGTCTGCTGTGTGGACCTCTGTTTTCTGTATCCGGTCATCGTGCCGACCCGCATTCAGCAAGAAGGAATTCGACCATGTTAGATACCAACCTCAAACAACAACTCAACGGTTACTTGCAGTACATCGTCAATCCCATCGAGATCAGCGTGTCCGGCAATGACAGCGACAAATCCGCCGAACTCCTGGCATTGGCCAGCGAGATTGCCGAGATGTCCCCCAAAATTTCCCTGACCGATGGCACCAATACCCGCAAGCCTTCCATGAGCATCGCGCCCCAGGGCCAGGCCCCGCGCGTGCACTTTGCCGGCATTCCCATGGGTCATGAATTCACCTCCCTGGTGCTCGCCCTGCTGCAAAGCGGCGGTCACCCCTCCAAGGCCGATCCGGCCGTGCTGGAGCAGGTGAAGAACCTCAAGGGCGAGTTCCACTTCGAGACCTATATTTCACTCTCCTGCCACAACTGTCCGGACGTGGTACAGGCCCTGAACCTGATGTCCACCCTGAACCCCGGCATCACCCACACCATGATCGACGGTGCCCTGTTCCAGGATGAGGTGAACGAGCGTCAAATCATGGCGGTCCCGAACGTCTACCTGAACGGTCAGCCGTTCAGCCAGGGCCGCATCTCGCTGGAAGAGATCGTTGCCAAACTCGACACCGGCGCTGCCGAGCGCAAGGCGCAAGAGCTGAGCGAAAAAGCGCCTTATGACGTGCTGGTGGTGGGCGGTGGCCCAGCCGGCGCCGCCGCGGCCATCTATGCCGCCCGCAAAGGCATTCGCACCGCCATTGTCGCCGAACGTTTCGGTGGCCAGGTGATGGACACCGTCGGCATCGAGAACTTCATCTCCGTGCCCTACACCGAGGGCCCCAAGCTGGCCGCCAGCCTGGAGCAGCACGTGAAGCAGTACGGCGTGGAAGTGATCACCGAGCAGCGCGCCGCCGCCATCAGCAAGGATGGTTACGTCAACGTGGACCTCGCCTCCGGTGCCACCTTGAAGAGCCGCGCCGTGATCCTGGCGACCGGTGCCCGCTGGCGCGACCTGAACGTGCCGGGTGAACTCGAGTACCGTACCAAGGGTGTGGCCTACTGCCCCCACTGTGACGGCCCCTTCTTCAAGGGCAAGCGCGTGGCGGTGATCGGTGGCGGCAACTCCGGCATCGAGGCTGCCATCGATCTGGCCGGCATCGTCGAGCACGTCACCGTGGTGGAGTTCGCCGATACTCTGCGTGCCGACGATGTGCTGCAGAAGAAGGCCCGTTCCATGGGCAATATCGACATCATCATGAGCGCCCGCACCACCGAAGTGATCGGCGACGGCAGCAAGGTGGTGGGCATGGACTACGAAGATCGCACTACCGGCGAGATCAAGCATCTGGCGGTGGCCGGCATCTTCGTCCAGATCGGTCTGGTGCCGAACACCGAGTTCCTCAAGGGGAGCGAAGTGGCCCTGACCCGCTTTGGCGAAATCGAGATCGACACCAAGGGTGCCACCTCCCTGCCCGGCGTCTATGCCGCAGGGGATGCCACCACGGTACCGTTCAAGCAGATCATCATCTCCATGGGGGCAGGTGCCACCGCCGCCCTGGGTGCGTTTGATTACCTCATTCGCAACCCGGCGCCGGAAGCACAAGCTACCCAGGCCGATGCCGTGACCGCCTGATAACCGCCCAACAAAAAACCGACTCCCTGGAGTCGGTTTTTTTATCCCTGTCGTTGGGTCGCCAGCCTTCAGCGCCCCTGCGGCGCGTCCCTCTCCTGCCCCTCTTCACTCACCGCTCTCTCTTCTGCATCAGGCACGGCATAGCTCGCCGGCACTGCCTCCCCTTCCAGATCCGTTCTTGGCTCCAGCTCCGCCGTCATGGGGGTGTTGGGGGGCACAGGTATGAAAACCTGATGCTCCGTCAGCGGAATGGGGGCTCGCTTACGCCTGCGCCAGCCGAGATAGGCCGACAGCAGCAGACCGCACAGGGCAAAGTAGACGAACAGCCCCTGTGGTCCGAACGTTGCCATGGTAAAGGGGGCCAGCAGCGGACCCGTCATGGCCCCCAGGCTGTAGGCAAGCAGCAACCCCTGGTTTGCCCCCAGCACCTGATCCGGGCGCAGTTCATCGCAGGCATGGCTGAGGCTCAAGGGATAGATGGAGAACGCCATGCCCCCCAGCAGGAAGACAAGAGTCCCCTCGACTGGCTCACGCCAGGGCTCCGGCAGCAGCACCATCAACAACGCGATCAGGGTCAGCAGGGCGCAGAGCAGCAGGATCACCAACCGTCTGTCGTAACGATCAGATGCACGTCCGATAGGATATTGCAGACACATCCCCCCAGGATCACCAGCGCCATCATGTCCGCCACCTGGGAGAGGGAGGCGCCGCTGTCGGTGAAATAGAGCGGCAACAGCCCATAGATGGACCCGAGGATGAGGCCCGAGGTAAAGCTGCTGCCCATCCCCGCCGGAGTGAGGCGCACCAGCTCCAGCACTCCCACCGGCTGGGGTGCCACCATGGCCGGCGTCGCCACTCGGGAGAGAGCCAGAGGCACCACGGAGAGAGTCGCCGCCATGGCGCACAGGGCGAACGGCGTCAGCACCATGGGGTCCACCTGCTTGAGCAGCTGCTGGCCCAGGGCAAGTGAACCGTACAGCAGGATCATGTAGAGGGACATCAACCGCCCCCGGTTCGCCGGGGTGCTTGAGACCAGCATCCAGGACTCCAGCACCACGAACAGGCCGCCGGTGGCAAACCCCCCGATCAGCCGCAGCGCCGCCCAGGTGACAGGCTCCACCACCATGCCGTGCAGCAGAAACAGAAAACAGAGCAGGGAGGCATAAGCCGCATAGGCCCGGATATGTCCCACCCGGATGATGAGGCGGGCATTGATGAAGGTCCCCAGCACCAGGCCGCCGAAATAGGCAGCCGACACCAGACCGATGGCCTGGGCGGACACCTGCTCGGCGGAGAGACGCACCGTCAGCAGGGTATTGAACAGACCGTGACCCAGAATGAAGATCACCAGACTGGTCAGGGGGGACAGCAACCTTGTCAGTGCCATGGAGCCTCCTCGCAATAAAAGGGTCATGGTAGCCCCTGCCTCCCGCCCCCTTCAACCCGAATGCCCTCCCCCTGCGGGGCTATGCTTGACGGGAACCCCACATGGAGATCCGAAAGATGAGACTCATGCTGTTGTTGGCCGCCCTGCTCTTTTGCGGCAGCGCCCTCGCCTTCCACTGCCCCATGGACATGAAGAAGATAGACGACGCCCTGGCCGCAGGCCCCGCCCTCAGTGCCGAGCAACTGGCCGAGGTGAAGCAGTTGAGGGCGGACGGAGAGACCCTGCACAACGCGGGCAAGCATCAGGAATCGGTCGATACCCTGGCCAAGGCCATGGCCATTCTCAGCATCGATCAGGGCTGATACCGCCCCTTCGCCGCGCGACGGTCTCTTTCGCATCGCCCGGATACAGACCGCCAAAATGAAACAAGGCCCTCGCCATCACTGGCGGGGGCCTTTTCACTGCGGATGTCAGCGCTGAACGGGGCTACACCCGGCCACTGTAGACCAGAGTGCAATAGTTGAAGGCTATCTTGCCGTCAACGGCGTGGCGAGCAAACTCGCGGCGAACGAGCGCTGTCATCTGATCGTGGGCCGGCGTGCCCGCCACAGGCGCATAGGAGGAGGAGTTGAGCCGTCCAAGCACCCCGTCAAGATCGAACAGCTGGCTGTTCTCGAAGCGATCGAGCCGGTACTCCCCGGTGAAGAAGGCGCGAAAATCCGCCTCACCGAGGTTGCGATGATTGACCTCCTCGTAATCCCCCGAGTAGGCGTGCAGCCCCTCTTCATAGGCCTTGAGAAACGGGGTGTTCGTCAGCCTGTCATTCCAGATGAGGGCGACCTGGCCACCGGGCTTGAGCAGCCGCTGGCACTCCTGCCGAAAAGCCGCGCGATCGAACCAGTGAAACGCCTGGGCGACCGTCACCAGATCCATCGCCCCCGTGGGCAGGCCCGTGGCTTCCGCACTGCCGTGCAGCCAGCCGATGTTCCCCACCTGGGCAAGCAGCCGTTTGGCGGCAGCCCGCATATCGTCATTGGGCTCCACCGCCCAGACCCGCGCGACCCGGGGGGCCAGCAGGGCGGTCAGGATGCCGGTGCCCGCGCCGATGTCCGCCACCTGGGCCTCTGGCCCCATGGCCAGCTCCCTTGCCAGAAAATCCAGCATGGCGGCGGGATAACCGGGTCGATATTTCACATAGGCCTCGACCCGGGTCGAGAATCGCTGGGTACTGTCCATGGCAGACTCCTCTCTTGATGCGGCCTTCATGCCGGCTCCCGGCCTGGTGACCAGGATCCCCATGCCACTACACTTGACCCCATCATGCAAGCCCCAAGCGGGTGGCAAACGGCGTACAGGCTGGCTTGCCACCCAGCGAAGCAGCAGGCGCTGCGGGCGGCAGGATACCCATCGGGGCGCCCGCTCACGGGCGTCGAAGGACAAACACCAGGATGGAGCTGCGACACAATGAGACCAGTCAAGAACAGGATTTGCCTCTGGTATGACGGGGATGCCGAGGAGGCGGCACGGTTTTACGCCAGCCTCTTCCCCGACTCCGCCGTCGGTGCCGTACACCGGGCCCCGGCCGACTATCCCGCCGGCAAGAAAGGGGACGTGCTGACGGTCGAGTTCAGGGTGATGGGGATCCCCTGCCTCGGCCTCAACGGCGGGCCCGGGGTCCGCCACAACTGGGCGTTCTCGTTTCAGGTGGCCACCCAGGACCAGGCCGAGACGGATCGCTACTGGCACGCCATCATCGACCATGGCGGTCAGGCGAGCGAGTGCGGCTGGTGTCAGGACAAGTGGGGCATCTCCTGGCAGATCACCCCTCAGGTCCTCATCGAGGCGATAAGCGATCCCGACCCCGAGGCAGCGAGACGCGCCTTCGAGGCCATGATGCAGATGGACAAGATTGACATTGCCACCATCGAGGCGGCGCGCCAGGGCGAGTAGCCCGTTCGCACGGGCGCCGCACACAACAAGGCCACCCCTGGGGGTGGCCTTGTGCATATTGGCTGTCAGCTCTTCACGGCGCCTGATCACGACCATTTAAGTTGGAAACTCGCGGATCAAAAAATTCAATACCTTAGCGATACCCGATATGACAATTAAGTTGGAAACTCAATAGCAATCCTCCACCAGTTTCACGAGCACACAGGACATTGAAGTTGGAAACCAAGCACTGCTTGATGTGATACATTTGTGAAACTTAATTACAAATAAGGGCGATCGTTTAACGTAACCGCCCCTTATGCACAGTGCTCTTGCTGATCGCCCTGTCGGTTACGACTGGGATGAGTGCTGCTGAATATAACGGTCAGCCAGCGCCTGCGCCTCTGCCAGTGCTGCTGGTGTTAATTGTTTGGCAGCACGATCGCGGTACTCAGCGGCCTTGTTGCCATAACCGCTGGCCGCAGAGACCGAGAACCAGGCATATGCCTGTTTGACGTCCTGCGGCCCCCCTTGGCCGTGGTCATACATCACCCCTAGGTTGAATTGCGCTTCGGCATACCCTTGCTCGGCAGCCTTACGGTACCAAGCCAAGGCCTGGGCATCGTCCTGCGCCACTCCTTGATCATTGGCGTACGACACACCAAGGTTATACTGCGCATCGGCATATCCTTGCTCGGCCGCCTTGCGGTACCAAGCCACGGCCTGGGTATAGTCCTGCGCCACCCCTCGGCCATTGTCGTACGACACTCCAAGGTTATACTGCGCACTGGCATTTCCTTGCTCGGCGGCCTTGCGGTACCAAGCCACGGCCTGGGCATCGTCCTGTGGCATCCCTTGGCCCTCGTCGTACATCACGCCAAGATTGAACTGCGCATCAGCATCTCCTTGCTCGGCGGCCTTGCGATACCAGGCTGCGGCCTGGGCATAGTTCTGTGGTACCCCTTGGCCCTCATCGTACATCATGCCGAGGTTGTACTGCGCAATGGCATGCCCTTGCTCGGCCGCCTTGCGGTACCAGACTACGGCCAGAGCATCATCCTGCTCCACCCCTTGACCCTCATTGTACATCCAGCCGAGCTTTGCCTGCGCCCTGGCAGCCCCTTGCTCAGCCATCTCAATGATTATTTCCCGTGCACCATCATGCCCATTTTTGGCTATTTCCCCGAGAGCGTTTAGGGCATGGGTATTACCTTGCTTTACCATCTTATAGATGGCGTCCAATGCATTGGCATTGCCTTGCTCGAACGCCTTGTGGTACCAGACAACAGCCTTCTTGTCATTCTGTACCACCCCTCGACCATCATCGTACATTCTGGCAAGGTGGTACTGCGCCTCCACATGGCCTTGCTCGGCAGCCTTGCGGTACCAGGCTGCCGCCTGCTTGTCATTCTGAGCTATCCCTCGGCCATAGGAGTACATCGTACCGAGTAGGAACCGCGCCTCCGCATGACCTTTCTCGGCTGCCTTTCGGTACCAGGCCGCTGCCTGTTTGTCATCCTGTGCAACCCCTCGGCCCGTGGCGTATATTCCGCCGAGTAGAAACTGTGCCTCCACATGAGCTCGCTCGGCCGCTTTGTGATACCAGACCGCCGCCTCCTTGTCATTCTGGGCGATCCCTCGGCCATAGGTGTACATAGTACCGAGTAGGAACCGTGCCTCCACATGGCCTTGCTCGGCCGCCTTGCTGTACCAGGTCACAGCCTGCTGACCATCCTGTGCTACCCCTCGGCCCTCAGAGTACATCCTAGCTAGGTCGCACTGTGCCTCAGCATGGTCTTGCTTGGCTGCCTTGCTGTACCAGGCCACAGCTTGCTCATGATCCTGCGCCACCCCTTCGCCATTGGCGTACATCCCGGCGAGGTTGTACTGCGCCTCTGCATGATCTTGCTCAGCCGCCTTACGGTACCAAGCCACGGCCTGGGTATCGTCCTGCGCCACCCCTTGGCCATTAGCGTACATCACGCCGAGGTTGTTCTGCGCACCAGCATGCCCATGCTCTACCGCCTTGTGGTACCAGACTACCGCTTGTTTATAATCCCTATTAACCCCTTTGCCCTCATCGTACATCCTAGCTAGGTAGTACTGCGCCTCCACATGACCTTGCTCGGCCGCTTTACGGTACCAGGCCCACGCCAGCGTGTGATTCTGAGCTATCCCTCGGCCATTGGTGTACATCATGCCGAGCTTAAATTGAGCTTTTACATGGCCTCGTTCGGCCGCCTCGTGGTACCACGCCGCAGCTTGTCTGTCATCCTGTGCAACCCCTCGGCCAGTGTCGTACATCCAGCCAAGTAGGAACGGCGCCTCCACATGGCCTTGCTCGGCCGCCTTGCTGTACCAGGTCACTGCCTGCTGAAAATCCAGTGCAACCCCTTGGCCAGTGGCATACATTCCGCCGAGTTGAAATTGAGCCTCCATATGCCCTTGTTCAGCCATCTCGATAATTATTTTTTGTGCACCATCATTCCCAGCTTTGGCCATTTCGCTAAGAATGTTCAAAGCATGGGTATTACCTTGTTTTACCATCTTATCGATGGCGTTAAACGCCATGGCATTGCCTTGCTCGGCCGCTTTGCGATACCAAAAAATGGCCTGCTCATCATTCTCTTCCACCCCATTACCTCTAAAATACATTTCTGCGAGTCGTAATTGCGCATGCACATGCCCTTGGCTTGCCGCTTTTAGCAGCCAATTGAAAACCCATTGTGCGCGGCTATTTTGTATGGATCTATTATCCCAATACATCATGCCGCGTACATACTGTGCCTCTGCATGGCCTTGCTCAGCCATCACAGTGATGATTTCATGTGCACCCTTATGTCCATTTTTGGCTATATTGCAGAGAGCGCTAAAGGCATGAATATCACCTTGCGTTGCCATCTTAACGATTACTTCCAATGCATCAGCATTACCTTGCATGGCAGCCTTGCAGAACCAGGCCAAGGCTTCATGAGCATCTTGTTTCAATCCATGACCAAGACTGTACATCTGGCCGAGACGGTACTGTGCTTTGGCATTTTCTCGCTTGGCTGCTTCGATATACCAAGTCATGGCTTGATCATTATCTTGTGCTACACCTTGGCCAAGTTCATACATCTCGCCTAGTGCGGACATCGCTTTGGCATATCCCTGGGTGGCCGCTTCGCGATAACAAGCCACTGCTTGCTCATCACTTTGTGCTCCTCCACGGCCATGTTTGTACATCTCGCCAATTTCGAACTGTGCTCCTGCAATCCCTTGACCCGCAGCCTTGCGGTACCAAGCTACGGCTTGCTCATCATCTTGGCTCACCCCTTGGCCAAGACTGTACATCCGGCCTAAAGCGTACTGTGCATCGGCATGACCTTGGTCAGCGGCCTTATGGTACCAAGCCACTGCCTGCTCGTACTCTCGCTTAATATCATCGGCCTGCATAACCATTTTTCCAAAATAGAACCCCATACCGCTATGCCATAGCTCATGCATCTGACCGAGGCGAAACTGCGCATCCGCATATCCATTAAGGGCCGCATTGCGATACAAATCATTGGCTTTTTCGTAATTCCTTTCCGGCCCATTTTCGTATATTTCTCCCAATGCAAACTGTGCACTTATACACCCTAAGTCGGCATCTAGCTCTAATTGTTCCAGATCTATGTTCACCTGCAAGCTCCTTGAATATATTTGACACTCGGCAGCACCGTAAATCGGCCTGATGGTTACATATTAATATCTTTGTATTACGCTGCGCTATAAAAGAGTTGTTAGATCGTAGTGAAATATTAATGGAGTGCGACCAATATACGTGACTTCCGTCACAAGATGGTCATGAAATCCTTTTGGTAATGTTCATAGATTGAGTTGACTATGTCACGCCAATGGGCACACCACTCAGCGTTAGATGCAAACTCTAATCCATAAGTTGATTCCATAAGTTTCCGGAGCAGTGGTCCAGGCTGTTGTGATTTCTCACCAACGAACAAAGCACTGAGTGGCAATCGATTGGCAGCAATATCGATATGGTATAGCGCACATAGCTCGGCACTAAGCTCTTGGCGGAACTGAGTAAGCTTAGTCTCATCATTTATTTTTATCTCAATATAAGGAGGAAGGTTGCACTCCATAACGAATACACTCTGTACTATTGTGCTTAGACTAACTAGTGTACTTTTTTTTGCCGCATCCTTTAAAATTGTGTGAAGCACATAAGGTTTCAACATTTTAGCTCCTTTAAGTAATAAATTTCACAGCGAAAAAAGTTCAAGAACGCACAAACAGCCGCCATTCTATTTACCAGATAACTACGCATTATCCAGAAAATGCTCATGTTTTATTATTTAACACAGTTGAATGATTTCAATAAACACCATTAGAATCTTGATGAAGATTAGATCTCAATAGATGACACACACTGTGAATCACATTTTTAGCGATAAACAGGCTGTTAAAAATGGTTTTAAAGGTTGAAGTTTTCGCAAAAAGCAGTGCTTCGTGTATCACATTTTTTGACATCATTATTTTTACTTCATTTTGCCAGAAAATATTTGGTTTTGCCTGGGCTAAGGACCTGGCAGCCTCTCTAACCTCAGAGTCTTTATCTATCAAAGCTAACAATAGTAACAATTGTGGGGGTATTGCAGGGTGGTTGATTAAAGACATGCGAACGCTCCTATCTCCAATATAGGGCATCTCGTCGCTGGACAGTTCGTTCCGAACCGTAGCAGTTAAGAGTGGATCCATAATAAGGGCCTTTTTTACATCGTTATCCTCATCACAGGCCAGTTTAAGTAGCACATTGGGTAGTGTTAGGGCGTAACACGCTTCCTCCCCCTCATTTAAGGCTAGTTGGAGTAGCACCTCAGCAGGCAAAGACGGATGCTCAGTTAAGGTTCGTCGGACATATTTATCCTCATCACTTGCCAGTTTGAGCAGAACCTGAGTTGGTAAGGCCGGGTTATTGAGGAGAGCTTCGCGAACATGTTTATCCTCATCACAAGCCAGTTCGACCATCTGATTAACAGGCAGTATGGGGTTGCCCGCTGCCGCCATACGGATTAGAGGTCTCTCATCAGACGCCAGCCTGCTCACAGTGTCTGGCAACATGGAAGGATTGCTTGCCGCAGCCATCAAGATCTGCACTTCATCAGGGCTCATCAGGCTCAGAACCCGATCAAGCAAATCAGGTGGCGTTGTAGGATTGCAGGCCACGCCCGCTCGAACGTCCTCCTCTGCGTCATAGGCCAGCATCTCCAACACAGATATCGGTGTAATTGGATTGCAGCTGACACCACGGCGAACATGCTTATCCCTATCACACGCCAGCATTGCTAACACCTCAGGCGGAGCTGATCGGTTTCTGGCCACAGTGACGCGAGTCACTACATTTGTGTGTTCTGCGAGTGCCATAAACGTATTGGGCGGGAGAGCTGGGTTACTAGATGCAATCCGGCTAACGTCGTCATCATCGTCACCCGCCAGCTCAATCATCACCTCGATAGGAGTCGCGGGATTGAGAGCCAGATAGTAGCGAACCAACGACTCTTCATCACTCGTCAATGCAACCAACACCTCCGAAGGAGTCGTCGGATCTCGGGCTATATTAGATCGTTCGTAAACAGCGAGCTTACTCAGACAAATCATTCCCACCACCTCATTTTTTGACGTTAATGCTCACCCCTATAATCAAACAAAATGAAATCGACTTTGGCTAGTACGATTTTCGCCGGCAACTTCTGCAAAGCTACCCCAGTTTTAACTGGCGCAGGATATAGAGCCCCTGAATGAATCGCACATAATGCCCATTATGTTGAATGGCAGAGTTCGCTTAGCAAAATGGTCGCTTTGCAGCCAAATAGTAATGTAGCGCCACTTTTACACCCTCTGTCGAAGCTCGGTAGGGCCTGATCGGGATGAAAGTTTAAGACAAATCGCTGGTGAGTTTGACTCAGCGAGGTGGCCGCTCTGGTTTGCCACAAGAAAGGCCGCCAAGCGGGCATTTTGATCGGTTTAGCGCAATGACCCACTCGCCACCGGCAGACGATAGTCCTGCTCGGGCGAGATGCCAGGCGGCAAAGCGGAAACTAGACGAAAACTTTCGTCATCAGATGACACCTCTCATAGGTTGGCACACGCCTGTGCGGCCTCTCTACCCCTGGGGCCATGGCAGCTCTGGAGGATTGAATGTTTATAGGTTGTAGGGCCGCGCATAGACTGATTCTATTCGCAGCAATAGTCGCCAGAAAGGGAACAGATTGAGCGCACGATGGCTGCCATATGGATACCATCAACTGATTGGTGCACACTTGTGTTGAACGATAACTGAGCCAATCGGGGTTGGCCAACTTAAAGTATTGATTTATATAATTACATCATGATGTCAATTTTGTAGCCAACGGCTTGCGAAATGCCCCAAACTAGATGATGACCCAATGAACTCCTGAGTGATGATTCGCATTGGGCTGCCATCAACACCCCCATACGGAGGCGCAGACTCATAATGACTCATGTAGAGCAATCTCCCCCAACCAGCAATCTATCTGTTCTGGAGTCGCTCGGTCTACCACGTAACTGGCTAGCCGCCCATCAGCACATAGTGTCTGGTGTATCTCCTGAGATCGTCGTCAAACTGAGCAAGCTATTGGGGTCTAATACCCGAACAATTTGCCAGATGATTGGCATTAGCCGAGACACACTGAATCGCCAAATCAAACGGGGCAATCGCTTATCGACAGCTCAGGGAGATCGCGTTTACTGGGCAGCCTTAGCAGTGGACGCAGCCATATCCCTACACCGGGGAGATACTGCTAAAACGATGAGATGGCTCACCCGCTCTGCGTGGGGATTAGGTGGTGAAAAACCGGCCGATGTGATTACTACGCCTATGGGAGCGCAGGCAGTTATCGATCTTGTCGGTCGGATTAGGCATGGCATCCCCTGTTGATTAACAGTTCATACGTGACCATAAAGCACCAACAATAGGCTCATTTGGTGAGCCGATCACCCCGACCAATCGGCTCATTTGATGAGCCGATCACCTCGACCAATCGGCTCACTTGATGAGCCGATCACCTCGATCAACCGACTCACTTGATGAGCCGATGACCTCGACCAATCGACTCACTTGATGAGCCGATCAACACAACCACTCAAATCGTGGTTAGATAAGCTCTCGATTGCCTTCAATTTTCCCAAATTGATCAGGGTCTGCGGGTTGATAATCATCCGAAAACATATTCATCAACCGATGCTCCTGTCTCAGGTTGGCCAGCGCCCCAAAAAAGCAGCCTTCACATAGGTGTACCTGATATCGTTCACCATCGTGCTGCGAACCATAATCCCAGCAAGCTTCCAGCGTGCCGAATTCCTGCGTACCGAGCGATTTAGTAGTACTAGCACCACAGACATCGCACAAAATATCGACGACCTGTGTGGTAGGAACGATGGCTTCGACCTTCATGGCAATACTCCTCGTTGTGATGCCTGATATCAGAACCTGTATAGGTATCGACGGCGAGCATCAGGGCATAGGATGTTGAGCGGCATACGCCGCAACCAGCCGCACAGCCAATGCGTAACTGAGCGGTAGACGTGTTTTGTATTTCCTCAGGCAGTCTGGCCTATCGACTGCCCGTTCCAATGCAGATAGAGAGCTTGCCTGCTCGGCCAGCAGCCCCAGTTGCTCAGCCAGTTTCCTATCCCGTTCTTCCCAATCCACACTGGGATGGTGAACTGCTCGCTTGGCGGCAGGTAACTGTTGATACAACCAGGCACGATCATGTTTATAGAGCCAGGTGAAAGCCGTTCTGCACACCTGCTCGACAAAGCCTCGACTAGCATCAGCATGTTTTGCCAAATATGCAGCCACCGTTACACGGTGCTCACGGAGACGGTTAACCCTTCTCAAATGCCGTCGCCAGTCAGACAGCCCTTGGTGGCTCTGAATAATGGCTTCGACCGCCCCGACAGAAACGCCATGACTGTGCGCGATCTGCTGCCGTGATCCCCCCATGAACGCCTGACGCCATATTCCCCGCTCAACTTCAGCTGTAATGCGCTTGGCACGGTGATCAACCGGTTGATTGTGTCTCAGGGCGAGTTGTTTGATATAGCCGATGCTGTATCCGGTCTGGCAGGCAATCTGTCGCATGGGAACTCGCTTCACCAACAATGTCAGTATTGCTGTTTCTGATAGCTGTCCGTCGCTAGGCATAGTGGATTGTATCTGCACCGTAGGTGGGCTACTGATAGAAAAAAATTCCGCTGGGCTACGGCTTACAAACGCCATCAACATCGCATGCTTTAGGTAGTGGTGATTGCGGTTGCCGTGCACCAGCCCCGAGACGTATCGATAGTTGGCCAGCCCCGGTGGCACTGTTGGCATTATATCGGCAAACAACCCCTGCCAGAACTCCGTCATGGCCTGCAACAGGGGCTGGCTACGCAGATGGCCTCTGGCCGTCAGATAGCCCTGTTGCCCGAGCCATCGCTGGTACAGCTCCGCTAGCGACTCCGTTGGCGACTGGACGCACAGATACCGATGCAGAGCAGTGATAAATGTAGAGAGATAGAGTTCCTGTTCGGATGGTCGCGATGGTTCACAGGGTATCTCGGGATCCGGTATTAGCAGTCGCCGATCAATACCTCCCGCACTGGCCGCCAGGGTTTGCAATCGTAGCTCATGCTTGGCACAGGCCGTGACCCCGTACAGTTGATGCGCCGTATGCCAATATCCACATCCTACGGCCTGTTCATCCTCTCGCAAGCAGGCGGAACACCATTTCAGGCAGACACCGCCAAAAGCCAGCTTGCTGGCCGCTTGTCCTGACAGGGCCATCAGCCCCTTCCCTTCACCCAACATCGCAGATGCCAGGTTGTCGACTTGCAGCTTGTCTCTCAACGTAAGGGCATAAAGCGGGAAACCCGTGCCATGGTGCAGCAGGTATTGCGGATCCACCCCCGCCGCCTGGGCAGCCGCCTCAATATGGCCTGGTAATGCCGGATGCAACCGAACAGCAGGACAGTGGAATAGCTGGTTACAAAAATGGTTTCGATCACTGTATGCCGAATGAACAAAATACTGGCTGACCCAGCTGTAGGCCGACTCGCCAGGAATATAGGTGGGGATCACCGAGGTCAACACCGATCACCCCTCAGATCCCAAGAGCTCCACCAGATCGACGCCTGCATGCTGCAACATCATTAGATGGGCCAGAGGGTGCAACGGATCTCGGGCTGACTTCTCATGGTAGCCCCGTGCATTGCGCAGCTGTGGGGGTAATTGCCATACCTGACCTGGCCCCCCACTATTGGTGAAATACGCAGTAAGTGCCAGGGGATCACATTGCGAGTCCATCTGCTGAAACCACGCATTGATCGTTTTGATACTTTTGACCGTGCGCATCGCCTCGCCCGAGATGCCCATCGAATCAGTCACCAGCTGAGTTAGCGCACACAGGGTGAGAGCACTCGCGGACTGGGCCAATGCCAGCGATGCCAACTCGATCTCGTGCATCCGCTCGGTAAAATGACCATCGTATCCCCCCATCCAGTGTCCACAATGGGGGCAGAGGCTATCGTAGGGTGGGATCAGTTGTTCCGACAACAATTTGGCAGAAAAACCACAGCCTGCGCAGTGACCAGACAAACCGCGTTGATGCCGATGACAATGGAACACTCCTGGCAGTTGATGATCTCGGTGGTAGTAGGGCATACCATGGAGCTCATAATCCTCGGCAATACAGTCTGCGCACCAGCGCCAATATTGGTGTTGTACATTGTGCAGGCCAGTCACCCGTAACCGAAGCTGGGAACGGCCCACCAGTGCTGATGCCACTATCCTCTGCTCATCCGGAGTCAAAAAAGAAGCTAAATAATTGCCGACAGAGTGATCCTGCCACGTGCGTTGAACGTGTCGGGCCCGAAATTGGGTATCGAGGACAGGATCGTCGGGATGACATAAACGATGGGGACGGATTTGTGGGCTGCTCAGCCCCAGCATCTGGGCCGTTGCAGTAAACGTCCCGTGCGTGCTCAGCACATGCATCCGGCCAACTACCGCCCCTAAATGCTCACCAGGTAGCAACTCCAACCGATGGAGGATCATTTGCACGGCCCCTTATCTACAGAGTAACCGAGTTGCCCCAGCAATGAATCCGGGGATAATTGCTCTAAAGTTTTTAGCTTCTTTTCCTCTGTTTTTGGCAGCTTTTTGGTGATTTTAACCTCACCTTGCAGCAGGATTTCTCCCTCTGCTGAATATGTGTCTCCATCAACAACCTGACTATTTCCCACTGATTCGAGCAGTAACATCGGCGATAGGTCCTCAAATTGGTAGTAATCACCCTTACGCAGAGCACTCAACGCAGGCTGGAGGATTTTAAATTCGCGATTGAAACATAAGTCCAATGCAGCGATCGAGAGATCTTGATCTGTTGGTTTCAGCAGGGTTAGATATGATAGCGTGGCGCGAACTAGACTGGTTGCAATAGCCGGGATACCGGCACTCAAATAATGTATATGTTGGCGTAATACATCCTCTGATGTTTTCTGGTTTTTCAGAAATCTGGTTTGACATATCAGGCGGATAAAACGCAGCCAAAATGAGCTATGTATATCGCAGCTCACCAACTGCATAAATCCATTTTTAGTTGCTCGGCGGGTTAGCGTCATTTCGCTATCAAACAATTTCATCGTGGCCAATGTTCCGACAAACATCAACGGGATCCCCACTCGATTTAATAGTTCCTCTAAAAATTTCATGGTCGTTTTCTCGTTGTTACTGATCACTTCATTCTTGGCAGACCTGGCCAGGTTCTGCGCTTCATCAAGGATCAGCAAACCAACCCCATGGCCGATAAACGATTTTTGCACTACCGAAATCAACTCATTAACAGAGCGGTTTCTATGGGTATGGCTATAACTCTCACCAGTGACAGCGTCGAGTGATTCTAACAAGTTCAGCAAAAGTGCTTTTTGGCCACGGCGATCATGAATTTCAATGTACAAATAGGTCACCTGCACTCGACTCACAATAATTTCGTGACCATGCATGTCCGTATAGCGATCATGATCTATCGTTTGTGGTATCTGTTGGCAAATTTGCCTAACCATCGTGCTCTTCCCACGTCCACTGAGCCCTAGCAGTAACAGGCTATACTGAACTGACAATTCTAGTTCCAATACATGTGAAGCTTTCCATGGCTCGGCCTTGTCACGATCAATCGCAGCTAATATCCGGCGTACATCGGCCCCAATTGGATTGCGTCGAGCATACCCAGCCTCGATCATCCGTCGTATCTGGTCATATAAACGGTACGCCTCATCTGGGGAGGTATACACGTCCGCCAGTTGATCTATGGCAGTGCGGATAAAATATGAATGCAGCGATTCATCCACCCCTGTAAGATCCAGATCACACTGAAAAGGGATCTCACAGTTCGCATAAAATTGTGCCGTTGAGAGCGGCAAGCCAAGCCCCTCGATATAGGGGTTTCCCCGATATTTTGAATTGGGATGTGGGTAATATTGAGGTGCGGCCATGACTATTTCTCCTGAACTGTAAATATTGTCGGATCAGCAAGGTTCTGACTGGGTGTTTTTTTAATATAATTATCTGGCTGACATGGATTTCTTAAATCAGCAGCAATAGCCATTTCCTCATGATGACGTTGCAAGTTCCCTTCGACCTGTTTATGGCTTTTCATTCCTGACTGTATATTTTTTGCAGTGGATTTTTTCAGTCCACGATTAGTTTTTCGAATTACCTCATCACATTCGCGAAAGTCCATTTCTAACACTGCGCGAGCATTGAATCTCTTCTCATCCAACGCAGCCAATTGTTGTTTAACAATATACAGGCGATGCATGACATTTGCCCAAACCTGATTCCGATATGCCTCACTGCGATCTGTCAGCTCAACCTGATAGACCTCATCACTCTCCTCAGTTTTAAACCAAAGATAATTAGTACACATGTACAGAACCTTAAGCGGCAAGCGAATTAATAATACCGTCTAACGTGTTGTTTTGCTTGGATTTTCTCTGCCTACTCTTTTTGCCGTTTTTGGATAAATACACCATTGCCCACTCCAACTTCTCTGTTATTTCCTGCCACGCACCATGGATGATGCTCGCCAATATCGGCATTAACCAAAGCGCGCTGTTTTTGGCAATCTTCAACATCGATAACTCCGCGCTGCCAATCAGCGTCAGCGCCAGCCGACGTTTGACCAGCAAGGCCAGCAAACTAGCCCAGATCAAGCCTTCCGCTATCGCTTTTTGTCGTGTCGCGAACGCCTTCAACCGGTTATGTGATTTCAGCTCTTTGAACAACAGTTCGATCTGCCAACGGCAACGATACAATGCCATCACCTTCTCGGCTGGCCATCGCTCACGCGGAAGATTGGTCATCCATATACAGAACCGTTTTTCCTCTGCAAACCAACGTCTTATGAGTCGATATTTATACTTTCCCGAACTCACATCCAGATCCAGAACCTCGGCTCTGCAGCTTCTCCGATCGATATCCTTGAGCTTTTTTCCGAGTAACTTGGGCATTTCCCTGCCGTCCTGTCGGTAAGCTGCCTGTACTTTGGGATTGAGATTTTGACTCCCTCTGACCAGATAGCTTCCTTTGGCTTTGGTCACATCAGCAAAGTACTCGCGGCTGATGTAACCGGCATCCGCCAATAACAGTTTGTTATTTAACGAATTTGCGGCCGGAAGATGCTTGCGCTCCGATTCGGTATCCGCCGTGATACTCATCGATATCGGCGACTGGTCCAGCAAGGACATGGTCATATGACACTCTACCGCAGCGGGGCTGTGCTTATTGAATCGGCCCGGGAAATGTTCTGCCAATTGCGGATGTAACGCGAATGACGACCCGTCCTGCAGCAGTACCTGCTCAAAGCCTGCCAGTCCGTGGGCGTCCGGTAGACACTCCTTGAGGCGTAAGGCGATGGCTCGTTCAACCAGTGCGCGCATGAACAAGGGAAAACCCTGCTTGCGTAACTGGTTGTGAAAGGGTTTATACGCTATTTGGTCAGTATCATGGAGCTGCAACGCATTGAAATGGCGATGCAAACCAGCAATACCATCCACCTTGTCGCAACCAAGCCCTGAGAGCAGAGCCGGGAGTAGTCTCGCAGGCTGGATATCCCGGAGTCGCTGACAAAAACCGGTAAATTTACCGATCCGGTTGAGTTCAGAAGAGCTAAGAAGTTGCTTGAGGTACTGGGTTGCATTGATAATAGTCATGGCTTCGGGCGTGTCGGTTTTTTTTTGCGATTAAATCAGATCACAAACGAAGCCTTTTTTCTATCTATTTCAATTGGTTGTAGCTAAAGATCCTGTACATGAATTAGTACATGTATCTATGTACCTGACTCTGATTTTGAAACGTCCGAGATTTTTCGCCTGATCCAGCCACTGCATTCGAACAATTTCATTACTGCTATAGTAAAGGCCTCGAAAAAATATCCCCTCAGCACGCACCGTAGCCTCATCCTCTGGCAACAGCGCAAATCGCAGGCGGTCTATGGGAACAGGCCTCACCATCACTGAATTTTTCAGACCCCAGTTCCATACATCACGAGGAGTAAAACCAACCCCATCACGTGACATTTCTAGGTTGTGCGAGGTCACGCGCTGACGATGATTATTTGAATAGATAATGATATTAATGAGTCGATACATGAACTGTTCATACGTCAGCAGGGGGCGACGAGATGCGTGCTGATCCTCCTTATGTGGATACTTAACCACCTTGCCTGCCTCGAACGGGATCGCTAGAGTCTGAATAATGTCGAAAGTTTTCTCCACTTGGCCTTTCATATCCCCGCGATGATAGGCATTAAAATTACCGACTGTGATACCAATGAGTCCGCGCAGCAGGCTGCAAATATTGGTATCAGTATTCTCAGAGCCCCGGTCGAACGTTAATTCACGACATGGTAAATTGCAGGGCCAGTCAGCCTCTTCGATCTCCACACCATACTGCCTACAAAACGCTTGCTTACTGCTCATCGCATTGAATAGAGCCTGACTTGCTCCATGCCAACAAGGCGAGTCGAAACCGACATGCAATCCAACAATCATACTGCTGGCGGTATCAACGACAAAATATATAACCGGTCTTCCAGTACTCAGTAGTTCATCGTTACTGTACGGGTAACGGATGTAAACATCGGCAATAGTACTGTCTATTTCATATCGTGACGTTGGCCCCCTCAGGCCCGCACGGGCAAGACCAGGCTTTCCTGCATGGTCACGAGAATAATTAATACTGCCTACTCGTTTTTTCAGGAACGTGAGATTACTGACGAATTTTTTTAGATGATATTTAAATATTCTTGGTGATATTAAATCTTCCCTATGAAGTAACATTTTAATTGGTTCTGCTATGTCACAATCCTCAACACCCTTCGGTAAAACATTGACACACTCATATTTCAAACAATAGTCAAAGTATAGCTCTGACAACCTCACTTCCGAGCCAGATTTAATAGATTTTGAAAAGCGCTCAATCTGTATAATATCTCGCCGTGTAATGCCACGATATGGTGTACCATATCGCGTAATTGGGCCGCTCTTGGTTGCTCTCTGACCTAAGGGCACATCTGGCAGTTGAAAGTTGCTGCCACAATTAAAATAGTGTGGGAGCAATGAATTTGGAAATGAACCAAAAATGAAATAACTGTTCAATTGAGCACAAATGTATTTCCTACTTCGACCGGAATTTTCAATCAACGTTTTCAATATACCACTTGCATCACCATATAAATAGCAATGTAACAATTCAGGCTGACTAAGCAGCGGACTAATTACAGCCAGTCTCTCATTGCGAATCTTGATCCATTGAGGTTCTAGCTCACTATCAGAGAAAAACAAAACTTGTGGAAATTGATGTTCAGCCAGAGTCCACTCACCACTTTCAATATTAGACTCGACGTTCTCTATTAATAGATTGATCGGCCGTTTTGGTGGCCCATCCAATAATTCACTTACAGCTAACAACCCCATGTCATAACAAATAGAGACAATCAGAAACTCTGAACCACCATTTGTATTAGTGATCAGTTTCTGGTTAACTCGCATGAACCACCTCGTTGAATGGCACAGGCCTATACAACTCTAAACGTTGCGTAAGATCAACGATTATAACACCATGGTAAACTGCATATTGAAATACACATTTCACCTGCACGTCAGAAATATTCAACTCCTTGGCCACCTGCTGGATCAACACTAACAACGTATTTGAGGGATGGGCAATCAGGTGATGTTTGATACGTCCCAATACAATGAGGTATATGGTCTCAGATACCTGAATATACTCAGGCATATCAAAGCACTCACGTAGAAATTCCAGATTATATATATGTGTTTTATTGAAGCTTTTTTCCGTTAACAACACATGATCAATATTTTGAGTGCGCCAATACTCAAGGGCAATTTTCTCTTTTGCTCGTGTTCGATTAACGACTCGGGGACTTGTGATCGCAGGATCCAGTGCATCAGAATATTTAAAGCTGTATGCTGTCAATCGTGCTTTACCACTATCGGATTGCCTCAGCACGACAAAATCCTGAGTCATAGTTTTGGCAGGGATACGGCCCCCATAATTAACTCGATCGATGTAATTACCAGGATGGACAATGTGCAGAGATGCCGCAATTTTGAGCGTTTCATGCAGTGGTAACGGATACTGTTCGAGAATGTCGATAACAGTTGGATCGCGTTCGAAATAGAAAAATGGTGCCCTCTCGCCACGACTCAGCAGATGATGCTCACGCCGAGTTTTGTGACTATACACAATCTGCCCCTGACCATAGGTATGGGACTGCCGCACCGTGACCCAGGGCCGATACCCCCGAGCCTGGATACTGCGGTTGTACCGTTCTGTTTTTGCGATCTCCGCATCGGTGACGATGGGCTGCTGAACCGTTTTTTGCTGCATGACTACTCCTACCTGACCTGCATACAACCTAGTAACTGGGTAGGGGATCGTCAACCGCAAGAGCGAGCGTAAGCCATTGTTTTAACTTATTTATTTTTATAAATAATAACTATCGACGCTATCATGGCAAAAATGCCACACTCAACACAATTTCATTTTTCACCTTAAAAAACATATAGTTATAAAAAATCACATAAGCATACATAATCACGAATATTTATTTTTATAAATAATAAGTAAATGTTTTTTATTCCTTTTTTGACATAAGAGGATGGCGGATATAGAACATTATTCTGAAGCGATTGATGATTCCGCTCAGAAAAAATGTCCGTTTTTGGCTACAAAAGGCTCCATGCGAAGAGTAATCAATGCATCCATAACAAAAAATTCAGCCCGGCAAGGGTGGCCTGCCGGGCTGTGGGTGACTGACGAGCGGATAACTCACGTCAACAAGCGGTTAGCCATGCCATCCAGCTTCGCTTTGGTCTTTTCCCAACCGGGCATCACCTGACCCATCAGCCGGTAAAAGTGCTCGCTGTGATTGTGCTCAGCAATATGGCAGAGCTCGTGCAGGATCACGTAATCGATACACTCGCGGGGCGCTTTGACCAGATGCGGGTTAAGCGTGATCCGGCCATTGGGGGAACAACTGCCCCACTGGGTCTGCATGGTCAGGATGCGCAGGGGCGGACGCTCGGTGACCCAGATGGCCTGATCGAGCATGGCATTGAGTCGTCTGGCAAACACCTCCCTGGCACGAGCCTTGTACCAGTCAGCGAGCAGTGCCTGGACTTTCTCGGCTCTCTTTGCGCTATCAGTGACTAGGCTCCTGACCGATACCTCCAGCTTGCCACGCAACATCTTGACCCCCTGCACCGAATCAGGGGCTTTGATCACCTTGAGCAGGTACTGTTTGCCGAGGTAATAGTGGCTCTCACCGCTGATGTACTGGCGTGGGGTGACGTGCTCCAACTGCTGGCGAAAGTCGCGTAACTGTTCGTAGATCCAGCGTCCGCGCTGCTTTACCGCTGCGAGAACCGCATCATCAGCCGTCTCACGCGGGGCCGAGACCACGACGCGGCAATCGGGATGCACCTTGATAAGCACCTTGCCGCTAGCCTGTCTCCGTTGCACCCGCTCGAAGGCGATCCGCTCATCGCCGTAGCGAAAGCTAAAGGATGGAGCTGGAGCCTGGGGCTGAGCATCGCCCTTGACCCGAATAGGCACATTCATCTGATCAGACTCCGCTCAAGCCGACTCGGGTGATCTGCACCACCATCTCGACAATCTTCTTGGCCTGCTCCATACCACTGCCGATTGCTTTGCACTCCTGGAACATACGCGGCAGCAACTGCTTGCGAATACCCGCCTCGATGTTCTGCGGGTTGATGGAGTGCTCGGCCACCGATGCATCCACGACCGTATCGATCTCAAAGGCCAGCTTTATCCACTTCTCCTGTACCTGGCTGTCGGTAATGGCGAACACCTCCGGCAGTACCTTTTTGAACACCCCAAAGTAGGCCTGCGCGTGACGATGCCCGGCAAAGGCGTCAGGAATGTCACTCAGACGCCGCTCCTGCACCTGCTCTTCGAACTCCCGAAACAGCATGTACTGCTTGAGCGGGTGCTCGAACAGCTTCTCAGCTTCCTCGATGGCCTGGCGCAGTAACTTGGAGAAGGCTTCCTGAGCGTAGGGGTCGTCGCGTAGCTCCTGCTCGATCATGCGGGTGACGCGAGTCTTGATGATGTCGGTCTCGTTACGGGTCTTGTTCTCGTTCCACTCTTCTGGCTGTTTTTGGCCCATCTTGCCGACTTCATAGAAGCCACCCGGCTCTTTGACCTCTACACCGACCACATGCTTATCCAGCAGCTTCTTCACCTGCTCGGCATATTCGTCGTAGTCAATCTTCTCACCTGCATCCTGTTGCACCAGTTGGCGCAGGCTGGAGAGCTGTTTCACCGTCTCTTTGTAGTGGCGACGATCCGCCTCGCTAAAGGCGCTGTCCTCGAAAAAAGAGGCCGACTGCAACGCCACTTTCAGGCAACTGGCAAACGCCGTGAGAGCCTCGTAGAAGTCTTCTCGCACCTTGAGGTTCACATCCACCAGTTCGCCGTCCAGTTCCTCCATCTTGGGCACCAGCACTTGACGCAGTTGCTCGATATCCTGCTTGTTCTTCACCCCGGCGAAAATGTTCCACAGGGTCTGGTAGAGCTGAGGCAGCCGCTTATATTCGGTGCCCATCTGGTTGTAGAGGCCTTTGAGGTCGTCAACGTCATAGCCGCCCTGGGTGCGGGAAGCGAGATCCTGATACTTGCCGATAGTGGTATCCAGCTCGGATAAGATGCCGCGATAGTCGATAAGCAGACCGAACTGCTTCTTCGGGTGCAGCCGGTTGACCCGCGCAATCGCCTGGATCAGGTTGTGCTCTTTGAGTGGCTTGTCGATATAGAGCACTGTGTTCTTTGGCTCATCGAAGCCAGTCAACAGCTTGTCTACCACGATCAGCAACTTGAGGGGATCATTCTCATCAGCAAAGCGTTCGATAAGCGCTTTGGAATATACCTGCTCATCCTGAGTGCCGACATTCTCCTTCCACCACTGAGTGACCAGCGGTGTGGTCGATTCATCGACCTCGGTGTTGCCTTCCCGGCTGTCGGGCGGACTCATCACCACCGCCGACTCGAACAGCCCCGCCTCGTCGAGGTACTTTTTATAGAGCACCGCCGAGGCTTTGCTATCGCAGGCCAGCTGGCCCTTGAGCCCCTCGACAATGTGGTTTGAAAAGTGACTGGCGATATCGAACGCAATCAGCTTGATGCGATCTTCCGCGCTGTAGATCTCGCCCTTGCGGGCAAATTTGCGTTTCAGATCGGTCTGCTGCTGCTCGTTTAACCCCTGGGTTATGCGCTCAAACCAGCTGTCGATAGCCCGCTCGTTGACCTCCAGATCGGGAATGCGCTCCTCGTAGAGCAACGGCGTCACCGTCTTGTCCTCGACCGCCCGCTGCATGGTGTAGGCATGGACGATGGGGCCAAACTTATTGGTGGTCTTGTCATCCTTGAGAAGCGGCGTGCCGGTAAAAGCCACAAACGCGGCGTTGGGCAATGCCAGCTTCATGCGGACATGGTTCTCGCCCCCCTGGCTGCGGTGGCCCTCATCGATCAGCACGATGAGATCCGGGCTCTTGTTGATGCACTCCGGCAACTTGGTCGCTGAGTTGAACTTCTGAATAAGCGAGAAGATGATCCGCTCGCTGCCCTTACCGATCTGCTCGGCCAGCCGCTTGCCCGAGGTAGCCATGGCCGCTTCTTTATCTTTCTTGCCCGCAAGTTCGCCGCTGGAGGCGAAGGTCTTGCTGAGCTGGCTCTCCAGATCCACCCGGTCGGTCACCACCAGCAGGCGGCACTGTTTCAAACTGTCATGCAGGATCAGCGCCTTGCTAAGGAACACCATGGTGAACGACTTGCCCGAGCCGGTGGTGTGCCAGATCACCCCACCTTCTCTCCCGCCATCTGGGCGTTTCTGGTTGATACGCTCGATCAACCGCTTGATGCCAAACACCTGCTGGTAGCGGGCGACTATCTTGCCCGCCTTCTTGTCAAACAGGGTGAACAGCCGGGTCATCTCCAGCAGCCGCTCCGGGGAAAGCAGGCTGATGAGCAGCCGATCCTGATCGCTGACGGCCAGTTCGCCCGCCGCAACCAGAGACTGATACCAGTTCAGGTCGGCGGCGGGCCGGTGGCTAAACAGGGCAGAGCGTTGTTCGGATGAGAGCGGCTGATTCTTGATGGCCGTCATCTCGCCATCACCGATGTCCTCCTCACGCCAGGCGGCCCAGAACTTCTCCGGCGTACCGCAGGTGCCATATCGCCCTTCGATGCCATTAATGGAGAGCAGTAACTGGCTGTAGGCAAACAGCAGCGGGATCTCGTCCGGGCGCTGGTTGCGCAGGCTCTGGGAGATCCCCTCGTTGATGGTCGGCCCTTTTTTGGCGTTGCCATCCGGGCGCTTGGCCTCGATCACCACTAAGGGCAAGCCATTGACGAAACAGACGATATCCGGGCGACGCGACTCGATGCCCCCTGCGCGGGTGACCCGAAACTCTTCGGTAAAGGTAAAGCGGTTATTGTGCGGATTGTGCCAGTCAATCAGGGGGATGGTGGGGCTCACCTTCTTGCCATCAACAAACTCGGTGACGGACATGCCATAGAGCAGGTGGTTATAGAGCCGCTCGTTGGCCGCCTGCAACCCTTCATTCAGGGCCGGACTACACAGCTCGCTCACCAGATTGTCCACTGACTTAGGGGAAAGCGGATAGGTCTTGCCCGCAAACACAAAGGTGCGATCGGCCAATACGCTGCGTAGCTGTTGACGCAGCACTACCTGATCGGCCTTGCCATCCCGCGCCGCCAACGCCTGTTCAGGGGAGAGGAAAGTCCAGCCCAACTGGGTCAGCAGGGTCAGGGCCGGGATCTTGGCGCTGTACTCTTCTTGAAATTTCGGCAAGGCCTTCATAACGGGGATGCCTCAAACTGGTTGTCAATTTTTTGCTGAAAGCCGATCAACTCATGAATGGTACTCGTCGTCGGGTTATATACCCACTCATGATCAAAGAGACTCTTTAGCCGCTGAACCATATAGGCAGAGCCGACCACCAGAGAGTAAAAGCGGTTACCCTTACCACGCTGTTGCTCGATATTTGCCAGGGTCGCCGGTGGCAGATCCGCCATGATGAAGTCAGAAATCATCAGCAGGTCAGCCTTTTGGTATGTCTCTGCGGCCATGGTTTTCAACGCATGGCCAAGGGCTGGTGTCGCATCAGTACCGCCATGAAACGACATTTTCAGAAAGTCGATTATCGACGCAAGGCCCCATTCTCCACTCAACTCCAACGTCTTGATACCCGTAGAGAAGTTAATCAGGTAACAGGGACGTTGCTCCTCTCTCGCTTTGGTTGCCAGAAATAGCGTCATGGCTTTGGCGATCGTCTCGGGCGCACCGCTCATCGAGCTACTGGTATCAACGCAGAGGATCATGGGGCCGCGCTTCTCCTCTTCGTTGACCTGCCTCTCCTCTTCCCTTTCAACATGCTGATGTTGAGTCTGTATACCAGCCATATCAAAGCTCATCAGTCGTGACTCGACGAACTTCAAATCAAACAGCAATGCGGTCTCGTCATCAGCCAACAGGGCTTTCTCGCTGGGTAATACATGCTCCAGATCTCGCCCCAACCGAATACCCACTATCTCCTCTCGGGAGTTGATATCGGGCAGACAGAGATCCAGAACGTGGTTGACCTTCACCCGCTCAATCTTTTCGGAGAGTTCAATCTGCCGGATCTTGCCGAGCAAGTCGCATAACGCATGCAGCCCCTTGTCGTTTGCCAGATAGCTTGCCCACTTTTGGAACTGGGCCAGATCTTGGGCACAGAGCTGGCCACTGGAGAGATCAACCAGCCGCCCCGGATCCAGCCCCAACGCTTCAAGCAAAGGTTGCAACTGCTGCAACAGCTTGAGCATGCTCTCCAATCGTTCCATTAACTGGTGACGCAGCTGCTCGATCCTGGCCAGCTCCCAACTATTGCTGGCTTTATCCAGCACCTTTTGCCATTCAGTAGCCAGCAGTTGGCAACTGACGGCCTTATCCGCACTCGGCGGCTCCGCATCCTGACCGAAACTATCGGCAACCTGCTTTTGCCAAAATGGCGGATCCGCCGGGTGCTGGCTGGCTTTACAGAGCGCGAGATAATCCTTCACCGCCCCTTGAAAAGAGGTTTTGGATATATCGCCAAGCGCACTCTCTTTTCGCCAATGGTTCAGCTTGTGGGCATGCCCGGCGAATGGACACTCGTTGGTCAACGCTGCCTCAGTATCTCTCTTCCACTCCTCTATGTTCTGCGTGACCTGGCTGGTCAGCGAGCTGGAGTGAGCCAGCAATCCACCATAGCTGTCGCGGAGTTCTCTGTGAGCGAGAAGCGACGCACTCTCCACCTGACTTATTTGCATAAGGCTTCCAGCCGTTCGCAATCCTTGATACGCAGCTTGAGCTGGCTTATCTGCTCCGTAATCCCATCGAGCGCAATGGCTACTTTTTCTACCGGGACAAATATGGATGCAAGACGCTGTTCATATCCCTGCTGCAAGGTCTCCACCTTGTCCAATATGGCACTCAGCTGCGCTCTGACCTCTGTCACTGAAGATGAGAGGGAATCAACCAGACGTTGATTGATATCCGGTTTTTTATCGCCCTTATGAAACAACACTTTGGGTTTGAATTCAAATGAACCACTAAGGTAAACACGGCGAGAATAAGATACTTTACATGTTCCCTGCTTATCAAACTCGCAATTCAGTTCGTCAATTTCATTGCCAGCCTCGTCAAGTGGATGAAATTCCCCCGACTTGTACATACGTTTTGTTGAAAAGTATATATACGCTGGTGAACCGGTATATCTATTTAATTCATTCTTAACTTTGAAATATTTTTCACCTTTAACAGAACGACTCAATGATACAACATCGTAAATATCATCTGAACAAAAAAGCTCAATGTGAATTTCTTTATCCAGCAACGTTTTTTTGAGATCGATCTCTGCCAGATTAATACCACTGTCAAAACCGCTATTTTTAACCGCTTGCTCAACAATATCGTTAACGGCAACACGATTATCTTCATGGGTCCACAAGCAGTGCCGCAATAGCAAGGCATCACTGTGATTGGTTTCGCTGCGGCCATTAAAGAGGGCCGCGGCCTTGAGCAGTTGGGTCGCCCGCTGCCAGCGGCGGTCGGAAACATAGACCTTCAGTTTGTCATATTTGGTGGCGAGTTCACTGCGGATCAGGCGAATAATAGTCAGGGTTTCCGGTGACAAACTCACCTCATGCAGTTGCTCTCGCCATTTAGCCCACTCATCGGCCTTCACAACAAGCGAGTCATCAATCCTGATAGCCGCCTCGGTCGGTTTACACGCCAGCAATCGTTCAAAATTATCAGACTGCTCAATGGGCCCGACCATCAGGCGGATGATAAAGCGATCATACAGCGCATCCAGCCCCTGATTGGCATCGGGTGTTTCATTCGACGCAGCCACCAAGGCTTTCAGTGGGGCCTGCTCGATCTGTTCGCCATTGCGAAAGGTGTGCTCATTGATAAGTGTCAGCAGGGTATTGAGGATCGCCGGGCTCGATTTCCATATCTCGTCCAGAAATGCGAAATCGGCCTGGGGCAGATAATGCTCGGTTTTACGAACATACCGATCTTCTTTGAGTGCCTTGATCGAGATGGGGCCAAAGACCTCCTCGGGGGTACTGAACCGGTTCATCAGATACTCGAAGTAGGCCGGATTGGCAAAGGCACAGGCGATGCGACGGGAGATCAGGCTTTTGGCCGTGCCGGGTGGGCCGTAAAGAAAGGTATTCTGACCACACAAGGCACCCAGCAGTGCCACCGAGATCACCTCCTCCCGCTCAAACATCCCTTCACATACCGCGTTGACCAGCCGTTCCATCCGTTGTTGTAATTTCATGTTTATCCCTAACTGACTGTTTATCTTATTTAATTTTTATGGTGATGCGATGCAACCAAGGCTCGCCATTCGCCTGGCCGTCACCCTCACTGAGGGTACGGGCCGAGCGCCTGATCAGTGCAAACAGCACTGCTTGTACTTCTTGCCGCTACCACAGGGGCAGGGCTCATTGCGCCCGACCTTGGCAGGGGCCTTGGCCGGTTTCACCGATGGCGCCGCTACAGGCCCCCTGTTTGGCCCCCGTTGGGCGAGAAAATAGGCGTGCAATTTCAACGCGGCAGGGCCCACTTCGGCCACGCTCTGCTGATGTTCCGGCAGCGACAGGCTGGCAAGCAGTGGCAATTGGTCATCGCTGCCATGCAGGCGGATCACCTCAAGCCAGGTATCCAGCTCCTCTGGCAAGGCTGACCAGTTCCCCAGCGCCATGCCACGCAAATAGCCAAAGCACCACTCTTCGGCGTTGCAGATCTCTTGTTCTTCGAAAAGATTGACCATCAACACAGGGATAAAGTGCTCGGGCTGATAACAGAGGGTATGGGCCAGCATATTCATATGGCCGATGATAAGGTCCAGCGCCCGTTTCATCTCCCGCTCGGACGACCACTCGGGGGGCATGCCGCCCCAGAGTGCCGGCCACCACTGGCTCGGCGATACCAGCTTGGGGCCGGAAAGCACGGCGGTCAGAAAGCCGTCGAGTGCCGACAGACTCAGCATCGAATCGTCGTTGCCATACTCCATCAGCCGCTGCTCCAACCACTCAACGTCGGCCTCGGTCATGGGGTGAAGGGTCACTTTTTTCATGCGGCCACTTCCACCTTGACCCGCCGTTTGCCAGTCAGCAGTTGCTGCATCAGCGCTTTTTTTTCCTGCTTTAGGGCATCGAGCTTTTGTTGCAGGGCAATAATTTCTTGATCGGCGGTGGAGAGTATGGTGGCGATTTTTTGTTGTTCTTCTAGTGCGGGAATTTTCACCACGTGAGTTTTTATATTTCCCGTAATCTGTGGCTGGCCAGATCCTGATATTAAGTACGACAGATTGCTTCCATCCAATACATAGAAGAGGAACTTTTTACTTATAGCGGGAAAATTATCGGTATTAATAACCATTGCATTCCCTGTAATCCATGACTGAGCCTGAGTCCAGTTAACAACGCCGCATGTACTACCCCGACAAGTAACCGCGATTTGCTCAGTTGCGTGATTAAATTCTTCGTAGAGGCCAATAATTCCGTTTGCGCCATAAACGGGATAACCAGTTTCAGTCAACATTGACTGCGATATAGTCTTTGGCTGATAGACTTCTGCTATGTCTGATAGAGACTTACTTTCCCACTCCCCACTAAACCTAACTCCATTGTTATCCAGCAGGCGCTTTTTTCCGGTGAGTAGTTGTTGCATCAGCGATTTTTTCTGCTGCTGGCTATTGGCCAGCAGTTGCTCGGTGGTGCTGATCGCCTTATCCCAAGTGGAGAGAATGTTGGCAATTTTCTTTTGTTCGAGGAGTGGGGGAACGGGGACTCTGTATGCCTTTAAACTCTTCAAGCTAATCGCTGGTTGTGCGGTTTCTGTTTTAATCTCTGAAAGACCATCCCTTTCATAGTTGAAACATAGAACAAAACTAAAAAATTCCGTGTCGTTATCGTCAAAAGATAACTTGAGGCAGTTGCCAGCAATAATGGCTTCTGGATGGGACTGAGGAATGATTGCGCATCGTCCAGCTTGCGCCCCAATCTTTGCCATTAGAATATCACCACCTTTAGCAGCGCTTCTTTTTTGTTCGTTGAATAGTTGATGGTCAACATAAACATACTTATCTGCTGAGAATTTTCCTGATGTGACAAATCCACTTTGCAGAACAGGCACACCTTCAGATTTGTAGTGTTCTGACTTCAGGTTACTACCAAAAGGGCCATCAACCATCGCATACTTTTTTCTAGAAACTACATCTTCTAACCGTTTGTAGCTCCAATCAGCAGGATGTTTCATTGCAAGCCACCTTGTGAATAATATCCCAGCTCCTCCAGATAGTTGGCCATCTCGATTTCCAGCTCGGCCAGCTGGGTTTTCAGTTGTTCGCGCTCGGCCCGCACCGCCAGCAGATCGATCTCCTCCTCTTCTTCGAAGGTATCCACATAGCGGGGGATATTGAGGTTGTAGTCGTTCTCCTTGATCTCTTTGAGCGAGGCAAGGTAGGCGTATTTATCGACATTGCCGCCGTTGCGATAGGTAGCGACAATCTTGGCGATATTGTCCGCGCTTAACAGGTTCTGGTTTTTACCCGCCTTGAACTCGCGGCTAGCATCGATAAACAGCACATTGTCATCCACCTTCTGCTTTTTAAAGATCAGGATGGCGGCGGGGATGCCGGTGCCATAGAAGAGCTTCTCTGGCAGGCCGATCACCGCATCGAGCAGGTTCTCGTCGATCAGCTGCTGACGGATCTTGCCCTCGCTGGAACCCCGGAACAGCACGCCGTGGGGCACCACTACCCCCATGCGGCCAGTCTTGGGCTTAAGGGTTTCAATCATATGGAGGATAAAGGCGTAATCCCCCTTGGTTTTGGGCGGCAGCCCGCGCTTGAAGCGACCGAACTTATCGTTCCCCGCTTCCTCATAACCCCATTTATCCAGCGAAAAGGGCGGGTTGGCGGTCACGATATCGAAGCGCATCAGGTCGCCGTTTTTATCCAGTAGCTTGGGGTTGCGGATGGTGTCGCCCCACTCGATCTTGTGGTTGTCTTCCCCGTGCAGGAACATGTTCATCTTGGCCAGCGACCAGGTGGAGCCAATAGCCTCTTGACCGTAGAGGGCGTAGTGTTTCTCGCCATGGTTTGCCACCACCTTGCGGCCGCACTTCATCAAGAGTGACCCCGAGCCACAGGCCGGATCGCAGATGGTGTCGCCCGGTATCGGCTCCAGCAGCTCGGCAATGAGATCGGAAACTTCGGGCGGGGTATAGAACTCCCCCGCCTTCTGGCCGCCGCTGGCGGCGAAGTTCTTGATGAGATACTCGTAGGCGTTGCCGATCACATCCAGGGTGCCAACCCGACTCGGTTTGAGGTTGAGCTCATCCTTGGCAAAGTCTTCCATCAAATGGCGCAGTATGGTGTTCTTCTGCTTCTCTTCGCCGAGGCGGTCGGTGTTGAAGCTGATGTCCTGAAACACGCTCTTGCCCGCGTCTTTGAGCTTGGTGCCGTTGGCCTCTTCGATGGCGTGCAGCGCCTGATCGATCCGCTCGCCGTTGCCCGGTTCAAAGCGACGCTCGAACAGGCTGTAGAAACTGGCCTGTTTGGGCAGCACGAAGCGCTCGTTTTTGAGCATCTCTTCAATGAGCTCCGGCTCATCACCATATTCGGCCCTGTAGCCATCGTAGTGATCCTGCCAGACATCGGAGATGTATTTCAGGAACAGCATGGTGAGCACGAAATCTTTATAGGTATCAGGGCTGACAGTGCCCCGGAAGGTGTCGCAGGCAGACCAGAGGGCCTTGTTGATATCGTCCTGGTTTATCGAGGTAGTCATAAGTCACAATTCCTTGGGTATTTCTTGGAAAAATGGGCTGCTCAGCGAAACTATTTCGGTTGCTGATCGGATTGTTCGAGCAGGCTGGCAGCGATGGCCTGCATCATCTGCTCGCCGTTACGTTGCAGTTGTTGCATCAGGTTCCGTTCTTCACGCAGGCTGTGGGCCAGCTTCATGATGGCGGCTTGTCTCGCAAGAGATGGGATGCCGATAGGGGCCTCCTCCAACACCTGACGGCGAATACTTTTTGCAGCGCTGCCTTCGGCGTGCAGTTCGAAATAACGCTGGCAAGGGGACTGATTGAGCTGCCAGGCCAGAAATTCGGGACTGAGCGCCTCGCTATGCAACCGCACCACATAGAAGTGAGGGGCAGCTACGGCGGGCAATGATGCAAGCCCGGTATCGACCAGCACGGCATAGTTAGTGCTGCCACGGGCCGCCACCAAGATATCGCCGGTTTGCAGCCAATCAGGCTCCTTCTTGCTGGTAGGCTCAGAACGAAGGCAGGCAGACCAGTCAACCCCCCCTTCTGGCGAGGCATCTCTCATCTGCACCACGGCCATGCTGCCGGAATCGATATCCGGGATCTTGCCGCGATAGGGGTGCCCAGCACTGATGGTGGCAATTTGGTTCAGCTTCACAAAAAATCTCTTCATCGTTAATGATGCAGTTACAGTGTGTCGCATCTGACGCTACTGAGTCAATATCAATGCCCATTATTTTTGCATCAATGGCAATGATGCTTTTGTGTGTGCCATTGACAAGAGGTAGACCCTGACTTGCTTGAAAGATCCAACCGAGATCATTTTTGTAATTTAATTACAGATAATCACCGCACAAAATAAAAAGGCCCTGCTGTTGCAGGGCCTTTGAGTTTCCAACTCAATTGTCGGTTTCCAACTTCAATGTCACGGTTTCCAACTTAAATGTCCGTGATCAGCGCCGCGATTACTTGGCGTAATCCTCGGTGGGTACGCAGGAGCAGAACAGATTGCGATCGCCATAGACGTCGTCGATACGGTTGACCGACGGCCAAAGCTTGCTGGCGCGCACCGCGTCGGATGGGAAGACCGCCTCGGCGCGGCTGTAGCCACGGTTCCACTCTGCATCCATCACGTCGTCCTGGGTGTGCGGCGCATGGACCAGGGGGTTGTCGGCAAGGCTCCAGTGACCGTCCTGCACCCGGGCAATCTCGGCGCGGATGGCGGTCATGGCTTCCACGAAGCGATCCAGCTCGCGCTTGGATTCGGATTCGGTCGGCTCGACCATCAGGGTGCCCGCCACCGGGAAGCTCATGGTCGGCGCGTGGAAGCCGTAGTCCATCAACCGCTTGGCCACGTCCATCTCGCTGATGCCACTGGCTTCTTTGAGCGGGCGGATGTCCAGAATGCACTCGTGGGCCACCCGGCCGTTGCGACCTGTATAGAGCACGGGGAAGGACTCGCCGAGCTTCTTGGCCAGGTAGTTGGCGTTGAGGATGGCGACCTGGGTGGATTTCTTGAGCCCCTCGTCCCCCAGCATGGCGATGTACATCCAGCTGATGGGCAAAATGCTGGCCGAACCGAACGGAGCGGCAGACACGGCGCCGTTGTCACGGCTCTCCTTGTCGGTCTTGACCACGGCGTGACCGGCCACAAACGGTGCCAAGTGTTTCTTCACGCCGATGGGGCCCATGCCCGGACCGCCACCGCCATGAGGAATGGCGAAGGTCTTGTGCAGGTTGAGGTGAGAGACGTCCGCGCCGATAAAGCCTGGCGCCGTCAGCCCGACCTGCGCGTTCATGTTGGCGCCGTCGAGGTACACCTGACCACCATACTGGTGAACGATGTCGCACACCTCCTTGATGGTCTCCTCGTACACCCCGTGGGTGGAGGGGTAGGTCACCATCAGGCAGGAGAGCTGGTCTCCGACCTCGGCGGCCTTGGCGCGCAGGTCGTCCAGATCCACGTTGCCAGCCTTGTCACAGGCGGTGACGATGACCTTGAGGCCCGCCATCTGGGCGGAAGCCGGGTTGGTACCGTGGGCAGAGGCCGGGATGAGGCAGACATCGCGATGCCCCTCGCCGCGAGACTCGTGGTACTTCTTGATGGCCAAGAGGCCCGCGTATTCGCCCTGAGCGCCGGAGTTGGGCTGCATGCAGACCGCATCGTAGCCGGTCACCTTCACCAGCCAGTCTTCCAGATCTGCCAGCAGCAGCTGGTAGCCTTGAGTCTGCTTGAGCGGCGCGAAGGGGTGCAGCTTGCCAAATTCAGGCCAGGTCACCGGGATCATCTCGGCGGTGGCGTTGAGCTTCATGGTGCAGGAGCCCAGGGAGATCATGGCGTAGTTCAGGGCCAGATCTTTCGCTTCGAGACGGTGGATGTAGCGCAGCATCTCGGTCTCGGAGTGGTACTTGTTGAATACCTCGTGGGTCAGCACGGCGTCGGTGCGCAGCAGATCCTGCGGGATCGCCTGATGCGTCTGGGCGGCCTGGTCGAGGGCCTCCACATCGAGGCCGTGACCCCCCCCAAGGAACAGGTCGAACAGCTCGGCCACATCGCCTCGGGTGGTGGTTTCAGAGAGGGACACACCGACCGCACCGTCCAGATCCGCGCGCAGGTTGATGCCGAGCCCTTCGGCCTTGGCAATGAGTGCAGCTTTGTCCGACGTCAGTACTGTGAGGGTATCGAACCAGCTTCCGTGCTTGAGAGTCACGCCCTTGGCAGTGAGGCCGAGCGCCAGGATGGTGGTCAGACGGTGCACGCGGGAGGCGATGGTTTTCAGCCCCACCGGGCCGTGGTAGACGGCGTAGAAGCTCGCCATGTTGGCCAGCAGCACCTGGGCGGTACAGATGTTGGAGTTGGCCTTCTCGCGGCGGATGTGCTGCTCGCGGGTCTGCATGGCCATGCGCAGGGCGCTCTTGCCACGGGCATCCTTGGAGACGCCGATGATGCGACCCGGCATGGAGCGCTTGTAGGCGTCGCGGGTGGCGAAGAAGGCGGCGTGGGGGCCACCGTAACCCATGGGCACACCGAAGCGCTGGGCACTGCCGAACACCACGTCGGCACCCAGTTCACCCGGGGATTTGAGCAGCAGCAGGGAGAGCATGTCGGTCCCGACGCAGGCCAGCCCCTTCTGGGCCTGGACGGCGGCAATGAGGGAACGCAGATCGGCCACATTGCCGGTGGTCCCCGGGTACTGGAACATGGCACCGAACACCTCTTCGCTCACGGCCTCGCCCGCAGGGCCGACCACCACATCGAAACCGAAGTGGACCGCGCGCTCCTTGACCACGTCGATCACCTGGGGGTGAACGTCGTCGGCCACGAAGAAGAGGTTGGATTTGGATTTGGCCATGCGCTTGGCCAGCGCCATGGCTTCGGCGGCGGCGGTGGCTTCATCGAGCAGGGAGGCGCTCGCCAGATCCATGCCGGTGAGATCCAGGGTGAGCTGCTGGAAGTTGAGCAGGGCTTCGAGACGGCCCTGGGCCAGCTCGGGCTGATAGGGGGTGTAGGCGGTGTACCAGCCCGGGTTTTCCAGCACGTTGCGCAGGATGACGTGGGGCACGTGGGTGTCGTGGTAGCCCATGCCGATGTAGCTCTTGGCGATCTGGTTCTTGGCCGCATAGCCCTTGAGCTTGGCCAGGGCCTCCACTTCGGTCATGGGGGCGCCGATACCAAGCGGCCCCGGACGACGGATGGCGGCGGGGACCGTCTGCTCAATCAGATCGTCCAGGCTCTCGGCACCCACGGTGGCGAGCAGGGCCCGCAGTTCTTCCTCACCCGGGCCGATGTGACGGCGGATGAAATCGGTTTTTTGCTCGAGTTCAAACAGTGACTGGGTCATTTCCCTATTTCCTGGTAATAGGTCCTGGCATGACATCCTGATAACCAAGACCTGATGTTCCTGTAGCCGGTCGATACCGGCTCCACTCATGTTCTGTGTCCGCCGCGGGCAGACGGGGAATGCGGCAAGGGCATCCCGAAGGCGCAAAGGCTGCGCCTTTCCTGCAACCGCCATGGCCGCAGGATGGCAGTCATACAAGTGGGCCCTGCTGTGTTGGCAGGGCCCGGGGGCATTACTCTTCGTCCACCACGTTCTGGTAGCCTTCGGCATCCAGCAGGTTGGCGAGCTCGCCCGCGTCGTCCAGCTTGATGCGGAACAGCCAGCCGGCGCCGTAGGGGTCGGAGTTGACCAGCTCGGGGCTGCCTTCCAGCTCTTCGTTGACGGCCAGGATCTCGCCGCTCACCGGGCTGTAGATGTCGGAGGCGGCCTTGACGGACTCCGCCACGGCGCAATCTTCACCGGCGCTCACCTGCTTGCCCACTTCCGGCAGATCGACGAACACCATGTCCCCCAGCAGATCCTGGGCGTGCTCGGTGATGCCGACCACGGCTTCGCCGTTGGCTTCAACACGGACCCACTCGTGGGAGGTGGCATATTTCAGTTCGCTCGGGATATGGCTCATTTGTGCTTCCTTTATGCTCTTGGATCGCTTCAACAAAAATGGGGCGGCGAAGGTCAACCCTCGCCGCAATCAATGATTACACCAGCGGCTGGCCGTTGCGCACGAAGGCCGGCTTGGTGACTTTCACGGTGACCTGCTTCTTGCGGATCTCCACCTGGGCCTGTTCGCCGATATCGCGGGGCACCCGCGCCAGGGCAATGCTGTAACCCAGGGTGGGCGAGAAGGAGCCGGAGGTGATCACCCCTTCCCGTGTTTCGCCGCTCTCGCTGGTGAAAGTGACCGGCATGCCGGCACGCAGCACGCCCTTTTCTTCCATCACCAGACCCACCAGCTTGGGCTGGTTGCCGGCGGCCTTCTGGGCTTCCAGGGCGGCGCGGCCGATGAATTGGCGGGAGGCAGGCTCCCAGGCCAGGGTCCAGGCCATGTTGGCGGCAAGCGGAGAGATTGACTCGTCCATGTCCTGACCGTAGAGGTTCATGCCCGCTTCCAGGCGCAGGGTATCACGGGCACCCAGGCCGCAAGGGGCCACGCCGTTGTCCAGCAGGGCCTGCCACAGATCGCACGCCTTCTCTTGGGGAACCACAATCTCGTAGCCATCTTCGCCGGTGTAGCCGGTGGTGGCGATGAAGAGATCCCCGGCCTGCACACCGAAGAAGGGCTTCATCCCTTCGACCGCCGCATTCTGCTCGGGGGTGAACACCTTGGCCGCCTTGGCCTTGGCGTGGGGGCCCTGCACCGCGATCATGGCAAGCTCGGGGCGCTCGGTCACGCTCACGGCAAAGTCGATGGCGTGATGGCGGATCCAGGCCAGATCCTTCTCGCGGGTAGCGGAGTTCACCACCAGGCGGTAGAAGGTATCGGTCAGGAAGTAGGTGATGAGGTCATCGATGACGCCGCCTTCCGGATTGAGCATGCCGCTGTAGAGGGCCTTGCCGGGGACGGTGAGTTTGGCCACGTCGTTGGCCAGCAGGTGTTGCAGGAAGGCTTTGACCCGCTCGCCGGTCAAATCGACGATGGTCATGTGGGAGACATCGAACATGCCTGCATCGGTGCGCACCACATGGTGCTCTTCCAACTGGGAACCGTAGTTGATGGGCATCTCCCAACCGTGGAAGTCCACCATCTTGGCACCCGCTTCCAGGTGTTTCGGATGCAATACAGTAGTCTGGATCATCGCTGTGTTTCCTTAAGCGTTCGCGACAACACTCGCAATCCGCCCCGGCTCGTCGGGAACTACGGACCACAAGCTCTGTGCTCGTTCCCGCCCGGGCGGGCAGGAGTGATTCCTTGAACGGAGCGGATTATATGACAAGCGTGCCGGGGCACCGCTCAAAAAAAACTAATCCTCACCCGACTCACTGACACCAGACACTAAGGCAAAAACAGTGATAAAAACAGCCAAAACCGCGCCATTGCGGGATTTAATGTTGATTTTTACCGTCCCGTCACAATTTACAGAAAAACGTTTCGCTTCTCGCCAACATTAAAGGCTGACCCCCCAAAGGGTCATCTCGCCCTGTCAGATTAGTTTTTTTGTTAAAACCCCGGGGTAAGATTAGATTTTTTCACCCTTGGCCAGGGTGGGCAGCTCCCCATCCAGCCCCATGGCGGCCCGGATCATGCCCTGCTTGAGGGGGCCAAGACCGTCGACGGCGCGAAGCCCCACCCCGCGCACCAGCTTCTTGAGGGGGTTGCTGCCCGCAAACAGTCGCTTGAGCCCCTCCATGGCCGCCAGCATGCGCGCCGCCTCGCTCTTGCGCCAGCGCTCGTAGCCCCGCAGGTTGGCGAGCAGGCCGATGTCCGCGCCCTTGCCGTGATGAATGAGGATCTGCTCCGCCAGGGCGGCGGCATCCAGCAAGCCCAGATTCACCCCCTGCCCCGCCAGCGGGTGGATGGTGTGGGCCGCATCCCCCACCAGCACCAGGCGCTCGCGGGCAAAGTCGCGGGCGTAGCGGGCGGTGAGCGGAATGGCGCTGCGAGCCCCCTCCACCTTGCACAGCCCGAGGCGCCCATCAAAGGCGGCGGTGAGCTGGCGGTTGAAGCCGTCGTCATCCAGGGCGCAGAGCGCCTCGGCGCGGGCCGCGGGCACAGACCACACGATAGAGCAGAGGTCGGGCTGCCACAGGGGCAGGAAGGCGAGCGGCCCCTGGGGGGTGAAGATCTGGCGCGCCACCGCCTCATGGGGCTCGGCACAACGCACCGTCGCCACCAGGGCGTGATGACCGTAATCCCAGCTGGTGAGCGGGATATCGGCCTGACGGCGCACCCAGGAGTGGGCGCCGTCGGCGGCCACCACCAGCTTGGCCGAGAGGGCCTGGCCATCTTCCAGCAGCAGCAGGGCGCCCGCTGGCCCGCACTGCAGGCTGGTGGCCCGGGCCGGGGTCAGCATCTGGATATTGCTGGCCCCCGCGATGGCGTCCAGCAGCGCAAGCTGGATCACCCGGTTCTCGACGATGTGGCCAAGGGCCCCCTGACGCAGGCTGGCAGCATCGAAATCGATGTGGCCGAAACTGTCCTGCTCCCACACCTGCATCTTCTCGTAGGGCTGCAGGCGGCGCGCCACTATGCCGTCCCAGGCGCCGACCCCTTGCAGGATGTGCTGACTCGCGAGGCTCAGGGCACTGACCCTGTTGTCCGGCGTCTCACCGAGCGTTGCATCGGGCAGCCGGCCTTCCACGATGGCCACCTTGATCGCCCGGTTCTTGAGGGCGGCAGCGAGCCCCAGGCCCACCATGCCCCCCCCACGATCACCACATCCACATCTTGCATCTGCATTCTCTTGTGTCCTTTCCGGGCGGGTCGCCAGGATCTGCGAGGCGACGCCCACAGGCGTGCCTCTTGCTCGAAATCGTCTTTGCCGCCGGGGCGACAGCGCTTATTGGCCGCACACCTCGCCCACGAATCCCAGGGTGCGGGAGGCGAGCGGTGCCTTGAGCCAGGGCACTCTGCCCATCAGGGAGAGCGCCAGATTGCGGCCCACCACCAGGGGAGCGTGATGGTTTGAGAAGAGCTGGGCCAGGGAGGACGTGAGCCAGACGGTCTGGGCCTGATCGTCCCGCCGCTGCTGCCAGTAGCCGCTTAGCACCTCAAAGCCGCCGATGTCTTCCCCCGCCGCGAGCGCACGGGCCAGGGTCCGGGTCAGCACGTCCAGATCCCGCATGCCGAGGTTGAACCCCTGACCGGCGATGGGGTGCAGCAGGTGGGCGGCGTTACCCACCAGCACGGTGCGCTGGGCCAGCGGGTAGTCGGCCACCGTCAGCACCAGCGGATAGAGGTGGCGCACGCCGGTACGCTCGATGCGCCCGAGGCGCCAGCCAAAAGCCTGCTGCAGACGGGCGAGAAAGGCGGCGTCATCCAGTGCAAGCAGCCCCTGTGCCTCGTCCCGCGGCACGCTCCACACCAGAGAAGAGAGGCCGTCCTGCATGGGCAGCAGGGCCAGCGGCCCTCCATCGGTGAAGCGCTCGAAGGCCCGTCCGGCGGGATCCTCGGCGGTCTTGACGGTGGCGATGATGGCGCTCTGGCCATAATCGTGGCGACTGACCGGCATCTTGAAATGCTGGCGCACGAAGGAGTGGCCCCCGTCGGCCGCCACCAGCAGCCGGGTGCGGTAGCGCGCGCCGCCCTCCAGGGCGAGCGTCACTCCCGCCTCGTCGGGGTCGATGGCCTCAAGCCTGGCCGGGCACAACATACGGATCTGCGGGCAGGCGGCGATCGCCTCTTGCAGCACGATGCCCGCCGCCGACAGCTCGATCACCTGACCGAGGGCGGGTAGACCATACTCCGCCGCCGACAGCCGGGTCTGGCCACAGTGGCCCCGATCCGACACATGGATATGGGTGATGGGGGAGCAGTGGGGTACCAGGTGCGGCCAGAGGCCGTGACGGGCCAGCGCCTCGCAGGTACCGGCGGAAAGCGCGATGGCACGGGCATCGAAACCGGGATGAGCATTGAGCTCGGGCGCACTGGCCTCCAGCAGCAGGATCTGCAGGGGGGCGCCATCCTGTCCTTTCAGGGCGGCAAGGGAGAAGGCCAGCACGGCACCGCTCATACCACCGCCGACGATAGCCACGTCGACGTGAACCAGATCAGATTGAGACATGAGAAGAGGGCATAGGCGAAAAAACGTGGGCCAATCCTACCACAAAGGTGGCGGACGGGATGCGAAGCCACGGGCAAAAAACCGCTTTGGCACCATGGGTTAGCAGAGTGCCTCCCCTGCTCTCGCCCCTTGTAAAACAGAAAGAGCGCCGTGATGCGCTCTTTCATTGACCCGGTGGGCGGGCAGATCAGTGCAGGGTCGGCGGCATGCTCGGTGCAGCCGGGCGCTTGCCAAACTCCTCGAACGCCATCATGACCCCGAGGCGCACGTGTTCGTAAAGCACCAGGAAGGAGGCTTCGTTCTCTTCATCTTCCTGATCGAACTCGGCAGAGACCTGGGTGATGCTGGCGATGTCCTGAATCATCTCCTGCAGCTCTTCGGATGCCTTGGAGAGCTCCTGTTGGACCACGCCAAAGCCGGCCAGGAAGGCCTGGGACCAGTCCACCAGCGAGTCGATGCGCTCATCGAGCGGCGCCTCGTCGCTTGGCAGCAGCAGCTCGACGCCCTTTTGTGCCATCAGGCTCTCGATCACCTCGTGATAGAGGTCGGTCATCACCTGGCGCACCGGTGCCGGCAGACCGAAACCGTCGTTGATCAGATCATTGAAATGGGGCTGCCAGCTTTTGTCGTCCAGGGCCA
Organism: Aeromonas sp. ASNIH7; assembly: GCF_002903485.1. Classification (NCBI taxonomy): domain Bacteria; kingdom Pseudomonadati; phylum Pseudomonadota; class Gammaproteobacteria; order Aeromonadales; family Aeromonadaceae; genus Aeromonas; species Aeromonas sp. ASNIH7. The sequence goes on from NZ_CP026226.1 coordinate 132,405, forward strand.
CGCCACCGCACACCAGGCCGCAGATCACGCCATGGGCCTCGACGGCCGTCGCCATGAGGTCGTGCTGTGCCATCAGGTCCGCCACGGCGGCGTATTTCAGGGGGGTTGTTTTGCTCATCTAGGATCCGCTCAAAGTTCAGGCAAATATGCAGAATTTATGGCCGAGATCCTAGCATTCTCCCCCAGCCAGAGCCAGCAAGGCCTTGAAACTTCTGCATCTGCGCTATATAGTCCCGCCCAGTTGTCCACGTGGATAAAGGCGGAAATCAGCCCCGCCGTATTGAGGAAGGCATGAGCATAGAGGCCGTAGAAATCGTCATTCTGGGACGTCCCTACAAGGTGTCCTGTCCCTTGGGACAACAAGATGCCCTGCGCCAGGCCGCCGACCAGCTGACCGACAAGCTCATCGAGCTTCGTCAACGTTCCAAGGTCTCCAGCAACGAACAGCTGGCCGTCATGGCAGCGCTCAATTTCTGTCATGAGCTCTGCCTTGAAAAAGAGAAAAACCACCAATACTCTGAGACCATGGACAAGCGGATCAAGATGCTGCAACGCACCATCGAAGCCGCCTTGATCGAGCACGGACAATACGGTGAATCCAGCGAAGAGGCGCAACAGCCCTAATCGCACCGAGTTTTGAAATTCCCTGGAGTGTTTGTCAGCCGGTTCAAGTCCCCGAGCCGATATTCATACCAAACAGGGGGTCTGCCTTCTGGCTATTGAGCATGCTCGGCCCGACCGAGAAGCCTGCGGCCAGATTAGATCTCCGCCTTGAACCGACGGTTCAAGGGCCCAAACCGGCAACGGCATCTCCGGGGTACCTACCCAAAAAAGCCCGTCATCACGACGGGCTTTTTCTTTGCCTGCGCGGCAACCCCCTTCCACTCGCCTGCGGCGTCTCGCCACCCGGCAGGAGGCAGTAAAAAGCCCGCCAACGGAGCGGGCTCTTGGCCGTGTCAGACGGCCATCTGCTCGTGGGGCGCGCCGTTGTGGCGCAGCCACACAAAGCTCAAGGCCACGATCAGCACCATCACCGTCATGATGGCCCCCAGGGTCACCTGCCCCGTCATCGGGAAGCTGGCGGCCAGCAGGGTTACCACGCCAGCCCCCAGATTCTGCATGCCCCCGAGCACGGCTCCCGCGGTACCCGCCTGGCCCGGGAAGGGCTCGATGGCACAGGAGGTGGCGGTCGGATAGAGAATGCCGCTGCCAATGAAGTAGACCGCAGCCCCGCCCACGAGGGAGGCAGCGCTCACCATGCCGAGCAGCCCGGGTACCAGGATGATGAGCGACCCCAGGGCCAGGAAGGCGATGCCAAGGCGCATCAGCTTGCCCTGGCTCAGGCGAAAACTCAGTCTGGCGGAAAGCCAGGCGCCGAACAGATAACCGGGCAGCGGCAGCACGAACAGCACGCTGACGGTGCGGGCACTCAGCTTGAGCACGTCCCCCAGCAACACCCCGGCCGCCGCCTCGAACACCGCGAGGCCGGCAAAGGTGGCCATCAGACAGAGCAGGTTGCCCTGAAAGCGCGGGTTGCCGAGCACATGACGATAGGCGGCGCCCACCCGCAGCGAATGCTGGCGGGCGGATGCTGGCAGCGTCTCGCCAAACCAGGCCAGCAACGCCAGGGTGGTCAGGGCACCAAAACCGAACAGGAACCAGTAGCCGGCACGCCAGTTGAACAGCTCGGTGAGCCAGCCGCCCAGCACAGGTGCCAGCAGAGGGGAGAAGATGACCCCCATGCTCACCAGGCTGTTGGCACGGTTGAGCTCGGCGCCACTGTAACGGTCGCGCATCACGGTCCGGCTCATGGCGCCCCCTGCCCCGGTGCCCAGCCCCTGGATAAGGCTGCCCGCCAGCAAGGCGGTGAAGCTCGGGATCAGCTGGATGGTGAGGGTGCCGACCAGGAAGATCATCATGCCGATGATGAGCACAGGGCGACGACCGATGCGATCCGACAAGGGGCCATAAACGAACTGGGAGAGGCCGTAGGGAATGAGGTAGCAGGCCATCACCGCCTGCAGTTGGCCGGAGGCCACATGGAAGTCCCCCGCCATCATGGGAATGGAGGGCACATAAAGGGTCTGGGTCATCTGACCCACGGCGACCATCAGAATGGTCAGGAAAAACAGGGGATAGAAGCTGTGCCGATACATACTGTCGTCCGAAAAAAATCAAAAAGCCGCCACCCTCCGGGCAGGGATCTGCAGGAGGTGTCTGACAAAGGTCGTTGAAGAGGAACAAGGCGGAGGACCCGCACCCGCCAGCAGCAGGACGCTCTCTGGCTTACGACAATCTTAGTGATTCATATCACAAAAAACGAACGAAACTTTATAATCTGCTTACCCAAGTTTTTCTAATGCGACGGGGCCCAAGGCCCCGTCACTGTCATCTCATCATGGGGGAAGGATTCATCCTGTCCCCTCTTTACCCCACTCTTCTCACCTCGGCCGACGCGCCTTCGAACATGGGGGTACCCGCCTCCCCCAGTCTCAGACAACGAGGAGCAACCTTGCCGACCAGCCCTTCGTCATGGGTCACCAGCAGCAGGGCGCAGCCTATCTCTCCCAGTTCCTCCAGCAGACAGGCGATGGTCTGTTGCTGGCTCAGGGGATCGAGCCGGGACGTGGGCTCATCGGCGAACAGCAGCACGGGGCGCAGCAACAGGGCCCGGATAAGCGACAGCCGCTGCAGCTCCCCTCCCGAGACCTGGTTTGGCAGGCGCGTCAACAGCCGTTCATCCAGCCCCAACCGGGCCAGATAGTCGACAAGCCGATGGCGAGGCAGCCTGTGCAGACGCAGCACATCATCGAACTGGGTGGCGAGGCGTACCCGGCTGGCAAAGGCCTGCACCGGATCCTGATAGAGCTTCTGCCAGCGGCAGGGAGCTACCCCTTCCCGTCGCAGCACCTCCCCTTGCAGGGGGCGTTGCAGACCCAGCAGCACGTTGCCGAGGGTGCTCTTGCCCGCGCCGCTCGGCGCCATGATGGCCATTCGCTCCCCTTGCGCCAGGGCAAGGTCCAGCCCCGTGAACAGGGGTTGAGCCCCATATCCCATGGCAAGCCCCTTTCCGCGGATGAGCCAGTCACCGGTAGGAGGGACGGCCGCCTCGGGCCAGGCGGAGGGCTCCGCCGCCAGCAGGGCCCGGGTATAGGCATGGGATGGCGTGTGCAGCACACGCTCGGCGGGCCCCTGCTCCACGATCTCTCCTCCCTTGACCACCAGCACCCAGCCCCCCAATGCGCGAGCCAGGGAGAGATCATGAGTGATGGTCAGCAGATGGCGTCCACGGGCCAGGTAGCCCAGCAACAAGGCACCCAGCCTGGCTGCGGCCCGGCTGTCGAGCCCCTTGGTGGGCTCGTCAGCCACCAGCAGACGGGCCTCCCCCAGGGTGGCGGCGGCAAAGGCCGCGCGCTGAGCCATGCCTCCCGAGAGCTGGTGTACAAAGGCGCCCTCCCGCCCGGCCAGTCCAAGCCGCTCGAGGGCGGCACGGGCCCGCGATCGGGCCTCCTTGCCGCCTGGCAGCCACCCTTCCTCCACCTGGGCAAGCAACCCCATGGTGGGATCCAGCGCCAGCACCGGCTCCTGGGGCAGCATCGCCAGCTCCCGCCCCCAGAGAGTGCGCAGGCGAGGCGTGTCGGCCAGGTTGTGATGGCGGCCACCCGACACCATCTCGCCCCGGCCTGTCAGGGGGGCTGGCAACGTGCCCATCAGGGCATGAGCCAACAGGGATTTGCCCGAACCGCTCTCCCCGATCAGGGTCAGGGCGGTGCCGGGATGAATGGTGAAATCCAGCGCCTGCAACAGGGTTTTCTGGCCATCATCGACCTGCAACCCCTTGATATGAATGGCCGTCATGAGGTGGCTCCTTGTGAAGATGGCATGTCAAGGCCGCGCGTCTGATGAAGCAGCACCAGGGCCAGCAACATCAGCCCCATGACAAGAATGGGGGCCAGTAGCAGACGGGGAGCCTCCTGATAGTGGGGCAGCGCCTCCGTCATCATCAGCCCCAGCTCCGGCGTTGGCGGCTGAATGCCCACTCCGACAAAGCCCAGGGTAGAGAGGGTTAGAATGGCACCCGCTAGGCCGAAGGCCATCATGGTGAGCAACTGGGGGGCGAGCTCGGGCCAGAGATGGCGCCGCACCACATGGGCATGGCCGAATCCCAGCAGACGGGACGCCTCCACCTGGGGCGAGGCGAGCAGCCCCCGGCTGCGGGCACGCACCACCCGGTAATACTCCACCCACTGGGCCATGGCCAAGCCGAGATAGAGGATGGCAAAGCCACCCTGGGCCATGGCGGAGAAGAGCAGCACCAGCAACAGGCCTGGCAGGGCCAGCACGCCGTCGGCCAGGCTGCGCAGCAGACCGTCGACCCAGCCGCCGCGCCAGGCCGAGAGCCAGCCCAGCAATGACCCCAACAGCGCCGCCGTGATGACGCACAGCAGTCCCAGCAGCAGGGAGAGCCGGGTCGCCGCCGCGAGGCGCGCCATCAGGCTGCGCCCCATCTGATCCCGCCCGAGGGGCTCCTGCCAGGAGGGATCAGCCAGAAACTGTGCCAGATCCTGAGCCGCCGGATCGGGCCAGAGCACGGGGCCCAGCAGGGCAAACAACACCACCAGCAGGAGCAGGCCCAGCCCCGTTTTGACAGACAACGACATGATCAGGACTCCTTGGGACCACGGGGGTCAATGGCAAGACAAAGCAGATCGGTGAGGGTATTGAGCAGCACGAAGAGCACCGCCAGCACCAGCACGGTCCCCTGAACCATGGGGATGTCGCGCCAGAAGATGGCGTGCACCAGCGCATGGCCGATCCCGGGCCAGGCAAACAGGCTCTCGACCACCACGACCCCCTCGATGAGCAGCACCAGTTGCACGCTGGTGTAGGCGATGATGCTGACCCCGGTGTTGCGCAGACCGTGGCGCCAGAAAACCCGGGCCGGCGAAAGCCCCTTGGTGAGGGCAAATCGGTAATAACCGGACTGCACCACGGTGAGCACGCTTTCACGCACCACCCGGGAGAGCACGCCGGAGAGCCCCAATCCCAGGGTCAGGGCGGGCAGCAGCAGGTTGCTCCCCTCCCCGTGCCCTGCCGCACTGACCCAGCCCAGCTCCACCGAGAGCATCACCATGAGCACCAGGCCGAGCAAGAAGGGGGGCAACGCACGCATCAGCACGCTCCAGCCCAGGGTCAGGCGATCACACCATCCCCCCGGGCGCAGCGCACTCAGGCTGCCAAGCGGCAGCGCCACCACCAGCGCCAGCACCACGGAGGCGCTCGCGAGCGTCAGGGTGGCGCCCAGGTGATGACCCACGTCGGCGGCGACCGGTGCGCCCGTCACCAGGGAGCTGCCGAGATCCCCTTGCAGCAAGGCCCACAGCCAGTCGCCAAAACGGGCAAGGGCCGAGCCGGCCAGCCCCAGCTCGCTGCGCACCGCGTTGGCCGCCTCGGCGGTGACATAGTCATAGCCATAACGACCCGCCGCGATGCGAAAGGCGATGTCTCCGGGCAGGGACTGCACCATCAGAAAACAGAGTCCGGCCACCAGCAGGGCAACCACCAGCGCCTGCACCAGACGCTGACCCAGTATCCCCATGACGCGAGACAAGGGTGTCGCTGTCATCGTGCGCTCCATGTCAACTTGTCCAGGCCATAGCTGCGCTCCTGGGGATCGAGTTCAAACCCCTCCAGCCCCCGACTGACCGCCGCGCTCTGGCGGTACCAGGCGATGGGCAGGAGCGGCAACTCCTGTTGCAGTGTCGTGGCTATCTCCCGGCGAGCCGCAGCGGCGTTTGTGGGCGACAAGGCTTGCGTGGCAAGGCGGGTCAGTGTTTGCGTCATGGCCGGGGAGTGCCAGTTCATCACCCCCCAGTCCGCACCGGCAGGGGCCAAGTCCCCCAGCAACGTGACCAGGGGATCCGGTACCAGGGCATAATTGCGGGCGTAGAGACCAAGCTGGAGCGAGCCGTCCTGATGGCCCGCCGGGATCTCGCTCGAGTTGCCCACCGCCACCTTGAGATCCACCCCCACCGCCTTCCACTGCGCCTGCAGTGCCGTGGCGAGAAGCGGCAGCTCCGGACGGTCAGGGAAGGTACGCAGGGTCAGGGCGAAGCGCTCTTCCCCCTTGCGCAGCACACCGTCCTCCCCCGGCTGCCAGCCTGCCGCCGCGAAGGCCGCCCGGGCCGCCTTGACGTCATAGGCAAGCGGCGTCAACCCGAGCTGGTGCCACTCCCCCAGAGTGGGAGGAAAGAGCTGGGTTGCCGCCATCTCGGGATCCCGCAGCAGGGCGGCTGCCATACCACGACGATCGATGGCGAGACTCAGGGCACGGCGCACCACCGGATCGCTCAGACGGGGATCGGCGCCATTGAGCTTGAGCTGGATGGTCCGTGGCAGGGTGACCGAGGCGATGGAGACCCGTGACGCCTGCTGCAAGCGGCGGATGCTGACCGGATCCAGCCCCCAGGCGATGTCGGCCTGACCGCTCTCGGCCATCAGGGTGCGGCTCTCTGCACGCCCCACCGTCAGGTAGCTGACCTCCTCGATTGCGGGCCTGGCCCCCTGCCAGCCGTCGAAACGCACAGTCTCTATCCGCTGGGGTTGTTGCAGGCGGGTGATGCGGTAGGGGCCAGAGCCTATCACCTGAGTTACCTCCCCCTTGGCATCGTAGGCGGCCTTCGCCAGGATCTGGGTGCTGGGGTGGGCCAGCACGGCCGGCAGGGAGGCGAAGGGTTCGCTCAGGGTGACCTTCAAGACGCCATCTCCAGATCCGATGGACGCAATGGGAGCGCTGGTCATCACGCCGGGCTTGCGCCAGGCCTGTTGCAGGGCAAAAGCGGCATGCTCGGCGCTCACCTCGCTGCCATCGTGAAAACGGGCCCCGGGGCGCAATGTGAATCGCCACTGCAGACCGTCATCGCTACGCGACCACTCACTGGCAAGCCCGGGTTGCAGATTGCCTTTCCTATCGACATCTACCAGGGTCTCCACCACCTGCATGCGAGTAAAGAAGACCCCGTTGCTGGCGGGGTCGACACTGTGGATCTCCCAAGGCCCCACCATGGCAAGCGGTTTGCCGTCGGCTGCAGTCGTTCCTGCCATCAGAGCCAGGGCGAACCACCCGGCTGCGGTGCATTTTTTTGTCATCCTTTCCATCCAAGCTTCATGTTCATCAACCAAAGAGATGGCGTTATAACATAACAATTAATCAGGAAGAATGACTTTTGATTTTTGATAAATGGCTTATTTGAAAGACAAAAAGCGACTGCGATGCAGATCGTCAAACAACGGGGAGTCAAAGGGGAATAAAAAAGATGGCCCGTCAGGGCCATCATGATGGCGTCAGCGAGTCACCATCTGCTGCGCCCGCTTGACCTGATCCTCGGGGCTCTCATTACGCGGTGGAATGGTGATGCCCTTCTGGCAGGCGGGCCTGGCTTCCATGCGTGCCATCCAGGCCTGCAAATGCACCAACCCCTCGATGGAGATACCACTCCAGTCGTGGATGCGCACCCAGGGCCAGGTAGCGATGTCGGCGATGCTGTACTCGTCCGCCAGATACTCATGGTGTGCCAGATGACCGTCGAGCACCTCGAACAGGCGTCGCCCCTCCTTCTGGTAACGCTCGATGGCGGCCGGGATCTTCTCGGGGAAATAGCGATAGAAGACGTTGGCCTGCCCCATCATGGGACCGACGCCCCCCATCTGGAACATCAGCCACTGGATGGCCTGGGAGCGACGCTTGGGATCCTGCGGCAGCAACTTGCCGGTTTTTTCCGCCAGATAGATAAGGATGGCGCCGGACTCGAACACCGCGAAGTCACCATTGTCCCGATCGACGATGGCCGGGATGCGGCCATTGGGGTTGATGGCCAGGAACTCGGGCTTCTTCTGCTCCATGGTCGAGAAATCAAGGGGAATGACCTTGTAGGGCAGCCCCAGCTCTTCGAGGGCGATCGACACCTTGAACCCGTTGGGCGTGGCGGCAGTGTACAACTCTATCATCTTGGACTCCTTGAACGTTCAGGGGAAAGGATCAGGCCTGGGCGCTGGACCGGGCACTCACCCGGTCATGCCAGTCCTGCAAATGGGGCTGTTCGGGGGTGATGCGCAGGCCGACCACCTTGCCAAAATCAATGGTACAGAGGGCAAGAATGTCGGCGATGGTGAAGCGTTCCCCCGCAATATAGGGCACTTCGGCAAGACGGGCATCGAGCTTGTCAAACCAGATCTGAGCCTGTTGCTTGCACTCCTCCCCCCATTCGGGGAAGACCCGCTCCCGGTCTTTGTAAAAACCGGTGATATGACGAAACGCCATACCGATCGGCAACCAGAGGTTGAACTCGATGAAGCGACTCCACATCTCTATGGTGGCGCGCTCCAGCGCGGTGCAGCCAAACAGGTTCGGTTCGGGGTGAAGCTCTTCAAAATAGCGGCAGATGGCCAGGGTTTCACTCAGACAGGTTCCGTCATCGAGTTCCAGCACAGGAATGCGCCCGGCCGGGTTCTTGGTCAAAAAGGCGGGCGCCAGGTTTTCCCCCGCCCCCAGATCGACCTGTTGATATTCCATCTCGATCCCCTTCTCCGCCAGAAACATTCTGACCCGACGGGCATTGGGGGCTCGCCTCAGCTCATAAACCTTCATGTCACCTCCGTCGACGAACACACAGTGAGCCGCTGCGCAGGCCATAGCAAAGCGGCACAATGTCGGTCAGTTATGACAAATATTGTGCCGCTTGAACAGCCCGCATCGAGGGGGAGATGATTAGCTGCTCAGTACCCCTGGTTGGCGCTGGCGCAGCAAGATAAGACGGGAAAGCAGCGGGAAATAGGATTCAAACTTGCTTTGCAGCGCCAGGCTGCAGGCAGGATCCGCCAGTTCGGCCTCATCCAGCAGAATGCCGTTGGAGACAAAATAAAAATGCGGATCCCGGACATCCGGCCCCTGTGGAGCATGTTCATACTGTCGATGCACCAACAGGGGAAGCACCGGCAATCCCAGTGCACTGCCTCCTGCTGGCCAGAGCGGAACAGGCCAGGCAGCCCCCTCTTCTTCCAGCAGCAGGATCGCCGCTTCGTCCTTCGACGGTTGCCACTGCTGGGGCTGCGCCACCCGGACCTCGGTGACATAATCGCTCTCTTCGCTGGCGGCACGCAGTGCGGCCAACACACCCAGAGTCGTCGGCGACGACGGTTTCTGACTGACTAATGACAGATTCATGGCTCATATCCCTATGCTCACCACAGCCTGTTATCCGGCTGTCGCGATAAGACTAGTTGATTACAGGTCTTTATTGGAGCCGTCAGATCTGTCAGTCACCACCCTGACCGAATGAGGGCATAGCAGTTGCTATTCCCGAATATCTTGGTAAGATGTCGCGTCCTTTTATCCCCCGTTCTTTAACATCCAGTGGTGAACCTATGCATCCGATGCTGAATATCGCCGTGCGCGCTGCGCGCAACGCCGGTCAAGTAGTAGTAAAAGCCTTTTCTCAACCCGAGAACATCGAGGTTATCCAGAAAGGCAGCAATGACTTCGTGACCAACGTTGACCGTGACGCCGAAGCGGCCATCATTCACACCATCAAAAAATCTTACCCGGAACACAGCATCGTTGCTGAAGAGTCTGGCGAGATTGCCGGTACCAATCCGGACTACCAATGGATCATCGACCCACTGGATGGCACGACCAACCTGGTCAAAGGCATTCCGCACTTTGCCGTTTCCATCGCTCTGCGCGTCAAGGGCAAGACCGAACAAGCCGTTGTCTACGATCCCATCCGTGACGAGCTGTTCACTGCCACCCGCGGCAGCGGCGCCCAGCTGAACGGCTACCGCATCCGTGTCGGCAAGGCCAAAGAGCTCTCCGGCACCATCCTGGCCACCGGGTTCCCGTTCAAGCAGAAGCACCACATCGAACCCTACCTGAAGATGTTCCAGAGCATGTTCATCGAGTGTGCAGACATCCGTCGTGCTGGCTCCGCCTCGCTGGATCTCGCCTATGTGGCCGCTGGCCGCGTCGACGGTTTCTGGGAAATCGGCCTCAAGCCCTGGGACACCGCCGCCGGTGAGCTGCTGGCCAAAGAAGCCGGCGCCATCGTCACCGACTTCGTCGGTGGTCACAACTACGAAAACTCCGGCAACATCGTGGTGGCCAACCCCCGCGTGCTGAAAGAGATGCTCGGCAAGATCCGCGAAAACCTGCCGGAATCCCTGGCCAAGTAATCCCGGATACCCGCGAAAAAAATGCCAGTCGGTTCGCCGACTGGCATTTTTTATTCCTGACTACAGCGAAAATCCCGCCCCTCTCGATGACTCAGCGGGATCAGATAGTGCCGTTGCGTCCCATGTTGATCACCACCCGGCGGTTCTTAGCTCGGCCAGCGTCCGTTTCGTTGGAGGCCACGTGCTGTTTCTCACCGTGCCCTTCCACCGAGATCTTGCCCTCCTCGATGCCGAGATCCACAAACACCTGCTTGATGGCATCCGCCCGCTTCTCGGAGAGCTTCTGGTTTGGCCAGCGGCCGCCATAGCTGTCGCTGTAGGCGTCGATCACCACCACATCGATGCTCTTGTCTGCCTTCACATAGTCACCGATCATCGCCAGCCGCCGCTTGGAGGCCGGTGACAACTGATCGCTGTTCTTGTCATAGGAGAGCACGCTGAAGGCGATGTCGTTGAAGCTGTAGGGCAGCAAGCCACTCAGGCAGTCCATGAACGCCTGGTACTTGACCCTGAAATTGACCGACGAGAGCGATACCCGCACCGGCCTGTCCTGACGATACCAGTCGCGATACTGGAAAGTCGGCATACGCCCTCCTTCCAGCTCGTCCAGCATGGTCCAGGCGGTCTGCCCCGCCACCAGGCCGTCAAACTGCTGATAGAACTGCAACTGGCTGATCTGACGCCCGGCCACCCCGGGACGCCAGCTGGGGGGCATGATCCCGAGGCTCACTGTCTGGGTACGCGCCTGGGGTCGCTGCCCCTTGAGCTCGAAATCCAGATTGATCTTGCGCCCGGCCCGGCTGACAAAAGCCCCGGTTCCCCAGCGGGGAATAGGATGCTCCAACCTGCACTCCACCTGGGTATCAGAGGTCAGGCGCCAGACGGATTGATCCAGACCGGCGCCAAATTCGGTCACGCCCGCCTGCAACTGCATACTCACTGATATGCTGATCAACCCCAACACCCAAGCATTCAACGGCTTGTCCTCCACACTATCTCGAATTATCTATCGGCAGCGGCAGGACAAGCTTTAGGTCAAAACGCTCAGTGGGGGGAAGAAGGGGCCATCAGCTTGAAGCTGGCGATGCGTCCCGCCAGATCCCGGGCTAGGGCATCCAGTTCGGCACTGTGTTGTTGCAGGGTATGGGAGTGCTGGCGATGGGCCTCATACACGTCACGGATGGTCATCACGTTTTGCTGGATGTCGTCGGTCACGTAACGCTGCTCCTCGGTGGCGGTGGCCACCTGGGCCGTCATGTCGCTCACCTTGCGCACCTCGTTGACGATGTCGGTCAGCTCGCTCCCCGCCCGTTTGGCCTCCGTCACGCTAAGGCCGGCCTGTTCGGTGCCCGTGTGCATGGCAGCCACCGCCTCGTTGGCCCCCTGGCGCAAGCGGCCCAGCATCCGCTCTATGTCATCCGCCGCCTGCTGGGTACGGGAGGCAAGCGCTCTCACCTCGTCGGCCACCACCGCAAAGCCGCGCCCGGATTCACCAGCACGGGCCGCCTCGATGGCGGCATTGAGGGCCAGCAGGTTGGTTCTGTCCGAGATCTGCTTGATGAGGCTCAAGGCCTCCCCCACCGACTCGGTATCCCGATGCAGGCTGTCCACCAGGTGCCGGGTATCCACCAGAGTGCCCGCCACCTGCTGGATGGTGTGGATGGTCTGATCCACCTCCTTGTCACCCTGCTTCGCCCGGCCGATGGCCTGCTGAGTCGCCTGGGAGGTCTGGGTTGCGTTGCGGGCAATCTCCGCGACAGTCGATGCCATCTCGGTGGCGGCAGTCGCCACCAGATCCACCTGCCCGCATCCCCTGACTACGCCGGCATTCACCTCGGCAATGACCTCGGCCGAGCTGGCGGCGCTGCGTATCAGCACGTCACAGGAGTGGCGCACAGCCAGCAGCAAACTCTCCAGGTGCCCGAGGAAATGGTTCAGATCCCGCGCCAGAGCCCCCAGCTCATCCCCGGATCGCCAGTCGACCCGCACGGTCAGGTCATTCTCCTGCACTAGGCGCTTGAAGGTCTGGTGCAGGGCCATGAAGCCCAGATGCAGATCCCGCACCACCCGCCAGCAGACGAAGGTGGTCAGGACGATGCACAGCAACACGCCAGCCGCCCCCCACCAGAAGTCACTGGCACTCCCGCCCCGCATCTGTTCCACCCGCTCGAAGAGCTGCTGATAGAGGCTGTCTTCTATCTCCTTGAGCAGGCCTATCTTGTCGGTACTCAAAGCAAACCAGGCCTCCGCATCGACACCAAAACCGCCGCTGGCCGCCTTGTCCAGGGCCAGTTTCTCCATGGCGGCCACCTTGGCCACCACGGGTGAGGCGAAGCTGTCGTTCAGCAACTGACGCTGTGCTGGACTCGCCACCGCCTGGAAACGTTCGAGATAGGTGTTCTGGGCCGCCAGCAGGGAGATGAACTGCTGCAACAGCGCAGGCGTGAAGCTGTCACGGCCAAAGACGTTGCTGAGCGTCGCCCGCTCCAGCCCCGCACGCTCCTTGCTCTGCAGGAAGGCGGCGTAGGCATTGGTCTGCAGGGCGATGGTGGCATCCATGCTGTCGACGCTTATCTTGTCCACTACCGCCAGCAAGGCGGTCACGAGGCGGGTATAGAAGCCGACCTGTTCCGCCACCTCGACCCCCAGGGCGCTGACCCGCTCACGCATGGCGGTGAGTCCCGCCACTCCCTGCTGCACCTCGGTCAGCGCCAGCAAGGCAGGATCCTGATGAAAACGCTGCAACAGGCTGTCCACCACCTTGCGCTGGGCAGGCAGCGCATCGCGAAACTTGTTGCCGCCAGAGCCGAGGAAGCCGGCCGACATGCCGCGCTCCCGTTGCAGCTCATGGGCCAGCTGCGCCGCCTCCTTCACCACCGCCAGCGCGACCAGGGCGCCGCTCATCTCCTGTTCGACCCGATAACGTTCATAGACGTACCGGCCGGAGAAAAACAGCAGGGCCAACAGCGGCAGACAGACCACCAACATCATCTTGTGTGCCAATCCCAGCTTCTTCATCGTCCTCTCCCTCCATGGTTGACGTCGCCCATTATAAGCACAGGTGTTTCAAAATGGCCCTCTTGCCGTCCCATGGCGGCAGATAAGGGACAAGGGCACGCTTTTTTGCCATAATGCCGCCTCCTTTCACGCCGACCGAGATACCATGACCGACGCCGTTCACACCCTCAAGGGCCGTTTTCGCGGCTTTTACCCCGTCGTCATCGATGTTGAAACCGCCGGATTCAATGCCAAGACCGATGCCCTGCTGGAAATAGCCGCCCACACCCTCAAGATGGATGAGCAGGGCTGGCTCGTCCCTGACCAGATCTTCCATTTTCATGTCCAGCCCTTTGAGGGCGCCAATCTGGAGAAAGCGGCGCTGGAGTTCACCGGCATCGACCCCTTCAACCCGCTGCGGGGCGCGGTGGACGAGAAGGAAGCACTCACCGAGATCTTCAAGGGGGTGCGCAAGGGCATGAAGGAGCAGGATTGTGGTCGCGCCATCATAGTGGCCCACAACGCCACCTTCGACCACGGCTTCGTGATGGCCGCCGCCGAGCGGGCCGGCCTCAAGCGCAATCCGTTCCACCCCTTCGCCACCTTCGACACCGCCGCCCTCTCGGGCCTTGCCCTGGGGCAGACGGTGCTGGCCAAGGCCTGTCAGAGCGCCAATATCCCCTTTGACAACAAAGAGGCCCACTCGGCCCTCTACGACACCGAGCGCACCACAGAGCTCTTCTGCCACATCGTCAATCGCTGGAAGAGCCTGGGAGGCTGGCCTCTGGCCAACCCGGATGAAACGACGGACACCGAAGACGAGGGCTGAACACTCCCAGCCCCTGCCCAGACAGGCTGCCCATGGCAGCCTGTCTGCATGAGGGGACCTGTCTGGGCAAGGAAGAAGGGCCATTTTCCCGGTTCCCGTTCACCGCCAGCAGAAGATGCGTCCCTTGGCCGGGATCTGCCGATTTTTTTCTCGACATTTAGCCTGTTTTTCGCAAACTAGCTGGCTTTCACACGACTGACAGCAACACAATCCATAAGGAAATCAAATGAATCCTGTTGTTATCGCGGTGGCGCTGATGCTGGTGCTCAGCCTGCTGCGGATCAATGTGGTGGTCTCCCTCGCCATCGGTGCCATCGTGGGTGGCCTGCTCGGCGGACTCTCCCTCGAGCAGACCCTCAGCACCTTCACCGGCGGCCTGGGCGGCGGTGCAGAAATCGCCCTCTCCTACGCTATGCTGGGGGCTTTCGCGGTAGCCATCTCCCGCTCCGGCATCACCGATCTGCTGGCCCGCAAGGTCATCAACCAGCTCGGCAAGGATGCCAGCAGCGCCCGCATTCTCTGGGTCAAGAGCCTGCTGCTCACCTCGGTGCTCGCGGTCTCCATCTCCTCCCAGAACCTGATCCCGGTGCACATCGCCTTCATTCCCATCCTGATCCCGCCGCTGCTGCATGTCATGGCCCAGATGCAGATCGACCGCCGTCAGGTGGCCTGCGTCATCACCTTCGGCCTGACCGCTACCTACATGCTGCTGCCGGTGGGCTTTGGCGGCATCTTCCTGAACAACATCCTGGCCAAGAATCTCGTCGACAACGGCGTACCGGTGGAATTCAGCCAGTTGCCCCTGGCGATGGCCATCCCGGTATTTGGCATGTTCCTCGGCCTGCTCATCGCCGTCTTCTTCAGCTACCGCAAGCCGCGTCAGTATGATCTGGAGAAGATCCTGGCCGCCGAACCCGAGACGGTCGAGCTCAATCTCAACCACATCTGGGTCGCCCTGCTGGCCATCGCCGTGGCACTCGGTCTGCAACTGATGACCAACAGCATCGTGCTGGGGGCGCTCGCAGGCTTCATCATCTTCACCTGCGGCGGCGTCATCAAATTCCGCGAGAGCCAGGATGCCTTCACCCAGGGTGTGCGCATGATGTCCCTCATCGGCTTTATCATGATCTCGGCCGCAGGCTTCGCCGCCGTCATGAAGGAGACCCACGGGGTGGAGAGTCTGGTGCAGTCCGTCTCCACCATGATGGCCGGTCACAAGGGACTGGCGGCCTTGCTGATGCTGCTGGTGGGCCTGCTCATCACCATGGGGATCGGCTCCTCCTTCTCCACCGTGCCCATCATCGCCACCATCTATGTGCCCCTGTGCATCCACCTCGGCTTCTCGCCCATGGCGACCATCGCCCTGGTGGGCACCGCGGGCGCGCTGGGGGACGCGGGTTCCCCCGCCTCCGACTCGACGCTCGGCCCCACATCGGGCCTCAATGCCGACGGTCAGCACGACCACATCTGGGACAGCGTGGTGCCAACCTTCATCCACTACAACATCCCCCTGGTG
Source organism: Aeromonas sp. ASNIH7 (assembly GCF_002903485.1). Classification (NCBI taxonomy): domain Bacteria; kingdom Pseudomonadati; phylum Pseudomonadota; class Gammaproteobacteria; order Aeromonadales; family Aeromonadaceae; genus Aeromonas; species Aeromonas sp. ASNIH7. The sequence goes on from NZ_CP026226.1 coordinate 147,974, forward strand.
ATCTTCGGCTGGATTGCCGCCATGGTGCTCTGAGACCATCCCGAGCAGACAGACAAAAGGCGACCCCGGGGTCGCCTTTCTTGTCTTGCACATGCCTCAGATGGCCGGTTGCAGTCCCCGCCTGCCGGCCAGGGCACAGAGACAGGCCACCAGGGCCAACCCCATGCCGGCTGCTCCCACCCCGAGCCAGTGACCCTGTTGCCAGACCAGCATCCCCAGGCTGGAGCCGAGGGTTCCCCCCAGGAACATGCCGGTCATGAAGAGGGTATTGATGCGCCCCCTGGCCTCAGGTCTCAGACCATAGATGCGCTGCTGATGGGCGATGAGTGCGCTCTGCACTCCGAGATCCAGCAAGATGACCCCGCACGCCAGCCCGGCCAGAGAGAGCCACAGCTCGAAGCAGATCCAGGCAAGCACCACCAGCACGGCACCGGCCAATACCACTGGTCTGGCCCCCAACCGATCCGCCATCCGGCCTGCCAGAGGGGCCGCCACCACCCCAGCCACCCCGATGACGCCGAACAGACCCGCCATGTCGGCCCCCAACCCATAGGCAGGTTCGGCCAGGTAGAACGCCAGCACGGTCCAGAAGGCGCTGAAGGAGGCAAACAGCAAGGCCTGGGTCAGGGTCGCGCGGCGCAAGGCGGGCTCCTCGCGCCACAGACCGACCAGGGAGTGAAGCAGACGGCCATAACCGAGGGGAGAGCGCGGCAATCCGGACGGTATCATCCTGGCCATCAGCAGGGCCCCCGACAGGGCCAGGGGAATGGCCAGCCAGAACATGGCGCGCCAACTGCCATAGGCGGTGACCAGGCCGGCGACGGTGCGGCTGAGCAGTATCCCGGCCAGCAGGCCGCTCATCACGCTGCCGACCACGGCACCACGGCGGGCGGGATCTGCCAGGGTCGCCGCCACCGGAACTATCTGCTGGGCCGCCGTGGCCCCGATGCCGAGCAGAACGGATGCCAGCATCAAGGTGGTGGCACTCGTGGCCGTGGCCGCCAGCAGGGAAGCCAGCGCGATCAGTGCAAACTGCCCCGGAATGAGCCAGCGGCGCTCGACCACATCGCCAAGCGGCACCAGCAAAAGCAGACCCATGGCATAGCCGAGCTGGGTCAGCATGGCGATCAATGGCATGCCCGAGTGCCCGGGAAAGTCCTGTGCCATCACCGCCAGCATGGGCTGGTTGTAGTAGATGTTGGCAACTGCCAGGCCGCATGACAGGGCCATGGCGAAGAGCAGGGAGGGGCCGGGGGTTGCGGCCCCTCCGGCAGAAGGCGATGTACTCATGATCTTCTCCTCGTGTTAGAAGGGCTCCCGCCAGGATACGGGCCCCATGCGCACAGCCTACCCGGGGAGCGTCGCCACCAGTAGAGCGGTGGGGACCATAACAGTTATTCCGCTGGCGTATGCCCCACGCCGGGCAGGCCGGTCACGAATGCCAGAAAGGCGCTCGCCTTGGCACCAGGCTGGCGACCTGCCGGGAGCAGGGTCCAGAGCTCCTGCATGGGCAGTTGCCACTCGGGCAGCACCGCCACCACCTCGCCGCGGGCAAGCTCGGGAGCAAACATCCACTCCGAGGCGATACCGAGCCCCAGTCCTGCCAGCACGGCTGCGCGCATGCCTTCGGCCGCCGAGACCGTCAGCCTGCCTTCTCCGGAAACCACCTTCTCTTCGACGCCGCGGCGAAATCGCCACTGTTGCCCTACTCCGGGCCGTGGACTGTAAAGCACCAGATCATGCTGTTGCAGGGCCTGAGGGGTCTCAGGCTCTCCTTTGGCGGCCAGATAGGCCGGCGTCGCCAACACCCGCATGTCGCTTCGGGCGAGACAGCGAGCGACCAGCGACGAGTCGGCCTGTTTGCCGATCCGCAGAGCCACCTCGATGCCCGCCGAAATGAGATCCACATTGCCGTCATCCAGCAGGATCTCCAGATCCAGTCCCGGGTGAGCCGCCAGAAAACCGGCAAGATGGGGAATGATATGCAGGCGGGCGAAGGTGACGGGAGCGCTCACCCGCAGACGCCCGCTCAGGCCCGCCCGGCATTGCTGCACCATGGCATCGGCCTCGTGGACCTGGGCCAGGATCTCTCTCGCCCGCAGATAGTAGGCCTCTCCGGCCTCGGTGGGCGCCAGCCCCCGGGTCGAACGCAGCAACAGGCGGCTGCCAAGGTGCGCCTCAAGCTGGGCAATCAATCTGGAAACCGTGGGTTGCCCCATCCCCAGTCGGCGGGACACCGCCGAAAACGAGCCGGTCTCCACCGCCAGCACGAACACCTCCATCACCCCCAAGCGATCCATTTATGGCTCCTCTGCCCTGTGGCACTGTTCGTGGCACAAGGTAGCACCGGGCATGCCCTCTCGCACCCTCGTTCTGGCAGGAGGCACAATAAAGCCACGTCATGGGCGGTCCTGCCATGGGAGAAAGGTGTCGGGATGAAATATCAACCAGGAACAATCGAACAGAGGGACTCGAAGACAAGGCTACAGGAGCTCGATTGCCCCAAGGCTAGCCCAGTGCCACTTCCTGAATGGCGGCGCTGTGGGCGAAATAGCGGTGACAGAACTGCATGAACTCCGGCAGCGGCAAGGGACGCGAGTAGAAATAACCCTGGATCTCATCCACCCCTATGGTGAGCACCGCCTTGAGCTCATCGCTGTTTTCCACCCCTTCTGCCACGACACGCACCCCCAACTGATGAGAGAGGGTGGTGATGGTCTCGACGAAGAGCGCCTGCCGGGTGTCACTGTCGATCGCGGTGATAAAGGATCTGTCTATCTTGAGCTTGTCGAAATAGAGTTCACGCAGGTAAGAGAACGAGGACCAGCCGGTCCCGAAGTCATCGAGGGCCACCCGCACCCCAATCTGGCGCAGGGAGTGAATGATCTGCTTGCTCAGGGCGATGTCATCAAGGGCGATGGTTTCGGTCAGCTCCACTATCAACTGGTGCAGCCCCAACGGTCCATCTTCCATCTTCTCTTCAATCTCCCTGGCCAACCCCATGTTGAACATGGAGTTGGAGAGGTTGATGGAGATCTCGAGCGGTTCTAGTACCTCCTTCGGGAAGCCGGACAGGTCGATCTGCATGCGCCGGATGATCCAGCCCCCCAGCGCCTCACCCAACCCGTTCTCTTCTGCCAGCGAGATGATGTCGAGGGGGGCAATAAAGCCATATTCCGGATGATGCCAGCGGATCAGCGCCTCCGCCCCCAGCCTCACTACACTCTGGCCGCGCACGATGGGCTGATAGTAAAGGGCCAGTTGCGGGCATTGCGGGCAGTGGATAAGCTCCCGCAGCTCGGTCGACAGCCGGCGTTTGCGCTGATAGTGCTGATACATGCTGCTGGAGAAGAGCACATTGCGATTCAGCCGTTTGCGCTTGGCGCTGTCGAGGGCGATATCGGCAAACAACAGCATCTCTTCCGGTGAATGATCCGGTTTCACGTACTGGCTGGTGCCCATGAAGACCCGCACCCGGTGCGCCGGATCGGCAGCAAACACCAGATCCGCCAGCTCGCTGCGCAGTTGCTCCAGAAACGGGAAGCGCAGATAGGTGGGCATGGTGCCGGTGATGATGAGGGTGAACTCGTCACTGCCGGTACGGGCAACGAAGATCCCCTGGCCAGAGGCGGCCTTGATCCGCGCCGCAAGCCGTTTGAGCAAGGCGTCCCCCACTTCGTAACCCAGACTGTCATTGACCTCCCTGAAATGCCCCAGATCCATGAGGCAGACGGTGATGCTGCTGCGCCGACCGGGATGGCTGGTCCACTGCTGGAGGTGCTTGATGAGCGCCGCCCGGTTAGGGAGACGGGTGAGAGGGTCGTTCCACGCCAGAAAATGCTGGCGACGCACTTCGCGAAACAGCACCATCAACATCACCATGGTCGCCAACATCAGAAATCCCAGGATGAAGAAGTTCTGGGTTTTCGACTCGTTGAGCAGCTCGCGCTGGGCGATGGCAGAAGGCCCGGTGAAGTTTTTCACCATCACGTCCCGCACCCCGCGCATCTCGTCATCGAGCGCGGCCGTGAACATCTTGAGTGCAGGGGAATTCGGCTCCCCTTGCACCACATCCTGCTCATAGCGTTCGAAGAGAGCGAGGATCTTGCCGACCGCCTTGTCCGCACCGAATCGGGCCCTGACCGACTTTGCCTCCTCCCCGTGCAGGAAGACATCGAGCCGGTTCCAGGCAATGTCAAAGCGCTTGTTCATCTCCTCCCGGCTGGCGGCACCGGCACGATAGAGCTGCAAGCCCTCCTCGAAGGCGTGGATCTCCAGCTCGAGCTGGGCCAGTGCCCAGGCGGAGAGCTGGGTGTAGCGCGTCACCGCATTGAACGCGCGGTCATAGTTCCAGACCGACCAGAGGGTCACCCCCAAAAAGGTGGTCACCATCAGGATCAGGCTCAAGAACTTGCCGCGCAGCATCTTATTTGCTCTCCAGCGCCGTCAGCTGCCACACCATCCGGCTGTGATAGAGCTCCTTGTTGAGTTCGGGATGGTCGGTGAGGGGATAAATGACCCAGAGCGGCCCCTTGTTGCGCAGGGTCAGAGCCTTGCCATCCTGCTTCTCGGCCACCAGCACCGGGTACTTCTCCCCGTCTTCCAGCGGCAGTGCGGCCCAGTATTCATTGACCGCGAGGGCCTTGACCTCCTGGCTCTTGAGACCGTAGATCCTGACCAGGTCCCGCAGCAACACCCCGCGATAGAGGTGCTCCCCCTCGGTCCAGGGCGTCCCCGTCTTAACTTCCGTCTGCGGCAAGGCCTCAAACTCGGTACGGGTCAGCACCACCTCCCCCTTGCCATTGCAGCACCCCGCCCCCGCAATTCTGAAGAAGGGCTCCTCCGCCAACACCATACCCGACACGAGCCATCCAGATATCAGCAACACCTTGCCAAGCCACTTGCCCATCACGCACCTCCCTGTCATACGGTTTATTTATTCATCTCACTCTGCTGACTCATATGCAAACAACAGAATGCACCTTCAGACCAAAGTCGCAGTCGTTTGCAACCAGCAACTATCTCTGCGCCTTCCAAAAGTACCCAATCGCTTCCCAAAGAATGACACCAGGCGCCACCCCCAGGCAAATGGATTGCACCATTTTTCTTTCACTGGCTCCTCATCAAACCGGGTGCCCGCCACGGCCGGAGAAAGGTGACAGTCTTCGCTACGCATCTGAAAAACAGACACAAAAAAGGCCGCTCCATGGAGCGGCCTTCTCATCAGTGCAGTCAGGGTTTAGCTGTCGCGGCGCTTGTTGCCACCGAATTTGCGACCCTTGTCGAAACCGCCTTCACGGCGATCCTTGTTGAAGGGACGGTCACCCTGGGGACGGCGATCCTTGTTGAAAGGACGGTCGCCACGGAACGGACGATCACCACGGGGCGGACGGGGAGCAGTGTTGCCGCCGGCCGGCACTTCGGTGTAACGGGTGATCTGCAGCGGACGCTGACAGACACGGGCCTTCTTGATCACTTCCAGCACCTCGGCGCTCATGCCCTTGGGCAGATCGACGGTGGAGAAGTCATCGGCGATGTCGATGTTGCCGATGAAGCGGCTCTCGATGTTCGCTTCGTTGGCGATGGCACCCACGATCTGGCCCGGCTTGACGCCGTGATGGGCGCCCACGTCGACACGGTAACGCTCCATCTCCACGTCCGGGTTGTCTTTCAGCGGACGCGGTTCGAGGGACGGCATGCGACGGGCCGGACGATCGCCACGGTCACCGAAGTCACGACCGCCACGATCGTTGAACTCACGACGCTCGAAGCCACCGCGATCGTTGCCAGCGTTGAACACCGGATCCGGAATGGAGTCATCCAGCAGCAGCGGTTGGTCGCCCTGTACCAGCTTGGCCAGTGCAGCAGCCAGCTCCAGCGGATCGGCAGAATCTTCTTCGATCAGCTCGTTCACCAGGTTGTGGTAGATCTCGAGCTCTTCACCCATCATGGTTTCGCGGATGCGCTCCTTGAACTTGGCCAGACGGTGCTGGTTGATGTCCTCGGTGCTCGGCATCTTCATCGGTTCGATGGCCTGACGGGTAGCGTGCTCGATGGCACGCAGCATGCGACGCTCGCGCGGCGCCACGAACAGGATGGCTTCACCCTTGCGACCGGCACGGCCGGTACGGCCGATACGGTGAACATAGGATTCGGTGTCGTAGGGAATGTCGTAGTTCACTACGTGGGTGATGCGCTCAACGTCCAGACCGCGGGCGACCACGTCGGTGGCGATCAGAATGTCCAGCTGGCCTTGACGCAGCTTGTCAACGGTACGCTCACGCAGCTTCTGCGGGATGTCACCGTGCAGCGCTTCACAGGCGTGACCACGGGCAGCCAGCTTGCCTGCCAGCTCTTCGGCGGCGTTCTTGGTACGCACGAACACCAGCAGGGCTTCGTAGGATTCCACTTCCAGCAGACGGGTCATGGCGTCCAGCTTGTGCAGACCGGTCACCTGCCAGTAACGCTGACGAATGGTGGTGGCGGTCGCGGTCTTGGAGGCGATCTTGATCTCTTTGGGCTGCTTCAGGTGCTTCTGGGCAACACGACGGATCTGCTCCGGCATGGTGGCAGAGAACAGGGCAACCTGACGACCGGCCGGGCACTGATCCATGATCCAGTCCACGTCGTCGATGAAGCCCATGCGCAGCATTTCATCCGCTTCGTCCAGCACCAGGGCTTTCAGACCGGAGAGGTCCAGGTTCTTGCGACGGATCAGGTCCATCACGCGGCCCGGGGTACCCACGACAACCTGAGCACCACGGCGCAGAGCGCGGGTCTGGGTTTCGTAGGAAGCGCCGCCGTAGATGGGCAGCACGTGGAAATCGGGCATGTGGTGGGCATAGCGTTGGCACGCCTCTGCCACCTGCAGGGCCAGCTCGCGGGTCGGGGCCAGCACCAGGATCTGAGTGTTGCGGTTACCAGCTTCCAGACGAGACAACAGAGGCAAGGCAAAAGCAGCGGTCTTCCCTGTACCGGTTTGTGCCTGCCCCAGCAGATCGTGTCCCGCCATCAGGTGGGGAATTGCTGCGGCCTGGATGGGAGACGGGCGCTCATAGCCCACGTCCTGCAGCGCTTTCAATACGGGCGCGGCCAGTCCAAGCTCACTAAAAAGGGGCAGTTGTTCGGTATCAGACATAGATTCTTCCAGATTAAGGCAGGCGGCTAACACCGCGGAATAGCAAAAAGGCGGCGATTATAGCGCCACTTTGTTCTGCTGTCTTGAAAAATGTGATAGGTGTCTCAAGACGTTGGCAATTATAGAGGGATCTCGTGACTATGGCTTGCTTATTTTTCACTCATGATGCGTTATTGCGGATCACGCTTCGCCAGAGTCCTTGTCCCGCTTGTGCTTGAGCACCGCCATGGTCAATCGGCTGGTGCACAATAAACGACCACGTTCATCGCGAATCTCGATCTGCCACACCTGAGTCGTCGCCCCCAGATGCAGCGGCGCGCAGCGCCCCGTCACCACCCCTTCCCGCTTGGCCCGTAGGTGGTTGGCATTGACCTCCAGCCCCACGCAGTAGCTCTCCGCTCCCACCGCCATGTTGGCCGCAAGCGATCCCAGCGTTTCCGCCAGCACCACGGAGGCGCCGCCGTGCAGCATCCCGAGCGGCTGATGGGTACGGTGATCCACCGGCATGGTGGCCTCCAGCCAGTCGGGGCCAAAGGCGCTGTAGACGATGTCGAGGTGGGCCATCAGGGTGTTGCGGGAGCTGGCGTTGAGCCCCTCCAGGCTCATGGGTTTGCGCCAGATGGGGCTGCTTTCTTGACTCATGGTGAGCGGACTCCTTGCGTGATCAACGGGTTATCGCTGCGCTGTAGCGGCAAACCAGCAGTGTCGGCGAAAAAGGCGCAAAAAAAAAGATGCCCACGCCGGGGCATCTTGCATCGAGATTGACCCTCACCAGGGATAGGTCACCCCTGGCCACTCGGCCCAGGGGCCGTCCCGCCCCGGCAGGCGCGGCTCGGACCAGCGCCATACCTTGCCGAGCCAGGTGCGCAGTTCGGCTTCGAGTTCGCTGTCAGTGAGCGGCGCCTCGGCCACCTTCCAGAAGAAGAGCTCCACCTGCACCTCCGGCAGCACAGACGGATAGAGGTAAACCCCGCCCCAGAAGCGGGGCTCCCTGTCCGGGCTCCAGAGGCCATAGGCAAAGGAGCGCTTGGCCAGAAACTCGGCGTGCTGCCACTCCAAGTCGGCCTCGTGCTGACTCAGGCTGAAATTGGCGGAGGGCCACACATCGTTCGGGCGAAACAGCTGATGGAGCTGATCCCGCTCGCGCAGGATGGCGACAAACTCCACCACGGCCTGGGACGGCGTGGTGGGGAGCAACAGAAAATGCGGGTGCCGAAAGGCCTTTGGCACCCGGAATCCCTTGGGAAAGTGGAGCATCAGAGCAGTTCCAGCAAGGCCTGCAGCGGGTGCTTGAGCTTCTCCCCCTCCATCCGCTTGACCTGGCTGCGGCACGAATATCCGGTGGCCAGGCAGCGAGCCTTGGGCAGGCGTTCAAGAGGCTCGGCCCAGCTCAGACCGTAGATCCCCTTGGAGTTCTCCACCTGTTTGGCGTCGTGACCATAGGTGCCCGCCATGCCGCAGCAACCCACCGACACCGGCTGCAAACGCGCACCGAAGCGGCCGAACAGGGTGCTCCAGTCACCGTGGGTGGTGGGCTTGGCGGTCTTCTCGGTGCAGTGGGCAAACAGATACCAGGGGTCGGTGCCAGCCTCTTCCCGCAGCGGCAGCGCCTCGGCAGGCAGGGAGAGCAGCCACTCCTGGGGCAGCAGCACCTGGAAATCGCCGCGGGCGGGGCCGAGCGCCTTCACGTACTCGTCCCGGTAGCAGAGCACCAGAGAGGGGTCGACCCCCACCATGGGGATGCCGAGGGCCGCCACCTTGTTGAGGAACTGGGCGCTGCTGGCAGCAGTGCGGGCGAAGGCGCGCAGGAATCCCTTCACGTGCTGAGGCTTGCCGTTGGGTTTGAACGGCAGCAGGTAGGGCTGATAGCCCAGCTTGCTGGCCAGCTTCACTAGGTCACGCACCACGGGGGCGTCGTAGTAGCTGGTGAAGGGATCCTGCACGATGAGCACCACTTTTTGGCGCTGCTCGGGGCTCATGGCCTCGAGGCCCGGCAGATCGAAATAGCGGGCGCGGTGATCCCGCAGCTCCTCGGCCAGGGTCGGCACGGAGAGCAGCGGCACATCCACCATGCCGATGCTCTTCTCGGTCGCCTTCTGGGCCCACTCTTTTTCGAGGAAGAAGTTGACCAGCTTGGGGGCCTTGGCCAGCAGGGGCGCATAGCTTTCTACCGTGCCCACGAAATAATCCTTGGGGCCGCGCAGATATCGGCTGTGATAGAGCTGCATGAAGCGGGCGCGGAAGGTGGGCACATCCACCTTGATGGGGCACTGGCTGGTGCATGCCTTGCACGCAAGGCACCCCTCCATCGCCTCCATCACCTCATGGGAGAAGTCATACTCGCCCCGGGCGCGGGCCACCGTATTGCGGAACTTGTCGACGATCTGCTTGAAGCGTAGACCCCCGCTTTGCAGCGCCACCTCTTCGGCAAGGGGATCGAAGCCCTGCTCCGACAACTGGCGCAGCCATTCACGCATCAGGCCAGCCCGCCCCTTGGGGGAGTGACGGCGGTCGCGGCTGATCTTGACCGAGGGGCACATGGGGGAGTCGGTCTCGAAGGTGAAACACAGACCGTTGCCGTTGCAATCCAGCGCCCGTGTATAGCTCTCGCGCACGGCAATCGGGATCTGGCGGTCGAACTTGCCGCGCTTGGGCCCGTCCACCGAGACAAGCGAAGCGCCGCTGCCATAAGGCATGCAGATCTTGCCCGGGTTGATGCGGTTGGCCGGGTCGAACGCCCCCTTGACCCGTTGCAGCTCTTCCCACAGCTCGCCGAAGAAGGCGGGGCTGTATTCGGAGCGAAAGCCCTTGCCGTGCTCCCCCCACATCAGGCCGCCGTATTTGGCGGTGAGCGCCACCACCTGATCGGAGATGCGCCGCAGCAGCACCTCCTGCTCGGGATCGCACAAGTCCAGCGCCGGGCGCACGTGCAGCACCCCGGCATCGACGTGGCCGAACATGCCGTAGTCAAGGCCGTGAGCGTCCAGCAGGGCGCGAAACTCCATGATGAAGTCCGCCAGGGATTCCGGCGGCACGGCGGTGTCTTCGGTGAAGGCCACCGGCTTCTTGCGCCCCTCGGCGTTGCCGAGCAGCCCCACCGACTTCTTGCGCATGCCATAGATGGTCTCGATGCTCGGCAGGTGGTCGCACACCTGATAGCCAATGACCCCGGCTTCACCACGCGCCAGCAGGCCGTCGATGCGCCGGCACAGCTCCGCCACCTTGGCCTTGTGCGCATCCTCGTCGGTGTCGGCAAACTCGACGATGTTGAGCCCCTGCAGATCCTTGCCGGGCACATCCTGGATGAGATCCTTCACCGAGTGCCAGATGATGTCGGCGCGAGCCAGTCCCAGCACCCGGGAGTCCACCGTCTCCACCGACAGGGCGTGGGCCTGTACCATAAAGGGGGCGTTTCTGAGCGCGGAGGGGAAGCTGTCGTACTTGACGTTGACGAGCGTGCGGTAGCGCGGGATGGGGGTGATGTTGAGCCTGGCTTCGGTGATAAAACCCAAGGAGCCTTCCGAGCCGCACAGCACCCGGCTCACATCCAGAGTGTCGGTATCGGGCTGATAGAGGTGCTTGAGATCGTAACCGGTCAGAAAGCGGTTGAGCTTGGGGAAGGTGGCCTCGATGTCGGCGCGCCGCTCGCGGCCGATGCGATAGAGGGTGCGATAGATCTCCCCCTCCCGGTTCTCGAGGGCCAGCTTGTCCGCCAGACGCTGACCGGTCACCGGCTCGGTCGCCATGAGATCGCCGTTTTCCAGCACGGCCTTGAGGCCGAGCACATGATCCGAGGTCTTGCCGTACACCAGCGACCCCTGCCCCGAGGCATCGGTGTTGACCATGCCTCCCAGGGTGGCCCGGTTGGAGGTGGAGAGATCCGGCGAGAAGAAGTAGCCGTGGGGCTTCAAATAGGCGTTGAGCTGGTCTTTGACCACCCCGGCCTGGGCCCGCACCCAGCCCTCTTCCAGATTAATTTCCATGATCTGGTTCATATGGCGCGAGAGATCGACGATAATGCCGCCGCCCAAGGATTGGCCATTGGTGCCGGTACCGCCGCCGCGAGGGAAGAAACTCAAGGTTGCGTACTCGGGCCCCTGGGCCAGCTTGAGCATCACCGCTATGTCATCCGCGCTGCGCGGATAGAGAACCGCCTGAGGTACGACCTGATAGACGCTGTTATCCGTCGCCATCGCCAACCGGCTTGCATAAGACTTTTCGATATCACCACGAAATGCTGATCGCGCCAGCAACTCAAGAAACTGCAGGGTTGTAGGTGACAAACTGTCCTGGTAATCGAGTCTCGGGATCATGAATCCTTGTTCCCATCCTTTGCTTGATGCCGGCATTCCGGCGACAACGACCGTTCGGGCCTGCCTCTTTGCGGGTGTCCGAACCAGTCCGCTCACATGTGAGCGGGCAGTATATCAGCTAGAAAACCGCTTGCGCGCGCAATCTTCACCATTTGAAAGGAGGACTTTTATGGCTCACTACAGCCATGTTATCAGTACGCTTATTCGCACCGAAAAACAGGCGCTGACCCTGTCGCTGTTTGGTTGCATCACCTTTGCCATTTTCGGGATCGGCTATGGTCTGTTCGTCGGTTCCAACGCCATCATGCTGGACGGCATCTTCACCCTGTTCAGCATGGGCATGACGGGCCTTGGGCTCATCACCGCCTACCTGGTTACCCGCCCCTCCGACGCCCGTTTCCAATACGGCTACGCCCATTTCGAACCCATCGCCAACGTCATCAACGGCGCCATCATTCTGCTGCTCTGCCTCGGTGCCCTCTATGGCGGCATCACCTCCCTGCTGGCGGGCGGACGGGAGATCGATCTCGGCCACGCCCTCATCTATGCCGTCGTCTCCACCTTCTTCTGCAGCATCCTCTATCTCATCGAGGCCGACGTGGCCGAGCGGGTCAACTCCGAGCTGGTGCGGGTGGACTCCAAGGAGTGGCTGGTGGATACCCTGCTCAGCGCCACCCTGCTCATCGGCTTTCTGGTCGCCATCGGGCTCGATACCCTGGGTTACGGCCACTACAACCGCTACATAGACCCCATGCTGGTCTCCCTGCTGGCCCTGTGCGCCACCCTCATTCCCATCAAGGTGCTCGGTCGCAACCTGCGGGAGGTGCTGAAGATCGCCCCCAAGGGAGAGGTCAAGCAGCGAGTCGAACACGAGATCGAGGCCCTGCGCCAGCGCCATGGCATCGAATGCTACAGCCACCTGGCGAAAAGCGGCCGCCGCTTCGATCTCGAGCTCAACATCCTGGTGGCCCCCGGCCAGGAGTGGCCCGTCGAGCGCCAGGATGCCCTGCGCCAGGAGCTCTGGTCCCGCCTCGGCGACACCCTGGGAGACGCCTGGCTGTCGGTCTGCTTCACCCGCGAGAAACGCTGGCTCTGATCCGGCGCTCGTCATTGCGCTGCAACGCGGGGCCCAGTCGCCCCGCGTCATGACTCCCGGCGCAACCGCCGCCAAGTTCCCTCCTCTGTCGAGGCCCCATCCTGCTTACCCCCTCACTCCTCGCGCCTTCCCCCTGTCCCGTTCAACCCGTCAGGAGAAAACGTTTACCACCCCTTCCGGATCAATATTCACTTTCATCCCAGGGAAAAATAATAAAAATTCGTTGCTAAAATAAAGTACCGCCGCTATTTATTCCGATCAGGGATGAAGGCTATTTCCTGCCTGGCAATGGAATTGTTGTTAACCGGAAAAATAAAATAATAAATCTCGTATCATTAAACAGTTGAGGTAATGTCCATGAAGAAAGTACTGATCGCTGCCATAACCCTGGCCATGGCGGGTGCGGCGAGCGCCGCCATTCCCCAGTTGAATTATGAGTGCCCGGGTCAAATCCAGATGCACAGCGATGAAGGTGGCCCCGTCTATATCAATGGCAAGGAGGCCAAACTCAAGAAGTACAGCGAGGAGTTCTACGAGGCCAAGGGCGCCGGCGTCACCCTCTCCATCAGCAACACCGGGGGCCAGTACGATGTCTCCTACACCAGCAAGAAAGGCTCGGGTACCTGCCAGCCAGGCTCCTCTGCGGCCCCTGCTGCAGCCACTGCCTCAGCCCCTGCCCACAAGGGCAGCCTCGCCGAGAAAGCCTGCCTGCAAGCGGTCTCCGCCAAGACCAAGGTGGCCCAGAGCAAGTTGCAGGTGACCGATGTGATGGACTCCGAGGCAGGGGTGGGCGTGACCATCAAGGTGCCGGGTGCCGATGCCCCCTGGTCCTGTCTAAGCGACAAGAAGGGGCATGTTCAGGGCGCGGCCTATACCGGCAATTGACCTGACGACCAGGGTTAACGTCCCCTGAAACAACCCGTGTGAGCGCAAACGAGGAGGCCTGGGCCTCCTTGCTTTTTATACGCTGAATATATGATTAATGTGAATTAGTTGGTGGCGAACAAGTTAAATTTAGAATAATAACTCCATATCAAACACCATAACCCCCTCTATTCCTTCTTTCTCCCATGACACAGCCGCAATATTTCCCCCTGAAACAAATTATTACAAAAATAATGGATATATATGAGCCTGATGAATCCGGTTGTTGGTATCAGATCGTTTATTTTCCTTGTTCAGCACCTATATTTGTGATCGTGTCAATGTGTCGCTCTTTTATCTCCAGTCAAACTTGGCTGCGCATCAATGCCCCTTTCCCTTGCCTCCCCCGTCGGCAATCCCTTCGTCGCGTCCCCCCTGACAGCCCCCTTGCCAAATGGCGGCGAGTCGTTATCATCAGGGCTCACTTTTGACCCGAGGTTTTATTGCCCATCATGGACAATCCCCGAAGTAGCCCTTCGTCTTTTCCCATCAAAGCCTATCTGTACCTGCTCAACCAACGCCTCTGAAGCGATCGTCTCCGTCACCACGGCCACGCCGTGACCACGATTCACTGCATCTGTCTTCATTGAGGTCAATCACATGGAATTCTTGCTGGACCCGTCAATCTGGGTCGGTCTGCTTACCCTGATCATCCTGGAAATCGTTCTCGGGATAGACAACCTGGTCTTCATCGCCATCCTGGTGAAAAAACTGCCCCCCGCCCAGCGGGACAAGGCGCGCATCATCGGTCTCTCCCTGGCCCTGCTGATGCGCCTGGGACTGCTCACCATCATGTCATGGCTGGTCACCCTCACGGCTCCTCTGCTGCACATCTGGGATCACCCCTTCTCCGGTCGGGATCTCATCCTGATGGGAGGCGGCCTCTTCCTGCTGTTCAAGGCCACCTCCGAGCTGCATGAGCGACTCGAGGCCAAGCCCGAGGAGCAAGGCGGCACCGGCGTCTATGCCGGGTTCGGGGTGGTGATCGCCCAGATCCTGGTGCTGGATGCGGTCTTCTCCCTGGACTCCATCATCACCGCCGTCGGCATGGTGGATCACCTCGGCGTCATGATGGCGGCCGTGACCATCGCCATGGTAGTGATGGTGCTCGCCTCCAAGCCCCTGACCCGCTTCGTCAACGCCCACCCCACTGTGGTGGTGCTCTGCCTGAGCTTCCTCTTGATGATCGGCTTCAGCCTGGTGGCGGAGGGCTTCGGCTTCCACATTCCGAAGGGCTACCTCTACGCGGCCATCGGCTTCTCGGTGCTCATCGAGTTCTTCAACCAGCTCGCCCAGCGCAGTGCCCTGCTCCATGAGGCTCGCCAGCCCCTGCGCGAGCGCACCACCGCCGCCATCTTCAAGCTGATGGGGGGGAACAAGCGCTCAGCCCACCCGCAGGAGGACGAAGAAGAGGTGCAGGCTCAGCCCCTGCCCCCCGGTTTCGGTGAAGAGGAGCGTTACATGGTGAGCGGCGTGCTGTCGCTGGCCGAGCGTTCCATTCGCACCATCATGACCCCGCGCTCCGAGATGGAGTGGATCGACGTGAGCGACAGCGAGGACGAGATCATCGGGGTGGTCAAGGCACGGGATCTGCTGTTTGCCCTCAACGAGGGGCAGTCCCTGGCAGCACTTGCCAGACAGAACGAGCCCGTCATCGTGCCCCAGACCATCAACGTGATCCGGCTGCTGGCGGAGCTGCGCCAGGCCAGGGGCAGCCTCATCCTAGTGGCGGACGAGTTTGGCGTCATCCAGGGACTGGTCACCAACCACGATCTGCTGGAGGCCATCGTCGGCGAACTGCCGGACGAGGACGAGACCCCCGATGTGGTGCGCGAGGGCGAGCACTGGCTCATCCACGGCACCACCAACATCCATCAGGTGGAGCAGGCCCTGAACTGCGACGGTCTGGTGAGCGAGAGCGACGAGTACGTGACCCTGGCGGGCATGTTGCTCTCCCACTTCGGCAGCCTGCCAGACGTCGGTCAGCAGTTGCACCTCGGCCAGTTCCGCTTCGAGGTCATGGCCGTGAGCGAGCGGCGCATCGAGCGAGTACGGGTTACCCCACTCTCCCCTTGATCATCGGCGGCAATCACAGCAAGAGAGGGCCCTTGGCCCTCTTTTTTCTGGCGCGAACCAGGCCCCTCCCGGGCCATTGCTGCGATAACGGCAATTCTCTTCTGCAATACCCCCTCTTTTTCACAATAACAATCCCCTCTAGAGTCACCTCACTCCCAAAGATTGAGGAATCCATCATGCACCACGATCCCCTGTTCTGCCCCCTTCGCCTCGGCCAGCTGCACCTTGCCAACCGCATCGTCATGCCCCCCATGACCCGCTCCCGCGCCAGCCAGCCCGGGGACGTGGCCAACGCCATGATGGCGACCTACTACGCCCAGCGTGCCGGGGCCGGCCTCATCATCAGCGAAGGCACCCAGATAGATCCCCTGGGCAAGGGCTACGCCTGGACGCCGGGCATCCACAGCGCCGAGCAGGTGGCAGGCTGGAAGCAGGTAACCAATGCCGTCCACGCCGAGGGGGGCATCATGTTCGCCCAGCTCTGGCACGTGGGCCGGGTCACCCATCCTGACAACATCGGCGGCGCCCAGCCCCTCTCCTCCTCCGCCATCCAGGCCAAGGGAGTGAAGGTATTCGTCGACAACGGCAGCGATGCCCCGGGGTTTGTGGAGACCGTCACCCCGCGCGCCATGACCCAGGCCGACATCGACGCCGTGGTGGGGCAGTTTCGCCAGGCTGCCCGCAACGCCATGGAGGCGGGCTTTGACGGCATCGAGTTGCACGCCGCCAACGGCTACCTCATCAACCAGTTCCTCGACTCCGAGTCCAATACCCGCACCGACGGCTATGGCGGTTCGCTCGAAAACCGGCTGCGCTTCCTGAAAGAGGTGACCGAGGCGGTCTGTGACGAGATCGGTCCCGACCGGGTCGGGGTACGCCTTGCGCCACTCACCACCCTCAACGGCACCGTGGATGCCAACCCCCAGGAGACCTATCTGGCCGCCGCGCGCTTGCTGGGCCAGCTCGGCGTGGTCTATCTGCACGTCGCCGAAGCGGACTGGGACGACGCCCCCCTGATGGCGGAGAGCTTCAAGCAGGGGCTGCGCGACGCCTTCCCCAACACCCTCATCTACGCCGGCAAATACGATGGGGAGCGCGCCCGCGCCGCCATCGAGGCGGGCTGGGCCGACATGATTGGCTTCGGTCGCCCCTTCGTGGCCAACCCCGACTTGCCGAACCGCCTGCGCCACGGCCATCCGTTCGCCCCCCATGATCCCGCCACCCTGTTTGGCGGCGGCGAGAAAGGGCTGACGGACTACCCCGTCTATGGGGCAGAGCGGGCATAAGGCGGCTGGCGCCGAACCTCTTCCCGGGCGGGCCCTCCAACAGGGGGCTCGCCTTGTTGTCTTGCCAGTGCAACAGCAGTTCAAGGCATTGTTACGCCATGTGAGTCAATCAAGGCACCCACCCCTCTCATCCAAGGAGTCACCATGACCCATACCCAGGCCTGGTGCTGGCACGCCCCCGGCGAACCGGACCAGCTCACCCTCACCCGGCAAGCGCTCCCCACCCCCGGGCCCGACGAGGTCCTCATAGCCAACCGGATCATCGCCTTCAATCCGGTGGACTGGAAACTCATCGAACAGGGTCATCCCCACTGGCAGCCAGGCCATGTGCCTGGCGTCGATGGCATGGGCACCCTGGTGGCACTGGGGGCCAATGTCACCCACCTGCGCCCCGGCACCCGGGTCGCCTATCACACCGACCTGCGCCACGGCGGCAGCTTTGCCCGCCACACCCTGGTGCCGGCTCGCGCCCTGATGCCGGTGCCCGATGCCCTGAGCGACGAGGCGGCCGCCGCGCTCCCCTGCCCCGGCCTCACCGCCTGGCAGGCACTGGCCAAGCTGCCTCACCTGCACGGGGAGGCCCTGCTCATCACTGGGGCTGGCAGCAGTGTCGGCCGCTTCGCGGTGCAACTTGCCCTCCAGAAGGGGGCCCGCGTCTTTGCCAGCGCCAGCCCGCGCCATCACCAGTGGCTCAAACAGCTAGGCGTGCAGGGGGTGGCGGACTATCGGGATCCCGACTGGCTGGCCCAGTTGCAGGCCGCCAACGGCGGTGAACCCTTCGAGGGGATCATCGATCTGGTCTCCAGCCAGCAGGCAGAAGCCTTGCTGCCTGCCCTTGGCTATTACGGCCACATGGTGACTGTGCTCGGGCGCATCGCGCGCAACCCGCTGCCCGCCTTTAGCCATTGCCACTCATTGCACGAGATTGCCCTCGGCGCCCAGCACGCCTTTGGCTCGGACAAACAGTGGAGCCGTCTGGTGGCGGCCGGTGTCGCCATGATGGCGCAGATGGCGAGCGGCGAGCTGACCCTGCCGCCGCTGGTGGTGGGCGACTTCGACGCCCTGCCCTCCCTTCTCACTCGCGTCAAGCAGGAGGGACAAGGGGAAAAGTATCTGGTGAGAGTGGATTGATACCCGCCCAACGATGGCACAAAGAGGCCCGCCATGGCGGGCCTCCTCCATTCAAGGTGTGCAAGGCGGCCTGCTCAGTGCAGGCTCACCCCGTGCAGGGCGGCATGGAGGCGAATGTCCCGGGTCAGACGCACCTTGTCCGCGAGGCTCAGCCAGCTCGCCTCCACGGCATTGAGACTGAGGCGGCACAGCTGCTCCTGGCTGGCGCCAAGCCCGTCGGCCAGGGCCTGGAAGTTGGCCCCCAGGTATCCCCCGAAATAGGCGGGATCGTCGGAGTTCACGGTGACGCAGAGCCCCTGCTCCAGCAGCCTCAGCACATTGTGCTGGGCCATCTGGTCAAACACCCTGAGCCGCACGTTGGAGAGGGGGCAGACGGTGAGGGGCAGCCGGGTGTCGGCAAGATAGCTCAGCAGCGCGGGATCCTCGACGCAGCGCACCCCGTGATCGATGCGTTGCACTCCGAGCTCCCGGATCGCCTGCCAGATGTAGTCAGCCGGCCCCTCCTCCCCCGCGTGGGCCACCACCGGCAGCCCCAGCTCGCGGCAGCGAGCGAAGACCCGGGCGAACTTGCTGGGCGGGTTGCCCTGCTCCCCCGAATCGAGGCCGACCCCGTGCAGGCGCGCCAGGTGCGGCGTGGCCTCTGCCAGGGTGGCGAATGCCGCCTCTTCACTCAGGTGGCGCAGGAAGCTCATGATGAGCCGCCAGCTGATGCCAAAGGCTGCTTCCCCAGCCTGCAACGCCCGCTCGATGCCCCCCAACACGGTGGCAAAGGGCACGCCGCGGGCGGTGTGGGTCTGGGGGTCGAAGAAGATCTCCACGTGCACCACGTGATCGGCAACGCAGCGCTCGAGATAGGCCCAGGTGAGGTCGAAGAAATCCTGTTCGTGGATGAGCACGCTGGCGCCGAGGTAGTAGAGATCGAGGAAGGATTGCAGGCCGTCGAACTCATAGGCGGCGCGCAGGCTGTCGACATCGGGCCAGGGCAGCGCCACCCCGTTGCGCTGACCGAGGGCGAACATCAGCTCGGGTTCGAGGGTCCCCTCGATATGCAGGTGCAGTTCCAGCTTGGGCAAGTCGGCAATAAAGTGCTCCATGATGACGGCTCCATCGTCAGACTCCGTGCGGGCACCACCGGGGCGGCGCCCTCCCTTCGCCTTCATTGTGCACCCATCTGGCCCACCGAGGGAGACTTGTCATCAAAGGGCCTTATAATGGCGGCACAAAAACCATAACCGATTGAAGAGACAAACAGAGGGATGCCCTGTCCCCGCTCTTGCGCCCTACAAGGAGATTTCATGAAGAAAAACGTCATCTGTGACATTGACGGCGTCATCCTGCACAACAACGATCTCATTCCCGGCGCCGACCGCTTCGTCCACCGCCTGCTGGAGCAGGGCAGCAAGCTCCTGTTCCTCACCAACTACCCGGCCCAGACCCAGAAAGATCTGCAAAACCGCTTCCGCTCCGCCGGAATAGAGGTGCCCGAGGAGTGCTTCTACACCTCCGCCATGGGCACCGCCGACTTTCTCAAGCGCCAGGATGGTAAGAAGGCCTATGTGATTGGCGAAGGGGCCCTGACCCACGAGCTCTACAAGGCCGGCTTCACCATCACCGATATCGACCCGGACTTCGTGGTGGTGGGGGAGACCCGCAACTACAACTGGACCATGATGCAGCAGGGCGCCAAGTTCGTGGATCAGGGGGCCCGCTTCATCGCCACCAACCCCGACACCCACGGCCCCCTGATGTACCCGGCCTGCGGCGCCCTGTGCGCCCCCATCGAGCGGATGACCGGCAAGAAGCCCTTCTATGTCGGCAAGCCGAGCGCCTGGATCATTCGCGCGGCCCTCAACCGGATGGAGGCCCACTCCGACGACACCATCATCATCGGCGACAACCTGCGCACCGACATCCTGGCAGGCTTCCAGGCCGGTCTCGAGACGGTGCTGGTGCTCTCCGGGGTGAGCAAGGTGGCGGACATCGACCGCATGCCGTTTCGACCGAACCACATCTTTGACTCCGTGGTGGACATCGACATCGTCTGATCCCGGGTGCCGCCCTTCCGGTAGCCTTCAGCCTGCACGGGCCCCCTTGGCAAAGGGGGCCCGTTTCGTTTAACGTAAGCGCAAAATCGTTAAACAAACTAAACGGGAGCAGGATGCTCCTTCGCCACTCAAGGACGCACCATGAAGAGCCTGAACGACTGGATCCTGCTGGACAAACACACTGTCTCCCCCACCCCGCTGATGCCGGCCCCCGAGCGCATCAGGGCCGGGACGCCGAGCCAGACGGCATGGAACCACTACTCCGACCCGAGCCAGCAGTTTCACGTGGGCTTCTGGGCTTGCGAGCCGGGCTGCTGGGCCGTTCACTATACCGAACACGAATACTGCCAGATGCTGGAAGGGGAGGCGGTGATCCACGACGAGCAGGGCGGCCGGCTGCACCTCAAACCGGGGGTTCAGTTCGTCATTCCCGCCGGTTTTGTCGGGCAGTGGGAGACCCTCACCCCTTGTCGCAAGCTCTATGTGATCTTCGAACCCGACGCGAGTTGACGCGCACGTCAACCCTGACCCTCTCTCTTCAGGCGGCCGGACGGCCGCCATCCCCTGCGCAACTTGACGCTTACGGCATGATTTTCTGCGGTTTTCCCGCTTGCAAAAGGGTTTTCCGCTAGGCATTGTGATTGGCGAGGAATGTAAATGGAATTTCGAGCCCAAACGTGGGGGGCTCATATAAAAATCAAGAGGATTACCGCCAATGTGTTCTATTTTCGGCATTCTGGACATCAAGACCGACGCCACTGCCCTGCGCAAATCGGCCCTGGAGATGTCCAAGCGACTGCGTCACCGCGGGCCTGACTGGTCCGGCGTCTACAGCTCCGACAAGGCCATCCTGGTGCACGAGCGCCTGGCCATCGTCGATCCGGGCAACGGCGCACAGCCTCTCTACAATCCCGAGCGCACGCACGTATTGGCCGTCAACGGCGAGATCTACAACCACAAGGAGCTGGAGAAGAACCTCAAGGTCGACTTCCAGTTCCAGACCCACTCCGACTGTGAAGTGCTGCTGGCCCTCTACAAGGAGAAGGGCCCGGCGTTCCTGGACGATCTGAACGGCATCTTCGCCTTCATCCTCTATGACGCCGAGCAGGATGCCTACCTGATTGGTCGCGACCACATGGGGATCATCCCCCTCTATACCGGCCGCGACGAACACGGCAACTTCTATGTCGCCTCCGAGATGAAGGCCCTGGTGCCGGTCTGCAAGAGCGTCGAGACCTTCCCGCCGGGACACTACCTGTGGAGCAAGGATGGCGAGCTTAAACAGTGGTATAAACGGGACTGGATGGAGTACGCGCCGGTCGAGCACAACGTCAGCGACAAGGCCGAGCTCAAAGCGGCCCTGGAAGCGGCGGTCAAGCGCCAGCTGATGTGCGACGTGCCCTACGGCGTGCTGCTCTCCGGTGGTCTGGATTCGTCCGTCATCTCCGCCATCACCAAGCTCTATGCCGCCCGCCGGGTGGAAGACGATGGCAAGAGCGAAGCCTGGTGGCCCCAGCTGCACTCCTTCGCCGTCGGCCTGGAAGGGTCGCCGGATCTCGCTGCCGCCCGCAAGGTGGCCGATCACCTCGGCACCATCCACCACCAGATCCACTTCACCGTGCAGGAAGGGCTGGATGCCCTGCGGGACGTCATCTATCACCTCGAGACCTATGACGTCACCACCATCCGCGCCTCCACGCCCATGTATCTGATGGCCCGCTACATCAAGGCGATGGGGATCAAGATGGTGCTCTCCGGCGAAGGCTCCGACGAGCTGTTCGGCGGCTACCTCTACTTCCACAAGGCCCCCAACGCCCGCGAGTTCCACGAAGAGAACGTGCGCAAGCTCGCCTCCCTGCACCTCTATGACTGCCTGCGGGCCAACAAGTCCATGGCCGCCTGGGGCGTGGAAGGCCGCGTGCCCTTCCTCGACAAGGAGTTCATGGACGTGGCGATGCGCCTCAATCCCGCCGACAAGATGTGCGGCAAGGGCAAGATCGAGAAGCACATCCTGCGGGAAGCCTTCGAGGATCTGCTCCCCCACGAAGTGGCGTGGCGCCAGAAGGAGCAGTTCTCCGACGGCGTAGGCTACTCCTGGATTGACAGCCTGAAAGCCATGGTCGAGGAAGAGGTGACGGATCAGATGTTCGAGGCGGCCGCCTTCCGCTTCCCCGTCAACACCCCGCTCACCAAGGAGGCGTACTACTACCGCGCCATCTTCGACGAGCACTTCCCGCTGGAGTCCGCCGCCCGCACCGTGCCCTACGGCAAGTCGGTCGCCTGCTCCACCCCGACCGCGCTCGAATGGGATGCCAAGTTCAAGGAGATGGCCGATCCCTCCGGTCGCGCCGTGATGGACGTCCACCAGCAGGGTTACTGATCGCCCCTGACCTGAATACAAAGCCCCTCTCGAGGGCAATGCTGTTCAGATAAGCACTTTTTTGACTGATTATTCATAAATTGGATTTGAGTTGAGGGGGCAAGGCTGTGTCCAGTCGATCTTCCTCCAGCCTTTATCCAGCGGGGCTTGCAATAGAAAGAGGGAGGCATCATGCCTCCCTCGATTTTTTGTCCTGATACTACGTGGACTGGAACTCAAATTCTCTTAAGTGAACAGCATTGCCCTCTCGAGGGGCTTTGTTGTTTTCTGCCATTCCATTGCCGCTTTTTGCCTTCCCCTTCCCTGTTTGCGGCTTGGCGCAGGAAACGCCTCGTGTCACATTGTCTGCGCCTGGAAGCAAAGATAACGACACAAGGAAGAGACCATGAAACGACTGTTACTGCCCCTGATACTGGGCACCCTCCTTTTCAATGGCGCCGCCTGCGCGGGCGACCACCTCTGGAGTCAGAGCCTGCCCGATTACAGCCAGGGTTATGACGAGACGCGGGATCCGGCCCGCGATCTCGCCGCCGCTACCGCCAAGGCCAGTGCCGAGGGCAAGAAAGTCCTGTTGCTGGTGGGGGGCGAATGGTGCAGTTGGTGCCAGGAGATGAACCGCTTTCTGGACCGGGAACCCGATCTCGCCGGCCAGCTCAACCGCACCTTCGTGGTGGTCAAGGTGAACGTCAGCGAGCAGAACAAGAATGAATCCTTCCTGAAAGACTATCCCGAGTATCTGGGGGTCCCCCACTTCTACGTGCTGGATGCCAAAGGCAGGCTGCTCGAGTCCTTCAACACCGGGCTGCTGGAGAAGGGGAAGAGTTACGACGGGGAGAAACTCGGCAAATTTATCGCCTATTTCCAGCCCAGGACCACCCACGGCTGACTCGCCAGTCAATCAAACAGGGCCCCGCACGGTCAGTGACAGTACAGGGCCTTGATGGAAGCGCAAACAGGGAAGTGGCATGTCTGCGACAAACAGGCCATCCATCACCCCGGACAAGGACGAAAAAGATGTTGCGAATACTGGGCAAGGCGTCGTCAATCAATGTGCGCAAGGTACTGTGGACCTGTGCTGAGCTGACCCTCCCGTTCGAGCTGGAGGAGTGGGGATCCGGCTTCAAACCCACGGACACCCCGGCGTTTCTGGCGCTCAACCCCAATGCCATGGTGCCCGTCATTCAGGATGAGGATTTTACGCTGTGGGAGTCGAACACCATCATCCGCTACCTGGCGACGCGCCATGGTGCCAATGCACTCTATCCCGCCGAGGCGAGAGCCAGGGCTCGGGTCGATCAATGGATTGACTGGCAGGCATCGGACTTGAACAGCGCCTGGCGCTACGCCTTCCTGTCGCTGGTGAGGCGCTCCCCCCAGCATCAAGACCATCAGGCCCTTCACGCAGCTTGCCTGCAGTGGTCTCACTGCATGGAGATCCTGGAGAGACAGCTTCAAACAACCGGAGGATATGTGGCCGGTCCGCACTTCTCGCTGGCAGACATTCCCATCGGGCTGTCAGTCAACCGCTGGCTGGAGACGCCCTATGATCGCCCGTCGCTACCCGCCGTGGACGACTACTACCAGCGACTGAAAGAGCGGCCGGGGTTTCGACGCTATGGGGCCAATGGCACGCCCTGAGGCGAGCAAGATAACCCGGGCAAGGAAAGAGATGGCAGACCGGGCCAACGCGCTGGCCCGGTCTGCACAGCTTCAGGGCTGGGCATCCGGCTGATTGGCGGGGGCCGCCTTGATAAAGGCCTGCAACTGCTCGCAGTTGGCGACGATGCGCGCAATGGTGGGGTAGTCATCCAGGGTCATGTCGAAGCGGCGGGCGTTGTAGACCTGGGGCACCAGCATGCAGTCCGCCAGGGTGACCTCGTTGCCCACGCAATAGATGCCGGCGGTGGTCATGAGAAGCTGCTCCAGCGCGGTGAAGGTCTCGTCTATCCAGTGGCGATACCAGGCATCCCGCGCCATCTTGCTCTGCCCCAACTCCTGCTCCAGGTAGTGCAGCACGCGCAGGTTGTTGAGGGGGTGGGTGTCACAGGCGATCATGTTGACTATCTGGCGCACCCGGGCACGTTCGATGGGCGCGGAGGGCATCAGGGGGTAGGCGGGATAGGTCTCGTCGAGGTACTCCATGATGGCCACCGACTGACCCAGATGCACGTCATCGTCCACGAGAAACGGCACCAGTCCCTGGGGATTGACCCGGCGGTAGGCCTTCTCCTTCTGCTCACCCTGCCGCAAGTTGACCGGGTGCTGCTCATAATCGAGCCCCTTGAGTTGCAGTACCAAACGCACGCGAAAGCTGGCCGATGAGCGCCAATATCCAAACAACTGCAGCATAGTGTGTCCCTGTGGTGGCAGGTGTCTGCCACCTGCCGTGTCGCCCGCCCCTCCAGGGGTCGGGCTCTCCTAGCTCGCCCGCTCGGCCGTTGCTTGCGTGACCCGCTGCAAAATGGTGCCAAACAGACTCATCCCGTTGCGATCCTGCATCGCGATGGACACTGTATCACCAAAGCGCAGAAAGGGTGTAGTGGCTTGACCTGACTCGATAATTTCCAGCATCCGCCGCTCGGCAAGGCAGGAGGATCCCCGGCTTCTGTCGTAGTTGGAGACGGTGCCCGAGCCGATGATGCAACCCGCCCCAAGCGGCCTTGTCTTGGCGGCATGGGCAATCAGCTCATCAAAGTTGAAGGTCATGTCCACCCCGGCGTCGGGTTGCCCGAACAGGGCGCCGTTGAGGTGGGTCACCAGGGGCAGGTGGACCTTGCCATCGCGCCAGTCATCCCCCAGCTCGTCCGGGGTGATAGCCACCGGCGAGAAGCTGCTGGAGGGCTTGGACTGGAAGAAGCCAAAGCCCTTGGCAAGCTCCCCGGGAATGAGGTTGCGCAGGCTCACGTCGTTGACCAGCATCAAGAGCTTGATGTGGCTCGCCGCCCCCTGCGAACGGGTGCCCATGGGCACGTCGTCGGTGATGACGGCGACTTCCGACTCGAAGTCGATCCCCCACTCCTCGGAGCCCATCACGATGGGGCCACGGGGCGGCAGGAAGCTGTCAGAGCCTCCCTGATACATCAGGGGATCGTGCCAGAAGCTTTCTGGCATGTCGGCGCCGCGCGCCTTGCGCACCAGCTCCACGTGATTGACGTAGGCACTGCCGTCAATCCACTGGTAGGCGCGGGGCAGCGGGGAGAGGCACGCCTCCTCATCGAAGGGGAAGGCGTCGGGGCAGGCGCCCTCGTTGAGTCGCTGATAAACCTTCGCCAATTGCGGCGCCACTTCTCCCCACTGGTCGAGGGCCGACTGCAGGGTCGGGGCGATGGTCGTCACATGGACGGCGCGCGCCAGATCGCGGCTCACCACCACCAGGGCGCCGTCGCGCTTGCCATTGTTCAGGGTTGCCAGTTTCATATCGAATTCCTTATTTGCCGAGCGTCTCTGGACGCTGCCAGCTGGTGACATAACCGGGGTGTTCGACCCCTTCGCAGATCGGGCCGACGGCCAGGGCATCCCGGGTGTCGAGCATCACCGCCACCTCGTCGGTGAAGGTCTTGGCATGGGCCTGCCCTGCCGCAAAGGCCTTGGGATGGGGACCATGGGTGAAGCCGGCAGGGTGGAAGGTGACCATGCCCCGCTTGATGTTGTCCCGGCTGAAGAAGTCCCCGGCGTGGTAGAATAGCACTTCGTCGAAGTCGTCGTTGCTGTGGTAGAAGGGCACCCGCAGGGCGCCTGGGTCACTCTCGATGGGACGCGGCACGAAGGTGCAGACCACGAACCGGCTCGCCACGAAGGTGGTGTGGGCCGAGGGAGGCAGGTGGTAGCGGTGGCTCATCAGCGGGCGGATATCCCGCCAGTTGAGGCGCACCACGCACAAGTCCCCGTGCCACCCTTGTGCATCCAGCGGGTTGAACGGCCAGGTGACGACCGAGACCTGATCGTGGCGCTTGATCTGCAGCGACCAGGGGTTTTCATCCTGCTGGGCAAGGAAGCGCTCGTTGATGGCGGGCACGTCCAGGGCCGCCGGATCGAAGATGGCGTGATTGCCCACCAGTCCCTTGTCCGGCAGCTGATAACTGTCTTCCGTCGCCTCTATCATCAGGATGAAGAGGGGCGCGGTGGGCTCGATGCGCCACATGGTGCCACGGGGGATCACCACATAGTCGCCATCTCTCAAGATGAGGTGTCCGTAGTCGCAGTAGAACTCTCCGCTCCCCTCGTGAATGAACAGGAGCTCGTCGCCATCGGCGTTGCGCACCAGAAACGGCATGGGCTCATGCAGGCGCCAGATGCGGTAGCGGCAGTGGGGGTTGCTGAGAATATCCGGCATCACCCAGGGGGAGAGGGAGCTCACCTCCTCCTGCAGATCGTTCAAGTCAAACGCCCGTGGCCGAAGCGGCCCCTCCCAGTTGACCCAGTCGGTGGGAGCATGCTTGTGGTGCATGTGGGTGGCCGGACCGAAGAAGCCCGAGCGCCCCAGCTCGCGCTCATAGATGGCCTGCTCCGGCAGATCGGCATGGGCCTGGCGGGAGTGGGTTCCCTCCCGATGGGGGAAGCTTATCCAGTTACGCATCGCTCGGTTCTCCGTTTTTCTGGCCCTGCGCGGCACTGTTCACCTCCCCTTGCGTGGATCCGTCCAGCACGCCACGGCGGATCTGATCCAGCTCGATAGATTCGAACAATGCCTGGAAGTTGCCCTCACCAAAGCCCTCGTTGCCCTTGCGCTGGATGATCTCGAAGAACACGGGCCCGATGACGGTGTCCGTGAAGATCTGCAGCAGGATGCCGTCCTTCGTCGGCGAGCCGTCGATGAGGATGCGCAGCGCCTTCAGCGCGGCCAGATCCTCCTGATGACCCGCGACCCGGCTGTCCACCTTCTCGTAGTAGGTGTCCGGCGTCGGCATGAAGCCGGTTCCCCGCCCTCTGAGCGTGCGGATGGTGTGATAGATGTCGGCAGAGGCGAGCGCGATGTGCTGGATCCCCTCCCCCTTGTACTGGCGCAGGTACTCCTCTATCTGGGACTTGTCGTCCGCCGACTCGTTGATGGGGATGCGAATTTTGCCGCAAGGGGCCGTCATGGCGCGCGAGTGCAGTCCTGTCAGCTTGCCCTCGATGTCGAAGTAGCGGATTTCCCGGAAGTTGCCGATCCGCTCGTAGAAATTCGACCAGAGGTTCATATTGCCGCGATGGACGTTGTGGGTCAGGTGGTCGATCTCATAGAGCCCTGCGTCCACCTCGGCCATGCGGGCCTGCCAGTCGGGGTAGAAGATAAAGTCCACGTCATAGATGGAGCCGCGCTCGCCATAGCGATCGACAAAGGAGAGGGTACTCTCGCCGATGCCGTAGATGGCGGGGATGTTGAGTTCCATGGGGCCGATTTTGCCCACAAACGGCTTGGCCCCCTGGCCAATGGCGTACTGCTGGGCACGGCCGGCATCGCTCACCCGAAACGCCATGCCGCACACGCTCGGACCATGGGCCCGGGCAAACTCCTCCGCCTGGGAGTGGGGCTCGGCATTGACCACGAAGTTGATGTCCCCCTGGCGATAGAGCCAGCACTGCTTGTGCCTGTGCTTGGCCACTTCGGCAAAGCCCAGTGAGACGAACAACGCCTTGAGGGCCGCAATGCCCTTGAGATCCGGCGCCGTGTACTCGACGAACTCAAACCCGTCGGTGCCAAGGGGGTTGATGGTGTGAGTACGGGAAGAAGGGGTGGTCATGATGCGCTCCTTGCGATGAACTGATAACGAAACGGGTCACGCCGCAAGGGCTCGACAGGCAGCCCGCACGGCATTGTTAACAACTTGTTTCATTAGAGTGGCGGGCGCAGGGAATGAGAAGGGGCGGCGTTCAGATAGTTTGGCGGGAATCCGCGCCAAAGAATGTAAATGAAATGTGACATCACAGCCCCAGCCTTGCACTGCGCTCGTTAGCGTCCCGCAAGGCTGTCAGCTTTGCCTTACAACGACCAATAACAGGGTTCGATATGGGGCAGTACCGCCCTCATCTTCCACAATCGAGTCCTTGTGGGGTTGATGAGCCAGGCCTGCTCCCCCAACGCCAGCAGGGGCAGATCGTGCAGGCTGTCACTCAGGGTGAGTGCGGCCTCCAGGGTCAGGAGCTCAGGCAGCAGCTTGTGCCTGCCATGGCAATAGAAGCGCGGCACCAGGCCGCCGAAACGGTAACCCATCCGCGAGCCGATGATGCGGTGAGGGAGCCTTGGCAGTTGACGATGGAGCTGGGCACGGACCAGGGCGCGGGGACTGGCGGAGATGACCCAGCAGCGGTGCCCCTCCCCCGTCAGGAGGGCTCGCGCCTCCCGATACAGACCGGGCCGGGTCAGGCTGTACTGCCGTACCAGGGCGCGCCAGGCCAGGGGGGATAGCCCGAGGGTGATGGCCCACCAGATGAGTGCAATGCCGCGACTGCGCTGACCTGGCAGCAGATAGATCACGGCACCGAACGCCATCAGTGGCCACAGCAGCAGCGGCCAGATACGGCGGCGCAAGATGAAACGCAGCAACCCCGCATGGCTGTCATCCGGCGCTAGGGTGTCATCGAAGTCGGCCAGGATCCAGCCGTGGGCTGGGACTCTCGCGGTTGCTGCGCTCATTCGGTGATCTCTGCGATGGCGGCATGCAACTCGGGCAGGAGGAACAGCGCTCCTTCATCGGGCGGACAAACGAGATCGAAGCTCTCACCTGCCAGGGTGAAGGCGAGGCGCCAGGCGTGCAGATAACCGCGATCCGCCGCCGTGCCGCCGTAACGCTCATCTCCGAGGATGGGGGCTCCCACGCTCTTCAAGGCCACCCGGATCTGGTGGGTCTTGCCGGTCCGGGGCTTGATACGATAAAGGCGCAGCCCCTCGCGCACCGAAACGGAGTCGAACCAGCTAATGGCCGGGTTATCCTGGGTGCGGCTCAGCATCCAGCTGCCGCCTCGCCCTT
Source organism: Aeromonas sp. ASNIH7 (assembly GCF_002903485.1). Classification (NCBI taxonomy): domain Bacteria; kingdom Pseudomonadati; phylum Pseudomonadota; class Gammaproteobacteria; order Aeromonadales; family Aeromonadaceae; genus Aeromonas; species Aeromonas sp. ASNIH7. The sequence goes on from NZ_CP026226.1 coordinate 177,313, forward strand.
TCTCCATGTCACCCTTCACCCAGCCCTGCTTCTTCTTCGGCTTGCGATCGGAGAGTGCCAGATACTGCTTGCTCACTTCCCGCGCCGCAAAAGCCATGCTGAGGGCGCGATTCGCTTCGGCGGTGCGGGCCAGCAGCACCAGCCCAGAGGTCATCTTGTCCAGTCGATGGACCGGATAGAGGTCAAGACCGGTATCCATTCTGACCCGATTGACGAGACCCGGCTCGCCGGCATCATCGTGCATGCCAATGCCCGGACGCTTGTTGATCACCATGAAATCTTTGTGCTGCAATTGTATCCGGTACATGTATAACCCTTTAGAATGTTATTTGTTAACAACTTGAATGCAGGCCTGCAGGCCATCTTCATGGACCCTCAGCACAAGAATCGCACGAATGAAAAAATGCCTGTTTTGGCTGTTGTTGCTTGGCATCACTTGCTTCTCGCCCCTCCAGGCCAGTGAACGGACACGTGATCTGCCGGAGAAGGTGGTATTGCAGTTGCGCTGGCTGCATCAGCCCCAGTTTGTGGGCTATCACATGGCCAAGGCCAAGGGGTATTACGCCGACGCTGGTCTGGATGTCGAGATAAGGCCAGGTGGCAAGGGAATAAGTCCGGTTCAGGAGGTGCTGGCCGGACGCGCCGACTTTGGCGTCGGCAACACCGAGGTGCTGACCCACTACGCCCAGGGCAAGCCGCTGCTGGCGCTGGCCAGCGTCTACCAGCACTCTCCCTCCATCTTCCTGGCACGCCGCGACAGCGGCATTCTCACCGTTGCGGACATGCGTGGCAAACGGATCATGATGTTTCCGGGTCATCAGGATGCAGAACTGCTGGCCACCCTCTACTATCAGGGGCTTCACGAGCGCCAGCTCATCCCGGTCCCCACTTCGGTCAACATCGACGATCTGATCGCCGGCCGGATAGACATCTTCAACGCCTATCTGAGCAATGAGCCCTTCTATCTGGAAGAGCGCGGCATCTCGGTGTCCGTCATCAACCCTCGCAACTACGGCATCGATTTCTACAGCGACATTCTCTTCACCACCCAGGCACAGGAGCGGCTCAATCCGGAGCGGGTGGCACGTTTTCGTGCAGCCAGCCTCAAGGGATGGCGCTATGCCCTCACCCACCCCGAGGAAGCCATCGCCCTGCTGCGCACAGAGTATGGCGTCAACCGCAGTCAGGCCCACATGGAATACGAGTTGCAGATGAGCAAGGAGATGATCCAGCCGCTCTATGTGGAGATCGGGTATATGAATCCGGATCGCTTCGCTCACATCATGCAGCAGCTGGTGGAGATAGGCCTCCTTGCCAAACCGGTCTCCCTGACCCGTTTTCTCTATCAGGTTCCCTCAGAACAGTGGAGCTTCTGGCGTCCATGGTTCCTGCTGAGCCTGGGGGTTGGTGGTCTCATCCTGCTGCTCTCCCTCTATCTTCTGATGAGCAACAAGCGGCTCAACCAGGAAGTGGCCCTGCGCAAACAGCGAGAGCAGGAGATACTGCAACTGGCCCGCCTCGATCCCCTTACCGGGCTGCCCAATCGCCTGAGCCTGATGGAGCAGTTGAAACACCAGGTGCAAAGCGACAATCCGGGCTGCCTGCTGTTTTGCGATCTCAATGACTTCAAGCGCATCAACGACAACTTCGGCCACAGCCAGGGGGATGCCATCCTCTGCCAGCTGGCCCGACGGATCCACGACGCCATCGGCCACCAGTGCTATTTTGCCCGCTTGGCGGGGGACGAGTTCATCCTGCTGCTGCCGGGCTACGATATCCGTCAGGCAGAGGAGGTCACCGCCGTGATCCGCCAGGCCATGCAGGCCCCCTTCGTGGTCAATGACCAGCCGATGCAGGTGGGCATCAGCATCGGCGTCAGCCACTACCAGCATGACTGGAGCCCGGAGCAGTGGCTCATCCAAGCCGACAGGGCCATGTATTGTGACAAGGGCGGCCGCGTCATCACGCTGGCGGAGCAGTCCGGCTGACTGGTTCATCTCCCGGCACACAGAGCCGATACCCCCATGAAACCAATAAACAGGAAGGCCACCCCAGGGGTGGCCTTCCTGCATTGCATGAGTCTGACCGCTCTTACCCGAAGGTCTGCCCCAGGGATTTTAGCTGGCGAGCCTTGGTGAGCAGGATGTCGCTCGAAGCGTCCATGTCCTGCATCTTGTTGCTGTTGGTGTGGGAGTGCTGGGAGATGGCGTTGACGTTGCGGCTGATGTCCTCCACCACCGCCTGCTGCTCCTCTGCCGCCGTCGAGATCTGGGCCGAGAGGTCCACCACCCGTTCTATTTCCGCCAGCACCTGATGCAGGCTCTCTGATCCCTTGCGGGTCAGGGTCACGCAGGATTGGGTCTGTTGCAGGTTCTGCTGCATCATTCCCTTCCAGCCGTTCAGGGTACGCTGGATCTGGCCTATGCTGCTCTGGATCTGCTCGGTCGCCTTGTGGGTGCGCGTGGAGAGGGTTCGCACCTCGTCCGCCACCACCGCAAAGCCTCGCCCCTGCTCCCCTGCCCGCGCCGCCTCGATGGCGGCGTTGAGCGCCAGCAGATTGGTCTGATCCGCAATGCCCTGGATCTCGCTCATCAGCACACCGATGCGGTCCGACTCCTCCGCCAGTGCCACGGCGGCCGTGAAGGCATGCTCTGCCTGGGTGGCCAGCTCCGTCACCCTGTGCTGGGTATCTTCCAGCTGCTGATCGGTGTGTTGGCAGTGCGCCTTGGCCTGGGCTATCTGGTTATCCGTCTCAAGGATATTGCGGGCAATCTCGTGGGCTGTCGCCGCCATCTCGGTGATGGCAGTCGCCACCTGCTGGGTCTGGACATCCTGTTCGGCGATGTCGGCGCTTGCCTCGCTGGAGGCTGTTTTCAGATGCACCGCGAGATCCTGCAGGGAGAGGGTCGCATCGTCCACTCGTCCAAGGACGGTGCGGATCCTGGCCTGCAACAGCTTGATGTGGAAGTCTGCAATGGCACTGGCATCCTCCCCCGAATAGATGAGCCGGGTCAGGCTGTCATATTCGTCCGCGAGCTGTCGCAGATAACGGGGGGTAGTGATGAGGGTGTCACGATAGATCAGGGCCAGCCACAAGAGAGGCAACAGGGTGAACAACGGCCCCCAGGGCCCCATCAGATAGCCCCCCCCCGCCAGCATCAGCAAGACACCGACGATGGCCAGCCCGTGGCGCATCGGGCGCAGGCTCAATCCGCCCTTTCGCTCCCCCCGCTCCACGCTCTTCAATCTGGCATAGGTGCGCCCGGCCACGGCTTTCATCTCCGGCGCGGCGCGACTGCGGACCGACTGGTAGCCATTGATCCGCCCCTGCTCGAAGATAGGGGTGACATAGGCATCCACCCAATAGTAACGCCCATCCTTGCAGCGGTTTTTCACCATGCCGCGCCAGGGTTTGCCCTGCTTGAGCTTGCCCCAGAGGTCAGCAAAGGCGGCCTTGGGCATGTCCGGGTGGCGAACCATGTTGTGGTGCTGGCCGATGAGCTCGGCCCGGCTGTACCCCGCTACCCGGCAGAAGTGATCATTGGCGTAGGTGATCACACCCTGCAGGTCCGTAGTGGAGACCAGCTGTTCATTGGCAGGAAAATCCACCTCTTCGTCGATGAGATGAACCTGGCTTTTCTTCATGGCGCACACCCCTTGTTTGATCACCCACTGAGCGTAGCCAAACGCCTACGGGCAAGCAACGCAGAGACCCAGTCGGGGAGGATGGCTGAGACACAATTTGCATCCTGTTTGACGCCGCGCAAGATTTTGACCCCAAAAGCCCAGGTTTGGCCAAAAAACACTCGGCATTTTCCCAGGTTCACCGCTCTCCCACACGATGCATCACACCAAAAAATGGTTCCAACGAGTCTGTGGTACTGGCATTGCCAGGGGTCCGTCAGGGGAGAGCACACTTGATGCAACCTTGGACCTAAGCATAATTGACGTTAACGTAAACGTAGTGTGAGATGATACCGTTCACCCTACACATACAGCAGACAAGCACCCCATGAAAGGAGTCACCATGTCCAACCTCTCCCCCTCGGCCGGCAGGCGTTTTCGCACGGCCCTGGCCAACGAAAAGCCCCTGCAGATTGTCGGCACCATCAATGCCTACATGGCGCTAATGGCAGAGCGCAGCGGCTTCCAGGCCCTCTATCTCTCCGGCGCCGGGGTGGCGAACGCCTCCTATGGCCTGCCGGATCTCGGCATGACTTCCATGAATGACGTGCTCATCGACGCCGAACGCATCACGGCTGCCACCCAGGTGCCACTCCTGGTGGACATCGACACCGGCTGGGGGGGCGCCTTCAACATCGCCCGCACCATCCGCGCCTTCGAGCGCGGCGGTGTGGCCGCCGTCCACATGGAAGATCAGGTGGCCCAGAAGCGTTGCGGCCACAGGCCGAACAAGGCCGTGGTCAGCGTCACCGAGATGGTGGACAGGATCAAGGCCGCGGTGGATGCCCGCCAGGACGAGCACTTCGTCATCATGGCCCGCACCGACGCCCTGGCGGTGGAAGGACTGGGCTCGGCCCTGGAGCGGGCCGCCGCCTATGTGGAGGCGGGCGCCGACATGATCTTCGCCGAGGCGGTCACCGAGCTGGACCAGTACGATCGCTTCAGGCAGGCGGCCGGGGTGCCGATCCTCGCCAACATGACCGAGTTCGGCAAGACCGAGCTGTTTGACAAGGAGGCGCTCGCCGCCCACGGCGTGGACATGGTGCTCTACCCCCTGAGCGCCGCCCGCGCCGCCAACCAGGCCGCCCTCAATGTCTATCAGACGCTTCGCCGCGACGGCCACCAGCGCGCCGTGGTCGACACCATGCAGACCCGGGAGTCCCTCTACGATTTTCTCGGTTACCACCACTACGAGCAGACCCTGGACAGGCTGTTCACCCAGGACTTATCGACCAAGGAATAAGGCGGCGACCGGCCGCCTTATGCTGGCGGCTGGCGCATCAACGGACTGAATGAGGAAACATGTGATGAGCGCCCTGCCCGAAACCACCGGCTTCAAGCCGAAGAAATCCGTCGCCCTTTCCGGCACCGCCGCCGGCAATACCGCCCTGTGCACCGTGGGCCTCAGCGGCAACGATCTGCACTACCGTGGCTACGACATCCTGGACGTAGCCACCAGCTGCGAGTTTGAAGAGATAGCCCACCTGCTGGTGCACGGCCACCTGCCCAATGTGGCGGAGCTCGCCGCCTACAAGGCCAAGCTCAAGGCCCTGCGCGGCCTGCCCACCGGGGTCAGGACCGCCCTGGAGCAGTTGCCTCCCTCCGCCCACCCCATGGACGTGATGCGCACCGCCGTCTCCGTGCTGGGGTGCCTGTCGCCGGAGAAGGACGATCACAACCACCCAGGCGCCCGGGACATCGCCGACAAGCTGATGGCCTGTCTCGGCTCCGTGTTGCTCTACTGGTACCACTTCAGTCACAACGGTAAACGCATCCATGTGGAGACCGACGACGACTCCATCGGCGGCCACTTCCTGCACCTGCTGCACGGGCACAAGCCACGCGACTCCTGGGTTCGCGCCATGCACACCTCCCTCATCCTCTACGCCGAGCACGAGTTCAACGCCTCCACCTTCACCGGCCGCGTCATCGCCGGCACCGGCTCGGACATGTACTCCTGCATCACGGGAGCCATCGGTGCCCTGCGCGGGCCCAAGCACGGGGGCGCCAACGAGGTGGCTTTCGAGATCCAGAAGCGCTACGAGAACCCGGACGAGGCGGAGGCCGACATTCGCGCCCGCATCGAGAAGAAGGAGGTGGTCATCGGCTTCGGCCACCCGGTCTACACCGTCTCCGATCCCCGCAACAAGGTGATCAAGGAGGTGGCGCGCGAGCTCAGCCAGGAGCAGCACAACACCAAGATGTTCGACATCGCCGAGCGGCTGGAGTCCACCATGTGGGAGGCCAAGAAGATGTTCCCGAACCTCGACTGGTTCAGCGCCGTCAGCTACCACATGATGGGGGTGCCCACCGCCATGTTCACCCCGCTGTTCGTCATCGCCCGCACCTCAGGCTGGTCGGCCCATGTCATAGAGCAGCGCATCGACGGCAAGATCATCCGCCCGAGCGCCAACTACGTCGGCCCGGAGGATCTCCAGTTCGTGCCGCTCAAGGAGCGCAAGTGATGATCAACACGCAATATCGCAAGCCCCTGCCCGGCACACAGCTTGACTACTTCGACGCCCGGGAGGCGGTGAACGCCATCGCCCCCGGCGCCTGGGACAGGCTCTCCTACACCGCCCGCGTCCACGCCGAGAACCTGGTTCGCAAATGCGATCCGGCCATCCTCGGCGAGTGCCTCGGCCAGATAGTGCACAACAAGCGCGATCGCGACTTTCCCTGGTTCCCGGCCCGGGTGGTCTGCCACGACATCCTGGGGCAGACCGCCCTGGTGGACCTCGCGGGCCTTCGCGACGCCATCGCCGAGCAGGGTGGCGATCCCGCCCAGGTGAACCCTGTGGTGCCGGTGCAGCTCATCGTCGACCATTCCCTCGCCGTGGAGTGCGGCGGCTTTGACCCCCAGGCGTTCGAGAAGAACCGCGCCATCGAGGATCGCCGCAACGAGGATCGTTTCCACTTCATCGACTGGACCAAGCAGGCGTTCAAGAACATCGAGGTGATCCCGCCTGGCAACGGCATCATGCACCAGATCAACCTGGAGAAGATGTCCCCTGTCATCCACGCCGATCGCGGTTTGGCCTACCCGGATACCTGCGTCGGCACCGACAGCCACACCCCCCACGTGGATGCCCTCGGCGTCATCGCGGTGGGGGTGGGCGGGCTGGAAGCCGAAAACGTGATGCTGGGGCGCGCCTCCTGGATGCGGCTGCCTTCGATCGTCGGCGTCGAGCTCTCCGGCAAGCCGCAGCCCGGCATCACCGCCACGGACCTGGTGCTGTCGCTCACCGAATTCCTGCGCCAGCAGAAGGTAGTCGGCGCCTACCTGGAGTTTCGTGGCGAGGGCGCCGCCGCCCTCACCCTCGGCGATCGGGCCACCATCTCCAACATGGCGCCGGAGTATGGCGCTACCGCGGCCATGTTCTTCATCGACCAGCAGACCCTCGACTACCTCAAGCTCACCGGCCGTGACGACGAGCAGGTCAGGCTGGTGGAAACCTATGCCAAGGAGGCCGGTCTCTGGGCCGATGCCCTGGCGGGCGCCCAGTACGAGCGGGTGCTGCACTTTGACTTGTCGAGCGTGGTGCGCACCCTGGCCGGCCCCTCCAACCCCCATCGCCGCCTGCCGGTATCGGCATTGGCCGAGCGCGGAATCGCGGTGGACCTGGACAAGGCTCGTGCCCAGGAGGCTGACGGCCTCTTGCCCGATGGCGCCGTCATCATCGCCGCCATCACCAGTTGCACCAACACCAGCAACCCGCGCAACGTGATTGCCGCGGGCCTGTTGGCCCGCAACGCCAACCGGCTCGGTCTGGTGCGCAAGCCCTGGGTCAAATCCTCCCTCGCCCCCGGCTCCAAGACAGTCGCCCTCTACTTGAAAGAGGCGGGACTGGACGAGGAACTTAAGCGGCTCGGCTTCGGCGTCGTGGCCTTTGCCTGCACCACCTGCAACGGCATGTCCGGTGCCCTGGATCCCGCCATCCAGCAGGAGATCATCGAGCGGGACCTCTACGCCACGGCGGTGCTCTCGGGCAACCGTAACTTCGATGGCCGCATCCACCCTTATGCCAAGCAGGCGTTTCTCGCCTCCCCGCCCTTGGTGGTGGCCTACGCCATCGCCGGCACCATCCGCTTCGACATCGAGAAAGATGTGCTGGGGGTGGTGGACGGCAAGGAAATTCGCCTCAAGGATATCTGGCCGTCTGATGAAGAGATCGACGCCGTGGTCAAGGCGTCGGTCAAGCCGTCCCAGTTCCGCCAGGTCTATATCCCCATGTTCACCCAGGAAGAGGATCAGGGTCCCAAGGTGACGCCCCTGTACGACTGGCGTGCGCAAAGCACCTATATCCGTCGCCCGCCTTACTGGGAGGGGGCATTGGCGGGCGAGCGCACCCTGCGCGGCATGCGGCCCCTGGCGCTGTTGCCGGACAACATCACCACAGACCACCTCTCCCCTTCCAACGCCATCCTGCCCGGCAGCGCGGCGGGGGAATACCTGGCGAAGATGGGCCTGCCGGAGGAGGACTTCAACTCCTACGCCACCCACCGCGGCGATCATCTGACCGCCCAGCGCGCCACCTTCGCCAACCCCCAGCTGGTCAACGAGATGGCGGTGGTGAACGGCGTGGTGCAGAAGGGGTCCCTCGCCCGCGTCGAGCCGGACGGCCAGGTGATGCGTATGTGGGAAGCCATCGAGACCTACATGGCACGCAAGCAGCCCCTCATCATCGTGGCCGGTGCCGACTACGGTCAGGGCTCGTCCCGGGACTGGGCAGCCAAGGGGGTGCGCCTTGCCGGGGTGGAGGTGATCGCGGCGGAAGGCTTCGAGCGCATTCACCGCACCAACCTCATCGGCATGGGGGTGCTGCCGCTCGAGTTCAAACCAGGCACCACCCGCCTCACGCTGGGCCTCGATGGCACCGAGACCTATGACGTGGTGGGAGCACGCCAGCCGCGCACCGATCTCACTCTGGTGATCCGCCGTCGCAGCGACGAAGTGATCCAGGTGCCCATGACCTGCCGCCTCGACACCGCCGAGGAGGTCTCGGTCTATGAGGCGGGCGGCGTGCTGCAACGCTTCGCCCAGGATTTTCTGGCGTCGACTGCGCAAAAGGCCGCAAGCTAAATCGCAACCCCGCTCCGCCCCTTTGAAAAAGGGGAAGGCATAAAGCACCCTCTCCCTTTGGGAGAGGGTTGGGGTGAGGGGAAATCCCCCTCATCCGCCCTTCGGGTACCTTCTCCCAGAGGGAGCAGGATCTATGACTCTTCTCAGGACACTCTCTATGGCCCACATACCACAAGTAAAAATCCCGGCCACCTACCTTCGCGGCGGCACCAGCAAGGGGGTCTTCTTTCGCTTATCTGACCTGCCCGAGCGCTGCCAGCAGCCGGGCCCGGCACGGGATGCCTTCTTCCTGCGGGTCATCGGCAGCCCCGACCCCTACGGCGCCCACATGGACGGCATGGGGGGGCCACCTCCTCCACAGCCAAGTGCGTGATCCTCTCCAAAAGCCAGCAACCCGATCACGATGTGGACTACCTCTACGGCCAGGTCGCCATCGACAAGGCATTCGTGGACTGGAGCGGCAACTGCGGCAACCTCTCCACCGGCGCCGGGGCCTTCGCCATCCACGCCGGCCTGGTGGACCCGTCCCGCATCCCGGAGAGCGGCACCTGCGAGGTGCGCATCTGGCAGGCCAATATCGGCAAGACCATCCTCGCCCACGTGCCGGTGACGAACGGCCAGGTGCAGGAGACAGGCGATTTCGAGCTGGACGGGGTGACCTTCCCCGCTGCCGAGATCGTACTGGAGTTTCTCGACCCATCCGACGAGGGTGAAGACGGCAGCGCCCTCTTCCCCACCGGCAATCTGGTGGACGATCTGGAGGTACCCGCGTCTGTTGTAAAGAGCGGCGTACTGAAAGCCACCCTGATCAGCGCCGGTATCCCCACGGTGTTCGTCAACGCCGAGGACATCGGTTATGAGGGCACCGAGCTGCGCGAGGCGATCAACACAGACCCGAAAGCGCTCGCCCGTTTCGAGGCGATCCGGGTTGCTGGTGCCCTGCGCATGGGGCTCATCAAGCGCCCCGAAGAGGCGGCCACTCGCCAGCACACCCCGAAAATTGCCTTCGTCGCACCCGCCAAGGATTACCGCACCGCCAGCGGTAAGGAGATTATTGCCGGCGAGATCGATCTGCTGGTGCGGGCCCTCTCCATGGGCAAGCTGCACCACGCCATGATGGGCACCTGCGCCGTGGCCATCGGCACGGCGGCGGCCATTCCCGGCACCCTCGTCAATCTGGCCGCCGGGGGCGGCGAGCGCGAAGCGGTGCGCTTTGGTCACCCCTCCGGCACCCTGAGAGTCGGAGCCCAGGCAGAGCAGGTAGCGGGACAGTGGACGGTCACCAAGGCGGTGATGTCCCGCTCCGCCCGCATCCTGATGGAAGGCTGGGTGCGGGTCCCTGGAGATGCCTTCTAGCCCGCTGCGGCATCACACCGACCAGGCCAGCCAGACGAAAAGAGCCACAAGGCGACTGCCTCAGGGCTCTTTTTTGGATGTTTCAGGCTGTGAAAATCACATCATCATTGCGGTCTTGCCACACACTCCACCTTTCTTGGCACATTGTGCTTCGCGTCCCCGCCGATGAGCCGCTTGACCTGCCCTGGTGGGCAGCGACCGTCATCCACATAGGCGGTCTCCCCAAGGGGCAGCCTGCCTGGGGGTGGATCCTGACTCAGATAGGTGACGGGAATGGGCGCAGGCGCAAACCCACTGCACCCCGACATCAGGAGTGCGCCGCACCACAGAGCCAGCATGCCTCCCCTCTTTCCTGCAACCGCCATCGCTCACTCCCTGCCTCTGTCAGGGCACCGACCCGGCGCCCCTCGTTTCGGCAGTCTACCCAGGGATGGCGCCGGGCCGACACCCGTCTCCGGCGCCGTTGTGACGATTCCAGACACAGGCAAAAATATCGGCTTTTCACGGCTTCGACCCGTAGTAGTGGGCCAGCAGGGCATCGGCCTCGTCCACGGGGATCGCCATCTGCGGCCAGCGCGCGGCCTTCTCCCTGATGTCCCGCAGGCTCCCCAGCTCCGGGCGCAGTGCGCTGCCGAGGTGGCGGTTCAGGGCATCAAAGCGGGCGATCACCCCCTGTCGGCTGAAGTGCCCGGGCGCCAGATCCAGCCGGTAGCCCTGAAACAGCCACTGGAGTCCCTGATAGACGGCGGGGTGGTAGACGCTGTGATGATCCTCCTCCTCGAAGTAGCGGCTGGTGACGTGCAGGTTTGTGCCGGGAGCCCCCACTACCTGCCGCGCAAACTGCTGCAGGCGATCCCGGTGAAACGCCGAGCGCCCGAATCCCGGGGTGAAGGGGTTGTTGGCCACCGCCATAAACAGCGAGGAGGCGTGCTTGAGCGGCCCGGTCAACTCCGACGCGATACGCTCGTAATTGCGGGGGTAATCGAACCAGAGGCTGGCGTCGATGGCGATCACCCCCTGGAACTGGCCGCCGTCTTGCGCCTGTGCATCGAGTGCCAGCAGCCCGCCGAGGGAGTGGCCCACTAGCAGGGCCGGCGCCTGGGTCCGAAACCTCTCCTCGATGAGGGGGCGCAGCTCCTCACTCAGATAGCGCAGGAACCGGTGCCCGCCCCCGTCACGGCATAGCCGGGCCCCGCCGGTGCCCCATTTGGCAAGGTCATGGTGTGGCTCGGGGTGTAATCCCGCATCCGGTCGGTGTTGTGGACCGCGACGATGATGAGGGGGGGAATCGCCGGATTGAGCCCGGCCCGCAGGGCCCGGGTGATGCCGACAACCTCCAGCAGGCTCTTCTCCCCGTCGAGCAGATAGAGCACGGGGAACCGAGCCCCGGGCTCGCGTTCATATTCCTGGGGCAGGGAGACGCTGTATTGCCGCGTCTCCCCCAGCAGGGCCGAATGGTGGGTGAAGCGCTGGGCGTAGTGGAGCATGTCTGCCTGGGCAGAAGAGAGTGTGATCATGGTGAGCAGCAGGGTGATGAGTCTTGTCATGAGATGAACCAGGATTGTGTCGCCAGCCTTGGGGATCCCCCGTAGGGCGGCGCACAGAGACGACAGCAGGGCCCGCAGGCCCTGCTGTCGTCGGTCGTTACAGCTTGTAGGTGAAGCCTGCCATCAGGTTCGCCGGCTCGCCGTACATGTTGAAGGTGCTGGTGGAGCCGACCCGGTAGAAGTACTCCCGGTCGAGCAGGTTGTAGAGGTTCAGGGTCGCCTGCATTCTGTCGTTGATCTCGTAACGCACCGCCGCATCGAACAGGGCATAGCCCCCCTGATGGGTCTCGACCCCCTTCTGGTTGAAGCCGTAGTCGCTCACCGCCGTCATTCCTGCCCCGAGGTGCAGCCCCTGCACCCAGTCGGCCAGGTGGTAGTCGGTCCAGAGCGAGAGGGTGTGACGGGGGATGGTGTCGAATTTCGGGTTGTGATCCCCGGCCTTCTCCTCGATGTCGGTGAAGGTATAGCCGGCCATCACCATCCAGTTCTGGCTGAGATAGCCGCTCGCCTCCAGCTCCACCCCTTGCGTCTCCACCTTGCCGGTAGCCCAGTAGGTGTTGGTGATGGCAATGCCCTGATCGTCGTAGGCCTGGGCCGCGATGTTGTCGTCCTTCATCAGGAAGAGGGTCGCCCGGGTGTTGAGCAGGCCGTCACGCAGCGAGGACTTGATGCCGGTTTCCCACTGGCTGCCCTCCCGGGGCTTGAGCAGGTTGCCGCTCTCGTCCTGGCTGGTCTGGGGCTTGAACACCTTGGAGTAGCTGGCATACCAGGCGTGTGCGTCGCTCAGGTCATAGACGGCCCCCGCGTAGGGGGTGAGCTTGCCGTTGAACGCACTGGACTCGCCGCTCTGGGCTCCGGAACTCAGGGTCGTGCTGACGGCATCCAGATCGTACCAGGAGACGCGGGCCCCGGTGATCACCGCCAGCGGCTCCATCAGCCGCCAGGTCACTTTGCCATACAGACCGAGCTCCGACTGCTCCTCATGGTCATTCTTGGTGTAGCTGTAGTCCGGCTTGGCGACCCGGGTCGGGTCGAAATCGAACACATTGATCTTGCCGAGGTTGCGGTTGGTGTAGGTCTGGATGTCCGACTCGTAGCGCTTGTAGTCGGAGCCCAGCACAAACTCGCTCTTGTGCCCCAACAGATCGAACATCTGACTGTAGTTGGCATCGAAGGCCATGTTCTTCTGCTGGTTCCCCTGACCGTTGAACATCAGCCCGGTGTTGCCCGCCGCGTCCACGGGGCCGTTGGTGAAGGTCTGCTCCAGCCGCATGTCGTGATCCATGTAGCGGGCCGAGACCTGACCCACCCCGCCGTTGGCAAAGGCGTGTTGCAGCGAGGCCCCCACATCCGTGGTGTCGGCGTCGAAGAAGTCTTCAGCCGACCCCAGGTAGGTGCTGCGGCCGATGTCGAGCAGGGAGCCGTCCTTGTATGCCGGCAGGCCGTTGGTGGGCAGGATGTCCTTGGTCTGGTGCAGGGCGTAGACGGAGAGGCGGGTGCGATCCGAGAGATCGAACTCCAGGGTGCCGTAGTAGGTACCGTTGTCGTTGTTGTTGTAGTCCACCTGGTTCTTGATGTCGGCGTTGGCCACCACGACGCGGCCGCGCAGGGAACCCTCGTCGTTGAGTGCGCCCCCCATGTCCGCCTCTAGGTAATGCCTGTCCCAGCTACCATAGCGCGCCGTGACCGAGCCCTTGAAAGCGTCGGTCGGACGCTTGAGCACCATGTTGATCACGCCCCCCAGCTCGCTGGTGCTGTTGAAGAGGCCGGAGGGGCCCCGCATGATCTCCACCCGATCCACCGCCGCCAGCGACGGCAGGGTGCCGTACTTGCTCTGCATGGGCGATGGCAGGCCGTTGAGGTTCACCTCGTCGTATTCATAGCCACGGGAGAAGATGGAAGAGCGACCGCTGTCGTTGACCAGGGTGCGCAGACCCGGCGTGAACTTGGCCAGATCGTCCACCGCCACGAAGTTGCGCTCCTCGATGTAGTCGTTGGTCAACACGGTGATCGACTGGGGGATGTCTTTGAGGGCCGCCGGCGTCTTGGTGCCGACGGTGGCCGAGTCGACCCCATAGCCTCCCGTCTCCTCCGACGGCGACATCCCGTAGAGTGGATTGCCATAGACGACCAGGGTTTCGTCCGGCTTGATGTCCGGTGTGTGTGCCCCTGCCGGGGCGGCAACGGTGACGGCCAGAGCGGCAGAGATGGCCAGAGCCAGCGGGCTTCGCGCTTTATCCTTCAAGACAACCATAGTAAGAGTGACCCCAAGATAGAGATGATAATCATTTTCATTTGATTTTCCGGGGGCTAATATATCACTCCATCTTCCGCCGCAGTTTTGCGGTGTGGTCATTTCACTCTTCGACATGGTCAAATTGCACATGACTGACACAGTGGCAAGGGACACCAGCGCACGCCAACGGGGGCGCTTCACCGGCAGGGTGGAGAACCTGGTGATCCAGGAGGGTCTTCGCTTTCACAACAAGGACATCGTTCACAAGGCAGACTTCGCCACCGAGCGGGAGTTGCCGCCGCAGTTGATCATCGCCATTCCCCTCGAGAGCCGGGCCCTGATGACCTATGGCGCCACTCACAGGCTCAAGGGGTGCCGCTTCCACGAGTCCGACCCCATAGTGGCAACCGCCATCCTCTATACCGAGCCCGACATCGTGCAGGGGGCGGCCAAAGCCCAGGTGCGCAGCCGCAGCATCGTCCTTTCCCTGGACCACACCTGGCTCGCCCACAATCTGGCACAGGCGCATCGCAAGGCTTTCGCACAGACCTTCAGCCGCCATCTGAGCCGCGTCGACTGGACCCTGCCCGCTGCCCTTGGACAGATTGCGGAAGCGCTCAATCTCACCAGCAGCCAGAACGCCTCCGAGATGCTGATGCGCAAGGCCTTTGCCCTCAGTGTCTGGGAGAGCCTGATGACCCACCTCCAGCAGGCCGCCTCCCCCTGCTGCCAGCGCCAGAACGAGCAACCGACGCGCCTCAAGATGCTGCTCAGGGATGAAAAAGTGGACGAGATGACCCTGACCGAGATCGCGGCCACCCTCGGCATGAGCGTCTCCACCTTGCAGCGGGCCGCAAAAAAAGAGCTGGGCATGAGCCTGCAGCGCTACCTTCGCCAGCGAAAGCTGCAAGAAGCGCGGGCCAGGCTGGAGGCGCGCAGCCTCTCTCTGCAAGGGGCCGCCGCCTACGCCGGCTATGACCATGTGGCCAATTTCATTACGGCGTTTAGAAAGCAGTTCGGCTTCTCGCCGACGCGGATCGCCAGACAGGGTAAAGAACAGGAGCAGGCGCCCTCTGCAACGCCTTGAGCCTCCTTGTTCATGCGCAATACATCTTTGCTCTGGGATAGTAGGCACCACGCAGGTGGGGTGGCGCTTGAAATCAGCGCTCGTCATCCACACATTCAGTGCATACAATGCGTTAACGAAGCACAAATGGTCGCTTCACCCCGGAAATCAAGAGGACATCAAGATGGATACCCGTTCTATCTACACTGGCACCCAGGGTGCCGTGCGCGACACCAACAAGGTGCTGCGCAACACCTACATGCTGCTCTCCCTCACTCTTGGCTTCTCAGCCGTGGTAGCCGGGGTAGCAACCGTCATGAACATGCCGCCCCTGCACTGGGCCGTGTTCCTCATCGGTGTCTACGGCCTGATGTTCCTGACCGAGAAGAACCGTGACAACGGCATGGGGCTGGTGTTCACCTTCGCCCTGACCGGCCTGCTGGGCTATAGCCTCGGCCCCATCATCAACATGTACATGAACAACGGCGGCGGCGAGATCGTGATGACGGCGCTGGGCGGTACTGCGCTCACCTTCTTCGGCCTGTCTGCCTATGCCCTGACCACCAAGCGGGATCTTTCCTTCCTCGGCGGCATGCTGTTCGTCGGGTTCTGGGTACTGCTGGTAGCCATGGTTGCCAATATCTTCCTGCAGATGAGCGCCCTGAGCCTGGCCCTGTCCGCCATGTTCATGCTCTTCTCCTCCGGCGCCATCCTGCTCACCACCCAGCAGATCGTGCGCGGCGGCGAGACCAACTACATCTCTGCCACCGTCACTCTGTATGTCTCCATCTACAACATCTTCCTGAGCCTGCTGAGCCTGCTTGGCGGCAACCGCAACTGATGGATGCTTAAGATGCACAAGACCCCGCTTCGGCGGGGTTTTTATTGGCGCCCATTTCTGTCAGGATAAGTTGCAAATCAAGGATATGAAGCGAAGTGGCCCTGATCCAAATCAGGGCCGTTTCGTTATCGACAGGTTATGCTGTCGCTTTCGTTTCGCTCAAGGGTTGCCTTCATCCCATGCCCATGGACTTCTCAGGTTTATTGCGCCGTCTGCTGACCGACAGCCACATCTATTTCGCCCTCAAGGTCCTGCTCGCCATCGCGGGGCTGCTCGCCTTCGCGCTGGCTACCGGTGACATCCAGCTCACCGTGCTGCTCTCCCTCGGGGTGGTGGCCGGCGCCATCGCCGAGACCGACGACAGCCTCTGGGGCCGGGTCAAGAACCTCGCCATGACCCTGCTCTGCTTCCTGTTTGCCTCATTGTGCGTACAGTATCTCTTCCCCACCCCCTGGCTCTTTGCCATCGGGCTCGCGGGCTCCACCTTTATCTTCGTCATGGTGGGTGCCCTCGGCCAACGCTACGCCACCATCAGCTTTGGTTCCCTGCTGATTGCCATCTACACCATGCTGGGGGCCGCCAAGGCGCCGGATCTCTTCTATCAGCCGCTGGCCCTGTGCGCCGGGGCCCTCTGGTACGGCCTGGTGTCCCTGGTCTGGCTCTGGCTGCTGCCCTACAAGACCCTGCACGAGCAACTGGCCCAGAGCTACTTCGCCCTCGCCCGCTACTTGCAGGAGAAATCCCGCTTCTTCCCGGCCGACGAACACGGCGCCCAGGCCATCCGCCACAATCTGGCCCAGCTCAACATCAACCTGGTCAATGCCCTGAACCAGGCCAAGACGGCGCTCAATGCCCGTCTTCATGCCCCCGGCCGCCACGGGGTTGCCCCCGAGCTCGCGGGCCTGCTGCGCCTATACCTGCTTGCCCTGGAGATCCAGGAGCGGGCCACCTCCAGCCACTACCCCTACAGCAAGCTGGAAGCGGAGCTCAAGCAGGGCATCGTCCTCGACGGCTTCCAGGAGGTGCTGTCACAGCTTGCCGACGCCTGTCAGCAGCTTGGCTACGCCATCCTGGTGCACAAGCCCTACACCCACCACAAACGCATTCACTGGACCCTGGAGGCCCTCGGCGATCAGCTGGAGTTCACCCACCTCAAGCAGCACTACCCCAAGACCCTGCTGACACCGATGAAGTTCCTGCGTCGCAACCTGGCCAGCATCAACCAGTTGCTGCAAAGCGCCGAAGAGCTGCAAAACCCCGCCGCGCCGCCCACCAGCCTGCCTCCCCTGGCACGGCCGGTCGCCCTGCCCCTGCTGGCATTGCTCAGGCAGCACCTGACCCCGAACTCCATGGTGTTTCGCCATGCCCTGCGGCTCTCCCTCGGGCTGGTAGTGGGCTATGGCATTCTGCAGGCGTTTCACCTGGACAAGGGGTACTGGATCCTGCTCACCGTATTGTTCGTCTGCCAGCCGAGCTACAGCGCCACCCGCCGTCGTCTGGTGCAGCGGATGCTCGGCACCTTTGCCGGTATCCTCATCGGCGTGCCCGTGCTCTGGTTCTTCCCCGAGCTGCACCTGCAACTGGGGATCATGGGGCTTGCCGCCTTCCTGTTCTTCACCCAGGTACGCAGCAACTACAGCGCCGCCGTCTGCTTCATCACCCTCTACGTGCTGATGGCGTTCAACCTGCTGGATGGCATCGGCTTCGCCATCCTCGGGCCCCGGCTGCTCGATACCCTGCTCGGCTGCCTGCTCTCCTACGCCCTGGTGGCCTGGCTCTGGCCCGACTGGCAATACAAGCGGTTGCCGACCCTTATCGCCAACTCCCTGTCCGCCAATGCGAAGTACCTCTCGGCGGTACTCGCCAGCCTGCATCGCCAACGGGATGAATCCCTGGACTACCGGGTGGCCCGCAAGTGTGCCCACCTCGCCGACAGCGAGCTGGCCATGGCCTGGCAGAGCATGCTGGTGGAGCCGAGCAAACGCCGCCGCTTCCTGGATCTCTGTTTCACTCTCACCTGGCGCAACCATGCCCTGCTCTCCTATATCTCGGCGCTCGGGGCCCATCGCGACAAACTCGAGCCCATCGAGGGGCTGGAGGAGATAAGCCGCCACATCAGCCAGACCCTGGAGCAGGCCGCCGATCACCTGGCGGGGCAGATGCCGACGCCGCTCACGGGAGCCTGTCCGACCATCGCTCCGGAGAGCAGCGAGGAGCAGCTGATGCTGAGCCAGCAGCTCACCCTCATCAGCCAGTTGGCAGACGAGCTGTTGATGCTGGCCAACGACGGCCAGCTGCTGACAGGTCAGGGCGAACCTAGCCGGACATAGCCGCCGGGCCTGTCCCGCCCGAGGCAGGCGCCAAGCGCCGCCCCGGTTGCCGGACGGGACGCAAGGCGCTACCATGCCCGCCCCATTGAGATAGCCTTTTCGAGGAAGCGTCATGTCCGAGGCACATCATTTGCAGTTCAACGGCCAACTCATCGAGACCGATGCCCAGGGCTATCTGCGCCACAGCGAGCAATGGAGCGAGGCGCTGGCCCTGGTGCTGGCCGAAAAAGAGGGGATAGTGCTGGAGGATCCCCACTGGGAAGTGGTGCGTTTCGTGCGGGCCTTCTATCTGGAGTTCAACACCTCCCCCGCCATCCGCGCCCTGGTCAAGGCAATGGAAAAGCAGTACGGCCCGGAGAAGGGCAACAGCCGCTACCTCTACAAGTTGTTCCCGGAAGGCCCCGCCAAGCAGGCTACCAAGATCGCAGGCCTCCCCAAGCCGGTGAAGTGCATCTAGTCCTCCTCGGCAGCCCGATAGCCCGATAGCCACACTGCCTCCCCCGTGTTGGACACAAAAAAAGACCGCGCCCATGTTGCCATGAGGCGCGGTCTTTTCATTTCATCGTCCTGTCAGGGGTTGTAGGCCACCACGGAGCCGCTCAAGCCCGTCATCTGGCTGATCCGGCTCTGCATGCCCTGCAACTTGGCCTTGGAGACATCCGGCCCGATGAAGACCCGGTTGATCTGCCCCTGCACCGGGGTTCTCGGCGACGTCTGGGCCGAGTAGCCCGCCGCCCTCAGCTTGCTCACCAGGGCATTGACGCTGTCTGCATTCTTGAAGGCGCCAAGCTGCAGTATCCAGCTCCCCTGAGCCGGGGCTGCTGCCGGTGCCGTAGTCGGCTGGGCCATCTTGCTCGCGATGAGATCATCCATGGTCTTGATCTGGCCCGCCTGTGGCTTGGCCTCCACCGGTTTTTGCACCTCTACCGGCTTGGTTGGCACCGGCTTGGGTTTGGGCTGCTCCACCGGTTTCTTGGCGATCACTTCCGGCTTGGGCTCGGGTTTGGGCTGGGGCTTGGGTTGCGCCACGGCCTGTACCGGCTGCTGCTGGGTGATGGGAGCCTGACTGGCTCCCGCTGGATTGGCTCCCCCCTGATTGGCCAGGGTCACGGTATCGCCAATCTCCTCTACCTGCCACTGGGTCGCGGCAGAGGCCTGCTGCTGACTCGCCAGATGCTCGGCCGGCAGGGTGCTCGCCGCCGAGACCTGAAGCGCAGGTTTGGCGGGCTCGAGCTCCGGACGCAGGGGGATCTTGGCGAAGGCCTCGTCCTTCTGCTCCAGCTTGTTGCCGTCCATCAGGTCCGGCAGAAAGATGACCACCAGGGCGACCAGGATGACGGTCCCCACCAATCTGTTTTGAAACTTCGAAGCCAAGTTAATTTCCACCCATGTTACTTAGGATCCATTGCAATCTTGCACACTTCGCAAAGAACGCCTCCCCTCACGCCGGCTGGCGAAGCCGGGTCCCTCGCCACCCACTTGGCCTGAAAGGGGATTATCCAGTGCAAAACCCGGCCCGTCGTCACGTTGACGGAGCCAGGGGAGCGAACGGCTCAGACCGAGCCCAGAGCCAGCACGTCGGCGACAGTGTAAAACGAGCCGAACACAATGACCATATCGTCAGGACTCGATGCGGCCAAGGCGGCGCCGTAGGCATCCCCCACGCTGGCAAAGGTGAGCGCCGCGCCCCGGCCGCTGCCAAGGGCCGTCGCCAACTGGTCGGCCGTGGCCGCGCGCGGGCCGTGGAGGCTTGCCAGGAACCACTCGTCAATCAGACCGTCAAGCTCGGCCAGCGACCCCGCCATGTCCTTGTCCTTGAGCATGCCAACCACGGCGCGGCGCCTGCCCTTGCCGGGGAGCAGGCGCAACTGGCTGGCGAGATAGGCCGCAGAGTGGGGATTGTGGGCCACGTCGACGATGACCAGCGGCGAGGTTTGCAACTGCTGCATCCGGCCAGCCAGGCGGGCATTGGTCAGGCCGTCGCGGATGGCGGACTCCGCCAATGGCAGACCGAGGGACTCCAGGGCCGCCAGCACGGTGACCGCATTCATCAGCGGCAGGGCCGGTTTGGGCAATCCCGACCAGTGGTGCAGGCCGTGATAATCCCAGTCACCTTCATGCTCGTCACCACGAAAATCGATGCCGACCTGACGCAAGCAGGCGCCGAGGCGCGCCGCTTCGCTTGCGATGGTCGACGGCGGATTGGGCTCCCCGCTGATGGCGGGTTTACCTTTGCGATAGACGCCAGCCTTCTCCACCGCCACCGCCTCCCGGGTATCCCCGAGCCAGTCGCAGTGATCCAGGGCAATGGAGGTGATCAGGGCGACGTCCGATTCCACTACATTGGTGGCATCAAGCCGCCCCCCCAGCCCCACTTCCAGCAAGAGCACATCGGGCGCGGCGCGGCGAAACAGCCACAGACCGGCCAGGGTGGCGAACTCGAAGAAGGTGAGGGCGATGTCGCCCCGGGCGGCTTCCACCTCGGCAAAGGCCGCGCAGTGATCGCCATCGGCCAGCTCCTGGCCATTGACGCGCACCCGCTCGGTAAAGCGCAGCAGATGGGGGGAGGAGTAGACACCGACCCGGTAGCCGGCGGCCATCAGGATGCTGGCCGCCATGGCGCAGGAGGAGCCCTTGCCGTTGGTGCCCGCCACCGTGATCACCTTGAACGGCAGTTCGGTGAGGCCCATGCGGCGGGCAACCGTGCCGACCCGCTCCAGCCCCATGTCGATGTTGGCCGGGTGGATCTGCTCCAAATAAGAAAGCCAGTCGACCAGCGACCGGCTTTGGGATTGTTGCATGTGTGAACTCATCTTCAGTCTTCGATGACCTGAGTGTTCATCAGCTTGGCCAGCAGACCGGCCAGACGGTTGCGCATTTCGCGCCTGTCGATGATGAGATCGATGGCACCCTTCTCCAGCAGGAACTCGGAGCGCTGGAAGCCTTCCGGCAGTTTCTCGCGCACGGTCTGCTCAATGACGCGGGGGCCGGCAAAGCCGATCAGAGCCTTGGGTTCGCCTACGTTGATGTCACCCAGCATGGCCAGACTCGCGGAGACGCCACCCATGGTGGGGTCGGTCAGCACGGAGATGAAGGGCAGGCCCGCCTTGGTGAGGCGATCTAGGGCCGCACTGGTCTTCGCCATCTGCATCAGGGAGAACAGGGCTTCCTGCATCCGCGCACCACCGGAGGTGGAGAAGCAGACCAGGCCGCGGCCTTCCTTGATGCTCTCCTCGACGGCGCGCACGAAGCGGGCACCGACCACAGAGGACATGGAGCCCCCGATGAAGGAGAACTCGAATGAACAGGCGACGACCGGTACCCCCTTAAGGGTCCCCTTCATCACCACCAGCGCATCCTTCTCGCCCGTCTCTTTCTGGGCGGCAGACAAACGATCCTTGTAGCGCTTGGAATCCTTGAATTTCAGGATGTCTTGCGGCTCCAGCTCGGCCGCGACTTCGCTGCGTCCCTCGGCGTCGAGGAAGCTCTCGAGACGGGCACGTGCGCTGATGCGCATATGATGGTCACACTTGGGGCACACTTCGAGATTGCGCTCCAGCTCTGCCCGGTAGAGCACCTGTTCGCAAGCAGTACACTTGGTCCACACCCCTTCCGGAATGTTGTGACGACGCGGTGTGGTGATCTTGCTCTTGGGAAGGATCTTCTCAAGCCAGCTCATGGAATTCCTTAATGCATTTGTGCCTGACAAAACACATCGAGCCTTGATTGTTCAATGACTTAACGGCTCGATGGCAATAAACGACGGATCATTAAACCACAAATTTTCGGGCCCAGTTACTAAAAACTGGTCGTACCCGGTGCCGAGTCCGGCAGCCACAGCGGGCCGAGGGGCGGCCGGGGCAACCCGAATTCGGCCGGGTAATCCACATCCACCAGATAGAGGCCGCCCGCCTTGGCGGTCGGGCCCGCCAGGTTGCGATCCTTCGCCGCCAGCACCTCGGCAATCCACTGCACCGGTTGAAGCCCCTGCCCCACCAGCAGCAGGGAGCCGGTGATGTTGCGCACCATGTGATGCAGGAAGGCGTTGGCCTTGATGTCGAGCACGATGTAGGGGCCGGAACGGCTGACACACAGGTGGGTCACATTGCGCCAGGGGGTGTTGGACTGACAGGCGACAGCCCGGAAGGTGCTGAAGTCGTGCTCCCCCAGCAGGCTCTGGCCGGCCTGGTGCATCAGCGTCGCATCGATGGCTTCGTGGTAGTGGCTGACGCCTTGGCCCAGGATCGCCGGGCGGTAGTTGTGGTTGTAGATGACGTAACGGTAGCGACGGGCGGTGGCGCTGAAGCGGGCATGGAAATGCTCGTCCACCTCCCTGACCCAGCGCACCGCGATGTCTGGGGGCAGGTTGGAGTTGAGCCCCAGGGTCCAGGCGCCTTCTGCGCGGTTCGACTCGGTATCGAAGTGGATCACCTGGCCAGTGGCATGCACCCCCGCATCGGTGCGACCGGCACACTGGATGGAGACGGGGTGGTTGGCGATGCGGCTGAGGGCTTTTTCCAGCTCCTCCTGGACGCTGATCACTTCGCGCTGGCGCTGCCAGCCGAAGTACCGGCTGCCGTCATATTCAATACCAAGGGCAATTCGCATGGGTAACGGTGTCTTCTGATGAAAGGATGCAGTGAAAGAAACGGGGCGGATTATACGCGCTCGAGCTCAAAAGTCCCAGACCGGGCGAGGCCGCGGTGCGTGGCCCCCAAAGAGAGAGGGCAGCCCGTGGGCTGCCCTCTCTGGTGCATGGATGACAAGCGCCTGCCTAGCCCAGGCGTTTGAGCAGCTTCTGCGCCTCGCTGCGCTGGTGCTCGCTGCCCTGGGCCACCGCCTCTTCCAGCAGCTCGCGGGCGCTCTCCTTGTCGTCGATCTCGAGGTAAGCCCGGGCCAGATCCAGCTTGGCCCCCACCCCGCCGTCATCGGCATCCACATCAAAGCCGTTGGACTCCGGCAGCACCTCGGGGAAACCGTCCAGCCCCACATCCAGGGAGAAGCCCTGATAGGGTTCCTGCTCCGTGCTGCTGGCATCGGCATCGGCCAGCAGCTTGTCGATTTCAACGAAGTCGCTGTCTTGCACCTGCTCGCGGGGTTTCACCTCCCCCTGATGGGACTCCACCTCGGCGAAGGCATCCTCGAAATCCGCCAGGGCCAGCTCGCTGGGATCCCACTCGGACGCCGCCGGCTTGGTGGGCTCCAGCCCGAGCTCGGCCAGCATGTCGTCCACATCGTCCTTGCCAAACCCCGTCTCGTCGATGTGCGGCGCCTTGGCGGCAAGCTCATCGTCGGTCGGCTCGCCAAACCCGGTCTCTAGATCGCTCAGATCGAAGTTGGCCAGTGTCTCGTCACGCTGGCTGCGGCTCTCCTCCTGGGCCTGGGCCAGATCCGCTTCCAGATCCGCGTCCAGCTCGGCAAACAGGGCGGCCTGCAGCTCCTCCTCGGTCATGATCTCGTCATGACCACGAGCAGAGGAGCTGGGCTCGTCGGAGAGATCGAGTTCCGGCACCACGGGTAGATCGAAGTCACCCTCGTGGGCCAGATCCAGCTCGGGCACCAGATCCGGATCCCGGTTCGCCGTCGTCACCGCAGGCTCCACATCAAAAGCGGAGAGCGCCGTCTCGTCATCCCGGAAGATGACATCGGCGGCAGCACTGGCGCCATCTTGCTTCCTGCTCACTTCCGGCTCGTTGAGATCCGGCATGCCATGGAGGGGCTCGTCATCCGCGATGCCCACCGTCATCAGCTGATCAAACTCGCTGTTCTCGTCTCCCATGACCATGGAGGTCGACTCGGAGAGGCTCTTCTCCTGCTCTTCCAGCTCGCGGCGGGCACGAGCACGCAGCCAGAGCGTGACCAGGGCAAGCACCAGGAGTACCGGCAGCAGGATGATCATGGCGAGATTGAGCGGCGAAGAGAGCAGCTCCATCAGCCAGCTCTGTTTGGGCACCGGCGCCACCACGGGAGGCGTCGGATTGGCTTTGAGTTCCGCCACCTCTTTTTGCAGGGCGGTCTGATCCTGCAACTGGGCCTTGAGGGTTTCCACCTCTTCGGTCAGGGCTTGCAGGCGCAGCTTGAGCCTGTGGTTCATCTCGGTGACCTGGCCGAGCTGGGCGTTGGCATCTTCCAGAGCCAGCGCCATCTCGGTGGAAGGTTTGCCCACCGCAGTGGCGGGCAGGGGCGCCGGCGCCGTGCTGTCGGCGCTGCTCGCAGCACCGCTCACCACCACGGGAGTGGAGACGACCGCTTTGGTTGTCTCCTTCACCTCGGGGGCAGGAGCCGTCGCCTTGGGTGCCGCCGGGATCGGCGCCGCCTTGGGCGGTGTATTCTTGGCCACCACAGCCGGCTTGGCCGGAGCAGGCTTGCTCGCCACCGGCTGGGCGACGTGGGATTGCTTGTTGGCCAGGTATTTGGGGCTCAGCCCCTTCCAGCTCGCGTTGTCGCTGTTGAAGCGACGGCGTGCTTCGGCATCCGTGATGCGCCCCGCCTCTGCGGCGGTGGGCAGCAGGATGTGGGACCCCACCAGAATATGGTTGATGTTGCCGTCTGCGAAGCTTCGGGGGTTCTTGTCATAGATGGCCACCATGGTCTGGTAGACGCTTACCCGGTTGGAAGGGCGATGCTTGCTCGCCAGACTCCAGAGGGTATCGGTGGGACGCACGGGACCATAACTGCCAGCCGACGCAGCAGGCACCTGACGCACGATGGGCTCGGCTCTGGGCAGGGTGACGGGCGCCACGGGCTGGGCCCGGGGCTCTGGTTGCACCGCGGGGGGCGGTGAGCCATCCGGTCCCTTGAGTTCGACAAAGAAGGGTTCTCGCGCCCCCTCTTCGGCCTGAACCGTGCCCAGAAGCCCCAATGCGAGTAGCGTTGCCAGCGTTATGCGGGAATGTCCCATATTCGTTCCTTCGTATGACGGCCCTATCACATTGAAAAATCTGGATAGTTACCCCAAAACAATCGGCTCAATATAAATCAGGCGCCGGTCTCAAGCCAGCGATCCGACATATTTCGCGCCCGGCGGCGACCAGAAAGCAGCCCCAGACGCGAACCAGAGTGTAGAAAAAAACCTAGTCCACTGATATCACACGGTATTCCAAAAACCGGAGAGTGGGTTCCCGGTCACATACCGGGGCCAGGGCGCCCACATCAAGGCGGGGTTCCCTCCCCGCCCGGGGCCGACATCCGGCCTCAGAGGTAGTCGCGTACCAGCAGTTCTGCAATCTGCACGCTGTTGGTCGCCGCGCCCTTACGAACGTTATCGGCCACGATCCACATATTGATACCACTCGGATGAGAAATATCCTGGCGTACCCGCCCGACCATCACATCATCCTGACCGGTGGCATCGCGCACCGGGGTCGGGTAGTCCCCTTCATCATCAAACAGGGTGACGCCCGGGGCATTGCGCAACAGATCCTTGACCTGCTCGGCGTCCAGCGGCTGGTGCAGCTCCACATGGACCGCCTCGGCGTGACCATAGAAGACCGGTACCCGCACGCAGGTAGGGTTCACGGCGATGCTGGCATCCCCCAGGATCTTCTGGGTCTCCCACACCATCTTCATCTCTTCCCGGGTGTAGCCGTTGTCGGTGAAGGCATCGATCTGCGGGATCAGGTTGAAGGCGATCTGCTGCGGATAGAGGGTCGGCTCCACCGGGCGGCCGTTGAGCAGGTGGGCGGTCTGGCCCGCCAGCTCGCTCACCCCTTCCTTGCCGGAACCGGAGACGGATTGGTAGGTCGCCACGTTGATGCGACTGATGCCTACCTCGTCGTGCAGGGGCTTGAGCGCCACCAGCATCTGGATGGTGGAGCAGTTGGGGTTGGCGATGATGTTGCGGTTGCGAAAATCGGCCAGCGCGTCCGGGTTCACTTCCGGAATGACCAGGGGAATGTCCTCGTCGTAGCGGAAGCAGGAGGTGTTGTCGATGACGATGCAGCCGTGCTCGGCGGCGATGGGCGCCCATTTGGCCGATACCTCGGCACCGGCGGAGAAGAGTGCGATCTCCACCTGGCTCCAGTCAAAGGCCTCCACATCAAGGATGTCGACGTTCTTGCCGCCAAAACGCACCGTGTCCCCAGCGCTGCGACTGGAGGCGAGCGGATAGAGAGTCGCTACCGGGAAGGCGCGCTCCTCCAGGATCTCGATCATGGCCTGACCCACGGCGCCGCTGGCACCCAATACCGCTACGTTGAATTGCTGACTCACTGATCTGTTCTCCTGTGATGCGGCCCGTCGGGGCCGGGCATGAGGGCCCCGGCTGGCACGCGTATCGGTTTGATGACAGGCCCGCCTGATGCCGGGCCGGGGGGAAGCGCCGCCTGGGCAAGCCCCTCCCCTTGTTGAAATCGGGTTTATTGCTCCGAGACGGCAAAACCCAGTCGAGCCAATCTGTCGTCGGCGAAGGGCCCTTTCAGTTGCAAGGCGCCAAGTTCGCGCCGCTCGGGGTAGCGCTTGCGCTGCTCATCGAAGCTGCCGGGCAGCCCGATCCGGTTGCGAAAACGGGCGTCGTCACGGCGCACGTCATAAACAAGGTGGACAAGCTGCTTGATGAGCGCCTGATCCGCTGGCTGCCCCGGCGTTAGCTCGCGCACCTCTGGGGCAGGCAGCAGGGATTGCAGATCCTGGCGCGGGGTGCGCCCCAGTTGCCGGCACAGCGCCTCATAGAGCATCCAGGTGCCACGGGCCTTGCCTTCCAGGCTGTAACCGGCGATGTGCGGGGTGGCCAGCTCGGTATGGGGCACCAGTTCATTGAGGGGCTCGGGCTCTCCTTCCCACACGTCCATCACCAGTCGCAGGGGATGGGGTCCCTGCTGGCGGACAAGCAGGGCACGGTTGTCCCACACCTCGCCGCGGGAGGCGTTGATGAGGATCTGCCCGGCCGGACGCTCGGCGATCTCCTCGGCTCCCAGCAGGTGGAAGGTGGCCTCTTCCCCTTCACGAAGATAGGGGACATGGAAGCTGACGATGTCGGCATCCAGGGCAGTGCGGTAATCCACGAAGTCGCCAGCGGCGCCGCTACGGGCCAGGGGCGGGTCGCAGCGCAGCACCTTCATCCCGAGCGCCTCGGCCTTGCCGGCCACGCTCTCGCCGGTGTTGCCGGCGCCGATGACGGCGAGGCTCATCTCGCTCAAGGTCAGCTCATGGCGTTCGGCCAGAACCAGCAGGGCGGAGAGCACGTAGTCCCCCACCGACACCTTGTTGCAGCCGGGGGCGCTGAAGAAGGGGATGCCCCGCGCCGCCAGCAGCCCCTGATCGATGTGATCCGTACCGATGGTGGCCGTGCCGACAAACCCCAGCCTGGGGCAACTCGCCAGGAGCGCTTCGTTGACCCGGGTCACGGAGCGCACCAGCAGCACATCCGCCTCTTGCAGATCCGCGGCCTTTATTTCTCGTCCCGGCAGGGGAACCACTTCACCAAATTCCGCAAACAGCTCCACCGCATGGGGCATATTTTCATCAACGACGATCTTCATCGGCACGCATCTCGTCCACAAGGGCCACAGGCGCGCCATTCTAGCCCAAACGCAACGGATTTTCAGAGGCTTGTTGGCAGACCGCTCTGCGGCCATCTTTCCGCCTTCCGGCCTCAGGTGCGGGCACGATGTCCGGCAGCATCATATGTAACAGCCTGTTGCCCTCGCCCCCTTCGCCTTGACCAGAGCAACCTGACTGGCACAATGACGCCTCTTTCTAGCCGCTCGCGCCACCGAACCGGACCCCTTGATGCCGACTCACTCCTCTTCGTTGCCACGCCGCAAGGTGCTTCATTTCAATGCCCTCCTGCTCCTTCCCCTGCTGCTGCTCGTCTGCCTGCCCTGGCAGCCGTTCATGACCCAGGCCCTGCAATCGGGCTGGCTATGGTGGCCCTACGCCCTCACCCGCATGGTGGACTTGCCGGGGCTGGTCTTCACCATCGCCGCCCTGCTGCTGCTCACAAGACACAAGCTGACGCTGGACGGTCGCGCCTTGTTGGCGCTGGCTGGCGCCCTCTTTGCCGTGCTGGCGAGCGACTGGGTCATCAAGAGCCTCATCAAGCTGCTGACCGAGGAGCCCAGGCCCTACCTCATCTGGCTGGAGAGCCAGGAGCTGATCCCCGCCATCCGCCAGTTCTATGGGGGAAGCCAGGCCCTTCGCAGCGAACAGGTCCACGCCGCGACCCAGTTGCTGGCGCTGCCCGCCTGGCTCGGCCAGCACTGGCAGGCAGAGGTCAACTACGCCTTTCCCTCCGGTCACAGCATCGCCGCCATGAGCCTCGCCCAGTTCTTCGGCCTGATCTGGCTGGCCCGGGCACCCGCCGGGGCCTGGCTGCTGCCACTCTGGGCCATCGGGATCGGCCTCTCGCGCACCCTTATCGGCATGCACTGGCCCCTGGATGTGCTGGCAAGCGCCCTGCTTGGCAGCCTTACCGCCCTCCTGGCCGCCCGCTGGTGGTTGCGCCACTACTGACCTCCAATAAAAAACGGGCACCTGGGTGCCCGTTTTTATCGCTTGTACGCCACTCACCCCTTCTGCTGCCAGCCCTCGGGATACTTGTAGCCGACGAAGCGCTTGGCGGCATAAGCCTTGAATTCGGGGGAGTTGTAGGCGGCCGCCACATCCTTGGCGAACGGCTTGCCCGCATCGGCGCTCTTGACCACTACCCAGTTGATGAAGTCATAGCTGCGCTCGAGGAAGAGGCCGGAGCTGAACGGGATCCCGCTTGAGGCGGCAAAGTTGCCGTTGATGACGGAGAAGTCCACATCCTCACGGGAGCGCGGCAGCTGCGCCGCTTCCAGCAGCACCAGCTTGAGGTTGTGGGGGTTCTTCACCACGTCGAACTCGCTCGCCTTGAGAGGATTGATCCCCTCCTTGAGGCTCAGCCAGCCCAGATCCTGCAACATCAGCAGTGCCCGCGCCTGGTTGGTGGGATCGTTCGGGATGGCGACCGTGCTTCCCTCTTTCACCGCCTTCAGATCCCCCAGCTTGCCGGCGTAGAGCCCCATGGGACCGGTCGGTACCTGGGTGATGGGCGCCAGAGAGAGACCCCGGTCTTTGGCGAAGCTCTCCAGATAGGGCTTGTGCTGGAAGCAGTTGACGTCAAGCGACCCGTCCGCCAGGGCGATGTTGGGGGTCACGTAATCGGTGAACTCCACCAGTTTGACCTTGTAGCCCTTGGCTTCGAGCTGCGGCTTGATGGCGTCGGTGACCATGTCGGCAAAGTCGCCAACCGTGGTGCCGATGACGATCTCTTTCTTCGCCTCATCGATGGCAAAGGCGGACAGCGGCAGGCTGCTGGCGAGCAGCGCCAGGGCGGAAAGGGTGAAGAAGGAACGACGTTGCATAAAAACTCCCTGTCAACATGATCATCAAAACGGTGAGCGGTCGGGGGCGCGAACATGCAGTCAACGCACAACCATCTAGCCATCCAAACGGCTAACTGAGCACACCATAACAGAGCTCGTAGCCTTCGCCAAGCAACAAAACCGGGCAAGCTTGGCCAGCACGAAGCAAAGCGCATCCCGCAACTGGATGAAAAATCTTTGACGGAGCACGCAGTTATGCGCCTTGCCCTCTCCCTGCCTGGCGTCAAACTGACTTATTGTGGTCATTCGATACCCATTTCAACGGGTTTCCATAAGGTCCTGATGGGCTGCTCTACACCCAGGCAACACAAGGAGTCACCGTGTTCGATCATGTAGAAATCAAGGTGGTGCGTTTTGACTCCTGTCAGCACTTCTACGCCACCGTGCTGGCTCCTCTTTTGATAGAACTCAAATGGTCTGATGAGACGGCGGCCGGTTTTGGCCTGATGGGCCGCGATCACGTGGGCTTCCTGATTGAGCAGGGCCAGCAGGGCGCCTCCTGCCATCTCGCATTCAGGGCCGACGACGCGACACAGGTGGATGCGTTCCATCACGCGGGGATCAAGGCAGGTTTTGCCTGCAATGGGTTGCCGGGACTGCGTCCCCACTATGCCCCCAATTACTACGCCGCCTTCCTGCGCGATCCCGATGGCAACAACATCGAGGCGATGACCTACATTGAGTCCTCACACGCCGCAAACACATCGCAGCACAGTGCCACCCAGCAAAAGGCCCTGCATTCGGTGAATCCAGGGCCTGAGAAGTACACGTAGTGAGTCGGGTTAGATTATTTGACCGCCTTGCTGGCGTTCTCCAAGGCCTGCTTCTCGGCGGCGTTCATGATGGACGCCTGGCGGTTTTGCTCGGCCTGGTAGCAGGCGTCCTTGCTGATCCCTTGCGCCTGGCATTCCGCCATGCGTTGTGCCGGGCTGGCGCAACCGGCCAAAAGGCCAGCCAGGGAGACGAACAGGATTATCTTCTTCATGGTACTTCTCATCGTTAATGGAAAATCGTCCAACTACGCAGTAGCGGGTTGATGCGTCGCCCCTTGTCATGCACACCACAACTGAGAAAACGGGCTCCATGACGCGCATCCTAGTGCCCGCCACGCCGTCGGTCAGCTCACAATTTGTATCAAGATGTACGCGAGAATGGCTCCCAGGATGGCGCTGTATCTCATCCGCAACGGAGAAAGGAGACAAAAAATGCACAAACACCATCACCCAGGCCTGCTGGTGGTCGATATTCAGGGCAAGCTGGCCCGCCTGGTCGAGGAGAGCGACGCCCTGATTGCCAATACCGCCAGGCTGGTGCAAGGGGCCAGGGTGCTGGGGCTGCCGGTTGTCTGGCTGGAGCAGAACCCGGACAAGCTCGGTGCCACCGTGCCCGAATTGCAATCGCTGCAGGCAGGCGATCTTGTGCTGCCCAAATACAGCTTCGGCGCCCTGGGGGAGCCCACTGTGGCGACCGCGTTGGCCGAGAGTGGGATCGAGCATTGGCTGGTATGTGGCATCGAGACCCATATCTGCGTCTACCAGAGCGTGCTGGGACTTCTGGCCAGCGGCGCCCGGGTCTCGCTGGTGGTGGATGCGGTGTCGTCTCGCACCCTTGCCAACCGGGATCTCGCCATCGCTCAGCTGGCGGCCCGGGGCGCCGCCCTCACCTCGGTGGAGATGTGCCTCTATGAGCTGATGGGGGACTGCCGCCATCCGGCATTTCGCCAGATCCTCTCCCTGGTGAAATGACCGCCATGATGGACAACATGGCGCCCTTTCTGTTCGCCCTCATCGCCTTCGGGGCGGCATTCATGGTGACTGTGACGGGGATGGCCGCCACCCGTCACTATCTTGCCTGGCTCTGGCTGGGGATCATGCTCTTCTTCGGGCTGTGGTGGACGCTGCTGGGGATGCCGCCGCTCCTCGCCGAACCGGCCCCTCTCTGACCATGCCGCCCGGACGGCTCAGCTCCCCAGACGCTCCTGCAGATAGTCGTATCCTTCCCCCTCCCTTGGCACGAAGCTCAGCCTGT
The DNA here is from genome assembly GCF_002903485.1 of Aeromonas sp. ASNIH7. Lineage (NCBI taxonomy): Bacteria > Pseudomonadati > Pseudomonadota > Gammaproteobacteria > Aeromonadales > Aeromonadaceae > Aeromonas > Aeromonas sp. ASNIH7. The sequence goes on from NZ_CP026226.1 coordinate 208,832, forward strand.
GGGTCAGACCGGGGGGCGCATCATCGGCATGATGGGAAACGAACAACAGCTGGGTTCCCTCGCCCACGAGGCGCGCTACCATCTCCCGCACCAGGTGACGGTTGAGGGGATCCAGTCCCTGCAGGGGTTCGTCCAGGATGAGCAGCGGCGGATGCTTGACCAGGGCACGGGCGATCAGCACCAGTCGCTGCTGACCGAAAGAGAGAGAGTGGAAAGGCTGCGCCCCCTGATCGGCCAGCCCCAGCAGGGCCAGCCACTGGTTGGCCAGCGCCAGCTGACGATCCCCCGGTCGGGTATAAAGCCCGATGGAGTCGTAGAAACCGGAGAGGATCACTGTCTGCACCGGGCAGCTGACACGATAGTCCAGATGCAGCGCCGGGCTCACGAGCCCGATGTGGCGCTTGATCTCCCAGATGCTCTCGCCGCTGCCCCGCCGCCGTCCGAACAGATGGAGCTCATTGTTGTAACCTTGCGGGTGATCTCCGGTGATGAGGGAGAGCAGGGTCGACTTGCCAGCGCCGTTTGGTCCCACCAGTTGCCAGTGCTCCCCCTCGTCAATGGTCCAGTCGAGCCCGTCGATGATCACCTGATCCCCGTAAGCGATACGCATGGCTTTCATGACGACCCGAGGGCCGGGAGGCAAGGGCTCGGGTGTCGTCAGCGGGGGCGGCAAACGGGGGGATACGGTTTCGGCGCGTGCCAGCTGGGCCACCTCCTGGCTGCCGAGCACCACCTCGCGCTCCCCCGCCAGCAGCAGACAACACTCGCCGAGCAGGCCGAGGTGAGTGGCAAAGGGGGGGATCTCGTCAAAACGATTGACGATCACCACCAGGCGCAGCCCCTCTGACACCAGGTCGGCCAGCAACATCATCAAAGAAGCCCTGGCCCCCTGATCCAGGCCATCGAAGGGTTCGTCCAGCACCAGCAGCTCGGGTCGCCCCAGCAGGGCCCGGGCCAGCAGCAGCTTGCGCCCCTCCCCGCTCGAGAGGTAGCGATAGGGGCGCTCCCACAGGGATTCAATGCCAAAACGGGCCAGCAGCGCGCGGGCCTCATGCTCCTCACCCCCTGCCTCCTGCATCAGGGTCGATACCCGATACCCCGCCTCCTCTTCTTCCCCCAGCATGTCGGTATTGCGCCGCTGCCAGTCCAGCTCCCCCAGCTGTTGCTGCGACTCGAACGAGAGTCGCTCGGCCCGGACTCGACCCGATACCGCTCCGGCACGCACGACCAGCTCGCCGCACAGGGCCGACGCCAGCGCCGTCTTGCCGCTGCCGTTGCTGCCGACGAAGGCCCAGCAGGCCTGCGGGGTGAGACAGAGTTCGGGAATAACCAGGGTGTGGTGGCCACGCAGGGCCAGGGTGGCGGATTGCCACTGCAATGAGGTCATGGGATCGTCCTGTGATGGGTGCGGAGCACCTTGCTCTTTCCCCTTGTAACAGAAAAAGGGGGGCGCAGACAAAAACGGCGCCATTGCGGCGCCGTGTCATCAAAAAGCGGGAACGGGTTTAGCCGGCCTTGTGCTGCTCGGCCAGATAGAGCCAGGTGTCGACCACGGTATCGGGGTTGAGCGACACGGAATCGATCCCCTGCTCGACCAGCCAGGCAGCGAAGTCCGGGTGATCGGACGGCCCCTGGCCGCAGATCCCCACGTACTTGCCCGCCTTGCGGGCGGCGGCGATGGCCATGGCCAGCAGTGCTTTGACCGCCTCGTTGCGCTCGTCGAACAGGTGGGCGATGAGCCCGGAGTCCCGATCCAGCCCCAGGGTCAACTGGGTCATGTCATTGGAGCCGATGGAGAAGCCGTCGAAGTGCTCGAGGAACTTGTCCGCCAGCAGCGCATTGGAGGGCAGCTCGCACATCATGATGACTTTCAGGCCGCGCTCGCCACGGCGCAAGCCGTTCTCAGCCAGTATCTCCACCACCTGCTCCGCCTCACCCAGGGTACGCACGAAGGGGATCATCACCTCGACGTTGGTCAACCCCATGACATCCCGCACCCGTTTCATCGCCTCGCACTCGAGGGCGAAGCAGGGGCGGAAGCTGTCGGCGATGTAGCGCGACGCACCGCGGAAACCGATCATGGGGTTCTCTTCATGGGGTTCGTAACCACGCCCCCCCACCAGGTTGGCGTACTCATTGGACTTGAAGTCCGACATCCGCACGATGACCCGCTCAGGCCAGAAGGCGGCCGCCAGGGTGGCGATCCCTTCCGTCAGCTTGGCCACGTAGAACTCCCTGGGGCTCTCGTAGCCCGCGATCATCCTGGTGATGGAGGCCTGGAGTTCCGGGGTCTGCTGATCGAACTCCAGCAGCGCCTTGGGGTGGACCCCGATCATGCGGTTGATGATGAACTCGAGGCGGGCCAGGCCCACGCCGGCATTCGGCAACTGGGCAAAATCGAAGGCGCGGTCCGGATTGCCGACGTTCATCATGATCTTGATGGGCAGGCGCGGCATGTTGCCCACCTCGGTCACCGCCACGTCAAAGTCGAGCTCGCCGTCATAGATGAAGCCGGTATCCCCTTCCGCACAGGAGACGGTGATGAGCTGACCATCCTGGATGTGGTCGGTGGCGTTGCCGCAACCCACCACTGCCGGAATGCCAAGCTCCCGGGCGATGATGGCGGCGTGACAGGTGCGTCCACCCCGGTTGGTGACGATGGCGGAAGCGCGCTTCATGATGGGCTCCCAATCCGGATCGGTCATGTCGGTGACCAGCACATCGCCGGGCTGCACTTCATCCATCTGGCTGATGGAGGAGATGACACGGGCCGGACCCGCGCCAATCTTGTGGCCGATGGCACGCCCCTCGATCAGCACCTTGCCGGTTTGCTTGAGGGCAAAGCGCTCGAGGGTATTGGCTTCCTGGCGGCTACGCACGGTTTCCGGACGGGCCTGAACGATGTAGAGCTTGCCATCCTGACCATCCTTGGCCCACTCGATGTCCATCGGGCGACCGTAGTGCTGCTCGATGATGAGGGCCTGCTTTGCCAGGGCCATCACTTCCTCGTCCGTGATGCAGAAGCGGTTGCGCTCGGCATCGGTGGTGTCGACCACCTTCACCTGACGGCCATGACCGGCATCCCCGGAGTAGGTCATCTTGATGAGCTTGGAGCCCAGCGTCTTGCGCACCACGGCGGGGCGCCCGGCCTTGAGGGTCGGCTTGTGCACATAGAACTCGTCCGGGTTGACGGCCCCCTGCACCACCATCTCGCCCAAGCCCTGGGCGCCGGTGATGAAGACCACGTCGTTGAAGCCGGATTCGGTGTCCAGGGTAAACATGACGCCTGAGGCAGCCAGATCCGAGCGCACCATGCGCTGTACCCCGGCGGAGAGAGCGACCCCCTTGTGGTCATAGCCCTGATGGACCCGGTAGGAGATGGCGCGATCGTTGAACAGCGAGGCAAACACATGCTTGATGGCAGTCATGACGGCATCGATACCGCGCACGTTGAGGAAGGTCTCCTGCTGACCGGCAAACGACGCATCCGGCATGTCTTCCGCAGTGGCGGAGGAGCGCACGGCAAAGGATGCCTCGAGCCCCGCGCTCAGCTTGTCATAGGCCTCGCGCACCGCCTGCTCTAGAGCGGGCTGGAAGGGCGCTTCCACCACCCAGTCGCGGATCTGCTGACCGGCCCGGTTGAGGGCGGCGATGTCATCCACATCCAGACTGTCGAGCAGGTCATGGATCTTGCCGTTGAGGCCGCTTAACTCCAGAAACTCGTTAAACGCAAAGGCCGTGGTCGCAAACCCGCCCGGCACGGACACGCCGACCCCCGAGAGGTTGCTGATCATCTCGCCAAGGGATGCATTCTTGCCGCCGACGCGTTCAACGTCCTGCATACCGAGCTGTTCGTACCAGAGTACGTACTGTTGCATTTGCATGTCTCCAGGTTGGGGGGCCAGGGTGACAATTCACCTGCTGTGCCAAGTCGTGTGTTTTTGTTAGTGTCTGTTGCCAACGACCATGAAAACGTTTTCTATTTATTGTCAAAAAAATCCCCGAGCAAGAGTTGGGGATGGTCGTTTGACACAGGCATTCTACAATAGCGACACAAAAAGGTAACGACTCAGGTTTGCAAGCGAGTTCACAACTTGGGCATGGCAGATCTGTTGACAAAAACGATATGGTTTCGAGAGATACTTATTTCTCGCCGCCCCCTGGAGCGCACCACAGGAGTCCGCAGTGCACACCGTATTCTATGTATCCGACGGCACCGCCATCACCGCCGAAGTCTTCGGCCACGCCGTGTTGAGCCAGTTTCCCCTGGCCTTCGAACAGGTAACCATCCCCTTTGTCGAGACCCAGGAGAAAGCGCGCCAGGTACGGGCACGCATTGATGAGCAGTTTCGCCAGACCGGGGTGCGCCCCATCCTGTTTCACACCATCGTCGACCCCATGGTGCGTGAAGAGGTGCTCAAGGCCCAGGCCAGCAGCCACGATTTTCTCAACACCTTCGTGAGCCCTCTCGAACAGGAGCTCGGTATCAAGGCCGAACCCAGGTTGCATCGCACCCATGGCATGGAAAACCGCAAGCTGTACGACGATCGCATCGAAGCGGTCAACTTTGCGCTGGCCAACGACGATGGCATCACCACCAGGGAGTATGACGAGGCAGACATCATCCTCATCGGGGTCTCCCGTTGCGGCAAGACACCGACCAGCCTCTATCTGGCACTGCAATTTGGCATTCGCGCCGCCAACTATCCCTTTATCGAGCAGGACATGGGATCGCTGGAGCTGCCCGCCGCCCTCAAGGCCAATCGCCACAAATTGTTCGGCCTCACCATCATGCCGCAGCGGCTGCACGAGATCCGCAACCAGCGCCGCGCCAACAGCCGCTACTCCTCGCTTGATCAATGCAAACAGGAGCTGGCCAGCGTCGAGAGGCTGTTCCGCCAGGAGGCGATCCGCTTCCTCGATACCAGCTCCCACTCGGTCGAGGAGATCAGCGCCAAGATCCTGGAAGCGACCGGCCTTCGCCGCCAGCTCTGCTAACCTGCAAGGCTGTGACAGCACAACACACCATTTAAACAAGTCAGTGGCAAGATAACGAAACAGAAGAACAGGATGAAAAAATGATGCCAGCATCATCGCTGGCATCCCATCACTCGCGGGGCGAGCAGGCTCAGGGCTTGTTGAGTTCCTTGTTGTTCATCAACATGCCGTGAAAATGGATGAGTCCCCTGCCCTTGCGGACTCGCTCGCTCAGCCAGCAAGCTGGCACCATCCCCATCCCGGCAGCAAGGATGAGCACCATGGCGATGTGGTTCACCAGGTAATCCGCTCCCAACCAGCCCCAGACAACAAGGCTGCTCATCGCCATCGTCAGCAACATGGGGGATAGCCAGATCCCGAGCCAGAGCACGGCCATCACCAGGCCACCGACTATACGCTCCATCATATGAGTCCCTTTTTATCAAAGGGCAACAAGGCCATGAAAACCGGACTGAGTCAATAGATTAAAATCCACCCGAACACAAAACCAGCAACCACTCTCAAAACCCCTTCCCAGATCATGAAAAACCTGCATGGCGCACAAAATAGCAGCCAATGATGAGGAAAACAGGTGCATGGACGGTCGATTATCACTATTCTGCTCGGGTTGGTAGCCGCTACAAAAAACAGCCAGCGGCAAACCGTAACGATATAAATACGGATTTCGTCACGTTTTCGGCACAAGATGCCGCGCCAGGCAGAGGAAGTGCTGTGGCTGACGGGACGCGAGCCGAGTGATTTCAGCGACGTAAGGAAGGAAGCATGGATCTTCAACAACACGGCGAGGAGCTCAAGCGCGGTCTGAAAAACCGCCATATCCAGCTTATCGCACTGGGCGGTGCCATCGGTACAGGCCTGTTCCTCGGCATTGCCGACACCATCAAGATGGCGGGCCCTGCGGTGCTGCTGGGCTACGCCATCGGCGGCTTCATCGCCTTCCTCATCATGCGCCAGCTGGGCGAGATGGTGGTGGAAGAGCCGGTTGCCGGCTCATTCAGCCATTTTGCCTACAAGTACTGGGGTGACTTCGCCGGCTTCGCTTCCGGCTGGAACTACTGGGTGCTCTATGTACTGGTGAGCATGGCCGAGCTGACGGCAGTCGGTATCTATGTCCAGTACTGGTGGCCCGAGATCCCGACCTGGATGTCGGCGGCCTTCTTCTTCGTGCTGATCAACGCCATCAACCTCTCCAACGTCAAGGCGTTCGGCGAGATGGAGTTCTGGTTCGCCATCATCAAGGTGGTCGCCATTCTCGGCATGATTGGATTCGGCGGCTGGATGCTGTTCTCCGGCAGCGGCGGCCCCGAGGCCACGGTCAGCAACCTCTGGGCCCAGGGTGGCTTCTTCCCCAACGGCGTCGGCGGGCTGGTGATGGCAATGGCCTTCATCATGTTCTCCTTCGGCGGTCTGGAGCTGGTCGGCATCACGGCAGCGGAAGCGGACAATCCCGAGAAGAGCATCCCAAAAGCCACCAACCAGGTGATCTACCGCATCCTCATCTTCTACATCGGTGCCCTCACCGTACTGCTCTCCCTCTATCCCTGGGGCAAGGTAGTGGAAGGCGGCAGCCCGTTCGTGATGATCTTCCATGCGCTCGACAGCAACCTGGTAGCCAATGTACTTAACCTGGTGGTGCTGACCGCCGCGCTGTCGGTGTACAACAGCTGCGTCTACTGCAACAGCCGCATGCTGTTTGGCCTGGCCAAGCAGGGCAACGGCCCCAAGGCCCTGCTCAAGACCAACAAGAGCGGCGTGCCCCTGACCGCCATCACCATCTCGGCCGCGGCCACCCTGCTGTGCGTGCTCATCAACTATTTGATCCCGGGCAAGGCCTTTGGTCTGCTGATGTCCCTGGTGGTCTCCGCCCTGGTCATCAACTGGGCCATGATCAGCCTAGCGCACCTCAAGTTCCGCAAGGTGAAGGCTGCAGAAGGCGTCACCACCAAGTTCAAGGCACTGTGGAGCCCGTTTGGCAACTACCTCTGCCTCGCCTTCATGGCCGCCATCCTGGTGATCATGTACATGAACGATGGCACCCGCATCTCGGTCGAGCTGATCCCGGCCTGGGTCCTGGTACTCGGTATCGGCTATCTGCTCAAACAGAAGAGCCAACGCAAGCTGGCTACCAACCTGGGCTAGGCATCATGCCTCTCCAGCAAAAATGCCGGTCACTGACCGGTATTTTTTTATTCCATTCCCGTTTCACCTGACCCAGTTCGCGGCTCACTTGTCCTGCCAGCCCCTGCAATGACAAACCCGAGGGGTTGCCTCGGGTTTGAGTGATGGACAAAGGGGCTGTGTTATTCCAGCAGGAAGACGGCTTCTACATTGTCAGTGATGCTGATCTGCTGCTGTTGATAGCTGTTTTCCATCATGTCGGCGGCAGGGGCTGCCGCAGCCTTCATGGCACGGGTATAGACCGGCATGGGGGAACTGTTGCGGTATTCAACGCTATACACCTTGCCAAGCTTCATGCCGAAAGCCTTGGCCAGGGATTCCGCCTTGCTCGTGGCATCAGCAACAGCACCAAGCCGGGCCTGCTCCTTGATGACCTGTGGTGACTTCAGGCCGTACTCTATCTGGGTCACGGACTCCAGACCCGCCTTGAGGGCGGTGTCCATCAGCTGGCTCAACTTGTCGAGCTGGTAGAGTTTGACCGCCAGCTGACGCTGGGCACGGTAACCCACCATTTCGGGTTGCTTGTTCTGGGGATACTGGTACTCGGGGGAGATCACCAGATTGCCAGCCTCCACGTCGCTGCGCTTGATGCCCAGGCTCTCAAGCTGGCCAAAGAAGGCAGCTACCTTGGTATCTACCTGCTGTTTGGCCTTGATGCCCTGCTTCTCCAGTGCCGTGACGGCGACATTGAGCGTCAGCATGTCTGGTTCAGCCTTCTGCTCCGCATAGCCACTGACGACCAGATGAGGAGCCTGGGGAACCTCGATGGCAAGCAACGGAGCACTGACAACCAGCGCGGACAGGGTAAGAAGGGGACGCCACATAAAAAAACCTCCATCATTTAGATGGAGGTCATTATGCATGTCGTCGATTGGGATTCATATATCGTGTGTCGGCGGTATCTGGTCCAGCACCTGATTGGTCATGTCGATATTGATGCTGATCTCCCCTCCTCCTGAATTGCCATGACTTGTCATCACGGGAGCAGGCGCCTGGCTGCCAAACAGCGACTCATCCTCAAAGTGGAACGAATCCCACGACAGAACATGACCTTGTGATGGCAGATTCGGCTCGGACGTCGTCACGACGGCCAGCGCTCCCCAGTCAAGCTCCTCACCGTGGCTGAGCAGCCCCTGCAAGGAGGTATCACTCAGGCTCTGCAACGAATACTCCTGCTGCCCCCACTCATGGCCGACCAGCACCATCATGTGGGGCAGGGGGGCATCCTCTGCTGGCGTGAAGCTGATACGAGAAGCGGCAAAGTCCACATTCAGCAACCCCGCCACCTCACCATCTTCGCTCTCCAGCTCCAGACCATTGAGCGTGTCACCTGTCATCGTGGCCTGATAACCAAAGCGGCCGGTGCAGACGATATTGTCCTGCCCGTTCCAGCTGTAGCGAATGCCGTCGATGTCGACCCAGTTGAATGACTGCATGGTGACCCTCTCCTGATACTGCAGCTATCTTATCTGCCCACTCCATCAAATAACAGGGGCCGGGCACACCCGGCCCCCATACCCTGCTTACGGATCGACCTTGAGGTTGCCCTGATCCAGCAGATCCTGAATGACCTGCAGATTGGATTTACCGGCCGTCAGATCCACGTTGTCAAAGAGGATGGTATGAGTCGTGGTGCCACTTCCCGCTCCATCGAGATCAATGGTCAGGGTTGACTTGCCACTGCCCGGACCAGAAGCAAAGGTAAGGTAGTGATCCAGTGTGCTCGCATCGGCATGCTCACCACTGAGCAGTTCACTCAGGTCCAGGACATCTCCATTGGCCCCCGTGGTGAAGTCTTTGATGGTATCCGTGCCTCCTGCATCACCTGCCATCCATTTGAAGGTATCCTTGCCAGCCCCACCAGTCAGGGTATCACTGCCGGTACCCCCAATCAGCAGGTCGTCGCCCCCACCACCACTCAAGATGTCGTTACCTGCCAGTCCGCTCAGGACGTTGGCATTGCCATCGCCGGTCAGGCTGTCGTTGAACATGGATCCTACCAGATTTTCCATGTTGCTCAGGCTGTCTGTCCCTGCCCCTCCGGTATTCTGACTGGCACCATTGACTGTGACCGTGACCCCAGCAGCGCTGTCGAAGTAACTGGCCGTATCATTGCCATTGCCGCCGTTCAGGGTATCGTTGCCAGCGCCACCGATCAGGAGATCATTGCCCTCACCACCATTCAAGGTGTCGTTACCGAGTCCTCCAAGCAGGATGTCGTTCCCGGCATTGCCGTTGAGCGTATCGTTTCCAGATCCCCCAATAAGGATCTCGTCGAGATAGCTCCCGGTAAGTGTCAAACCGCTCTGCACATCCACATACACCTTGGCCGTATCTGTGGTCGTGCTATTGGTGTAGTTGAACGAACCCTCGTAAGAGTTGGGAGTCGCATTGCCGGAGGTATCATCAAATGTTACCGAGCCTGCATTGTCTGTGACGGTCCCTCCAACGGCTCCCGAGACGCCCGTGATCATCTGGGTCGCAGCCAGAGGCCCGGTGTCATTGGCAAGCAGAGCCCAATCCGGAATGGTCGCGGGGTCCTGGTTGGTGATGATAAAGTCATCACGAACCACGGTAGGACCGACCGCCGGGTTGATAACGATGGACAAGGTGCTGGACGCAGTATCCCCATCGTTGTCTATCACACTGTAACCCACGACCTGGTTTATCCCCCCGACCGGAATGGATGACGGCGGAGTATAGGTGTAGGCGCCGTTGTCCATGTCCACCTTGAGGATGCCGCCTGCAAGTGTAATGGTCCATTCGTTGGTCGTTGTATTGAAGGTCCCGGCTGATGTCCCTCCCGAAACGCCGGCGGAGTCCGTCTTCTGGTTGTAGGTATAAGTCACCCCCCCCACGGTAATGGCATTGAGCCAGCCACCATCGGCCCCAGCACTCGCCGCTACACCGTTTATAAGTTGTCCTGCCAAGGGCGGGGCTACCACGGTGCTCAAAAGGGTCGCGGTCAGTTGGCTGAAGTCAGTCACCACCACTGCGGTGGTATTTGCCGGGCTGGCACCACTGACCCCGTTGTAGGCAATGGGATCCAGTGCAGACTGGGTCGCTCCCGATCCCATCCCGAGCGCGTACGAATTGATGTTGTTCGCCGTCAGGAAATCGGCCCAGTCCTTGGTTTCACCGCTCAGCGTCGTGCCGTCACCATCGATCCCGTTTCCACCGCCAAGCGAGTTGTTGCCATCAGGAACTGTGGCGGGGGTACCGCTCAACGAGTTGGCATTTGGCAGACCATCCGACATGAAGTAAGAGACATTTTGCGCATTAGCGAGTTTACCTGTATCGCCAAAGGCTTTGATTGCCTCGTTCAGTGCATCATCGTAGTTGGTCGAGTTCGTGGGGGTAAGGCCAAGGATGATGGCCTTGGCTACATCGACCGAGACCCACACCCCGGTCGGATTGGCGGCTGAAGTGGAGAAGGTCACGATATTGACCATGACGCTGCCGTAGGCGCTGTATTTGTCCAGCAGCTCCAAAGCGGACTTTTGCATCACCTGCATCCGAGTCATGCCTTGATAGCCCGATGGATCACCCATACTGCCGGAGATATCGAGGATCAACATCAGATTCGTGTTCTGCACCTGAGTCGCCTGGCCTGCATTGGTAACAGCATTGGCAATGGGGGCATCATCGCTGATCACAACCTGCAGGTTACCCGTGCCACTGTCGCCACTGGCATCCGTAGCCGACACGACGAAACTCGGACCATTCGCTGTATCACTGTTGCCTTGAACGTTGTGAGTCAGCACATTGTCTTTGAGCGTGTAGGTATAATTCACCGTGTAGACACCGGCTGTGGGGCCGCTGACACCGGTTACCGTCAGCATTCCTTCCGTATTGTTGATCAAGGTCTGACTGCCGCCACTGGTCAAGTTGTAAGCCTGCCCACCGATGGTCAAGGTAGTCAGATTTTCCCCCTGGGTGTTGATGGTGAAGCTGCCATTGAATATCTCCGAATTACCACTGGCAGCCGTCCCCTCAGGCAGTCCCTCCTCATCAACCGTCGCATTGCCGATGGTCAATACAGGGACACGGGTATCCTGAGCAATATTGATGGTAAGAGTTGCCGGATCTGTATCACCATCGCCATCTTTGAGCGTGTAGGTAAATACCTCCGAGGCACCCACGGGAACCGATGCCGCCGTGAGCGTATAACTGTATTCGCCATCCAACCCCATGGTTAGCGTCCCATACAGCCCGGTCACAGTGAATCCACCGGCAGGATTACTGTCTGAATTGCCGTTCGAGCTCACGACCTGGCTGATTGCCGCACCATCCGCCCCCATGACGTCCACCCCGGCACCGGCTGTGCCGCCGATGGTCCCCGCCCCGGTAATGACATTACCCGTCACCGGAGTGAACACACCTTCAGTGGCACTGTCAGCATCATCGTTGGCCGTCGGCACGTCATCGACGATCTGCACGCTCAGGGTGTTCGAGGCCGAGTCCCCGTCGCTGTCCACCAGGCTCACCGCGAAGTCTTCGAACAGGCTGTTGTTGCCGTTCGCCGTCAGGTGCACCTCGTTGTCGTTCAGGGTGTAGCTGTAGCTCACCAGCCCGGTCGCCGGGTTGTACCCGGTGATGGTCAGGGTGTTGCCCAGCGGCGTGGTCACCCCGCTCAGCGGGAAGCCCGCCACCACCCCGTTCACCACGATGTTGATGCCACCCACGCTCAGGGTCTTCACCCCGTCCGGTGCGCTGATGGTGAAGTCCCCTGTCACCGTGGTCGACTCCTTGCTGCTGTCCGACCCCGCCGATTCATTCTCGCCGCGGGTCGCCAGCAGGTCGTCTTCATACACCTTCGCATCCCCGCCCTCGCCCTTGGGCGTCAGGTTGGTGATGGTCACCCCGTCATCGTCGTTCTTGATGGTCAGGGTCAGGGTCGCCGTGCTCACGTCTCCGTCCGCATCCGTCAGGGTGTAGGTGAACACTTCACTGCCCACCCCGCCCCCGGTCAGCGCCTTGAAGTCACCGTCGTTCGGGTTGAGGGTGTAGGTGTAGGTGCCGTTGGCATTGAGCACCAGGCTGCCGTAAGTCCCGCTCAGGGTGCCCGCGGTCACCGCCGCGCCATCCGCCCCCTGCACGTCGTTGGTGATGACGTTGCCATTGAGGACCAGGTTGTTCTCGCTCGCCGCCGTCAGGTTGACGTCGCTCACCGCCGTCGGCACGTCGTCCACGATCTGCACGCTCAGGGTGTTCGAGGCCGAATCCCCGTCGCTGTCCACCAGGCTCACCGCGAAGTCTTCGAACAGGCTGTTGTTGCCGTTCGCCGTCGGGTGCGCCTCGTTGTCGTTCAGGGTGTAGCTGTAGCTCACCAGCCCGGTCGCCGGGTTGTACCCGGTGATGGTCAGGGTGTTGCCCAGCGGCGTGGTCACCCCGCTCAGCGGGAAGCCCGCCACCACCCCGTTCACCACGATGTTGATGCCACCCACGCTCAGGGTCTTCACCCCGTCCGGTGCGCTGATGGTGAAGTCCCCTGTCACCGTGGTCGACTCCTTGCTGCTGTCCGACCCCGCCGATTCATTCTCGCCGCGGGTCGCCAGCAGGTCGTCTTCATACACCTTCGCATCCCCGCCCTCGCCCTTGGGCGTCAGGTTGGTGATGGTCACCCCGTCATCGTCGTTCTTGATGGTCAGGGTCAGGGTCGCCGTGCTCACGTCTCCGTCCGCATCCGTCAGGGTGTAGGTGAACACTTCGCTGCCCACCCCGCCCCCGGTCAGCGCCTTGAAGTCACCGTCGTTCGGGTTGAGGGTGTAGGTGTAGGTGCCGTTGGCATTGAGCACCAGGCTGCCGTAAGTCCCGCTCAGGGTGCCCGCGGTCACCGCCGCGCCATCCGCCCCCTGCACGTCGTTGGTGATGACGTTGCCATTGAGGACCAGGTTGTTCTCGCTCGCCACCGTCAGGTTGACGTCGCTCACCGCCGTCGGCACGTCATCGACAATCTGCACGCTCAGGGTGTTCGAGGCCGAATCCCCGTCGCTGTCCACCAGGCTCACCGCGAAGTCTTCGAACAGGCTGTTGTTGCCGTTCGCCGTCGGGTGCGCCTCGTTGTCGTTCAGGGTGTAGCTGTAGCTCACCAGCCCGGTCGCCGGGTTGTACCCGGTGATGGTCAGGGTGTTGCCCAGCGGCGTGGTCACCCCGCTCAGCGGGAAGCCCGCCACCACCCCGTTCACCACGATGTTGATGCCACCCACGCTCAGGGTCTTCACCCCGTCCGGCGCGCTGATGGTGAAGTCCCCCGTCACCGTGGTCGACTCCTTGCTGCTGTCCGACCCCGCCGACTCGTTCGCGCCGCGGGTCGCCAGCAGGTCGTCCTCGTACACCTTCGCATCCCCGCCCTCGCCCTTGGGCGTCAGGTTGGTGATGGTCACCCCGTCATCGTCGTTCTTGATGGTCAGGGTCAGGGTCGCCGTGCTCACGTCTCCGTCCGCATCCGTCAGGGTGTAGGTGAACACTTCACTGCCCACCCCGCCCCCGGTCAGCGCCTTGAAGTCACCGTCGTTCGGGTTGAGGGTGTAGGTGTAGGTGCCGTTGGCATTGAGCACCAGGCTGCCGTAAGTCCCGCTCAGGGTGCCCGCGGTCACCGCCGCGCCATCCGCCCCCTGCACGTCGTTGGTGATGACGTTGCCATTGAGGACCAGGTTGTTCTCGCTCGCCACCGTCAGGTTGACGTCGCTCACCGCCGTCGGCACGTCATCGACAATCTGCACGCTCAGGGTGTTCGAGGCCGAATCCCCGTCGCTGTCCACCAGGCTCACCGCGAAGTCTTCGAACAGGCTGTTGTTGCCGTTCGCCGTCGGGTGCGCCTCGTTGTCGTTCAGGGTGTAGCTGTAGCTCACCAGCCCGGTCGCCGGGTTGTACCCGGTGATGGTCAGGGTGTTGCCCAGCGGCGTGGTCACCCCGCTCAGCGGGAAGCCCGCCACCACCCCGTTCACCACGATGTTGATGCCACCCACGCTCAGGGTCTTCACCCCGTCCGGCGCGCTGATGGTGAAGTCCCCCGTCACCGTGGTCGACTCCTTGCTGCTGTCCGACCCCGCCGACTCGTTCGCGCCGCGGGTCGCCAGCAGGTCGTCCTCGTACACCTTCGCATCCCCGCCCTCGCCCTTGGGCGTCAGGTTGGTGATGGTCACCCCGTCATCGTCGTTCTTGATGGTCAGGGTCAGGGTCGCCGTGCTCACGTCTCCGTCCGCATCCGTCAGGGTGTAGGTGAACACTTCACTGCCCACCCCGCCCCCGGTCAGCGCCTTGAAGTCACCGTCGTTCGGGTTGAGGGTGTAGGTGTAGGTGCCGTTGGCATTGAGCACCAGGCTGCCGTAGGTCCCGCTCAGGGTGCCCGCGGTCACCGCCGCGCCATCCGCCCCTTGCACGTCGTTGGTGATGACGTTGCCATTGAGGACCAGGTTGTTCTCGCTCGCTACCGTCAGGTTGACGTCGCTCACCGCCGTCGGCACGTCATCCACGATCTGCACGCTCAGGGTGTTCGAGGCCGAATCCCCGTCGCTGTCCACCAGGCTCACCGCGAAGTCTTCGAACAGGCTGTTGTTGCCGTTCGCCGTCGGGTGTGCCTCGTTGTCGTTCAGGGTGTAGCTGTAGCTCACCAGCCCGGTCGCCGGGTTGTACCCGGTGATGGTCAGGGTGTTGCCCAGCGGCGTGGTCACCCCGCTCAGCGGGAAGCCCGCCACCACCCCGTTCACCACGATGTTGATGCCACCCACGCTCAGGGTCTTCACCCCGTCCGGTGCGCTGATGGTGAAGTCCCCCGTCACCGTGGTCGACTCCTTGCTGCTGTCCGACCCCGCCGACTCATTCTCGCCGCGGGTCGCCAGCAGGTCGTCCTCGTACACCTTCGCATCCCCGCCCTCGCCCTTGGGCGTCAGGTTGGTGATGGTCACCCCGTCATCGTCGTTCTTGATGGTCAGGGTCAGGGTCGCCGTGCTCACGTCTCCGTCCGCATCCGTCAGGGTGTAGGTGAACACTTCGCTGCCCACCCCGCCCCCGGTCAACGCCTTGAAGTCACCGTCGTTCGGGTTGAGGGTGTAGGTGTAGGTGCCGTTGGCATTGAGCACCAGGCTGCCGTAGGTCCCGCTCAGGGTGCCCGCGGTCACTGCCGCGCCATCCGCCCCTTGCACGTCGTTGGTGATGACGTTGCCATTGAGGACCAGGTTGTTCTCGCTCGCCGCCGTCAGGTTGACGTCGCTCACCGCCGTCGGCACGTCGTCCACGATCTGCACGCTCAGGGTGTTCGAGGCCGAATCCCCGTCGCTGTCCACCAGGCTCACCGCGAAGTCTTCGAACAGGCTGTTGTTGCCGTTCGCCGTCGGGTGCGCCTCGTTGTCGTTCAGGGTGTAGCTGTAGCTCACCAGCCCGGTCGCCGGGTTGTACCCGGTGATGGTCAGGGTGTTGCCCAGCGGCGTGGTCACCCCGCTCAGCGGGAAGCCCGCCACCACCCCGTTCACCACGATGTTGATGCCACCCACGCTCAGGGTCTTCACCCCGTCCGGTGCGCTGATGGTGAAGTCCCCTGTCACCGTGGTCGACTCCTTGCTGCTGTCCGACCCCGCCGACTCATTCTCGCCGCGGGTCGCCAGCAGGTCGTCTTCATACACCTTCGCATCCCCGCCCTCGCCCTTGGGCGTCAGGTTGGTGATGGTCACCCCGTCATCGTCGTTCTTGATGGTCAGGGTCAGGGTCGCCGTGCTCACGTCTCCGTCCGCATCCGTCAGGGTGTAGGTGAACACTTCACTGCCCACCCCGCCCCCGGTCAGCGCCTTGAAGTCACCGTCGTTCGGGTTGAGGGTGTAGGTGTAGGTGCCGTTGGCATTGAGCACCAGGCTGCCGTAAGTCCCGCTCAGGGTGCCCGCGGTCACCGCCGCGCCATCCGCCCCCTGCACGTCGTTGGTGATGACGTTGCCATTGAGGACCAGGTTGTTCTCGCTCGCCACCGTCAGGTTGACGTCGCTCACCGCCGTCGGCACGTCATCGACAATCTGCACGCTCAGGGTGTTCGAGGCCGAATCCCCGTCGCTGTCCACCAGGCTCACCGCGAAGTCTTCGAACAGGCTGTTGTTGCCGTTCGCCGTCGGGTGCGCCTCGTTGTCGTTCAGGGTGTAGCTGTAGCTCACCAGCCCGGTCGCCGGGTTGTACCCGGTGATGGTCAGGGTGTTGCCCAGCGGCGTGGTCACCCCGCTCAGCGGGAAGCCCGCCACCACCCCGTTCACCACGATGTTGATGCCACCCACGCTCAGGGTCTTCACCCCGTCCGGCGCGCTGATGGTGAAGTCCCCCGTCACCGTGGTCGACTCCTTGCTGCTGTCCGACCCCGCCGACTCGTTCGCGCCGCGGGTCGCCAGCAGGTCGTCCTCGTACACCTTCGCATCCCCGCCCTCGCCCTTGGGCGTCAGGTTGGTGATGGTCACCCCGTCATCGTCGTTCTTGATGGTCAGGGTCAGGGTCGCCGTGCTCACGTCTCCGTCCGCATCCGTCAGGGTGTAGGTGAACACTTCACTGCCCACCCCGCCCCCGGTCAGCGCCTTGAAGTCACCGTCGTTCGGGTTGAGGGTGTAGGTGTAGGTGCCGTTGGCATTGAGCACCAGGCTGCCGTAGGTCCCGCTCAGGGTGCCCGCGGTCACCGCCGCGCCATCCGCCCCTTGCACGTCGTTGGTGATGACGTTGCCATTGAGGACCAGGTTGTTCTCGCTCGCTACCGTCAGGTTGACGTCGCTCACCGCCGTCGGCACGTCATCCACGATCTGCACGCTCAGGGTGTTCGAGGCCGAATCCCCGTCGCTGTCCACCAGGCTCACCGCGAAGTCTTCGAACAGGCTGTTGTTGCCGTTCGCCGTCGGGTGTGCCTCGTTGTCGTTCAGGGTGTAGCTGTAGCTCACCAGCCCGGTCGCCGGGTTGTACCCGGTGATGGTCAGGGTGTTGCCCAGCGGCGTGGTCACCCCGCTCAGCGGGAAGCCCGCCACCACCCCGTTCACCACGATGTTGATGCCACCCACGCTCAGGGTCTTCACCCCGTCCGGTGCGCTGATGGTGAAGTCCCCCGTCACCGTGGTCGACTCCTTGCTGCTGTCCGACCCCGCCGACTCATTCTCGCCGCGGGTCGCCAGCAGGTCGTCCTCGTACACCTTCGCATCCCCGCCCTCGCCCTTGGGCGTCAGGTTGGTGATGGTCACCCCGTCATCGTCGTTCTTGATGGTCAGGGTCAGGGTCGCCGTGCTCACGTCTCCGTCCGCATCCGTCAGGGTGTAGGTGAACACTTCGCTGCCCACCCCGCCCCCGGTCAACGCCTTGAAGTCACCGTCGTTCGGGTTGAGGGTGTAGGTGTAGGTGCCGTTGGCATTGAGCACCAGGCTGCCGTAGGTCCCGCTCAGGGTGCCCGCGGTCACTGCCGCGCCATCCGCCCCTTGCACGTCGTTGGTGATGACGTTGCCATTGAGGACCAGGTTGTTCTCGCTCGCCGCCGTCAGGTTGACGTCGCTCACCGCCGTCGGCACGTCGTCCACGATCTGCACGCTCAGGGTGTTCGAGGCCGAATCCCCGTCGCTGTCCACCAGGCTCACCGCGAAGTCTTCGAACAGGCTGTTGTTGCCGTTCGCCGTCGGGTGCGCCTCGTTGTCGTTCAGGGTGTAGCTGTAGCTCACCAGCCCGGTCGCCGGGTTGTACCCGGTGATGGTCAGGGTGTTGCCCAGCGGCGTGGTCACCCCGCTCAGCGGGAAGCCCGCCACCACCCCGTTCACCACGATGTTGATGCCACCCACGCTCAGGGTCTTCACCCCGTCCGGTGCGCTGATGGTGAAGTCCCCTGTCACCGTGGTCGACTCCTTGCTGCTGTCCGACCCCGCCGACTCATTCTCGCCGCGGGTCGCCAGCAGGTCGTCTTCATACACCTTCGCATCCCCGCCCTCGCCCTTGGGCGTCAGGTTGGTGATGGTCACCCCGTCATCGTCGTTCTTGATGGTCAGGGTCAGGGTCGCCGTGCTCACGTCTCCGTCCGCATCCGTCAGGGTGTAGGTGAACACTTCACTGCCCACCCCGCCCCCGGTCAGCGCCTTGAAGTCACCGTCGTTCGGGTTGAGGGTGTAGGTGTAGGTGCCGTTGGCATTGAGCACCAGGCTGCCGTAAGTCCCGCTCAGGGTGCCCGCGGTCACCGCCGCGCCATCCGCCCCCTGCACGTCGTTGGTGATGACGTTGCCATTGAGGACCAGGTTGTTCTCGCTCGCCACCGTCAGGTTGACGTCGCTCACCGCCGTCGGCACGTCATCGACAATCTGCACGCTCAGGGTGTTCGAGGCCGAATCCCCGTCGCTGTCCACCAGGCTCACCGCGAAGTCTTCGAACAGGCTGTTGTTGCCGTTCGCCGTCGGGTGCGCCTCGTTGTCGTTCAGGGTGTAGCTGTAGCTCACCAGCCCGGTCGCCGGGTTGTACCCGGTGATGGTCAGGGTGTTGCCCAGCGGCGTGGTCACCCCGCTCAGCGGGAAGCCCGCCACCACCCCGTTCACCACGATGTTGATGCCACCCACGCTCAGGGTCTTCACCCCGTCCGGCGCGCTGATGGTGAAGTCCCCCGTCACCGTGGTCGACTCCTTGCTGCTGTCCGACCCCGCCGACTCGTTCGCGCCGCGGGTCGCCAGCAGGTCGTCCTCGTACACCTTCGCATCCCCGCCCTCGCCCTTGGGCGTCAGGTTGGTGATGGTCACCCCGTCATCGTCGTTCTTGATGGTCAGGGTCAGGGTCGCCGTGCTCACGTCTCCATCCGCATCCGTCAGGGTGTAGGTGAACACTTCGCTGCCCACCCCGCCCCCGGTCAGCGCCTTGAAGTCACCGTCGTTCGGGTTGAGGGTGTAGGTGTAGGTGCCGTTGGCATTGAGCACCAGGCTGCCGTAGGTCCCGCTCAGGGTGCCCGCGGTCACTGCCGCGCCATCCGCCCCCTGCACGTCGTTGGTGATGACGTTGCCATTGAGGACCAGGTTGTTCTCGCTCGCCGCCGTCAGGTTAACGTCGCTCACCGCCGTCGGCACGTCATCCAGCACCACGACATCCAGCCCTGCACTGGTCGTGTCGCCATCAAGGTCCGTCAACACGACGTTGAAGCTCTCCGTCAGAGCCCCATCATTTGCAGGTTTGTTATGTGTTTCGTTATCGTTCAGGGTGTAGCTGTAGGTCACGCTGCCAACCCCTGTCACCGGGTTGTAGCTGACGCCGGTCACCAGCAGTTGATTTCCCAAAGGACTGGGGATCCCCTGGGGGAAGGTGGTCAAGACCTGGCCATTGCTGATCAGCGTCACACCTCCCAGCGTCAGGCTTTGTACTCCATCTGCCGCATTGAATGTAAAGGTACTGCTCTTGGTCAAGGCTGCGCCATCGGAGGCTGAGCCATCCGGCAATGCGGCTTCATCAAGGACAAGCTCACCACCCTCGACCTGCAATCCATTCAGCGAGACAGGCTCATCTACAGGGGTGATGGTGATGGTCAGAGTGGAGTCGTTGGTATCATCCCCATCCGTTACGGTGTAATTGACCGCAGGTACAGGGCCTGTGTAGTTCAGCGCAGGGGTAAAGGTATAGGAGCCGTCGGCATTGATGATCAGCGTACCAATCCCATCCAGCGTGCTCTCAACGCCGGCAGCAATTCCCTGATTGCTGCCCCAGCTATAGGAAATGACAGACGTATCAAGGGGACCATCCGGATTGTTGCTGTTGTCGAGCACATTGCCACTGATGGCCTGATCTTCCTGGGTAACAGCAGACTCATCCTGATCATCGAGCTGATTCTCGGGCAGAAGATCGTCTTCCTGCAGCACATTCTGATCGATCAACGTGTCATAGCCGGTATCGAATCCGGCCTCGGCTATGGTCGCATCTCCGATGCGATCTATGACAACAAAACCACCATTGCCACTGGCCCCAGCGACCCCGCCGATACCGCCACCACCACCGGCGGCAGGTGCCCCACCGGCAGCAGAGGCTTCGAAGTTCTTGGTCGGGTCAACCCCTTGCAGGATGGATTGTTGCAACGCCGCAATTTCTGGCGACACTTCAGGCGAGCCTTGCTGATGATTGGCAACCGATGAGGAAGATTGCCCCTCTGGAGGCATCTCTGTCCCTGCCGGGACACCATTGCCCTCTGCAGGTTTGTCATCGTAGGGCGCCAGCATCAATTTGGCATCATCAGCGATATTGAGTCTGGCGCCAGGCTGCAGTATCTCGCCAGGCTGGAGAGGGCGACTGCTGCCATCGGCAAGCAGGATCTGAACGTTGCCTTCTACGGAAGAGACGACCACGGTTTTGTCGATGATTTGGGTGCGCATATCCATTGCTCCAGGGTGACAGATCTTGATGCCTACACTCTAGATACGCCCCCGTCCTGCTTCCGTTGCAAAAATGTACAGGGTTGAGTCTCTTTGACTTCATCCGATGCAGCGAATCGAACGAATATTTTTTACATATAAAAATCAATTAAGTAACAGCGCGAGTTTTAGTGATATTACCTATATGTCGCGTAAAAATGATGTACATATTCTAAACAGATATAAAAAAGGGCCCTTAATGGGCCCCTTTCTATCGAGTTGTACCGCTTATGCCAGTGGAAATGCAGGGTGAACGAACCCCTGATAACCATCGATATGCAAACTGGACAACAATTCAACCTGCCGCTTATCTTCCACCCGGGTGGCGATGGTCGTGACACCCGCGTTGTGGGCAGCCCGACAGACAGCCGCCAGGAAGGAGGTATCGGCGCCTGGTTCCATGATCTGGCTGGTATACCCGTGGTCCACCTTGACATAAGCGGGGGTCAGCTCTTCCAGATAGCCGAGGGACTGGAAGTGCCGGCCATAGTGATCGACCCCCCACAAGAAGCCGTGCTCTCGCAACAGCTCAACCAGATGAGTCACATACTCTTTGTGTTTCATGATGGCCGCTTCCGGGATCTCGAACAGCAGTCGCTCCTTCAGCTCCACGTTCAGCGACAGATAGCCTCTGAGCCATGTCAGGAACTCATCCGAACAGAGAGAACCCGCCGTGATATTGACTGCCAACACCAATTCCGGTTGCTGCTTGAACAAGGGGACGCAGGCTTCCAGCACCGCCTTGTCAAACTCTGCCCCCATCTTGAACTGCTCGATCGCAGGCAAGAACTGCCCTGCGAAGTAATCCGTTCCATCTCGCGAGATGGCCGCGAACAACTCGGCATGCAGGCGGGTACCATCATCGAAGCGACATGCAGGCTGTGCCTTGAAGCGCCAGAGATGTCTGGCAATGGCATCCTGCACCAGGTCTCGCCAGGCAAGGCGTCCCATCAGTCCCTGCTCATTGCCGCCTTCCATCACGACGGCACCGCGCCGCTCATTGCGCGCTTTGCCAAGGGCGTTATCCGCCTTCGTCAGCAGGGCCGAGAGATCGTCATTGCCATCACGGCCGGCGATGCCGACGACGGACAGCGCACCGCTTTCTCCCATGGGATTGACAACCAGATCGGCAATACGGCTGTTGATGAGCTCCGCCAGCTCCTTGAGCTGAGAGAGATCATCGGTGGGGCAGAGCAAGGCATACTCGGTCGCCGAGATCCGGGCCAGCGCCGCGCCATCCCAGCCATCCAGCAGTTCCCTGAGCACCTGTGCAATGGACTTGACCATGTTGTCCCTTGCAGCAAAGCCCTCTTCCCGATAGAGATCGTCCAGCATGTCGACGGCCACCAGCATGACCCCGCCCTGCCCGGCCTCCGCAATCCAGGCATTGACCTGCCCGACGAAGTAAGAGCGGTTGCCAAGCCCGGAGACGGCATCCACATAGACGCGGGCTCGCAGGTTCTCGGCCTCGTCGGCCTGCTCTTTGAACTGCACGGCAAGCTTGCTGGAAAGGGTATTGATGGCCTGTACCACTTGCCGCAGCTCGCGGGTCTTGGGCTCGGGAATGGCGTGGCCGAAATGGTGCAGCTCGATTTCAACCGCCTGATCGCAAATCAGCTTGAGCGGTTTGAGCAGATAATTGAGCGCCCGCATCAGCAAGAGAGTGGTGACGAGAAAGCCGACCAGGAACCAGGTGGCCAGTTCGCTCATTCCTTTCCAAAGCTCGTAGTAGGCTTGTCCAGGGTGGCCGACGACCTTCAGCTTGCCCAGTTGCAGCCAACCCGACGTCAAAATCGATTCATTGGCCACTTCAGGGAACAGATCCAGCCCAATGAACCACTGTGGGACCCCTTCGATATGGCTGCTGTTCTCCAGCTCGATGACATCCTTGGAGGCCAGCAGATCGAGACGAACCAGCTTGTAGTAACCCCCGTCGAACACCGCCTTGATCACGGATTCGGCACTGACCTTGTCGCCGTTCTCCAGATAGGGGGTCAGCGCCAGACCCAGTGCGGTGGACGTATTGATGACGGTGGTCTCCTGCTGCTGCGCCAGGTAGTTGCGGGTCGAATTGAATTGCACCCAATAGGTGGCGGCAAACAGCAATCCGAACAGCAGCAGCATGGTTGCCAATAGTTGTCTGTAGAGCGTCATAGGTTAATCATCCAAATTGACCGCAGGCCGAGCCAATCGCCCCGATGTCATGCGATTGCGTAAGTCCGTCCATAATCCCAAGCGGGATGATTGCCCGGCCAGTTCCCCTTGACCACGCGCTTTCATCAGCCACAAGTGACTACCGTTAAAACTGTAAATTGGCAACAAATCCGCCCGTTGGGTCGCCGGGCGAATTGAGCCGACAAGATTGTCCAGAATCAGGGGTACTGCCGCAGGCGTCTCATAGTAGGCAACGACCATATGAAACTGGTTATAATCCAATGCCTTGACATATACCATTCGCATTTTTTCATCAGGGATGCCAAGTTCCAGCAAGGTAAAATACTTGGAAATGCTGAAGTCTTCACAATCTCCCCCCGCTGCGCCCAGAAATTCCAGCGGTGTCGCCCAATAATCCTTCTTGTGCCACAACTTGATGTCATCGATGAAACGCATCTGGTTGAAGAACTGGTTCACCTTCTCCAGCTTCTGCCGATCCGTCAGCCCCGCCGCCTTGTTCTGCATTGCCAAAGTGCGCCAGCTGGTGACCCGTTTGCCGGCCCTGGGGCCATAGGTCTCCTCCGCGCGCTTGACCAGTTTCATATCCTCCGGTGAGAGAGGCTGGCTGGCGCTGAGCAGCAGGGGGATCGCCAGCAGGGCCAGCCATAGCAGGCGAACCCGCCAGGGCGCACGTGCACCTGCGAGGGCTCGATACACATCACGTCGGCTCCAGCCTGTCGATGCCACTTCTTTCTGTGTCATGACGCCGCCATCATCCCCTGACCGCCGGACGCATAAAAGAATGACTGCAGCACGCTGCAGCCATTCCCCTTGCCTGATATGACATCAGTGGCAGGGCCATCAGTTGTTGTTGGCCTGCCATTCAGCCGGTTGCTGCACATTCAGGGCATTGAGCAGACCACCGGTGGCATTGAGGATACGATAATCCGCCAACAGGGAGTCGTACTCGGCCGTGATGTAGCTGCGGCGAGCCTCGAACAGTTCGTTCTCCGTGTTCAGCACGTCCAGCAAGGTCCGTTGGCCCAGGCCGAATTGCTTCTTGTACGCCTGTACGGTGTCATAGCTGGCGTCCACGTGCTCTTTGAGGAAGACTTTTTGCTTGGCCAGCGACTCTTTGGCGTTCCAGGCGAGGCGGGTCCCCTCTTCCACCTGACGGAAGGCATTCATGTGAATGTCTTTGGCCTGGGAATAGAGCGCAGAGGTTGCCTTGCTTTCTGCCAGATCGGACCCACCGCGGAACAGGTTGTAACGCATCCGGACCATGGCGGTGAGATCGTCGTTACGGCCTTTGACCGCATCGATGTCCTCGTTCCAGTTCTGATCCACTTCAAAGGCTACGTTCGGGTAGAACCCTGACTTGGAGCCTTCATGCTGGTACTTCGCCTCTTCGATGTCCTGCAGGGATGACAGCAGGGTCGGGTGAACCTCTGTTGCCGTCTTCAGCGCATCTTCCAGTGTTGCGGGCAGGAGTTGGGTGTTCGGTACTGGCTGAACGAGATCCTTGGGCACTTCATTGACGACACGGATGAACTCGCTCTCGGCATCCCGATAGTTGTTCTCCGCCGCCGCCTGATTGGAGTAAGCCCGAGCCACACGACCGTCGATCTGGGTCTGGTCAGCGGTCGACCCAAGACCGGAGTCGGTCCGTTTCTGGATGTCACTGCGGATCTGCTCGTGGGTTTCAAGGTTCTGCTTGGACAGCTCCAGGATCTCCTGCTGACGCAGCATGTTGAGATAGACCTCGGCCACGCGCAGGGCCGTGTTCTCCGCCTCGGAGATCATCGCCAGGCGCTGGGCCTGGGCGGCGGCATCGGTCCGTGCCACGTTGCTGCTGACATCAAAGCCGTCAAACAGCATCTGGCGAAGGCTGATCCCGGCCTCCTTGCGCGTCATGGAGTCATCGATCGTCTGTGAATTGGGACCTGCGGCACGGGTCGAGGGACTGTCAGTCTTCTCGTAACCGACGCCACCACGCAGATCAATGGTGGGGTAATAGCCGCCCTTGGCTCCATCATGCTGATACAGTCGTGCCTGATAGAGATCAAAAGCTTCCTTGATTTTCGGATGGGTAGCCAGTGACTGCGCCACTGACTGTTCCAGCGTCTGTGCCTGGCTCAGGCCCGGGAACAGTATGGTGCCACTAACCAGCATGGCAACAATCGTCTTCTTCATGGTATCTCCAGTCATGTTGTTTTTAGATTGTTGGCTTATCGTTCTCTCAGTGCCGACTGCTTAGCCCTCAAGATGGGTTTCAGCAAGTAGTCTAGGACACTTTTTTTACCAGTAATAATATCTGCACTGGCTAACATACCGGGGATGATGGGAAGTGCGTTAAGCTCATCGCCCAGATAACTCTTCTCGGTTCGTACTCGCACCAGATAGAAGGAATTGCCCTCCTCATCCTGGATTGAGTCGGCACTTATCTGTTCAACCTTGCCATGTAAACCTCCATAAATAGTGAAATCATAGGCAGTTATCTTGACCACGGCCTCCAGTCCGGGTCTGAGGAACGCGATGTCCTTGGGCGACACCTTGGCTTCAACCAGCAGGGTGTCTTCCAGCGGCACTATCTCCATCAGGTCCATGCCCGGCTGAACGACCCCACCCAGCGTATTAATCTTGAGCTTCTTGATGGTCCCCTTGAGAGGCGCGATCACACTGGTACGATCGACTCTGTCCCTGAGGCCGACCTGACCCTCCGACAACTGGCTCAACTTGCCTTGACGTTCGTTCAGCTCGGTCTGGGAGTCCGCCCGGAATTTCAGGGCGATATCATTTCGCTTCGAGATGGTCTCCCGCAGTACCGAGTTGAGCTTGGGCACCAGCAGGCGGTTCGCCTCCAGCTCCCCTTGCATTTCGTTGACCTGCCGCTCCAGTTTAATTAGCTCCACTTGAGGAACTATACCCTCTTTTGCGAGAGGACGGCTGATGTTCAGCTCCTGACGAGCCAGATCAACGCTGCGGCCCACGGTCCGGATCTTGGCATTGAGCTCTATGGTCTCCTGCTCTTTCTGCTCGATCTGCTGTCCCAGAATGTAGAGCTGGTTCTTGAGGTTGTTTAACCGCGCCTCCTGCACCGATCTTTCACGGGCGGCATATTCGGCAAACACATTCTCGTACCCTTCGGGGAACTCGATGGCCTGTTTGTCGATAGCTACCTGTTCACGCCAGCCCAGATTGGGCTCGTTCTTGACCACCACGCTGCGAATTTCGGCGCGCAGGCGGGCGATATCCCCCTTGAGGGTGACCAGCTCCTGCTCCCGTTCGCGAAAATCCGACTTGAAGCGGGTATCGTCGATGCGCAGCAGTGGCTGTCCCTTCTCGACGATGTCCCCCTCCTTGACGAAGATCTCCTTGACGATCCCCCCTTCTAGGTTCTGGATCACCTGCAACTGGCGCGACGGTATCACCTTGCCCTGGCCGACTGTCACTTCATCCAGCTCTGCCCAGGCGGCCCAGACGATGGCGCTGACAAAAAACAGGAAGCAGGCCCACAGCAGGACTCTGGCACGGGTGGGTGTCGTCAGCAGCACGGCGGCGGCGCCGTCATCCACGTACTCGAGATGCTCGGGTGCAGGCAAGACCGTATCTGAGGGCGTTTTCTTGAACCAGTGGTTAGCCATTCGCCGTCTCCTGCACCCGCACCTTGCCTTCCTTCAATTGCTGCAACACCACCTCTTTGGGACCGTCCGCCACTATCTTCCCCTGCTCCACGACGATGACCCGGGAAGCGACATCCAGCATGGAGGTCTTGTGAGTGATGAGGATAAGGGTGGTTTCGGGGCCGAGCCGTGCCAGCTCCTGCTTCACGTGCATCTCTGACTGGTTGTCCATGTTGGAGGTCGGCTCGTCCATCACCAGAATGGGGGGATCGTTGAGCAAGGCGCGAGCCAGCAGGATGGACTGACGCTGGCCACCGGAGAGCTGACGTCCCCCTTCACCTATCTGTCTGTCGAGACCGTTGGGATCCCGGTTGGTAAAGTTGGTGACCCCGGCCCGCTTGGCGGCGCGCAAGACACGGGCATCGTCCACCAGGGGATTACCCAGCATGATGTTGTCCCGCACGGAACCAAAGAAGAGGGTCACATCTTGCGGCACACAGCCGATGTTGCGGCGAATGATGGTCGGCGGCAGTTGGTCCAGCTCAAAGCCGTCCAGACGCACCAAGCCGTCAGTCGGGCGATAGAGGCCCATCAGCAATTTCTCCAGCGTGGTTTTACCCGCACCGATCCGCCCGATGATGGCCACCTTCTCACCCGGCTCGATGCGCAGGTTGATGTTGTGCAGGGTACTGCTCTCCATGCCCGGATACTTGAAGGAGACATTTTCAAACTCGATGCGCCCCTGGATGACCGGATGGTGGATGTACTGCCTGCCCTCCTCCTGCTCACCCGGCGTCATCATGATCTTCTCCAGGATCTCGAGCGCCGACTTGGCCTGGTTGTAGCGGGTGGAGAGCACCGACAGCTGCACCATGGGGGCGATGGCCCGGCTCGACAGCATCACGGCCGCTATCATGCCCCCCATGGTCACCAACCCTTCCGAGATCTGGTAAACACCGACGATCACCAGTCCCACTGTCACCACCTGCTGGATGTAGCTCGCCAGAGAAGACATGGAGTTGGTGATGCGCCGGGTTTGCACGCCCCAGGTCGAGATGTGGGACACCGCCTGCTCCCAGCGGTGCTGGAACATGCTCTCGGCCCCGAAAATCTTCACGGTCTCAAGGCCCGAGATGCTTTCGATCAGATTGGCGTTCTTCTGGGAGGCGAGCCGGGAGCCCTCCTCGATGGATTGCTTCAGCGGTGCCTGAATGTAGAAGCTGTAGGCCACTAGGATCAGGATGGCGATGATGGGCACCACCACCATGACACCGGCGAAAATCCAGATGATGAAGAGGAAGAAGATGGCAAACGGCAGATCGATCAGGGTGGAGACGGTGGCCGACGTGAAAAACTCGCGCACCGATTCAAACTCCTGCAAGTGCTTGGCAAAGGCACCGGTCGACGCAGGCCTGGACTCCATCTTCATGCCCATCACCTTGGCAAAGATTTTGGCCGACAACAGCACGTCGGATTTCTTGCCTGCAATATCGATGAAGTAGCTGCGCAGCTGGCGCATCACGAAGTCGAAGGTGAACACCACCATGGCTCCAACCGCCAGCACCCAGAGGGAGTCGAATGCCAGGTTGGGCACAATCTTGTCATAGACGTTCATGGTGAACAGGGGGCTGGCGATGGCAAACAGGTTGATGAGGATCGAGGCCACCAGCACATCCCGATAGATACCACGGGACTCGAACAAGGTGCTCCAGAACCAGTGACCATCACGGGTCTCCAGCACTTTGGGCGAGCGCTCATCAAACTTGAACTGCCGCTTGACGTAGAACAGACGACCATTGTACTCGTCACCAAGCTGGGCAAGAGTGACCCATTGGGCCGCGTCTCCGGCCTGGGGAAAGATGACCCTCGCCTGGGTCCGTTCTTCATTCCATTCAAGCAAGATGCAGGCGCCGCCATTGCGCGTCTGCAAGACGCAGGGCAGCAGCAGGGAAGAGATCTGTTCAAGGGGCTGGATCACTTCGCGGGCAGAGAGACCGCCCCGCTCGGCGGCACGACTGAAGAGCGCCGTGCTGAGACGCCCGGAGACCAGTGGCAAGCCGGTGGTGAGAGCATCCTGACTGTTGGGCACCCCGTAAAAGCGGGTCAAAAAGACCAGGCACTCCAACAGTTCATCTATATGGCTGGTTTCTGCTTGCATAGCATCCCATCAAACATGATTCAGAAGGTTGTCTCGGGGCCGAATATCCAAAAGCCCGGCGGCGATCCGGAAAAACAGAACAGACCTCGCCACCCAGACCCACAACCCGATTAGCGCACAGAGCCGGGACACTGCATGTCTCGCCTCCCTCACAGATTTTCATGCCGGAAACGGAGGGGACATGCCGGGCACCTGATGTTGCCAAGAAATATGCCACCCGGTACGAAGAAAGCCCGCCCGGTATACAAACTGCAAAGAGTTATTGATAACTATATCTTTTTTCAAGCCAACCATCTTATCAAGGTGACTTGAACGAAACTATACTCCAAAGACTGAATTTCATCTAATAACCCACTGTTTTTTTGACGAAATTAGAGTTGGCACTCGCCTGTGGAAGGGAGAGAAAAAGGGCGTCCCAGGCAGTGTCCCTGAGGGCCTGAGCGTGCCAGCGCCGCGGCAATGGCGGTCATGGCGCTCCAGCGATTCTCGCACCAGGTGGGGGCCAGCAGGGTCGGGCGGCGCGCCGACGCCGAGACCCTGTGATAGACCACCTCGGGGGGCGTGTGCTGGATCATGGCCACCGCCGCCTCCACATATTGCGCCAGCGACAGCACCTCCAGCCGCCCCGCCTGCCACGCCTTGCCAAGGGTGCTCCCTTCCACCACATGGAGCGGGTGCAGCTTGATCCCCTCGACCCCGGTCGCCACGATGCGATGCAGGGTATCGAGACTGTCCATCGGCACCTCGCCGGGCAAACCGACAATCAGATGGGCACAGACCTTGATGCCCCTTGCGTGGGCCCGGCGTACCGCGTCTTCATAGGCGCCATAGCCATGGCCGCGGTTGATCCGTTGCAACGTCTTGTCGTTGGCGCTCTGCAGCCCCAGCTCCAGCCACACCTCGTAACCTCTGGCCTGATAACCTGCCAGCAGATCCAGCACCGCATCGGGTACACAATCAGGGCGAGTTCCGACGCAGAGCCCCACCATGTCGCTCACCGACAAGGCTTCTTCATACATGCGCTGAAGGTACTCCACTTCGGCATAAGTACTGGTATAGGCCTGAAAGTAGGCCAGATAACGCCTGGCCCGGGTCACCTCGTCCCGGCGTGCCAGCAGTTGCTGCACCACGGAGAGTTGCTGGGCCGACTCGTCGGCAAAGGAGGAGACATTGCAGAAAGTGCAGCCACCCCGGCCCAGGGTGCCGTCCCGGTTGGGGCAGGTAAAGGCCCCGTGGATGGAGAGCTTGTGGATCTTCTGGCCGTGGCGCTGCTTGAGATCCTGGCCAAATGTATTGATGAGTTCGTGTAACTGCATGACACCTCCGAAATGAGGTGTCATTCTAGCGACGCAGCCCGGCGGGCAGGCTGCGCTGGATCAATCCCGCTCTCTACCCAAAAATCATATAAATATTCACGTTAGATGTGATAAATACCCAACAGTCGGCATTCACGGTCACTTTTGACAACCTGTCACTCCTGCAACCTGGAGAAAAGTGTCATAACCTCTCGCCCATAACCGGCTGTAACTACTGAAAAAATCCTGTTTAGTCTGCTTATGGACAAATGCAAGACGCAGGATCCTGAAATGTGATCCCCGCCAAGCACACCAGAGATGACTTTGTAAAATTACTACAGTTTCCCGCCACCATGCAGTCAACCACTAAACCGTCCATAACCAGAATATAAATCCAACAAATAAATAAAAAGCAGTTATAAATACACAAAAATGCTGATTGAGTCTCAAAAACCCACATTTTGTTATGGCGATGTAACATTGCAAACAAGCGGGATGTCCAATTGACCTTGCCCGAAAATCCCATTAGTTTGGAGATTCGCCACCTCAGGCGGACGGAACCACAAGAGCCAATCGCAATTTATGCAGTCTGTTGATGACAGTGCGATGGAAGGCCGAGCAAGGGAGAAATGCAATGTCACTATATGATCCAAAGCTGGAGAGGGATAACTGTGGCTTCGGCCTGTTGGCCCACATGGAAGGGGAAGCCAGCCACAAGCTTGTCCGTCTCGCGATGTCAGCCTTGGCTCGCATGCAGCACCGCGGCGGTATCTCCGCCGATGGCAAGACCGGCGACGGCTGCGGCCTGTTGCTGCAAAAACCCGACAGCTTCTTTAGAGCGGTCGCCGAAGAGAAGGGATGGCACCTGGGCCGCAACTACGCGGTCGGCATGCTGTTCCTCAACCCCGATCCCATCCTGGCCCAGGCCACTCGCGACATCATCGACGAGGAGCTGGAAAGAGAGACCCTGAGTCTGGTCGGCTGGCGCAAGGTGCCCATCGATACCAACGTACTCGGTTCCATCGCCAAGGCGTCCCTGCCCAGCATTGAACAGGTCTTTGTCAACGCGCCCCCGGGCTGGGTCGACAAGGATCTCGAGCGCCGCCTCTATATCGTGCGTCGCCGCATCGAGAAGCGCATCAGCGACGACTACTTCTATGTGGTCAGCCTCTCCAACCTGGTCACCGTCTACAAAGGGCTGTGCATGCCGGTGGATTTGCCGCGCTTCTATCTGGATCTGGCCGACATCCGCATGCAGGCCGCCATCTGCGTGTTCCACCAACGTTTCTCCACCAACACCAGCCCGCGCTGGCCGCTGGCGCAGCCGTTCCGCTACCTCGCCCACAACGGCGAGATCAACACCATTGCCGGCAACCGCCAGTGGGCCAAGGCGCGCAGCTACAAGTTCGCCACCCCGCTGATCCCGGATCTGCAAGAGGCCGCCCCCTTCGTCAACACCACGGGATCGGACTCCTCCAGCCTCGACAACATGCTGGATCTCTTCCTGGCCGGCGGCATGGACCTGTTCCGTGCCATGCGCCTGCTGATCCCGCCTGCGTGGCAGAAGCACCCGAACATGGATGACGACCTGCGCGCCTTCTACGACTTCAACTCCATGCACATGGAGCCCTGGGACGGCCCGGCCGGCATCGTCATGACCGACGGTCGCTACGCTACCTGCGCACTCGACAGAAACGGTCTGCGTCCGGCACGTTACGTCATCACCAAGGACAAGTTCATCACGCTGGCCTCCGAAGTGGGCACCTGGGACTACACCCCGGACGAAGTGCTGGAGAAGGGCCGTGTCGGCCCGGGGGAGCTGTTCGTGGTCGATACCAGCAACGGCAAGATCTGGACCAGCTTCGAAATTGATGACGATCTCAAGAGCCGTCACACCTACAAGCAGTGGATGGACAAGCACTGCAAGCGCCTGGTGCCCTTCGAGCAGATGGACGATGCCAGCACGGGATCGCGGGAATTCCCGGATGACCGGCTCAAGACTTACCAGAAGCTGTTCGGCTACTCCTTTGAAGAGCTGGATCAGGTGATCCGCGTGCTCGGCGAGAATGGCCAGGAGGCGGTGGGCTCCATGGGGGATGACACCCCGATGGCGGTGCTCTCCTCCAGCCAGCGAACCCTGTACGACTACTTCCGCCAGATGTTCGCCCAGGTGACCAACCCGCCCATCGATCCCCTGCGGGAAAATCACGTCATGTCCCTGGCCACCTGTATCGGCCGCGAACAGAACGTGTTCAACGAGACCTTCGGCCACGCCCACCGGGTGCTGTTCCAGTCGCCGATCCTGCTCTACTCCGACTTCCATCAATTGCTGGCCCTGGAGGGGGAGCACTACCGCCATGCGGTGCTGAGCCTCAACTACCTGCCCGAAGAGGGGCTGCAAGCCGCCCTCGAGCGTCTCTGCCACGAGGCAGCTGAAGCGGCCCGCAGCGGCGCCGTGCTGCTGGTACTGTCAGACCGGGACATCAGCCCGGATACCCTGCCCATCCCGGCCGCCATGGCGGTGGGTGCGGTGCAGCGTACCCTGGTGGACAACAACCTGCGCTGCGACGCCAATATCCTGGTGGAGACCGCGAGCGTGCGCGACCCGCACCACTTCGCCGTGCTGCTTGGCTTTGGCGCCACCGCCATCTACCCCTATCTCGCCTACGAGACCCTCGCCAAGCAGGTAGAGGAAGGCGTGCTCAAGATGAGCCTGCGCCAGGCCATGCTCAACTACCGCAACGGCATCAACAAGGGCCTCTACAAGGTGATGTCCAAGATGGGCATCAGCACGGTGGCAAGCTACCGCTGCTCCCAGCTGTTCGA
Source organism: Aeromonas sp. ASNIH7 (assembly GCF_002903485.1). NCBI lineage: Bacteria > Pseudomonadati > Pseudomonadota > Gammaproteobacteria > Aeromonadales > Aeromonadaceae > Aeromonas > Aeromonas sp. ASNIH7. The sequence continues at coordinate 241,434 of NZ_CP026226.1, forward strand.
AGCCGTCGGCCTCTCCAGGGCCGTGGTCGAACTCTGCTTCCGCGGCGTATCGAGCCGCATCCAGGGTGCCGACTTTGCCGACATCCAGCAGGATCAGATCAATCTGTCCCGTCTGGCCTGGCTCGGCCGCAAGCCGCTGACCCAGGGCGGCCTCTTGAAGTTCGTCCACGGTGGCGAGTACCACACCTACAACCCGGACGTGGTGCAGACCCTGCAAGTGGCGGTGCGCTCCGGCAACTACGCCGATTACAAAGAGTACGCCCGTCTCGTGAACGAGCGGCCGGTCGCCACCTTGCGGGATCTGCTGTCGCTCAAACAGGGCACCACCCCGGTTGCGCTGGATCAGGTGGAGCCAGCCGCCAGGCTGTTCCCCCGCTTCGACTCCGCGGCCATGTCCATCTGCGCCCTCGGCCCTGAAGCCCACGAGGCCCTGGCCATCGCCATGAACCGCCTCGGCGGTCAGAGCAACTCCGGCGAAGGCGGTGAAGATCCCAAGCGTTTTGGTACCGAGAAGAACTCTCGCATCAAACAGGTGGCTTCCGGTCGCTTTGGCGTCACCCCGCACTACCTGATGAACGCGGACGTGGTGCAGATAAAAGTCGCCCAGGGCGCCAAGCCCGGCGAAGGGGGCCAGCTGCCCGGTGACAAGGTCACCGCGCAAATCGCCCAGCTGCGCTACTCCGTGCCCGGCGTGACCCTTATCTCCCCGCCGCCGCACCACGACATCTACTCCATCGAGGATCTGGCCCAGCTCATCTTCGACATCAAGCAGATCAACCCGAACTGCCTGGTGTCGGTGAAACTGGTGTCCGAGCCCGGCGTCGGCACCATCGCCTGTGGCGTGGCCAAGGCCTATGCGGACTTCATCACCGTCTCTGGCTACGACGGCGGCACCGGCGCAAGCCCGCTCACCTCGGTCAAATACGCCGGCTCCCCCTGGGAGCTGGGCCTGGCCGAAACCCAGCAGGCGCTGGTGGCCAATGGCCTGCGCCACAAGGTGCGCCTGCAGGTGGATGGCGGCCTCAAGACCGGTCTCGACATCATCAAGGCGGCCATCCTCGGCGCTGAGAGCTTTGGCTTCGGTACCGGCCCCATGGTGGCGCTCGGTTGCAAATACCTGCGTATCTGCCACCTGAACAACTGCGCCACCGGCGTCGCCACCCAGGATGAGAAGCTGCGCCGCGAACACTTCACCGGCCTGCCGGAGATGGTGATGAACTACTTCAAGTTCATCGCCGAGGAGACGCGCGAGCTGATGGCCGAGCTGGGCGTCACCCAGCTCACCGACCTCATCGGTCGTACCGACCTGCTGGAAGCCCTGCCCGGCCTCACCGCCCGTCAGGCCAAGCTGGACTTGTCCGGCATCCTGGCGGCCCCGGTTGCACCGGCAGGCTCCAGTCTGTTCAGCCAGCAGCACAACCCCACCTTCGACAAGGGGCCCTTGAACCTCAAGATGGTGGAAGACCTGCTGGATGCGGTGGAAAACATGAGTGGCGGCGAGTTCCGCTACGACATCCGCAACACCGACCGCTCCGTGGGTGCGCGTCTGTCCGGCGAAATCGTCAAACGCCACGGCAACCAGGGCATGGCGGCCGATCCGGTCAAGGTGCACTTCAACGGCACCGCCGGCCAGAGCTTCGGCGTCTGGAACGCCGGTGGCCTTGAGATGATCCTCACCGGGGATGCCAACGACTACGTGGGCAAGGGGATGACCGGCGGCAAGCTGGTGATCAAACCCCACGTCGGCGTGGCGTTCAAATCCCACGAGGCGGCCATCATCGGCAACACCTGCCTCTATGGCGCCACCGGCGGCAAGCTCTATGCCGCAGGGACCGCCGGCGAGCGGTTCGCGGTGCGCAACTCAGGGGCCTTGGCGGTGGTCGAGGGGATTGGCGACAACGGCTGTGAATACATGACAGGCGGCATCGTCACCGTGCTCGGCAAGACCGGTGTCAACTTCGCGGCGGGCATGACAGGCGGTTTCGCCTACGTGCTCGACGAGTGCGGCAACTTTGCCAAGCGCACCAACCCCGAGCTGGTCGAACTGCTGGAGGTGGCGGATCTGGCCATCCACCAGGAGCACCTGCGCGGTATCATCACGGCGCACCTCAACGAGACAGGCAGCTCGCGTGCCGAGGAGATCCTGGCCAACTTCGACTCCTATGTGCCCAAGTTCAGGCTGATCAAACCCAAGTCCAGCGACGTCAAATCGCTGCTTGGCCACACCAGCCGTTCCAGTGCAGAACTCAGAATCCAGGCGCAATAAGGAGGGAACCCTATGAGCCAGAACGTATTCCAGTTTATCGATGTCCAGCGGGTCGACCCGCCCAAGAAGCCGCTCAAGATCCGCAAGATCCAGTTCGTGGAGATCTACGAGCCCTTCAACCAGGCCCAGGTCGGCATGCAGGCGGATCGCTGCCTCGACTGCGGCAACCCCTATTGCGAGTGGAAGTGCCCGGTACACAACTACATCCCCAACTGGCTGAAGCTGGCCAACGAGGGACGCATTCTGGAGGCGGTGGAGCTCTCCCACCAGACCAACAGCCTGCCGGAGGTATGTGGCCGCGTTTGCCCGCAAGACAGACTGTGTGAGGGTGCCTGCACCCTCAACGACAGATTCGGCGCCGTGACCATCGGCAACATCGAAAAATACATCACCGACAAGGCGTTCGAGATGGGCTGGCGCCCGGATCTCTCCAAGGTGGTCAAGACCGACAAGCGGGTCGCCGTCATTGGCGCGGGCCCAGCGGGCCTTGCCTGTGCCGACGTGCTGGCACGCAATGGCGTCACCCCTGTGGTGTTCGACAAGTACCCGGAGATAGGTGGCCTGCTCACCTTCGGTATCCCCTCCTTCAAGCTGGAGAAAGAGGTGATGCAGCGCCGCCGCGAGATCTTCGAGGGGATGGGAGTGGAGTTTCGTCTCGAGACCGAAGTGGGCCGTGACATCACCTTCGCCGATCTGCTCGGCGAGTTCGATGCGGTCTTCCTCGGGGTCGGCACCTACAAGTACATGAAGGGCGGCTTTGCCAACGAAGAGGCGCCGGGGGTCTACGACGCCCTGCCCTACCTCATCTCCAACGCCAACCGGCTGCTGGGCTTTGAGAAGGCGCAAGCCGATTACATCGACTTCGCCGACAAGCAGGTAGTGGTGCTGGGGGGCGGCGACACCGCCATGGACTGCGTGCGCACCGCCATCCGCCAGGGGGCCGATCGGGTGATCTGCGCCTACCGCCGGGATGCCGAGAACATGCCGGGCTCCAAGCGGGAGGTGAAAAACGCCCAGGAGGAAGGGGTGGAATTCATGTTCAACCTGCAACCTGTCGGGGTCGAACTGGACGCTCACGGCCGCACCTGCGGCATCAAGGTGGTGAGCACAGAGCTCGGCGCCCCCGATGCCAATGGCCGCCGCAATCCTGTGGTCATTGAAGGCTCCGAGCAGGTGCTGCCCGCCGATGCAGTGGTGATGGCGTTCGGCTTCCAGCCCAACCCCCAACCCTGGATGGCAGAGCACGGCGTCGAGCTCGACGGCCGGGATCGCATCAAGGCGCCCGAGAAGGCCGAGTACGCCTTCCAGACCAGCAACCCCAAGGTGTTCGCCGGTGGTGACGCGGTGCGCGGCTCGGATCTGGTGGTGACCGCCATCTATGAGGGTCGCAAGGCGGCCGAAGGGATCATGGACTACCTGGCCGTGTGATCTGCCGTCGCAACCACGCTGTCATGCAAACAGCCCCGCTCGTGCGGGGCTGTTTTTTATCTCGCTCTCAATCCGCCAGAACCGGCTAGATGCTCCAGCTCTCCGGCAGCCGTTCGGTGAGGGTGGAGATGTATTCGAAGGTACGCGCCCGCTTGGGGGTGGTGAACATCTGGCGCGCACTGCCCGCCTCCACCACCTCCCCGGCCTCCAGGAAGATCACCTGCTGCGCAATCTGGGCCGCCAGGCGCAAGTCATGGGTGGCGATCAGCATAGTGGTCCCCTCACTGGCCAGCTGGCGCAGCACGGCCACCACCTCCTGGGCAAGCTCGGGATCCAGTGCCGAGGTGGGCTCGTCACAGAGCAGCACCTTGGGGGATGGCGCCAGCGCCCGGGCAATGGCGACCCGCTGCTGCTGACCGCCGGAGAGGGTGGCAGGCACCGCCTCGGCCTTGTGCCTGAGCCCCACCTTGTCGAGCAGTTGCAGGGCGCGCGCCACTGCCCTCTCCCTGGGCCACTTCAACACGGTCACCAACCCTTCCATCACGTTCTCCAGCACCGTCATGTGCGGGAACAGCTGGAAATTCTGGAACACCATGCCGGTCTGCTGGCGCAGGGCCAACACGCTTTGCCGTGACAGATGCCGGGTAAAGTCGAGCTCGCTGCCCCCCAGCACCAACTGGCCTGCATCGGGTCGCTCCAGCAGGTTCACACAGCGCAGCAAGGTACTCTTGCCGCTCCCGGAGGGACCGATCAGGGCGGTGACGCTGCCCGCGGCCATCGCCAGCCCCACCCCTTTCAACACGCGCTGCCCCGCAAACTGTTTCTCGATGCCACTCAAGCGGATCATAGGGCGACCTCCCGGGTCTCTTTGTGAGCCAGTCGCTGCTCCAGCCTGTCTTGCAGGGTGGAGAGTACCGAGCTGAACATCAGGTAGATGAGGGCCGTCTCGATATAGAGGATGAGCGGCTCATAGGTGACGGAGGCGAGCCGCTGGGCCGCCTGAAACAGCTCGGGCACGGTCACCGCCGCCGCCAGCGACGTGTCTTTGACCAGGGAGATGAAGGTGTTGGAGAGCGGTGGCACCGCGATACGCGCCGCCTGCGGCAGGATCACCCGCCACATGACCTGGGGCCAGTTCATGCCGATGGAGTAGGCCGCCTCCCACTGCCCCTTGGGGATGGCCGCCAGGGTGGCACGAATGATCTCCGAGCTGTAGGCACCGATGTTGAGGGTGAAACCGATGACGGCGGCGGTGAAGGCGTCCAGCACGATGCCGGCGCTCGGCAGACCGTAAAAGATCAGAAACAGCTGCACCAGCAGGGGCGTGCCCCGAATAAGCCAGACATAGAAGCGGACCAGCATCACCAGCGGAGCCGGACCATATAATCTGGCCAGCGCCACCGACAAGCCGAGCACGATTCCCAGCACGAAGGTAATCAGAGTGAGTGGCACGGTAAAAATAAGCCCCGCACTGAGCAGGGGCCAAAAAGAGTCGATCATTAACTGCAACCAGGCCGGCACGTTAATATCCTCAGTTGTTATTATGTTGCCACGATATTATTGCGAGACGTCGGTGCCGAAATATTTCTGCGATATTTTCTGATATGCCCCATCCTGCTTGGCATTGCGCAGCGCCTGATTGATGGCGGCCAGCAACTCGGGTTGCCCCTTGGCGAGCAGGGCGGCAGATTGATCCCCCTTGGCCTCGGTGGCAGCCACCTTCAGCTTGGCGTCCGGCTTCTGTTTCTTGAAGTCGAGGAAAGAGAGACTGTCGTTGATGGTGGCATCTACCCGCCCGGTCAGCACCAGTTCAAGGGACTGGTTGAATCCCTCGGTGGCCACCACCTCGGCGCCCGATGACTTCGCCAGCTGGGCAAAGTTGCTGGTCAGGGACTGGGAGGATTTCTTGCCCTTCAGATCGGCAAAACTCTTGATGCTTTGGTTGTCGCTGTGCACCACGATCACCGCCTTGGAGGTGATGTAGGGATCTGAAAAATCATATTTTTTCAGCCGCTCAGGGGTGATGGCCACTTCGTTGAGCACCAGGTCGTAGCGCTTGGCGTCCACCCCGGCGATGAGCCCGTCCCACTTGCCCTCGACGAACTGCGGCTTCACGCCCAGACCGCTTGCAATCAGCTCGCCTATCTCCACGTCAAAGCCCACCAGCTTGCCGCTCTTGTCGTGGTAGGTGAAGGGAGGATAGGTCCCTTCGGTGCCGATCTTGATCACTCCAGCCCGCTGGATCTCGGCCAGGCTTGACTGTGCCTGTACCGATGTCATCAGTGCCAGCGGAAGTGCCGCCATTAAAAACAGGGAGTGCCGTTTTTTCATTATTCACCTCGTTATATTTATGAACATCCAGAGCGCTTGCCAACCACCACAAAATAAAACCAGCCGGTTATCATGTTTAATTTAAATTAATTATCGGCAGAGATAACCTTCATAGTGCTTGCTGGCGGCATGGATGAAACATAACGTGGCTCATGGCATGACCCAACCATGAAATACGGGGATATTTAGCGAAATAATGGATAACGAATAAATAATGGCCGGGCTGGCCGAGGAGTTGCCCCGCTGGCGGCGCTCCGTCAGCGGAAACCATATCAGGCGGGTTGCAGCTCCCGCGGGATGGCAGTGGCCCAATCACGACACAACGTATCAATCGGGCCAAAATTCGGTCTGATGGCATTGCCACGCACCACGTGGAAGGTAATGGCGCGATGGCGCGCGCCTTGACGTCACCGTCAGTGATCACCACTTCGGTCACCACCTCCCGCCCTGCTCCAGCAGGCGAACGATGTCGACATTCCAGGGCCCGGCCGCCGGGTAGCGCCGATGGCTCTCGACGAAGTTGACCCGCCCCTCGCGCCGCTCCCCCGACGTTGGCCAGTCACAGAGAAAGTCATCGCTCAGCCACCTGGGGGCCCTGACGAAACCGTTGCTCTGCATGGCCTGCCAGTGGTCTGCACCACGGTTTTTGGTTCCATGGTCCTGTTTTCCATCCAGCCCTCCTACAACCGCACCACCAGCCACTCCCCCTTGCCCACCGGCACCAGGGAAGTCAGGAAATCGGGGTCACGCCGCACCTGTGCCATCCACTCCCTCATCTCGTCCTCATGGGAGATGGCATTGTCCACCACCAGCAGGCCACGAGGGGCAAGCAGGCGCTGGATCTCGGGCCACCAGGCCTGGTAGTGGCGGCGCTCGGAGTCGAGGAAGATGAGCTGATAGCCCGCCGTCGGCAGGCAGGGCAACAGGCTGCCGGCCTCCCCCGCCAACTGCTCAATCCAGGGAGTGAGCCCGGCCCGCTCAAAGTTGGTCGCCGCCATGGTCCGTTTGCCCTCGTCCAGCTCGATGGTGGTGACCCGGCCCCCCAGCCGTTTCACTGCCTCGGCCAGCCAGAGGGTGGAGTAACCGTTGGAGGTGCCGATCTCCAGCACAGCCTGCGCCCCCCTCGTCTGCACCAGCACCGCCAGCAGTTCGCCGGTGTCGCGGGTAATGTTGAGCATCTTGCTGCCACGGGAGTGTTGCGCGCCGTCATTCTGCTCGCCAAAGCGCTCCAGCTCCCGTTTCAGTTGTTCCAGTGCCATGTCTCCTCCTTGACGGTGTAAACGAGTCGGCCCGGTGCATGGCATGGCTGGACCGCCCCTCATGTTCATCATTTTGCTATCGACCCACTCGGTGGCCCATCCCCTGCGTCATCCGGATAAAGACAACACCCTGGCTCACCATGTGATCACGCTGGTGCACTGCTGCTGGCGGGAAAGCCAATCGTCACGCGGTCTGGCGGTGGCCCCCCGCGCCGTCGGGCTGCTGGATACCAAGGGCAAGCCGCAGATCGCCTAGGGGGCCACCCGGGTAAAGTCGACGGCGGGGCAGCTGGGCGCCACACCCTTGGTCAGCGTCAGGGGCTGGGCACGATAGCTGAGCCGGTAGCGGCCCGGTTGGGACAGATCGTAGGCCTGCGCCAGGTCCGCATCGGCCTGGCTCTGCTCCCCCGCCCCCAGGTGCAGGAAGTCGCCGTCCCCGGGGGTACCTCGCTTGGCAAGCGGCCCTCGATAGTCCAGCGGCTGCCCATCGCGGGTCAGGTCGATGGCATCGGCAAACCACCCCTCGAAGGGGGTGAACCAGGTCAATACCTCGAGGGGCGTCTCCCCCCGGTTGGTCAGGGTCATCACCAGGGGCAGGGGTTCGTTCACCCCGCTCTCTGCGCTGACCGACAGCTCGCACTGCAAGGGCGCCAGTGCCAGGGTGGTAAGCAAGAGTGTCATCATGGTGCCTCCGTCAAAAAAGGGGCCATCCGGCCCCTGTTTGCAACTCAATTTTCGCTCGGGGTATTCTCGGCGAAATATTCATGGTTGTCGGCATTGTTCAGGGCCTTCTGGGGATCCGTGCTCGCCAGATTGCGCGCATTGGCCTGACCGTATCCCAGATCGTCGGTGCCCGCCACCACGTTGAAGTGGCTCAGCTCGTGGACAATGGTGCCGGCGCGGGAATCGGTCCCGGTGACCGGCGCTGTCCAGAAGCTCTTGCACAGATAGACCTTGTAGGGCTGGTCCGGATAGACATAGGCAAAGTAGCTCTGCTTGCAACCGCAGTCGAAGGTGAGCGGCTTGTTGTCGATGGCATCCTTGATCTTGCTGAAGTTGGTCTCGGCCTGGTTCCAGCGGGTGGCGTCATAGGCGCCAAACCAGCTGCGGTAGCGCTGCCCATTCGGCTTGTCCACCGCGAGGTAGCTGCTGGAGTTGTTGGCGATGCCACTCGCGGCATCGAGCGCCGCCAGGATGTCGCTCTTCTGGGTGTTGGTGCAACGGCCGCTGAAGCTGACCGAGGCGCTCACCGCCTGGGGCTCGGCCACCGCAGCCTTGGCCAGCACCCGATCGTCGCTCACCCCGTCCACCCAGAGGGTCACGGCATTGGACTCGCTCGCCTGGGCCTGTTTGGCCTTGGCCGCTTTCCCCTCCTGTGCCACGGTCGGCAGCAGGTAACGGATGCTGTACTGGCCCTGGGCGCTCATGTCGTAGAGACCGGAGACCTCCGCCTGCACTGTCAGGCTCTGGCCCGCCTTGAGCAGTTGGTAGTCCTTGTCACTCGGGGCGGCCCGCTTGATCAGGGCCCCTTCGTAATCCACCGGCTGGCCGTCACGCTCCACCTGGAACAGGGGAGCATCCTCGCTGCCCGGCAGTTGCCATTTGAGCAGACGAACCGGCTTCTCCCCGGTGTTGGTCAGGGTCAGGTTGACGCGCACATCGTCTGTGCTGCCCTCCACCAGGGTGAGCCGGGCATCGAGTCCGGCGGCGCAGAGCGGGGACGCCAGCACGCCGGCCAGCAACAGGGCAATTGGAGTCGCTTTCATCATGTTTCCTCATTCATTGAGTGTCGCCTTGTCAGGCGGTCTGCTTCCTTTAAGGCCCTCTTTGGGGCCCATCCACCCTAGAGCAGAAGCACCACCCCACCATCCCTCCATATGGGGGACGCCCCCCATCAGAGGGGGAGTCCCTTGGCTACGACAAAGATTGCCCGCCCGGCCCGAGCGTGCAGGCAACCCCGTGGGGTGCATTTGCCATAAAAAAACCCGGCGCAGGGCCGGGTGACGGGATGAGAAGGCGGGATCAGGAGGACAGCAGCGCCAGGGCCGGCTGCGCGTTGCCCGGCATCAGCCGATAGGCCTTGTGGTGCTTGACCAGGGTGGTTTTCTTGTTGCCCTGGCTCAGCAGCAGGCCCCGGGCAAATGCCGCCTCGGCCAGTACCTGCTCGTCCCCGCGCACATAGAGGGTGAGGGGCTTGACCAGCTCACCCCCCTCGATATGGCCCTGATACTCGCTGGCCGAGATGATCAGGCTGGATTGCCCCTGGCTCAGCAGCCGCTGCCGGGTGTTCAGTTCGCTGTCGGTGAACACCAGCCAGCCCGCCCCCTCCAGCGCCAAAAGCAGATCGGCCAGGCGCGCCCCCAGCTGTACCGGCTCATGCATGGCACGCTCATACTGGCGCTGCACCCGCTCAAGCAGCCCCTTGAGATCGGCCCCCGCCCCCAGCGTCCGCCCCAGTTGCACCCAGGTCTTGAGATCCTCCATCACCAGCCGGGAGAAGCGTTTCTCCTTGAGAGAATCCGCCATCCAGGTACAGAGAAAGTGGCTCTCCTGGGCGGGGGTGCGCTTGCTCATTTTCTGGGCGGCGGTGCGCTCCAGCTCCGCCAGGCTCTGGCGGGCCATCTCGAGCAGGGCCTGATTGTAAGCAGGAAGGGTCATCTCGGATCCTCTGAAACGGGGCGGCCAAGGGGCCGCGTCATCGACAGCACAAAGGCGCCAGTGGCGCCTTTGGAAAGTAAACGCCCCTCCCCGACCGGGAGGGTGCGACGTTGCCTTATTTCGGCTGACGGGGCTTCTTGGCCGCCGCCAGACGCTTGAGGCGCTGACCTTGCAGTTTCGCCTCGGCCATGGCCTGGGCGGCGGCATTGTCTTCACGCTGCGGGCGTTTGCCGAAGCGGCGGCGCTCCTGCAACTGCTTGATGAGGTCGTCACGGCTGCTCACCTCGTAACCCGGCACCATGATGCGGCGGATCTTCTGGCCGATGAGGGCTTCGATCTCCAGCAGGGTGCGCTCCTCCTCGCGACTGACGAAGGAGATGGCCATGCCGCTCTTGCCAGCGCGACCGGTTCGGCCGATACGGTGCACGTAATCTTCCGCGAGGAACGGCAGATCATAGTTGACCACGTATTCCAGGCTCGGAATGTCCAGGCCGCGGGCGGCCACCTCGGTGGCCACCAGCACCCGCAGCTTGCCTTCGGTGAATTCACGCAAGGCGCGGCGACGGCTCCCCTGGGCCTTGTCACCGTGCACCACGGCAGACTTGATGCCGTCGAGGTTGAGCTCCTCCACCAGTTCATCGCAGCTCTCGCGGGTGCTGGCAAACACCAGCACCTGCTGCCAGTTCTGCTTGCCGATAAGCTCGGAGAGCAGCTCGCGCTTGCGCTTCTGTTCCACCGGATAAACGGTGTGGCTCACGGTGTCGGCAGTGGAGTTCTGCTTGTCGACGGCCACCACCTGGGGTTTGTCCAGCATGAGGTTGGCCAGCTTTTTCACCGCCTCGGAGAAGGTGGCGGAGAAGAGCAGGTTCTGGCGGGTCTTGTTGACCGCCTGCAGGATCTGCTGCACATCGGCGCTAAAGCCCATGTCGAGGATGCGATCCGCCTCGTCCAGCACCAGGGTCTCGACCCCGGAGAGGCTCAGGTTGCAGGCGGTGAGGTGCTCGAGCAGACGGCCAGGGGTGGCCACTATGATGTGTGCGCCCGCTTTGAGCTTCTTGGCCTGCACATCCTGTTTGCCGCCACCCACGATGGTGAGGGTAGTGATATCAAGATACTTGGCGAAATCGTTGATATTGCTCGCCACCTGGGCCGCCAGCTCGCGGGTCGGGGTCAGGATCAGCACGCGGGCATTGGAAGGCTGCACCGGCGCCGGGTTGTCTACCAGGCGTTGCAGGATGGGCAACGCAAAGGCGGCTGTCTTGCCGGTACCGGTCTGGGCACTGGCCAGCACATCGCGGCCACGGCGAATGGCCGGGATGGCCTGGCTCTGCACAGGGGTCATCTCCTGATAACCGCAATCTGAGATGGCGCGCAAAATCTCGGGGGCAAAATCGAACGATTCAAATCTCATGTTGGGTTCCTGTGTTCCAGCGGAGCTGTAGTTGGCGTGGGTGGCCTGGGCCGGCGTGTGGCCTGGCATCGTCGAGGCGTGGAGCCAAGGACGGCTGGGTCTGACATCAGATCAGAAGATGAGCCGGAAAATGGCGGGCGCGAAGTGTAACAGATAGGCGACAGGAATGCCGCCTCAAATGGCCTGTATTTTTCCGGCGGCTGCGCTCTCCAGATGCGGCAGCAGGCGCGGCCCGGGCAGTGAGATCAGCGCACCCGCTTGCTCGGACGCTTGAGCAGCCGCATACCGATGGCCGCCACCGCGATGACGAACAGCCCGAAAGAGGTGACGAGCAGGCACTTGGTCAGCAGCTCCTGATGATGGGCAAAGACCGGGGTCGCCATCACCATCTTGCCCACCATGCTCAGTACCAGGGACCAGAGGAAGGCGCTGGCAAAACTCGCCACGGCCACCCGCAGCAGGTGCAGGCGGGAGACTCCCATCAACATGGGGGTCAACACTCTCACAAAGGGGATGAAACGGGACACGAACATGGCCCAGAAGCCGTAACGATCCAGCAGTCGGGAGGCCCTGGGCAGGCTCCCTTCCGGGATCATTCGCTCCACATGGCCCATGAAACGGGTGCCATGCAGTGCCTGCCCCTGCCAGTAGGCGAGCACGCTCCCTATCCCGGCCGCGAGCGGCAGATAGAGCAAGGTCACCTCGGGCCCCAGCACCCCCATGCCCACCAGACCGCCCGCCAGCAGCACCAGGCTGTCACCGGGCAGGGGCAGAAAGACGAAGCTCGATTCAAGGAAGAGGATCACCACCAGACAGGTGACGAGCAGACCGATTGCCTGCATTTGTATAAGCTGATCAAAATCCTGATGCCATATGGCAAGCAGCATGTCCTGCATCTGGTGTGACTCCCATCAACGTAATGCGCATTCGTCATGATGACCCGAAGGCCCCGTCTGGTAATCCATCCCTGCTACCACCCCAATGTTCGTATGGGAGGCCTCTTATACACCCGGGGAACTGAACAATAAATTAATGTCTGTGATTTCTGCCCAGCGGCTCACCCTTCTCGCCCCCCCCCCTGCCCCCGCCAAAGCAAGGGCAGCTTGGCCCATCAGGCCAATGCGCACGCCCCAAAACAGGACGGGTCGGCCCTTGCCAGGCTGCCAAGCCAGATGAAACCCGTTACAGTGTGAACATGCCCCGATGGACGGGGTACTCATGGAGCCAGGTATGGCAAGACAGCTCTCTTCTCACACACTTTCCTTGCTGGCGGTTATTGCCGGCGTCTCTGCCGGTCTTGTGACAAAGGCCCGTGCCAGCGACGAGAGCCTGGTTCAACAGCGCGCCAACGCCGTCGTCTCCCTGATGAGCTACGCCGTGGTGCCGGATATCACCGCCAGCAATCTGAATATCGGCAGCGGCACCAACGACACCTCCGCCCTCACCATCACCCAGCTCGGGGGTGGCGCCACCCTGAGCGAGGATGTTCCCCTCTATCTGGAGGGCACCCTGGGCTACAGCCGCTACGATCCCCAGTTCGTGTTCACCGATGGCAACGAGACCCGCACCATTCCCACCAAATGGAACAGCCTGAGCGCCACCGGCGGCATTGGCTGGGATGTCGGCGTCCACCGGGATCGCTTTGGTGGCAATCTGGTGCTGCGGCCCATCGCCAATGTCACCCTGGGCACGGTGGCCAGCGACCTTCGCATCGGGGCCGCCCTGCTCGAGCACAGAAGCGGCAAGAATCTGGACTTCCTCGACGGCGGCACCCTCAATGTCTACGGCCTCGGCGGCTCATTGATGCTGGACTATGAACTCTTCTCCGCCGCCCAGGACATCGATGCCGAGCTGCGCTACTCCTACCAGCATCTGCAAAGCTTCACCGGCACCGCCGAGAGCGTCAGCGGTCAGGCCGATGCGGAAAACCTCGGGCTTTACCTGCGCCGCCGCGCCCCCCTCTGGGACTGGACCCTGCTGGACAGGCCCCTTCGCTACGTGCTGGAAGGGGCCAGAACCGAATACCTGGGGCAGCAACGGGGGCAGCTCGGTTTCAACAGCCTCAACTCCCTGGGACTTGGCCTCGAACTCGACAGCAGCAAGTACGACATCTTCATCACCCGCACCCGGCTGGTGGCCCGCTATATGTTCAGCAACAGTACCAGCGGCTACTCCATCGGACTGGCGATGAGTTTCTAGCGCAGCAAGGCGACATGAACCGTCCCCATCACCAAATCTCTGACTGAACGCACATTTGACTCCATTGCCGCTATGAGGTCCCACCTGTATCTCCTAGCATGGGGATACGGACGGTGGGTGAAGACGTGAAGCAGAACCACGCCGGGGATTGTGGTCAGGCTGACTACCTACTGTTGAGCAGAGAACACATGACATTTCCAGGGACAGGGAGCTTGTTATGGCCAAATTTCTGAATACCAGCGCAACCAACTATTTCCTCGAAGAGCTGATAAAGGATGCCAAGGAGCGGTTAATCCTGATCAGCCCCTTTCTCAAACTCAATGACAGGATCAAGGAGCTGCTGACCGACAAGAACCGGCTCAAGATCGATGTGCGGATCGTCTATGGCAAGAGCGAACTCCAACCGGAAGAGATCAGCTGGCTCAAGGAGCTCACCTATATCCGCACCAGCTTTTGCAAAAATCTCCATGCCAAGTGCTACCTCAATGAGGAGATGTGCATTGTCACCAGCCTGAACCTCTACGAATTCAGCCAGGTGAACAACAACGAGATGGGCGTCTTGATTCTGCGCTCGGACGACGGAGAGCTCTACCGCGATGCCTATGCCGAAGCGCAGCGGATCATCAGAGTCAGTGAAGAGGTACGCATCACGCTGGAAAGGGTCGCCAGCAGCAGTGACGAGAGCGAAGCTGCGGTGGTAAATGCTGGGCCAGCCCCAGCTTGCCCCAAATGCGGTACCACCATGGTATTGCGTATCAGCAAGCGGGGGGACACCAAGGGCAATAGCTTCTGGGGGTGCACAAGCTATCCCAAGTGTCGCAGCATCATTCCCATCTAGACGCATCCCTGACCAGGGTCTGTAAAGGCATATCACTATGCTTATAGACCCGCTGCTAGCTCAGCGTTGATTTCTACTGCCACTATTGTTGCTCACAATCCTGTTCAAAACGCCGTAGTAGTAACCTGATTAAGTTAAGAATGCATGGGGCAACAAGCAGCTCTCACAGCCCCCAACACTCAAGTCGAACACATGTAATTGTCAAATGGGGAAAATTATTTTATGCGTATTACACACCCTAATTGCGTTGTATCAAAAAATTCAACCCTGATACCAAATAATTTTTAAATACTATAGAGCACAGGTGGAGAATTGTATGAGCCAGAACCTAAAAACGTATCAGCAAATAACAAGCGAGCTGAAAGCCAAGCAACGGCAAATCCACTTACTTCTGGGTAATGGATTTAGTATGGCCTACAACCCGGAGATTTTTTCATATAATGCACTACATAATTTTATAAGTTCTCAAGATAACTTAAAGATCAAATCTCTGTTTGACATAGTCAAAACCAAGAACTTCGAACTTGTCATGCAACAACTAGATAATTTCATTGATCTAGCCCGTGTTTTTGGTTGTGACAAAAACTTAGAAAGTGACATATTACAGACCAGTCAACAACTAAAAGAGAGCCTAATTGATGCTGTTGAAGCATTACATCCTGAGCATGTATTTAAACTTTCTGACGATGAAATCAATAAGTGTGCTAGATTTCTATCTCCATTCATATCTAGCAATGGCAATATATTCAGCACGAACTATGATATATTGTTATATTGGGTATTATTGCGAAAAGGTACGATTCACCATATAGATGGTTTCGGTAGAGATATCGAAGATAGCTCAGCTGATGAGCCTGAGTTTTCTGAACTGCGATGGGGATTGCATAGAGATAAACAAAATATCCATTACCTTCATGGTTCTCTTCTAATATTTGACCAGGGGATTCACATAACCAAAGAACAATATACACCTAAAAAATACATTCTTGAAAATATAAAAGAACGAATTCACAGTTCACAATACCCCATCTTTGTTGCATCAGGAAATGGCGACGAAAAGTTAAGTCACATCCTTCACAATCGATATCTAACTTATTGCTATGATGCATTGTGTGCTATTGAAGGTTCATTGATAACCTTTGGATTTAACTTTGGCGAATATGATGAACATATCATAAATGCAATAAATATCGCAGCAAAGCCAGGTAGAAAAATGCCTGACAGATTATTAAGTATTTACATCGGCGTCTACTCTGAGGACGATAGAAAACATATTGAGCGTATAAAAGGGAAGTTTAAGTGTAAAGTGAACTTGTTTGATGCAAAGACTGTCCCTGTTTGGCGTTAATATCCTTAGTGTTTTAGATAAATGATGAAATATATGGCGGCCCATTGGCCGCCCTGGTTGTCTCTGGCTGTCAGCGAATGCTCGCCATCTTCCTGACGCAGGCCTGCTCCCTGTCATCCACCCGCTTGGCAAACCAGGCGGTGGTGAGGTTGCGGGTGATCTTGGGGCTCTTTAGCTGGATGCCGGGCAGGATGGCGCGGGGTTGCCGTGTCCCGGCCTGTTTGTCGGCCAGGGCGAAGACCCTGTGGTAGAGATCGCTTTTGGCAAAGTCGCTGGTGTCCCCGAGCTTCAGGCTCTGGTGAATGGCCTGCTTGCTCATGTTGACGCGGCTGGCGATGCTGTGGACCGCGAGTTCGGTCTTGCCGGGCAAATCCGAGTCGTAACGGATGAGATCCCCGTCCAGGGCCAGGGGCTTGCCACTCACCCGGCTTACCGCCGCCTGGAAGGCCGCATTGCGGCTCGCGTACCAGCCCGCATTGAAGTCGGCAAAGCGATAGAGGGTATCCGGGTAGTCGGCGGGATAGCCGAAGATGTGTTTGGTGCCAAACCAGATGCCTCCCCGACGAGTGAACACCTCGTGGCGAATGGACTCCTTCACGGGATAGGGGTAGCCACGGGCGTTGGCTTCGGCAAAGGCGACGCTCACCTGCATGGGGCCACCGGTGCGCACCGGGTTGAGGTTGCCAAAGAGCTGCTTGCCCATGGGGACGCTGCCTATCATGTCTTCGAAGATCTCGCTCATCTCCCGCTCGGTGCGAAGTTTGTCGATGCGCTCGGCATAGCTCTTGCCGGTGGGGGATTGGATGGAGAGGGCTGTGCGCACCATGAACTCGGGGATGAGCAGCTTGCCGGCCCGGGCATTGATCTCCTTCCAGGCAATCTTGTTGAGGTTGGGCACCACGGGGTCCGCCTGATAGGTCGCCTCCTGCTCCGCCACCGCCAGCACGCTGCAGACGTTGTGATCGCTCACCGTCAGCCCCTGGGTGGTGAGCGCCGTCACCACGTCATTGGCCCAGCCCGGCTTGTCCACCACGCTGCGCGGCAAGAAGCGCACGATACGGCTCTTCATGTCGGCCGGTTTTTGCGGCTGCATCGCCTTGGGAATGGGGCGCCCCGCCGGCGTCGCCGGGCTGGTCGGGGCGGGAGGCTCGCTGGCACAACCCGACAGCAGGGCAAGGGAAAGCAGTGACAGCCAGCGCCAATGGGCATCAAACAAGGAGTGAGAGGGGATCATGAAGGCTTCCTGAAGAGCGGGACCTGCCCCTCATCGCGAATGAGAGGGCTCGAATGCATGGAGGCGGACATTGTAGGGAACAAGTCTGACAAGATGAAGGCGGATGAACCTGCTGGCCCGCTGGCTGCGGCATTCCCTGGCGCCATCACGCCAGCTCCACCCGGTTTCGTCCCAGATGCTTGGCCTGATAGAGGGCGAGATCGGTGCGCTGGAGCAGGGCATCCACCCCCTCCCCGCTCTGGCTGATACCCAGGGCAAGGCTCACGGTGAATCTTACCCCGTCACCTGAGACCAGCTCTTCGGTCGCGCACCTTATCTGCTCCGCCAGCGCACGGGCCTTGTCGCCCGTCATGCCGGGCAGCCAGATGGCAAACTCCTCTCCCCCAAGGCGTGCCACCACCCCATCCAATGGGCAGAGCTGGCGCAGCAGGGTGCTGAATTCACGCAGTACATTGTCGCCAATCGCGTGGCCATAGCGATCGTTGATCAGCTTGAAGTGATCGAGATCCAGCAGCAGGAGCGGCGTCCCCTCCTCTCCGTGCGCCTCCAGCACGGCGCGAAACGCCCGGCGATTGGAGAGCCCGGTCAGCTCGTCTGACATGGCGAGGGAGGAGAGCCGCATCTGGGTGCCATACATCTGCTGCACCATCAGCAGCACACCCCAGGCCGAGGCCAGCATGCCGATCGTGCGCAGGCTATCTTCCACCGTGGAGAGCCACCAGGGCTGGAAATAGGCCTCATCCATCAGATCGATGACGCCGGAGACGAGCCAGAGGGTCAGCCCGCCGGTGAGGGAGAGATAGGTTCTCAAGGTGATCTGGGCACACTGCACCACCCAGAACATGAACAGCAGGGTCAGCACGTTGAGCGCTTCGGCCAGAGCCCCGACGGTATAGAGGTTGTGCTCTGCCAGGGGATCAAAGCTGACCCCGGCCAGGATCCCCGTCAGCAGCAGCAGACAGGGCAGGCTCACCAGCGCGAGACGACGGCAGGGAGGAAGCGAGAAGAACCGGGCGGGGTGAACGGATAACCTGAGGGGAGTCTTCATCATGTTTTGGGCTCCAAGCGCGCATGTCTTCTATCCCGAATGGCAGCCGTTGGCTGCCATCGCCAGCGAACCCCGACGGCATTCCTGGTGGCAAATCACTGATATTGTGGGCCGATTTTTCCATAAAAAACAATCCCCTCACCATATGGGTCAGGGGATTGTTGCAACGGGGACGGCGCGATCTGCCGTGACATCGGGGCGGGCGGCCCTTCCCTGCTCGCCCTCACGGCAAGCGGGCCGTGCAGCCTCAGGCGCTCTGGCGCAGGGCCTGATGCTGGGCGGCGCCGTTGATCACCGCCTGCAGGGAGGCGTTGACCACGTCGCGACCGACGGCGACGCCACACATCCGGGTGCCCTCGACGCTCAGCAGCACATAAGCGGCGGCGCGGGATTCGGTGCCGGCGGTGAGCGCATGCTCGGAGTAATCCAGCACATCGATGTGCATGCCGGTCTGACGCTGCCAGCCGTTGACCAGGGCCGTGATGGCACCCTCCCCTTCACCGCACAATTGCAGGGTGCCGTGGGGGGTCTGCAACTCCAGGCGCAGGCTCTCCTGACTGTCATGACCGAGCTGGAAGCGCCCGATGCGATAGCCGTGGGCCGGCTCAAGATAGTGCTGCTCGAACAGGGTGCGGATCTGCTCCGGGCTGATTTCGCTGCTGCTCGCCTCAGCCTCGGCCTGCACCCGGCGGCTGAAGTCGATTTGCAGCCAGCGCGGCAGTTGCAGACCGAGGTCACGCTCCAGCAGATAGGTCACCCCTCCCTTGCCGGACTGGCTGTTGATGCGGATCACCGCCTCGTAGCTGCGACCAAGATCGGCAGGGTCGATGGGCAGGTAAGCCACGTCCCAGTAGTGATCCGGTTTTTCTGCCGCGAGAGACTTGCGGATGGCGTCCTGGTGGCTGCCGGAAAACGCCGTGTAGACCAGCTCGCCGGCATAGGGGTGGCGCGGGTGCAGGGCAATCTGGGTGCAGGCCCCCACGGTGGCGACGATGGCATCCATGTCAGACAGGTCCAGCTCGGGGTCAATCCCCTGGCTGTAGAGGTTCATGGCCATGGTGACGATGTCCATGTTGCCGGTGCGCTCCCCGTTGCCGAGCAGGGTGCCCTCGATGCGATCCGCCCCCGCCAGCACCGCCAGCTCGGCGGCGGCCACCCCGCAGCCTCTGTCGTTGTGGGTGTGGATGGAGATGCTCACCTCGGATCGCGCCTTGAGGTGTCGGCAGAACCACTCCACCTGATCCGCAAACACGTTGGGGGTGCTCACCTCCACCGTGGCGGGGAGGTTCAGGATCATGGGACGGGCAGCGGCACGCCACTCGTCGATGACGGCGTCACACACCTCGACGGCGAACTCCACCTCGGTACTGCTGAAACTCTCCGGGGAATACTGGAAACTCCACTCGGTGTCCGGATTGCGGGCCGCATACTCCCGCACCCAGCGCGCCCCCTGCACGGCGATGGCCTTGACCCCGTCCTTGCCTGAGTTGAACACATAGTTGCGCTGGGTCGGGTTGACCGAGTTGTAGACGTGGACGATGGCCCGCTTCGCCCCCTTGAGGGCCTCGAAAGTGCGGGCGATCAGATCTTCGCGCGCCTGCACCAGCACCTGGATGGTGACATCATCGGGGATGAGGTTGCGCTCGATGAGCTCGCGCACAAAGTCGAAGTCTGGCTGGGAGGCCGCCGGGAAGCCCACCTCGATGTGCTTGAAACCGATGTGGGTCATCAGCGCCCACATTTGCAGCTTCTGGGCCACCGTCATGGGCTCGACCAGCGCCTGGTTGCCATCGCGCAGGTCCACGGCGCACCAGAGCGGTGCCCGCTCCAGTACCCGGTTGGGCCACTGGCGATCCGCCAGGTTGATCACGGGGGCACGGCGGTATTTGCGATGATCGAAGCTCATATTCAGATTCCCTTGACGGATGGGCGAGGCGCCGGACGACCGGGCCGACAGGCGGGTGGGGCAAGGAGGGGAAGCGGGTTGGTGCGGTAACACCGTCCCTGACGAGTCGCGCGGCGGTAACCCCGCGACCGGTTTTCCTGCGGCCCCCGTCGGTCACCGGGGCCGGCCACGGCAGCCGGATCGGGCTGCGGGCGCTGATCCTCTCGCACGCCACCTTTTGGTGTGTCGGCGCAGACGACCTTGTTTGTATGAGCACCCAGTATAGGGAGGTTGTGGGGGCGAGAGATTGCGAAGATTGCACCCCATCATGCCAATTCAGCAATATTGATGCAGTGAAAGTTCATTCATGGGGTGAGTATCACCACCCATGATGCATTATCCGCCATCTCACCCATCTTCCTTGAAGGCGTTTCCCCGGAAGTGGCAGGGCGCAGGCAATAAAAAACCCCGCCATTGCTGGCGGGGTTTGCGTGCATCGAGCGGGCAGCGTGCTGCCGGAGCTCTTAGCGGTTGTTCACCTTCTCGTGCAGCTCCTGCACCGAATTCACATTGGCGGTGGCATCGACACTGATGGCCATGCAGGTGGCGAAGGCCGCGTGCAGCGTGGTGGTGTAGGCCACCTTGTGCTGCAGGGCGCCACGGCGCAGCTGCTTGGAGTCCTCGATGGCCTGACGACCCTCGGCGGTGTTGACGATGTAGGTGTACTCGCCATTCTTGATGCGATCCAGAATGTGCGGACGCCCCTCGTGCACCTTGTTGACCAGACGCGGGTTGATGCTCGCCTCGCCCAAGGTCACGGCGGTGCCGTGGGTGGCGTCGAGGTCATAGCCCAGTTCCAGCAGCTTGGCGGCCAGGTTCACCACCCGCTCCTTGTCGCCGTGACGCACGGACAAGAGGGCGCGACCTTCGCTCGGTACCTGGTGACCGGCACCCAGCTGCGCCTTGGCATAGGCCTCGGCGAAGCTGCTGCCCACTCCCATGACTTCACCGGTGGAGCGCATTTCCGGCCCCAGCAGCGGGTCCACACCCGGGAACTTGGCGAACGGCAGTACCACTTCCTTCACCGAGTAGTAGGGCGGGATGATCTCGGTGGTGAAGCCCTGTTCTTTCAGGCTCTGACCGGCCATGACGCGGGCGGCGATCTTCGCCAGCGGGGCACCGGTGGCCTTGGAGACAAACGGCACGGTACGGGCGGCACGGGGGTTCACCTCGATGAGGTAAATCTCGTTGTCTTTCACCGCGAACTGCACGTTCATCAGACCGACCACGCCGAGTTCCAGCGCCAGCTTGCGTACCTGCTCGCGCATCTCGTCCTGGATGGCCTTGGACAGGGTGTAGGGCGGCAGGGAGCAGGCGGAGTCACCGGAGTGGATACCGGCCTGTTCGATGTGCTCCATGATGCCGCCGATGACCACGTCAACACCGTCGCAGATGGCGTCCACGTCCACCTCGGTGGCGTCGTCCAGGAAGCGGTCCAGCAGCACCGGAGACTCGTTGGAGACGCTCACTGCCTCGGCGAAGTAGCGGCGCAGGTCCTGCTCGTCATAGACGATTTCCATGGCGCGGCCACCCAGCACGTAGGAGGGACGAACCACCAGCGGGTAGGTGATGCGCGTGGCCAGTTGCACGGCCTGCTCCAGGGCGGTGACGGTGCCGTTTTCCGGCTGCTTGAGCCCCAGGCGCTCGACGGCGGACTGGAAGCGCTCGCGATCTTCCGCGCGGTCGATGGCATCCGGGCTGGTCCCGATGACCGGCACGCCGTTGGCTTCCAATGCCCGCGCCAGTTTCAGCGGAGTCTGGCCGCCGTACTGGACGATGACGCCCTTGGGCTGCTCGACCCGCACGATTTCCAGCACGTCTTCCAGGGTGACTGGCTCGAAGTAGAGACGGTCGGAAGTGTCGTAGTCGGTGGAGACGGTTTCCGGGTTGCAGTTGACCATGATGGTCTCGTAACCGTCTTCGCGCAGGGCCAGCGCCGCGTGTACGCAGCAGTAGTCGAACTCGATGCCCTGACCGATACGGTTCGGGCCGCCACCGATGACCATGATCTTGTCGCGGTTGGTGGGGTTGGCCTCGCACTCCTCGTCATAGCTGGAGTACATGTAGGCGGTGTTGGTGGCGAACTCGGCCGCGCAGGTATCGACCCGCTTGTAGACCGGGAAGATGTTGTGGCGGGCACGCAATTTACGCACTTCACCTTCGGCCACGCCGAGGATCTTGGCCAGACGGGCGTCGGCAAAGCCTTTGCGCTTGAGGGCGCGCAGGAAGTCGGCGTCAAGACCGGCCATGCCGCGCTCTTTCACCTGCTCTTCGAGCTTGACCAGCTCTTCAATCTGCACCAGGAACCAGGGGTCAATCTTGGTCAGCTTGAACACGCCGTCCATGGAGAGGCCGGCGCGGAAGGCGTCGGCGATGTAGAAGATGCGCTCGGCACCGGCATCCTGCAGCTCGTGACGGATGCGGGTCAGGGAGTCGGGGGCGTTCAGGTCAACCATGGGGTCGAAGCCGGTCTTGCCGGTCTCGAGACCACGCAGGGCCTTGTGCAGGGACTCCTGGAAGTTGCGGCCGATGGCCATCACTTCACCCACGGACTTCATCTGGGTGGTCAGACGGTCGTTGGCGCCGGCAAACTTCTCGAAGTTGAAGCGCGGTACCTTGGTGACCACGTAGTCGATGGCCGGCTCGAAGGAGGCCGGAGTGCGACCACCGGTGATGTCGTTCATCAGCTCGTCCAGGGTGTAACCGATGGCGAGCTTGGCGGCGATCTTGGCGATGGGGAAGCCGGTCGCCTTGGAGGCCAGCGCAGAGGAGCGCGACACCCGCGGGTTCATCTCGATGATGACCATGCGGCCGTCTTTGGGGTTGATGCCGAACTGGACGTTGGAACCGCCGGTCTCGACGCCGATCTCGCGCAGCACCGCCATGGAGGCGTTGCGCATGATCTGGTACTCCTTGTCGGTCAGCGTCTGGGCTGGCGCGACCGTGATGGAGTCACCGGTGTGGATGCCCATGGGGTCGAAGTTCTCGATGGCGCAGACGATGATGCAGTTGTCGTTGCGATCCCGCACCACTTCCATCTCGTACTCTTTCCAGCCGATGAGCGACTCGTCGATGAGCAGCTCCTTGGTCGGGGAGAGATCCAGACCGCGCTCGCAGATCTCCACGAACTCTTCGGTGTTGTAGGCGATGCCGCCGCCCGAGCCACCCATGGTAAAGGAAGGACGGATGATGCAGGGGAAGCCGACCATCTGCTGCACGCCCCAGGCCTCTTCCATGTTGTGGGCGATGCCGGCGCGCGGGCACTCCAGGCCAATGCTGCGCATCGCCTTGTCAAAGCGGGAGCGATCCTCGGCCTTGTCGATGGCGTCGGCGGTGGCGCCGATCATCTCGACACCGAACTCCTTGAGCACGCCATGCTGCTCCAGCGCCAGGGCGCAGTTCAGCGCAGTCTGACCACCCATGGTGGGCAGGATGGCGTCCGGGCGCTCTTTCTTGATGATCTCGCGCACCACTTCCCAGGTGATGGGCTCGATGTAGGTGGCGTCGGCCATCTCCGGGTCGGTCATGATGGTGGCCGGGTTGGAGTTCACCAGGATGACGCGGTAGCCCTCTTCTTTCAGGGCCTTGCACGCCTGGGCGCCGGAGTAGTCGAATTCGCAGGCCTGGCCGATGACGATGGGGCCGGCGCCGAGGATCAGGATGCTCTGTAGGTCGTTACGTTTTGGCATGGCTCTCTTTATCCTCTTAGGCGCGATACTGCTTAATCAATTCAATAAAGTGGTCGAACAGACCGGCACAATCGTGCGGGCCCGGGCTCGCTTCGGGGTGACCCTGGAAGCTGAAGGCCGGACGGTCGGTGCGATGGATGCCCTGGAGCGACCCATCGAACAGGGAGACGTGGGTGGCACGCAGGCACTCGGGCAGGGTCTGCTCGTCCACCGCAAAGCCGTGGTTCTGGGCGGTGATCATCACGGTGTTGTCGTCCAGACTCTTCACCGGGTGATTGGCACCGTGGTGGCCGAACTTCATCTTGATGGTCTTGGCGCCGGAGGCCAGGCCCAGCAACTGGTGGCCCAGGCAGATACCGAACACAGGGGTGCTGGTATCAAGGAAAGCCTTGATAGCTTCGATGGCGTAGTCGCACGGCTCGGGGTCGCCGGGGCCGTTGGAGAGGAAGATGCCATCCGGGTTCATCGCCAGTACCTCGGCGGCCGGGGTCTTGGCCGGCACCACGGTCAGGCGGCAGCCACGGTCCACCAGCATGCGCAGGATGTTGCGCTTCACGCCGAAGTCGTAGGCCACCACGTGGTATTTCAGCTCATCGGCCGCCGGGGTGACGTGACCCTTGCCGAGCTGCCAGCTGCCTTCAGTCCAGCTGTAGGATTCGCTCACGGTCACTTCCTTGGCCAGGTCCATCCCCTTCAAACCGGGGAAGGCGCGGGCCTGTTCGAGGGCATGGGCTTCATCGAGCTGCTTGCCGGCCAGGATGCAACCGGCCTGGGCGCCTTTTTCACGCAGGATGCGGGTCAGCTTGCGGGTGTCGATGTCGGCGATGCCAACGATGTTGTGGGACTTGAGGTAATCGGAGAGGGATTGCTGATTGCGGAAGTTGGAGGCCAGTATCGGAAGGTCCCGGATGATGAGGCCCTGAGCATGGACCTGACTGGACTCTTCATCTTCGCTGTTGGTGCCGGTGTTGCCTATATGGGGGTAAGTGAGGGTAACGATCTGACGGGAATAGGAGGGATCTGTGAGGATTTCCTGATAACCCGTCATCGACGTGTTGAAAACCACTTCACCAACGGAACATCCCTCGGCGCCTATCGACACGCCTTTGAACACAGTTCCATCTTCCAGCACTAGCAATGCAGTGTGATTCAAGACAACCTCCAGTTATTTAGCTTTAAATTCAGCAATTTACCTGGGTGTTGCGGGCTCGGTTCCGGTCTTTGACAGGACTCGAACCCGGCAGATTTCTGGCAAATTGGGCGCATTCTACTTAAAAACGATCTCATTTCAACGTCTTTTCTCGTTTGAAATGCATCTAAATTCAATAAACAAGCAACATTACCCATTATCTATGCACTCACTCGCTTTGCAACCCCCTCTTCAAAAAGAAAAGCCAAACACAGACCACAAAGCGGCGCCCGATGCCACGCAACGTACAAAAAACCAAATTTACCACTTAATAAACAGCAAGATAGAAAATTAAAAAATAAACAACACAACAGCAAAAACACCATTTGAAGCCAGAAAAGTGAACGCCAAGAATAGAAAACGTTTTTCTTGGATTGCATTTTTAGTCTATTTCACATCAAGGCGAAATGCCCCCCCGCAGGGGAATATTGAGACCCAAACCCGTTACCCCTTGATGACATTTTTGTCGTAAGAGGGTGGCAGGCTTGTAAGAATGGCAGGATTTAGCGAGGTTCACTCAAAAAGTGATGATTAAGGCTCATTTCTACAAAAAAGTGACAAAAAACCCCGGCGGACCGGGGTTTGGCAACCAGTACGGGAGTCTGCACTCCCCCTGAAGACGGTTTATTTCAGACCGAGCACATCCTGCATGTCATAGAGACCGGCCCCTTGCTGGCCGAGCCACTTGCCCGCCCGCACTGCACCGTTGGCGAAGGTCAGACGGCTGGAAGCCTTGTGGCTGATCTCGACCCGCTCGCCGATGTCGGCGAACATGACGGTGTGCTCCCCCACCAGATCTCCGGCGCGGATGGTGGCAAAGCCGATGGTGTTGCGATCCCGTTCACCGGTGATCCCCTCACGGCCATAGACGGCGCACTCTTTGAGATCCCGGCCCAGGGTTTTCGCCACCACTTCTCCCATGGAGAGCGCAGTGCCGGACGGAGCATCCACCTTGTGTCTGTGGTGCCCCTCGATGATCTCGATGTCGGTGTACTCCCCCATCACCCTGGCCGCCTGCTCCAGCAGCTTGAACACCAGGTTGACCCCGACCGAGTAGTTGGAGGCGAAGACGATGCCGATCTGCTTGCCCGCCTCGTGCAGGGCCGCCTTGCCCGCCTCGTCAAAGCCGGTGGTGCCGATCACCATCTGCTTGCCATGCGCCAGTGCAAAGGCGAGGTTCGCCAGGGTCACCTCGGGGCGGGTGAAGTCGATGATGAGATCGAATTCGTCCTTCACCTTCTCCAGACTGTCGCTGATGATGACGCCAAGGCGCCCCAGGCCGTTGAGTTCACCCGCATCCAGACCGATCACGGCAGAGCCCGGTCGTTCCAGCGCCGCTCCCACCACCACGCCCTCGGCGTTGGCGATAGCCTCCAGCAGCACCTTGCCCATACGACCATTACAGCCCATCACGGCCACACGGATCGGATTGTCCATCTCCACCCTCTCATCTCTTTATTATGGAAAGAGACCGTTTTACCAGCCCGCGCCCCCTTTGAAAAGCCCGATCTGGCCCGCCAAACCACCCCGACATTTAAACGATAAATTCATTAAAAACAGAATAAATAACGGAATAACCAGACAAGTCAGAATCACGAAGCAAAAAGCCCTATCCATCTGGACGGCTATCTTGACCCGGGCGGGCCGACTCACTACTGTTGGCCCCCCATGGTGGCAGGATGCCCGCCCTGTGCCCGCCCTGGAGGCGCCACAGGCAACGACAGGAGGTCATTGTTCAAGTTTCGAGGAACACATGATCCAGACCCAACCCCGTGCCAGAGCCCTGCTGCCCCTTCTGGTCTTTCTTGCCCTCTTCATCGGTACCGGTACCTGGCTGACCCTGCAGGGGGTCGAGTTCGCCTTCTACCAGCTCCCCGCCCCCGTTGCCGCCCTGCCCGCCGTCATGCTGGCCCTGCTGATGGGACGCGAGGGGTTCAACAAGAACCTCGAGACCTTCTTCAAGGGGGTGGGCGAGAGCAACATCATGGCCATGTGCCTCATCTATTTGCTGGCGGGCGCCTTCGCCACCGTGGCCAAGGCCACCGGCGGGGTGGATGCCACGGTCGCCCTCGGCCTCTCCCTCATTCCGGGCTGGTGCCTGCTGCCGGGGCTCTTCCTCATCTCTGCCTTCATTGCCACCGCCATGGGTACCTCCATGGGCACCATCGGCGCCGTGGCACCGGTGGCGCTGGGCGTCGCCCAGGCCGCCGGCATCGATCCGATGCTGATGGCGGGGACCATCCTCTCCGGCGCCATGTTCGGGGACAACCTCTCCATCATCTCAGACACCACCATCGCCGCCACCCGCAGCCAGGGCTGCGAGATGAAGGACAAGTTTCGCGAGAACATCAAGATTGCCGCCCCCGCCGCCGTGCTGGTGATCCTGCTCTATCTGGTGCTGGGCTCCACCGGTGAAGCGCCGGCCCCCACCGCCGGGGCGGACTTGCTCAAGGTCGCCCCCTATCTGCTGATCCTGGTGCTTGCCCTCTCTGGCATGAACGTCTTCATGGTACTGGGGCTCGGCATCCTGGCGGCCGGTGGCGTGGGGCTGCTTGGCAGCTACTCTCTCGGCCAGTTCAGCAAGGACATCTATCAGGGCTTTACCAGCATGCAGGAGATCTTCCTGCTCTCCATGCTCATCGGCGGTCTGGGTGCCCTGATGGAACGCCAAGGGGGGCTCGCATGGATAAGTGAGCGCATCGCCGCCCTGATTGCCCGCTTCACCCGCCACCACGATGGCGAGCAGAACGAAAAGGCGGCCGAGCTCGGCATCGCCGGCGTGGTGAGCCTCACCAACCTGTGCACCGCCAACAACACTGTCGCCATCATAGTCGCGAGCAAGGTGGCCAGGGATCTGGCGGATCATCACGGTGTCACCCCGCGCCGCGCCGCCTCCATGCTGGACATCTTCTCCTGCGTGGTACAGGGGCTGATCCCCTGGGGCGCCCAGGCGCTGCTGCTGGGTTCCATCTTCGCCCTCTCGCCGATCCTGGTCGTGAGCATGAGCTTCTACCCCATGGCGCTGGCACTGGCCGCCATCGTGGCCGTCTTCCTCAAGCACCAGATGGGCGCAGTGGCTCCCGCCCCCCACCGTTCCTGACACCCGACCTCAGGGGCCGCCCGGCTGGCGGCCCCGCCATCGGCTTTTCATCCCGTCGGCCCCTTGCTAAGGTAGCGCCAGCCCACCTTTGCCCAGGAGTCCCCATGCCGGATACCCAACCCGAACGCCAGAACCTGCGCCAGCTCATTCGCCAGCGCAGAAAAAGCCTGAGCCAGGCCGAGCAGCAGGCGGCGGCCCAACAGCTGGTCGAACGCTTCCAGGAACACCCCGGCATCCTCGCGGCCAGGCGCATCGCCCTCTATCTGGCCAACGACGGGGAGCTCGATCCCCTGCCCGCCATCCACTGGCTGTGGGCCCTGCAAAAGGAGGTCTACCTGCCGGTGCTACACCCCTTCACCCCGGGTCACCTGCTCTTCTTGCGCTACACCGCCACCACCCCCATGACCCGCAACCGCTACGGCATCGCCGAGCCCGAGCTCGACGTGCAGCAGGTGCTGCCCCACAGCATGCTGGACATCATCTGCACCCCGCTGGTGGCCTTCGATGAGGCTGGCAACCGCCTCGGCATGGGGGGCGGCTACTACGATCGCACCCTCGCCTGCTGGCACGAGCACCAGCTCGGCCCAAGACCCCTGGGGCTCGCCCACGACTGCCAGCAGGTGGATGCCGTCCCCCGGGAGCAGTGGGACGTGCCGCTCCCCCAGATCATCACCCCCAGCCGCAGCTGGCACTTTGCCTGATCAGGCGGGGGCGCCCCCTTCGGTTCAATAAACAGGCAAACGATTTACATCTTGGGGATTTTTGCGCCGGAACGTGAGCACCATGGTCGCTCTGGGGGGGATGCTTGGATATAATGCGCCCGCTTTTTCCATAAGGATCCATCATGACTCAAGATGAAATGAAGAAGGCGGCCGGTTGGGCTGCGCTCAAATACGTGGTACCCGGCACCATCGTCGGGGTGGGCACCGGCTCTACCGTCAATCACTTCATCGACGCACTGGCGACCATGAAAGACCAGATCAAGGGCGCGGTGTCGAGCTCCATCGCCTCCACCGAACGCCTCAAGGGTCTCGGCATCCCGGTGTTTGACCTCAACGACATCGATGCCCTCTCCGTCTACGTGGATGGTGCCGACGAGATCAACGCCAGCCGCGACATGATCAAGGGGGGCGGCGCCGCCCTGACCCGCGAGAAGATCGTCGCCGCCGTGGCCGACCAGTTCATCTGCATCATCGACAACACCAAGACCGTCGACGTGCTGGGCACCTTCCCCCTGCCGGTGGAAGTGATCCCCATGGCCCGCGAATACGTGGCCCGCGAGATCCGCGCCCTTGGCGGCAACCCGGTGTGGCGTGAAGGGGTGGTGACCGACAACGGCAACATCATCCTGGACGTCAAGGGCATGGTCATCACCGATGCCAAGGCTCTGGAAACCCGCCTCAACAGCATCGTGGGCGTGGTCACCAACGGCCTGTTCGCCCACCGTGGCGCCGACGTTGTGCTGATCGGCACCCCCGAGGGTGTGATCACCAACTAAGGCCCGCTCCCCGGACCTCTCCCTCCGGGCAAGCCCCCGCCCGGGTCAGTCAATCTGACTGCCCCAAATGGACAACGGCGCCTCATGGCGCCGTTTCTGGTTATCCCTCAATGGGTTGTAGCAGCACATCTGCAACAATCGTTGATAACTTCAAAGAATTTGACTTTCGTCACAAATATTCCCTCTCCCAAACGTTTTTGCTACTTTACGGTTTTCTTCACACTGCAAGCCTGAACGCATTTTTCAAAACAATAGAGGGAACGTCATGACAGCCAAGTTTTCGCTGGACAAGGATAAGATCAAGGTACTGCTGCTGGAGGGAGTCCATCCCAACACGGTGGAGACCTTTCGGGCAGCCGGCTACACCAATGTGGAATATCTGAAGACGTCCCTGTCGGAAGAGGAGTTGATCGAGCGCATTCGTGACGTGCATTTCGTGGGCCTGCGTTCACGCACCCAGATCACCGACAAGGTGCTGGATGCCGCCACCAAGCTGGTGGCCATCGGCTGCTTCTGCATCGGCACCAACCAGGTCTCCCTCGACGCCGCCCACGTGCGCGGCATCCCCGTCTTCAACGCCCCCTTCTCCAACACCCGCTCCGTGGCCGAACTGGTACTGGGGGAGATCCTGCTGCTGCTGCGCGGCATTCCCGAGAAGAACGCCAAGTGCCATCGCGGCGTTTGGGAGAAGCTGGCCAACCGCAGCGTCGAAGCCCGCGGCAAGAAGCTCGGCATCATCGGCTACGGCCACATCGGCACCCAGCTTGGCATCATCGCCGAGATGATCGGCATGAAGGTCTATTACTACGACATCGAGAACAAGCTCTCCCTTGGCAACGCCATCCAGGTGCCGAACCTGGTGGAACTGCTCAACATGTCTGACGTCATCAGCCTGCACGTACCGGAAACCGCCTCCACCAAGGATCTCATCGGTGCAGAGCAACTTCGCATGATGAAACCGGGCGCCATCTTCATCAACGCCTCCCGCGGCACCGTGGTGGACATCGACGCCCTGGCCGACGTCATCAAGAGCGGCCACCTCTCCGGCGCCGCCATCGACGTCTTCCCGGTGGAGCCCAAGTCCAACGACGAGGAGTTCCTCACCCCGCTGCGCGGCCTGGACAACGTGATCCTGACCCCCCACATCGGCGGCTCCACCCAGGAAGCCCAGGAGAACATCGGTCTGGAAGTGGCCAACAAGCTGGTCAAATACTCCGACAACGGCTCCACCCTCTCCGCGGTCAACTTCCCGGAAGTCTCCCTGCCCGGCCACAAGGGCTCCAGCCGCCTGCTGCACATTCACCGCAACCAGCCCGGCGTGATGAACCAGATCAACCAGATCTTCGCCGACGAGGGGATCAACATCGCCGGTCAGTACCTGCAGACCAGCAGCGAGATCGGTTACGTGGTCATCGACGTCGAAACCGAGCACAGCGAGAAGGCCTTGGCCCGTCTCAAAGAAATCAATGGCACCATCCGTGCCCGGATCCTGCACTGATAAGCCCTTATCTGCGCAGCAAAAAGCCCGTCGTGATGACGGGCTTTTTTATGTCAGGAGAAAGGTTGCTCTCGTAACCTACCACCAGCCCAGCAGGTTGCGGCCCACCAGGGCGCCCCACACCAGGGCATTGAGGGCCAGAGCGATGAAGACGGCGGCGGAGCCCAGATCCTTGGCGCGGCCCGAGAGTTCGTGATGCTCGGAGCCGATGCGATCCACCACCGCCTCCACGGCGGAGTTGAGCACCTCGATGATCACCACCAGCCAGCTGATGCAGACGAGCAGCAGGATCTCGTTGAGGGAGTCACCTATCCAGAATGCCAGCGGCATCAGCAGCAGGATGAGCAGCAGCTCCTGACGGAAGGCGGCCTCGTTGATCCAGGCCGATTTGAGACCTTTCATGCTGTAACCGGTTGCGTTGATGATGCGGGTGATCCCGGTCGCGCCTGGCTTTGCCACGATAACTACCTCATTTGAAATGGCTTTTGGGTTCACATCCTATCAGAGCCGCCCAAGGTTTCCATCGGGTGACTTTTGCTTTATTTTATTCCCTTGCATTTTGGCATCCCGCCCACCTTATCCACTCGAGAATTGAGTCGTATGTCCATTCACACCGATGAATTGCGCACCCGTCGCCTGGAGGCCCTGATCACCCCCAGCGAGCTGGCGCACGCCTTCCCGTTAACCGACACCATCGCCCAGAACCTGCTGGATGCCCGCCGCCAAGTGGAAGCCATTCTGTCCGGTGAGGATCAGCGCCTGCTAGTCATCGTCGGCCCCTGCTCCATCCACGATCCCGCCGCCGCCCACGAATACGCCCTGCGTCTGAACACCCTGCGTGAAGAGTACAAAGAGAGCCTGTGCATCGTGATGCGCACCTACTTCGAGAAGCCGCGCACCATCGTCGGCTGGAAGGGGCTCATCAATGATCCGCGCCTGGACGGCAGTTTCGACGTCAATGAAGGGCTGAAACTGGCCCGCAAGCTGCTGGTGGACATCAACGAGACCGGCATGCCCACCGCCACCGAGTTCCTCGACATGGTGACCGGCCAGTACATCAGCGATCTCATCACCTGGGGCGCCATCGGGGCGCGCACCACCGAGTCCCAGGTTCACCGGGAGATGGCCTCCGCCCTCTCCTGCCCGGTGGGGTTCAAGAACGGCACCGACGGCAACACCCGCATCGCCATCGATGCGGTGCGCGCCGCCCGTCACAGCCACATCTTCTACTCCCCGGACAAGGACGGCAAGATGACCATCTACCGCACCGCCGGCAACCCCTACGGCCACGTGATCCTGCGCGGCGGCCACAGGCCCAACTACGACACCGCCAGCATCGACGAGGCGTGCGAGGCTCTGGCCCAGGTGGGCCTGCCGGAGCGCCTGGTGGTGGACTTCAGCCACGGCAACAGCATGAAGGATCATCGCCGCCAACTGCTGGTGGCCCAGGATATCTGCGATCAGCTGCGCCGCGGCCGCACCGGCATCGCCGGCATCATGGCCGAGAGCTTCCTGGTGGAAGGGCGTCAGGACGTGGAGAACGGCTGTGCCGCCACCTTCGGCCAGAGCATCACCGATGCCTGTCTGTCGTGGAGTGACACCGAAACCCTGCTGGCCATGCTGGCAGAAGCCGCCCAGGTGCGGCTGGACAAGCAGAAAGCCTGAGCAACCGCTCAACGCTCTCTCTACCAATTCAAAGAGCCAGGCATCACGGATGCCTGGCTCTTTTCATTTCCACAGTGATTCACTCGCCCCCTTGGCTTCACTCAGCCTCTGCAGGTTTTCAATGCTGTATCCGTAGTCGACGGAACGGCTCCCTTCTCCCACTTGTTTCAAAAGAATGGGAGAAGGGCTGGGGATGAGGGGGAAGACCGCCTCAAAGACTCGGCATAAACCAGATGCGGCCGGCCGCCTCGATGCGATCGGTGCGGATCTGGAACACCCGCTCCAGCAGCGCCTCGTCGATGATCCCGACGTCCCCTTCCCCCACCACGCGGCCCTGTTGCAGGCAGAGCACGCGATCCGCCCAATCGATGGCCAGATTGATGTCGTGGATGGCCACCACCACCAGCAATCCCTGCGCGGCCAGTTGCTTGAGCAGCCGCAGCAGCGCCATCTGGTGATGCAGATCCAGCCCCGCCAGGGGTTCATCCAGCAGCAGCACCCGCCCGGTCGGATTGAGGCTTGGCCACAGTTGCAGCAGGGTGCGGGCGATCAGCACCCGCTGCTGCTCCCCCCCGGACAATCGGCTGAAGTCCCGTGCCAGCAGAGGCGCCAGTTCCAGGGCGTCGCACACATCCGCCACCGCCTGCGCCTGGGCATCGGGGCCCCCCTCCTCCAGCCCCAGGCTCAGCACCTGGAACACCGGGATGTGGAACAGCTGGGGCTGGCGCTGGGGCAGCATGGCGCGCCGCGTTGCAAGCTCGGGCCAGCTCAGGGTCGTGATGGCCTCTCCCCCCAGCAAGACGGCGCCATCGGCGGGCAGCAGGCCCGCCAGTGCCCCGAGCAGGGAGGACTTGCCGCTGCCGTTGGGGCCGAGCAGGGCCACCAGCTGACCGCCGGACCAGGTGAGATCCAGGGGAGCGAGGCGATGGGGGATGGCCAGGGCGCGGGCCTCCAGCCGCCAGGGGGCGGGATCAGCGGGACACATCGGCATCTTGCCTCAGCAGCAGATAGATAAAGAGCGGGGCGCCCACCGAGGCGGTGATGACCCCGATGGGCAACTCACCGGCGTGCAGCGCCGAGCGGGCCACCAGATCGGCCCCGAGCAGCAGGGCGCCACCCCCAAGCGCCGAGGCGGGCAGCAGGAAGCGCTGATCGCTGCCACCGCACAGGCGCAGCAGGTGAGGCACCACCAGGCCGACGAAACCGATGACGCCGCACAGGGAGACCGCCACCCCGGTCAGCAGGCAGACCGCCAGCACCAGGCGTACCCGCATGCTGTCCACGTTCAACCCCATAAGGCGGGCCTGGGTCTCCCCCAGCAGCAGTTGTTGCAGTGCCCGCCCCTGCCAGCAGAGCCAGCCGAGGGTGAGGGGCAGCACCAGCCACCACCAGGCAAGCTGCTGGCTGCCGTAGGCGAGGCTGCCCATCATCCAGAACATGAATTCCCGCAAGGAGCCGTCGTCGGCGAAATACATCAGCCAGGTCATGGCCGCATTGGTAAGGATGCCGATGGCGACCCCGAACAGCAGCAGCCGCCCATGGCCGAGCCGTGCCCGGCGTGCGAGACGGATGAGCAGCATGGTCACCACCAGGGCGCCGCCAAAGGCCGCCAGCGACAACCCCCAACCTGGCAGATAGAGCCCGAGCCCCTTGGCCACCGCCATCGCCACCATGGCGGCCAGCCCAGCGCCGCTCGAGACGCCAAGCAGGCCGGGTTCCGCCACCGGGTTGTGCAGCATCACCTGGAGCACGGCACCACCGCAGGCAAGGGAGGCCCCCGCCAGCAGGGCCAGCAGGGCGCGCGGCAGGCGCAGCTCCAGCAGGATGCGCAGCTCCAGATCCCCCAGCGGCTGCCAGGGCAGCAGCACGAACTCCCCGAGGGCGAGGGAGAGCAGGAACAGGGCCAGGGTCAGCAGCGACAGCAGGAGCAGCCAGCGGCGCTGCCAGCGCTGCTGGCGACGGATGAGAGCGAGATACACGGGATCCCCAAGAAGCGAGGCCCGCCGGGGGGCAGGCAGGAAAGCTGCATGATAACAGCGCGTTACCACCCAAGGTCAAGGCTGGTAGGGCTTGGCCAGCGCCGCTATCTCGCCGCTCTCCACCATGGCTTGCAACGCCTGCGCCAGCTTGGGGCCCAGCTCGTGGTGGGGTGAGTGCTTGCTCATCCCGAGGTAGAGCACCACCGGGTTGGGGGGCTGGAAGGGCGCCTTGACGAGGCCGGCGTCGTTGTGCTGGCTCAGGGCGTAATCCACCTGGCAGTCGGTCCCTATCATCAGGGGCAGGTGGCCCCGCTCCACCATGCGCTGCAACTGGTCTTCGGTGGGGACCCCGTGCTTGTCGAGCCCGGCGTCGCCATCGAAGGGGGGGAAGTAGGCGGAGTTGAGCACATAGCCAATCTCGCGGCCCCGCAGATCCTCGTAGCGCCTGAGGCCGGCCACGGCGGCGGGCTTGCCATAGAAGGCAGGCCGGCACTGGTAATAGGACGGCTGCAGGTAGTCGATGAAGGCGGCCCGCTCCTCGGTGTGAGCCAGCCCTATCATCAGATCCACCTGACCGGTCTGCATCTGTTTGAGTGCCCGTCCCCAGGGCACCCGTTTGAGGGTGAGCACAATGCCGCTGCGTGCCTGCAACTGGCGCAGAATGTCGATATCCAGCCCCTGGAAGTCGTCGTTCTCTGCCAGCATGCGAAACGGCGGCCAGACATCGGTGGCCACCGTCAGGGTCGGCGCACCTTGCGCCCAGCAGGCAAACAACAGACAAAGCGCACCCCAGCTTGTCTTGCCCATCCAGCTTTCGCCTTCTTTTGTTACATCCTTGTGAGCTAAAAATACCCTCAAGCACCACTTATGAAAACCCATGGAGTCGAGATAAAATGCATTGATTTAAAAGGAGAACCTAATGAACCCCATCATGACCAGTATCGGCCTGCTCATCTGCAGCAACGTCTTCATGACGTTTGCCTGGTACGCCCATCTCAAGAGCATGAATCACAAACCCTGGATCATCGCCGCCCTGGTGAGCTGGGGGATAGCCCTGTTCGAATACCTGTTGCAGGTGCCCGCCAACCGCATCGGCCACACCGTGCTCTCCGTCGGCCAGCTCAAGATCCTGCAGGAGGTGATCACCCTCACCGTGTTCGTTCCCTTCTCCATCTTCTATCTGAAAGAAGATCTGAAGTGGGACTACCTCTGGGCGGGTCTGTGCATCCTGGGCGCGGTCTTTTTTGTGTTCCGCGAAAAACTGACCGGCGCCTGAGGCTGTACACTCAAGCCATTCATCATCCCCCAGCCCTTTGAGCGACGAGGCCCCTCATGGAATTGAGAGACATGCTGCAGATCCTGGCCAAACAGGACGGTTCCGATCTCTATCTCTCCACCGGCGCCCCCCCTGCGCCAAGTTCAACGGCGCCTTGCGCCCCCTCACCCAGGAGCCCCTGGGGCCGGGCGAGGTGGCCCGCATCGCCTACGACATCATGGATCTCGAGCAGAAACAGCAGTTCGAGAAAGAGCTGGAGATGAACCTCGCCATCTCCCTGCCCCAGATAGGCCGTTTTCGGGTCAACATCTTCAAGCAGCGCAATGAAGTCTCCCTGGTGGCGCGCAACATCAAGACCGAGATCCCCCGCTTCGAGGATCTCAAACTCCCTCCGGTGCTCCTCGACACCATCATGGAGAAGCGGGGTCTGGTGCTCTTCGTCGGCGGCACGGGGTCCGGCAAATCCACATCGCTCGCGGCCCTCATCGATCATCGCAACCGCAACAGCGGCGGCCACATCATCACCATCGAGGATCCGGTGGAGTTCGTCCATCGCCACCAGAAGAGCATCATCAACCAGCGGGAGGTGGGGGTGGATACCCGCAGCTTCCACGCGGCCCTGAAGAACACCCTGCGCCAGGCGCCGGACGTCATCCTCATCGGTGAAATCCGCGATCGGGAGACCATGGAGCATGCCCTCGCCTTCTCGGAAACCGGGCATCTGGCCATCTCCACCCTGCACGCCAACAACGCCAACCAGGCGCTGGATCGCATCATCAACTTCTTCCCGGAAGAGCGCAGACCCCAACTGCTCAACGACCTTGGCAACAACCTCAAGGCCTTTGTCTCCCAGCGGCTGGTGAAGACCACGGACGGCGGGCGCCGGGCGGCGGTGGAGGTAATGCTAGGAACCCACACGGTGCGCGATCTCATCAAGCGCGGCGAGTTTGGCGGCCTCAAGGAGATCATGGAAAAATCCAGGGCCCTTGGCATGGTGACCTTCGACAGCACCCTGTTCGATCTGGTGGTCGAGGGGGTGATCGACGAGGAGGAGGCGGTGAAGAACGCGGACTCCCAGAACAACCTGCGCCTCAAGATCAAACTCTGGCGGGAGAAGGGCCAGATTGGCAACAGCGCGGCGGCGAGCGGCTGGAGCCTGGAGCCCACCAAGGACGAGGGCGACCTCTTCTGAGACGGGCCCGGCGGCCACGAAAAAGGGAACCCTCGGGTTCCCTTTTGCATATGGGCAGGCATCAGCCCTTCTGGATCAGCCCTATCTGGCCGGGCTCGCACCACTCGAACGTCACCTCTTCGTGCTTGCCGCAGCAGGAGCCGCCACACAGGCGGCTCTCCCGCTTGGCGACGCGCCCCTTGCGCATCCAGACCCCGAGCATGGCCTCTACCGCATCCTCGGAGGTGTGAAAGTGGCGGGCCAGCGCCCGCCGGCTCACCTTCTTGTGAAGGGCCAGATAGTCCCCCAGTTCACGCAGGATCACAGAATACCCTCCCTCTCGGCGCACTCGCCCCTGACCATGAGCCCCTTCACAGGGTCACCACCTTGCGGGCGACGATGTCGCCGTGACGACGCCCCAGCCACCAGAGCAGCACCAGGGAGAACAGATAGCTCAGGCTCCAGACCAGGCTCTGCGCCGGGTGGGCGGCGAAGGTCGCCAGTTGATAGAAGAGGGTGGCGCACAGGAAGGCGACGTAGTTGCACCAGGCGGCGGTGAACAGGGCCCACTGACGACCGGTCTCTCGCACCAGAGCCCCCATGGCGGCGGCGCAGGGCATGTAGAGCAGCACGAACAGCAGGTAGGCAAAGGCCCCGGCCACACCGTCGAAGTGGGTCTGCATGTTGCCGTAGGTGGAGGTGTCCACCTCCTGGGCCTCGGCGGCCGCCTGCTTGTCCTCCAGATCCCCCACCTTGAGCCCCATGGGATCGGCGGGGTCGATGTCCGCCAGGTTGGCGGGAATGGTGGCCAGCGCCGCTTTCAGGCTGCCCAGCAGGGAGTATTCACTCTCCTCCTCATCACCGGCGCCGCCGGCGTAGAGGCTGTTGAGGGTAGCGACCACCGCCTCCTTGGCAAAGATGCCGGTGAGGATGCCCACCGTGGCCTGCCAGTTGTCGTCCCGCACGCCTATGGGATGCAGCACCGGGGTCACGGACTGGCTCAGCTTGCTCAGCACCGAGTTCTCCTGATCCTGGTTGCCGAAGCTGCCGTCGGTGCCGAGGGAGTTGAGCACGCTCAGCACCGCCACCATCAGGACGATGGTCTTGCCCGCGCCGAAGATGAAGCCCTTGAGTTTCTGCCAGGTGCGCAGCCCCACGTCCACCGGACGGGGCCACTCGTAATCGGGCATCTCCATCACCATGGAGTCGCTCTTGCCCGGCAGCAGGGTGCTGCGCAGGAAGAGGCCGGTGAGCACCGCCACCAGGATGCCGAACAGATAGAGACCGAACACCAGGTTCTGCCCCGACTCGGGGAAGAAGGCCACCGCGAACAGGGCGTAGACCGGCAGACGGGCGCCGCAGGACATGAAGGGCGCCATGGCCGAGGTCATCAGCCGCTCGCGCTCCGACCCCAGGGTGCGAGTCGCCATCACCGCGGGCACGGTGCAGCCAAAGCCCATCAGCATGGGGACGAAGGCCTTGCCGGGCAGGCCGAGGCGACGCATCAGGGCATCCACCACGAAGGCGGCACGAGCCAGATAGCCGGAGCTCTCCAGCACCGCGAGGAAGAGAAAGAGGCAGCCCACCACGGGGATGAAGGTCGCCACCGTCTGCAAACCGGCACCCACGCCGTCCGCGAGCACGGCTCCCAGCCAATCGGGGGCACTCATCAGCCCCAGCAGGTGGTGCACTCCGTCCACGAACAGGGCCCCCCGAGGATGTCGAAAAAGTCGATGAAGGCGCTGCCCACCTTGATGGCGAACATGAACATCAGGTACATCACCAGCAGGAAGAAGGGGATGCCCACCCAGCGGTTGAGCAGCACCCTATCCAGCCGTTCGCTCTGGGCGACGGTGAGCTTGTCCTGATGACGGCACGCCTGCTGGCACCAGTGGTGGATATGGCCGTAGCGCAAATCAGCGAGTTGCAGGTCGATGTCCTGGGCGTGGTGGGCGCGGCTCACCACGTTGTCGGCCGCCGCCTGCTGCCCCGCCGCCAGGGTCTCCTGCATGGCGATGTCTTCCTCCAGCAGGCGCAGGGCGCGGCCACGGCGATGCAGATGATGGGGGGCAAGCAGGGTCTCCAGCTCGGCGATGTCCCCCTCGAGGGGCTGACCGTAGTCGAGCATCAGGGCGGGCTGGGACTGGCCGATAAACTGGTGGATCCCCTCTTTGAAGGCCGCTACCTGCTGGCGATTGTGGGCCGAGAGCGACACCACGGGGCACCCCAGCGCCTTGGCGAGCAAGGCCTCGTCGATGGTGATGCGCCGCTTTTGCAGCAGATCCATCTTGTTGAGCACCACCACCATGGGCAGCCCCAGCTCCCGCAGTTGCAGGGTGAGGTAGAGGGAGCGCTCCAGGTTGGCGGCATCGATGACGTTGAGCAGCAGATCCGGCTGCTGGCGCTGGACGAAGCGACTGGCGATCTGCTCGTCCAGGCTCGCCTCCTGGTTGGCCAGGGCATAGATGCCGGGCAGGTCCACCAGGGTGTATTCCTGCCCGCGGGCAGCAAAGGCCCCCATCTTCTTGTCGACGGTGACCCCGCTCCAGTTCCCCACCTGCTGGCGGGAGCCGGTCAGGGCGTTGAACAGGGAGGTCTTGCCGCTGTTGGGATTGCCCACTGTGACCAGGTTGTAGCTCATACCGGCTCCACCTCGATTTGCTGGGCCAGACTCCGCTGCATGGAGAGGCAGATGCCCTGGCACTGGATCTGGAGCGGGTCCCCCAGGGGGGCGGCCCGCAGATAGAGGATCTCGGTCTGGGGCAGCAGCCCCATCACCATCAGCTTGCGCCGCAAGGCGCGGCCAAGGTGGTTCATGTGCGTGATGCGAGCGCTCTGTCCCGGCGACAGCTCTGTGAGTACCATGACGGGCTCCTGAAGTTAAACAAGAATAATTCGCTTTTAATGGGGGGATTATAAGCTGTGCCCTCAACATTTATTTGCGTAAAATCAAACTCCGCTTAGCTAACCGACAAAGTATTGCCATGAGTCACGACAACAACAGCCGCCTGGTCTATAGCACGGACGGCGGCATGATCAAGGAATCCGCCCCCGCCCAGCACGCCTCCCCCTTCCCCGCCGACGGGGTCGTGCGCATCCGCCGCGAGACCAAGGGACGCAAGGGGGCCGGGGTCATCAGCATCCACGGCGTTCCCGTCGACCAGCAGAAGGCCCTCGCCACCCTGCTCAAGAAGAAGTGCGGTACCGGCGGCGGTCTCAAGGAGGGGATCATCGAGATCCAGGGGGACAAACGGGACCTTATCAAGGCCGAACTGGAGAAGGCCGGCTTTCAGGTCAAGCTGGTGGGGGGATAATTCCCCATCCCGCGCCTTGCCTCACCGGGGGTTTTTCCCTAGAATGCCCGCTCCCATCGAGGGGGAGTAGTCTCGCCACGGACCCGTTCCGTGCGCGATCCTGATCAACATACTTGGTGCCAACTCACCATGGTCAGGGTGATCCGGGCAATGCCGGATTTGACAAGACCTTTGACGGGCCAGTGCCAAAACCGGGGACGGATGGCGCAGGCTTGTCTCTGGTTTATAACAATTCCGTCCCCCGGTCATTTTTATGGAAGCCTTGTTAACCTCCACCATCAGCGTTGCCATCGCCGAGATCGGCGACAAGACACAGCTGCTGGCCCTGTTGCTCATCTGTCGTTTTCGCAAACCCTGGCCCATCATCGCCGGCATGCTGGCTGCCACCCTGCTCAACCACGCAGGGGCCGCCTGGATAGGGGAATTCATCAGTCGCTGGATGGATCCCAAGGTGATGACCTGGCTGGTCGCTGGCGCCTTCATCGCCATGGCCGCCTGGATCCTGGTGCCGGACAAGATGGACGATGAAGAGAGTTCCCTGGACAAGTACGGCCCCTTCATGGCCACCTTCGTGCTCTTCTTCATCGCCGAGATCGGTGACAAGACCCAGATAGCCACCGTGCTGCTGGCAGCCAAGTACGACTCCCTGATCCAGGTGATCACCGGTACCACCCTCGGCATGATGCTGGCCAACGTGCCCGTGGTGCTGCTCGGCAAGCTCGGGGCCGACAAGCTCCCCCTCAAGGGGATCCGCATTGCCTGCGCCATCCTCTTTGCGGGGCTTGGCATCTCCACCCTGATCTTCGCCTGACCTCCATAGAAGCCGGCGGGGGATCAGCGTGAGCACTGATCGCCACCGCCGCCCCGGACGTCCTTCAGGCCCCCTCCTCACGGCGGGGGCCTTTTTAGTGCAAAGACATGGCCCCGTGCCGCGACCTGTGTCGCAGCGCCGACGGCGCCCCTGCCC
Source organism: Aeromonas sp. ASNIH7 (assembly GCF_002903485.1). Classification (NCBI taxonomy): domain Bacteria; kingdom Pseudomonadati; phylum Pseudomonadota; class Gammaproteobacteria; order Aeromonadales; family Aeromonadaceae; genus Aeromonas; species Aeromonas sp. ASNIH7. The sequence continues at coordinate 282,745 of NZ_CP026226.1, forward strand.
CGAGACGCGTCGCCGTGCCATAATGCCTTATCTTTCAGGCATCACGGCTTCAGGAGCCCCCATGCATCTCACCTCAAGACAGACCCTGCTCGACTGGGTCAGGCGCGGCCGCCTGCCACGGGCCTCGCTGCCTGCCGCCCTGGCCCTGTGCGAGCTGCCCCCCGGCCCTGCCCGCTGGCAGTGGCTGTTCGACAGGCTGCTGCTCTGGCTCGGCTGCCTCTGCCTTGGCGCCGGCCTCGTCTTCTTCGTCGCCTTCAACTGGCAGGCCCTGGGGCGCCTCTCACGTCTCGCCCTGCTGGAGCTGCCGTTGCTCGCCATGCTCCTGGTGCTCTGGCGCAAACCCATAAGTGACACCCCGCGCCAGGCCCTGCTGCTGGCCCTGGCCCTCAACCTCGGCGCCCTGCTCGCCCTGGTGGGCCAGACCTACCAGACCGGCGCCGACCCCTGGCAGCTCTTCGCCACCTGGGCCCTGATGCTGCTGCCGCTGGCGGCCCTTGGCAGAAGCCCGCTGCTCTGGACCCTGGCCTGGCTGCTCGGTCAGCTCGCCCTGGTGCTCTACTGGCGGCTCGGCCTTCTCGATCTCTTCTTCTCCTTCAACGAGGAGGCCCTCGGCTGGTGCCTGACCCTGCTCAACGCCGCCCTCTGGGGTCTGCTCATCCTGGTGCCCGCCCGCTACGCCCTGATGCCCTCCTGGCTCGCGGGGCTGGCCGCGGGGCTCGGCATCACCCTGCTCACCCTGCTGGCCCTGTTCGATGCCGCCTCTCCCTGGGTCTGGCCTGCCTGGCTCGCCTGGCTCGGCGCCGCCTACCTGCGCTGGCACCACAGGTTCATCGCCGGGCTCGCCATGGGGTGCCTGAGCCTTATCGCCGTGATCCTCGCGGCCCTTGGCAAGTGGATGGAGCCGGACATGAACGGCTTTTTGCTGCTGGCCCTCATCGCCATCGGCCTGTCGGTCATGGCCAGCCGCTGGCTGCAACAACAACGGAGGCAGCATGTCTGATCTCACCCCCTGGGAACGCCTGCGTGCAGCCCAACTTGTGGAAGGGGATGCCCCCCGGGATGAACAGCCCCACTGGTCGGGCCGTTTTCTGCTCGGTATGGTGGGCTGGATAGCCGCCCTCTTCCTGCTCTTCTTCCTCTTCATGGCCTTCGAGCAGCTGACCCGCGACCCCAACAACGCCCTCGCCATGGGGATGGTGCTGATGGCCGCCGCCCTCGGTCTCAACCGCATGGCGACCCGCAGCGATCTCTGGGATCAGTTCGTGCTGGCGCTGGCGCTGGCGGCAGATGCCTGGCTGCTCTACGGCCTGCTGGACAGGCTGGATCTGAACGTCGCGTGGCTCTGGTTCGGTCTGACCGCCTTCTCCCTCGGGGTGGCCGCCCTGTTCGAGCACTGGCTGATCAGGCTGTTCCACAGCTTCGCCGCCGCCATCCTGCTCACCCTCGCCCTCGCCTGCCTCGGCCTGCACCTGCTGGCTCTGCCGCTGGTGATGGGCGCCGTCGCCCTGTGCTGGCTGCAGGCGGAGCGCGATCCCGCCCGCCATCTGCTCTATGAATCCCTCACCCTGGGGCTGGCACTCTCCCTGCTGGTGCTGGGACGGCTGCACCACCCCCTGTGGGAGGGAGGCACCAGCGTGCTCAATGAGCTCGGCAGCTCCCGCCTGCCCCTCTGGCTCAATCCCCTGCTCAGCGCCGCCCTGCTGCTCGCGGTCATGGTTCGCCTCAGGCTGCCGCTGCGCTACGGGCTGCCGCTGGTGGTGATCAGCGCCATCATTCCCGGCATGGGGGCTGGCGCCCTGGTGCTGGTGCTCGGCTTCTACGCCGGCAGCCTGGCCCTGATGACCCTGGCAGGCCTGCTGCTGCTCGGCTTTGGCTCCCTCTATTACTACGATCTGGGGCTGACCCTGATGACCAAGTCCTGGCTGCTGCTCGCCTCGGGGGCCCTGCTGCTCGGTACCCGTCAGTGGCTCAAGCACCTTCACAACGGGAGCCCCTCATGAGACGCCTCGCCTTTTTGCTGACCGGTCTTGCCCTGCTCGCCGGCATCAACGCCACCGTCTGGCGCTTCGAGCACGCCATGAGCCAGGGGGAGGTGGTGCTGATCGAGCTGGCACCGGTCGACCCCCGCTCCCTGATGCAGGGGGACTACATGCGCCTGAACTACGCCCTCGCCCGCCAGCTGGCGGGCCGCCAGGCCGCCGCCGGCCCCCACACCCTGGTCGTTCGCCTGGATGAACATCAGGTGGTGCACTGGGTGGAAGGGGGCAAGCCCGAGGCCCCGGGCCCGGGGGAGCGTCTGCTCAAGGTGCGCCAGCGCGACGGCCAGTGGTTTATCGGGCCTGACGCCTTCTTCTTCGAAGAGGGCACGGGAGATCAGTATGAGTCGGCCCGCTACGGCGAGTTTCGTCTGCAAGAGGATGGCAGCACCCTGCTGGTGGGGCTGAGGGATGAGGCGTTCACCCCCCTGGGTCACACCCGCCCGGCCTGGTAATAAAAAGAGGGCGCCGATCCGGTTGAGAGTGGCGAAATGATGACAACCCCCGACGGATAACGTATTCGCCGGGTGGCGAAACGCCGTGACTTGGCAACACTTGAAACTGGGCACTCGGCAGCAGGACGGTCAGGATGAACATAGACATTGCAGTCCCCCTTCGCAGACTGGTCGCTTGCGCCGCCCTCGCGGCCATGGTCTGGGGCACTCCCGCGACCCAGGCCAGCCCGGCGCTCGCCAGCCTGCACTACCTCACCGAAGAGTACAAACCCTACAACTTCACCGGGGAGGATGGCGCCCCGACCGGCTTTGCCATCGACCTGCTGCACCTGGTGTGGCAAAAGACCGGCACCCCTGTCCAGCCCGTCAGCATCCTGCCCTGGGCCAGGGGCTACTACCTGCTGACCCAGAAACCCAATGTGGTGCTCTTCTCCACCGCCCGCACCGAGGCGCGCAATCCCCTGTTCAAGTGGGCCTGCCCCATCGGCTATGCCGAGATAGTGCTGATGGGGCTCGCCAGTCGCCCCCTGACCTTGACCCGTCTGGAAGAGGCCCAGCGCTACACCATAGGCGCCGTGCGATCCGACGTGGGGGAGCAACTGCTGCTCAACGCTGGCTTCGACGAGCAGAAGATCATGACCGCCAACCGCCTCTCCCAGGCCCTGCGCATGCTCACCTCGGGCCGGGTCGATCTGGTCTCCAGCAACAAGTCCACCCTGCTGGATCTCATCAAGACCCAGCAGCTGGATCCTGCCCAGTTCGAGGTGCGCTGGATGTTGAGCTCCGAGCAGTACTGCTTCGCCTTCAGCCACCCGGTGGACGATGCCCTGGTCAGGGAGTTCCAGCTCGGCCTGACCCAGGTGCTGGCCAGCAGCGACTTCCAGCAGCTCCAGCACAAATACTTCCCCTCCCCCTGACCTTTTCCCCCGCCGGGGCCGCCATGGCCCCGGCCCGCCTTTGAGCCAGCGCACGAAACCCGTTTAATGTTCGCCACTTGCAACGACAAGGGGTGACGCAGACCGCCTCGGGTCCGTAATATAGGGCGCAGGAGCCTGTTGGCCCCTTTTTCACGGCAAGGGGCAGGGCGCACGGTGGCAGCGACAGTCAGGGGCGGCAGCGTGCCCGCTGGCCGCCTTCATCGGGCAGCGCCGCGCTCACGCCCTTCCCCGCCATCTCTCCGATCTCTTGGGAACACACATGCACAACACAGCGAAATGGTTGATGAGTCTCTCGGTCTGCGCCCTTCTGATGGCCTGCGGCGGTGACAAGACCACCGGCAAGGCCTGTCTCGGGTCAAACAACGACACCCTGGTGGAGGGGATGCAGGACAAATGCAAGGCGGGGGACATTGTCGCCACCAAGCACCCAGCCTATTTCTGCGATTTCAACTACGCGGTCACCTTCAACAGCTACAACTCCGCGATTTGCGTCTACTCCGGCGGTCTGAAGCCGGAGAGAACCACGGAAAAATCATAACTGGCGACCCATTTGCCCCGTCTGACACGAAGAGGGCGGCAGGATATGTGGTCAATGCCCGGGCGGCGGTGCCGCCCAGGCCATTCGGGGGCGGCTTCGCCCCTATTTCACCCGCATCAGACGGTGATGCTGCCCGGCGCACTCGAGCTGGAGCACCTGGGATCGGGCCATGGCCTCCACCCTGGCCAGCATCTCGGCGCTGTAGCCCTTGCGGCGCATCCATTGCAAGGGCTCCTCGAAGCCCCCTTCGTTGACCACGAAGGTATCTGTGTAGGACTCCTTGACGATGCTGACCACCCAGATGCGCTGCTGATACTCGCAGAGTCCGGCCACCAGGGTGGCCGCCCGCCCGGCCAGGGCGCGCACACGGCGGACAAGAAGATGAACCATGGTATGAGCTCCGAACTGATAAAAGGGAAAACAGACTGGCACCCGGGTGGACGCGCCACCCTGTGCCCTCTCAACCCGCCCCGCTCCTATCGCGGGGCAGACACCTGACTGGAAGGAGGCGGGTTCCCGCCCTCCCCTGCGGCCCGGCGCTGGCGCTTGACCGCATACATGCTCGCATCGGCCCGGTTCAGCGCCTCCTCGACGCTGACCTCGGCCGGCATCACGGCCACCGCCCCCACGCTGGCACCGGGATAATGGATCACCTTGTCCCCCACCGGCAGTGACAGCACGCTGTGCTCGAACAGGCGCTGGCGAAACGCCGCCACCGCCCCGTCCAGCGTGTCGGCGTCCGGGAAAGGCCCCATGCCCACGGCCACGAACTCGTCCCCCCAAAGCGGGCCAGCAGATCGCCGCCGCGCAGGGTCTCCCCCAGTTGCCGCGCCATGGCGGTGAGCAGCCTGTCCCCCGCCTCGTGGCCATGCTCGTCGTTGATGGCCTTGAAGCCATCGAGATCCACAAAGGCGATGAGCACCGGATGCCCCGCCCGCTCCGACAACGAGAAGAGGCGGGTGAGCTCCAGCATCAGGGCGCGGCGGTTGGGGAGCCCGGTGAGGGGATCGGAGAGGGCCAGGCGCGAGAGCTCGTCGTTGGCCTGCTGCAATTGCCGCAGCAGTTGCTCCCGCTCCACCTGTTCGGCAATCAGGTGCGCGAAGAAGGCGATGAGCTGCTGCGCCCCCGCCACCGCGGGCTTTTGTTCGGTACTGGCGCCGCACAGGGTGCCATAGAGGGAGCCGGTCGAGGTGCGAACCGGGCTGCTCAGATAGGAGCGAATGCCGAGCTCGCTGGCCGCCTGGGAGTCCCCCCACAGAGCGGCGACGTCATCGGTGTAGCCAATCTCATCGTCGATGGCGCGGCGACACAGGGTATCGCTCCACTCCACCGTCATCCCCTCGGGGATCTGCAGCCCGGCCACATTGCGGGCATAACGGACATGCTGGGTGCTTTGCCCGAGGTCAATCTCGGTGAGATAGGTCGACTCCAGCCCGGTCACCGACGCCAGCATCTCCAGCAAGGGGCGGGTCAGGCTCTCCAGATCCTGCGCGTTTATCATCTGCTCCGAGAGCGCCAGCAAAATTTTATCCATGCCTACCTCCACTACTGCGTGCATCTGATGGGCGGCTACCTTAGCCAACTCGGGGCGGGCCCGACAAGTGGTAGACCGCGATTGACCGGGGGAAAGATCGATTTGTTCACATTTTGGCATAACCGGCCCCCAAGCGGCGTCGCCATGCGAAACACAGGGGCACAACTCTGCCCTCGCCCCTGGGTGCCGGGTCGATTCCCGCCGCGTATTCGCCCACGGTCACCATCCCCTCTCCCCTTGAGGGAGAGGGTCAGGGTGGGGGGGTCACTCACCGTCATTTGGCATGGCTACGCCGTAGGGTCGGTAGGGTCGGTAGGGTCGATTAGCGAAGCATCATCGTCCGCGGTAACCATCCCCTCTCCCCTTGCGGGAGAGGGTCAGGGTGAGGGGTAGGTAACCTCATTGCCTGGTGCAATGTCGTCCCACGTGTGAATGGCATGGCTTCGCCGCGCAGGACGCGAGGGCGCTGCCCTCGACGGAATTTCGCCCGCCAGCCTCGGCGACTTCGGTTTGATCCCCTCTCCCCTTGCGGGAGAGGGTAAGGGTGAGGGGTGGGGAACGGCATTGCCTGGCGAATGCCGCCCCACGCCTCAATGACACGGCTTCGCCATTCAGGACGCGAGGACTCCGTCCTCGATGGGGTTTCGCCCGCGAGCCTCGGCGACTTCGGTTTGATCCCCTCTTCCCTTGGGGGAGAGGGTTAGGGTGAGGGGTCGGTAACGTCATTGCCTGGTGCAATGTCGTCCCACGCCTCAATGGCACGGCTTCGCCGCGCAGGACACGAGGACTCCGTCCTCGATGGGGTTTCGCCGCCGCTGCGCGGCTTGGCGAGTGACTTTTCTTTGCGTGGCCAAAGAAAAGTCACCAAAAGAAAGGCCACCCCCACTTGTTCGCCCTCCTGCGTCGGGTTCCCTCGGTTCAGGCAAAAGGTCTGGCGGAACGACGCAGACGGTACATCCCTGTACCGCCTGCGTCTGCGCCGTCGTCCATGACGGCGCTCCTGACCTTGTGCCCTCACCTCGGCGAACAACAGGGGGCAACACCCAACCCGCCGCCCCGAGGCCGGTTAACAAGCGTAGGGTGCAACAAGCGCAGCGCATTGCACCGCGGTAACACTCCCCAGCTTATTCGGGGCAAAGATTGGGCGGGTTGTTATCTCACAGCCTACCCCTCGCCCACCCCATGGCGAGAGCAGATTGTCGCACCTATGCAACAGACCTTATCAAGATGGTTGCATAGGTGAAAAAATCATGGCGGGTATAACGGCAAGTAGTAGATATGCCTATTGAGAAACAGCTTTATATCGAATGTCCGACAGTGAGTATTTCACCGTAATAACACCTTATTTCTCGAACGTCCGATTACGCTTCGCTAATCGAACCTACGGCCCTTTACAGAGCCAAATACCTGCAACAAATTAATCAAGCAGAGGGATAATTATGAATTGCATAAAGAAAATAAAGCTTCTTAATTTTAAACGGTTCATCGAATTTGAAATTGAATTCGATCCAAAAATGAATGTTATTATTGGGGATAATGAAGCAGGGAAAAGCTCAATATTACAAGCGATAGAATTACTTTCTAGCGGAAGCAGGCATAAAGTCGAATCCGTTGGATTGGAGTCACTTCTAAATAAAACTGCAATATCTGATTTCTTTAAAACAGATAGGAGTTTTGAAAAATTACCAGAAGTGCATATTGAAGCTTATTTTAGTGATGAGACTAATCCAGATCTTTTCGGCAAGCATAATACTGATAAAACCAATTCGAGTGGCTTGCATATGATTTATCAACCCAATGAGGATCTTATTAATGAAATAAACCAACTACTGGCTGATGGAAGCGAAAATTTCCCCTTCGAATTTTATACCGTCAAGTTCATCACTTTCAATGGAGAGGCATACACAGGATACCGTCGTTTTCTAAAGTGCCTAACAATTGACAGTACAAAAATCAATAGTGAGAATGCGAACAAGGAGTACATAAGAACCATCTATGATTCAACTGTTGACCTCGTGACCAGAATTGGTTTGCAAAATGAATATAGACAACAGAAGCTTCAATTCAAAGAAAAAAATTTTAAAACCATTAACGATGAATTGGGTGAATATGAGTTTACTGTCAGAACAGGTTCAAAATTTAATTTAGAAACTGATATTACACTGACCCAAGATAACATTCCAATCGATGAGAGAGGTAAAGGAAGGCAGTGCTTTATAAAAACAGAATTTGCATTATCTAGAAATTCTGAAAAAAGAACCATAGATGTGCTACTACTTGAAGAGCCAGAAAATCATCTGAGCCATAGTAATATGAAGCTGCTAGTTTCAAAAATTTCAAATACACATCAAAATCAAATAATAATTGCAACACACAGCAGTCTGATAAGTACTCGCTTGGATTTGCGAAAGTCAATACTAATAAATAGTTCCAGCAAAAAACCTGTTACGCTAAAGAATCTCTCTAATTCCACAGCAAAGTTTTTTATGAAGGCTCCTGACAACAACATTCTTGAACTTGTATTATCAAGTAAAGTAATACTGGTTGAGGGCGACGCAGAGTATATGTTAATCGATGCAATGTACTCAAAAGAAACAGGGAGAAGTTTAGAGAGTGACAATATTCATGTCATTTCTGTTGGTGGCACTAGCTTTAAACGATATATGGAACTGGCAAGAGAACTTGGCATTATAACAGCTGTTGTTCGTGATAATGATAAAGACTATCAAGTTAATTGTGTAGAAAACTACATCGAGCATGTTTCAGATAAAATTAAAGTTTTTTCTGATGAAGATACTGAGCGTTATACATTTGAAGTATGCATATATCAGGATAACAAAGCTATTTGTGATGCAATTTTTTCTGGCGGAAGAATAAGTAAAACACCCTTAGAGTTCATGTTAAGCCACAAAGCAGAAAGTGCATTCCAACTTTTAGATAATCACTCAGAATTATTGACAGTACCAGATTATATAAAGAGGGCCATAACATGGATAAACGAGTAGTCTTCGCTGTCGCTGGTTCTGGTAAAACATCAAGCATCATTGATCTCCTTGTAGCTGACAGTCGATGTTTACTTATTACATATACAGAAAATAACACTCATCATCTTAAACATAGCGTTATTAGGAAGTTTGGGTGTATTCCAGACGGCATTAAAATATATAGTTATTTCAATTTTTTATACTCCTTTTGCTTTAGACCGATTTGTGGCCACGAAATAAAAACCAAAGGAATTAATTTTGATTATCCATTACCACAGTATGCACAGCGCACAAGTAAAAAACTATTAGCGCATTACGTAGACAAAAATAAAAGATTATTCTCCAATCGCATTGCAAAGTTACTGATTGAGTTTAATGCCATACCTGAAATCCTTCAAAGAATAGAGAAGTTTTTTGACCTAGTTTGTATTGATGAGATACAAGATTTCGCAGCCAACGACTTCAACTTGTTATGTGCATTGGTAGAAGCTAACGTAAACATCCGTCTAGTCGGTGATTTCTATCAACATACTTTCGATACAAGCCGAGATGGGAATACCCAAAACTCTCTACACGACTCTTTTCCCCAATATTGTAATAAGTTGGAAAAATCTGGTTTCATCATAGACTTAACATCTTTATCTAATAGTTATCGCTGTAGTCCCAGCGTGTGTTTATTTGTCCATAAACATTTAGGGATTGTTATTGAATCCCACAGGAAAGATTTAACGGCAGTAAAATTCATTGAAGACGATGATGAAATAGATGGTATATTCAAAGATAAATCTATTGTTAAACTATTTTTTAAAGGCAGCAATACATATCATGGAAACACTGCAAATTGGGGTAACACAAAGGGATTAGATCACTTCCAGGATGTTTGTGTAGTGTTGAACCCAACAACCTTAAAATCCTACGAAGAAAACACATTAGAAAATCTTAGCCCTACGACAAAAAATAAACTTTATGTTGCTTGCACTAGGGCCAAAGGTAATTTGTATTTTATTGCTGAAAAAAAACTAGCAAAATACAAAGTTAAATAGAGTCACCATTGTAATATTGAAGTTTATTTATACTTATCTACATAAATAAAAAAACACAACTCTTGAGCAGCGGTTTTTCATTTAGCTAACCAATCTGTACAGATCTAGTTATCACCTGACACCGGCCTCAAACCGGTGTCTTGTTTACGCTACTTTAGTGCGCACTTCCTTCGGTATCAATTTCAGACCCTTCTTGAACATGCTGTAGGGGGTCTGACCCTCCATCATCCTGCCCTGATGTGGCCGCTGGGTGTTGTAGTGTTCCAGGTAGCTATCCAGGTCTGTCTGCATCTGTTCTACCGACTCATACCAGGTCGTTCTCCCCTTGATACGGAAGTGTTCATCCAGCAGTGTGCGATGCAGTCGCTCGATAAAACCGTTGCTCTGCGGCCTGCGTACCTTGGTTGTCCGGTGTTCAATTCCCTCCAGTTGCAGAAACAGCTCGTAGGGATGATGGTCTGGGCGCCCACAGAACTCGCGCCCGTTATCTGACAGGATGGTATAGACCCGAGCCTCATGGGCTTCGAAGAACGGCAGTACCGTTTCATTGAGCACATGAACCGAGGTCACCGGCAGCTTGCTGGTGTAGAGCCGTCCCCAGGCATGGCGACTGTAGCAGTCCAGCACGGTTTGCAGATACACCTTGCCAACCCCCTTGAGCGCGCCGACGAAGAAGGTGTCAACCGCCACCAGTTCTCCGGTGTAGTGGACCTCAATCTGGCGTTCGCGAAACTCGGGGCTGAAGCGTTCTAACAGGCGGATCTGCTCGTCATTGAGCTCAATGGTCTGCTCCCGGTGGGTTTTCTCGAGGCGCAACAAGCGGTCGTGTTTGGAGAGCAAGTCGTGACGTTGCCACACGCCACGCACACCACCCGCACTGACATTGATGCCTTGCAGAGCCAGTTCTTGGGCGACCCGCAGCGGGCCATGAGTGGGTCTGGTGAGGGAGTAATCGAGGATGGCCTGTTCAATCTCAGGAGCGACCCGATTGGGATGAGCCCCTTTACACCCGGGCAATTTGTCGAGCAATCCCTCGGCGCCATAGGTCTGGTAGTTACGGCGAATTTCGTAGAACTGCTGACGGCTGTAGCCGATGAGCTTGCAGGCTTTGCTGACGTTATTGAGCTCTTTGGCGAGCTCTAGCAAGCTGAGTTTACGACGTGCTACTTTCTCGTTGGTGGTCATACGGTGACTCCAGATAACACGGTAGGGGTACCGTTTTGTTATCCGGTTTGAAGCCGTATGACCACTCCCTTTTGTGGGCAACTGTCAGGTGAATACCATCTCCATACAACCAATCAAACCAACTCAGGCAAGGCATCCATAGCAACTACCGCAGCCGCAGTCGGCACATGGATGTGCCGTCTGCGGCGCTCCGTCCGACCCGTTGGACGAGAGGAGGGAACCCGCGAAGCGGGGGGTTTGCCGGGGGGAAGACTTTTGGTGTTATTTGCCAAAGAGAGCGGTCTTTCCAAAGTCACTCGCCAAGCCGCGTAGCGGCGGCGAAACCCCTTCGAGGGCAAGGCCCTCGTGTCCTGCATGGCGAAGCCATGCCATCCAAACGTTGGATTGCATTCCGCCAGAGGAATGACATTAGCCCCCCTCACCCTAACCCTCTCCCCCAAGGGGCGAGGGGATCAGACCGCAGGATGCCGAGGCTTCGGCAAACCACAAACAAAAAAACCGCAGCCTTGAGCTGCGTTTTTTATTTCTATTCCCCAAACACTTTTTCACTCAAGCCAAACCCTATTTCCCCAACCCCTTGCACTGCTCTCCCCCTGCGGCGGGATAGGCGGTGAGCGTCTCATAGAGGGCGGCGCGCAGGCTGCCGGATTGGCAGAAATCACAGCTGCCGCCAGCGTCGATGTCGGTGATGCGGGCGCCTTGCGGCCCATCCAGTACCAGATAGGTGCTGACAAAACGGTAGGTGCCGCTGGGGGCGTCGAGCGGGGTGCCCGGCTCGCCAAAGGTGAAGCGCACCTTGACCTCGCTGCGATCCCGGCTGCCGGCGATGACGCGCGACGAGAGGATCTCCGAGCTCAGCAGGTTATCCCAGGCGTTGGGCAGGAAGGGGTTGCCCTCGACGAAGGGGGGCTTCTCGTCCGGGGCTTCGCGAGTGGCTATCTCCCGCGCCTTGGAGGCGGCATTGAGCAGGCAGAGCAGCTCGGGGGAGACGATGTTGGGCAACGCACCGCCCAGACCTGCCTGATAGAGGCCGCTCGGTTTGACTTGGCGCTCCCAGTCGAGAAACTCGGCCACCTTGGCGCGGGCTTGGACCTGCATATCGGGGGCAGTGGCGGCCACAGACAGCCCGGACGCCAGCAGAGGCAGGGCCAGAAACGGCCTCCAGCTCAACTTCATGACGTCATCTCCTTGTTATTCTTGAAAAACAGAGCCGCCATCGGGCCGGTTTATGCCGTATATTGGCCTTCTCCCTACCACAAAGGAACTGCCTCTTGAGACCCTATCCCGCCCTGTTGCTCTTGCTGGCAACCACTGCCGTTCAGGCCGAACAGGATTGTACTGCGCCGGTGACACAAACCGACATGAACATCTGTGCGTTTCAGGATTACCAGCGAGCCGATGCCAAGCTCAATGCCGCCTATAAAAAGCGGGTTGCCTCCCTGGAGAAGGCACAGCTGGAGAGGCTGAGAACTGCGCAACGGGCCTGGATCGCCTTTCGCGATGCCCAGTGCCGTTACGAGGCCGGCGTCTATGAAGGGGGATCAATGGCGCCCATGGTCCACAGCAGTTGTCTCACCCAGTTGACCGAGGCGCGCACCAAAGACCTGAACACACTGCCAGACCAGCCATGATCAGAGGAGCCAACCAGATCAGGTAGGAACTGGGGGCAAGCAACAGACGGCTTGCAGGCACTCCGGTGAGTCATGATGCGAGCCCCCTCACCCTGACCCTCTCCCCCAAGGGGTGAGGGGATCAGACCGAAAAATGCCGAGGCTTTGGCAGGCCATAAAAAAACCGCAGCCCAAGGGCTGCGGTTTTTTATTGGCTCAACCTGTTGGCCTAGGCGCCAACAAGGCCACCGGCCTTAGGCACGGCGCCAGCTGGTCTTGCCGGCGCTGTCTTCCAGCACGATGCCCATCTCGGTGAGGCGGTTACGGGCGGCATCCGCCGCGGCCCAGTTCTTGTCGGCGCGGGCCTGATTGCGCTCGGCGATCAGGCGCTCGATTTCGGCGACCTCTTCGTCCGCTTCGTCACCCTTGAGGAAAGCCTCGGGGTCTTGTTGCAGGATGCCGAGCACGGCGCCCAGCTCCCGCAGACGGGCACCGAGGCCAGCGGCGACAGCCATGTCTTCGGCTTTCTGGCGGTTGATCTCGCGCACCAGGTCGAACAGGGCGGAGTAGGCTTCCGGGGTGTTGAAGTCGTCGTCCATGGCTTCCTTGAAACGGGCCACCTGCTCGTCACCACCGGCAGCAGCGGCCAGCGGCAGATCGCGCAGGGCGGTGTACATCCGCTCCAGGGCGGCGCGGGCCTGCTTCAAGTTATCTTCCGAGTAGTTGAGCTGGCTGCGGTAATGACCAGACATCAGGAAGTAACGGACGGTTTCGGCGTCGTAGTGGGCCAGCACATCACGGATGGTGAAGAAGTTGCCAAGGGATTTGGACATTTTCTCTTTATCCACCATCACCATGCCGCTGTGCATCCAGGTGTTGACGTAGTCGCCACCGTGGGCGCAGCAGGACTGGGCAATCTCGTTCTCGTGGTGCGGGAACTGCAGATCGGAGCCGCCGCCGTGGATGTCGAAGTGGTTGCCAAGGTGCTTGGAGTTCATGGCGGAGCACTCGATGTGCCAGCCAGGACGGCCCGGGCCCCAGGGGCTGTCCCAGGTCGGTTCGCCGGGCTTGGACATCTTCCACAGCACGAAGTCGAGCGGGTTGCGCTTGGCATCCACCACGTCGACACGGGCGCCGGCCTGCAACTGCTCCAGATCCTGGCCCGAGAGCTTGCCGTAGTCGGCGTAGGACTCGACGATGAACATCACATCGCCGTTGTCCGCCACATAGGCGTGCCCTTTTTCCAGCAGGGTTTCAACCAGGGCGATGATCTCGCCGATGTGCTGGGTGGCGCGGGGTTCGATGTCCGGACGCACCATGCCGAGGGCGTCGAAATCCTGGTGCATGTCGCCGATGAGGCGCTCGGTGAGATCGTCACAGGTCACGTGCGTTTCGGCGGCGCGCTTGATGATCTTGTCGTCCACGTCGGTGACGTTGCGCACATAGGTGAGGTCGTATCCTGCATAACGCAGGTAGCGAGCGACGACGTCGAAGGCGACGAAGGTACGGCCATGGCCGATATGACAGTGATCATAGATAGTGACGCCACACACATACATGCCCACCTTGCCCGGGTGGATAGGTTTGAATTCTTCTTTTTGACGAGTGAGTGTGTTGTATATCTTCAGCATCTTATGACCACTGCCTGTGAGTAAAATGGCCTGCCATTCTAACCGCATCCGGTATAGAAAACGAGGCAGAAAAAGCCCCCTCTCCCCCCTGCCATCTATGCCGCAGGGCCTTGATGGGCTAGAATTGCCACCACTTTATGCCATACACCTGCGGGCACCTTGCTGCCCGCGTCAAAATGAAAGGACAACTCATGGTTACTCTGCACACCAACCACGGCGACATCACCCTGACCCTGAACGCGGAAAAAGCCCCGGAGACCGTGGCCAACTTCCTGCAATACTGCCGTGACGGTCACTACGACAACACCATCTTCCACCGCGTCATCGACGGCTTCATGATCCAGGGTGGCGGCTATGCCCCGGGCTTTGAAGAGAAAGAGACCCGCGCTCCCATCAAGAACGAGGCGGCCAACGGTCTGTCCAACAAGGTCGGCACCATCGCCATGGCCCGCACCATGGAGCCGCACTCCGCCAGCGCCCAGTTCTTCATCAACGTGAACAACAACGACTTCCTAGACTTCAAGTCCGCCACCACCCAGGGCTTCGGCTACTGCGTGTTCGGTGAAGTGACCGCCGGCATGGACGTGGTCAACAAGATCAAGGGCGTGAAGACCGGCAACTACGGCCGCATGCACCAGGACGTTCCGACCGAAGACGTCGTCATCACCAAGGTGACCCTTGCCGAGTAATCCCTGCCGGCCAGGCTCTGACACAACTGCGGCCCCGGCCGCAGTTTTTCCATCTGCCGCCCCCAACTGGCGCCGCCTCGACTATCTGGCCCAGGGCAACGAACGTCAGCGCTCGGCCCACGCCCTGCTGAGCGGCGGCCTGTGGGATGAGCTTGGCCCCCTGTGCAACGATCTGGCCCTGGTGAGCACGATCGCCATCGGGCTGGATAGGCTCGGCAGCGATCTCGACATCCTCTGCCAGCATCCGGCCCCGGCCTTCCTTGCCGCGACACTGGCAGCACAAGGCTGGCAGGTGCGAAGCAAGGGCGAGCAGGTCTGGATCGCCGAGCAGCGACGCCACGGGCCAGATGGCCAGTGCTGGCCAGTCGAGCTCTACCTCACCCCTGATCCCCTCGAGATGTGTCATGGCTGGCGCCACCTCAGCCTGATGGCCGCCCTGCTTGAGCGCTTTGGCGCCCCCTTCCACCGGGAGGTGCTGCGCCTGCGCGTTGATGAAGGGCTCAAGGGGGAAGCGGCCATGTGCCGCCTGCTGGGTCTGTCCGGCGACCCTTACGAGGCGTTGCTGACCCTGGAGGGCGTCAACCTTGCGGGGCTCTGCTGCCCTTCCCTCCCCCACCCGCTCGACGTGCAAGGTCACAGGCCTTGTCCGGCCCCAGGCGGGACTCTCTTACCATGATGCCCAGGAACTCATGAGCACCCTCTTTATCAGTGACATTCACCTCAGCCAAGGCAGGCCCGACATGACGGCGGCCCTGGTGCGCTTTCTGGCCGAAGACGCGCCCGGTGCCGACGCCCTCTATGTGCTGGGGGATCTGTTCGAATTCTGGATTGGGGACGACGACCCCAACCCGCTCCACCGCGAGGTGGCCGATGCCTTTCTCGCCCTGAGCCAGCAAGGGGTGCCCCTCTATTTCATTCACGGCAACCGCGACTTCCTCTTGGGGCACCAGTTTGCCAAACGGGCTGGCATGACCCTGCTCGGCGACCCCTGTGTCATCGAGCTGTACGGCGAGCGGGTGCTGCTGAGCCACGGGGATCTGCTCTGCACCCGGGACGAGGGCTACCAGAAGTTTCGCCGCATCACCCAACAGAAGTGGCTGCGCTGGCTCTTCCTGCGCCTGCCGCTCTCGCGCCGCCAGGCCATCGCCCACAAGATGCGCGGCCAGAGCCAGATGGAGAATGCCCAGAAGAGCCAGATCATCATGGACGTGACTCCGGAGGCGGTAGACGAGATGCTGCGCCAGCACGGCTGCCGCCTGATGATCCACGGCCACACTCACAGGCCCGCCATCCACGACTTCACCCTGGATGGGCATGCGGCGCGGCGCATCGTGCTGGGGGACTGGTTCGAGCAGGGGTCGGTGCTGGTGTGCTCCCCCGCCGGGCAGCGCCTCGACACCCGCGCGCTCGGCTGAGGCCCTCTGCCTGCCATGGTCATGAGCGAGTCTCATATGACCGTTTCTGACTCACGCCGTGCTGTGGCGGGATACAAGCAGGATCCCTGCATATACTCTGGTTCTCTGCACATAACGAGGAGATGACCATGGGATTTCTTACTTGGGTGGTACTGGGGCTGATCGTCGGCATCCTGGCCAAATGGATCATGCCGGGCAAGGATGGCGGCGGTTTCTTCATGACGGTGATCCTGGGGGTGGTCGGTGCCATGGTGGGGGGCTATGTCAGCACCCTGCTCGGGATGGGAACGGTCACCGGCTTCAACCTGCCGAGCATCATCATCGCCACCGTTGGCGCCCTGATCGTGCTGTTTGTCTACAACAAGCTGCGCAGCTGAGACGCAGCAACCCATCGATGCGAGGGCGCCAGTGGCGCCCTCGCTGTTTTCTGCCCCGCTGGCTCCAGCTTGCCGCGACCACCCGATCTCATCCCCCGAGCCTTAGCCCGGCGCCGGGCTTGCATCATTTCTAGTAGAGGCGTCTAATAACTCCCATGCCAACCAGCGACGCTCTGCCCCGCCGCCCTCGCGGTCGCCCTGCCCTGCACGGGCACACCTATGCCGACACCCGGGATCTGTTGATCCGCCGGGGCATGGAGCTGCTGACCGAGCAGGGCATCGCCGCCACCTCCATCGAGCGGGTGTTGCAGTCGACCGGGATCCCCAAGGGCTCCTTCTATCACTACTTCGCCACCAAGCACGACTTCACTCTGGCGGTCATGGATGCCTATCACCATTACTTCTGCCGCAAGCTGACGCGCTATCTGGAGGATGAGAGCCTGCCCCCTCTGGCCCGCCTTGTCGCCTTCGTCGACAGCGCCTGCCGGGGCATGACCCGTTATGCGTTCCAGCGCGGCTGCCTGGTGGGCAACCTGGGTCAGGAGGTGGTGCAACTGTCCCCCGAGCTGCGCCTGCGCCTCGAGCAGATCCTCCTCGACTGGGAGGCGCTGCTCGCCCGCTGCCTGAGGGATGCCGTGACGGCGGGGGAGCTGCCCCCTGAATGTGACTGCCCTGCCCTCGCCCATCAGTTCTGGATCGGCTGGGAAGGGGCCGTACTGCGCGCACGCCTGGTGGGCGATACCGAGCCCATGCTCTCTTTTCTCCGCTTTTTCATGACCTTGGCCAAATAGATTTTTTACGAAGATTAATAGTCAGTCAGTCCAATTAATGGGAGTAGACAAGATGTTCAACGGTATTCTGATCGAGAAAGACGAGGCGGGTTATCGCGCCAGCTACCAGAGCCTCTCCGAGGAGATATTGCCTGCCGGGGATGTGACCGTGGCGGTACAGTGGTCTTCCCTCAACTACAAGGATGGCCTGGCCCTCACCGGCGCCGCCCCCGTGGTACGCCGCTTCCCTCTGATCCCCGGCATCGACTTTGCCGGTACCGTGCTGGAGAGCCAGCATCCCGACTGGCACCCCGGCGACAAGGTGGTGCTCAACGGATGGGGCGTGGGCGAGACCCACAGTGGCGGGCTGGCAGAGCGGGCACGGGTCCGGGGCGACTGGCTGGTCGCCCTGCCTGAGCGCTTCCAGCCCCGGGACGCCATGGCCATCGGCACCGCAGGGTACACCGCCATGCTCTGCGTGATGGCGTTGGAGAAGCACGGCATCACCCCCGGTGACGGTGACATTCTGGTGACGGGCGCCAACGGCGGTGTGGGCAGCGTGGCGATCACCCTCCTGGCCAAGCTGGGCTATCGGGTCGTGGCCGCCACCGGGCGGCTGCACGAGGCCGACTATCTGACGTCCCTCGGCGCCGCCGAGGTGATCGATCGCGCCGAACTGGCCACGCCGGGACGCCCGCTGGGCAAGGAACGCTGGGCCGGCGTCATCGACACCGTCGGCAGCCACACCCTGGCCAATGCCTGCGCCACTACCCGCTACGGCGGCGCCGTGGCCGCCTGCGGTCTGGCGGGAGGGATGGACTTCCCCTCCACCGTCATGCCCTTCATCCTGCGCGGCGTCACCCTCTATGGCATCGACAGCGTGATGGCACCGCGCCCGCTGCGTCAGCAGGCCTGGGCCCGACTGGCCGAGGATCTCGACCTGACCCGCCTCCATCTCCTCACCCGGGAAGTGCCCCTCTCCCAGGTCGTGACCCTGGGGGATGCCTTCCTGGCAGGCCAGGTGCGCGGCCGGATCCTGGTCAATGTCCAGGGGTGATGACTGACGCGATATGAGCCGGCTCGCCTGACCAGGTCAGGCGAGCCTCTTTGTGTCCCCCTATTCAGGTCATGGAACTGAGCCGGGATGCAAACCCCATCAGCAGAACGCCTGCCCCGGGGCAGACGTTCGTGAAGGTCAAAACATCAGAAGGCCGCTTCATCAGTGCATAAGGCGCTCAGCTAACCGATCACCGAACAGCATGATGACGAGCCCGGTCAGCATGACCAACATTCCACCCAGCTTTATCAAAGATACCGGACGCTGGATGGTGCCAAGCAGACCGAAATGGTCGATGACCTGGGATGAGAGCAACTGTCCGACGATGGCCAACCCAAGCAGGGCTGACAACCCGATTTTCGGTGCGAGCACGACATAGCTGAACAGCGCGCAAGCACCGATCAGGCCGCCAGCCAGACTCCACAGAGGCTGTGATGGAATGGCCGCAAGCGAGGTGAATAATCCGCCACGCAGCAGCGAGAAGACCCCGAGGCTGAATGCACCGGCCGCGAAGGAGAACAATGCGGCGGTGACCGAATCGCCCCCGAGTCCTCGTGCCAGCTGGCTATTCAGAGTTGTCTGCAGCGTGATCCCGAGACCTGCGGCAAAAGCGATGACGTAATACAGTGTGCTCATGGGTTGCATACCTGTCAGTGTGCCTGTGCCAGCGGCAGGAAGGCGTCAGCAAAAATGTCAGGCTCATACCCGGCGGCGGCAAACAGATGCTCACGGGACTCATCAATGGCGGCGCGAAGGCGCGTGCTGTCTACGCCAAGCACCTTGCCATGCTGCTTGACGATGCGCCCGCCAATAATGACGGTATCAATGTTGCTGCGCTCTGTCGCATGCACCACGGTGCCAAAGGCATTGCCGGACGGGTAGAGGTTGATATCGCCAACATTGATCAGAATGAGATCCGCCTGTTTTCCTGGCGTCAGGCTCCCTACCTTGTCCAGCAGCCCTGCACAGGCAGCACCATCGACAGTCGCCGATTTGAGAAGTTGGGCAGCCGGCAGCGTGGTCAGCGAGTGGTCGGAGCCGCAGCAGTGCTGCTGATGCATGCCCATCACCCGTTGCAGGTAAAATGCCACGCGCATTTCCATAAACATATCAGTGCTGTAAGAGGTTTCATTGTCGACGCTGAGGCCAGGGTTGATGCCATGACGCTGCGCCGCCTGGATGGCAAACATACCGTCCTCGATGCCATAGTGCGCATCGGAGCGCGGGCAGACATTCACCCGGACACCGGCTTCTCGCAGGATCTTCCATCCCTCATCTGGCAGTGACGTACAGTGATTGAAAATATTGTCCGGGCCGAGCAGACCGCGCCGATGCAGTGACTCCAGCTCAGACGCCATAAAAGAACCAAAGAATTCCGTGACGATCGGCAGTCCCAGCCTGCGAGCCTCGGCCCACAATGCAGGCTCCAGCTGGGCCATGACAGCAAGGGAAACCAGGCTCTCTGGGTTGTCCTTGAAATATTTCTCTTGCAGGCGTTGCCAGTTACCCGGCCAATGAGCCTTGTCCCATTCCCCCGATACCGGTGCGCCGGAGGCGTGTATGGCACGGATCCCTGCATCCAGCAGGGCCTCGACGGCGGCGTCCGAATGGGCTGCGGTGCGGCTGTTATGAGAATTGTCAATGACGGTGGTGATGCCTGCATCAATGCAGCCCAGTGCCGTCAGCAGGTTGCCGATATACATATCGGCAGGGCGATAGTACTTGGCGAAAGAGAAGTGCGTGGCGTTGCTGTAGTCTTCCAGACAAGTGGCATTCGGATTGATGCGGCGCAGTTGTCCCTCCCAGGAGTGGCGATGAGAATCCACCATCCCAGGCATGGCGATCATGTTCGTAGCATTGATGATACGGGCACCATTCGCCTCCAGATCCTCGCCTATGGCCGTAATGGTTGATCCACTGATCAGAATGTCTCCACGTTCAATGTTACCCACGCTCTCATCCATGCTGAGGATCGTGGCCCCCTTGATCAAGATTGAATCTGGTATTACATCTTGATTATTAACAATATTTCTAACGTATCCGGTCATTTCAAGAGCCTCTTTTCTAGCCAATGGCAAAAAGATACGGCACTCTATTACCCTGAAAAAGATGACCAAACTGTTTTAATAATTCATGATTTTCGAATAATCATGGGAACTATCGGTAGAGTTATCGTCTCAAGGGAGAAGGGCTGTGGATCGTATTCAGGCTATGCAGATCTTTATGCGGGTTGCTGAGACCGGAAGCTTCGTGCAGGCAGCAGAGACCCTCTCACTGCCTTCCTCGACAGTCAGCAGTACGATTAAAAACCTCGAAAAATACCTGCAGGTGCGCCTGCTGAACAGAACAACGAGGCGGGTGAACCTCACCCCTGAAGGCCTGCAGTATCTTGGCCAGTGCAGGGAAATACTCTCATTGATTGAACATGCCGAGTCCAGCCTGACTGAGGCTATCAAGCGGCCACAGGGGCGTTTGCGGGTTGATATGCCGAGCGGGATAGCACATTCCATCGTCATGCCGAATCTCAGAGACTTTCACCAACGTTATCCAGATATCTACCTGATGATAGGTGTGAGTGACCGGCAGGTTGATCTTGTTCAGGAAGGTGTGGACTGCGTGATCAGAACAGGAGAGCTGAATAACTCCACCCTTGTTGCTCGTCCCCTTGGCCGGTTTCGGTGGGTAACCTGCGCCTCGCCTGAATACCTTCACGAAAACGGTGTTCCCCAGTCCCCTGAAGAACTGTCTATGCACCAGGCGGTCCACTACTTTTCGGGCCTCGCCAGGCATGCAAACGAAATGCGCTTTGTCCGCGGTAAAGAGACTCTATCGGTTACTGTGAGCGGCACCGCAGCCGTCAATGACACGGGGCTTTATATCAAGATGTGCCTCGATGGCTTTGGCCTCATCCAGCTTGCCGAGAATGTTGTACTGGAGCACCTGCAGGCAGGAAGGCTCATCGAGGTGCTAGCAGATTGGCAACCGCCATCGGTGCCAGTCACATTGCTTTATCCCCATCAGCGTTTTCTGTCTCCTGCCGTGCGTGCATTTGCTGACTGGATTGCCGAACTTGTCCACAAGACCAGCCCGGGAAAATGAATACAACCATAGGATTCAAATCTGTTTGCTGGCCAACGAAACGCGAGGCCCAGGCGCCATAACAAGCCGCGCTAGCTTCAGTACCAAAGACCATCCCTAGACAACCTCGGCGCAGTGTCAAGACACATCTGCTTGCCTATGTCGGAGCACTCAGCCAACCGATTACAGCAAATCACAGGGAGCAACAAGTCACCTGGACAGGAAATGGCCAATTCAGCAAAAGTGGGAAAGAAATTCTGGGGGGGTAAAACAAAAACGACGCAATGAAGCGTCGTATCTGTTTAATCTGTAAGGCTTTTTTCTTCAATTTTAATGGTGCCCGAGGCCGGAATCGAACCGGCACGACGCGAACGTCGAGGGATTTTAAATCCCTTGTGTCTACCGATTTCACCACTCGGGCACCGCAATCGGTATCAAGCTCGCGTGGCGGGCTTGTCAATATGGAGGCACGTTCCGGAGTCGAACCGGACTAAACGGATTTGCAATCCGCTGCATAACCGCTTTGCTAACGCGCCATGCAAAAGAGAGGAACTCTCTATTGTCTGAATTTGGAGCGGGAAACGAGACTCGAACTCGCGACCCCGACCTTGGCAAGGTCGTGCTCTACCAACTGAGCTATTCCCGCATCGGTCTGGCTGACTGCCTGACTGTGAGAACGCATTCTAGCGATGTTCCCCGCCCAGTCAACAAAAAACATTTAATACGCTGATCGTTCGGGTGTTTTTTACCCTTTTCCCACACTTTTGCAGCTCATGGCCGTTTCTCGGCGCCAGTGGCAGAGAAACGGCCATCTTCCCGTCGGGACTAGAACCGGGAGTGGTAGCTCAGATCGCCCCAGGCAGCCTTCATGTACTGGAACATGGACCAGAAGGTGAGCACGGTGGCCACGTAGAGCAGCACATAGGCGAGCCACACCATCCAGATGTCGTATTGCCAGATGAGGCCGGTGAGCGACACCATCTGGATCATGGTCTTCCATTTGCCAATCCAGCTGACCGCCACCGAGGAGCGCTTGCCAAGCTCGGCCATCCATTCACGCAGGGCGGAGATGATAATCTCCCGGCCAATCATGGTCATGGCGGGGATGGTGACCCAGACGGTGTTGTAGTGCTCGACGATGACCACCAGGGCCGCCGCTACCATGATCTTGTCGGCCACCGGATCGAGGAAGGCGCCAAAGGCGGTGGACTGGTTCAGCTTGCGGGCAAGATAGCCGTCAAACCAGTCGGTTGCGGCCGCCAGGATAAAGACGATGGCCGCCGCCATGTAGGACCACTGATAGGGAAGGTAGAACAGGATGACGAAGACGGGGATGAGCAAAATCCGAAAGAACGTCAGCAGGTTAGGAATATTTGTCATTATTTTCAGCCACTTCTTGTATGCCGCTACATGGTAGCCCCAAGCCGATCGCGGATGCAACCGAACTGGCGCCCGCCTTGGTCCATTAATCCATCAATAACCTCAGGATGCCGGTCATTATGGCATTTGGGAGCCCCCTGCGTCACGGCTCTTGTGCGCAGGCGGCACGCCCTGATGCCCCCTGGCGTGACCTCCTTCACACCAAAGGCAGCGCTAGAGCGAGTGCAATGCGTCGTGGATGGACTGGGCCAGCTCCTGGCTGATGCCGGGCACCTTGGCGAGCTCGTCCACCCCGGCTTTTTTCACCTCCTGCAAACCCCCCAGGTATTTGAGCAGCGCCTGCCGCCGTTTCGGCCCCACCCCGGGAATCTCTTCCAGGGTACTGGTGGTGCGGGCCTTTGCCCGCCTGGCCCGGTGGCCCGTGATGGCAAAGCGATGGGATTCGTCGCGAATGTGCTGGATGAGGTGCAAGGCGGGCATGTCCGCCGGCAAATGCAGCTCTTCGTGGCTGTCCCCCAGGATCAGGGTCTCCAGCCCCGCCTTGCGGGTCACCCCCTTGGCGATGCCCACCAGCAGCGGGTATTTGCCGCCGAGAAACTCCAGCTGGCGCGCCAGGATCTCCTCCGCGCGGCGCAACTGGCCGAGACCGCCGTCGATGAACAGCACATCCGGCACCTTGTCCGGCTCCTGCTGCTTGCCAAAGCGACGCTCCAGCGCCTGCTCCATGGCGGCGTAGTCATCCCCGCCGGTGATACCGTCGATGTTGAAGCGGCGGTATTCCGAGGAGAGCGGCCCCTCCCGGTTGAACACCACGCAGGAGGCCACGGTGCGCTCCCCCATGGTGTGGGAGATATCGAAACATTCCATGCGGGCGATGGGGGTCTCGAGCTCCAGCAGCTCCTCCAGCTGATCGTAACGGGCGGTGATGGTGCTCTTGTGGGCGAGGCGCGAGCGCAGCGCGGTCTGGGCATTGATGGAGGCGAGCTTGATGAAGCGGGCCCGTTCGCTGCGCGTCCGGCTCACCACCCGCACCTTGTAGCCGGCGGTCTGGCTCAGGGTGTCGGCGATGACGCTCTCATCCTCCAGCGCCACGTCCAGCAGCACCTCGCTCGGGATCTGCCGTCCCCCCTGCCCCGACAGATAGAACTGCAGCAGGAAGGATTGCACCACCTCGTCAAGCGGGGTATCGGCCGGCACTTTCGGGAAGTAGCTGCGCGATCCCAGCACCTTGCCCTGGCGGATGAAGAGCACGTGGATGCAGGCGGTCCCCTGCTCGAAGGCCACCCCCACCACGTCGAGCTCGTCCAGCACGTTGCCGCTCACCGACTGCTGCTCGGTGACCCGGCGCAGGGCCTGGATCTGATCCCGGTAGCGGGCCGCCTCCTCGAAGCGCAGATCGCCGCTGGCGGACTCCATCTTGCCCACCAGTTCCCCTATCACCTGCTGGTTCTTGCCCGCGAGGAACAGCTTGGCCAGCGCCACCTGCTGGGCATACTCGGCCTCGCTCACCAGCCCCGCCACACAGGGGCCGGCGCAGCGCTTGAGCTGGTAGAGCAGGCAGGGGCGGGTACGGTTGGCATAGACCGCATCCTCGCACTGGCGCACCGGGAAGATCTTCTGCATCAGGTGCAGGCTCTCGCGTACCGCGCCGCCGGAGGGGTAAGGGCCGAAATACTCCCCCTTCACCTTGCGGGCGCCGCGATGGACGCCGATGCGCGGGTGCCGATGGTCGGTGATGATGATCCAGGGGTAGGACTTGTCATCCCGCAGCAGCACGTTGTAGCGGGGCTGGTACTGCTTGATGAGGTTGTGCTCGAGGATCAGCGCCTCGGTCTCGGTGTGGGTGACCGTTACCTGCACATCGGCAATCTGGCGCACCAGGGTGCGGGTCTTGATGCTGTCGACGTTGGCCCGAAAGTAGGAGGCGAGCCGTTTCTTGAGATCCTTGGCCTTGCCCACGTAGATGACGGTGCCGCCGCTGTCGTACATGCGGTAAACACCGCTCTGGTGGGTGACGGCACTCAGGAATGCCTTGCTGTCAAAATGGGGCTCGGGAGAGAGGGTCATCGGCAACTCGACTCAACGGATGAATGCAAAAAGACGGGGAGAGCATACTGCCCACAGCCTGCAAAAAGCAAAAGGCGGCCGGTGCCGCCTTTGGTGTCCACACGCCCCCGTTACAGGGTATCGGCATCCAGCATGCCATAACGAATGGCCAGATGGGTCAGCTCCACGTCACCGTTGATCCCCAGCTTGCTGAACAGGCGGTAGCGGTAGCTGTTGACCGTCTTCGGGCTCAGGTTGAGTTGCTCGGAGATGTCGGTCACCTTCTGCCCCTTGGTGATCATCATCATGATCTGCAGCTCCCGCTCGGAGAGGGACTTGAAGGGGTTCTCGTCGGCGGAGGCGAACTGGCTCAGGGCCATCTGCTGGGCGATCTCCGGGGAGATGTAACGCTGACCGGAGTGAACCAGGCGAATGGCGTGGATCATCTCGTCCGGCGCGGCCCCCTTGGTGAGGTACCCGGCGGCGCCCGCCTGCATCACCTTGGTAGGGAACGGATTTTCTGAATGAATGGTCAGCACTATGATGCGCACATCGGGGCGGATCCGCAGGATCTTGCGGGTCGCTTCCAGACCGCCGATGCCCGGCATGTTCATGTCCATCAGGATCACATCGGGGTGATGTTGCCGACAGAAGGCCACCGCGGTTTCCCCGCTCTGCGCCTCGCCCACCACCTTGATCCCGCGGACGTCTTCCAAAATGCGTCTTATCCCTGTACGCACCAACTCATGATCATCGACCAGGAATACATTAATCACCCAAACACCCCGTTTTTATCTCGTTATATGCCAGTTAGGGTTAACACGGCGTCTTGCATCATAACCAAACTCGATGATTTGGCAAACCATGGGCGGGAAAAGTTTGAAATTGCTCGTAAAATTCGTTTTAAATCAAATTATTATACAAAGAATCAATTAAAAAACGGCGCCCTGGGGCGCCGTATTGCATCAAAGCCGTTCCGCCAGCCTCAACCGGCCAGCAGCGCTCGCACCTTGTCGAGATCGGCTTGGGTGTCCACCCCCACCGGCGGGGCTTGCAGCGCCTGGGCCACGTGGATCTTCTCCCCGTACCAGAGCACCCGCAGCTGCTCCAGGGCTTCGACCTGCTCGAGCACGCTCGGTGCCCAGTCCACGTAACGCTGGATGAAGCCGGCGCGATAGGCGTAGATGCCGATGTGGCGCTGGTAGTGATCGCCAATCTGCTCGCGGCTCCCCGCAACGCGATCGCTGGCCGCAAAGCGGTCCCGATCCCAGGGGATGCTGGCGCGACTGAAATAGAGGGCATACCCCTCCCGGTCGGTCACCACCTTGACGGCATTGGGATTGAACGCCTCTTCGGCATCCCTGATCGGCACCGACAGCGTCGCCATGGGCGCGCTGGCCGCGGCCAGGTTGTCCGCCACCTGGCGGATAATGACGGGGGGAATGAGGGGCTCGTCCCCCTGCACGTTGACGATGATGGTATCGGCGGCAAAGCCGTAGTGACGGCACACCTCGGCCAGACGCTCGGTGCCGGACTGGTGATCCGGTGAGGTCATGCACACCTCGAACCCGGCAGCGGCGGCAAAGGGGGCCAGGACCTGCTGCACCCGCTCGTCATCGGTGGCGACGATCACCCGATCGGCACCCGATTGCAGGGCCTTCTCCACCACGTGCTGCACCATGGGCTTGCCGTGAATGTCGGCCAGCGGCTTGCCCGGCAGCCGGGTGGAGGCGTAACGGGCAGGAATGACGACGACGAAACTCATGGCTTCAGCTCTTCCAGCGCCAGGTGACGGGCCCGGTTCTCCAGCAGCACCGGGATCCCCTCCTCCAGGGGATAGGCCAGTCTGTCGAAACGGCAGATGAGCTCCTGAGGGCCCTCGGCGTGCGCTTGATAGTGCAGTTTCCCCTTGCAGACCGGGCAGGCGATGATGTCGAGCAATTTAATATCCAGTGCCACAACGAAACTCCTTTAACGATTTCCCACAGGCGATCTTGCCTGGCATGTCAATGTGCAGGGCCAGCCCCCGAGTCCGGGCGCTGGCCGTCTGTTCCAATCCGGTGGCACCCCGTCAGGGCGCCTGGTGCCCGTTCCCTCTTCCGGGCTGCGGGCCCAGGGTGCGCAGCAGCGCCTCCCCCAGGGCATCGGGCAGCTCGGCGCTGACCGGCAGATACCACCAGTTGTCCGGGGCGAAGGGGCGGCACTTGACCGCATCCTTCTCGGTCATCAGCAAGGGGCGCTGGCCGAAGCGGGCCAGCAGCTCGGCGGCGTCGAACGCCTGGTGATCCCCGTAGCCGACACTCTGCACCAGCTCGTAACCAAGGGCGGTCAGGGTGGCGAAGAAACGGGGGGGATGGCCGATGCCTGCCAGGGCATCCACCGGCCCCGAGAGGGGGGCCGTGAGAGGCGCATCATCGCACACCCGGCGCAGGGTATCCGGCACCAGGCGCATGGCGTATTCGCCACGGGCGGGTTCGCCGCCGTTGCAGATGATGGCGTCCACCCGCTTGAGGCGGGTCGTGGGCTCGCGCAGCGGCCCCATGGGCAGCAGACAGCCATTGCCAAAGCGGCGCGCACCGTCCACCACCACCAGTTCGATGTCACGGGCCAGGGCATAGTGCTGCAGGCCGTCGTCGGTGACGATGATGTCCACCTCACCGCTTTGCTCCAGCAACCGCACAGCATCGGCCCGTCTGGGGGCCACCGCCACGGGGCAGCCGCAGCGTCTGGCGATGAGCACGGGCTCATCCCCGGCCTCGGCCGGGGTACTGCTCTCATCCAGTCGATAGGGGTAATGGGGCGCCTTGCCGCCATAGCCGCGGCTCACCACGCCCGGGCGCCAGCCCCGGGCCTGGAGTTGTTCCACCAGCCAGACCACCACCGGGGTCTTGCCGTTGCCCCCCACCGAGAGATTGCCCACCACCACCACCGGCAGGGTGGCCCGATAGGCGCTGAACCAGCCCCGGCGATACCCCAGACGGCGGACGCCGCTGATGAGGGCAAACAGCAGGGCGAAGGGGGCCAGCCCCCAGCGCCAGAGGCTGTTCCCGTACCAGAGTCTGGCCAGCATCAGCCCTTGTTACCCGTGGCTGTATTACCAAACTGAATGGCCCGCAGCTGGGCATAAGTACCATGCATGTCCATCAGGGTTTGGTGGTTGCCGCGCTCGACGATGTGTCCTTCGTCGATCACCAGGATTTCGTCCGCCTTCTCGATGGTGGAGAGGCGGTGGGCGATCACGAGGGAAGTGCGCGCCTTGCACAGCTCGTCGATGGCCGCCTGGATGTGGCGCTCGGACTCGGTGTCCAGGGCCGAGGTGGCTTCGTCCAGCAGCAGCACCGGGGAGTCCCGCAGCAGGGCGCGGGCGATGGCGATGCGCTGGCGCTGGCCGCCGGAGAGGGAGGCGCCGTTCTCGCCGATGACGGTGTCATAGCCTTCCGGCATCTTGCTGACGAAGTCGTCCGCATGGGCGATGCGGGCCGCCTGCTTGATCTCGTCGCGGCTGTACTTCTCTTCCGCCGCGTAGGCGATGTTGTTGGCCACGGAGTCGTTGAACAGATGCACGTGCTGGGAGACCAGGGCGTACTGCTTGCGCAGCTCGCTCAGGCGGTATTCGCGGATGTTGACGCCATCCAGCAGAATTTCCCCCTCTTCGATGTCATAGAAGCGGGTCAGGAGGCTCGCGATGGTGCTCTTGCCGGAACCGGAACGCCCCACCAGGGCCACCGATTTGCCTGCCTCCACCTTGAAGCTGATGTTGCGCAGCGCTGGTGTCTCCTTGGTCGGGTAGGTGAAGGTGACGTTGCGAAACTCGATTTCACCTCGGGCACGTTCCAGGGTGCGGGTGCCGGTGTCCTGCTCCGGGGTGGAGTCCAGCAGACCGAACAGGCTCTGGCAGGCGGTGATGCCGCGCTGGAACTGGTTGTTCACGTCGGTCAGGCTTTTCAGCGGCTTGAGCAGCATCATCATGGAGGTGACCATGACGGTGAAGGTGCCCGCAGTCAGGGTCGCCTTGACGCTGTCGATGGTGGCGACATAGAGGAAGACCGCAAGAGCCACGGAGGCCACCATCTGGACGATGGGGCTGCCGATGGCGTCGGCGGCGACCATCTTCATGGTCTGCTGGCGCATCCGGTTGCTCACCTGGTAGAAGCGCTTGTCCTCCACCTCCTGACCCCCGAACATCAGCACCTCTTTGTGCCCCTTGAGCATCTGCTCGGTGGAGGTGGTGATGTCACCCACCGCCTGCTGGATGTGGCGGCTTATCTTGCGAAAACGTCGGCTGATGATGCTGATGAGGATCCCGACCAGGGGCCCCACCACCAGGAAGATCACCGACAACTGCCAGGAGTGCCAGAACATCAGGCCCAGCAGGCCGATGACAGTGGCCCCTTCCCGCACCAGGGAGACCAGGGTCGAGCTCGCGGCGGACGACACCTGACCGGCGTCATAGGTCACCTTGGAGAGCAGGTTGCCGGTGTTCTGGCGGTCGAAGAAGCTCATGGGCATGGCCATCAGGTGGCTGAACACCTGCTGCTGCAGGCGCATCACCACGTGGTTGCCGACCCAGGCCATGCAGTAGTTGGAGAGGAAGGCGGCGCAGCCGCGCAGAGCCACGATGCCGAGGACGAAGAAGGGCATCCACTTGAGCACGCTGCTGTCGTTGCCGTTGAGCCCCTGATCGATAAGCGGTTTGATGGAGTAGACGAAGGTGGTATCCACGGCCGCGTAACCCAGCATGCCAATGATGCCGCCCACCAGACCCAGCTTGCGATCCCGGACATAACCGAGCAGGCGCTTGAAGACGGTCCAGCTCTCTTGTGAGGTTTCTTGTTGCATGAATAGCCGTTAATAAGGGAAATGACGGGCTATTCTAGCCAAACCTTGGAGCTACACCAAGCGCCGCTGGCGCGATGGCTACAACCCGGGTCACAAATGAAGGCCGCCCCTTGCCGGGCTGGCTCACCGGATCCTCACTCCCTTCCCCATACCTGCGGCTGCCACCAGGGGCCGCCACGCCTGTACCAGGGCCCCTGCTCCCGCTCGGCCCGGATCCTGAGCCCCGCGTCCCCCGGCTCGATCAGGATGGCGCCCGCCTCCCCCGTGACCCACTGCCGCGCCCCCTGGTATCGCGCCACCACCTCGGGGCGGGGAAAGCCCCACTGGTTCATGAAGCCTGCGCTGTGCACCACGAAGGCAGGTTTCACCGCCGCCACGAAGGGGGCCGTGGAGGAGGTGCGACTGCCATGATGCGGGCTCACCAGCAGGGTGCTGGCCAGCCCCGCGCCCTCCCCCTCCTCCAGCGCCTGCGCCAGCAGGCGGCGCTCCGCCTGCTGCTCGATGTCGCCGCTCAGCAGCAGCCGATGGCGCCCGTCGTCCAGCTGCACCACGCAACTGTCGTTGTTGCGCCCTGCCCCGGCTGCCAGGGGCCAGAGCACCCGCACATCCAGCCCCTGCCAGTGCCACTGCTGACCTCGGCGGCAGGCCTGGGTAGCCGGTGTAAAGGGGAAGGAGGAGAGCTCCCGGCGTACCGCCATGCTCTGCAGCAGAGCCTGCCGGTTGCCCGCGTGATCCCTGTCTCTGTGGCTGATGATCAGGGTGTCGATCACCCGGATGCCGAGCCGGTTGAGCAGGGGCAGGATGGCCGCATCCGCCATGTTGTAGCCCCCGGGGTAGCGATCCCCGGTATCAAACAGGATGGCCCGCTCCCCCCGGGTGACGAGCACCGAGAGCCCCTGCCCCACGTCCAGCACCCTCACCTGCCAGGAAGCGGGAGCAGGCCAGAGGGCGAGCAGCATGGCCGCCGCCACTGGCCCCCCCAGGGCGCGCCCTCCCGGCAGGTGCCATCCCGTCCACAGCAGGATCAGCAGGGCGCTGGCGGGCATCAGCCAACCGGGCACCGGCCACCAGAGCTGCAGGCGATCCGCCAGCTGCGTGAGCCCCCACAGCACCCACTCCAGGCCGAAGGCGGAGACCCAGAGCAGGCCGTGGGCCAGCAACGTGGAGAGGGGCGCCACCAGCACGCCGATGAGCGCCAGGGGAATGATGACAAGGCAGAACAGCGGCAGTGCCAGCAGATTGAGCAGAAACGCCAGGGGCGCCATCCCCTCGAACAGCAGCAGTTGCAGGGGCAGCAATCCGAGCAGCAGCAGAAGTTGCAGCCGCACCAGGCCGGGGCGATCGTGCAACAGGCTCGCCAGCAACAGCAGGGCCACCGCCAGAAAAGAGAGCCAGAACCCCGCCGAATAGAGGGCGAAAGGGTCCCACAATGTCAGCACCACAAAGGCCCACAGCCAGATCCGGTGGCTCGGCCAGTCCCGCTTTAGCCAGCGCAGCAGGCTCCACACCAGCACCATGATGAGGGCACGCTCGGTGGCCACCGCAAACCCCGCCAGCCAGCTGTAGGTGGCCGCGAACAGGAGTGACACGCAGATAGCCCCGCGCAGCCCGAACAGCCGCCCGAGCCACCAGCCGAGCACCGCTACCAGAGCAATATGCTGGCCCGAGATGGCGATGATGTGGGTCAGGCCGCTGCCGCGAAAGAGTTCCCACTGGGCATCCGTGATCCCTCCCTGTTCCCCGAAGGTGAGGGCCGCCAGCAGGGGGGCCTGCGCCATCCCCTCCCAGGCGCGACTCGCCGCCGCCAGCCAGCGATCGCGCACACCCGGGGGCACGGCATCCAGGGCGATGACCCGGCGCAGGTTGCCGGTGGCGGTGATCCCCTTGCCAAGGAGCAGGCGCCGCCCATCCATCCCCGCTTCGTTGGCCAGGCCATGGGCCGGCTTGAGAGAGGTCACCAGGGTGACGCGGCTGCCGGCAGGCAACGGCGGCAACACCTGATAGGCATTGACCCGCACCAGGGGTGGCACGATGAGGGGGCGATCGTCCAGGGTGTCGAGGCGCAGCAGCAGGCGCGCAAATTTATCCCCCTCTTTCTCTCCCGAAGACTCCGTACTTTGCACGTGTGCGGTTATGATGTGGCTCGTTTTTTTGCCAAGCTGATCCAGCCAGGCAAGCCGGTAGTGCAAATTCACCTGCATCCAGAGGATGCCGAGCAGCAGAAACAGCAGCCGCCAGCAACGACCACCGGCGAGGGGGAGCGCGAGCAGCAGCATCAGGCCACCCCATTCCCATGAAGGCAGCCATGGCCAAAGCAGTGAGGAGCTTGCCCCCAGGGCAAACGACAACAGACGCAGATCCATGGAGCAAGTATTTAGCAAGGTTCAGAACATGCCCAAACGAATCATACAGCGCTGGCTACCCGACCCGGCGACCCTCAAGGAACACAAGCACTTGCGACTCTTTGGCAAGCTGCTGCTGGATGCCAACCTCTGGCATCTCAACCGGCGCTCCGCCGCCGGTGCCTGTGCGGTCGGCCTCTTCATGGCCTGGGTGCCCCTCCCCTGCCAGATGCTGCTGGCCGCTGGCGGCGCCATCGCCTGCCGGGTCAACCTGCCCCTCTCGGTGGCCCTGGTCTGGCTCTCCAACCCCCTGACCATGCCACCGCTGTTTTATGGCGCCTATCTGGTGGGCTGCCAGTTGCTGGGGCAACCCTCCCAGCACATCGAGATCACCTTCACCTGGGCCTGGCTGGTGTCGGTGTTCGAGACGGTGGCCCCGCCGCTCTTGCTGGGCTCCCTGGTGCTTGCCCTGCTGAGCGCCCTCGTCGGCTATGTCCTGGTTCGCGCGGGCTGGCGCCTGAGCACGGTGCGCCAGTGGCAAAAACGCAAGGTGGCGCGCCCATGCTGAACCGCTGGTTGGCCCGCTTCAAGATTGACCCCGATACCCTGCGCCAACAGAAGTGGTTCGCCCTCTTTGGCGAGCGACTGCTGACACCCGCCCTCTGGCAAGGGGGAACGCGGGCCCTCTGTGGCGCCGTGGCGGCCGGGCTGTTCGCCAGCTGGGTCCCCATGCCCATGCACTCCCTGGTGGCCGTCGCCCTGGTGCTGGCGTTCAGCTTCAACCTGCCGCTGGCCCTCTTGGCGGTCTGGTTCAACAACCCGCTGACGCTCCCCTTCATGTACCTCTACGCCTATCGTACCGGTTGCCTGGTGCTGAACGAGACGCCAGCCCCCTTCCATCTCACCTGGTCCCTGCACTGGCTGGAGCAGGAAGCGGCTATCCTGGTGCCCCCCTTCCTGCTCGGCAGCCTGCTGCTGGCGGTGCTGAGCGCTGCCGCTGGCGCCTTGCTCACCCTGCTGCTGTTGCAACTGGGCAAACTGACCCGCCCCCGCTAGGTTGCCAGCACGCCGTCCTTGTCTCGGGCGGCGTGCCTTGCCATCGTCTGCCTCTGCCACCACACTCCTTGTAACCCGTTGTTTTTCGACCCCCATTCGAAACAAGGAGCCCACCATGGCCGAACCGCTCACGCTGGCCCATGCCAATGGCAACCCCCTCTCCCTGCTCCCCGCCATGGCCAATCGCCACGGCCTCATCACCGGGGCCACCGGCACCGGCAAGACAGTCACCCTGCAGGTGCTGGCGGAGGGGTTTTCCCGCCTCGGCGTGCCGGTCTTTCTTGCCGACGTGAAGGGGGATCTGAGCGGCCTGGGCGCCGCCGGCACCCCCTCTGCCAAGCTGGATGCCCGTCTGGCCCAGCTCGGCCTTCAGGCACCCGACTTTGCCGCCAGCCCCACCCTGTTCTGGGATCTCTTCGCCGAAGAGGGCCACCCGGTGCGGGCCACCGTCTCCGACATGGGGCCTCTGTTGCTTGCACGCCTGCTCGGCCTCAACGACACCCAGAGCGGGGTGCTGGAGCTGGTGTTCAAGGTGGCGGACGACGAGGGGTTGCTGCTGCTCGATCTGAAAGACCTGCGGGCCATGGTGCAGTTTGCGGGGGAGCACGCCAAGACCCTCACCACCCGCTACGGCAATGTGTCGACCGCCTCCATCGGCGCCATCCTGCGCAACCTCCTCACCCTGGAGAGCGCGGGCGGCAATCACTTCTTCGGCGAGCCCATGCTGGACATCCAGGATCTGATGCAGACTGACGGGGCAGGCCACGGCCATATCAATGTGCTGGCCGCCGGCAAGCTCACCCAGTCCAGCCGCCTCTATGCCTGCTTCCTGCTCTGGCTGCTCTCCGAGCTGTTCGAACAGTTGCCCGAGATAGGGGATCCGGAAAAGCCCGTGCTGGTGTTCTTCTTCGACGAGGCCCACCTGCTGTTCAAGGATGCGCCCAGGGCACTGCTGGAGAAAATTGAGCTGGTGGTGCGCCTCATCCGCTCCAAGGGGGTGGGCGTCTATTTCGTGACCCAGAGTCCGGCCGACATCCCCGACAGCGTGCTGGGGCAGCTTGGCAACCGGGTGCAGCACGCCCTGCGCGCCTTCACCCCGAGCGATCAGAAGGCGGTACGCATCGCCGCCAACACCCTGCGGGCCAACCCTGCCTTCGACGCCGCCGGAGCCATCACTGAACTGGGGGTCGGGGAAGCGCTCATCTCCCTGCTCGACGAGAAGGGGCGGCCCAGCGTGGTGGAGCGCGCCTTCATCGCGCCCCCGGCCAGCCGCATCGGCCCCCTGAGCGCGGCCGAGCGCCAGGCGCTTATTCAGGGCTCATTGCTCTACGGCAGATACGACACCCAGGAGGACAGGGAGTCCGCGTTCGAGCGGCTTCAGGAGGCATCGCCCGCCGCCGATGACGAGACCGCTTCCCCACAGACCGACCAGGGCGGCGGTCTGCTGGATGCCTTGAATGGCATCCTGTTCGGTCGCACCGGCCCCCGTGGTGGCCAGCATGACGGGGTGGTGCAGACCGCCGCCAAGAGCGTGGCCCGCACCCTCGGCAACGAGGTGGGACGCCAGCTTATGCGCGGGGTGCTCGGCTCCCTGCTGGGGAGCAGCAAGCGGCGCCGCTGATGCCGGAAAATGAAAAAGCCCGCCGTGTCGGCGGGCTTTTTATGGCTGAAGCAAGGCGCTTGGCGCAGATGCTTCTCTCTTACAACACCTTGGCGATGGCGTCGCAGAGGGGATCAATGTTGGCGCGGGTGATGCCTGCCACGCTGATCCGGCCGGAGCCGACGATGTAGATGGCGAATTCGCTCTTGAGGCGCTCCACCTGATCCTTGGAGAGACCGGAGAAGGAGAACATGCCGTTCTGTTCGCGGATGAAACTGAAATCCTGGTTCACCCCCCGCTCGGCCAGCTTCTCCACCAGCAGCTCACGCATCTCGCGAATGCGCACCCGCATGGCGGCCACTTCTTCCACCCACTCCGCATAGAGGGCCGGGTCGCTCACCACGGTGGTGACAACGGCGGCGCCGTGTGACGGCGGGTTGGAGTAGTTGGCACGAATGACGGTCTTCACCTGGGTGAAGGCGACGTCGGCCACCGCCTTGGTCGCGCAGACCAGGGTGAAGGCGCCGACCCGCTCGTTGTAGAGGCCGAAGTTCTTGGAGAACGAGCTTGCCACCAGCAGCTCGTCGTGGCACTCGGCGAAGATGCGAAGGCCTTCGGCATCCTCTTCGATACCCCGGGCGAAGCCCTGATAGGCGAAGTCAAAGAGCGGCAGCCAGCCGGCGGCAGCACTCTGACTGGCCAGGGCACGCCACTGCTCGGTGGTGGGGTCGATACCGGTCGGGTTGTGGCAGCAGCCGTGCAGCAGCACCAGATCCCCCGCCTGCGCGTCAGACAGGGAGGCCTGCATGGCGGCGAAGTCGAGCCCCTTGGTGGCGGCGTCGTAGTACTTGTACCACTTGACGGTCAAACCGGC
Source organism: Aeromonas sp. ASNIH7 (assembly GCF_002903485.1). NCBI lineage: Bacteria > Pseudomonadati > Pseudomonadota > Gammaproteobacteria > Aeromonadales > Aeromonadaceae > Aeromonas > Aeromonas sp. ASNIH7. Next base: position 318,222 of record NZ_CP026226.1, read on the forward strand.
CGCCTGGAACACGCTGACGTGGTTCGCCCAGGTGGGATCGGAGATCCAGATGGTCTTGGCGAGATTGTTGCGTACCACGAACTCGGCGGCGATGCGCAGGGCACCGGTACCGCCCGGCGCCTGCGCTGTCTTGGCGCGGCCGCTGGTCACCAGGGCGGCATCACGGCCGAACAGCAGTTGCTGCACGATGCGGCCGTATTCGATATTGCCTTCGATACCGAGGTAGTTCTTGGTCTTCTCGTCGGTCAAGAGCTTCTGCTCGGCTTGCTTGACGCAGTGAAGGATAGGAGTGGCACCGGTCTCATCCTTGTAGATACCGACCCCCAGATTGATCTTGTGGCTGCGAGTGTCGGCACGGAAGGCTTCGGTCAGGCCCAGGATCGGATCCGCTGGGGCGGCAACAACCTTTTCAAACATGGTATTCCCTGTAGTCCGTTGAGTTCGTTGGCTGGCAAAGTAGGTTGGCAAACAAAAGCGCCCGTCCAGGGAGCGCTTCGTCAGCTCTTTATACCACTGCCTTCCATAGGGGAAAACCGCTTTCTCGGCGCCGCCTCAACCAATCCCGTGCCAATCCGGTGCCAGGGCACACACCTCGACCGACAGACCCCGATTCGACTCCACCAGATCATTGCACTGCGCCAGCAGCGCACGGGGGATACGGCTCGGCTCCCAGGGCCGGCCATCCCCCAGGGGAACCCCGTAAGCCGCCTTGATGGGCACCAGATCCCGGGGCAACCACCAGCTCGCCGGTCTCCCCAACCGCTGGGCCAATGCCAGTACTCTGTCGACCCCGGCCGGATCCAGGGCGGTGAGGTGGCTCCAGAGGGTCTGGTGCGGCAAGGCGGCGATCAGGGGCTCCAGCGTGCCGGGATCCTCGGCGGGATACCAGACCAGCAGGGCGTCGGCGGGCAGTGGCAACTCGGCGAAGGCGCCGACGGCATCGGTTGTGATCACCCGCTGTATCTCCCCCTCTCCCCAGAGGATCTTGCCAAGCTGCGCCAGGGTGCGGGCTGGCAGCGCCACCTCCCCCAGGGTCTGGAGCCAGGGGGCGGCATCCAGCAGGGTGCCGCCGCTGAGAAACAGGCTGAACGGCCGTGCGGCCCGCAGACGAAGGGGCAGATCACTGCAAAGCCGGATCCCCTTGTCTTCGAAGTCGATCTGCTCGATGGGGCTGAAATGACCCTCCCCCTTGCGATACAGGGCCGCCAGCACCCGCTCGTTGACCCTCTCCCCCAGTTGCCAGCCGTGGGATTGCAGCCACTCCTCGGGTTCCGGCGGGGCACTGGCCATCTTCGCCAGCATCAGCTCCCGGGTCAGATAGCGGTGCCCGGCAGGGGTGAGCTCATAGTGATGATTGCCAAGGGCCAGCAGCAACTGGTTGTCCCGAAGCATGCCGATGAGCGGCTGCCATTGACGACCGCGAACAGCCTGGGAGCCGCCGCTCAGCAACTGCTGTGCCAGCGCGCGCCACTCGGGGTGGGTGAAATCGATCAAAGGCATCCTTCCCTGTCGGCCAATCTGCTTCAACAAATTGAATAATCTAGCGATTTACCAGAGGAGAACCAAGGGGGCAAGGAAGACAACGTGATATGGCGCAGGGCCAGAGGACGAAAAGTGGTGAAGGGGCCAAAAAACAGAACGGCCAAGCGAGCTTGGCCGTTCATCAACTAAATCAGCGCAGAGGCTAGATTAGAAGTTGTATTGCAGGGCAACAGTGAACTCGTCGTCCATCTTGTCGATACCCTGGATTTTGTACTCGGTGTAGGCTTTCAGCTTGGAAGTGAAAGCGTACTGTACGCCCAGCAGGGTTTCGTCAACCATGTCTTCGTAGGAAGAACCAGCAGTGTTGTCCTTGCCTTCCTTGAAGTTGTAACCAGCCAGGAAGGTCCAGGCATCAACGTTATAGGAAGCAGCCAGCTCGTAGCCACGACCTTCACCCTTGTAGCCAGTGGTGTCGTTCTTCAGATCGCCTTCGGTGTAAACACCAGCGAAGTAGAAGCCGTTGATGGCGTAGTGTGCGCCCAGAGCCCACTCGGACTTCTCACCAGTGTTGGTATTGGTGGTGCTCTCGAGGTCGGAGTAAGCATAACCGGCGTTCAGGCCCAGACCGAAGTCAAAGTCGTAACCGGCGGCAGCTGCGTAACCGTAGTTGCGCTTGATGCCAGGGAATTCGGTAGTGAAGGAGTTACCACCAACATCAGCCACTTTGACGGCTTCATTGTCATTGGTCTGGTAGGACAGTTTGCCCTTGAAGCCACCGAAGCTGTTGGAGTAGATGATCTGGCCTTCTTGACGACCGTCGTAGAAGTTACCGTAGCTGCCCCACTCGTTGAAGATATCGGTTGCTTCCAGCACGTCGTAGAACGCGGTGTCGGTCTGGCCGAAGATGATCTTGCCGTACTGGGTGCCATCAAAACCAGCATAGATATGACGAGACTTAAATTTGGAGTCGTCAGAGTTTTCGGCAGCTACTTGCCACTCGGTCTTGGCGATAGCGGACCAGGTGTTGTTCAGCGCAACTTTACCGGACCAACCCAGACGGGAGGTACCGATCAGCTCTGCATCACCCTGTGTATCAGCTTGAGTGAGAGGATTGGGGTTATCACTGTCACCGTAGTAGTTAGCCTGAACACGGCCGTAGATATCAAAAGAGGTGCCGTCTTTGTCGTAAACGACAGCAGCGTTGGCTGCGGATGCGAACAGAGCCGGGATAGCAATAGCCAGAATTGTCTTTTTCATAGTTTCCAATGCCTACTGTAATTAAACACTAAGTCCTTGTTATTCCCTGTGTTAGCGATGTTCTTTGCATCACTATGGCGCCGAGACTATCACCGGGTTTTCGAATCCGCAATGAAAAAACTTGGAACTTTTTATGAAAACCATAGTCACAGGGAAAAATTTGTGAGCTGAATCTCACAATGTTTGCCCCATCAGGGAAAACGTTTACAGCGATACTCTCTGCCTGAATCCCTCTTTTTTGGTGGTTTATTGCAACCCCCTGTTCCCTCATAACATATGTGCAAAGCCGGGGCTGACCCGACTGCTTCTCCCCTGCCTCGACCCGGGCCGCCTGTTGCGGGTATCCTGTTGCCATCCACACCGACACGGCCACACCTTCTTTATGCTATCGACTCGCCTCAAAGCCACCATCCGCAATACCTATCGCCAGATTGCCGATGGTTTACCCGGTTTTGTGCCGCGCAAGGAGCAGAACTTTCTGGTGGCCGAAATCGCCAAGACCCTGACGGGAGAATATGACAGGAGTCGCCGCATCCTGGTGGCAGAGGCCGGCACCGGCATCGGCAAATCCCTCTCCTATGCCCAGGGCGCCATCCCGGTGGCACGCCTCACCCAGAAGAAGCTGGTGATCTCCACCGCCACCGTGGCCCTGCAGGAGCAGCTCATCCACAAGGATCTCCCCTTTTATCACCGCCACAGCGAGCTGCCGTTTCGCTTCATGCTGGTCAAGGGGCGCCAGCGTTACTGCTGCGAACACCTGCTGGAGCAGGCGGCGAGCGGCATCGACATGGCCAACTTCGAGCTCGACTTCGGGAGTTTAAGCAAGCACAAGCCGTCAGACTCCGACAAGGCGTGCTATGAGGCGCTATGGCAGGCTTACACGGGGGGCAAGTGGGACGGCGATCGGGACAACTGGCCCAAACCCATTACGGACCCTTGCTGGGATCGTATCGCCGCCGATCGCCACACCTGCAACAAGGCGCTCAGCCACCACCAGCACTGCCCCTTCCACCGTGCCCGCAACGACATGGACGCCGCCGACGTGCTGGTGGTCAACCATGCCCTGCTGCTCTCCGACCTCACCATGGGGGGCGGCATCATCCTGCCTCCCCCCGACGAGTGCATCTATGTGCTGGATGAGGCTCACCACCTGCCGACCATCGCCCGGGATCACGGCGCAGCGAGCGCCAGCATCAAGGGCTCCCGCCGCTGGCTGGAGAAGCTGGTGCAAAGTGCCGGCAAGCTGGCGCGGGCCCTCAACAAGGAGAGCCTGCTCGATCCCCAGCTGAAGCTGCAGGATGCCCTGGCCTCTCTCCAGCCGGATCTCAAGGCCCTCGAGCAGTGGCTCATCAGCAATGACCACCTCTTTGGCGGCGAGCCCCACCACAGATTCGCCGATGGGGTGCTGCCGGATCCCCTGCCCATGCTGGCGGAAAACCTCAAGGAGGCGAGCAAGAAGGCGCTGCGGGCGCTGGACAGGATGCAGGGAGCCATCGGCGAGGCGCTCAAAGATGGCGAGATCCGCCGCAAGGAGGCCGAGCCCCTGCTGGCGGAGAGCGGTTTTCACTTGCAACGGCTCGAGAGCTTCTGCGCCCTCTGGGAGATGCTGAGCCGCCACGTGCCCGCCGGCAAGACACCGCTCGCCCGCTGGATGGCCAGGAGCGAGGACGGGGACATCTGGCTGCACGCCTCCCCCATCGAGGTAGGCTATCTGCTGGAGGAGTGGCTCTGGTCCCGCTGCCTCGGGGCCGTACTGGTCTCTGCCACCCTCACCGCCCTCTCCTCCTTCAGCTATTTCCGCCACCAGGTGGGGCTCAAGGAGCACGATGGCACCCGCTATCTGCGGCTGCGCTCCCCCTTCGACTACCACAAGGCCGAGCTCTATCTGCCCAGGATGACTAATGAACCGAGCGCCCCCGCCTTTACCCAGGAACTGATCGACACCCTGCCCCGCCTGCTGGCAGGCAAGGAGGCGAGCCTGGTGCTCTTCTCCTCCTACCGGCAGATGAACGAGGTGGCGGCGGGGCTCAGGGCCAAGGGGATGTCGTTGCTGGTGCAGGGGGAAGCGTCGCGCAGTGCCCTGCTCCTCTTGCACAAACAGAAGTGCGACGGCGGCCAGGCCAGCATCCTCTTTGGCACCGGCAGTTTCTCCGAGGGGCTGGATCTGCCGGGGCACTACCTCACCAACCTGGTGATCACCAAGCTGCCCTTTGCGGTGCCGAACTCGCCGGTGGAAGAGGCCACTGCCGAGTGGATAGAGCAGCGCGGCGGCAACCCCTTCCTGCAACTGACGGTACCGGAGGCGTCGCGCAAGCTCATCCAGGCCTGTGGCCGCCTCATCCGAAAAGAGGCGGATCGGGGGCGCGTGACCATTCTCGACCGGCGTCTGTTGACCAAACGCTACGGCAAGGGGCTGCTGGACGCCCTGCCTCCTTTCACCCGGCGAATCGAGTAGGATCGGCTCTCCCGTCGGCAGGACCGCGCCATAAACGGCTATTGCCGCTCCAGGGCAAACCTGCAAAAATGAACCCCTATTTTTCAGTGGGCAATCGCCTGACTGTTCAAGGAGATGAAATGAAACTGACTGTTCTGGTGCCGGCCCTGGCTGGTCTGTTGTGGGCAGGTAGCGCCCTGGCTAATAGCCAACTGGAAATAACCAATCCCTATGTGGTCCAGCTCATCGATGGGGAGTCCATCAACCCCAAGCTGCTCGAAAAGACCAGCAGCTTCCCCATCAGCGCCGGCAAGCACCAGATGGTGGTGGCCTTCGAGGGCAACTACTCCAACCGTAGCGAAATCAAGCTGGTGACCGCCGAGCCCCTGGTGATCAACTTCACCGCCGCCGACAACCAGACCCTGGTGCTGGACTACAAGAAGCCCCGCAACGAAGCGGAAGCCAAGGCCTTCCTGAAAGATCAGAAAGTGGTCCTCAAGGACAAGGCCAGCGGCCAGACCGTCGAGAGCGAGCAGTTCGTCATGCCGACCGTGGGTGGCTTCCAGCTGACCCGCGACTATCAGCAGGAGCTGATCAATATGGGCAAGGCCTTCAACCAGCCCAAGACCGTCGCCATCTCCAGCGCCGCAGTGATGGCCGCCGCCAGCGCACCGGCCGAAGTGGCCCCGAGCAAGGCCATGAGCAATCCGGAAGCCCTGACCCAGCTGCAGAGCTGGTACAACAAGGCCGATGCGGAGACCCGCAAAGCCTTCCAGATCTGGGTGATCCAGCAGCAGTAAGGCGCATCGCACGCCTGCATCGAGGGGAGCCTGGCTCCCCTTTTTCATACCCGTTCATGGCCGATGCTTCATGTCACTGCGCATCTTCTATCACCCCCACTACTCCGCCTTGAGGCTGCCCGAGCGTCACCGCTTCCCCCTGGCCAAGTACCAGGCGCTGTTTGAACGCCTCGTCGCCCTCGACTATCCGCTGGCACAGGCCACCCCTGCCAACCGTGAGCAGATAGAGAAGGTGCACGATGCGGCCTATGTACAGGCCGCCCTCACCGGTACCCTCGATGAAGGAGCCATTCGCCGGCTCGGCTTTCCCTGGTCTCCCCTGCTGATTGAACGTACCCTGCACTCGGTCGGCGCCACCCTGGCCGCCAGCCGCCACGCCCTTGCGCAGGGCTGCGGACTGCAGATTTCCGGCGGCTACCACCACGCACACCGGGGGTTTGGCAGCGGCTTCTGCCTCTTCAACGATCTGGTGATCGCGGCACGAACCTGCCTGGACGAGGGACTCTGCGAGCGGGTACTGATCGTTGATCTCGATGTCCATCAGGGGGATGGCAGCGCCGCCCTGTGCACGGGCAGCCGCGACATCATCACCCTCTCCCTGCACGGGGAACACAACTTCCCCCGTCACAAGCCGGCCTCCCATCTGGACTTTCCCCTGCCAAGCGGCATGGAGGACGACGCCTATCTCGAGACCCTGGACCAGGCCCTCGCCCTGGCTCATCGCCTCTACGCCCCTGACTTCATCCTCTATCAGGCCGGGGTGGATGTGCACCGGGACGACGAGCTAGGCTACCTCTCCCTGAGCGACTCCGGCGTGCGCCAGCGCGATGCCATGGTCTTTGACTCTGCGCTTCGCCACGGGCTGCCCATCACCGCCGTACCGGGAGGGGGTTACCGGCGAGACTGGCAGCAGTTGATCCCGCTGCACCTCTCGCTCTTTGAAGCAGCAAGGCACCGGTTTGGTTGAGCGGCACCACCCGGCCCATGACGAAAAAAGGCGACCCTTGGGTCGCCTCTTCTATATCCAGTGCGCAGGGATGATGACGCCGTCTGCCCTCAGGCATGGGCCATTGGCGTCGGGTGCTCGCCCATCTTGCGCAGCAGCATCAGCAGATAGACAAGGGAGACCCCGGCAATCACCATGAACAGCAGATGATCCGAGTAGTGCTGCATCAGGAGCGCCGTCAGGGTCGGCCCGAGCAGGCTGCCGATGGTGTAGCTCAGCAGCAGCGCCTGGTTCATGGCCACCAGTTGATGCTGCTCGACCTTCTCGCAGGCCCAGGCCATGGCCACCGGATAGAGCGTGAAGCCCGCGGCCCCCAGAATGAACAGCGTCGGTCCCATGGCCGCGTTGCCGAGCATCGCCATGGCCCCCAGGATCACCACTAGCACCTGTACCCGCAGCACCGGCAGGCGCCCGAAACGATCCGCCAGACGCCCCACCGGCCATTGCCCCAGGATGCCGGCGCTCACCATCACCGCCATCCAGTAGCCGATGGCCCCGTCGCTCACCCCCTGGTGGTTCAGATAGAGCGGCATCAGACCATAAAGCACCCCCAGCACGATGCCGGAGAGGATGCAGCCGTTCACCCCCAGACGCGCCTGACGCAGGCGCAGCATCGGCCAGACCGGAGTCCTGGCCTGAAGGTTGCCTGACGGACTGGCGATGCGGGTGAACAAGAGCGGCAGCATGGCCGTCAACACCAGGGCGGTCACCCAGGGCAGCACCGCCATCAGCGACGTCGGTACCTTGCTCACCAGCAGTTGCCCAAGCACGGTGCCCACGTAATAGACCATCATGTAGGCGGCCAGCAGGCGCCCTCGATTGCGGGCGTTGCCGCTGCACATCAGCGCGCTCTCCACCACCACCCAGATCATGGCGCAGCCGACCCCGGCGATGAATCGCCAGGCGAGCCAGCTCCAGAACGCCAGGGTAATGCCGAGCCCGACGCAGCCTGCGGCAAAGAGCGCACTGGCCAGGTAGTAACTGCGATTGAAGCCGCAGCGGGCGATGAGTCTGCCCGCCAGCAGGGTTCCCAGCAGGTTGCCGGTGAAATAGGAGGAGCCGACCATGCCGACCTGCCAGGTGGGCAGATGCTCATGGGCGAGCCAGAGCGGCACCAGGGTATTCAATACCGCGATGGCCAGGGTCAGCAACAGCAGGCCACAGAGCAGGAGCAGCACCGGGCGGGAGTATGTGGTCATGGATAGAACCGTGGGGAGAGGCAAAATGCGAGCGCATCATGCCACCGCCTGTGCCTTTGTCAATCGGCACTGAGGCCGGGTCGCAAGGTTTTTCTGCCCACCGTGATGGCAACGCGGCACGGCCCTCCCCTGACGGGAGCCTCATCCCCTTGATTGGCCGGCACCTTGGTCATGATAAGGGGAACCGGGCGGTTGAATATCGACCCTGTGCCTCCCTCACGCCAGAGCGCCATGACCAGAAGAGGCGACTCTGGGCCGCCTCTTCTTTCTGACAAGCACAACCTATCGTGCACAACGCCGGTCAGCGCTGGCGCTTCTTGGCGTACTTGCGACGAGCCCGGGCCTGGCGCTCCTCTTCCCGCTCCGCCTTCTCCCTGGCTTTCTGCTCAGCCTCGGCCTGGGCTTCCACTATCTCGACGCTCACCATCTCTGGCGTCTCCAGGGAGATCCGCCCCAGCATGCCGGACCGGAATTCATTGACCAGGATTTCCGAGGCCTTGTGCAGATCCGCAAGCCCCCCTTGCGCATGAAGCCGCGCTGACGGGCAATGAGATCCAGCAGCTCGATCTCGGTCTCCGGCAGCTCGCTCAGCTGGTAGCGTGCCTTGATGCGCTCCGGATAGGCCTTGATGAAGTAGTCGGCGGCAAACATGGCGATGTCGGCGTAATCGAAGACGGTATCCTTGATGGCCGCCGTGATCGCCAGTCGATAACCGCAGGAGGGCGGGTTGAGCTTGGGCCACAGGAAGCCAGGGGTGTCCGTCAGGATGACGTGGTTGTCGAGCTTGATCCGCTGCTGGGACTTGGTCACCCCCGCCTCGTTGCCGGTCTTGGCGATGATGCGCCCCGCCAGGGTGTTGATCAGGGTGGACTTGCCCACGTTGGGGATGCCCATGATCATGGCGCGCACCCCGCGCAGCTCGAAGTTGCGCTCCGGCAGCATCTCGTGGCACAGGGTCAGCAACTGCTTGATTTTCTCCGGCTCCTGCTGGGTCAGGGGCAGTGCCTTGATCCCCTTCTCCTGCTCCATGTGGGCCACCCACAGCGCGGTGATCTCGGGGTCGGCAAGGTCTGCCTTGTTGAGCACCTTGATCACCGGCGTCTCCCCACGCAGCTCCGGCACCAGGGGGTTCTCGCTGGAGAAGGGGATGCGGGCGTCGAGCATCTCGATGATGACATCGACCTGGGGCATGACCTCTGCAATCTCTTTGCGGGCCTTGTGCATGTGGCCGGGGAACCAGTTGATGGACATATCCGTTACTCTCTCATTGGCATGCGGTCCCCTCTCGGGGCTGCGGGCGCTCGGGGTTGCGGGTGCGTGGTGATGCGCCAGACCGCTGGCACTCATCGCAAGGGGGCGCATTTTACCTGCTGCGGCCCCGATTTGACAGGCTATTCTGGCCGGGTGTTGTCACCCGGGTGGCCGGATGCCCGCCACGCCACCGGGAGGTGAGTGGCAGAACACAATCAACATAACCCATTGATATAAGATAACATTTACAAGGCGCTTTCACCGCATTGTCATCTCTCTTCACTAAAAGTGTCATCTGCCCCCTCTAGGCTGCGCTCAGGTTTCACAAGGAGCGAACCCCAATGAGAAAGATGGCAGGACTTGCAGTGATGATAGGCGCCGCCCTGGCCGCCGGCTGCAACTCCAACAACGACAGCAACACCCCGGAACCCAGCGCCAAGAACGTGATCTTTTTCCTCGGCGACGGCATGGGTCTCAACACCCTCACCGCCTCCCGGATCTATGGCGTCGGCGAAGAGGGCAGCCTCACCATCGACACCCTGCCGGAAACGGCTTTCATCAAGACCTTCTCCCACGATGCCCAGGTGACCGACTCGGCCCCCTCCATGGCGGCCTACATGACCGGGGTCAAGAGCAACAACGGCGTCATCAGCATGGACAGCGACGCCACCCAGGAGAGCGATTGCAGCCAGAGCGGCGGCAAAGCGGTGACCACCCTGCTGGAGCTGGCCAAGGCCGATGGCCGTGGCACCGGCGTGGTCACCACCACCCGGGTCACCCACGCCACCCCGGCCGCCACCTATGCCCATATCTGCAACCGGGATCTGGAGGCTGATATCGCCGTCCAGATGGTGCCGGGGGGCAGCGGTTACAACAGCGCCCTGAAGGAGGGGCTGGATGTGGTGCTCGGGGGCGGCAGCAGCTTCTTCCTGCCCAGTGCCGACAAGGGCAAGCGGACCGATGGCCGCAACCTCATCGACGAGATGAAGGCGAAGGGCTATCAGTTTGCCGCCACCCTGGACGAGCTGAACCAGGCCGATGCGAGCAAGCCGCTGCTGGGCCTGTTTGGCTCAAGCCACATGAAATATGACCTGGACCGGCCCGCCAGCGAGCCGTCACTGGCCCAGATGACCCTGGCTGCCATCAAGCAGCTCAAGGGCAAAGAGAAGGGCTACTTCCTGATGGTGGAAGGGGGGCGTATCGACCACGCCCTGCACGACACCAACGCCAAGCGCGCCCTGCAGGATACCCTCGCCTTCGACAACGCCATCCTGGCCGCCATCAATGAAGTGAAGAAAACCGATCCCGAGCTGAAAAACACCCTGATCGTGGTCACCGCCGACCATGACCACACGCTTGTGCTCAACGGGTACGCCAAGCGCACCGGCAAGACCACGGCAGGCAATGCGGGCGTGCTCGGGCTGGTGAAAAACTACGAGACCGGCGAGCCGAGCAAGGATAGCGATGGCATGCCCTACACCATCATCGGCTTTGGCAACGGCTACAACCGAGTGGATGGCCCGCGCAGCAGCGTGGCGGCCCTCGACGACGCCACCGTCTCCGCCGACGACTATCACCAGGAGGTGGTGGTCAAGGTGGGCGAGATAGGCAACGAGACCCACGGCGGTACCGATGTCTTCCTCGGCGCCATCGGCCAGGGGGCGGAGCGCTTCCACGGCTCTCTCGACAACACCGCCGTGTTCGGCAAGATCAAGGCTGCGGCCAAGCTGTAAGGGATTATCAGGATGAACATCACCATGAAAAAGACGCTGGTCTGCACCGCCCTGCTCGGCACGCTTGGCGGCCTCTCCCAGGCGCACGCCGCCGATGCCAAGAACGTCATCCTCTTTATCGGTGACGGCATGGGTCCCACCGTGCTCACCGCCACCCGCCTGTTCAAGGTGGGGGAAGAGGGGGATCTCGAGATGATGAAACTGCCCCAGAGCGCGCGCATCAAGACCTTCTCCCACGATGCCCAGACCACGGACTCCGCCCCCTCCATGGCGGCCTACACCACCGGCGTCAAGATGAACAACGAGGTGATCGCCATGAGCAGCGACACCAGGGCCGTGGCACCGTCCAAGGATGCCAACGGCAACAAGGGCATCAACAACTGCACCAGCGACAACGGAAGCCCGGTGCCCACCATTCTCGAGCTGGCCAAGGCAGCCGGCAAGTCGGTGGGAGCCGTCACGACCACGGAGCTCACCCATGCCACCCCGGCGGCGACCTATTCCCATATCTGCCACCGGGATGCGGCCTACGCCATCGCCGAGCAGGCGGTACCGGGCGGCGCCGGCTTCAACCAGGCGCTGGGGGATGGGGTCGATGTGCTGATGGGGGGCGGCGCCAACCACTGGACGCCCTACAGCGCCAGCAACAAGGGCGGCCGGGCCGACGGCCGGGATCTCACCGCCGAGCTGACCGCCCGGGGCTACCGCTATGTCACCACCAAGGATGAGCTCTCTGCTGTCAACTCGGGCAAGGTGCTGGGGCTGTTCAGCACCAAGTCCCACCTCGACTACGAACTGGACCGCGTCGCCAAGGGGGCGGCCAGTACCCAGCCGTCCCTCTCCGAGATGACCGCCAAGGCGATCGATCTGCTCAGCCAGAACAGCCAGGGCTACTTCCTGATGGTGGAGGGGGGACGTATCGACCACGCCCTGCATGCCACCAACGCCAAGCGATCCCTGACCGATGCGGTGGCGCTGGACGAGGCGGTCAAGACGGCCCTCGGCAAAGTGGATTTGAGCGATACCCTGATCGTGGTCACCGCCGACCACGACCACACCATGACCATCAACGGCTATTCAGCCAAGGGCAACAAGGTGCTGGATCTGGTCAAGAACGCCGATGGCTCGACCCAGAACGACGCGGACGGCAAGCCGTTCACTACCCTGGTATTCGGCAACGGCCCCAACCGCCAGGACCAGCGTCCCACCCTCACCAGCGATGAGGTGATGGCGGATGACTACCTGCAGGAGACCGGGGTCAAGCTCGGCTCCGAGACTCACGGCGGCGGAGATGTGATGCTGTTCGCGGGCGGCGCAGGCAGCAGCCAGTTCAAGGGCACCCTCGACAACACCCGGGTGTTCGGCAAGCTCAGGGAGGCCCTCGGCCTGTGATAAAGGGGCCCGGCACCTCGCCGGGCACCTTTTCCGTCGAGCGAGAGACGATGATGAAATATCTGCTTTCTTTATGGCTGCTGGGCAGCGCCCTCTCCTTCCCCCTCCTGGCCGACGAGGTGCCCGATCTGGCCGCCCGCATCCGCTACGTGGACAGGGTGACCGGCAGCGACGGCATCACCCGGGAGAGCCAGTGGCAGGAGAAGTGGCTGCGGGTCGGTGACCAGGTGTGGAGCCAGCGGCTCATTCCCGTTCCCCTGGCCCGTGCCTATCACGCCACCCATGATGCCCGCCCCGGCCACAAACACTTCACTCACCAGATGGCGGCACGCTGGGTCACCCGCAGCGAGGGAGACGCACTCCAGTTGCGCTACGCCGATGCCTGGCACAACCAGCTGGTGGAGGTACCGCAGGAGGAGTACGGCCAGGTGGCCTTCAAACCGGAGTGGGCGCGGATCCGCCACCTCATCAACCCTTCCCTGTTAGAGGGAATGACACCGCTGGATGAGGCCGCCCCCGACCAGGCGAACTGGTATGAGACCCGCGAAGGTCGCCAGCGTACCCGCATCCTCTGGTCGAGCCGCTGGCAGTTGCCCCTGGTGGTGGAGTCGGCAAGCCTCGACGGTTATCGCAGCTACCGGATGGAGGTGACGCTCAAGCCGCTGCCAAAGACCCTCCCCTGGCAGCAACTGGCAGGGTACCAGACCCTTGATCTGCGGGATTTCTTCGACTGATCCCCCCAGGCTGCAATCGCCTGGCTGACATGGCGTAACGGGATGTTACACTCTCTGTACTCATCCCGGACCCGAACATCCATGCGCCTTGTTACTCTGCTTCTGCTGCTCTCCCCTCTGATCGTCTGCGCCTTTTCGGCCCGTGCCGTGGTCGTCGTGGCCGCGGACATTCCCCCCTATGTGATCCGCGCCCAGCAGGGTGCGCCGAGCGGCATGGCCATCGAGGTGCTGGAGGAGGCTGCCCGCCGCCTCGGGGAACCGCTCGAGATCGAGTTGATGCCGCTGGCTCGCGCCCTCAGCCAGGCCAGCCACCGCCCGGATGTCCTGTTGTTGCCCCCGGCCCGAAATCCCCAGCGCGAACCACTGTTTCTCTGGATTGCCCCCCTGCTGGAGGAGGCCTTCGTGCTGGTCAGCCATCGCCGTCACCATCCAGCGCCGCTCTCCATGAAGACACTGCCAGGTCTCACCGTTGGCGTGATGCGTGGCTCCCATAGCCAGAGCCTGATCCAGCCGCTGACAGGGGTGACCCGGGAGCTGGTCACCGAGGAGGTCAGCAACGCCAGCAAGCTGGCGCGCGGCCGCATCCAGGCATGGGCGGTGGCCTGGAACACCGCCCGTTACAACCAGCAGCGGGCGGGTCTGCCGCTCCCGGATCTGGTGCGGGGCGAGACCTTGCAGCAGAGCACCCTCTACTTGGCCGCCAGCCCCCGCTTCTCCCGCAGCGAGGCGCTGCGCTGGCGCCGGGTCATTCAGGAAATGAGGGAGGATGGCAGTCTCGCGCGCATCCTGCACCAGTACGATTACCAGGCTCCCTGATGAGAAAGTCAGCCCAATTGCCAAACCACCCCAGAATGGTTATGGTATCTCCATGAAAGCAATCATGATTTTTTCCAGTACGCTCACACCCCGCTGAGCCCCCGCCCTCGCCCCGCTGCGCGAGTCGCTCGGGGGCATCGCTGTTGCTGTCTGCTTTTTACCCTTGCACCGTTTTTTGTCGACCAGTCTGCCCGTCATCCTGGTCCCTTCAGTCATTGATAAGGAAATACCCTATGAAACAGCCTCATCTCGTCATCTCCAGCCTGGATCTGGATCGCATCGAACAGCTACTTGGCAACCACCCCCAGCACCTGGCCCTGCAAGAGGAGCTGGATCGCGCCGAGATCCGCGAACCCGCCGACATGCCGCCGGACGTGGTGACCATGAACAGCACGGTGCGCTTCAAGATGCAAAACAGCGGCAACGACTTCTGCCTGACGCTGGTCTATCCGAAGGATGTGCAGGGGGACGAATCGAAGATCTCCGTGCTGGCGCCAGTGGGCAGCGCCCTGCTGGGGCTCAAGGTGGGTGACAGCATCGCCTGGCCGGGGCCGGCCGGTCGCACCATCCAGGTGGAGATCCTGGAAGTGGTCTATCAGCCGGAACGCGCGGGGGAGCTGCACCGCTGACAGGCGGCTAGGCGGCCATTCTGGTCTGATGCGACCAGGTAGCTGACTCGGTATGCCTTTGTCCGGTCGGAGCCAAGGGCCACCGGCCGGGCATGACCTGACGGGGGATCAGGCCCCCTGACAGATCCGGTTCTTGCCCTCCCGCTTGGCCTGATAGAGAGCGCGATCGGCCTGGCTGAACAGGGTGTCAAAGTGCCATTCGCGGGCGCTGGGCGCCCACCCCAGGCTGGCCGTCACCCGGACCCCCTTCAGCCCCAGCGTTTCTATCCCCTGGCGGATCTGCTCGCAGCGCGCCTGCTGGGCCAGGGGGTCCCGCTCGGGCAACAGCAGCACAAACTCCTCCCCGCCGAAGCGGCTGGCCACCAGATCCCGCTGGCCGGCAAGATAGCGACCCACCGCCTCCAGCACCCTGTCCCCGGTCTCGTGACCGTGGCGATCGTTGATCTGCTTGAAGTCGTCGAGATCCAGCACCACCAGCGCCCCCTGCCTTGCCATCGTCACGCAGTGGTCCATGAAGCCGCGCCGGTTCAGGAGGCCGGTCAGGGGATCCTGGCTGGCCTGTCGACGCAGGGCCAGGGCCCGGTACTGGGTACAGAGCAGCAGCACCCCGAAGGTCGACAGATAGTTGCCCATCAGCATGGAGAGGAAAGGGAGCACATTGACCGCATGCTGATCCATCAGGACCCGCACCTCGCCACCGAGCAGGGCCCCCATGCGCACCAGATTGAAACCGTAGAGCAGGATGTTGACCACGGTGAACACCAGCACAGCGGGCAGATAGTCAGGGTAGCCATGACGCCAGATGAGCCAGACAATCACCGCCCCCACCATCATGTAGCTCAGGCAGGCCAGCAGCACCCGGGGGCCATCTTGTCGTTGAAGATGACGCTCCAGCAGAGGATAAGTAGGTAGACCAGCATGAAGAGGGTGAATGCTCGCCAGTTTGGCGGCTCCCCGAAGAAGCGCTGGATGGCGAGTGGCATCAGGGCGAGGCAGAAGGTGATGAGCAGGTTGGCCAGCCAGATCCCCGCGATATGGGGGGCAAATGCCTGCATGAAGAAGAGCGATTGCGCCGCCAGGGCACAGAGGCTGGACCACCACCAGAGCCCGAGACCGGGTATTTCCCTGTGGGTCGACCAGATGATGGAGAGGGTGATGAATCCCAGGCTGTAGCCCCCAAGGGCCATCAACATCAGGGTAAATACGTCCAGATTGAGCAGAATTGAGGCGTCCATTCCTGAACCTTCCAATGGGGATGGCTGAGTATATGGGAAGCCCATGACAAGACACAGAGGGAGCCTATGGGCCGGGCAAAAATATTTGCCCGACTCGCACGCCCCATTCCTCGTGAAGCGGGCCGGACAACGCCCTGTCTGTGCCCGGATTTTCCACCGAGACGGCCGCCGGATATTTTGCACTTGAACCGGCGCCATTAGATAGATATGTTGTTTTCATGTGGTTTTATGAGTCACCACGAGGGATAAAAGTCTCCATAACTTATTGAGTCTTCTGGCACAAACAGGTTTTGGTACATTTTTCATCCAACGAACCATTCATAGAATCTCATATGGGGCTTTTGCCCCGACCAAGACAATAATCCTGTCTTGCCTGCTGCCGGATGCAGCAGTCTCTTGTGCCATGGAGTCGCACGGGAGCAGGTTCAAGGCCGACCACATTTACGACAGAGACGTCATTTATGATCAAAAAACTCATTCTTTCTACCCTGCTGCTGTGCGGGCTGGCCAACGCCGCGCCCACTTCCACCCTGGATGCCGTGCTGGAACGCGGTGTGCTGCGGGTCGGCTTCGATGCCGGCTATCAACCCTTCGAGATGACCAACAAGCAGGGCCAGTACATCGGCTTTGACGTGGATCTTGCCAAGATGGTCGCCAAGGAGATGGGCGTGAAGGTGGAGTTCGTCAACACCGCCTGGGATGGCATCATCCCCGCGCTCTTGACCGACAAGTTCGACGTCATCATGGGCGGCATGACCGTCACTCCCCAGCGCAACCTGCGCGTGAACTTTGCCGATCCCTACATCGTCGTCGGCCAGACCATCGTGCTTCGCAAGGACAAGGCGGGCGAAATCAAATCCTTCCAGGACCTCAACGATCCCAAATACAAGATCGCGGTCAAACTCGGCACCACCGGCGAGCAAGCGGTCAAGCGCATGATCCCCAAGGCCACCCTGCTGCAGTTTGAAACCCAGGATGACGCCAAGCTGGAAGTGATCAACGGCAAGGTGGATGCCTTCGTCTACGACCTGCCCTACAACGCCATCTTCGCGTCCCAGAACCAGGGCGCCGTGGTACACCTCGACAAGCCGTTCACCTTCGAGCCGCTGGCCTGGGCCATCCGCAAGGGGGATCAGGACACCCTCAACTGGTTCAACAACTACCTGCGCCAGATCAAGGGCGACGGCAGCTACGACCGTCTCTACAAGAAGTGGTTTGAATCCACCGCCTGGCTGAACCAGCTCAAATAACCTCTCAAAGGGGCGGCATGCCGCCCCTTCACGCAGACTCCCCACACGATAACGACAAAAGAGGTTGTGACAGTGATCAACCCCAAACTCACAAGACAGATGGAAAAACAGCCCAATCAGCTGCTCTGGCACGGGATCTTCCTGCTGCTGGTGCTGGCCGCCATTTTCGGCATCTACAAGGCCGTGCAGGCAGTGGATTACACCTGGCGCTGGGAACGCATTCCCCAGTACATCGCCTATCAGGCAGAACAGAAACACTATGCCGAGTTTGACGGCACCGTGGTCGCGGACAAGGGACAGCTCTTCCTGCAAGACGATCTCGACCCCAGCCGCCGTCAGGCCATCGCTCCCAAGGGCTCCCAGCTGGCTGAAGGGGATACCGTCTTCCTCGGCGATACCCTGGATGTGCAACTGAGCTGGACCGCCGGCCCCATTGCCTGGGGAGCCTGGGTCACGGTCAAGCTCTCCCTGGTGGCGGGCATCTTCGCCATCCTGCTTGGCACCCTGGCCGGGCTCGCCCGCCTCTCCCCCAATCCGGCCCTGCGCAACCTGGCCGTGACCTATGTGGAACTCATCCGTGGCACCCCGTTGCTGGTGCAGATCTTCATCGTCTATTTCTTTATCGGCACCGTGCTGAACCTCGACCGATTCACCGCTGGTGTGGCGGCGCTCGCGGTCTTCACCGGCGCCTACGTGGCGGAGATCGTGCGCGCCGGCATCAGCTCCATTCACAAGGGGCAGATGGAAGCGGGCAGAAGCCTTGGCATGACCTCGGCCCAGACCATGCGCTACGTGATCCTGCCCCAGGCCTTCAAACGGGTGCTGCCACCGCTCGCGGGTCAGTTCATCAACCTCATCAAGGACTCCTCTCTGGTCTCCGTCATCTCCATCACGGATCTCACCAAGGCGGGGCGCGAAGTGGTCAGCTCCACCTTCAGCCCGTTCGAGGTGTGGTTCACCGTGGCTCTGCTCTATCTGGTGCTGACCGGCACTCTCTCCTTCCTGGTGCGTCGTCTGGAGGTGAAATATGCGCGCAGCAACTGATCCCGTTATCAAGGCGCCATCGGTGTCGAAACGTTCTGCCATCACCGGCACTCCCTGCCCCTTCCCGGTGCGTCGTCTGGAGGTGAACTATGCGCGCTGCAACTGATCCCATCATCAAGGCAACCGGTGTAGAGAAGTTCTACGGCACTGAGGTGCACGCCCTGAAAAACGTCAGCACCCAGGTGGCCGAAGGGGAAGTGGTGGTGATCGTGGGGCCGAGCGGCTCGGGCAAGTCCACCTTCCTGCGCACCCTCAACCAGCTGGAGACCATCAACGATGGCAATATCGTGGTCGACGGCATCAGCCTCACCGAACCCGGGGATGTCAACAAGCTGCGGGAAGAGGTGGGCATGGTGTTCCAGTCCTTCAACCTCTTCCCTCACCTGACGGTGCTGGACAACATCACCCTGGCCCCTCAGAAGGTGAGAGGGCTCTCTCGCCAGGAGGCTGAGGAGCGGGCCAAGGCCCTGCTGCTCAAGGTCGGTCTCTCCAACAAGGCCCAGAGCTACCCCTCCCAGCTCTCCGGCGGCCAGCAGCAGCGGGTGGCCATCGCCCGGGCGCTCGCCATGCAGCCGCGCATCATGCTGTTTGACGAGCCCACCAGCGCCCTCGACCCCGAAATGGTGGGAGAGGTGCTGGACGTCATGAAGGGGTTGGCCCGCGAAGGGATGACCATGGTGGTGGTGACCCACGAGATGGGCTTTGCCCGGGAAGTGGCGGACAGGGTGCTCTTCATGGAAAGCGGCGAGTTGCTGGTGGACGAGAAACCCGCCGACTTCTTCGACAATCCCCCCTCCCCGCGCTTGCGCCAGTTCCTGAGCCAGGTGCTATAACCCGCGATGCACCAACACGAAGAGGGAGCCCATGGCTCCCTCTTCTATGCTTGCCTTCTTCACCCCCCAGATCATCTCCCTGGCGCATTGCTTGCCACAGCCTTTTGCCATCGGGTTGTCACCACGCCAACGAGCAAGGATGTTAATGAAATTTTAAATTCATCCGGTATGCTGACATCCAACTGGTCCAACCGGATGGCTCACATGGATGTGCAACTGCTCCTGCTCTACCTCTCGCCTCTCTTTCTGGTCTTCATCGGCTGGGAGATGCTCTACCTGCGAAAACACGGCACCGCCTATCCCACAGCGGGCTACCAGTGGAAGGATCTCTTCGCCAATGCCACCCTGGCACTGATGCATCAGGGGGGCGATGCCCTGGCTGCCATTGCCATCGCCTATCTCTATGACACCCTCTGGGGCTGGCGACTATTCGATATCGAACTGAACCTCTGGAGCCTTTTGCTGCTCTTTCTGTTGCAGGATCTCTGCTACTGGCTGTTCCACTTCGCGAGCCACCATGTGCGCTGGCTCTGGGCCTCCCACGTGGTGCACCACAGCTCGGAGCGGCTCAACCTCTCCACCGCCTTTCGCCAGAGCCTGATGTATCCGGTCTCCGGCATGTGGCTGTTCTGGATCCCCATGATCCTCATCGGCTTCCCCCCCGAGGCGGTGGTGGCCACCGTACTCTTGAGCCTGGGTTTTCAGTTCTTCGTCCACACCCAGGTGGTGGGCAAGCTGGGCAAACTTGAATGGATCTTCAACACCCCCTCCCACCACAGGGTGCACCACGCCAGCAACGCCAGATACATCGATCGCAACTTCGCCGGCGTGCTCATCATCTGGGACCGGCTGTTTGGCACCTTCGTGGAAGAAGACTTGGGCGAGCCGTGCCGTTTCGGCATCACCAAGCCAATCCACAGCTTCAACCCGCTCACCCTCACCTTCCACGAGTGGCGCGACATGCTGCAAGAGGCCCGGGGCCTCCCCTGGCGGCAAAAGCTCGCCGTGCTGTTTGGCAAACCGGCGGGCCCCACCAGCGGTTGACCCACCGACCAGGATAAAAAAAGAGCGCCCAGGGGCGCTCTTTTTCATGACAGGGACACCCCCCGGGTCAGACGTGAACGAACGACCAGACGGCGGGGATCAGGCTCAGCAGCGTCACCCCGGCCAGCAGCCGTTCGCGCCCGCTGAGCCGCTGTTCGGCGCCGAGCTGGCGACGGCTGTAGAGAAACAGCAGCAGACCCGGCCCGTAGAGCAGAAGCGACAGCAGCAGGTACTCCACCCCGGCGGCGTAGAGCAGCCAGAAACCATAACCGCTCGACACCAGCGCCACCACCCGCATCAGGCCGCGGCCCTGCCCACCCTTGCCACTGAAGACCAGCTTGAGCAGGAAGAGGCCGATGAGCAGGTAGGGCACCAGGATCATGGAGGTGGAGATGAGCAGCAGGTTGGTGTACCCCTTGCCAAGCAGCCACACCAGCAGCAAGCAGCCCTGCACGGTCAGGCTGGTGAGCCAGAGCGAGGCGATGGGGGTGCCGTTGCGGTTCTCGCGCCGGAAGATGGCCGGGAAGGCCCCGTGACGCGCCGCGCTGAACGGCACCTCGGCCGAGAAGAGGGTCCAGCTCACGTAGGAGGCGAGCACCGACACGATGAGGCCGGCGCTGATGAGCAGCTTGCCCCAGGAACCCGTCATCTGGGCCATCAGTCCCGCCATGGAGGGGTTGGGCAGGGCCGCAAGCTCCGGGCGGCTCAATATTCCGAGCGCCAGCACCGAGATGAGCACATAGAGCAGCAGCGCCAGCACCACGCCGAGCACGGTGGCGGTGCCCACATCCCGCTTGTTTCTCGCCCGGGCCGAGAGCACCGCTGCCCCTTCGATGCCGGTGAAGACCCAGAGGGTGATGAGCATGGTGTTACGCACCTGCTCGGAGACCGGTACCGCCAGGGTGCTGCCCTCCTGATCCGCCGCAAAGGTGACCGGATCGAACCAGTAGCAGGCGAATAGGATGAACAGCAGCAGCGGCAGGCTCTTGGCCAGGGTCGCCACCAGATTGAACAGGGCCGCCTGCTGTACGCCTCGGGCCACCAGCAGGTGCACCGCCCAGAGGATGCAGGACTCGCCGATGAAGGCCGCCAAGGTGTTGCCCTCGCCAAACCAGACCCGCTCCGGCGTATCGACAAAGCTGCCCAGCGCCGCGAAGGCGATCACCAGATAACCCACCACGCCGATGGAGGCACAGAGCCAGTATCCCCAGGCGGAGAAGAACCCCACCAGCTCGCCAAAGCCGGCGCGGGCATAGCTGTAGATGCCGCCGTCGAGCTCGGGTTTGAGCCGCGACAGGTAAAGGAAGCTCATGGCCAGCGCCAGTATGCCGACCCCGGTGACGGCCCAGCCGATCAGCACGGCGCGAGCGCCCGCCACATCGGCCATGTTCTGGGGCAGGCTGAAGATGCCGGCCCCCACCATGGAGCTGAACACCAGCGCAGTGAGGGACCAGAGCCCGATCTTGCTCTCTTTCATGGGCGCTCCTTAACGCAGCCGGCTGGCCAGCGCCTCGATGTGTTCCGGGCCGATGCCGCAGCAGCCGCCGATGAGGTTTGCCCCGGCTCTGCGCCAGCGCTCGGCCCAGCCGAGGTAATCCAGCGGCCCCAGATCGCCGCGGATCTCGTCCAGACCATCATTGGCAGTCGCCTCCTTGGGCTGGGGCGGGAAGGCGTTGGCATAGGCGCCGAGGCGAACGTCGGTGCGGCCCTGAACCTGCAACGCGGCGACGGCCACCTTGAGCGCCCCTTCAATCACCTCGGGCTGGCAGCAGTTGAACAGGATGGCATCCACCCCGGCCGACGCCAACGCGGTCACGGCATCCGCCACCCGCTCGCCGGAGCGCAGGGTGGGCTCACAGCCCGGCGCCTCGTCTTCCAGAGTAAAGGAGACCCAGAACGGCTTGCTGTCCTGTGGCAGCAGGGCCTTGAGGGCCAGGGGCTCGGCGATGAGGCTCATGGTCTCCGCCAGCCAGAGATCCACATGGGGTGACAGGGCCCGGATAAGCGGTGTCGCCAGCTCGCTCACCCGCTCGGCTTGATAGAGGTCCGCACGATAGGAGCCAAAGAGCGGTGGCAATGAGCCGGCCACCTTGACGGCTCCCCCCTGTTCGTCGGCCACGTCTCGGGCCAGTTGCCCGGCCAGAGCCGCAAGTGCCTCCCCTTGGGCGGCAAAGCGCGCCTCGCCGATATGGAAGGGCACCAGGGCATAGCTGTTGGTGGTGATCACCCGGGCACCGCTCGTCGCATAGGCCTGGTGTACCTCGCGCACCGTCTCGGGCGCTTCCATCAACGCCAGCGCCGACCACTCCGGTTGACGGAACGGCGCACCACGCCGCGCCAGTTCACGGCCCATACCGCCATCGAGTACCCACAAATCCTGCTTGTCCATCTCTGTCTCTCTGCGTCTCCCCGCCATGACGGGTGTTTATTGTGTGAAACCACATTAAGCCATCAAAACATCTAGACGGCTAGAAATCCCAAATATCATGACCCAAAGTAGAACAAGAGGCAATCGGGGGCTACGTAGATTGGCCCCTTGAAGATCCAGACACTTCGCCCCTCTTAACTTAAGAGGTAGTCTTGGAGCTATGTTCAGTACTAGTCACAACGAGAAGATGGTCGAAGTGTTAACAGGGGCCGAGCGCCGTCGACGCCGGACTCCACAAGAAAAGATCGCCATCGTGCAGCAGACCTTTGAGCCCGGGATGACCGTCTCTCATGTTGCTCGCTTGCACGACGTCAACGCAAACCAGCTTTTCAAATGGCGTAAGCAATTCCAAGAAGGGTCTCTCACGGCGATCACCGCCGGTGAGGATGTTGTTCCTGCTTCCGAGTTGGCTGCTGCCATCAAGCAGATCCGAGAGCTTCAGCGTCTGCTCGGGAAGAAGACCATGGAGAACGAGATCCTCAAAGAAGCCGTGGAGTATGGTCGAGCAAAAAAATGGATTGCGCATGCGCCCTTGTTGCCGGGGGACGACGATTAAGTGCTGTGAGCCAGGCTCTTAATGTATCGCGTGCGCAGCTATCCGTTCGTGTTCATCGAAAACCGGGTTGGCAAGATGGTCGTCATCATCGCCAGCGTGATGATGCAGCCTTACTTGGCCGTATCATGGAGGCGATGGCAGAGCTTCCCTCCTATGGCTATCGCCGGGTCTGGGCGCTGTTACGGCGTCAGTCTGAGGCAACAGAACAACCTGTGGTAAACGCTAAGCGGGTATATCGCGTCATGCGCGAGCATGGCTTGCTGCTGGAAAGAAAACCAGCTGCACCATTGGCCCAGCAGGCACATAAGGGGCGTGTTGCCGTCAAGGAGAGCAATCGACGGTGGTGCTCAGATGGCTTCGAGTTTCGCTGCGATAACGGTGAAAAACTACGTGTCACGTTCGCCATGGATTGCTGCGATAGGGAAGCGTTGGACTGGGCGGCCAGTACTGGGGGTTACGATAGTGACACTGTGCAAGATGTCATGCTGAGGTCTGTCGAACGTCGCTTTGGGGATTCGTTGCCGGCATCACCGGTGGAGTGGCTGACTGATAATGGCTCGGCGTATCGAGCCCATGAGACCCGCGCGTTTGCACGAGAAATCGGGTTGGAGCCCAGAACGACAGCAGTGAGAAGCCCACAGAGTAACGGTATAGCGGAGAGCTTCGTGAAGACGATGAAGCGAGACTATATCGAGATGATGCCAAAACCGGATAGCCGAACAGCGGTAGGCAATTTGGCTATCGCGTTTGAGCATTATAACGAGCACCACCCGCACAGCGCCTTGGGATACCGTTCACCACGGGAATTTCTGCGCAGTCGGGTATCACAACCCTAAGCGGGAAAAAGTGTCTGGACCTATGGGGTCAAATCCACTACGAACAAATCCGGGCAAGCTCAGGATGATAGCGGCAAAGGGAAGTCTCCCCGGCACAGGCATCACCTGGCCAGGCACTGAAACGACAAGAGGCCACCCCGGGGGGTGGCCTCTTGTGAAACAGGGGATCAAGGCGGGCACAGCCGCCGATAACCAGGGGGCTCAGCGCCCGGCCAGCACCCGCTTGGTCTGCTTGACCCAGTCGGAGACCCGGCCCTGATGGGGATAGCCCTGCCAGATTTGCTCCCACTGGGCGGGGCTGAGCGGGCGGCCCAGCCGACGCTGCACCCCGGCATAGAGGTAGTCGTGGGCCGTGGTGCGGGCCTGGGCCGAGGTGAGGAACTTGGCAACAGGGTCAGTGAGACGCACGTCCCGCATGCCGAGCAGCGGATAGTCGCTGTGCACCGCCGCCAGCATGGTCTCGCGCATGGCCGATTCGATGTAACCCCGGGCAAACAGGGCGGTGACCGATTCAAGCGACCCTTGATCCGGGCCGTGATACTCCTCGTCGAACACCGGGCTGGGCTCTGCCACGGCGCTTTGCACCACCGCATCGGGATCCTGCTGCGGGACCACCACGGCAGGCTCGGGGGTAACGGGTTTGGCAGGCGTCACCGGCTTGCGCGGTGCGCTCTGGCTGCAGGCACCCAGTGCCAGGGCGAGCGCCACACAGGCCAGCGCACGGGAATGAGTCTTCATCTTCATGATTGCTAACGAACTCCTTTAGGATTCCTGAGCGGGCTTCTCATTGCTCGCAGGTTCTACCCGGGTGACCAGCAACTGGTCAATCTTGTAACTGTCGATGTCCACCACTTCGAACTTGTAACCGGCATATTTGACCGAGTCGGTGCGCTTGGGGATCTTGCGCAGCATGTACATGATGAAACCGGCGATGGTCTCGTAGTTCTGGTTTTCCGGGAACTCCTCGATGTCGAAGGCGCGCATCACGTCGGAGATGGGGGTCACCCCGTCCACCAGCCAGGAGTTCTCGTCCCGCTGGACGATCTGCTCTTCCACCACGTGGGTGGCCCACTCCCCCATGACGGTACTCATCAGGTCATTCATGGTGACGATGCCCACCACCAGGGCGTATTCGTTCATCACCACCGCAAAATCGCCGCGATGGTTCTTGAAGTACTCCATCGCCTCGTAGAGGTTGAGGGTGTCGGGAATGATGATGACGTTCTGCACCAGGGAGCCGCTGTTGAGATCAATGCTCTGGCCGCCGATGACGCGGATCAGCAGCTCCTTGGCATCCACGAACCCCTTGATGCTGTCGAGGTTGTGGTCGCACACCAGGAACTTGTTGTGGGGGTGCTCGGCGATCTTCGCCTTGATGCTCTCCTCCCCCTCTTGCAGGGTGAAGTAGATGAGGCTCTCCCGCGCCGTCATGGCGGAAGTGACGCCGAGGGACTGCAGCTCGAACACGTTCTCGATGAGCTGGTGCTCCTCGCGCTGGATGACACCGGCTTCGGCACCTGCATCCATCACCGCATAAATATCGTCGGAGGTGATCTCGTCGTTGCGCACCATGGAGATGCGCATCAGCCGGAACAGGCCGTTGGCCATGCCGTTGAACAGCCACACCAGCGGCATCAGCAAGGTGACGCACAGCATCATGGGACGCACCACCACCACAGCGATCCGCTCGGGCATGGTCATGGCAAGGCGCTTGGGCATCAGGTCCGCTATCAGGATGAACATGCCGGTGACGAAGACAAACGAGGCCGCAGAGCTAATCTGGCCGAGCCAGGGCCCCTGGTAGAAGCCGGCAATCAGCTCCCTGATGGCGGGATTGAGGGCGGATTCCCCCAGGATACCGCCGAGGATGGCGACGGTATTGAGGCCTATCTGCACCACGGTAAAGAAGTTGCCCGGCTGGGCCTGCAATGCCAGCACCTTCTCGGCGTGGCGGTTGCCCTCGTCGGCCATCACCTGCAACTTGATCTTGCGGGAGGCGGCAAGGGAGATCTCGGAGAGTGAGAAGAACACGCTGCCGGCGACCAGCAGCATCAGAAAGAACAAACTATCGGCAAAACTCATGATTAACCTATTGCTACAGCCGCCTTAGCACAAGACGGCAAACTGGGCCCGGGAAACCGGACCGTGACTCCATCCGGGACTCACACAGGGGCCATATTCTAGCAGAAAAGCGCCCGCCGGGTGGCGTTATCTTGAACTGCCGTGCCATGCAATGAAAAAGGCGCTCAAAGCGCCTTTTTATTCAATCAGAGTTGGATTCCCGTCGTGCAGCCGCGACGGGAGCTCCACCCAAGGCGCCCCATCAGCCCTTGCCCAGCAGATCGCTCAGGTCATCGGCCTTGGTGTGACGCACATCCTTGCCCTTGACGTAGTAGACGATGTACTCGCAGATGTGCTGGCAGCGATCCCCGACCCGCTCGATGGCCCGTGCCGCCCAGAGCACGTTGAGCACCTGGGGGATGGTGCGGGGATCTTCCATCATGTAGGTCATCAGCTCGCGGATAATGGACTCGTATTCGCGGTCCACCTTGTCATCTTCCTTGTAGACCGCCAGGGCTGCATCCAAATCCATGCGGGCGAAAGCGTCGAGCACGTCGTGGAGCATCTTGATGGTGCGACGCCCCATGTTCTCCAGCGACACCAGCGGCGGCTGCGGCTTGTTGGCGTTGTCGGTCAGCATGCGGGCAATCTTGTCCGCCACGTCGCCGATCCGCTCCAGATCCGTAATGGTCTTGATGATGGCCATCACCAGCCGCAGGTCGGACGCGGTGGGCTGACGCTTGGCGATGATGCGGGTGCACTCCTCGTCGATCGCCACTTCCATGGCGTTGACCTTGTGGTCGTTGGCCACGATCTTGCGCGCCGCATCCAGATCCTGGCCATGGATGGCGGCGATGGCGTCGGTGAGTTGCTTCTCCACCAGCCCCCCCATCACCAGTACCTGATTGCGCACGCTCTCAAGCTCGGCATTGAACTGACCGGAGATGTGTTTGTTGAGGTTCATATTGTCCATACCAGTAATCCTTGTTGCTCCGATTATGCCTTAGCCGTTGAACTGACTGCCAATCTGTTTGTTGATGCCCATCTTGTTCATCTCAATCACCCTTGTTGCACCAACATGCCTTAGCCGTTGAACTGACTGCCAATCTGCTTGTTGATGCTCAACTTGCTCATCTCAATCACCGGCATCCCTTAGCCGTAACGACCGGTAATATAGTCTTCGGTCTTCTTCTTGGCCGGGGTGGTGAAGATGGTGTTGGTATTCGAGTACTCGATGAGTTCCCCCATGTACATGAACGCGGTCTGATCCGAGACCCGCGCCGCCTGCTGCATGTTGTGGGTCACGATCACCACGGTGAACTGGCTCTTGAGCTCGTTGATGAGCTCCTCGATGGTGAGGGTGGAGATGGGGTCCAGCGCCGAGGTCGGTTCATCGAGCAGCAGCACTTCCGGCTCGATGGCGATGGCACGGGCAATCACCAGACGCTGCTGCTGACCGCCGGAGAGACCGAAGGCGTTGTCATGCAGACGATCCTTCACCTCCTCCCACAGGGCGGCACCGCGCAGGGAACGCTCGGCGGCCTCATCCAGAGTACGGCGGTCGTTGATGCCCTGCAGGCGCAGGCCGTAGACCACGTTCTCGTAGATGGACTTGGGGAAGGGGTTGGGGCGCTGGAACACCATGCCCACCTGACGGCGAAGGGCGGAGACATCCACGCTCTTGTCGTAGATGTTGTGGCCGTGCAGCTGGATCTCCCCCTCGATGCGGCAGATCTCCACCAGATCGTTCATCCGGTTGATGCAGCGCAGCAAAGTGGACTTGCCGCAACCGGACGGGCCGATGAAGGCGGTGACCTGACCCTTGGGGATCTTCATGTTGACGTTGAACAGCGCCTGCTTGTTGCCGTAGTACAGGTTGAGATCCTTCACCTCCAGCGCAGTCTGCTCCGGGGTCAGGTTGAGCAGGTCGGTGGCGGTGTGCGGGGCCGAACTCGGTGTTACGTTGATCATCTGTTTACCTCAAATTCTCTTGGTGGCAGCGGGCAAACGTCTTGCCCGCCGCCGGAATATCTGGTTGGCAGGGAAGGTCCCTGCCCGTCTCTGTAATGACTGGATTAATGTTCCAGCGACCGGAATTTCTCGCGCAGGTGGTTACGAATACCGATCGCCGTCAGGTTGAGGCCGACGATCACCGTCACCAGCAGGAAGGAGGTGGCGTAGACCAGAGGACGCGCCGCCTCGACGTTCGGGCTCTGGAAGCCCACGTCATAGATGTGGAAGCCCAGGTGCATGAACTTGCGCTCCACGTGCAGGTACGGGAAGTTGCCGTCCATCGGCAACGTGGGAGCAAGCTTCACCACCCCCACCAGCATCAGCGGCGCCACCTCGCCCGCCGCACGGGCAATCGCCAGGATAAGGCCGGTCATGATGGCCGGGCTGGCCATGGGCAGCACGATGCGCCAGAGGGTCTCGGCCTGGGTGGCACCCAGCGCCAGCGAACCCTGGCGAATGGTGCTCGGGATCCGGGCCAGCCCCTCTTCGGTGGAGACGATCACCACCGGCAGGGTCAGGATGGCCAGGGTCAGCGCCGACCAGATGACACCAGGGGAGCCGAAGGTCGGGCTCGGCAGCGCTTCCGGGTAGAAGAGGCGGTCGATGCTGCCCCCCAGGGTGTAGACGAAGAAGCCCAGACCAAACACGCCGTAGACGATGGAGGGTACCCCCGCCAAGTTGATCACCGCGATGCGGATGATCTTGGTCAGGCTGTTCTTGCCCGCGTACTCGTGCAGGTAGACCGCCGCCACCACCCCGAGCGGGGTCACGATGATGGCCATCAGGATCACCATGAAGACGGTGCCGAAGATGGCCGGGAAGACGCCACCCTCGGTGTTCGCCTCCCGAGGGTCATCGGAGACGAACTTGCCAATCTGGTGGAACCAGTGACCCACCTTGGCCATCAGGCTCATGTCGTTGGGCCAGACTACATCCAGCACCCGGGACATCGGCATGGTCACCAGCTCGCCGCGCATGTCCTTGACGGTGATGCTGTCTCTGTCCGCCTGGGTACGCAGGGAGAAGAGCTCTTTCTCCAGCACCTGGTAACGGTCGTTGAGCGCCTGACGCTCGCTCGCCAGCTCGGCTTTAAGCTGATCGGTCAGCTTGTCATCCAGCTCGGCCTTGCGCTCTTTCAGGCGCAGGCGCTCCAGTTGGTAGTTGATGCTGCCGATGGCCCCTTTTTGCAGGTCGTTGGCTTGGCTTGAGAGGCCGTTGGCACGGGCCAGCACCCGCTGCAAGGCGGGATGCAGATCCGTGGTCAGCTCCTGGCCATCTTCCTTCACCGAGGTGATGTAACCATAGAAGTTGCCGTTGGTGGCGCGTTCCACCATGGCGAGCTCCGCCGGCTGGGTGCGCGATTTGATATCGGTCTCCAGCACCCAGCGAAAATCGAGGTCCACGAACTCCCGGTTGCCGGTCTTGACCAGATAACGGGTAATCTCTTCGCGATCCTCCCCTTCCAGCGCCTGGCCTGCGGCGCGCAGGCGCTCCACCGGCACCAGCTCCCGGTCGTTGATCTCGCCAATCAGGACGCTCTTGTTGCCGCTTGCATCTTGAAGTTGCCACTCATAGATGGGATGGGGCCAGAAATAGACCAGACCACGCCAGCCAATCAGCAACAACAGACCCAGTACGGCCACCAGACTCAGGCTGACGGCGCCCCCCGTCATCCAGATCCAGGGGGCCCCCGATTTAAACCACTTACCCATTGTCGATTCCTTAGTCCTTACAGAGAGCTGTACTTTTCACGCAACCGCTGGCGGACGAATTCAGCCAGGGTATTGAACAAGAAGGTGAACACAAACAGCACGAAGGCGGCGAGGAAGAGCACCCGGTAGTGGGAGCTGCCCACTTCCGATTCCGGCATCTCCACCGCGATGTTCGCCGCCAGGGTCCGCAGCCCCTGGAACATGGAAAAGTCCATGATGGGGGTGTTGCCGGTGGCCATCAGCACGATCATGGTCTCGCCCACAGCGCGGCCAAGGCCCATCATCACCGCCGAGAAGATGCCCGGGCTCGCGGTGAGGATCACCACCCGGCTCAGGGTCTGCCACGGGGTCGCCCCCAGCGCAAGCGAGCCCTGGGTCAGGTGCTTGGGCACCGAGAAGACCGCGTCTTCGGCGATGGAGAAGATGGTGGGGATGACCGCAAAGCCCATGGCGATACCGACCACCAGGGAGTTGCGCTGGTCAAACTTGATGCCCATGTCGTGGGTCAGCCAGATGCGCGAATCACCGTGCATGAAGGCGTTCTCGATGATGGGGCTCAAGGCGAAGGCGCCCCATCCGATGAACAGCAGCACAGGGATAAGCAGGATGGCGTGCCAGCCTTCCGGCAGCCAGGTGCGGCCGCGCTCCGGCAGATAGTTCCACACCAGGGCGGTGAGCAGCATGCCCATGGGCAGCAGGATCAGCAGCAGGATCACCCCGGGCAGGGCCCCTTCGATGATGGGCGCGAGCCACAGACCCGCCAGGAAGCCGAGGATGACGGTCGGCAGCGCCGCCATGATCTCCACCGTCGGCTTGACGTATTTGCGCAGCCCCGCCGACATGAAGTAGGCGGTATAGATGGCACCGGCGACACCCAGGGGCACCGCGAACACCATGGCATAGAAGGAGGCTTTCAAGGTACCAAACACCAGGGGCACCAGGCTCAGCTTGGCTTCGAAGTCGTTGCTGGCGGAGGTGGACTGCCACACGTACTGGGGCTCGGGATAGCCTTCATACCACACCTGTTGCCAGAGGGCAGACCAGGTTACCTCGGGGTGATCGTTCTCGACGTCAAAGACCTTGAAGTCATCCCCCTGCTGGGTCAACAGCAGGTTGTGGCGAGGAGAGATGGCAACGGCAGCCAGGTTGCCCCCGTCAATCTTCTCGCCAAGCAGCTTGGCTTCGCCGGTGGCATGGAAGAAGTTGATGGTGCCGTCGCTGCCTGCGCTGATGAAGCCCTTGCGAAAGTGCTCGGGGGTCAGCAGGACGACCGGCGCGTCACCCTTGAAGTCACGGATCTGGGTGAACTGGCGCTTGCCATCCTTTGCCACCTCGAACCACTGGGAGATGACGCCGTTGTCGTTGCCCACCAGCAGGGAGGACGCACCGGAGAGCAGGGCCACCTGGGTCACGCTGGCATTGGGGGCGTTGATCTCCATGACATTGCGCAGGGAAATGTCGCTCAGGTTGTGGATGTCATAGACCGACAGGCGGTTGCCCTCGCGCACGAACAACAGGCGCAGGTTCGGGGTCAGCAGCATCTGGTCAACATGGCGTGGCAGGGACGGAATGGTGTAGGTCTGGTTGCTCCACTCGATTTCGCCGGAGAGGAAATTCTCCTCGCCGCTCATCACCATCAGCACACCACGACCATCTTCGGTCACGGCCGCGGTCGCCATTTTGTCCTTGGTCGCCTCGAAGACCATGCGCGTCAGCGCCTTGCCCTGGGGATCGATCACCACGGGGGTCTCGCCGAAGGGATATTGCAGGCTGGGCTCGATGACGCGCACGTCATTGGGATAGGAGATCTTGAAATAGGGTTGCACCACCTGGGCCTTGCCGTCGGCAAACCCATAGGCGATGAGTTTCTGGCCCGGCGCAGGCGGCGCGACCGCCGTGATCTCGCCGTTCACCTGCGCCTCGCCAATCACCTGTCCGGTCTTGATCTTGCCATCCGGTTGCACGGCAAAGAACTTGACCTTCCCCAGGTCACTGAAGCGGTAACCTATCTCGTTTTGCTCCTCAACCCCGAGCCAGGCGGTCTTGCCCTTGATGGGCAGGGTGAAGGAAGCGGTGCTCTCCATGCTGGCGCCATTGAAGATGGGCTTCACCACATAAAGCAGGTAGAAGAAGATAAGCAACAGCGCCACCAGCACCAGGGCTCCCCCTGTGGTGACGCCATATTTGGCCAATTTATCCTTGATCCGGCGTTTTCGACTGCCCGCCATGACCAGATTTAACGATTCCGATGACATGCAAGACCTCAATGTGAGCTAGGCTTGGCGGCATTATATGGCGGATGCATGACAGTTTTGTTACATCAACAGCGGCAAAGAGCGCGGGCTTCATCGCAGGGGTGGCAGTTGATATTCGGTGGGAAGCAGGCAGCCGGTCTGGCAGTGAAATAAAAGCAAACGGGGCCATCAGGCCCCGGTGTCATCGTGAGGAAGCGCCTCTTTCGCGGCGAGTCTGGCCGCCTTCTTCTCGGCGCGGCGCCGTTTGAAGAAATCCGACAGCTGGGCCGAGCAGGCGTCGGCGAGCACCTCCCCCGTCAGTGCCACCTGGTGGTTGTGGCGGGGATCCAGCAGGATATCGAACACAGACCCTGCCGCCCCCGTCTTCAAATCCCGGGCACCATAGACCACCCGCTTGACCCGGCTGTGGATGAGGGCGCCGGCACACATGCAGCAGGGCTCCAGCGTCACATAGAGGGTGGTGTCGAGCAGGCGATAGTTTTCAAGCTGCTTGCCCGCTTCCCGAAGCGCCATCACCTCGGCATGGGCACAGGCGTCGTGCTCGCTGATGGAGCGATTCCACCCCTCTGCCACTATCTTGTCCCCCAGCACCAGCACGGCGCCCACCGGGATCTCGCCTATCCCCTCTGCCCTGGCTGCCAGGGCCATGGCATGGCGCATCCAGCGTTCGTCCTCCTCGCGCTGGCTGATCTGTGCTGCAACTTCAGATGGTTTCACGCCCTGATCCTCTCGTCGATATGATGTCGGCTTGCCTGGCCCCTGCACGGCATCGGCCGCGCACTCCCGGATTGCTGCGTCCCGGCCCTGGGCACACCGGGCCCCTTTCGCCTCGCGCTGGCCGGTAGCCGATAGCCCACGACAGAAGATGCTGTCAATGAAAGAGAGGCCAAAGGCCCCGGCGACATCGGAACGCCCCGAGTCGGGTGTTCGCCACCCAGTGCCCGCCTAAGGGGGCGGCGATTATGCCAAAACTCCGGCCAGGGCCCAAGTTGCATCTTGGCTGAACAATAAAGAAGCAGTCGGCATCTCCCTGATAAAAAAGGAGTTGCGCCCGCCAAATCATCCGATTAGACTTCCTCCCCGTCAGCCGAGCTGACTCCGTCGGTGTGTAGCGCAGCCAGGTAGCGCATCTGCATGGGGTGTAGAGGGTCGGAGGTTCGAATCCTCTCACACCGACCAAATTCCCCGAAAATAGCCCAGTCAAACGACTGGGCTATTTTTTTGCCTGCACGCCCGACGCTTGCCTCTTTTTCCTCTCGCCTCCCCCGTTCATCGGGTCGCCGCTTTTTATTAGCATGAATTTTATACAGAACCACTTGAAGCTTTCATAAAGTGCCGCTAGGATACGCAACTTTTCCGCCGGCCATAAAAACAGGGAGGTGGAAACTAGGGTGATGGAATCACCGACCGGCTTGCAATCAATGAGGCAAGCATCCATGACCCAAGCTGTTGACTCCCAGCCCGTTCAGCCCCTGATCTCCCCCACGCCCTCCGAGCTCGATTCCGCAGAGCACGGGTTTGGCAGTTCAGTGCACCTCGATGTGATCGATCTCGCCGCCCCGGATGAAGATTACTGAGACGAGCCCGTGCCATAGTGCGGTTCAAGACGCCGGTTTTGCTGTCCGGCACCGCCCTTGACCCCGGCCAACAGACCGCCACCGCAAATAACGACAAAATGCTGGTTTTCCTTCAAAAATCAGTTTAATTGACCATCTTCTGCGCCCCAACCTCCCTCTCCTTCATGGACACGCCTTGATACAAACCTACGTTATTGCTCGTCATTTCCCTCTCTCCTGTTCGCCTTCGCCATTTTGACCCAATCTGACATTTTAGTTTTAAACACCAGTTCACTACCCGGTCACTTCATAGCCCCCATGCAGGCTGGATTGAACGAAGGCATTTCATACAGCTGTTTTTGCAAAGCTTGGAGTAATGTCGGGATTTGTTTTTGCATTTGTAATTTTATTACGTAATTAATTACATTTTTAACCCATCCCCTCTACCGAAATCCTCCCCCCTGCCGCCCCGGCGACCCAAGAGCATAACCATCTGCAAAGAGCTTTTGCACTAATCACATAAATCCATTTAAAACAGCACCTTAACTATCATCAAAAAACACCCGTTTTAAAAATCAAGTTGACGAATCCGCCATTATTTTGCACCTTATGAATCGTGTTACCCCGCTGTTACGGGGAGTTTGAAAGAAAGGGATATAGACGTTAGTCGTAGTTAATAAATTCAAAATGTAACTTTTGGAGGAGTACCCACTATGTCGGCACCGGCCCAGACCATCAGCAGCACCCGCCTGCGCATTCAAGGCGAGATGCTTCCCGATTACGCGCAGATCCTGACGCCGGATGCGGTGGCCCTGGTGTCCGAACTGGTGGAACGTTTCGCACCCCAACGCAACGAGCTGCTGAAGCAGCGAGTCGCACGCCAGGCCCGTATCGATGGCGGCGAGTTGCCGGACTTCCTGCCAGAGACCGCCCATATTCGCGATGGTGACTGGACCATTCGCGGCATCCCCGCCGATCTGCAGGACCGCCGTGTGGAGATCACCGGCCCGGTCGAGCGCAAAATGGTGATCAATGCCCTCAACGCCAACGTCAAGGTCTTCATGGCCGACTTCGAGGACTCCCTGGCCCCGGCCTGGAACAAGGTGATCGAGGGCCAGATCAACCTGCGCGATGCGGTCAACGGCACCATTGCCTACCAGAGCCCGGAGGGGAAGGCTTATACCTTGAATCCCAATCCGGCCGTACTCATCTGCCGGGTGCGCGGTCTGCATCTGCCGGAGAAGCACGTCACCTTTGATGGTGCCCCCATTCCCGGCGGCCTGTTCGACTTCGCCCTCTATTTCCTGCACAACCACAAGGCGTTGCTGGCCAAGGGCTCCGGTCCCTACTTCTACGTACCCAAGCTGCAGAGCCATCTGGAAGGGCGCTGGTGGAGCGAGGTGTTCGCCTGGACCGAGGACAAATTCGGTCTGCCCCGCGGTACCATCAAGGCCACCGTGCTCATCGAGACCCTGCCGGCAGTATTCGAGATGGACGAGCTGCTCTATCAGATGAAGGATCACATCGTCGCCCTCAACTGCGGTCGCTGGGATTACATCTTCAGCTATATCAAGACCTTGAAGAATCACTCTGATCGCGTCCTGCCGGATCGTCAGGTGGTGACCATGGACAAACCGTTCCTCTCTGCCTACTCGCGACTCCTCATCAAGACCTGCCACAAGCGCGGCGCGCTGGCGATGGGGGGAATGGCTGCCTTTATTCCGGCCAAGGACGCGGCCGTCAACGAGCAGGTGTTTGCCAAGGTGCACGCGGACAAGCAGCGCGAGGCCGACAACGGCCACG
This sequence comes from Aeromonas sp. ASNIH7, assembly GCF_002903485.1. Taxonomy (NCBI): domain Bacteria; kingdom Pseudomonadati; phylum Pseudomonadota; class Gammaproteobacteria; order Aeromonadales; family Aeromonadaceae; genus Aeromonas; species Aeromonas sp. ASNIH7. Next base: position 353,581 of record NZ_CP026226.1, read on the forward strand.
ATGGCACCTGGGTCGCCCACCCCGGTCTGGCCGATACCGCCATGGCGGTGTTCAACGCCACCATTCCGGCGGGTGCCCAGAACCAGATCGGCGTGCTGCGCGAGCAAGATGCCCCCATCACGGCCGCCGATCTGCTGGCCCCCTGTGAGGGTGATCGCACCGAGGCGGGCATGCGCACCAATATCCGCGTCGCCCTGCAATATCTGGAAGCCTGGATCAACGGCAACGGCTGCGTGCCCATCTACGGACTGATGGAAGATGCCGCCACCGCCGAGATCTCCCGCACCTCCATCTGGCAGTGGATCCGCCACGGCAAGACCCTCTCCAACGGTCAGGCAGTGACCAAGGCGCTGTTCCGCCAGATGCTGGCCGAGGAGCAGGAGGTGGTCAGAGGCGAAGTGGGCGAGGCCCGCTGGCAATCGGGCCGTTTCGCCGAGGCAAGCGCCCTGATGGACGAGATCACCTGCGCCGACACACTCATCGATTTTCTGACGCTGCCCGGCTACGAGCGGCTGTGAGACCCGGGCCGGTAACGGCCCCCATAACAAGTCAATGGAAACGTGAAATCAATGAAAGAGGGAACTGATATGGCACTGACCCGTGAGCAACAGATCCAGGCTATCGAGAAAGACTGGGCAGAAAACCCCCGCTGGAAAGGGATCAAGCGCGGCTACAGCGCCGAGGACGTGGTGAACCTGCGTGGCAGCCTGCAGCCGGCACACACTCTGGCCCAACGCGGCGCCGACAAACTGTGGGAGCTGATCCACGGCGGCGCCAAGAAAGGCTATGTAAACTGCCTCGGCGCCCTGACCGGCGGCCAAGCGGTGCAACAGGCCAAGGCCGGCATCGAAGCCATCTATCTCTCCGGCTGGCAGGTGGCGGCGGACAACAACCTCTCCTCCACCATGTACCCGGATCAGTCCCTCTACCCGGCCAACTCCGTCCCCTCCGTGGTGGAGCGCATCAACAACTCCTTCGCCCGGGCCGACCAGATCCAGTGGGCCAACAAGGTTGGACCAGAGGACAAGGGCTTCATCGACTACTTCCTGCCCATAGTAGCGGATGCGGAAGCCGGTTTCGGCGGCGTGCTGAACGCCTTCGAACTGATGAAGGGGATGATTGAAGCGGGCGCCGCCGGCGTGCACTTCGAAGATCAGCTCGCGTCCGTGAAAAAGTGCGGCCACATGGGCGGCAAGGTACTGGTCCCGACCCAGGAGGCGGTGCAAAAGCTTGTCGCGGCTCGCCTCGCGGCAGATGTCTGCGGCACCACCACCCTGGTGATCGCCCGCACCGACGCCAACGCAGCGGATCTGCTGACCACGGATGCCGATCCCTACGATGCCGGCTTCCTGACCGGTGAGCGCACCAGCGAGGGCTTCTACAAGGTGCAGGCTGGCATCGAGCAGGCCATCTCCCGCGGCCTGGCCTACGCCCCTTACGCCGACATGGTGTGGTGCGAGACCGCCAAGCCCGATCTGGACGAGGCGCGCAAATTTGCCGAGGCCATCAAGGCCCAGTACCCGGACAAGATCCTGGCCTACAACTGCTCCCCGAGCTTCAACTGGAAGAAGAACCTGGACGATGCCACCATCGCCCGCTTCCAGCAGGAGCTCTCCGACATGGGCTACAAGTACCAGTTCATCACCCTGGCGGGTATCCACAACATGTGGTTCCACATGTACGAGCTGGCCTACCAGTACGCCCGTGGCGAGGGAATGAAGCACTATGTCGAGATGGTGCAGCAGCCGGAATTCGCCGCCGCCGAGCGGGGCTACACCTTCGTGGCACACCAGCAGGAAGTGGGTACCGGTTACTTTGACAAGGTGACCACCGTCATTCAGGGCGGCCAGTCCTCGGTGACCGCACTGACCGGCTCGACCGAAGAAGATCAGTTCCACTGATAGCTGTGTAATGCTCGCAAACAAACCCCGGCCAAGTCCCGCAATGCTGTTCAGATAAGCACTTTTTTGACTGATTATTCATAAATTGGATTTGAGTTGAGGGGGCAAGGCTGTGTCCAGTCGATCTTCCTCCAGCCTTTATCCAGCGGGGCTTGCAATAGAAAGAGGGAGGCATCATGCCTCCCTCGATTTTTTGTCCTGATACTACGTGGACTGGAACTCAAATTCTCTTAAGTGAACAGCATTGCGGCCAAGTCCCGGGGTTTGTCGTTATGGGGCTTAGAACCTATCCCAGTAGGCGTAATCGTTGAAGGCAGTTTGAACACGGACAGCGCGCAGAAACCGGAACGTACTGTAGTACGTGAGGATTTCGAGCACTGCCCAGGTTCAAAATGGCGAATAAGTTAGCCTAATGGGATAGGTTTTCAGAGCTCGAGGATCTCTTTGACGAAAGGGATGGTAAGCTTGCGCTTGGCACGGAAGGAGGCGTTGTCGAGACGATTGAGGGTGGCAAGCAGGGTGCGCATGTCGCGGGAGAGGCGGTTGAGCAGGAAACGGCCCACGTCGATGGGCAGCTTGAAACCCCGCAGCTCGGCGCGCAGTTGCAGGGCGCTGAGTTTGCCCTCGTCGTCCAGCTCGTCGAGGTGGAAGCTCACTCCCCAGTCGAGACGGGACGCGAGATCCGGCAGTTGCAGCCCCAGCTTGCGTGGCGCGCTGCAGCCGGTAACGATGAGCGTCCCCTCCCCCTTCTCCTTCCAGCGATTGTAGAAGTCGAACAGGGCCCGCTCCCACAGGGCGTTGCCGGCGATAGCCTCCAGGCTGTCAAGACAGACCAAGGGCAGGCTCTCCAAAGCATCGAGCATGCTGGGGTCAAGCTGTTCGAACTGATCGAGGGAGAGATAAGCGGCTGCGGCGTCGCGGGCGTTGACCTCGGCACAGGTGGCATGGAGCAGATGGGAGCGGCCCGACCCCTTGGCTCCCCAGAAATAGAGGAAGGGCGAGCCCTGACCGATGGCCGCATTCTTGAGGGCGGTGATCAGATGGGCGTTGTTGCCGGGATAAAAACTGACGAAGGTTTCATCATCCGGTAGTTGTACGGCTAAAGACAGTTGGGCCGGTTGCTTCACTCGTTGGGCTTTGACTGTGATATTTGCGGGCAAGTGTATCACCAGCGGGGCAGATAGAGAACCGCCCGGACCATGCCGGGCGGTCAGGATCCTTCCCCGGGATCAGGGCTGCGACCATTGATAGCGCAGGCCGCTCTCGTTGTCTTCCACCTGATGCAGGCGGCTCTCCAGTTGCAACCCCCTCACCAGCTCGGCCTTGTCCCCCTGCAGCGAGAGGTTGAAGGTCACCTTGTCCCCTTCCAGCTTGCCAATAGCCACCTTGGTGACACTGGCCATCCCCTGCAGCAGCTTCTGGATCTGGATCATGCCATCGATATCGGACAGCCCCTCCACCACCAGGGTCTGGCTGGAGGCGACACCGGAGAGACGGGTACCGTACTGCTGCACCAGCCAACCGGCCAGGGCATCGGCAAAGCCCTTTGCCACCTCGGCCTGGGTACCTGAACCCGAACCCTTGGTCAGCTCGGTCAGCTCTCCTGCCTGCGCCCCCGGCTTGGTACCATAAAGACCCCAGTCGATGCTCCAGGCCTCCCCCTCCGGGCTCAGTTTGCCGAGCACCACCATTTCGGCGCCGTAACGCTGGCTCGCCTTGAGCACGGGATCGGCAAAGCGGCCCCAGACATCGGTGGCATTGACCGCCATGTTGTCATCCAAGTCCATCAGCGGGAGACTGACCGGCAGCCCCATGGCCTGGGTCTGGGCACGCAGCGCCTCGGACCAGCCATCGCCGGACTGATCCGGCAGAATGCGCCGCTCGCCTTCGTCGACCACCAGCCAGATGGCGACCTGCGGCCGCACCGGGCCAAGCAGGGCAAACTTGCTCTGGCCGACCAGGGCGTTCACCTTGGCCACATTGAAATCCGCCTTGAGAAACTTGACCGAGCCGATGTCCTGATAGCTGTATTGCTGCACGTAATCCGCCGGCGCCGCCAGGGCCTTCACCACATCCGGCTGGGTGAGGATATCGCGCTTGCCCGTCACCTTGACGAGCACATACCCCAGCGCCTGGGACTGGGCGGCCGTCATGTCGCCACTGGTGGGAGCCTTGCCCTGATAGAGGTCGGTTACCTGGGCGGCCGACACCACGAGAGGCAGACAGCAGCAGAGGAGAGTCGCTAAGCGTTTCAGCATAAAGAAGATTCTCGAAATGGGGGATGGTGCTTATGGTAGCGGCAAGGCGCGCATGGCAGCAAGCAAAGGGGGGGAGAAACAGCGGAGCCGGCAGGGTGCCGGCTCCGTTTGCGCGCCTTGGGCGCGGCGATGGGGTGATGCTTACTTGGTGCCGAAGATCTTGTCGCCGGCATCACCCAAGCCCGGGACGATATAGCCCTTCTCGTTCAGCCCCTGGTCGATGGAGGCACAGAACAGCTCCACGTCCGGGTGAGCGGCTTCCAGCGCCTTGATGCCTTCCGGCGCGGCAACCAGCACCAGCACCTTGATGGACTGGCAACCTTTCTTCTTGAGCAGATCGATGGTGGCGATCATGGAGCCGCCGGTGGCCAGCATGGGGTCGATGACCAGGGCCAGACGCTCTTCGATGTTGCTGACGATCTTCTCGAAGTAGGGGACAGGCTGCAGGGTCTCTTCATCGCGATAGATACCGACCACGCTGACGCGGGCGCTCGGCATGTGCTCCAGCACGCCGTCCATCATGCCAAGACCGGCGCGCAGGATTGGCACGACGGTGACCTTCTTGCCCTTGATCTGGTCGACTTCCACAGGGCCGTTCCAGCCATCGATGGTCACTTTTTCGGTTTCGAAGTCAGAGGTCGCTTCGTAAGTCAACAAACTGCCCACTTCCTTGGCCAGTTCACGGAAACGCTTGGTGCTGATGTCGCCTTCGCGCATCAGGCCGATCTTGTGCTTGACCAGGGGGTGTTTGACTTCAACGACTTTCATTATTATCTCCTCTAACCGGCGCCAAAAAATCGCGGAATCATACAACAAAAGCCACGGCTTGTAGAGCTTTTCGATTCAAAAACGCGCAAACGATTTTCTTTCTGGTTTTTCGTGCCCGCTGGTAGAATACGCCCCGAATTTTACCCTCCACTTCTTTATATGACGGGGAATACGCGTGACTGACAAAACCTCACTGAGCTACAAGGATGCTGGCGTAGATATCGATGCCGGCAATGCACTGGTTGAACGTATCAAGGGCGTGTCAAAACGCACTCGTCGTCCTGAAGTCCTTGGTGGTCTTGGCGGCTTTGGGGCCCTGTGTCAAATCCCTGCTGGCTACAAGGAACCGGTACTGGTCTCCGGTACCGACGGGGTGGGCACCAAGCTGCGTCTGGCCATCGACCTGAAGAAGCACGACACCGTGGGGATCGACTTGGTCGCCATGTGCGTCAATGACCTCATCGTGCAGGGCGCCGAGCCCCTCTTCTTCCTCGACTACTATGCCACCGGCAAACTGGACGTGGACACTGCCGCTGCCGTGGTCACCGGCATCGGCGCCGGCTGCGAACAGTCCGGCTGTGCCCTGGTCGGCGGTGAAACTGCCGAAATGCCTGGCATGTATGAAGGGGAAGATTACGACATCGCCGGTTTCTGCGTCGGCGTGGTGGAAAAGAGCGAGATCATCGACGGCAGCAAGGTTGGCGAAGGGGATGCCCTGATCGCCCTGGCCGCCAGCGGTCCCCACTCCAACGGCTTCTCCCTCATTCGCAAGATCCTGGAAGTCTCCAAGGCCGACGTGCAGCAGCCGCTGGGTGACACCACCCTGGCCAACGCCCTGCTGGAGCCGACCCGCATCTATGTGAAGCCCGTGCTCAAGCTCATCAAGGAGTGCGAGATCCACGCCCTGTCCCACATCACCGGCGGCGGCTTCTGGGAGAACATCCCGCGCGTGCTGCCCGCCAACACCAAGGCGGTCATCGACGAGCAGAGCTGGCAGTGGCCGGCGGTGTTCAGCTGGCTGCAACAGGCAGGCAACGTCACCCGCCACGAGATGTATCGCACCTTCAACTGCGGCGTCGGCATGATCATCGCCCTGCCGGCGGATCAGCTGGACAAGGCCCTGGCCCTGCTCAAGGCCGAAGGCGAAAACGCCTGGCACATCGGCCACATCGCCAAGGCGGCCGATGGTGAGGAGCAGGTCATCATTCAATGAATGATCGTATCAACGGCCAGATGACCTCCATGAAACGCATCCTCGTCCTCATCTCAGGCAGCGGCAGCAATCTGCAGGCCATCCTCGACGGCTGTGCCGGCGGCAAGATTGCCGGTCAGGTGGTCGGCGTCATCAGCAACAAGGCTGATGCCTATGGCCTGGTGCGTGCCAGGGAAGCTGGGGTGGCAACCGCCATCCTGGCTCAGCAGCAGTTCGCCAGCCGGGAGGAGTATGATGTCGCCCTGCTGGCTCTGATGGCGGATTATCAGCCGGATCTGGTGGTGCTGGCCGGCTTTATGCGGATCCTGAGCGCCGACCTCGTGCGCCACTTCGCGGGGAGGATGATCAACATCCACCCCTCATTGCTGCCGAAATACCAGGGTCTGCACACCCACCAGCGCGCCATCGAGGCCGGTGATGACGAGCACGGCGCCAGCGTCCACTTCGTCACCGAAGAGCTCGACGGCGGCCCGGTGATCCTCCAGGCACGGGTCCCCATCTTCGAAGGGGACAGTGCCGACGAGGTCGCCGCCCGGGTCCAGGTGCAGGAGCACAGCATCTACCCCCTGGTGGTGCAGTGGTTCTGTGAAGGGCGCTTGCAGATGCGAGAAGGGTCTGCCTTCCTCGATGGCAAGCAGCTTGGCCTGGCAGGCTATGCCAGCGAGTAACCGCTAGCAGCAGTAAGACACAACAAGGGAGGCTCAGGCCTCCCTTGTCATTTCCATCGACCAGCGCAATGCCTGTCATCACGTCCGATGACGCCGCTGCGCGGCCAATCGGCCCTACACCGGATTGTCGATATCGATAAAGGTCACCTCCAACCCGTGTACGGTGGCGAGCCACTCTCCCAGCGCCTTGACGCCGTAACGTTCGGTGGCGTGGTGGCCTGCGGCGTAGAAGTGCATGCCCATCTCGCGGGCGGTGTGGATGGTCTGCTCGGAGGCTTCGCCGGAGATGAAGGCATCGATGCCCTGCTCCGCCGCCTGGCTGATGTAGCTCTGGCCACCGCCGGTGCACCAGGCCACGGAGCGGATGAGCTCGGGGCCACTGTCACCACAATGAAGCGGCTCGCGACCGAGACGCTCGGCAATCAGCTTGGCAAAATCGCTGCCGCTCATGGGCTCCTCCAGCTTGCCCACCATGGCGACGCTCTTGCTGTTCCAGGGTTCGAGCCCGCGACGCACCTTGATACCAAGCAGCCTGGCAAGCTGGGCGTTGTTCCCCACCTCGGGGTGCACGTCCAGCGGCAGGTGGTAGGCAAACAGGTTGATGTCGTGGGTCAAGAGGGTCTTGAGACGACGCTGCTTCATGCCGGTGATCTGGGCCGGCTCGCCGCTCCAGAAGTAGCCGTGATGGACCAGGATGGCGTCAGCATCAGCGGCCACGGCGGCATCGATGAGGGCCTGGCTGGCGGTGACGCCGGTCACCACCTTGCGAATGCGCTCGCGCCCCTCCACCTGCAGGCCGTTGGGGCAGTAATCCTTGATGGCATGGGGTTCGAGCAGGTGGTTGAGCAGGCTTTCCAGTTTACGATGAGAGATCATGGGGGTCTCCTAGCTGGGCTCCCCACGCACTGTGCGGGGAGCCGGATTCCGATCGTCAGAGCCCATGATAATCGAGCCGGACCGGCAAGGCCATGCGCCTGTCAGGCCTAGGCGGGCAGCTCGATGCCGGCGTCACGCATCTGGGCCAGCTTGTAGCGCAGGGTGCGCGGGCTGATGCCGAGCTTGTCGGCCACCGCTTTGCGACTGCCGTTGCACTCCTGCAGGGTGTCCAGAATGATCTGGTGCTCCTGCAGCTTGAGTTCGCCGCCAAGCCCCTCCCCTGACAGCCGCTCGAGCGGCCGCACCAGGGTCTCGTCCGTCTCCTCCAGAATCAGGTGCTCACAGTCGATGAGGCCGTCTGGACAGAGGATCAGGGCGCGCTGAACCACGTTGTCGAGCTCGCGCACGTTGCCGGGCCAGGGGTGAACCATCAGACGCTCTCGGGCGTCCTCTGCGAGCTGCGGCGTCGGCAGCCCCATCTGGCTGGCATGCAGCGCCAGCAGATGCTCCGCCAGGGGAAGAATGTCCCCCGGGCGCTCCCAGAGCGCCGTCCAGCGCAGGGGGAAGACGTTGAGGCGGTAGTAGAGATCCTCGCGGAACAACCCGTCCTGCACCGCTTTTTTCAGATCCCGGTTGCTGGTGGCAATGACCCGCACATCGAGGGGGATCATCTTGCGGCTGCCGAGCCGCTCCACCTCTTTCTCCTGCAAGACCCGCAGCAGCTTGGCCTGCAGCCCCAGATCCATCTCGGTGATCTCGTCGAGCAGCAGGGTTCCTCCCTGAGCCTGCTCGAACTTGCCAGGGCACCCCTGCACCGCACCGGTGAAAGCGCCCTTCTCGTAGCCAAACAGGGTCGCTTCCAGCATGTTCTCCGGAATGGCGGCGCAGTTGATGGCGACGAAGGCCTGCTCTGCCCGGCTGGAGTGGTCGTGAATATAGCGAGCCAACACCTCCTTGCCCGTCCCGCTCGGGCCGGTCACCATGACGGTGGCTTCGCTTCTCGCCACCCGGGTCGCCAGCTGGAACAGCTCCGCAGTCCTGGGGTCCCCGTACACCACGGCACGCTTCTCCACCTTCTGGGCCGGCACATAACGGCTGACCTGGTTGAGCAGCACCTCGGGGGAGAAGGGCTTGGCCAGATAGTCGATGGCCCCCTCGCGCATGGCGCGCACCGCCCCGTCAATGTTGGCGTAGGCAGTCATCAGGAGCACAGGCACCTGGGGATATTGCTGGCGGATATTGGCGAGCAGGGTCAGACCATCCATGCCCCCCATCTGGATGTCGGAGATCACCATGTCAAAGCGCTGACGGGACAGAGCAAGCAGGGCCCGCTCGCCGCTGTCCACCTCGCGGCACTCATAGCCACCGAGCAGCAGGGTATCCACCAGCGCCTCGCGCAGGCCGTTGTCATCTTCCACCACCAGAATGCGAGCCTGGGTCATGCCACACCTCCTACAACCAACATGGCCTTGTCGAGAATCATCTTCACCGGCGCTCCGGCTTTTGCGCGCCTCATGCCACGCCCCCCAACTGAACCTGTTGCTGATGCAGGGGGAAGGACAGGGTAAAACAGGTGCCCTCGCCAGGGACCGAAGCCACGCTCACCTCCCTTGATGGGCTCGTACCACCGACTGCACCACCGCAAGACCGAGGCCCGTGCCCTGGGAACGGGTGGTAAAGAAGGGTTCGAAGATCTGGTTGAGCAGGGAGGGGGCCATCCCCTTGCCGTTGTCGATGACCCGCATCTCCACCCGGTTGCCGCTGCGCACAGCGCTCACCAGGAGCGAATCGGCGCCGGCCTGCCGGGCATTGGCGATGAGGTTGTTGATGGCCCCCGCCAGGGCACTGCTGTTGGCAAGCAGACAGAGATCGGGCTCAGGGGCCTCCAGATGCAAGGCGCAGCCCTGCTGCTGGCAGAAGGCTTCGGCCCCCGCCTGCACTTCCGCCAGCAAGCCCTGCACCGAGAGGGGCGCCACCACCTGGTTGTCGCCATTGCGGGCAAACAGCAGGATGTCGTTGATCTGTTTTTCCAGGTCTTGCAACCTGGCCATCAATTTTTGCTGGAACTGGCTGCGGGATTCAGGCTTGAGGGTGCGGTTGGCCAGGTTGGCCGCATAGAGCATGGCGGCGGAGAGCGGGGTGCGGATCTGGTGCGCCAGGGAAGCCGCCATGTTGCCAAGGGCGGAGAGACGCTTCATGTGGTTGACCCTGTCCTGCAACTGGCGGGTCTCGGTCAAGTCGGTAATGAACACCAGTTGGCCCGGCTGATCCGGCAGCGGCTGGGTCGACAGCTGGACCCGGCGGCCGTCGCGCAAGGAGATCTCGTGACCGTCATCCTCACGGGGTTCGAAGCAGCGGGCGATGATCTGGCGCCAGGAAAGGCCTTCCAGTGGCTCTCCCAGCAGCGCCAGGGCGGCAGGGTTTGCGCGGGTGATCAGCCCCTCGCCATCGAGCAGCAGCACGCCGGTCGGCAGCGCCGTGAAGATGGCGTAAAGCTGACTCACTTCATGTGACTGGAGGGGGGCATCCTGCTGCAAGATTGTCATAAAGCTGACCTCAAACTGGCGATTGAGTCAGCTTATTCAATTTCCATGCCAGCAAAATAGACGTTATTTATCAATGCATTGGCTCAATGCGTCAAAGCATTGACCTCAATTGTCCTTGCTCATGCCGTACTTCTTCATCTTCTCCACCAGGGTGGTGCGGCGCATGCTGAGCAGGTCGGCGGCGCGGGCCACCACCCCGTCCTGGGACTCCAGGGCCTGGCGGATCAGCTCCACCTCGAGGTCGGCCAGCATCTCCTTGAGGTTGACCCCCTCTTGAGGCAACTGCATGGGCAGGGGCATGGCGATGCCGGGATCCAGCTCTGGTGGGGACTGGAACACGGCAGCCAGGGCGTCCCGCTCGTCCATCTCGGTGAGCCGCTCATCTCGTGGCTCGCAGGGCAGCAGGCGATAGCGGCCGGGCAGATCCGCCACATCGACGATCTGGTTCGGATAGAGGATGAGCAGGCGCTCGATGAGGTTGGACAGCTCGCGCACGTTGCCGGGCCAGGCGTACTGCATCAGGGACTCCATGGCGCGCTGGGTCAGACGGATGATCCCCTTGTGCTGTTCGGCATGGCGATTGAGCAGCTCCTGCAGCAGCAGCGGGATGTCGTCGGCCCGATCCCGCAGGGGGGGCGTCTCGATGGGGAACACATTGAGGCGGTAGTAGAGATCTTCGCGAAATGCCAGGGTGCGGATCATGGCTTCCAGATCCCGGTGGGTCGCCGCGATCACCCGCACATCGGCCTGGACGGCCTTGCCGCCCCCGACCCGGTCGAACTGGCGCTCCTGCAGCACCCGCAGCAACTTGACCTGCATCGGCAGCGGCATGTCGCCGATTTCGTCGAGGAAGAGGGTGCCCCCCTGGGCCAGTTCGAAGCGGCCGCGCCGGGCGGCAATGGCACCGGTGAAGGCCCCCTTCTCGTGACCGAACAGCTCGCTCTCGAGCAGCTCCGCCGGAATGGCGCCGCAGTTGATGGGCACGAAGGGGCCCGCGCTTCGGGCGGACAGCTCGTGGATGGCGCGAGCCACCACCTCCTTGCCGGTTCCGGACTCACCGAGGATCAGTACGTTGGCGTCGGTCTCGGCCACCTGGCCGATAAGACGGCGCACCTCCTGGATGCCCCTCCCCTTGCCCACCAGCAGGCGCAGCAGGGTCTGACCCTTGTCGTGGGTCTGATGACGGGGATGCAGGGAGATGAAGGCCTGGCAGAAGTGCAGATGACGGGTGAGGGACTCATAGGTAAAGGGCGCCTCGGCCACCCCGATGAAGTTGCTGCAACCATGGCTCGCCGGCATCAGGGAGAGGAAGGGCAGACGAGGATGGGCGGCAAGCAGCTCACTCAGGGCGCGCTCGCGCAGTTCCCCGGCCAGAATCCCCTGCAAGGGCCCGGCAGTCTCGATGGCCACATCGAGATCGCTCTCAACCACCTCCTGCCAGGGGATCCCCATGAAGGAGAGCACAGTCCCCAGTTGCTGGCGCCGCACATCATCGGCATCAACAAGCAGCACACCCATAGCCATCCGATCCATATTTTCACACCTGACGCCAAACTATTGTTTTTTAAGTGCTTATTAAAACCAATTTCGCACTGTGTCATAAGGGGGACAAAGTGCCAAAATTATGGCGGATTGTCAAAACTTGTCACATCCTCCCGGACCCTGGCGGGACGGGGATCACGCTTCCAGCCAGATTGAGTATCGGATGAAAACCAGCGAAGGGGAAAGAATGACGCCGACAGGGTGCGGCGTCAGAGGAGGGATCAGTGTTTCACGCTCTCCTGGGGAGCGGCATAGCGGCACTCGGGAAACCGGCTGCAGGCGAGGAACAGGCGACCGGCATGGGGACCCTTTCGTGCTTCCCGTGCCACCAGGGGCGCGGCACAGCGGGGGCAATGAGGGATCGTCTCCCGGGGCTCCTCCTCATCCGGATCGAGGAAGGGATTCTCCTCCATCAACACGGGCATTGCCTCTCCGGCCTGGGGGGCAGGCACCTGGGGCTCCCTGGCAGCCCCCGGGTGTGACGTGCCCAGATCGACACCATCGAGCAGCAGCGGGCTGAAGGTCGGTTCGCGGCGCTCGCCGGGCAGCAGGTCATCCACCGGCGCCGTCGTTCTCGCCAGCAGGGGCAGCAGTTGCTCCCGCAACTCGTCGACCTGGTAGTGGCTGCTGGCCGGGATCTGCAACAGCGGCAGGCCGGCGCCATCGCAGGCCGCCTTCAGGAAGAGATCCCGCGACTTGCGCTTCTGGTGGCGGTGCCCCTCGTCATCCAGCTCCACGGCACACAGGAAAGAGAGATCCGCCGGGTGGCAGAGCAGAAAATCGAAGTGCTTCTCCCCTATCTTGCCGAGCGCCTGCTGGCGCTTGCCCTTGCCAAGGTGCGCCTCGGGCGTCAATACATAGGAGGCTCGTACCTTGGCAAAGACACGGGCCTTGTCCCCCACCGCCTGATCCAGCACCCCGAAGAAGGTGCGCTCGGCTGGGCTCATCAAGGTTTCCTGCAGATCATAGGGCTCGGCCTTGCCCTCTTTCTCCCTGCGCCAGACGATCACCAGCAGGAGCAACCCCAGCAACACGGCTCCCGATACGACAAGGCTATTCATACACGCACATCCCGTTTACAAGACAAATTCAGTTCACACCAAAGGAAGGGGCACACTCTACCACGGGGAAAGCGACTCAGGCAGCGCAGAAATCAAGCCCGTCCCGGCATTCGCGTTTTTTCACTGAATTTGCGCAAGGCGGGCTTCATATGGCCTGTCACAGCAGGCACAATGCTAGAGCCCATGGACGTTCTGGCGCGCACCCCGTCGCCGCCAGGCGTCAACGGACCCCACGCAGCCCCATTCAAGGAGAGCAGGATGCAAAAGCAATTGGTCGTCACCGTGATCGGCGCAGACAAACCCGGGATCGTCGAGAGCCTGGCCGATACCATCACCCGGCAGCAGGGTAACTGGCTGGCCAGCTCCATGAGCGAGCTGGCGGGGCAATTTGCCGGCATTTTGCACGTCGCCGTGCCTGACGAGCATTACCGCAGCCTGTGCGAGGCCCTGGTGATGCTGCCTGGCCTCACCGTGAGCTTCGCCGAAGGGCAGCTGAGCCCGCAACCGGCCCATCAGGTGATGCTCAGCGTCACCGGCAACGACAGACCGGGCATCGTCCACGAAGTGGCCAGCATCCTGCGCCAGCTCAACATCAACGTCGCCGACCTCACCACAGGTTGCGAACCTGCGCCCCACTCAGGCGCCCCTCTCTTCTATGCCCACGCCCTGGTGGCCCTGCCGCCGCAGCTCGAACTGGACGATCTCGTCACGGCCCTGGAGTCCCTCTCCGACGACCTCGTCGTCGACATCGATCAGGATCTGAGCGAATAGTGTCGCCTGTCATAAATTTGTCATGGTTTGACGCCATAACTTCCGCGCAGACGCAACCAGAGCAAAGAGGCACCAGATGAGCACCGACAAGCAGTATGAAGAGAAAGAGCTTAGCTGGCTCTCATTCAATGAACGGGTGTTGCAAGAGGCGATGGACAAGACGGTACCCCTCATCGAGCGGGTCCGTTTCCTCGGGATTTTCTCCTCCAATCAGGACGAGTTCTTCAAGGTACGGGTGTCGGACGTCAAGCGCCGCATCCTCATCAACGAAGTCCACGGCGGCGACGACGAGGCCAAGGTGCTGCTGCGCGCCATCCAGCAGAAGGTGATGGCGCTCGGCGAGGCGTTCGACAACACCTACAAGGAGCTGCTGATCGCGCTGGCCCGCCACAACATCTTCCTGGTGAACGAAAGCCAGCTCTCCGAGTCCATCCAGCAGTGGCTGCGGATCTTCTTCCGGGAAAAGGTGCTGCGCCACATCATCCCCATCCTCCTCAACAAGGAGGTCAACCCGGTCAAGTTCCTGAAAGACGAGCACACCTATCTCGCCATCGAGATGAAGAAGAACGGCCAGGTGATCCAGTACGCCCTGGTGGAAGTGCCCACCGACGATCTGCCCCGCTTCTTCCAGCTACCGCCGGAGGGCACCCGTCGCAAGAAGCAGATCATCATCCTGGACAACGTTATCCGCTTCTGTCTGGACGAGATCTTCAAGGGCTTCTTCGACTACGACGAGATTGCCGCCTACTCGGTCAAGCTGACCCGGGATGCCGAATATGACCTCTCCGACCAGCTGGACCTCAGCCTGGTGGACAAGATGAGTGACGGCTTGAAACAGCGCCTCACTGCCATGCCGGTGCGCTTCGTCTACGAGCGGGAGATGCCGGCGGCCATGATAAGCTTCTTGAAGCTCAAGCTGCAGATCAGCTCCTACGACGCCATCATGCCCGGTGGGCGCTATCACAACTTCAAGGATTTCATCGGCTTCCCCAATGTGGGCCGGGATTATCTGGAAAACCCCAAGCTGCCGGCCCTCGATTGCCGCGACTTTGACGGCTTCGTCAACGCCTTCGACGCCATCGCCAAGCAGGACATCCTGCTCTACTACCCGTACCACAAGTTCCACCACTTCACCGAGCTGGTGCGCCAGGCGGCCTTCGACCCGGCGGTCAGCGCCATTCGCATCAACATCTACCGGGTGGCCAAGAAGTCGCGGATCATCCACTCCCTCATCGACGCCGCCAACAACGGCAAGAAGGTGACCGTGGTGGTGGAGCTGCGCGCCCGCTTCGACGAGGCGGCCAACATCGACTGGGCCAACATCCTGACCGACGCAGGCGTCAAGGTGGTGTTCGGGGTGCCCAGCCTCAAGATCCACTCCAAGCTCTGCCTCATCACCCGCCACGAGAACGGCGAGGCGGTGCGCTACGCCCATATCGGGACCGGCAACTTCAACGAGAAAACCGCCAAGATCTACACCGACTTCTCCCTGCTGACCCGCCATCCGGACATCACCGCCGAGGTGGAAAGCGTGTTCGAGTACATCGAGTACCCCTATCGGCGCTACAAGTTCAACCACCTGCTGGTCTCCCCCATCAACAGCCGCCGCCAGCTCTATCGCCTCATCGATAACGAGCTGGCCAACGCCAAGGCGGGGCAGCCCAGCGGCATCACCCTCAAGATCAACAATCTGGTGGACAGAGACCTCATCAACCGGCTCTATGCCGCCGGCCAGGCCGGGGTGCCCATCCAGATGATCATCCGGGGCATGTGCGCCCTGCGCCCGGGGGTGCCGGGTCTGAGCGACAACATCCGGGTCATCAGCATCATCGACCGTTTCCTCGAACATCCGCGGGTGATGGTGTTCCACAACAAGGGCAATCCCCAGCTCTATATCTCCAGTGCCGACTGGATGAGCCGCAACATCGACGGTCGCATCGAGGTGGGCACCCCCATCTATGACGAGCGGCTCAAGCAGCGCATCCTCGACATTCTCGAGCTACAACTGAGTGATACCTGCAAGGCGCGGGTGATCGATGCCGACCAGAAGAACGAGTACGTGAAGCGGGGCAACCGCCGCAAGGTCCGTTCCCAGGTGGCGATTTACGACTACCTCAAACGCATAGAGTCAAACCATGGACAATAGTCTGTACGCCGCTGTCGATCTGGGCTCGAACAGCTTCCACATGGTCATTGCCCGCCTCACCGAGGGGCGGATGCAGATCATCGATCGCATCAAGGAGCGGGTGCGCCTCGCCGAAGGGATGGATGAGCAGCGCCGCATGTCCCCGGAGGCCATGGCGCGCGGGCTGGACTGCCTCGCCCTGTTCGCCGAGCGGCTCACCAACATCAAGCCGGATCAGATCCGCATCGCCGGCACCTACACATTGCGCCGCGCCAGCAACGCCCGCGACTTCGTGCGCGAGGCAGCCAAGGTGCTCAACCACCCCATCGAGATCATCAGCGGCCAGGAAGAGGCCCGCCTCATCTATCAGGGGGTCGCCCATACCCAGCACATCGAGGGCCAGGTGCTGGTGGTGGACATCGGCGGCGGCAGCACCGAGCTCATCATCGGCGAAGGGTTTGAGCACAAGGCGCTCACCAGCCGCAAGATGGGCTGCGTTAGCTTCACCCAGAGCTTCTTTGGCAACGGCAAGCTCGGCGAGAAGGCCTTCAACGCCGCCGTGTTGGAAGCCCAGCATCAGCTCGCCCCCATCATCAACCAGTACCGCAAGCTGGGCTGGCAGAGCTGCCTCGGCAGCTCGGGCTCCATCCGCACCGTGCGCGACGTGTTGCAGGGGGAAGAGTGGACCGATGGTGCCATCACCCTGGCGGGACTGGAGCGGCTGAAAGAAGAGATGCTCAAGCACAAGCGGGTCGATCAGCTCAAACTGGCGGGCCTCACCGAGGAGCGTCAGGGGGTCTTTGCCGCCGCGGTGGTCATCCTGCTCGGGCTATTCACCTCCCTGCCCATCGAGCGGATGGAGTACTCCGACGGCGCCCTGCGCGAAGGGTTGCTCTACGAGTTCGAGGAGCGCCTGCAGCATCACGACATTCGCGAACGTACCGCGCTTGCACTCAGCACTCACTATCGCATCGACAAGCGCCAGGCCACCCGGGTAGAGAGCAGCGTCCTCTCCCTGTTCGACGCCCTGTGCGGCCCCTGGGAGATGCCGGAAGAGCCCTATCGCGCCATCCTCGGCTGGGCGGCGCGGCTGCACGAGATCGGCCTTGCCATCAACTACAGCGGCATCCACAAACACTCCGCCTATATCTTGCAAAACACCGATCTGCCCGGCTTCAACCAGGACGATCAGGCCCTGCTGGCGGCCCTGGTGCGCTTTCACCGCAAGGGGCTCAAGCTCTCCGAGCTGCCGGCCCTGCCCAACCACGACGAGCAGACGGTGCTGCGCTGCATCCGCATCCTGCGCCTCGCGGTGGCGGCCCACCACAGGCGTCAGGACAACCTGCTGCCCGAGTGGAACGTGCAGGCCGCCGGGGATCAGCTGGTGGTCACCCTGCCCCTGGACTGGTGCGACGAGAACAAGTTGCTGATGCAGAACCTGGAAAAGGAGCACCGCTACTGCCACGAGCAGGGCTGGCCCCTGCTGTTCCAGCTCGGGTGATCCGCCCCTCTGTGCAAAAAGGCAGCCGATGGCTGCCTTTTTTTGTCTCTTGTGCTTTCCTACTGCAGATCCGGCAGGATCAGCTTGGCTATCTCGAAGTAGATGATGAGGCCGGTACCGTCCACCAGGGTAGCGATGAAGGGGGCGGAGACCACCGCCGGGTCGATGCGAAAGCGACGCAGCACTATGGGGATCACTGAGGCGACAGTGGCGCTCCAGAGCACGTTGACATCCTCCCCCACCTTAGCGCTTCGCGTCACAGGAGGGGGATCCCCATTACTGGGTGATAGCTGCTCGCGCAGTACCGGGTTCCTGCTTCATCGGGCGGCCTGATTGCACCACGCCTCCACAGGCTAAAACGGCGTGTCCCGCCGCTAAAATATTGCGAGCGCCGTTCACATCGGCGTTCGCCTCATAACCACACGCAGCGCATTTAAACTGGCTTTGCGTCTGGCGGTTATCCTTCGCAGTATGCCCACAACAGGCGCACTGCTGGCTCGTGTAGGCCGGGTTTATCGCCAACACCTGACCGCCTCGCCATGCCTGCTTATATTCGAGCTGGCGGCGCAGCTCAAACCAGCCCTGATCTAATATCGAACGATTCAGCCCTGATTTTGCCCGGACGTTGCGCCCCGGCTGGCTGGTCGTGCCCGCTGCTGATTTTGACATGCTGGCAACCTTCAAATCCTCAATGACGATCATCGCGTGGTTTTTGCTGATAGTCGTTGTGACCTTGTGAAGGTAATCGCGGCGGGTATTGGCGATATGTGAGTGCAGCCGCTGGATCTTGGCTTTTTGTTTCTTCCAGTTGCTGCTGAACTTTACCTTTTTGCTCAACTGGCGTTGGAGCCTTGCCAGCTTGGTCTGATTGGTTTTGAAGCTGTTGACGGGCTCAAACACCGTGCCGTCTGACAGGGTTGCGAGCTTGGCGATCCCCGCATCTAGCCCGACCATTGAGCCGGAGGGGTGAATTGGCTCAAGCGTCTCCTGCTCGACCTGAAAGGAGATATACCAGTGCCCGGCTGCTTGGCTGACGGTCGCGTTTTTAATTTTCCCTTCAACTGGCTGGGACTGACGGAACTTGACCCACGCCAGCCCGGCAGGCAGCTTCACGCGACCCTTTTCAAGGCGGCAATACTTGTCGAAGTTGACGAACCGGATAGCGTCGCGGTTGTCGCTTTTTTTCTTGAATACGGGTGCCTTGGCGGCGAGTTTCTTATCAAAGCAGCGCATCCACGCGCCATGCAAATCCTTGAGCTTCTGCTGGAGGTTGTCGGTATATGCCTCGGCCAGAAAGGCCATTTCTGGGTCTTTCTTCCAACTGGTGAGCATCCTGTTCAGCTCAAAGGCAGAAGGCAGTTTTTCGCCAGCATCCAGAATGCGCTTTGTCTCTGCCAGCCCGTGATTCCAGACATAACGAGCACAACCGCCCAACTGGCGCAGGCGTTGCGCTTGTTGTTCGGTCGGTTCGAGTCGGAATTTGTAGGCTTTCAGAATTTGCATTTATCACTCA
The DNA here is from genome assembly GCF_002903485.1 of Aeromonas sp. ASNIH7. Lineage (NCBI taxonomy): Bacteria > Pseudomonadati > Pseudomonadota > Gammaproteobacteria > Aeromonadales > Aeromonadaceae > Aeromonas > Aeromonas sp. ASNIH7. The sequence continues at coordinate 372,324 of NZ_CP026226.1, forward strand.
GTGTGTAGCATTATCGCCATATCTATTAAGCCCGATTGAGTGACAGAATGCAATTCACTAAAATTAATAAATCACGCCATGCTGCCTACGCTTTGCACGTACATTTGGTGTTTATCACCAAGTATCGAAAGCCGATATTGGGGGAACTGCATCACGCTTCATTCGGTCAGTGTGCGGCAGAGGTTTGCAGAGATTTTGGTGCGGAACTGAAAGAGTGTGACGGAGAGGCTGATCATGTTCACATGCTGATAGAGTACGGCCCAACAGTGCAGCTATCGGTGCTGGTGAACTCGTTAAAGGCGGTCACATCAAGGCGACTGCGTAATGAATTTCTGGACTTGAGAGGTGCTTACAGCAAACCCGTACTCTGGTCACGCTCTTACTTTGCGGGCTCTTGCGGCGGAGCACCGTTGGAGGTGATCAAGCAATACATTCAAAACCAGCGGGGCTGACGCCCCGGCGAAATTCCCCTCCCACCTACGTCGGAGGGAGTCCCCTTTCGCATTTAAGATGGCGACGATGGTCAGGGTCACCACCATGCCGATCTCGGGCCCCCCCCCCAGGCTCCAGGCCCGCACCCAGGCCGCCAGTGCGATGGCGGCCGAGATGAGCAGACCGGTGGAGATCTCCTTTTTCAGCACGGTGCCGAGGTTTTTCAGGCTCACCTCCCCCACCGCCATGGCACGCACTATGGTGGTGGTGATCTGGGTACCGCTGTTGCCACCGGTACCGATGAGGAGCGGGATGAAGAAGGCCAGGGCGATGGCCGCCTCCAGCTGCTCTTCAAAGGCCCGCAGCACGGTGCCTGTGTAGGCTTCCGCCACGAACAGGATCAGCAGCCAGCCCACCCGCTTGCGCCACAACTGCCAGGGGGTGGCCTGCAGATAGGGGGTATCCAGCGGCGAGGAGCCCCCTTGCAGCTCCGCATCCTCGGTGGACTCCAGCTCCAGGATGTCGGCGGCATCGTCCACGTGGAAGACCCCCACCAGACGCCCCTGATCTTCCACCGGCAGGAGCGAGAGGTCGCGGTCAATGAGCAGGCGGGCCGCCAGCTCCTGATCCGCCCGGGCGTTGATGCGCACCGCCTCCCCCTCCATCAGGTCCCCTACCGGCAGCAGAGGATCGGCGATCAGCAACGACTTGAGGGAGACGCTGCCAAGCAGGCGCTGCTCACCGTCAACCACATAGAGATGACCGAACAGCCTGGCCTGATCCCAGGCGCCGTGGATCAGCTGCTTGGCGCTTTCCACCGTCGCATTGGCCTCCACTGCCAGATATTCGTGGCGCATGTTGGCCCCCACCGACTCGTTCGGCCAGGCCAGCAGGGACTGGAAGGCTTTGCGGGCGGGCTCTGGCAGCCGGGCTAGCAGGGTCTTGCGATCGTGCTCGTCGAGCCTGCGCAGGATGGCCAGCAGGTCACGACGGGCCAGGGTGCCCTGCAGTATCCCCACGATGCTGCCATGCAGCCTGAGCAGCAGATGGCCGGCACACTCCGCCGGGAGGGAGGCGAGCAAGGACGCCCCTTCCGGCATGGAGAGGGTATCGAAGATGCAGTTGAGCTCTTCCGGGCGCAGGGTCAGAAGCTGATCGGCACGGGCCACCGGATCCAGGTTGTGCGCCAGCCAGTTGCGCAGGGCAACCGGGTCGAGCAGTTGATGACGATTGAGCAGGGTGTGTGTTTTCTTCATCACAGATGTCCTCATGTGATTTCAGGCGAACCTGAACGCCTCCGGCACCGGGCCGGATGCAACGGCAAGAAAACAGCAATTTGATTGACGAGTAACAGGCACGAAATGACACCGTCCGGCGTGTTTTCATCCCCACGTACCAGCTTTAGCACTGCATAACGTATCCGGCATGCCGGAAGCCACTTGGGTTGACACCTTAATCCGATGAAAACTGTCCTGATCTTGGGCGTCTCTGGACGTCGTGAGATCAGTGGCCTGTGTTTATGCAGGAGCCTCGCGTGACTGCTCCCCGCCGCAAGCGGCGAGGCTTCCCACTTCTTAGGCCGCTACTGCCGAATTGGCAGATTAACGCTGGCCTCCATGGGTAGAAACGACGTGTCCCGCCGCCTTTAATTCCAATATGCCTTGTTGCTGGATATTCATGGCCGCGTTAATGTCGCGGTCATGCCCTGCCCCACACGCTGGACATACCCACTGCCGCTGATGCAACGGCATGTCCGGCATCTTGTGGCCGCAATCGCTACACAGTTTCGAGCTGGCAAACCACTGATCAAGTTTGATTAGGTGGCGACCCGCCGCTTGTGCCTTGTACTCCAGCTTCATGATGAAACCATGCCAACCAGCATCGCCAATGGCGCGGGCCAGTTTGTGATTTTTCATCATGTTCGCTGATTTCAATGTCTCCACGATGACCGCTTGGTTTTCGTCAACCATCGTGTGAGAGAGTTTGTGCTGAAAATCGGCGCGGGCATTGGCTACCCGTTCGTGCAGGGCGGCCAGTTGCCGTCTTGCCTTGCCACGGTTGGCGCTGCCCTTTTTCTTGCGAGACAGTGCCTTTTGCTTGCGTCGTAGATTGCGACTGGCGTTGATAAGGTGGCGTGGATTGGCAATCTTTTTGCCGCTCGACTCAATGAGGTAGTGGGACAGCCCCATATCACAGCCAGTCACGTCCGTGATGAAGGTGGGCTTGGCGGGAGCCTCGCAGCCATCCTCGCAAAGGATGGAAGCATAGTATTTCCCTGTCGGGCCACGGCTGACTGTGATGCTGGATACCACGCCGATAATATCTCGATGAATGACCGCCCTGATGGGCGTCATCTTCGGCAACTGGATAGCCGCTGTGAGCACCTTTCCGTTGGGGTGATAGCTGGATTGCCTGCCCCGTTTGCTCTTGAAGGTAGGCATTCGTGCCTTGAGCTTGGGATTGAAGAAGTTGGCGAATGCCTTGTCGAGATTAATCACCGCTTGCTGCAAGGCGAGTGAATCGTACTCCTTTAGCCAGCCGTATTTGCGCGATTTTTTCGCCACTGCGAGCATGGGTTTCAGGTCGCGTTTCGGTTTCAGTGAAATCCCGTGACGCTTGAACATGTGTCGTTGAATATGAAGGGCCTTGTTGTACGCGAACCGCACCGCGCCGAACTGGGCATTCAAGAATGCCGCTTGTTCGTCGGTCGGATAAATGCGTACTTTCGTTGCTCTTCTCAAAGTCACCGCTCGCTACTAGGATACCCATACAGTATGACTTTTAACGGAGTATTGCAAGTGAGTGTGCATCATGATGATTTGACTAGGTATCTGCGGAGGCGTCACTCCGTCAGCAAGCTAGTTGTGCATTTAATCTTCACCACGAAGTACCGCCGCAAACTGCTTGATGGCACCATGATCGAGCAGATGCGCGGCGCATTTTTATCTGCGGCAGAGAAGTTGGAGATCGACATTCTGGAGATGGATGGCGAAGCCGATCACGTTCATCTGCTCGTAGCCTATCCACCGAAGTTGGCCGTCAGTGTGTTGGTCAATAATTTGACCTGATTACCCATGATTAGCAGTCAGTTACCACGAACTATACTGATGTTACGTACAGTTATCGAGGTGCGAGATCATGGCCAAAAGCAAAATCCAATTCCAGAAAGGCTACAGCCTGTTTGAGTTTCTCAAGGACTATGGCACTGAGGCTCAGTGCGAAAACGCGCTGTTCACTTGGCGTTTTCCTAACGGCTTTGTCTGCCCTGAATGTGCCAACAAGACCTGTTGTCGCCTGAGAAGGCGGCCACGTGTGTGGCAATGCAATCACTGCCGTCACCAGATGTCATTGACTGGAAACACGATTTTCGCAAACACCAAGCTCCCACTGACCAAGTGGTTTCTGGCAATGCACCTGTTGTCACAAACCAAAACAGGCTTGTCAGCGATGGAGCTAAAGCGCCAGTTGGGCGTCAAATATGACACCGCCTGGATGCTCAAGCACAAGCTGCTGCAAGCCATGAAAGAGTCCGATGACAAGCAGCCCATCAGCGGCATCATTCAGCTCGATGATGTCTACTGGGGTGGCGAGCGCCGTGGTGGCAAACGGGGTCGGGGCGCGGCAGGCAAGACGCCGTTTGTGGCAGCAGTGGCCCTGAACAAGGAAGGACATCCAATCAAGATGCGGATGACGGTGGTCGATGGTTTCAAAACCAAGTCCGTTGCTGATTGGGCAAAACGGCATATTGCCAGTGGTAGCGCGGTGATATCCGATGGATTGGCCTGTTTCAAAGCGGTCAAGGAGGCCAATTGTGAGCACCTGGGTGTTGTCACCGGGGGCAACCTGGACTGGCTGAATCATCCGGCATTCAACTGGGTAAACACGATGATAGGAAATGTGAAAAACTCGCTGCGGGGCAGTTGCCATACGCTCGGAGCGAAGCATTTACCAAGGCATCTTGCGGAATACTGCTTCCGGTTTAATCATCGTTTTGACCTCAAGAGCATGTTGGTTGAATTGGGGCATGCAGTCGTGGCAAGCCCTCCGATGCCATATCGGCTCTTGAAGCTGGCTGAGGGTCATGGATAATCAGGTAATTTGAAGTCGATCAGTAGCCGCCAGATCCGCATATTGAATACGCACCTACGAAAGCAAAGTAATAGCGGGCTCCTGTGGTCGCGCTCTTACTTTGCTTGCAGTGCTGGCGGGGCCACTATCGAAACGCTCAAGGCGTATGTGGCCTCGCAGAACACACCAGATTAGCTCCCCTTATATCCCCGCCCGATTGGGCGAGGGTTTACGGGGCAGTTGCTAACGAGATGCTGCGAACATTGATTGCACGGCGCTACCGTGCGGGCGGCATCATCTGCCCAGGCGCAGGTCGAGTCAAGGCAAACAGGCCCCTGGCAACGGGTTGTTACAAATTGGCCGGACGGCGGGCCCTTCATGAAACGAGGCTCCCCCGTGCGTGGCACGGGGGAGCCTGCGGTCAACGGACGAACGTCAGCGGATATAGTCGAATAGGGTCAGCTTGCTTATCTTGCTGAAGGCTAGCTGGGAGGCGCTCATGGCTGCATCCTCCTTGGAGAGGGCCGCGATCACCTCGTACATGTCCGCCTCGGACACCTTGGCCCGCGCCTGCTGGTTCAGGGTGCTGAGTCCATCGTTGGAACTCATCACCTGCTCCAGGCTGTTCATCCTTCCCCCCAGCTCCCCCAGTCCCCGGTCTATCTTGGTTCTGGCGTTGCTCATGTGGGTGGTGGCATCGGAGACCGCCAGCTGGAAATCGCTCTCGGACAGGGTCGGATCACGCATGGCGGAGATGAAATCGGACATGCCATTGAGGATGTTGTCGTTTTTCGGGGTATCCAGCACGAAGTTCTGGGTCGCCGACCCCGCAGGGAGGTCGAGGGTGAGCGCCAGGCCGTTGAAGGGGATCTTGTTGCCCGCCACATAGTCGCCGCTTTGCAGCAGGGTGCCACCGCTGTCACGGATCTCGTAGGTGTCCGGCGGCCCGGCCAGGGTGCTGACCGCATATTGGTTGCTCGGCAGGGAAGAGTCATAGTTGTTGCGATAGAAGCTCTCGAAGTTCCCCTGATCCGCCACCGACACCTGGATGTTGCCACTAGCGGCGCTGGCAGTGCGCCGGGTCGCCACTATCTCGAACAGATCGAAACCGGAGTCGTTGGCCGGGATCTGCACCGTGGGTGAGACCTGGATGTTGCGCTGCCCCGTGTCCCCCTGGAACACATAGTTGCCACTGGCATCCTTGACGAAGGGCTGGGTCTTGCTCTGATTGCCGCCGAAGATGTACTCCCCCTGGGAGTTCTTGCTGTTCATCAGGTCGAACATCTGCTTTTGCAGCCCCTCCAGCTCGCTCGCGATGGCGCTGCGCTCCTCGGAGCCCATGGCGGAGTTGTTCGCCTTCTGGATCAGGGTCTGGGCACTGAGCATGGCGCTGTTGAGGGAGGTCAGCACCGTCTCCTCGTGGCCCAGGCTGTTCTCCAGCAGGCTGCCGTTGACGCCGTACTGCTTGAAGAGATCGATCTCCTTGGTCAGCGCCATCTTCTGGCTCATGCCGGCCGGGTCCTCCCCGGAGCGGGAGAATTTATCCCCCGTCATCAACTGGTTGTAGGCGGTGTTCTGGCGCTCGCTCACCTTGCTCATGGAGGCAAGGTTGCGGTCATAGATCATGTTGGTGGTGATGCGCATGACTTACCTCACGGAGGAGAGCAGGGTGTCGAAGATGGTCTTGGCGGTATTCACTATCTGGGCCGAGGCCGCATAGGACTGCTGGAAGCGGATGAGGTTGGCCGCCTCCTCCTCCAGGTTGACGCCGGAGACACTTTCGAAGATGGCGGTACTCTGGGTCAGCTTCGCCTCGTTGGCCTGCAGCAGGGTCTTGGCCTGACTGGTCTTGTTGCCAATGCCGCTCACCAGACCCGAGTAGGCATCGTTGAAGGTCATCTTGTCGTTGCTGGTGGCGGCGTTGTTGTTCTTGCGCACCAGCTCCTTGTTCTGCAGCTCCGCCAGCGCCAGGCCGTTGGCGTTGTCCGCAAAGCCGTCCTTGTTGTAGCTGAGCGTGAAGCTGTCGCTGGCCTCCACCTTGCCGGTGATGCTGAACTCATAGCCCGGGCTCTGGGTCGGATCGGCGTAGACCTTGGGCCCCCCAAGGGGACTCTCGAGGGCGGCCATCAGGTTCTTTCCCTTGCTGGAGGCGGGGGCCACACCGAGCAAGTTGTTGTTCTTGTCATAGACCTCGTAGTTGCCGCTGCCGTCGATCTTGATGACCTGGGGTGCACTCGGGTCCAGAGTGTTGGTGCCAAAACCCGAGCCCGTGCCGGTGTTGTAGACACCGCCCAGCGTTATCTCGCCCGAGCCCAGGTTCTGGGATCCCTTGTCCGCCTTCAGGGGGGATGCCAGCGCGATATCCTCGGGACGGGTGATCGCCTGCTCCAGGTTGGCAGCCGCATTCCGGGTGGGTTGCAACAAGATCTTGTCACCTGCGACCGGAGTGCCGGAGAGATCGATTTCGATGCCGTGCCCCGCCACCTCGAAGGTGGCTGGCGGCGTGGTCCCCGTGGCGAGCGAGGTACGCTGCCCGCTGCCGTCGATGGCGAATACCTCGTAACCGGTGGCGCTGTTGAACCGCACCTCGTAGTCGAAGGTGGTGACCTCGCTCCCCTTGCCGGGGACGAAGCTGACGCTGGCCGCCCCGTTACCCTGGTTGCTGGCGTAGGGCAGCCCCTGGCTTCCCTTGAGGGTGAAGAGATCCCCCCCAAGCTCGTTGTCGAGATCCATCCCCAGCCGGTTCTGCTGGTTCATGGCATCCCCTAGGGCGACGGCCAGCTGCCCCAGCTCCCGCTTGGCGGGCTCCAGATCCCGGCGCGCGGTGAAGAGGCCACCGATGGCACCGCCAATATCCTTGTCGTTGATGCTGGCCTGGTTCTTGCCCAGGGTCAGCTGCAGGGAAGGCTCACGGGAATCCGGGTCCCCCGGCACCACCTTGAACTGGGCCACGCCGCCATCGAGCACCAGGGAGTGCCCTGTGCTCATGTTGACCAGCATGCTGCCATTGGGCTGGGTCACGGTGCGGATCTCCATCTTCTCGGAGAGCTGGCGAATGGCCTCATCCCGCTGATCGAACAGCATCAGGTTCTCTTCAGGGGAGCCCTGGGTGCGGACGATGGCCTGGTTCAGATCGTTGATGCTGTTCAGCAGGCTGTTCACCCTGTCCGTCTCGTCCCCTATGGTGGCGTTGATGGTATCGGACTGCTTGTCGAGCTGGGCGGAGAGGGTATGGAATCTGTCCACCATGCCGCTCAGTTCACTCAGGGTCGTCTTGCGCCCCCCGATCTCGGACGGTGACTCGTTGGCGGTGTGGAAAGCCTTGAAATAGGAGGTGATGGTGGTCCCCACGCTGTTGCTGGCATCACCGAGCAGGCTGTCGAGTCGGAACAGTTGATCGTAGCGGGTGTTGGCCGCCTGATACGCGGACGTATCCCGGCGCACCTCGGCCTGGGCATAGGCGTTGATGATGCGATCACTCACCATGTCGCCCGTCCCCAATCCGACGGAATTGGTGTAGATCAGGGTGCGTTCACGTACATAGCCCTGGCTATTGACGTTCACTATGTTGTTGCTGGTGGTCTGCAGCAGTCGCTGCTGGGCCAACACACCCGAGGTCCCAATTCCAAGCAGATCGCTTGCCATAGCTTACAGCTCCATCTCTGTGTTCCTGTCTGCAATGTTGCCGGGCGTCGAGTAACCGGCGATGGCATCACTGCGCAACACTTGTTTAAGTTTCCTGGCGTACTGGGGATCGGTGGCATAACCGGCCTGCTGCAACGCCTCGAAGTAACGTTCCGGGCTGTCCACCTTGGCCAGTGCCCCCTTGTAGCGACTCCCAGAGGTCAGGAAATCCACGTAGTCGTTGAAGCTCTCTTCAAACGACTCGTAGGAGCGAAACGCCGCCTTCTGGCGCGAGGCCACCCCTTGCTCGTATTCCAGGGTGCTCACCACCGCCTTGGGGCCTTCCCAACGCGGATCGGCCTTGATGCCGAACAGGTTGTGCGTCACGTTTCCGTCTGCATCCTTGATCACCCGCTTGCCCCAGCCACTCTCAAGGGCGGCCTGGGCCACCAGCACCGCCGGGCTCAACCCCAGCTTGTCCGCCGCCTTCTTGGCCAGCGGCATCAGCCTGTCGACGAACTCTTCCGGGCTGTCAAACACCTTGGCGCTGCCATCCAGGGCCGAAGGCCTCTGGCTGCTGCCCATGGGCGGCACGGTGCGGTGGGGGCGTCTTGGCAGGGCCAGCGTTCGCTCGGCCCCATTCAGCTCACCCTTCATTTCGTTATCAGCAAAATCTTTGCCAACTTTGGAGGCAGCAATCAGATCGTTGGAGGCACTGGGGGGTTGATAGGGCTTGTAGACCCGCTCGGTACGCTGGGGCAGCTTGAGTACCCGGCCATCCTGATGGGTGAAGGTCTGCTCGGGTGAGAGCTGCCTGGCCACCATCTCGGCAATGCCCAGCCCCCCCTTGCTCGACATGTCGGCAACCCGCTGCTCGTCCAGCATCCCTTCATAGAACTGGGTGTAGCTGCTGTTCATCGGGTTGCCCTCGGTGAGCACCGAGTTGGCCTGGCGCATCCCCTTGAACAGGGTCTGGGTGAAGATGGATTCGAACTGGCGGGCGGCCGCCATCAGGGCCCCTTGCTTCCCCTCCTTGCTCAGGCTCATCTGGCGCAGTTTGTCCAGGTTCTGGACATCCTGCACCATGCCAATATTGATACCGCTCTGGGTGTCGAACTCTGCCATAACCTACCTCTTTGCCGCCCGTGGCAACCGCTTGCCGCTCACGAAATTACAGAATGACCAGTTGGCCCTGGATCGCGCCCGCCTGCTGCAGCGCCTCCAGGATCGCCATCAGATCCCCGGGGGCGACCCCCACCTGGTTCACCGCCCGCACCAGGTCGTCCAGGGTCGCGCCGGTATCGAGCTTGAACATCCGACCGGGATCCTGCTGCACGTTGATGGTGGAGTTGTTGGTGACCGCCGTCTGCCCGCCAGCGAGCGGATTGGGTTGGGAGACCTGCTGGTTCTCGGCGATGGTCACCGTCAGCCCACCGTGGCTGATGGCCGCCGGGCGCAGCTTGACCTCGCTGCCGATGACGATGGTCCCGGTGCGCGAATTCACGATGATCTTGGCGGACTCACTCGCCGGGTCCACTTCCAGGTTCTCGATGGTGGAGAGGTAGGAGACCCGCTGGGCCGGATCCCGCGGTGCGAATACCTTGATGGAGGTGGCGTCCATCGCCTGGGCGGTGTTCGGACCCACCAGATCGTTGACCACGTCCGCCAGACGGCGGGCGGTGGTGAAGTCCGGCCGGTTCAGGTTGAAGGTGATGGTGTCGCCCTGGCTGAAGGAGTTGGGAACCTCCCGCTCCACGATCGCCCCGTTGGCGATGCGCCCCACTGTGGGCGTGTTCACCACCACCTTGGAGCCGTCCGCCCCTTCGGCGCCGAGGCCACCGACCACCAGGCTGCCCTGGGCCACCGCATAGACGCGGCCATCCAGCCCTTTCAGGAAGGTCTGGAGCAGGGTGCCGCCACGCAGGCTCTTCGCCTCGCCGATGGCGGAGACGGTGACATCTATGGTCTGGCCCGGCTTGGAGAAGGGGGGCAGATCCGCGTGGATGGCCACCGGCGCCACGTCCTTGATCTTGGGCTTGATGTTGTCAGGCACCTTGATGCCGAAGTTGTTGAGCATGGTCCTGAAGGTCTGCTCGGTGAAGGCGTTGTTCTTCTCCCCCGTGCCGGGCAGGCCCACCACCAGACCGTAACCGATAAGCTGGTTGCTGCGCACTCCTTCCACCGAGGCGAGGTCCTTGATGCGCGATGCGTGCGCCAGCCCGAAGGGCAGCAGGCAGCACAGCAGGGCAAGCAGACGGAATCGGTTCATGACATCTCCTAACAAAACCTTCCTGATCCGGGGCCCGTGAACGCCCCGGACTCTTGAGTCTTAAATGGGCCACCAGGGGCCGTTGAAGAAGCTGGTGAGCCAGCCCTGTTCCTGGGTGTTCGCCAGATCCCCGGTACCACCGTAATAGATACGCGCATTGGCCACCCGCTGGGAGGAGACGCTGTTTTCCGAGCTCACGTCCTCCGGGCGCACCAGACCGGTGATACGGATGTATTCGTTGCCATTGTTGAGCATGATCCACTTCTCGCCGCGTACCAGCAGGTTGCCGTTTGGCAGTACCTTGACCACGCTGACCGAGATGTTGCCCTGCAGGCTGTTGCTCTGATCCGCCTTGGCCTGCCCCTTGAAGGCACTGTTCTGGCCGATGGAGGCCGACAGATCGTAGGGCCCCGCCGTGACCGGCACGCCACCCAGGGTGACGGGGTCGAGCGCCAGCTTGTTGTCCTTGCCGCTCTGGGTGTTGGCCTTTTTCGACGCCGAGGTCGACTCCGCCAACTGGATGGTGATGATGTCACCCACCCGGTGCGCCTTGATGTCCGAGTAGATGCCGTTGACCTGCTCGGGCTGGAAGATGGCGCCGGTCGGGCGCACCGACACCGGCTCCGACTCCCCGTAGACGGGGGCGAAATCCGGGTCATCCGGTTTGGCGGTATTGGGGGTACTGGTGCAACCCGCCAGCGTCAGCAGTCCCAGCATCCATATGGCTTTCATCATGGCACTCCTTTCATCAGGTCCGCTGGGTCAGGAAGGACATCATGGAGTCGACGGCGGAGATGACCTTGGAGTTCATCTCGTAGACCCGCTGAGCCTGGATGAGATTCACCAGCTCCTCGGTCACATTGACGTTGGAGGTCTCCAGCATCCCCTGCTTGATCACCCCCAGCCCGTCCGCGCCAGCAGTCCCCTGAATGGGGGCGCCGCTGGACTGGGTCTCGAGGAAGAGGTTCTCCCCCATGGGCTGCAGGCCGGTGGGGTTGACGAAGTCCGTGGTGTTGATCTGGCCCACCACCTGAGACTGGCCATCCCCCTTGAGCTGGACGGAGACCTGGCCATCCTCCCCCACGGTGACGCTCTGGGCGTTCTCGGGGATCTGGATCTCCGGTTGCAGCGGGTAACCGTTGCCCGGGGTGACGATGGTCCCCTCGTCGTTCAGGGTGAACTGGCCGTTGCGGGTATAGGCGGCGCTGCCATCGGGCAGCTGGATTTCGAAGTAGCCGCGACCGCTGATCATCAAGTCAAGGGAGTTGTCCGTGGTCTGGACGTTGCCCTGACTGTGGTTTTTCTGGGTGGCGACCACCTTGGCCCCCGCCCCCAGCATCAGGCCGGAAGGGAGCTCGGTGTCCGCCGAGGAACGACCGCCAGGCTGGTTGATGTTCTGATAAAGCAGATCCTCGAAGATGGCCCGCGCCTTCTTGTAGCCCACTGTGCTGGCGTTCGCCAGGTTGTTCGAGGTGACCGAGATGTTGGTCTGCTGGGCATCGAGGCCGGTCTTGCTGATCCAGAGTGCAGGATTCATGGGGTGCTCCTTGATTAGCTGATACGCAGCAGCTGGGTTTGTGCCTCGTCGTTCTCCTCGGCGGTCTTCATGATCTTGACCTGAGTTTCAAACTGACGTTGCAAGCGAATAAGGTTGGTCATCTCGTCGACCACGTTGACGTTGCTCCCCTCGAGGGAGCCGGCGATCAGGCCCACATCCGCAGACGCGGCCTCATTCTGGCCATCCTTGCGGCGAAACAGGCCGTCCTGGCCTTTCTCCACCGCATCTGCCGCCGGGTTGACCAGCTTGATACGCTGGAAATCTTCCGGCAGGTTGGCGGCGGCCCCCTCGGGACGGCCGCTGATGGTACCGTCACGATTGATCTCGATCTTCTCCATGGGCAGGGGCAGCACGATGGGCTGGCCGGCATCATCCACCACGTTCAGACCGGTGGAAGTTTGCAGATTGCCGGTGGCATTGAGCTGCAGGTTGCCCATGCGGGTATAGGCTTCCGCACCGTTGGGATCCTGCACCGCAATCCAGCCCGGCCCATCGACGGCAACGTCAAGATCCCGACCCGTGGTCATCAGCATGCCGTGCTGCAGGTTCTGGCCCGGCCGCTCGGTCATGGCGAACACCCGCGTGGGCAGCCCTTCGCCAAACGCCTGCATGCTGCGCGCCTGCTCGAAGTCAGACTTGAAGCCAATGGTGTTGGCGTTGGCAAGGTTGTTGCCACGAACAGCCAGGCTGTTCATGTTCTCCTTGGCCCCGGACATGGCGATGTAAAGCAGGTGATCCATGGGATCCTCCGTCAAACAGATGACTCTCACAGCTCAACTGCAAGTTGAATGCCAAGAGAGATGACGAAGACGGAATGAAAGGAGGAAATGAGGCGGGACGGAAATGACAAGGGGCGCCGAAGCGCCCCTGCCAACTACCCGCCGTCTTAGCGGATCTGCAGTATGTTCTGCTGCAGGGAGCTGTTCACTTCCAGGGAACGGGAGTTCGCCTGGAAGTTGCGCTGGGCAGTGATGAGATCGACCAGCTCGGTGGTGAGGTCCACGTTGGACTGCTCCAGTGCCGACGACTTGATGGAGCCGAACGTGCCGGAGTTCGGGGTGCCGGGCAAGGCATCGCCAGAGAGCAGGGACTGGCGCCAGGAGGTGTCGCCGACCTGGGTGAGACCCTGGGCATTGGCAAACTTCGCCATGGCCACCATGGCCACCTTGACGGTGGTGGCGTTGCTGTAAGTGGCGGAGACAATGCCATCCGCCCCGATCTCCACCTTGGTCAGGCGACCGACGGTGGAGCCGTCCTGGGTCAGCTTGCTCACTTCAAAGGGGGAGGCGTACTGGGTCACGGTACCAAGCTTGAACTCAATCTCCTGAGTGCCATCGGCGCCATTGGTGATGATACCAGCCCCTGTCGCCCCCAGGGGTTCCGTCTTGATGACCGCCGGGGTGGTGGGTGTGACCATCTTGCCGGAGGCATCGAAGGTCACCCGGGCGCTCAGGGGGGCCTGACTCAGACCGGTCGCCATGGTGGTGGCCGTACCGCCTACGATGTCGATGGGCTTGTCCCCTTCATAGAGGTACATACGCCAGGCAGTCGGCACCGCCGCTTGGGTAGGATCGGCCGGATCCGCTTCCTTGGTGAAGTACTGGGTGATGGTGTGTGGCTCGCCCAGGGAGTCATAGACCACCACGGAAGTAGAGGAGGAGTAGGTGGTCGAGTCCGTGGGATCGAATTTGGAGGCATTGACATCCATCAGCGTTTTCGTGCTGGAAGGCAGGTTGAAACCAGCCTCGACCGTCGTGGTCTGCACCGGCTCACCGGCCTTGTCCGGGATCTGGATGGGCTTGGTGGCGTTGATGCTCACCGCCTTGGGGGTGCCGTCAGAGTTGATCTCGTACCCTTGCAGATAACCGCCGGAGTTGCTGACCATGTAGCTGCTTTCATTGAGCTTGAAGGCGCCCGCACGGGTGTAGGTGCGATCCAGGTTGGTCAGGCCGTCCGAGGTCACGAAGAAGCCGTTGCCCTGGATGGCGAGATCCAGCGCGTTGTTGGTGAATTGCAGCGCGCCCTGGTGGAACTGCTGAGCCACAGCGCCAGTCGCCACCCCGTTGCCGACCTGGGTCTTGGCGTTGACGAAGATGGAGTTGGCATAGACGTCGGCGAACTCGGCGCGGGACTCCTTGAAGCCGGTGGTATTGACGTTGGCAATGTTGTTCGCGGTGACGTTCAGGTCTTTTTGAGCCGCATTGATGCCGCTGAGGGCATTGTTGAATGACATGTCTTTCTCCTTAGATCACTGCGTTAGAGGACGAAGCCGACTGGGTGGTGGTCTTGCCGGTCGTCGCGCCAATTTCCAATACATCGGTCAGGTAGATGCCGCCCAGCCCCTTGAGCTTGAGGGTGCTGGGATTGGTGCTCGTACCCAGGGTGACGCTCTCCACCTTGGCGTAAGTTAGGGCGGGTACGCTCTCCGACTTGCCATCCACGGTGGCGTGCGCTTCTATCGAATACTTGCCGCTCTTGGCCGCATTGCCGGACTTGTCCTTGCCATCCCACTCGAAGGCCACGTTCCCCTTGTGGTCCCCCTCGAGGGAGAACTCCTTGACCACCTGGCCGCTCTCGTCCTTCACTGTCACCTTGATGTTGCTGCCGCCGTCTCCGGTGGCGATGACGCCGGAGAGGGTGCCCCCTTCTCCACATACCCCGTGTTGGAGGGGATGAGCACGTTCTGGCCCACCAGGGCCGACGCCTGGAGCGCCTGGCTCGAGGTCATCAGGCTGTTGAGGCTCTCCATCTGGGTGGAGAGGCTGCTGATCCCCTGGGAGGTCGACATCGAGGTCATCTGGGACAACATCTGGGCGTTGTCCACCGGCTTGAACGGATCCTGATAGGAGAGCTGCATGGTCAGCAGCTTCAGGAAGGACTCCTGATCCAGCTCCTTTTTCTGGGTGCTGGTGTTGACCGTACTGGTCTGGGCCGACGTCGTCCGGTTGACACCCAGCAGGCTGTCATAGGTATCTGCCACTTATGCTTCCCCCTCTAGGGCTTGCGATGCCCGGCGTAGGCCGAACAGGCGGTCACGGGTCTCTGTCATCTGGGTTCACCTCTATCAGGACTTGCCGAGGCCGAGCGTCTGCTGCAGCATCTTCTTGGCCGCATCGGCCACCTGGACATTGGTCTGGTAGCTGCGGGAGGCGGCGATCATGTCCGCCATCTCCTCCACCATGTTGACGTTGGGCTTGAAGATGAAGCCATCCTTGTCCGCCATGGGGTGGTTCGGGTTGTACTCCTTGAGCAGGGGGGCATCGCTCTCGACGATGCCTTTCACATCCACCCCGACCGAGGCCTGCTTGTCGGTCATGGCCTGATCCAACTGGGCGGCAAAGACTGGCCGCCTGGCGTGGTAAGTTTTTTCCACGCTGGAGCTGACGCTGTCAGCGTTGGCCATGTTGCTCGCCACCGTGTTGAGGCGAACGGACTGCGCGCTCATGGCTGAGCCTGCAATGTCAAAGACCTTGAACAAACTCATCCTTGCTCTCCTTTCAGTGCTTTGAGCAGGCCGCTTATCTTGCTGTTCATGAATTCAAGAGAGGCCTGGTATTCAAGGCTGTTGCGCAGGAACTCGCTGCGCTCCTGCTGTACGTCCACCGTGTTGCCGTCACCGGTATCCGGTTGCAGGGGATTGCGGTACTGGGTCGTGCCCGGGGAATCCATCTGCAAGGCGAAGTGCTTCTCGCTGGTAGTGCTGAGCCCGAACCCTTGCTGGCCCTGGGCATCCTGCAACGCTTGTGAGAAGTTGATGTCACGGGCCTTGAAACCCGGCGTATCCGCATTGGCGATGTTGCTGGACAACACCTCGGCACGCTTGGCGCGCACGCTCAGCGTGTACTGATGAACACCAAATGCCTTGTCGAATGAAATTGCCATAGCACACCTCCTGCTTCATGGATATTTAGCAAGAGGTGTGCCAAGAGGGTATTGAGCGGGGTTATTTGACCTTGTAGACGATGCCGGGGTTGCAGCGGATCATCTCGAACTTATCGGTGAGGCCAGCCAGAGACTCGGAGGCCCCCAGCATCAGGTAGCCGCCAGGATTGAGGCTGCTGGCGAACTGGTTGAGGATCTTGGATTTCACTTCGGGCGCAAAGTAGATGAGCACGTTGCGACAGAAGATGATGTCAAACTTGCCGAGCAGGCTGTAGCTCTCCAGCAGGTTGAGAGGGCGGAAGCTGGTCAATTTTCTGACACGCTCCACCACCCGCATCTTGTTGTCGCCATAGGGTTCGAAAAAGAGTCGCTTGCGCTCGGGGGAAAGCCCGCGAGCCAGTGCAAGGCTATCGTAGATCCCTTCCTTACACTGGTTCAGCATGGTGCTGGATATATCGGTCCCTACTATTTGCACCCCGCCCGGCATGCTACCCGGCCGTTTAACTTGCTGCTCCAGCGCCGTCATGGCGATGGAGTAGGGCTCCTGTCCGGACGAAGAGGCGGCAGACCATATCTTGATGGTGCGACCGCTCTTACCAAGCTCCGGGAAAATCTTGTCACTCAATAACTGGAACGGATAGGTATCGCGAAACCACAAAGTCTCGTTGGTGGTCATGGCATCGATCACTGCCATCTTGAGTTCCCGCTCGCGCACGCTCATCGCCCGGGTGACCAGATCAGACAGACTCTCGATACCAAACTGAGTCATCAAGGGCGACAGGCGGCTTTTAACCAGATACTGTTTGTTGTCACCCAGTACTATGCCGCTCTGTTGTGCCAGAAAATTGCTGAATTGCCTGTATAAGTCGTCCGAAAGTGTCTTCATGCAGTTGTTCTTCTTGATTAGAGAGCGCCTTGTACGGCCTTGGCCAATTCATCCGGCTGGAATTTGGCAATGAAATTGTTCGCTCCGACTTTCTGCACCATGGCCTGATTGAACACCCCACTGAGGGAAGTGTGCAGGATAACATGCAAATCCTTGAGGTTGGGATTGTTGCGGATCTCGGCGGTGAAGGTATAACCATCCATCTCCGGCATTTCAATATCTGAAATAACCAATGCAATCTGATCATGTATGGGGCCATTTTTGGACATCTCCAACAACATGTTGAGCGCTTCCCGTCCATCCTTGGCCAGCACGCACTGCACCCCGATAGCCTCCAGTGCACGTTGTACCTGCTTGCGCGCAACCGAAGAGTCGTCCGCAACCAGCACGGGACGCCCGTGAGGATTGCGCTCCACGCTTGCTTCCACCAACTCGGTGGACACCTCAGTGGAGACCGGCGAAATCTCGTTGAGAATGCGCTCCACGTCCAAGATCTCCACCAGCTCGCCATCTACCTCGGTCACTGCCGTCATGTAGTTGATGCGACCAGCCCCTTTGGGTGGCGGCAGAATGGACTCCCAGTTCATGTTGATGATGCGCTCGACCGAGTGGACCAGGAACCCCTGAATGGAGCGGTTGTACTCGGAGATGATGATGAAGCACTTGGAGAGATCCTGGATGGGGCGCTTGCCCATCGCCATGCTGAGATCGATCACCGAGATGGTCTGGCCACGGATATGTGCCACGCCGCGAATGCAGGAGTTGAGCTTGGGCATGACGGTCAGAGGGGGACACTGCAGCACCTCGCGTACTTTGAATACGTTGATGCCAAATCTTTGACGTCCATTGAGACGAAACAGCAGCAGCTCCAGCCTATTTTGTCCCACTAATTGGGTTCGCTGGTTAACCGAGTCCAGAACACTCGCCATAAACACTCCCTAAAAATGCTTGGCACTGATCGTGCATATCATTATGCATGCACATTGGCTTGCATCAGACCATCGTTGTTTCAACAACAGAATAATTCTGGAGCAAGCATAGTTAACTACGGTGGTATACGTGAATAACTTATCGACCGGTAAGCAAAAATGATTAGTAGACTTTTCCTTATCTTACTGCCGTTTTGCAGTCTGTCTCACGCCATGGCGTCCGAGGTCACCGACTATCTGCAAGAACAGGCACAGGCGTTCGTGCTCGACCAGCTCGATATTCCCCTCGATGCACAGGCCGACGTCAAGGCCGGCACCATTGACGAGCGCCTCCCCCTCACGCGCTGCGAAGATGCCCTCACCATTTCCCTCCCCGCCCGGATGGAGATCCGTCGCAACACCACCGTCTACCTCAAGTGCGAGGGAGATAAATCCTGGGATCTCTATCTCCCTGTCCGGGTCAGCATCCAGAAACCCTATGTCACCGTCGCCGTCCCGGTTGCCAAGGGAGACATCCTGAGCGAACCGATGCTGACCTTGGCATACCAGGACCAAACCCTGATCCGTGGCGACTACCTTACCGATCCGACCGCACTCATCGGGGTACGCAGCAAACGTGAGCTCAAACCGGGCCAGCCAATCAGACTGACCCAGGTCTGCGTGGTCTGCAAGGGGGACCAGGTCACCCTGAGTGCTGAAAACAGCAGCATGCAGATCAAAACCATGGCCCGCGCCTTGCAAGATGGCAGCTTCGGAGACATGATCCGGCTTGTCAACACGCGCTCGGGCAGAACGGTGCAAGGCCAGGTCAGTGCAGTGGGCTCCGTGATTGTGACATTCTGACACATGAATGCACTGCGCAATTTTTTTCTAAAGTTCTGACCGCCGTCACCGATACACAGGTAAGCGAACAGTAAAGCAGACGAAGGTAAACCTTATGGCTATCAACAATATCAACAACTTGGCTAACAACCGCCTGCAAAACAGCGGCAGCAGTCAAGGTGTAGCCACCAAGCCGGCGACCTCCAGCGAGGGCAGCCGTGCGACCACCGTCAAGAGCGACTCTGTCTCCTTGACCAGTGAGGCGCAGCAATTGCAGCAGATGCAGAAGACCCTCAACACCGCCTCCACCGGTAACGAGAGCCGCGTCGAGAGCCTGAAGAAGGCCGTGGCCAGTGGGGAGTACAAGGTCAACAGCGAAGCCGTGGCCAGAAAGATGTTCAGCTTCGAAGCCGATCTGGATAAACGGTTGGGATGATGGACCTCCCTTCGCTGCTGCGCGCTCAGGACGACAACCTCTCCCAGATGCAAGGCTTGCTGGCAGAGGAGTTCGACCTCCTCAAGGCTCACCGGGCCCTTGCCTTGCCGGCACTCGCCGATCGCAAGCAGCAACTGCTGGTGGCCATCGAGATGCTGGACAAGACTCTGGCAGAGCTACCTGACTTGCAGCAACAGCTGGGCGCCTTCCCGACCCAATTGCAGGCCCTTCAAGCCAAGCTGGAAGCCTGTCAGGAGCAGAACAACCTCAATGGACGTCTGCTCGAACTCAGTATTGTCTCCAATCGCCGTCTCGCCAGCTTCCTCAGCAAGCTCAGAGACAGCAGCTCCCTGACCTATGACGCCAAAGGCAATACCCGCTCAGGCACCCGCTCTTTCGGGATCAAGGCCTGATCTCCTCTCCCCCTTCGGGCTTCCTCTCCTTTTGGGCCCCTAGTCAGAGCACCAGCTGCATCAGGGTTTCTCCATCCTTGCAGGCATGAATGCTCATGCGGCCCTCGTGATATCGCCCATAACTGGCCACCCACTCGCCCCTTGGAAAACAGATAGACCCCGGGTTCATCAGGATCATCTCTCCTTCCTGACATAGCACAGGCACATGGGTATGACCGCTGATGAACAGGCTCCCTGCAGGCAGGGGCACGTTGCTGGGCTCATAGAGATGACCGTGGCTGACAAACCAACGCCGCCCATCCACCAGTAGCTGGTTGTAGGGCGCCGTGATGGGGAAGTGGAGCAGCATCTGGTCCACCTCCGAATCGCAATTACCACGCACCGCCATGATGCGGGGGGCCAGCTGGTTGAGCCTTGCCGCCACGGCAGCAGGATCATACCCCGCCGGCACCGGATTGCGCGGCCCGTGATTGAGCAGATCCCCGAGCAGCAGATAGTGATCAGGCTGCCAGGGAGCGAGTTGCGCCAGCACCTGCTCGAGGGCAGTCAGACTGCCGTACAGATCCGAGATAATGGCAATCTTCATTCCACACTCCTCTTGACATCCTCCCCCACCTTAGCGCTTCGCGTCACAGGAGGGGGATTCCCATTACTGGGTGATAGCTGCTCGCGCAGTACCGGGTTCCTGCTTCATCGGGCGGCCTGATTGCACCACGCCTCCACAGGCTAAAACGGCGTGTCCCGCCGCTAAAATATTGCGAGCGCCGTTCACATCGGCGTTCGCCTCATAACCACACGCAGCGCATTTAAACTGGCTTTGCGTCTGGCGGTTATCCTTCGCAGTATGCCCACAACAGGCGCACTGCTGGCTCGTGTAGGCCGGGTTTATCGCCAACACCTGACCGCCTCGCCATGCCTGCTTATATTCGAGCTGGCGGCGCAGCTCAAACCAGCCCTGATCTAATATCGAACGATTCAGCCCTGATTTTGCCCGGACATTGCGCCCCGGCTGGCTGGTCGTGCCCGCTGCTGATTTTGACATGCTGGCAACCTTCAAATCCTCAATGACGATCATCGCGTGGTTTTTGCTGATAGTCGTTGTGACCTTGTGAAGGTAATCGCGGCGGGTATTGGCGATATGTGAGTGCAGCCGCTGGATCTTGGCTTTTTGTTTCTTCCAGTTGCTGCTGAACTTTACCTTTTTGCTCAACTGGCGTTGGAGCCTTGCCAGCTTGGTCTGATTGGTTTTGAAGCTGTTGACGGGCTCAAACACCGTGCCATCTGACAGGGTTGCGAGCTTGGCGATCCCCGCATCTAGCCCGACCATTGAGCCGGAGGGGTGAATTGGCTCAAGCGTCTCCTGCTCGACCTGAAAGGAGATATACCAGTGCCCGGCTGCTTGGCTGACGGTCGCGTTTTTAATTTTTCCTTCAACTGGCTGGGACTGACGGAACTTGACCCACGCCAGCCCGGCAGGCAGCTTCACTCGACCCTTTTCAAGGCGGCAATACTTGTCGAAGTTGACGAACCGGATAGCGTCGCGGTTGTCGCTTTTTTTCTTGAATACGGGTGCCTTGGCGGCGAGTTTCTTATCAAAGCAGCGCATCCACGCGCCATGCAAATCCTTGAGCTTCTGCTGGAGGTTGTCGGTATATGCCTCGGCCAGAAAGGCCATTTCTGGGTCTTTCTTCCAACTGGTGAGCATCCTGTTCAGCTCAAAGGCAGAAGGCAGTTTTTCGCCAGCATCCAGAATGCGTTTGGTTTCTGCCAGCCCGTGATTCCAGACATAACGAGCACAACCGCCCAACTGGCGCAGGCGTTGCGCTTGTTGTTCGGTCGGTTCGAGTCGGAATTTGTAGGCTTTCAGAATTTGCATTTAGCGCTCAGTGTGTAGCATTATTGCCATATCTATTAAGCCCGATTGAGTGACAGAATGCAATTCACTAAAATTAATAAATCACGCCATGCGGCCTACGTTTTGCACGTACATTTGGTGTTTATCACCAAGTATCGAAAGCCGATATTGGGGGATCTGCATCACGCTTCCTTCGGTCAGTGTGCGGCAGAGGTTTGCAGAGATTTTGGTGCGGAACTGAAAGAGTGTGACGGAGAGGCTGATCATGTTCACATGCTGATAGAGTACGCGCCAACGGTGCAGCTATCGGTACTGGTGAACTCGTTAAAGGCGGTCACATCAAGGCGACTGCGTAATGAATTTCTGGACTTGAGAGGTGCTTACAGCAAACCCGTACTCTGGTCACGCTCTTACTTTGCGGGCTCTTGCGGCGGAGCACCGTTGGAGGTGATCAAGCAATACATTCAAAACCAGCGGGGCTGACGCCCCGGCGAAATTCCCCTCCCACCTACGTCGGAGGGAGTCCCCTTTCGCATTTATGATGGCTGGCTGAAATAGAGATCCTTGGTGGCGATGGCGCCCTTGAGGTTGCGGCTCGGCAAGCCGCGCAGTGCCGGGTCCACCAGTCTCATCTGGTTGTAGTGATAGACGGGGATGACGGGCACCTCCTCCATCAGCAGTTGCTCGGCCTGATGATAGATCCCGGACCGAACGTTGGCATCCAGGGTCTCGGCGGCCTGCTGCAGCAGACCATCGAAGACGGGGTTGCAGTAGCCGCTCTCGTTCTGGGGATCCTGGCAGCGGAAACTGCCAAGCATGGACGACGGCTCGACATAATCACCAAACAAAAATGAACGAGCCAGCATGAAATCACCACTGTTCTTGGCCACCTGATAAGCATTCCACTCCATGTTGTTGAGGGAGACTTCTACCCCCAGCGGTTTCCACATGGCCGCCACCGCCAGAGCCAGCTTCTTGTGGTTCTCCGACGTGTTGTAGGTCAGTGTCAACCTGAGGGGATGGGCGCTGTTGTAGCCTGCCTGGGCCAACAGCGCGGCTGCGCGGGCCAACCGAGTTGACTGGTCTTCCCGGGAGAGGGGGGTATCCAGTTCGTCATAACCTGGCATGGCGGGCAGCAATGACCAGGCAGGACGTTCTCCCTGGCCGCTCACCTTCTCGGTCAGCAAGTAGCGATCAATGGCCATGGAGAGCGCTTGGCGCACCCGCACATCCTGCAATTCAGGGAGATTGAGATTGAAGGTATAAAGATAGGTGCCAAGCAGCGGCAAACCCCAGATCCGCTCCGGTGCCTCCTGCATGGTCTTCTGGTAGTACTCCAGCGCCACCTTGTTGGTGAGCTGGATTTCCCCCGCTTCGTAACGCAGCCGCTCCCCATGCTGGGAAGCGAGCGGCAGGTAGGTCACCCGCTGGATCCGGGTATGGGCGTCATCCCAGTACTGGGGGTTGCGCTCGGCTTCGATGCGCTCGTTCACCACCCAGCTCGCCAGCTTGTAAGGGCCATTGCTCACCATCTTGCCTGGCTGGGTCCACTGCTTGCCAAACTGGGTGATGACCCGTTCGTTGACCGGCACGAAGGGACGCTGGCTGACCAGTTGCAGGAAATAGGGAACGGGACGCTCCAGGGTCACTTTCAGGATCTGGTCGCTTTCTGCCTCCACCCCCAGGGCATCGAGATCGAGCGCACCGGCATAAATGGACTGAGCATTGTTGATGCCGGTCGCCAGCAACAGGCCAGCGGAGGGGGAAGCCTGCGCCGGATTCAGCAGCCGCCGCCAGGCGTAGACGAAATCCCGGGCTGTGAGGGGCTCGCCGTTGGACCATTTGAGCTGGGGACGCAGAAAGAAACGCCACACCAGTCCATCCTCGCTGGTCTCCCAGCGCTGGGCCTGGGCTGGCACTATCATGCCCTGTCCATCCTCGCTCACCAGCCCCTCGAACAGGTCCACCAGCACCACCTCCCCTGGGAAGCCGGAGCGGATCAGGGCCGGATCGAGGGACTCGGGTTCGGCGCCATTGCCTTTGACCAGGGTTTGTCTATCTGAAATGTAAGTCTGCTCAACCACGCTACTAGCCAGTGACGGCGGCACCGCCATCAACCCAAGCAGTAAGGGAGATAGCCAGCGACGGGCTGGCCTGACGGCGAAACGGTAAAACATACATTAACCTCGTTCAATTCTTTTGACTGCAATAGGGAGAAGGCCGGCGGTGCGCCTGGAAACGAATGCATGATGCCGCGCTTGTTATCCCCGAAGACGGCCCGTATTGTATCGGGCCTGCCCGATAGAGGGAGTCTTCCGGGCTATTTTTTTCATGGTTTTATGACGACATAGCGGCCACGGGTGCGTGCGACAGCAAGAAGGCACGCTCCCCTGCCCCGTAAGCAATCGGCCCGGGGTGATATGTCGCCTGTAGGTCCGGTTGTCGTCTACCGTTTCAGGGGTCTTTATGGGTTACGAATGGTTGGCGCTGGCTGCCGCCAGTTTATGGGCGATCGCCGCCCTCATCTCCGTCAAACCGGCTCGCCATCTGGGGGCCTTTGCCTACAGCCGCTGGCGGATGTTCCTGGTCAGCCTGATGCTGGCCAGCGCAAGTCTGGTGACGGGAGGCTGGCAGACCCTCACCGAGAGCGCCCTTCCCCTGCTGGCCCTCTCCGGCCTCATCGGCATCTTCGTCGGCGACACCGCCCTCTTTGCCTGCATGAACCGGCTCGGCCCCAGGCGCAGCGGTCTGCTCTTCTCCTGCCACGCCCTCTTCTCCGCCCTGCTTGGGCTCTGGCTCTTTGGCGAGCGGCTCGATGGTTGGCGCCTGCCAGGCGCCTTGCTGGTCCTGGCCGGGGTCATGCTCGCCATCCTGTTTGGTCGTCGTGGCGACAACCCGCAGAACGAATGGGAGCAGGTGCGCGGCCGCCTCGTGGTCGGCATAGCCCTTGGCCTCACCGCAGCCCTGTGCCAGAGCCTCGGAGCCATCATCGCCAAGCCGGTGATGATGAGCGGCACCGTGGACGCGGTGAGCGCTTCCGGCGTGCGCATGGGCAGCGCCCTCTTGGCACACTGCGTCTTGCGGGCACTGCGCCTGCCGCTCGCCATGCCGCACAACCCCATCAACCGGCAGGTGCTCGGCATGATAGGCATCAACGGATTTCTGGCGATGACGCTGGGAATGACCCTGATCCTGGTGGCCCTGCGTCAGGGAGATGTGGGCATGGTGGCCATCTTGTCTTCCACCACACCGGTCATTCTGCTGCCCTTGCTGTGGTGGCACTCGGGGATGCGTCCCTCGCTCCCCGCCTGGGCCGGAGCCCTGCTGGCCACCCTGGGCACGGCCCTGGTGCTGGGAATGGGGAACTGAGCCCCGTCTCTCCTGCAAGAAGGAAGGACCAACACGCCCATCGGCGGCTCTGAGCCGCCGATGCTCCCCCGCGCCGGACAGGGAGAGAGGCGATCGCGCCCCTAGAACAGAGCCACTTCCTCTTCGGTCAGCTCCCGGTATTCCCCCGGTGCCAGCTCATCGTCCAGAGCCAGATCGCCGATGCGTTCCCGATGCAGCCCGACCACCTTGTTGCCGATGGCGGCGAACATCCGCTTCACCTGGTGATACTTGCCCTCGTGGATGGTCAGGCGAGCTTCCCGATCGTCCAGGATTTCCAGCTCCGCAGGGCGGGTCTTGTCGTTCTCGTTGCGCAGGTAGATACCGTCGGCAAAGAGCGAGATGGCCTCTTCACTCACGGGATCAGCCAGCCAGACGTGGTAGGTCTTCGCACACTCGTGCCGGGGCGACGTGATGCGATGGGACCACTGGCCGTCATCGGTGATAAGCACCAGCCCGGTGGTATCGAGATCGAGGCGCCCCACCACGTGCAGTTTACCCATGGCCGGCTCGTCGAGCAGGTGGAACACGGTGGCGTGATCCGGGTCCTCGTTGGAGCAGACATATCCTTCCGGCTTGTGCAGCATGAAGTAGCGATTCTGCAGGTTCAGGGTCAAGGTGACACCGTCAAACTCGATCTGGTGTTGCTCATTGATGTGAAAGGCGGGCTGCTTGACCAGCACGCCGTCTACCAGCACTTCCCCCTGACGGATCAGCTTGCCCGCCTGGGAACGGGTCAAATCGGAGCAATCGCAAAGAAATTTGTCGAGCCGCATGCAAAAACCTCGGAATCCATCATGATTGGGGGCGACATTATATCGGTCAGACCCGACAACACCAGTACTAAGCGACAGGGACTCAAGATGGCGCCTGACGCCATGATGTGCCAGTGATAGACTGCCGTCAGCAGACCGACATCACACATAGTAATAAGCCCAGGATGTACCCATGAAGCCGACGAAGTCTCACCCCGTCATCCCCGTCAGCCAGTTGAAACCTGGCATGTATGTCATTGCCATTGCCAACCAGACTGGCGCCATGGAGATTGCCCAGACGGGCATGGTGACCAACCCTCAACAGGTGGAGGCGCTGATCCGGCGCGGCGTGCTGACGGTGCGGGTGGATCTTGCCCGCAGCAAGCTGCCGGGAGGGGGCACGGCAAGCCCGGCGGATGTGGTGACAAACGGGGCGGGCTCCTCTCGTCAGATCGGCAGTGGTGAAGGGCGCGAGCTCAAGATCCGTCGGCTCTATCAGGAAGCGCGCGAACTCCAGGGCAAGTTCATTCGCCATCTCAAGGCCGGAGAGCCCATAGACATCACGCCCCTTGCCGCCGTGGCCGAAGAGATGGTCGATACCATGTTCACCCACGGCGATGCCATGCTCTGTCTGGCGCGGATCCGTGCCAAGGATGCCTACCTGATGGAGCACTCCATGAATGTCGCCATCCTCCTGGCGCACTTCGGCCGCTACCTGGGGCTGGATCGCAGCGTGCTCAAGGAGCTGACCCTGGGTGGCCTGCTCCACGACGTAGGCAAGATCATGACCCCGGACGAGGTGCTCAACAAACCGGGCAAGCTCACCGATGAGGAGCTGGAGGTGATGCGCGAGCACGTGGTCCACAGCCACGACATCCTGGCCGCCACCGCCGGCATCACCCCCATCATGCTGGAGGTGGCCGCCAACCATCACGAGCGGATCGATGGCACCGGCTACCCGCGGCGCCTCAAGGGGGATCAGCTCTCCCTCTACACCCGCATGAGCGGCATCGTCGATGTCTACGATGCGGTGACGGCAGACAGGGTATACAAACAGGGCATGCAGCCAACCCAGGCGTTTCGCATTCTGCTCAAGGGGGTTGATCTGCATTTTGATGCCGACCTGGTAACCAGGTTCATCAAGTGCATGGGGGTCTATCCGGTGGGTACCCTGGTGCTGCTCTCCAACCAGCGCCTGGCCATCGTGATGCAGCGCAACGAACAGCAACCGCTCAAGCCCGTGGTCAAGGTGATCTATCACGCAGGCCATCGCCATTATCTCGAGGTGCAGTGGCTGGATCTCGCCAAAAACGGGGTTCAGGAGACCATAGAGAGCACGGTGGACCCCAAGGAGTTTGGCATCAACCTGGCCAACTTCGTCTAACCTGTCCGGCTTGTTGGCTGCTGCTCGCGGCAATGGCGAATCAGGAACTCCTCATCCAGCGGGGAGAGATCGAAGCGCAGGCAGGCCTCTTCGATGGCCCGGATGTCGTGTTGATGGTGTTCGCTGAGCCAGCGCACCGCGCGGCGCAAGTCTTCACCTTGACATCCTCCCCCACCTTAGCGCTTCGCGTCACAGGAGGGGGATTCCCATTACTGGGTGATAGCTGCTCGCGCAGTACCGGGTTCCTGCTTCATCGGGCGGCCTGATTGCACCACGCCTCCACAGGCTAAAACGGCGTGTCCCGCCGCTAAAATATTGCGAGCGCCGTTCACATCGGCGTTCGCCTCATAACCACACGCAGCGCATTTAAACTGGCTTTGCGTCTGGCGGTTATCCTTCGCAGTATGCCCACAACAGGCGCACTGCTGGCTGGTGTAGGCCGGGTTTATCGCCAACACCTGACCGCCTCGCCATGCCTGCTTATATTCGAGCTGGCGGCGCAGCTCAAACCAGCCCTGATCTAATATCGAACGATTCAGCCCTGATTTTGCCCGGACGTTGCGCCCCGGCTGGCTGGTCGTGCCCGCTGCTGATTTTGACATGCTGGCAACCTTCAAATCCTCAATGACGATCATCGCGTGGTTTTTGCTGATAGTCGTTGTGACCTTGTGAAGGTAATCGCGGCGGGTATTAGCGATATGTGAATGCAGCCGCTGGATCTTGGCTTTTTGTTTCTTCCAGTTGCTGCTGAACTTTACCTTTTTGCTCAACTGGCGTTGGAGCCTTGCCAGCTTGGTCTGATTGGTTTTGAAGCTGTTGACGGGCTCAAACACCGTGCCATCTGACAGGGTTGCGAGCTTGGCGATCCCCGCATCCAGCCCGACCATTGAGCCGGAGGGGTGAATTGGCTCAAGCGTCTCCTGCTCGACCTGAAAGGAGATATACCAGTGCCCGGCTGCTTGGCTGACGGTCGCGTTTTTAATTTTCCCTTCAACTGGCTGGGACTGACGGAACTTGACCCACGCCAGCCCGGCAGGCAGCTTCACTCGACCCTTTTCAAGGCGGCAATACTTGTCGAAGTTGACGAACCGGATAGCGTCGCGGTTGTCGCTTTTTTTCTTGAATACGGGTGCCTTGGCGGCGAGTTTCTTATCAAAGCAGCGCATCCACGCGCCATGCAAATCCTTGAGCTTCTGCTGGAGGTTGTCGGTATATGCCTCGGCCAGAAAGGCCATTTCTGGGTCTTTCTTCCAACTGGTGAGCATCCTGTTCAGCTCAAAGGCAGAAGGCAGTTTTTCGCCAGCATCCAGAATGCGTTTGGTTTCTGCCAGCCCGTGATTCCAGACATAACGAGCACAACCGCCCAACTGGCGCAGGCGTTGCGCTTGTTGTTCGGTCGGTTCGAGTCGGAATTTGTAGGCTTTCAGAATTTGCATTTAGCGCTCAGTGTGTAGCATTATTGCCATATCTATTAAGCCCGATTGAGTGACAGAATGCAATTCACTAAAATTAATAAATCACGCCATGCGGCCTACGTTTTGCACGTACATTTGGTGTTTATCACCAAGTATCGAAAGCCGATATTGGGGGATCTGCATCACGCCTCCTTCGGTCAGTGTGCGGCAGAGGTTTGCAGAGATTTTGGTGCGGAACTGAAAGAGTGTGACGGAGAGGCTGATCATGTTCACATGCTGATAGAGTACGCGCCAACGGTACAGCTATCGGTACTGGTGAACTCGTTAAAGGCGGTCACATCAAGGCGACTGCGTAATGAATTTCTGGACTTGAGAGGTGCTTACAGCAAACCCGTACTCTGGTCACGCTCTTACTTTGCGGGCTCTTGCGGCGGAGCACCGTTGGAGGTGATCAAGCAATACATTCAAAACCAGCGGGGCTGACGCCCCGGCGAAATTCCCCTCCCACCTACGTCGGAGGGAGTCCCCTTTCGCATTTAAGATGGGGCAGCAGGGTATGGTCGCTCATGGAATACCTCCGGTCAGCCATCGACACCAGCCCGTCAATCCGGGCACTCACTTTTAGCTTAGCCCGCGCGCACTCGCCCGGCATACACCTGCGCCCTTGACGGTGCCCACCCTGTAGCAGGTATGCTCGACCCCTTCGGCGCCCTGCCGTGCCGGCGCCGCTCAAACAAGGATGCTGCATGCAAACCAAGGACAAGTGTCTGGCCGCCCTGGTCATTCTCTGCTGGGGACTCAACTTCGTTGCCATCAAGTGGGGGCTGGAAGGCATCCCCCCACTGCTGCTGGGAGCACTGCGTTTCGTCGGCGTCGTCTTCCCCGCCATTCTACTGGTCCCCAGGCCTGCCATGCCCTGGCGCTGGCTGCTGGCCTATGGCGGTGCCATCAGCCTGGGCCAGTTTGCCTTCCTGTTCTGCGCCATGAAATTCGGCATGCCCGCCGGCATGGCCTCCCTGGTGCTGCAATCCCAGGTGGTCTTCACCCTGCTGTTCGCCATGATCTGGCTGGGAGAGCGCTGGCAGCCCCACCACTGGGTGGCACTGCCGCTGGCGGGAGCAGGTCTTTATCTCATTGCCACCCATGGCGAGGGCAACCTCACCCTCATCGGGTTTGTGCTGACGCTGTGCGCAGCCGCCTGCTGGGGCCTTGGCAACGTCATCAATCGCCAGATAGGTCTGCGCTATCGCACCTCTCTGCCGAGCCTGGTCGCCTGGGGCGGGCTGGTGCCCATCCTGCCCTTCTTCGCGCTCTCCTGGCTGTTCGAGGGGCCCGAACTCATCGCAAGCAGCCTGCTCAACATCCGTTGGCAGGGCGTCTTGTGCGTGCTCTATCTCTCGTTTATCGCCACCTGGCTCGGTTATGGCCTGTGGGGGAGGCTGCTGATGCGCTATCCGGTGGCCCAGGTTGCCCCCCTCTCCCTGCTGGTGCCCTGTGTCGGCATGGTGGCCGCCGCCCTGCTGCTCGATGAACACCCCACTCCCCTGCAATGGCTGGGCTCGGGTCTGGTGCTGCTCGGCTTCGTGGTGCATCTGCTGGGGGGCAAGATGCGCTTCTTGAAGACCCAAACCGAGGATTGACCTCGCCCGGGAAACTTCCCATCATGGGTCAGGCCCTCTTGGGCCCACCCCGTTATTTCGGCAGGATGCCATCATCAGGAGAGCAAGGACATGCGTCATCCGTCACTTTCGATCATTCCCTCTTTACCAGGCATCATGCGGGTCACGGCCATGCTGCTCCCCTTCTGCTGGAGCCCGTTCGGCTGGAGTGCCACCCTGCCGGCAGATCTCAAATGGGAGAGCAACGACACCGACCCCGTCTATGCAGACCCCGAGGCCAAGCGAGGCGGCACCTTCCGGGATTTCATGTCGAGCTTTCCGCTCACCTTGCGCAAATACGGGCCGGATTCCAACGGCGGCTTTGCAGCCTACGTGCGCGAGACCAACCTGCCGCTCCTGAGCACCCATCCCGTGACGCGCAATCCCATCCCCATGCTGGCCAACCAGTGGGCTTTCGGCGCGGATAACAAGACGCTCTATTTTCGCATCAACCCCAAGGCCCGCTGGTCGGACGGCCAGCCCGTCACTGCGGATGACTGGGTCTTCACCCTCAAGATGATGCGCAGCAAGGAGATCAACGACCCCTGGTACAACAACTACTACAGCACCCAGATAAGCGAAGTGACCAAGTTTGACGATCACACCCTCGCCATCACCAGCGGCACCGAGAAGAGCCGGGAAGATCTGCTCGAAGCTCTCCCCTTCACCCCGGAGCCCAGCCACGCCATCAAGCTGACCGCCAACTGGGTCAAGGAGTACAACTGGAAGGTGCTGCCGGTCACCGGCCCCTACCAGATTGGCGAGCTCAAGAAGGGCAAGTCGGTTACCTTCGACCGGGTCAAGGATTGGTGGGGGAACGACGAGCGCTACTTCCAGCACCGCTTCAATCCGGATCGCATCGAGATCAAGGTGCTCAGGGATCAGAACATCGCCTGGCAGCACTTCCTGCGCGGTGAGCTCGATACCTTCCCCCTCGTGATGCCCAACTGGTGGCACGACAAGAGCAAGACCGCCGAATTCGAGAAGGGTTATATCGAGCGGCTCTGGTTCTACAACCAGACGCCTCAGCCCCCCATGGGGCTCTATCTCAACACCGCCGATCCCTTGCTGAGCAATCTCGACGTCAGACTCGGCATCCAGCACGCCCTCGCCCTGGACAAGATGATCGCGACCCTGCTGCGGGGGGACTACCAGCGTCTCAACACCTATGGCTCGGGCCAGGGAGAGTTCACCAATACCGACCTCAAGGCGCGCCCCTTCGATCCCGCACTTGCTCGCGAATTCTTTGCCAAGGCGGGCTTTACCAAGACCGGACCGGATGGCATCTTGCGAAACGACAAGGGCCAGCCCCTCTCCCTCAGCATCACCTACACCACGGCGGAGCATGCCCAGCGCCTCACCCTGCTGCGGGAAGAGGCGAAAAAGGCGGGGCTCAACCTCGAGCTCAATCTGATGGATGCATCGGCCGGCTTCAAATCCATGCTGGAGAAAAAACACCAGAGTGCCTGGATGGCCTGGAGCGGTGGTCGCTATCCCGCCTATTGGGAACACTTCCACAGGGTCAATGCCAACAAGCCCCAGACCAACAACATCATGAACATCGATGACGACAGGATCTCGGCCCTGGTGGAGCAATACGACAAGGCGTTCGATTTCGGCAAGAAGGCCGACCTCTCCCGCCAGATCCAGGAGCGACTCTATGAGCTAGCCAGCTTCGTCCCCGCCTATCAGGTGCCCTATACCCGGGCCGGCGCCTGGCGCTGGATACGCCTGCCCAAGGTGCCGGCAACCCCCCAGAGCGACTTGCTCTACTGGCCCCTCGACGGCTCCAACTCGGGTTACAGCTTTGGCGGCCTGCTCTGGATTGACGAAGCGGCAAAGGCGCAGACCCGGGCCGCCATCAAAGGGGGGCAGACCTTCCCGCCAGTGACCATCACGGATACCACCTACCAGCAAAAATAGGGCAGCTGGCACCATCAGCCCTAAAACAAAATCTATGGTCACCCCCTTTTTTGCAACCTTGATTTCGGGTGTTGTGGTTGGCTTGCTTAAATCTATCCGGCGTCTTGATGGAGAATGTTCTCCGCGCCACGATGAGAATCGCGCCTGACTGTCCTAAAAAGACCCTCGGCCTAGAAAGCCTATTCTTTTGCCAGGTTATCAGTCAGGCCGGTATGCCGTGCACGTCATCCAATATCACAGTCGCAAAACCAGGTGGGTGTGTCAGTACAAAAGTAAATAGGGGCGCGTCAGGTTGGCATTGCCCGAAATTCGGTATGCCGTGCCGCCAGCGCCCAAGCCGTGCGGGCCAACTTGTTGGCTAGTGCACAAGCCACAACATTCGAATGTCGCCGAGTCAACATAGACCTGACCCAATCAGCCAATCGTCCCGTTTGCCGCTCTAGCCGTTGCATATAGGCTCGTGCACATTGCACCAACAATCGTCTAAGATTTTTGTCGCCACGCTTGCTGATACCCTTCAGGTTTGCCCGGCCCCCAGTACTGTACTGGCGTGGCACCAATCCGACTGACGCCGCGAAATCACGACTACATCGATAGTGTTTTCCGTCACCGAGCTCGGCGGCCAACACGCTGGCAGTGATCGGGCCGACACCAGGGATTGTCATCAGACGCTGACCAAGATCGTCATCGCCAAGCTGGCTGGCCAGTTCCTTGTCGATCTCGGCAATTTGCTGCTCCAGATACTTGAAATGGGCATGCAGCCTCTCCAACATGGTAATCAGTCGCGCTGGTAACTCGTGTTCAGCCATCACAGAAGGCAGGCGCTTGATGGCGGCATGACCGACGGGCAGACTGATGCCAAATTCGAGTAAAAAGCCGTGTATCTGGTTCGATGCCTTAACCCGATCGCGCACAAACGATTCGCGCACACGATGCAGTGCTCCCAACGTTTGCTGGCTTTCGGTCTTGGGCGTTACAAACCGCATGGAGGGACGGCAGGCGGCCTCGCAAATAGCTTCAGCATCGATGAAGTCGTTCTTGTTGCTCTTGACGAATGGGCGCACGAATTGAGGCGAAATGAGCTTACTCTCATGCCCAAATTCAGCCAGCCGACGAGCCATGTAATGGGCTCCGGCACATGCCTCCATGACGATGGTGCATACAGGAAAAGTTGCGAGGGATTCGATGAGCTTTGTCCGGTTGAACTTCTTGCGAAGAAGAGCCTTGCCGAACCGGTCTTGACAGTGAATGTGAAAAGAGTGTTTACCGAGATCAATACCAATAAGCGCAACGTTTTCCATGATGGCCTCTCCTGAAAGAAAAACACCCTGTCAGCGTACCGCTCACAGGGTGGGGGTGACCATCTCATTAGACCCCGCACATTGGCGGGGTCTTTGTTACAACCGGGATGGCACCAGGCAGAGGGCGCTCAGCCGCGTTTGGCCTGCTTTTGCGCAATGGCGTCGGCGACGTCGGCCGGGTCCAGCACAATGCCTTCCTGATCCGGCGTCGGGAACACGGCCACGCAGAGATCATCCTGCTCCATGCCGTCCACCCAGCGATCCAGCCACACCTTGAGGGTGATGGACTGCGGCTTGCACTCGGCCCACTCCCCTTCGGCCCAGGCCTTGGCGTAGTCGGGATGCGGCCATACCGGGATGCAATCTTCCTCTTCGGTCGTCAGCATCATGACGCCGTGTTCGTCGGTCAGGACAAACAGCTCTTCGTGCTCGACCAGCTTGCTGATGAAGTGATCAAAGCGGTAATCGGCGTTCAGTTGCAGCGCGGCATTGCGCTCGGTGTCGCTAAGTTCATAGCTCATCGGTCAAGTCTCTCGTTCAATAAAGGGCGACATGTTCACATCTTGCCGACCCCTTGTCCAGCAGGAGTAATAGGTCATCCGTCTTTCCATCGCCTCACCCCAGCTCGGGGGTCAACAGCCGGAGTCCCGCGGTCTCACCCAGTCGCTCCCTCAGCCAATAGGCGGACTCCACCTCCACAAAGCAGAGCTGATCCCGCCCCGCAGCGACCCCCACCATGATCTGCTCAAACCGTGCTTGCTGGGCGGCACTCCAGGCAGCAACCAGCTTGCCGCCATGGGCCTCGTCCACCACCTCACGGCGGAGCTCGAACAGGTTATCGGTGATCGGGCTGTTTATCTTGCTCGGGTGGCGCCAGTACATCTGCAGGTTGTCCAGCATCTCCTCATCGTAACTTGCCAGCGCATCGAGCTCCGGCGTCTCGTTGCTCTGGGCCGCGAACTCGCACCAGCCTGCCGACAAGGTAGCCAGACTCTGGGCATCCTTGCCATGCTGACGCAGGGTCGTCACGTCTTCTCCGCGAATGGCCGGCAGCCAGAGATCTCCTTGATGTTGCGCTAGGAGAGGGAGCAGCAAGGAGGGAGCATAAACAGGAAAACGGGGACCCAGAGAGTGCAGCAGAGAGACCAGAGTGACAGTGATCATGAGACGCGCCTTGAACAAGATGACCTGGCATCACGCCTGGTCATGAGGGTGAACGAGGGTGCCATTCTAGCATGTTTGCCTTGCTGGGGGCGTTTGCGTCCAGCCGGACCGGTGATAGAAAGCGTCCAAAAAAGCAGCGTTTGAACCAGAGCTGCCCCGATAAAGGCCAATTGTTTGAGCCAGCGCCCACTAAAGAGGCACCGGGGATGCTAGGTTGCATACATCTTTAGCGTAAGGAGTGCATCCATGAGTGGGATCAACCAGGTTTCTGACGATTTTGTGAATGAGCTGAAAATACTGGCGTGTTTTGATCCGGCCAACATGAGCCTGGGGATCAAGCTGCGCAGCGACATGTCGGAAGCGCTTTGCCAGGCGGCAGCGCGCCTGCACAGCCAGGGCCTGATCACCGCGGCAGATGGCGGCTATCTGACCCCTTTCGGCATGACCATGCTGGAGCATCTCCAACACCTGCTGGTCGCACTCAAGCCGAATTGAGCGGTTGTGGTGCCCAGAGCGAGAAGTTGAGCAACTCCCAGCGCTCTCCTTGTCGCAGCAGACAAGCAAACAGCAAAGGACCTTCGGGTCCTTTTATCTTGCCATCGACCAGCCACTCTCCCGCCCGTTTTGGCACCGGCTGTACCCTGATCTCATCGGGTTTCACCGCGTTTCCCAGGCGAACATGTACAAACTGTTGACACACGGACACGGCATCATTCACCGCAGGATCCG
The DNA here is from genome assembly GCF_002903485.1 of Aeromonas sp. ASNIH7. Taxonomy (NCBI): domain Bacteria; kingdom Pseudomonadati; phylum Pseudomonadota; class Gammaproteobacteria; order Aeromonadales; family Aeromonadaceae; genus Aeromonas; species Aeromonas sp. ASNIH7. Next base: position 407,214 of record NZ_CP026226.1, read on the forward strand.
GCGTTGGCGGGCTGGCCTGACCGGTCAACGCCACGGTCAGCAAAAGGGAGGAGAGCAGGGCCATGACGCGTATTGATGAAGCCATGAAAACAAAAAGCCGTGGCACCAGAGGTACCACGGCTTTCTTAAATTCTGCAAGAATTACAGAGCAGTTACGTTCTCAGCCTGCGGGCCTTTTTGACCTTGGGTCACAGAGAACTGTACGCGCTGACCTTCAGCCAGGGTACGGAAGCCGTTACCTTGGATGGCGCTGAAGTGAACGAAAACGTCCGGGCCGTTTTCTTGCTGGATGAAGCCAAAACCTTTGGTTTCGTTGAAAAACTTAACGGTACCGGTGATCATGTTAGACATATCTTTAAACCTGTATTCAAAATAATTACTTATGCTTTTCAGCGGATAAAGCTCAAAAAACGGGATTACTTATGAACAACAGGAAAAGATGTAAAACATCATATTCATTGACATAACTATCGCCTTTTCAAGCTGGTTAACATTATACGTGCCTTTGTCGATTACGCAAACAAATTTGTACCCCGCCAGCGGCGGGGTACAGCGGGTCAGACCTGTGCCGACTCCAGTGCCTGGACCAAGGCTTTGAGGAAGCGAGCCGCCTCTCCACCGGTGCAGGCTCTGTGGTCAAACGTCATCGACAAGGGAAGTGCACGCACCGGGCGCGCCTCACCGTGGATGAACACCACCTTCTCGAACAACTTGCCCGCACCTATGATGGCCACCTGGGGTGGTGTGACGATGGGGCTGGCGTAACGGCCAGCGATGGCGCCAAAGTTGGTGAGGGTGATGGTTGCCCCCTGCAGCATTTCCCGCGGCACGGCACGGGCCTTGACATCGGCGATCATCCGATCCAGTCCCTGCCGTATGTCAGCCGAGTCCCGTTCAGCCACGTTCTCCATCACGGGCACATAGAGCCCATGCTTGGAGTCAACCGCGATGGCCACATTGACCTCCCTGAACAGACGCCGCGACAGGGTCTCTCCGTCAAACCACGCATTCATGGAGGGTTCGGCCCGACACGCCACGCCGATCGCCTTGATAAGGCGCACAGTCACATCTTCATCCGGGCGCCAGTGGCGCAAGTCCACTTCGTCGGTGATGCTCACCGGCACCACAGTCCGGTGCGAGAGCTCCATCGCCTTGGCCATGGCCCGGCGCGAGCCTTTCAGGAATTCGTTGCCGCTCTCCTGCTGGGCCTCGAACGCCTGTTGCACATCCTGCTCGGTCACCATGCCAGCGCTGCCGGTTCCCCTGACCTTGTCGATGTCCAGCCCCAGTTTTTGCGCCAGCAGACGGACCGCTGGCATGGCTTGCACCAACGTACCGCCGGGCGCCATGGCCCCCACCACGAAATGATCCTCGATATGCTGCTGATGGGCGCTGACCTTGCCAACGACGGTGCCGTCATCCTCGCCCCCTTCAAACTCCACCAACGGTGCCCCGATGTGGAGGATGTCCCCCTCCTGCCCGCACAATCTGGCGATGACCCCGGCCACCGGCGAGGGCACATCCACCAACGCCTTAGCCGTCTCCACCGACAGCAGTACCTGATCTACCTGCACCGTATCACCGGCGCTCACCTTCCACTCGACGATCTCGGCCTCGGCCAGTCCTTCGCCCAGATCCGGCAATTTGAAAAATTTCATGACCTGCTCTCCCTCTGCTGGGACATCACCAAACATTGACAGACACCATGGAGCCCTGTGGCCCAGGCACTTGCGCATCCGTACCTGTCGCGCGTCATAGCCACTGGTTCTCCATCAGTTGCCGAGCTGCCTGCGCGATCTCCTGCTCGGTGATGAGGTAATACTCCTCGCTGCGATAGTAGGGGACGGCGGCATCCACGCCGGTGAGGCGTCTTGGCGGCGCCTTGAGGGCAGTCATCGCCTCTTCGGTCACCTGGGACACGATTTCGGCACCCACCCCGAAACTGCCACAGGCTTCGTGTACTACCAGCAACCTCCCGGTCTTGCGTACCGAGGTCAGGATGCTCTCCATGTCCAGGGGTTTGATGGTGGCAAGATCCAGCACCTCGCACTGGATGTCCTGCTCCGCCAGCAGGTTCGCCGCCCGCATGACTTCCTGGATGCAGGCTCCCCAGGCCACCACAGTGATGTCCCGGCCGGGACGCAGGGTAAAGCAGACATCCAGCGGCAGGCCGATGCCGTCATCCACCACATCCGACTTCATGGAGCGATAGATGCGATCCGGCTCGAAGAACATCACGGGATCCGGATCCCGAATAGCCGACAGCAGCAGGCCGTAAGCTCGCTTCGGGCTCGAAGGGATAACGACCCGCAGCCCGGGGATATGGGCAAACAGGGCCTCGACGCTCTCGCTGTGGTGCTCGGGCGAATGGATGCCGGCGCCGTAGGGGGAGCGGTAGACGATGGGACAGGTGACACGGCCACGGGTCCGGTTTCGCATCCGTGCCGCCTGGCAGATGATCTGCTCCATGCCCGGGAAGATGAAGCCCTGGAACTGGAACTCGGCCACGGGTTTGAGCCCCTGGGTCGCCATGCCCACCGCCACTCCGGCGATGAGTCCTTCGGCCAGCGGCGTATCGATGACCCGCTTGAACCCGAATTTATCGCGAAGCCCCACTGTGGCGCGAAACACACCGCCGTTGACCCCCACATCCTCCCCCAGTACCACCACATCAGGATCGCGTGCCATCTCGTGGTGCAATGCCAGATTGATCGCTTCGAGCAGCGTGATATCGCTCATAGTCCCTCCCCGCTCTGCTGCATGCCCTTGGCGATGATGCGCTTGCGCTGGGCAAGATAGGCCTTCGGCAGCTCGGCAAACTGGTAATCGAGCAGGGTCTCCGGCGCCTGGGGCGTGATGGCCTCGTAGGCGGCAACGGCGCGTTCCACTTCCCGGCCCGCCTCTGCCAGCAGCGCCTGTTCCTGCTGCTCGTCCCACCAGCCCCGTTCAAACATGAACTGGCGCAGCCGCTTGACCGGCTCCCTGGCCCAGGCCGCTTCCACCTCGGCGCCGTCACGATAGCGAGTCGCATCATCGGCGGTGGTGTGATCCCCGAGCCGGTAGCTGACGGCTTCGATGAGCGTCGGCCCCTTGCCGCTGCGAGCCCGCTCGACGGCGGCGCGGGTCGCCTCATAGACCGCCACCACGTCATTGCCGTCCACTTGGAGGCTGCGCACCCCGGCCCCTATGCCCTTCTGGGCCAGGGTGGGCGCGCTCGACTGCAACTTGCGCGGCACCGAGATGGCCCACTGGTTGTTGTTGATGATCATCACCATGGGGAGATGCCAGACACCGGCACAGTTGAGCCCCTCGAGAAAGTCTCCCTTGGAGGTGCCGCCATCGCCGATGGTCACCACGGCGACCCTGGGCTGGTTGCGCAGCTTGAAGGCGGCCGCGATGCCGGCAGCATGGGTGATCTGGGTGGCGATGGGAACGCAGATGGGCAAGTCTTCCGACAACTCGCCATCGGCCTTGTAGAAGACACTGCCCCGTTCATCGCCGCCCCAATACTGCAGGTTCTGCTCCATGGGCACGCCCCTCACGTAGAGAGTGGGCATGTCCCGGTAGTAGGGCACATAGACATCCTCTGGCTGCATGGCGAGCCCGACCCCGATCCCCACCGCTTCCGCCCCGAGATGGGAGGGAAAGGTGCCGAGTTTGCCGGTTCGCTGCAGTGCTATCGCTTTCTTGTCGTAACTGCGCACCATCACCATGTTGCGGTAGAAGGTGTGCAGCATCGCCTTGTCCAGCCAGGTCGGCAGTGTCGCGACCGGGCGCCCCTCCTCATCGAGGTAACGAAGGAAGGGGATGTCGACATGGGTCATAACTGGCTCCTTGCCGTTGTCAGCGTCACCACCATGAGGTGACATTTAAAATGTAAACAACATGTTAACCAAAGGGCAACGAGATTCATCCAGGTAAGACCAGTAGAAACTTCTTTTATTTTCGAAGGTAATCGGAATTTTCGGCGAGCATAAACAAAGAAGGGAGCCTGTTCAGGCTCCCTGTCATATCGAGTTCGGGATCATACCCATCACCGCCATGCTGCTTGCCACCGCCCGTGGCGCAGGATCAGCATGACAAAAAGGCGTCAATTCACTCCCACAAACGGGTGGGTACCACCAGCAGCATGGTGCGCTGTCCGATGGCCACGTTGGCGTTGGGGAAGACCACCGCCTCCCGCGGTTTCTCTACCCTGTATTGCCGATCCCCATCTTCTGCCAGCACAAAACCCTGGGGAAATTCGGTGAAGTTGTCCACATCGCTGGCAAACAGGAAGCGGAACTGCTCCGACTGCTTGTTGATCACCCGATCTATGGCAAAAAGGGTGAAGTCATCGGCTCGCCATGGCTCGAGGGCCACCTCATCCTGGGTCACCAGCTCCTGCAATGTCTGGCGCACCTCGATGAAGCGGGTCATGTCGTTTTCACCGAAGGGCCGCACCTTGCCCAGCTCCACCGTAAAGGCATGGGCGCCGTGCTGGTGCGAGCTGTAATAGCTGAAGGTGGTGGTCGGGCCGCTCGAGAGCAGTATGGTGCGCACGCCGCAGGCACCGAGGAAACGTACCTGCTCCTTGCAGTGGGGGCGTTCGTGGGGGAAGGGATAGACGGCAAACTTCTCGTGGCGCGAGCCGCGAATGGCGGTATGGAGATCGTAGTGGTAACGGGGCCTGGCCGAGTCGGCAAAGAAGCGGCTCACATACTGCTCCAGACGCATGGCGCGGATGCGCTCCCGGTTGCACAGCCCCTCCCCCTTGCTGTGGGCGCCCGAGAAGAGGCGGTTCATGTTCTCTTCCACCTCCCTCACCCCCTGGTTCATGGCGGCGGGGTTGCCAAAGAGGAAGAGCACCCGGTGACGAACCTTGAGCTCCTCTGCGAGCAACCGGGTCAGCAACTGGTTGCAGATCTCGATGGGGGCGGTCTCGTTGCCGTGGATGCCGCAGGAGAGGACGATGTCCTTGTGCCCGGGTTGCCCCGCCTCGGAAGCGGGTTCCAGGCAGATCACGCCGGTATCCCACACGCTCACCCGGGTACCGTCGGTCAGATTGAAGGCGAAAGGCTCGAGCTGCCACTCATGGCGGCGCGTCAGGGCCAAAAAGTCATGCTGGGGAATCATCCGTCTCACCCTTTAGTCTGGAATGCCATGGCCGGATTATACGCAAGGCAACCGGGCTTAAAATCAGTTTTTAAACAAATTCAAACAGTAAGGATACAAAAATGGTGAAAATGAGTGACAACTCATGCAACAGGATCAAGCGGGGGGAAACACGGAAGAGGGAAAGCGGTGAACGGGTATCGGCAGGTGAAGACAGCATGTCTTCGGCAGACAGGCGGGCAGCATGCCCCTGGGATCAGCAGAAAAACAAGGCATCCATGCCCGGCTGATCAACCACGCCAGAACGGCTTGGTGGTCTCTTGATAGCGGTCGGCTTCGTTCAGACCGATGTCCTTGAGCAGGTAGGCGGGCAGCTCGGAGAGCTGGCGACGGCTGCGGCTGCGTTCCAGCCAGGTCAGGACGGTCATCTTGACGCGAGCAACCAGATTCGATTCGCTGGAATGCTGGTAACCGGCTTCGGTATAAGTCATGTTGGCCATGATATGGCTCCTCTCTCTAGTTCTGCGCAAGGCTCGGATTTGATGCGCAAAGCTTAGTCAGGGCGGGGAGGTGCCTCAATTGACGAATTTTGATACATGACATTAGTAAAAGTAATGGTTGATATCGCCAGGGTAATAACCATAACCATATGATTTTAAAATGAAATAACGCTTAAACTTTCCCCCTGGCAGCCTGGCAGCATTTTCTCCTGCGCCACCCACTTCTAACTATGCACTTTCCCACGCTAGCTATGCACGGCACGACGGCGAGTCAGCAGGGTGCAAACTCTCGGCCACCAGGGTTTGTTAACAAATAGATCGCAACAAGATCGTTATTTAACAAAAAGATACGAACAGGCAACCTGAACCGGATGCCCCCATGTCACCCCCATCGTCAGGGTGGCACCGGACACTTGGCACCCTGCCATCATACTGGTATGGTTATTTATACAGTGGTTTATCATGCTGCCTCCCCACGTTGTCCCAACACCATGCTGAACAGGGGAGCGGCACACACACAGGATCTGCCGATGGACACCTTTACCCCCACCGCCGCTCTGCGTCAACAGATGGCCCTGCTGGAGGCGTCGCTGGCACGCCTTGCCCGGCAACTGGGCCAGCTCGACCTGCTGGAGGCTCATGTCTATCCCCTCCCGGCCGTGGCCCAGGGGGAAGAGCATGAGCCCATCGAGGCCATCGAGGTGGGCTATCTCTCGGGCGAGGCGGCCCTGGCCGCCACCCTCGCCGCCTTTCAGGACCACAGCGCCCGCCCCGGCTGCTCCACCAAGGCGACCCACCGTCTGCCCGGCTGGCTGCGCTTTCCTGCCGCCTGCGCCAGGGAGCTGGCACCCGTCATCGAGGAGATCAACGCGCACAAGCTCGCCTTCAAGGCCATGGTACAGGCGGCGGGCGGGCGGGACGAGAAGTTCGAGCTGGTGCACGGCGCCCTGCCCGGCGTCATCACCCTGCAGGTCTATCGCAAGCTGACCTGGCTTCAGGGGGATCTCCATTCGCTGGGCTTCACCTGGGCCGACAAGCAGAGCATCAGCCGCCTCAGCCGGGAGCAGGTACTGGAGATGCTGGAGCGAAGCCGCCGGTATGTACCGGCGCTCTTTGACAACGAAGAGTGGAGCAAGATGGTGGATCAGGAGGTATACGACATTCGCCGCCTGCCGGCGGATGCCGGCCTGCGGATCCGCAGGCCGGTCAAAACCCACCCCATGATCAACCTGCTCTGGCAGGACCGGGAGCCCCGCAAGCAGCAGATCAAGGCGAGCCTTCCCCTGCTGCTCTGCTCCGATACCCAGCCGGCCGTCACCCATCTGGGCCACTACCCGCCCAAGCTGCGCCAGGCACGCCGGGATCGCAAGATTGGCGGTGACCCCATCATAGAGCGGCTGCACCTCTACCTCTATCAGGGGTAGCGCAGACTCGGCACCGCCACAAACGACAAGGGGAGCATCACGGATGCTCCCCTTGTCACATCGGGCGACAGCCCATCGCCGTCAGCTCATCAGCAATGCCCGCAGGCTCTCCACATCCAGCCCCTTCACCTCGGACTGGCCGCTCAGGAGGCCGTCGGCCAGTGCTCGCTTCTCGTCGTGCAGCGCCACTATCTTCTCCTCCACCGTCTGCTCGCACACCAGGCGATAGACGGTCACCGGCTGGGTCTGGCCCATGCGGTGCGCCCGATCGCTCGCCTGATCCTCCACCGCCGGGTTCCACCAGGGATCGAGGTGCAGCACGGTGTCGGCCTGGGTCAGGTTGAGGCCCGTCCCCCCCGCCTTGAGGCTGATGAGGAAGAGCGGCACCGTTTCGTGGCGAAAACGCAGGATGGACTCCTGACGGGACTTGGCCGAGCAGCCCCCATCCAGATAGCAGTAGTCCCACTGCCGCTGTTCGATACGGCTGCGCAGCAGGCTCAGCAGATCGACAAACTGGCTGAACACCAGCACCCGGTGGCCGCCATCGATGGCTTCGTCTAGCAGCGCCATCGCCTCGTCCAGCTTGCTGCTGGTCTGGGACCACTCCGGCATCACCAGCTGGGGGGAGCAGCAGAGTCGGCGCAGCCGGGTCAGGCCGCTCAGCACATGCATCAGGGCACGGCCATCGGCACTTTGCACCTGCTGCACCACCTCGCGCCGGGTCGCCTCGTAGAGCTGACGCTCCTCGGGGGAGAGGCTGATGTGATGGATGATCTCGGTCTTGTCCGGCAGCTCCGTCAGCACCTGTTGCTTGAGGCGGCGCAAGATGAAGGGGCTGAGCACCGCCCGCAGCATCGCCATGTGCTGGGGATCCTTGACCGCCTTGCCAAAGCGGCGCTTGAACTCCCCGAGGCTCCCGAGCAGGCCGGGATTGATGAAGCTGAACAGGCTCCACAGCTCCCCCAGATGGTTCTCGATGGGGGTGCCGGAGAGGGCGAGGCGAAAATCCCCGTCGAGCTGGAACAGCAGCTTGGCGCGCTGGGTACCGGCATTCTTGATCTGCTGTGCCTCGTCCAGCACCATGCTCGACCAGCGGCGGGACTTGAGCGCCTGGGAGAGACTGCCGAGCATGCCGTAGTTGACCAGGACGATCTGTCCGGCCCTGGCCCCCTGGATCAGGGTCTCCCGCTCGGCGGGATGGTCGAACACCACCACCTCGAGCTCGGGGGCAAAGCGGGCCACCTCCTCCTGCCAGTTGGTGACCACTGACTTGGGCACCACCACCAGCGCCGGGCCCAGGTGCTGACGCATGCGCAGCACGATGAGGGCCTGCAAGGTCTTGCCCAGGCCCATGTCATCGGCCAGACAGGCGCCAAAGCCGTGATGGGCCAGGGTCGCCATCCAGCGTACCCCCTCCTTCTGATAGTCCCGCAGCGCCGTCAGCAGCTCAGGGGGACAGCTCACCTCCTGCTGCCACTCCTGCTGGAGATTCTGCCAGGCGGCATCCCCCTCGGTGGTGATGACGGAGAGCAGGCGGGCCAGCGGATAGGCCAGCTTGTTGTTGATGCGCTGCTCGTTGTCCAGCATGGCGCCGAGCACGGTGAGGCGTTCCACCAGCTTGTCGCTCAGCATCAGGCTGGTCTTATCGTCGAGCTGCACCGTGCGCTGGCCCGGTGTCAGCTGGCGCAGGATGAGGCGAAGATCGAGGATCTGGTGCTCGTCCAGCGAGAGCGCCCCCTCCACCTGGAACCAGTCCTGACGCCGCTCGATGCGCAGGCTCAGGGCCGCCTCATCAAGGCTCTTGAGGCGGGCGCTGTCCTGGTGCCAGTGCACCACCACACCGCCGTCCACCAACTCCGGCAGGGCGTTGACCAGGGTGAGCGCCTGCTCCCCGTCCAGCTTCCACTCGTTGCCGGGCAGGCCAATGGGTAACTGGTTGCGAAGGCGCTGGGCATCGTCCTTCTCGGCAGCCAGATCCCGCTGCCAGTAGTGATACTCCCGGATACCCTGGCGCACGATGGCCTCCCCCTTGCCCAGAGGCAAGGGAGGCAGGTCCCCCTCCCGGGTCACCAGCTGGACCACGAGCTGCCCCTCCTGCCAGTCGAGCAGGACGGAGGGAACGCCGGGCCAGGGGGCCAGCTCGGCATTGCCCCTGAGCCCCGCCACCTGGCTGTGCCAGGGGAGATCGGGGATCGCATCCAGCGTGCGTTGCAGCTCCTCGAGCCCGGCCGGCGGCAATGCCGGAATGGCCTCCAGGGCCGGTAATCTGTCCAGCAGTGCCTGCGGTGTCAGAATAAGCTGCCACAAATCCTGAGCCAGGGGGACGATGTGCGCACCACGGGCGGCGGGAGCAGGATGTAGTCTGGCACTCATGCCCTCCCCGCTCTGTACCAGTTGCAGCAGGGGGGCGCTGACGGCCAGTTGCAGCTTCTGCCCCTTGGCATTGAAGAGGCGAGGATGGCTTGCCAGGGGCACCCAGGCATCCCGGGGCAGCTTGCCCATGTTGCGCGGCAGGGTGCGCACCAGTGCCCAGTCCGCCTCGTCCAGCAGGCTGGCGTACTGGGTGGAAAGCAGGGCCGGATCGACCCTTCGCCCGGCGGTCCACTCCCCCTTGGTGCTCTGCTTCTGGATCTTGCACTCAAGCTCAGGCCCCTCCGCGTGGAGCAGCCAGACCAACCGCTCCTGGGGCTTGCGCACCCCGCTCGAGCGTCCCAACCCCTGCAGCCAGTTGAGCCAGCTTGCCGAGGCGGGGGCCTTGCCTTCCTCCTCGGTGGCATCCTCTTCCTCCCCTTGAGCAGGGCGCAGCGCGCGCAGGGGCCAATGGGCGGCCTCCCGGCCCAGCAGGAGTCGCAGCAGATCCTGGCAGAAGGCCATCAGTCGATGCCGGGGCTCGGCGTCCAGCACGTGGGAGAGGTCCCACTTGTGCAAGATGGTCACCTGGGGGCTCTGCTCGCCGTGGCGCGCCAGGGCGCAGAGATCGAGCCAGAGGTAACCCCAGTGGAGCTCCTCCAGCGGCAGTTGCAGGGTATCGAACAGGCCAACCGCCTGGCCGTGGCGATCTCCGGCCCACTGCCCCAGCAGATCGGCCAGCAGGGGGGAGTGATGGCCCAGACTGCGCTGCCACTTCTTGCGCTGCTCGCTCCCCTGTACCGGATCTGCCTGTTGCAACCAGCCGAGCCAGAGCAGGGCGCTGAACATCCGGGGCCAGGGCGACGCCTCTTGCCCCTGCCACTGGCCAAGCGCCCCCAGCAGCCGCTCGGCCAGGGGCTGCTCATCCCCCTGCTGCGCCAGTTGTTGCAGTGCAGGCCAGTGAGTGGTTACCTCGCCCCCAAAGGAACCGCAGAGCCACTCCCATTCTCGGGCGCGAGCCTGGATCTGGCCAGAGAGGGCCGGGGAGCAGGAGGCAACCAGCGTTGCCAGCGGCCAGCCCTCGTCAGGCTCTGCGTCAAGCAGGGCCTGCAGGGCAAAGTGCTCGAGCAGCAGGGCCTGCCAGGCGGGGCTGGAGCCTGCCAGCAGGCGGGGAGCATCGGGGAGATCCAGGAGGCTCAGGAGTTCGGCACTCTGGTAATAGGCCGGGATCTGCCCCGCGTCTCCCAGACAGAGCTCGCGCACCACCTCCTGTGCCCGCTCCAGGCCCGTGACCGAAGGGATGCGGGACCACTGCGGCATGGGGCACTCCCCCGCACGCACCGCCAGGATCAGGGTCAGGGTTCCCTCTGCCGTCAGACTCCACTGCTGCTCCGTTCGTTGACGGACAAGCCCCCACTGCTGCAACTGATCGAGGGTATCGAGCAGCGCACGCCCGGGTGCGCCCGGGGCATAGAGGGTGTCTTGCAGGTAACGAGTGCTGGCGGCGCGCTGCAATTGCAGCTCGCACAGCAGGGCATGGCAATCTGAAGAGAGGGTGAAGGCTGACATCAGAACTCACGGGCAAGTGCAAAGGCGGAATTTTAACGGGAAAGCGGCGGCGGCTCGACCCTTAAGCGCGAAATAGTGCAAAAAAGCTGGCGCCTTTGATGGGTACGCGAGCGACAGGGCTGACAGGGCACTCGCCCCTGTCACCGGGCAACGGGCCGCAGGAGGGGCGCGGTCATCAAAAAAGGCGCCGCAGCGCCTTCTGGAGACAGGTTGTTGGCTCAGCCTTCCAGCCGGGCCAGACGGGCTTCCAGCCCCTGCAACTGCCCCTTGAGGTGCTCGACCTCTTCTTCGAGCGCTGCCAGTCTGTCTGCCGCCGGTGACACAAGGCTGCCAGCGGGCGCCGCGTCGGCCAGCGCCTGCAGATCCACCTCGCCACTGAACAGGTGCGCGTAGCGGGATTCCCGCTTGCCCGGCTCACGGGGCAGCTTGACCACATAGGGCCCCCGTTCGATGAGGGTGGCCAGCACGGCATCCACTTCGGTCACATCGTCAAAGCTGCACAGCCGGTTGGTGCGCGAGCGCAGCTCACCCGGGGTCTGCGGGCCACGCAGCAAGAGTTCGCAGATAATGCCGAGCTCCTGGGCCGAGAACTTCAGCTCACCGAACTCGGTATTGCAGAAACGATGCTGATAACGGGGCACCCTGGCGTTGAAACCGGCGGTATTGACCACCAGACGGCGGCGGATCAGCTCGTCGATCACGGCGCGAATATCCAGCTCGGCGAGCTCCAGCACGGGTTCCCGGTTGCTCTTCTGGTTGCAGGCATTGACCAGTGCATTGAGCGAGAGAGGGTACTGATCCGGCGTGCAGATCTCTTTCTCAATCAGGCAGCCGATCACGCGGGCCTCTAATGGGCCTAGTACTATCTCCATGTCATACTCCCTTGCCAAACAAGACGTTAAGACGTTTATCTTAACCAAGGCGCTTGCGCCGTCCAGCAGATAACCCCATTTTTGCGAGCCGATGAAACCCTTGCTGCAACCTTGTACAGCAAAACGGCCGCGGTGCGCAGGCGAGGTGAAGGGATGGCCGGGAACCTCTTTGGCAACCAGCCCCCTCCCCCTTCAACGAGGCGGGCACAAAAACCATCACGGCCGCAAAGGCGGCCGTGATGGTTGACAGATTGAAACGGCCCTCACGAAGAGGGCTTGCGCTCCAGGGTCGCGGCCACCTTTCTTGCGGCCGACACTGTGAGCAAAGGCTCACCCGGATAGAGCATCAGGGCGCTTGCCCGCAGGTTGTCCGCCTCCGCCGTGCGCCCCAGGGCATTGAGGGCGATCACCATGTTGGCGTAGATGTTGGCCCTCGGGGTATGGCGCACGAAGGCCTGCCCCCAGTCAAGGTAGGCTTCAAGCTCCGCCTGGTTCTTGGCCTGCAGACCGACCATGAGGCGCACCGCGTTTACGTCGAACTCCACCCGGGTCAGCCAGGCCATGGGGTTGACGATGTCGAGCAGGAGCGCAGGCTGCTTGTAACCGCCCCGCTCATACTTGGTCACCACCCAGGCGGTATGCAGGGCGGTCAGCATGAAGGGGATGACGATCAGGGGAATGGCGATGGCCATGAAGCGCAGCAGCAACCAGGGGCGGCACAGATGGTCGCGCCAGTTACCGTGGCCTTGCTCCTCCACCTCCGCATCCATCGCATACAGGAGCAGCAGCAGCGCCCACCACAGGGCGATGGCGTGGTAGAAGGGGTACTCGGTCTGGGTGTGCAGCAAGATGGGGGTCACCAGCGCAAGCAAGGCGGCGCCCTTGACCCAGCCCGCCCGGCTCAGACGCCACAGCAGGGCCCCGCCCATCAGCACCATGCCCAGCATGGGGGCCAGACCCCCTTCCACCGCCCAGTAGAGAAACTCGTTGTGGGGGTGATCCAGGTTGTACTCGATCTGCACCATGGCCGGGTTCAACGCCTTGTCGGCCATGTAGTGATGGAGAAACACCGACTCGAAGCTGCCATAGCCCCAACCGGTCCAGGGCATCTGGGCAATCAGCTTGGCGGCGTAGGGCCAATAGATGGAGCGCATGCCGCCGGACTGGTAGATCTCCAGCCCTCGTCTGGCTCCGGCCATCAGGTATTGCGAGGCAAGCCCAAGCAGAATGCCCAGGGCCACCAGTGCGAGCATCCGGCCCAGCCGCCGCTCACGACCCAGCTGGGCAGACAGCAGCAAGAGAGCCATCACACCGCCCAGTTGCCCGACCCGCGATTGCAGGACCACCAGCAGCAGGGAAGTGGCCAGGATCACCCCATAGCGCAGCCCCTTGAGCCAGGGGTTGGCATCACCGCGCAGCTCCAGCCAGATGGCCAGTGACAGGCCGGTCGCCATGAAGCTCGCCATCACGTTGGGTTGCTGGAAGATGCCATAGGGGCGGTTGGTCTGGGTGTCGTACCCAATCCAGTTGCCCGGCACCAGCAGGTAATACTGCACCAGGCCGAGCAGCGCCTCGATGGCAACGGCCCCCAGCAGCAGATAGAGCAGCCTGTCTCGCCCCTCGCGGCCGAATCGCCACTGATAGAAGCTTGCCAGAAACAGCAGGCCGGCAAACAGCCCCAGCAGCCGGGGAATGGCATAGTCCTTGAGCTCGAATCCCGGATAGGCCATGGGCAGCAACAACAAGATGCCCCCCAGCCACTGGGCCGTCAGCAGCGGCGAGATCACCAGTCGCTGGCTGAGGGTCACATACCACAGCCCCAGGGCCATCACCAGGCTGGCGAAGATCCAGCCCCAGGCATTGAACGGCAGATAGAGCCCTGCCCCGCCCGGGTTGTGCATGAAAAAATGCATGCCAAGCAACCAGTACAAGACTGATGTTCCCCAAAAAACCTTATGAACCAAACTGCACTCTCTTCCCATTTATGCCTCATCATGCATAAAAAAAGCCGTGACAGTAAAAACACTATCACGGCTCATTAGACTAACGAATCAATACCGAGAAGAGCCTTACAGCGGCAGGCGTTCGGTCATGTCATACAAGGTATGGCTTCGGCTGAGCATCTGCCCCCCATCTCTTGTCAGAGGAACCCATCCAATTGTTCCCTTGGATGTTGTGGGACGAATCAACATCAAGTCGAAGGGAACTGTAATATAGATGCCTTTGGTAAAACTGCCTTCCCCGTACTCTTCGGCCGACACATCCGTCAAGGTCGCGTATGCTCCCATCACAATCCCGGAGTCAAAGCGCTTGGAGAAATCAAACGTGGCCCCCAGGTCACCAGCCAGATAACGCCCGACAGCTACCTTGGCAGTGACATTGTCCATAAAAGGCAACTGCCAATAGCCAGTCAAGTGACCCGTAGCAACGTCGTAATCAGCCATCTTCAGGGTGTTGTTCCAATCACGCTGCTTGACCCAGTTGGTATCCAGACCCAGAGCCCATGACTGACCGAAAGGACGATAAAGCACCTCTCCCCCGACACCGGCGTACATCATTTCCAGATAGCCGCCGTATGCCTGGCCGTACCACTCCTGACCAAGTTGCTCCATATGTGTTAACTGGAGGTTGTTCAGCAGAATATTGGAAGAGTCGACATACTCTCTCACCCAAGTGCGTACTCTCGGTAACGCATCCGTGTCGGCAGGTGGTGTTTTGTAATTAAATTTGTCGTAATTGTTCGCAATATTGAAGAACAACGTACCCTGTAACCAATCCTTATCGGAAAGACGCAGCTCACTGTTGGCATTAATGCCTATCTGATACATATAAAATGATTCAGGACCACCAAAAGATTGCGTCAGGGCCGGGTCAAATGAATAAGAGAACCACTCTGGTTCAGATTGGTAACGGAGCGTTCCCTGGACAGGAGCAGGTACTTTTTGATGATCTTCTACCACTGCCTCCTGCCCAAGAACCTGGGGCTGGTTCGCCTTTCGCACAGAGTCGAGATCAATCACCGTCTCTTGCAACTGGAAATCTCGCTGGCGCTCAATGACTCTCAACTCTTCGACAGTCTCAGGCAGATGATTAATCGCAACCAGAGCAGTACGATCGATCGCTTCTTGCTGGTCCCTATATTTGTGCTGTTGACCCAGCAAGGTTACAGTGGACTGGTCACTATAAAGTGATGCTGTATTCCAACCAGCATTGCTTTCAAACTGCCCTGCCATGACAGGCCAATCAACGTGTGACGAGTCTATCGGGGCCTTTTCAGCGATATACACAGGGCGAGGCTCATCTAAATGATTCTGACGTAAATCATTAAAGTTGGTCCGAAGAGTAACCCCCCACATCAGAGTATTTCCCCTCTGATAACTAAGATGAGTGTCCATGTAATCAAACAGACGATAAACAGCACCTATATTGATAGGAGATGAATGATCAATTTTCCCGGCAAATTCATTACTGTAATCATTGCCATCATATTCCAGCTTCAGGCGAAGTGGCTGCCAAAGTGTCTGGTATTCAACACCCCCAAACAAGGCAGCATTACCGTGGAACATATTTTTTGTTTCAAATTTGCCACCACCGCTGGAATAGCCATTATCTCGTGAACACCAATCATTTTTCCACTCGCAAAAAGGATTGGTAATGTTCCCGCTCTCCCCCATATTTCCCCACCCCATACCAAGGGTGAAATCAAACGGGCCAACACGCTTGCTGCCGACAATGTACTCACTGTCAAACAGCCCCGTCCCCATCAGGTCACGAAAACCCATAGAGAGATTCGGGATCCAGGTAGACTCTTCCAGCAACCTGACTTTGACATCCATGCCCTTGTCTTTGTAAGTCTGGTCACCACTGAAGTCGGGATTCGCGTTATAAAGGCGAGTTCTTACGTCGGTATAACGCAAAGTGGCTTCAAGCCAGTCGAACGGCTGCACTGACATAGACCAGCGACGGTACTGATCATCATCAACATAATTGGCACTGAATTCACCCGTCTTGGCCATTCTGGCGGTTGGCATTTGCAGCAAGCCAACGCCGCCGAAGTCACTTTGTGATGGACCCAACGGCTCAAAAATGTCGGCATCAGCGTGTGTTGCAAAGGATACCAGCAGGGCAATCAGTGAGAGTCTTGGATAGGTCATTTGGGCATCCGATTCGCTAACAACGTCAACATGCGTGTATTCAAGTCTGTATATTGCTCAGGCAGCACACTCGGAGCAAAACCGACAAACAGAGTGGCGCCAGGCATGGCTTCAACATGGCGTTCATTCCAGATGGCAACGGGGATCCACTCAGATTTGCCACTGGGGGAAATCAGATACGCGCCGGTGTCATCACTTCCGGACAAGCGATCCAGCTTTTTCCAGTACTCTCTCAGCCCTGCCGCAGGCAAAACCGGGGCCTCGCCAGGGCGACCAATCAAGCCGGCCAGATAGATTTGCGAACGGCGAGGGGCAAGATACAGCTGATAGTCCCCCTGCAATACGGGGTTGGCACCTGATGGCACCAGGCTGATATCCGGATCCACAGGCAATTCGAAACGCCCTGTCAAATGCAACTGCTGTAACTGTTGATTCAACTGTAAAGCGGCATGGGCGAGCTCAGCTTCATCATGCTGCTGCCAGTACGTTGCCAGCAATCTGAGATCCTTCAGCACGGCTT
This sequence comes from Aeromonas sp. ASNIH7, assembly GCF_002903485.1. Classification (NCBI taxonomy): domain Bacteria; kingdom Pseudomonadati; phylum Pseudomonadota; class Gammaproteobacteria; order Aeromonadales; family Aeromonadaceae; genus Aeromonas; species Aeromonas sp. ASNIH7. The sequence continues at coordinate 423,696 of NZ_CP026226.1, forward strand.
GCTGTTGATACTCAATGTCTTTTTGGCGCGCAGGAGTAGAAATATGAGCGACAGGCCAATAATTATCGTACTGAGAGACTGCCGAGTTTAACAACGCGTCACTCAACAGCATGGACTGGGGATGAGTCATTGTTGCTGTCGGTTGACCTTGCCACCAAACAGACACGGACACATCTGCCATAACAGGGGCAGCCCCCAAGGCTGCGAGCAATAAGCTATATATTATTTTCATGATGAATAGGGCTTAAGGAATGTCATTTCGATCATTGGCAAGGAAGGGCCTAATTGCTGCTGGAATTTACGAACTTGACCTGTCTGCTCATCGATCCAGAAATGATTCAGCCATCGCTCTTCATTCGGGGCGGTAACGACATGCTCTTCTATAATCGTCGTTTTATAGGGGCGGTCCATAATATTCAGAACCTCATTCCCCAACTGCGTGTAATGCATACTCAAGGGATAGCCACTGGTGTATTTTTTCGACCACTCAGCGACACTATACCACACCATCGAGGGTGTCTTGTCTAACCGGGAAGTCTTCAGCGGATCCTTATCCAGACTCCCCAGATAGCGCAAATCATTTGGCAAACCCACTGTTTTAATCAAGCGCCCATGCTGAGTCACAAACATCACACCATCGGCGCTCATCCATGACATGCGCGGACCATTGACATATGCCAGTACAACCAACGCCTGGGGAAGATCGCCCACCTTGATATAGGCACTCGCATAGGGTAGCGCTCTCAGCTCGGATGAGGTCAGTACAATATCATCAGGCTTGTTGAACACATAACCCAGAGTCTCGATCGTCTGATGGGTCGAGGTGCTGCAGCCAGCCAATAACAATGTGGCTGACCATGCCAATAATCGGGAGGGGAAATAAGATAAATACTGTGCCACGCGCAATACACCATCCATGAGGGATAAGAAGAAAACAAGGCTGCTCAAACAGAGCAGCCTTGTTGAATATTATCGGGTTGAGGTGGTAGTGCTGGTGTTGTTGTTGCGGTTGTTGGATTCAGATACCGCAACCACAGTTACCAGCGCAGCAGCAGCACCCACTGCAATAGTGGTACCAGCCACACCCGCAGCAGCGCCGCTCGCACCCGCACCGGCAGCACCGCCAGCTTCTTCGACAGCCATGGCATTAGCAGAAACAGCCAGCAGCGCAGCCAAAACAAACGCACTCTTTTTCATCTTATCTTCCTTTTTGTTGACACAGCTAAAACATAACACTGAGTGGAACCCCTCAGCCTTATCTAGTATTACTCAAAGGAGGCATCGATTGAACCTACGATTTCGCCTCCCTGAATATTACCAATCCCTTATCAATTATCTGCAGCAGGATCAGGCTTTGGTTTTATCACCATAGCTATATTGATAATATCCGTAATTGCCGTAATAACTGCTGGCTTTCTTTTCTACCGCGTTGAGCAGAATACCCTTGATCACTACACCATTTTGCTCGAAGCGACGAATCGCCACTTCCACCTCTTTCACCGCTGTCTGGGCAAAACGAGCCACCAGCAAAGACGCCCCGACATGCTGGCCGACGATGGCCGCATCCGTGACCGCCAGGATCGGCGGGGAGTCGACAATGACAAAGTCGTAATGTTCGGCGGCCCAATCCAGCAGCGCTTTGAAGCGAGGATGCATCAGCAATTCTGAGGGGTTAGGTGGCACTGCACCACGACAGACAAAATCGAGCCCGTCAAAGCCAGTCTTGCTGATCACCTGCATCATCTCGCTTTGACCCGCCAGATAGGCGCTCAAGCCAGCCCCCATCTCTTGCCCCATGACTTTGTGCATATAGCCCTTGCGCAAGTCCGCATCGATGACCAGCACCTTCTTGCCCCCCATGGCCAAGGTGGCAGCAAAGTTGGTCGATACGAAGGTTTTACCGAGACCAGGGCCAGGACCCGAGATCATGACGATGTTGTTTTTGGCCTCCATCATGGCGAAATGCAGGCTGGTACGCAGACTGCGCAGCGACTCTATCGCCAGGTCGGCCGGATTACGGGCGGCCAACAAGGCTTCATTGAGAGCCATCGCTTTTCGACCTTTCTTCTTCTGCTGCTGCTCTATCTTGGCCTGATCTTCGGAATAGGGAATCGTGGCGTAGACGGACAGCCCCATCTCTTCCAACTGTTCGGGGCTCTCGACACCCCGGTGGAATGCAGCGCGCACCAGGATAAGGCCCACTGACAACATGCCTCCAAGCAGCGTCGCCAGCACCACAATCAGCGGCTTCTTCGGCTTGACAGCACGGGTTTCGACTGCGGCATCATCGATGATACGCACATTACCGATGGTCCCCGCCTTCATGATATTGAGCTCTTGCTGCTTGTTGAGCAGTTGGACGAAGATCTCCTGGCCCACTTGCACATCACGGGTCAATCGCAAGATGTCCTGCTGGGTTTTCGGCAAGCGCTTGATCGACTTGTTGATGTTGTTCTTGGTGTTGATCAGAGTCTGGCGCTTCTCCATCAAGGCGATATAGGCCGGATGCTGACGGGTATAGAGCTGTTGCAGCTCGGCTTCACGGAAGGTCAACTCATTGAGCTGTTTCTCAATCCCGACCATGGTGTCCAGTGCCGCTTTCGCTTCGAGCGACAGATCAACCGACTCGTTCTGTTGACGATACGTATTGAGCAGCTCTTCCGAACGGTTCAAGTCATCTTTGACCTGGGGCAGATGGGTCTGCAGGAAATCCAGGCTCTTCTGGGCTTCTTCAGTCTTGCGCAGCACGTTCTGCTGGAGATAGTTCTGGCTGATGTTATCGAGCACAGCGCGAATGCGCCCCTTGTCTTCCCCTTCCAACGCCAGAGAAATGATCCCGGTATTCTTGCCCTTCTCGCTGACCTGAAGATCCCTCTGCAGCTCGCCAATCACATCAAGCAAAGGCTGCTTGACCAGGGTAAATACTTGGCCATCTTGTGCGGCAACGTCTGCTACGAGAAGGGTCACATCCTCTTTTTCGAGCAGTTTGCCCACCTGTCCTTCGAGTACCCGGCCTTCCACCTCCAGGGTAAAACGGTTTTCTCCGGTCAAGGTCAAGGTGAAGGGAGTACCAATCAGCTCGGGTGCCACCTCAAAACGACTAATCGCCATCTTGGGATAGGGCTGGCCCATCAGGCGAGACACACCACGGCCAACCAGCGGGAAGAAATCGGGGGTCACCACGGTATCAAGATGGAGCTCTTGCACTGTGCGGCCAAGCACCATGCGCGAGGTCAAGAGTTCTATCTCGGCGGCGGCATCAGCCTGTTCGCCACCCAGCACATCGGCCATGTCACCGAGAAGAGCGGTGCCGCTGGCCTTTTTTTCCACTTGCAGCAGGGCGTTGGCCTTGAAGACTGGTGTCGTCAGCAAGGCGTAAGCAACACCCATCATCATAAAGAAGCCGGTGATACACACAATCCACCAACGGCCATCGATCAGGTAGCCCAGCAGGCGCCCCAGATCGATCTCATCGTTTTCCACCGCAGCACTATTTTGCCGGGACGAAACAGAAGAAGTCGTCATTACACAGAGTCCATTTTTATTGTCAGATAAACCCGAACACAGGCACAGGCTGTGGTTACAGTTTTTTTACCCAGGCATCGGCCCCACGCACCAGCAGTTGGTAAACGTGCTCGTAGGCTTCCCGGCTGAGGCGATAGGGATCTGGCACCTCGCACTCACCCAGCCAATGGCCAAAGAGCATGGTCTTGCCGCGGGCGCCAGGATCAATGGCGGTCACGGCGGAAATATGCCCTTTCTCCATGACAAGGATGAGATCGGCCTCCTGGCACAACGCGCGGTTAAGCTGACGCGCAACATGCCCCTCCAGAGAAACCCCATGTTGCAGGGCTACGTCGTTAGCGACCTGATCAGCAGGCTTGTCGACCAGTGCGCTCAGTCCGGCAGAACGGATATCACGGCCGGGCAAACGCTCCCGCAGCAGACGCTCACCCGTCGGGGAACGACATATATTGCCCACACACACGACGAGAATTTTCTCAAACATATTACTGTCACTCTTTCATCTTCAACCCGATGCAAACGGCCCCGAGTCAATATCCATTGAGCGTTACCAGTTGCGAACCCGCAACATGCCTTCCGTCAACTCGTTAAAGCCAGTGATGGAGGGAACCAGTTGACTCAACACGCGGTTCCAGCGCGTCACAGGTGCGGTAGTCACATACACAACGTCATAGGGTTGCAACGCAAACTCCGTCCCCATCACCAGCGCAGTGGCATCACTCAAATCAAGTTGATAGATGGCGGCTTTCTGCTGTGACTTGCCTGCCGGGCGCAATACGAAAATACCTGTGGCATTGGCAGCATTCTGGTTCAAGCCCTCGGCACTGCTCAGGGCTTCCGTCAGGCTCATTCCCTCACGACCAATGGTCAGGGTTGAAGCCTTGTTGACTTCCCCCATGACAAACACTTTCTGGGCATCATTACGCGGCACATAGAGCATGTCGCCATCGCGCATCAGCTGGTTGTGAGAGAGGTCGCCATACTGCAAAAGATCCTGCAGCGACAGCGGGTATTCCTTGCCCTGGCGAGTCAGGACCACATGATGCCAATCCGCCGTCGGGCTCAAGCCCCCGGCCAGATTGAAAGCATCGAGCAGGGTCATCGGCACATTGGTGATGGGCTGCGCCCCCGGCTTGGTCACCTCGCCTGAGATATAAACCTTCTGGGAACGGAAAGCCGCAATGCTGACATCGACTTGTGGGCTTTCAATAAACTGAGCCAACCGCTTGGCAATATCCACACGGATTTCAGATACCGTTTTTCCCACCACGGCGACCTTGCCGATATAGGGGTAGAAGATGGAGCCATCTGCGTGTACCCAGTTACCCGCCTCGCTCGCGCTACGGTAGGAGCCGGCAGGAATGGTCAACTCCGGGTGATCCCACACCGTCACATTGAGGATGTCGCCAACCCCGATACGGTACTCATAACTGCTGATCTGGCGATTGAGCTCAGGGTTGGCCTTGCCCACCACCGGCGCCTTGCGCAATTCGCTGACCAGTGCTGGCGTCACCGGGTAGACATCGGCCAGTTGATCAACATCAACTGAACCTGTAGCCACCTCGGTTTTGCCACTGGTGGAAAGATTGGTACCCGGCACCACAGTACATGCACTGAGTAGAGCCACGGCCGACAACAGAGGGATGAGCTGAATCCTTTTCACTACTACACCTTATTAAGCTTGCCATCAGGAACTGAACTAAATAACTGATCCCAATAGTGCTACACCTTCGCTGTGCCATAGCCATTCCCCGGGAAAGGAGACACGGTATCCATGAAGTGTTTCACTCGGGCCAGCAGGTTTGCCATCCCTCTGCATTGATGATTGCGCGTGATGGTTTCATGTAACTTGTGCCATAGCCGTTCTATGTGATTAACCCAAGGGCTGTAAACTGGCTGGAACACCAGGCAGAACTTGGGATTCTTCTTCAACCATCGCTCGGTCTGTTTGCTTTTGTGAATGATGTAGTTATCGAGGATCAACGTGATGGTTTTGGCTCGTCGGTAGTGGTGGCGCAGCTTTTCCAGCATGGCAATAAACAGCGATGAGTTTTTCTTGATCCCGCTGACGTAAAGTACCCTTCCGTTGCCTGCGTGGAGAACGCCTGCCAGATAATGCTTGGCATTCTGCCCCGGTGTGACAACCCGCTTTTGCTGCGCTCTGAACATCCAGTCGGCTCCTAATTTGGGATTGAGGTCTATATCGACTTCATCCTCATAAAACACCGGATTATCGGCATCACAGCGGGCCAGCGCGGCGTCGATATTCGCCATTTTTTCCTGATAGGCTGGGTCTTTTATCCGCAAGGTCGGCACGGGCCTGCGCCAGACAATGCCCATACGAGGTAACCATCGGCGGAGCGTGGAGGCTGCCACATTGAGCCCTGTTAACCGATTGATTTTTATAGCCAATAGTTCAGTACACCAACGGCTGCGCTGATAACCAAAATCTTGCGGAGAAAACTGCATGAGCAGCACCAGTAAGGTGACAATCTTGGCGATAGGTAAGACTGGGGCACGGCCAGCCGGTAAGGCTTCTAGCGCATCTATGCCTTCATCTCGATACCACCGAAGCCAACGACCGATGGTCGAGCGCGCAGCGCCGGTAAGGTGATGAACATCGGTGATCGTGCGTCCTTCATGTAACAGCAAGATGGCCATCAAGCGACGAGCATGTCCTTTATCACGGGTGGCATGGATGATTTTGTGAATGCGGCGCCGTTGTGGTCGTGGCAGAGGTGGTAGGATAGGCATCAACTCAGTCCTTTGGGTGTGGCTTGTTTTGTTTAGCGACTAATCAGATCGCACAAACTGGACTGAGTTCCCTTCCTCCGGTGATCTACTATTCGGAACAGCTATTTAGGGAAAGTGCGAACAAGTATCCCAAGAACAAAAAATGAAAATTTTAGTCATTTAATATCAATGGGTTACCAGTAAATGCTCTCGTGCCATATGACTTATTCGCACCTTCCCTAAGAAAATCGCCATATGATATAATAATTCACACAAAAGTGTGAGAGATATTTCAAAAAGATCGTAAAATAACATTTCATATTTACTCTATCTTCACTGCCGGTATATTAACATGATAATTTCTGCACCCTTGAAAAGAGTAGTGTTCAATAAATCAATCAAATCGCAAATATCGAACAGAACTAAAAGCAAAAATATACATTAAGTCAACCCATAAAATAAGAGCAAATAAAAAATAGCAATAACATTATTGATACGACCAAAAATGCAACTAAATGAAAATCTCAAAAAACATATTTTCTTAAAGTATACATATACTTTTCAATTACCAATCGTTCGTCAAACTTTTTTTCCATGAACTCTCTACCAGCAATTCCCATACTTGCACGGCGCGCTGGTTCCATGACAATAAACTTCTCAAAACAGGCAGCCAATGAGGTGGCATCTTTTATCGGACACAAAAATCCGCTTATACCTGGTAATACAACATCACGACAACCAACATTATCTGTAGTAATTAATGGTTTAGCCATTGCGGCAGCCTCCATTAACGTTCGTGGGACACCCTCGCGATAAAAAGATGGCAATACAACACAGTCAGCATTCGCGATGATAGGTCGAACATCCTTTGTTGTACCAAGATATTCAACTAGCCCCTCACTTTCCCATTCGACAATTTGTTCACGAGCAATAACACTTGGATTAGCAACACCACAGGAGCCAAGTAATTGGAAAATAGCCTGTGGATACTTCTGCCGGAGAATGCGAGCAGCCTCAACATAATCACCGATCCCCTTGTCCCAAAGCATTCTGGCAATTAATAAAAAGCGAACCTTACCATCATTTATTGATATTGACTGGGGTGAAAAATGTGTGATATCAACACCTTCACCATGTAAAAGAATGGCTTTATTTGATTCAATTAGTTTTTTATGTAAAAAAACATGTCGATCGTCTTCATTTAAAAACCATACTTCTTCAGGAAAACGAAACGCTAATTTATATAAACCATGCGCCACCTTTGCAACTAAATTATCATTAACAAATGTATACCCCAAACCTGTAGTAATGGCCAAAGAGGGAATACCAGCCAATTTTGCAGCTAGTGAACCATAGATATTTGGTTTGATGGTGTAATGAATAATAAAGTTAGGCTGAATTTTCTGGTAAAGCTGATAAAGAGTGTAGATTAACTTAACATCTTGTAGAGGGTTAGTCCCTTTGGCTGACATCTGCAGATCTATCACATTACAACCCATCTCTCTCAACTTTTCCGAAAACTCATCAAACGGCGCGATGATAGTTAACTGATACCCCTCTTCAAGCAAGCGAGATAACACACCATTTCTAAAATTAAACATCGACCAAGAGGTATTGGCAACCAAAGCAACTTTTTTATTATTCACCTAAATACCTTAATTTAAAAACAATCATGACGAAAATGTTCTACGAATAATTTGAAACAGCGACTAAATTACATATAAAGCCTTAACCAATTAGCGGCTTGGCTTTTTAATGAATAATGCTCTACTATACGCTGACGGGCTGCACGTCCTTGTTCCTTTACTTGCTCAGCTGATAACGATAAGCAATCGGTCAATGCTCTAGCCAGCTCGGTGCTATTCTTAGGTGGCACCAACACCCCACAGTTGGCAACAACCTCCCTAACTCCACCACAGTCGGTCGCGACAACCAGGCGCTCACAAGCCATAGCTTCTGCGACCACTAACCCAAATCCTTCCCAAGCAGAAGAAAGAACAAAGAGATCGGCAGCACTCATCCATTCATGAACATCATGGCGTAAGCCTAGAAAATAAACACGTTTACACAAGCCAAGCTCAGCAACCATCTTAATTAATTTAGTTTCTTCATCTCCGACACCGATAATCACTAAGTGTGCGAGGCTCCCAGCCTTAATAATATGGTGAAATGCTAACAGTAAATTTGGATAATCTTTAGCTACGTTTAATCGGCCTACTGCTAACAATAGCGGGATTTCTTCGCTAATATTTAATTCGGTCCGTAGTCGAATGCGATGATTAATATCAAATGTAAAACGCTCAGTATCAATACCGTTATGCATCGCCAACATCCTTCCCTTCGCTACAGCACCTTGAGCAAAAAAGGCATCAACGGCCTCTTGGCTTACATTCGTGCTTATATCACATAACTTATCTGTAATACGGTATGCAAGCATACGCCCACGCCCACCTTCGCTAGTACTGTGAGCGGTACAAATCAGTTTTGGTATGCGAACGCTCAATCGCAAAAGTCGGGAAAACAAGTTGGCGTGCACCATATGGCTATGCACCACATCAGGCTTAAATTGCTTGATTAGCTGTCGCGCTTGCCAATAGGCTTTGATAAACCCTATCGGAGTTTTGGCCATATTGAGTTCTGAGACGTCAATCTTGGAAGATAGCGGGCGGTTAACCGTCTCACCGGTCATCGAGATTAACAAGACTTTATGGCCTTTAGCTGTAAATTGGTCTGCCAAGTCGCAAACTTGCCGCTCCGCCCCACCCATGCCAAGGCCGGTGATTATGAGGATGATGTTCATGATTAACTACCTGCATAATAAATAAATTTGACACTGCGACCATCGAATCATTTTCTTTAGCTTTGCTACAAAGCTTTTCTCCCTTTTAATTTGATCTTTATAAAACAAACCAAATCCTTGAGGGTTATTTTTAAGTTCTAATGTAAAATTCTTGCTTAGGCCATCATTCATATACTCACATAGATATATAACTTTTTTAGGGAACACCAAAACTGGTTTTATATCTGTTATTTTATTCCAGACATACAATTCAGGTACGAACTTTTCACTGCTGAATTTAGGAAATTTATTATCGTACAAATATGCTCGCTTAAATACATAAGCAAGATCAGCAAGAAAAAAGTTACCACATTCAGTTGCTGTCATTAGTTTATAATCATCCCCACCCATAACTTCACGACCTAACACCCCGCCTTTTAAATCTGCTTTTCTAAAACAGAATCCTGAAAGCTTGTCGTTGAAGTCATTAGATGCCAAGATGTCCACATCAATTAGTGTAGATATAGCATCCTCAGCCAGAACATCATCACTATCAACAATAAAAATATATTCACCTGAAGAATTCACGACCCCATTATTTATTGCTGTTGGCTTTCCAGAATTATCTTGAAAAAAATATTTTATTTTTATTTTTTCCTCAGCAATAAAACTCTGAACAAGTTTTTCTGTACCATCAAAACTGCCATCATCAACCACTATCCATTCATAAAGATCTTTTTTGTTCTTGATTGATTGATTGCAAATTGAATCATATAACCGTTGCAATGTATAAGCACGATTATAGGTTGGCGTTAGAATAGAAAACTTCATGAGCTCATTACCTTTCTGCGCAAGATTGTCTTTAATACTAATTTAAATCGACTGCCACCGAGGGTAAGACCACTGACGAGACTGATATAGAGTCTTTTCATAAAAGGTGCTGATGAATAATCTAAATAAGTCTTAAAAACACGTGTATTGGTTTTAGAAAATAGGCTTTTATATTCATAAAAAAAATATTCTTTCACTAAGTGATGAGGCGTAGACAATATAAAATCTATTTCATTTCTACATATGCCTTTATTAAAAGACTTCATTCCTGTAACCGCATTAGAATGCTGTCTGTAAAGCATGAGCTTTTTATCTAAGAATGTAACCTTACCGAATGCATGGGCGGCCAGACTCACCAAATCATCATGATGATGAACAGGTCCATCATATTTTTCAATAAATTCAATCATCGCCTGATTAAACAGAATCGAACACCCCTGATAGCCACCGTTAAAAAACAAGAAATCTTTTAAATCAGAAGCATGATTGTTTGATATACTATTATAGTTGATAACGCCAGTATCACTATCAAACGCCAAGCCATCAGCGTAAACAATACTTGGTTCTTTTAATTTAGCCAAGCCAATTTTATCCGCCGCGTTAAGCATTTCTTCTAGTTTACGCTCTAGCCAAATATCATCTTGATCACAAAAAATCGCATACTCAGTATCAACATGCTTTAAAAGCGAAAGAAAATTCTTACCAACCCCCTGCCGAACAATGCCATTGTTAATCAGGATAATTCTTGAGTCAATTGATGTATATTTCTTTATTATGCTAAGCGTATCATCACTGGATCCATCATCATGAATAAGAAGCACCCAGTTTTTATAACTTTGCTGTAAGAGTGATAATATTTGATTCTCTATAAATAAAGCTCCATTATATGTAGCCATCAAAATACTTACACTTGATTTAAGCGCCTCACCCATACACGATACCCCCACAAACAAAATAATATACTTAACACCATCTTCATATTTCCAGAAAAATTTGTTATCAACGTTTCTGCAAAAAATGATGTTACCAAACTAATAACTAACAATGAATAAATCATCAAATAATGATAACCTTTTCTTTCTACAAACTTAAATAAAACGCCCCAAAACACACCATAAAATATGGCACCCAAAAAAACCCCTAACAAACCAAAATCAGAGTAAAAAGGTTGCATTACAGTATATACATTGGTTGGAAAAGGTACATTTACGTAATCCAGAATTGTTTCTTGGGGGGGAGTTCACTAAAGCCAAAGTAATATGATACTGCATAAAAAGTTCTAAAGGTATACTCTCCGAAATATTCCACCCCAATGTGGATAGGATTTTCTAGCAGGCCCAAAGCAACTAGTGGCGAATATATATATATACCTAAAACATCAGCAATACTCATAGAGTCTTGCTCTGACATTCTTGAAAAATGCAATAACATCATTATAAAAATAATAAACAATGAAGAAAAAATAACTTTTTTAACTTCAATCGTCTGTTTAAATAGCCCTATGACAACCATAATCAAAAATGGAGTCATAATTGCAAATTTCCCCGCAGTCCCAATGGCAAAAACAATTTGCCATACAAGCAGTGAAATAGTATTTTTGGATGCACTACCTTCATAGAAGGTGCATATTGAAAATAACGCAGTTAAGATTGGATAAAATAACAATATAAAAAACGGTCGAGGACCGTCATAATCTTCAATAATTAACGACAATCGTAAATTCAATAAAAAATTATTATTCGGCCCCCCCATTCCCACTTCATATACTTCTCTTATGGATATAACTGATACAATGATAACGAACAGCCAGATCTGCGGCCTTTTAATTGGTTTAAAATTTTCAAATTGCCGTTTACCATCAAGATATAGAGAACTATGTCCACTTTTTAGACGCATTAAAAACAAGATGCAATATACAGTAGTGAACCACAACAACATTGCCCATACTGACAATTCAGGAATATCAATAAACCTGTCATATGCGAGCACCCCAATGGATATCGTAAATAGCCAAATAAAGTTGTGAATAAATATAGGAGAGTAAATCTTTGCTCTTAAAAAAACGACAGTAATACACATTGTTACTGACATGAGCAGAAGCAACATTATCATAATACCCATATATATGTGCCCCTAAAATAACGAATTTAAATATCACACCGTCTTACTACTGAAATGATCTTGGAAATAAACAATTTCACTCGAATTTTTTATCGAAATAAAATAATAATAAAAAGTCAATAGCCATTCTAAGGCTCCAGCATACAGCAACACCCAGAATACCAAACGTTTTTATTCCGTAGAATAATGCGGCTAGATAAGGTAATACCTCTATCATATGAATAATGGCTGTTAGGTTAGAATAGCCTTTAGCTTGCAAGCTAGAAAAATTAATTAATGCAAGCGAATTGAAAAAAAAACCGACCAATAGTATCTGTAAAACCATTGGGGATAATTCTGTAAAACCACTACCAAGCCATATAGTTAACCATTTTTCAGCCCACACGCCAACAACGATACAAAGACTAAATACCGACATCGCCATGATACAAAAAGATTTATATTTGATCTCCTTCCTTTCTTTTTGATTGCAAGATACCAATCTAGGAAATATTACTCTAGACAAAGCACCAGGTGCCATACTCAAACGAGAAATCAGTTCTGATGGTGCAGTGTAGGAGGCTATATGTGAAGCGCCTAATATATTAGAGGATAAAAACCTGTCAAAATAATTCATCACTGGGCTAATAATATTACTTAATGTAATCCAGCCTCCAAATACTATCAGCCTCTTTAACACGACAAGATCTAAGTTTAAATTCATATTGAAAATTATTTTTCGTGAAGCATAAGCTGCTAATAAAATAACTAAAAAACGGCCTATAAGCAAACCATAAATAGCACTTAATAGTGTTGGATCAAAAAACACTAATAACGCAGGCATTCCCCCCTGAACACTACCTGTAAATGTCTTTTGTAGGTTTAACTCAGCAAAACGCTCCTCACCTTCTAAAATAGCCAACCAAATTTGTCCAACCAAAAAAATTGGAATCATAACAGCCAATAATTCCATTGAGTTTTGTAAGTCAGCAGAATAGTTTGTAGATACATTTAGCCAGATTGGCCATTTTTCATTCAGACTCAATGTAACTAGCATTCCAACGCTTCCTAAAATAGTTACCACAATCGTTGATGTGGTAACTATTTTTAATTTTTCATTAAAATTATCACGATAGAACGAAACCTCTCTAATTACAGCCCGAGTCAAACCAGCATCAAATATACTAGCGTAACCAAACAATGCCAATGACAGCGTGAATATACCAAACAACTCAAAACCTAACACTCTACTTAAATAACCGAGAGCAGGAAATGTTATTATTGTTGGGAAAACGTATCCAGAAAAATTCCAAGCGGTATTACGCAATATGCTCATGAAAATAACTCTGTTTCAAGTACATCTGCAAGGCTAACGGCCTCTTGATCTTTATTAGATAGAATCACCCCACCTTCAATCTGCCACTTAATCCCCGCTTGCTGATCATCCCAACGGATAGAACCTTCACTCTGCGGCGCATAGTAGTTGGTTGTCTTATACAAAAATTCAGCTGTATCACTTAATGTAAGGAATCCATGAGCAAAACCTTCCGGGATCCACAACTGCCGCTTGTTTTCACCTGACAAGTGAACCCCAACCCATTGCCCGAAGGTTGGTGAGCTTTTGCGGATATCTACCGCCACATCGAACACTTCACCCGCTACACAACGCACCAGCTTGCCTTGGGCATGGGGTGGCAATTGATAGTGCAAACCACGCAACACTCCTTTCGACGATTTGGAGTGATTATCCTGCACAAAACTCACAGGATATCCTACTGCCTCTTCAAACAACTTGTGGTTGAAGCTCTCAAAGAAAAATCCACGCTCATCACCAAATACTTTTGGCTCAAAAATAAGCACGTCAGGAATTGCTGTTTTGATTACGTTCATCTGTTTACCCACATTTGATCCAGTTTTTATGGGGGAACAACATTCCTCCCCCCATATCACATCAGGCGTTAGCAACCATTCTTAACAAATATTGGCCATATGCATTTTTCGCCAGCGGCGCTGCAAGCTCACGTATCTGGTCAGCACTGATAAACTTTTGGCGATAGGCGATCTCTTCAGGACACGCCACCTTCAATCCCTGGCGCGTCTCGATAGTCTGAATAAAGTTGCTCGCTTCTATCATGCTTTCATGGGTACCGGTATCCAGCCAGGCATAGCCACGCCCCATCATCGCCACCGACAGATTGCCTTGCTCCAGGTAGATACGGTTCACATCGGTGATTTCCAGCTCACCACGCGGTGACGGCTTCAGGCGCTTGGCAATCTCAACAACGCTGTTGTCGTAGAAATAGAGGCCGGTGACCGCATAGTTGCTCTTGGGCTCCAACGGCTTCTCTTCCAGCGAGATAGCGGTACCCTCTTTATCAAATTCCACCACCCCATAACGCTCGGGGTCATGCACATGGTAGGCAAAGACGGTAGCACCACTCTCTTTGGCCGCTGCCGCCGCCAACTGTTTCTGCAGGTCGTGGCCATAGAAGATGTTGTCCCCCAGCACCAGCGCACAGGGGTCTGACCCGATAAACTCTTCACCCAGAATAAAGGCTTGTGCCAACCCGTCCGGACTTGGCTGCACCTTGTACTGCAAATTCAGGCCCCACTGACTGCCGTCACCCAGCAATTGCTCAAAACGGGGGGTATCTTGCGGCGTGCTGATGATCAGAATATCGCGAATGCCCGCCAGCATCAGGGTGCTGAGCGGGTAGTAGATCATCGGCTTGTCATAGATAGGCAACAGTTGCTTGCTCACCGCCATGGTCACCGGATAGAGACGGGTGCCTGAGCCACCGGCCAGAATGATGCCTTTACGTTTGGTCATGATGCTTGTTTCTTATTTTTAAATTGCAAAAGAAAAAGGTGGCTTGCAGCTACACCTTTTACGTTTTATCTCTTGCCAGCCAGGGATGCACTCAACACATCCCTGACCAGGGATTTACTTGCTGAGGATCTCGGTCAACATCCGCTCCACGCCGACGGTCCAGTCCGGCAGTACCAGATCAAAGGTGCGCTGGAATTTGTCGGTATCAAGGCGGGAGTTATGGGGGCGTTTGGCAGGGGTCGGGAAGGCGCTGGTCGGCACTGCATTGAGTTGCGTGACCGCCAGATCAACGCCAGCCTCTCTGGCTTTGGCAAACACCAATTGGGCGTAGTCAAACCAGGTGGTGGTACCGGAGGCAATCAGATGGTACAGCCCGGCAACCTCGGGTCTGCTCTGCGCCACGCGGATCGCATGGGCGGTGCAATCGGCCAGTAACTCGGCACCGGTCGGGGCGCCGAACTGGTCATTGATGACCGACATCTCGCTACGCTCTTTGCCAAAGCGCAGCATTGTCTTGGCAAAGTTGGCTCCACGGGCGGCGTAGACCCAGCTGGTGCGGAAGATCAGGTGACGAGCGCAGAGAGCCGCCCCCTGTTCCCCTGCCAACTTGGTTTCACCGTAGACGTTGAGCGGTGCAGTTGCATCGGTTTCCACCCAGGGACGCTCACCGCTGCCATCGAACACATAGTCGGTGGAGTAATGCACCAGCCAGGCACCCAATGCTTCCGCTTCTTTGGCGATCGCCGCCACACTGGTCGCGTTGAGCAGCTCGGCAAATTCCCGCTCACTCTCCGCCTTGTCGACTGCGGTGTGGGCTGCGGCGTTGACAATCACGTCCGGCTTGACCAGACGTACCGTGTCGGCCACCCCTGCCGGGTTGCTGAAATCGCCACAATAATCGGTGGAGTCAAAATCAACGGCAGTGATGCGGCCCAGCGGTGCGAGTGCACGCTGCAGCTCCCAACCGACCTGACCGTTTTTGCCAAACAGCAAAATATGCATCAGGCACGCTCCCCGTAATTCTGCTCAATCCAGGATTGGTAGGCACCGCTCTTGACGTTGTTGACCCACTGTTCGTTATCCAGATACCACTGCACAGTTTTGCGAATGCCAGATTCGAAAGTTTCTTGCGGCTGCCATGCGAGCTCACTGCTCATCTTGCTGGCATCGATGGCATAACGGCGATCATGGCCAGGGCGATCCGCCACATAGGTGATTTGCTCACGATAAGAGCCCGCCTTCGGCACCATCTCGTCCAGCAGATCGCAGATGGTGTGTACCACCTCCAGATTCTGCTTCTCGTTATGACCGCCGATGTTGTAGGTCTCCCCGACCAAGCCCGTGGTCACCACCTTGTAGAGCGCGCGCGCGTGATCTTCCACATAAAGCCAGTCACGGATCTGGTCACCCATGCCGTATACCGGTAGCGGCTTGCCATCCAGCGCATTGAGGATCACCAGCGGGATCAGCTTCTCGGGGAAGTGATATGGGCCGTAGTTGTTGGAGCAGTTGGTGACGATAGTGGGCAGACCGTAAGTGCGGCGCCAAGCGCGTACCAGATGGTCGCTGGAAGCCTTGGAGGCGGAATAGGGGCTGCTGGGGGCGTAGGGAGTGGTTTCGGTAAAGAGCGGCAATGGCTCACCGGCAGCCACTTCATCCGGATGGGGCAGATCACCATACACCTCGTCGGTGGAGATATGGTGGAAACGGAAGGCCGCCTTGCGCACCTCATCCAGACCGTTCCAGTAAGCGCGAGCCGCTTCCAGCAACATATAGGTGCCGACGATATTGGTCTCGATAAAATCAGCCGGCCCTGTGATGGAGCGATCAACATGGCTCTCGGCGGCCAGGTGCATCACGGCATCCGGCTGGTGCAGGGCAAACACCCGATCCAGCTCGGCACGGTTGCAGATATCCACCTGCTCAAACGCATAACGCTCGCTTGACGATACATCGGCTAGGGATTCCAGATTGCCGGCATAGGTGAGTTTATCGAGATTGATAACGGCATCCTGAGTATCACGGATGATATGGCGCACGACGGCAGAGCCGATAAAACCAGCGCCACCGGTAACGAGAATTTTCATCTTAATATAATGCCTTATATTTATCTGCCCATGCCGAATAGCACAGTCTTGACTGTCAGTAGCAGGATTTTGATATCCAACATTAGGCTTTGATGCTTGATATAGAAGATATCGTATTTATGCTTCCACACGGCATCTTCAATAGATGCCCCATAGGGGTATTTGACCTGGGCCAAGCCGGTAATACCGGGCTTGACCGCATGACGGAAGCGATAGTACGGGATAACGGCTTCCAGCTCTTTGATAAATACTTCCCGCTCGGGTCTTGGACCAACCAGAGACATTTCCCCTTTAAAGACGTTGATCAGTTGCGGTAGTTCATCAATACGGGTCTTGCGAATGAAACGGCCAACACGAGTGACTCGGGCGTCGTTCTTACTTGCCCATTGAGCACCATTTTTTTCGGCATCGTTTCGCATGGAGCGGAATTTGATTACGTCGAATTCCTGGTTGAACAGGCCAACCCGTGCTTGACGATAAAAGATGGGACCAGGTGATTCCAATTTGATAGCCAGTGCAGCAAGCAAGCCAATGGGAATGGCAACCAGACTGAGCGCAATGGCAGAGACCAGATCCAGCGCACGCTTGACAATGCGATTGGATGGACGGGAGAGGATGGAGAAAGATTTCATGTGCAGGAAGTAGCCGCTGTGCAGCAACTCCACTTCGGTGCGGCCGAAACGACGGTCCAGATAACTGACCAGCGGTTCAACGTAGGCGCCATATTTGGTGGCCAGGACCAGCATTGCGGCGTAAGTATTCACCGGAACAGTATTGACACAGGAAAAATGAGACGATCGTCTCTTGATCCCACTTTCCTGCTTGCTTGATCCTGCTCCTTAGATACGCTCCCCCCATGAGCAAAAACACCATGCATTCCGCGGGAATGCCCACCACTCTGGAGCAGGCCAACGAGCTGATTTATAAGCTCCTCGACCGCATCGCCGAGCTGGAGGACCGCCTCAATCAGCACAGCGGCAACTCCTCCAAGCCGCCTTCCAGCGACGGCCCCGGTGCACCGCCGCCGGCCCGCAAGCGTCCGGCGTCCGGCAAGCAACGGGGGGCGCAGCCCGGTCACAAGGGACATCGCCGCGAGCGGCATCCGCTTGATGCCCGCCTGACCCTGGTCCCGCATTACCCTGCCGCCGATTGCGCTTGCTGTGGCGGGGACATGGTGGCCCATGCCAAACCCTATCAGGTTCATCAGGTGTTCGAGCTGCCCGAGGTGAGCTATCTCGTCACCGAACACCAACTGTATCGTGCGACCTGCTCACGGTGTATCGGCACGACCCAGGCCGCACTGCCAGACAACGTCAGCAGCAGCCAGATGGGGGCCAATCTGCTCAGCTACATCGCGCTGCAAAGCGGCCAGTTTCACCAGAGCGTCAGCCAGATACAGCAGCAGCTCAAACAGCATTTCGGCCTGAGTTTTAGCCGGGGCGCCATCAGTGAGGCGCAGGGGCGGGTGAGTGCCATGCTCACCCCGACCTACCAGGCCATCAAGCAGCAGGTGCAGACGGCCACCCACGTTCATGCCGATGAGACCCGGCATCAGCGGGGTGGAGAGCGCCGCTGGATGTGGCTGGCGCTGAGCAAGATAGCCGTCTGCTTCATGACGGCCTATGGCCGTGGTCAGGAGGCGGCCAAGCGGCTGCTGGGCGCCGAGTTTGACGGGGTGCTGGTGACCGACCAGTACGCCGGCTACCGGTTTATCGACGCCGACCAGCGGCAACTGTGCTGGGCCCACGTGGCCCGCAATCTCGTGGCCATCGCCGAGAGTAGCGAGCAGTGCAACCAGCCCATCGGTGCCCGGTTGGTCTTGCTGGCGGATGCGGTGTTTCGTACCCGGCACCGTTGGGAAAGCGGTGCGTTGAGCAAGCAGAAATACCTGCGCAGGCTCGCGCGTTACCGGCAAAGCTGGCGAAGCCAGTTGGAGCGCGGCGCCCTGTTGTGCAGCAAACGCTACCGTGGACGATGCCAGTTGCTGCTGCGGGATGACGAGATGCTGTGGCGGTTTATGACTGACGACGAAATAGCGCTGACCAACAACGAGGCGGAGCGGGCGCTGCGTGGCTATGTGCTCTGGCGCAAGGGTAGCTACGGCGTGTGGTCTCACCGGGGCGAGCTGTTTCGCCAGCGCATCCTGTCGTTGGTGGAGACCGGCAAGCGATTGGGCCGCTGCCCACAGGAGTGGTTGAGGGCCGTGGTCAGGGCGTGCATCGAGAAGACAGATTATCCCATCCCGGCAGAACTGATGCCGTCAACCCCGTCCTGGTGAATAGATACTTGCGGCCAGTTCATCGGGAAGGTCACCACTCTTGTAATGCACAAGGGTTTTGCCTTTTAGCTGGGACATGTCCGTCACATTGAAATGCAACGTGAACGGATAATCGACTAGCACTCGCTCAATAAGAGCCTTGTCACTATCACTACAATACACATAAAGCTCATCACTTTTCATGTGAACTCGCTTCAGCTCACCTATGAGATGACCAATATCTTGTGAGTGAATCTTCTCTGTCAATTTTTCATTCGCTGCGTTCCATAATGCAGCACTGCTGTTGATTTTATTATCCATTTCCCTTTACTCTCTAATTTTAATATTCCGGAAGGCAAATATTTTAATTATTGTGTATGCCTACCAAGTAACCTCATGTGAGCAGTTATTTCGTTATTGCACGTGTTCCGCGAATTCAACTTCGAAGTGCGACACTCGCCTATGCCGCCTGACGGTACTCTTCGAATACCTTGACAGGCTGCCTGAATCCGAGACATTTCCGAGGGGCGTTGTTGATCAAATCCGTCGCTGGATGGCCGTTCCCCAACCCGTTGATACCACTCAATTCACTGGCTGGCGAACAGGCATACCAAGCCCTATCAGCTTGTTCATCACCTTCACGCCAGCCAGGATTTCGCCCACCTGGGCGTTGTAGTTCCGCAGGCTCAGCGTTGGCCCGATGAGTTGCTTGAACCGGTACATGGCGGTCTCGGCTATCGAGCGCTGGTGATAGCCGGAGTCTTTCTTCCATTGCTTCAGTTCACCGGCCTTGAGCGCCGTCACCGCCTCGTTGCGGGGATGGCCTTCCTCCCACGGTGCCGCATTTTTTCTCGGCGGTATGGTGGCTTTCGCCCCCTTCTTCTTCAGTAGCGCATGACAGGCCTTGGTGTCATACGCACCATCGGCGCTGACCTGTTTTATCTTGCGTCGTAAGGGGTTGAGCAACGTCGGTAACACCTCGTTATCCGCCACCGTCTCCAGGCTGACTTCGGCAGCGATGACCGCATGGGTTGTGGCATCCACCGCCAAGTGGAGCTTGCGCCACACTCGTCGCTTCTCCTTGCCGTGTTTGCGAATTTTCCATTCGCCTTCGCCATAGACCTTGAGGCCGGTTGCATCAATGACCAAGTGAGCCACCGGGCCTTGGCTGGGGAGGCGGTACTTGATGTCGACGGTCTTGGCGCGCTTGCTGATACAGCTATAGTCCGGCGACTGCAAAGGCACCGCCATCAGTTGGAACAACGAGTTAATGAAGCCTTCTAGCGCCCGCAGCGGCAACTTGAACAAGCCTTTTAGCATCAGGGCCGTCTCAATGGCGGTGTCACTGTAGTGGAAACCTCTCCCTCGGCGGCCATGGTGGACCAGGCAATGCCACTGCTTAATGGCTTGTTCGTCCATCCAGATGGTCAACGAACCGCGTTGCACCAAGGCTTGGTTGTACTGCTGCCAGTTGCTGATCTTGTGCTTGGACTTGCCCATCTGATGCTCTCGGAGACTGCGCTACAGGATCAGATCACCGAGATGACAGATAGTTCCCCGATTTGAGCAACAAGGCCTTTCCGAGGTCGTAGGTTGAGCCACTGCTCCGCTCTCCTGACATCCTCGTCCGTGACCTCTCTCAGGTCTGTTCCCTTTGGGATAAACTGCCTCAACAGCCCATTGCTGTTCTCGTTCAGACCGCGCTCCCACGAAGAGTAAGGGTGCGCAAAGTAAGTCTCGGCACCCAGCGCTTCCTCTATCGCCTTGTGTTCGGCAAACTCGCCGCCGTTGTCAAAGGTGATAGTATGCACCTGCTCGATGTAGGGCGTTAACATCTCGATTATCGCATCCCGCACCACCCCAGCCTGTTTGCTCGCGACCCGCTTGACCAGATAGAGCCGGCTCTTGCGCTCCACCAGGGTGACCAGTGCACCTGTGCCTTGCTTGCCCAGCACCGTGTCCGCCTCCCAATCACCGAGCCGCTCCCGGCTATCGACGATAGCCGGCCGTTCATCAATAGAGCGGGCTTCCTTGATGGGAGAACGCAGGCTGCTCGCCCCCTTGCGGTAGCGCTTGTGGCCCTGGCGCAGATGGCGGTACAACTGGCCACCCCGGGCTTTGTCGGCGGCCACATGGCGGTATATCCACTCGTGACTCACCATGAGGCCTATCTGCTTGCCCACCGTGCTTATCTGCTCCGGGCTCCACCACCAGGCGAGTGTCAGCTCGACAAACTGGATGACATCGGCAGATAGCCGAGATTTGGCCGCACTGGCCCGTCGGTGGGTGGCGTGCTGATGCGCATTGTCTGGCTGGTAGCCCTGCGGCCCGGCGTTACGACGCAGCTCCCGGTAGAGGGTGGAGCGATGAACGCCAATGGCGCGTGCGGTGGCAAGGATGGACATCCCCTGTGCGCGAAGCACCGATAACTGGTATCGTTGCCCCTCGGTCAACTGCTGATAGCTCATGGTGATACTGCTTTTACTTTGGCGAGCATAAGGGTACCACCAATCAGCAGTTGGCCACCTCTCGCCATTCATCCATGAGTGTCGCACTTATTATCTGAATTCCCGTTCTAAGTATCTGAATGATAATAATGTATTGCAAAAAAACACTTTTTGTGCCTTCATTCAAATATATGTGTCAAACATGTGCCTAACCTAAAGCGGCTCTGACAATCTACCGCCGCTCAAGTGCCAGACTAGTCGGCTATAAAAACAATATTGTCATTAAAGGATGGCGCAGAGCATTGAAAAAAGTTAGCTACCGCCCCTGAGTTACAGCTCCCAGTTCGCTCGCAGTCTATATATTGTTTAGTTTGCCAAAGATTTATGACCGTTCTGATCCTGCACACCTTTGCAAACAAGACAGCGAGACGCTAGTTATGCTTACTTTATGGTTATAACCATGATCATGTTGAGCCTATTAAGCGCAAGAAGATACAAGATTAATTTTGAATCGGCGGGGCGATTTTACCTATGCTTTGCTCAAAAGGGTAGTCAATCTGGTCTAATCAGTTTCCGATCGCTCAAAAAACAACCAGAAATTAAATTGAAAAGATGTCTGATGAGGCGCGTAATAATAGAACATCATTGATTTTCAATATAAAAATCGATGTTGTGTGTAGGAAGTGGGACCACATTGTCTGTTGGCAGATCACGTTGTTTAGCAAGCCAGACCAGGTCACAGATACCGTCTGTTGGTTCGAACGCAGCAGGAGCGTGCATCAGAATGTCGCGTACTTTCTGTTGATCAAAGTGGTGACAGGCGTCATCCAGCGAGGCCAGCAAGGGACGCAGCCTTGACCAGGGGAGCCAGCATTCTTGCGCCACCATGATCCTGGGATGTTCTGTACCTCTAGCATCATCCCCAATCAACAATTCCTCATAGAGTTTTTCACCTGGCCGCAACCCCGTCACCTCAATAGCAATGTCGCCATCGGGCCGAAGTTCATCGCGAAGCGTCAGACCGCTAAGACGGATCATACGTTTTGCAAGCTCCATGATCCGGACTGGCTGCCCCATATCGAGCACAAAAACATCGCCCCCCTCCCCCATCGCGCCCGCCTGGATAACCAACTGGGCCGCCTCCGGTATTGTCATGAAGTAGCGTATGATATCGGGATGAGTCAGAGTAATAGGCCCACCTTTGTCTATCTGTTGTCTGAACAGTGGCACCACTGAGCCGGAAGATCCGAGCACATTACCAAAGCGCACCATACAAAAACGGGTTTTGTGCTTTTCACGAGTCAAGGCTTGCAGGATGAGCTCGGCCAAGCGCTTGCTGGCCCCCATGGTGTTGGTTGGGCGTACCGCTTTGTCAGTGGATATCAGTACAAAGGTTTCAACTTCCGCTTCAATGGCTGCTTGAGCAGCATAAAGAGTGCCAAATACATTATTGCGCACCCCTTCTATGATATTGAACTCGACCAAGGGCACATGCTTGTAAGCGGCAGTATGGTAGATAGTCTGGATCCGAAAGCTCTGCATCACCGTCTTGAGGCGGTGCTGGCGCTGCACCGAGCCCAGTAACGGAGCCAGCTCAGTTGCAATTCCCTCACGTTCGCACTGTTCACGCAAGTTTTTGTGTAAGACATAGAGGGCGTATTCAGACAGTTCGAACAGAACCAAGGTGGATGGCCGGCACCGCAAGATCTGGCGACAGAGCTCCGATCCAATGGAGCCCCCAGCCCCCGTCACCATGACCGCTTTGCCTGTGATGTTGGCTTCCATCAATGTCGTGACCGGCTCTACCGGGTCTCTACCCAACAGATCGTCGATGGAGACTTCATTAAGCTGATCAATACGGGCAGAGCCATTGACCAGATCGGCCATACCCGGGATAGACAGCACTTCACAAGAGAGAGGCTCAAGTGCATTGATCACTTCCTGGCGACGAGCCCTGGTGCTGCTTGGCATGGCTAACAGGATCTTCTTCACCCCATGGTGATCAATCAGCGTAGGGAGCTGAGCACTGTTGTACACGGTACATCCCTGAATAACGCATCCTTGTTTGGCAGGATCATCATCCACAAAGGCAACTGGGTAAAACTCATTACCTTGCAACAAAGCCACTTGCAACTGCCGCCCCGAGGAACCCGCACCGTAGATCAGAACCTGTGTACGCGCCAAACGAGTAGTATTCAGCAGAGCCCGAAAGAACAACCGCACACCACCGACCATCAACACCAAAAATGAGAGATAGATGACCGATACGGTTCTGGGCAGGAAGATATCGAAGTAAAACGCAGAGATAACAAAAAAGCTCGTTGAAACAAATGCACCTAATGAGATTGTCCAGAGCACTCGAAAGCTAACATATCGCAAGATTGCACGATACAAACCCAGCCGAACAAAGACACTAATGCTTAGGACAATAATCGCACACAAAAGGGCCCAATGATGGGGGCTTGCGATTGGCCAGCTATGTTCAAGCCTGATCCAATATGCCCCCCAATATGCCATGGTAATCAATAACGTATCTACTGCGACAGATATTGCTCGCTTGCTGGCTCGTGACAAGGAACCAAGGCAGGTAAGTAACCAGCTACCCCCCGGCAAAAAATCTGTGCTCATTCAGGTACTCCTGCCTTTAGGTAAAATGCGAGATAAGTTAGCGGTAAGTAGGCAATAATCAGACCCAACACGCCATCGAGCCCCCCCCAACAATCATGGCAGCAATCGGTGCAAGCCATAGGACATTTATCAAGAGCACCATCAGTGTCACGTTACGATGACTTTTCCAGTGCCTTGCAGCATATTGAAATGCGTGAGTTCTATGAGCTTCACTCAGGCGGCATTTGAGACGATAGCGATTCAGTAAAGTCCAGGTAGCATCAACGACAAAGACTCCGAGCATGACAAGCCACGCCCAGAGGAATTGGGGGGCGAAACTTGCATCAAGCAACATCAGGGATGAGAGCATCATACCAAGGAAGCCACTGCCCCCATCTCCCATGAAGATCTTGGCCGGTGGAAAATTCCAGCACAAAAAGCCCGCAACAGAAGCCCCCAGCAACAGGGTCAAACTCGCAAACGGCCACTCACCTCCAAAAAGGTAATGCAGTAACGCCATGACGATACAGACAGTCACGGCCTCACCGGCAGCTAGGCCATCGATGCCATCCATGAAGTTGTAAAGATTGATAAACCAGATCACACCTAACCATGCCAGCGCATAACCAAACCAGGCAAGATTTAGCTGCCACCCAAAGAAGGTCAGCTCTGGCAATCCATCAACAGCTAATACAACCAATGCAGCAGAAAGACTCTGGACAATTAAACGAGTTTTTGGCTCAAGAGACAGGTGATCATCGATAAAACCAACTAGTGCGATGCCCAGTGCTGCAATCCATATCAATAGCAAGCTTCCATAAGATACCCCATACAAATCCGACACCTGGCTCACGACGAGAAAAGGAGAAGCCAACAGAAATGTAGCGACAATCGCCATGCCTCCGCCTCTCGGCGTAGGGATATAATGTGAGCTGCGATGATTGGGTTGGTCAAGAAGACGGCTCTGACCATAGCGCTTAAGTAAGCCTGTCATGATAATGGAGAAAAACAAACATAAAACTAGAAGTAACGGAAATGTCAGCATCACAAACTACTCATATTTGGAAGATGCCATCAGGGATAAAGCCTGAGAAAACGTATAAGGAGCCGACCATTGTAGCTGCCTCTGAGCCTTGCCCGTATCCATTTCTAGAGATCCATAAATCCGCTGCAATTTGGCATCAATCCCAAAGCAACGGCCAATCCCTCTTACCAGAATTGATGGAATATAAAACAGTCGAGAAGGGACACCTTCAGCATCAGCAATAGCAATCAGCATTTCAGATGTCGAAACAGGAACTGGATCTGCGACCAAAAAAATCTGATTCACGGTAGCAGGATGATCTATCGCACGAGCAATGAAATCGCATAAATTGGGTAATGCCAATAAACTCCGTGCATTTTTCAAACGGGCAAAGGGGAGTGGAAAACCGGTATGCACCATCTTTAACATGCTGGCAAAATTAGCCTTCACACCCTTACCATAAATAAGAGGAGGCCGGATAATGGTGACAGCCATACCACACTTCTTAGCAAGTGCCATCAGCCCTTGCTCTGCATCATATTTTGAGCGGCCATAAGGGTCTTGTGGTGGATTCTGGACATGTTCATCAAACGGCTTACCGGGCTCAGTCTGCTCACCATTTACTTTAATCGAGCTAATAAATATGAAGCGCTTAACACCAGCATCTGCGGCCTGGTTTGCGAGATTTAATGTGCCAATTGTGTTTACCGCTCGAAACGCTGTTAGAGGATCGGCTTCCTTATCAGACATCACATGCACCCTGGCGGCACAGTGAATGACAACATCCACCTGTTGTAATTGGGTTGTCCAGTTTGCATCTGCTGTCAAAGAGGGAGCGTTGATGTGATACGAAGCAAGCGGGTGACTTCGCACCGCACCTTTCACATTCACACCCAGACTCAGCAGGTGTTCACAGACCGCCTTGCCAACAAATCCGTTGGCGCCTGTTACCAAGACTGTACTTTTGATATCTGACATTACCACCAACGCCAACCGTGAATATTGAAGAAAGTCACCATAGAGCGCCCAAACATCCAGATATGCCGCCAACCTTTGCGCGATGCATGACCACCATGATGAACAACCTTCACCTGAGGGACATAGGCAATCCGGCTGACCCTCCCTGCACGTAAACTGATGTCAAAATCTTCAAAATAGAGAAAAAAGCGAGGGTCAAACCCTTCGAGCTGCTGCAATACATCTGTGCGAAACAGCATAAAACAACCACTGACAATGGGTGGGTCCCACAGCACATCATGATTGTTGAGCTGATCTGCCATCTCATATTTCGCCAAGCGCGTCTGAAATAACCTCTTCACAAAAGCAGGAGCAAAACCACGCAGCAATAAATCAAAGACAGTTGGATAACCTTTGCAAAGCCGTTGTACCTCACCATCTGCCCATGTCGCGAAAGGCGTCAATAATCCGCACTCCGGATGTCTCTCCATAAACTCTAGTGCGTTTTTGAGAGCATCTGGTGCAACTTCCAGATCGGGATTTAGGATCAGATGATACTTAGTGTCACTTAGTAAAGCTCGGTTATGGCCAGCTCCGAAACCAGGATTCAGTGGGTCATTAATTAGCTTGCTGCCACAGCCAAAACACTGAAATACACTGTCAGATTGAACCATAGAATCCGGGAAGGGAGAATGGTCAATGAGCGTCAACACGGTATTTATTTCAACGTCATTATCAGAAATAAAATCAACTGCACCTTTAAGCTTATTCAGCGTCAGGGATAACATCGACATATTAGCATTGTAAGTTACGATGCTAATTGAAACGTCAAGTTTTATCACATCATATCCTCTAAGGAATACGTACAACTCTCATAAAATCACCATATAGCTAGATAACTTTTATGGCTTGGCGATCACAACCACACCATCAAAATTTGTTCTAGTAAATGTAGACAAACAAGATTCAAAAGCATTTATTACGTCATCATGTGAATGGTGAGCATATAAAACAACATTATTATTATTGATATAAGAGCATGTTTTATCTACGTCACTGATACTAGAGAGCATATCGACACTGACATGCCCCGATGCATAGTTTTCAAGATAGTATCGATAGTATGCTTCGTTGGGGCTCCAGGTTGCATATATTTTATAATCTTTACCACTATATTTTTCCGATATAAGTTTTGCTGCCTCTTTATATTGTTCGTCAGCATACACGCTCGCTTGAGTTCCTGCTGCGGGAGAAATAAACACGATTATTGACGCTATCGCCAAAACAAAAAATCTGTTTTTAGACAACGATAATGTTAAGTTAAGCATAAGATAGACACACCAAGGAATAATGAATATGAAGTGTCTAGGATGAAGTATTCCTGATTTTTTACAAACAAAAGCTAACACACATACTGAAACAGCAATACATATAGAAACTTGAGTTTCAGAGGTTTTTCGTTTACAGAAAAAATACACAGATGACAAAGCGACCAATATGGAGCTTACACCAAAGTAACCATAAATTATATGCAACATTGATTGCAGTGCTTGTAGATATGATATTTGGGACCACGCGACTCCGCCACTCGCGGTAAAAAGCAGGCTGTGATATGAGAGGAATATCCAACTAAAAACAAATGGAACTGGTATTAGGGGAAGTACATAGCGCCTTTGCTTGAGATCGCTATAAGCAATAAAGATATATACAGCACCAATAAAAACAGCCATATAGTAATGTGTCAAAAATGAGATAGTAGCAAGAGTATAAAAGGTAAGGCGCCACATAGACTCATTACGACCAGCTTCTTTTATCTTATTGAAAGCTAAAAGACATAATAAAGATAACATCAAGAAAAATGTATAACTTCTAGCTTGTGTGGCATAACTCTGGGTCACAGGGTGCCACAGCACAACTAATGTAGTTATGGAAATCAAAGTTCCGAGCGGATAATTTTTACGCCGCCAGCAAGACACAAATATGGTAATAGACGTGAGTGCAATGAGGAAAATATTAAAACCACGTAGGGAGATCTCACTATCACCAAATAAAGACGCCCATCCCTTTAAGGAAAGGTCATACATAGGTGGGTGCTGCTCTCCTGCTTTGACAGTCAAAAAACTATCATTCATTTTAATCTGCATGACTGTTTTTCTTTCAAATTGACTATCTAAAATAGGATGGTAACGGACTACGGCCGCAGTAAACAATTCGTCAGACCAGAAACCTCTCTCATTAATGGTCGGAATTATTTTCCAGATCGCACAGAATGCTATTATAAAATAAAAGGAAAGCTCAATTACCTTCTCAAAACTTGAACAACGTTTCATTATTTACTTTATCCAATTTGAGTTATCAATTTTCTTTGCTTTATTACTCAAGATAGCTCAAGAATAAGTTTGTTATCCTATTGAATGAATTCATTTATTGTACACCTGGAGCCAAGTGATAAAGCGAGGTCTTTAAAAGACTAATTTTCCAAACTGATACTATTCTTGAATTTACTCTCAATAACTCATTATCAGGAAGTGAGGGTTTAGGAAACATACTATTAGCCACCCTATTTTTAATAGCCATACGGCTAATTCAGAGAGTTTTTAACGTGGCGCTCTACTCTCTGATAATGAGCCGTATGATTAATCTTCATTCAAAAATCAAACATAATTACATCTTATATTTATATATAGTTTAAATCCATATCACTTAATAATTTCGTGAATTGGTTTTCGACTCAATAAGCGCTTGATCGCCCTCTGCAATCTAAATGGAATATAACGTGCAAATGAACTGACGATACGCATATTTCTAACCTTCCATAGATACTGTAAAAGTTGTTCTTTTCTTGATAACAGTACAGTACTAGGAGCAAGACTTAGCTTTTCATTCCACTTATTGACCAAAATAGAACCATCTGTAGGTGTCAATACTGTCAATCCACTCAGGTATTTATCTTGATAGAAATTATCGTCTCGCTCTATTTCATCACAAATTTCAGCTGAAACAAGGAAATTGCTTAGCTTGGCCCCCTGGGCATACGCACGCCAAAATGCAGCACAATCAATAGGTTTGATATTCCAGGGTAATAATAAAGAGTTATTTCTATTTTCGATACGCTCGACAAAAGCACCAATATTCGGACAGACAACAGGATATTCATGGTCAAGCGCAATTGATAGCGTATAGCTGTATGTCTCAGGCCATAAAGCAGGGAACCAGACCACATGAGGTTTAATACTGTTAAGTTTTTCTTCAAGTTGATCCAGTCTATATGCACCATGGTTCACAACACCACGCAAAGGACGATAGCCATAGCCTAATAGATGGAACTCTATGTTATCTGGATCACACAGCAAAGCAACTTGTTCTAATAGATCAGCTCCTTTTTCCCGACTCAGAGCACCAAGGATTAGTACACGAAGCTGATCACCCGGTTTATGACTCTGTTTAGGTTCAGAATAACAATAAGCATCTGGATGGTATGTTACAATTGCCTTGTTAGATAGCTCACTTTCATGTCCATATAGCCTGCTAAATCGCTGATATACATCTCTACTGGGATAAATAATCCGCTCTGCTCGAGAAAGTAAAGGATATATACCACTGCGCCACTCCTCACCTGAGACACTGATCTGTGCTGCATCTCTACAGACATCATCATGATTTTGATTATCCTCACTCACAAATTGTCCATAACGATCTGTAAGTGTTGGATTACCATTTAGCATATAGTAATCATGAATCGTCACGTCATAGGATACGCCTAGCGAACTAGGCAGTAACCAAGTTCGTGGCGGCAGCCCCATGCTGTGATGGAAGTGTACCCGACCAACTCTTAGATCTCGTAATAAACTCACTAATAATTCATAATCTGTGTGAACGTTGAAGACGAATGCATCAGTCTTATCACCGTCCAATGCGCTCAAATAAAGATTAACATATCCTTCTCTGCTACCGGGAGTTAGGCGAAGAAACCATGCCTTTTCTAAATAATACGACGCAAGCTCTGAAACATGTTGAGCAACTCCACCACCGAGGTGATGTGCAACAGCTAAGATAACTGGGAGGCCAGTCTCGGCTATGTATTTTATCTTAGCCATCAACCTTGCTTGTCTTGCAGGATCTTGTGCAATAAATGCCATCACATCGTGAGTATAATTAGGATGTAATGTGTTAAGTAACTCTAATGCACGAGCTTTTCTTGGGTCCCCTTCCTCTTGAAAACTCACGCCACCTTTGTGGTAAGCAAACACATTCAATTGATGATAATTCTTCCACCCCAACTTGTGCGCGCGCTGGCACCAGTCATTTTCCTCTCCATAACCTTTACCGAAGGTTTGTTCATCGAAATAACCAACCGAATCTAAGCAATCTCTACGGATATACATACAAAATCCGACGCCTGTAGGTACCTCAACGAGTTCGCTTTCAAGAGGAAGATTAGAGAAAAGACGATCTAGCGCATTAACATCCAAACCACAATACAGTTCATTGTCCTGACAAAAATTTGGAAAGCTACATATTGTAGCATTATTAGAAAATGGAGTTAAGCTTGCAACCCGATCATGGCTATATGCTGCTTTTCGCATTCTATTAAGCCAATCCAGATTAGAAACCTCTACATCACTGTTAAGTAACAGTACGTCTCTATCTTTGTTCAGGCTCATGCCATAGTTTACTGTACCGACAAAACCTTTATTAGCCTTGTTTTCATGCAACTCGAAGCCTAAATTACTCGCTTCTTGTCTAAGCCAATTAGTTAAATCAGGCTCGGGGGAGCAATCATTAATGACTATAAGCTGAGCCCACTGTGGAATACTAGACAATAACGAAAGTATACACTCTTTAGTTTCATCAAGCCCACGATACACAGGTATAATAACGTCAAGATTTCTAATTAACATAAATTCACTCATAAATTCAAATAAAACGTCTTATATAAAAATTTAATATTCTGTTGTTACGTATCTTGTTTAAAAGCTCATCACATTCTTTGATTTTTTTATCACGCAAATGTAACTCTTCAAGAGTGTCAGAATATTGTTTTGAAAGAGTATTGAATTGCTCAGTAATCTGCTCAACCACCTGAATGGCATGCCCGTGTGCCTCACACTCCTCAACTAGTCGCCTATTAACGTCTGTGAGTTCTTGTGATAGCACATGTACCTGTTCAGTGAGAGCTTGCAATCTCTCGTTACGATGAACTCTAAGTTGATTACTTGCCAATACCTGAGCTATCAGCTTTGTTTGAAGATCTTCAAAAGCGCTCTCTTCTGGTAAAGTCATATCATCATCTCTCATATAACAACCCAAATGATACTCAATGATGGCTTTCTCACCTGGCTCACTTAAACGAAAACGCAGATAACGGGGGGACAACTGACATGATCGTGGAACTAAATAAGCAAAAAGATAGAATGTCAAACGCCTGACCAAAGATAAAGAATGAGGTATTTCTTTGGCCAGATGACATAATGAACTGTCACCGAAGATTGTCACCGGAACCCCAAGAAGTAGAGCTTCTAGTGCGACACTGGAATTTATAGTCATTATTTTTTTACAACGAGCAACAAACTCCAGACTGGTTGGCGATTCATCTATTGGCATTATTCCTTCACGTAACGTAAACAGACTACCTGGATGAGAACGAATCAACAGACTTGATGTAGCTGTTTGGTTACGAGCAGCAAGTATAATAGACTGGTTATCCATTCCATTACCAAACGCAACTAAATTGGAATCATCCTCAACCTGAAGTGCTATTCCAATTTCAGAGGTTTTCTCTGGCAAACTTTTAATAAAGCTAGGGTCTTTCAAAAAAAACAAAAGAAGATCATTTAACTTTAATTCATTTTGAGAATTTAGAGACCAGCCCCTGAATTCACACTCACGATTTTCAGCTTCAGAATTTCCATTGACGCCCTGAAAATCAACGTAAGCTGTATCACGATATATATGCCCACGCAGGGGTCCTAACTCCTGATGAATCACAGGAATACCAAGTCGTTGACAAACTGCGGAAAGTGACGGGACATTTAAAAATGTAATTACAGCTTCAATCTTATTTGGTGCAGAACATAGCATCTCATGAAGTTCTTCTTCATAAGCATTATCACGTTCACATAAGAAATGACGAAAAACGGCTAGAGGGTTGCTGTTATGAATGCTCAACCATTCGTCAAAACGCCCTTTATCTAACCAAGCATAATGATGCTGTGGAGGCTGTGTATTTTTGGGTAATGCATAGTTAAGTCTTGTTGCAGCATCATTTGTGCACTCCCAGCGGTCTTCCCATTGCTCAATAGGTCGCACATAGTCGCGCCCTGTAATGAACATACAAGATTCTGTCGCCCATTCACACAGTAGGCGATAATAACACCACAGATATGGTGCTGGTACAGACCTAAAAGGGTAAGGGGGTAAAAAGGCTGCTAGCATTGTTAATACCGATGAGTTCAGGCCAGAACAGTAATTGGAGCATGTACAACACCGCCCAATTCTCGGGCAGACCAGAACTTGACCGCACGCATTGGCCGGCGCTGATCAAGTTCTTCACGCATTCCTCCTCTGAGGGAGGCCAACCCACAGTGCAGTAAATAATCACCACTATTGATTGGTAAAGTAACTTGATAAGTCACTATTTGGCGACCTGGTTTCAAAGTAAGAGAATGGCCGGCAGCAATATTGTTATCCCCCCATATATCACCACCTTGAGTCCGACTCAAAGAAAGTCCGAGCACTACATCTTCAATAACCTCACACGCCAAGAGCTCAAAGCGTAGTGTTAAAGTCTCCCCAGATTTCACTAACGGCTCTTCATGATAAGGTGTTCCATCATTTTTTAATATTGTCAGACTTGCTATTATGGCGCGGGCAGAGCCAAATCGTTTTTCACCCAGCACCATATTTGCTTCATTTTTTTGCTTCTCAATTAAGAGCGATTGAGATGGACATTCTCCGTCATTGTCCCTTGCTACTGATGAAGATGACTCTGCTTTTTCTTCCGACAATATCATCCCTTTTTCATACGCCATGACTGCTGCTAAGACATCCGTAGTATCACCAATCAGGCGCCCTCCTTCCATAACCAGGCATCTATCGGCATACTCTAGAATACTACCAGTCGAGTGCGTCACCATGAGAATAGTCACTCCCTTGGCTTTAAGGGCTTCCATTCGCTTGAAACATTTGTACTGAAAACCTATGTCCCCAACTGCAAGTGCTTCATCTACAATCAATATCTCCGGGTCGATACATGCTTGTACTGCAAACGCAAGACGGACATACATACCACTGGAATAGGTCTTGACGGGTTGCTCCATAAAATCGCCAATGTCGGCAAAACGAGCGATTTCATCAAACCTTGCATCAATATCCTCTTTACTCAATCCCAGGACACTGGCATTGAGATAGACATTATCACGCCCACTGAACTCCGGATTAAATCCAGCCCCCAGCTCAAGCAATGCAGCAATACGCCCATTAACACTAATTTCACCATGAGAAGGATTTAGAGTGCCGCATATCAGTTGTAGCAATGTAGACTTTCCGGCTCCATTATGACCAATAATACCAACGGTTTCCCCTTTCTTTATTGTGAAGTTAATTGATTGCAGAGCCCAAAACTCACGAAAGTACTGCTTTGAGGCACGTCGAAATAATCGCAACACACGCGGGAAAACGAACTGTTTGAGTCGATCGACAGGTTGCCCATACACTTGATAGCATTTGCTTAGCCCATGAACTTCAATTGCCACTTTGTCAGAGCACATCGGCAAACCCCTTACGCGTTTTTTGGAACAAGGCAAATCCTGCATACATAACTACCGTTGCGACAATCAATGTCATGCCGTATTCTTTCCAATAAGGCATTTTCCCCCAGTAAAGCACATCACGTACTTGTGCAATAACAGGAGTAAGTGGGTTGATATTCAACCAGTGGCGGTACTCTTCAGGTAATGCTTCAATAGGATAAAATATAGGAGAGAGGAACATCAATATGGTACTGATAACGCCTACCAATTGAGAAAGGTCACGTAAGTAAACCCCCATTGCTGCAAGTGCCCATGAAATTCCCATTATAAAGAAAATGAGCGGGATAATTACTATCGGAAAAAGTAGAACAGTAATGGGTGGTGTACCAATAGCAATAGCATAGAAAGTAAGCCATACCATAAAGCTAATAAACATATTTATCATAGCACTGCCCAATGCGACCCACGGCAGTATATCGAGTGGAAACACCACTTTCTTGACATAGTTGACATTTTCAAGAATCAATCGTGGAGCACGATTAAAACACTCTGAAAATAGATTGAAGACCATTAGACCGGCAAAAAGCACCAATGCAAATTCACTACGAGAATCACTACCACCACTCCAGCGAGCTTTGAATACCACGCTAAATATGAATGTGTAAACTGCCAACATAAAAAGTGGAGTAAATAAAGCCCACAAATTTCCAAAAAGTGAACCACGATATCTCGCTGCAACTTCGCGGCGAACTAACGTCATAATCAAATGGCGGTTTTTTAAAATCGATAAGATACGGACGGGGGATATACTACTATCTCGGTTCATAATTACCCTTGAGAAGAAACCAAAATAAACCTCTTACCATATAGCTAGAACATCTACATAGTTCTATTCATGCTGATACAAAATTAAAAAATTTCAGCCTTGTGAAATGAAAAGGCATTCTCATCTTTTTTTGAAAGAATAGGTTTATCTAATGGCCAATCAATGCTCAAGTCTGGATCTTTCCAGAATAGACTTCTGTCACTTTCAGGATGATAATAATTAGTCGTTTTATACAAAAACTCCGCCGTCTCGCTCAGAGTTACAAAACCGTGTGCAAACCCTTCCGGGATCCACAACTGTCGCTTATTCTCACCTGACAAGTGAACCCCAACCCACTGTCCAAAGGTTGGAGAGCTTTTGCGGATATCTACCGCCACATCAAACACTTCACCTGCAACACAGCGCACCAGCTTGCCCTGGGCATGGGGAGACAATTGATAATGTAAGCCACGCAATACCCCTTTCGACGATTTGGAGTGATTATCCTGCACAAAACTCACAGGATATCCTACTGCCTCTTCAAACAACTTGTGGTTGAAGCTCTCAAAGAAAAATCCACGCTCATCACCAAATACTTTTGGCTCAAAAATAAGCACGTCAGGAATTGCTGTTTTGATTACGTTCATCTGTTTACCCACATTTGATCCAGTTTTTATGGGGGAACAACATTCCTCCCCCCATATCACATCAGGCGTTAGCAACCATTCTTAACAAATATTGGCCATATGCATTTTTCGCCAGCGGCGCTGCAAGCTCACGTATCTGGTCAGCACTGATAAACTTTTGGCGATAGGCGATCTCTTCAGGACACGCCACCTTCAATCCCTGGCGCGTCTCGATAGTCTGAATAAAGTTGCTCGCTTCTATCATGCTTTCATGGGTACCGGTATCCAGCCAGGCATAGCCACGCCCCATCATCGCCACCGACAGATTGCCTTGCTCCAGGTAGATACGGTTCACATCGGTGATTTCCAGCTCACCACGCGGTGACGGCTTCAGGCGCTTGGCAATCTCAACAACGCTGTTGTCGTAGAAATAGAGGCCGGTGACCGCATAGTTGCTCTTGGGCTCCAACGGCTTCTCTTCCAGCGAGATAGCGGTACCCTCTTTATCAAATTCCACCACCCCATAACGCTCGGGGTCATGCACATGGTAGGCAAAGACGGTAGCACCAC
The DNA here is from genome assembly GCF_002903485.1 of Aeromonas sp. ASNIH7. Lineage (NCBI taxonomy): Bacteria > Pseudomonadati > Pseudomonadota > Gammaproteobacteria > Aeromonadales > Aeromonadaceae > Aeromonas > Aeromonas sp. ASNIH7. The sequence continues at coordinate 459,625 of NZ_CP026226.1, forward strand.
TCTCTTTGGCCGCTGCCGCCGCCAACTGTTTCTGCAGGTCGTGGCCATAGAAGATGTTGTCCCCCAGCACCAGCGCACAGGGGTCTGACCCGATAAACTCTTCACCCAGAATAAAGGCTTGTGCCAACCCGTCCGGACTTGGCTGCACCTTGTACTGCAAATTCAGGCCCCACTGACTGCCGTCACCCAGCAATTGCTCAAAACGGGGGGTATCTTGCGGCGTGCTGATGATCAGAATATCGCGAATGCCCGCCAGCATCAGGGTGCTGAGCGGGTAGTAGATCATCGGCTTGTCATAGATAGGCAACAGTTGCTTGCTCACCGCCATGGTCACCGGATAGAGACGGGTGCCTGAGCCACCGGCCAGAATGATGCCTTTACGTTTGGTCATGATGCTTGTTTCTTATTTTTAAATTGCAAAAGAAAAAGGTGGCTTGCAGCTACACCTTTTACGTTTTATCTCTTGCCAGCCAGGGATGCACTCAACACATCCCTGACCAGGGATTTACTTGCTGAGGATCTCGGTCAACATCCGCTCCACGCCGACGGTCCAGTCCGGCAGTACCAGATCAAAGGTGCGCTGGAATTTGTCGGTATCAAGGCGGGAGTTATGGGGGCGTTTGGCAGGGGTCGGGAAGGCGCTGGTCGGCACTGCATTGAGTTGCGTGACCGCCAGATCAACGCCAGCCTCTCTGGCTTTGGCAAACACCAATTGGGCGTAGTCAAACCAGGTGGTGGTACCGGAGGCAATCAGATGGTACAGCCCGGCAACCTCGGGTCTGCTCTGCGCCACGCGGATCGCATGGGCGGTGCAATCGGCCAGTAACTCGGCACCGGTCGGGGCGCCGAACTGGTCATTGATGACCGACATCTCGCTACGCTCTTTGCCAAAGCGCAGCATTGTCTTGGCAAAGTTGGCTCCACGGGCGGCGTAGACCCAGCTGGTGCGGAAGATCAGGTGACGAGCGCAGAGAGCCGCCCCCTGTTCCCCTGCCAACTTGGTTTCACCGTAGACGTTGAGCGGTGCAGTTGCATCGGTTTCCACCCAGGGACGCTCACCGCTGCCATCGAACACATAGTCGGTGGAGTAATGCACCAGCCAGGCACCCAATGCTTCCGCTTCTTTGGCGATCGCCGCCACACTGGTCGCGTTGAGCAGCTCGGCAAATTCCCGCTCACTCTCCGCCTTGTCGACTGCGGTGTGGGCTGCGGCGTTGACAATCACGTCCGGCTTGACCAGACGTACCGTGTCGGCCACCCCTGCCGGGTTGCTGAAATCGCCACAATAATCGGTGGAGTCAAAATCAACGGCAGTGATGCGGCCCAGCGGTGCGAGTGCACGCTGCAGCTCCCAACCGACCTGACCGTTTTTGCCAAACAGCAAAATATGCATCAGGCACGCTCCCCGTAATTCTGCTCAATCCAGGATTGGTAGGCACCGCTCTTGACGTTGTTGACCCACTGTTCGTTATCCAGATACCACTGCACAGTTTTGCGAATGCCAGATTCGAAAGTTTCTTGCGGCTGCCATGCGAGCTCACTGCTCATCTTGCTGGCATCGATGGCATAACGGCGATCATGGCCAGGGCGATCCGCCACATAGGTGATTTGCTCACGATAAGAGCCCGCCTTCGGCACCATCTCGTCCAGCAGATCGCAGATGGTGTGTACCACCTCCAGATTCTGCTTCTCGTTATGACCGCCGATGTTGTAGGTCTCCCCGACCAAGCCCGTGGTCACCACCTTGTAGAGCGCGCGTGCGTGGTCTTCCACATAGAGCCAATCGCGAATTTGGTCGCCCTTGCCATAGACCGGCAGCGGCTTACCATCCAACGCATTGAGGATCACCAACGGGATCAGTTTCTCGGGGAAGTGGTACGGGCCGTAGTTGTTGGAGCAGTTGGTGACGATGGTGGGCATGCCGTAGGTACGGCGCCAGGCGCGCACCAGATGGTCACTGGAAGCCTTGGAGGCAGAATAGGGGCTGCTGGGGGCGTAGGGCGTCGTTTCAGTGAAGAGTGGCAAGGGTTCACCAGCAGACGCTTCATCCGGATGTGGCAGATCGCCATACACCTCGTCGGTGGAAATATGGTGGAAGCGGAAGGCCGTCTTGCGCGCCTCGTCCAGACCGTTCCAATAGGCGCGGGCCGCTTCCAGCATCATATAGGTGCCGACGATATTGGTCTCGATGAAGTCGGCGGGGCCTGTGATAGAGCGATCAACGTGACTCTCGGCGGCCAAGTGCATCACGGCATCCGGTTGATGGGTAGCAAACACCCGATCCAGTTCGACGCGGCTGCAGATGTCGACCTGCTCGAACGCGTAACGATCGCTGCCCGAGACCTCAGCCAGGGATTCCAGGTTGCCTGCATAGGTCAGCTTGTCGAGGTTGACAACTGAGTCTTGGGTATGCTGGATGATATGGCGAACAACGGCTGAACCGATAAAGCCGGCACCACCAGTCACAAGGATCTTCATTGAAAGGTTCCCGATTTCAAGATAACGAAATGACAAGACATTGTTTGACGCTTGCGTAGAAGATCTTCACGGTAGGTTTGCGAAGCGCCAACACTGATGACTAAATCGTCTAGCACACAGATATATCACTGAAACTAAGCTTGGTTAATTTTTCTGCATAATTTCTAGCAATACGACTTGTAAATAATTCTTATTTGATAAACTTGGTGGGGAGGGTAATTATGAAAAAGATGACATAGTCAACAAAGTGAAACGCTACCGCCCTTGAGTTACAGCTCCCAATATGCTGATTTTAACCTTCTTGTCCGTGCTGTTGGCCATCAGATCCTCCAGCTTCTTGTTTTGATTGATGTTTAACAATTCTTAAGCATTCCATTACCTTACTAGGCTGTCCGGAACCTACATTGCTCACATCTTGGGCTTTTTGCGCCCTAAACCCGATCGCGGGTCAGATTCTATCTTGTTTAACCCAAGGGTGAATAGTCAAAAGGTGCAAAAGGCCCTCAATAGGGTAAGGATTCAACAGCATTCCCATTAACCTAATGACTTCAATGTCACCAGTGTTTTTACTGATAATCCTCTAGTGACACCTTTCGATGAAGAATAGAAAAAATATGTCTGTCAGTGTGCTCTTATCACCTCATTCGTGGGCATCAGATTGTTAGGATAGCGCCAAGAGATCAAGAGTGTGCTCTTCTGTTGACCCATTCACGTACCTTACTGCCCCTCCACTGCGATCATAACGGTCGCATACTGCTGTCACCGTATGTAAATCGCTTCGTGTCACAGAGTTTTGACATCTTATTAAACACTCTATTGAGGAGTTCAGTCTGGGATGATTCAGTCCCGATACAGCGGGGTCAGGTAGGATCCGGATTGACTCTCCCTCTTGTTGACCCTCTAATTGGCAGCCTGGACCCTCATCATCATGCATCTTATGAAAATCCTACTGGTTGAAGACGACAAGCTGCTCAATCACCACCTCTCCACCCTGTTGACCGAGGCCCAGAACCAGGTTTACAGCACGGACAATGCCCAGGTGGCACAGCACTATGCGGCCGACTACCCCATCGATGTCGCCATCATCGATCTGGGCCTGCCTGACATGGATGGCCTTCAGCTCATCACCCGCCTGCGCGAGCAGCAGATCCCCTTTCCCATCATTGTGCTGACGGCCAGAGGCAACTGGCAGGACAAGGTGGAAGGACTGGAGGCCGGGGCGGACGACTACCTGGTCAAACCCTTCCAGAAGGACGAGCTGCTGGCCCGCCTCAATGCGCTGGTACGCCGCAGCGCCGGCTTCATCTCCCCCAGAGTGAAGGCGGGTGACTACGAGCTGGATCTCTCCCGCAAGGAGCTGACCATCGCCGGCGAGGTCACTGTGCTGACCAGTTTCGAATATCTGATCCTGGAATACCTGATGCGAAATGCCCGTCAGGTGGTCTCCAAACAGCAGTTGCTGGATCAGCTCTATGGGGATGGTGAAGGGGATCCCAACACCATCGAGGTGATGGTGAGCCGGCTTCGCAAAAAACTGGATCCGGAAGGGAGCATCCAGCCCATCTCCACCATCCGCCGCCAGGGCTACATCTTCAACCTCGCCTGCAGCTGATGCGCCTTGCCATGTTGCATCCCCTGACCCTGATCCGCCGCTCCCTGCACCTCAAGCTGATGCTGAGTGCCATGCTGGTCATCGCGCTCATCATGGCCTTCTCCGTCTACATACTCTACCTCGGCCATGCCGAGGAGCAGGCCCAGAAAGCCAGTGTCCGCATGCAGGAGAACCTCTCCAAGCTGTTCTCGTCCAAGCAGCCGGAGCCCCACGCCATGACGGATCTAGGCAAGCTCACCCCGGATGCCATCGATCCCAATCTCGATACCCTGATCTGCCGCGCCGACGGAGTGCTGAGCTGGTCCAGCCTCCACATGCCGGAGGTGGTCTCCATCAAGGAGACCATCTGCCGGGATCTGATGAGATACCTGGGGGGACTGGATCAGGACTATTTCTTCAAGCTGCATACCATCAAGAACGGCGAGAGCTACTTCATCTACAGCCTGCGTTTCCTGCGCAATCATGGCGCCGGCCCCACCACCTACTACGTGGTGATGGTCGATTCCGCCCGGCGCTATCAGGCCCAGACCCGCGATTACCTCTACCGCTGCATTCGCCAGGCGCTGCTCGCCTACTGTCTGCTGGGCGCTCTGTTGCTGCTCACCAGTTTCTGGAGCCTCTCCTCCCTGCGCACCATGGCGCGCCAGATTGACGAGATCCGCGCCGGTACGCGAGAGGCGCTGTCAAACGACTACGAGCGCGAACTGACCCCCCTGACAAGCTCGGTCAACCAGTTGCTGGAGAACGAACGCCAGCAGACCCAGCGCTACCAGCACGCCCTCAACGATCTCGCCCACAGCCTGAAAACCCGGCTGGCACTCATCCAGATCACCGCCCAGGAGCTCAAGCTCGGCCACGACATCCATGACAACATCAATGAACAGATCACCACCATGGATCAGATCATCCAGTACCAGTTGCGCCGCGCCGTCACCGGGCGAAAGCGCCTCGCGAGCAAGGGCACCGAACCGGTTCCCCTCATCGAGAAGCTGCTGGCCAGCCTCGCCAAGGTCTATCGCCACAAGAAGCTGCAGACCGGCTTCCAGTTTGACGACGATGTCTTCTTTCACGGCGAGCAGGGCGATCTGATGGAGCTGATGGGCAACCTGCTGGACAACGCCTGCAAATTCGCCATCAGCGAGATCCGGGTTCATGTCCGCCACCGGGAGAGGGGTCTGCTCATCGTGGTGGAAGACGACGGCCCCGGCATCGATCCCGGCAAATCGCAGCAGATCTTCCAGCGCGGCGTGCGGGCTGACAGCTCCCCCGGCCAGGGGATTGGCCTCGCCGTGGTGACCGAAATCGTGCACAGCTACGGCGGCGAGATCCGGGTGGATGACTCCCCGCTCGGCGGGGCGAGATTCCACATCACCCTCCCCTGACAGCGCAGGAGCCAGTACCTGGCTCCTGCCGCATTCGGGCGTTGCCATCCCGGTGCTTTCCATGTCTCACACCTCACTCCTTATGCTTCGACCAGGCCAAGCACATGGCAGCGGGGCTGACGAGCTTGCACCCCCATCAGAAGCTGACCTGCCGCTCCCCTCAGCCCCATGCTCGCGCAGAAACGACAGGCATAAAAAAACCGGCCGCGAGGGCCGGTAAAACAGTTCAGGCTTGTCAGGTGACAATGCGCACCCAGCGGATGAAGACCGGTTTCAATTCCCTATGAAGCCCCGTCCTCTTGAGTACGTAGGTTCACTTTACGCCCCGGTCACTGAATCGGGACTGAACCATGTTCACCCTGGCAAGGCTCAGAGACGGATCCCGAGCGACTGGCGCAGATAGGCTCCTGCCCCGAGCAGCCCCGGCCCTTCATGGGTGATGAGGAAGACCGGAATGTCTTTGAGATAAGGCTTGAAGCGCCCCTTGTCCTCGAAGGCGACCCGAAAGCCCGATCCGATGAAGAACTCCTGGAAGCGCGGCACTATGCCACCGGCGATGTAGACACCGCCGAAGGTGCCCATGTTGAGGGCCAGGTTGCCGGCAAAGCGGCCCATGAGCACGCAGAACAGGCTCAAGGTGCGGCGGCAATCGAGGCAATCCCCCGCCAGCGCACGCTCGGTGATGTCCTTGGGGGCAAAGGGTTCGGGCTCGCGGCCATCGGATTTGACCAGGCCGCGATAGAGATTGACGAGCCCGGGGCCCGAGAGGAAACGCTCCGCCGACACATGGCCCAGCTCGCCGCGCATCACCTGCAGCACCGCATCTTCCTCTTCCGTGTTGGCGGCGAAGTCCACGTGACCGCCCTCACCCGGCAGGCTCAGCCACTGCTCACCGGCCTGCACCAGGTGGGCGACGCCAAGGCCGGTCCCTGCGCCATAGATGGCGATGGGCTTGCCGGCTACCGGAGCCGCGCCCCCGAGCTGGATGCGATCGCTCTCGCCGAGCACGGGCACCGCCATGGAGACGGCTGTGAAATCGTTGATCACCTGCAGGCGCGCAAGGCCGAGGTTGGCCTGCATCTCGCGGATGGAGAACTCCCAGCTGTGGTTGGTCATGGCGACCCAGTCACCGTTGATGGGGCAGGCGATGGCGATGCACGCCTCGCCCACGGTGGCATCGTGCTCTTCGAGATAGAGGCGCACCACGGCCTCCAGGCTGGGATGGGCCAGCCCCGAATAGGTTTTTGCCTGGGAAATGGCGCCCGTCGCCAGTTCGCAGAGGGCCAGCCGGGCATTGGTACCGCCAACGTCGCCCACCAGCGCATGGGTATGCTGCATAACAAACTCCTTCGTTACCGACTCGGGGCGGCCCTTACCGTCCCGACATTATTATTTGGCTGCAATACTACTCGAGCCCGCAGCCGAGCTGCGCGATTTATGCAGACAAGTGTGCGCCCGCTCACAGTGTTGTTGCTTTGCAACATTTGTAAGCGTTTTCAAGACACAAATGGAAGTTTGCAACTAAAAACACGAAATAATTAGACATGAGTCATACTTTGCAGGGCCGAGATTAGTTCCGATAAGAGCTTGTCTTGTATAGTCATCGCGGAGACTGGAAACCTGCTTGAGCTGTGAATTTAGTGCACAGACACTGAAGTTAAATTACAAAAATGCCTGGTGGTAATGATGAATACCCTCGATAAAATTACGAACAATCTGGAAAGTTTCAGTAAATCAGAGCGTAAGGTGGCTGAAGTGATCCTGGCCTCACCCCAGACCGCCATTCACTCCAGCATTGCTACCCTGGCCAAGCTGGCCGATGTGAGCGAACCGACCGTCAACCGTTTCTGCCGTCGCCTCGATACCAAGGGTTTTCCCGATTTCAAGCTGCACCTGGCCCAGAGTCTGGCCAACGGCACCCCTTACGTGAACCGCCACGTGGAAGCGGAAGACGGCCCGGACACCTATACCGCCAAGATCTTCGAATCCACCATGGCCTGCCTCGATGCCGCCAAGAACAGCCTGGACATCTCGGCCATCAACCGCTGCGTCGATATTCTGACCCAGTCCAAGAAGATCAGCTTCTTCGGCCTGGGCGCCTCTTCCGCCGTCGCCCGGGATGCCCAGAACAAGTTCTTCCGCTTCAACATCCCCGTGGTGAGCTTCGATGACATCGTCATGATGCGCATGAGCTGCATCAACAGCAGCGAAGGGGACGTGGTTGTCCTCATCTCCCACACAGGCCGCACCAAGGCCCTGGTGGAAATTGCCGCGCTGGCCCGGGAAAACGATGCCACCGTCATCGGCATGACCGCCAAGGACTCTCCCCTGGCCCGCGAATGCAACCTGGTGCTCTCCATGGACGTGCCGGAAGACACCGACGTCTACATGCCCATGGCCTCGCGCATCGCCCAGCTCGCCCTGGTGGACGTGCTGGCCACCGGTTTCACCCTGCGCCGTGGCATGAAATTTCGCGAAAACCTGAAGAAAGTCAAAGAAGGTTTGCGCGAATCCCGCTTTGATACCCCGCACTCCTCCTGATCATTCGGGGGGCCGCCCCCGACTGTCTATGCCAACGGGCTTGGTGTAGTATCGAAATTCAATCAAACAAGGCCACCCAGATGGCCTGCCAGTTGGCGCCATGCCACATGCTTGACGGGGCAGTATTTCAAGTCATATCAACTTCACATTGGAGTCTTTCATGCCAAGACGTACAAAGATTGTTACCACACTCGGTCCGGCGACCGATCGCGACGGCATTCTCGAGGGGATCATTCGCGCCGGTGCCGACATGGTGCGGATGAACTTCTCCCACGGCACTCCTGAAGATCATATCCAGCGCGCCAACCAGGTGCGTGACATCGCCGCCAAGCTGGGCCGCCACGTGGCCATCATGGGCGATCTGCAAGGCCCCAAGATCCGCGTCTCCACCTTCAAGGATGGCAAGATCTACCTCGCCATCGGTGACAAGTTCATTCTCGATGCCGCCCTCGGCAAGGGCGAAGGCTGCCAGGAGCAGGTCGGCATCGACTACAAGAGCCTGCCGCAGGACGTGGTATCCGGTGACATCCTGCTGCTGGACGATGGCCGCGTGCAACTGAAGGTCGAACAGGTCGAAGGCACCCGCATCCACACCACGGTGACCGTGGCCGGCCCTCTCTCCAACAACAAGGGCATCAACAAGAAAGGTGGCGGCCTCTCCGCCCCGGCCTTGACCGAGAAGGACAAGGAAGACATCAAGACCGCCGCCCGCATGAACGTGGACTACCTGGCGGTCTCCTTCCCCCGCAGCGGCGATGATCTGCGCTACGCCCGCGAACTGGCCCGCGAAGCCGGCTCCAACGCCAAGATCGTGGCCAAGGTCGAGCGCGCCGAGACCGTCGCCAGCGACGAGGCGATGGAAGACATCATCCTTGGCTCCGATGCCGTCATGGTGGCCCGTGGTGACCTGGGTGTCGAAATCGGCGACCCCGAACTGGTGGGTGTGCAGAAGAAGCTCATTCGCCACTCCCGCCGCCTGAATCGCGTGGTCATCACCGCGACCCAGATGATGGAGTCCATGATCAACGCACCGCTCCCGACCCGTGCCGAAGTCATGGACGTGGCCAACGCCGTGCTGGACGGTACCGATGCGGTGATGCTCTCCGCCGAGACCGCCGCCGGCCAGTTCCCCATCGAGACCGTGACCTCCATGGCCAGCGTCTGTGTGGGCGCCGAGAAGCACCCGAGCCTGAACGTCTCCAACCACCGCATGAACTACACCTTCACCTCGGTGGAAGAGGCGGTGGCCATGTCCACCATGTATGCGGCCAACCACCTGGAAGGGGTCAAGGCGATCGTGGCGCTGACCGAGTCGGGCACCACCCCGCTGCTGATGTCCCGCATCAGCTCCGGCCTGCCCATCTTCGCCATGTCTCCTCACAACAAGACCCTGGCCTGGGCCAACCTCTACCGCGGCGTCACCCCCGTGCTGTTTGATGGCGACGAGACCAAGCCGGTCTACGAGGTGTGCCGCGACGCGCTGGACGTGCTCAAGGCCAAGGGACTGCTGCAAAGCGGCGACATGGTATTGCTCACCCACGGCGACAAGATGGAGACCGTCGGCAGCACCAACACCTGCAAGGTGATGATGGTCGAGTAATCGCCCCTCCTCCCTGCAACAAAAACGGCTCCCGCGGGAGCCGTTTTTTTATGGGGCCAGCCCAGGTTCAACCGCGAAACAGCTCCACCTTGTCTCCATCCTGCAGGCTGCCGGCGCCGCGCACCACCACCTTGTCTCCCTGCCTGAGAGCGCCGCTCACCGCCACTTCCCGGCTGTCCCCAAAGAGCACGGTGACCGGCACCCGGTTCACCGTGAGCGCCTCGCCGCGCTGCTCCACCTGATAGACCACGCTTCCCTCGGTGCCGAGCACCAGGGCATCCCGTGGCAGCAGCATGGTGTGCTGCTCTCCCATCGGCAGCGCCACCCGCACTGGCGAGCCGATGATGAAGGTACCCGCTTCCGGCTTGAGGCGCAGCTCGATGAGCCGGGACTTGGGATCGGCGCTCGCCGCCCGCTGGTAATAGATGGCGTGGCTGCTGAGCTGCTCCCCTTCCACCCGCAACCGGGTCTGGGTGGCCAGTTGCCGGGCCCAGGCAATAGGCGCACGCAACCGGATATCCGGCTGATCCGGATTGACCAGTTCAAGCGCCTGTTCGCCCGCATCCACATGCTCCCCCGGCTGGATGAAGTGTTCATTCACCACCCCGTCAAACGGGGCAAAGATGCGGCTTCTGCGCAGCTGCTCCTCAATCTGGCGCACCTGCACCCGCGCCAACTGATCGGCCAGCTCAGCCTGCTCCACGTCATAGCGCGCCTTGTCATACTGGCTCTGGGAGGCACTCTTTTGCTGGTGCAAACGATCCAGGCGCTGGAACTCGGCGCGAGCGTAACGCAGGTTGCTCCCCTCTCTGGCTTGTTCCGCTCTCGCCTGCTCCAGCGAGAGGCGCAGAGTCGCGCTGTCCAGGCGCAGCAACTCGTCCCCCGCCTTCACCCGGCTGCCAAACTCGGCTATCCACTCCACCCGACCGCTCACTTCGGCGCTGAGCGCCGCCTGCTGGCGGCTCGCCACCGTGCCGCTGACCCAGATGCTGGCCCCCGCCTCTCCCTGGGCCACCTCCGCCAGCGTCACCATCTTGCTTTGTGCAAGCGCAGGCAGCCCGCCAGCCAGCAGCAGGGCCCCCACCACCATCCTTGTGAAACCTTGTGTCATCGATGAGCTCCTTGCTCAGGCACGCTGCCGAAGGGCGTGCGGTATGTCGGTCTGCTCCCCCAACCGCAGGAAGGCGGGCAACAGGATCAGGGTGAAGAGGGTGCTGCAACTCATGCCGCCGACGATGACGGTGGCCAGCCCCCGGTAGATTTCGCTCCCCTCGCTCGGACTCAGCATCAGGGGCAGCATACCGAAGATGCTGGTGAGGCTGGTCATGGCGATGGGACGCATCCGGCTTTGCAGAGCATCGGTGACTGCCGACTGTCGGCTCATCCCCTCCCGCTCGGCCATCCTGGTCTGGTGCACCAGCAGAATGGCGTTGTTGACCACCAACCCGAGCAGGATGACGAAGCCGATGATGGTGAGCAAGTCCATCGGCAGCGGCGCCACCAGACCGCTCAGGTGCAGCGCCAGCACGCCGCCTACGGTGGCGAGCGGCAAGGTGAGCAGCACCAGCACGGCATCCTTGAGGGAGGCGAAGACCCCCCACAGCAGAATGAGCAGTATCATCACGGCGAACAGGAAGATGCTGCCGAGGTTGCCGAGCGCCTGCTGCAGGCTGTCGGCATTGCCGGCGACCCGCAGCTCCCCCCCGGCCGGCAGCAACGGCCGGATGGCGGCAAAGCTCTTGTGCTGCAGGGTGTCGAGCACCTGCTCCATGCTCATCCCCGCAGGGGGGGAAATCTGCAGACTGATGCTGCGCCGCCCATCGGATCGGAAGATGCTCTCAGGCCCGAGTTGCGGCTCCACCCGCAGCAGTTCCCCTAGGGGAACGATGCGCCCGGACGGGGTAGCAAGCGGCACCGCCTTGAGCTCGTCCGGGTTGGCGGAGGCCTGCCCCATCAGCAGGATGTCGAGCCGCTCATCCCCGTCGAAATATTCGCCGACCCGCAGGCCATCACCGAAGGTCTGGATGATGGCGGGCATGGGGGAACGATCCCAGCCCACCTCGGCCAGGCGCCTGTCCTGGGGCACCAGCCGAAGCTCGGGAGCGGTGAAATCGAGTCCGGGTTCTGGCCTGACCTGGGCGCCGGGCAAGTCCCGCTGCACTATGGTCATGCTCTCCCGGGCCGCCTGATAGAGTTCGGGCAGCCCACCTCCCTGGATCAGCAGGGAGATGCTGTTTTCACTGTCAAAACCGCCAAACAGGGACCCCTGACCGCCAAACACCCGGGTGTCGGGAATGCCCACCAGCAACTGCTTCATCAAGAGCTGCTCCAGCACCTTGATCTGGCTCTCCTCCTTTGGCCGCACCCCGATCTGGGCACCGCCCGGGTAGCGCAGGATATAGTAGTTCTTGAGGACAGGCTCCTTCTCCCCTTTCATATAGGGGTCGAGGCGAGCAATCAGGGTATCGATCACCTCCTCCCGCTGGGCCTTGAGATTGACCCCCGGGGTGAAACTCATCCAGACATCGATGGCGTCCCGCTTCACATCCGGCAGGTAGTTCATCTTGGGCAGCAGCAGCCAGCTCGCCAGCACAGGCCCCGTCATCATCAGGACGATGATGGCCCAGCGCCTGGGGGCGGTGGCAGTCCAGCGGATCACATGGCGGGTGGCGCGGCACCACAGGCGCTCAAAGGGATCAATCAGCCGCTCGAGCCCCATCCAGCGCGCCGCCACCGCAGGCAACACCGTGACCGCCACCACCATGGAGACGGTCACCGCGCAGGCGATGGTGAGCGCAAGATCGGCAAACAACTGCCCTTCCACATCGTTGAGCAGGAGCACCGGCAGGAAGATGGCGACCGTGGTCAGGGTGGACGCCACCAGAGCGGTCCACACCCGGCGGGTGCCCTCCAGCGCCGCCTCTCCCTTGTTGATGTCACCCCGCTCATGGCGCCGGTAGATGCTCTCCAGCACCACGATGGCGGCGTCGAGCACCATGCCGACCGCAAACGCAATGCCCGCCAGGGAGATGATATTGAGGGTCCGCCCCATCACCTTGAGCAGGCAGAAGGTGAGCATGATGCTGATGGGAATGGCGATCGCGATCATCAGGGTCGCCTTGAGCTGGCGCAGAAAGACCCAGAGGATGGCGCAAGAGAGCAACACCCCGAGCCCCAGGTTGGCTGTCACCATGCTCACCGCCCGGTTGATATAGAGAGAAGCGTCAAACGACTGCTCCATGTGCAGGCCAACCGGCTCCAGCACCTCCCGGTTGAGCTCCCCGACCTTGGCCTTGATCCCCTCGAGCGCCGCCAGTGCATTGGCGCCGCTCTCCTTGAAGATCTGCGCCGCGATGGCGGTGTTGCCGTTCTGGATGCGCAGCACCGGGTGCTCCTCCCGGGCCACTCTGATCTCGGCCACGTCCCGCAGATAGATGGGCAGGCCGTCACGCCAGTCCACCACCTTGTCCCCCAGGGCCGCCACGTCATAGCGACCGGCAAAGCGCAGCTTGTACTCCCAGCGTCCGATGTCGAGGGTCCCGGCCGACACATCCCAGCCCGTCGTTGCCCGGCTGGCGAGCACCGGGATCTCCACCCCCAGCTCGGCGGCGCGGTAAGGGTCGAAGCGGATCTGGATCTGGCGCTCATTGATCCCCTCGATGTCGACCGTGGACACCCCGGGGATCCGCTCCAGCTCGGGCTTGACCCTCGCCTCGATCAGCGCCTGGTGATCGTCTATCTCCCCCTTGGCGCCGGGCAGCTGCTGGATGAAGAAGAAGGTCAGGGTGTCGTTGCTACTGTAGTTGTTGACGTAAGGACCACCGATGTTGTCCGGCAGCCCCGAGACCCGGTTCAGGCGGGAGATGACGTCAAGCTGGGCCCGCTGCATGTCGGTGCCGAGGGCAAACTCCATGTCGATTTCGGTGAAGCCGGGGTAGCTGTTGCTGCTGAGACTCTTGAGCCCCTGTACCCCCTGCATCTCCTGCTCGATGGGATCGGTTATCTCCGACTCCATCTCCTGGGGCGAGGCCGAGCGCCAGTCCACCGTGATGTTGAGGTGAGGACGGTCTATGTCGGGAAACAGCTGGACGGGCAGTCCCCGGATACTGAGCAGGCCCAGCAAAAAAATCAGCACGACCGAGACCGCCACCCAGATGGGGCGTTCGATCGCCGTTTTGGCGAGGTTCATTCACTCTTCCTGAGTTGTTGTTATCGGCCATTCCGATGGCCTTGCTTCCTGCCCCAAGGGTGGGGGCCATTGCATTAAACTGGAATTAATCGACCTTGTAAATGCCTGGTTAAACAACAAAAAACCGGCCACTAGGGCCGGTTGTCGGTTTACGCTCCGGGTCAGGCTGCGTGCTCGACCGGGTTCGGTTGAGACAATCCTTCCAGCTCGCCAGGAGCGAAGTTGTCCACCTGGATAGCCTCGTAGCGCAGGGCATCGGCGGCCAGCAGCCTGTCCGCCTCCTCCTTGCCGAGGATGGACTGGGACAGGGCCGCAGCCACCAGCTCAGGCAGCGCCAGCTTGCGGGGCAGTCTGCCCTCTTTCTGGGCCTGCACCAGCTTCTTCTCGATGGGCTGCACCGAGACCATGGCCTGGAAGGCACGCTCCATCAGCCCCACCGGATCCGCCTCATCCTTGCCCACATAACAGAGCGCGGTCAGACGATCCCGGAACTCGCCCGGCGTCATCATGGCCAGGCAGATGGCATGGCAGCGATCGTCCGCCGGCATCTTGTAACCGACGCCGAACGGGAACACCACCCGCTTGAGTACGGCACCCACCACCTTGTTCGGGAAGTTCTGGAAGAAGCCCTCGAACGCTTTGCCAATCAGATAGAGGTTGCGCTCCACCGCATACTGCACGAACGGCAGGTCAGAGACCATGCGGCCCTGATCCTCGTAATGCTTGAGGGTGGCGGAGGCCAGGTAGAGGTGGCTCAGCACGTCACCCAGACGGGCGGAGATCATCTCCTTGCGCTTGAGATCCCCGCCCAGCATCAGCATGGAGACGTCGGCGCACAGGGCCAGCCCTTTACTCATGCGGGAGAGTTGCTTGTAGTAGCGGGCGGTTTCGCCGGCCACCGGGGCACTGTTGAACTGACCCAGGGTCAGCCCCTGGAACAGGGCACCGAAGAAGTTGCCGGTACCGAAGGCGATGTGCTTCATCAGCAGGGCGTCAAACTTCTCGAGACCACGCTCCACATCGGTGTCGGCCGCCGCTTCCAGCTCGGCAAACACATACGGATGGCAGCGGGTGGCCCCTTGCCCGAAGATCATCAGGTTGCGGGTCAGGATGTTGGCCCCTTCCACCGTGATAGCCACCGGAATGCCCATGTAGGCGTAGCCGGTGTAGTTTTTCGGGCCCAGCTGGATGGCACGACCGGCGTGGATGTCCATGGAGTCATCCATCACCTGGCGGGCCATCTCGGTCATGTGGTACTTGGAAATCGCGGTGACGATGGCCGGTGCCTGACCCAAATCCAGGGAACCTGCGGTCATGCGACGAGCCCCTTCTAGCTGATAGGTGAGTCCGCCGATACGGGCCAGCGCTTCCTGCACCCCTTCAAACTTGCCGATGGACATGCCGAACTGCTTGCGCACGTAGGAGTAGGCGCCCACGGTGCGGCTCGCCATGTGACCGCAGGCGGTGCCAAGGGCTGGCAGCGAGATGCCGCGACCGGCGGAGAGGCACTCCACCAGCATGCGCCAGCCGCGGCCGGCGTAATCCGGGCCACCGATGATCCAGTCGAGCGGAATGAACACATCCTTGCCGAAGGTCGGGCCATTCAGGAACGCCAACCCCATGGGGTAGTGGCGATCGCCGACGCGCACGCCAGGGTGACTGGTCGGGATCAGCGCACAGGTGATGCCGATCTCTTCCTTGTCACCCAGCAGTTTTTCCGGGTCATAGAGCTTGAACGCCAGCCCCAGCACGGTAGCACGCGGCGCCAGGGTGATGTAGCGCTTGTTCCAGTTGAGGCGAATGCCCAGCACCTCTTCACCCTTGTGCATCCCTTTGCAGACGATTCCCTTGTCCGGGATGGCGCCCGCATCGGAGCCCGCTTCCGGCCCGGTCAGGGCGAAGCAGGGCACCTCCTTGCCGTTGGCCAGCCCCGGCAGCCAGAAATCTTTCTGGGCCTGGGTGCCGTAATGCATCAGCAGCTCGCCCGGGCCGAGGGAGTTGGGTACCATGACGGTGACCGCGACACTCAGGCTCTTGGTGGCGATACGGGTGACGATGGTGGAGTTGGCAATCGCCGAGAACTCGCGGCCGCCGTAGGATTTCGGGATGATCAGGGAGAAGAAGCCTTCTTTCTTCAGATAGTCCCACACCGGCTCCGGCAGGTCCTTGGTCTCGTTGACGATCTTGAAGTCGTCCACCATGGCGAGCAGGGTTTCGACCTGGTTGTCGATAAAGGCCTGCTCTTCTGCGCTCAGCTCGGCCTTGCCGTAGCCGTGCAGTTTCTTCCAGTCCGGGTTGCCGCGAAACAGCTCCCCGTCCCACCAGACGGAGCCGGCCTCCATGGCCTCCCGCTCGGTGGCCGACAGGGGCGGCAGTATCTTCTTGAAGATGCCGAACACGGGGCGGGTCACCACCTTTTTACGGATGGCGGGGACACCGAGCACCACGGCTATCGCCAGCACCAGCAGGACAAGCAATGTGATCATACCGAAGTTCCTTCTATTTCACTGTTTCCGTTGATTATTGTTAGGTGTTACACGGCCAGGGAGAGCCTGGTCGACTCCACGGGCGCCCCGACACCGGACGCCAGATAAGGAATGACGTTGCGCACCAGCCCTTCCACATCGAGCTGCTGGCCAAAATCGGCCTGGGCGATGTCACGCAGGGCATCCGCAGAGGCCATGGTGAAGACGACGGTGCCCAGGGTGAAGTGCAGGCGCCAGAAGAGATCCGCTGGCGACAAATCCGGATTGGCCTTGGAGATGGCCTGGGTGATCCCGTGCAGGGTCGCCCCATAATGGGTGGTAATAAAGCGGCGCAGGTGGCCCTGACTGTCGATATAGCCGCGCCCCAGCAACTGCATGAAGAGCGCCGGACCATTCGCCCTGACGGCCGACAGTTTCATCAGGGGTTCGACAAAGCTCTCGAACACCTGCAACAGGGTCAGCTGATCCTGCGCCATCAACGTCTGCAACCGCCCGTCCAGTGCCGGCATGAAGAGGCTCAGATAACGGTCGAGCACCGCCTGGATAAGCTCCTTCTTGGAGCCGAAGTGATAATTGACCGAAGCCAGGTTCACATCGGCCTCGCTGGTGATCAGACGCAACGAGGTATCGGCGAACCCTCGCTCGGCAAACAGCACCTCGGCGGCGTCGAGAATACGGTTCTTGGTATCGATTTTACTCACTGGACACCTCACTTAAACGAATGTTTAAAAAGTACGTTTCACGCCCACTCATGTCAAGAGAATGTGAACAAGTGTTGGCTAAATGTTTTTAATCAAAAAAGAGGGAAGATGGCGGGAACTTCGCGGCGAGACGGCACTCTATATCTATGCCACTGCAATTAAACATTAAGTCTCGCCCAACCTGCGTCATGCTAGTTGGGCATTTTTTTGCCCTGCCGTCACCCGATGCGCCGACAGAGAACCAAAAAAAACCGTCGCAGGGGCGACGGCGGGGAAAACGGGTCTGACCATCCAGTGTCGACCCATCGATGGGTGTTCAGGCTTGCATCGATGTCGCTATCCTCGCAGTGAAACGTCATCAGACTTTGTCAGCACAGACCCAAATTGTGACAAAGTATGGCAACCAGCCACATGGCCCGGCTTCGCCAATCTTGCTATGCTGTCGCCTTATGCCAGAGGGGAGAGAAGATGAAGTATACGGTCGATACCCACACGCACACCGTCGCCAGCACCCACGCCTACAGCACCATTCATGATTACCTGCCCATCGCCAAAGCCAAGGGGATCAAGCTGTTCGCCACAACGGACCATGGCCCGGACATGGCAGATGCCCCGCATTACTGGCATTTCGTCAATCTGCACGTGTTGCCCAGGGTTGTGGACGGGGTCGGTATCCTGCGCGGCATCGAAGCCAACATCAAGAATATCGACGGTGAAATAGACTTCCCTGAGCGCTACGAATCGCGGCTCGACATGATCATGGCGGGCTTTCACGAACCGGTGTTTCCCCCCTGCGATCAGGCGACCCATACCCAGGCCATGATCAACGCCATTCGAAGTGGTCGGGTCGACATGATAAGCCACCCCGGCAACCCCGCCTTCCCCATCGATATCCAGGCGGTGGTCAAGGCAGCGGCAGAGTATCGAGTGGCGCTGGAGGTTAACAACTCCTCGTTCAGTCACTCCCGTGCAGGCAGCGAAAGCAACTGCCGCGCCATCGTCGAGGCAGCGCGCGATCTGGGTGCCTACCTCACTTTCGGCTCCGACTCCCACGTGGCTTTCAGCCTCGGCGACTTTGATCACTGCCATCGGCTGGTCACCGAAGCCAACTTCCCACATGAGCGGATCCTGGCCCGCTCCCCCCGCGCACTGCTCGATTTTCTCGAGAGCCGCGGCCGTGCTCACATCCCGGAGTTCGTTGACCTCTGATATGCCTTAACATCATGAGCCAACTCATAAAATCGAGTTGGCTCAATTGACTTGTCCGGCTTTTTTCACGACTCTGAACATCAAGCCGCCGGTATAGCTCAGTTGGTAGAGCAGCGCATTCGTAATGCGAAGGTCAGGAGTTCGATTCCCCTTATCGGCACCAGATAAAACAAAGGGTTAGCATCATGGTGAGGCTAACCCTTTGTGCTTTTTTGCTCTATACCCCTCTCCATACCCCTCCTTTGCGATTTGCTACCCCTCCCGCTTGAGTACAAAAAAGCCCATCCTGCTTGGGTGGGCTTCTTGGGGTGACGCAGGGGGGCAAGGCTAGGCTAGGAGCGGCCCAAACACCTTTTCATCACAGAGGACTCAAATTCATTTACCAGTTGTGACTTGCCTTCATCACTGCCTGGAAGGGGCTTTTGGTAAGCCTCATGAATCAGTCTGACCCTGATTAAACCATTTGTGGCTGCGAGGTTGTCCCCTGACTCGGCAGACCAATCAATTTCTCTACGTGCAGCCTCAAGCGCTTTAGCTCGGGACTCACCATAGAACAAACGTAGCTTCATCGTGACGTTCGCTTGATGCGCCACCATTGCGCAATAGCGGGCATCATAGGACTCCACGTAATCAATACCGTTAGGGTATTTGTTGCTCAGTTGCTGCCCCCAGGCCGTACCAGTACACACAGCCAACACAGCCCCTAAAACCAATCCCTTCATCTTCCCCAAGCTCCCGTTGCTCTGGCGAGCATGTCGCCATTGTGTCGTTCGTTTAGCTGTGACCTAGCCGTAACCTAGCCGTCATGATACCAGCTACAGGAGTCAATTTGAGCCGTGTAAATCTATTTCCTGCATATTAACGATCAGGCCACTTTGGTTGGCGCTCACCCGAAATACTAACCAATTACTAGCCCGTTACTGGCCGATCTATTACCGGATTATTACCGTTGGGCTATCACCGTTTTGTAACCGTTGGTTGAATGCTGCGGGGTGGCAGTGGGGTAGTGGTGAGGGTGCGGTGGGGGTAGCAGTTGCGGGCTCTTCACCATGCTCAAACCCAGTGCTGGCGCGGCTTGCAGGGGGGGATTTTTGTTGGTGGGGAGGTAGATGATGTAAGTTTCCTATAAACCCTTTTAGAGATAGCCGTTGCTTTAGGGAAGGTGCGAATAAGTCATATGGCACGAGAGCATTTACTGGTAACCCATTGATATTAAATGACTAAAATTTTCATTTTTTGTTCGTGGGATACTTGTTCGCACTTTCCTTAGGGAAGGTGCTAACAAGTCACTTGGCACAAAAACACACCATTCTAAATTATTGATATTAAATGGCTAAACTTTTTAGTTTTGGCGCATAGGGTACTTATTCGCACCTTCCTTAGTTCGTGAACAACGCCCTATACGTCTATCTAATCCCCTTATCTATGTGTAATTACTTTATAAAGAGATCTACTTCACCACTTCACCAAATATGAATGAAAGCCAGCAACAGCGCGGGTTAGCGGCTGGTGAGGCTGCCCGCTTTCTACTTCGCCACAGCTTCACCACTTCACCATAAAAAAGCCCCACCAAATCGGCAGGGCTCAGGGGGCAGAACCAGCAACGGCTATTCTTGGGTTTGCGGCGAATCGTTCACTGGCAAACGGTATTCCTTGCGTCGCGCTCTCAGTGGGCGTGATTCTATGCGCCCTTCCTTTTCCAGCATTGTTAACGCCCTCCCATATCTACCCGCCATCGCGGGCTTTTCATCGTGATAGCCACAAAGCTCAGCAGCAGTGAACCAGCGGGCGGATTGCATCGGGCGGGCCAAGTGTCGGTCAACAATTATCGCGTAATGTGCCCCCTTGTCGGTGTGAGCATCGTTAGCCTCTGCTTGTGCTTTGCTGGTGGCCTCGTCGAGATACCAGCTCGCCCCAGCATCGTAGTCCGCTTTGACTTCAAGCCAGAACTGACGCAGGCGCTCGGGGTCGTTTAGCTCAAGGCGTCCGGCGTTCCACGTCCAGCCCAACAACTCGTTGAGTTTGTCCATATCAGCGGGGGCGGCCATCTCGATAACAGCAAAACGAGCGTTCCCCGTCTGGTCTTTGAGAAAGTCCGTACCGTTAACCGTGGCAAAGAATACCGTTTGCCGCTTCTTGCTGGTGGTCGTTCTCCCATAGGGGGCGCGGTATCTGTCCTCGGCTTGGGTAATAAAGTCCTTTAAGCGCCCTGCCTCGCCCTTGGTGGTGCTTTCCAATTCGGCCAGCTCGAACACCCAGCAGGAACAGGCACGGATCACGCTGTCCTTGTCTTGTGGGTCGAGACTGCCGGAACTCGTAGCCCCCTCCACTACGCCCGCCAGTCGCTGAACCCACGCCGATTTCATAAACGATTGATCGCCCTGTAGGACTGGGATCAGCTTGCTAATAAACGAGCCCTCATAACATGCGGCAGCCACAGCGGCCACCAGCCAAGGGCGTATGATTGCTTCGGCATAGGCTGGATCGTTCGCGTTGAGCGTCTTGATAACGCTCGCCACTCTCGGCGCTCCGTCCCACTCACCGCCCTCTAGCCACTCTCTGACAGGGTGATAACTGTTCAACTGGCACAGCGCGATCAAGTGCTCGTCTATGGCGGCATCGGGAACCTCGGCACGTTGGCAGGCGTCCACCAAAGCCGAACGTTGCCCCTCGTCAGTTTTGCCAAGGCGGCGGCCCTCGTCTGTCGTTAGCTCAGGGGTTGCCGTCATGGTGTTATAGCGGCCAATCCATCCCTTGTGCTCCAGCACGGCCAACAGGTTAAGTGACGTTTTTAGCGGCTTTCTCTTCTCGTCAGTGTCCGGCAGAAATAACTGTGGTTCGATCTGCTCCGGGGTAGCTGGTGGCTCGAACGGGATCACGTTTGTTGGTGGTGGCAGTGGCTTCATTGGGTGGCCTCCATGATCTCTGCCATTTGATCGGCGCTCAGCAATGGAAACATAACCCCCTTAGGCTGGCTAATAGCCTTTGCTTGCCTTTTAGCAACGGCTAACGGCTTGGTGCCCTCTCGCATCGCCTCGAATCGCTGGCGCTGCTCGTCTCGCTGTGCCCTTGCCCACTCGCGGCGGTTGTGCGCGTGAATATCGGGGAACTGCTCTTTGGCAATCTCTTGAACGGCTTTGAAGCTATCCCCGCTGAAACTGCGAATGGTGATCAGGTCGAATTTGTCGCACAGCCTATTACCAGCGGGATCGCTTTGGTGGTGTGAGAAAATGCGCTCTTTGCCGTCCGTCGAACTGGTCAGAATATGAACCCCAGCGGTTCCACTTGTTGACTCTGGTGCCATCCATGCGTTTCGCCCCTTTCGCTTATAGCCATAATGGGCGAGCAGCTCCGGCCATTCGTAGCTGGCGTTCACGCGCTCGATGATCGACACCTGCCTACCCACCAGCTTTTCATTAAATGGCTTGGGGGCAGCCTGGTTAAACTGCTGGCTAACTTTAGCTGCGGCGGCTTGGTGCTGCTCTGCCAGCGCGGCAGCATTGAGCCAGAACGGGGCGGACGGGCTCAGCGCGGCTCCCTCGGCTATCATGTGCTGATAATGCTCGGCTGTGCTTTTGATGACCGTTGGCAGGATCATAAATTGAGCAGGGCGGCCAACACATGGATCAGATCCCAGCAACTCGGCAAGCGCGAATTGCAGATCGGCCCACATGGCGAATGGCACAGGCTCGGCCAGCTCCACAAATACCCGATAACGGGGCGCGTCCGGCTGGTGGCTCAGGGTTGAATAGATGATAAACGAGCACAGCCCTTGCTCCCGCAAAGCGGCGGCTATGGTCTCGGGCGTCTCGCCCTTGGCGTTGTCCAAATCGGCGCGAAGCATTCCAAACAGCCCGTTAGCCTCTGCCTCTGCCTTGCTGCGAGTCTTGCCATTGTGGGCGGCCACCAGTGGGGACGATTTCTTTGCTGCCTCTGGTGTGTGGGCTCGGCTTTTGTGTGGTTTGCGGGCGGATTGTTTCAGATCATGCCAGCCAACAACGCCGAATGTTGCGCTATTTGAAATGCTGGGAATGGTGGTAAAATCTACCATATCAGAATACCTTATATTTGGCCGGTGGCCTGCCCTGCGAAGAACGGCCACCAGCAGAGTTAGCTAGACGCTCTCGGGGGAAACCTCGGGGGCGTTTTCTTTTTCAAACTGTTCCAGACGTTCTTTGGCATGTTGCAGCTCTAGCGCAGATCTTGCCGCTCGTTGACGCTCGCGCATGGCTTGCCGGTGACTCTTGTCTTTGAGCTCGTTGAGACGCTCGAGGCGAGCTCTGGCATCATCGATATGGCATTCTGTCAGGTGGCGCGGATCTAGCTTGCGGGCGATGATTAACCCCTCATCATCGAGCACGTTGATTATTCGCCAGCAATACCGCTCCCCTTCAAGCCTCTGAATAGCTGATCGGTAGGTGTGCCCCAGTTTTCGGCAAAGCTCAGCTTCTGGAACTTCTCGCCCATCAAGTAACAGGGTCAACAAAAGGCGGGTTCGAGTATTTTTGCGTGGGTAGGCAGCAGCAGGCGCGGCAATGGTCGGGATCATGCTTTGGCCTCCCCTTGGCGGCGAGACTCTAGCCACTGATCTATTTCGGCAAGGTCGTACCTGACCGAGTTGGGGCCAATGTGGATGGGCTTGGGAAAACAGGCGGTGGGGTTACGGCGCAGGCGCTCCACCGTGGAGCGGCTAACGCCTAGACGGGTTGATAATTGAGAGGTTGAAATAAGCATGGGATTGCCCTCATTGCCAGCGACGTGCATGTCGTAGCTTCTGATGGCATTTTTTAGGAATTGCTCACGGCACGGTACGACGTATTTTGGGGCAGGTGTTGTACCGGTTTGCGTCGTACCGCTATCCGAACAGGGATCGCAGGGAGGGGCGTATATCCCAAGGTATGGATTCGATCACCAGCATTGCAAAATCAAGACTCCTACCGGTGTGGGTCTCCTCGTCCGCTCGCTCGCTCAGTCGGTAAAGCTGCCAATCCTTATCTGGCATTAACTTAGCCCATGCGGCTTGGATTTCTTGCGCCAATACAGTCACGCTATAGGGATCCTCGCCAAGTTCCGAGCTCTCAAACCACTCAAGCTCGGCCTTCATCTTCTCGTTAAGAGGGATGATTAAATGCTCGCACTCAGAGGAGACCCCAAGGTTATAAATCTCCTCCAGTAGCTTAAGCTGTTTGCGCTTCGCCTCTATGATCGCTCTTTTGAGGTCGGGGCTTTTGGGTAGCCCCTTTTCTTTTATGGCAAGTTGTTTACCAACTAATGAGAATATCGGCCTTAGCGCAAGGTGGATTTGCTCAAGGTGCTCAGGGCTAAATTCGCGGTAAATGGCCTCGCAGATTTTTGCCTCAAGCCCAAGCTTATAATGGGCATTGTGGACTTTGCCCATAACCTCAAGTACTGGGCGCTTATCAAACTTCGCCATCACCCACGCCCCCCAAAATTGATAGAAACCACGTTATCCGGCTTGGCCTGCTCCGGCTGTGTTATGGTCGTCATGAAATCCCCCCAACGTAGAAATAGCGCCCGCAACTTCTCGGCCATGCCGCCCACTTGATAGGTGCGGATCAGCCTGTCTTTGGGAACGTGGTTTAGCATCAGCTCGATCAGACGTTCGGGGGCATCCAGATATTCAGCCGCGCCCGTGGCAACACTGCGGCGCAGGTCGTGTGGGCTGAATGGCGCAAGCTCGGCTAGATATTTCATCCGCACGCGATCTAGCGCCTTGGTGACGGCATCCCCCGTAATCGGGTGCCCTATTTTGCTGGTGGACTCGAACACATAGGGGCCATTGGATAACGCTTTTTGCAGCTCGATAATCTCCAGTGCCAGCGGGCACAGGGTCACAACGTGGGCTCGTCCATTCTTGGTCTCGGGGATTGTCCAGCGGTCGCCGTTAATCTGCTCCCAGCGCATCCCTACAGCCTCAGAACGGCGTACAGCGGTCAGGGTTATCAAACGCAAGCAGTTTGCCACCGCAAGCGATAGCACTACGTTAGACGCAATCCCACGGCCACCAGCAGCCACAGAACCGCCGCCAGCAGTCGCTTGTTCAAGTGCTCCCCATAACTGGCGCAATTCATCGCGGGCCAACCAGCGTTCACGGGGTGGGGGCATAGATGCGCCAAACATGGCGGGTTTGAGTAGGCGAGCGGGATTGATTTCGATGTGACCTTGTAACACCGCGTGATCGAGGCACTGGTTCAAAACTATCAGCCCTTTTCGTGCGCCCTCGGCAGTCTCTACTTGGCGGAAATGCTCATACAGTACGGCACGGGAGAGATCACACACACGGGTATTGCCAATGGCCGATTCAATGTGACGGGTAAAGGTTCCCTCATAATCGCGCAGGGTGCGCGGGCCTATCGGCTTTGATTTGGCTCGCATCGCCAGCCAATCGCGGTAAATCTCGCCAAGGGTCGGCATCTCGATGTTCTTAGCCTTGGCTTGCTTGGTGACAGTAAGCGGATCAATTCCCTGCTTTACCAATTCAGCCGCTTTACCGTGGGCCTGTCTGGCTTTTGCTAGGGTCATGGCGGGATAGCCGCCAAGCAGCATTTCCCCAGCTTTGCCCGCTATCTTGTAGCGATAGACAAAGCGCTTGATTCCACTGGTGCGCACTTCCAGCTTGAGTCCGCCACCATGCTTTGACTGGATAGCCATACGGCGCACAATAACGCCGGATTCTGGTTTGATTGCCGCAATCTCGGCATCGGTTGTAATCGCCATTCCGTACCCCTCCTCATACCCCTCTTTTGCTATGGTATAGGGTGATATTTCACGACACAACCTGATGCAGTGAGTTGCGTTTAAATGGTTGATTTAATGGCTTTTATTTTTGATTTGTGAGACGAGGTGAAACAGACTGAAATCGGCAAAATCTGGATTCGTAATGCGAAGGTCGTAGGTTCGACTCCTATTACCGGCACCAGACAGACGAAGGGTTGGCCTCAGTGCGAGGCCAACCCTTCGTGCTTTTTGTCCCGGGTCTCTGGCCAAGACGCCGGTGTGACTGTGCCAGAACACCCTCCCCTTCCAGGACACCGCCATCCGCGACGGTCCTGTTCATCTTTCAGAGCCTGACGCACCAACCTGACCCCACCAACAGAGAGGGCAGCCAGGCAGCCACGCCCCGGCTGCACCTGGGTGAGCATCGTTATCCAGAGGCCCCTCAGCGCTGGGCATAGATCTGGTCGAACACCCCGCCCTCCTTGAAGTGAGTGCGCTGGATCACAGGCCACTCGCCGAAGGTCTTCACCACGTCGAGGAAGGTGGCGTTCGGGAAACGGTCTGCAAACTCGGCGAGGATCGCCGGGTTGCGCGGGCGTAGATAGTTGCTGGCAGCAATGCGTTGGCCTTCGTCGGACCAGAGATAGGCCAGATAGGCTTCGGCCTCCTTGCGGGTACCCTGCTTGTCGACCACCTTGTCCACCACTGACACCGGCAGCTCGGCCACGGCGGTGACGCTCGGATAGACCACCTCGAAGCTGCCACGACCAAACTCCCGGGCAATCATTTCGGCTTCGTTTTCGAACGTGACCAGCACGTCCCCTATGCGGTTCTGGATGAAGGTGGTGGTGGCAGCGCGGCCGCCGGTGTCGAGCACGGGAACCTGCTTGAACAGCTTGCCGACAAATGCCCTGGCCGCCTCTTCATCGCCCCCCTGCTCCAGCACATACCCCCAGGCAGACAGGTAGGTGTAGCGGCCGTTCCCCGAGGTCTTGGGGTTGGGCACGATGACCTGTACCCCCTCCTTGAGCAGATCAGGCCAATCCTTCAACCCCTTGGGGTTGCCCTTTCGCACGATGAACACGGTGGCCGAGGTGAAGGGGGCGCTGTGATCCGGCAGGCGATCCGCCCACCCCTTGGGCACCAGGCCCCCATGCTCGGCGAGGGCGTTGATGTCGGTGGCCATGTTCATGGTGATGACATCGGCGGGCAGGCCGTCGATGACGGCGCGCGCCTGCTTGCTCGATCCGCCGTGGGACATGTTGATCTGCAGTGGCTCCCCGCCTTCGGCCTGCCAGTGCTTCAGGAAGGCTCCGTTGTACTCCTTGTAAAAATCGCGCATCACGTCATAGGAGGCGTTGAGCAGGGTGGCCGCCTGGGCCAGCGGGGCGAGAGCCAGTCCTGCAACAAGCAGGGTGGCGGGCACGAGTCGTTTCATTTCACATCCTTGGAATGAGGGGCGAGTGACTGACTATAAGAGTCGACCATTTATTCTTTGAAAGAATAATTACGGCACAGCTTATGCGATAAATGGCATCGCCTGGGTCCGTCGCAACGGATGACGGCGATGAGGTGGTCACCGCCAGGCGGGTCATGATGGTTGCCGAGGGCGGCGCCCATGAACGTGGGGCTCCTTCTGCCCGCTCCCTGCCCCGGACAGGGAGCGCCGTTGTCACCTGCCTCAATTTGGCTTCTCGACATGACAGATAAAAAACGGGGCGAACCTAGTGGTTCGCCCCTGATGCTTTTTACGTCAACCCCGAGGGGTCAACCCTGTTTGTCTGATGCCGGCTCTGCGTCCTTCGGCGCCTGCCAGCCGCCACCGACGGCCTTGTAGAGGGCGACCTGGTTACTCAGCTGGGCGAGCCGGGTGCTGATGAGCCCCTGCTTGGCGCTGAACAGGGAGCGCTGGGCATCGAGGCGGGTCAGGTAGCTGTCCACCCCTTGCTCGTAACGCACCTCCGCCAGCCTGAAGTAAGTCTGATTGGCATCCACCAGCGCCTGTTGCGCCTGCAGCTGCTGCGCGTAGTCAGCCTGGGCACCGAGGGTATCCGCGACCTCCTTGAAGGCGGTCTGGATGCTCTTCTCGTAGCTCGCCACCGCCTGCCTGGTCCCCACCTCGGCCACGTCCAGATCCGCAACGCGCTTGCCGCCATCGAAGATGGGCAGATTGATCTGGGGCATGAAGGTCCAGGTGCCGGTGCCGCCGTCAAACAGACCGCTCAGCTGGTTGCTGGCGGTGCCCGCCGTCGCGGTGAGCGAGATGGTCGGGAAGAAGGCGGCGCGGGCCGCCCCTATGTTGGCGTTGGCCGCCTTCAGGTTGTGCTCCGCCGCCAGGATGTCCGGGCGTTGCTGCAACAGGCTGGAGGGAGCCCCCACCGGGATCGGCGCCAGTTTCACCTCGGCCAGGGTGGCCGGTTGTGCCGCCAGCACCGGGATATCGGTGCCAAGCAGCAGGGCCAGACCATTTCTGTCCTGCTTCACCAGACGCTGGTATTGCGCCTGGCTGACCTTGGCGTTTTCCAGTGCCGTGCGCCCCTGGGCCAGCTCCATCTCGGAGGCGGCGCCCAGGCGGTATTTGTGCTCGGTCAGGGCATAGCTCTCCTGCTCGGTGGCGAGGGTCGCCTGGCTCAGGGCCAGCAACTCCTGATCCGCCAGCAGGGTGAAGTAGGCATTGGCCACCGAGGCCACCAGCGCAATCTGGGTGCTGCGCTGGGTCTCGATTTGCGCCAGATAGGTCTCAAGGGCCTGATCTTTCAGGCTCTGGATCCGGCCAAACAGATCCAGCTCATAGGCGGTGATGCCGATGTTGGCGCCGTACTGGCTGCTGATGGTGCCCTGCCCCGTACTACTGAGATCGTCGGATCCCTGCTGGCGGGTACCGCTGCCACTGGCGGCCAGGGTCGGCAACTGGGCCGCCCGCTGGATACGGTATTTCGCCTCGTAGGCCTCGACGTTGAGGGCTGCCAGGCGCAGATCCCGGTTGCTCTCAAGGGCGGTGCCGATCAGCGTCTGAAGGGCCGGGTCCTGGAACTGCTGGCGCCAGGGGGCGAGTTCCCCCTTGGCGGCCAGGTCAGCTTGCCAGGAGGCGCCTTGGGGCAGCTCGGGGCGCTGGTAGTCGGGGGCCATGGAGCAGCCCCCCAGCATCAGGGTCACGCCCAGGGCGATCAGGGTCTTAGTCATGGTTGATCTCCTTGGTGTGGACACTCTCTTCCCCGGCATGCTTGCGTTCGGTGAAATAGCGCATCACCAGCACGAAGAACAGCGGCACGAAGAAGATGGCGAGCACGGTGGCACTGATCATCCCCCCCATCACGCCAGTCCCGATGGCGTTTCGGCTGCTGGCGCCCGCCCCGGTGCTGATCACCAGGGGCAGTACCCCCAGGATGAAGGCGAGCGAGGTCATCAGGATGGGGCGCAGGCGCTGACGCGAGGCCTCCACCACCGCATCCCCGAGCCTCATCCCCTTGTCGTGCAGCTCCTTGGCGAACTCGACGATGAGGATGGCGTTCTTGGCCGACAGCCCGATCGTGGTGAGCAGGCCCACCTGGAAGTAGACGTCATTCTCAAGCCCGCGCAGGGTCGCGGCCAAAATGGCCCCCAGCACCCCGAGCGGCACCACCAGCATGACCGAGAACGGAATGCTCCAGCTCTCGTAGAGGGCCGCCAGACAGAGGAAGACCACCAGGAGCGAGATGGCGTACAGGGCCGGCGCCTGGGAGCCTGCCTGACGCTCCTGGAAGGAGAGGCCGGTCCACTCGATGCCGATCCCTTCCGGCAACTGCTTGACCATCTCCTCGATGGCCGCCATGGCATCACCCGTACTCTTGCCCGGGGCCGCCTCACCGACGATCTCCATGGCGGAGACACCGTTGTAGCGCTCAAGACGGGGCGAGCCGAAGCTCCACTCCGTGCTGGCAAAGGCGGAGAAGGGCACCATCTGGCCCGCGCTGTTGCGCACGTACCACAGCTTCAGATCTTCCGGGTTCATCCGGAAAGGGGCATCCGCCTGCAGATAGACCTTCTTGACCCGGCCTCTGTCGACAAAGTCGTTCACATAGGAGGAGCCCCAGGCTGCCGACAGGGTGTTGTTGATGTCGGTGATGGAGAGCCCCTGGGCCAGCGCCTTCTCGTAATCGATCTTGATGTCGAGCTGGGGCGTGTCTTCCATCCCGTTCGGGCGTACCCGCACCAGGTTGGGATCCTGCGCCGCCATGCCGAGCAACTGGTTGCGCGCCTGCATCAGCTTCTCGTGACCCAGACCGCCGCGGTCCTGCAGGAAGAAGTCGAAGCCGGTGGCCGTGCCGAGTTCCGGAATGGGGGGCAGGTTGAAGGCGAAGACCTGGGCTTCCTTGATGCTGAACAGGAACCCCATGGCGCGGCCGATGATGGCATTGGCGCTGCGATCTTCTCCTTTGCGCTCGCTCCAGTCCTTGAGCTTGATGAAGGCCATGCCGCTGTTCTGACCGCTACCAGCGAAGCTGAAGCCCGCCACCGTCAGCACGGAGTCCACGTTCTCCTTCTCGTTCTCGAGGAAGTAGTCGCGCATCTCCCCGAGCACCACCTCGGTCCGCTCCTTGGTCGCCCCCACCGGGAGCTGCACCATGGACATGATGACCCCCTGATCCTCTTCCGGCAGGAAGGAGGTGGGCATGCGCATGAAGAGCACCGCCAGCACTGCCAGCATGGCCAGATAGATGATGCCGTAGCGGGTGCCCTGCTTGATCACCTTGCGCACGCCGTTCTGGTAACGGTTGGCGTTGGTGTCGAAGAAGCGGTTGAACCAGCCGAAGAAGCCGCGCTGGGCGCCGAATTCACCGTGCTTCATGGGTTTGAGCAGGGTGGCGCACAGGGCCGGGGTCAGGATCAGGGCCACCAGCACCGAGAGCACCATGGCCGAGACGATGGTGAGGGAGAACTGGCGATAGATGGCACCGGTAGAGCCACCGAAGAAGGCCATGGGCACGAACACCGCCGACAGCACCAGGGCGATGCCCACCAGGGCGCCGGTGATCTGGGTCATGGACTTGCGGGTCGCCTCGAGGGGGGAGAGATCCTCCTCGCTCATCAGACGCTCCACGTTCTCCACCACCACGATGGCGTCATCCACCAAGAGGCCGATGGCGAGCACCAGACCGAACATGGTCAGGGTGTTGATGGAGAAGCCGAAGGCCGCCATCACCCCGAAGGTGCCGAGCAGGACCACGGGCACCGCGATGGTCGGAATCAGGGTCGCCCGGAAGTTCTGCAAGAACAGATACATGACGCAGAACACCAGGAAGATCGCCTCGATCAGGGTCTGCACCACCTCCTCGATGGAGATCTTCACAAACGGCGTGGTGTCGTAGGGATAGACGATCTCCATGTTGGCCGGGAAGTACTCGGAGAGTTCACCCAGCTTGGTCCGCACGTGCTCGGCGGTGTCCAGGGCGTTGGCACCGGTCGCCAGCTTGATGGCGACGGCGGCGGTGGCCTGGCCGTTGTAGAGCGCGGTCGCGTCGTAGTTTTCACCGGCAAGCTCGACCCGGGCCACGTCCTTGAGCTGGACCTTGGAGCCGTCCTGGTTCACCCGCAGCAGGATGTTGTTGAACTCCTCCACGGTGGAGAGCCGGGTCTGGCCCATGATGGTGGCGGTAAATTGCTGATCGCTCACCGCAGGGGTCCCCCCAGCTTGCCGAAGGCAACCTGGGCGTTCTGGGCCTTGATGGCGGCCTGAATGTCGGCCGGGGTCATCTGCACCCGGTTGAGCTTGTGAGGATCGAGCCAGACGCGCATGGAGTACTGGCTGCCGAACAAGGTGATGTCACCGACCCCGTCCAGACGGCTCAGGGGCTCCTTGATGTTGGCTACCACATAGTCCGCCAGGTCATCGTTGGTCATGGCGCCATCGGTGGAGATGAAGGCGGCCACCATCAGGAAGCTGCTGGAGGTCTTCTGGACCCGCACGCCCTGTTGCTGCACCTCTTGGGGCAGGAGCGACATGGCCTGTTGCAGCTTGTTTTGCACCTGCACCTGGGCGATGTCGGGATCCGTACCCGGCTTGAAGGTGAGGGTCACGCTGACGTTCCCTGACGAGTCGGATTGCGCCGACATGTAGAGCAGGTGATCCAGCCCGGTCATGTTCTGCTCGATGATCTGGGTCACCGAGTCTTCAACCGTCTTGGCGGAGGCCCCCGGGTAGCTGGTGGAGATGCCAACCGCCGGCGGGGCGATGGTCGGGTACTGGGCCACCGGCAGGCCGATGATGGCCATGGCCCCGGCCAGCATGATCACCAGGGCGATCACCCAGGCGAAAATGGGTCTATCTATGAAAAAACGTGCCATGAGGCGACTACTCCATCCTACTGCTTGGTTGCCGGGGTCTGTTGTGCGCTGTTGCCGGCACGTTCAGTGGGCGCCACCACGACCCCGGGTTTGACTTTCTGCAGACCGGCGACGATCACCTTCTCGCCAGCCTTGAGACCGGACTCCACCACCCAGCTGTCGCCGGACATGCGGCCGACCTGCACTTCACGCAGTTCCACCTTGTTGTCCGCCGTCACCACCATGACGGTGGCACCGCCCTTGGGGGTACGGGTCACGGCAGTCTGGGGCACCAGCAGGCCTTGCGGGCGCTCGCCCTCCTGCAAGGTGGCGCGCATGAACATGCCGGGCAGCAGCAGTTGATCCGGGTTGGGCACGATCACCCGCAGGGTCACCATGCCGGTCGCCTCGTCCACGGTCACATCGGAGAACTGGAGGGTTCCTTTCTCGCCATACTGGCTGCCATCTTCCAGCTGGAAGCTGACACCGGCACCGTCCTTCTCCCCCTGGGTCAGCTTGCCCTCGGCCACTAGGCGCTTGAGGCGCAGCAGGTCGGCGGTGGACTGGCGCACGTCCACGTACATGGGATCGAGCTGGGAGATGGAGGTGAGGCTGTCCGCCTGCTGGGCGGTCACCAGGGCTCCCTCGGTCACCGCCGACTTGCCGATGCGGCCGCTGATGGGGGCCGTGATGCGGGTGTAAGCCAGGTTGATGTTGGCGGTCTGCAATGCGGCCTTGGCGGCCCCGATCTCGGCCAGCTGCTGTTTCCAGGCCGCGTCGGCGTCGTCATACTCCTGGCTGCTGATGGCTTTCACCTTCACCAGCTCGGCGTAGCGCTGGGCCTTGAGGCGGGCGCTGCGCTCGTTGGCCTCGGCCTTGGCGAGGTTGGCCTTGGCGGAAGCCACTTCGGCCTGATAGACGGCGGGATCAATCTGATAGAGCAGTTGACCGGCCTTGACGTCGCTCCCCTCGGTGAACAGGCGCTTGAGGATGATGCCGTTCACCTGGGGACGCACCTCGGCCACCCGCAGGGGGGCGGTGCGGCCGGTGAGCTCGGACAACAGTTGCAGGGGGCCGTATGGAGGGTGACCACGTCCACGGCGGCGGGAGGCATCTCCCCCATGGCCTGCTGGGCCCCGTCCTTGTCACCACAGCCAGCCAGCAGGCCGCTTGCCAGCAAGGCAAGGCCGACCGAACGTGCGAGAATATGTTTATGCATCAAGTCTCTGAACCTCAGTTTCAATCAAAAAGAAGTGACAAAACCACAGGGTTTATAAGGCCCCTGTTGGTAAAACGGCGAAGATGAGGCAATATACATACATTCATGAATGTATGTAAGAAACTTTTTTCACTTTTAAACAGGACCGGAGTCAATGGCCAGACGCACCAAAGAAGAGGCGCAGCAAACCCGCTGCAACATCATGAGCACGGCCCTGGATCTCTTCTGCCAACAGGGGCTGGCACGCACCAGCCTGACCGATATCGCCAAGGCGACGGACCTCACCCGGGGCGCCATCTACTGGCACTTCAAGAATAAAGAAGAGCTGTTCGTCACCCTGTGGGAGGAGCTGTGTGCCCCCCTCTCCCACCAGCTCGATGCCTGCGTCGACGAGGCGGAGCCGGATCCCCTGGGCAAGCTGCGCAGCTTTCTCAAGGAGGTGATGCTCAAGATCAGCACCGAGCCCGCCCACCAGCAGATGTTCACCATCATGTTCAATCTGGAATCCATGGAGGGAGAGGCCGCCGTCATGCGCGAGCACATGCACCTGCAATCCATGAATTTCTTCCGGGATCTGGAGATCACCCTGGCCAATGCCGTGCGTCGTGGCCAACTGCCCGAGGGGCTGGATCTGCGCCGCGCCGCCACCCTGCTCCACTGCACCCTGGACGGCTACATCATCAACTGGCTGCACTTCCCGGATCGCATCGATCTGATGGAGGAGTCGGACTTTCTCCTCGATACCCTGTTCACCCTCATCGCGAGCCCCACCCTTCGCCGCCACCCCTGAGTCGGCAAGACGCGCCGCCCCCGCCAATGCTCAACAGCCGGGGGCAAACCTGCTAGAGTAACGCCCCCCACCACGATGAGCCCGACACCCTTGCCACACGCCCCCGCGCCGGCGCACGACGCCGCCCCTCGCCCCGCCCTCGTGGCAGGCGCCCATGCCCCCTTCCTGGCCCTGCTGGGCAACGGCCGTCATCTGCTGGAGGCCGGTTGCGGGGCAGGAGAGGATCTGCGCCTCTTTCGCCAGCAAGGCCTCACCGTGACCGCCTTCGATGCGAGCCGGGCGCAGGCCGCTGCCGCCTCGCGCCTGTGCGGTCAGCCGGTGCGAGTCTGCCGCGTCGAGCAGATGCAAAGCGTCGTTCCCTATGACGGCATCTGGGCCAGCGGCTCCCTCCCCTGTCTGCCCGAGCACGAGATAGCCCCGGCGCTCGGTCATCTGGCCACCCTGCTCAAGGCCGGGGGCCCCCTCTACGCCGCCTTCCCCCACGGGAAGGGCGAACCGCTGCCACGGTCGGGGGAATATCCCCTGCAGACCCGGCTCGACGAGGCGGGGCTGCGACGCCTGATCGCTCCCCTCCCCTTCACCCTGCACCACGGCTGGGTGGGGGAAGATGAAGTGAACGGCCCCTGGCTGCACGCCTTGCTGGTGCGGCGCTGATCCGCGAAAGCCCCCGGGGACAGTGACACCTCACGGCATTCAGCCCGTTAACAATATTTAACCCTGAGTTAACCACCATAAAGCAGACAAGATGCGGTGTTTGTGTTAAAAAGCGGCATTAAAATCAAAATTAAATAACAAATCAGACACCAACACCTGGATTCCCCCATGAAACTCGTTCTCAATCTGGTTACCGGTATCCTCGCCGGCCTGCTGCTCGGTCTCTATGCCCCCGAATGGGTCGCCCGCGTGCTGTTCACCGCCAAGACGGTGATAGGCCAGCTCATCACCTTCACCATCCCGCTCATCATCCTCTTCTTCATCATGAGCGGCATCGCCAGCCTGCCGAAGAACTCCGGCAAGCTGCTGGGCAAGACGGTAGGGCTCTCCTACTGCTCCACCATACTGGCGGGCCTGTTCGCCTTCACCGTGGCGAGCCACCTGATCCCGCACCTGACCACGGCCGCCG
Source organism: Aeromonas sp. ASNIH7 (assembly GCF_002903485.1). Classification (NCBI taxonomy): domain Bacteria; kingdom Pseudomonadati; phylum Pseudomonadota; class Gammaproteobacteria; order Aeromonadales; family Aeromonadaceae; genus Aeromonas; species Aeromonas sp. ASNIH7. The sequence goes on from NZ_CP026226.1 coordinate 493,996, forward strand.
AGCCCACCGCCGAGGCAGCCACCAAGCTCGCTTCCTACATCAACCTCGAGATCCCGCCCCTGTTCGGGGTGATGTCGGCCCTGGCCGCCGCCTTCGTGTTCGGCATCGGCATCAGCGCCACCCAGGCCACCGACCTGCGCCGGGTCGCCGATCAGGGCCGTGACATCATCGACCGCCTGCTGACACGCGTGATCATTCCCCTGCTCCCCTTCTACATCGCCGGCGTCTTCGTCGAGATGACGGTGGAAGGCACCGTCTTCGCCACCCTCAAGACCTTCGGAGTGGTGCTGGTGATGGCCATCGTCATGCACTGGATCTGGCTCTGCGTCCTGTTCGTCGGCACCGGCCTCGCTCAGGGGCGCTCCCCCGTCATGCTCATCAAGAACATGCTGCCCGCCTACTTCACCGCCCTTGGCACCATGTCCAGCGCCGCCACCATTCCGGTGGCCCTGCAAGCCAGCAAGCGCAACGGCGTGAGCGACGGCATCGCCAACTTCACCGTGCCCCTGTGCGCCACCATCCACCTGTGCGGCTCCACCATCACCCTGGTAACCTGCGCCACGGCGGTGATGTTCCTCTCCGAACACCTGGCCATTCCGGGCTACGGCACCATGGTGCCCTTCATCATGATGCTGGGCGTCATCATGATTGCCGCGCCGGGCGCACCGGGTGGCGGTGTCATGTCCGCGCTCGGCCTGCTCACTTCCATGCTCGGCTTCGGTGAGGCCTCCATCGCCCTGATGATCGCCCTCTACCTGGCCCAGGACAGCTTCGGCACCGCCTGCAACGTCACCGGTGACGGCGTCATCGCCCTGTGGGCCGACCGCTTCGCCCGGGGCGAGCCAGCACTCAGCACCGAGCAGGACGCAGCCTGATAGCGCAGGCAATAAAAAACGGGAGCCATCGGCTCCCGTTTTTCGTTGGCGCAAGAGGGCGTCTCAGCCCCGGCGGCGGATCACCCCTTCCTGCATGGTGCTCGCCACCAATACCCCATCCCGGGTGAAGAACTGGCCGCGTACCAGACCCCGACCGCCGCTGGCGCTCGGGCTGTCCACCACGTAGAGCAGCCAGTCGTCCAGCCGGAACTCCCGGTGGAACCACATGGAGTGATCGATGGTGGCCACCTGCATGTCCGGCTCCCAGTAGGAGACCCCGTGGGGCTGCAGGGCGGCGAACAGGAAGTGGAAGTCGGAGGCATAGGCCAGCAGGTAGTTGTGGACCCGCTGATCGTCCGGCACCGGGCCATTGGCCTTGAACCAGGTGTAGCGAAGGGGCTCGTGAACATCCGGGCGAATGGGGTCCACCAGGGTCACGGGGCGAATTTCGATGGGCTTCTCGCACAGGATCTTGTCCCGCAGGGCCGCCGGGATCATCTGCTCGTAGGGACGCACCAGCTCCAGCTCGCTCTTGAGCTGCTCGGGGGGCGTAATGCCGCCCGGCATCTTCGCCTGGTGCTCGAAACCCTCGGCCTCCACCTGGAAGGAGGCGTTGAGGTAGAAGATGGGCTTGCCATTCTGGATGGCCTTGACCCGGCGGGTGGAGACGGTCTGGCCGTCGCGGATGTTCTCCACGTCGTAGACGATGGGCTTGTTGGCATCCCCGGGGCGCAGGAAGTAGGAGTGGAAACTGTGGACCTGGCGGTCGCTTGCCACCGTCTGCTTGGCGGCTGACAAGGCCTGCCCCATCACCTGTCCGCCAAACACGGATCGCAACCCGAGATCCTGGCTCTGGCCCCGAAACAGGCCCTCCTCGATCTTTTCGAGCGCCAGCAACGCCAGCAGCTCATCCAGTACCTTGCTCATTGGTTTCTCCTGTCTTTGTGCGCGAAAGGCTAACAAGCCCGTCCCGACAGGGCAACCATCCTGATGCACATCCCCGTCTGCAACCACCTCCCCTTCAAAAAAGGGAAGTGTATGACGCTTTCCAGCCCGTATAGAGGGCACTCTGGCCCCCTCCCCTGGCAAGGGGAGGGCTGGGGTGGGGTCAGACGCGATCAAGCCATGCCCGAATAGAGACAACCACCCCGGGTAGATTTTCCATCACCTCCCTGTTGCTAAATCTCAGTACCGTCAGCGACAGGGCCGCCATGTAGGCATCCCGTCGCTTGTCATGACGCAAACCCCGCATGTCGAAATGGCTGTCGCCATCAACCTCAATGACCAACAACCGCCCGGGGCAGTAAAAATCCGCAATGTATGGGCCTATACCTTGCTGTCGGCGAAACTTGACTCCGAGTTGCCCAGCCCGAAGCGCCTGCCACAATCGCCGTTCAGGCTCTGTTGGATTGTTTCGCTGTTCACGCCGTTTATCCAGCGTGGCCTCGCGGTTGAAAACACGAACTGGCTTCTCGTTCATGACAGTATTCCTCCGACTATGACCCCTGTCAGCATAACAACTACTCACCCCCTCCCAGCCTCCCCCTTCAAAAGGGGGAGGAGCTTGTCTGGCCCTTTCTCTCCCCTGTGCGATTCAGTCTCAAGGAGCCCGGCAGGAACAGAAAACAAAAAAGCCCGCACCTTGGGGTGCGGGCTTGTGGCGTGTCCGGGGCGAGCGGCCCGTGGCGGCGGCTTACTTGCTGCCGGTGCCGGAATTGCGGGTGGAGGAGGTCGGCTTGCGACGGGCGGTGGTGGCACGGGCGCGCGGCTCCTTGCCCTGCATCTCCTTGTGGCGCTTCACGGCGCGACGGATCTGGGCGGCCTGCTTGTGGCGGGTGCTCTTGCCATCCTGCTGCAAATCGACCTTGGACTCGGTCTCGTTGGGCAGGTTGACCAGGCCGCGCAGGTAGTTCACTTCGGGCAGTTTCAGCTCCTGCCAGCCGCCGCGGGGGATGCCGCGATCCAGCTTGACGTCGCCGTAGCGGATACGCATCAGGCGGCTCACCTGCACTTCCTGGGACTCCCACAGGCGGCGCACTTCCCGGTTGCGGCCCTCGGTCAGGGTGACGTTGAACCACTGGTTCAGCCCCTCGCCACCGGCGGGCTTGATCTTGTTGAACTTGGCCATGCCGTCTTCCAGCTGCACGCCCTTGCGCAGGCGCTGCAGCATGGCTTCGGTGATCTCGCCAAAGACCCGCACCGCGTATTCCCGCTCCACTTCGTGGCTCGGGTGCATCAGGCGGTTCGCCAGCTCGCCGTCGGTGGTGAACAGCAAGAGGCCTGAGGTGTTGACGTCGAGGCGGCCGACCGCTATCCAGCGGGCGCCATCCATCTTGGGCAGACGATCAAACACGGTGGGACGTCCTTCCGGATCGTGGCGGGTGCACATCTCCCCTTCGGGCTTGTGGTAGGCCAGCACGCGGCAGATCACTTCCTCTGCGGCGCGGGTCTTGACCTGGTGGCCATCCACCCGGATCACGGCGTTCACTTCGACGCGATCCCCCAGCGTGGCGACCTTGCCATCCACGCTGACCCGACCTGCGGTGATCAGGGCCTCCATCTCACGACGGGAGCCTTGACCCGCGCGGGCCAATACTTTTTGCAGTTTTTCACTCATCGGGTTTACCTGATTGTTGATCGCTGCCCGCCGACATCGCGGACAACCTTGGCTCTTGTGGGAAGGCCCCGTTGGCCTCCCCACCATGTTCATGCTCAGCACGGCCTGCCAGAGGCTGACCGTCACCGCCCTCGCCCGGCATGAGCGACAAGGGGGCCTGCAGCTCGGGATCCAGCTCGGGGAGCTGCTCCAGACTCTGCAGGTTGAAATAGTCCAGAAATTCACGGGTGGTGGCGAGCAGCTCGGGGCGACCCGCCACCTCCTTGTGGCCGATGCTGCGCACCCAGCCACGCTCCTTGAGGGTGTTGACGATCTGGCTCGACACCGCCACCCCGCGGATGGCTTCTATCTCCGCCCGGGTGATGGGTTGACGATAGGCAATCAGCGTCAGCGTCTCCATCACGGCGCGGGAATAACGGGGAGCTCGCTCGCTCCACAGGCGCGACAGCTCCTCGGCATACTCCTGGCGGGCCTGGAAACGCCAGCCGGAGGCCACCTCTTTGAGCTCGACCCCCCGCTCGCTGTAATCCTGTCTGAGCTCTGCCAGCAGCAGCTGGACATAGCGGCCGGTGACCGGGTAGTCCGAGAGCACGCTGCCCTTGATTTCGCTCACCGTGAGGGGACGCCCCGCCACGAAGATCGCCGCCTCGATCAGGGTCTTCAATCGTTCAGCAGGCAGCGCCACGGTGGACCTCCCGGGTCCGCGCCCCTGGCGCCGCCCCTCGCTCAGTGTAGATGCTCATGCTCCTCCCCTTTCCCCTGACTGGCCAGGGCAAAATGGATGGGGCCCAGGGGCTCCGCCTGCAAGATCCAGATCAATTGCTCCTTGCACAGCTCCAGCAGGGCCAGGAAGGTCACCAGCACCCCCATGCGCCCCTCCTCGGCCCGCAGCACCTGCTCCAGGCGCAGGGTCTGGCCCAGGGAGAGCATGGCGAGGATCTCCGCCATCCGTACCCGGGTCGGGATCTGCTCGCGGCGGATCTGGTGATGTTCAAAATGAGTCGCGCGTTTTACCACACTTTGCATGTAAAGGGCGAGTTCAACCAGAGAAACATCGGGCGCCAATGGCTTCAAGGCACCAAAATCCGGCGCCATGGCGGCGGCGACGAAGATCTCCCGCTCCACCCTCGGCAGGGCATTGACCCGCTCCGCCCCCAGCTTGTAGCGCTCGTACTCCTGCAGGCGACGAATGAGGGTGACGCGGGGGTCTTCCCCCTCCTCCTCGTCTTCCAGCTCCGGGGCCTTGGGCAGCAGCAAGCGGGACTTTATCTCCGCGAGCCAGGCCGCCATCAGCAGGTATTCCGCCGCCAGCTCGAGGTTGAGACCCTGCATCAGATCCACGTACTCCATGTACTGGGCGGTGATCTGCAGGATGGGCAGGTTGAGGATGTCGAGCTGCTGGCGCCGGATCAGGTAGAGCAAGAGATCCAGCGGCCCCTCGAAGGTGTCGAGAAACACCTCCAGCGCATCGGGGGGGATGAACAAGTCCTGGGGCAGCTCATGGTAGGGCTGCCCCAGCACGGTGGCGATGGGCGGGGGAAGGGAAGCCTCCCCCGTCGTGCCCGCGGGGGTTGTCAGCGCGGGCACGGGGTCGGCAAGATCACTCAAACGGCGTCGGATCCCCGGCACCGCGGCGACGCAGCACGGGCTCGTCGTCGGAGAAGTCCACCACAGTGGTGGGCTGCTCGCCCAAATACCCGCCGTTGACCACCAGATCCAGCTGCTTGCCGAGCTTGTCGGCAATCTCCTCGGGGTCGAACTCCGCCATCTCGGAGCCCGGCAGGATCAGAGTGGTGGAGAGCAGCGGCTCACCGAGGGCCTCGAGCAAGGCCAGCGCGATGTTGTTGGCCGGGACCCGGATGCCGATGGTCTTCTTCTTCTCGTTCATGAGGCGACGCGGCACCTCCTTGGTGGCCTTGAAGATGAAGGTGTAGGGCCCGGGGGTGTTGTTCTTGACCAGCCGGAAGGCGGTGTTGTCCACCTTGGCATAGGTGGAGATCTCCGAGAGATCACGGCACACCAGGGTGAAGTCGTGGTTCGGCTCGATGCGACGGATGCGGCAGATGCGCTCCAAAGCATCCTTGTTGCCCATCTGGCAGCCCAGGGCGTAGCCGGAGTCGGTGGGATAGACGATGACGCCGCCGTTTTGCAGGATCTGCACCGCCTGGCTGATGAGGCGAACCTGGGGATTGTCGGGATGTACGTAAAAATGCTGACTCATATGCTCTTCTCGCGATAGGGGGCACGCTCGTTGCCCGCTTCATGGTCAAGGGCCCCTTGGCCCATGACACTACCTTAACCTGTTTGACGCAGACTCGCCTGCATCAAAGATGCCGGCCCGGGGGTCAGCGGCTGGCCAGCAGGCCCGCATGCTCCTCGGGGGTGAGCCCGAAATGACCGGGGTGACCGAGCCACAGCGGCATCCCCTCCTTGGGGAGCCAGAGGTGGCGGCCAAGCTCGGTCCAGTTGGAGGGGAAGTGAAAATCGGACCCCACCGAAATATAGAGATCGTGCTCCCTGGCCCACTGGCCGAGATTCGCCCGCTCCTGTGGGCTCTGCTGGGGCAGGGAGACCTCCATGGCATCCCCCCCGACGGCCTTGAAGGCCACCAGCAGCCGCTTGATCCACTTGGCGGTGAGATTGTAGCGGCTCGGGTGGGCCAGCACCGCCAGCCCGCCTGCGGCGTGGATGGCCTCGATGGCCTCCCCCATCCCGGGCCACTCGGCGGGCACATAGCCCTTGTTGCCCCGGCTCAGGTACTTCTTGAACACCTTCTGCATATTGTCGGCCACCCCGCGCGCCACCAGCACCCGGGCAAAGTGGGCCCGGGTCACGGCGGCGTCACCGGCGAGCTGCTTGGCCTCTTCATAGGTGCCCGGGATGAGGCACTTCTCCAAACGACGCCCGATCTCCTCGGCGCGCGCCTCCCGGCGAGCCCGCTGCCCTGCCAGAAAGGCGAGCAACTGGGGATTTTTCTCATCCACCCCGAGGGCCACGATGTGGATCTCGTGATGTTCCCACCCGGTGGAGACCTCCACCCCGCTCACCAGGCGCAGTGGCAACTGGTCAGCCGAGATGGTCTGGCGCACCTCCTCAAGCCCGTCGAGGGTATCGTGGTCAGTGACCGCTAACACCTCCACCCCTTTTTCGGCGGCGCGGCGCACCAGGTCGGCGGGGCTCAGCACCCCGTCCGAGGCGGTGGTGTGGCAATGAAGATCGAATCTCATCGGCGTGTTTCGCTCTTGTTTGGGACCTGCCTGGAAAAGGCCGGCAAAAAAGCGACTTGACTTGGCCGCGGCTTTATCGTTTTCTGTAGGCACTTCATTGCAAACATCTTTTTACAGGACTCAATCTCATGCAAGCGACTTCCATCCTGACCATCTGGTGGTGGCACACTCCCTGACATGCGGGCGTGTGGTCGTTGCTGTACCTGTAATCTGACAGCAAGTTAAGAACCCAAAGAAAAAGCCCGCTGACCCCAGCGGGCTTTTTTATTATCCGGCAAATGGACCTGTGATGAAACCGACAATTCAGAGAAGCACACTGACATGGCGATGGCGAACTCGCTGACGTGACCCGAACCCGACCCATTTTCAAGAGAGACAGCGCCATGACCATCGGTGACACACAACACATGCAAGGGAAGGCATTATGACAGGCAACAAGACCCGTTTGCCCCTGGGCGAATTCGATACCATCCGGCTCAATGCCCCCTATGTGACAGACCCCCTGGCACTCTATACACGACTCTGCCAGGACAGACCCAACAACCTGCTGCTCGAATCGGTGGAGATCGACTCCAAGGCCGGCACCCAGAGCCTGCTGCTGGTGGACGCCTGCCTGCGCATCGAGTGCCGCGGCCGCGCCGTGCAGGTGCGCCCCCTCGGCGACAACGGCGCCGCCCTGCTGCGCCTGCTGGAGCAGCGCCTGCCCGCCGTCATCACCCAGACCCGGGTGGCGGACGAGCTGCACCTCGACTTCCCGGCGTCCGATCGGGAGCTTGACGAAGACAGCCGCCTCAAGGGCAGCAGCGTGCTGGACGTGCTGCGCACCCTGCAGCGGGAGCTGCAATGCCAGCAGGGCAAAGAGGCCCTCTTCATGGCGGGCAGCTTCGCCTACGACCTCATCGCCTCCTTTGAAGACTTGCCCGAGGTGCCAGAGGGGAGCAACGACTGCCCTGACTACTGCTTCTATGTGGCCGAGACCCTGATCACCATCGACCACATCAAGCAGAGTACCCAGTTGCTGGCCTGCCTGTTCGGCGGCGAAGAGGATGAGCAGCTGGACGCGCGCTACGCCCGCCTGACCGCTCGCCTCGAGTCCTTCAAACAGGCCTGTCAGCAGCCGCTGCCTGCGCCGCAGGGCACGGCGCCGCTGACCGGCGCCCTGGCCGTCGACAAGGGGGACAAGCAGTTCTGCGCCGAGGTCGAGAAGCTCAAGGGCTTCATCCGCCGTGGTGACATCTTCCAGGTGGTGCCGTCCCGCAGCTTCTCCCTCCCCTGCCCGGATCCCGTCGCCGCCTATCGCCGCCTCAAGCAGACCAACCCCAGCCCCTACATGTTCTACGTGCAGGACGAGGGCTTCACCCTGTTTGGCGCCTCCCCCGAGAGCGCGGTCAAGTTCTGCGCCAACAGCCGCCAGGTGGAGATGTACCCCATCGCCGGCACCCGCCGCCGCGGCCTCAACCCGGACGGCAGCATCAACCTGGATCTGGACGGCCGCATCGAGCTGGAGCTGCGTCAGGACGAGAAAGAGGTGGCCGAGCACCTGATGCTGGTGGATCTGGGCCGCAACGACATCGCCCGCATCTCCGCCCCCGGTACCCGCTACGTCAAGGATCTGCTGAAAGTGGATCGCTACAGCCACGTCATGCACCTGGTCTCCCGGGTGGTGGGCACCCTTCGCGCCGACCTTGACGCCCTGCACGCCTACCAGGCCTGCATGAACATGGGCACCCTGACCGGTGCCCCCAAGCTGCGCGCCAGCGAGCTTATCCGCATGGTGGAAGGCAAGCGTCGCGGCAGCTACGGCGGCGCCGTGGGTTACCTCAACGGCGCAGGAGAAATGGACACCTGCATCGTCATCCGCTCCGCCTTCGTGAAAGAGGGGGTCGCCCATGTCCAGGCCGGCGCCGGGGTGGTCTATGACTCCAAACCCCAGGCCGAGGCGGACGAGACCCGCGCCAAGGCGGCGGCCGTGCTGGCCGCCATCGCTGCCAGCCATGGCACCTCCCTGCAGGCCCTCAGCGCCCAGCAGGAACAACACAAGGACGTGAGCCATGACTAACATCTTCCTGCTCGACAACTTCGACTCGTTTACCTACAACCTCGTCGACCAGTTCCGCACCCTGGGCTACCCGGTGCGCATCTACCGCAACAGCCTGCCTGCGAGCCGCATCATGCAGGAGATCGACGCCTGCGAAGGGGACGCCGTGCTGGTGCTCTCCCCGGGGCCGGGCGCCCCCCATGAGGCGGGCTGCCTCATCGATCTCATCAAGCTGGCCCGGGGCCGGGTGCCCATCCTCGGCATCTGCCTCGGTCATCAGGCCCTGTGCGAAGCCTACGGCGGCACCGTCGGAGCGGCGGGGGAAATCGTTCACGGCAAGCGCTCCCTCATCGAGCACAACGGCCATGGCGCCTTCGCGGGGCTGCCGAGCCCCTTGCCGGTGGCCCGCTACCACTCCCTGGTGGCCACCTATGTGCCACAAGAGTTGCAGGTGATTGCCCACTATCAGGGCATGCCCATGGCCATCGAGCAGCGTGACGAGCGGGTGCTGGGCTTCCAGTTCCACCCGGAATCCATCATGACCAGCGAAGGGGCCCGCCTGCTCACCCAGGCCCTCGCCCATGTCACCCGTCCAGAAAGCCACGTGCGGTAAGGAAGAGACCATGCATCAACATCTCAACACCCTCTATCAGGGTCAGTCTCTCACCCGCGACGCCGCCCGCGACGCCTTCGGCCAGGTGGTTCGTGGTGAAGTGGATCCCATCGTGCTCGCGAGCCTTTTGACCGCCCTCAAGATCAAGGGGGAGACCCCGGAGGAGATCGCCGGCGCCGCCGAGGCGCTGTTGGCCGAAGCGCGCGACTTCCCGCGCCCGGACTATGCCTTCTGCGACATCGTCGGCACCGGAGGGGACGGCCTCAACACCATCAACGTCTCCACCACCTCGGCCCTGGTGGCCGCCGCCTGCGGCCTGAAAGTGGCCAAGCACGGCAACCGCTCGGTCTCGAGCAAGTCGGGGTCGAGCGATCTGCTCGATAAAATGGGCATCAAGCTCGACATGAGCCCGGCCCAGGCCCGTCGCTGCCTGGACGAGCTCGGGGTCTGCTTCCTGTTCGCCCCCCAGTACCACGCCGGGGTACGCCACGCCATGCCGGTGCGCCAGGCCCTCAAGACCCGCACCCTGTTCAACGTGCTGGGGCCGCTCATCAACCCCGCTCGTCCCAGCTTCCAGCTGATGGGGGTCTATGCCCCCGAGCTGGTGCGCCCCATCGCCGAAACCCTGCTGGCACTCGGCCTGAAAACCGGTATGGTGGTGCACGGCGCCGGTCTCGACGAGATTGCCATCCACGGCCCGACCCAGGTGGCGGAGATCCGCGACGGCGAAATTCGCGAGTACTTGCTCACCCCGGCGGACTTTGGCCTCGACACCTACCCGGTCAGCGCCATCCAGGGCGGTGAGCCCGAGGAGAACCGCGCCATCACCGCCTCCATCCTGGAAGGGCGCGGCAGCCCGGCCCACAACGCCGCCATCGCCGCCAACGTGGCGCCGCTCCTGGTCATGGCGGGCGAGGCCCCGGACTTTCGGCAGGCCGCCGCCCGGGTGCTGGCGGTGCTGGCAAGCGGCCAGGCCGCCCTCCTCGCCAGGGATCTCGCCACCCTGAGCCATCAGGAGGCATGATGTCAGCCACCACCACAGCGTGCCCCAGGGGCACTCACCCAGAACGCCCGACGGGCAACAGCCAGCTTCGCAAGGATAACGAGATGTCAGATGTCATTGCTCCCCACGCCTTTCTGAACATGGCCTCCATCAGCCAGACCATTCTCGGCAAGATCGTGGCGGCCAAGCAGGAGTGGGTCGCCGCCCGCAAGGAGAGCCAGCCCCTGGCGAGCTTCCAGGACGCGCTGACCCCGAGCGATCGGGACTTCGAGGGGGATCTGCGCCAAGGCTCCACCCGCTTCATTCTGGAGTGCAAGAAGGCCTCCCCCTCCAAGGGCTTGATCCGGAATGACTTCAGCCCGGAGGCCATCGCCGACATCTATGGCCACTACGCCACCGCCATCTCGGTGCTGACGGACGAGAAGTTCTTCCAGGGGGATTTTGCCTTCCTGCCCCGGGTACGGGGCCGCGTCCAGCAGCCGGTGCTCTGCAAGGACTTCATGATTGACCCCTATCAGGTCTATCTGGCCCGCCACTATCAGGCGGACGCCATCCTCTTGATGCTCTCCGTGCTCACCGACGAGGGGTATCGCGCCCTGTTCAACGTGGCGAAAGAGTTGGGCCTCGGGGTGCTCACCGAGGTGAGCAACGAGGAGGAGCTGACCCGCGCCATCGACCTCGGCGCCCCGGTGATTGGCATCAACAACCGGGATCTGCGGGATTTGAGCGTCGATCTTGCCCGCACTCAGCAGTTGGCGGCCAGGATCCCGGGGGATCGGGTGGTGATCAGCGAATCCGGCATCAACCACCGCGCCCAGGTGGCGGCCCTGCGCCACCACGCCAAGGGCTTCCTGGTGGGCTCTTCCCTCATGGCGGAGCCGGATCTGGAGGCCGCGGTACGCAAGCTCGTGCTCGGCCAGAACAAGGTGTGCGGCCTGACCCGTCCCGAGGACGCCGCCGCCGCCCATCAGGCGGGCGCCGTGTTCGGCGGCCTCATTTTTGTGGCGAAAAGCCCGCGCTACGTGGACATTCCCGCCGCCCGCGCCGTGATGGCGGGTGCGGCGCTCTCTTACGTCGGGGTGTTTCACAATGCCCAGCCCGCCACCATCGCCAAGACGGTGGATGCGCTGGGGCTCGCCGCCGTGCAACTGCACGGGGATGAAGATGCCGCCTATGTCGAGGCACTGCGCGCGCTGCTGCCGGCAGGCTGCCAGATCTGGAAAGCGGTTGGAGTCACAAGTGGCGAGCCCCTGCCCGCCCTCGACTACCCGGCGGATCGCCTGCTGCTGGATACGAAAGTCGGCAGCCAGAGCGGCGGCACCGGTCAGGCGTTCGACTGGACTCTGCTGGCCGGGCTCGACAAGAGCAAACTGATGCTGGCAGGGGGGCTCAACCCCGACAACGCCCTCGAGGCCGCCCGGGTGGGCTGTGTGGGCCTTGATTTCAACTCCGGGGTGGAGAGTGCCCCGGGCAGGAAGGATGCCCACAAGCTGGCGGCCGCCTTTGGTGCCCTGCGCCAACTGTGAAAAAGCGCTGCGAACCCGCTAAACACATGCACCAAATGAATGAATCGCTTAAGCCTATAAATACAAGGAATAGTCTATGACCCTGCTCAACCCGTTTTTCGGCGAATTTGGCGGTATGTATGTGCCCCAGATCCTCATCCCCGCCCTGCTCCAGCTGGAGAAGGCCTTCGTCGATGCCAAGGATGATCCGGCTTTCGTCGCCGAGTTTCAGGCGCTCCTGACCGAGTACGCCGGTCGCCCGACACCGCTCACCCTCACCCGCAATTTGACCAAGGGCACCAAGACCCGCCTCTACCTCAAGCGTGAAGATCTGCTGCACGGCGGCGCCCACAAGACCAACCAAGTGCTGGGTCAGGCCCTGCTTGCCAAGCGCATGGGCAAGCACGAGATCATCGCCGAGACCGGCGCCGGTCAGCACGGTGTGGCCACTGCGCTGGCCTGCGCCCTGCTCGGCCTCAAGTGCCGGGTCTATATGGGCGCCAAGGATTGCGAGCGCCAGAAGCCCAACGTGTTTCGCATGAAGCTGATGGGTGCCACCGTGATCCCGGTGCACTCCGGCTCCAGCACCCTCAAAGATGCCTGCAACGAGGCGCTGCGGGACTGGGCTGCCAACTATGAAACCGCCCACTACCTGCTCGGTACCGCCGCTGGCCCCCACCCCTTCCCCACTATCGTGCGGGAGTTCCAGAAGATGATCGGGGAAGAGGCCAAGGCCCAGTGCTTCGAAAAAGAAGAGCGCCTGCCCGATGCGGTGATCGCCTGCGTCGGCGGCGGCTCCAATGCCATCGGCATGTTTGCGGACTTTATCGATGAGCCTTCCGTGCGCCTTATCGGGGTCGAACCCGGTGGTCACGGCATCGAAAGCGGCGAGCACGGCGCGCCGCTGGGTCACGGCAGCAAGGGGGTCTTCTTTGGCATGCACTCCTTCCTGATGCAGGACAACCAGGGCCAGATCCAGGAGTCCTACTCCGTCTCGGCGGGGCTGGACTTCCCCTCCGTCGGCCCCCAGCACGCCCACCTGGCCGCCATCGGCCGCGCCGAGTACCCCTCGGTGACCGACAAGGAGGCGCTGGACGCCTTCCAGGAGCTGGCCAAATCCGAAGGCATCATCCCGGCGCTGGAGTCCTCCCACGCCCTGGCCCATGCCCTCAAGATGGCCCGCAGTGAACCGGAAAAAGAGCAGGTGCTCATCGTCAACCTCTCCGGCCGTGGCGACAAAGACATCTTCACCGTTGCCGACATCTTTGAAAAAGAAGGAACCTTGTCATGAACCGTTACGCACAACTCTTTTCCCGTCTGGACAAGGCCAATCAGGGCGCCTTCGTGCCGTTCGTGATGCTGGGTGACCCCACCCCCGAATTGTCCCTGGCCATCGTCGATGCCCTGGTCGAAGGGGGCGCCGACGCCCTCGAACTCGGCATTCCCTTCTCCGATCCGGTGGCAGACGGCCCCACCATTCAGGGTGCTGCCCTGCGTGCCTTTGCCAGCCACACCACCCCGGACGACTGCTTCGGCCTGCTCGCCCGCATCCGCGCCAAGTACCCACAGCTGCCCATTGGCCTCCTGGTCTACGCGAACCTGGTCTATGTGCGCCACATCGACGGCTTCTACGAGAAGTGCCAGCAGGCAGGGGTGGACTCCGTGCTGGTGGCGGACGTGCCGGTGCAGATGTGCGAACCCTACAAGGCGGCCGCCGACAAGTTCGGCATCGACAGCATCTTTATCGCCCCGCCCAACGGCGATACCGAGACGCTCAAGGCCGTTGCCGAGCTCGGCTCCGGTTACACCTATCTGGTGAGCCGCGCCGGCGTGACCGGTGCCGAGACCAAGGCCGGCATGCCGGTGGAGGGCCTCATCAACTCCCTGCGCGAGTTCAACGCCCCCCCCGCCTTGCTCGGCTTTGGCATCAGCGAACCGGCCCAGGTACGCGATGCCATCAAGGCTGGCGCCGCCGGCGCCATCTCGGGTTCGGCAGTGGTGAAGATCATCGAGACCCACCACAAGAACCCGGAGCATATGCTCACCCGTCTGAAGGAGTTTGTGGAAGGGATGAAGGCCGCGACCAATCGATAAGGGGCGCACTGGCCACATGCCCTTGGCCGTGAATGGTCCGGCTGCGTATCCGCCTCAGCCATAATGATATCAGCGTACCAAAGGGAGCCTAACCGGCTCCCTTTCTATTTCGTATTTGTTATGATCATTAACATCGTTGTACCGTTTCTTGGGAAGGCAAGAAGAACACTTGAGAACTAAACAATCAGATAATCCAACACTAAGCTTAAAGTGTTAGGCTTAATGACGAATATATTGACTCTGCACGTATTTTCATCAAAAGAGACTTTCATACCATCTGTATCTATGATGAGTGCATCGGTCATCCCCTCGAAAAGGCATCATATACCTTACAGTTTATCGTGATAACGAAAATCACCCCCATGAGCATTTCACAATAAACTACCTGATTACCCATGACCCTCAGCCAGCTTCAAGAGCCGATATGGCATCGGAGGGCTTGCCACGACTGCATGCCCCAATTCAACCAACATGCTCTTGAGGTCAAAACGATGATTAAACCGGAAGCAGTATTCCGCAAGATGCCTTGGTAAATGCTTCGCTCCGAGCGTATGGCAACTGCCCCGCAGCGAGTTTTTCACATTTCCTATCATCGTGTTTACCCAGTTGAATGCCGGATGATCCAGCCAGTCCAGGTTGCCCCCGATGACAACACCCAGGTGCTCACAATTGGCCTCCTTGACCGCTTTGAAACAGGCCAATCCATCGGATATCACCGCGCTACCACTGGCAATATGCCGTTTTGCCCAATCAGCAACGGACTTGGTTTTGAAACCATCGACCACCGTCATCCGCATCTTGATTGGATGTCCTTCCTTGTTCAGGGCCACTGCTGCCACAAACGGCGTCTTGCCTGCCGCGCCCCGACCCCGTTTGCCACCACGGCGCTCGCCACCCCAGTAGACATCATCGAGCTGAATGATGCCGCTGATGGGCTGCTTGTCATCGGACTCTTTCATGGCTTGCAGCAGCTTGTGCTTGAGCATCCAGGCGGTGTCATATTTGACGCCCAACTGGCGCTTTAGCTCCATCGCTGACAAGCCTGTTTTGGTTTGTGACAACAGGTGCATTGCCAGAAACCACTTGGTCAGTGGGAGCTTGGTGTTTGCGAAAATCGTATTTCCAGTCAATGACATCTGGTGACGGCAGTGATTGCATTGCCACACACGTGGCCGCCTTCTCAGGCGACAACAGGTCTTGTTGGCACATTCAGGGCAGACAAAGCCGTTAGGAAAACGCCAAGTGAACAGCGCATTTTCGCACTGAGCCTCAGTGCCATAGTCCTTGAGAAACTCAAACAGGCTGTAGCCTTTCTGGAATTGGATTTTGCTTTTGGCCATGATCTCGCACCTCAGTAACTGTACGTAAGATCAGTACAGCTCGTGGTGACTGCTAATCATGGGTAATCAGGATAAACTAATCCTTGGTGCTATCTCACTGCAACAAGCTCAGCGCTAATTTGGGACGACTGTTAGCTTGACTTAATATACTGGCACTGGCCTGCTGCATGATCTGCACCCGAACCATGCGTGCAGACTCACTCGCTATGTCAGCATCCCGAATCCGTGCGCGAGCAGCACTCAGATTTTCATGGCTCGTACTCAAACTACGCCCTCTCGCTTCGAGTGAGTTAGCCTGAGCGCCAATCTGGGATCGCTGTACGCCAAGCTGCTTCATGCCTGCATCCAGGGTCCTAATAGCACGACTGGCGTTGCTCTCGCTCAGCACATCAATGTTATCGACTGTATATTTCTGCTTATCTTGAAGGAAAAATCCAAGAGAGCCCAACGTGTTACCTTCCATATCAATATTTGAATATCGAGTACCTGATGAGCTCAGTTCAAGTTGTCCAATATAAGTTGTACTACTCACATCCGTGAGAAGGGCAGAAAGTGACGGATTAGCAGAGATTGGTGGAATAGGAGGAGCCGGAGGTGCAGGCTGGGGTGGCTGGGGTGGATGAATGCTGCCATTTGCCAGAGTAAGGCTATTTCCTTGAGAGCTATGTATCGTAAGCTGATTATTAGCAGGGTTGTTGTTATACGAACCACTGACGGAAAATCCAAGACCTGCAGATTGTGCCGCAATGTTGATCCGATGGACGACCGTTGCCATCAACCAACTATTTTCCGACGTGGGGTTCACAGGATCCCAGCCAGTCATGTCGATGCCCGTTGTCAAATCCACCGTCTGTCCTTCGATATCGATATAGGAAGGAAGAGTGGACAGATCGATTGACGATCTTACCGAGAATGGGTGCTGTACAGCTTCTATCGGGCTCTGGTTATTTGGGAAGCTAGTGCTATTGATGTCAGCAACAAACGCTTCTAGCGTTGGATAGTTTGTGTCGAACGTCACGCCGTTGAGTGTGATAGGTTGGGCACCTAACTGAAGACCATCAATGCTGAGAGCACCAGGTTTACTGCTGGTTGGACTGCGAGACTGCCAAACCATTTCTCCAAGGTTTTTGGTTTGCGCATTCATATCTGTGATGACCATGTTTTGACCTGCATAAGCTCCTATAGAAAACACCCCTTCATATGTCCCGGCCAATAGGCTCTGTCCAGCAAAAGTTGTCTTGGTTGCGATCCGATCCATTTCCAAACGCATCTGCTGGAACTCCATATTGAGTGCTGCCCGGTCATCTGCCGAATTGATGCCACTACCAGCCTGCAGAGCAAGTGTACGCATACGCTGCATGAGATTCATCGACTCGTCCATTGCCCCATCAGCAACATTGATAACGGAGATGGCATCATTGATATTTCGAATCGCTCCATTGCTACCATTGATTTCGCTTGTCAGACGATTACTGATCTGAAGTCCCGCAGCATCATCTGCTGCGCTGTTGATACGCAAGCCCGAAGATAAACGCTTGAGAGATGAGTCAAAAGACCCCATCAGACTACTAAGATTACGTTGTGCAGCTATTGCAGTACTATTGGTGCGAATTGAGAGTAACATAGTGTCCTTGCCGCAGAGTCTAAGATTCAATCTAGTCTTCAATTACTATCGGCATTACCATATGAATCTTTATTAAAAATTGACTTACGATGTGATCGGATTTAACTCCATACATCCAGACACTAGTCCCTACTCCACTGCGGAGGAGATAGTGTTGTAACTATGTGAATCGCCAACAGCTTTGTAGACTCCTCTACACTTTTATCTTGCAACCAGTACCAGAACCATCAAAAGTGCACCATCGTACACATTTGATTGATGTATTCTCACGCCATGGGTTAAGGTGTAACAACCTACACTTTTTTTCGTGATCATGATGGCAGATGCATCGTTGCAAACCGGCCCGAAAGAACTGGATCCCGCCTCCCTGGGGCTGGCGATCCGCGAGAGACGCAAGGCCGCCAGGATGACCCAGGAGGTGACGGCCTCACTGTGCGGCATCTCCAAGAAGACCCTGATCAAGATTGAAAAGGGGGGTGATGTCTACCTCTCGACCCTGCTGCAGGTGATGAAGGCGCTGGGGCTGCACTTGCAACTGGTGCAGGAAGCGGGCTCACAGGTAACGAGCGGCAACAGCCAACCAGAGGTCGGTGATGATGAGTGGTTCTGAGCACCATCGGCTTGAACTTCGGCTGGGTAACCAGCTGATCGGCCATCTCGAGTATGACTCCAGCCAGGATGCGTTTCAGCTCGGCTATACACCTGAGTGGCAGGCGCGCGGATTCCCGCTCTCTCCCCCGCTGGCGCTGGATGGTTCGGCCAGCAGCGCCCAGATCCGGGCGTATCTCGGCAACTTGCTGCCTGAAAATCGCGGGCTGGACCATCTGATTGAGGCGCTCTCCGTTTCGCGCAGCAATCTCTTTGCCCTGATCCACGGCATCGGTCGCGATGTCTCCGGGGCGGTCACCTTTACCCTGCCCGCAGAGCCCGACGTCCCCACCCGGTTTCGCCCCATCACCCCGGAAGAGCTGTTGCTGCGCCTCGAACAGCCCGAGATCTGGCCGCTGGAAGTCTGGGATGGTCGCCCCCGCCTCTCGGTTGCGGGCGTGCAGGCCAAGCTCAACCTGCTGCGACTCGAGGGGACGCTGGGATTTGGCGAGGGCGAGCTCTGTTCCACCCACCTCCTCAAGTTCGAGCACCATCCTCATCTGGTGATCAATGAGTTTGTGACCATGCGGCTGGCGGCGTTACTGGGCATGCCGGTGGCGCGGATCGAACTGCACAGGGTCGGCCAAGGCGATAAGTCCCACCGAGGCTTGCTGGTGGAACGGTTCGATCGGCGCCTTGACGAGGATGGCGTGAGGGTGCGCCGTCGTCACATGATCGATGCCTGTCAGGGACTGGGGTTTCCCGCCGCCCGAAAATATGAACGCAACTTCGGTGACGGGCGGGACGTGGCCCATATTCGGGAAGGGGTGAGCCTGCCACGGCTGTTCAGTCTCAGCGCCCTCTGTGTCAATCCGGCGCAGGCTAGACTGGACATGCTGCAATGGCTGCTCTTCAACCTCTGCGTCAACAACCACGATGCCCACGGCAAGAACTACAGCTTCTTCGTATCAAAAGCAGGGCTGACGCCCACCCCCTGGTACGATCTGGTCAATGTGGGGCTTTACCCCGAGTTCAACCAGTATTTGGCCATGGCCATAGGCGACGAGTTTGCTCCCGAGGCGATCAACGCATGGCAGTTGCTGGAGATGGCCGAAGCATGCGAGCTGCCCAAACGCCTGTTGCAGCAGACCTTGCACAAGATGGCCAGCGACATACTGCATCAGCTTGATGCCGCCATCGCCCAAGTCGAGACAGACAATCCCGCCGAACTGGCTTATCTGGCACGCTACCGAGACGACGTTGAGCGCCGTTGCCACCATTTTCAGGCGCAGGCGACGCTGTTGCCGGAGCTGCAACTGTAGCCAGACCTAGTCCCCCCCCATGGGACGCAACCCAGCCTTGAGCCCATGACGGGCATTGCCTACAATGACCCACTTTTTATCACACTCAGGTCTATAAAATGAGCGACAACAAACCTGCACTGCCCGACCGTCTGGCGGCCAACCCGCGCAGCCCGCACCATGTGGCGGAGTGCTTCCAGCACGAGATCGGCATTCGCGTGAACGGCAAGGAGCGCACCAATGTCGAGGAGTACTGCATCAGCGAAGGTTGGGTGAAGATCCCCTCCCCCAAGGCCAAGGATCGCTACGGCAACCCCATGCTGATCACCGTCAAGGGTACCGTCGAGGCTTTCTACGCCTAAGCGGCCCTGACCGCGCGCCCCGCCGGGCCCGCCGCCATGCTGTTCAGAACACCGGCCTTGCGCCGGTGTTCTGCTGTTGAGGGCGGCCCAGGGTGACAGGCGCCTCTCTTTCTTTGTTCTCTGTTGCCTTCCTTTGTCTTCCTTTCCCTCCCTTTCTTTCGCCTTTTCCTTTTCATCTGGGCCCTGATCCGGCAGGCGAGCCGCCTTTGGCATCCAGGCAGGGCGACACTCTTGTCATCCCTGCCGGTTTACCCAGGCCATCACCGCATCACTCACCCTCGGGATCGCGACTTGCCGCCCTGCCAGCGTTGCAGCGCAGCCCCCGCCAGCACCAGCAGGATGCCGAGCAGATCGCTCGCAGCCAGCCGTCCGGCCAGGGCATCGAGCAGGGCGCCCCCCGCCAGCTGGCCCGTGACGATGAGCAGGGCGCAGGCCAGGGCGCCGATCCGGCCGATGGCCCAACTGCTGATGGCGACGAACAGCGCCCCCAGCACCCCGCCGAGCAGCAGCCAGGGATCGAGCCCGACGAGCCGCTCCCAGGGTGCCCCTTTGAGGATGAGCAGGGCGCCGAGCAGCCCGAAGCCGACAAGGTGGTTGGCAAGGGACGCCGTCATGGCGCCCCGGGCGCTGGCGAGGCGGCCATTGAGGGTGCGCGACAGGCTCACCGCCACGCCGTTCAGCAGTCCCAGCAGGATCAATAAGGTCATGGTGTCTCTCCTAATGCAGCACGATGAGCAGGGCGCCGGCCAGCACCAGTAGGGCGGCGAGCGCGTCCTTCCCCGAGGGGCGGCGGCGAGCCAGTCCGAGCCAGCCGAGGCCATCGCACAGGGCACCAAACAGCAGCTGGCCGAGCAGCAGCAGGGCCAGGGTGCCCGCCATGCCGAGGGGCGAGTTGAGGCAGAGGGCCGCCAGCACCACGGTGAGCGCCCCCGGCAGACCGCCGAGCCAGGCCCAGGGCGGGGCCGCCTCCGGCGTCGGGGGCCTCGGGGAGAGCCACCACAGAAGCCCGGCCACCAGGGTGCCGACCCCGTGGGCCAGCCAGCTCGCGAGCCAGGGGTCGGTGGCGCGGGACAGGGCGCCGTTCTGGGCGATCATCAGCGCCAGCAGCAGGCCGGCGGCGAAGGCGGCCAGGGCGCCCAGGGTCTGGCCAAGTGTCTGGCCGAGGGCGGGGCGGCCGGGGCCGCGGTCAACAAGCGGGGGGATCATGGGGTTGCTCCTTGGTTGAACTGACGAGCAGGGTAAATTGTTTTTGATTTGAGGATAATCCACCCTCCTGGAACAACATTGTTTCCATAACGAGAACAACATGAACCAGGAAGCCTTCGCCCTGCTCCCCGCCTTCGTCGCCGTGGTGGAGTCGGGCACCTTCTCCGGCGCCGCCCGTCAGCTCGGCCTCAGCAAGTCGGTGCTGAGCAAGAAGGTGAGCCAGCTCGAGCAGGCCCTCGGCTGCCAGCTCCTCTATCGCACCACCCGTTCCCTCACCCTCACCGAGGCGGGGGAGCGTTACTTCGAGACGGTGCGCCATGCAGTGCGCCTGGCCAGCGACGGGGAAGATGCCATCGGCGCCCTGCAATCGGTCCCCCGCGGCCTGCTGCGGGTGACGGTGCCCATGGTCTATGGCCGGCGCCACATCGCCCCCCTTGTCCCCGAGTTTCTCGCCCTCCACCCCGAGGTGCAGTTGCAGCTGGAGATGAGCGACGCCCGGCAGGATCTGGTGGCCGAGGGGTTCGACGTGGCGGTGCGCATCGGCGAGCTGGAGGATTCGAGCCTGGTGGCCCGCCGCCTCGCCCCCTGTCTCAGCACCCTGTGCGCCGCCCCCGCCTACCTGGCGCAGGCCGGCACGCCCCGCACCCCGGCGGATCTCGAGCGCCACAACTGCCTCTTCTACTCCCTGTTTCGCGGCGGCACCCAGTGGCGGCTGCACGGGCCCGAAGGGGAGGTGGCCATCACCCCCAGGGGCAATTTCGAGGTCAACAACAGCGATGCCATCCACACCGCGCTGCTGGCGGGGCTTGGCATCGGCAACATGCCGGACTTCATCGTGGCGCGGGATCTCGCCATCGGGCGGCTGGTGCCCGTCCTGCCAGACCATGCCCTGCCCGAGCACGGCATCTGGTGCGTCTATCCCAGGCGCCGCCACCTGCCCGCCAAGGTGGAGGCCTGGCTGGCCTTCCTGCAGGAACGTCTGGGGCTGCGCTGAGGGGGGGCATCGGGATAACCGGAACGGTTCACGTTTTTTTCATCGGGAAGGGAGTAGAGTAGGCAGCAAACCAAGCATCTGTTTTTATTGGAAAAGCATTCAGGGGACGAGCCACGACATCGCGCCCCGCACCCCAGAGGGAGCCCCATGATGAAGAAAACCGCGATTGCCCTGACCCTCACCAGCCTGCTGACGCTGCCGCTCGTTGTCTCATCCGATGCCTGGGCCGCCCCGGTGCGCTCCCTGCAAAAGGAGCAGAATTACGAGCAGTTCATCAGCAAGCGCCAGGTGGTGGATCAGCTGCTGGCAGACGCCGCCCGCATCTTCCACTCCCCCGCCCGGGTCTCCGATGCGGGCTTCACCGCCAAGATGCCGAGCAACATGGAGCAGGTGACCACCCTGCTGCTGGAGGCCCACCAGCTCGAGCCCTATCGCACCGATCTGCTCATCTCGGCGGCCAACGCCCAGATCTACAACGGCAACGTGGACAGGGCCATCGCCCTGTTCGAGCAGGCCCTCACCGCCGCCCCGGACGATCTGGACATCAACACCTATCTGGCCACCTGGCAGCGCTTCAAGGGCAACCAGGCCAAATCCGATGGCCACCTCAAGCGGGTCGGTGAGCTCAATGCCGGTCGCGCCGCCGACTTGCAGCGACTGTTCGCCACCGTGGACAGGGTGGTCGCCACCCCCCTCAAGGAGCGTCAGGGACGGGGCGAGAAGAAGGGGCGCCGCGCCATCGTCACCCTGGGCTATGCCCTCAATCCCGATGGCTCCATGCACGACATCCTGCTGGGACGCCTCGAGACCACCCGCGCCCTGGCCCAGGCCGATCCGGCGGCCCTCGTCATCCTCACCGGCGGCGTGCCCCAGAACCGCCAGACCGAGGGCAAGCTGATGGCGGACTGGCTGGCGAAAAAGGGCATCGACCGCTCCCGCATCATCGAGGAGAACTACGCCACCAGCACGGTGGAGAACGCCCTCTACAGCGGCTATGCCCTCGCCCGCCACGAGATTGAGTTCGCCACCCTGGTGAGCTCGGCGAGCCATGTGCGCCGGGGCCAGACCCTGCTGGAAATCGCCTGCTGGCAGAGCGGCCCGGCGAACATCCGCATCGACAGCGTCGCCTACCCGGACAAGCCCCTCTCGGCCCTGGCCAAGGCGAGCCCGGAGGAGCTGCTTGGCATCTACCGGGACGCCCTGCGCACCTATGGCCTGTGGAGCTACCGCTCGGCCCCGCTGGTTGAGCGCTGATCCCCCGGCCCCGCCACCCTGGCGGGGCCTTTTCCTCTCTTCCCCCTGCCAGTCACTGCGCCCCCTGGTGGCTGGCCCCTGCACGCACCTGCTGGCCCCTTGCGCCAGCCACCCGATAGACGGCGGGTGAGCAAGCTATCCACTTTCTGGCATATCTCAATCAGATCATTGATTTACCGTTCTTTTTCTAAGAACCAAACGGCATGAGAGCACCCTTCTCGTTCCTTCGCCCCCGGGGATGTTCAGATAAAGATGTGGCTTCCAACACCCCCAACAAGGAAGTGCATCATGACAGCAAAAGGCATCTCTCTGTGGCTCGCGGCCTCCATGCTGCTCGGCCAGTCCGCCCAGGCCCTCGACGTCACCGTGGCCTACCAGACCTCCGCCGAACCTGCCAAGGTGGCCCAGGCCGACAACAGCTTCGCCAGGGAGAGCGGCGCCACCGTGGATTGGCGCAAGTTTGACAGCGGCGCCAGCGTGGTACGGGCGCTCGCCTCCGGCGACGTGCAGATAGGCAACATCGGCTCCAGCCCCCTGGCAGTGGCGGCGAGCCAGAACCTGCCCATCGAGGTGTTCCTGCTCGCCTCCAAGCTCGGGGAGTCCGAGGCCCTGGTGGTGAAGCAGGGGCTCGCAAAACCCGAGGATCTCGCGGGCAAGCGCATCGCCGTGCCCTATACCTCCACCACCCACTACAGCCTGCTGGCGGCCCTCAAGCACTGGAACGTCGACCCCGCGACGCTGCAGATCGTCAACCTGCAACCACCGGCCATCATCGCCGCCTGGCAGCGGGGCGACATCGACGGCGCCTATGTCTGGGCCCCCGCCCTCAACCAGCTCACCAAGGAGGGCAAGGTGCTGACCGACTCCGCCCAGGTGGGTGACTGGGGGGCGCCGACCCTGGACGTCTGGGTAGTGCGCAAGGACTTTGCCAAGGCCCACCCCGAAGTGGTGCAGGCCTTCGTGAACAGCACCCTGGCCGCCCAGCGCGACTACCTGGCCAACCCCGACGGCTGGCTCACCAAGCCGGACAACCTCGCCAAGCTGGCCAAACTGAGCGGCGTTCCCGAGGCGGACGTTCCCGCGCTGGTGAAGGGCAACACCTACCTCGATGCGAAGGCCCAGAGTGCCGAGATCGGGCGCCTCGTCAACCAGACCATCATCGACACCGCCCGCTTCCTCGAGAGCCAGGGCAAGGTCGCGAACGCCGCCTCGGACTACCGCCAGTTCGTGACCGATCGCTTCGTGAAAGCCGTGGCCCAGTAAATCCAAGGAGACGACCATGCTGCAGCTCTCTCATGTGTGCGCCGAGTACGCCGGCAGGCGGGTGCTCGACAACATCAACCTCTCCCTGTCCGAGGGGGAGCTGATGGTGGTGCTGGGGCCCTCGGGCTCGGGCAAGACGACCCTCCTCAACCTGGTGGCGGGCTTCGAGCCTTGCCACCACGGCCAGATAAGCCTTGAGGGCAAGCCGGTCACCGGCCCCGGCGCCGAGCGCGGCGTGGTGTTCCAGAGCGAGGGGCTGCTGCCCTGGCGCAACGTGCGAGACAACGTGGCACTCGGCCTGCAGCTGGCGGGTGTGCCCAGTGCCGAACGCACCGAACAGGCCCGGGCACTGCTGCGTCAGGTGGGGCTGGAGGGGGCCGGCGATCGCGCCATCTGGCAGCTCTCCGGCGGCCAGCGCCAGCGGGTCGGCATCGCCCGGGCCCTGGCCACCCAGCCCCGCCTGCTCCTGCTGGACGAGCCCTTCGGCGCCCTGGACGCCTTCACCCGGGAGCAGATGCAGACTCTGCTGCTGCGCCTGTGGCACGAGCACCGGCGTCAGGTGCTGCTCATCACCCACGACATCGAGGAGGCCATCTTCATGGCCACCGATCTGGTGCTGCTCTCCCCCTCCCCCGGGCGGGTGACGGAGCGGCTGACCCTGGATTTCGGTCGCCGCTTCGCCGCCGGGGAGCCCTGCCGCAGCATCAAGTCCGATCCGGCCTTCATCGAGCGCCGTGAATACGTGCTGGAACGGGTGTTCGCAGAGCGGGAGGCCTTTGCATGACTCTCGCCCTCGCCCGGCAACGGGATGTCACCCACACACGGGCAGCGGGCTGGCCCCGGCCCCGCCGTCTGACCCTGAGCCTCGCCACCCTGATCGTGCTGCTGGCCCTGTGGTGGCTGGTGGCACACTTCGGCTGGGTCGATCCCCTGTTCCTGCCACCCCCACAGCGGGTGCTGGCACAGCTCATCACCATCGCAGGCCCAACGGGCTTTATGGATGCCACCCTGTGGCAACACCTGGGGGCCAGCCTGGGGCGCATCCTGGTGGCGCTCGCTGCCGCGGCGTTCTTTGGCATCACGGTGGGCATCGCCATGGGGCTCTCCCCCACGGTGCGCGGCGTGCTGGATCCCCTCATTGAGCTCTACCGCCCGGTGCCGCCGCTCGCCTACCTGCCACTCATGGTGATCTGGTTTGGCATCGGCGAGACCTCCAAGGTGCTGCTCATCTATCTGGCCATCTTCGCGCCCGTGGCCCTGGCGACCCTGGTGGGGGTGCAGAGCGCCAACGCGGTGCGAGTGCGGGCTGCGCAGGCGCTGGGTGCATCCCGGTCCCAGGTGCTCTGGCACGTGATCCTGCCCGGCGCCCTGCCGGACATCCTGACCGGGCTGCGCATCGGGCTCGGGGTGGGCTGGTCCACCCTGGTGGCGGCCGAGCTTATCGCCGCCACCCGGGGGGTGGGCTTCATGGTGCAATCCGCCGGCGAGTTTCTCGCCACCGACGTGGTGCTGGCGGGCATCCTGGTGATCGCCCTGATCGCCTTCGTACTGGAACTGGGACTGCGCGCCCTGCAGCGCAGGCTCACCCCCTGGCATGGAGAAGGACAATGAGCCACAGGCTGACCTCTTTCCTTCGCCCCCCTTTCCTATTGGTATCGGGCCTTCACGCCCCCAGACATGGAGCAAGACCATGACCGACAAGTTGACCATTACCCCCCTCGGCCCCCACATCGGCGCCGTCATCGCCGGCGTCAATCTGGCCGAGCCCCTGAGCCAGGAGCAGTTCGAGCAGCTCCATCGCGCCCTGCTCAAATACCAGGTGCTGTTCTTTCGCAACCAGCCCATCACCCCGCGAGCCCAGCGGGCGCTGGCGAACCGCTTCGGGGATCTGCACATCCACCCCGTCTACCCCCACACGGAGGAGGCCGAGGAGATCATCGTGCTCGATACCCACGATGACAATCCGCCGGACAACGACAACTGGCACACCGACGTGACCTTTATCGAGACGCCCCCGGCACTGGCCATTCTGGCCGCCAAGCAGCTGCCCCCCACCGGGGGGGACACCCTCTGGGCTAGCGGCATCGCGGCGCTGGCGGCCCTCTCCCCGCCCCTGCAAACCCTGCTGGCAGGGCTGGAAGCCGAGCACGACTTCACCAAGTCCTTCCCGGCCCATCGCCATGATGACAGCGAGGAGGCGCGCCAGCGCTGGCAGGCGGCCGTGGCCCGTCACCCGCCCCTGCGCCACCCGGTGATCCGCACCCACCCGGTGAGCGGCCGTCAGGCCCTGTTCGTCAACGAGGGGTTCACCACCCGGCTGCCCGGGCTGCCCCCCAAAGAGAGCGAGGCCCTGCTCGGCTTTCTGTTCGAGCACATCACCCGCCCCGAGTTTCAGGTGCGCTGGCGCTGGCAGGAGAACGACATCGCCATCTGGGACAACAGGGTGACCCAGCACTATGCCAATGCCGACTACCTGCCGGCCCGCCGGGTGATGCACAGGGCCACCATTCTCGGGGACAAGCCCTTCTGGCGCCCGGGCTGAACGTCCCCCATGGAGAGCGACCATGAGATAACGCCCAGCAAAAAGCCCGCCGGCTGGCGCAATGCTGATCAGTTAAGGATCCATTGACCGATCCTTCTGCTGTAGGACAATCCGGAACCAATCACTGGTTCCGGATTTTTTATGTCTATTGCAAACGATCTGAACGATGTTGTTGAGGCATCTGGCGACATGCTGGCTCGGCTGGCCATTTTTGCCGACCATATTCCCGACGAATGGATTACTGCCGCTGCCGCCTTGTCTGAAAAGGCCACTATCCGCCGACGCCGCTTACCTTCTGATATGGTCTTGTGGCTCGTCGTGGGGATGGCCTTTTTCCGCAATGAGCCCATCTCCGAGGTCGCTCGGCGCCTCAACATCTGTGCAGAAGGGTTGGCCAATGATGCCTTGCTCGCGGACAGTGCCCTGTCTCAGGCCCGTCAGCGACTCGGCAAACAGCCGCTCGAGTGGCTGTTCAAACAGTGCGCCGATGTGTGGGGGCGGGAACGTTATCCTGAAGACCATTGGCACGGTTTACAGGTCTTTGCCATCGATGGGGCCCTGTTCCGAACCCAGGATATGCCTGAACTCAGAGCACATTTCGGCTCGGGTAACACCTCAACCAACCGGCAGACACCCTACCCGATGCTGCGGTTGGTCACGCTCATGAATGTCCGCTCGCATGTCATTGCCAACGCGGCCATCAGCCCGTACCGCAAAGGGGAAATCCCCCTGGCCAGCGAGTTCATTCACTCATTGCCGGACAAGTCAGTGACCCTGCTGGATAAAGGCTTCTTCGGTGCCGACCTGTTGCTGCGTATTCAGGCCGAAGACACCGACCGTCACTGGCTCATCCCGGAACGCAAGGGGCTGGTATACACGGAACTTGAGCGCTATGGCGACGGTGACCGTCTGTTGCAAATGACGGTCTCGCCTCAGGCTCGCAAGAAAAACCCGGCGTTGCCGACACACTGGCAAGTTCGCGCAGTGACCTATGAGGTGGCAGGCAAGGAGAAAACGGTCTTTACCTCCCTGCCCGTGGCGCGATTCAGTGCAGCTCAGGTGGCGACCCTGTACCACGAGCGCTGGGAAATCGAGCTGGGATACCGGGATATCAAAAGCGCGATGCAGCACAACGCCATCACGCTGAGAAGCAAGAAAGTGGACTTGGTCTATCAGGAGCTGTGGGGATTGCTGCTTGGATACAATCTGGTCAGGCGGGAGGCCAGCCAGGCCGCCATAGCCCATCAGCGAGCGCCCAATGAGGTGAGCTTTAAGTTTGCCTGTCAGTTCATCGCGAACCAGATGGCAGTGATGGCGGGCGCGTTATCGCCAGCCCATACGCCACGGAGGTTGGCGGAGTTGCGGGGCTGCATAGGCGTCATGTTCATAGAAAAACGCCCCAGGCCATCGAGACCCAGGGCGGTGAAGATATCAAAGACCCGTTTTCCGGTAAATCGCAATGCGGCTCCGCTTAAGTGAACAGCATTGCGCCGGCTGGCGGGCTTTTTCATCATCTGACGGGCCTGGGTGTTGCTATCGGCCCTTGCGCTCCGGCCACCAGGGTGAAGCCCCGATGGCCGGTCTCAGCCCTTGAGCTCCAGCACGGTGGTGAAGCCTCCGAAGATCATGCGGGCGCCGTCAAACGGCATGGTCTGGTGCAGGGGATTGGCGGGGTCCATCCTGGGGTCCTGCATCATCTTGCCCATGGCGTCGTCCCGCACCGCCTTGCTCGGCCACTCCACCCAGGAGAAGACCACGGTTTCATCCTCCCTGGCCGCCACCGCCCGATAAAAGTCGGTCTGCTTGCCGTGGGGCACGTCGTCCCCCCAGCACTCCAGCACCCGGGTGGCGCCGTATTCGAGGAAGATGGGGTCAAACTGCCCCGCATGATCGATCAGGGCCTGCTTGTTGGCCGTCGGCACGGCGAGCACGAATCCGTCCACGTATGACATCAGAGGTTCCTCCAGTGAGTGAGGATCTCAGCATAGCAGCCGCCCATCAGCCCGCGCTCTGCGCCGCCCCGCGCAGCCAGCCATCACAACGAGACCAGCCGCTCCAGATCGCTGCGGGTCAGGCGCTTGCTGTCCACCTTCACGTAGAGGGAGTGTTCCTCGCGCACCAGCAGCACGTCGCTTACCCCCTCGCAGGCGCGGATCCGCTGCTCCAGGGCCGGGGTGGCCTCGACCCCTTCCGGCAGCACGATGCGCAGGCTGCTCACATAGGGGGGCTCGGCCATGGTGAGGCTCACCCCGAGCCAGGCGAGGGCCAGGGCGGCGCAACCGCCAAACACCAGGGGGCCGCCCCCCAGGCTGTAGAGCAGGCCGCCGAGACTGCCGCCGATGGCGACCCCGAGGAACTGACTGGTGGAGTAGACCCCCATGGCGGTGCCCTTGTAGCCCGGCGGAGACTCCTTGCTGATAAGAGACGGCAGCAGCGCCTCCATCACGTTGAAGCCGATGAAGAAGAGCTGCAACCCGGCGAGCAGGCCCCACAGCTGCTGGCCGCTCTGCCAGAACACCAGCTCGGCGGCCAGCATCACCACCACGCACCCGATGAAGACCCGCTTCATCTGGCGGTGCTTCTCGGCATAGATGATGAAGGGCACCACGCTCACGAAGGCGATCAGCATGGTGACCAGATAGGCCTGCCACTGGCTGTCACGGGGCAGGCCCGCACGTTCCAGCAGGGGCGGCAGGGCCACGAAGCTCGACATCAGCAGGGTGTGGACGCAGAGGATGCCGAGGTTGAGTTTGAGCAGGCGAGGGTTGGTGAGCACGGTACGAAAGCTGCCTCGCACCATGGCGGACTCGCGATTTTGCAGGTGTGCCGCCGGGGTCGGCACCACCCAGAGCACCATGGCGATGGCGGCCAGGGCCAGCAGGGCGATGAGCCAGAAGAGGCCGGACAAGCCCAGGGCATGGGTGATGAGGGGGCCGGTCACCATGGCGATGGCGAAGGTGATGCCAAAGCTCACCCCGATGAAGGCCATCGCCTTGGTGCGATTCTGCTCCCGGGTGAGATCCGACAGGAGCGCCATGACGGCGGCGGAGATGGCGCCGCTCCCTTGCAGGGCACGGCCGACGATGACCCCCCAGATGGCGTCGCTCAGGGCGGCGATGACGCTGCCAAGGGCAAACATCAGCAGGCCGCCGACGATGAGGGGCTTGCGCCCCACCTTGTCGGAGAGCAGGCCGAAGGGGATCTGGAACAGGGCCTGGGTCATGCCGTAGATGCCGATGGCAAGCCCGATGAGCGCCTCGGAGGCGCCCGCCAGGGACATGCCGTAGGTGGTCAGCACCGGCAGCACCATAAACATGCCGAGCATGCGCAGCGAAAAGACGGAGCCGAGCGCCCAGGTCGCGCGTCGCTCGCCCCTCGTCATGGTGAAATCATTCATGAGGGCCTCGATGAGTCAAAAAGAAGAGAGAAAGAAAGGGGTGACAGGCGCCCGGCCGCCCCGAAAAATCGGCGATGCCCCTCGCAGGGCGGCGCCCATAATAGCAGAGCCGGGAAGATTCCCGGCTCTGGATTTCATGCATTTCAGGGGTGCAGTTCACACTATCAGGGCAGCATGCTCACCAGCACCGGCGCTGCGTCCGGCTGGAAGTCCACCGACATCATCACGCTCAGGCAAGTAATGGTGACGATGGAGAACATGAACAGCTTGCGCGCCCAGAGGGAGTCGTCCACCGCCGCTTTGTAGCCCGACAGCGCCATCCCCAGCCACCAGACGCTCACCGCGGTGGCCACCACCAGATACTTGTACCCGGCGTAGCCGCCGAGGAACAGCATCAGGGTCGGCACCATGAACGCCAGGATGTAGAGGGTGATGTGGAGCTTGGCCACCGGGATCCCCTTCACCACCGGCAGCACCGGGATGTTGGCAGCCTGGTAGTCCTTGAAGCGGAAGATGGCGATCGCATAGGAGTGCGGCATCTGCCACAGGCTGAAGATCGCCAGCAGGATCAGTGCCCCCGAGTCGAACTGCCCGCTCACCGCGCAGTAGCCGATGACCGGCGGCGCGGCGCCGGAGAGGCTGCCGACCAGGGTGCCATAGACCGAGTGGCGCTTCATGTAGAGGCTGTAGACCCCCACATAAACCAGGAAGCCCAGCACCGCCAGCAAGGCGGCCAACGGATTGGCCGCAAAGTAGAGCAGTGCAATGCCCGCAACGCCCAGCGCCGTCGCATACCAGAGGGAGACACCGGGGGCGATGAGCCCCCGCACCAGGGCACGGTTCTTGGTGCGCTCCATGATGCAGTCGATGTCCCGGTCGATGTAGTTGTTGAACACGCAACCGGAGGCCACCACCAGTGACACCCCCACCATGGTCAGGATGAACAGGGGCACATCCAGGCTCCCCTTCGAGGCCAGCAGGAATCCCCCGATAACCGAGATGAGGTTGCCGAAGATGATGCCCGGCTTGGTCACTTGCAGGTATTGCTTCATCATCATCAACCCGCTCAGTGAACCATCATGTTGATGTTGAGGTTGTACATGATCCACAGGGAACCCACGACCACGATGGCGATGATGAGCACGGTAAAGACCAGTGCCACCAGGTTCCAGCGCTCCTCGGAGGAGGTGTTCATGTGCAGGAAGTAGACCAGGTGTACGAAGATCTGCACCACCGCCATGGCCACCACGGTGCCGAGCACCACGGCGTGGGAGGCGGAGCCGTCCATCACCATCCAGAACGGCACGGCGGTCAGGATGAGTGACAGCACGAAGCCGATCATGTAGGACTTGACGCTGCCGTGGCTGGCGCCGTGATTGTCAACGGAATGACTCATTTACATGACCCCCATCAGATAGACCACGGTGAAGACGCAGATCCATACCACGTCGAGGAAGTGCCAGAACAGGCTCAGGCACATCAGGCGAGTGCGGTTGCGCTCGGTCAGCCCCTTCTTGGTGATCGACACCATCATCACGATGATCCAGAGCAGGCCGCTGGTCACGTGGATACCGTGGGTCCCCACCAGGGTGAAGAAGGCAGAGAGGAAGCCGCTGCGATCCGGGCCCGCCTCGTGCACGATCAGGTGATGGAATTCGTAGATTTCCATCGCGATGAAGCCGGCCCCCAGCAGGAAGGTGACGAACAGCCAGGTGTTGACCGCCGCGACCTTGTTCTTGTTCATGGCCAGCATGCCGAACCCGAAGGTGATGGAGCTCAGCAGCAGCAGCATGGTTTCGGCGAACACGAACGGCAGTTCGAAGATGTCCTTGCCGGTGGGGCCGCCGGCAGTGCCGTTGACCAGGACCGCATAGGTCGCGAACAGGGTCGCGAACAGGATGCAGTCACTCATCAGGTAGATCCAGAAACCGAATACCTTGGTGGCACCGGCATCGTGGTGCCCATCCTCATGAGCACCGTGAGAGTGATGTAGTACGTCAGTCGCCATGGAATTAAGCCACCTTGTTGATGTTGTCGAAATGCTGACCTTCGATGCGCTCGATCTCGTCAACCTGTACGTAGTAGTCCACATCGTCGTTGAAGCTGTGGATGATCCAGGTGGCGATCATGCCGATGAAGCCGGCGATGGCCATCCACCAGATGTGCCAGATCATGGCAAAGCCGAACACCACGCTGAAGGCGGCGATGATGACACCGGCACCGGAGTTCTTCGGCATGTGGATGGGGGCATACTGGGCAGGCTTCTTGTAAGCGCTGCCGTCAGCCTTGGCTTCCCAGAAGGCGTCCAGACCGGTGACCTTCGGCTCGATGGCGAAGTTGTAGAACGGCGGCGGAGAGGACGTCGCCCACTCCAGGGTACGGCCACCCCAGGGATCGCCGGTCAGGTCGCGGTTCTTCTCGCGGTCGCGGATGCTGACCACGATCTGGATGACCTGGCACAGCACGCCCAGGGCAATCAGACCGGCACCGCAGGCGGCGACCACCAGCCAGCCGTGGAACTCGGGATCGATGTTCTGGCTGACACGACGGGTCATGCCCATGAAGCCCAGCACGTAGAGCGGCATGAAGGCCACGAAGAAGCCGGTGATCCAGCACCAGAAGGCACGCTTGCCCCAGACGTCATCCAGCTTGAAGCCGAACGCTTTCGGGAACCAGTAGGTGATACCGGCGAAGCAGCCGAACACCACGCCGCCGATGATGACGTTGTGGAAGTGGGCGATGAGGAACAGGCTGTTGTGCAGCACGAAGTTGGCGGCCGGCACGGAGAGCAGTACCCCGGTCATGCCACCCACGGTGAAGGTGATGATGAAGCCGACGGTCCACAGCATGGGCGAGGTGAACTCGATGCGACCGCGGTACATGGTGAACAGCCAGTTGAAGATCTTCACCCCGGTCGGGATGGAGATGATCATGGTGGTGATGCCGAAGAAGGCATTCACGTTGGCGCCGGACCCCATGGTGAAGAAGTGGTGCAGCCAGACGATGAACGACAGCACGGTGATTGCCACGGTCGCCCACACCAGGGAGGTGTAACCGAACAGCTTCTTCTTGCAGAAGGTCGCTACCACTTCGGAGAAGATCCCGAACACCGGCAGCACCAGGATGTACACCTCGGGGTGACCCCAGGCCCAGATCAGGTTGATGTACATCATCATGTTGCCACCCATGTCATTGGTAAAGAAATGGGTACCCAGGTAGCGGTCTGCGGTGAGCAGGGCGATGGTGACGGTCAGGATCGGGAAGGAGGCGATGATCAGGATGTTGGCACACAGGGCGGTCCAGGTGAAGACCGGCAGGCGCATCATGGTCATGCCAGGGGCACGCATGCGGATGATGGTGGCGAAGAAGTTCACGCCGGTCAGCAGGGTCCCCAGACCCGAAATCTGCAGACTCCATATCCAGTAATCGACCCCGACCCCGGGACTGAACTCCAGCCCCGATAAGGGCGGATAGGCCAGCCAGCCGGTCTGGGCGAATTCACCGACCCCGAGGGAGACGTTGATCAGCACCACGGCCGCGGCGGTGAACCAGAAGCTCAGGTTGTTCAGGAAGGGGAAGGCCACGTCACGGGCACCGATTTGCAGCGGCACCACGATGTTCATCAGACCGATCACCAGCGGCATGGCCACGAAGAAGATCATGATGACGCCGTGGGCGGTGAAAATCTGGTCGTAGTGATGGGCGTTCAGGTAGCCTTCGCCACCCCCGGAGGCGATGACCTGCTGGCCACGCATCAGCACGGCGTCGGCAAAGCCACGCAGCAGCATGACCATGCCCAGAATGAGATACATGATACCGAGGCGTTTGTGGTCGACCGAGGTCAGCCACTCTTTCCACAGGTATTGCCACTTGCCGTAGTAAGTGATGAGACCGGCGATGGCCAGGCCCCCCAGAATGATACCGGCTATCGTGACCATGATGATGGGTTCATGGTACGGAATAGCCTCGAGTGTCAATTTTCCAAACATCGATTATTCCTCGGATCCTGCTTTCACACTCTTGTCGGCCGACATGGCCATGTGTCCGGCATGGGCGTCATGGTTCATGGCCTGGTTCTCCATGGCGTCCTCTTGCGAGGCCTCATGGTTCATCCCTTCGTGGTCCATGGCACCCGCTTTCGGGGCGGCGTCATGGTTCATGGCCTCGTGGTTCATGCCCTCGTGATCCGCGGAGCCCGCAGCCGGGGTGGCGTGACCACCATGGGACATGCCGCCCATGAACTTGTTGATGATGTTGACGAACAGCTTGGGATCGGCGCTGGCGAAGTACTCCACCGGGTGGTTTTCGCTCTTCTTGGCCAGGGCATTGAACTCATCCATGGTGCTCAGGGCCTTGGAAGAGGCCTTCACCTTGGCTACCCAGGCGTCGAAACCGGCTTGGTCCTGGGTCGCGATGACCTTGAACTTCATGCCGGAGAAACCGGCACCGCTGTAACCGCCGGAGATGCCCTTGTACTCGCCCGCTTCGTTGGCAATCAGGTGCAGCTTGGTCTGCATGCCGGCCATGGCGTAGATCTGGCCGCCCAGTTGCGGGATGAAGAAGGAGTTCATCACGGTGTCGGAGGTCACCCGGAAGTTGACCGGGGTGTTGACCGGGAAGGCCAGCTCGTTGACCGACGCAATGCCCAGCTCCGGATAGACGAACAACCACTTCCAGTCCAGGGAAATGACATCCACCTGAACCGGTTTGACGTCCGATTCTAGCGGCTTGTAGGGGTCGAGGGAGTGGGAAGTTTTCCAGGTGATCACCGCCAGGATGACGATGATGATGACGGGTACAGTCCAGACGACTGCCTCAATCTTGTTGGAGTGGGCCCAGTCCGGCGCATAGGTGGCACTTGTGTTGGACGCCCGGTATTTGTAGGCGAACGCCACCGCCATGACAATCACGGGCACCACCACGATCAGCATCAAGCCGAGTGCGGTGAGTATCAGTGACTTCTGCTCCACACCGACCTGCCCCTTGGGGCTCATCAGTGCCATGTCGCAGCCACTCAGCAAGCTGGCGGTCGCGAGCAGCAGCAAAGCGCCCAAGCCCCTCTTCACATCAAAGAGTCTCATGCAATGTCCTCATCTTTTGAAGGCTTATTGGTATAAAAAAATGCAGCATTTTATTGCATCAGACCAGCATGTGAACAACATGAAAAATTAATCCCAAAAATGTTCAAAAGGTGATGGAAAGCGGTATCAGATGTTAATCCCTTGACAATGACCAATTTATTCAAGTTACACCGCGGCAATTCATCTTCCGTTAATCTTTCGCGCCACCAAAAGTGACCACCAATTAACCAAAAAGATCCATCTGGTCTGTTTTTAACCCGCCATTGCGATCAAAAAAGAGCCATACAGCCCCTTTTCGACTCACAGGTCATTTCTCCACACCTTGATCTGGATGGGTATTTTTCGGGGAAGATTAAAAAAATAATTAATCAAACGAATGTGTGATTAACTTCCCGTCCCCCGACAACGGTCGCAACCCCTGGCGCCAGAAGGCACACTTCGTAACAAAACGGGCCCTTGTGCGGGTCCGTTGACAATCGTTTTCTCTCCCTCACTCGGAGTCGGAGTCAGGAGTGATCGTGTTCCATCCGGGTCGCCACGGCGATCCGGTTCCAGGCGTTGATGGTGACCACCTGCATCAGACACTGGGCTAGCAGGGTTTCCCCCAGTTGGGCCAGCGCCGCCTAATAGGTCTGCACCGTGAGCCCCTTGTCGGCGATCAGGGTCACCTCGTCGGTCAGGGCCAGCACCGCCCGCTCCCGGGCGTCGAACAGCGGCGACTCCTGCCAGGCGGCCAGCGCCAGCAGACGCTGGGCGCTCTCCCCGTGCTTCATCGCCACGTCGGAGTGCATCTCGATGCAGTAGGCGCAGCCGTTGATCATGGACCCCGGATGGGGCGGTGAGCTGATTGTTCACTTTTTCATTTTTGATTAGAATATCGTCATAACCTGCAACAGTTTTGCGTTTATCGCAAAGGTTAATCCATGCTGGATCGCATCCGCATCCTGGCCCAGGTGGTGGAATCGGGCAGTTTCTCCCGTGCCGCCCGCGCCCTCAACCAGGCCCCCTCCTCCGTGACCCGTGCCATCGACGCCCTGGAGCAGCAGCTCGGGATCCCGCTCTTCAAGCGCAGCACCCGCCAACTGGTGCTGACCGAGCAGGGCGCCTATTTTCTCGCCCGCTCCCTGCCCCTGCTGGAGGAGGCGGATCAGCTGGTGCAATCCCTGCAACCCCTCTCGGTGGCGCCAGAGGGGCCGCTGCGGGTCTCGGTGTTCGAGAGCTTCGGCGCGTCCTGGCTCTCTCCCCGCCTGCCCGACTTCCTCGCCCGCTACCCCGGGGTGCGCCTGGAGGCTGCGCTGGACAACCGCATGGTGGATCTCGATGCCGAGAACGTGGACGTGGCGGTGCGCATCGGCAAGCCCGCCGACAGCAGCCTGCACACTCGTCATCTGCTCACCAACCGCTCGCTGCTGGTCACCTCCCCCGCCTATCTGGCCCGCCATGGCGAACCCGCCCATCCCGCCGAGCTGGCCCACCACAACTGCCTCATTCGCGGCCATGGGCGCCAACGCCAGCACTGGTACTTCCAGCAGGGCACGGAGCGCGAGAAGGTGGCGGTGCAGGGCAACCTCGCCTCGGTCGGGGGCACGCCCCTGCTCTGCGCCGCCCTCGCGGGGTCCGGCGTGCTGCTGCTGTCGAGTTGGATGGTGCAGCAAGGCATCGACGAGGGCACCCTGCTGCCGCTGCTGCCAGAGTGGCTCGCCTCCCCCTACGAGGATCGCCAGGACGAGATCCACGCGGTGTTTCGTGGCGGCCGCTTCCTCAAACCCCAGACCCGCGCCTTCATCGACTTTCTGGTCGAGGCGATCAGGCCCCTGCAAGGGCCGCGCTGACCGCAACAGAGCCTCCTGGCGAAACGCTGAAAACGCAGACGCCGGGCACAGGGCCCGGCGTCTGGAAATGAGGGTCGCCACGGCGACCGCTCAGCGTGATTTTCGCCCGTCAGGGCTTGGGGAGAGCCCCCGGTAATCCCCGTAGGGGAAGATGTTGCGCAGGCGCTGGGCCACGGGCTCGGGGATGGAGCGGGAGAAGACCAGCCTCACCCCGTTGCCGTCCCGCAGGCCCAGGATGCGTCCGCGCACCGGCTCATGGTGCAGGATCTGGGTCGCCTGGGTCACAAAGCGCGGCGGCACCGAGCCCCGCTTCACCACCACCTTGCCCGGCGCGAGCCGGACCTCGAAAAGGGCGCCGCGCCCCAGCGTCATCAACCACCCGATCAGGGCTATCGCCACCAACAGAGACAACCAGGCCATTGCGTCTTCCTCCCGTCAACCCGATATTCGCCAGTATAACCGGGGGCGCCTCACCATGACCCGGCCGCCATCACGCTTTCACTCACTGCCGGGCCTTATCGGCGCCCCTTGCCCCAGGCCACCAGGGTATCCCGATAGAGGGCGAGCAAGGCCTGATCCCGCACCGCGACCCCGACCTGCTGGGCCGGGCAGTCGGCCCACTCGTCATGGGGATGGCGGGTGTCGTCAAATTTTTGCAGGGTATGGCCGATGGCGGGCCCCTCGGTGATGACCCGCACCGGCCCCTTGCGCAGGGTGAACAGCGCAGGATCGATCACATAGGCGATGGCGGAGGGATCGTGCACATGGCACCCCGCCATGCCGATGCGCTCGGAATAGAAGCGCAGGTAGAAGCGGCTGACATCCCACAGGAAGCGGCCCGGCTCCCCCGCATCGTCCCGCAGGGCATCCAGATAGTCGGCGGTGAAGATGCTCTGCTGGGTGACGTCGAGCCCGATGATCACCAGGGGCCAGGGGGCGGTGAAGACCCGGTCCGCCGCATCGGGATCGTCGTGGATATTGGCCTCGGCATAGGGGGTCACGTTGCCGCGATGGCCGTTGACGCCAAAGGCACCGCCCATCACGACCACTTCTTTCACCAGGGCGGCTACTTCGGGGGCCGCCTCGAGCGCCAGCGCCAGGTTGGTGAGGGGACCGATGGTCACCAGGGTGATCTCGCCGGGATGGGCCTTCACCGTCTCGACGATGTATTGCCAGGCCGGGCGGGGATCCGGGATGAGGGTCACCTCCCCCGCCTGGACGTCGCCAAAGCCGCTCGGGCCGTGCACCACCGTCGTCGGCCCCACGGGCTCGCGCAGCAGCGGCGCGGCGGCGCCCCGGGCCACGTCCGCCTTCATGCCATATTTTTGCTTGAGCCAGAGGGCGTTGCGGGTGCCATTTTCGATGGTGGCATTGCCAAACACCGTGGTGATGGCGAGCAATTCGATGGCAGGGTGCGCCTCGGCAAACAGAATGGCCATGGCATCGTCGATGCCGGGATCGGTATCCAGAATGATCTTGTGGGTCTTGACATCCTCCCCCACCTTAGCGCTTCGCGTCACAGGAGGGGGATTCCCATTACTGGGTGATAGCTGCTCGCACAGTACCGGGTTCCTGCTTCATCGGGCGGCCTGATTGCACCACGCCTCCACAGGCTAAAACGGCGTGTCCCGCCGCTAAAATATTGCGAGCGCCGTTCACATCGGCGTTCGCCTCATAACCACACGCAGCGCATTTAAACTGGCTTTGCGTCTGGCGGTTATCCTTCGCAGTATGCCCACAACAGGCGCACTGCTGGCTGGTGTAGGCCGGGTTTATCGCCAACACCTGACCGCCTCGCCATGCCTGCTTATATTCGAGCTGGCGGCGCAGCTCAAACCAGCCCTGATCTAATATCGAACGATTCAGCCCTGATTTTGCCCGGACGTTGCGCCCCGGCTGGCTGGTCGTGCCCGCTGCTGATTTTGACATGCTGGCAACCTTCAAATCCTCAATGACGATCATCGCGTGGTTTTTGCTGATAGTCGTTGTGACCTTGTGAAGGTAATCGCGGCGGGTATTGGCGATATGTGAATGCAGCCGCTGGATCTTGGCTTTTTGTTTCTTCCAGTTGCTGCTGAACTTTACCTTTTTGCTCAACTGGCGTTGGAGCCTTGCCAGCTTGGTCTGATTGGTTTTGAAGCTGTTGACGGGCTCAAACACCGTGCCATCTGACAGGGTTGCGAGCTTGGCGATCCCCGCATCCAGCCCGACCATTGAGCCGGAGGGGTGAATTGGCTCGGACGTCTCCTGCTCGACCTGAAAGGAGATATACCAGTGCCCGGCTGCTTGGCTGACGGTCGCGTTTTTAATTTTCCCTTCAACTGGCTGGGACTGACGGAACTTGACCCACGCCAGCCCGGCAGGCAGCTTCACGCGACCCTTTTCAAGGCGGCAATACTTGTCGAAGTTGACGAACCGGATAGCGTCGCGGTTGTCGCTTTTTTTCTTGAATACGGGTGCCTTGGCGGCGAGTTTCTTATCAAAGCAGCGCATCCACGCGCCATGCAAATCCTTGAGCTTCTGCTGGAGGTTGTCGGTATATGCCTCGGCCAGAAAGGCCATTTCTGGGTCTTTCTTCCAACTGGTGAGCATCCTGTTCAGCTCAAAGGCAGAAGGCAGTTTTTCGCCAGCATCCAGAATGCGTTTGGTTTCTGCCAGCCCGTGATTCCAGACATAACGAGCACAACCGCCCAACTGGCGCAGGCGTTGCGCTTGTTGGGCTGTCGGTTCGAGTCGGAACTTGTAGGCTTTCAGAATTTGCATTTAGCGCTCAGTGTGTAGCATTATCGCCATATCTATTAAGCCCGATTGAGTGACAGAATGCAATTCACTAAAATTAATAAATCACGCCATGCGGCCTACGTTTTGCACGTACATTTGGTGTTTATTACCAAGTATCGAAAGCCGATACTGGGGGATCTGCATCACGCTTCATTCGGTCAGTGTGCGGCAGAGGTTTGCAGAGATTTTGGTGCGGCACTGAAAGAGTGTGACGGAGAGGCTGATCATGTTCACATGCTGATAGAGTACGCGCCAACGGTGCAGCTATCGGTACTGGTGAACTCGTTAAAGGCGGTCACATCAAGGCGACTGCGTAATGAATTTCTGGACTTGAGAGGTGCTTACAGCAAACCCGTACTCTGGTCACGCTCTTACTTTGCGGGCTCTTGCGGCGGAGCACCGTTGGAGGTGATCAAGCAATACATTCAAAACCAGCGGGGCTGACGCCCCGGCGAAATTCCCCTCCCACCTACGTCGGAGGGAGTCCCCTTTCGCATTTAAGATGGGTCCTCCGTGAAACGAGCTGCCAGTGTAGCGGGCCGCCGCCGCTTTGACAGCACCGGGATCACAACCTCGGGGTTTCCTTTGCATCAGGCATGATGGCGGGAGCGCTCGCCCTTGGGGTCAGGGCAGGGTCACTCGGAAGGGGCGACCACGGCCTCCTCTCCCCTGGCGGTGCGTTTCAGTTGCCCCATGAATTGCTTGAAATGGGGGAGAAACCCCTTGAACAGCTCCTCTTTGCGATGCTGCATCATGACTTCGCCAAACAGCTTCAACCCGACGATAAACGCCTGATGTTCCTGCTCCGACATGGCCAGCTTCCCCTTGCTGAGCGCCAGGATGGCAAAGATGTCGTCGTGATTCTGGCAGTCGAACTGCAACGGGGGCACCTCGCGGTCCAGCGCCTGGACCTGTACACGATAAGTGTGTGGCATCTTTCATCTCCTCTCGGGCTGGGCTTTTGCCCATATGGTTGATAAAATCAATTAAACCCTTTTAAGTTGACTTTATCAACCATGAGGTTGTCAAACCGCCTCTTCCGGATCCTCGATCAGTACAAAATCGCCATGACGCAGCATTTCCGGGCACAGCAGATCGCCCTTAGCCCCCTCCATTACAAGGTGCTGCAACTGATCCATGCGCTGGATCCCGCCACGCCGCAGCTAATCGCACAGCGGTCTGGCCGCGACAAGGCGCAGGTGACGCGCCTGCTGCAGGAGATGGAGAAACAGGGGCTCATCGAGAAGCGGCCCCATCCCACTGACAGACGCAGCATCTGTCTGGCCTTGACCCCGCTGGCCTGCGAGCGGGTCAACCAGGGGGAGCAGGAGGCCGCACGGCTCGACGAACGGCTGTGTTCCCTGCTGACGCCGGCGGAGATAGCGCAGTTGCAGCAACTGCTGGACAAGATAGAAAAAGGGCTTGAGTCGACCGATTAGGGTCAGCGTCAGGGGATCCGCTGCCTGATTTGTGGCCAACCAGCGCGGCCTGTGCTGGCGGCGCCTTGTGAGCCACTCCCGGAGATGGTATCACTGGCCCCACTCTCCCCTTCCCGCCGAGGCGCCATCGTGATCACCCTGATTAAAGAGTCCGACCAGTTGAAAATGCCCTGGAAGAACAGGCAGGGCACCACGGCCCAGATCCTGATCTCCCCCCCTGGTTCGACCCTGGACAAGCTCGACTTTGACTATCGGCTGAGCTCGGCCCCCATCAAGGAAGCGGGGAGTTTCTCCCGCTTTCCCGGCTACCAGCGCATCCTGCTGCCCGTCAGCGGTGCCGGTTTCGTGCTCAACGGCCACCCCTACGCCACCTTCGAGGCGGCCCACTTCAGCGGGGATAACGAGACCCGCTGCGAGCTGCTGAAAAAAGAGGTGACGGATCTCGGGCTCATCTACCACCCGGCGCGCATCAGCGCCAACGTGCGGGTGCTGAACCTGCCCTTCCCCCTCAGCCTCACCCTGGAGGCGGACAAGTGCTACCTCTGCCACCTGCTGGAGGGCCAGCTCACCGTGCAGGGACAGCAGGTCGCACCGGGCGAGACCCTGGTGGTGCAGGGGGAGGAGAACATCCGCTTCGAGTGCGGCAAGAAGACCACCCTCGCCTTCTTTACCCTGCAGCCCAAGCAAGCCGCCGTTTAACGCCGGGGGGCACGGCCCCCGCTGTCGAGGCAGGCCTGCATGGTGTCATAGGGGGTATAGTGCCTGGTGCGGCTGTAGTAGGTGCCGCCCTTGGGGTGACAGATGCCGCTCCGGCTCTTCTTCACCGGGGGCTCGGCGGCCAGCGCGATGGCACACAGCAGCATCAGGCAACAGCCAAGCATCCATTTCACTGCATTCATGCTCTCTTTTCCGAAGGGGCGTAGGCGGGCCACTGGCCCATTTGCGGCCTATTCTACGCCGCTCATCCCCTTGCCACCCCAGACCAGATCATGAAAGCACCGCGACGCAGCGCAAGCGAAGACAAAAAAGCCGGGACCTTCCCGGCTTTTGCTTGTACTGGCGGCGACACGGTCCTTGGCACTACCCCACCTTGAAGCTGCCCTTCATCAGGGCGAAGTGGCCCGGGAAGGAGCAGAAGAAGGTGAGATCCTTGCCCGCCAGGCCGTCGGTCTTGAAGGTAACGCTGGTGCTCTCGCCGCCCCCCACCAGCTTGGTGTGGGCCAGGATCCTGGGGTCATCCTTGGGCAGGTAGTCGTGATCGACCCCGGCGCTCATGCCGGCGGTGGCGATGGCCTGATAGTCGGCGGTGTTGGCCAGCACCCAGTTGTGGCCCATGTTGGCCACCGGCAGTTTGCCCGTGTGATTGAGGGTCACCGTCACCTCCTTGCAGGTGGCCGGCACGCTCATCGCCGTCTGGTTGAACTGCATGGCGTCATTGCCTTCGATCACCAGTGCGCACTCGTCGGCCAGGACCGGGGTGGCGAGGGAGCCAAGAAGCAGCAGGGTTAACACCTTTTTCATCACGTTCTCCTTTGATTGACGAAGGATGACAGCACAGGCATCTCGCCCCCGTGGGCGCGACCCGCAAAGATGCTGTCAGGATCGATCTTCATTATATTCAAATGTCACCGAAGGACGACCGCTTTTGGGCCAGCCTGAGGGCCCGGTCACTTCTTTTCTCCCGACCCCGGGCCCAAAGCGGGTTGCTCACATCCCCGTCCCGCTTAATTATTTGCGGCCTTCCCGCCCACGGCCACTCGCCAACACCGCAGCCGTTGGCTAAGCTGCTCCCCCGTCGATGAC
This sequence comes from Aeromonas sp. ASNIH7, assembly GCF_002903485.1. Lineage (NCBI taxonomy): Bacteria > Pseudomonadati > Pseudomonadota > Gammaproteobacteria > Aeromonadales > Aeromonadaceae > Aeromonas > Aeromonas sp. ASNIH7. The sequence continues at coordinate 536,775 of NZ_CP026226.1, forward strand.
TCCCGCGAGAATGAGAGATGAAGTTCCCCTTTGCGCCTGCGCTGGCGCGCACCCTGCTGCTCTCCCTGATCCTGCTGCTTGGCGCCTGCCAGCCGGCCCCGACCCAGACCCGCATCCAGGGCAACACCATGGGCACCTATTATGCGGTGACCCTGAGCGACCCCTTCCCCGGCGGACAGGGAGCACTGCAACAGGAGGTGGAGGCGCTGCTGGCACGCCTGAACAAGGAGATCTCCACCTATGATCCGGGCTCCCTCATCTCCCGCTTCAATCAGGGAACGGGGCTGCCCCCCCAGGTCATCCCGGCCACCATGGCGAAGATTGTGCAACAGGGCATTGACGCCGGGCACCTCACCCGGGGGGTTCTCGATGTCACCGTGGGCCCCCTGGTCAATCTGTGGGGATTCGGGCCGGACAAGCGCCCGGTCAGGCGGCCCGGCGCAGAGCAGATCGCCAAGGCGCGGGAGCGGGTCGGCATCGACAAGCTCACCCTGACCCCCGAGGGGGATCACTTCCTGCTCGGCAAGGCCATCCCAGATCTCTATCTGGATCTCTCCACCCTGGGCGAGGGTGCGGCCTCCGACGAGATAGCCGGGCTGCTGGAGCAAAAAGGGGTCCACAACTACCTCATCGAGGTGGCGGGGGCGGTGCGCAGCAAGGGGCACAACGACAAGGGCAATCCCTGGCGGGTGGCCATCGTCGAGCCCTCGGACAGACCGGGCGCCATCGAGGATGTGGTGACCCCGAACGGCATGGCGGTGAGCACCGCTGGCAGCTATCGCAACTATTACGAGCTCGACGGCAAGCGCTACTCCCACATCATCGATCCCACCACCGGCGAGCCCGTGACCCACAAGCTGGTCTCCGCCACCGTCATCACCCCCACGGCCCTGGAGGCCGATGCCCTCGACACCGCCCTCATGGTGATGGGCCCCGAGCGGGCGATGGCCTTTGCCAGGGAGCACAAGCTGGCGGTCTATCTCATCGAGAAGACCGCCACGGGCTTTGCCGCCAGCCACACCCCCGAGTTTGCCCCCTATCTGGTGCGCAAGCAGCCCTGAATGACGAGGCCCCGCAGTGCGGGGCCTCGTTCACTGACCGCCTATTCGATGGGGATGCGGTGGGGCGCGGGGCTGGCCGCCTGCTTGGGCAGGCGCAGGGTGAGGATGCCGTTGTCAAAGCGGGCGCTCACCTGCTCTGGCGACACCTCCACCGGCAGCTCGACGCTGCGCGACACGCTGCCATAATAGCGCTCGCTGCGCAGGGCCCGTTCATCCTTGTTCTGGCTGTCAAACTGGCGGATCTCCGCCTTCAGGGTCACCAGCTTGCCGTGCACGTCCACGTGGATGTCCTCCTTCGCCACCCCGGGCAATTCCGCCTGCAGCAGGTAGTCATCCCCGCTCTCCCGCAGATCCAGCTTGATCTGGCTGGGCAACGGGTCCCCGTGCAGGGGGCGGATGTAGAAGCCGGAGGCCATGTCGTGGAACAGGTCATCAAACAGGCTGGTGCGACTCGGTAGCAAACTCATCTGATCCCTCCTTGTGAGCGGGCAAGGGAGCAGACGGGCACCCTGCCCTCTGTTGCCTCCCGCATGCTGACGCTCTTCAAGTCTAAAAACCGGGACAGCGCCTGCCAGTGCCAACTCGCCTTCCCTTGACCGGGATCAAAGGCAAGACACCCTTTTTTTCACCCAAGGTCTGCGGGAAAAACCGGGAGGCCTCCCCATGTGCAATTGCCTGCCTGCGGACTTTGGTGGCACACTTCTCCCACCAGCCCGTAGCGCCTTGATGCCAGACAGATGCAGACACCGGACTCCGTACCCGAGAAAAAACCCCAGCCCAAGCCCAAGCGCATCCTGCTGGTCAACGAACAGCGTTCCTTCCAGATGATGATGAAGGCGATGCTGATCAACATCGGCATCAACCGCATCACCTACACCAACTCCGCCGACGAGGCGCGCCGCCGCTGCCAGAAAGAGAGCTTCGACATCTATCTGCTCGACTATGAGCTGGGGGCGGGCGAGAACGGCCGCCAGTTGCTGGAAAGCCTGCGGGATCAGCAACTCATTCCGCCCCAAAGCGTGGTGATCATGGTCAGCAGCGACGGCTCCCGCGCCATGGTGCTGAGCGCGCTGGAAGCCGAGCCCGACGAATACCTGATGAAGCCCTTCTCCCAGGAGCAGTTCTCGTTTCGCCTCAAACGCGCCCTCGCCCGTCGCCAGGCACTGGAGAGCGTCTTCAGCGCCCTCACCCGGGACGATCTGCCCGCCCTGGTGGAGGCCTGTGCCAAACAGGCGGACGCGGTGCCACGCTTTGCCAACTTCTGCCGCTGCCTGCAGGCCGACACCCAGCTCAAGCTGGGCCAGGCCAAGGAGGCCCGCAGCCTGATGCGCCAGCTGCTGGCGGGGCAGGAGAACAGCTGGGCTCGCCTCACCCTGGGCAAGGCGTGCCATACCCTGGGTCTGCACGAGGAGGCGGTAAGCCACCTGCAAGCCACCCTGAAACACACCCCCCTGATGGTGGAGGCTTACCTCTGGCTCGCGGAGTCCCTGCTGGCGCTGGGCAATGACGAGCAGGCCCAGCAGGAGCTGCGCCGGGCGGTGGACATCTCTCTCCAATCGGTGCAGCTCTCCCGCCGTCTGGCGGAAGTGTGCCTGCAACGGCACGACTACGCCCAGGCCAAGGACGTGCTGCTCGCCCTCATCGATTTGTCGCGCAACTCGATCCACCGCACGCCGCATTATCTCGGGGCCTATATCCAGACCCTTACCCTCTATGCCCTCAACAGCAACGACGGCTACCACATCGCCAACCTGCAAAAGCAGGTGAACTCCGCCCTGTCGCGCATCCGCGACTCCCTGATGATGTCGGAGTTCAACTACCCGGTGTTCGAGCAGATCTGCCAGGCCCGGGTGCGCATCGCCCTGGGGGAGCTGCTAAAGGGCAAGAAGATGCTCTATCGCGCCAACCAGAACTGGCTGGACGAGCCCGCCACCATGCCTCCGGCCCTCCTTGGCGAGACCATACTCGCCCTCTATCAGCTCGGGGAGTTCGAGTACGCCGAGAGCCTGCAATCCCTGCTGGCGGAGGATGAGGATCGGCTGCTCACCACCTGCATCCAGGTGACCCGGGATGACAAGACGGTGCAGGAGCGGCGCCAGCGCTATCAGCAGCTCAACGATCTGGGCATCAAGGCCTATCAGGCCGGGGAGCTGGAGCAGGCCCTCGGCCACTTTCGCGAGGCCCTGCGCCGGGCGCCCGCCAATACCGGCGCCGCCCTCAACAAGATCCAGGTGCTGCTGCAACTCATGCAGAAGAACCGCAAGAGCCCGGAGTTTGGCACCGAGTGCAAGGAGACCCTGGAGGTGCTGGAGGGCATCCCCCTCAACCCCGCCCAGCAGGAACGTTTTCGCAAGCTGCGCCAGGAATATCATCAGCACAGCTGATATCCCCCCTCCTCCCCTCACCTATGCTGATACTGACTCAGGGAAGGGAGGGGCAACACCATGGCAATGTGCCGATACCTGGTGGCCGATGGCCGCCACTGCACCGAAGAGGCAGGGGATCATGATCTCTGCCGCTGGCACGACCCCGCTGCGGCCCACAACACCCCTGATACCGCCCAGGCGCTGGAGCGCTATGTGCGCCAGGGGGGCCTGTGCCACGGCCTGCAACTGGCCCGCGCCGAGCTGGCGGATCTCAACCTGGTGAACAGGCAGGGTCCGGAGGGATTCTTGCTGGAGCAGTGCAACCTCTATCGCGCCAACCTGCGGGGGGCCCATCTCTACGGCATTCGCATCAAGGGCGGCAGCCTGATGAAGGCCGATCTGAGCGAAGCGAACCTCCACTGCGCTACCCTCGACGACGTCAACCTGCTCGGCATCCGCTGGAAGAACACCCGCCTCGACAACCTGGAGACGGGCAAGCGGCTGATGCAGGACAGAAAGGGGCGCCGCGAGCGGGACCCGGCGCAGGCCCGCGTCTGGTTCAAGGAGGCGGAGGAAACCTACCGGGATCTGCGCAAGGCCTCGGAGGCCCAGGGCATCTTCACCATGTCCGGTCGCTACATCCAGCAGGAGCTCACCATGCGCCGCCTGCAGATGCCGTTCTGGTCCTACCGCCGCTTCGCCTCCTGGATAGTGGATCTCTTCTGCGGTTACGGCGAGGCCCCCATGCGGGTGGTGCTCTTCTCCCTGCTGCTCATCGTCATCTGCAGCATTTTTTACTTCTTCTGCGGCCTCAACTTCGCGGGCACCCACCTCATCTATCGCCCGGACGCTCCTCTGGAGCAGAACGCCATCTTCCTGATGGAGTGCCTCTACTACAGCGTGGTGACCTTCACCACGCTGGGGTATGGGGACTTCACCCCGGTGGGGTTGTCGCGGATCTTCGCCGCCTTCGAAGCCTTTACCGGCAGCTTCACGCTGGCACTGTTCGTGGTGGTGTTTGTCAAGAAGATGACCCGCTAGAAACCTGTCCACGATCTTGCTGGGAAGCCGCTTCCAAGGCTCATGTGCTGCTCGCTTATGTGTCGCCAGGCGCTTCCATGTATACATATGCACTCAGGCTCCTCTGCTGCGCGTCACCTTGCTGACAGACTCTCGCGACAGATCGTGAACAGATTACCGAGCCGCTGCGCCAGTCACAGCCCCCGAACTTGCATCCATCGCGGATTCCTAGTCCAATAAGCGACGAACAAAAACGACATGAGCACCCCGAACATGAAGATCATCTCTTTCAATATCAATGGCCTGCGCGCCCGTCTTCATCAGTTGCAAGCCCTTATCGACAAGCACCAGCCGGACGTGATCGGCCTGCAGGAGATCAAGGTGCACGACGAAGCCTTCCCGGTCGCGGATGTGGAGGCCATGGGCTACCACGTGGTCTTCCACGGCCAGAAGGGGCATTACGGGGTCGCCATCATGAGCAAGCAGGCTCCCATCGAGGTGCAAAAGGGTTTCCCCACCGATCCGGAAGATGCCCAGCGCCGCATGATCATGGCCAGCTTCAAGCGGGAAGACGGCTCCGTCATCAAGGTGATGAACGGCTACTTCCCCCAGGGGGAGAGCCAGGATCACGAGACCAAGTTCCCGGCCAAGCAGAAGTTCTATGAAGACCTGCAGCACTACCTCGAGACCCACCACACCCCGGACGACCAGATAGCGCTGATCGGGGATATGAACATCTCCCCCACGGATCTCGACATCGGCATCGGCGAGGCGAACCGCAAGCGCTGGCTGCGGGATGGCAAGTGCTCCTTCCTGCCCATCGAGCGTGAATGGATGGAGCGCCTGAAAGGCTTCGGGTTGACCGACACCTTCCGCGCCGCCAACCCCACCGAGTGCGAGCGCTTCTCCTGGTTCGACTACCGCTCCAGGGGCTTTGACGAGAACCGGGGCCTGCGCATCGACCTCATCATGGCCTCCGACGCCCTCAAGGACAAAGTGACCGAGACCGGCATCGACTACGAGCTGCGCGGCATCGACAAGCCCTCGGATCACGCCCCCATCTGGACCTGCTTCGCCTGATCCCCACGCTAGGCTAGCCCTCGCCAAAAGACCCTGCCCCCGCCCATGCGGGCAATGCTGTTCACTTAAGCGGAGCCGCATTGCGATTTACCGGAAAACGGGTCTTTGATATCTTCACCGCCCTGGGTCTCGATGGCCTGGGGCGTTTTTCTATGAACATGACGCCTATGCAGCCCCGCAACTCCGCCAACCTCCGTGGCGTATGGGCTGGCGATAACGCGCCCGCCATCACTGCCATCTGGTTCGCGATGAAATGACAGGCAAACTTAAAGCTCACCTCATTGGGCGCTCGCTGATGGGCTACGGCGGCCTGGCTGGCCTCCCGCCTGACCAGATTGTATCCAAGCAGCAATCCCCACAGCTCCTGATAGACCAAGTCCACTTTCTTGCTTCTCAGCGTGATGGCGTTGTGCTGCATCGCGCTTTTGATATCCCGGTATCCCAGCTCGATTTCCCAGCGCTCGTGGTACAGGGTCGCCACCTGAGCTGCGCTGAATCGCGCCACGGGCAGGGAGGTAAAGACCGTTTTCTCCTTGCCTGCCACCTCATAGGTCACTGCGCGAACTTGCCAGTGTGTCGGCAACGCCGGGTTTTTCTTGCTAGCCTGAGGCGAGACCGTCATTTGCAACAGACGGTCACCGTCGCCATAGCGCTCAAGTTCCGTGTATACCAGCCCCTTGCGTTCCGGGATGAGCCAGTGACGGTCGGTGTCTTCGGCCTGAATACGCAGCAACAGGTCGGCACCGAAGAAGCCTTTATCCAGCAGGGTCACTGACTTGTCCGGCAATGAGTGAATGAACTCGCTGGCCAGGGGGATTTCCCCTTTGCGGTACGGGCTGATGGCCGCGTTGGCAATGACATGCGAGCGGACATTCATGAGCGTGACCAACCGCAGCATCGGGTAGGGTGTCTGCCGGTTGGTTGAGGTGTTACCCGAGCCGAAATGTGCTCTGAGTTCAGGCATATCCTGGGTTCGGAACAGGGCCCCATCGATGGCAAAGACCTGTAAACCGTGCCAATGGTCTTCAGGATAACGTTCCCGCCCCCACACATCGGCGCACTGTTTGAACAGCCACTCGAGCGGCTGTTTGCCGAGTCGCTGACGGGCCTGAGACAGGGCACTGTCCGCGAGCAAGGCATCATTGGCCAACCCTTCTGCACAGATGTTGAGGCGCCGAGCGACCTCGGAGATGGGCTCATTGCGGAAAAAGGCCATCCCCACGACGAGCCACAAGACCATATCAGAAGGTAAGCGGCGTCGGCGGATAGTGGCCTTTTCAGACAAGGCGGCAGCGGCAGTAATCCATTCGTCGGGAATATGGTCGGCAAAAATGGCCAACCGAGCCAGCATGTCGCCAGATGCCTCAACAACATCGTTCAGATCGTTTGCAATAGACATAAAAAATCCGGAACCAGTGATTGGTTCCGGATTGTCCTACAGCAGAAGGATCGGTCAATGGATCCTTAACTGATCAGCATTGCCGCATGGCGGGGCTTTTTCTGTTCACTGCCCCGCCCTTTCTTAATCCATGTCAATTCCCAGGCAGACGGCGCTTGCCAGGCCTTGACCTTCTCCTTTCGGCAAGGTTTAGATTCGGCCCATCCGTCACAGGGAAGCCACCCATGCTCTCATCGAGATTGCCCACCACGTTCATCGCCCGGCTATTGCTGGCGCTGGTGCTCGTCTGCAATCTGACCCTGTGCATCAGCTGGCATGGCGCGGCCACCGCCCTCCCGGGTGAGACCCAGGATGCCCTTCCGGCATCCTCCCCCTTGTCTCATGCGCTGCACGAGAGCCCGCCTGTGCAGCACGCCGCCATGAACCATGGCCAGGCCGACACAATTCCCCTCTCCTGCCATTCGGGCACCATGAGCCAGAGTGCCCCGTCTGGGGGGGAATGCCAGATGCAGGCCGGCTTCTCCGGTGCGGCCAATGCCCCGCCCCTGCTCGGCATGCTGTTGTCACTGCTGCTGATCCCCCTGCTGCTGCTCCCCTCTTCGTGGCATGTCGGCTCCCTGCTCGACAACTGGCTGAGGGATCCCTTCCTGCGCCTGCGCGGTACCCATCCCCCCTCCTGGCCCAGACGGCATCTGATGCTCTCTGTGCTGCGCCATTAGAAACCTCTTCTACCCCAGCCTGGGCAATGGTTCGCCATTGCAACAAGTGCCGTGCACCGGCCGACTCGTCGGCAGTGCTCCGTTTGCCGCCCAACCCGTTCGCTGTGATTCGAGTGTTGCGTGACGCAGGTGCGTGAATAACGCCTCTGCCCCGCCCCTGGACACGACGCTCATGCAGGAACCCGGTCAGGCGGCCTGATAGAAGAGAAGATGTAACCATGTCATCAGCCAAGATTTTCGCCGTTGCCGGCGCCCGCGCCTCCCGTTCGACTCGTGCCGGAGGCCTGCGATGAACAAGACCCTGATCCTGTCGACTCTGATGCTCGTCCTCGGGGCTGGCGGCGGTTACTGGGCCGCCACCAAGATGGGCGGCGCTACTACCGCCAAGGAGAAGGCCCCCCTCTACTGGGTCAATCCCATGGATCCCCGCGACAAGCGCGATGCCCCCGCCAAGGACAACATGGGGATGGACTTCATCCCCGTCTATGAAGAGAAACAGGGCGGCTCGCCGGGCACCGTTACCATCAGCCCCGAGATCCAGCAGAACCTGGGGGTGCGGCTGGCCAAGGTGGAAAAACTGCCCGTCCACCAGCAGATCGAGACGGTGGGCTATGTGGGATATGACGAGGAGCGCCTCGAAGCCATCAACTCCCGGATGGCGGGCTGGATCCGCAACCTCGCCATCAAGAACGAGGGGCAGCAGGTGGCCAGGGGCAGCTTCATCTACGATCTCTACGCCCCGGATCTGGTGAACGCCCAGCACGAGTACCTGCTGGCGCTCAATACCACCAACCCGCTGCTGCTGCGCGCCGCCGAAGGCAAGCTCAAGTCCCTGCAGGTACCGGCGGATCAGATAGCGGCCCTCAAGCGCACCCGCAAGGTGCAGGAGACGGTGCGCATCTATGCCCCGAGCAGCGGCTATGTCTCCGAGCTCAAGGTGCGTGAAGGCCAGTATGTGGAGCCCGCCGCCCCCCTCTTCAACATCAGTACCCTCAAGCAGGTGTGGGTGAGCGCCGAGGTGTTCGAGCGCCAGGCCGCCCAGATCAAGGTCGGCGATCCGGTCACCATGACCCTGGACTATGCCCCGGGCCGCCGCTGGCAGGGTCGGGTGGACTACCTCTACCCGACGCTCGATGCCAGTACCCGCACCCTGCGGGTCCGCCTGCGCTTCGACAACCCGGACGAGTTCCTGAAACCCAACATGTTCGCCAAGGTGAGCATCGGCACCGGCAAGGGGGAACCCCGCCTGGTGGTGCCGAGCGAAGCGGTGATCCGCACCGGCAGCCAGGACCGGCTGGTGCTGGCGCTGGGAGATGGCAACTTCAAGTCGGTGGCCGTCACCCTGGGCCCCCAGTTTGGTGACAAGGTCGCCATCCAGGAGGGGGTCGAAGCCGGTGACAGCATCGTCAGCTCGGCCCAGTTCCTGCTCGACTCAGAATCGGCCATCGATTCGGACTTCCAGCGCATGACGGCGGTGCGTCCCATGCAGGTGTGGACCCAGGGCCAGGTGCAGAACATCGATCTCGCCGGGCGTACCCTCGGCATCTCTCACCAGCCCATTCCCGAGTGGCAGTGGCCCGCCATGGAGATGGACTTCACCGTGGCCGACGGCGTGGACATCAGCCAGCTGAAACCGGATCAGACCCTGCATCTGCAGGTGGAGCAGGAGGGGGACGAGTACCGCATCATCCAGATCCATGTGGAAGACAAACCGGCAGCAGACGAGCCGATGAAAGAGGCCAAGGGCGAGATGCCAGGCATGGAAGGCATGGATCACAGCCAGCACCAGATGGGGGATAAATCATGATCCCGGCCATGCTTCGCTGCATTGAGCACAAACCCAATCGGCTGCCAGCCCACCGAATGAGAGGAGCCCAGTCATGATCCCTGCCATCATTCGCTGGTCCGTCGGCAACCGCTTCCTGGTGCTGCTGCTGACCGTCATGCTCACCGCCTGGGGCCTCTGGTCGGTCAAGCAGACCCCGGTGGACGCCCTGCCGGATCTCTCCGACGTCCAGGTGATCATCAAGACCTCCTACCCGGGCCAGGCGCCCCAGGTGGTGGAGGATCAGGTGACCTACCCCCTCACCACCGCCATGCTGGCGGTGCCGGGGGCCACCACGGTGCGCGGCTACTCCTTCTTCGGCGACTCCTTCGTCTATGTGCTGTTTGACGACGACACCGACCTCTACTGGGCCCGCGCCCGGGTGCTGGAGTATCTGAGCCAGGTGGCCCCCAATCTGCCCGCCGGGGCCCAGCCCCAGCTCGGGCCGGACGCCACCGGGGTGGGCTGGGTCTACCAGTACGCCCTGGTGGACAAGAGCGGCAAGCACGATCTCAGCGAGCTCACGTCACTGCAGAACTGGTTTCTGAAATACGAGCTGCAGACGGTGAACGGCGTATCCGAAGTCGCCACTGTGGGCGGCATGGTGCGCCAGTACCAGGTGCGGGTCGATCCGGACAAGCTGCGGGCCTACGGCATTCCGCTCTCCCTCATCGAGACCGCCATCAAGCAGGGCAACCAGGAGACCGGCGCCTCCGTCATCGAGATGGCGGAAGCGGAGTACATGGTTCGTTCGAATGGCTACCTCAAGAGCGTCGAGGATCTGAAGCAGATCCCGCTCGGCACCAATGTGCGGGGCGCCCCCCTGCTGCTGGGTGACGTGGCCGACGTGGTGACCGGTCCCCAGAGCCGGCGCGGTATCGCCGAGCTCAACGGCGAAGGGGAAGTGGTGGGCGGCATCATCGTCATGCGTTTTGGCGAGAATGCCCAGCACACCATCGACGGGGTCAAGGCACGGCTGGCCGAGCTCAAATCCAGCCTGCCCGACGGGGTGGAGATCGTCACCGTGTACGATCGATCCGACCTTATCCAGCGCGCCATCGACAACCTCTCCGCCAAGCTGGTGGAGGAGTTCGCCGTGGTGGTGCTGGTGTGTATCGCCTTCCTGTTCCACCTGCGCTCGTCGCTGGTGGTGGTCATCACCCTCCCTATCGCGATTTTGACCGCCTTTATCGTGATGCACCTGCAGGGGATCAACGCCAACATCATGTCGCTGGGGGGCATCGCCATCGCCATCGGCGCCATGGTGGACGGCGCCATCGTGATGATAGAGAACGTCCACAAGCACATGGAGCGGGAGGCGCTCACCGACAAGAACCGCTGGCGGATCATCACGGAGGCGAGCATCGAGGTGGGGCCGGCGATTTTCTTCTCCCTGCTCATCATCACCATGAGCTTCCTGCCGGTGTTTGCCCTGGAGGCGCAGGAGGGACGGATGTTCCACCCGCTGGCCTACACCAAGACCTACGCCATGGCCGCCGCCGCCGCGCTCGCCATCACGCTGGTGCCGGTCATCATGGGCTATTTTATCCGCGGCAAGGTATTGCCCGAGCAGGCCAACCCCCTCAACCGTGGCTTGAGCCAGGCCTATGTGCCCCTGCTCAATGCCGTGCTGGCCCGCCCCAAGACCACCCTCGCCGCCGCCCTGGTGGTCACGGTCGCGGGTTTCTGGCCGCTCCAGCACCTGGGCTCCGAGTTCATACCGCCGCTCGATGAGGGGGACATCATGTACATGCCCACCACGGCGACCAACATCTCGGTGGGCAAGGCGCGGGAGATTTTGCAGCAGACCGACAAACTCATCCGCACCGTGCCCGAGGTACAGAACGTGTTCGGCAAGGCGGGGCGCGCCGACTCGGCCACCGACCCGGCGGATCTGGTGATGATGGAGACCAGCATCCAGCTCAAGCCCCGCGATCAGTGGCGTCCCGGCATGACCCCGGAGAAGCTGAAAGAAGAGCTCGACTCCCTCATCCGCTTCCCCGGCCTCACCAACGCCTGGGTGCCCCCCATCAAGACCCGTATCGACATGCTGGCCACCGGCATCAAGACCCCGGTGGGGATCAAGATCGCCGGCCCCGACCTCAAGGTGGTCCAGCAGATTGGCCAGCAACTCGAGCAAATTGTCGGCAAGGTGGAAGGCGCTGCCTCCGTCTACGCCGAGCGGGTGGCGGGCGGTCGCTACGTCAAGGTGGATATCGATCGGCTCAAGGCGGCCCGCTACGGCCTCAACATCGCCGACGTGCAGGCGGTGCTCGCCACCGCGGTGGGCGGCATGGACGTGGGGCAGACCATTGAGGGGCGCGAACGTTACCCCATCAACCTGCGCTATCCCCAGAGCTATCGCGATTCGGTGGCCAGCCTCGAACTGCTGCCCCTGGTCACCCCCAAGGGTGAGCGGATCGCCCTGGCGGACGTGGCCCGGGTCTACATCAGCGACGAGGCGCCCATGCTGCGCAGCGAAAACGCACGCCTCAACGGCTGGGTCTACGTGGACATCCGTGGCCGCGACATCGGCTCCTTTGTGGCAGAGGCCAAGGCCGAGGTGGACAAGCAGCTGGTGCTGCCACCGGGTTACGCCCTCACCTGGTCAGGTCAGTACGAATACATGGAGCGGGCCATGGAGCGCCTCACCTACGTGGTGCCCCTGACCCTCGCCATTATCGTGCTGCTGCTCTATCTCGCGTTTCACCGCTTCCAGGAGGTGCTGCTCATCCTCACCACCCTGCCGCTGGCGGTGGTCGGGGGGATCTGGGCCGTCTGGCTGCTCGACTTCAACCTCTCGGTGGGCGTCGGCGTCGGCTTCATCGCCCTGGCCGGGGTGGCCGTGGAGACGGGGGTGCTGATGCTGGTCTACCTCAACCACGCCTGGGACGATCTGGTGGCCAGCGGCAAACCGGACAAGGCCGGCCTGCACCAGGCGGTCATTCACGGCGCCGCCCTGCGCCTGCGCCCCAAGATGATGACGGTGGTCACCATCATCGCCGGCCTTCTGCCCATCATGTGGAGCCATGGCACCGGCTCGGAGGTGATGCAGCGAATCGCCGCCCCCATGATCGGCGGCATGGTGACGGCGCTGGTGCTGACCCTGCTGGTGCTGCCCGCCGCCTACTACCTGTGGCGCAGCCGCACCCTGAAAACCCTTGAACACACGACGTCGCAGACGGATACCCCGACTGCACCCTGATCAACCGGACAACACAAACAAGGAAACCATCATGAACTACAAGACGCTGACGCTGACCCTGCTATTGGGCCTCGCCACCCACACCGGCCTGCAGGCCGAGGAGATGATGAACCACGAAGGGCACGACATGAGCCAGATGGGGGAGATGGGCCAGATGGAGGGCATGGATGGCATGGAGGAGAAGGTGATGACCAAGGGGGTCATCAGCCGTATCGACACGCAAAACGGCAAGGTAGGCATCAAGCACGAGGCCATCGCGAACCTCAAGATGCCCCCCATGACCATGGTCTTCCAGGTGGCCGATCCCGCCCTGATGGAAGGGTTCAAGGTCGGGGATGCGGTGAGCTTCCACGCCGAAAGTCCGGCTGGAAAGCTCACGGTGACGAAGCTGCAGAAGCAGTAACCACTCACAAGGGCAGTAAAAAAACGGCGGGTTGAACCCGCCGTTTTGTTGTCTGCTTGTCAGCGCCGGGCCGATCCTCAGCCGCGAATGTGGTCGATAAAGGCGTCGATCTGCTCGCGGCTGCAAGCCGGGTTCATGAATACCGCCTTTTCCCCGGCGATGTAGGAGTAACGGCCGCGCGCGTCGTAATCGGAGCGGGCCACCGCCTCCACCCAGTTGGTGTAGAGCCCCACCTTGCCGCGCCCGGTGAAGAGGCTGCTGTGGTATTCGGTGTTGCGTGCCAGCCGCGCCTTGTAGGCGGGGTCGGGACTGCGGGCCAGCTCGAAGGCGAACTCGGCCTCCGGATCCTGCACCCACTCGGGGTTGTAGATCTTGAAGCCCACGCTCGGCCCCTGGTTCTCCTGGGCCACCAGCTTGACGTTGCCGAGCTGGCTCAGACGGAAGCGGAAGTAGTTGGCGTTTTGCAGGCAGTGGGCCAGCACGGTGCGATACCCCTCGACCCCCAGGTAGTTGAGGGCCGCGTAGGCACCGAACAGGCCGCTCGCCCCGCGGGAGCACTCGATGGTGGACTGCAGGTGGGTGTGGCCCTGGATGTCGCGCTCGAAGTAGGAGAAGTTCTCCGGATCGTTCTCCATCGCCTTGAGGTCGTTCTGCTCCTTGATCATCACCAGGCTGGAGGTGTAGGGCACATAGCCCCACTTCTGGAAGTCGACGGTGAACGAATCGGCGTATTTGAGCTCGGCAAAGCGCGCCACGTTGCGCTCGATGCCGGCCAGGGTCGCGGCGTTGATGGCCAGGGGGTTGGCGGCAAAGTCGTAACCCAGGAAGAAGATCATCGACCAGCCGATGGCGGCGTCCACGTGGATGTGGGGCTTGACCGCCACCTCGAAGCGCTCGCACAGGCGATCCCGCAGGTCCACCACGGGTTTGACCTGATCCACCCCGAAGGTGTCGGTGGTACCCATGGTGAGCATGATGGTAGGCACCACGTGCTTCAAGGCAAAACAGGCGGTCAGGGTGCGCTCGAGATCCGCGAGATCGATGTCGTTGTTCTCGCCGACCTGGATGCGGATGGTCTTGTTCTCGATGTCCACCCCGAGCAGGGAAAGGTTGGTGATGTTGGAGTAGTGGCCGCCCTGGGAGTTGATGATGCGGTAATCCTGATAGTGGCCAAGCCCCTTGTGCTTGGCCTGTGGCAGGCTCTTGCGGATGCCGAGCAGGTAGCCGTAGAGGTTACAAAACGTCCCCCCCTGGGTGAAGATGCCGGTGGCGCGAGCCGGGTCATAACCCGCCAGCAGCGCTATCTGGCGCACCACCTTCTTCTCGAGCTCCTCCGCCACCCCGGCGTATTCGGAGTAGACCAGGTTGGGGTTGGCCAATATGCCCATCTGGGCGCCATAGATGGCGGGATCCGCCGACATGGTGATGACGTTCTCGACGCTGGAGGGGTTCTCCCAATCCTTTGACAAGGCGCCGGCAAACAGCAGCTCCGCCATGGGCTCCCCCGGCGTGCGCATGGTGGCCGGCACCGGCATGGTTTCGCAGAGATCCGCCAGGCGGGCGCGGCCATCGGGCCAGGCATTGAGCCGCGCATCCGGCGCCAGCCCACGGGCGCGAAACTCGTTGAGGGTGGCAAAGCCGGGCTCGCGAAACACCGGCCAGAGGTCGGGGTTGCGTGAGAAAAAGTGGGCTTTGACGGTGGCAAAACGGCGGGCGAACTCGGGGGAGACGGCGTTGACGCCCTCATCTTTCAGATAGACCAAGTGATTCATTTTTATACCATTGATACTGCTGAGGTGCAGTTTTTATACTCCAGTGACACCTCTATCAACAGAGACAATAACTAATGATCTGCCCTACTTTTTGTCATGTTGGCGCCCTGACGGGCGCCGTGCCCTCTCTCCCCTCTTTTCCCCTGTTCATCTTGTGATCCTGGCCATGGGCAAGGTCAGCGCAGGGCGGTCAGCAGCCATGCCGAAAACCCTTCCAGCTCGGGGTTGGCCGAAAACGTCGCCCGCCACTGACGCAGCAACTCGTCGATGGCCTCGGGACGATAGGCCACCCCGGGCAGGCGTGCGGCCAGGTCATCCAGGGGCGCAGGGTCCAGGGTGTCGCTGAAGATCTGTGCCCGTCCTATCACCCCCTTTTCCACGTCGAAATGAAGCTCGACCCCGCCCCAGGGGAAACGCTCCTCCAGCAGGTGGCTGAAGGCGGGAGCATGGCCGAAGTTCCACTCCCAGCTGCGTTGGCGGGCAAAAGTCTCGGCAAAGCCGGGCAGGTCGGGCATCCGCTCGGGGGAGATATGCTCGGGCTGCACCACCTCACCGTAATGGGCAAAGAAGGCGTCGCACAGGGCCTGCACCACCTGCTCATGACCCAGGCCAGGCAACAGCTCGCCAAGGTTCGCCACCCGGCTTCTCACCGAGCTGATACCCTTGGCCGCCAGCTTCTTGGGGTCGGGATTGAGGTAGTGGGCGAGGCGGCCGAGGTCGGCATCCAGCAGCAGGGTACCGTGGTGAAAACCGCGATCATGGGTCTCCCGGTAGGCCGAACCCGACACCTTGCGATCCCCGTCCGGGGTCGCCACCAGCAGGTCGTTGCGCCCGGAGGCAAAAGCACTCACACCGAGCCTGGCGAGGGCATCAATGACGATGGTGGTGGAGACGCTCTTGTCATAGCCGGGCTTGCCCGCCATGAAAGTGAAACAGCTGTTGCCAAGGTCGTGGAACACGGCGCCGCCCCCGCTGCTGCGCCGGGCCAGGGTCACCCCGTCCTCTTCCATGCGGCGGGTGTTGCACTCCTTCCAGGGGTTCTGGGCCCGGCCTATCACCACCGTATTGTCGTTGCGCCACAGGAACAGCACCCGCTGGGCCGGGTCCATCTGGCGAAAGATGCACTCCTCCACCGCGAGGTTGAACAGGGGATCGTGGGAGTCGGAGAGCAGCAGGCGCAAGGAAGACATGACAGGACCTTCTCGGGAAACAGGAAACGGATGACTACCATACCACCCTGAACGAAGGAAGGCGTCCCCCGACCGCCACAGGTCGACACCCGATCGGGGAAAGAGCATCAACTTCTGATACGACAGGAGAAGACAAGAGGGAGTCGCCGAAAACATGCAGTTTGTCATTAACAGGCGAGAAGAGAGGCGGCAGCCACCCCTCTTGGAATGACACCTTATGCCCTTGTCACCGGGCCGGTGACGGGTTGACAAGGTTTCAAAACGAGCCGTGACGCCCATTGACGTGATGAATGACACAAAAATGACTTTTACTGCCTCCCGCGCCCCATCTTATTGGGGCCTGCTCCCCTTGCGAATGGCAGGAAATTGTTTGACTCTAGCCAGAAGAGCACCTCCCGAGAGAACAGCGGTATGACGGAGTCCGATGCATCTCGCCAGCCTGTACGCTGGCTTCTGCCCTTCTGGGTGATGATTGCCACCCTGACCACGGCTCCCCTCAGGGCGGATGAGCGCGTCATCCTGCAACTTCCCTGGCAGCACCAGTTCCAGTTTGCCGGTTACTACGCCGCCATCGCCAAGGGGTTCTACCAGGAGGCCGGCCTGCAGGTCACCCTGCGGGAGGCGGGGCCGGGCACCGACGTCATCAATGAAGTCACCACGGGTCGCGCCCAGTACGGCATCCGCGGCAGCGATCTGCTGCTGGCCCGGGCAGCAGGCCGCCCTGTGGTGGTGCTCGCCGCCATGTTGCAGCACTCCCCCCTGATGCTCATCACCCTGGAGCGGCCGGATATCCAGACCCCGGGCGATCTGGCCAACAAGCGGCTGATGCTCGAACCCGGCTCCAACGAGCTGCTCACCTACCTGCATCGCTACACCCGCAGCCGGCAGTGGGATACCCTGCCCTACGAGCGGGGGGTCCAGGCACTGCTGAGGGGCCAGGCGGACGCCATCAGCGCCTACAGCACAACCGAGCCCTTCACCCTGCAGCAACAGGGCATTCCCTACCGGGTGTTCAGTCCCCGCGACATCGGGTACGACTTCTACGGAGACAACCTCTTCACCTCGGAAAATGAGGTCTTCAACCAGCAGGAACGGGTCCAGCGCTTCTTGCAGGCCAGCCTCAAGGGGTGGCGCTATGCCATGGATCATCCCGAGGAGATGATCAACCTGATCCTGGAGCACTACCCCAGCGGGGCCGGGCGTGAGGCGCTCGCCTTCGAGGCCCGTGAAACCCGGGCCCTGATGCAGCCCGACATCATCGAGCCCGGCTACATGCAGCAGGATCGCTGGCAGCAGATCGCCCGCACCTACCAGGAGGCTGGGATGATCAAGGCGGTGCCCAACCTCACCCCCTTCCTCTACAACAGTACCCAGGCGAGCCTTCGCCAGCAGCGCCAACTGCTCGACAGGAGCGTGGCCATCGCCATGCTGATCTCCTTCTCCCTGCTGGCCCTGCTCGGCGTCTTCCTGCACCTCTATCTGCGTCTGCGGGAAGAGGCCAGTGACCGACAGCCTGCGTTTTCGTTACATCAGCCCCGCCATCGCGTCCCTGAGCGGCTATGAGCCCGCCGAACTCTTTGCCCTCTCCCTGCGCCAGCTGCTCCCCGATGAGTCCTGGAAACAGCTTCGCGACGGCATCACCGCCTCCCTCGAGGCCTGGCAACGGGGGGATCATGGGCAGACCCGGTGCGTCATCCACTCCCAGCTGCGCCACAAGCAGGGTCATCTGGTGGCCATCGAGACGGTCACTACCTTGCATGGCAGCGCCAGCACAAGACCGGACGCCATTTTGGGGGTGACCCGGGATGTCACCGAACGTTCGGCCCGGGAGGAGATGATGCGCCGCCTCGCCTTCTATGACCCCCTCACCGGCCTGGCCAACCGCCGCCTGCTGCAACAGCGGCTAAAGGAGACCCTGGAGCAGGCTCCCCAGCAGCCCCTGGCCCTGGTCTTCATCGATCTCGACCACTTCAAGCCCATCAATGACACCTTCGGCCACGAAACCGGCGACCTGCTGCTCAAGCTGGTGGCCGAGCGCATGGGGGAGTGCGTCAGGGAAGAAGATCTGGTGGCACGCCTTGGGGGGGACGAATTCGTCATCATGCTGCCCGATACGGATGCCTCGGCCCTCGCGGTCGCCGACAAGCTGCACCACTGCCTGCATCACCCCTTCCAGCTTGAGCAGCAGGCGCTGCGCATCTCCGGCAGCATAGGGGTCGCCCTCTATCCGGATCACGGTACCGACCCCAAGACCCTGATGCACCACGCCGATCAGGCCATGTATCAAGCCAAGCACCATGGCCGGGGCAGGGTCTGCCTGTTTTCAACCGGGCAGGATCCCCTCCCCGGCACCCTGCAATGGCAGCCCACCCACGCATGCGGCCACCCCCGCATCGATGCGGACCACCGCCAGCTCTACCTGCTGGTCAACCGCTTGCTCGAGCACATGCAGGATCCCGGCATCCATCCGGATGCCTTGCTGGCAGACATGGCGCAGATATTCGAGATGGCACGCCAGCACTTCCTCCTCGAAGAGCAGGTCCTCGCGCAATATGGCTATGAGGAGCTGGCGGCCCATCGCCAGGAGCACCAGCATCTGCTGAAAAAAGCCGGTCAGCTGATGGCGGCCGCACAGGCGGGCACCCTTGGCAACGACGCCCTGCTCAACTTCATCATCCAGGAGCTGGTCGTGGGTCACATGAGCCAGGCGGATCGCCGTTATTTCCCCCTGATGAAAACCTGCGATGCCCGCGAGGCGGTGTGATGCCAGAAAACAGGGGGCACGTGCCCCCTGTGTTTACCTCTGACTTCGGCGAACAAGCAGGCTGTAGTAGAGCAGCGGGATCACCACCAGGGTGAGCAGGGTGGAAACCAGGATCCCGAAGATCAGGCTGATGGCGAGGCCATTGAAGATGGGGTCATCCAGGATGAAAAGCGCCCCTATCATGGCCGCCAGCGCCGTCAGCATGATGGGTTTGGCTCGCACCTGCGCCGCCGCAATCACCGCCTGCTCGAACGCCATGCCACTCGCCCGCTGCTGCTCAATAAAGTCCACCAGCAGGATGCTGTTGCGCACGATGATCCCGGCCAGCGCAATCATCCCTATCATCGAGGTGGCGGTGAACTGGGCCCCCAGCAGGGCGTGACCCGGCATCACCCCGATGAGGGTGAGCGGAATGGGGGCCATGATGATGAGCGGCACCAGATGGGAGCGGAACTGGGCCACCACCAGCAGGTAGATGAGGATCATCCCCACCCCATAGGCCAGCCCCATGTCGCGGAAGGTCTCGTAGGTTATCTTCCATTCCCCGTCCCACAACAGCGCCACCTCCCCCAGCTTGTCGGGCTGATGCACGTAATACTGTGGCAGCGAGATGTCGGCACCGGCGGCAAACATGCCGTAGAGCGGGCTGTCGGCATGGCCGCCCATGTCAGCCACCACCATCACCATGGGCTGCATGTTCTTGTGCATGAGGTAACTGGGGGCGACCTCGTCACGACGGCTCACCAGCTCGGAGACCCGCACCAGCTGGCCGCTCTGGCTGCGCACCTTGAGCGCCAGCACGCCAGCCAGATCCCGCTTGTCACCGGGGGCGAGCTCGATGCGGATCGGTACCGGATACTTGGCGCCTTGCCCCTGCAGCCAGCTGGCATCCTGATAGCCCACCCCGCCATTGAGGGTCGCCACCAGATCCCCGAGATCGACTCCGAGCAGGGCCGCCTGGGCGCGATCCACCACCAGCCGCCACTTGGGCTGGGGGGCGGTCAGATAGATGTCCACGTCCACCAGATCCGCCGTGGCCACGAAGCGGGCCTCTACGGCGCGGGCAGCGGCTTCGCGAGCGGCCTGCGTCGGGCCATACACTTCCGCGACAATGGGTGACCAGACAGGCGGTCCCGGGGGCACCTCCACCACCTTGAGATTGCCCCCTGCCGCGCTGGCGATGGCCTGCAAGGGCGCACGCACCGACCGGGCAATCTCGTGACTGCTGCGATCCCGTTCATGCTTGTCCACCAGATTGACCTGAATATCACCCACGTTGGCGCCGCTGCGGATGAAGTAGTGGCGCACCAACCCGTTGAAGTTGATGGGGGCGGCGGTGCCAGCGTAGATCTGGTAATCCTTCACCTCGGGCACCCTGGCGAGCTCCCGACCCACCGCCAGCAGGGTGCGCTCGGTATGCTCCAGGGTCGCCCCCTCCGGCATGTCGAGCACCAGCTGGAATTCCGACTTGTTGTCAAAGGGGAGCATCTTGAGCACCACCCACTGCACCACCGGCATGGCAGCCGCCCCCGCCACCAGCAGCAGAATGACCAGCCAAAGCTTATGTCTCGCTCTCCTGGCACCCGCCCCCATCAGGAAGGGGGTCATCAGCCGGTGAAAGAGCCCGGCCTTGGCCTCCCCGTGGGCGACATGCCCCTCGCGCTTGAGCAGGTGATTGGCCAGCCAGGGGGAGAAGATAAAGGCCACCAGCAGGGAGATGAGCATCCCCATGCTCGCATTGATGGGGATGGGGCTCATGTAGGGGCCCATCAGGCCGCTGACGAAGGCCATGGGCAGCAGGGCCGCGATGACGGTCAGGGTCGCCAGTATGGTCGGCCCCCCCACCTCGTCCACCGCGCCCGGAATGAGATCCTTGAGCGACCCCTTGCCCAGGCCGCGATGGCGGTGGATGTTCTCCACCACGACGATGGCGTCATCCACCAGGATGCCGATGGAGAAGATCAGCGCAAAGAGGGACACCCGGTTGAGGGTAAAGCCCCACGCCCAGCTGGCAAACAGGGTCAGTGCCAGGGTGATGACGATGGCGACCCCCACCACCAGCGCCTCGCGCCACCCCATGCTCACCAGCACCAGCAATACCACCGCCGTGGTGGCAAAGATGAGCTTGCCGATGAGGGTGTTGGATTTGGTCTCGGCGGTGACGCCGTAGTCACGGGTCACCGTCACCTCGACGCCAGCCGGGATGAGCCGGTTCCTGAGGCTCTCCACCCGTGCCTCCACCCGCTTGGCCACCTCCACCGCGTTCTGCCCCGGCTGCTTACCGATGGCCAGGGTCACCGCCGGGTAGCTGGCTTGCCCCTGCCCCATCCAGCTGCGCTGGACCGGGGTCTCCTGACCCAGCGAGACCCTGGCCACATCCCCCAGATAGACCGGCTTGCCGTCGTGCAGCCCCACCACCAGTTCTCGAGCCTCCTGCTCGCTTTGCAGGAACTGCCCCACCTGCACCTTGATTTCCCGGTTATCCTGCACCACGGCCTGCTCGCTGCCTACCCGGTTGGCGGCCGCAAGTCGCTGGTTCAGTTCGCCCCAGCTGATGCCATGGGCGCTGAGGGCCGCCGGATCCGGCATCACCCGCAGCACGGCGCTCTGGCTGCCCAGCGTGTAGATATCGCGGGTACCGGGAATGCGCTTGAGTTCGGTCTCCAGCTCATGGGCAACCCGGGTCAGATCAAAGGCCCCCAGCTGCTTACTCCCCTCTTTGCTCCATAAGGTCAGACTGACGATGGGCACATCATCGATCCCCCGGGGTTTTACCAGTGGCTGACCGACTCCGATCCCCTGTGGCAACCAGTCGCGGTTGGAGTCGAGCTGGTTGTTGAGATCCACGATGGCCTGCTCCCGGCTCACGCCTACCTTGAACACCACCACCAGCAGGGCACCATCGGGTTGGGAGAAGGAGTAGAGGGTATCTATCCCCTTTATCTGGGAGACCACCTGCTCGGCAGGGGTGGTGACGAGGGATTCCACCTCTGCCGGGCTGGCACCCGGGAAGGGAATGTAGACGTCGGCGAAGGTGACATCGATCTGGGGCTCCTCCTCCTTGGGGGTCACCAGCACGGCAAAGAGGCCGAGCAAGAGCCCCACCAGCGCCAGCAACGGGGTAATGGCCGAGCCCTGAAACAGGGCCGCCAGCCGACCCGCCGGCCCCAGGTGGCCATGGTTGCCGTTCAGCTCGCTACTCATGGGGCACCTCCTGTTGACGGGTCCAGGCATCGGGGGCCAGGGTGTCACCGCCCTTGAGACCCGCCAGGACCTCGCACAGCCCAGCCTCGCAGTGGCCGACCCGCACCGGGGTCAGGGCCCATCTTTCCCCTTCTTTGAGGTAGACGCCGTTGAACTCCCCCTGCCGCAGCAGGGCGGGCTCCGGCACTTGCAACACCTGACGCTCACCCTGTTTGAGCTGCACCTTGAGCCACATGCCAGGCAGCACCCCTGCCGTGTTCGACGGCAGATCGAGGCGCAGCCGGAAACTGTGGCTCTGGCTGTCGGCGTAGTTGAAGCGGGTCAGCTTGACGGGAGTCACGGCCTTGCTACCGGGCAGCAGCACCTGCACATCCGACGGCTGGCCGGCGAGAGCCAGCGCGGACTGGGGCAGCTCCAGCTCCACCCTCAGCTCGCCCAGGGAGAAACCGGATAGCAGCGGCGTACCGGGGGCCACCGTCTCCCCCAGCTCCACCAGCCGCCTGGTCACCACCCCGGCGTAGGGGGCGAGGATACGGGTATAGCCGTAGGCTTCCCGGGCCTGGATGAGGGCGGCCTCGGCGGCATTGACCTCGGCACGGGCGGCCCGATCCGTTGCCTGGGCGTTGTCGAGCTGGGCCCGGGTGATCACCCCCTTGGCGATGAGGGCCTGATAACGGGTGAGCTGGCGCTCGGCCTCCACCTGCTGGGCCTGGGCCCTGGCCACCCGCGCCTCGGCGCCGGTCACGGCGGCAGACTGCTCCTTGCCGCTTATCTCGAGCAGGGGCTGCCCGGCCTGTACCTCGTCGTTCACATCCACCAGCATGCGGGAGACGCGGCCACTGGTCTGGGCCGCGACCGTCCCCTGATGAATGGCGCTCACGGTACCGCTCAAGGTGAGCCAGTCGGTGACGCGCTGCGGAGTCAGCGTCAGCGACCCCTTGGCCTCCTCGGCCGCCACCAGGGTGGATGTCATGACCAGCAGGGTGGTCACCAGCAACCGGATTGTGTTCATCATGATTCTCCTTCCCTGGCTCATGGGCACCTTGAAAACTCAGGCAATACGGTGCTGGCGAGCCTTCTCCAGCACCCTGTTCCAGACCTTGTCCACCAGCAGGATCCCGGCCGCCATGGCCCCGATGAACAACAATATCATGGGCTGTCCGCTGGAAATGAGACTCAAGGCAGGCCCTGGACAGATGCCGACCATGCCCCAACCGATCCCGAACAGTGCGGCCCCGCCAATCAGGCGGCGATCCAGCACGGGAGCGGGAACCCGGGCCATGGGTTCCCCCAGCAGGCTCAGACGACGGGGTTTCACCAGCAGGAAGTAGCCCGGCATGAAGACAGCCAGGGCCCCCCCATCACGAAGGCCAGGCTGGGATCCCAGGCACCGGCCAGATCGAGAAACCCGGTGACCCGCGCCGGATCCATCATCCCGGAGAGGGCCATTCCCAGCCCGAACAACAGACCCGCAAACACACTTGTCAGCAATTTCATGGCAATCAACCCGTCAGAATATGTGGTGAGTAAAGAACACGGTCGCCACGCCCATTCCCATAAAGGTGAGCGTCGCCACCACGGAGCGCGTCGACAGCCGCCCCATGCCGCAGATGCCGTGACCGCTGGTGCAGCCATTGCCAAGGCGGGTGCCGATGCCCACCAGAAGGCCGGCCAGCAGCACCACGGGCCAGCCGGGCAAGGCATCAAAGGCGGGCATGGTGGCCCAACCCAGGGTCAGCGCCAGCCAGGCCCCCAGTCCCAACCCCAGCAGAAACAGCACCCGCCAGGGGGTCTTGTACTGCATTGCACCGGCCAGAATGCCGCTGATCCCGGCCACCCGGCCGTTGAACAACATCAGGATCAGGGCCGAGAGCCCCGCCAGCATGCCGCCCCCCAACGAGAGCAGCCATTGGCTTTCCATCATCGAATTTCCTCATCTGAGTGACAAAAATGGGTTTGCAGCGCCGCCAGCACATCGGCCGCCGCCTCGCTCACCAGGGAGTAGTAGATCTGCTGGGAGACTTTGCGCGAGCGGATAAGGCCCTGGCGCTTCAATACCGACAGTTGCTGGGAGAAGGCCGACTGCCCGAGCTGGCTGTGGGCCAGCAGCTCCCCGACCCCCTTCTCCCCTTCCACCAGCTGGCAGAGCACCATCAGGCGTTCGGGATGAGCCAGCGCCTTGAGCAGGCCGGCGGCGGCTGTCGCATGTCGGTTCATCTCGTCGAAGTGGCTCATAAGATTAAATTAGCAATTGCTGATATTTGTTCTATTGTATAAAACAACTCTAAATTAGCAATCACTAAACAAAAGGAGACGAGAAATGACCGTCGATAACGGAGTCAGAGTGGTCGCGGGTGGCATGTTGCTGCTGTCGCTGCTGCTCACGGCCTGGGTCCACCCGGGCTTTGTCTGGTTGAGCGTCTTTGTCGGGGTCAACCTGATCCAGAGCGCGTTCACCGGGGTCTGTCCCGCCGCCGCCGTGCTCAGGCGAATGGGGCTCAAATAGGCAGGCGGACATATTGGCTCACAGGAGCCGTGTAATAGAGCGGAGGCTCATTATGGCAACCATCATCATCATCGGGGCAGGGTTGGGGGGCATGTCGGCCGCCTACGAGCTCAAAGCCGAACTCGGCAAGCAGCACGACGTCATCCTGGTGAACGACAAACCCGACTTTGAATTCAACCCTTCGAACCCGTGGATTGCGGTCCGGTGGCGAGAGCGCAAGGATATCTCCCTCCCCATAGAGCCTCATGTGAAGAAGAAGGGGATCCGCTTCATCCACGCCGCCCTGACCGGGTTGCAACCCCTCGAACAGCAGATCCGCCTCTCCGATGGCCAGCACCTGCACTACGACTTTCTGGTGCTCTGCACCGGCCCCGCACTCGCCTTTGAAGAGGTGCAGGGAGCAGGCCCGACGGCGGGCGGCACCGCCAGCGTCTGTACCCTCTCCCACGCAGAGGAGTGCCTGCACAGTGTCAACGGGCTGCTCGACGAACCGGGTCCGGTGATCGTCGGTGCCATGCCCGGCGCCTCCTGCTTCGGCCCGGCCTACGAATACGCCTTCATCCTCGATCGCCACCTGCGCGACAAGAAGGTGAGAAAGGACGTGCCCATGACCTTCGTCACCAGCGAACCCTACATCGGTCACCTCGGCCTCAACGGCGTGGGGGATTCCAAGGGCATGCTGGAGAGCGAGCTGCGCATGCGCGACATGCAATGGATCTGCAATGCCCGCACCGTGGCGGCCAGGGATGGGGTGATGACGGTGGAGGAGCTGGATGAAGATGGCAACGTCAAGCGCACCCACAGCCTCCCCTACAAGCATGCCATGATGCTGCCCGCCTTCGCCGGCATCAGCCCCCTGCGGGGCCTCGAGGGGCTGGTCAATCCCCGCGGGTTCGTCATCGTCGACGAACACCAGCGCAACCCTGTCTTCCCGCAGATTTACGCCGCCGGTGTCTGCATCGCCATCCCGCCCCAGCACAAGACGCCGGTACCGACCGGGGTGCCCAAGACCGGCTACATGATCGAGGCCATGGTGCGCACCTTAAGCCACAACATCAAGGCGGAGCTGGACGGCCAGCCCCCGGTCACCCGGGCGGTGTGGAATGCCATCTGTCTGGCGGACATGGGGGACACAGGGGCCGCCTTCGTGGCCATGCCGCAGATCCCGCCGCGCAACGTCGCCTGGTTCAAGAAAGGGAAGTGGGTCCACCTGGCCAAGATAGCGTTCGAGAAGTATTTCCTGCACAAGATGCAGGTGGGCGACACCGAACCCATCTATGAAAAACTGATGCTCAAATACCTGGGCATCGACAAGACCCGGTAACCCCCCAAGGGCCCGCCGGTGAAGGGAAGAGGGCTCCCTTCACCGGCGCTTTCATCTCTTTTTTATTATGTTTCAATATGTTGCTATCAAGGGCTCGGGGTTTACCCAGGCCGCCGTATCGGCTACCATGTCGCCTCTTTATCACTAGCGGAGACCATCGGTGGGCAACTCATCAAGTGACAGACGCACGCCGACCCTTGTCGTCGGCACCCTGGTCGCGAGCTAGCCGCAGGTTATTCTCTGCCGCGACTCGCCACCCTGCGAGAAGTGGATCCCTCTTTTCCCCGCTTTTCACACTTGACGTCAGGTGACGCGGACTCATCCCCCGACACCTTGCCTGCATAGTTTCTGCTTCCCAAAAGGAGGCTGCTATGCGCTTGATTTCAAACAACTCTGTCGCTGACAAATCCCCTTCCCTGCTGAGCAGACTGGGACGGGGCCTGCGACCACTCTGGCAACGTGGCAGACGGCGTCAGCACCTCTATCGGCTGCACATCCGCTGCGAAGACAGAGCCGACATGGAGCAGGTGCTGGCGGCGGTGAGCCACACCCTGCAACCGGCCGGACTCAGTCCCCTGCAGTCCATGAAGCCCGGGCGCGGTGAAGGCCGCGTGCTGGTGCTGAGCCTCTACTGCACGCCGCCCCAGCGCCGCTATCTGGTGCAGTTCATCCACCAGGTCGGGGCTGTCCACCCGGTACGCTGGGAACTGCGCCCCCGCGCCGGGGACGACGCCACCAGGCATTGACCCTCGAATGAGGCGGGTCCTTCCCGGGCAACCGTGAAGGGCCTGTACCCTGTTCTGCGCCATCCCGCTCCGTCAGGAGGCGGGTCGCGCCCTTGCATTCACCACGATGTCGACCTTGCCCCCCGTCTCTCACGCAACCCGGGGGAGCAGGCTGGTCGGCATCCCCAGAAGGAGACCCTTCATGAGAATGTGGCAACAACTCGATTTTCTCGCCCTGCTCGACACCCTGGCCAGCCTGCTGCTCGCCTTCGTGCTGGGCAGCCTGGTCGGCCTGGAGCGCCAGTACCGCCAGCGCACCGCCGGCCTTCGCACCAACGTGCTGGTCGCCGTGGGGGCGGCCCTGTTCGTCAACCTGGCCCAGCGCATCTATGACCTGCATGGCGGCAGTTACGGGGTCGTCCACGTGGTGGCCTACATCGTCTCCGGCATCGGTTTTCTCGGCGCCGGCGTCATCATGCGGGAATCCGGCAACATCCGGGGCATCAACACAGCGGCCACCCTGTGGGGCGTGGCCGCGGTCGGGGCCGCCTGCGGCGCCGGGTTCGCCCTGGAGGCCATCCTCGGCGCCCTCTTCGTGCTGGCCGCCAACACCCTGCTGCGTCCCCTGGTCAACCAGATAAACCGTGACCCGGTGGACAACATGGACACCGAAGTGACCTATCACGTGACCGCTCTCATCGGCCGCGCTCACCAGAAGGAGGTACTGCCCTGGCTCGAGCAGATGCTGGAGCAGGCCCACTACCCCCTGAGCGAGCTCGACATCACCCCCTTCGGCGATCAGGATCTCGAGATCTCGGCGGCGCTGCTCGCCACCGCCATCGATGGCACCAAGCTCGATGCCCTGATGAACACGCTCGGGGAGCACCCTCACATCAAGCAGATCTTCTGGCGGGCCAGCATCACCGATTGACGCCCTCATACCAGACGCAGCACAAAAAGCCCCGCCGGACCCGGCGGGGCTTTTCACAGGAAAGGGAAGCCGTGTGCCTAGCGGCGGCTGCGCCAGCGCACCCTGGGGTTAATGACCTGGGCGGTCTGGGCAGGGGGATTGCCCGCGATGAGTTGCTGCATCATCTCGAAGGCGGCCCGGGCCAGGGCCGGGCAATCCTGGGCCACGGAATCGATGCGCATGGGGATGCAGTCGAGCAGATCGTGATCGTCGAAGGTACACAGGCGCATGCCGGTCTCCATCAGTTCCGCCTCGTTGAGGTAGCGCAGCACCCCCTCCAGCAGGGTGAAAGAGGCGGTAAAAAGCCCCTTCGGCGGTGCCCCGAGTTCGTCCACCAGCTCAGACATCAGCTGATAGCCCGAGCTCGGCTGGTAGTCACGGTGGCGGACCCGGTCTGAAGTGGCCTCCAGCCCGGCCCGGTGCAATCCGAGCTCGTAACCCGCCAGCCGGTGGCGGCTGGGGGAGAGATCCAGCAGACCGCCGAAGTAGTAGATCTCCTCCCCGCAATCCTCGGCCATATCCTGCACCAGCTCGGCGGTAGCCTTGCAGGCGTCCGAGATCACCATGGGCAGGCGCGACTCACCGATGTGGCGGTCGAGCTGCACCACCGGCAAGCGGTCGTGGATGCGGGCATAGATGTCGTCACTGTGGCCGCTGGAGGCGACGATGAGGCCATCCACCTGACGGCTGATGAGGTTGTCCACCACCCGCTGCTCCAGGGTGGGATCATCCTCGGAGCAGGCGATGAGCAGCTGGATCCCCGCCTCCCGACAGCGGGCCTCCAGGGCACGGGCGATGCTGGCGAAGCCGAAGTTGGTGAGGTCGGGGATCACCAGCCCCCAGGTGTAGCTGCGCACCTCCCGCAGGGAGCGGGCGTGGATGCTCGGCTGATAGTGGCACTCGTCCGCCACCGCCTGGATCCGCTTGCGGGTATCGTCGGCGATGCGGTATTCCGCACTCTTGCCGTTGAGCACCAGACTGGCGGTGGCCTTGGAGACCCCCGCAAGCGTGGCTATCTGGGCAATCGTGATCCGTTTCTTCTTCTCCACCTGACCTCCCGGCACACTGAGACCGGGCTATTGTACTAGGCAGGTCGCCAGCGGCCAGTGATCGAGGCAAATTTTGCTGCCATCACCACCGCAACGTGCGGAAAGTACTGGGTTTTCGCCGGGGAAGTAACGGGTCGACAAGCTCTGGCGCCCGCCATCGACGAAGCACTCCAGGCTGGAGCGGTCACACAAGACGGTGATCTTGCCCCCAAGCCAGGGGGCGCTTCGCTCCTCCCACTCCCCGCTCTGCCAGTTCTGGCGACGCAGCACAAGACGCCCCGGCTGCCAGCACAGCTCGACCACGGCCCCGAACCCGAGGCGCCCTTCACCGCACAACGCCAGATCGAGCCAGGCCGAGTCGATGGCCAGTGCAGGCAGCTCATCCGGCGCCCCCTCGAAGCGGGTCTGCTCCCCTTTCAGGGCGCCCAGCTCAGCCACCGGCCGCTGGCAGAGCCACTCATCCTGCCAGAACAGCTCCCGCGGGCAGCTCATCTGGTGGATCCAGCCGTGCTCGAGAGTGGGCTGGCTCATCTCGTTCTCCTCCGGCAAGCCCAGCCAACCGAACAGCAGGCGCCGCCCCTGGCTGTCCTGGGTAGTCTGGGGGGCATAGAACTCGAATCCCCGGTCCAGTTCATGGAAAGCCCCGTGGGCGAAATGCGTCCCGTCGAAGTCACCCGCCAGCCAGCCGCACTGGTAGAGGTTGCGATAATCCTCTCCCTGCGGGGCAATCCCCTGCGGGCAGCTGATCAGCACATGGCGATCTCCCAGGGGGAAGAGGTCCGGGCACTCCCACATATAGCCAAACTCCCCGAGACCGCCGCGCCCGCTGCCGGCGATGGAACCCACCAGCGTCCAGGCATCCAGGGTGTCACCGCGATAGAGCAGCACCTCACCCCGATCGTCCAGGGTGCGGGCCCCCAGCACCATCAGCCACTGCCGACCGTCGTGCCACACCTTGGGGTCGCGCACATGGCCGCTGTAGCCTGCGGGCAGGTCCAGCACAGGGCCCAGCTTGGCAAAGCCCCCCGCACCGTCGGCGCGGGCCAGACACTGGTAGGCGGTGCGGCTGCCGTCCGGGTATTTGACGTTGCCGGTGTAGATAAGGGTCAGACTCCCCTGCTCGTCGCTCACCGCCGAGCCCGAATAGCAGCCGTGGCTCTCATAGGCCTCGGTGGGCAGCAGCGCCACCGGCTCGTGCTGCCAGTGCAGCAGATCGGTGGAGGTGACATGCCCCCAGCCCTTGTTGCGGTGCTCGCAACCGAGCGGGTTCCACTGGTAGAAAAGATGGTAGCGCCCGTCGTGCTCGATGAAGCCGTTGGGATCGTTGAGCAGCCCCACCGGGGCTGCCAGATGCCAGCGGGGCCGATGGGGATCGGCCGCCGCCTTGAGCTGTCCGGCCAGCAGGGACCGGACAACCTGGTTCAGGAGATGGCTTTCCTTCATCACTCCACCTTGTACTTGAGCAGGTAGGAGGCAGCGAAAGCGGCGCCAAAGGCGATCACCAGACCGATGACGTAGTGGATGAGGCTCATGGGCTGGACGATGGCCATGCCCGGGATGCCGGTCAGGCCCACCGCCGTCATGCCGACCTTGGCCGCCACCACGTAGGCGCCGCCGCAGGCCCCGCCGAACAGACCGGCCAGGAAGGGCTTGATGTAGCGCAGGTTGACCCCGAAGATCGCCGCCTCGGTGATGCCGAGCAGGCAGGACATGGCCGCCGGCACCGTGATGGCCTTGATCTTCACATCGCGGGTCTTGAAGTAGACCGCGAGGCAAGCCCCACCCTGGGCCACGTTGGCCATGGCCCAGATGGGCAGCAGGAAGTTGACGCCGATGGCAGGGTTGGCCAGCAGCCCCGCCTCGATGGCGTGGAAGCTGTGGTGGATGCCGGTGATGACGATAAGGGAATAAGTCCCGCCAAACACCAGACCCGCCAGCCAGCCTGCCTGCTCATAGAGGGCGCTCAGACCGAACGAGATGCCATCCCCCAGCACCCGTCCGGCGGGGCCGATGAAAAGCAGCGCCACGAAGCCGGTGATGATGACGGTCAAAAACGGGGTGAGGATGAGATCCAGTGCGTCAGGGATGCGCTTGCGCAGCTGCTTCTCCAGGTGGGACATGAACCAGACCGCCAAGAGCACCGGGAAGACGGTGCCCTGGTAGCCGATCATGGCGACATCCAGGCCGAAGAAGTCCATGGTCTTGAAGCCCCCGGCCACGCCCCAGGCGTTGGTCAGGGCCGGGTGGGTGAGGATGCCGCCAAGGGTCGCCCCGAGGTACGGATTGCCGCCAAACTCCCGCGCCGCCGTAAAGCCGATGAGGATCGGCAGGATGATGAAGGCTGCCGAGCTGAACATGTCGAGCATGACGAACAGGGCGCTGTCGGCGTTGACCCAGCCGTAGGTGCGCACCATGCCGAGCAGCCCCATCAGCAGACCGGAGGCGACGATGGCCGGAATGATGGGCACGAAGATGTTGGAGAGGGTCCGCGCCAGACGCTGGGCCACGTTGAGCTTGGCCGTCGCCATGTCGGTCAGCTCCGCCTTGCTGGCGGTGCCGGTCCCGGTCAGGGTGACGAACTCCGCATAGACCTTGTTGACCAGGCCGGTGCCGAAAATGACCTGGATCTGGCCAGCGTTGCTGAAGCACCCCTTGACCCCCTCCAGCTTGTCGATGGCGGCCTTGTTCACCTTGCTGTCGTCCGCCAGCACCAGCCGCAGCCGGGTGGCGCAGTGGGCGGCGCTGACGATGTTCTCCTTGCCCCCGAGCAGGGGCACCAGATCCTGGGCTATCGCACTGATATTCATATTCTTCCTCTTATGACCCGCCACGCTGGCGGGCCCTTGTCACATGAGAGTAGGGGCTGTCGAGCCGGGCTTCTAGCCGCAGATCAACAGCCGTCTGCGCCTGATCGCAAAAATTCATCCAGCCGGGTGCGGGTGGGCAGTGCCGTCATCGCCCCCTTGGCGGTGGTGGCGAGCGCCCCGCAGCCGTGGGCCTGAGCCAAAATGGCGGGCAGCTCGGCCAGCGTCGGCAGCGAGGTCCGTTCGGCCAAGGCCGCCAGCAGCCCGGCGACGAAGGCGTCCCCCGCCCCAGTGGTATCGAGTGGCGTCACTTTGGGCCCCACCCACTCCAGCAACTCGCCACCCAGACGGGCCACCACGCCCCCCGCCCCCCGGGTCACCAGCACCAGTGCCGGGCCTGAAAGAGTGGCAAGCCCCGCCGCCAGATCGTCCAGACCGCTCAGCAGTTGCAGCTCCTCCACCGAGAGCTTGACCACGTCTGCGAGGGCCATGGCCTCGCGCACCACGGGCAGCATCTCGGCAGGGTTGCCCCACACCTCTGGCCTCAGGTTGGGGTCGAAGCAGACCCGCCCCCCGACGGCACGGATGGTCGCCATGGCTTGCAGACAACTGCTGCGCACCGGCTCGTTGGCGAGCGCAATGGAGCAGGTCAGCAGCCACTGCCCGGCCTGGAAGACCGGCAGATCGGCGTGGCTCAGGAACTGATCGGCACTGGGGCGCACCATGAAGGTGAAGCTGCGCTCCCCCGCTTCATCGAGATCCACCAGCACCGTGCTGGTGCGATGGGCCGGATCCTGGATCAGGTGGCGAATGTCGACCCCCTCCCTGGCCAGGGTCTCCCCCATGAAGCGGCCGAAGGGATCCGCGCCGACCCGGCCAATGAAAGCCGACTCCCCGCCGAGCCGGGCAACGCCCACCGCTACGTTGGCCGGTGCGCCACCCGGACACTTGAGGTAGTGCTGCTCCCCTTCCGGGATCAAGTCCACTACCGCATCCCCCATTACCCACACACGATTCGTCACCTTGTTGCTACTCCACTGCTGCACAGGATTTGCCGGGGTCAGCCCCGGGTTCTGGGTCAGTATTATCAGCTAAACCGTTTTAGCTAACCAACAGATCCCGGGGCCGCCTGCCATTTTTGTGATCGGGATAACGAACTAGAACCAGGTTTCCATCTGCACGCCAAAGTTCCACTCGCCCCCGGCGGTGAAGTTGCTCTGGCCCATGGCATCGGAGCTGGCGTAGTTGTCGAGCTCGGAGGACCAGTCCATCCAGGTGGCGAACACCCGAAGCTCGGGCCGCTCGAAGAAGCCGGCGGTCTGCGCCTTGAAGGTCGGCGCGAAGGTGAGCTTGGTGAAATCGCCGCTCACCGCCTGACGACCCTTGTAGCCCTTGGGATCGAGGTCCATGTACTGCCAGGTCGCCTCGTAAACCAGCTCGACGTTCTGGCTCAGCACCTGGGCCAGGCGGCCATTGAGGGTCACCCAGCGGTACTCGTCCCCTTTCACGTAACGATCCTGGCTGTGCTCGGCCAGCAGGGCCGGGGCCACACGCCAGCGGGGCGCAAGATCGGTGGCGCCAAACACGGCGACCCGCACCGCATCGGCATCCGGCAGCAGCTCGCTGTCGGAGCCCAGCCCCTTGAGCTCGGCACCCAGACCGTGGCCATACAGCACCGCCGCCTTGGAGAAACCGGGGTTGATGCCAAAGAAGCTGTCGGCGTGGTAGGCCACCAGGGTGTGGGCCCCCTTGTTCGCCGCTTCGCTGCCCGTGCCGCCGTCGTTGATGCGCGCCTCGTTGTCCTTGGCGGAGAGGCCGTTCAGCATCCACTGCCAGTTGCCAACGCGGTTGTTCATGGTGAGGATGTAGCTCTCGATGTCGGAGAGACCGCTCGCGCTGATGTCGCCGTAGTCGCGCCCGTAGAGGGAGAAGTTCGCCTTCCAGCTGTCGGCCAGCTGCACGTCGTAGACGCCGCCGCCGGTACCGGCCAGGAAGACCACGTCCGAGTCGAGCCAGTGGATGTCGAAGTTGTCCCGGTCAAAGCGCTTGCCCGCCCAGAGCACCGAGTGCTGGAAAGGACCGCTGAAGCTCGCCAGATCGCCGATTTCGGCAAACACCTGGCGGGTGTTGAGGCTGGAATCGCTGGCGGTCCAGTCGTTGCTGGTCTCCACCCCGTCCGCCAGCATCAGCTTGTAGCGGGCCCAGCTGCCATCGTCGAAGGTCTGGGTCTTCAGCAGGTTGGCCTCCATGTAGGTGTCATCCTCGTTGCCAAGGCGACCCACGGCGCCGCCCACCGAGCCGGCCGGGGTGATGTAGGGGCCGCCGCGGCCACCATTGCCGTTGCCGTTCACCAGCAGGCCCGAGCGGGCATAGCCGTGGAACTCGAAGCCCTGGGCCCCGGCAGTCTGCTTGTCCACCTTCTCGCTCTGAGCCTTGGCCACCACGGCCGTCTCGCGGGCTTCGTTTGCCTTGCTCTGGGCCTCATCGGCCCGCGCTTCGGCAGCGGTGGCACGCGCCTCGGCCGCCTGCACCCGCGCCTCCAGCGCCGCCAGACGAGCCTCGATACCACCATCCGCCGCCCACAGCGGGCTGCTCATTCCCAATCCCAGCGCCACGGCCAGCGCCAACTTGCTCTTGAACATCGTCATCGTCCTCACCTGTCTTCTGTCGCCCGTCCGGGCTCTGTTGTTGTTGACGAGCCGAGGATAGCTAAACCGCTTTAGCTGACTCAATACGCCAGCTAAACCGTTTCAGCAGGAGTGTGAGCGGGATAACATTTGTACAGGGGGAATTGGTGGAAGTTGTGAGGAGGATCCCTCATCGGGATCCACTCAATAAGGGGGGATCCAGGCCAGATGGCGGGCAAAAAAAAGCCGGCACATCCGTGCCGGCTTGGGTAACGCGGGTCGCGTTTATTTGGTCAGGTCGTCGAAGAAGCGTTTCACCCCTTCGAAGAAGCCCTCGGATTTCGGCTTGTGGGTCTTGGCAGCAGCGCCGCTGAAGGAGTCGTCCAGCTGGCGCAGCAGATCTTTCTGGGTCTCGGTCAGCTTGACCGGAGTCTCGATCACCACCTTGCACATCAGATCCCCCACCTGGCCGGAGCGCACGGACTTGACGCCCTTGCCCCGCAGGCGGAACAGCTTGCCGGTCTGGGTCTCCGGGGTCACCTTGAGCTTGACCCGGCCATCCAGGGTCGGCACTTCAATCTCCCCGCCGAGCGCTGCCGTGGTGAAGCTGATGGGCACTTCGCAGTAGAGGTCGTTGCCGTCACGGACGAAGATCTCGTGCTCGCGCACGTGAACCTGTACGTACAGATCCCCCGCCGATGCGCCGGTTTCCCCCGCTTCCCCTTCGCCGGAGAGACGGATGCGATCCCCGGTATCGACCCCGGCCGGGATCTTGACCGACAGGGTCTTGGTCTTCTGGTAGCGCCCTTCCCCATGGCACTTGCGGCACGGATCCTTGATGATCTTGCCGCGACCGTGACAGTGGGGGCAAGGCTGCTGCACCGCGAAGAAGCCCTGGCGCATCTGCACCTGGCCGGAGCCGTGGCAGGTGGGGCAGGTCTGGGCCTGGCTGCCGGTATGGGCACCGGAGCCGTTGCAGACTTCGCAGTGGACCTGGGTCGGGATCTTGATCTCCTTGGAGACCCCGCGCACCGCCTCTTCCAGCGTCAGCTCCATGTTGTAGCGCAGATCGGCACCACGGGCCGGGCCGCGACGACCGCCCCCGCGACCACCGAAGATGTCGCCAAACACGTCGCCGAAGATGTCGCCGAAATCGGCACCACCGCCAAAGCCGCCGTGGCCGCCACCCTGGCTCGGATCCACCCCGGCATGACCGTACTGGTCATAACGGGCACGCAGGTTCTCGTCGGTCAGGACCTCGTAGGCTTCCTTGACCTCTTTGAACTTCTCTTCAGCCCCGGCATCACCCTGGTTGCGATCCGGGTGATACTTCATGGCCAGACGCTTGTACGCCTTCTTGATCTCGCGCTCGTCGGCACCTTTCGATACCCCGAGCACTTCGTAGAAATCGCGCTTCGACATACTCATCCTGTTGCTATATCAGCAGTTACGCAGACGGGCGTTGGTTACCCAACGCCCGTAAATTCATTGACGAATCTGCTCACACTCTTACTACGAAGCCGTGATCAAGGCTCATGTGCTGCTCGGAATCCTCACGTATATCTATACGCTCTGGTTCCTGCGCTGCTCTTTACCTTGCTGACGGCCTCTCGCGACAGACCGTGAACAGATTCTGAGCCGATGGGCGAAGCGGACTTCGCCCATCCGGGTCGGGCTTACTTCTTGTCGTCTTTCACTTCTTCGAACTCGGCGTCGACCACGTCGTCGTCAGCCTTGGCAGAAGAGGAGGACTGACCGGCGTCAGCACCGGCGGCGCCTTGCGCCTGAGCCTGCTGCTGGGCAATTTCCATCAGCTTCTGGGACGCTTCCAGCAGCGCTTGCTGCTTGGCTTCGATGGCAGCCTTGTCGTCACCCTTGATGGCGGATTCCAGCTCGCTCAGGGCAGTCTCGATCTTGGTCTTCTCGTCGGCAGGCAGGGCTTCACCGGCTTCGGTGACCTGCTTGCGCACGGAGTGGACCAGACCGTCAGCCTGGTTGCGGGCCTGCACCAGCTCTTCGAACTTCTTGTCCTCGGCCGCGTTGGCTTCGGCTTCGCGTACCATGCGTTCGATCTCGTCATCAGACAGACCGGAAGAGGCCTGGATGGTGATCTTCTGCTCCTTGTTGGTCTCCTTGTCTTTGGCGGAGACGTGCAGGATGCCGTTGGCGTCGATGTCGAAGGTCACTTCGATCTGCGGCAGACCGCGCGGTGCCGGGCGGATGCCTTCCAGGTTGAACTGGCCCAGGGACTTGTTGTCGCTGGCGCGCTTGCGCTCACCCTGCAGCACGTGAATGGTCACGGCAGACTGGTTGTCTTCGGCGGTGGAGAACACCTGGGACTTCTTGGTCGGAATGGTGGTGTTCTTCTCGATGAGCGCGGTCATCACGCTGCCCATGGTTTCGATCCCCAGGGAGAGCGGAGTCACGTCCAGCAGCAGTACGTCGGTCTTGTCACCGGACAGCACGGCACCCTGGATGGCAGCACCCATGGCCACGGCTTCGTCCGGGTTGACGTCTTTGCGCGGCTCTTTGCCGAAGAAGTCGGCCACGGTCTTTTGAACCAGCGGCATACGGGTCTGACCGCCCACCAGGATGACGTCGTCGATCTCGCCAACCGCCAGACCGGAGTCTTTCAGGGCGACACGAACCGGCTCCAGGGAGTCTTTCACCATGTCTTCCACCAGGGATTCCAGCTTGGCGCGGGTCACCTTGATGTTCATGTGCTTCGGACCGGTGGCATCTGCAGTGATGTACGGCAGGTTGACGTCGGTCTGCTGGGCAGAAGAGAGCTCGATCTTGGCTTTTTCGGCGGCATCTTTCAGACGCTGCAGGGCCAGCTGGTCGTTGCGCAGGTCGATGCCCTGCTCGCGCTTGAACTCGTCAACCAGGTAGTTGATGACGCGGTTGTCGAAGTCTTCACCACCCAGGTGGGTGTTACCGTTGGTTGCCAGCACTTCGAAGGTGGTTTCCCCTTCGACTTCGTCGATCTCGATGATGGAGATATCGAAGGTACCGCCCCCTAAGTCATACACGGCAACCTTGCGCTCACCCTTGACCTTGTTGACGCCGTAGGCGAAAGCCGCAGCAGTCGGTTCGTTGATGATGCGTTTTACATCCAGACCGGCGATGCGACCGGCATCCTTGGTGGCCTGACGCTGAGCGTCGTTGAAGTAGGCCGGTACGGTGATGACGGCTTCGGTCACCGGCTCGCCCAGGTAGTCCTCGGCGGTCTTCTTCATCTTTTTCAGCACTTCGGCAGAGATCTGCGGCGGTGCCATCTTCTTGCCTTTCACTTCAACCCAGGCGTCACCGTTGTCGGCCTTGGCGATGGCGTACGGCATGATTTTCAGGTCACGTTGTACTTCGTCATCTTCGAAACGACGGCCGATCAGACGCTTGATGGCGAACAGCGTGTTCTTCGGGTTGGTGATGGCTTGGCGCTTGGCCGGCTGACCAACCAGGATTTCGCCGTCATCGGCATAGGCAATGATGGACGGAGTAGTACGGTCGCCTTCCGCGTTCTCGATCACGCGAGCATGGTCGCCATCCAGAATAGCGACGCAGGAGTTGGTAGTACCCAGGTCAATACCGATGATTTTACCCATTTGACGAATCTCCAAATACTTTGAATAAACTGGCGAGGGGCTCGCCTTGATACGTTAACGGCTAGGTGGGGCCTGCCACTGTGGCTTTCAAGCTCCCGGCATCAAATTTTTTGTGCCGCCGTGGCCTTGCAACCTATATGGGGTCTCAAGTCAGCGCTTCAAGTCCGGCCCTGAAAAAACCTGCATACAGGCCACCTGACAGCCAAATGACGCCAGACACGTCTTTTGGCGCCACATCCAACAAAAAGCCCGCCAAGCGGCGGGCTTGGTGAGAACAGCGTGATCAGTCAGCGGACTTGGAGACCATCACCATGGCCGGGCGGATGACGCGGCCGTTGAGCTCGTAGCCCTTCTGCATCACGGCGATCACGGTGTTTGGCGCCACGTCGGCACTGGGCACCATGCTCATGGCCTGGTGGGCATTGGGGTCGAACGGCTGGTTGGTCGGGTCCAGCGCCACCAGGCCGAACTTG
The DNA here is from genome assembly GCF_002903485.1 of Aeromonas sp. ASNIH7. Classification (NCBI taxonomy): domain Bacteria; kingdom Pseudomonadati; phylum Pseudomonadota; class Gammaproteobacteria; order Aeromonadales; family Aeromonadaceae; genus Aeromonas; species Aeromonas sp. ASNIH7. The sequence continues at coordinate 574,866 of NZ_CP026226.1, forward strand.
GCCACGCCGCTCTGCATGGATTTCAGGGTCAGCTCGACCCCTTCAATCATCGGCTTGAGGGTGTCGTTCTCCTTGTCCGCCAGCTCGATGGCGCGCTCCAGGTTGTCCAGCACCGGCAAGAGCTCTGCGGCGAACTTCTCCAGTGCAAACTTGTGGGCTTTCTCCACGTCCTGAGCGGCACGGCGACGCAGGTTCTCCATCTCGGCGACGGCGCGAATGGCGCGCTCGCGCTCTTCCAGGGAGGCCTGCTGGGCCGCCTCCAGCTGGGCCTCCAGCTCGGCGATGCGGGCCTGCTCGGCTGTCACTTCACTGTCTACATCGGTCGGCTCGACTGGCTGGGCTTCCACTTGCTCCATCGCTTCAACCTTTTGTTCTTCGTGGCTCATGACATCTCCAATATTCAGGGGTTGCGTGTGAGGGTGGCTGGCGTTCAGACAAGCGACACGCGCCAGCAGACCCTGTGTTGGCGCTATTATGGGGACACAGCCCCGGCTTTCAAGGGGAAAAGGGCAGATCGGGCACAATGGCGCCCATCCGCGTGCCAGGCAGCTCCTTTTCGGGGCCGATTGCACCAACCGCCACGGAGGCAGACAAATCCCCGGCAAAGCGCGGTATACTCCCCCCAAGACTCTCCCAGACCCGATAACCTATGGATTCTCCGTTCAAAACCGTTGCCCTCATCGGCAAGCCCCATCACGAGGGGGCCAACCAGACCCTGACCGGCCTGTATCAGTACCTGACCAGCCGCGGCTTTCGTGTGTTGCTGGAGAGCCGGGTGGCCCATACCCTGGGGCTGCTCGGGGAGAACGTGATGGATCTGGTGCAACTCGGCGAGCAGGCGGATCTCGCCATCGTCGTCGGCGGTGACGGCAACATGCTGGGGGCCGCCCGGGTGCTGTCACGGTTCGATGTGGCGGTGATCGGGGTGAACCGGGGCAACCTCGGCTTCCTGACCGATCTCTCGCCCCAGGATTATCTGCTGCCCCTGGAGCAGGTGCTCTCGGGTCACTTCAAGAGCGAGCATCGCTTCCTGCTGGAGGCCGCCGTCTATCGCCACGGGGAGCGCAAGTCGAGCAACCTCGCGGTCAACGAGGCGGTGCTTCACCCGGGCAAGATCGCCCACATGATCGAATTCGAGGTCTACATCGACGGCAGCTTCATGTACAGCCAGCGCTCGGATGGCATCATAGTGGCGACACCCACCGGCTCCACCGCCTACTCCCTGTCGGCAGGGGGCGCCATTCTCACCCCCAAACTCAACGCCATCACGCTGGTGCCCATGTTCCCGCACACCCTGAGCAGCCGCCCCATCGTGCTGGATGCGGACAGCGAAGTGCGGCTGCTGGTCTCGCCAGACAACCAGGACGACGCCATGCAAGTGAGCTGCGACGGCCAGGTCACCCTGGCGGTCCACCCGGGGGACGAGATCCTCATCAAGAAGAGCAGCCACAAGCTTCATCTGGTGCATCCGCTGGATTACAGCTACTTCCACGTGCTGCGCAACAAGCTCGGTTGGGGCAGCAAGCTCTTCTAGCCAGGCAACACCTGTGGCGAGGGTTTACCCCTCGCTGCTTTCGACCAGCCGAGGCAGTGCCGGCTCGAATGCCAGATGCACCCCGTTTCGCCCCGCTTCCTTCACCCGGTACATGGCAGCATCGGCTTTGGTCAGCATCAGTGCCAGGTCAGCCTCGGCACTGGCGCACACAACCCCCATGCTCACCGTAACCCCCTCGCACGGCAGGCAGGCCCCCTGCCGGGAGCCCGTCTCTATCTGGCGGCGGATCCGGTCACAGATGTCGTGGGCCATCTGGCCGCTCACGCCTCCCATGATGATGGCGAACTCCTCGCCACCGATGCGCCCCACCAGATCATCCTTGCGTACCTCGGCCACCAGCACCCCGGCCACATAGCGAATGACCTCATCCCCGCAGCCGTGACCAAACTGGTCGTTGACCCGCTTGAAGTGATCGATGTCCAGGACCACCACGCAGCGCGTCTGGCCAGGCGTAGCCCCCTCCCCCTGCCTGAAGAGACCGCGCCGATTAAGCACCCCGGTGAGGGGATCCCGCTCCGAGAGCGCCAGCAATGCCTCCTCCGTCTCCACATAGGCCACCAGAGGCAGCAGCAACACCGAGCCGATGGTCAGCACCATGTGCATGAAGAAGATGAGATCGAGCCAACCTCCGCCCCCATCCGCCCTTCGACTCCCAGCAAGAGCAGCCCCCCCTGGCTCAGCAGGATGGTGAAATGCAGCAGGTAAATGAGCGCCACCGCATGGAGCACCCGCTTCTGTTGCCGGCCGAGAGAGACGATGAGGCAGGCGCACCACAGGTACAACATCGACTCCATCAGGGCCAGCACAATGCGCACGGGGGCGAGGCTGGACAGTCCCAGATAGAGCAGCAGCAACACTGCCACGCCTCCCCCCACGGCACGGGGATGCCATGCGCGTTCGTAAAGCGCACAAAAACCGGCGAGCAACAGCAGGATGCTCATGAGCGAGACCAGGCCGCCGACCCGGATGCCCAGCGCCGGATGACCACCCAACACCCCCAGACTGAGCAGCAGGATGGAGAGGGAGAACAGAAAAGCGGAGAGGGACCAGTACAGAAAGTTGCCTCGACCTGGCTTCAAGGAGTGGATGAACAACATGATCAGCCCCGACATCAGGTTGATTGCCAGGGAGATCAGCAGCAGGGTTGGGGTATGGATCATCTTGACGCATCCTTGCGAAGAGGTCTGTACACAGCCCAGGCTCAACCAGGACTGTTTCGAGTGTGTCTCAGCCAGCCACTCACCACAAGAGAGCCCCTCAAGGTGGCTTCTCGCATCGCCTCAGCCCATGCCAGGTACGCAGGTTGATTTGCAGGCCATCTGATCGGTGTCCCACCCATGCCGCGGCCTTGACATCCTTGCCCTCCCCCTGTTTCGCAAAAATCCTCCCTGCCCACTTTACTGTATATAAGACCAGTATATACTGGATGCATACACAGTAATGTTGGCCCATACAGGATGAGACCATGCTGACCCAGCTGACCGTCAACAACTTCGCCATCGTCAAGTTTCTCGAGCTCGATCTGCAACCGGGGATGACCTGCATCACCGGGGAGACCGGCGCGGGCAAATCCATCGCCATCGATGCTCTGGGGCTCTGCCTGGGGGAGCGCGCCGAAGCCAGCATGGTGCGCCCGGGCAGCGACAAGACCGAGGTGAGTGCCCGCTTCCTGCTGGAGGGTAATCCTGCCGCCCGGGCCTGGCTCGCCACCAACGAGCTTGAAAATGACGGTGAGTGCATCGTCCGGCGGGTACTGTCCGCCGAGGGGCGCTCTCGCAGCTATATCAACGGGGTTCCCGTCCCCCTCGCCCAGCTCAGGAACCTGGGTCAACTGCTGGTCAACGTCCACGGTCAGCACGCTCACCAGATGCTGCTCAAACCCGATTACCAGCTCGCCCTGCTGGACGGCTACGCCGGTCATCATCTGCTCCTCGACGATGTGCGCCGCCACTACCAGCAGTGGCGCCAGTTGCAAAACGAGCTCAACCGGCTCAAGGCCGAGCAGCAGCAGCGGGAAGCCCGCCGTCAACTCATCGAATACCAGGTGCAGGAGCTGGACGAATTTGCCCTTCAGCCGGGAGAGTTTGAAGAGATTGAAGAGGAGCATCAGCGGCTCGCCAATGGCACCGATCTGATGCAGGAGTGCGGGTATTGCCTCGATCTGCTCTATGACAATGAAGAGACCACCATCGCCGGTCTGCTGCAGACGGCCGTGGACAGGGCCGAGACCCTGGTCGGCATGGACAGCCGGCTTGGCAACGTGCTCGGCATGCTCAACGAAGCCCTGATCGGCGTACAGGAGAGCCACAGCGAGCTGCGCAGCTATCTCGACCGGCTGGAACTGGATCCAGAGCGCTTCAACGAGCTGGAGAGCCGCCTCTCCAAGGCCATCAACCTGGCACGCAAGCACCATGTCAAACCGGCGGAGCTGGCCCACTACCATCAGGAGCTGGCCGCCGATCTGGCCCGCCTCAACTCCGACGAAGAGCGACTCGAGGGGATGGAAGACGAGCTGGCCTCGGCCCGCCAGGCCTTCGTGCAGGCCGCCGAGGCCCTGAGCCAGAGTCGCCAGCGCTATGCCGAGGAGCTTGGCGCGAAGGTAAGCGCCAGCATGCACGAACTGGCGATGCCAGATGGCCGCTTCGCCATCGAGGTTCGACCCGATGCCCAGAGCAGCCTCTCGCCCCTTGGCATCGATCGGGTGGAGTTCATGGTCACCACCAACCCGGGTCAGCCCATCCAACCCCTTGGCAAGGTGGCTTCTGGCGGCGAGCTGTCGCGTATCAGCCTCGCCATCGTGGTGATCAGTGCCCGCAAGATCTCCACCCCTACCCTTATCTTCGACGAAGTGGATGTGGGGATCAGCGGCCCGACCGCCGCCGTGGTGGGCCGCCTGTTGCGCCAGCTCGGCGAATCCACCCAGGTGATGGTGGTCACCCACCTGCCCCAGGTGGCAGGCAAGGGTCACCAGCACATGGTGGTGAGCAAACACACCGACGGCAAGACAACGGAAACCCAGATGCAGGCGCTCACCCCGGGCGCCCGGCTCAACGAACTGGCCCGCCTGTTGGGGGGCGATCAGATCACCGATAACACCCTGGCCAATGCCCGTGAGTTGCTCGCAAGCTGACCACGGGGCGGGCGGGATGCCCTCCCGTCCATGTCGGCCCTTTCAGATTGACCGAGTCATCATCGCGGTGGCTAGCTGAAACCTCTTGCCGACGGCGCCGGCCTGGTTGACCGATGCCGTGAGCCGCAAGAAAGAACGAGGGGCTGCCCTGGCTAATCCGCGGCACATGTCTTGATGCTCAGTCTGAGCCTGTCAGCCTGGTCATCACCAAGTCGGGCTTCCATCGCCATGGTCAGGACGCCACTCATCTTCGTTGCACTCATTCACATTTCGAACGGACCCACTCCTTCATTTTCCATTCAACTCAGTCTGTTATGATGATGTAAACGGACTCGGTACCTTCAGTTGCCATCGACAGAAGGTGACGCTTGAGGCAAACACACCGGGTTCGTTTGAGCTGACATTTCGCGGGAAGGGAGAATGGGAGCGCGCTTCCGCCGTCTGACCCGCACCTGCCAAGGAGAACTGCTTATGAGCCCGACCAATATTGTGCTGTTGCTGGAAGGCAAGGATTACGAGCAGGAGACACTGGCCAAGGCGAGCCGTCTGGCACAAGGGCTGGGCGCCAACCTGACCTTGTTGCACCTGACCCACAGCAGCAAGACCCGTCGCAATAGTCTGTCCCTGTCACAAGAGGAGCGCAGCGCCCAGGGCACCCTGGATGCCAAGGCGATCATCAGTGAACTCATCACCCAGCTGTCTCATTCAGTGGATTACCAGTGCCTGGTGGTGGATGACGTGGTGCCGGATCTCCAGCGCTGGCTGGCCGCCCACCCCGCCGACCTCTTGCTGGTCGGCAGCCGTCATCACTGGATGGAGGGCTCGCTGGCCCGTCTGCTCCTCTACAAACTGCCCCTCGATATCCAGATCTGCCACGAGCCTCACGCCGCCTTGCTCAAAGCCGTCGGTTGACGCCACAAGACCCGCTCCCTGAGCGGGTCTTCTTGTTTCTGACGCCCCGCCGTCATCCTCCCCCAGCTTGACCTCCTCCACTGCGTCAACGCCAGAACCACACGATTTCTTACACATTGCTCGCTTCTTTTTGAGGGCCATTTGCTGCACGATATGGCCCTTGCACGCCTTCGCTCGTTTCGTTCAGGTGATAAATGAAAGCTCTTCGAAAACCCGGCAAGCTCGCCCTGCTCGCCCTTGTACTGATCCCTCTCGTCACCTGGCTGGCCTGGCCAGGCAACACACCGGACCCGGTACTGACCGCAACGGTAACCCGCCAGGATGTGGAGCAGACGGTGCTCGCCAGTGGCGTACTGCAGGCAATCGAGCAGGTGGATGTGGGGGCCCAGGTCTCGGGTCAGGTCACCTATCTCGCGGTGGAAGCGGGTCAACAGGTCAAACAAGGAGAGCTGCTGGCGGAGATCGATCCCCTGATCGCCCAGAACAACCTCAAGACCGCCGAAGCGGAGCTGGCCAGCCGCCGCGCCCAGCTCAAGATCAAGCAGGCACAGCTCAAACAGAACGAGCTTGCCTGGCGCCGCCAGCAGCAGATGTTTCGGCAGGAAGCGAGCTCTCGTGCGGATCTGGAGAGCGCCGAAGCCCAGCTTGCCGTCACCCGGGCCGAGCTGCAAAGCGCCCAGGCCGACATCGACAACGCCATCATCAAGGTGGAGCGCGCCAAGACGGAGCTCGGCTACAACCGCATTCAGGCCCCCATGGATGGTACCGTCGTCTCCATCGTCACCCGGCAGGGGCAGACTCTGGCCGCCAGCCAGACGGTACCGACCCTGCTCAAGCTCGCCAATCTCGACACCATGACGGTCAAGGCCCAGATCTCCGAAGCGGACGTCACCCGTGTCAAGGCGGGCATGCCGGTCTATTTCACCCTGATAGGGGATCCGGATACTCGCTACCACGGTACCCTGCGCACGGTCGAGCTGGCCCCCACCAACATCAATGAGCAGACGGCCAGCACCACAGCCACCAGCAATGCGGCCATCTACTACTATGCCCTGTTCGATGTGCCCAACCCCGGCCATCAGTTGAGGGTCGCCATGACGACCCAGGTCACCATCGTGCTCGGCGAGCGCAAGCAGGTACTGGCCATTCCCCAGACCGCCCTCGGCAAGAAGACTGGCGACAACGAGTACGAGGTCAGCCTGCTCAAGGCAGGGGACCAGAGAGAGATCCGCCGCATCAAGACCGGCATGAAGGATGACATCAAGATTGAGGTGGTGAGCGGCCTGACCGAGCAGGATAAGGTGATCCTGGAGCAGGGCAAGCCGGCCCTGCACGATGAAGGGGAGATGGAGCCGTGAGCGAGCCCCTGATCCGTCTCAAGGGCATCGAGCGGCGCTACCAGAGCGGAGAGCACGAAGTGACCGTGCTGCACCCGCTGGATCTCGCCATCGATGCCGGGGAGATGGTGGCCATCGTCGGCGCCTCCGGCTCCGGCAAATCGACCCTGATGAACCTGCTGGGCTGCCTCGATCACCCGAGCGGCGGCCAGTATCTGTTTCGCGGCCAGGATACCGCGACCCTGGATGCCCTCTCCCTGGCACGGCTGCGCTGCCACCACTTCGGCTTCATCTTCCAGCGCTATCACCTGCTGCCCCATCTGGATGCGGCCGCCAACGTGGAGATCCCCGCCATCTATGCCGGCACTGCCCGCCTTGATCGCCAGGCCCGAGCCCGCACCTTGCTGACCCGCCTGGGACTGCAGGATCGCAGCCACCACAGACCCGGCCAGCTCTCCGGCGGTCAGCAGCAGCGGGTCAGTATTGCCCGGGCGCTCGCCAACGGCGGCGAGGTGATCCTGGCGGACGAACCCACCGGCGCTCTCGACAGCCAGAGCGGCAAAGAGGTGATGGCCATCCTCAAGGAGCTGCACGCCCAGGGCCACACCATCATTCTGGTGACCCACGACATGGCGGTGGCAAGCCATGCGGATCGCATCATCACCCTGCGTGACGGGCGGGTAGTGGAGGACAGCGGCCATCGGGCGACCGATGACAACGCACCCTCACCCTCCCCATCCGGGGCGCCGGCCCACCCGCTGCCAGGTGATGGCAGCCAGATGGCCCCTCCCCCTGTCGGGCAAGATGCACAGGGCACAGGCGCCGCCGTCCGCACCGCAAGCCGGGGCTGGGATCGCTACCGGGAGGCGGGGCGCATGGCCCTGCACGCCATGCTGGCCCATCGCATGCGCACCTTCCTCACCATGCTCGGCATCATCATCGGCATCGCCGCCGTGGTCAGCGTGGTGGCGCTGGGTCAGGGGGCGCGCGCCAAGGTGATCGACGACATCAACGCCATGGGCACCAACACCATCGACATCTTCCCCGGCAAGGACTGGGGAGACGAGAAGGCCGCCAGCATCCAGACCCTGAATGAGCGGGATCTCGACGCGCTGCTCGGCCAGCCCTATCTGGAGGGGGCCAGCCCCCAGATAGCGACGTCGGGCCAGCTTCGCTATCGCAACAAGACCAGCAGCGGCAGCGTGATCGGGGTCGGCAACGACTTTTTCCGGGTCAAGGGGATGACGCTCACCCAGGGGCGCCTGCTCGATGAGCGGGACATCCGAAACCGGACAGCAGTCGCCGTGGTGGATGGCAAGACCATAGAGAGCCTGCTCGGCAAGGTGGACCCGGTCGGCCAGGTGGTGCTGGTCGGCACCCTGCCGGTGCGCATCGTGGGGGTGGTCACCCAGGAGACCGGCTTTGGCCGCAGCAGCCAGTCGGTCAATGTCTGGCTCCCCTACAGCGCCGTTATGAGCCGTCTCCTCTCCCAGCAGCACTTCACCCAGATCACCATCCGGGTCAAGGACGGCGTCCAGCCCGCCCTGGCCGAGCAGGCGGCAGTCGCCCTGCTGACCCAGCGCCACGGCGTGAAGGACTTCTTCACCTTCAGCAGCGACAGCATCGTCAAATCGGTGGAGAAGACCACCGCCACCCTGACACTGCTGGTCTCCGCCATCGCGGTGATCTCCCTCATCGTCGGCGGCGTCGGAGTGATGAACATCATGCTGGTCTCGGTGGTGGAGCGCACCCGGGAGATAGGGATCCGCATCGCCGTCGGCGCCCGCCAGTCCGACATATTGCAGCAGTTCCTCATCGAGGCGGTGATGGTCAGCCTGCTGGGGGGGCTGCTCGGTATCGGCCTCGCCCTGCTCATCGGCGCTCTCTTCTCCCTGCTCGTGGAAAGCTTCCAGATGCGCTTCTCGCTCTTCTCCATCCTGATGGCCTTCGGGTGCTCCTCCCTCATCGGGATCCTGTTTGGTTACCTGCCCGCCCGCAATGCGGCCAGGCTCGATCCGGTGGAGGCACTGGCGAGGGAATGACGATGCACAACCTATCAAGGCTCGGGCTAAGCCTGATGCTCACCGCCAGCCTCGGTGCCTGCAGCCAGCAGAGCACCTATCACAGACCCGATCTCGACGTGGCGCCAGCATGGCAGCAGGAGAGCCGGGGTCTCACCGCGCAGCAGGCTGGCCCCTGGTGGCAGGGATTCCAGGATCCCGCGCTCGATCGCCTGGTCGAGGCGGTGCTGGCCGCCAACCCGGACATGCGGGTGGCCGGGCTCAAGCTCAAGAATGCCCTGCTCGGCGCCGATCTGGCTGACACCAACCTCACCCCCTCGGTCAGCGCCAATCTCGGGGCCAGCGGCACCAAGAACATGAAAGATGGCAGCGCCAGCAGCAACCTGGGCCCCTCCCTCAACCTCAGCTACGAGGTGGATCTCTGGGGCAGACTGGCCGCGGCAAGGGATCAGGCGAGCTGGGAGGCACAGGCCAGCGAACAGGATCTGGCCGCCACCCGGTTGCTGCTCATCGGCAAGACCCTGGAGCAATACTGGCAACTGGCCTACCTCGGCTCGGCCATTACCCTGGGCACCCAGCAACTGGCCAATCTGGAGCGCATTGAACGCCTGACCCGCGCCAAATACGAGGCGGGCGCCGTGACCCGACTCGATCTGGTACAGGCCAGCCAGCAGAAGGCAGGCAAGCAGGCGGAGCTCGCCACCCTCACCCAGCAGCGGGCACAGGCGGGCAATGCTCTTCGCCTGCTGCTGGGCCGCAGCAGCGGGTCGCTCGCTGACGCTCCCGACGCCCTGATCATGGGCCCGATCCCGTCCGTGGCGGCTGGCATCCCCGCCGATGTGCTGGCCCGGCGGCCAGATGTGCGCGCCGCCGAACTCAGGCTGCGCAAGACCCTTGCGAGGGGAGACGAGATCCGCACCGGCTTTTATCCCACCCTGAGCCTGACCGGCGGTGCCAGCACCACCTCGGATACCCTGACCCAGGTGCTGCAAAATCCAGTCGGCACCCTGGGCGCCACGCTGGCGCTCCCTTTCCTCGAGTACAACAAGACCCGGCTCTCCATCGCCAGCGCCGACATCGACTACCAGATTGCCGAAACCGAGTTTCGCAAGCAGCTCTATACCGCGCTGCTGGAAGTGGAGGATGGCCTGGCCGCCCGTCAGCAAGGGGATCAGCGGCTGCGCTATCTGGAGCAGCAGAGGGCCTATGCCCGGGAGGCCGAGAGGCTGGCAGGCGCTCGTTTCCTGGCCGGAGCCACCGGGGTGCAACCCTGGCTGGATGAGCAGAACCGCCTGTGGGATGCCGAGCTCGCTCTGCTGGCACAGCAGCAGGCCCAGCTCAACAACATGGCAGGCATCTATCGGGCGCTGGGGGGAAGCGATCGAACCTGACCCAGGCGGAGAGTGTGGGATCGCGATGGACATCCAGAGGAGGTCAATCGCGACCCATGCTGCCCACAAACCAATTGATAATAGTTTTCATTTAATCAAGAATGGGCGCCATCATCAGCCAGGAGTATGCCCATGTCTCAACCCGCCCCGGCCAATCGCCCCCGCCTGCTCACCGTCAAGCATGTTCAGGATGTGAGCCCGCACCTGCGCCGAATCTGCCTGACCAGCCCCGAGCTTGTGGACTACCCCTTCAGCTGTGGCGGTGCTCATGTCAAGATCATGCTGCCCCGACCGGATCAGCGCGAGATAGTGTTGCCCACCCCCACCGACAAGGGGCCTCGCTGGCTCGATCCCGCCCAGAAACCCGTCATTCGCACATTCACCATACGCGCGTTTCGCCGGGAGGCGCTGGAGCTCGACATCGACTTCGCCCTGCACGGCGAGGCCGGCCCCGCCAGTCGTTTCGCCCTGCAAGCCAAACCGGGGGACAGGCTCGCCATCTCGGGCCCGGGCGGTCCCGACCCCATGCTGCAAACGGCCGAGCACTATTACATGGCGGGGGATCTCACCGCCCTGCCCGCCATCAGCGCCATGGTGGAGGTGATGCCAGCCCATGCCCGCGGCCATATCGCCCTGCTGGTCCCCCATCAGGACGACGTGCAGGATCTGTCGCTGCCGGCCGGCGTCGACCTGCGCTGGTTCGTGGGCAATCCGGAGCAGGCCGCGACCCTGGTGGCGCATTTCACCGCCCAGCCTATGGTCGCCGAGGGGAGCTATTTCTGGTTTGGCGGGGAAGAGAGCTTGGTCGTGCCGCTGCGCCGCCACGTCAGACGCGCCCTGGATGCCGAGCGCCAGCGGGTCTACGCAGTCCCCTACTGGCGCAGTGGCAAGGATGAAGACGCCTACCATCAGGACAGGCACGCCGTGATGGACAGCTGATCCCCTCTTTATCTTGTGACTGGCGGGCTTCTTCCCTCGGGGAAGCGGCCTGCTTTTGCTGCGGTTCCCCCGCCATCGTTCTTTCTCCCCCCATCTTCGCCTGGCGATTTCATTGCGCTTGCATTTGAGACAAACACCAAGATAATAACAATCATTCTCAACAACGGCGATGAGCCGTGAACCTGTCAGCTCCCAACAGGATGCCGCATACGGGTTCCCCATCGCACACATGCACAGCAAGGTAACTCCAGATGGCAGTTTTGAATTCGGTCATGCGCGCCTTCGCCATAGAGGCGCTCCCCACCCCTGCCGAGCTGCTGGCGCAGCACCCCTGTCCGGCCGACATGGCCCGGCACATCGACAGCCAGCGCCATCAGGCACGCCGGATCCTGGCAGGTGAAGACGATCGCCTGCTGGTCGTGATTGGCCCCTGCTCCATCCATGATCCCGTCGCGGCCCTGGACTATGCCGGACGGCTGGCACGACTCGCCACCGCCTATGAAGACAGCCTTCAGATAGTCATGCGCGCCTATTTTGAAAAACCGCGCACCACGGTGGGCTGGAAGGGGCTGGTCTTCGATCCGCACCTGGACGGCAGCAACGACATCAATCGGGGATTGCATCTGGCACGCCAGGTGCTGCTCGACATCAATGGACTGGGGCTCGCCACCGCCACCGAATTCCTCGACACCACCAGCTTTCTCTATCTCGCCGATCTCGTCAGCTGGGGCGCCATCGGGGCACGCACCACGGAGTCTCAGGTCCACCGGCAATTGGCCTCCGCACTGCCCTGCCCCGTGGGATTCAAGAACGGTACGGACGGCAATATCCGGGTCGCCATCGATGCCATCCAGGCCAGTACCGCCTCCCATCTCTTCACCGCCCCCGGCAGCCAGGGCGGCATGGTAGTGATCAAGAGCGAAGGCAATCCCGACGGCCATATCATTCTGCGTGGCGGCACCCTGCCCAACTACCACCAGAGCGATGTGGCGGAGGCAGCAGACCGCCTCACCCGCCAGGGACTCCCCCCTCGCCTGATGGTGGATTGCAGCCATGGCAACAGCCAGAAGCTGCACACGAACCAGCTGAAGGTCGCCAAAGAGCTCTGTCGCCAGCTGAGCGAAGGGAGCCAAGCCGTCGCCGCCGTCATGGTCGAGAGCTTCTTGCTGGGAGGAAACCAGAAACCGGCTCCTCTGGGTGAACTGCAATACGGTCTGTCAGTGACCGATGCCTGCCTCTGCTGGGAAGAGAGTGAACACCTGCTTGCCATGCTGGCAGAGGCGGTCCAGGCCCGTCGCCGCACCCGGAGAAAATACACACACGCCGTTCAGTCTGAACTCGGACAACCCGTCATCTAGCATTCGGTTTATTTGTTTGCCACCAATCCGTGTCTGCCTCATCCGCACATTGTCCGGCATCGTGCGGATATATCGCAGAAGAGCGGTGTCAAACAGACCATAAATAGAGGGGATAAATTAATAGGCGGTGGGCGTCATGCATCAGCATGAAAAAGAGACGGGCCGCTCAGGCATACAGATGAGGATCCACCGCCGCTATTTCATTCTGTCACAGCAGGTATCCATGATCGTTTCTCACAAGGGACGAAGAAACACGGGCTGTATGAGTCCTCAGTGCGTATAAGTGGCGAGGTGGCGTGGAAGATGATGCGCCAACTTTATTGGGCACATGATGGTCATGGCTATTCCAGACGAGGCTCTCCAATTAACCGGAGTAACCTGCGCAATTGGGTTTTACTGCGACATCCTCTGAACCCTGAAAATAACAATGCCGCCCTGCAGGCGGCATTATCGAGATCCGGATCCGGCGATCAGATCAGGAAATCGTTCAGATCCTTGCCCAGCGCAACTTGCTCGGCGATGGCCTTGGGCATACGACCCTGACCGGTCCAGGTCTTCTCCTGACCGTCTTCCTGGTACTTGTATTTCGCAGGACGGGGAGCACGCTTGCTCTTGGTGGTGCCCGCCGCAGCCGGAGCCGCCACGCTGCCGATCAGTTCACGGGGATCGATACCAGCCTGTTGCAGCATTTCGGTGAATTCATTCAGTTTGCGCTGACGCTCTTCCTGTTCGGCACGTTCCTGTTCAACGGACTCGGCACGCTCGTTATATACCAGGTCAAACTTTTCTTTCGCTTCTTGCAGTTGCTCAAACGGCAGTTCACGAATGGCAGCGCGCAAGCTGCGAATGTTCAGCAGAACCTTCAGAAACTCGTTCATTACTTCCTCACAGAATTATTTTTGTATGTCACAGGGATAACACGATTTGAGAATAGCATGCCCATTGGATAACAACATAATGTTTTTATACCATCCGGCAGCGCGCTGACACCATATGGACATTATTCACCGTGGTTAATTCCCTGCCTGATACTTATTGGGAATACCCTCACGGACTTTATTTTCTATTTTCCCCGGTTAATCTCTGGTTCACCTCATCCGTTGCACACGCTGTTATCTCTTACCCGCGTCGCTCTGCGCCAGGTCATTTAGCAGCAGTGTCGGCACTTATTGTACAAATAGTGCGCTCATGGCCATGACCTTCGCGGACAATAAACCAGGTCCCGTTTCAGGATGCCCCTTGCGCCTGATCCTGTATCCAGCGGATGAATGCCTGGATCTTGGGACACTGGCGATGAGGGAGGGTCGCCAGGTAATAACGCGGCTCGCAGCGCACCGCCATATCCGGGAAGGGCATCACCAGCGCTCCGCTCGCCAGCGCCTGGCTTGCCAGCTGCCTGCGCCCCATGGCGACACCGGCGTGGTGGGTGGCGGCAAGGATCGCCAGATCCGCTCGATCAAATCCCATGTGTGACGAGCAGGCCTCCAGGGAGAGATGCCAGTGGCTCCCCCAGGTGCGCCACTCGTCGCTGTCGGTGTCCAGGCCCCAGGCCTGCCTGTCATGGAGCAGGCGGCACTGCTGCAGATTCCCCACCTCCCCCATCAGACCGTGGTCGCTGGCGTATTGAGGGCTGCACACCGGCACCATGAATTCATCCATCAGGGGGTGAATGGCCAGGCCCGTCGGGGTTCTGGCGTCGAAGTTGAGGGTCAGATCGATGCCGTAGCCGTGCAGGTTTATATGCTCGTTGCCCGTCAGCAGGTTGAGCTCGATGTGAGGATGCAGGCGGGAAAAATCGGCGAGCCTTGGCACCAGCCAGCACTGGGCGATGGAGGGGCGCGAGTGCAGCGTCAGGGAGCCCGACAGCGCCTGCTCCCTGATCTCCAGCACCTCCTGATTGATGAACTCCAGGGAGGAGGTGAGCGCCCAGAAGATGCGCTGCCCCTCCGTGGTCAAGGCCACCTTGCGGTGAAAGCGCTGGAACAGCAAAAACCCGAGCGCCTCTTCCAGGGCCGAGATGCGGTGGCTCACCGCGCTTGGGCTCAAGGAAAGCTCGTCGGCGGCGAGCGCAAAGGAGCCGTGGCGGGCCGCTGTCTCGAAGGTGTGGAGCCTGGCGAGCTGATGGCTGCTGAGCAGCTTGCTCCTCACCCCCGGGTGCTCATCGCGTTGCATGGTTGGGCCTCCCTCTCTTTTATCTGGCGGATGATACCAGAAGGGCGAGGTTTGCATTCACCAGGAAGACTCAAGTCACCCGTATTCGAAGGTACAGCAGGGCAGATGACCATTTGCATCAACTGGGCTCATCCAAGCGACGCGTTTTATCATTTGTCACGGCAACGCTGGTGCCATTCAATGGGATGATTACGTCACCACCCCGAGAGGCTTTCATGACACACACCGACATTGCCGGGCTCATCGCCCGCTTTCCCCTGCTCGAACCGCTGATCGCCCTCACCCCTGTGACCTGGTTCAATCCGGGGGCCACCTCCCTCGCGGAAGGATTGCCCCATGTGGGGCTCACCCGGCACGATGTGGCCGCCGCCTCCGCCCGGCTCGCCCGCTTCGCCCCCTACCTGTGCGAGGCCTTCCCCGAAACCCGCGCCAGCCACGGCATCATCGAGTCCGGGATCGCCGCCATCCCGACCCTGCAGGGGACCCTCAATGGGCGCTATGGCGTCGAACTCACCGGCAGGTTGCTGCTCAAACAAGACAGCCATCTGCCCATCTCCGGCTCCATCAAGGCACGCGGCGGCATCCACGAGGTGCTGGCCCATGCCGAACACCTGGCCATCCAGGCTGGGCTGCTGCGCGAGACGGATGACTATCGCACGCTGTTCTCGGACGAGTTCCGCCACTTCTTCAGCCAGTACAGCATCGCGGTGGGGTCGACCGGCAACCTCGGCCTCTCCATCGGCATCATGAGCGCCCGCCTCGGCTTTCGCGTCACCGTCCACATGTCGGCTGATGCGCGGGAGTGGAAGAAGCAAAAGTTGCGCGAACATGGCGCCATCGTGGTGGAATACGCCGAGGATTACGGGGTGGCGGTGGAGCAGGGGCGCAAGGAAGCCGAGCGCGATCCCAACTGCTTCTTCATCGATGACGAGCACTCCCGCACCCTGTTCCTCGGCTATGCGGTGGCGGGCGAGCGGGTGAAAAAGCAGTTCGACGAGATGGGCATCAGGGTGGACGCCGACCATCCGCTCTTCGTCTACCTGCCTTGCGGCGTCGGCGGTGGCCCCGGCGGGGTGGCCTTTGGTCTCAAGCTGGCGTTTGGGGACAACGTGCACTGCTTCTTCGCCGAACCTACCCACTCCCCCTGCATGCTGCTCGGGGTCCACACCGGGTTGCACGATGCCATTGCGGTGCAAGACCTTGGCATCGACAACCTCACCGCCGCCGACGGCCTCGCGGTGGGACGCGCCTCCGGTTTTGTCGGCCGCGCCATGGAACGCCTGCGCCTGCTTGCGGGCTTCTACACCCTGAGCGATCAGGAGATGTACGACCTGCTGGGGCTCCTGGCCCGGGATGAAGAGATCCGGCTCGAGCCCTCGGCACTGGCGGGCATGGCAGGCCCCTGGCGAGTGGCCACCAACCTTGAGTGGCAGAGTGGGCAGGGACTGGATGCAGCCAGGATGGCCGGGGCCACCCACCTGGTGTGGGCCACCGGCGGCGGCATGGTGCCCGCCGAGGAGATGGAAAAATACCTGGCCTGCGCCCGGATCTGATCTTTTTTTCGCCCCCGTGACCCGCCGACCTGGCGGGTTTTTCTGCTGCGAGATCAGCAAGATGGCACCTCAGCCCTCGCCACCATGACACAGACGGCCAGACTGCTGGACAGCCTGATTTGTCATCCAGCCCCACTGACTGGTTATTTTGTGATACGATAGAGACCGTTTTTTGACATCTGCGCCCCGTTGTCCCCTTTTTCCGGTGAGATAACCACCGGATCCGGCGACCAACACCTGCCGGGCGCAGCACAACATGTGCCCAGTTCGAATCGCTCCTGCGCGACCTTGACGCCAGGAGCACTCCCCTCTGGGCACCTTAGATAAGGAGATCGGGCGATGAAACAATATCAAAGCTGGTTGGGACAATATCTGATGAGCCGCCGTGACGGAGACCACGCCATGGCATCCGAGCTCGCCAACTCCATCTGCGAATTCTGGCAGGCCCGTGGAGATGAGGCCGAGACCAGCAAATGGCAGCAGATCTACGAGCAGCACGTGGAAAAAACCACCTGACGACCTGCTCTCCTCCATAAAAAAACCGGCGCTCATGGCGCCGGTTTTGCATTTCAACGACCCGGATCACATCTGGTCGATCATGTCTTGGGCGAACTGGGAGCAGGAACGCAGGGTGGCTCCTTCCATCAGACGCTCGAAGTCATAGGTGACGGTCTTGTTGGCAATGGCCGCTTCCATCCCCTTGACGATGAGGTCAGCCGCCTCGGTCCAGCCCAGGTGGCGCAGCATCATCTCGGCAGAGAGGATGAGGGAGCCCGGGTTGACCTTGTCCTGACCGGCGTACTTGGGCGCGGTGCCGTGGGTAGCCTCGAACAGGGCCACACCGTCGCCGATGTTGGCGCCCGGGGCGATGCCGATGCCGCCGACCTGGGCCGCCAGCGCGTCGGAGATGTAGTCGCCGTTGAGGTTCATACAGGCGATGACGTCATACTCGGCCGGGCGCAGCAGGATCTGTTGCAGGAAGGCATCGGCGATGACGTCCTTGACCACGATGGTCTTGCCGGTCTTCGGGTTCTTGAAGGAGCACCAGGGGCCGCCGTCGATGAGCTGGGCATCGTACTCTTTCTGGGCCAGGGCATAGCCCCAATCCTTGAAGGCACCCTCGGTGAACTTCATGATGTTGCCCTTGTGCACCAGGGTCACGGAGTCGCGATCGTTGTCGATGGCGTACTCGATGGCGGCACGGACCAGACGCTCGGTACCGGCCTTGGACATGGGCTTGATGCCGATGCCGCAGGACTCGGGGAAGCGAATTTTCTTCACGCCCATCTCGTTTTGCAGGAAAGCAATCACCTTCTTGGCTTCATCGCTGTCCGCCTTCCACTCGATGCCAGCGTAGATGTCTTCGGCGTTCTCGCGGAAGATCACCATGTCGGTCAGCTCGGGGTGCTTGACCGGGCTCGGGGTCCCTTCGTAGTAACGGACCGGGCGCAGGCAGACGTAGAGATCCAGCTCCTGGCGCAGGGCCACGTTGAGGGAGCGAATACCGCCGCCGACCGGGGTGGTCAGCGGGCCCTTGATGGCCACGCAGTATTCACGAATGAAATCCAGGGTTTCGGCCGGCAGCCAGGCACCTTCGCCATAGACATGAGTCGATTTCTCGCCGGTATAGATCTCCATCCAGGCGATCTTGCGCTCGCCTTTGTAGGCTTTCTCGACCGCAGCATTCACCACATTCAACATGGCCGGGGTCACGTCCACACCGATACCATCCCCTTCGATAAACGGAATGATGGGGTTGTGGGGAACCTGCAGCTTGCCGCTGGCATCGACTGTGATTTTCTGGCCCTGGGTCGGGATAACTACTTTGCTTTCCATCGGCATCTCCTAACTTCCGTTTGTTATCAATCTGATCGTTGCGCGCGGCCATCTTAAGCCCATCCATTTGCATAATCAAATAGCGGGCGTGCATGTCAGACCATAGTCGGGGAGTGGATCACAGTGCGCCTGAGGATCCCCTCCTCCCTCGCTACCCTCTGGTCCTGACGAGGCGCAGGCCCCGTCCATCCGGGCCTCTTCCTCTAGTGATGACAGCGTCTCCCTGCCCTCACCGCCCCGAGGGCGCCATTCCCCCAAATCCCGTTCGCCTTTACATCGTCGTAACCCCTTTGGCGAGGCAAGGCGCGCCGGGGGACAGGCTGCCGGATCCGGACTAGGCTCTTTGCCAGTGATCGGGGCGCCCGGGGCGGGGCCAGTCATGAAGAGAGCACGACAACAAGGAGAACACCATGTTTATCGTCACCAACCGGATGGTCAACGAGCAGGGCAAGACCCCCAGCGAGATCTTTGGCGAAAAACCCGCAGAGGGCCCCAACGAACTGCGCCTCGCCGAGGCCCGGCGTCAGGGCAAACAGTGGCAGCTGGACCTGCTGCCGGATCAGATCACCGCCGAGATGGCCGCCAGCGTCGGCCTTGACCCCGACCTCCCCCACCCGGCCAGCGCCTATGTGGCGCGCAAGCTGCTGGAGCGCTGCGCCGGGACCGGCAGCACGGCCAAGCAGAAGCTCAAGACCGGCAAACACCTGCTGCTGTTCGTACACGGCTTCAACAACGATCTTGACGATGTGCTGGAACGGGCCGCGGGGCTCGAGGCCCGGTACGGCGTCGAGGTGCTCTGCTTCAGCTGGCCCGCCAATGGCGGCGGCGCCCGGGGCGTGCTGAGCTACAAGAGCGACAAGCGCGATGCCCTGGCCTCGGCCGGTGCCCTTGACCGGGTGCTGGAGAAGATGAAGGGGCTGCTCGACGAGTTCAACGGCCAGTATGTGACGCAGCTGGAAGAGAAGGCCCAGAAGAAGTTCGCCGACAACGGCGAGGCCTGGGATCGCTACTTTGCCAAGGAGGTGAACAAGCGCTGCCCCTTCACCATCAACCTGCTGCTGCACAGCATGGGCAACTACCTGTTCAAGCACCTGCTGAGCAGCACGACCTACCACGCCAACCAGCTGCTGTTCGACAACATCATCATGGCCGCCGCCGACACCAACAACGAGCTTCACGCCCAGTGGGTCGACCGCATCCAGTGTCGCAACCGCCTCTACATCACCATCAATGAGCGCGATGGTGCCCTGATGGCATCGCGCATGAAGATGGGGGAGCAGCAAAAGGCGAGGCTCGGCCACTACACCCGGCGGCTGGACGCCAGAACGGCCACCTATGTGGACGTGACCAATCAGCCCCATGTGGGGGACTCTCACGCCTACTTCGAAGGGGATGCCCTCGCCAACGAGAAGGTGCTGCGCTTCTTCCACACCGTCTTCAACGGCGGCACCGGCGAGAGCGCGGAGCTGTTCGATGCGGCCCAGAACCTCTATCGCCTCTAGCCACTGCGCAAAAAAACCACCGCCCCGAACAGGGCGGTGGTTTTTCATTATGCGCTCACTTGGTGGCCACAAGGCCGCCAGGGGCTAGTGTTCTGCCGCTTCCGGCTGGGGCGCTTCGCTGCGCTCCCGTTGCAGTTCATCGACCCTGGCCTGCCATCTGCCCTGGGCCTGTTTTTGCCCCTGGGACTCGAATTCCTGGCGCATGGTGTCGATTTTTTGGTCAAGTTTTTCCATCAGGATGTCTCCTTACATCTCGGGTTACACACTGGCTGACGGCACTGTTTGGCCAACCTGCTCACCCGATTGGACACCAGGTTTTCCCCAATTGTCCAACAAAATAAACGATTGATTATGCAAAAACCAATCTAGAAAATGGGTTAAAGCTCCTTATGAAACCCCATAAGCCACCCTGAAAACGCCTGATAAAAGCACTGTTTTTGCCATTGATATCAATACCTTGATATTTATAACTTGCTCAATTACTCCCTTGAGATCGGCATGACGAGGATATGCACATTTTTTTTCACAAAAACTCCCCGCTCTCCGGGTTTTGCGACCGGAAAGGCCCCCTTGTCCATCCAAGAACACGATAGGTTATGACGCAACCCATCTCTTTAATGGATAGATAATCCCCAACCCCGGCCCTGCGGCTTGCCAGCCCGACCACCAGCAGGTTCGCTTGTTACCCATCCGGGCATATCCCGCCCCACTCCCGCCCCGATAAAATGGGGCCGCACCGCGCCTGCTGAGCGGGTTGTTGCCGCCCTCATCCCCTCTCGTCGGAGTCATGACATGGATCTCTTCTGGTGGTTTGCCCTGCCCGTCGCCGCAGGCACCTTCTATGGGTGCTATTTCTGGAACCAGCGCCATGCCCAGCCCGACTGGCTGCGCCTGCCTACCCGCGCCGACTACCTGCACCAGCATCCCGAGTGCGCCACCGACGATGAACATGGGGCGCGCTGCTGCGCCTGCGGCTCCGACAAGGTGCTGGGCCATCCCCAGACCGGCTGGCCTGATCATCGCTTTCGCCACACCTGCCTCTCCTGCGGCAAGGCGCTCTTTCGCACCGAAGAGCCCCCTATATAAGTATCCACATTCGCCCTTTTTGTATGGCGATGTATGGCGATGGCAGATGCTGACACCCGCGAAGCAGCAAAGAGCACATGCTCAGGGCAGGGAGACATCTCAGATGGAAAAGGATTTAACCGCACTGAAGCGCAAGTGGCTCAAGAAGCATCTGCAAGCGCTACGGGCAGCAAAAGACGAGGAAGAAGAAAAAGTAGGCATGCCAGGGTTTGTCGGCATCCTGTGCGCCCTGCTCCCCTTGCTGACAGCGGCTATCTATTTGGTCGGGATGCGATATTACCACGGCTATCTTGACCGCTTCGGCCTTGAATACACCGAGTTCTCCCAACCAGCGGATGTCACTCTTTTTCACGGATTCCTGCTGCTGCTACAGCTGCTCTTGCCTTACGTGTTCCCTCTCGTCATGACAGTTGGAGTGCTCTTTGCCACGCTCTCATGCCTGTTTTTCAAGGTGAGGTGGCGCTTGACTCTCTCATGGTGGGTGGTCCGCTTTTTTGTTCTGCTTCCCATCGTGATGAAGGGTGGGAAAATTGCCCGCACCTATCCCGCTCCATTTACATTTAGTTGTCTGATTTGGTTAAAGAATACCTATTTGAAATTTGCACTTTTCATGCTTCCTATCCTGTTGGTCATCTGGGCATCTGAATACACCAGACCCATGGGGGAGAAAGAGGCTAACAAGCAGATCACCCTCCTCGAACAAGGCAACTGGCCAGAGAGTAAGGCCCATAGCCAGTCCCCTCTGCTGGGGGATGAACCCCATATCCGCATCGGCTGCAACACCTCCCACTGCGCCTATCGCCTCAAGGGGGGTGACACCCTGATCCTGCGCCTCGACCAGATAACCGAAACCCGCTACCAGCCTGACAAGGCCGCGCCGAAATAGACGGCATGGCGCAGGCGTCCTGACAGAGAGAGCGCCGACCAGGTCAGAATGGGTTGTCGTTTGTGACCCTCTTTCGTACTATTGCCCGCCACTGCGAACCCCCTTTTCCGGCCCGGGCGTCACGCACGGCGCGGGCCCACAAACGGATAGCGATCCCATGACATCTCTGACCCACTGCTCGGTGCTGGCGATGACGCTGGTTGCACTGCCCGCCCTCGCCTCCGGTGACGGTGACGGGTGCGGCTTCTGGCTCACCGACTGCCCTCTCCCCACCTATCCGCTCTATCTCAACGAGAACGACACCCGGGGCAACCTGCTGATGCTGCTGGGGGATGCCCAGCATCACCCCCTCCCCTTCACCCTGCCGGCGGATCCGCTGAACGAGCGCAGCCAGCCGCTGTTCTACCTCACCCGCCTCCCCCAGCCGGAGGAGGTGGAGGACCCGGCGCTGCGCGAGCAGCTCGGCAGCCGACTGGCCGCCTACGACCCGTCCCTCTCCCCGCTGCTCGAGCACTACGCGGGCCACGACTCCCTCTACGGCCACGCCATCTCCAACTCCCTCTCCTCGGTCAGCGCGTTTCTGGACGCCCTCGAGCAGAGCGAGGTGCCCGCCCCGGAGCGCACCTCGCTGCTGCGAAGCCGTCTGCTGATCCTGGGGCAGCAGGAGAGCCCGGCCCCCGCGACCGAAATGAGCGGTGCTACCCTGGAGTGGCAGGGGTATCTGCAGGCCGCCCGGCACTTCTACGAGAGCCGCTTCGAGGAGGCCCGCGCAGGCTTTGCCGCCTTGCAGCAGGCCAAGGCCCCCTGGGTGGCCGAGAGCGCGACCTACATGGTGATGCGCACGGAGATCAACCTCGCGATGAAGGAGGCGAAGGACGAATACGGCGATCAGGACGTGACCAGGAGCGACAAGGAGGCCCTTCGCCGCGCCATGGCCCAGGGTCAGGCCTATCTGGCGGCCTACCCGCAAGGGCGCTACGCCAGCTCGACCAGAGGACTGTTCAGACGCATCCAGTGGATGGCCGGTGATCTCGGCGCCCTGCGGGATGCCTATGACGAGGCCATGGCAACCCGCCAGCCCTTGCCGGCGCTGGAGGCCCTGGTCAACGAGATCGATCTCACCCTGCTCAGTGGCGATGCCTATCGCCATCAGGCGGCCTATCAGGACTCGGCCCAGCCGGCGCTGCTGTTCGTCAATGCCCTGCGGGGTCTCAGACCGACCTATGAGCGGCCGCGGGACTGGCAAGATGCCCAGCTGGACGACGCCATCGCGCACCTGCAAAAAACCGGTCACCAGGCGCAGGCGGCCTATCTCAAGGCCTACGCCCTCTTTTTGGACAAGCAGTTCGAGCAGGTGCTGGCCCTGCCCTCCCCGAGGCAGGAGGACGCCACCCTGGCATTCAGCCACCAGATGCTGCGCATCTGGGCCTGGCAGGGCATAAAGGCCTTCGACAAGGCCGAGCAGGCCCTGATGGCGCTGGTGGCCTCCCCCCTGGGTCAGGCCCAGCAGGCGTTCGTGGAGAACGTGCTGGCGGATCACTGGGTGCGCACCGGCAACACGGCCGCCATCTTCCAGCCGGGCAGCCCCATCACCCAGCTGCGCATCCGCGCGGCCGTGCTCAAGCAGGAGGCCGAACCCGCCCTGTTGCGCCAGCAAGCCAGTCAGGGCCCGAGCGCGGCGGAGCGGCAGATTGCGCTCCATACCCTGCTGGTGCGGGATCTCATCGCCAGCGACCCGGCCACCTTCTTGCAGGATGTGGCCCTCATCCCCGCCGATTACAAGGAGGCGACCCCTCCCGCCGACGCGCCCTGGGAGCCCGTGCCCAACGGGGATGTGCGCCTCTCGGCATTCCAGTGGCGCGGAGAGGGGACGCCCCAGGGCTACCACTGCCGGGATCTGGCCCAGACCCTCGGCACCCTGGTGCAGCGCCCCGACGATGGTCATGCCCTCAACTGCTTCGGGGAGTACCTGCGCAGCCGGGATCCCCATATCGACCTGTGGCAGGATCGCGAGATGATCTGGGGGCTGGCGCAAGACGAGCGCCCCACGTTCCCGAGTCGCCTCGCCCTCTATCAGGCCGTGATGGCCAACCCCAAGGCGGAGCCCGAAGACAAGAGCTATGCCCTCTATCGCGCCATCCAGTGCTATGCCCCCTCCGGCTACAACAGTTGCGACAGCCAGGAGATCCCCAAACGCACCCGGCAGGCCTGGTTCAACACCCTCAAGCAGCGCTATGGCAACTCGGTGTGGGCCAGATCCCTCAAATACTACTGGTGAGCCATGAGCAGACGCTCTGAGCGCGCACTGTTGGCGCTGCTGCTGACGGCCCTGGCCACCCCCCTTGAGGCCAGTGTCGATGCCAGCGCCTATCACGGGTTCTGGCTCTGGTCCGCCACCCGCCACCAGCCGGTACTGGAACAGGCCAGCACCCTCTATCTGCATCAGGGGGAGATCCTGGACAGGCCCGGCGGCCCCCGCTTCGTCAAGCTGGGGCGGGTTCCCTCCCCCCTCAAGGCCGGGCAGGTCTGGCTGGTGGTGCGTGTCAACGCCCTCCCCCTCTCCCCCGCCCACGAGCAGGTGCTGGTGCGCCTCTACGAGGGGTGGCGCGCGGCCGGGGCCAGGGTGGCGGGCATCCAGATCGACTTCGATGCGGCGACCCGCCAGCTCGATCGCTATGGCAACGCCCTGCAACAACTGCGGCGCGCCCTGCCTCCCGAGTGCAAGCTCAGCGTGACGGGGCTGCTCGACTGGGCGAAAACGGGGGACGTGGCAGAGCTCAATCGCCTGCCCGTGGACGAGCTGGTGATCCAGACCTATCAGGGCACGCGTACGGTGCCGGGCTATCAGGCCTATCTGCCCGCCATGGCGCACCTGACCATCCCGTTCAAGGTAGGGCTGGTGCAGGATGGGGAGTGGGATCCCGCCTGGCAGACAACACTGGCCGCCTCCCCCCACTACCGGGGCGAGGTGGTCTTCCTGCTCAACCGCCCGGCGCCGATCCCGGGGACCAGCCCCCCTGTTCCCCGGCATGACGCCCACTGAGACGCGGGTGAACCCTATCGGGGCACAGGGGCAAGGGCGTGCCCACGGCAAGCAGCAGTGGCCGACCCTGATCCGGCTGGTGGCATCCACACCGGGCGAGATGCCGTGCGAGAGGAACGCCGCCCGAGCCACCACATCGGTCAAGCCCGCCATCGTGCTGCGCGGCGCGCGCCGTCACAAACAGGGAGAGAAACAAGGATGACGTTTGTCGAGATGAACCCCGCCCACCTGCCGCTGGCCCTGCTGCTGGAGGCCGATCCCGCCGCGTCGCGCATCGCCGCCTACCTGCCCGGGGCCTGGGGCTTTGCCGCCCTGGCGGACAACGAGGTCGTGGGGGCCTGCGTGGCGGGCCTGGTGGGGGAGCAAACCGCCGAGATCTTCAACATCGCCGTTGCCCCCAGCCGCCAGCAGCAGGGCATCGGCTCCGGCCTGCTGCGCTTCGTGCTGGAGAACCTGGCCGGGAAGGGGATAGGCCGCGTCGAGCTCGGTACCGGCAGCTTCGGCCACCAGCTCGCCTATTACCAGCGCCACGGCTTTCGCGTCCATGCCGTCGTGAAGGATCACTTCCTCATCCACTATCCCGAGCCCCTGATGGAGCACGGCATCCAGCACAAGGACATGCTGCGCCTCTCCCTCGCACTGACGCCGGACACCGCCTCCCCCTGACCCGAGAGGTAAGCCCCGCTCTCCCCCTGATGGCCGCCCCCTGTGGTACACTCCGCCATCCCCTGTTTTTGGTAGGCATGCGATGAAATCAGCCCGTCCCCGTCTCTCCCTCTCCGCCCGCCCTGACGCAGGCCGCACGGCCAGCGGGCCTACCACGGCGCGCCCATCCCAACGCCGGGAGGCCCGGCACCTAGGGAGCGTCAACGAGCGCAAACCGGCCCCCGCCCCGGTGGATCGCAAGCTGCTGCTCTTGAACAAGCCTTACATGGTGCTCTGCCAGTTCACCGACGAGGCGGGCCGCGAGACCCTCAAGGATTACATCAAAGAGCCCGGCATCTATGCCGCGGGCAGGCTGGATCGAGACAGCGAAGGGCTCTTGCTGCTCACCAACGACGGCAAGTTACAGGCACGCCTCACCCAGCCGGGAGAGAAGACCCCCAAGACCTACTGGGTGCAGGTGGAAGGCATCCCGAGCGAGGAGAAACTGGCCGCCCTTCGCGCCGGTGTGGAACTCAACGACGGCATGACCCTGCCCGCCGGGGCGCGCATCATGGATGACCCTGCGGTGTGGCCACGTAACCCGCCTATACGCGAGCGCAAAGAGATCCCCACCTGCTGGCTCGAGATAACAATCGTGGAGGGGCGCAACCGCCAGGTGCGGCGCATGACCGCCCACATCGGCCACCCCACCTTGCGCCTCATCCGCTACGCCATCGGGGAGTGGACCCTCGATGGTCTGGCGCCGGGAGAGAGCCGCGCCCTGCCCGCCCCCGAGCTGGCACCCGCGCCACGACCAGCCGCCACGCAAGGCAAACCACGGGCATCCGCCGCAGCCGGGGGCACTGGCCGCAGTGCCCCCCGCACCGCCCGGCCAACAGATCAGGAGCCACCCCAGGGGCGGGAGCGCCGCGGGGCAGACCCGCGCCCCGGCAATCGCAGCGGCGGGCGCACCACCGCCCGCCGTCCGGCTCGCACCAAGCCCTCTGAATGAAGGCGACAACGGATCTGCATCGAGCGCCCCTGCCGGGGCACAGCCAACAAGACAAGGAGTCCTTATGAGCGATCACCCACCGCTGCCCACCCGCCTCACCGTGGCCGCCCTGGTGCACTGGCAAGGGCGTTTCTTGCTGGTGGAAGAGGAGATTGCGGGCAAGCGCCGCTTCAACCAGCCCGCCGGCCACGTGGAGCCGGGAGAAGATCTCATCCAGGCGGCCTGCCGCGAGCTGAAGGAGGAGACCGGACTCACCGCCGCGCCCACCGGCTGGCTTGGCGTCTACCTCTTCAAACCGGCGGACAGCGAGGCCACCTTTGTGCGCACCGCCGTCATCTTCGACCTTGAAAAGTCGCCCGGTCAGCACCATCCAGAGGATCCCGACGGTGACGTACTGGCCTGTCACTGGCTCAGCCTGGAGGAGATTGCCGAGTGCAAGCCCGCCCTGCGAAGCCCCCTGGTGTGGCAGTGCATCCAGGACTATCTGGCAGGCACCCGCCTGCCGCTGTCGGCCCTCAAGGCCTTTATCTAAGCGCCATTGGACGCTCTTTTTGACGCGATGGGGCCGAGACAAGAAAAACGATTTCCCGCCGCCGGGCTTCCGAGGGGAACGGCGGCAGGGAGATGTGACCGGGGGCGCAAAACTCTGGTAGAATACGCCCCGTTTAAACGAACTGGTAACTTCGACTAATGACAGACAACAGCCAAATCAAGGTGATCGTCGGCATGTCCGGCGGCGTGGATTCTTCCGTCTCGGCCTACCTGCTCCAGCAGCAGGGCTATCAGGTCGAAGGCTTGTTCATGAAGAACTGGGAAGAAGACGACACGGACGAGTACTGCTCTGCCGCCCAGGATTTGGCTGATGCCAAGGCCGTCTGCGACAAGCTGGGGATGAAACTCCACACCATCAACTTCGCCGCCGAATACTGGGACAACGTCTTCGAGCACTTCCTGGAAGAGTACAAGGCGGGTCGCACCCCGAACCCGGACATCCTGTGCAACAAGGAGATCAAGTTCAAGGCGTTCCTGGAGTTTGCCGCCGAAGAGCTGGGGGCCACCTACATCGCCACCGGCCACTATGTGCGCCGTGACGACAGCACCGGCCGCCCGCGCCTGCTGCGCGGTCTGGATACCAACAAGGATCAGAGCTACTTCCTCTATACCCTGAGCGAAGCCCAGGTGGGTCAGAGCCTGTTCCCGGTCGGGGATCTGGAAAAACCCGAGGTGCGCCGCATCGCCGAGCAGCTGGATCTCATCACCGCCAAGAAGAAAGACTCCACCGGCATCTGCTTCATCGGTGAGCGCAAGTTCAAGGACTTCCTGGCCAAGTTCCTGCCCGCCCAGCCCGGCCCCATCGAAACCGTGGACGGCAAGATCATCGGCGAGCATCAGGGGCTGATGTACCACACCCTGGGCCAGCGCAAGGGCCTTGGCATCGGCGGTCGCAAAGATGCCACCGAAGAGGCCTGGTACGTGGTGGACAAAGAGGTGGAGCGCAACACGCTCGTGGTGGCGCAAGGGGAACACCCCCGTCTCTACTCCGACGGCCTGGTCGCGAGCCAGCTGCACTGGGTGGATCGCACCCCCATTCGCGCGCCGCGCCGCTGCACCGTCAAGACCCGCTATCGGCAGGAAGATATTCCCTGCCTGATCCAGCCCATCGACGATGAGACCATCCGGGTCATCTTCGACGAGAAACAGGCTGCGGTGACCCCGGGCCAGTCCGCCGTCTTCTACGACGGGGAAGTGTGTCTGGGCGGCGGCATCATCGAACAACGTTTCAGCCATCCGGTCTAAGGGCTGGGCGCTCACGAGCGTCCGCGCTGTACTCCCTTCTCCCCTCGCGGGAGAAGGGTTGGGGATGAGGGGGTAACCACCCTCACCCTGACCCTCTCCCTGAGGGAGAGGGGACAAAGAAAAACAGTACCAGGCAGCGATACATGATTGGCAACGTCCAGGCCGGATCATGGCATCGGCCGGTGAATGAACAGAACAGGGCCATGAAGATATGAGCGACAAATTCCAAGACAGAACCATGGCCTTCGCAGGCATCTGCCAGGCCGCCTATCTGGTGCAGAAAGTGGCCCGTGACGGCTCCTGCGACGAAGCCTCCCTGCGCGAGAGCCTGCAAAGCATTCTGGTCACCAACCCCACGCAGCCGCTGGAAGTGTTCGGCAGCCACCTGGCCATTCGCGACGGCTATCGCGCCCTGGTGGAACAGCTGGGGGCCGACGGCAGCCAGAAGAATGCCGAGCTGACCCGCTACGTGGTGAGCCTGATCGCGCTGGAGCGCAAGCTCGCCAAGCGCAAGGACATCCTCAACATGCTGGGGGAGCGGATCAGCCAGATCGGCCGCCAGCAACAGCATTTCGATCTGCTCGACGAGCAGATCCTGGCCAACATGGCGAGCATCTACAGCGACCTTATCAGCCCCATCGGGCCGCGCATCCAGGTGGCGGGCACCCCGCTGTTCCTGCAGCAGCCCCTGGTGCAGCACAAGGTGCGCGCCCTGCTGCTCGCAGGCATCCGCGCCGTGGTGCTGTGGCGCCAGCTCGGCGGCAGCCGTACCCAGATCATCTTCGCCCGCAAGAAGATGGTGGAACTGGCCAAACGATTTTAACCCCCACACCAATCATCAGGAGTTCACCCCATGGAGCTGTCCGCGCTGACTGCCGTTTCCCCGATTGACGGTCGTTATGGCGACAAGGCCGATGCCCTGCGCCCTATCTTCTCCGAATTCGGTCTGCTGCGTTTTCGCGTCGAAGTCGAGGTGCGCTGGTTGCAAAAACTGGCCAGCCACGCCGGGATCCCGGAAGTCCCTGCCCTGAGCGAGGCAGCCAATGCCGTGCTTGACGGCATCGTCAGCAACTTCAACGAGCAGGATGCCGCCCGCATCAAACAGATCGAGCGCACCACCAACCATGATGTGAAAGCGGTGGAGTACTTCCTGAAAGAGAAGGTGGAAGTGAACCCGGAGCTGGCCGCCGTCAGCGAATTCATTCACTTCGCCTGCACCTCGGAAGACATCAACAACAACTCCCACGGCCTGATGCTGAAGACCGCCCGGGAAGAGGTGATCAAGCCTTATTGCGAAAAGCTCATCAGCGAGATCAAGCGCCTGGCCGTCGAGTACCGCGACATGCCGCTGCTCTCCCGTACCCACGGTCAGCCGGCGACCCCGAGCACCATGGGCAAGGAGATGGCCAACGTCGCCTACCGTCTGGAGCGCCAGCTCAAGCAGATCATGGCGGTGGAGCTGCTGGGCAAGATCAACGGTGCCGTGGGCAACTACAACGCCCACATCAGCGCCTACCCGGATGTGGACTGGCACCAGTTCTCCGAGGAGTTCGTCACTTCTCTCGGCCTGACCTGGAACCCCTACACCACCCAGATCGAGCCCCACGACTACATCGCCGAGCTGTTCGACGCCCTGGCCCGCTTCAACACCATCCTGATCGACTTTGACCGTGACGTCTGGGGTTACATCTCCCTGGGCCACTTCAAGCAGCGCACCATCGCCGGCGAAATCGGCTCCTCCACCATGCCCCACAAGGTCAACCCCATCGACTTCGAGAACTCCGAAGGCAATCTGGGTCTGGCCAACGCCGTGTTCCAGCACCTGGCGAGCAAACTGCCCATCTCCCGCTGGCAGCGTGATCTCACCGACTCGACCGTGCTGCGCAACCTGGGTGTGGCGGTGGGTTACTCCCTGATTGCCTATCAGGCGACCCTGAAGGGCATCTCCAAGCTGGAAGCCAACGCGGACGCCATGGCCGCCGATCTGGACGCCAACTGGGAAGTGCTGGCGGAACCCATCCAGACCGTGATGCGCCGCTACGGCATCGAGAAGCCCTACGAGAAGCTCAAAGAGCTGACCCGTGGTCGCCGCGTCGACGCCGAAGGGATGCGCACCTTCATCGACACCCTGGCACTGCCGGAAGCGGTCAAGGTCGAGCTCAAGAAGCTGACCCCGGCCAACTACATCGGCGACGCCCAGCGTCTGGTCGATCTGCTGAAATAAGTGATGTAACCGAACCGGCGGGGGCTCTGTCATGACGGCAGGGCCCCCGTTGATTTTGGCCCATTTGATATGATCACCCTCTATCGGGCCATTTCAGAGCCCTTGCCCAAGCCCGCCTTGGGCAAGCCCTCTCACAAGATACGAGAAGCACCATGTACCAACTCAATCTGGATATCGCTCACTTCCTCGAGCACTACTGGCAGAAGCGCCCGCTCCTCATCAAGGGCGGTTTCACCGACTTTCAGGATCCCATCAGCCCGGACGAGCTGGCGGGTCTGGCCATGGAGGAGGTGATCGAATCGCGCCTGGTCACCCGCTTCAACAACCAGTGGGAGGCGGCCCACGGCCCCTTCGAATCCTACGATCACCTGGGGGAAGAGAACTGGACCGTGCTGGTGCAGGCATGCAACCACTGGGTACCCGAAGTACACGAGCTGGCGGTGCCCTTCCAGTTCATCCCGGGCTGGCGCTTTGACGATGTGATGGTGAGCTTCTCCACCCCTCACGGCGGTGTCGGCCCCCACATCGACAACTACGATGTCTTCATCACCCAGGGTCAGGGCAAGCGCCACTGGCGGGTCGGCGATGCCAAGCCCTTGAACGAGTTTGCCGCCCACGCCGCCCTGCTGCACTGCGAGCCGTTCGAGGCGATCATCGACGCCATCATGGAGCCGGGCGACATCCTCTACATCCCGCCCGGATTCCCCCACGAGGGCTACGCCATCGAGCCCTCCCTGAACTTCTCGGTGGGTTTCCGCGCACCGGACGCCAAGGCGCTTATCTCCTCCTTTGCCGATCACCTGATCGACAACGAGATCCGCACCGAACGTTACGGCGACCCGGACCTCCAGCCCCGCGCCCGCCACGGGGAGATCCAGCCCCACGAGCTGCACCGCCTGCGGGAGCTGATGCAACAGGCCCTCGACGACGAGACCCTGTTCAAGGAGTGGTTCGGCACCATGATCTCCGAGGCCAAGCACGACCTGGACGTCAATCCGGTGGAGCCGGACTACAGCGCCGACGAGGTGGCCGACCTGCTGAGCCAGGGGGAGCCCGCCATCAAGGTGCCGGGGTTGCGCAGCGTCTGGTTCAGCGGCGAGAGCCGCACCTGCTACATCGACGGCGAAGCCTGGACCCTGCCAAGCGAGGATCCGGCCGCCATCGCGCTCCTGTGCGACAAGGACATCATCACCCAGGACGCGCTGCTGGAACTGGCCGATCAGGCGGGCTTCCTGCAACTGCTGACCCGGCTGGTCAACCGCGGCTACTGGTTCTTCGGCTGATCCAGAGGGCTGCCGCCCCTCCCGGCGTGCCGGGAGGGGCGGCGTTTTTTTCCGCTGTAGGCCAACCGGCTCCTGCCTTGCGTTGCTTCGTCCTGACGCCGCGGGAGGGAGTGACTACACTGGATGACGGCCAACGGCATCGGGCCGGATCGCCGCCTTAATGGGGCCCTGTTGTTTGTCATTTAACAACATGGGATCGGGCAGGATGCGGGGCCAGAAATGGGAACCAAATGGCCTCAGTTACGGAAAATCAATTATTTTAGCCCCTAAAATGAGCTGTGAGCGAAAACGTTATCTTTCAAATTGAGGCTGTTTTCGCTCAAAACGTTGTTTCTGGATCATAAAAAGTATCCAAAAACTGGTGTATATTGCACGGCGGAAATTCCTTAACCATGAAGACTGACATGAAAAAGACCAAAATCGTCTGCACCATCGGTCCCAAGACCGAATCCAAAGAAATGCTGGGCAAGATGCTGGATGCCGGCATGAACGTCATGCGCCTGAACTTCTCCCACGGCGACTACGCCGAACACGGTGGTCGCATCAGCAACCTGCGCGCTGTCATGGCCGAAACCGGCAAGCACGCAGCCATCCTGCTGGACACCAAGGGTCCGGAAATCCGCACCATCAAGCTCGAAGGCGGCAACGACGTCTCCCTGGTCGCCGGCCAGACCTTCACCTTCACCACCGACCAGACCGTGGTGGGCAACAAAGACAAAGTCGCCGTCACCTATGCCGGCTTTGCCAGCGACCTGCGCGTCGGCAACCGCATCCTGGTTGACGACGGCCTGATTGGCCTGGACGTCATCGAAATCACCGAGCGCGAAGTGATCTGTAAAGTGCTCAACAACGGTGACCTGGGCGAGAACAAGGGCATCAACCTGCCGGGCGTCTCCATCAAGCTGCCGGCCCTGGCCGAGAAAGATAAGCGCGACCTCATCTTCGGTTGCGAGCAAGGCGTTGATTTCGTTGCTGCCTCCTTCATTCGTAAGAAAGAAGACGTGCTGGAAATCCGTGAGCACCTGAAAGCCCACGGCGGCGAGAACATCCAGATCATCTCCAAGATCGAAAACCAGGAAGGCCTGGACAACTTCGACGAGATCCTGGCTGTCTCCGACGGCATCATGGTTGCCCGTGGCGACATGGGTGTCGAGATCCCGGTAGAAGAAGTGATCTTCGCCCAGAAGATGATCATCGAGAAGTGCAACAAGGCGCGCAAAGTGGTCATCACCGCCACCCAGATGCTGGACTCCATGATCAAGAACCCGCGTCCGACCCGCGCCGAAGCTGGCGACGTGGCCAACGCCATCCTGGACGGTACCGACGCAGTCATGCTGTCCGGTGAGTCCGCCAAGGGCAAGTACCCGCTGGAAGCCGTGACCATCATGGCCACCATCTGCGAGCGTACCGATGCCGTGATGCCGTCCAACCTGTCCGCTGCCAACGACAGCAACAAGCTGCGCATCACCGAAGCAGTCTGCAAAGGCGCGGTAGAGACCTCCGAGAAGCTGGACGCCCCGCTGATCGTGGTTGCCACCGAAGGCGGCAAGTCTGCCAAGGCCATTCGCAAATACTTCCCGAAAGCCTGGATCCTGGCCATCACCACCAACAAGAAGACCGCTGCCCAGCTGGTGCTGACCAAGGGTGTGGTTGCTCACGTGGTTGACTCCATCGCCTCCACCGACGACTTCTATCGCATCGGCAAAGAAGCCGCGCTGGAAATCGGCATGGGCGTGAAGGGTGACGTGGTTGTCATGGTCTCCGGTGCCCTGGTACCGAGCGGTACCACCAACACCGCCTCCGTTCACGTACTGTAATCAGTCCTGAACCGATGAAAGCGGCGCCTGCGGGCGCCGTTTTTTTTTATCTCTCCCCCTGCTGCCCCTCTTGCGCCGGTGCTAGAATCCACGCGGATTTTACCCTGGTGGAAAATCCCCCGAACATCGCATAATCACCCGGACGCTTTATGCTCTCAACACGCTTCAAAAGAGCCTCGGCCACCCTGCTGCCGCTGCTCTATTTACTCATCACCTTCTGGACCCCGAGCACCCTGGCGCAGGATCTGCCCCAGCGCGCCACCGTGCAGCGGGCGCTCGACGCCCTCGGCAAATCGGACACCCCCACGGCCAGCCAGCAGGCGGACCAGAAGTTCCTGACTGACACCCTCTCCCTCCTCGACAGCATCGACAAGGAGAAGAGCAAGGCCAAAACCCAGAGCGAACGCCTGCGCACCCTGCCGGCAGAGCTCAAGGAGATCGGCGCCAAGCTCGACGCCCTGACCCAGGGCAAGAGCCCGGAGCAGCTCAAGAGCGAATACGCCACCATGAGCCTGGCGGAGCTCGATGCCCGCCAACCCGAGATCATGGCCAACATGCAGGCGGCCCAGGAGGCCCTTGGCACCATCGGCAGCCAGATCACCAACCTGCAGACCCTGCCGGAGCGGGCCCAGGCCAGCATGAGCCGCGCCTATCAGCGCAGCCAGGAGATCCGCACCCGCCTCAACGCCGGGGACGGGGTGAGCAGCGCCGAGAAGATGAAGCTGGGCGCCGAGCTGGCCTTGCTGGATCTGCAACTGGCCAACCTGCAAAAGGAGCTGGACAACCGCACCAGCATGCAGGATCTGGTGGTCAAGCAACGGGACTACCAGAGTGCCCGTCTCGCCAGTGAAGAGCAGAAACTGCAGGCATTGCAGGAGCAGAGCAGCGCCAAGCGCCTGGGGGACACCGAGAAGACTGCCGAAGAGACCGGCGAACTGGTGGCCGCCGAAGACAACCCCCTGGTGCAAAAAGAGCAGGAGCTCAACTACCAGCTCAGCCAGCAACTCATCAGCTCCACCAACAGCCTCAACACCCTGGCCCAGAAGAACCTGCAGGCGAAGAGCATGCTGGAGCGCGGCACCCAGACCGAGCGCAACCTCAACGAACAGGTACAGATGCTCAAGGGCAACCTGCTGCTCTCGCGCATCCTCTATCAGCTCTACCAGCAACTGGAAGCGGCCCCCTCCACCCTGGTGAAGAACCTGGAGGAGCAGATCGCCGACCTGCACCTGGCCCAGTTCGAACTGAGCCAGCAGCGTGACCAGCTGTTCCAGAAGAACCAGTATCTGGACAACCTCATCGCCAGCAGCGGCGAGACGGTGAGCGACGAAGACAGGGCCAGCCTTGCCAAGCTCATCGACACCCGCATCGGCCTGCTGGATCAGCTCAACCGCCAGATGGATGCCCAGCTCACCAACGCCATCAGCCTGCAACTGACCCAGCAGCAGCTGACCCGGGTCTATGCCTCCATCGAGTTCACCCTGCAACAGCACATCTTCTGGGTGAGCAGCAACAAGCCCATCGATGCCAAGTGGTTCATCACCTGGCCGGCCCAGGCCTTCAAGCAGGCCTCCGACTGGGTGCTGAAACCGGACTGGAGCGGCTGGGGCGACATGCTGCTGGCGGTCTCCCTGCTCTCCCTGCCGCTGCTGCTGGTGGGCGGCCTGCTGCTGTGGAAGCGCGGCACCCTGCTCGAGCGCCAGAAGAAGATCGTCAAGGATCTGGGTCGTTTTCGTCAGGACAGCCAGTGGCACACCCCCCGTGCCCTGCTGTTCACCGTGCTGCAACGCCTGCCGGGCACCCTCTTCATCCTGGCCGCCGGCCTGCTGCTCGCCTATTGCGGCCTGCTGAGCCCGAGACTCATCTTCCAGATCACCCTGAACCTGGCCCTCGGCTACCTGGTGTTCAGTGTCTACCTGTCGGTGATGCGACCGGGGGGCATCGGCGAGACCCACTTCCGCATGCCACGGGACGAGCTGCAGGCCAAGCGCAACAGCATGCGCTACCTCTGGCTGCCCCTGCTGCCCCTCATCATGCTGTCGACCAAGGCGGTGGTGGAACCCTCCTCCCTTGGCAACGACGTCATCGGCCAGGGCATGACCATGCTGCTGCTGGGGCTGACCGCCTACCTGGTGCTGCCCATCTCCCGCGCCCGCATCAAGGGCGAGGCGAGCATGTTGCAGACCCTGACCGCCGTCGCCCTGGCGCTGGCGCCGGTGGCCCTGATGGTGCTGGCAGCCCTTGGCTACTACTACACGGCCCTGAAACTCACCGGCAGGCTCATCGAGTCCTTCTACCTCATCATCATCTGGGGTCTGGTCTATCGCACCGCCCTGCGCGGTCTTGAGCTGGCGGCCCGTCGTCTGGCCTATCGCCGCGCGGTCGCCAAGCGGGAACACAAGACCCAGGAGGATGCGGAAGGGGGCGAAGCCATCGAAGAGCAGCCCATGGATCTGGAAGAGGTCAGCCAGCAGTCCCTGCGTCTGACCCGCATCATGCTGCTGCTGGTGTTCGGCGTCGCCTTCTACTGGCTCTGGTCTGATCTGGTGGCAGTCTTCACCTACCTCGACAGTGTGGTGCTGTGGCACAAGAGCGAGGGGACCGGGGCCAACGCCGTGCTCTATCCCATCAGCCTGAGCGACGTGCTGACCGGCCTCTTCGTGTTTGGTGCGGCTCTGTCGCTGGCCCGCAACCTGCCGGGCCTGCTGGAGGTGCTGGTGCTCTCCAAGCTGCGTCTCGCCCAGGGCACGGCCTACGCCTTCACCACCATGCTCAACTACGCCCTGATCGGGGTGGGCAGCCTGACGGCGCTGGCCATGCTGGGGGTCCAGTGGGAGAAGCTGCAGTGGCTGGCCGCCGGTCTCTCGGTCGGTATCGGTTTCGGCATGCAGCAGATCGTCTCCAACTTCATCTCGGGCATCATCATCCTGTTCGAGCGCCCGGTGCGGATCGGCGACACCGTCACCATCGGCACCATCTCGGGCACGGTCAACAAGATCAGGATCCGCTCCACCACCCTCACCGACTTCGACCGCAAGGAGGTGATCATCCCGAACCAGCAGCTGATGATAGAGCGGCTCATCAACTGGTCCCTGTCCGACACCGTCACCCGGGTCATCGCCCGGGTCGGGGTGGCCTATGGCTCGGATCTGGATCTGACCCGCAAGCTGTTGATGCAGGCCGCCATGGAGAACAGCCGGGTGCTGAAAGACCCGGCCCCCATCGTCTACTTCCTCACCTTCGGGCCCAGCACCCTGGATCACGAGCTGCGCTTCTTCGTAAGCGAGCTGGGGGATCGCAACCCGGCCATCGACGAGCTGAACCGCCGCATCGACGTGCTGTTCCGCGAGCATGGCATCGAGATCGCGTTCAACCAGATGGACGTCTACATCAAGAACATGCAGGGAGACGAACAGAAGGTGGAATCCCGCCCGGCGCTGCCGCCGGCGGGGAACCAGCCCGTCTGATCCCGCCCGCTTCACAGGCCCCGTCACGGGGCCTGTTTTTTTTCTGCCCGCCCCCCGCCTTGGAAAGCGCAGATCGCCCCCAATATAGGGAAGACAACGGACTGTCTGCACGAGGAACCCAATGGACTCGCTCTACGCCGTGGTGCTCTTTGCCATCTCGGCATCGGTCACCCCCGGCCCCAACAACATCATGGTGATGAGCGCCGGCGCCAGCGTCGGGATACGCAAGAGCCTGCCCCTGCTCATGGGGATCTGCGTCGGCTTCACCCTGATGCTGTTGCTGGTGGGGCTGGGCTTTGGCCAGCTCTTTACCCGCTTCCCCGAACTCCACATGTTCATCAAATGCGCGGGCACCCTCTATCTGCTCTATCTTGCCTGGCTCATCGCCCGCCCGACGGACGGGATGGCTGACAGCAACGGGACCCGCCCGTTCGGCTTTTTCAAGGGAGCCCTGTTCCAGTGGGTCAATGCCAAGGCCTGGGTGGTTGCCACCGGCGCCATCGCCGCCTTCACCAGCGCGGGGAGCGACCCCTTTGAGCAGCACCTCGTCATCGCCCTGACCTTCTTCATCGTCTCTTTCCCCTGCGTCGGACTCTGGCTCCTGTGCGGTTCCCTGCTCAAGCGCTGGCTGGCAAACGATCTTGCCCGTCGCCGCTTCAACCAGGTGATGGCAGCCCTGCTGGTACTGTCAGTGGTGCCCGTCATTCGCGAGATCCTGATCCCCGCCTGAGACGCCGGGACTCCCCTTTCCCTTGACCCGACGGACGGCCGTCGCAAAGGAGATGCAATGCAACAAGTGGTCTATGTGGCCAACCCGGTGAGCGGGTTGATCCATGTGTTTCGCCTCGAGGCAGGCACCCTCGCCCCGCTGCAGGAAGTGCAGACCGGCGGCGAGGTGCAGCCCCTGGTCATCAGCCCGGACCGGCGCTGGCTCCATGCGGGGGTGCGCCCCGATTTTCGGGTGCTGAGCTTCCCCATCTCCGCCGATGGCCGGCTCGGGGCGCCGACCTCGGCGCCGCTGCTCGGCAGCGCCTCCCATACCTGCACCGATGGGAGCGGCCGCCTCTTCTTTGCCGCCTCCTACGCCTTCAACCACGTCACCGTCTCCCGCCAGGATCAGGCGGGCCGGATGCAGCCCCCTCACCAGCGTCTCGACGACCTGATGGCGGCCCACTCGGTCACCTGGCTCCCGGGGCAAAACGGGGAGCAGGAGCTGCTGGTGGCCTGCCTGAAGGAGGACAGGGTGCGCCGCTTTGCCCTGGTGGACGAGAAGCTGGTTCCCCATCCCTTGGGGGACATTCACACCGCCCCCGACGCCGGGCCCCGCCATCTGGCACTGCACCCGGACAACGGCGATCTCTATTGCCTCAACGAACTCGATGCCACCCTCAGTCGCTACCACAGGGAGGCGGACGGACAGATTGTGGCGCGCGAGAGCCTGGACATGCTGCCCCCAGGCTATGAGGGGGAGCGCTGGGGCGCCGACCTGCACCTGACCCCGGATGGACGTTTTCTCTACACCAGCGAACGGGCCAGCAGCCTACTCACCCTGTTCGGCGTCTCCCCCCAAGATGGCGCCCTCACCCCCCTCGGCCACTTCCCGACCGAGGCCTGTCCCCGGGGCTTTGCCATCGACCACAGCGGCCACTGGCTCATCGCGACCGGGCAGCAATCCCATGAGGTGGCACTGCATGCCATCGACCCCGAAAGCGGCCAGCTCACCCCTGGCCCACGGAGCGAGGTGGGCAAGGGGGCCATGTGGGTGAGGGTGCTCGCCCTCCCCTGAGATGGCAAAAAACGGGCATAAAAAAAGCCATGGCACTGCCATGGCCTGCGTGAGCCGGCCCCCTCAGGAGCCGGTCACCTCCTTCAGGAAACCGGTGAAACGCTGCCAGGACTTGGCATCGGCATCGGCGCGGTAGTTGTCCGAGCCAAAAACGCTGAACGCGTGGGGGGCGCCGCTGTAGCTGGTCGCCTCGTGCTTCACCCCGGCGCTCTCCAGCTCGGCCACCAGCGCCGCAAACTGACCCAGAGAGACCGCCTCGTCGGCGCTGCCGTGCTGGACAAGCAACTGTCCCTTCGCCTCTTTGTAGTCCTGCCCGGCCGGGGTCTCCAGCCCGCCGTGTACGCTCACCACCCCTTTGAGATCCGCCCCGCTGCGGGCCAGCTCCAGCACGGCGGCGCCGCCAAAGCAGTAACCGAGGGCCACCGCATTGTCGAGCCGCCCCCCCTGCCTGCCCGCCTCCGCCAATCCCCCTTGCAGCAGGGAGCGCATCCTGGTCCTGTCCTGATAGAGGGCCCCGGTGAGGCGCTTCTTGTCTTCCACCGTGCCCGGCCTGACCCCGGCACCGAACAAATCTACGGCAAAGACACTGTAGCCCAGGGCCACCAGCATCTCGGCCCGCTTGATCTCGTAACCGTTGAGCCCGTCCCAGTCGTGCACCAGCACCACCAGAGGGGCATCCTTGTCGGTACCCGCCAGGTAATAGCCCTCGAACGGCTTGCCTTCGACCTCGTAGCGCACCGCACCGGCCTCGGCCGCGCCGCTCCCCATCAGCCCCAGCAGGGCCAGGATCCATGCCCTCTTCATCCTTTCGTCCTCTCCCGTCAATGGTGCCCCTGAGTGTAGCCGCTTCACATGGGGAGCCCGGGTTCAGTGGTACGCAGGCCAAAAGAGAGAGGCCACCCGAAGGTGGCCTCTTTTTCATCATCTCAACGTACAGCAAGCCAGGCGCTTAATCCTTGGCGCTCTCCATGGCACCCTCTTCGGAGTGCTGGGGCAGGATGAGGTTGAGCAGGATGGCTGCCACCGAGGCCAGGCCGACACCCGCCAGGGCGAAGTCGCCAATCTTCATCTCCAGGGCGCCGACACCCACGGTCAGGGTCACCGCCACGATGGCGATGTTGCGGGACAGCCCCAGATCCACCTTGGACTCCACCAAGGTCTTGAGACCGATGGCGGCGATGGATCCGAACAGCAGCAGCATGATGCCGCCCATCACCGGCATGGGGATGGAGGTGAGCAGGGCGTTGAACTTGCCGAAGAAGGCCAGAATGATGGCGAACACCGCCGCCCAGGTCATGGTGACCGGGTTGAAGTTGCGGGTGATCATCACGGCGCCGGTCACTTCCGCATAGGTGGTGACGGGGGGACCACCGATGAAACCGGCGAAGCAGACGCCGATGCCGTCACCGGCCAGGGTTCGGTGCAGGCCCGGATCCTTGGTGTAGTCCTTGCCGGTCACCCCGCCGATGGCCAGCACGCCGCCGATGTGCTCGATGCAGGGGGCGATGGCCACCGGCAGCATGAAGAGGGCCGCGGCCCAGTTGATCTCCGGGGTCTCGAAGTGGGGCAGCGCCAGCCAGGGGGCGTTGACCATCCCATCGAAACTCACCTGGCCCATCAGCACGGCAGAGACATAACCGGCGATGACACCGCACAGGATGGGGATGAGCTTGATCCAGCCCTTGCAGAACACGGCGGCAATCAGGGTGACCGCCAGCGAGATCCCCGCCAGAGTCAGCGCCGTGGTGGCAGGCACCACCTGCTCACCGCCGGCACGGCCCATGGCCATGTTGCAGGCTACCTGAGCCACCGACAGGCCGATCACCATGATGACGGGACCGATGACCACGGGGGGCAGCAGCTTGTGCACGAAGCCCATGCCACGAGCGCGGATGATGGCCGCCAGGATGAAATACATGAAGCCCGCGGCAAACAGACCGAACATGGTGGAGGGCAGGCCCCAGGTCTGGGTGGCATAGATGATGGGGGCGATGAAGGCGAAGCTGGAGCCGAGGAAGATCGGCACCTGACGACGGGTGCAGAGCTGGAACAGCAGGGTGCCTACACCGGCGCCAAGCAGGGCCATGGAGGGGTTCAGACCGGTGAGCAGGGGCACCAGCACCATGGCACCGAAGGCGACAAACAGAATTTGCAGCCCGGCGACGCTTTGCTTGACCAAGGAAAACATGGGTATCCTTAATTTTTTGATAACTGACAGGGATATTTGACACTTTTCAGTCATCACAAGACGTTTTCAAGGCAGCCAACGGGCCAAACGGCGTCATTTGTTGCCTTTTACTGCTTGGGGAGGGCATGAAACTGGCTTTTTAGGCGGGATTCGCTGCTACAAGCATCGAGGAAGCGATTTTACGCACTTTTATGGCCAACGCCAATCGTTTTTCCGGCAAGTTGACATGACAAGGCTTTCAACTGGTCGACGCAGATATTGCCCCAATCCCCTCTCTATACTCGAAGGCGTGACCCCACACCGACAAGGAGTTCCCCATGTCACTGCCCTCGTTCAAACCCAGCCAGCGCCGGCTGCTGCTGGGCTCGGCCATCGCCCTGGCCCTGTTCGCCACCCCGCTGAGCTATGACTTCGACCACCACCAGTGGCAGGTAAACCAGGCCCATGCCAAGTCTTGCTTCATTGCCGGTACCCGCATCCTGATGGCCGATGGCTGCGAACGCCCCATCGAGACCCTGCGGGTCGGCGATCGGGTGCGGGACAGGCACGGGCAGAGCAACCGCATCCAGGCCATCGAGCGGGTGGCGCTGGGGGCGCGCAGACTCTACGGGCTCAATCATCTGCCCCCCTTCTTTACCGCCGAGCACCCCTTCCTCACCACCCGGGGCTGGGCGGCCATCGCACCGGCCATGACCCGCACCGAAAACCCGGCCCTCGCCGTGCTGCCGCTCTTTACCGGCATGCACCTGCTGGGTTGGTCAGAGGGGGGCAGCGCGGGCAACCTGGCGCTGGCGCCGCACCCTGTCGAACTGCCGGTGGCCTCCCTCTCCTGGGTTGATGCCCCGCCCGCCACAGCGCTGTTCAACCTGATCCTCGATGGCAGCCACAGCTATGTGGCCAATGGACTGATCGTGCACAACAAAGGGGGGGATGGCGGCAGCAACAGCAGCGGCGGAGGCAGCAACAGCAGCGGCGGAGGCAGCAACAGCAGCGGTGGGGGCAATAGTAGCCACAGTGGAAACAATAGTGGAAATGGAGGCGATAGTAGCCATAACGGAAACAATGGCGGGGACGACAGCGGCCACGGCGGCGATGACCGTGGTCAGGGCGAACATGCCGGTGGCGACCAGCACGCTGGCGGCGATCGCCACGGCGGTGGCGACAAACATGCAGGCGGGGAGCGTCATGC
Organism: Aeromonas sp. ASNIH7; assembly: GCF_002903485.1. Taxonomy (NCBI): domain Bacteria; kingdom Pseudomonadati; phylum Pseudomonadota; class Gammaproteobacteria; order Aeromonadales; family Aeromonadaceae; genus Aeromonas; species Aeromonas sp. ASNIH7. Next base: position 616,995 of record NZ_CP026226.1, read on the forward strand.
CGGTGGCCGGGTGGACGACAACGGTGTGGACGCCGTCGACGCCAATGGCAACAAGCTTCGGGGCGATGGCAGCGTGGATGACAACGGTGTGGACGCCGTCGACGCCAATGGCAACAAGCTTCGAGGCGATGGCAGCGTGGACGACAACGGTGTGGACGCCGCCGACGCCAATGGCAACAAGCTTCGGGGCGATGGCAGCGTGGACGACAACGGTGTGGACGCCGTCGACGCCAATGGCAACAAGCTTCGAGGCGATGGCAGCGTGGACGACAACGGTGTGGACGCCGTCGATGCCAGTGGCAACAAGCTTCGGGGCGACGGCAGCGTCGATGACCGCCTGGTGCCCCCGCCCGCTCAATAGGTGGCAGCGTCCTGCCCCGCACACACAGCAGGGCGGAAAACAGAGAGGGTGGCCTGGGCCACCTTCTCTTTTTCTATGGCATCGTCATGCCCGCGACACGTGCGGGCAGGTCGCACCTCAGACCCGGCGATAGGGCAGGTAGACCGGCTCCCACATATGGCTCAGGATGTGCTCTTGCAGATCCTGACCGATGAGCGGATGGGAGGGATCCCGGCGCACGATATCCTTGAGCACCGCGGTCGCCACGTGCACCGAGATGTTGCGCAGCTCGCTGATCCTCGGGTAGACGGTGCCCCGGGCGAGATCCGCCTCGCTCACGCACTCCGCGAGCGCAAAGGCGGCGGTAGTGAAGATGTCCGGGCTTATCTCGCGGATCTGGCTGACGATGGCCGCCAGCCCCACGCCGGGGAAGATGAAGACGTTGTTGCCCTGACCGATGCGATAATCCTGCCCCTCATGGTGCACGTCCTTGAACGGGCTGCCGGTGGCGACGATGGCGCGCCCCTGGCTCCAGCGGAAGATGTCTTCCGGCAGGGCCTCGCAGTTGGCGGTGGGGTTGGAGAGGGGGAACACCATGGGGCGCTCGCAGTGAGTCAGCATCAGCTGGATGTGCTCCTCCTGGAAGGCGCCGCCGGCGCCGCTGGTGCCGAGCAGCACGGTGATGGGCACGTGGCGCAGCACCTCGGTCAGCCCCGCCTTGCCCTGCAGATCCCACTGGGCCAGCAAGAGGCCCGGCTTGGCGTAGCGGCGCTTGTACTCATCCAGCCCCTCGCGGTTGTCACACACCAGCCCCTGGGTATCCAGGATGTAGATGCGATCCCGCGCCGCCTGCGGGTCAAGCCCCTCGCGGATCATCCCCGCGCAGATCTGATCCGCCACCCCGACCCCGCCAGCCCCGGCCCCGTAGACCAGGTAGTGCTGCTGGCCCAGGGTTTCCCCCTTGGATTTGACGGCCCCTATGATGCCCGCCAGCACCACGGCCCCGGTGCCCTGGATGTCGTCGTTGAACGACGGCAGCGCCTGCTGATAGCGGGCCAGGTTGTTGAAGGCGTTGGACTTGCTGAAGTCCTCCCACTGCAGCACGGCGTTGGGGAAGTGGCGCTTGACCCCGGCCACGAACTTGTCGATGAAGTCGTCGTACTCCTTGCCGCGAATGCGCCTGTGGGGCTGCCCCAGGTACATGGGGTCATCCAGCAGCGCCTGGTTGTCGGTGCCCACGTCCAGCGCGATGGGCAGGCAGCAGGCGGGGTGGATGCCCGCCCCCAGGGTATAGAGGGCGAGCTTGCCGATGGGAATGCCCATACCCCCACCCCCTGATCGCCTATGCCGAGGATCCCCTGGCTGTCGGTCACGACGATGATGCGCACCGCCTTGGCATCCATGTGGCGGGCGAGGGAGCCCATGTCATCGACGTTCTTCGGGGTGATGTAGAGGCCGCGCGGCTTCTGGAAGCGGTGGCTGAACTCCTGGCACGCCTTGCCCACGGTCGGGGTGTAGATGTAGGGGGTCATCTCCTCCACGTGGCGGGACAGGAGGGCGTAGAACAGGGTTTCGTTGCGATCCTGCAAGGCTCGCAGGTTCTGGTACTTCTCGATGTCGCTGCAGGCGCTCAGGAAGGCCTCATAGACCCGCTCCAGCTGGGCTTCGAAGGTCTGCACCTGAGGCGGCAAGAGGCCGCCCAGCTCAAAATCGGCCCGCTCCTGTTCGGTGAAGGCGGTGCCCTTGTTGAGGTTGCGATCGTTGAGCAGATTGGTGCCCGTCAGCGCAACGGGGCGAAAATCGTGACCCTGTGCATCTTTCCACAGCAGATATTGTCCGGTAGCCATAGTCATTCTCTTTGATTTACATGAAGTTGCCATCAGGCAGGAGAGCAAGGCTCAGAATGCTGGGGATCATATGACGTTTGCCGATCCGGTTTTGTGAGCTTGGACAAACCCTGCGGCCAAAGGCGCCTTTACCGGGGCAGCCGAAGGTTGCTCCCGCGCCCGCCTTGGCGCAAGATCCCGACACGCCCCTGTGGGCATCCCTTTGCGAGCAACGGAGCACCATGACCCCTTCCTCTTCCCCCGTTTTTCTCGTCAGCGGCGTCATCCTAGCGGGCGGTCGCGCCACCCGCATGGGGGGCGATGACAAGGGCTGGGTGCCCCTCGCGGGCACTCCCCTGATCGAACACGTGCTGACCCGCCTGCGCCCCCAGGTGGACGAGGTGCTGATCAACGCCAACCGCAGCCAGGCTCGCTACCGGCAGCTTGCTCCCGTCATCGGAGATGCGCAGGCCGACTTCCAGGGGCCGCTGGCCGGCATGCTGGCGGGGCTGACGGCGGCCCGTCACGACTGGGTGCTGTTCGTCCCCTGTGACGGCCCCGCCCTGCCCCTTGATCTGATGACCCGCTTTCGCGCCGCCATCACCCCGGACACCGATCTGGTGGTGGCCCACGACGGGGAGCACCTCCAGCCCGTGGTCGCCCTGCTGCGTCGCGCCCTGTGCCCCTCCCTGAGCCAGGCGCTGGCGGACGGGGAGCGCAAGACCGGAGCCTGGTTTGCCCGCCACCGGATGGCGGTAGTGCCCTTTGCCGATCTGCCCGACGCCTTCGTCAACCTCAACAGCCCGGCCGAACTCGCCGCCTGGGAGGCGAGGCTGCGGGAAGGGGGCGCGCCATGAGCCCCCTGCCCCTGCTCGGCTTCGTCGCCTGGAGCGGCACCGGCAAGACCACCCTGCTGGAGCGCCTCATCCCGCGCCTGGTGGCGCGCGGTCTGCGCCTCGGGGTGCTCAAGCACACCCATCACGCCTTTGACATGGACCAGCCCGGCAAGGACAGCCACCGCCTGCGCCAGGCGGGCGCCACCCAGGTGATGGCGGCCTCCGACCGGCGCCACGCCCTGATCCGGGAGACCCCGGAGGGGGAGCCCCCCTTCGAGGCGCTGCTGGCCCGCTTCGATGCGAGCGCCCTGGATCTGCTGTTGGTCGAGGGGTTCAAGCACAGGCGCTTTCCCAAGGTGGAGCTGTATCGCGCCGCCATCGGCCGGCCCCTGCTCTTCCCCGATGATCCTGACATCGTCGCCCTCGTGAGCGACGCCCCCCAGGCCACGACCCTGCCCCGGTTCCCCTTCGAGGATCTGGAGGCCATCGCCGACTTCATCTGCGCCCGGTTGCCCCCGCACGCCCCCCGTCAGGCCCCGCCGCCCCTTCGCCTCTGCGCCCGGCTGCTGGCGGCCCTGCCCCCATCGGCAGAGCAGGGCGTTGTGCCCGGCTTGCTCAGTCAGGACGAGGCGGGCACCCTGCTGGTGCGCCCGGTGGATGGGGGCCACGACAGTGCCAACTGCCGCATCGAACGGGCGCCGGGTAGCGCGGCCCTTCCCCCGGCGAGCGGGTCATGGTGCGCCTGCCGACAGGTGCGCCCCCATGAACCGGAGAAACGACGCAGGTCAAGGCGAATGCCGTCCCCCTTGCTATCCTCACAACCCTGACCCGAGATAAGAGAACGCCCTTGCGCCTCAATGCCCCGCTCTCCCGCTTCGATCTGCTCATCTATGGCCGCTACCGCCTGGTCCACGGCCTGCGCATCGCCCTGGCCTTCACCCTCACCTTCCTGCTGACCCGGGAGCTCAAGCTGCCGGAGAGCACCTGGCCCCTCATCACCCTGGTGGTGGTGATGGGCCCCATCTCGTTCTGGGGCAACGTGCTGTCGCGCGCCCTGCAACGGGTGGTGGGCACCGTCTTTGGCGCCGCCTGCGGGGTGGTGGCCCTCTATCTGGAGCTCTACTCCCTGCCCCTGATGCTGGCCTGGTGCTGCGCCATCATGTTCCTGTGCGGCTACCTGGCGCTCGGCAAGCGCCCCTATGTGGGGCTGCTCATCGGCATCACCCTGGGGGTCATCGTCGGCGGGGTGCCCGGGGACATTGAGACCGCGCTCTGGCGCAGCGGCGACGTCATCCTGGGATCGGTGCTGGCACTGCTGTTTTGCAGCATCTACCCCCAGCGGGCCTATACCCACTGGCGTCTGCAGATGCACGACACCCTGCAGCAGGCCGGGCGGCTCTACCACACCCACCTCTCCCCCAACGTGCTGGAGCGCCCCAAGCTCACCCGAAGCCATGCCCGCCTGCTCGCCAAAATAGTCAGCCTGCGCCCCCTGCTGGCCCCGGCGGTCAAGGAGACCCGCCTTGGCAGCCCGCTGTTCGAGGCGACCCAGACCACCCTTCGCAACAGCGTCTGTACCCTGGAGATGCTGGCCAACACCTATTGGCGGGATCGTCAGAGCCACTTCCTGATGCAGAGCCACCCGGGGCTTCGCGCCTGCCAGCAGGCGACGGAGTCGGTGCTCACCGAACTCGCCCTCATGCTCAAGAGCGGCGATACCACGGCGGCCGACCAGGCCATCGGCCGCCTGCAAGAGGCCGCCGCCAGGCTCGATGGGGACGCAAGCCAGGCGCCAGGCCAGGGACACGACCCCACCCTTGGCGGCTACCTCTGGCTCAATCTCCATCTCATCGAGCAGCTCGCCCACCTCCATCGCCTGCTGGGGCTGGTGCTGCAACCCTATGCCAAGCCCTCGGCCCGCCCCTGATCGCGCCGCCTGCAACCGCCCACAAAAAAGCCCCGCCGATGCGGGGCTTGTTTGTCTCGGGCTCGCTTCTTAGCTTGCACGAGCCAGGGGCTGCTCCGGAGTGAGGTAGAGGGAAAAGTCCTCTATCCCCGCCTTCAGGGCGGCAAAGCAGTCGGGGTCGATGGCCGTGCCCAGGTTTTCCGCCATCATCTCCAGGGCACGTGGCACCGGGATGGCATCCCGATAGGGACGCTTGGCGGTGATGGCATCGAAGATGTCGGCGGTGGTGATAATGCGCGTCTCCAGGGTGATCGCTTCCCCCTTGAGCCCCTTGGGGTAGCCCTTGCCGTCGAGTCGCTCATGGTGGGCGCCAGCCACTTGGGCCAGCTCCTCGAAGGCGCCGATGCGGCTCAGGATCTCCTCGGTGTAGGCGGCATGCATCTGCACCGCCGCCCACTCCTGCTCGTCAAGCTTGCCCGGCTTGTCGAGGATGGCGTTGCTCACCCCGAGCTTGCCCACGTCGTGGAGCAGGGCACCCCGCTTGAGCCAGCGTCGCCGCGGCTCGGACATCCCCATCTGGGCGGCGAGGATGTCGGTATAGAGCGCCACCCTGCCGCTGTGCCCCGCGGTATAGGGGCTCTTGGAGTCCACCACCTGGCCGAAGGCCGCCGCTATCTCGTCCAGATAATCCTCATCCAGCGCCACCTCCCCCTGCCCCGCCGGGTGGGCGAAGACCCGCTCCGCCAACGCGGGATCCGCCAGTCCTTGCCAGAAGGCGTCGTCGGCCAGCGCCTCGAAGGCCTTGACCAGGGCGGGATCAAACCAGTTGCCGCTGCGCTCGCGCAGCTCCCTCATCGCCGCGTCCGGCCCGGCGGCGGCGTGAAACACGTCCACCACCTGACAGAGCAGGGCGATGCGGGAGAAGAGCGGGATGGCCTCTCCCGCCAGTTGTTGCGGCCGCCCTTTGCCGCTCCAGTGCTCATCCAGGGAGAGGATCCCCTGGGCCACCTCGTCGCTGAAACGCAACTGGCGGGCGATGTCCGCCCCCCGGTGGCAGCGGGTCAGGATCAGCTCGTTGGCTATCTGATCCCCGTTGCGAAAGATGTGGAACAGGCTGCGAAAACGGCCCAGCAGATCCGCCTGCAAGCCGGTGTGGCCCAGCACGAAGTTGACCACCTCGGAGAGGGAGCCATCCACCAGCTTGAAGTCGCGCTTGAAGTGAAGATCGTCGGTGAGATAGAGCTCGCAGATGCGGGCGGCATTGCTGCTGCACCCCAGATCCTTGAGCAACAGGGTGTAGTAGAGGTCGTGGCGCTGCCGGGCATCCAGTCCCAGTTGCTCCCCCAGACGAGAGCCTATCCAGCAGCAGCGGATGCAGTGGCCTCTCGGCTGCCCTTCCGTCATGTCCAGGGCATGGCTGAGAGAACCAATCAGCTCTGCCAAACGCAATCCATTTACCGTCATAGCCCACTCCCTCTACATCGGGGCGTACTTGCCCGCAGGCATGTATAGCATTTGTTGGGAGTAAAGGATCAGGGGCGCGACAAATTATGCCTGCACCGCTCCCCGACTTGCCGCCGCATCGCGCTGCTCGCGGCTCAGGGTCGAGACCAGTCTGTCGTCCAGATAGAGATCCAGTCGCTCCCCGCGCATCTCTCCCCGCATCAGGCTGCGCTGACCGTCGATGTAGTGGATCTCCATCTGGGCGGTGCGCTCGTCCGGGTAGCTCACCTGTACCTCGCGCACCCCTTGGGGCAGCAGGGCCAGCGGCACCTGGTTGAGAGCAGGATCCAGGTGCTGGTTCACCTTGATGATCGCATCGCTCTTCTGATCCACCAGGGCGGGCGCCTTGCCGGTGATGGGGTTCTTGCCGGACCAGAATTCGATGGTGTTGAACACGAAGAGATCCGCCGTGGCTGCCAGGCCATAGACGGGGGAGAGCAGCACGAAGACGCCGGCACGGCCGTAGCGGTTGTCCACCACGCTGAGGTTGCCCTTGGTCACCATGGAAGAGAGGCCCATCTGACCCATGCAACCACCGAGCCCCAGGCTCGCCCCCACTCCCAGCAGCAGGGCCAGTGCCCTTCCTCTCTGTCGTACTGCCATTGTTGTCTACCTGCTCAATAAAAAGGAGGCGGCAGCCTAAACAAGGGGGCCGGGCGGCACAATGACGAAGGGGGGCGTCATACAGCCAGGGTTCAGCCTGGCCGTCCGATCGCTCACTCTGTTGGCAATCTTGCGGTCAGCCCCTCAGATGGAGAGGGCAGACACCGTCTGGGAGACCCTGTCCGCCTCCTGGTGGATCTCGCTCATCAGCTTGTCCACCCCGGCGATCTGCTGCTTGCCGAGTTCGGCGCTGCCCGCCACCCCGGCCATGTCGTCGGTCACCCTGGCGGTCAGCTCGCGGTTCTTCTGCACCACCCTGGCGATCTCGTCGGTAGAGAGCGACGTGCGGGCGGCCAGCTGGCGCACCTCGTCCGCCACCACCGCAAACCCGCGCCCCTGCTCCCCTGCCCGCGCCGCCTCGATGGCGGCGTTCAGGGCCAGCAGATTGGTCTGATCGGCGATGGCGCTGATGGTCGAGACGATGGCCTCGATGCTTCTGGACTGCTCGTTGAGTTGGCCGATGAGGGCGATGGCCTCATCCACCTGGGAGGCGATGAGGGAAGAGGTCTGCACCACGGCGCGCAGCAAGCCCGCCCCCTCCTCTGCGCTGTGCAGGGTCTCCTGGGCGGTGCTGTGGGCCAGGCGGGCGGCCTCCCGGGTCGCGTGGTTCTGCTCGATGCGCGCGGTGATGTCACTGGCGAACTTCACCACCCGCACAACCTTGCCGCTGCCATCCCGGATGGGGTTGTAGGTCGCCTCCAGCCAGACGGCCTGCCCCCGGCTGTTGTGGCGCATGAAGAGGCCGGATTTGAACTGACCCCGGGCCAGTTCTTCCCAGAAACGGGGCTGCTCGCGCAGAAAGGCCTCGTCACAGAAGATCCTGTGGTGCCTGCCCGCGATCTCACTCAGGGTGTAACCCATGACGCTCAGGAAGTTGGCATTGGCATGGATAATGTCGCCGTTCGGGGTGAACTCGATCATGGCCCGGGAGCGGTCCAGTGCCTCGGTCAGCGCCTCGAGCCGCCCAAGCCGCTGGTGCTGTTCGGTGACGTCGCTGGCAATCTTGAGTACCCGAGTCACCCGGCCCTGGTGCTTCACCGGGAAATAGGTCGCCTCCAGCCAGCGCGTCTCCCCCTGCCGGTTCACGCGCTCGAAGGTGCCTGACTGCACCTCCCCCTGAGCGAGACGCCGCCAGAACTGGCGATAGTCACCGGACTCCCCCCAGGCCCTCGGACAGAGCTGGCTGTGGGGCTGCCCAATCAGTTCGGCGGCACCATATCCCATCAGGGCCAGGAAAGGGGGGCTCGCCTCCTGGATGATCCCCTCCGGGCTGAAGATGACGGTGGCGGCACCCGCCTTGATCGCCTCTATGATGCCCTGCTCCTCGTCGAGCCGGGTCTGACATGCCTGCAACTGCGCTTTGAGCTTCTGATTGAACATGACACTTCTTCCTCGTTGACCATCCCCATGGGCACCACGGCCTCACCCACAGAGGGTATCGGCACCGCCAGCGCCGACATAAGTGGTCGGACGACTGAAACGAATGGAGCGCGCAGTGTATAGAAAAGCGGCGATGCCGCCAAGGGCTCCCAGTACGCAGCCCTTGTGAAAGAGGATCAACTCGGTGCAGAAAAAGAGGAGGCTAACGGCCAGGTACGCACTCGAGGCAGGCGGGATTGCCGGCAAAGCCGAACCGTTCGTAGATAGCGCGCCCATCACTGCTGGCATGGAGCCACAGCTTGCCCAGTTGCTGCTCGCGGGCATACGCCACCATGGCCACCAGCAGGGCATTCGCCATTCCCCGTCTGCGCCAGGCCGGCCGGGTGTAGATGTTGAGCAGGTACCCTTCCCGCCCCGCCAGATTGCCCGGGTAGGGCGGGCGCACGAAGAGTGCCAGGGTGGCGCACGCCACCACCTCGCCCTCCTCCTCCACCACCCAGCTACGGGCGCTGCCCTCTTCCTGCGCCTGAATGAAGTAGGCCTGCGTCGCCTCCCTGAGGACCGGATCCTCATCGGGCCGGGCAAGTTCCCCCACCTCGCAAAAGAGCGCCATGCGCAGTGTCGTCAGGGCAGGAATATCGGCCGCCAGGGCCTCGCGTACCTTCATCTCTTCTCCTTTACATTCCTTTCCCGCCCGTCAGTCAGGCAGGGCTCGTGTGCGGCCACCTTACGCCGGAGGCGAGCGACGGGCAAGGCGCCAGCTGTCGAGCCCCAGGGGGCCCGCCCCCCACACGGCCAGGGTCAGCAGCATCCAGCCCCACAACTGGTGATCGTGAAAGCCTCCCGCCCAGAGGGCCGGGTAGGAGATGACCGCCATGGCGTTGAAGCCAAACAGCAGCAAGGCGACCGGACGGGTGAAGAGGCCCGCCAGCAGGAAGAGGGGCAGCAACAGCTCGGTCGCCGTGCCCGCATAGGCCGCCCACTGCCAGGGCAGCAGGGGCACCTGATATTCGAACTCGAACAGATAGAAGGTGCTGTCCCAGGCCGTTAACTTGAGCCATCCGGATCGCAGAAAAATGGTGGCGACCCAGAGCCTGGCAAGCAGCAACAGGCCACCGCTGCACCAGGGCAAGATGCGTTCAACAAGGGGGCCAAGGGGCCTGGCAAGGGTTTGCGTTGTCATGGGGCAAGCTCCAGATCGACCAGCAGGTCGAGGGTGATGAGGGGGGCCAGGTGTTCGGCCATGGCGGGATCCTGAGCCAGCAGGCTGGCCAGCGGCCTGCCCTGCAGGCAGCCTTGCAGCAGACACCAGGCTGCGGCATCCAGGGGAATGGGGTCGACCCGGTGTCCGGGGCGTTTCTTCAGTGCCAGGGAGCAGACAGCATCCAGCTCCCTGACCGTCTCACCGCCGTGCAGGGCCATCTGCCAGAGCGCCAGCACCGGATGGGGGCTCTCCAGGAGCTGCAGATCGCAGGCAGGATGCAGCACCAACCGCTCCCAGTGCTCAGGGGTCATGGCGGCAAGCCGCTCGGCAGGCCAGCGCCGCGTCTCTGGCGCAAGCAGCGAAACCCGCTCCAGCCCCCACTCGAAGCGGGCCAGATCCCCGAGCCAGGGCAACGCGGCCGTGGTGGGCAAGCGTACCAACCAGTCGCCAAAGCCCTCCCCGTAGTCCATGACGCTCCCCTCCTCCAGAGGTGCCGCCAGCACGAACCCTCGTGCCGCCGCCTCAAAGAAGGTCTCGCCAACCATGGCGCGTACCGCGGGGTAGCTGCTGGCGAGCACCTCGGTGAGGCCGAGGATGAAGTTGTTGCGATAGATCTGCAACAGGGCGTCGGGGGCAAAGCGTCCCGGCTGGATGTGCCCGAGGATGGCATCATCCTGGCCGAGCAGACCGCTCGCAAAAGCGCGTTGCAGGGAAGCAAGCTCACACATGGGCGGCCTCCCTGGATGTTTGCTGCGCCGCGCTCAGGATCTCGCTGGCACGCTGCGCCTCTCCCAGCAGCACCGGCAGCGGGGGGATCGCCAGATCCCATTCAATCAGGGTGGGGATGGCGCGCTGCTGGCAGACCTGCTCGTAGAGCGCCCAGACGGGCTCGGCCACGGGGGAGCTGTGGGTGTCGATATAGAGGGGCCCCTGGGGCAGGTGCTTCTCGGTAAAACCGGCCAGGTGAATTTCGCCGACCGTGTCGAGGTCGATAGTCGCCAGATAGTCGTCCACCTCCAGGCCGTGATTGACCGCGCTCACATGGAGGTTGTTGAGATCGAGCAGGACGCCGCAGCCACTGCGCTCAACCAGCTCGGCCAGAAACTCGGCCTCCCCCATCTCCCCCGCCAGTTGCAGGTAGGAGGAGGGATTCTCGACCAGCAGTTGTCTGCCCAGTGTCTGCTGCACCCGATCTATCTTGTCGCTCATGTGCAAAAGAGCGGCCCGGGTGTAGGGCATGGGCAGCAGATCGTTGAAATAGCGCCCGCCGATACTTCCCCAGCTCAGGTGCTCCGACACCCGCACCGGCGAGATGGCCGCCACCAGGGCCGCCAGCTGGCGCAGGTGCCCGGCATCGAGAGGATCGGCGGAGCCCAGCGACATGCCGACTCCGTGCAGGCTCACGGGGTAGTGCCTCGCAAGCTCCGCCAGCACCTCGAAGCCCTGGCTGTGGCGCTCGAAGTAGTTTTCGCTGTGTACCTCAAGCCAGCCCACTCCGGGCAGGGTGTGGCGGATCTCGTCGTAGTGCGGGGGGCGTAAACCGATACCGATCAAGGGGTTCATGGCTGGGCTCTCAATAGATAGGGCCATGATGTGGCGGGCGCCACACCATGGCATGCGGCTTACTTGGGTTGCAGGGACCCGCCAGCGAGCTTCTCGCACAGCCCCTTGGGCACCACCACGAAGGCATCCCCCTGGGCATCCATCTTGGCGGTGCCGGCGCAGGATCCGCCCTTGGTGGCGCAATCGTTCTTGCCCGCCTTGACCACGCCGTAGCACTTCTCCTTGTCATCCGCAGCCATGGCCGGCGCGGCGATGAACTGGGCACCCAGGGCCAGCAGACCCGTCATGGCAGAGGCGATGGCAGTACTTTTTTTCACGTTCATGTCTCTATTCCTTGTTGTCGAGAGTGATGTCTCCGGCGCATCTCATCCGGCTACGTTCAATAGAACCGGACGAGGGGGGAAAAGATTTCCCAAAAAACGGCACTAACTCGCTATTAACAAACAAGAAAGCAGTAACCATCTGATTTAAAGACATAAAATACGATTAAAAAAACAGGGCGACGAGTGCCTCCCCCATGGTGTTCATGGCCGTTGACCCCGTCACTCGCCGTCCACCCCTTGTCTGCTTTGCACCCGAGGGGCCTATAGTGTCTTGAGTCCTTCCACCCAAAGGTGTCCCATGAACGCTCCCCGTCCCCCCAGATGCACCCTGTCGCTGCCCATCTTCATCCCGGGTCTGCTCTTTATCCTGGCGCTGCTGGCCATCTGCTCCCTGGCCCCGGAGGCCGCCGCCCGCTTCTTTGGCAGCGGCCAGAGCTGGATAGCCCAGCACTTCAGCTGGTTCTATGTGCTGGTGGTCGGCATGTTCCTGATCCTGCTGCTGGTGATCGCCTTCAGCCACTTTGGCAACATTCGCCTCGGGCCGGACGATGCCCGCCCGGAGTTCAGCTTCACCTCCTGGCTCGCCATGCTGTTCGCCGCCGGCATGGGGATAGGGCTCATGTATTTCGGGGTGGGCGAGCCCATGAGTCACTTCGTCTCCCCGCCCCAGGCGACGCCACTGACCCAGGTGGCCGCCCGCGAGGCCATGGTCACCACCTTCTTCCACTGGGGCTTTCACGCCTGGGCCATCTACGCCATCGTCGGCCTGGTGCTGGCCTACTTCGGCTTTCGCTACAACCTGCCCCTGACCATCCGCTCCGGCCTCTATCCCATCTTCAAGGAGAAGATCCACGGGCCGCTCGGCCACGCGGTGGATGTCTTCGCCCTGGTGGGCACCATCTTCGGCATCGCCACCACCCTGGGCTATGGCGTGATGCAACTCTCGGCGGGGATCACCCGCCTCACCGGCATGGACACCTCGGGGGAGCTGTTTCGCTTCGGCCTCATCGGGGTCGTCATCGCCCTCGCCGGCATCTCGGCGGTCACCGGTCTCGACAAGGGGGTGAAGCGCCTCTCCGAGCTCAACCTCTTTCTCGCCATCGTGCTCCTGCTGTTCGTGCTGGTGGCCGGCCCCACCCAGTACCTGCTGGGAGCCCTCTCGGAGAACATTGGCAACTATGTCTCCTCTTTAAGCCAGCTCACCTTCCGCACCTTCACCTACAGCGAGACCCGCCAGGCGGGCTGGTTCGGCAACTGGACCCTGCTCTACTGGGCCTGGTGGATCTCCTGGTCCCCCTTCGTCGGTCTCTTCATCGCCCGCATCTCCCGCGGACGCACCCTGCGCGAATTCATCCTCGGCGTCCTGTTCGTGCCCACCGCCTTCAACCTGCTCTGGATGACGGTGTTCGGCAACGCCGCCATCTGGGCCAGCCAGCATGAGGGGGGCACAAGCCTCATCGACTCGGTCGGCAACATCGACACCCTGCTGTTCAACTTCTTTGACCTCTTGCCGGGAGCGGACATCACCTCGGCCCTCGCAGTGATCCTCATCAGCGTCTTCTTCGTCACCTCCGCCGACTCGGGCGCCTTCGTCATCGACAACATCGCTACCCAGGGCAAGGAGGGCTCACCGGTCTGGCAGCGCCTGTTCTGGGCTCTGCTGCTCGGGGTCACCGCGGGTACCCTGATGAGCACAGGGGGACTGGCGGCACTCCAGTCCATGACCCTCATCGCCGCCCTGCCGTTTGCCTTCATCATGGTGCTGCTCTGCCTCGGACTCTGCCGCGGCCTTGTCGCAGACAAGGAGCACTCGGCCAGGCGCCTCTCCCCCGCCACTGACTTCTGGAACGGCAAGCAGTGGCGCACCCGGATGGATCACCTGCTGCGCCCCTCCACCGAGCAGGAGGCCCGCGCCTTTGTGGACAAGGTCGCCCTGCCCGCCCTGACGGCCCTGAGCCAGGAGTTCGCTGCCCGGGGCATCACCAGCCGGGTCGAAGAGGATGGGCCGGATCAGTGCCATCTGCTGGTGCCCCAGCAGGGTCGCCGGGACTTCTGCTACGGGGTGCGCATCGAGGCCCGCCCCGCCCCCGCCTTCAACCCTCTGGAGGCGGCCCACAACCACGATCCCGAGGCCCGCATCTTCGAGCCCATCACCTATTTTGCCGATGGCCGTGCCGGTTACGACATCCAGTACCTGACCCGGGACGAGCTGAGTGCCGACGTCTTGCGCCAGTACGAGCGCTATCTGGTGCTGAGCCAGGACGAGGGGCAGGATCTGCTGAGCAGCGCCCCCGAACATACCCAGCCAACCCAGGGAGAGTGATGACCAGGCAGGGATCAAGTCAGCTCCCCGCCCAGAGCTTATCGCCGGGCACACTGGCGGCGAGGGCTGTCCCCACGACCCATCACAACAGAGAAAGGGGCCCCAGGGCCCCTTTCTCGTCACTGCCTCAACCTGCGTTGGTGTCAGACCCTCACCGGCTCAGGCGGTTTTCACGCACTTCTGGATAAAGCTGTTCTTGGCCGCCCCGGCGAGCTTCTTGTCCGTCGCCGCCTTCTCGCACTGGGTCGCCTTGTCGGCGGCTGCGTCCGTCTTCAGGCACTTTTGCACGAAGCTGTTCTTGGCCGCGCCAGCCAGCTTCTTGTCGGCGGCCGCTTTCTCGCACTGGCTTGCCTTGGCACTGGCAGAGGCATCTTTGACGCACTTGCCCACAAAGCTGGTCTTGGCGGCGCCCGCCAGCTTCTTCACCGCCGCCTGGGCCTCGCACTCTTGCTGCGCGCCAGAGGTCGCGCTCTGGGCTACCCCCATTCCCATGCCCATGACCGTCACACACAGACTCAACACCATCAGGACCCGCTTCATATGTCACACTCCCATTGTTCTATCCATTGTGGTTGGCCCCCACTCACGCGGGCCAAACGAGGCACCCTCGCCTCGCTGCACTATAGTCCCCCTGCCCCGTGACAACAAAATGCCGCCGTGCTCGCACAGCCTTCCTTCCCCCTGCCCGCCCTCACTCCACCAAGAGACAAGATTGGTGAGCTGGCGCAAAAATCCAGCGCTTCCTTGCGGTTGCGTCAACTTTTGACTGGTTTGCGTATGAGGCTTGAGGATATGCTGGCCATTCGGCGCCTACAGCACCATCCGGGCCCCGCCCGCTGGTTAATGGAGCGCATTGGAAGCTGTAATCCAGGGGCGGTAGCGTGAGGTTAATTCAAAGTCTTAAAATATTGCCCCCACATTTACACACGAATTAATCCGATAGAATAAATATACACTGTGATGTGTAAATCATTTATATAGGAATTATTGATTTGAAAAAAACACACGAAAATATCAGATGACTACATTTATCTGACTTTCACATAGGAAAAGATAATTATGGACAAAGTCAACTATTAAAATATATTATAAGTCATGTGCAGGAAAAAAATAAACCAGATTTTGTTTTTATTACAGGGGATGTATCTCAATCTGGCAAACCGGAAGAATATGAGGATTTTGGTGAGAACTTTCTGCAGCCACTTATGAGTAATCTAGGTAAAGAATGCAAGATTTTTATTGTCCCAGGAAATCATGATGTAGACCGAAAACAAGAAGAATATATCACCAGAGAAACAATAAAAAGAAAATCTCCGAAATTCCTTGATCCTAGTGATGAGGGCAGAACAAAGCGCCAGGCTATTATGAGCCGCTTCCGTGCTTATGCAGAGCATGATCAATTATATTTGGATAGTAACGATTGGCTTTCTTCATCCCAAGCATATTTTACATACAGAAAAAGAATAAAAAACTGCGATGTAGGGATACTGGGGGTAAACACATCTTGGTTTGCGGAAGATGACCACGACAAAGGACAATTGACCCCTGGAAAAAACATTATAGAGGCTGGTTTAGAAGCTATAGCTGATGCTGATGTAAAAATAGTCCTTGGCCACCATCCTATTGACTGGTTTAGTATTGATGACTGTAGGTCCATTAGGGCATTGTTTGGTAAACATAAAGTTATTTACCTACACGGCCATATGCATCAAAATGAATCATACATTGAAATGGGCGCAGGACATCCATTCATCAACGTACAAAGTGGTGCAGCATTCCAAGCTCGTGAACATGATATATGGGTTAACGGCTTGTTGTGGGGGGAATGGAACGCAATAGAGCGAATGTTAGAGTTAGAGCCATATTGCTGGAGTAATAGACACCAGGAGTGGTCACCGAATGTTTCTGCACTTCCTAATGCATATCAAATTGGAGACACTACACGTTTTGCCATACCTTTAATTGAAGGTTCCTCTCTGTCACAAAACAAAAAAAATGAAAATCAGAATCAAGCTGAAAAAATTATACGTGCTCTTGATGGGTGGGAATTGATAACCCGAAAAAAATTAAAAAATTATGATACCGACTTAGACGATAGTGTGATACTTAGCTACTTTGATGGCCGTATGCCAAATTTCGGATTGGCTTTATGCCCCAAAATTCCACGTAGAACTATTGTCTATGAAATGACTGAACGTTTGAATATGGCAATAACAATGGGGGCACCTACTATTAATATGATTCTGGGTGCAGGTGGAGAAGGAAAAACTACGGCATTTTTACAAATTATAGAGGCCGTACTGATGTCTAATGAAAATTGGCAGGTAGTTCATTGTCGAGGAGATGGGACGACATTAAGCAAGAAAATGATAGATGACTTGCCAAAAGGAGATCAGCGTTGGCTTATAGCCTCCGACGACGCAGACCTTATTGCAAATGAAGTCCATCATATTGCACTATCATTACAAAATGAGGGGAGAGATGACGTCCATTTTCTGTTAAGTTCTCGCTTCACAGACTGGCGAAATACAAAAGTCACACAAAGACAATGGGCACGTATAACAGGTTATCATGAAGAGGAGTTGCGTGGTCTTTCCGACGAAGATGCAGTTCGAGTAGTGGATGCATGGAATGCTTACAAAGAAAAAGGTTTAGGTCGTTTAGCTGGTCTAACTAAGGATGAAGCTGTAGAAAAACTAGTTGAAGAAACTCGATTAGAGACATCTAAAGATGAGGGAGCATTTCTCGGTGCATTATTGCAACTACGATTTGGTGATCAACTTAAAAATCATGTTAGAAAATTACTTAATAGATTGAGTGATGTGCCTATTCAATCCGGAAATCCCAACACCCTTCTTCATGCATTCGCATACATATCTGTAATGCATGCAGAAAATAGACTATTTCTGTCTAAGGAAATTCTATCAAAAGTTTTAGGTGTACAGGATAGGGCAACTCTGCGCTCCAAGGTTCTTTATCCTTTAGGTAAAGAGGCAGCGGCAGATGTAACACCTGAGATGGTGTTTACCAGACACAGAGCTATTGCAGAGACGGCTGTGAGTATTTTGGCTACAGATACATTTTATCGAATAGAGCTCGATGATTTATATGTAGACCTAGTAGGAACAGCTGAGGAACTATACCATTCAGGTCATTTCATTACTAACTTGGCTGGATGGCGTTATTTGTCAGATCACTTTTTCGACAACGGAAATACTTCATTAGCAATTCGATTAGCTCAAACTCTATTAAAGTCAGCACCAACAGATTCTTTCTTTCGTGTAAAACTAGCACAGCTTTTTCGCAAGGCCGGTCAATCAGAGCAAGCATTAAAAGTTTTTCGTGATGCACCACGACCGGATAATGACAGAGCATTCTTCACCGAGTGGGCCGTAGGTGAGGGACATGATGGCAATCATGCTGTTAGCGTTTGGCTTAATGCTGTTGCTATGGCTGATGAAACAGCGCAGAGAAGACCAAGTAATAAGGATGCTGAAATGTTCTTCTCCGGGTTGGCCATATCATTCCATGAACTGTTTGAAAGATACAATAGGTATGACTTTATTAAAGCTGCAGGAATATCAGCTCAATTATGCTTATCCATACGAAATATAGAACAAAAAACAAGTGTATCCTTAAAAAAGATATCTCATGCAGCAACAGAGCACAACATTCAAGAACTATCCCCACATGCTGCCTTAAAATTTATTAATGAGGTTACTGCCTTGGCTTACAAACAGCGGGAAGCCGATTTACCAAAATGGATACCCACTGTAGAGGAATTAACCTTTCATGGATTGGCAGAGCTACTGGGACTTGAGTAACGACATCTAGGGAAGGTGCGAATAAGCGGGGAAATTCTTCTCGGCTGACTCAGTCATTTCATTTCTTCATGTTTGAGCCGATTTTTTCTCCCGTAAATGCCTTGAATCAGCCTATTTAGACCGTTTCTTCGCCATTTAAGGCGTTATTCCCAGTTTTTAGTGAGATCTCTCCCACTGACGTATCATTTGGTCCGCCCGAAACAGGTTGGCCAGCGTGAATAACATCGCCAGTTGGTTATCGTTTTTCAGCAACCCCTTGTATCTGGCTTTCACGAAGCCGAACTGTCGCTTGATGATGCGAAATGGGTGCTCCACCTTGGCCCGGATGCTGGCTTTCATGTATTCGATGTTGATGGCCGTTTTGTTCTTTCGTGGATGCTGTTTCAAGGTTCTTACCTTGCCGGGGCGCTCGGCGATCAGCCAGTCCACATCCACCTCAGCCAGCTCCTCGCGCTGTGGCGCCCCTTGGTAGCCGGCATCGGCTGAGACAAATTGCTCCTCTCCATGCAGCAGATTACCCAGCTGATTGAGGTCATGCTCGTTGGCCGCGGTGGTGACTAGGCTGTGGGTCAGGCCACTCTTGGCATCGACACCAATGTGGGCCTTCATGCCAAAGTGCCACTGATTGCCTTTCTTGGTCTGATGCATCTGCGGATCGCGTTGCTGCTCTTTGTTCTTGGTCGAGCTGGGTGCCTCAATGATGGTGGCATCGACCAAGGTGCCTTGAGTCATCATGACGCCTGCTTCGGCCAGCCAGCGATTGATGGTCTTGAACAATTGGCGGGCCAGTTGATGCTGCTCCAGCAGGTGGCGGAAATTCATGATGGTGGTGCGGTCCGGCAAGGCGCTATCCAGGGATAACCGGGCAAACAGACGCATGGAGGCGATTTCGTACAGAGCATCTTCCATCGCGCCATCGCTCAGGTTGTACCAATGCTGCATGCAGTGAATGCGTAGCATGGTTTCCAGCGGATAAGGTCGCCGGCCATTACCAGCCTTGGGATAAAACGGCTCGATGACTTCCACCATGTTTTGCCATGGCAGAATCTGCTCCATGCGGGACAAGAAAATCTCTTTTCTGGTCTGACGGCGCTTACTGCTGAATTCACTGTCGGCGAAG
Source organism: Aeromonas sp. ASNIH7 (assembly GCF_002903485.1). Taxonomy (NCBI): domain Bacteria; kingdom Pseudomonadati; phylum Pseudomonadota; class Gammaproteobacteria; order Aeromonadales; family Aeromonadaceae; genus Aeromonas; species Aeromonas sp. ASNIH7. The sequence goes on from NZ_CP026226.1 coordinate 635,806, forward strand.
GTAAGTTGATGACTCATGATGAACCCTTTTTCATGGCTCCAGATGACAAACATGATCTCATATCAGGGACTTGTTCGCACCTTCCCTAGGACACCCACCTTTCTGAGCCAGCCAATACTCGGCTGGCTATATCTCTCATCACACACTGATCTTTCTGGAACCCGATAAATACCTTGTACACCAGTGACATTTACCCAGTAGTGTCGCGTGTTCAGACATGGCCATGCCTGACACCAAACAAATGCCAAGGGAGTAAAATGGGAGCTATCGGATTAACACGGTGGCTGATGGCATCGTCGTTGACCACAGTGCTGGGCGAATTGCTGGCAAAAAGGTGGGAGTCCCAATTTGGAAGTCCAAAAGCCATTCCGCACGGGATGGTTTTTTATTGGATGGCTTGAAACGCAAGGACCTTCTTACCACCGTCCCTGGGGTGGCTGCTGGTTACGCGACTCCACCATGGCAATGAGGATGGCCATCAGGCTCGATATCAGCATCAGCCCCATGGCGATGGGAAACGTCACCAGGATGTAAGAGAAACGCCCGATCTCTGCCGCCGGAGAGTCCGATAGCATGATCATTGGCAGGGGGAAGACCAATAACAGGGCCAGGTAAAACATGATCCTGGCGATCATCAGGGGGGTTTTGAGGGACTGGGTCACTATTTTTCGGTACGGCCACATGATGGTTTGCTCCCTGCACTGTGGTGTTGTTGTTGTCGATAAGCCGCGCCGTCGAGGCATCTGCGGTTCTGCTCGTCCATGAAGGGTGTCAAGCAGTCCCCTGATTAGCAGCCACGGCAGACCGGGTCAACGGGCTCCGGGGAGCCGGAAATGACCCACAGACAGGGTTGTGCTGCCAGGGGCGAGCTTAACAACGAAAGTGCAAACCAGATTCGTAAAAACGTCGCAGCAATCACTGTCGGCGCACTTTCTGCCAGCAGGTTGTGAGGCACAACCAAAACGGGGAGTTGCGCCGTGGGCTGCGCTGTGATGCCCCCTCCCAGGCAGAGCGGTGCCCTGCGTGCGGCTCGGGTTCTCCGGCCTGCATGGCTTGGCTCTTGCTATTCAATCTGGCTAGCCTATCTGGCTGCACGGCCTTGATGGTGAGCCTTGATTACGCACGCTATACACGCACTCTGGCTACGTCGAGCCAGTGTGACTGTGCTAGTCGGTTGCAGGCCGATCGCCGGGCTGCTGCGCCCCCAGCAGCGTGGTGCCGTAGGAGTTGTCCACCGTGCAGCGCCACTGCCCGCCGGGCTCTTTGCGAAACACATAGGTAGCGCGCCGGGTTTCATCAATCCACCCCTCCCCGCCCGGGTATCGCAGCCGGGTCTCCATGATCACCAGGGCATTGTCGGCCCCCTCGATCACCTCCATGGCCCCCTGGGTCACCTCAAGCTGACCGTCAAAGTAATCGGAGATGGCAGTGAAGGCGCGGCGGATGGCGGGAATGCCGCGCACCACCATGCCGGGTTTGACCACCAGGGCGGCGTCTTCGGCGTAGAAGGTCATCAGGGCGTCGAAGTCGCGCCGGGAGATGGCGGCGTCACAGGTCTCGATCAGGGTACGAAGGGGATGCGGGCTCATGCCGTGCTCCTTGTTTCAGGGGTATAGGGCGGGCTACCCGCCCTATACCGGACATCAATACCGGACATAAAAAAATCCCCCGCTCTCGTGAAAAAGCGGGGGATCGTCAGCGTCTCATGACGGCTTAACCGAGCAGGAAGGCCTTGAGGCGGCCAAAGTCAGCGGGCAGATCGTGGGACAGGAGCGGCAGCGCGGCGTGCTTGGCGAGCGGGCCCGGCAGCGGCACATCCAGATTCAGGATCTCGTCCACCGACTCCTTGAACTTGGCCGGATGGGCGGTGCAGAGGAACACACCGACCTCGTCTTGCCCAAGCTGCTCGTTCAGCAGATCCCAGGCAATCGCCCCGTGGGGCTCGCACAGGTAATCCAGCTGATGGAGGCGTTTGAGCGCATCGCGGGTCTGGACATCGTCACGCATCCCTGAGCCCAAGGTTTCCAGCGCCCAGCCGTTGCGACGGCACAGCTCTTCCACCCGCGGCCAGTTGTTGGGGCGGCTCACGTCCATGGCGTTCGACAGGGTCGCGACCGTCTGGTGCGGCTCCCACTGGCCGGTTTTCAGGTAGCGCGGCACGGTGTCGTTGGCGTTGGTGGCGGCGATAAAGCGCTTCACCGGCAGCCCCAGCGCCTTGGCGATGAGCCCCGCGGTGAGGTTGCCAAAGTTGCCGGACGGCACGCTGATGACCGCCTTGGCCCGTTGGGCTTTCGGCAACTGGGCCACGGCTTCGAAGTAGTAGCAAACCTGGGCCAGCAGGCGGCTGATGTTGATGGAGTTGGCGGAGTTGAGGCCGATGGCGGTCTTGAGCCCTTCATCGTCGAAGGCATCTTTGACCAGCGCCTGACAGGCATCGAAGTCACCGTCGATGGCGAGGGTGCGGATGTTGCCGCCTAAGGTGCAGAAGAGCGCCTCCTGCAAGGGGCTTATCTTGCCCTTGGGGTAGAGGATCACCACTTCAATCCCCTCCAGACCGTAGAAGGCGTGGGCCACGGCGGCACCGGTGTCGCCGGAGGTGGCGGTGAGGATGGTGATCTTGTCATTGGTTCTGAACGCAGCCAGACACTGGGCCATGAAGCGGCCGCCGAAATCCTTGAACGCCAGGGTCGGGCCGTGGAACAGCTCGAGGGCATAGGTGCCATCTTTGAGCTTCACCAGGGGCGCCGGGAAGGTGAAAGCAGCGTCGATAAGCTCGCTCACCTTGGCAGCCGGTACTTCGTCACCCAGCAGGTGGCTCAGGATGCGGGCCGAGCGCTCGGCCAGCGGCAGATCCAGCAGGGCATCCACGTCGGCCAGCGGCTCCAGGGTCTCTGGGAAGAACAACCCCTGCTCGCGGCCCAGACCCTGACGCACCGCCTGCGCGAAGCTCACCTGTTCACTCTTGTCCTTGATGTTGTAAAGATTCATAGCTCGCTTCCTGTTACCCGTGCCCCGGCCATGTCCAGTTTGCAGACCCGGGCAAATCCATCTTCATTGCGCACGAAGTGCGCTTCCATCCACTCTTTCATGCGTTCGGCCTGGGCCAGATCCTTCATCACCACGAACACGGTGGGACCGGACCCCGAGATGCCGGTGGCCAGCGCCCCGTTCTGGGCCCCCTGGGCCCGCACCTCGTTGAAGCCTTCAATCAGGGCCGCGCGATAAGGCTCGGCGATCACGTCTTTCAGGACGCTGGCGGCCAGCCCTTCCTGGCGGCTGTAGCTGGCATGCACGAAGGCGGCCAGCCGGCGGCCATAGGTGAGGCAGTCCTGGCGGCGATACTGGGCCGGCAGGATGGCGCGGGCGGCGGCGGTGGAGACCACGGTGCCCGGGTAGCAGACCACCCAGTACCACTCGTCAAACACCGGGATGCCCTGGCTGATGACGCCCCCCTCCTCCAGCACCAGCTGCATGCCGCCCAGATAACAGGGCGCCACGTTGTCGTAATGGACGGAGCCGGAGATCTTCCCTTCCATCTCCCCCATCAACAGCAGCAGGTCGTGTTCATTCAGGGGCGCGCCGTGGAAGGCGTTGAGCCCTTCCAGCGCCGCCACGACGCTGCAGGCGCTCGATCCCAGGCCCGAGCCTACCGGCAGGTTCTTCTCCAGTACCATTTCCAGCGGCTTGAGACCCAGGCCGCGCTTCTCCAGCGCCTCGCCATAGGCGACCCAGCAGTCATGGAGGATGTTCTTTTTCGGGTCGTCCGGCAACTTGTGGGCGTAACGGCCCACGGAAGAGAGAGCGAAAGGCACCTCTGCCGATTTGACCTGGACGCGGTCCCCCAGCAGGGAGCCATCCACGGGGGCGAGCGCCGCCCCCAGGACGTCAAAGCCCACGCTCAGGTTGGCGCTGGAGGCCGGGGCATAGGCCACCACGCTGCCGCCGATTTCCACATTCGGGTTCATCTCTGAACTCATGTTACAGCTCCTGCTTCCAGTTCTGGGTGCGCAGCACGTCGGCGAAGACACCGGCGGCGGTCACTTCGGTTCCTGCGCCATAGCCGCGCAGTACCAGGGGGATGGGCTGGTAATAGGTGGAGAAGAAGGCGAGCGCGTTCTCCCCGTCTTTTACCTTGAACAGGGGCTCGTCGCCACCCACCGCCTTGATGGCCACCTTGCACTTGCCACCCTCGATGGAGCCGACGTAACGCAGCACCTTGCCTTCACGCTGGGCTGCCGCGAACTGGTCGCGGAACCAGCCGTCGGCCTCGGGCAGGCGGGACATGAAGGCTTCCACGTCGCCGCTCACGTCAAAGCCCGGCGGCAATGCCTGCTCCACCTCCACATCGGAGAGCTCCAGCGCCATGCCGGCCTCGCGGGCCAGGATCAGGAGCTTGCGAGCCACGTCCATGCCGTTCAGGTCATCGCGGGGATCCGGCTCGGTGAAGCCGTTGCCGCGGGCGATCTGGGTCGCCTCAGAGAAGGCCATCCCCTCGTCCAGCTTGCCGAAGATGAAGGAGAGCGACCCGGACAGGATGCCATCGAAGGCGCGCAGCTTGTCACCGGCCTTGATGAGGTTTTGCAGGTTCTCGATGACCGGCAGGCCCGCGCCCACGTTGGTCTCGTACAGGAACTTGCGGCGGGTCTGGCGGGCGGTGCGACGCAGCGCCTTGTAGTAATCGAGCGACCCGGTGTTGGCCTTCTTGTTCGGGGTGACCACGTGGAAACCGGCCCCGAGGAAGTCGGCGTACTGGACGGCCACGGCTTCGCTCGAGGTGCAATCGACGATCACCGGGTTGATGAGGTGGCTCTCTTCCACCAGCTTCTTCACCGCCTCCAGGCTGAAACTGCCTTGTGCTTCCACCAGCTGTTCACGCCAGTTGGCGAGGGCCAGACCGTCCTTGTTGACCGCCATCTGACGGCTGTTGGCGATGCCCACTACACGCAGGCCGGTGCCCTGCTCGGCCAGTACCGGCTGCTGGCGGGCAATCTGATCCACCAGGGCCGCACCGACGCCGCCCACCCCGACCACGAAGAGATCGATGAACTGCTGACTGCCAAAGAAGTTCTGGTGGCACGCCTTGATGGCTTCCGCCACCTTGCCGGAGCGCACGACCGCGGAGATGGAGCGCTCGCTCGACCCTTGCGCGATGGCGACGATGTTGATGGAGGCCTGGGCCAGGGAGGTGAAGAAGCGCGCCGCCATCCCCTTGGAGGTGCGCATGCCGTCACCGATGAGGGAGATGATGGCCAGATCGGTCATGATCTCGAGCGGGTCCAGCAACTGGTTCTTGAACTCCAGCTCAAACTCGCGCTCCAGCACCTTGCGGGTCTTGTCGCTGTCGTAGCTGTGGATACAGAAGCTGACGCTGTACTCGGAGGACGACTGGGTGATCAGCACGATGCTGACCCCGGCGCGGGAGACGGCGGAGAAGATGCGACCGGCCATGCCCACCATGCCCTTCATGCCGGGACCGGAGACGTTGAACATGCACATGCCGGAGAGATCCGAGATGGCCTTCACCTTCAGATCGTCATCCCCCTGATCGACCCCGATGAGGGTACCCGGACCCTGGGGGTTGAAGCTGTTCTTGATGAGGCAGGGAATGTGGAACTGGGCCACGGGGGCGATGGTCTTCGGGTGCAGCACCTTGGCACCGAAGTAGGAGAGCTCCATCGCCTCTTTATAGGAGAGGGTTTTGAGCAGGTAGGCGTCCGGTACCAGGCGCGGGTCGCAGTTGTAGCAGCCCTCCACGTCGGTCCAGATCTCGCAGCACTCGGCATCGACGCAGGCGGCCAAGACGGCGGCGGAATAGTCGGAGCCGTTGCGGCCCAGCAGCACGGTCTCGCCCTTGTCGCTGCCACCGGTGAAGCCCGGCATCAGGTAGAGACAATCAGAGCGCAGGCCCTTGGCGGCGAAGCGCACCCGGGAGGCTTCGATATCCACATGGGCTTCGAGGTAGCCGCCATCGGTGACCAGCAACTGCTCGGGCACGATGAGATCCAGCTCGAGGCCGCGCACCCGCAAGAGCTCGTGCATGAAGGCGATGGAGAGGTTCTCGCCACGGCTCAGGATGCGGGCCTGGACGTTGTCCGGGCACAGCCCCAGCAGACGGATACCCTGCATCAGCCGCTCGACCTGATCCAGTTCGCTGGTCAAACGAGCCTGCAGCGCCTTGTCATCCAGCGCGGGATAGGCGGCTTTGAGCCCCGCCAGCAGGCGGGAGAAGATACCGTTGATCTCGAACAGGGTACTGCTTGCATCCATGCCGCGACTGGTCTGTTCCACCAGGGCGACCAGGTGATTGGTCACCTTGGCCGGTGCCGACAGCACCAGGGCCACCTGGGATTGGCCATGGGTATTCACCGCGATATCGGCAACCCGCAAGAAACGCTCTGCGTCGGCCAGTGACGACCCGCCAAATTTCAACACTCTCATCGCTATCTCCCTGTATTCCCTGCAAATTGATCTGCTAATTGGTCTAAAAACAATCCAACAAAAAAGGCCCGTACTGGGTGGGTACGGGCCTTTTTCTGATTTCTGTGCTTGTTCGTCAGCGCATCAACCGGCCCCAGTGCCACCTGTGGTGGTACCGGTAATAATGGTGGTGGTGATGACGTTGGTGAATAGCTGCATGACGAACACTCTTGAACGAATCTGGTTGTTAGCAATACCGCGCCCGGCGAGGGGCTGTCAACCTAAACCTCCTTGCCAAACTTGCGGGCAAGGTCTTTGCAGAGCAGATGGAGCATATTGAGATCCCGCTGCGGCAGCATGGGCACCCGGTCCATCACCCATTGATGCAGTTTTTCATCCTGCGAAACTCCGAGTTCACCAAGCAATTCTGCTGTTTTTGATTTCAGCACGCGAACCTGCCCGGCACTCTCGAAATTTTCTGCTACGTCCTGCTCGTCGCTCACTTTCTGGTCATCGAGCAGCGGACTCAGCTCATAGGCATACAGCATGATCGCCTGACCCAGGTTCAGGGACGGGTATGAGACCTTGAGAGGCAGGTAGCTGATGAGATCCACCTGGGCGAGCTGTTCGTTGGAGAGTCCGGACTCCTCGCAGCCAAATACGATGGCCACCTTCTCGAGAGAGGGCTTGGCCCGGACCTGGTCGCGAATGTCCGCCGGGGTGAGGTAGTGCTGGTAGCGGCCGCGCTGCCGGGCGGTGGTGGCGACCACCAGATCCATGTCCGCCAGGGCCTCTTCCAGGGTGTCGAAGGCTTGCGCGTCTGTCAGGATCTCCTGCGCCCCGTGGGCAACCCAGCTCGCCTCCTCCTCTTCGTGCACCCGGCTCCCCACCAGTCGCATGGCGTCGAAGCCCATGGTCTTCATGGCGCGAGCAGCAGCCCCCACGTTGGCGGCACGGGCTGGCGACACCAGCACAAAATAGAGTTTCATCGGGTTCTCTCCAGGATGAGGCCGACGCCGCGAACTGCGGCGAACCGTCGGCAAAACAGGGGCGCAATCTACCGTTTATCCCGAAATATTGCCACTTGAACAGATGTTTGGATGTTGCCATAGTGGCCTTGGACGCGAGTCCGCCGCCTCAGGGCACTGACGCCATGGGCCCGACAGATCACAAGGAAGAGAGAGATGCAGCAGCCATTGGAGCAGGCGGTCGCCGAGACGATCCTGCAACGTTTTGAGTCGTTTTACAGCCGCTTTCTCGAGATAACCCAGGGCAGCAAGAGCCGTTTCGAGAACAGCGACTGGCTGGGGGTGCAGCTCGCCGGTCGAGAGCGCATCCGCCTCTATGATCACCATGTCGGCGCCACCACGGCGCAGATCAAACAGATGATGGGGGAGCAGCTGCCGACCCAGGCCCTGCTCAAGCAGGTGAAAGGCGCCTTCAGCGATCTCCTGCCCCGCTGCGAGAACTTCGAGGTGGCGGAGTCCTTCTTCAATTCCGTCTATCGCCGCATCTTCCGCCATCGCAACATCCGCGACGAGAACCTTTATATCCACCCCTTCGTGAGCCGGGGCGACAAGCCTGATCTGGGATCCTTGCTGCGTATCTATCGCACCGATCTCTCCCACCTGCCCCAGACCCTGAGCCAGCTGCTCGGGGATTACAGCTTCACCCTCCCTTTCGAAGACAAGCAGCGGGACATCATGGACATCCACCGCCATCTGGCAGAGAGCGGCCCGGCCATCCTGCACGAGGAGCCCTTCGCCATCGAGCTGCTCAGGGAGGTGTTCTATCGCAACAAGGGAGCCTATCTGGTGGGGCTCATCCGGGTGAAGGGAGAAGTCTATCCCTTCATCCTGCCCCTGCTCAGCACCGGTCAGAGCATCTATGTGGACACCGTCATCTTCGAGCCGGAGCTTGCCTCCATCGTGTTCGGCTTCGCCCGCGCCTACTTCATGGTCTATGCCCCGGTACCAGCGCTCTTTGTGGCCTTCCTTCGCCAGATCATGCCCCGCAAGCCGGACTATGAAATCTACAACGCCATCGGCTGCCAGAAACACGGCAAGACCGAGCTCTATCGTCACTACCAGCAGCACCTGGCCCAGAGCCGGGAGCAGTTCGTCATCGCGCCCGGCATCAAGGGGATGGTGATGAGCGTGTTCACCCTCCCCTCCTACGATGTGGTGTTCAAGGTGATAAAAGACGAGTTCACCCCGCCCAAGGAGGTGAGCCACGAGCAGGTGAAGGAGAAATACCGGCTGGTAAAACAGCACGATAGAGTGGGCCGCATGGCAGATACCCAGGAGTTCACCAACTTCGAGTTTCCCCTCGATCGCATCTCGCCGGAGCTGTTGACCGAGCTCAAGGCGGTGGCGCCCTCTGCGCTGACTCTCACCGCCGACAAGCTGGTGATCAAGCACCTCTACACCGAGCGCAAGATGATCCCCCTGAACCTCTATCTGGATCAGGCGGACGAACAGCAGACCCGCCTCGCCCTGGAAGAGTACGGCAACGCCATCCGCCAGCTCGCGGCGGCCAACATCTTCCCCGGCGACATGCTGTTCAAGAACTTCGGGGTGACTCGCCACGGCCGGGTGGTGTTCTATGACTACGACGAGATCTGCTACATGACGGAGTGCAACTTCCGCCAGATCCCGCCGCCGCGCTACCCGGAGGACGAGTGGAGCGCCGAACCCTGGTATTCGGTGGCACCCAACGACATCTTCCCGGAGGAGTTCGCCACCTTCCTGCTGCAAAAACCCCAGGTGCGGGAGATCATGATGCAGTTGCACAAGGAACTCTTCGACGCCAACTACTGGAAGATGCTGCAGAGCAACATCAAGGAGGGGATGTTCGAGGATGTCTATCCCTACCGGCGCAAGAAGCGGTTTCGCTTCCAGCGAGGGGGATGACCCGGCATCAGGCACAAAAAGGGACGCCATGGCGTCCCTTTTCACATTCTCCTGCACGCTGGCGCAGGGGTCGCCTGCGACAGCCTTTGACGAGATCCCGGCTTATTTCACTGCGTCAAAGGTCAGCAAGGTGGCCTTGTCGGCATCCTTTAGCACCAGCTGTTTGCCGCTGATCTGGAAGCTCGCCACCTTCTCCAGGGTCTGCAAGTAGTTCATCTCCTTGCCGGCCAGATCCCCCGCACACATCATGCGCGTCGAACCCATGGCGCCCAGCGTCAACACGCCGTCATCCTGCTCTGTGATGCCGCCAAAGTAGCGGTTGCAGCCGCCCTTGCCCGCCACCTTGTCACCGGCGACCTGCAGGGTGAAGGTGTCACCGCTCGCCCCTTGCAGTTGCCAGGTCGATGCCTGCAATTGTGCCAGCGTGGAACCCGTAGTCATGGCGCAGCCTCCCAGGGCCAGAGCGGCCAGCAGGATCAGTTTGTTGTTCATCAGTTCACCTCGTGATGGAGCGTGTCGTAACGACACGGAGTGAGGGGCCTGTGTACCATGACTGCAGCGTCAATCAAAACTCTTTTATTGTGATCGGGGTTCCCTTTACTCCCCGCTGGCATGTGCCATGCTTGTAGTCCTGTTCGGACCCAGGGAGGGGAAACGAATGGTCAAGTCTCTCGTCATCGCAATGGCATCCAGCCTCGTCTTGTCGGCTCAGGCCGCCGACTGGAGTTTTCTCCAGACCGAATCGGACAACCCGCTCTACGTCAAAAGCTATTCCGGCGTATTGCTCGGCAACCAGAGCCACCTGGGCGACAACTTCGACCTCTGGCTCATCAATACCGGCTATCAATACCCGCTTCAGGATGACATCAGCCTCTACATGGAGGCCGGCCCCGCCATCGGCCCCCAGAGCGGGCAGGCCGGGTTCAATATCAGCTCTGGGGTGCGCTATCGCCTCTCCCCGTCACTCAACATCGGCAGCCAGCTCAAGCAACTGGAGGTGAGCAAGGCCAGCACCCTGGTTGAGCTCAACAGCAGCCTGCTGGTGACCCCTTCCCTGGCCATCACCGCCAATTACGGACTCAGCGCCTTCAGTACGGAACACTTTCTCACTCTGGGAGTGGGCTTCAACTTCTGAGGCTCAGAGGAGCCTGGCGCCGCTCACCAGCACACCGTTGAGGTCGGCGTAGACATAGTCGCCGGGCGCTATGGTCACACCGGCAAAAGAGACCACGGCATCCAGCGTGCCCAGACCCCGTTTCTCTGTCTTGACCGGGCAGGGGGCCAGGGCCTTGACCCCCAGCGCCAGGGTCGCCAGCGTCCCCACATCCCGCACGGCACCATTGATGAGGATCCCCTCCCACCCCTGCTCCACCGCCTTGATGGCCAGCTGATCCCCGAGCAGCGCCCGACGCAGGGAGCCGCCCCCGTCGATCACCATCACCTTGCCATGGCCGGGACGATTGACCAGATCACGCACCAGGCTGTTGTCTTCAAAGCAGGAGAGAGTCACGGCCTCGCCGTAAAACAGCGCCTTGCCGCCATAGTCGTGAAACAGGGGGTCAGCGATCCTAAGGGCATCGCCATGTTCATCGCAAAGGTCGGGCAGCAGGTCCAGCATGATCATCATCCTTCCATGGAGTGAAATGTGTCAGCTCATTCTTTCATCATGTCGGGGCGCTGACAATCCACCGACCGGGTGCCCTGTCCGGATGGCGGGGGGCCATGTCAGCCCTAAGGCCTGAACCGCCAGCGGGACGCAAGCGCCCCCAGATGACAGGGCGTCCCTTCCAGCAACACGGGCACCAGCCAGAGCTCTCCTTCACGCACCCAATAGAGGGCATTCTGGCCAAATCGGGCGGCCAGCCGGATCGCCTCTGGCTGCGAAAGCGGCAACAACAGAGACGCCTCCTGCCAGCGCTCATCCTCATCGCTCCCCCAGACCTCTCCCATGACGGGACACTCGCCCACTTGCCGGACAAGGGCTCGCTGGCGACGGGCATTGCGGCGCAGCCCCACCCACCGGCTGGCCGGGTTCCAGGCCGTGACAATGGCATAGGCTGGGCAACTGGGAGGCGCAAAGGGGGCGATGAAGCACACTTTTCTGTAGTTTTCCCACAAAGTCATGTCAACCACATGTTACATCCCATTACATTTATTAAGGGCGAAAAAGCGGGTCAGCCCAAGTATGATGCAGCGAACTCGGGGATTGACTTATATCAAAGCTGAGTTAAAAAGTTGCTATCTGACGGCAAAGAGTGTTGTTATGCGCCTGTTAACTGATAAAATGCAGCAACTTTTGTAATGGACTACCTCTCCGGGCTTCTCTTGTTCAGACTTGTTGAGAGCCCATGTACGGCACAGGGATGCTTGCCGACATAGTTACCAAATTCGCGATGATTCGACCTGATATTCATACCCAGGATGACGTAATAAATTTTCAGGACCGGTCGGATAACGCCAAAGAGTGTTAAAATTTCGATAATTAACTGATAAGAATCTGGGAATACTCATGCAAACACCACATATTCTGATCGTCGAAGACGAGCTGGTCACCCGCAACACCCTCAAGAGCATCTTCGAAGCCGAAGGCTACATCGTGCTGGAAGCCAACAACGGTGACGAGATGCACCAGGCCCTGACCAGCCACACCATCAACCTGGTGATCATGGACATCAACCTGCCGGGCAAGAACGGCCTGCTGCTGGCGCGCGAGTTGCGTGAAGATGACAACATCGCCCTGATGTTCCTGACCGGTCGCGACAACGAAGTGGACAAGATCCTGGGGCTGGAGATCGGCGCAGATGACTACATCACCAAGCCGTTCAATCCCCGTGAACTGACCATCCGTGCCCGCAACCTGCTGAGCCGCACCATGAACGTGGCCGCCGGTGGCGAAGAGAAGAAGCTGGTGGAACGTTATCTGTTCAATGGCTGGGCCCTGGACATCAACAGCCGCGCCCTGGTCAGCCCGGCTGGCGACATGTTCAAGCTGCCCCGCTCCGAGTTCCGCGCCATGCTGCATTTCTGCGAGAACCCGGGCCAGATCCAGACCCGTGCCGAGCTGCTCAAGAAGATGACGGGCCGCGAACTCAAGCCCCACGACCGCACCGTGGACGTGACCATCCGCCGTATTCGCAAGCACTTCGAGAGCGTGGGCGACACCCCGGAGATCATCGCCACCATCCATGGCGAAGGCTATCGCTTCTGCGGCGAGCTGGAGCAGGAGTAATCCTCCCCACTCCCGAGTTGAAAAGGCGCCCTGTGGCGCCTTTTCCATGTCTGCAAGTCGCCCCCAGGCAACTTGCCCCTCAAAAAATGCACAACAAAAAGCCCACTCGCAGGAGTGGGCTTTTTGTGTGAAGACTGGAGCGGGCAGCGGGAATCGAACCCGCATCATCAGCTTGGAAGGCTGAGGTAATAGCCATTATACGATGCCCGCTAGGCATCAAAACGTACTTGGTGTGATGGGGAATCCCCACGACAGACAGCCATCTGGCTGATATGGACAACGGCGCGTGCCGCTATCTGGAATGTGGAGCGGGTGATGGGAATCGAACCCACGTATGCAGCTTGGGAAGCTACCGTTCTACCATTGAACTACACCCGCGTCAGTGGCCTCTACTATATGCATTTTGCCGCCGAGCGCAATCACCGACCTCGCATTTTTTGCCATAAATCAAGCTGTTCGGCCAACTAATGAGCATGAAGCCGATTTTTCACACAATGATGTTCCTCCGCCCGGTTCTGCAAGGTTGCCAAGCCGTGGGGGCGACGATAGTCTTGCGCCACTCGTTTGAGGAGGGTGGTAATGGACAAGAACAGACAGAAACATCTCTATGGCTGGTTGCGCAAACAATCGGGCCATGGTCGGCGCTGGATCGGCATCTCCATCGCCTTCGGGCTGGGTCAGGGCGTCCTGATGGTGATGCAGGCCTGGTTGCTGGCGAGCCTGCTTCACGGTTTCATCATCGAAGGCTCCACGCCGGAGCACTCCGCCCCCCTCTTCATCAGTCTGTTGCTGGTGACCCTGACCAAGGCGGCCCTGGCCTATGGCCGCGAGGTGGCGAGTTTCAAGGCGGGCAGTGCGGTGCGCCAGGCCATCCGCGAGCTGGTGCTCACCCGCCTCGCCAGGCTCGGCCCCGCCTATATCCAGCGTCGTCCCGCCGGTAGCTGGGCCAGCCTGCTGCTCGAGCAGATCGAAGAGATGCAAGACTTCTTCTCCCGCTATCTGCCCCAGATGGCCATCGCCGTCTTTATTCCCCTGGTGATCCTGGTCTCCGTGTTCCCGGTCAACTGGGCGGCGGGCCTCATTCTGCTCGGCACCGCCCCCCTCATTCCTCTCTTCATGATCCTGGTGGGGGTGGGTGCCGCCGATGCCAACCGCCGCAACTTCCAGTCGCTGGCGCGCCTCTCAGGCCACTTCCTCGATCGCCTCAAGGGGCTGCGCACCCTGCAGCTTTTCATGCGCACCCGGGCGGAAGGGGAGGCCATCCGCGATGCATCGGAAGATTTTCGCGAGCGCACCATGGAGGTGCTGCGCCTCGCCTTCCTGAGCACGGCCGTGCTGGAGTTCTTCGCCGCCATCGCGGTGGCCCTGGTGGCCGTCTACTTCGGTTTCTCCTACATCGATCACCTCAACTTTGGCAGCTATGGCGTCAAGGTCACCCTCTTTACCGGCCTGTTCGTGCTCTTCCTCGCCCCCGAGTTCTACGCGCCGCTGCGGGAACTCGGTGCCCACTATCACGCCAAGGCACAGGCCATTGGCGCAGCCGAACAACTGCTGGAATTTCTCGAGGCCGACGTGAGCGAACCCGCCTCCGGGACGCTCCCCTTCCATGCGGAGGGCCCCGTCAAGGTAGAAGCCCGCAGCCTGGAAGTGCTGAGCGCCGAGGGCAAGGTGCTGGTCGGTCCCCTCGATTTCACGCTGGAAGCCGGCACGCGCACCGCCCTGGTCGGCATCAGCGGCGCGGGCAAGAGCTCCCTGGTCAATGCCCTGCTCGGTTTTGCCCCCTATCGCGGTTCCCTGTGCGTCAACGGAGTGGAGCTTCGTACCCTGGACATCAGCCAGTGGCGCCAGCAGCTAGGCTGGCTCTCCCAGAATCCCCAACTCTTCCACAGCTCCCTGCGGGACAACCTGCTGCTGGCCAGACCATCCGCCAGCGACGCCGAGCTGGAATCCGCGCTCAAGCGCGCCCAGGCCTGGGAGTTCGTCAACGAGAAAGGGCTGGACTATCGGGTCGGGGATCAGGCAGGCGGTCTCTCCGTCGGCCAGGCCCAGCGCATCGCCCTTGCCCGTACCCTGCTCAAGACGACCCAGATGATGGTGCTGGATGAACCCACTGCCAGCCTGGATCGCCATTCTGAGCGAGCCGTCATGAGCGCCCTCGAACAGGCCGCACAAGGTCAGACCCTGCTGATGATCACCCACCGCCTCGATCAGCTCAGCCAGATGGACAACATCCTGGTGCTGGCGCACGGCAAGCTGGTGGAGCATGGACGTTTTGCCGCACTCGGCGAGGCCCAGGGCCCCTTCGCCCGCCTCCTGTCGCAATCCCAAGGTTTCGGAGACTCTCTCGATGACTGATCTATTGCCGTTCCTGCGCCTTTATCGCCAGCACTGGCTCAGCCTCTCCATCGGCCTGCTGCTGGCCCTGGTCACCCTGGTGGCCGGCATGGGCCTGCTCTCCCTCTCCGGCTGGTTCCTCTCCGCCGCCGCCGTCGCCGGGCTGGCGGTCGCCACCCGAGACACCTTCAACTACATGACCCCTGCGGGGGGCGTGCGTTTCTTCTCCATCGTGCGCACCGCCAGTCGCTGGGGCGAGCGGGTCGTGAGCCACGACGCCACCTTCCGGGTGCTGACCCGGCTGCGGGTCTGGTTCTGGCAAAAGCTCTCCCCCCTCTCCCCCGGCTCCCTTGCCGGTTTTCGCCAGGCTGACCTGCTCAACCGTCTGGTGGCCGACATCGATGCCATGGATCACGTCTATCTGCGCCTCATCACCCCCATTGGGGCGGCACTGCTGAGCTGCGCCGGGCTGGTCTTCTTCCTCTCCTTCTTCGATGGTCGCCTGGCGCTGACGCTGGGAGCCATTCTGCTCTTTGGCATGCTGGCCTTGCCCCTGGTCTTCTATTTTGCCGGGCGCGCGCCGGGCCGTCAGCTCATCGCCGAGAAGTCCAACCTGCGTACCCGCATGGTGGACTATCTGGACGGCCAGGCCGAACTGCAGATGTTCGCCGCCGCTCCCGAGGCGCTCACCGGATTGCAGCAGGCGGAGCAGGCCCTGATCCGGGCCCAGGCCCGCATGGCCCGCGTCAGCGGCCTGGCCGCCTTCTCGGTGCAGTTGCTGAGCGGCTGGACTCTGACCCTGATGCTCTGGCTGGCCGGTCACGGCGTCGGTGGCAATGCCCCTGACCCCATCACGGCACTCATGGTGTTCGCTACCCTGGCGAGCTTCGAGGCGCTGCTGCCGCTGGCCGGTGCCTTTCAGCACCTCTCCACCAGCCTCACCTCCGCCCGCCGTCTCAACGAGATCCTGCAAGAGGCCAAGGCGCCGGAGTGGGGCGCACAGCAAGCCCCCGCTGCCCGGGGTGCCGTGCAGATAAGCGACCTGCATTTCACCTATCCAGGCCAGGATGCACCCGTGCTGCAAGGGTGCACCCTGCAACTGCATGCCGGGGAGAAGCTGGCGCTGCTGGGGCAGACCGGCTGTGGCAAGTCCACCCTGATGGGGTTGCTGACCCGGGAATGGACGGCCCTATCGGGGGAGATCCTGCTCGATGGCAAGCCCCTCACCGATTACAGCGAAGAGGCGCTACGCGCCTCCTGCTCCGTGGTGAGCCAGCGGGTCCACCTGTTTGCCGATACCCTGCGTGGCAACCTCACCCTGGCCGCCCCCGGAGCCAGCGACGAACGGCTCATCGAGGTACTCACCCAGGTGGGGCTCGGAACTCTGCTGCGCGATGAGGGTGAGCAGGCAGAACAGGGGCTGGATGCCTGGCTCGGGGATGGCGGGCGTCCGCTCTCCGGTGGGGAGCGCCGCCGCATCGGCATCGCCCGCGCCCTGCTCCACGATGCACCGCTCTGGCTGCTGGACGAGCCCACCGAAGGGCTCGATACCCAGACCGAACGGGAGATCATGGATCTGCTGCTGACCCTGGGGGCGGATCGCACCCTGCTGCTCATCTCCCACCGCCTGCTGGGGCTGGAACGGATGGACAGGGTAGCCCTGATGGAAGAGGGTCGCATCCGTCTGTGTGCCCCCCACCAGGAGCTGCTGGAAGATGATCACTACCGCAGCCTGCACCGGCGACTGGCCCCCGCCTGATCCGGGGTCGTCTCGCTACAATCCATTGATATGGCTAAAAATGGGGCTGGTCGCCATCGGCGACTGCCCCCTATAATGGCCCACTCGCCACCCAACAAGATGCCGATATGAAACGCCTGATCCTGATGATGCCCCTGATTGCCTCCGGTTGCGCCGACTTCGCCTTCAACAGCAATCTGGACAAGGAAAACTTCGACGAGTACTTCAAGCCGGGGAGCGTGCGGATCTACGAGCAGAGCGAGCTCGCCGACCTCAACTACCTCTATCTCGGCACTGTCGAGGGGGAATCCTGCCAGAGCGATGCCAATCAGGCGGTGCCCAATGCCGGTGAAGCCCGCACCCTGGCCCGCCGCCGCGTGGCGGACATGGGGGGCAACGGCGTCAGCTTCGACAAGTGCGCCGAGTTCAGCGACGTGCCCGGCTGCCTGAAGCAGGTGATCTGCTACGGTCAGGCGCTGAAAGTGGCCGAAGAGAAGTAAGTCCTGCCATGGCGATCGCCATCGTGCGACTCGGCAGCCCCCGCCTCGAGGATGAGGGGCTTCGCATCGGCACCGTGCGTCGCCCCCCTCGCGGCGTGCCCAAAGCGGCGTTCGCCAGCCAGGATTGGTACGACGTCTGGTTCCCCAATCTGGCCCCCAGCGCCGAGACCATGAAACTCGGTCAGACTGCCGACACCCCGGCCCGGTGGACCGCCTTCTGCAAGCAGTACAAGGCCGAGATGGCCACCCCGGCCGCGAAGCACGATCTGGCCCTGCTGGCCGCCCTCTCCCACACCACCCATTTCTCGGTGGGGTGCTACTGCGAACAGGAGTCCCGCTGCCATCGCAGTGTGCTGAGAACCCTGCTGGCCGAGGCGGGGGCATTGCTGCGCTGAGCCCCGTCATGGATGAACACCCCACATGAGAAGAGGGCACCCCGGGGTGCCCTCTTCTTTATGATGCCGGCTAGTACGCATTCGATGACAAGGAAACCTCCACTCGTCGTCGCAAGGCCTGTTCCTCATCAGGGGTCATGCCCGGCAGCGGCCCCCGGGGGTTGCTGGCAAGCCATACCACCAGATCGTCAACCGTCTCCTCCAGGGGGCGAAAGTTCAGCCCATGGACGATGGCGGCCTCGGCGCTGATGGTGCCATACCCTGCATACTCGGGCAGCTCGCTTGGCAGCAGCGTGGGATAGCTTTGCCAGGGCGCCACCCCTGCCGCCATCAGGTCACGCCAGGGAGCCCACTCGAGCTGCAAGGGGGTCACTGGCGTCAGCCGGGCAGCGAGGCGCTCCACCCAGTCGTTCAGTGCAATGCCGGGCTTGATCAGGTTGAAGCACCCAGCGAGTCGCTGCTCGGCAGCCCGCAGCACGAACTCGGCGCAGTCGCGCACATCCAGGTATTGCAGCCTGTCCTCCCCCAGCCCCGGCAAGAGCCAGGGCCCGCCCCGCTGCACCCGCCTCACCCACCAGGCAAGACGAGCTGTCGGGTCAAAGGGGCCGCAGAGCACGCCGGGGCGCAGGGTGCACAGGCGATCTCCCCAGCGGGCGCGATACACCGACTCGCACAGCACCTTGAGGGGGCCGTAGTCGGTGGGCGCTCCTGCCATCTCGTGCAGGGGGGCCGACTCATCCATGCCGGGTTGGGAAAAATCGCGATAGACACTGATGGTGGAGATGAAGATGAGCCGATCGCAGCGCCCCAGCAGGGCGTCAGAGAGCCCTTCGGCCTGTTCGGGGCGATAGCAGCAGGTGTCGATGACCAGATCCCAGTGCCGCCCTTCGCCCCGCAAGGGGGCCAGGTCCCCGTCTCTGTCCCCGTGAAGCTGGGTCAGCTCCCGCCAATCCGGGTGCTGGCGGTGGCCGCGATTGAACAGCGTCACCTCGTGCCCCCAATCCAGGGCCAGCGTGGTCAGGTGGCGACCCAGAAAGCCGGTGCCGCCGATAATCAACAATTTCATCCCTGTCTCTCCTCTATGGCGCCCTCTCCTTGCAGCCCCTCCACGGGCAGCCGAAACGGCCATGGCCTGGCATGGTGAGCACACGCCCTGATGCCGCCAGGCATATCGTCATGGTGCGGGCAGCAGATTCCTTGTCCGCTCCCCCGCCACCCCTTTTGCCGCCCCACCCTACGCAAGTTGGCACCAGGACACAGCCCCCTGGCACCGGGTCTGGGATCGGGATCACAGGGGCCGCGTCCTGGTACTCCCCCTGCGTTTTCGGCGTGCCTGTGCTACATTGCCCGGGTTTTCAGCCAGGATCCGCCATGAAGTTCGATATCGATACCCTAGGGATCATCCGCTCTCCCTACAAGGAGAAGTTCGCCATACCCCGCCAGCCCGGCCTGGTCAGCGCGGCTCGCGCCCGCCTCGAACTGCTTCCTCCCTACGATCAGCCCGATGCGCTGCGCGGCATCGAGCAATTCTCCCATCTCTGGATCAGCTTCGTGTTTCACCAGACCATGGATCAGGGCTGGCACCCGACGGTGCGCCCGCCGCGCCTCGGCGGCAACGAGCGGGTCGGGGTCTTTGCCACCCGCTCCACCTTCCGCCCCAACCCCCTTGGCCTCTCCGTGGTCGAGCTGCACGGGGTGGGACGTGAGCGCGGCAAGCTCTGGCTCGAGCTGGGCGCCGTGGACTTGCTCGACGGCACCCCCGTCGTCGACATCAAGCCCTATGTCCCCTATGCCGACAGCCTGCCCCACGCCCGTGGTGGTTTCGCCCCCGATGCCCCCACCCCGCCGCTGGCGGTGAGCTTCAGCGCCCAGGCCGAGCAGCAGCTCGCCCCCTGGCTCAAGGCCCACCCGGAGCTGCGTGAACTGGTGAGGGAGGTGCTGGCTCAGGATCCCCGCCCTGCTTACAAGAAGGGCAAGCCGGATGACAAGGTGTACGGTGTCAGATTGTTCGATGTGAACGTGCGATTTCAGATAAAAGAACCGCAATGTCAGGTGCTGACCATCGAACCCGCTTGAAAAAGCCTCTCGGGCAGCATGAAAAAAGCCACCTCCCGGGTGGCTTTTTTATGGGCAAAACAGGGTACTCAGCGCCGCTGCAGCAGCAGGCTGCCGATGGAGTAACCGGCCCCAAAGGAGCAGAGCACCCCGCGAGCCCCGCTCGGCAGATCCTGGTTGAAGAGGTGGAAGGCGATGATGGAACCCGCCGAGCTGGTGTTGCCGTAGCGGTCGAGGATGACAGGCGCCTCCTGCTGGCTGGCGTCATGGCCCAGCAACTTGCGACCGATGAACTGGTTCATGGTCAGATTCGCCTGATGGAGCCAGAGCCGGCTCAAGCCATCGGCCGCCCATCCCTGCTCCGCCAGCTGGGAGGCTATCTGATCGCACACCAGGGGCAGCACCTCCTTGAACACCTTGCGCCCCTGCTGGCGGAACAGCTTGTCGTCGCCGTAGCGGGTGCGCGGGCTGAGCCGGTTCAGGAAGCCGAAGTTGTTGCGGATGTTGTTGGAGTACTGGGTCACCAGCTTGCTGGCCACCAGTTGCCAGGGGTTGGCCACCTGGCAATCGGCCTCCCGCTCCAGCAGCACGGCGGTACAGGCGTCGCCGAAGATGAAGTGACTGTCCCGATCGCGGAAGTTGAGGTGACCCGAGCAGATCTCCGGATTGACCACCAGCGCCAGCCGGGCGGTGCCTGCCGCCAGCATGTCTGCGGCGGTCTTGATCCCGAAGGTGGCGGAAGAGCAGGCCACGTTCATGTCGAATGCCAGGCCGCTGGCGCCGAGATAGTGCTGCAATTCAATGGCCAGCGCCGGGTAGGGGCGCGGCAGGTTGGAGGCGGCGACGATGACAAGATCGATCTCCCCCGGTTCACGACCGGCGGCGATCAGCGCCTGCTCGGCGGCCGCCACCGCCATCTCCACCATGATGGAGGGCTGATCGTCCGGGCGCTCCGCCATGAGCGGTTGCATGATGTCGGGATCCAGCACCCCCTCGCTGCTCACCAGATAGCGGCTCTTGATGCCGGAGGCCTTCTCGATGAACTCGCAGCTCGAGTGCTGCTTGGCAGGCAGCTGCCCTGCATCGATGGCGGAGGCGTTCTCCTCGTTGTAGAGATCCACGTACTGGTTGAAGGCCGCCACCAGCGCTTCATTGCTGACGGCAAAGGGAGGGGTATAGAGGCCTGAGCCACTGATTACGATAGAGGTCATCTTTGCTCCTGGCCGGGTGCAATCCCGGCTTGTCTGTTTTTTAGGGTTCAGAGGGTCACAGCTGGTCGATGGCCGCAGCCAGACCCGCCAGGGTCAGCGGGTGCATCCGCCCGCCGATCAATTCGTTCATCAACTTGATGGAGGGGTGCCACAGCCACTCCTGCCTTGGCAGCGGATTGACCCACACCATCTTGGGGAAATGTTGTTGCAGGCGCCCGAGCCACACCTGGCCGGGCTCCTCGTTCCAGTACTCTACGCTGCCACCTGGCCAGGTGATTTCATAGGGGCCCATCTTCGCATCCCCCACCACCATCACCCTGTAGTCGCTGCCGTAGGTGCGCAGCAGCCGCAGGGTATCGAACCGATCATCAAGGCGCCTGGCATTGTCCTGCCAGACGAAGTCGTAGAGGCAGTTGTGAAAATAGAAGAACACCAGGTGCTTGAACTCGTGGCGCAGGGCCAAAAAGAGGCGCTGCACCTCGGCCACATGGGCATCCATGGAGCCCCCTACGTCGAAGAAGACCAGCAGTTTGACCCCGTTGTGGCGCTCGGGTCTGAGCTTCACATCGAGCCAGCCTTGCCTGGCCGAGCTTTGGATGGTGTCGTCGAGATCCAGCTCGTCGGGATTGCCCCGGCGCACCCAGCGTCTGAGCTTGCGCAGGGCGAGCTGGATGGCGCGCTGCCCCAGGGGCGAGTCGTCACTGAAGTTGCGAAAGTGGCGCGCTTCCCACACCTTGGTCGCCCGCCCGTGCTGACCCTCTCCCCCCATGCGGATCCCTTCCGGGTGATAGCCGCCGTGACCGAACGGGCTGCTGCCCCCGGTGCCGACCCACTTGTTGCCGCCGGCGTGACGCTCCTTCTGCTCGTTCAAGCGCTGGTTGAGGGTCGCCAGCAGCTTGTCCAGCCCGCCAAGGGATTGGAGCAACGCCTTCTCCTCGGCGCTCAATAGCCGCTCGAACTCCTGGCGCAGCCAGTCGTCAGGCAGGCTCTCCGGCAACAGGGGGATGGCGGGCAACCCTTCGTAATACTCGGCGAAGGCGCGATCGAAGCGATCGTAGTGCGCCTCATCCTTCACCAGCAGGCAGCGGGATAGCTGGTAGAACTCGTCCATGTCGAGGCTGGCCAGCCTGGCCGCCAGCGCCCCGTGCAGGTCGAGCAGCTCCCGCAGGCTGCAAGGAAGCTTGTGGCGGCGCAGATGGGTAAAAAAGTCGATCAGCATGGGTCAGCTGCCGCGTCTGGCCAGAAAAGCGAGCTTCTCAAACAGATGCAGGTCCTGCTCGGTCTTGAGCAGGGCGCCGTAGAGGGCAGGCACCAGTTTGCCCGGCTCGCGGGTGCGCAGGGCTTCGGGGGCGATGTCGTCGGCCAACAACAGCCGGATCCAGTCCAGCAGCTCCGAGGTGGACGGCTTTTTGCGCAGCCCCTCTACCTCGCGCAGCTCAAAGAAGAGCGTCATCGCCTCACCGAGCAGGCTCTCCTTGAGGTCGGGGTAGTGGAGCTTGACGATGGCCTGCATCTCGGCCTTGTCGGGGAAGCGAATGTAGTGGAAGAAGCAGCGGCGCAGGAAGGCATCCGGCAACTCCTTCTCGTTGTTGGAGGTGATGATGACCACCGGCCGCTGGCGGGCCTTGACTCGCTCGCCGGTCTCGTAGACATCGAACTCCATCCGATCCAGCTCCAGCAGCAGATCGTTGGGAAACTCGATGTCCGCCTTGTCGATTTCATCGATGAGCAGCACTGGCCGCTGCTCTGCGCTGAAGGCCTGCCACAGCTTCCCCCGGCGGATGTAGTGGCCTATCTCCCCTACCCTGGGGTCGCCAAGCTGGGAGTCTCGCAGCCGGGCGACGGCATCATATTCGTAGAGCCCCTGCTGGGCCTTGGTGGTGGACTTGATGTGCCAGCTGATGAGCTCGGCGCCCAGGGATTCGGCCACCGCCTCCGCCAGCACTGTCTTGCCCGTACCGGGTTCCCCCTTGATGAGCAGCGGCTTCTCCAGCACGATGGCGGCATCGACGGCCATCTTCAGTGCCTGTGATGCGAGATAGCGGTCGCTTCCTGCAAATCCCATGAGATCCCTTCCATTGGATGCCCAGGCAGCGGGAGCCCCCTCGGCAAGAGAGAATAAGTTCTATATGTTGTAATAACATATTGTTATAACGATTCGTCACTTCTCATTCAGAAACCACAGGGTAATCTTGTTTCATCGCCTTAACAAACACAGGGATAGCACCATGAGCAAAATTTTTGAGGACAACAGCCAGACCATAGGCAACACCCCGCTTGTTCGTCTCAACCGTGTTACCAAGGGCCGCGTGCTGGCCAAGATCGAGAGCCGCAACCCGAGCTTCAGCGTCAAGTGCCGGATCGGTGCCAACCTCATCTGGGATGCCGAGAAACGCGGCGTGCTGACCAAGGGCAAGGAGATCATCGAGCCCACCAGCGGCAACACGGGCATTGCCCTGGCATTCGTGGCTGCGGCCCGCGGCTATCCCATCACCCTGACCATGCCGGCCACCATGAGCCTCGAGCGCCGCAAACTGCTCAAGGCCCTGGGTGCCAACCTGGTACTGACCGAAGGTCCCCTCGGCATGAAGGGCGCCATCGCCAAGGCCAACGAGATCCTCGAATCCGAGCCGGGCAAGTACGTGCTGCTGCAACAGTTTGAAAACCCGGCCAACCCGGAAATCCACGAGCAGACCACTGGCCCCGAGATCTGGGACGCCACCGATGGCGAGGTGGATGTGTTCGTGGCGGGCGTCGGCACCGGCGGCACCATCACCGGGGTCTCCCGCTACATCAAGAAGACCAAGGGCAAGGCCATCGTCTCCGTGGCGGTCGAGCCCAGCGAATCTCCCGTCATCAGCCAGAAACTGGCGGGTGAAGAGATAAAGCCCGGTCCCCACAAGATCCAGGGCATCGGCGCCGGCTTCATCCCGGGCAACCTGGATTTGAGCCTGCTGGACCGCGTCGAGCAGGTGAGCAGTGACGAAGCCATCGAGATGGCCCGCCGCCTGATGGAAGAGGAAGGGATCCTGGCCGGTATCAGCTCCGGCGCTGCCGTGGTCGCTGCCAACCGTCTGGCCGAGCAGCCGGAGTTCGAAGGGAAAACGATTGTCGTCATCCTGCCGAGCGCCGCCGAGCGTTACCTCTCCAGCGCCCTCTTCGCCGGTGTGTTCAGCGAGCAAGAATTGCAGCAGTAGTTGATCAGCCAACACCAAAACGACGGCGCTCCTCGGAGCGCCGTTTTCATTATGCGCTAAACTCTCTAGCCACCAGTGCCACTCGGCCCCTTATTTTTTGGGGTAAAATAACAAAATTGGATATGACAAAAAAAGCAGACATTCTGTGATAAATCTCATATCCTGTGCGGCGTCACGAGGTGTTTGCTGGCAAGGTATCACAAGGTAACAAAGTGTTATTTTTCGTTATAAAATAATTTCAGGCCAGTCCTGACGCGGCTTGCAGCCTGATAGCGAAAAAATACCTGGCCACGACGCCGAATACTGCACAGAAAATTGACCTGGATTAAACCATTGCAGGTCTGATTTCGTTACTTTACAACATATCCATACTGACACGGTGAGACAGGAAGCCTCATTGGCGACCATCTCTCCAAACAATATCAATAATATGGGGTGAAACCATGTACGAGAAGTCTGTTGTTATTACTGCTGAAAACGGCCTGCACACCCGTCCTGCAGCTCAGTTCGTGAAAGAAGCCAAAGAATTCCAAAGCGAGATCACTGTGGTCTCCGGTGGCAAATCCGCCAGCGCCAAGAGCCTGTTCAAGCTCCAGACCCTGGGTCTGACCAAAGGCACCAACGTGACCATCCAGGCTGACGGCCCGGACGCTCAGAAAGCCGTTGAGAAGCTGGTTGCCCTGATGGACGAGCTGGAGTAATCCAGCTTTATTCCTCCCCCACAGTCGTTTTAATAGGAAGGATTATGATATCTGGCATTCTTGCGTCCCCCGGTATCGCATTCGGCAAGGCGCTTCTTCTGAAAGAAGATGAAATCGTTATCAATCAGGGCAAGATTCCCGCCGAACAGATTGATGCCGAGATCAACCGCTTCCTCGAAGCCCGCACCAAGTCAGCCGCACAGCTGGAAGCCATCAAAGAGATGGCCGGTCGCACCTTCGGTGAAGAAAAAGAGGCCATCTTCGAAGGCCACATCATGCTGCTCGAAGATGAAGAGCTGGAAGGGGATATCAGATCCTTCATCAAAGAACACAAGGCCTCTGCCGACAGAGCCGTTCACGAGGTGATCGAACAGTACGCCAAGATGATGGCCGATCTGGATGACCCCTATCTGCGTGAGCGCGCCACCGACTTCCGTGACATCGGCACCCGTCTGGTCAAGAACGTACTGGGCATCGCCGTTGTCAACCTGAGCACCATCGACGAAGAGGTCATCCTGGTCGCCAAAGACCTGACCCCCTCTGAAACCGCTCAGATCAACCTGAAATACGTGCTGGGCTTCGTCACCGACATCGGTGGCCGTACCTCCCACACCTCCATCATGGCCCGCTCCCTGGAGCTGCCGGCCGTCGTGGGCACCAACGACATCACCGAGCGCGTCAAGAACGGTGACATGCTGGTGCTGGATGCGATCAACAACCAGGTCATCATCAACCCGACCGCCGACCAGTTGAACGAAGCCAAGAAGTTCCAGGCCCAGTTCCAGGCCGAGAAGGACGAGCTGGCCAAGCTCAAAGACCTGCCTGCCATCACCCTGGATGGCCACCAGGTCGAAGTGTGCGCCAACATCGGGACCGTCAAGGACACCGAAGGTGCCATCCGCAACGGCGCCGAAGGCGTGGGTCTGTACCGTACCGAGTTCCTGTTCATGGACCGTGACGCGCTGCCGACCGAAGACGAACAGTTCAAGGCTTACAAAGAAGTGGCCGAAGCCATGCCGGATCAACCGATCATCGTCCGTACCATGGACATCGGCGGCGACAAAGAACTGCCCTACATGAATTTCCCGAAAGAGATGAATCCCTTCCTGGGCTGGCGTGCCGTGCGTATCTTCTTCGATCGCACCGACATCATGCACGCCCAGCTGCGGGCCATCCTGCGTGCGTCTGCCTTCGGCAAACTGCGCATCATGTTCCCGATGATCATCTCCGTCGAAGAGTTCCGCAGCCTGAAGGCTACCGTGGAGACGCTGAAAGCCGAACTGCGTGCCGAAGGCAAAGCCTTTGATGAATCCATCGAAGTGGGTATCATGATCGAGACCCCGGCCGCGGCCGTGATGGCTCATCATCTGGCCAAGGAAGTGGATTTCTTCAGTATCGGTACCAACGACCTGACCCAGTACACCCTGGCTGTCGACCGTGGTAACGAGATGATTTCCGCCATGTACAACCCGCTGTCACCCTCCGTCCTGACCCTGATCAAGATGGTGATCGACGCTTCCCATGACAATGGCAAGTGGACCGGTATGTGCGGTGAACTGGCTGGTGACGAACGCGCCACCCTGCTGCTGCTGGGTATGGGTCTGAATGAGTTCTCCATGAGCGCCATCTCTGTACCGCGTATCAAGAAGCTTATCCGCAACACCAACTTCGAAGATGTGAAGGCCATGGCCGACCAGGCGCTGAGCTTTGCCACCGCCGCCGAAATCGAAGCGTGCGTAGATAACTTTATTAAGCAGAAGGCAGTCTGCTAAGATCGGCTGCAAACAGCGACAATCATCTCTAGGAGCTTTTACTATGGGTCTGTTCGACAAACTGAAGAAACTGGTTTCCGACGACAGTTCTGACACTGGCGGCATCGAAATCTTTGCTCCGCTGTCCGGCGAAATCGTCCCCATCGAAGATGTGCCTGACGTCGTCTTCGCCGAGAAGATCGTCGGCGACGGCATCGCCATCAAACCGGCCGGCAACAAGATGGTTGCTCCGTGCGACGGCACCATCGGCAAAATCTTCGAGACCAACCACGCGTTCTCTCTGGAGTCCGACTCTGGTATCGAGCTGTTCGTTCACTTCGGTATCGACACCGTCGAGCTGAAGGGTGAAGGTTTCACCCGTATCGCTCAGGAAGGTCAACAGGTCAAGCGCGGTGACACCATCATCGAGTTCGATCTGGCCGTTCTGGAAGCCAAAGCCAAGTCTACCCTGACGCCTGTGGTCATCTCCAACATGGACGAGATCAAAGAGCTGGTGAAGATGACTGGCGCCGTGACCGTGGGCGAAACCCCGGTGATCCGCATCAAGAAATAATGCGCCCTGGCCTGACGCCAGCGACCGCCAAAAACCGAAGCCTGGTGCTTCGGTTTTTTTTTGCCCCTTCCATCTCCCGATACTCCATGGGCTCCCGCACAGGTCAGCATGACGGCAAACAGGCAGAAATGTTATCGAGATCAACACGGGCATAAGCAAGCCGAGTACCCTCAAGAGGGATACCTGCGGGTCCTTTGGCTCGATATGAGACGGGATGAAAAGAGATAAACCGCTTAAGTGGCGAGGAGACAACGATGCTGAGAAATACCGAACAACGTTATGGCAGCCTGAGCATAGGGCTGCACTGGTTGACCCTGCTGCTGATGATCGCCGTCTATGCGCTGATGGAGTTCAGGGACATCTTCCCCAAAGGGTCGGCCGGCCGCGACCTGATGAAGGAGTTTCACTTCATGGTGGGTCTGCTGATCCTGGCGCTGGTGGTCGTGCGCCTGCTGGTGCGCGTGGGTAGCCCTTCACCGCGTATCGTGCCCGAGCTCTCTCCCCTGATGCTCACGCTGGCCAAGCTCGCCCACCTGGCGCTCTATGGCTTCTTGCTCCTCACTCCGCTGCTGGGCTGGCTGCTGCTGAGTGCGGGCGGCAAGCCCATTCCCTTCTTCGGCCTGGCGCTCCCCGCCCTCATCGCCCCCGACGACGGCCTGAAGGGTACCATCAAGGAGCTGCACGAGACGCTGGCCAACATTGGCTATGCTCTGATTGCCCTGCACGCGGCGGCAGCCATCTACCACCACCATGTGCTCAAGGACAACACCCTGACCAATATGCTGCCCGAGCGCAAATAACCAGCGACGGGTTGCACACCAACAAAAAGGCCCCTGTGACAGGGCAATGCTGTTCACTTAAGCGGAGCCGCATTGCGATTTACCGGAAAACGGGTCTTTGATATCTTCACCGCCCTGGGTCTCGATGGCCTGGGGCGTTTTTCTATGAACATGACGCCTATGCAGCCCCGCAACTCCGCCAACCTCCGTGGCGTATGGGCTGGCGATAACGCGCCCGCCATCACTGCCATCTGGTTCGCGATGAACTGACAGGCAAACTTAAAGCTCACCTCATTGGGCGCTCGCTGATGGGCTACGGCGGCCTGGCTGGCCTCCCGCCTGACCAGATTGTATCCAAGCAGCAATCCCCACAGCTCCTGATAGACCAAGTCCACTTTCTTGCTTCTCAGCGTGATGGCGTTGTGCTGCATCGCGCTTTTGATATCCCGGTATCCCAGCTCGATTTCCCAGCGCTCGTGGTACAGGGTCGCCACCTGAGCTGCACTGAATCGCGCCACGGGCAGGGAGGTAAAGACCGTTTTCTCCTTGCCTGCCACCTCATAGGTCACTGCGCGAACTTGCCAGTGTGTCGGCAACGCCGGGTTTTTCTTGCGAGCCTGAGGCGAGACCGTCATTTGCAACAGACGGTCACCGTCGCCATAGCGCTCAAGTTCCGTGTATACCAGCCCCTTGCGTTCCGGGATGAGCCAGTGACGGTCGGTGTCTTCGGCCTGAATACGCAGCAACAGGTCGGCACCGAAGAAGCCTTTATCCAGCAGGGTCACTGACTTGTCCGGCAATGAGTGAATGAACTCGCTGGCCAGGGGGATTTCCCCTTTGCGGTACGGGCTGATGGCCGCGTTGGCAATGACATGCGAGCGGACATTCATGAGCGTGACCAACCGCAGCATCGGGTAGGGTGTCTGCCGGTTGGTTGAGGTGTTACCCGAGCCGAAATGTGCTCTGAGTTCAGGCATATCCTGGGTTCGGAACAGGGCCCCATCGATGGCAAAGACCTGTAAACCGTGCCAATGGTCTTCAGGATAACGTTCCCGCCCCCACACATCGGCGCACTGTTTGAACAGCCACTCGAGCGGCTGTTTGCCGAGTCGCTGACGGGCCTGAGACAGGGCACTGTCCGCGAGCAAGGCATCATTGGCCAACCCTTCTGCACAGATGTTGAGGCGCCGAGCGACCTCGGAGATGGGCTCATTGCGGAAAAAGGCCATCCCCACGACGAGCCACAAGACCATATCAGAAGGTAAGCGGCGTCGGCGGATAGTGGCCTTTTCAGACAAGGCGGCAGCGGCAGTAATCCATTCGTCGGGAATATGGTCGGCAAAAATGGCCAGCCGAGCCAGCATGTCGCCAGATGCCTCAACAACATCGTTCAGATCGTTTGCAATAGACATAAAAAAATCCGGAACCAGTGATTGGTTCCGGATTGTCCTACAGCAGAAGGATCGGTCAATGGATCCTTAACTGATCAGCATTGCCCTGTGACAGGGGCCTTTTTGTTCATGGAGGGTCATGGGCGACACCTCGTCAGCCGGACAATACTACCCGGCTTTCGCCGCCGCCGAGGGCCTCCACCCGCACCTGCACGCCGATCCGCTCCACCAGGGTCTGCACGTGGGAGATAACCCCGATCTGGCGACCGGCCGCCTGCAGGGAGTCTAGGCTTGAGAGCGCCAGATCCAGACTGTCCGGATCCAGGGTGCCAAACCCTTCGTCGATGAACAGCGACTCGACCTGGGTCTGGCGCGACGACAGGCTGGAGAGGGCCAGCGCCAGCGCCAGCGACACCAGGAAGCTCTCGCCGCCGGAGAGGGAATCCACCGAGCGCACCTCATCCCCCATGTCGAGATCCACCACCTGCAGTGCCAGATCGGTGCCGGGCACCCGCTCCAGCCGATAGCGGGGGGAGAGCTCGGCGAGCTGGGCGTTGGCCTCCAGCAGCAGCCGCTCCAGGGTGAGGCTCTGGGCGAAGGTGCGCAGCTTGGCGCCGCTGGCCGAACCGATAAGGTCACAGAGCCGCTGCCAGTGATCCGCCACCGCCTGCTGGGCGGCCAGTTCCTCCTGCAAAGAACCCGCCTTGAGGGCCGCCGCCTCGGCCTGGGCCAGCGTGCTCTTGCACTGGAACAGCTGCTCGTCGAGAGTGCGGCAGTGCGCCTCCAGCGCCGTCAGCCGGCTGGCGAGCTCCTGTGGCGCCAACGCGGCCAGCTCGGGGTGATGCTCTCGGTAACGATCTCGCTTGCTCTCCTCCAGCGCCAGCGCCCGCTGCCGCTCGGTCAAACGGGTTCGCGCCTCGGCGCGGGCATCCTCCAGCGCCTGCAAGGCGGCGCGGCGCCCCTTGAGCTCATCTGGGCTCATGGCCAGCAGGCGACGCAGGTCATATTCGGCGATGCCTAGGCTGCTGGCGTGGGCAGCCCAGCGCCCCAGCACCTCCCGCCGCCGCCGGCTGCTCACCTGCTTCTCCTGCTCCAGATGGCTGAGACGGGTCTTGAGCTCGGTCTGGCGCTCGCGCAAGGCACGGGCCGCCTCCTGCATCATCTCCAGCTCGCTGGCCAGCTGCTGCAGCCGCTGCTGCCAGCGGCTCTCGACCTGGGCAATCTCCTCGCCCCCCAGACAGGTAGCACGGCTGGTAACCAGCCCCTGTCGTTGCTGTTCATGCTCCTTGTAGTCACGCTCGAGCTTGTGCAGCAGCTCGCGCTGGGTCTGCAGGCGTGCCTCCTGGGCACTCAGGGCCGGGGTGAGGCTGGCAATCTCGCCGGTCAGCCGCTCCCACTCGCTCTGGCCGTGCAGCCAGGCCTCGCAGGCCCGCTGCCACTCATGCCACTGCTGGCTGCCCAACCACTGACGCCAGGGCTGGCCTCCCATCTGCTCGTCGAGCCGGCTGCCCCCCTGCTCAAGGCGCTGGCGCAGGGTCGTTTCCTGCTCGCCCATCGCCTTCACCTCCCCTTCCAGGGCGATGCGCTGGCGATCGGCCTCCTGCCACTGCTGCTCGAACTGCTGGTGCTGGCTGGCCAGCTGGCTCAGCTGCTGGCGCACGGCCTGCAACTGCTGCTGGCCGTGCTGGGCCTCGCGCAGCTGCTGCTGGCTGCGGGCCAGCCCCTGCTCCAGACTCTGGCCACGACCAAGCAGGGTACTCATCAATTCGTTCCACTCGATCGGGCTCTGACGCAGCGGCAACGGATGGCCCAGCAGCTCGGCACCGCCGAGCTGCTGCCAGCGCTGGGTCAGCTGCTCGGCGCGCGTCTCCAGCTCAGGCAGATGTTGCTGACGCACCGCCAGCTGGCGGGCCAGCTCCTGGCGCTCGCTCTCGCACTGAATGTATTGGTGATTGAGCCGATCCCACTCAAGCTCCAGGCTGCGGACGCGCTCCGCCAGTTGCCCCAGAATGCCGGCCACCTGTGGCTGGCTCTGGTGATAGGGGTGCTCCTCGGCGCCGCAGAGCGGGCAAGGTTCACCGTCGCGCAGGATGTGGCGATGCTGCTCGAAACTGGCGATGGCGCGGGACTGCTCCAGCGCATGGCGCGCCTCGTCCCGTTGCAGGGCGAGCCGCTCGCGGGCCGGCGTCAGCTCGTCGCCGAGGATGGCCAGTTTGCCGAGCGCCTGCTCCAGCTGGGCGATCTCCTGCTGCAGGCGACCATGCTGCTCACCGTGATTGCGGCCATAGTCCGCCAGCTCCAACAGCTGGCGCAGCTGGCCCAGCTGCTCAGTCTGCCCTTGCCACTGCTCCTGCGCCTTGGCCAGACGCCCCTCCCACTGCTGCTCCTGCAGCTCGTGCTGTTGCTGCTGCAGTCGCTCCTGCTCGCGCTGCCAATAGTCGCGCTCCTGCTGCCCCTGTTCCAGCTGATGTTGCAACTGCCTGAGGGCGCGCAGCTTGTGTTCGCGCAGGGTGAGCAGTTGCTGCAGCCTGTCGGCATCCTCGGCCCAATCCTGCATGGCGGTGAGCAGGGGCTGCCACTGGCGGGCCACCGGCGCCAGCTCCTTGTGTTCCTCAAGCCAGGCACTCCACTGCTGGTGCTGGCCCTTGAGCAGCTCCACCTGCTGGCACTGCTGGCGCCAGCCCTGCTCCAGGGTGAGCTGCACCTCCCGCTCCTGCGCCCCCTCCTGCTGGATCTTCTGCAGTTGCTGCTGCTTTTCCCGAATGCGGGTGTCGAGCTCCTGCGCCCGTTTGAGTTCAGGCTGCAGGGCGCCCCACTCGCGCTCGGCGGCGATCTTCTCCGCCAGCAGTTGCTGTTCGGTGAGGGCGCTCTGCTGGGTCTTCTCCTCCAGCTTGCCAAGTTCAGGGCCAAGCTCGGCCAGCGCCTTCTCCTGCTGCTGCACCTCCAGGGTGAGGCGAGCCAGTTCGTCGTGATCCGCGCGGGCCACCTGGGCCTGCTCGGCGCGGACGAACTCCTCGCGCTCGGGAGCGGCCGCAGCGTGGGCAGCCTCGGCCGCGGCAAGGGCCTCCTCTCCCTCCTGACAGGCCTGCAACTGGGCAGCGATGCGGCCGTTGAGATCGCGCAAGTCCTGCATCAGCTGCTGTTGCTGCTGCTCGTGCTTGAGGCTGGTGGCGAGGCTGACCTGCTGGCTCACCCACTGCTCGCGGGTCGCCTCGTCCATCAGCGCCACGTCACCGAGCCGCTGGCTGATGGCAGCCAGTTTCTGCTGCTCCTCCCGCGCCCGCTCATGGGTCTGGACCGAAATGGCGGAGTAGAGCTCGGTGCCGGTCATCCGTTCGAGCAGGGCCGAACGCTCGTCGGCGCTCGACTTGAGGAAGGCGGCAAACTCCCCCTGCGGCAGGATGACGGCGCGGCGAAACTGCTCCCAGGAGAGTCCCACCAGCTCGTCGATGCGATCCTGCAGCTCCCGCTTGCTGCCACTGAACACCTGGCCCGACGCCACGTCGGTCAGACTGCGCTCCTGGGCCTGAAAGCGCCCCTCGGCGCGGTTGCGGGCACGGCGTACCGCCCAGCGGGCCAGCCAGATGCGGCCGTCACAGCCGCGAAACTGCACCTCGGCAAAACCGCTGGCGTGGCCGCGGCTGAGGATGCCGCGCACATCGTTGGCCTTGAGCTTCTCCTCGTCATCCATGCGGCCCACTTCGGCGACGTTCTTGCGATTGGCGATAAAGCGCGGCATCTCGTCGTAGAGTGCCAGACAGATGGCATCGAGCAGGGTACTCTTGCCCGCGCCGGTATTGCCGGTGATGGCAAACAGGCCGGCGGCCCCCAGGGCGCCACCGGCAAAATCGATGGTGAATTGACCGGTCAGGCTGGCGAGGTTCTCCCCTGACAGCGACAAGATTTTCATTGGCTGGACTCCTTCACCTGCTCCAGGATCTCTTCAAACGACGCCACCAGCTCGGCCTCCGGCTCCCCGTCGAACTGACGCTGATAGCAGAGGCGAAACACCTCGGTGGGGGAGAGCTCATCGAGCCGGCGCTGGCCGGCACCGTCCGCCAGCCCCTGGCCCGAGCCCTGATAACTGGTCGTGATGCGGGCAAGGCGCACCGGCTTGTCGCCGATGGCGGCCAGTACGCGCTCGCGGATACGGGCCTCGGGTTTGGGCAGCAGCAGCCGCACCTCGAGGAAGGGCTGCGCCTGCTGCGGGCAAGCGGGCAGCGCCAGCGCCTCGATGGCCTGGAGCGCCTCGTCAAGGCCGCTCTGGGGCAGCCGGATCATCTCCACCGCGCGGGGCACCGGGATCCGCTCAAAGCGGGCCAGCTTGCCCCCCTCAAACGTCACCTCCAGCACCTGATGGTTGTAGTTCGCCTCGGCCAGCGAGAGCGGCAGCGGCGAGCCGCTGTAGTGCACCCCCTCGGCCGGGCTCTGGGCCAGGTGCAGATGACCCAGCGCCGTGTAGTCGGCGACGGCAAACAGCTCGGCAGGCAGAGCATGCTGGTTGCCGCCGAGCACCCTCCGCTCGGAGAGCTCGGAGAGCTGGCCCGCCGCCAGATAGGCGTGACCCATGGCGATGAGGGCCTGATCCGGATGGCAGCGCGCACGCCCCTCGCTCAGCACCGCCTCATAGACCTGGCGTACCCCTTCGATCAGTCTGTCCTGCCCCTCGCAGAGCCCGTCGGGGCGCAGATCGCTGCTGCGCAGAAACGGCACGGCGGCGCACCAGGCGGCCACTTCGCCATCCTTGCCTCGCAGCGGCACCAGCAGGCGCTCGGTCTCGAGGCGCCCCTCGTCGTCCCGGCTGATGCTGCCCACCAGATGGAGGTCGAAAGCGCGCAGCAGCTCGTGGGGGGCATCCAGCTTGGAGGGGGAGTCGTGGTTGCCGCCGATGAGCACCATCTCCAGTGCCGGGTGCTCGGCGCGCAGCCGCGCCAGGAAGCGGTAGAGCTGCTGCCAGGCACTGGCGGGAGGGTTGGCGGTGTCGAACAGATCGCCCGCCACCAGCAGGGCGTCGATGTCGCGGGTCTTGATGGTGTCGGCCAGCCAGTCGAGGAAGGCGTCGTGTTCGAAGCGGCGGTCGTGGCCGTGAAGCTGATGACCGAGGTGCCAGTCGGCGGTGTGCAGGATCTTCATGGAAAACGGCTCGATAAGGAGAAGAGAGCGGGGGCGAAGGCGCCCCTGGATGGAGACAAGATGAGGATGGTGCCCCCCGTTTTCAACCGGGGCAGCCCCAGACGTCAGATTCAGACGGCTTGGTAATGCATCTGGTACTGAAGATGGCCAGTGAGGGGATCGGGCACCTCCCCCCGATTTCAAAGCCGTGGCGGCGGTAGAAACGCACCGCCGGCTCGTTCTCCACGAAGACCCGGGTATGCAGCTCGGCACATCTGGATCTGGCTTCCTGCAACAGGGCGTGCCCCACCCCCCGCCCCTGCCTATCGGGGCGCACGAAGAGTGCAGCCAGGTAATCATCCACCAGCGCCATGAAGCCGAGCAGATCCCCTCGCTCCTCGAACACCCAGATGCGGGCGTGATCGAGGTAGCGGGTACGCAGCTCCTCCTGAGCCTGCCACCAGCAGGAGGCATCGACGAAATCGTGGGCCTGCAGGGAGGCCAGGAGCCAGATTTCGACGATCTCTTCCATGTCTTCCGGCCGACTCTGTCTCAACATGGTCGCCTCCTTGTCAGCAATGTGAACACTCGCAGTCTAGGGGAGTTGGGCCCGCTCCCGGGGGATCAAGATGGGGCCCTGTGAGGTCGATCGCCCTTTATTTAGCGAGAATGATTGGCTGATCACAAAGCGCCTCTCTAGTACAATGCCCGCCGGACAATCTAGAGACCGAGGACGCCATGTGGTTTAAAAACCTGCAGATTTACCGCTTTACCCGCCCCTTCGACCTGACCGTTGAGCAGCTGGAAACCCAGCTGGAAGCCTGCGCCTTCACCCCGTGCGGCAGCCAGGACATCTCCCGGTTCGGGTGGGTCAAGCCCCTTGGCAAATTCGGCTCCACCCTGACCCACGCCGCCTCTGGCCACATCCTGCTGTGCGCTCGCAAGGAAGAGAAGATGCTGCCCGGTACCGTGGTCAAGGAGATGCTGGCGGAGAAGGTAGAGGCCATTGAATTCGAGCAGGGCCGCGCCCTCAAGAAGAAAGAGAAGGAGGCGCTGAAAGAGGAGATCATGCACACCCTGCTGCCCCGCGCCTTCAGCCGCACCAGCCAGACCTTCGCCTGGATAAACCCTGCCGACAACCTGATGGTGGTGGATGCAGGCTCCGCCAAGAAGGCGGACGATCTGCTGGCGCTCTTGCGCAAATCCATCGGCTCCCTGCCGGTAGTGCCGGTGGCCCTCAAGAACCCGCCCGAGATCACCATGACCGAGTGGCTCAATGAGGGCAACCTGCCCGCCGCCTTCACCCTGGAGGACGAAGCCGAGCTGCGCAGCGCCATGGAGCACGGCGGCATCATCCGCTGCAAGCAGCAGGATCTGATGAGCGAGGAGATCAAGAATCACCTGGCCAACGACAAGCTGGTGACCAAGCTGGCCCTCAACTGGGGCGAAACCCTGAGCTTCGTGCTGGGGGACGATCTCTCCATCAAGCGCCTCAAGTTCAGCGAAGAGCTGCGCGAGCAGAACGACGACGTCACCAGTGAAGATCCCGCCGCCCGCCTGGACGCCGACTTCGCCCTGGTCACCGCCGAGCTCTCCCAGTTCATCCCGGCCCTGTTTGCCGCCCTGGGCGGTGAAGAGCAGTCCATCTAAGCAAATTGGCTCAGCCTGATTGCAAAAAACCGCCTTCACGGCGGTTTTTTCATCTCCATCGGCATCATCGCCACGGGCTGGCCCCCTCCGGGGTAGCGCCGCCGCCCTCCCGCCGCGCAACCCCCTGAGCCCATTGATTGCGGCAGCATGGCGCACTGCCCCGGCAGCATGACATCTCGCTAGAGTGCCCCCCTTTCCTGCAACAGTCGATGAAGTCGCTGCGCCAGGGTGCGGTAACCCTCGGCATTGAAATGCACCGCATCGGACTTCAGGGCCGGGTCTCGCAGCAACTCGCCGATGCTGTCGTTGTCCAGCACCAGCCCGTACTGATCTGCCAGCTCCTCGTAGAGGGGAGCGCCATCGGCAAACAGGGATTTTCGGGGCACCCCGACAAGCAGGATCTGGGCCCCGCTCCCCTGCACCGCCTCTATCATGGCGGCGAGATTGGCCTTGAGGGCCGCCTCCCCGCTGCCACGCAGGATGTCGTTGCCCCCTTCCAGCAGGATGACCAGAGCGGGTCTGTGCCGGGCCAGCAACCCGGGCAGGCGGGCCCTGCCGGCCTGGCTCAGCTCTCCGGACACCCCGCCATTGACCACGGGATGGCCGCTCAGGGTCGCCAGCACGCTGGGGTAGCTTTGGGACGGGCTTACCCCGCGCCCCTCGGTCAGACTGTCCCCGAAGGCGAGCAGGGTCTCCCCCTGGGCCAGCGGTCTGAAGGTCGGCTCCCCGCAGGCCGTCAGCAACAGGCAGAGCAGCCCCGCCATGCAAGGTTTCGCCAGCGTCCCCCGGTGTGTCATGAGCACCTCCTTGATAGTTTTGTAACCATATGAGTATTAAGACAAACTTTTAATCAAGCTCCAAGTGTGACACATTTCGGCAGGTGAACAAGAAACCGACAAGGAGCCTGTCATGTCCCTCAAACCCCTCGGCCTGCTGGTCGCCCTCGGCCTGCTTGGCGGCTGCGCCTCCCAGGATGGCTTTCACTATGTCCCTCCTCCCCAGACCCTGATCGCCCCGGAGGCGGCCAGCGGCTGGATTGACAAACCGGGCTGGCAGGGCCGTGACTTCATGGTGGCGGCGGCCAACCCGCTGGCGGTGGACGCGGGCTACCAGATCATCAAGGCGGGGGGCAGCGCCGTCGATGCGGCCATCGCCGTTCAGCTGGTATTGACCCTGGTGGAGCCTCAATCCTCGGGCATCGGCGGCGGCTCCCTCATGCTGGTGTGGGACGGCAAGCAGGTGGCGGCGGTGGATGGCCGGGAAACAGCCCCCGCCGCTGCCACCGATCAGCTCTTCATGAAGGAGGGCAAACCCATGGCCTTCTATGAGGGGGTGGTGGGCGGGCGCTCCGTAGGCGCCCCCGGCACGGTGCGTGCCCTGGCC
The DNA here is from genome assembly GCF_002903485.1 of Aeromonas sp. ASNIH7. Taxonomy (NCBI): domain Bacteria; kingdom Pseudomonadati; phylum Pseudomonadota; class Gammaproteobacteria; order Aeromonadales; family Aeromonadaceae; genus Aeromonas; species Aeromonas sp. ASNIH7. The sequence continues at coordinate 673,135 of NZ_CP026226.1, forward strand.
CTGGCGCACGAGCGCTATGGCAAGCTGCCCTGGGCCACGCTGTTCGAACCCGCCATCACCCTCGCGGAGCAAGGGTTCGTGATAAGCCCCCGCCTCGCCACCCTGCTGGCAAAAGATCCCTATCTGGCCGGGGATCCGGACGCCCGTGCCTACTTCTATCAGGCGGACGGCACTCCCAAGACGGCAGGTACCCGGCTCACCAACCCGGCCCTGGCCAGGGTGCTGCGTACCCTGGCAAGCGACGGCCCCGACGCCTTCTATCGCGGCCCGCTGGCCGAGGCCATGGTGGCCAAGGTGCACGCCCACCCGACCAACCCCGGGGTGCTGAGCACCGCCGATCTCGCCAGCTACCGGGCCAAGCTGCGGGACGGGCTCTGCTTTGACTATCGCCAGAGCGAGATCTGCGGCTTCCCGACCCCCTCCTCCGGCACCATCGCCCTTGGCCAGATTTTCGGCATGCTGGAAAGCCGGGACATGGCCGCCCTCAAACCGGTACAGGGGGAGCAGGGTCAACTGGCCGCCTCCAGCGAGGCCATTCACCTCTACAGCGAGGCGGCACGCCTCGCCTTCGCCGATCGCAACCAGTACGTGGCCGACGGCGACGTCGTCGACGTGCCGGTGACAGGCCTGCTGGACAAGGGCTATCTGGCGCAGCGGGGGCACCTTATCGGCAACCGCTCCATGGGCGTCGCCCAGCCCGGCAACCCGCCCCGGGCGCTGGCCAGGGGCCGGGACGCCACCCCGGAGCTGCCCTCCACCAGCCACATCTCCATCGTGGACAAGAGCGGCATGGCGGTGGCCATGACCAGCTCCATCGAGGATGGCTTCGGCTCGCGGCTGATGGTCAACGGCTACCTGCTGAACAACCAGCTCACCGACTTCTCCTTCACCTCGGTGGACGCCGCCGGCCTGCCGGTGGCCAACCGGGTGGAGCCCGGCAAGCGCCCCCGCTCCTCCATGTCTCCCCTGCTGGTGTTTGACAAGGCAAGCGGCGAGCTGGAGATGAGCCTGGGATCCCCGGGAGGCTCGGCCATCATCAACTACGTGGGCAAGGCGCTGCTCGGCACCCAGGATTGGGGGCTCGACCTGCAGCAGGCCATCAACCTGCCCAATTTCGGCAGTCGCAACGGCCCCACCGAGCTGGAGCAGGGGCGCACGCCCGACGCCGTGGTACAGGGGCTCAAGGCCAGAGGGCACGAGGTCCTGCTTAACGAGCAGACCTCCGGGCTGCAGGGCGTCCAGCGCCATGCCGGCGGCTGGCTGGGGGCCGCAGACCCCAGACGTGAGGGGGTCGCCAGGGGGGAGTGATGCCCCTTCAGCACCCTCGTTCACCATGGAGGAGGCCAGCCTCCTCCATGCCGTGTGCTCATAGGTGTTCTCCCTTGCCTCCCAATATCATCATCGATTGATTACTCCTGCCAATTTTTCTTTAACTGCACACTCTTCTCACCCAATCGCGATGCATTAAAGATGCTTTTCATCAAAACCAACGCAAAAACTGGAACAGTGTTGCTCATGGCATATAAATGCATTACTTTTCAATAGAAACGGCATCTGTTGCCCTCAAGATTTCCCCTTGATACGGCCAACTTCTGTCTCTTTCGCCCCCTGCTCATTGACAGCTGCCCTCTTCGCCTTCGGGTGATCTGGTAGCCCCTGACTGCCATTAGCGAGGTGACGACATGGACCACTCACTCCCCCTTATCACCACCCTGGTAGGCGGCCTCGTGCTGGCCTACCTCTTCGGCATGCTGGCAAGCCGCCTGCGCATCTCCCCCATGGTGGGCTACCTCGCGGCCGGCGTGGTATGCGGCCCCTTTACGCCGGGCTATGTCGCCGACCTGCGGCTCGCCCCCGAGCTGGCCGAAATCGGCGTCATCCTGCTGATGTTTGGTGTCGGCCTGCACTTTTCCGTGAAAGACCTGCTGTCGGTGAAACACATCGCCATCCCGGGAGCCATCGTCCAGATAACCCTTGCGACCCTGCTCGGCCTTGGCCTCTCCCAACTGCTCGACTGGACCGTGACCGCCGGCCTGGTGTTTGGCCTGGCCCTCTCCACCGCCAGTACCGTGGTGCTGCTGCGCGCCCTGGAGAGCCGCGGCCAGCTCGACACCAACGAGGGACGCATCGCCATCGGCTGGCTCATCGTGGAGGATCTGGTGATGGTGCTGGCCCTGGTACTGCTCCCCATCCTCGCCAACCTGCAGCAGGGGGGCGAGGCACTGACCCCGGCCCAGGTGATGGCGGATATCGGCCTGACCCTGGCCAAGGTGGCTGCCTTCATCGCCCTGATGGTCATCGGAGGGCGACGCCTCATCCCCTGGCTGCTGGCCCGCACCGCCGCCACCGGCTCCCGCGAGCTGTTCACCCTGGCCGTCCTCTCCTGTTCCCTGGGCATCGCTTTTGGCGCCGTCAAGCTGTTTGGCGTCTCCTTTGCCCTCGGCGCCTTCTTCGCAGGCGTCGTGATGAACAGCTCACATCTGAGCCACAAGGCGGCCAACGACACCCTGCCCCTGCAGGACGCCTTCGCCGTGCTCTTCTTCGTCTCCGTGGGCATGCTGTTCGACCCCGTCATCCTGCTGCGCGAGCCCCTGGCCGTGCTGGCCACCCTGTTCGTCATCGTGATCGGCAAATCCGTGGCCGCCTTCGCCATCGTGCGGCTCTTTGGCCACAGCCAGCGCACGGCGCTGACCATCTCCGCCAGCCTGGCACAGGTGGGGGAGTTCTCCTTCATCCTGATGGGTCTCGGAGTCATGCTCGAGCTGGTCCCCGGAGTCGCCCGTGATCTGGTGCTGGTCGGCGCCTGTTTCTCCATCGTGCTCAATCCGCTGGTCTTCAACCAGGTGGAGCGCTGGCTGAGGCGCCATCCCGATCCACGCACCGATGGGTCACCTCACCTCTGCCCCTTGCAGGGCCATGTGGTGGTAGTGGGCGCCGACGAGATAGGTCAGCACCTCATCCGGCAGTTGCATGAACAAGGCAGGGAGATGGTGGTGATCGACACCGACGAGCGACTGCTGGCCCCCTGGCGCGCCATGGGGATCACCTGTCTGGCGGGCCATCCCATCCAGCAGGATCTGCTGACGGCGGCGCTGCCCAACGCCAGCTGGCTGCTGATCACCCTGGATGACAGCCTGCTGGCCGGTGAGATAGCCATCAGGGCGCAGGAATACGGCGCCCTGATGCGCATCGCCGCCTGTGCCCACCAGCACGAGGAGGTGCATCATCTGCGCGTGCGCGGCGTGCATCAGGTGGTCAAGAGCGAGGAGGAGGCTGCGCGGCGACTCTGTCACCTCGCCATGGAGATGGCCTGAAGCTCATCGGAAGTCACGAGTCCCCACGACGGGGCCAGACAAAAAGCCCGGGCCTGCTGCCCGGGCTTTTTGCATGACGGGGCGATACTGCCGTCCCCTCACAGCAGATCGTGCTTGTCCAGCAGGCGATAGAGGGTGGCCCGGGAGATATCGAGCGTGCGGGCCACCTCCTCGAGCTGATCGGGGAAGCGGGCCAGCGTCCGTTGCAAGGCCTGACGCTCCGCCGCTTCGCGCACCGCCTTGAGCGAGCCGTCGAGCAGCAGGCTGTCCATGTTGGTCAGCTCCATGTCATCGGCTTCGATGAAGGGGCCGCTGCACATGACCACTGCCCGCTGAACCCGGTTGCGCAGCTCCCTCACATTCCCCGGCCAGCCATAGGACTGCATGGCCTGGCGCGCCTTGCGGGTGAAGCTGAGCACCCGCCCGCCCCGCACTTCCGCCAGAATGTCATCGGCAAGGAGCTGGATGTCTTCCGCCCGCTCGCACAAGGCCGGGGTGCGCAGGCGCACCACGTTGAGCCGGTAGTAGAGATCCATGCGAAATCCGCCGCTGGCCACCGCCTGCTCCACATCGATATTGGTGGCCGCGATGATCCGCACATCCACACGACGCGTCAGGTGGCTGCCCACCGCCTCTATGCACTGCTCCTGCAAGAAGCGCAGCAGGGTTGCCTGATCCTCCAGTGGCAACTCCCCTATCTCGTCGAGAAACAGGGTGCCGCCATCGGCGGCCTCTATCTTGCCTATCTTGTGGTGCTGTGCCCCGGTGAAGGCCCCCTTGACGTGGCCGAACAGCTCGGACTGGATGAGCTGATGGGGCATGGCCCCGCAATTGACCGCCACGAAAGGGCTCTCCTCCCCGAACGTGCTGTAGTGCAGCTCCCGGGCCACCAGCTCCTTGCCCGTGCCGCTCGGTCCCGTCACCAGTACGGGCAGGCGGCAATGCTGCAACCGCACGATCTGGTCGCGCAACTGGCGGATGGGGGCGCTCTCCCCCTGGATGAAACGCAGCTGGGGTTGCAGTCGGGGGCGGTGTCGCCGGATGAGGCGCGCCATCCCCAGGGCATGTCCCAGGCTGTGGGAGAGCCTGTCTCTGTCCAGGGGAAAGGTGTGAAAATCATGAAAACAGGCTGCCAGCAAATTGCGAAGGGCTTCGCTGGCGAGACAGTCCCGCTGGATGAGGCCGATCCACAAGGCGCCGGAGTGCTGCGCAATCAGGTTGTAGAGGGCTTCGTGCTGCTGATGCTCGATCACCACCAGCACCAGGGGATAGTCCTTTTCCTGCAGTTTTTTCTCTGCCACCACCAGGGAGCTTGCCTGCTCCACCTGCCACTCGCCTTGTTCCAGCAGGCTTTCCAGTACGGCACATGAATTGATGAGCAACAATGCCGTTTCTGTCATAGGGACAACTCCTTGTTATCGCCACTGCACGAAGGAGTCTGACGACTTGTCCAGATAACTCCCTTTATCATCAAATGGCGCCATTTAATATGGCCAGACGATGATAACTATAAACCATCCCGCCTTTCATGTACAGAACCTTAAGCGGCAAGCGAATTAATAATACCGTCTAACGTGTTGTTTTGCTTGGATTTTCTCTGCCTACTCTTTTTGCCGTTTTTGGATAAATACACCATTGCCCACTCCAACTTCTCTGTTATTTCCTGCCACGCACCATGGATGATGCTCGCCAATATCGGCATTAACCAAAGCGCGCTGTTTTTGGCAATCTTCAACATCGATAACTCCGCGCTGCCAATCAGCGTCAGCGCCAGCCGACGTTTGACCAGCAAGGCCAGCAAACTAGCCCAGATCAAGCCTTCCGCTATCGCTTTTTGTCGTGTCGCGAACGCCTTCAACCGGTTATGTGATTTCAGCTCTTTGAACAACAGTTCGATCTGCCAACGGCAACGATACAATGCCATCACCTTCTCGGCTGGCCATCGCTCACGCGGAAGATTGGTCATCCATATACAGAACCGTTTTTCCTCTGCAAACCAACGTCTTATGAGTCGATATTTATACTTTCCCGAACTCACATCCAGATCCAGAACCTCGGCTCTGCAGCTTCTCCGATCGATATCCTTGAGCTTTTTTCCGAGTAACTTGGGCATTTCCCTGCCGTCCTGTCGGTAAGCTGCCTGTACTTTGGGATTGAGATTTTGACTCCCTCTGACCAGATAGCTTCCTTTGGCTTTGGTCACATCAGCAAAGTACTCGCGGCTGATGTAACCGGCATCCGCCAATAACAGTTTGTTATTTAACGAATTTGCGGCCGGAAGATGCTTGCGCTCCGATTCGGTATCCGCCGTGATACTCATCGATATCGGCGACTGGTCCAGCAAGGACATGGTCATATGACACTCTACCGCAGCGGGGCTGTGCTTATTGAATCGGCCCGGGAAATGTTCTGCCAATTGCGGATGTAACGCGAATGACGACCCGTCCTGCAGCAGTACCTGCTCAAAGCCTGCCAGTCCGTGGGCGTCCGGTAGACACTCCTTGAGGCGTAAGGCGATGGCTCGTTCAACCAGTGCGCGCATGAACAAGGGAAAACCCTGCTTGCGTAACTGGTTGTGAAAGGGTTTATACGCTATTTGGTCAGTATCATGGAGCTGCAACGCATTGAAATGGCGATGCAAACCAGCAATACCATCCACCTTGTCGCAACCAAGCCCTGAGAGCAGAGCCGGGAGTAGTCTCGCAGGCTGGATATCCCGGAGTCGCTGACAAAAACCGGTAAATTTACCGATCCGGTTGAGTTCAGAAGAGCTAAGAAGTTGCTTGAGGTACTGGGTTGCATTGATAATAGTCATGGCTTCGGGCGTGTCGGTTTTTTTTTGCGATTAAATCAGATCACAAACGAAGCCTTTTTTCTATCTATTTCAATTGGTTGTAGCTAAAGATCCTGTACATGTCCCGCCTTTAGATTGATGGCACCACAATATTGAGACAGCCAAATTATCCGTGAGAAAAAATAAATCCATTGATAAATAAGCGCTTACTTCACGACATAATATGTCGCTCTCAACATTGAGACGTAAAAACAATTATATCAAATAAAAAACAACTAAAAATCATATGGTTGTAAATTGGCATGGTCGTTGCTCTCTCCAATAAGCCCTCCTGGCATATGGAGACAGAACATGAAAATATATATTGCATTGGCAGCATTTCCTTTTCTGGCATTTGCCACCCCCTCAATGGCACAAAACCGGGTCGATCTCGGTGCTCAGGCATTGAGCAATATTCGTGGTTCCATGGGCGTCAATATGGTTGCCGGCAATAACAACCAACAAGGCAATCTTGCCGCCATCGCCATTTCGGGTCCGGCCGTCATTCAATTTGGTCAGCTGAATCAATCCACCACCAATCTGAACGGCAGCCAGAGCGTCGCAATCCTGGGCTCGGCCCTGAGCCAGAACCGGGGACTGGTCGGCATCAATCAAGGGGCGGGTGAGGGCAACCAGCAACTGAACGCCTTCGCCCTGTCCCTCGATGACAGCGGCCTGGGTGTCGTGACCGACATCAATCTCAGCTCCAGCGTCGCGAAGACCCCAGGGGGAAAGCCCCCCGCCAACACCACTACCAGCATCTATCTGGATGACACCGCCCTCACGGGCAGCAAGGGGGTCATTCAGGTGAACCAGGTCACGGGACAGGGAAACCAGTCAGTCAACATGGTTTCCCTGCCCCTGGCTGGCGCAGTAACGGCATCCCCATGATGCCGCAGGGATAGGAAGCCAGGCCCGGGGGTATCAGCCGATGGGCATATCTTCCGCTGAAAGTTCAATGGAGAGACTCATTATGCGTGGACTTATTTATAGCTCATTAGCCGCCGCGGTCATCATGGCCATGTCGGGCACTGCATCCGCCGATTACCGCGGTGACAGAGATGAGACAGGGGCAACCTTGACCAAGAAGGTCAAGGCAGAAGTCGATGTGGAATACGAAGGCAGGGTCAATGTCGGCGGCTACATCAACGTCAACAAACTCGGCATGGCCGTCGTGGACAACCAGCAGTCCAGTTCCATGATAGGCACCGCCAATACAAGAACGGAGAACACGAGCAAGATCGACGGCTCGTTCAAGGGTGCATCCGGTAACATCGGCGCCAACGTCGCAGCCGGTGACTCCAACGTACAGGGCAACAGCGCTTCCCTGGCCGCCTATGACGAGGTCGATGCCGAGTTCATCATGGGTCGTGGTCAACAACAACATGGCGCCCCTGGCGGATCGTCGGATGCCGAGGTCTTCTCCACCCAGAGCGCCAGCAACAACTGGACGACCAATCACGGCCATCAGAACAAGGCCGGTGTGGGCGATGGGGCCTTCAAGGATGCCGCAGGCAACATCGGGGTCAACGTGACCTCGGGCTCGGGTAACGTCCAGGCCAACAACATGGCAGCCTCCGTGTCCACCGGCAACATGGCCGTGGCCACCGTGGCCAACAGCCAGAGCGTCTCCAAGAACATGACCGAAAACCAAAGCCTGAGCGCAACCAAGACGGTTGACAAGGCAGGAGTGTTCCTCGGTCTCAAGGCTTGGGGCGATTACGAGGGGGGCGGTACCGGTCATGATGTCAAGAAAGGACATGGCCACGACAATGACAACGACAGGTACGGCAACAACAACCCGAAAGATGATGGCAAGTTCGAGTTCAAGGAAGAGGGTGACATCAAGCTCAGTGGGTACGCCGTCGGGTATATTCCCGTGGTCAACACCTACACCAGCCGCGAAACCTTCAACCGGGCAACCATCGATGGCGGCGCCTTCAACGGTGCCGTGGGCAACATCGGGGTGAACGTCTCCTCGGGGACCAACAACCTGCAAGCGAACAATCTCTCGCTGGCCGCAGGGTTTGCCAAGTAAGTCGATGCGAGGGGGCCCAGTGCCCCCTTTTTCCCTGACACTGGAGGTCTGAATGCGCTGGCTGTTGCTGTTGCTGTTGCTGTGCTGTCCTGCCGTCTGGGCGGGCTCGGTGCCACTGGGAGAGCATCTTCCGGCGCTGGGGGATCTCAACAAACCGGTGCAGAGCATTCTGGAGCGCCGGTACGCCAACATCGAGCGCCAACATACGGATTTCAGCTGCGGGGCCGCCGCCGTCGCCACCATCTTGCGCTACGCCTACGGCCATGCAACCAATGAACGCTGGGTCATGGATGGCATGCTTGCCATGGCAGACCCGGAGCAGGTCAAGCACTACGGCTTCTCCATGCTCGACATGAAGCAGTACCTGCAAATGCTCGGCATGCGGGTCAGAGGGTATCGACTGGGCGATGAAAAACTGCGCCAGGTGAGGGTGCCCACCATCGTCCTGCTCAACATTCGCGGCTATCAGCACTTTGCCGTGCTGCGGGCCATCGATCGCCACGATCGCGTCTATCTGGCAGACCCGGCCCTCGGCAACCGGGTGATCACGTTCAAGGAGTTCAAGGAGAGCTGGAACGGCATCCTCCTCGCCGTCATCGGCGCGGGCTATCGTCCCGATGCCCCCCTTGCCAACCCCTCTCCCCCGCTCTCTGTCAGAGGCAAGGATGGGCTCTTCGCCCCGGTCAATGAAACATCCCTGCTGGAATTCGGTTTTCAGCACAAAGAGCTAATGTGAGGTCATCATGAATACCCGACCCGCCCTATGCCTCCTCTGCAGCCTGGGTGGCATCGCCTCTCCGCTGCTGGCAGCACCGGACCCGCTGGCCCATCTGTCAGACCACTTTGCGCCCGAACTGGCGGACGGGGAGCTGGCCCACCTGCGCGGCCGCTATGTCAGCAGCCATGGCATCAGCTACTTCGGCATCGAGTTCATCTCGTCACTGACCACGGCCCAGGCCCAGCAGACGGCGGCCATGAACCTGGCGCTGAGCATTGTGCAAAACAAACCCAAGCTGGATGTGCGCGTCAAGGATGAGGTCAAGCCCGCGGCCACGCCCGCCAAGGAGGCCCAGGTGCAGGGGGCCGGGCTGGTGCAGGTCGTTCAACTGGAGGGGAGCGGCAACAGCTCGGTCAACCAGACCGGTATTGAACTGACCACCCCGACCATGACGGGACACCTGGTTCAGGCGGGCAGCTACGAGCATCAGGGCGATCTTGGCACCGCCACCTATCGGGTCTCGGGGAATTATGCCGGCTTGCAACTACACTCTTCCGACGGCCGGGTCCTGCTGGAGCAGAGCCTGCGCGGTACCGACTTCAGCCGGGGGCTGCTGCAGTTCAACAAGGTCAGAGGGGACGGTTTGCAGACGCTCAATCAGACCCGCATCTGGTTTTCGCGCTGAGCACCGGTGAGCCCGGGGGCTGAACCATCAGAAAGGATGATAAACAACAAGGACGTATCCCGATGAAACAGTCTCGCATGCTGTTGATTGCCCTCGCCCCCTTCGCCTGCTGGGGGGCCACGGCCGAGGAGGAGGCCCTGCAACAACAGCTGGATCTCCTGCGCCAGCAACTGATCCAGCAAAATCAGGCCCTTCATCAGCTCCAGGCCCGCCTGGAGGCCGTCAAGGCCGCCGGTGCCACGACGGCAACCGCCGGGGTCGGAGCCGGGGCCGCCGTCGCCTCCACCCAGCAGGACGCCTCACGGCGCACGCCGGAAGTCGGCCGCAGTACCGAAGACCTGATGATCGAACAGCACAATGTGTTCGACCGCGCCCTGACCGTCGATGTGGGCCTCTCCTACCAGCATTACAACCGCAAGGATCTCGCCCTGCGCGGCTTCCTCGCCCTGGACGCCATCTTCCTTGGCGAAATCAACCTGGATCGGGTGCGCTCCGATCAGTGGACGGCGGATGTCATCACCCGCTACACCCTCAACGATCGCTGGCAACTGGAGCTGGCCCTCCCCTACATGTTCCGCAACACCAACTACCAGAGCACCGGCAAGGAGAACTCCAGCCGCGACTTCGAGGAGCAGAGCGTCAGCGATGGCGGTCTGGGGGATCTCAGCCTCGCCATCTACTACAGGGTCATGGCAGAGAGCGAGGATTGGCCGGATCTGGTGTGGAACTTCCGGGCCAAGGCGCCGACCGGCAAGGATCCTTACGGCATCGAGGTCAACACCTCGGAATCGGGCAACCTGGTGACCCCCAAGGAGCTCGCCACCGGCAACGGGCTCTGGCAGCTCTCCACCGGCTTCTCCCTGGTCAAGACCATGGATCCCGCCATCCTGTTTGCCAGCCTCAACTATGGCCACAGCCTCAAGCAGGACTTTGACGATATCTCCTACCAGCCCGGCAACCAGCCCGGCAGCATCCAGCTGGGGGACTGGTATGAATATGGCCTGGGGGTCGCATTCGCCCTCAACGAACGCTTCAGCCTCTCCTTCAACATCAACCAGCGCGTCACCATGGAGTCCGAGCAGGGGTCCGAAGGCTTTGCCATGGAGAAGGTCACCGGCTCCGATGCCAACGCCGCCAGCTTTGGCATGGGGTCGACCTGGGCCATCACCGACAACCTCTCCATGGCGGTCAACTGGTCTGCCGGGCTCACCACGGACGCACCGGACTACACCATCGGGATCCGCTTCCCCTACCGCTTCTAGCCCCGTGCCCCGGCAGGTTGACGACAAAAAAACGAGGGAGGCATAACGCCTCCCTCTGCTTGTTGCCGCCAGCCTGCCTGGCGGGCCATCGGTGACATCACACCCCCAGGCGATCGCGCAGGGTGTACCAGGCGGCGCCGGCGGCGGTGAAGGGGATGCGCAGCAGGCGGCCACCCGGGAAGGGGTAGTGCGGCAGCCTGGCGAACGCATCGAAGCGCTCCGCCTGACCGCTCAGCACCTCGGAGAGCAGCTTGCCCGCCAGATGGGTACAGGTGACGCCGTGGCCGCTGTAGCCCTGCATGTAGTAGATGTTGTGACCGATGCGGCCAAACTGCGGCAGGCGCGACAGGGTGAGCAGGAAGTTGCCGGTCCAGGTGTACTCCACCTTGACGTCGGCCAGCTGCGGGAAAGTCTTGAGCATCTTGGGGATGATCAGCCGCTCGATGTCCGCCGGATCCCGCGCCCCGTAGACCACGCCGCCGCCATAGATGAGCCGGTGATCGCCGGAGGTGCGGTAGTAGTCGAGCAGGTAGTTGCAATCCTCCAGACAGTAGTTCTGTGGCAAGAGTGAACGGGCCCGCTCCTCTCCCAGCACTTCGGTGGCGATCACCTGGGTGCCGCAAGGCATGCTCTTGCTGGCCAGTTCCGGCACCAGATTGCCGAGGTAGGCGTTGCCGGCCACCACGATAAAGCGCGCCTTCACTGCCCCCTTGGCGGTCTTTACCAGGGCGGTCTGACCCGGGGTGATGCTGGTGACGGCGGACTGCTCGAAGATAAGCCCCCCCTGCATGCGGATGGCTTCCGCCTCCCCCAGCGCCAGGTTGAGGGGATGGATATGGCCGCCGCTCTTGTCCAGCAGGGCGCCGACGTAGCGATCGCTCGCGACCACCTCGCGCACCCCCTTGGCATCGAGCAGCTCCAGCTGGTCGTTGCCCCACTTCTCCCAGCGCGCCTTCTGCGCCTTGAGTTCGTGCAGCTGCTTCTCGGTCTCGGCGGCAAAGACCCCGCCCTCCTGCAGATCGCACTGGATGTTGTAGCGTTTGATCCGCTCGCGGATGATCTGGCCCCCCTCAAACAACATGGAGCCGAGCAGCCTGGCCTGATCCGGCGGGCAGTTCGCTTCGATGGTGTCGATGTCGCGGCTGTAGGAGTTGACGATCTGGCCGCCGTTGCGACCGCTGGCGCCAAAGCCGACCCTGGCCGCCTCCAGCACCACCACCTTGTACCCCTTCTCCACCAGATGCAGCGCACTGGAGAGGCCGGTGTAGCCTGCGCCTATGACGCAGACGTCGCACTCCAGCTGCTCGGTGAGCGTGGGATAGGGCGCGTGTTTGTTGGCACTGGCTGCGTAGTAACTCTTTACATGTTCGGTCATGATCCCTGTTTCCTTACCGGTTCGTTTCCAACACAACGGGTTGTTCACATTAAAAGCTGGCCGGGGTGTGGGCGCTGACGATGCGGCAGACCTGCCCCGAGGGATTGCTGAAACTGTGGGGCTCGCCGGTGTCGATGACATAGCTGTCCCCGGCGCACAGTTCATAGGTCTGGCCGGCCAGGGTCAGCAGCACCGACCCTTCCAGCACGGTGCCCACCTCTTCCCCCTGATGCTTCACCACGCCGCCGGTGTCGGTGCCGGGGGCATAGGTCTCCAGCATGAAGCCGAGCTGGCGCCGATTGTTGCCGTTGTGCACCAGCTTCATGGAGACCCCCTGGCTGCCAAGCTCGATGAGCTGCTCCGCCTTGATCACCACGCTGGGCGTGCTCGCCACCTCCTCTTCGGCGAAGAAGCGCGACAACGGCAGCTCGTAGACACTCAGCAGCTTTTGCAGGGAGGCCACCGAGGGGCTCACCTTGTTCTGCTCTATCATGCAGATGGCGCCGTGGGTCAGGCCGCTCAGCTCCGCCACCCGGCGCTGGGAGAGCCCGAGCTCCCTGCGGATCCGGGCGAGCCGCTCCCCCATGTTTCTCTCGTGCTCCGCCAGGGGGTTGTCCGTCATGGTCCGCCACCGGACCTCGCCACGGGATTGCTCCATCGCCCACCTCCTTCCATGGCCATTCGAATACCTGGGGCCGACTGGTCAATATAGTGCGTCAGACACGTCAGCCCCGTTCACTATCCTGCACAACCCAGAGCGTTCATTATTTTGCACACCCTGCGCAATGAAAACCGCTACAATCGCGCTCACAGCCCCATTTCTAGCATGTGACACCCAGTTCACTCAAATATATTTAACACTTGAAAAACATTTCGGCTCATTTTATGGTCGTTACGTGCTTATTATTCTATACGGCGGTGCCCACATAAACGCGCCACCCAGACCCACTATCGAGGCCCCTTACTTATGTCAGCATCACAACCTGCTCTCTCCCTGATCAAATCCCTGGCCTATGTCGACGGCCGCTGGTGCGAGTCCCTGGGCGGGCGCCGGTTCGAGGTCCTGAACCCGGCCACCGGCCAGGTCATCACCCAGGTGCCCGACATGGACGGGGAGGATACCCGCCTCGCCATCGCGGCCGCCCACGCGGCGCAACCCGCCTGGGCGGCCCTCACCGCCAAGGAGCGCAGCAGCAAACTCTACGCCTGGTTCGAGCGCATCATGGCCAACCAGGAGGAGCTCGCCCGCATCATGACCTGCGAGCAGGGCAAGCCGCTGGCGGAAGCCAAAGGAGAGGTGGCCTACGGCGCCAGCTTCATCCAGTGGTTCGCGGAAGAGGGCAAGCGTGCCTATGGCCGCACCATCCCCGGCTTCTCCGCCGATCGGCGCCTGGCCACCATCAAGCAGCCGGTGGGGGTCGTGGCCGCCATCACCCCCTGGAACTTCCCCATCGCCATGATCACCCGCAAGGCGGGTCCGGCGCTGGCCGCCGGTTGTACCATCGTCATCAAGCCCGCCGCCGAAACGCCCCTCTGCGCCCTGGCGCTGGCGGTACTGGCGGAGCAGGCGGGCATTCCCGCCGGGGTCATCAACATCGTCACCTCCCATCAGGCGAGCGCGGTGGGCAACGAGTTGTGCAGCAACCCCGTGGTGCGCAAGCTCTCCTTCACCGGCTCCACCCGCATCGGCAAACTGCTGATGCGCCAGTGCGCCGACACCATGAAGCGCCTCTCCCTGGAGCTTGGCGGCAACGCCCCCTTCATCGTCTTTGACGACGCCGACCTCGACGCCGCCGTGGCCGGGGCCCTGGCGTCCAAATACCGCAACGCCGGCCAGACCTGCGTCTGCGCCAACCGCATCCTGGTGCAGGCCAGCGTCTATGACGCCTTCGCCGAGAAGCTCGCCGCCGCGGTCAAGGCCTTCAAGGTGGGGGACGGCATGGGCGAGGGCGTCCAGATCGGGCCCCTCATCAACCCGGCCGCCGCCAGCAAGGTGGCCGAGCTGGTGCAGCAATCGGTCGCCGCCGGTGCCCGGGTGCTGGTGGGGGGCGACGCCCACCCCGCCGGTCCCCTCTTCTATCACCCCACCATCCTGACCGGGGTCACCCGGGGCAACCCCATTCTGGACGAGGAGATCTTCGGACCCGTCGCCCCCCTGGTGCGCTTCGAGACGGAAGCCGAGGCCATTGCGCTTGCCAACGACACCCCCTATGGCCTGGCCGCCTACTTCTATGGCCGCGACATCGCCCGGGTGTGGCGAGTGGCCGAGGGGCTCGAATACGGCATGGTGGGGATCAACGAGGGGATCATCTCCACCGAGCTGGCCCCCTTTGGCGGGATCAAGGAGTCGGGGCTGGGCCGGGAAGGGGCGGCCGAAGGGCTGGAGGAGTACCTGGAGACCAAATACCTCTGCTTTGGCGGCATTCGCTGAGGGGAGTGAAAGGGCAATCGCATCGTTAAAACAGATGCGTTATGACACAGCCCATCGTTTTTACAGATAGAAAGAGGGGGTCGCCGGTCACGACCGAGCGCCTTGTGGGCCCTGAGGGCACACCCGGGGCCCCCTTTTACGAACAGGCCGTCCTGCCCGAGGGCAGTTGGCGGCACACATATGGCCAGATGGCACAGGAATAGCGGGGCCCATGCCCCTCAGGGAGGAAAGATGAGTCATTCAAGCAACAACCAGCAGTGGCAGGCCCGCCGCGAAGCGGCCGTGGTCCAGGGGGTCGGCACCCTGCTGCCGGTCTTCATCGACCGGGCGCACAACGCCGAGCTGTGGGACGTGGAAGGCAACCGCTACATCGACTTTGCCTCCGGCATCGCCGTGCTCAACACCGGCCACAACCACCCCAAGGTGGTGGCGGCGGTGCGCGAGCAGCTCGAGAAGTTCAGCCACACCTGCTTCCAGGTCACCCCCTACCCCGGCTATATCGAGCTGGCGGAGAAGTTGAATGCCCTGGTGCCCGGCCCCACCCCCAAGCGCACCCTCTTCCTCTCCACCGGCGCCGAGGCGGTGGAGAACGCCATCAAGATCGCCCGCGCCCACACCGGTCGCAGCGGTACCATCGCCTTCAAGGGGGGCTTCCACGGCCGCACCATGATGGGCATGGCCCTCACCGGCAAGGTGGTGCCCTACAAGACCGGCTTCGGCCCCTTCCCGGGGGAGGTCTATCACCTCCCCTTCCCCGCCGATTACCTGGGAGTGAGTGAAGACGATGCCCTGGCCGCGCTGGATCTCTGCTTCAGCGCCGACATCGAACCCACCCGGGTGGCCGCCATCATCATCGAGCCGGTGCAGGGGGAAGGGGGCTTCTACCCCGCCTCCGCCAGCTTCATGCAGCGCCTGCGCCAGGTGTGCGACCAGCACGGCATCCTGCTCATCTGCGACGAGATCCAGACCGGTTTCTGTCGCACCGGCAAGACCTTCGCCACCGAATACAGCGGTGTCGAACCCGACATCATGACGCTGGCCAAGAGCCTGGCCGGCGGCTTCCCGCTCTCTGCCGTGGTGGGCAAGAGCGAGGTGATGAACGCCGCCAAGCCCGGTGGCCTGGGGGGCACCTATGCGGGCTCCCCCATCGCCTGCGCCGCCGCCCTGGCGGTGCTGGAGGTGATTGAGGAGGAGCGCCTGAACCAGAAGGCCCTGGCCCAGGGGGAGCAGATCAAGGCACGCCTGCACCAGCTGGCGACACGGTTTGACTGCATCGGCAACATCCGCGGCCCCGGCGCCATGGTGGCCATGGAGCTGGTGAAGGAGGGGGATGCCGCCAGACCGGACCCGGATCTCACCAAGCGGCTGGTGGCCGAGGCAGGCAAGCGGGGCCTGGTGCTGCTGGCCTGCGGCGTGCGTGGCAACGTGATCCGTTTCCTCGCCCCCCTGACCGCCCCGGCAGCCATCGTCGACGAGGGGCTCGACCTGCTGGAGCAGGCCCTGTCCGCCTCCCTGGCCTGATCCGGAAGACCGCGTTCGCCAACGTGCAAAAAAATGCGTTTTTGCTCCCTTGATATGCTTGTCAAGGGGGCATCACGAATGCACAATGCGCCGCCGTATTCAAGGACCGTCCGCTCATCGGAGCCCGGTTCTTTTTTTGCGCCAAACAAATCCATAACGAGGCCGGAACAGACCGGAAATGATAACGAGGTGGCACGCCATCTCACGACACCCGCTTCTTAGTGAGGAACTCCATGGGGCATATCATCGCTTTCCTGCCGGCCCGCGCCGGTCTGCGCCATCCGTCCGCATCCCGGACTGGCGCCCCCACCGTGCAGGATGACCTCACCGTCAGCCTGATCCCGTCAGCCTGCCTGCGGGGGATCGCCTGATGCACCCGCACCCCGCCGGTCTGAAAAAAAGCCTGAAACTCTGGCACGTGGTCATCATGGGGCTGGCCTATCTCACCCCCATGGCGGTGTTCGACACCTTCGGCATCGTCACCGAGATCACCGAAGGCCATGTGCCGACCGCCTACCTGCTCGCCCTCATCGGCATGCTGTTCACCGCCATGAGCTACGGCCACCTGGTGCGCAAGTTCCCCTCGGCAGGCTCCGCCTACACCTATGCCCAGAAGGTGTTCCACCCCTATGTGGGTTTCATGGTGGGCTGGGTCTCCCTGCTCGACTACATGTTCATGCCCATGATCAACATGCTGCTGGCCAAGATCTACATGGAGGCCCTCTTCCCCGGCGTGGCCCCCTGGACCTACATCCTGGCCCTGGCCGCCGTCATGACCTTCCTGAACCTGCGGGGCATCAAGCTGGTGGCGAACTTCAACAGCCTGATCGTCATCATGCAGTTCAGCATCATCGCCGTCTTCATCGGCCTCATCGCCTGGGGCGTGAGCCACGGCGAGGGGCTGGGCACGGTGGCGAGCAGCCGCCCCTTCTTCTCCGAGCAGATGCACATCAATCCCCTGCTGACCGGCGCCTCCATCCTCTGCCTGTCGTTCCTCGGGTTTGACGCCATCACCACCCTGTCGGAGGAGACCCCGAACGCGGATCGGGTGATCCCCCGGGCCATCGTGCTCACCGCCCTCATCGGCGGCGTGCTCTTCATCTCGGTCTCCTACTTCCTGCAGCTCTTCTTCCCGGACATCTCCCGCTTCCAGCAGCCGGATGCGGTGCTGCCGGAGATCGCCCTCTATGTGGGCGGCAAGCTGTTCCAGGCGGTGGTGCTGGTCTGCACCACGGTGGCGGTGCTCGCCTCGGGGCTCGCCTCCCACGCCGGGGTATCGCGCCTGCTCTACGTGATGGGCCGGGATCGCGCCCTGCCGAGCCGCGTCTTCGGCTACATCCACCCCACCTGGCAGACCCCGGCTCTCAACGTGCTGCTGGTGGGCATGCTGGCCCTCTCGGCGGTGGCCTTCGATCTGGAGATGGCGCTGGCGCTCATCAACTTCGGCGCCCTGGTGGCCTTCACCTTCGTCAACCTGGCGGTGATTGCCCACTTCTATCTCAGGCTGGGTCACAACAAGACCCTGAAGGATCACCTGCTGTTCCTCGCCCTGCCCCTGTGCGGCGCCGCCTGCATCGGGGTGCTCTGGCTCAACCTGGAGCCCGCCTCCTTCGAGCTGGGGCTGATCTGGGCCGCCCTCGGCGCCATCTACCTGCTGCTGCGCCTCACCGTGTTCCGGGTCCGCCTCGGCCGCCCCGAGCAGGACGCCTCCTGAGCAAAACCGGCGCCCCCAGGGCGCCGGTTTCGCATGGTGGCAAAGCAGGGCGCCGTCTGATGACAAGGTTGTCATCGACTTTCCGGCAGCGGTGGCGAAGTGATCGCTCACCGGGGGAACAAATTCCCCGCTGACGGCCTTTTTCACTTGTCTCCTCCCCCCCCTGAGGGCACAATACGGCGCCCCTTGAGAGCCGATGTTTCAACAACATCGGTTCTTTGCTTTTCTGGGGCACACCACCATTCACCAAGAGGCCGGCCATGTGCCGGAATTGATACCCAGATTGCCAAGCAATCTCCCGACGTTGTGAGGAAAAACATGGGGCATTTCACTGCTTTCCTGCCGGTCCCCGCCGGCGTGCGCCACGCATCTGTGCCACAGATGGGCGCCCCCTGTGTCCAGCGACGCGTTCCCGCGTCCCTGATCCCGTCCCATCTCGCCCACGGGGCCTGTGCAGAGGAGAAAGCGTGATGGCCGGTGCCAAGCTGCTCAAGACCCTCACCCTGTTCCAGGTCGTGGTGATGGGTCTGGCTTACCTCACGCCCATGGCGGTATTCGATACCTTCGCCATCGTCGGTGACATCACGGATGGTCGCGTGGCCACCGCCTACCTGCTGGCGCTCGGCGGCATCCTGCTGACCGCGTTCAGCTACGGCCACCTGGTGCGCCGCTTCCCGTCCGCAGGCTCCGCCTACACCTATGCCCAGAAGGTGTTTCACCCCTATGTGGGCTTCATGGTGGGCTGGTCTTCCCTGCTGGACTACATGTTCATGCCGATGATCAACATCCTGCTGGCCAAGATCTACCTGACCGCCATGTTCCCCACCGTGGAGCCCTGGATCTTCATCTTCGGTCTGGTGACCGTGATGACCTTCCTGAACCTGCGCGGTATCAAGCTGGTGGCGAACCTCAACGGCTTCATCGTCTTAATCCAGATCGCCATCATCGTCACCTTCCTCGGCCTCATCGCCTGGGGCCTGAGTCACGGTGAAGGGGCCGGCACCCTGATGAGCAGCCGTCCGTTCCATGTGGAGTCTGCCAGCATGCTGCCGCTGTTCACCGGCGCCACCATCCTCTGCTTCTCGTTCCTGGGCTTCGACGGCCTGAGCTCCCTCTCCGAAGAGACCCCGAATGCCGGCAAGGTGATCCCCCGCGCCATCGTGCTGACGGCCCTCATCGGCGGCATCATCTTCGTCACCGTCTCCTACAGCCTGCAGCTCTTCTTCCCGGATCTGGCCCGCTTCAAGGAGCCGGACGCCGTGCTGCCGGAGATCGCCCTCTACGTGGGTGGCACCCTGTTCCAGAGCGTGGTGCTGGTGTGCACCACCGCAGCCGTACTCGCCTCCGGCATGGCGGCCCACGCCGGCGTGTCGCGCATCCTCTACGTGATGGGGCGCGATCGCATGATCCCGGAGCGGGTGTTCGGCTATATCCACCCCACCTGGCGCACCCCGGCCATCAACGTGCTGCTGGTGGGGGCCCTGGCCCTCTCCGCGGTCTCCTTCGATCTGGACATGGCCCTGGCCCTGGTGAACTTCGGCGCCCTGGTGGCCTTCACCTTCGTCAACCTCTCGGTGATCGGCCAGTTCTGGGTGCGCGAGAAGCGCAACAAGAGCCTCAAGGAGCACCTGCTGTTCCTGGTGCTGCCGCTGCTGGGGGCCGCCACCATCGGCGCCCTCTGGATCAACCTGGAGCAGAGCTCCCTGGAGCTTGGCCTCATCTGGGCGGGGATCGGGGTCACCTACCTCTTCCTGCGCCTCGCCGTGTTCCGCATCCCCTTCCGTCAGTACGAGGAAGCGGCCGACGGCCAGTAAGTCGGCACACACGCCCAAACAGAAGGGGAGCCCATGGCTCCCCTTCTTGCATTCAGACGTCCGGTGCGCGGACCCTCACCCCTGATTGAGCACGGCCGTGGCGGCCGCCTTGACCGGATCCCTGGTCACGGCGTTGACATCCTTGCGGGTCTGGTTGACCTTGTCCTGCGCCTGCTTCACGCCGGCACTCTGCTTGTTCAGGGCCGCATTGGTGTGCTGCCTGGTCTCTTTCAGTCCCGCCGTCTTCTTGTCCAGCACGTCCGTGGTGTGTTTCTTCACCTCGGCATTGGCCTTCTCCTTCTGCTTGCGCACCAGCTTGTCGGCATCGCAGTTGCCCTTGACCCCCAGGGTGGCGTTCATCGCCTCGTTCCTGACCGCCTTGTCGAGGTTGCACTCGGACTTGAACACGCTGGCCTGCGCACCGGCAGACAGCAGACCCAGGGAGAGGCACAAAACCCATGCACGCATCATCACTTCCTCAGTTTCAAGACAGGAAAGTCCGGCAGCATATAACCCTGGGATCCCAGTGCAAGGGCAGGGGCCGGTGATGAGCCGGATGGCGTCATATCGGCGTTTGCTCCGACACCTTTTGTCTGCGACGCCCCCTGCCGCCCTGTCACCAAAGCATCATAAAAGTGTCACGTTGTCATATTTCTGTCATGGAGCCTTGTTGTAATGCGCCCGTCCATTTTCAACGCAGAACGACCCCAAGAGGCCATATGCACAGCACCGCATCTTCCGCACCCCAGCAGATCCGTCGTCCCGGCCCCCTGTTCAACTGGCTCGCGGTGATCACGCTGATCTACCTGATCCTGGTCGCCGTTGGCGCCGTCTCCCACGGCTTCAAGGGCTTCTCCGGCGGCGCCGAGGGCGCGGCCCAGATCTTCGCCTTTGCCAACAACCCCTTCGTCGCGCTGCTGCTCGGCATCCTGGCCACCGCCCTGGTGCAATCCTCCAGCACCGTCACCTCGGTGATCGTCGGTCTGGTGGCAGGGGGCCTGCCCATGGCCATGGCCATCCCCATGGTGATGGGGGCCAACCTCGGCACCACCATCACCAACACCATCGTCTCCCTGGGGCACATCCGGGACAGAGGCGAGTTTCGCCGCGCCTTCGCCGCCGCCACCGTGCACGACTTCTTCAACCTGCTGGCGGTCTTCATCTTCCTGCCCCTGGAGCTGATGTTCGGTCTGCTGCAAAAGAGTGCGGAAGGGATTGCCAGCCTGCTGCTGGGCTCCGCCGACATGTCGATGAAGGGGATGGATTTCATGAAGCCCCTCATCTCCCCGTCCCTGGATCTCATCGACGGTGCCGTCGCCTTCCTGCCGGGCAAGGGCCCCGCCATCGCCACCATCGTCATCGGCATTCTGCTCATCCTCGGCTGCGTCACCGCCCTCGGCAAGGTGCTGCAACGGGTCATGGTGGGCCGTGCCAAGGAGCTGCTGCACAAGGCGCTGGGCCGTGGTCCGCTCACCGGCATCGCCTCCGGCACCCTGGTGACCGTCATGGTACAGTCCTCCTCCACCACCACCAGCCTGATGATCCCCCTGGCGGGCGGCGGCGTGTTCAACACCCGTCAGCTCTACCCCTTCACCCTGGGGGCCAACATCGGCACCACCATCACGGCCCTGCTGGCGGCCACCGCCATCAGCGGCGCCGGCGCCCAGCTGGCCTTGACCATCGCCTTCGTGCATGTGCTGTTCAACGTCTTCGCCGTGGCGCTCATCTACGGGGTGCCCTTCCTGCGGGAATTGCCCATCAAGGCCGCCGAAACCCTGGCCCGGGTCGGCAGCGAGAACAAGCTGCTGGCGCTGGGTTACGTGGCCGGGCTCTTCTTCGCCCTGCCCGCCCTGATGATGGTGGCCGTCAAGTAAATCCGAACCGGGGGCATCATGCCCCCGGTGCCTTGCCCGTCCGGTCACATCCTCCGGCATCCCCCCTCGCCCTCCCTCCCCGGCTGGGATAAGATGCCCCTTCATTGCACTCTGATTTCAAGGAACAGGAAAACCCGATGAAATTCATTCTGATAGCCCTTCTTATCGCCGGCGCCGCCTACTACTTCTACTCCAGCAGCAACAACCGGAAGCTGGCGGAAGAGAACGTGCGCAAGGGGGCCGAGTTCCTCGCCAGCAACCAGGAAAAACCCCTGGTGACCACCACCGCCTCCGGCCTGCAGTACGAAGTGCTGACCCCGGGCACCGGCACCGTTCACCCCACCGCCACCAGCAAGGTAAAGGTGCACTACGAGGGCAAGCTGCTGGACGGCACCGTGTTCGACAGCTCCGTCGCCCGTGGCGAACCCATCGAGTTCGGCCTCAACCAGGTGATCAAGGGTTGGACCGAAGGGGTGCAACTGATGGTGGAAGGGGAGAAGACCCGCTTCTACATCCCCGCCAACCTGGCCTATGGCGACAGAGCCGCCGGCAAGATCCCGCCGGGCTCAGTCCTCATCTTCGACGTGGAGCTGCTGGGCATTCAATAAACCCGCCCGGGGCCCGCGTTGATCTTGGCGGTGGCGCTGCGGGCATCCCGTCAGGGGCCACGTCCGACGGACCCTGATCACAACGCCGGCGCACTGCGCCGGCGTTGTCGTTTCTGCCCCGGTCTCCCTCGCCCTGACGCCAGACTATCAACCAAAAGTGAAGAGTGCTTATCCTTAAAGCCTGATTGTTAACCCATCAATAGGGGCAGATAATGACCACATCGTCAGCGGCATGTCGCCCTGGCCTCGGGTTGTCGGTGCGCCGCGCGCATCGGCACAACGCATATGGAGTCTGTCATGTCTATCGCCCCTGTCTGGTTCATCTCCCACGGCGCCCCGGATCTGGTCCTGCGCGATCAGCCCGCGACCCGGTTCCTGAAGCAACTGCGCCTCGAGGGTGCCAGAGGGCTGGTGGTGATCTCGGCCCACTGGTTCAGCCGAAGCGAGCTGCAGATCAACGTCGAGCCCAGCCCGGCCCTGATGTACGACTTCTACGGCTTCCCCGAGCCCCTCTACCAGATCCGCTGGCCCGCGACGAGCCCGCAATGGTTGCAGGAAGCGGTGAGCGATCAGCTGCTGCTGGCCGGCCTGCCCGCCACCCCGGTGCGCCGCGAGCTCGATCACGGGGTCTGGTCCCCCCTCTCCCTGATGGATCCGGACAGTGAACTCCCCCTGGTGCAGATCGCCATCCCGGCCAGCTTCACCCCGGCCCAGCTGTGGCAACTGGGGGAGGCATTGCAGGGGCTGCGCGAGCAAGGGATCGGCATCCTCGCCTCCGGCGCCATCACCCACAACCTCCGTGCCCTCGGGCCGGACGGCTCGCCGGTTCCCCAGTGGGCCAGTCAGTTTGCTCGCTGGCTGGAGCAGACCATGGCAGAGGGAGACAGGGGGGCGCTGGAAGAGTACCGGGCCCGGGCGCCGGGCGCGGTGGAATCCCATCCCCACGACGATCACCTGCGCCCCCTGTTTGTGGCGCTCGGCGCGGCGGGGGCCGACAGACCCCGAAAGCTGCACGACAGCTGGGATTACGGTAGCCTCTACATGGGGGCCTACCAGTTCGGTTGAGGGCGGGGCGGCCAGGCCGCCCTGCTTGACGTGCTCTCGCCGACGCGCGTGGAGAAATAGCGGACTCGTTATAGCCATTTTCCGGTAGAATGGCCGCCATTGGATGAGGCTTGGCAGGGATGGCTGTCGCGTCGGGTGGCTAGATGAACCTATATCGAACACTGATCCTGCTCTGTCTGCTCTGCCTTCAACCTGTGCAGGCCCTGACCCTGCACAGCCGCTACGATCCCGCCCCGCTGCCTCCCCGCTGGTCGGAGGCGGAGCTCGGATGGCTGCGCCAGCAGTCCCAACTGCGGGTCGGCATCCTGCAAGAGGACTACCGCCCCTTCACCATGATCGCTCGCCAGCGCGTCGAGGGGCTCAGTGCCGACTACATCGACCTGCTGGCCCGGATGCTGGACAAACCCGTTGCCCTGAGCGCCTTCCCCGACAAGGCGCACCTGCTCCGTGCTCTGGCACGGGGGGAGATACACCTCGCCAGCCTCGGCAATCTCACCCTGGCGGACAGTGACACCCGGGCGATCCGCCTGAGCAACCCCTATTTCAGCAGCCCCCTCGTCTTCTCCGTGCCCAGACGTTATCGGGGGGCACTGCTCACACCGGGACAGCGGGTGGCCGCCGTCCGGGATCAGATAGACAGGGCGCGCTTTGGACGCTACTACCCCACCCTCACCCTGGTGACCTATCCCTCCAACATGGAGGCGTTCGATGCGGTCTTCTTCGGCCGCGACGACATCCTGCTGGGGGATGCCCACGCCACCCACTACCTCAACAGCGAGCGCTTCGACAACCTTCGCCAGCGGGGCGAGGCCCCGCCCGATCTGGCGCCTGCCGAGTTCCGCTTTGCCGTCCCGGCCACCGAGCCCGCCCTGCTCAGCCTGGTCAACCGGGGGCTGGCGGCCATCGACGACCGGGCGCGCAATACCCTCTTCACCCAGTGGAACGGGCCCATCCGCGACATGAGCGAGCGAAGCGCCGATCTCTATGATGCCGCCGAGCGGGCCTGGATGCGGCAAGCGCCCCCATCAGGGTGTGGCTGATGGACAACCTCTACCCCTATGGCGCCCTGGATCATGACGGCCAGCTGGTCGGCATGACGGTGGACATGCTGGACAAGATCCGCACACGCACCGGCCTCACCTTCGAGTTCGTGCGGGCAGACTCCGAGCGCCAGTTGGCAAAAGCCATGCAGTCAGGCGCCATCGACCTCATCGGCGCCATCTCCCAGCAGGTGGCCGAACACTACGGGCTGCGCACCTCGGTGCCCTACGCCACCGACAACATCTATGTGATCCTCACCCGCCAGGAGGAACAAGGGATCGACACCATCCGGCGTCTGGCGGGCAAGACGGTGGCGATGACGCACCATGTGCCCCTCGCACAGAGACTGGAGGGCAGCCGCATCACCCGGGTGGAGAGTGCAGCAGAAGCGATGGAGGTGCTCGCCCAGGGACGGGTGGATGCCGCCATCGTGCCCCTCTATTTTGCCCGCCATGCGCTGGACAATGATCCCCAGAGCCCCCTGCGCATCGCCGGCCCCGCCGATGACGAGCCGATCCGGATGGGGTTTGCCAGCCTGCCCGGACAGGGGATGCTGATGGGGATCCTCGACAAGACCATCCTCGCCATCCCCCCCAACGAGCTCGCCATGATGAGTTACGAGTGGCGCAACCGCAAACTGCCGGTGCCCGGCTTCATGGATCGCCACGCCCACATCGTCTACCTGGTGTTCGTGGGGCTCCTCACCCTGGCGCTGGTGCTGCTCTATCGCAACCGCATGTTCAAGCGGATGGCCAGCGCCGAGCAGGCTTCCCGCCAGCAACTGGAGGCCCATGTCAGGTTCATCCGGGCGCTGGGGGAGAGCCTGCCCCACCCCATCGTCGTGCGGGACAAGAGCGGCAAGGTATTGCTGTGCAACAGCAAATACCTGACCCAGCTCGGCGCCGAGCCAAAGGCCATCCTGGGTCAGCCCTTCGCCCAGGGGCTGTCAGGGGTGCTCGATGCAGGCAGCATCGCCGTGCTGGAGCAGGACTTTGCCAGGGTATTGCAGGAGGGGCAGCCCATCTTTGCGGATCGCCTCTTCCATCACAGAGGCACCCAGAGCGACATCTATCACTGGATGGTGCCCTATTTCGACGGGGAGGGGGCCATCAGCGGGGTGATCGACGGCTGGATAGACATCACGGACCGCAAACGGCTGGAAGAGGCGCTGCGCGAGGCCAAACAGCAGGCCGACAGCGCCAGCCGCGCCAAGAGCGACTTCCTCGCCACCATGAGCCACGAGATCCGCACCCCCATGAACGCCATCCTCGGCATGCTGGAGCTGGCCACCGAGGATCCCGCTCTCAGCCGTCACAGCGGCGAGCTGCTGCGCATCGCCGCCGACTCCGCCAACGGCCTGCTGGATCTGCTGGGGGACAGCCTGGATATCGCCTCCATAGAAGCGGGCCAGATGACCCTGACTCCCACCCCCTGCGATCTCGCGCCCCTGCTCTCGTCCGTCACCCGGGTCTTTGCGGGCATGGCCGAGCAGAAGGGACTGATCTATGAGGTCAAGCTGCCCGACACCCCCATGCCAAGGGTGCTGATCGATCCCCTTCGCCTGCGCCAGATCCTCTTCAATCTCATCGGCAACGCCATCAAGTTCACCGAGCAGGGCCGGGTCGCCATCACCGCCACCCTGACCGGGGGCGAGCAGCCTCCTGTGCTGCACCTCACCATCACCGACACCGGAGCCGGCATTCCCGCGGACAAGCTGCCCCGGCTCTTCACCCCCTTCTATCGCGCCCACGGCCAGGGCCAGTTCCCCGGCAGCGGGCTGGGCCTCAATATCGCCCGCATCCTGTGCCAGATGATGGGGGGGGAGATAGCCGTTCACAGCCAGGTCGGCGAAGGCACCCGCCTCGAGATAAGGCTGCCCCTGACGCTCACCCAGCAACCCCCCGCCCCGATCACGGCAATCCCGGCGCCCCAGCCCCACCAGGCTCAACCCCTCCCCCATCGGCTGCATATCCTGGTGGTCGATGACAATCACGCCAACCAGATCCTGCTGCGCCAGCAGCTCAAGCACCTGGGACACGACGTCAGTGTGCGCAGCAATGGCCTGGAGGCCCTGCGCGCCCTCGCCAGCCACCCCTTCGATCTGGTCATCACCGACTGCCAGATGCCGGTGATGGACGGCTTCGAGCTGACCCGCAACCTGCGAGCCCTCGGCCATGACCTGCCCGTCTGGGGCTTCACCGCCCATGCCCAGCCTCGCGAGCGGGAGCTTTGCCTCGCCGCCGGCATGAACGACTGCCTGTTCAAGCCCATCGGCCTCGCCCGTCTGCGCGCGGCGTTGGCCACCCTGGGGCCTGCGCCCTGAATACCGCCAGCCCTTCCTCCCGCCATGTCGCACGGGCGCGGCTGAGAATGCGTTGGCATTTGCGGCATAAAGGGTCGCTCACCGGGACAAGAGACAACGTGGGCCAGCCATGGATACAAGGCCGGTGGCGGTTCGAGCCCCATAAAAAAACCGACACCAGGGTGTCGGTTTTTTTATATCGGGAGGTGCGCCCTGCCTGTTACGCCAGTCTGGCGCCGGGTGAAGCGGGCGTCACGGGGAGGATCAGTAGAAGATCCGCTCCCCTCGCTCGCTCATCTTGAGCCAGACCGGCTTGGTGCTGGTCTTGCTCCAGATGCGGTGCAGGTAGCTGTAGAAACGGGCGCGATCCCGGCGAAACAGCATCACCGGGAAGGCGAGCAGACCCGCCATCAGGACGAAGATGCGGCGAAGGATTATCTGAGTCAGGGAGAAGGGATGAAACATGATGTAACGCCTCACTGGTAAGACCACTGAACAAAGATTACGCCAATCATTGTAGGATTACTACACCGACAGCGCCATTTTTTGATAAAAAATGGGTCTAAAAGCCTAAAAATGAAACCGGGTTACATTCTTTAACTAAAAAACAACAAAGGTGGCAAAACGCGGCCCCTGTTCCAGAGTTAACGAGGACTGGACCAGAACGGGGGAACACAGGATGAAACTTGCAGATGCGGCGCTGCTGGGGGCATTGGGCGTGCTCGCCTGGAGCCAGTGGCAGGAGTGGCGGCTCAATCGTGACGATGCCATCGACATCCCGTATCACGGGGTCCCCACCGCCAGCTTGTGGCAATGCGGTTTGCTGATAAAGGAGATGGCCGCACTGGCAGAACAGGGGGGCGAAGAGAGGTCCGGATCCAGGGGCGAGGCATTGGCCGAGATGGATCAGCATCTGCACAAGACGTGGCAACGGGAGGGTTGTTCACGGCTGACTGACATGCAATGAAGCATCATCCTGGGCCGCCATGGCGGATGGACAACGTCAGTGACGTGGAAAACAGGGAGAATATGGAGGCACGTTCCGGAGTCGAACCGGACTAAACGGATTTGCAATCCGCTGCATAACCGCTTTGCTAACGCGCCATGCTGACAAGGCATTGCCTTGAGAGTGATGTCCATGGTTGGTGCCATGGAGTATTGGAGCGGGAAACGAGACTCGAACTCGCGACCCCGACCTTGGCAAGGTCGTGCTCTACCAACTGAGCTATTCCCGCATGACTGCTTGCGTGCCAGTTACCTGACAACGAGGCGCATTATACGTACCCCGAGCCCGGGCACAACCCTTTTTTCTCACTTTGAGCCCTTTCTCGTGCTGTTTGCTCACCCTTTAGACGCCTTGGTCGAAAATCCCCCCGCTCCCTGTGACCCGACGAGCGAATTTAAGATAAAGCCATTGAAATAGTTAGCCTTTAGTCAGAAACTCATCGCGCTTAGTAACTGGATTCTCAATTGAAAATCATGCGATGAAATGGAACTTCAGGCCTCGGGGGCTCAGACCGCAGCTGATGCTGGCTTTTTTCATGTTGGGCCTGGTGCCCTTCCTGGTCGTCACCCTGTTTTTCCTCTATAGCCACGGCAAGGATCTCACCACCCAGACCTCCAACCATCTGGTCTCGGTGCGCAACATCAAGAAAAACCAGCTGCAAGACTACTTCGGCAACCTCAAGGAGCAGATCATCAACTTCTCCCAGCAGGACTTTGCCGGCAACAGTATCGGTCGCTTCTACGGTTTCACCGGCGCCTTCGAGAAGCTCGGCACCACGCCGCAGGAGGCCCGCGCCCGCGCCCAGGCCCGCTATGTGCCGGGCTCCTGGGACAAGCTGCAACAGCCTGACAGTCAGGTGGAGATAGAGCCCTCCATCAGCGCCCTCATCCTGGCGGACGAGATGTATGGCCGCGTCCACCAGCGCTTCCATCGCGGCTACGCCGACATGGTGCGCAAATCCAACTACAGCGACATCTTCCTGGTCGACCTCAACGGTGACGTGGTCTACTCGGTCACCAAGCAGGCCAACTTCGCCACCAACCTGCTCTCGGGCCCCTACCAGTCCAGCGGTCTTGGCAACACCTTCGCCAAGATCAAGCGCCGCCTCGATGGCGGCCAGAAGCCCCAGCAGATCTTCGAGTTCACCGATTTTGGCCGCAACGAGCTGACCGGCCAGGTGGTCGCCTACCTCGCCGCTCCCGTGATGCAGTACGACTATGTGCGCGGCGTGGTCATCTTCGAGCTGCTGCCGGACAAGCTCAACCAGATCATGGCGGAGCGGGAGGGGCTCGGCGCAACCGGCGAGACCATTCTCATCGGCCCGGACAAGCGGATGCGCGCCAACGCCTGGCTCGCCCCCGAATTCAGCGTGGAGAACAGCTTCAGCCCCGACTTCCGACCGCTGCAGACCCCCCTCATCATCAAGGCCCTCTCCGGGGAGCAGGGGGTCGGCCCCTTCCTCTCCTACCACGATGACGAGGTGCTGGCCGCCTATACCCAGGTGAAGGTGTTCGATACCGAGTGGGCCTTCATCGCCGAGATCTCCACCAGCGAGGCCTATGCCCCCATCCGCCAGCTCGAGACCCTGGTGATCCTGCTGGGGGCAGGCTCACTGCTGCTGCTGATCCTCTTCTCCCGCTGGCTCTCCCACTCCATCACGGCGCCCCTGCGATCCCTCACCGCCGCCGCCGAACAGGTGGCGGACGGCGCCCTGGATCACCCCATCACCATCCCCCGCACCGACGATGACATCGACCGGCTGGCCCAGGCGTTTCGCCACATGCAGCGCTCGGTGAAGGACAAGATCGAGCTCATCGAACGCCAGACCCAGGAGCTGCAACAGCAGGTCAAGCTGACCCACAAGCAGAACCTCAGCCTGCAACAGGCGGACAAGCTCAAAGACGAACTCCTGGCCAACACCTCCCACGAGCTGCGCACCCCCATCCACGGCATCAAGGGGATGGCCGAGTCCATGCTCGCCAGCCAGCAGGACCTGACCGAAGGGCAGCAGAAACAGCTCGGCCTCATCATCAAGAGCGCCGACGGCCTGGCGCGCCTCGTGGACGACTTGCTCGACTACCACCAGATGCGCTACGGCCAGCTGGAGATCCACCCCCAGCCGGTCTCCTCCAAGGGGGTCATCCGGCTGGTGCTGGATCTCTGTCAGCACCTGGTACAAGCCAAGCCCCTCACCCTGGTGGACAAGAGCCCCGCCGAGCTGCCCCCTGTGCTGGCGGACGAGCAGCGCCTCGAGCAGGTGCTCTACAACCTGGTGGGCAACGCCATCAAGTACACCCCCCAGGGCAAGGTGGTGCTGAGCGCCCTGGTGGAGGGCAACTTCCTGCGCATCAAGGTGACCGACACCGGCATCGGCATCGCCAGGGACCATCTGGAGCACATCTTCGAGCCCCTGGTGCAGATGAGCCCGGAAGTGAGCAAGCAGGGAGCGGGCCTCGGTCTCTCCATCACCCGCCAGCTGGTGCACCTGATGGGGGGGGAGCTGTTCGTGGAGAGCGAGCCGAGCGTCGGCTCCACCTTCGCCTTCACCCTGCCGCTGGCCAGCGGCAAGGCGGGCAGTCTGACCCTCGACAGCCGCCAGATAGAGCACCAGCTGGTGCGCCAGCAGCCCGTCATCCTGCCGGACTGGGAGAGCGAGGATCTGCCGCCCCCGCCGCAAGATGCCCCCGTCATCCTGGTGGTGGACGACGAGCCCATCAATTTGCACATACTGCGCCACCTGCTGCAGCCCTGCGGTTATCGCATCCTGCCCAGCAGCGACGGCCACGACGCCCTGACCAAGCTGGCTCAGGAGCCGGTGGATCTCATCCTGCTTGACGTGATGATGCCCACCCTCTCGGGCTTCGACGTCTGCCGCCGTCTGCGCCAGCAGCACCCCAAGGAGAAGCTGCCGGTGCTGCTGCTCACCGCCCTCAACCAGCCCAAGGAGATTGAAGAGGGTTTCAACGCCGGAGCCAACGACTATCTGGTGAAGCCCTTCTGCAAGGAGGAGCTGTTCGCCCGGGTGAGGGCCCTGCTGGAGGCCAGCGCCGGGCGCGCCTCCCTGGTGGAGAACCGCCTGCTCAAACAGGAGATAGAGCACCGTCTGCTGCTCCAGGAGCAACTGCACCAGGATCAGGAGCGGCTCCTCGCCCTGCTTGGCGAGGGGGCCGACCCCATGGTCTTCCTCGATGAGCAAGGAGGGGTGCTGTTTGCCTCCCGGGCCCTGGCGCGCCTGCTGGGTCAGGAGCCGGAAGCCATGGAGGGGCAGATGCTGGACGAGTGGCTGGCCGCCCCGCTGGCAAGCCAGTGGCCCGACATGACCGCGCAGCCGGAGCGGGAGCTGGACTTCCTGGTGGCGGGCCAGCGAGACACCCTCAACGCCCGCGCCCTGCCCATCAACCTGGGGGGGCAGCACGCCTATGCGCTGACCCTTGGCACCGAACCGCGCCAGGACGACAATCGCATGGCTGCACTGGAGAACGCCCTCAAGAGCCTCTCTCGCCAGGCCATCATCGAGGATGGCCAGTTGCTGGGGGAACTGAGCCGGCTGGGAGGGGAGTTCAGGTCGCTGGCGGACGATCTCATTCGCCAGCAGGATGACGAACCTCTGCGCCGCGCCCTGGTGGACACCATGCGTCTCACCCTGGAGACCTGGCAGCAGAGCACCGGCAAGGGCAAGATAGTGCTGGCGGAGAAGAGCAAGCTGTGGCGGGTCTAC
Organism: Aeromonas sp. ASNIH7; assembly: GCF_002903485.1. Classification (NCBI taxonomy): domain Bacteria; kingdom Pseudomonadati; phylum Pseudomonadota; class Gammaproteobacteria; order Aeromonadales; family Aeromonadaceae; genus Aeromonas; species Aeromonas sp. ASNIH7. Next base: position 704,454 of record NZ_CP026226.1, read on the forward strand.
ATGGACCGCTCCAGTCCCCAGACCCGCACCCTCGACAAGTACCTGAACCTCGACACCCTGCCCAAGGCACCGCGCTGGAAGACGGTGGTGGCCAGCGCCGAGTACGTGCTCAAGCACTGCGCCCTGAACGAGGTGCAGCACCAGAGTCTGCACCAGAGCACCCAGCGCCTTCGCCAGCTCGCCAGCCGCAAGGCATGAGTCTCCAACCCGCAGCCACGTTGCTCTGATGATGGCTGCGGGATAGAAAACCAAGCACCAATAGCCAACTCTGGACACATCGACTCGCAGGCTTTCTGCGCCTATCAGGGGGATCGCGATGGCTGAGCTCGCGGGGTCGGCCAGATGACCCTGCAGGTGCGGGCCCATGCCCCATCACCATGTTGGTGATGACCCCGGGAGACCTGTCTGGGCCGGCAAGTGGCTAATCAGGTGAATAGACATTCGAGAGAATGGGGTGAGACTTCGCGACCCCGTGACCACAGGCCCCAAATCGGAAAAGACATTGGGAGATGGCTGAGGCGGGGGATGGACAGTAGAAATGACAAACCCGCGACGGGCGCGGGCTTGAGGGGAATAAATGGCGGAGAGACAGGGATTCGAACCCTGGGTGGCATTGCTGCCACAATTGATTTCGAGTCAATCCCGTTCGGCCACTCCGGCATCTCTCCACGGGCACTCATATTGACCCAACCCTAGCCGGGAAATCAATGTAAATCTCGTTGCAGATCAGACGACTGGCGATAAAACCGCCATCCGGCGATCCCGCCCCTCACAACACTAGTGACGTTCACCCTGCAGCGCCTCCTCGCTCACTGTCTCCACCCTGTACCCGGTTCCGGGCGGGTGAATACGGCGAGCCTGATGGGTCGGTGACACCCGGTGACGCTCTCGCCACCGCCCTCCCGGCAGTCATGGTGCCGGACTGGTAATCCCCGCGGGATTCGTTGACAATCTCTGCTCATTTTTTGGAAGGGAACCCGTCCCTCGCCCCAGCCGATAGGAACAACCATGCTCAACACTCGTATCGTCTCACTGTTGCTGGCCGCCGCCAGCCTCTGGGCCGCACCTGTCTGGTCCAACACCTATCCCCTGCCGCCAGCGGACAGCCGTCTCATCGGCGCCCTGGAAGATTACATCGTACAACCTGGCGATCATCTGGAACTGGTCGGCAAGCATACCCGGACAGGCTTTCTGGCACTGCTCGAAGCCAATCCCGGCGTAGACCCCTATCTGCCCACCCCGGGCACCCGGCTCACTCTGCCGACCCAGATGCTGCTGCCCGACGTGCCGCGAGAAGGCATCGTCATCAACCTGCCTGAACTTCGCCTCTACTACTTCCCCAAGGGCAAGCAGGAGGTGATGGTGCTGCCCATCGGGATCGGTGACATCGGCCGCGAGACGCCGGAGATGACCACCACCGTCATCGCGAAAAATCCCAACCCGACCTGGGTGCCCGGCCCCATGGTCCGCAAGTCCTGGCTGGAGCAGAAGGGGATCGATCTGCCCGCCGTGGTCCCCCCTGGCCCCGACAACCCCCTCGGCAAGTTCGCCATGCGTCTTGGCTATGGCAACAAGGACTACCTCATCCACGGCACCAACAAGGATTTCGGGGTCGGTCTGCGAGTCAGCGCGGGTTGTATCCGGCTGCGCCCGGATGACATCGAAACCCTGTTTGGTCTTGTTCCCGTCGGCACCCCGGTCCGTGTCATCAACCAGCCGGTCAAGATGGCGGTGGAACCCGACGGTCGTCGCTGGCTGGAGGTACACTCTCCCCTCTCCCGCACCGAAGCGGAGATGGCACAGGGGGCGCCGCTGGTGCTCTCCCCCGAAGCCGAGCAGTTCATCGCTGCCCCCGACATCGACAGTGCCCGGGTGACCGCCCTGCTCGAGCACAAGAGCGGGCTGCCCAAGCCCGTGAGCGGCTGAAGGCCTGACCAACATGAACAGAACGGGTCATGTGGTTTGCCTGTTGCTTCTGCTGCCTGGCTCCGCGGCGATGGCGGACATCCTCTGGATGCGCAACGGCGATCGAGTGAGCGGGACCATAGAGGAGATCACGGACGAGCAGATCCGCATCAAGCCCGCCTACAGTCAGGCCATGACGGTCCCGCGCCACGCCATCAAACGATGGCGTCTGGACAAGCAGGAGAAACCCAAGCCGCTTACCAAGACGGGGATCCCCCTGCTGGACTCTCCTGACGAGGCCAATGCCTGGCTGCTGACAGGGAACGGGGATCTCAACATCAAGCTCAAGGAGAACACCAAGAAGACCAACAACGTCAATCTCAAGGTCTCCACCGAGTTTGCCAATCTGGACTGGCGTTACAGCCTGGATGGCGAGTACATCTACGAAACGGCGAACAACATCACCGACAGCCACGAATACAAGCTCAAACCCAAGCTCGACTTCTTCTTCGACGATCACTGGTTCCTGCGATCTTCCGTCGACATCGATTACAACATGATCGATGCCGGTTATCTGGAGATTGACTGTGCTTCCGGCCCCGGCTACCGCTTCTGGAATGACAGGCAACGCCGGCTGGAGCTCATTACCCAGCTCGGTCTGGAACGTGCCTATTTCAGGCCGGAGGTGTGGAGCAACTCAGACCTGTTTGACGACAGGATCATCAATTACCCCTACGTCAGCCTGGGGTGGGACTACCGGCAGCCCTTGGCACTCTGGGAAGAGAAGTTCGAGCTGTTTGGCAAGGGCAGTTATGAAAAATTCGTCGATCAACCCTCCCCCTACCTGACCAGAAAGCAGTCCGTCAGCGGTAGCCTGGGCCTCAGGTACTATTTCAACGATCACCTGCGCCTCTCCTGGTCAAGCGAACTGGATTGGGACGATGCCTGGCTCGACTACCACGGCCTGCACAGGGATGTGAGCGAGAAAGAGTGGCGTCACCTCATCACCCTGGGAGCGAGTTTCTGACCCGCCAGAAACGACACAGGCCCACCAAAGTGGGCCTGTGTTCATGGGTGCAAGACGAGCGCGTCAGAAATAGATCCGGGTGACCGACTCGATGACGCAGCCAGGGCGACGGATCCCCTCGATCTCTATCTTGATCTCCTTGAGGAGCTCGATGCCTCCCTTGATGGGCGTGACACGCGACAGCTTGGTACGGGCGCGGATATTGCTGTCCACCTTGATGGGGTAAGGGAAGCGGACCTGCTCCAGGCCGAAATTCACCACCATGCGAGCTGTCGGGAACTCCGGCGTGCTCTCGTCCACCGAACCGGTCAACTGGGGCAGCAGGGCCAGAGTCAGGAAGCCGTGGGCAATGGTGGTCTTGAAAGGAGACTCGGCTGCCGCACGCTCGGGATCGGTGTGGATCCACTGATGATCGCCGGTCACGGTCGCGAACTGGTTGATCAACGCCTGGGTGACCTGCAACCACTCGCCCACATGGGTCTCTTCACCGATGCGGGTCTGCAACTCGGCATAGAGTGCCGCCGCTTCGCCTTCGAGCTCCACCACGGGATCCTGCGCCAGGGCAGGCTGGCCATTCGCTACCTGGGTGACTCTGGCAGCCTCTTGCTGGCGGGCATCCTGGGACTCCCCCTGCAGATCCAGCACTCTTCCCAGCAAGGGGTGAAGGTGTGCCTTTTGCTGAAACTCACGCCAGTAGTCGCGGATCGCCGGAGAGAGCCAATCCTTGAGCTCAAAGGGGTGTTGCGCCAGAATTTCGCGCTTGTGCTTCAGAAAATCGACAACTTTCATTTACCGATCCCTATTCGATTCAAAGCCTGTAAAGAGGTCTAACCAGTCCTATTTTATGAAAGTTTCATCAGCAAGTACAAAAAAATCTCGGCGTACACCTGTACCAGGCGCGAAGTGGTCACTAACATGCGAGCAAACACGGGCAGGAAAACGATTGAATGTAAGGCTGCAAACGAATCAACATCTGAGCTGAAAAAGAGACGGGGCCCGTGTCGCCACTGAGCCCCGTCCTCGATCATCTCCCCTGGGCGGTCCACCAGCTCTTGCGCTGCTCATCGTCCAGGAAACTCCAGGCGAGGATCCGGCTCACCTTGTTGCCTTGCGCCATGTCGAGCACGCGAACCTCCCGCGCCCCCACCCGAGCCAGCGCCTTTCGTGCGGCAGGCAGATTTTCCTTTTTCGACACCAGCGAGCTGAACCAGAGGCATTGGCTGGCAAACTCCTTGCTCTGCTCTATCATGGCCGCCAGAAACGCCGCCTCGCCCCCCTCGCACCAGAGCTCAGCCTTCTGACCGCCGAAATTGAGCACGGGCGCCCCGGCCACTGCCTGGCCCTTGCCCAGGTTGCGCAGCTTGCGCTCCGTCCCCTTGCTCGCTTCCGCCAGAGAAGCATGAAACGGCGGGTTGCACAGAGTCAGGGCAAAGTGCTCCTTCGGCCCCAGGATCCCGCGAAAGACATGCTTGGGGTTACCCTGATGACGGCATGTGATCTGGTTGCCCAATCCATTGCTGGTGGCCAGCAGGGTTGCCGCCTTCACCGACACAGGATCGATGTCTGAGCCCACGAAGCGCCAGCCATACTCCCGGGCGCCCAGCAAGGGATAGATGCAGTTGGCCCCGACACCGACATCCAGCACTCGAACCTGCTTGCCCGTCGGTACGCATCCCGCGCTCTCCGCCAGCAGATCCGCGACGCGGTGCAGATAATCGACCCGCCCCGGGATGGGCGGGCAGAGGTAGCCAGGCGGCAGATCCCAGTGTTCGATGCCATAGTGCAGCGCCAGCAGCGCCCGGTTGAGCGCCTTGACGGCGGCCGGATCGGCGAAATCCAGGGTCCGGGTGCCGTGCTCGTTGACGAACACGAAAGGCGACAGCGCCGGGGTACGCAGGCAGAGCGCGTCGAAGTCGTAGGGGGCCTGATGGCGATTGCGCGGGTGCAATCCGGTTTTCTGCTGGGGTGTCATGCTGGACCTGCCGAGGATCAAGGGGGCCACACTATAGAGAGTCGGCCAGGGAAAGTCTAAAAGAGGGCCATAAAAAAACCGGACCCTGAGGGTCCGGTTCAAGTGAGGTTGGAAAAACAGTCCGTACTGCGAGCCGTTTGTCCAGCCTGACTCAGATATCGATCCGGCGTGCCTGCCAGAACTTGTTGCGCCAATACACATTGTCGAGCTTGGAGCGCGTGACGCCGGCACGGAAGGAGACATGGATGAATTCACCGTTGCCGACATAGATGCCGACATGGTTCAGACGCGGGTTGATCTTGAAGAAGACCAGGTCCCCCTCGACCAGATCCTGCTTGGAGACGCGAGAGCCTTCGTGGACCTGGGAGCGGGTATCGCGGGGCAATTCGATGCCGATGGCATTGCGGAACACTTCACGGGTAAACGCCGAGCAATCGATACCTCGTTCTGTGGTACCGCCATAACGATAGGGGGTACCACGCCACTCTTTGTATACGGTCAGGATTTCGTTGACATCCGGGGTAGGCGAAACTTCGGGTTCAATCACGGGTTCCATCATGGAAACCTCGATCTTGCTCGCGACCTCGGGTTGGGGTGCCGAAGCACAACCTACCATTCCGAGCGCGACCAGCAGTAGCATCAGGTGGCGCAATCCTTTATCCCCGCAAAAAGAGTGAAACTTGTTAAAATGCAGCCCGAAAGGGCAATTTATAAGGCAACAGCACCCGACTATATCCAAGAATTCTATCGAGGCAAGCGAAAATCCCAATCGACCTCACATTTTTGCAAGGAAATGCTCTGTTTAGCGCAATTTATGTGATCATGCCCAAACAATATACAATCTTGAAAGCATCGGTTTTGAGCGCATCAAACGGACTGTTATCGCTATTTCACCCCCATTTTTAAGTGAAATATTATGCTATCTGCGGATCTCTATTTGTTAAATACGGCAAGCGTTGATGCAGACCTGATGATCAGGCTGGCATCCGAACTCGCCCCGGATGAACGCCGTCACTGGCACGAGATCCACCAGGCGGGTCGCCAGCATGAGTACCTGCTCGGCCGGGTGCTGCTGCGCCGCCTGCTGGCCGAGCGACTCCATTGCCGGGCCGATGCCCTGACTTTTGGCATCGGTGCGCATGGCAAACCGACACTGCTCAGTCATCGCTGGCAGTTCAACCTCAGCCACAGCGGAGAATGGCTGGTGATCGCCCTCTGTGAGGAGGGCCCCCTTGGGGTGGACATCGAGATGGGATTGCGTCACCGCCCCATACTGCCGCTGGCCAAACGCTTCTATGCGCCAAGCGAATACCAATGGTTGAACACCCAGCCTCGAGAGGAGCAACATTCGGCCTTCTATCGGCTATGGTCTCGCAAGGAAGCTGTGCTCAAGGCCCATGGCGATGGTATTTCCGCCGGGCTCGACAAGATCAGCTTCCTTCCGGAGCAGGCATGGCAGCTCAATAATCACCTCGACAATCGCCACTATGAAATCCGTGACTGGCCCGCGGGCAGCGGATGGCTCAGCCTGGCTGCCCCGACCCGCCGGGTCGATGCCCATCTGCTGGATACGCGCTTGAATTCCACCCCGCTGGACCCCATGTTGATCCACACCATTTTTCGAGAGTCAGCCTCATGATCGTCGACATCACTCCCCAGAACTTCCACGCAGAATTGCTCGATGCGTCCATGAAAAAGCCGGTCGTCATCTATTTCCACGCCCCCCAAATGCCGGAGTGCCAAGCCATGACCCCGCAAGTGGAAGCGCTGGTCGGCCCGGCCAATGCGGCGGTGACCCTTGCCAAAGTCGACATGAACGACCCCCAGTTGCAGCCTCTGGCCAGCCAGCTTGCCCTGCGCGCACTGCCCGCGCTGGTGCTGTTCCATCAGGGGCGCCCGGATGAACAGGCCTTTTTGGAAGGGCCGCAGGATGAAGCCACATTGCGCCAGTATTTCGCCGCCTTTGCCCCCAAAGAGGAGGAGTTGCTGCTCGATCAGGCAAAGCAGGCGCTGGAGAACGGGCAAGCCGATGTGGCGCACACCCATCTTGGCCAGGCCCATCGCCTCGCCCCCGAGCGTCACGACATCACGCTCTGGCTGATACAGGCCACGCTGGATCTCAATCTCCTTGACGAGGCGCAGAGCCTGCTTTCGACCATCCCCATGGTGGCACAGGATGACCATTACCAGACCCTGAGCTCCCGCCTCTCGCTGGCGCTGCAGGCCAGCGACAGTCCTGAGCTGCGCGCCCTGGAGCTGCGCCACGCTGAACAGCCTGATGACCATGCCCTCGCCCAGGAGCTGGCGGTGCTCTACAGCCAGGTTGGTAGACAAGAGGAGGCGTTGGCTCTGTTGTTCACCATCCTCAAACGTGATCTCGCCTTTGGCGATGCCAAGAAGATCTATCTCGATGTGCTGGCAACCATGGGCGCGCACCCGGCGGCGCAGAGTTATCGTCGCAAGCTCTACAGCCTGCTCTATTGAGCGACAGGAAAATCAGAAGAGGGGATGCCGATTCGTCGGCATTGCCTTGTCAGGCGGGTTTCAGCGGGGAAACGCGGTAATTTGATGAATTTCAGGCAAAAAAAAATGGCGCATTGAAATGCGCCATTTTTTCGCATGGATTACTTCTTGTAGGAAGTAGCCATGTTGTCGATGCGCTGGTTAGCACGCATAGCTTCTTGCTTGGCTTCTGCAACATCAGCAGCGATCTTGGACTGATCAGCACGAACAGCGCTAACATCTTGAGCCAGTTGGTCAACTTTGTTAGACAGATTCTGAACGGAAGTTTCCAGTTCGCTGGTGTTTGCACAACCGCCCAGCAGAGCGGACAGACCAACAACACCTACCAACAACATTTTTTTCATTTTTAAAAGCTCCCTTTAACTCGCCAGACGTTTAGCAAGCGGCGTGATTATGGCACAAAAAAATCATAGTTTGGATAGGCCTCATCACAGATAAATGCGTTAAAACCCTCATTTTTTTTTAGTTGCACACTTTCCGTACAAACTTTAAGCAAAAATGAGTGTCCTTCGATGAGGTTCGCACAAAGCGTAACCAAAATTTGGGCTTATTACAATTTCGTATGAGGCTCAGGCTGAACGTTCTGACAGCAATTGACGATATTGCACCAAATCTTCGATGGTCAGGACCGGCATCCGGTGCTGGCGACCGAAGGCCACCAGGTCCGGCAACCTGGCCATGGAGCCATCTTCCTTGGTCAACTCGCACAATACTCCGTAAGGTTTGAGCCCGGCGAGCTGCATCAGATCGACGGTCGCTTCGGTGTGACCACGGCGGGTCAGCACCCCACCCGTGCGGGCGCGCAGCGGGAAGACATGGCCGGGTCGATGCAGATCGGAGGGCCGGGCTCCGTCGGCGATGGCCGCGCGGATGGTGGTGATGCGATCGGCGGCGGACACCCCGGTGGTCACCCCCTGCGCCGCTTCGATGGTCACGGTGAAGGCAGTCTGATAGTGGCTGGAGTTGGCCTCCACCATCATCGGCAGCTCGAGCTGGCGAACCCGCTCGTCGGTCAGACAGAGGCAGACGATGCCGGAGCACTCGCGGATCATCATGGCCATCTGCTCGTTGGTCATGGTTTCTGCGGCAAAGATGAGATCGCCTTCGTTCTCGCGATCTTCATCATCGGCCACCAGCACACCCTGACCGGCACGCAGGGCGGCCAGCGCGGCTTCGACGCGAGCAATGGGATCACCGAATTCACTGAGTAGAGACTGATTCATGGTAAGACTCCTAAGAAAGACAAGGACCAGAATCAGGGCATGGAAAGGCAGACAGAAGTAGCCATGCGGCGGCCAACCCGTCAGGGTCTGGCCAGCAATATCTGTCTTATCCTCTTTCATCCGGACTATGACCGTCGGCTCCGGCATCTCACCGGATCTGCTGACCCCGTCCCGGATGAATGCCGGGTCGGGCGCTCGCGGGCTCCCCGAGTCACATCGGGATACCGCCGGTGGGGAATTTCGCCCCGCCCTGAGAATAAGCGCAGACAGCCTAAAGAAAAAAGACGCAGGATGCCAGCCAAAAACCCATCAAAGACAAACCGGGTGCTGGCTGCACTGCAATTTTCGCGCGAGCACCACCCGATACACGGCGCGCTGTCCTTTCTGAATTCGTTTGTGGCATAGTGCCAGCAAAAACGCGCGCGCCCGCGCAGACCGGGTGCCAACATCACAAACGGAATCATGACAGAGATGGAAAAGAAAATACTGCTGACCGATTGCCCCGATGCCAAGGGTCTCATCGCCAAGATCACCAACATCTGCTACAAGCACCAGCTCAACATCAACAAGAACGACGAGTTCGTGGATCACGAAAACGGCCGCTTCTTCATGCGCACCGAGCTGGAAGGGCGCTTCAACGACGAGACCCTGCTGGCCGACCTCGATGATGCCCTGCCTGCCGGCGCCCAGCGTCGTCTCGTCAAGGCGGGCAAGAAGCGCATCGTCATCCTGGTGACCAAGGAGACCCACTGCCTCGGCGACATCCTGATGAAGAACTATGCCGGCGCCCTGGACATGGACATCGTCGCGGTCATCGGCAACTACGACACCCTCGCCGAGCTGACCGGCAAGTTCGACATCCCCTTCCACTGCGTGAGCCACGAGGATCTCAGCCGCACCGAGCATGAGGAGCAAGTGCGCACGCTCATCGATGGCTACCAGCCGGATTACGTCATCCTGGCCAAATACATGCGTGTGCTGACCCCAAGCTTCGTGGAAGCCTATCCGCGCAAGATCATCAATATCCACCACTCCTTCCTGCCAGCCTTCATCGGTGCCCGCCCCTATCGTCAGGCCTTCGACCGCGGGGTCAAGCTGATTGGTGCCACCGCCCACTTCGTCACCGACGATCTGGATGAAGGCCCCATCGTCGAGCAGGACGTGATCCACGTTGATCACACCTTCAGTGCCGATGACATGGCCAAGGCCGGACGCGACGTGGAGAAATCCGTGCTGAGCCGGGCGCTGGAACTGGTGCTGAACGAGCGGGTCTTCGTCTACGGCAACAAGACCGTCGTGTTCAAATAAGCGGCTGCGCGCACCCCAGAAAAAAGGCTCCCGAGGGAGCCTTTTTCATTGCGCGGCACTCACGGGTGCAGCGGCAGACCATTGACGGTCACGACCCCTTTGTCGAGCTTGAGCTCGGCCTGAAACTGTGACTCCTGCGCCTTCAGATATCCCATGGCAGTGAATTGCTCCAGCATGGGGGCCAACTGGGGAACGGCCTGGCCCAGCTTCTCCCCAAGGTGGGCATGAAGCAGACCGGAGAGTGCCTGCATCCCCTCCTCGCTGCCCATCAACTGTGCCAGGGTAGTGGGCGCCAGCTTGGCCTCCCCTTGCAGGCTGACAGGCTCACCGTTCAATCGCGCACTCAGATCCGCCAGTTCCAGCGTGGCCCCTCTCTGGAGCATCTTGTCCAGCGCTTCCTGGATGGCCGCTTCGTCCACCCGTTTGCTGCTGGCCTCTTGCAGCGTCTGATACCCCTCGAGATCCAGCCCCTTGAGGGAGAGATCCAGATTTCCCTGGGTCAGCGCGAGCCGGTCTTCCTCGCTCTCCATGTTGAGGGTCGCCACCTTCATCTGATAGCGAGTGGAGAGCGTCTGAAGATCGTCCCCCGCCAGCTCGGTGGCCGTGGTCAGCCCCTCCAGCGTGATCTTGACGTTCCCCGGCTGGGTCAGGGTGAAGGCCGTGAGGGTCGCATCGCTGCGGGGAGAGAGCCAGAGCCCGCTGATCTCGGCCATGTCGGCACTGCCCTTGAGATCCGCCAAGGCCAGATCTGTCTTGCTCTGGGCATCGTGGACCGTCATCCCCAACCAGTGGGCGGTGAGATGGCCATTGCCGTCGAGATCCCCGCGATAGTCGCCGTTCAGGGGCAGGAAGGTGAACTCGTTGAGCCCCTCCTTAACCTTGAAGTCACTCACCCAGAAGCGGGAACTGTTGCTCATGGTCCAGAGGCTGCTCGCCGATTCGGCCCCCAGTTGCCACTGCTGCATCCCCAGAGAGGTCAGGATGGGCGCCAGCGTGCCCTGTGCGGTATCAAGCTGGAGGTGGCTCTTGATATAGAGCGGCAACAGGCGGCTGTTGAACGCGAACTGCATCTCGATGGGTTCGCTTCCCGCCAGCTGGGGATCAAAACTCGCCAGCGTCTGGGGCGGCACCACCACCTTGAGCACGCCGTCGCGGGTGAACAGATTCTCCGTCTCCGGGCTCCAGGTGACTTCGATTCCGCTCTCCTGCTGCGCCCTGGCGATCTGCTCGGCCAGGATCCGGTCGAACGTATTGCCCGTGTACCAGCAGGCGCCAAGCCCTCCCACCACCAACACGGCTCCGACGGCCAAGGCCACTTTTTTCTTCATCAGTTCTGTTTCTCCACAATGGTTCAATGGCGGGTGCATGGGCGCACTCTACGGGGAGGATGGGCATCAACACAAGCCAGACAACGGCTTGGGTTCCACGCTCTGGCTGTCACAGCAGGGGGCTGAACAGGTAGAAGATGTTCTCAAGCAATTTTTTGTACCAGGGGCGGGCACGCCACCTGGTCAGTGACATGGGGGTCGCCTCCAGCATGTAGCCCTGCACCAGCTGGTTCATCTCGGCGACAAACACCGGGTTGTCGATGAGCAGGGTGATCTCGAAATTGAGCCAGAGACTGCGCCGGTCGAGGTTGACCGTGCCCACCAGGGCGAAATCATCGTCCACCAGCACGCTCTTGGTGTGCAGCAGTCCGGCATCATAGCGGTATATCTCCACTCCTGCCGCCAGCAGATCCTCCATGAAGGAGTTGCTGGCGTGGTTGGCCATCAGGGAGTCGTTGCGCGCAGGCAGAACTAACTGCACCAGCACGCCGCGGGCCGCCGCCGAAGAGAGGGCCGCAGCCAGCGGATCGTCCGGCACGAAATAGGGGGTGGTCAGCACCAGATGGTGACGAGCCTGGTAGATGGCGAGCAGCAGGCTCTGCTGGATGCAGTCACCGCCGACGAAGGGGCCTGAGGGAATGAGCTGGGCTCGATAGTTGGTCTGTGGCCAGGCTTCCGGCTCATGTTGCAGACTGTCGAGCAGCCGCTCGCCGGTCTCCATCTCCCAGTCCCAGACGAAGGTGGACCACATCAACGGCACCACGGGGCCCTGCACCCGGATCATGATGTCGACCCACTGGCCGACCCCGGCATCCTGCTTGAAGAAACGGGGATCCACCATGTTCATGGAGCCGGTGTAACCAACCTTGTCATCGATCACCACCAGCTTGCGGTGCATGCGCAAGTCCTGGCGCTGAAACGGGATGCGCCAGGCGCCGACCGGCAACACTTCCACGACTTTGACACCAGCGGCACGCAAGGTTTTGGGCCAGGAGGAGCGGAAGAAAGTCTTGCTGCCGATGGAGTCGAGCAAGACACGACAATCCACGCCGCGTGCCGCCACCTCCATCAACGCCTCGCACACCTCGTCCACATCCCCGCCGGGGTGCCAGATGTAGAACTCCAGATAACAGGATTGGGAGGAGCCCCGGATGTCGCGCACTATCTCCTCTACGATGCTCTTCGGCTTGTGCAGCAGAGTCATCCGGTTACCCGAGAGCATGGGCATGGCCAAGCGCCCCTGGATCAGATCGTGGAGCGGGCGTGCCTTGCTGCCCACCTCGCAGCAGTGCTGGGGGAAGAGGCGCGCGAGCTGGCGGATCCAGATGGCGTAAGGACGGTACATGGCCTGGGCCCGCTCCGCCCGCTTGCGACCGAGGCGAATCTCGCCAAACAGCACGTAGAAACCGACCCCGGCGAAGGGGATGGCATAGATGAGGGCCAACCAGGCGAGGGATACCCCGATGGGACGTCGCTTCATCACCACCCGCAGGGAGATCCCAGCCACGATCACGGTGTGAAACAACAGCAACAACCAGCCGAGAAAGCGGGAAAACAGCAACTGAATGTCATATTCCAGACCGTCGAGCAAGGCGACTCCTTGGTGTATTGGACAGATGGCACGGGCAGACCCCACAGGGTCGGGATGGTATGCTATGGGGCACACCCATTCTATCAGGTCGTTAGCATGATCCTGCAATCTATGCTGCTGAGTCTGGCCATGCTAGGTCAAGGCTCATATGACATCAATGAGCAGCAGATAAATCAGTACCTGCAGTCACAGGTGCAAGTGGACAAACAGCTGGAATTGCCCGGCATCATCAAGGCCCATGTGCAACTCGAGCAGAGCGATGTGCAGATTGGTCGCCAGAGCCCGGATACCGCCAGGGTGTTTGGCAAAGGCAAGTTGAAAATCGCGCTCCCGGATCAGACCGAGTACGACGCGCGCCTCAACATGACCTATGAGGCGAGGCCCCGCTACGACAAGGCCAGGAGTGCGCTCTTCCTCGACAACATGAAGCTCATCGATTACAAGCTGGAGCCTGCCGCGGCGGAACAGAAGTTTGGTTTCATGCTGAGGATGCTGCTGCAGAGCATGGAGAAACGGCTGGAGACCCAGCCTGTCTACAAGCTGGATGACAAGGATCCCAATCAGGCCTGGCTCAAGGAAAATCTGCTGGGGCTGGAGCTGTCACCAGGCAAGATCCACCTGCTGACCAAACCCCAATAAGACGTCAGTTGAAAACAGGCGCCTTCGCCTGACGCACCAGCAGCTCGATCTGGTAACCCTGTTCGTGCTGCTGGTGATAGAGAGAGTGGAGGGGCCCGTCGAGTTCATGCAGGGGAAGGTGGTCAAATCCCGCCTTGAGGTAGAAGGGTTTCTCGAACGGCAGGGCGTGACAGATCACGGGCTTGTCGGAAAGATCGCGGCAGGCATGCTGCAGCAAGCGGGACCCCAGCCCCAGGGACTGGTAGTGAGGGAGCAGACGAAAGCCACACAAGTGGTAATAATCCTGTTCATCGCGCAGGCGCACCGCCCCCACCAACCAGTGCGCGTCACGGACCACAAAAATCCGTTCTGCCAAATCCGGCACATAGTGGGAAAACGTCGTCTCGTAATAGTCTCTGATGAGGGAAAGATCCGCATCACAGTACTCTTCGAATCTGAGCTCCATCGCTCGCCTGCTTGTCATGCCCATTTCGCTCTGGCCATACCGGCCCTCTCCTGCTCGCTCGCTGGCTCCACGAAGAGATCAGACCAGAGTGGAGCAACAGCAAGATAACACGCCTTTAACTTACAAAAAAGCCAATAACTCGATGGAAAAGACGAGGTTGCGATCATCCGTCCCTTGACGCCATGAGCCGCGCCCCTTGTCCTGAGTGAGCACACAGGCGGGACGTCCCTCTACCATCGCATTTCCAGCCTCCCCTGTTCACGGGCACTTGTTCTGCGCCATCCCGAATGCTTTACTCAACGTGGCTAACGAGGCTTAAGGAGCAAGCCGTTGAAAGCATGGATGTTGCTGGGCATGATGCCGCTGTTTTCCCACGCAGCCCCGGCTCAGATACCGCCACCGGCAGAGGTGGTGATCCTGACCCCGGAGACGGCTGTCTCCTCCCCGGTTCCCACGCCGCGTACCGTGGCACTCACCACGGCGCCGCTCCCCTCCCCTGAACCCGCTAAGTCTGCAAGCCGTCAGATCCAGGTCTACAAGTCGGTACAAAAGAACGGGGTCATACGCTATTCCGACATGATGCCGGAGCAGGGTCACTACGAACTGCTGCTGTTCAACGACTGCTATGCCTGCGATCCGGCGTCCAAGGTCAACTGGCGCACGACAGGCCTCTTCCTCTATGACTACGCCAGCACCATACAGGCGGCAGCCAAGGCTTATCAGGTCGAGCCTGCCCTCATCCGGGCGCTGATCCATGCCGAGTCCGCCTTCAATCCCCTGGCCGTCTCCCGCAAGGGCGCCATGGGACTGACCCAGCTGATGCCCGCCACGGCGCGCGAGCTCGGGGTCGGCAACGCCCTGCTGGCGGAGCAGAACATCTTTGGCGGGGTGAAATACCTGGCGGGGCTGCTCAAGCAGTATGACGGCAATGTGGCCCTGGCCACCGCCGCCTACAATGCAGGCGCCGGTGCGGTGCAAAAACACGGCGGCATACCGCCCTATGCCGAAACCCGGGCCTATGTGGAACGGGTCAAGCTGCTGCATCAGCGCTACAAAGAGATGCTGAGCGCCAAGGGGTTGTAGGACCGGTACGGTACAAGCACGGCGGCATCCCTCATTGGCCGAAACCCGGGCCTATGTGGAACGGGTCAAGCTGCTGTATCAGCGCTACAAGGAGATGCTGAGCGCCAAGGGGCTGTAGGACCGGTACAGTACAAGCACGGCGGCATCCCTCATTGATTGGCCGAAACCCGGGCCTATGTGGAACGAGTCAAGCTGCTGCATCAGCGCTACAAAGAGATGCTGAGCGCCAAGGGACTGTGATCATGCCGCACCCTATCGTCAGCATGGCGCCCTGCCCGGTATTCCTTCAGGCATAAAAAAACACGCCCGGGGGCGTGTCGATACCACACGTTAACTAGCAACACATCACTCTTTCGTGGCGATCACACGATAGGCCAATGCACCCAGAATGGCACCGACAATGGGGGCAACCCAGAACAGCCAGAGCTGGCCCACGGCCCAGTCACCGACAAAAAGCGCCACCCCAGTGCTGCGCGCCGGGTTGACCGAGGTGTTGGTCACCGGAATGCTGATGAGGTGAATGAGGGTCAGGCACAGACCGATGGCGATGGGAGCAAACCCGGCCGGCGCACGGCTGTCGGTGGCCCCCATGATGACAAACAGGAAGAAACCGGTCATCACCACTTCACACACCAGTGCGGCCAGCAGGCTGTAACCACCGGGGGAATGCTCGCCATAGCCGTTGGAAGCAAAGCCTGCGCTCACATCAAAACCCGCCTGTCCGCTGGCAATGACATAGAGCACGCCACCTGCCACGATCCCGCCAAGCACCTGGGCCACGATGTAGGGCAGCACGTTGGAGGCCGGGAAGCGGCCACCGGCCCAGAGCCCGACGGTCACGGCCGGGTTAAGGTGGCAACCCGAGATATGACCGATGGCATAGGCCATGGTCAGCACGGTCAGACCGAACGCCAGGGCGACGCCCAGCAGGCCGATCCCCACATTGGGGAAGGCGGCAGCCAGCACGGCGCTCCCGCAGCCTCCCAGTACCAGCCAGAAGGTTCCCATAAATTCAGCAGCAAAAGGTTTCACTCTTGTCTCTCCCATGATGATTAACACGAGAGCCAGAAAGGCTCATACGGACACTGTTATTGAACAGGCGCCATATTATGGGAGTGTGGCGGAGCAAGACGAAACCGACCCGGCTCATCGCGGATATGTGATGAAGGTCACAAGTTATTGATAAAGTAGAAAGATATCCCCCCGCCCAGTGCGCTTCTCCACGGGAGTCCTATGGAGGGACGCGACAGATTGTGACCCTACCAGCGATTTTGCCAGCAGCTCCGGCACCCGGCGCTCCCCTGCCAACACCGGGTAGCCCTCCTCCGGGGATCAGCGATAACGGCCGCGCACCGATCCGCTGGCCCGCCCGGCCATGCGAATGAGGCTCTGACGGGTGTGGAAGTGGCAGAGCGCCACCCCGAGGGCATCCGCCGCATCCGCCTGGGGGGTGGCAGAGAGCTTGAGCAGATGGGTCACCATGTGCTGCACCTGCTCCTTGGCGGCGCCACCGGTGCCCACCACCGCCTGTTTGATCTGGGTCGCCGAGTACTCGCTCACCGGCAGCAGGGCGTTGACCGCCGCGACGATGGCGCTGCCACGGGCCTGGCCGAGCTTCAGGGCAGAGTCCGCGTTGCGCGCCATGAAGACCCGCTCGATGGCGAACTCGTCCGGCTTGAACTGGGTGATGATCTCGCTCACCCCGTCATAGACCTGCTTCAGGCGAGACGGCAGCTCCCCCAGATCGGTGCGGATGCAGCCCGATCCCAGATACTCCGCCTTGCCCGCGACGATGCGAATGACCCCGTAACCGGTGATGCGCGAACCGGGATCGATCCCCAGAATGATGCTCATGAACGGAATACCCCGCCCACTGCGGTCAGCCATCTCATCTTCGACACCTTCTTCATTGCGATCTCTTGCCCTGCAGCTCTTGATGGCCGCCAAGATAACAAACCCGCCTCCGCTTGGCTCGCTCGCTGGCACCTTTCCCGGCTGACTGCGCAAGGAGCCACCATCTCATACAGTGCTCTGCCGCTTCTCTGGCCAGTGATGCCTGCCGGTGTCACCAGCCCCTTGCCTCCGGGTCATCCCTTTGCCAGGGCGACGAGGCGCTCTGCCAGTCGATGGCTTTGCAGGTAGCTCTCGACCAGCGCCCCGTCTGCCCGCCCGGCGTCAATCTGCCCATACCAGTGCTCGAGCATGGCGACAAAGCCTCGGCTCGCCAGCACGGGCTGCCAGTCGCCCGGTGCCAGGGTCTGCACTGTGCTGTCTCGCGCAAGCAGGCCACGGGTGCAGTTCTCGATATGCAATGAGAGGTTGTCGCCATAGGCATCGATGCGCTCCTCGGTCATGCCGGCGCTGCGATTCATACTGCCGCTCACCGCCATCTGCCCGCTCTGCCAGGCGACGCTCACCCCGGCCAGCAACTCGGGCTGCTCACTGCTGCGTCGCAGCACCGCATGCAGCTCCCCGTCCGGCTCGCCGCCATAACAGCAGAGGCTGTCGAGCACATGGATACAGTCGTCGAACAGGAACTGGCGAGGCGCCCCCGGCAGGGCGTGCCTGTGCTTTTGCCAATGGAGCTCGGTCAGCGGCTGGCCGCGTGCGGCGGCCATGGCGGGCAGATAGCGACGGTTGAAGCCCACAAACAGCGGGCAGTCTCTGGCGATGGCGAGATTGGCGAGCGCCTCCACCTCTCCTGCGTTGTCACACAGCGGCTTGTCCACAAAGGTGGGAATGCCGGCACGCAGGCACAGCTCCGCCAGTTTGCCGTGCACGGCGGTGGCAGCGTGGATCATCACCGCATCAGGTCGGCTCGCCAGCAGCGCATCGACCTCGGTAAAACACTCGCCAATCCGGTACTGGCGCGCCAGTTTGCCGAGCACCGAGGGACTCCGGGTACAGAGCAGCGGGGTGACTCGCTCGTCGTTTGCCAGCAGCGGCAGATAGGCCTTCCGGGCGATATCGCCAAGGCCAATCAGGGCAATGCGCATGGGCACTCCTCTCAAGGGGATAACCAGATAACTGCCTGCACGATCTCAGGATTTCCCTCGCAGATCCAGCCTTGGAGCCATCTCGCTCCAGGTGCCTTCTGATGCAATGCGGCATCGCCCCGCGACACCCTGGCCACCTTCCTCCATCGAAGCGACCCCCGGCGGCGCGGCGCTTGAGCGGCACACCGCGATAGCAAAACAGGCAGGGCGACAACTGTCGCCCTGCCTGTTACACCCGCACACACCGCCGCACTCGGGCGATTGGCGCTCTTCTCACGTCGAGTTACTCTGCCGATCCGGCCTGCTCTTTGGCATCCCGCCACTTGCCAATCCTGGCGCCCAGCTCGGCGCAAAGCATGGCGCTGACCATGGCACCTATCATCCGGGTCATATCCGACATCTCTGTTGCAACCGGAAGCAGGGGCACGATCAGGTTAAAGGCGATGAGCCCCATCACCAGCCCGAGCCCACTGCCTACCTTCTCTCTTCGGGATCGCGTTGTTATCGCCATCTGATTGCTCCTGACTTGAACGTTCCACGTGACTCGCCCTTGCCAACGTATCCAGCAAGATAACAAAGCCTTTCTTCATTTGGGACAGCCATCTTTGCGTACGAATTGTTCCATTGGAGGAACCATATCACCCACTCTGTTTCACTGATGCAAAAATCACCTGCTCAAGCAACACCCACGGTGTCGCAGCGTTGTGAAAAAACGACCTGATAACAAAGGGCCGATAGCCCCTATTCCCCAACCCGCCTTATCAGGACAGCCATCTTTTGGAGAAAGAGTTATCAAGACAGCCATCTTTTAGAGAAAGCTCTCATCCAGCGCCCAGCACAACTCGTCATCCAGCATTTGCGATGGTATTTGTGGAACTCGGGGGGATTAAAGAGAATGTCTTGGCATCGATGACGCCAATTCATGGCGCCTTATCAGGACAGCCACCTTTTGGAGAAAGCCTTCATCCAGCGCCCAGCACAACTCGTCATCCAGCATTTGCGATGGCATTTGTGAAACTCGGGGGATTAAAGAGAATGTCTTGGCATTGATGACGCCAATTCAGATGCGATCACACAGGCGGGGTGCTGGCGCGATACCGGACGTTGCTATGACACAAGTATTCATCACTCAAAGGGATGGTTGATGACATCGTCGCTGGCCACAGTGCCAGGCAAACTGCTGACAATGCTCTTTGTCACCCACCACTCTGATACCCTGGCGCCGAAACAGCGTCACTTGCTTGAGCCAGCGCACCTCGTCCAACCCCAGCCGCACCAGGATGGGGGCAAGAGAAGCCGGGATATGACCCCGTTTGTCCACTCGGATGGCGCGACCTGTCCAGTCCACCAGCATCAGGTAATCCGCAAAGGCATATGGCAGGCTATCGGGTCGCGCGTCGTGCGCGAATGGCAACAGCAACGGCGGCAATGGGGCCGCGGACTGCTCGCCATCGAGACGCTGCTTGAGGCTGGTGTAATCGCTCTGTTCAGGCCGGTCGGACAATCCCGCTCGTATCGGATTGAGATCAACATAGGCCATGCAGGCCAGCAGGGCTGGCTCGGTGAGCAAGGCCTGGCTCTTGAAGCGCCCTTCCCAGAAATGGCCCTTGCAACCATCTTCCCGATTGGACTGCCGAGCCAGGTTTTCGTTGAGCAACCGCACAAACCAGCTGATGGAATGTAACCGCTCCCGCCACTGCCCTATCAGTTGTTGAACCACAGCGAGTTCAGGCTCAATCAGGGATTCCCCCTGATACCAGCGTCGTACCAGCAGCGGCCACTGGAATAGCGCCGCCCAACGCTCGGCCACCTCCCGCTCGCTCCAATTGGCAGCGGTATCCGGCTCGACCTTGAGCACCAGGTGATAGTGATTGCTCATCACCGCATAGGCACACACACCGATGGCAAACAGTCGCGACAATTGGCCCAACTTGTCGACCACCCACTGGCGCCGATGCTCGTAACTCTGGCCGGAGTGGGCATCTTCCCCGCACAGAAACGCCCGCCGCACACAGCGACTGACCACATGATAGTAAGGCGTATCCTGCAAACTGATTTGACGTGAACGGGCAATGGTCATGGCTCACCCCCTGGGCAGTGACACCTCAAGCCAAGTACAGGGCTACGCCGCTGTCAAAAAGGTGGGTGTCCCAGATTTCACCAGATTTCACCAGATTTCACCAGATTTCATCCTCCAGTATTCAAATCCCAAGATTTAGATTTGCAAGAATCAACAAAGCTTATTTATGGTGCGCAATCTCCAGTAGGTCTAGATGATGTTGCTAAATGGGTTTCTCTTGTAGATCTTGGGACTTATGCGCTAGCACAACCAGATACTCCAGAAAAAATGTGGCATCTAGCCTCTTTTATTTTGATGGAATATGGACTTACACTAGAGCCAAATAAGATAAAAGATAAGTATAAAAAAGCAAAAAGAAAACATGTAGTCATTTAGCTTTTATAGATTAAATCCTTGTGAGCACAAGCTCCAAAAAATCATCAAAAATATTGAAGGCACATATGACAAAAATCACTAAAAGTGAAAAAAGAAAGAAAAAATTAAAAGCAAAATTAAAAGCATCAAGACATTCCCTGCATGAAGCAAATAAACTAGCCAATCAGTCTAAAAACATTTTTACTTATGGTAAAAATTTAACTAGAAGACAGTTTGACGCATATTGTTATTGCCGTCAACCTATGGTCAGATTCTTAGCTGATGAGGTTGAGTGGCATTCATTTTTTGATAACAAGCTTCTAGGGACTGTAATTAGAGATGTAACCGACAATGATTATGGATACATTTTACTAGGTAGAGATACCAGAAGATTGTTTCGTTGCATTGAGGTTGGAACAGAATTCTATTCAACCCCGAAAGAAGCAAGAGAGGCTCTATCTAACAAGATTTACAACAATTACTTAGGGAAAGTACAGGATATATATCCTCAATACGATGAAGTAGATGCTGGCTTTGAATTGTTTAAGGATAAAATACCCAAAGAAGAGCAACATAATGGCTACCTCATACTTAAAGATGAGCCCAGATATGAGGCAGCAAGAAATATTATTTCAGAGATCGCAAATTCATTTATAGATAATGATGGTCATTTCGAAAGAGAGTTCCAATCTGTAAATTTTCAAGCTAGATTGTGGGAATTATATTTACATGTTTATATTCATAATGCAGGCCTACTGGTTGAAAACAATCACCCAGCTCCAGACTTTGAAGTCTCTTATTTTGGTAAAAAAGTATTCATAGAAGCTGTTACTGTAAACCCGTCAGAAAACATTAATAGACCAGATCTGCCACCACCTCAAACATATGACGAGATAGAGGAAAGATTAAATGATTACATGCCAATAAAGTTTGGAAGTCCACTCTATAGCAAGTTAAAAAAAAGATATTGGGAAAAAGAGCACGTTGCAGGCCACCCATTAGTTTTAGCTATTCATGACTATCATAATGAAAATGCAATGACTTGGTCTAGAACTGCGTTATCTGAATACTTATATGGTATGAGAAATAGAATTGTTGATGGCAAGCCAAACTCTCATAAAATAAAAACTCACCGTTGGAATGGAAAAGAGATCCCTTCTGGCTTCTTCTATCAAGAACAAGCTGAAAATATTAGTGCAGTCATGTTTAGCAATCAAGCCACCATACCTAAGTTCAATCGAATGGGCAAGATTGCAGGACTAGGAAGTGCTAATGTGAAAATGATTAGAAATGGATTCCTATATAATCCCGATCCCGAAGCAACTCACCCAATACCATTTTCTAAAGATGTTGATGACCAAGATTATGAAGAATCATGGTCGGATGGACTTATCATGTATCATAATCCAAATGCAATACATCCTGTTGATCCGGATATATTTCCCGACATAAGTCATATTTTTTACTCAGATGAAGAAGGATTTTATGGATATCATCAGCCTTATGATGTACTTGGCTCAATAACAGTTGTGATAGATAAAATAAGGCCATAGAATGTAAAAAACAACTCGTTATAATCCATAGCTAATAAATCCGAGATAGCTGAAATAAAAAAGGCGACCATCCGGTCGCCTTTTTTATTTCTATCGCTTTCCAATCAGGAAAACTCACCGAGCCGGTCGCTTGGCACCATTCCCTTTGGCCGCTGGCTTACCGCCCTGAGTGGCAGGTTTGGCACCCGGCTTGGCTGAGCCTGCGCGGGTCGGCGCCTTGCCCTTATGGGCGGGTTTGCCGGCCGATTTCCCCTGAGCTTCGCCCTGACCTGTACCTTGCGAACTGGACTTGCCGTTGCCAGCCCCTTTCTGCAACTGAGAACCAGCCGGTTTGCCATTGCCTGCCTTGCCGCCAGCAGCCTTGTTGCCAGCCCCGTTGCTGCGCTGATGGGTGATGGCACTGTGGCGGGTCAACGCAGGCTTGAGGCCCTTGCTGCGACTGCGCTCGGCTTTGGCTTCGCCACGGCCTTCCGGCGGCACCAGGCAGTCGGGGCCGTTACCGATCAGGTGGCCCTTGCCCATCTCCAGCAGGGCTTCGCGGATCATCGGCCAACCGGCCGGATCGTGGTAGCGCAGCAGCGCCTTGTGCAGGCGACGGCGACGCTCCCCTTTCACCACGAACACATCCCCGCCCTGGCGGCTCACCTTGTTGAGCGGGTTTTTCTCGGTGTAATACATGGTGGTGGCGTTGGCGAGCGGCGACGGGTAGAAGTTCTGCACCTGATCGAGCTTGAAGCGGTTTGCTTTAATCCAGAGCGCCATGTTCACCATGTCTTCATCCGTGGTGCCCGGGTGGGCGGAGATGAAGTAGGGGATCAGGTACTGCTGCTTGCCCGCCTCTTTGGAATACTTGTCGAACAGCTCCTTGAAGCTGTAGTAGCTGCCCATGCCCGGCTTCATCATCTTGGAGAGCGGGCCCTCCTCGGTGTGTTCCGGCGCGATCTTGAGGTAGCCGCCGACGTGGTACTTGGCCAGCTCCTTGATATAGCGCGGATCTTCCACCGCGATGTCGTAACGCACCCCGGAGGCGATCAGGATCTTCTTGATGCCCTTGAGGTCACGCGCCTTGCGATAGAGGTTGATGGTCGGGCTGTGGTCGGTATCCATGTGCGGGCAGATGGTCGGCCAGACGCAGGAGGCACGGCGACAGGTCTGCTCGGCCTTGGGGCTCTTGCAGCGGAGCTTGTACATGTTGGCCGTGGGGCCGCCCAGATCCGAGATGACACCGGTAAAGCCCGGCACCTTGTCGCGGATCTCTTCGATTTCTTTCAGAATCGACTCTTCCGAGCGGCTCTGGATGATGCGCCCCTCGTGCTCGGTGATGGAGCAGAAGGAGCAGCCGCCAAAGCAGCCGCGCATGATGTTGACCGAGGTCTTGATCATGTCGTAGGCCGGGATCTTCTCGTTGCCATAGGCCGGGTGCGGCACCCGCTGGTACGGCAAGCCGAACACCCCGTCCATCTCGTCGGTTTCGAGCGGGAAGGCGGGCGGGTTGACCCAGATGATGCGATCGCCGTGGGCCTGCGAGAGGGCGCGGGCGCAGCCCGGGTTGGTCTCGTGGTGCAGGATGCGCGACGCATGGGCGTAGAGCACCTTGTCCTCCTTCACCCGCTCGAACGCCGGCAGCTTGACGTAGGTCTTCTCCCATGGCTTTTGCTTAGGGGGCTGCACCAGGATGGGCTTGGCCTCCTGCTCCACCGGCGCAGTGCCTTCGTCGTCCGCGCAGGGGGCCCCTTCCATATAGGGGTTGGGGATGGGATCGATGCGGCCAATCTGGTCGAGCTTGCTCGAATCCACCCCGCGCCAGCCCGGCAGCGGCTCCTTGCGAATGACGGCGGTGCCGCGAATGTCCTGCATGGTGTCGATAGTCTCGCCGCCTGCGATGCGGTGAGCCACCTCCACCAGGGGGCGCTCGGCGTTGCCGTAGATGAGGATGTCGGCCTTGGCATCGATCAGGATGGAGCGACGAATGGTCTCGGACCAGTAGTCGTAATGGGCGATACGGCGCAGGGATGCCTCGATGCCGCCGATGACCACCGGTACCTCTTTATAGGCCTCCTTGCAACGCTGGGTATAGACCAGGGTGGCACGATCCGGCCGCTTGCCGCCCACATCCCCCGGGGTGTAGGCGTCGTCGTGGCGCAGCTTCTTGTCGGCGGTGTAGCGGTTGATCATGGAGTCCATGTTGCCCGCCGTCACCCCGTAGAAGAGGTTGGGCTTGCCCAGGCGCATGAAGTCATCCTTCGATGACCAGTCTGGCTGGGCGATGATGCCGACCCGAAAACCCTGGGATTCGAGCATGCGGCCGATCACTGCCATGCCGAAGCTCGGGTGATCCACGTAGGCGTCGCCTGTCACCAGCACGATGTCGCAGCTGTCCCAGCCGAGCTTGTCCATCTCCGCGCGGGACATGGGCAGGAAGGGCGCCGTGCCGTAGCACTCGGCCCAGTAACGGGGATAGGAGAAGAGGTTGGTAACCGGCTGCATTTTGACCACCTGGAACAATTCGGGTCGCGCATTATACCGGCAGAGCAAGGCGGGGGCGACGGCTTTTTGCCCCTACAGAACGCGAGGGGAAGGGGCGCCTTCGAGCGGGCGCGACAGGTCGGCGTGACAAACTCGGATCTCATCAACAAGCAGGGCGCCCATTGGCGCCCTGCTTGCTGTCATCCGAGTCGGCACGCTAGGCCGCCGGTTTGTCCCGCCCCTCGGGGGCCACCGCCCCCGGCACCGGGGAGGGACTGGCCGGGGTTGCTGTGGCCAGTATTTCGTCCACCAGTCGGTCCCGTGCCCCCGTCATCCCCGCGCGTCTGGCGATCAGGTGATAGATGGCGGGCACCACCAGCAGGGTCACCAGGGTCGCCAAGGACAAGCCGAAGAAGACCACGGTTCCCACGGCCATCCGGCTCTCGTACCCCGCCCCCATGGAGAGCATCAGGGGCACGGCGCCGATGATGGCGGTGAGCGAGGTCATCAAGATGGGGCGCAGGCGGCGCACCGAGCCCTTGATGATCGCCTCCTCGAACCCTTCACCCCGCTGGCGCAGCTGGTTGATGAACTCGACGATGAGGATACCGTTCTTGGTCACCATGCCGATGAGCATGATCATGCCTATCTGGCTGTAGATGCTGAGCTCCTGCCCCGTGAGCCAGAGGCCGAGCAGACCGCCGAAGATGCCGAGCGGCACCGTCATCATCACCACCGCCGGGGTCAGCAGGCTCTCGAACTGGGCCACCAGCACCAGATAGACCACCAGCAGGGCCAGGCCGAACACCAGTGCCATCTCCCCCTGGTTGTCGCGATAGTCCTTGGACTCGCCGGCGTAATCCACCGACATGCCGGTGGGCAGGTGATCCGCGGCCCAGCCATCCAGGAAGTCGAGCGCTTCCCCCAGGGTGTGGCCGGGGGCCACGTCCGCGGTGAGGGTGACCGCCTTCTGGCGCTGGTAGTGGTTGAGGCGCTGGGGACTCGCCACCTGGGTGACGGTCGCCAAGGTGGAGAGGCTCACCATCTCGCCGCTCGCGGCCTTCAAATAGATGCGGCTGATGTCGGAGATGCCGTTGAACTGGGTCTGGTTGGCGCGCAGGTAGACATCATACTCTTCGCCCCTGTCCACATAGGTGGTCTGGCTGACGCCGCCGAGCAGGGCCTGCAGGGAGCTTGCGATGGTGGAGACCGGAATGCCGAGCTGGGTGGCTCGCTCCCGCTCTATGGTCACCTGCAGCTCCGGGGTCTTCTCGGCATAGTCGAGATCCGGGCTCTGCATCAGCCCGCTTTGGGCCGCCGCCTCCTTGAGCGCCAGCCCCTGCTGGTTGAGCTCGCCGTAATCGGAGCCTTGCAGCACGAACTGCACCGCCGCGGTGGAGCCGCCTCTGAACCCCGGCTGGAAGGTGCGGATCATCACGTCGGGGATGCCGGCGAGGCGGCCGCTCAGGGAGCGGCCAAACTCGGTGGCCGTTTCGTCCCGCACCGCCCAGTCGCTGAGCTGGATGATGGCCATGCCGGTCTGATCGCCGCCGCGCCCGAAGGCCGGGGTGCTGAAGCTCATGGCCTGCACCACCCCCTTGCCGAGCAGCGGCAGGATGGCGGCCTCCACCTGCTGCATGTTGCGCTTCATCCGCTCGATGCTGGTGCCCTCCGCCCCTTTCACGAACACATAGAGCACGCCCCTGTCCTCGGTCGGGGTGAGGCTCGCGGGCAGCTTGCCAAAGAGGGCGCCAATGCCGCCGAGGCAGAGCAGCAACACCAGGGGCATCCAGACGGCGCGGCGCAGCACGGCCCCCAGCACGCGGCGATAACGCTCCTCCACCCAGCCAAGTCCCTTGTCCAGGGTGGCGGTCAGGGCGTTGGGTTTGTCCACGGCACGCATCAGCCAGGAGCCCATGGCCGGGGTCAGGGTGAGCGCCACCAGGGAGGAGAAGAGCACGGCCAGGGAGAGCAGGATGGCGAACTCGGTGAAGAGGCGCCCCACCATGCCGTCCATGAAGGCGATGGGCACGAACACCATCACCAGCACGGCGGTGGTGGCGATGACGGCAAAGCCCACCTCCCGGGTGCCGTGCCAGGCCGCCATCAAGGGGGACTCGCCCCGTTGCAGGTGATGGTGGATGTTCTCCACCACCACGATGGCGTCATCCACCACCAGGCCGATGGCGAGGATGAGGGCCAGCAAGGTGATGAGGTTGATGGAAAAGCCCAGATACCAGGCACCGATGAAGGCCGAAATCAGGGAGACGGGCACCGTGATGGCCGGAATGAGGGTGGTGCGCCCCTGCCCGAGGAAGAGATAGAGCACGGCCACCACCAGCAGGGCGCAGATGGCGAGTGTCTCATACACCTCGTCGATGGCCTGCTTGATGAAGATGGTGGAGTCGTAGTCGACCTCAAGGGTGGCCCCCTCCGGCAGGAAGCGCTGCATCTCCACGAGCTTCTTCTCGATGCCCTGGGCCACCGCCAGGGGATTGGCGGTGGACTGGGCGACGATGCCAATCCCCAGGCTCTCGCGGCCGTTGCGCTGATAGGCGCTGTCTTCGTTCTTGGCCCCCACCTCCACATCCGCAATGTCCGCCAGATAGATGCTCTGACCATTGGTGGCGGTTTTCACCGGCAGGGTGCGAAAATCTTCCGCACTGTGATAGAGCCGTGCAATCTGCACCGCCATGGTCATGGTGTTGTTGCGGATCTCGCCGCCCGGCAGCTCGATGTTCTCCCGCTTGAGGGCATCCTGCACGTCGGCCACCGTGATGCCGCGGGCCGCCATGTCGGCGGGGCGCAGCCGCACGTACATCACCTGGGTCAGGTCCCCTGAGAGGGAGACCTCGCTCACCCCGTCCACCAGGCTCAAGGGGTCCACCAGCATGCGATTGGCGTAATCCGTCATGGCGGTACGATCCATCTGGGTGCTGCTGAAATTGAGCCAGATGGCCACATCCCCGTTGCCGTTGTCCTTGGTCACCATGGGCTCGTCCGCCCCGTCTGGCAGCTTGGGTCTGGCCCGGGAGATGGCGTCACGCACGTCGGAGGTGCCCTCCAGCATGTTCCAGCCGAGCTTGAACTCCACCGTGATGGAGGAGCGCCCCTTGCGGGTCACCGAGTTGATGTTCTTGATGCCGCTGATGCCGGAGAGCTGATCCTCGATGGGCTTGGTGACCTGGCTCTCCATCACCTCGGGGGCCGCCCCCTCATAGGTGGTGGTGATGGAGACGGACGGGGTCTGCACATCCGGCATCTCCCGCACGGTGAGTTTGCTGAAGGCCACCAGGCCAAACACGGTGAGCAGGGCGCTGATGACCACCGCCACCAGGGGACGGCGTACTGAGATATCGGAGAGCCACATCAGCCTTTCACCTCGCCCAGATCACGTACCAGGGCGCCGTCGCGCAGATTGACCAGCCCCTCCACCGCGATGCGATCGCCGACGTTCAACCCCTTGAGCACCCAGACGGCCTCGCCATGGGTGTCGCCAAGCTCCACCGGCACCCGCTTCACCCGTCCGTCCGCCTCCAGGCGATAGACGAAGCGCTGCTCGCCGGCGTACTCCACCGACTGGGCGGGGATCAGGGTCATCTTCTGGGGTGGCAGAGAGAGATCCACGTTCATCAGCATGCCGGGGCGCAGCTGGCCGCCGGTGTTGGGCAGGATGACACGCGCCTTGATGTTCTGGGTGTCGCTGGAGATCCGGCTGTCGAGGGTCTCCAGCACGCCGGAAAAGGATTGATCCGGCCAGGCCGAGCTGGTTGCCGTCACCGCCATGCCGGGGCGCAGCAGGGAGAGGTAGCGCTCGGGCACCGCCAGATCGAGCCGCAGTTTTGCCAGCTCGTCCAGATGCAAGAGCACGTCGCCGCTGTTGACCAGGGCTCCTTCGCTGAGATCGATGAGGCTGACGGTGCCGTCGAAGGGGGCCGCCAGGGTGCGCAGGGAGAGCTCGTAACGGGCCGCATCGACCCGGGCCTGGGCCTGGGCAACAGTCGCCTCCTGCCCCTCCAGCTCCGAGGTAGTGACGGCGCCTCGCGCCACCAGCTTGCGCATGTCACGCAGCTTGCGGGCCTCGTCGCGCACGCTGGCGCTCTGCTCGGCCAGCTCCGCCTGCTGCTTGCCCGCATCCAGGGCGATCAGGGTCTGCCCCTGTTTGACCTGCTGGCCGGAGCTCACCGCGATGGTGGCAATGCGGCCGGTCACCTCGGGACTGATGGCCACGGAGCGATTGGCCGCAAGCTTGCTCACCAGCTTGATGGAGGGCTCGGCCAGGCTCTGCCTGACGGTTTCGGCCCTGATATTGATCTCTCTTGGTGCAGGCTTGCTGGCAGGTTCAGCCTGCCGCAGATGCCAGGCGCCCGCCGCCAGCAATAGAAGAAGAGGGAAAAGCCACAGCCACACGCGCGTTTTCATCACAAGATCCATGCAGTCAAAGAGAGAGGAAGAAGAGATAGCTTCATCAAGGATGGCACCATGTTACCCCCTGACTATGCCGTGACTATGTATAAATGTGACAAAACGTAACAGTCCGGTGAGAAGATCATCAAAAACGCATCTTGTCGGCACGCGCGTCAGGGTTCTGCCTTACACTGATGCCGACTCTCGCCATCTTCCGGTACACCCATGTCCATTCCCTCCCCCGCCTTTGCCAGATACCGATTGCAGTGGCTGCTGCTGGGCCTCGGCCTGCTGCTGTTGCTGCTCGCCCTGCAACATGCGTTTCGCCAGGTTACCGAGATCAACAAGCGTGACACCATCAACGCCGCGACCCAGCTCAGCAGCCAGCACCAGCGGATGGAGACCTTCCTTGAGGCCATGCGCGGCCAGGCGGAGGAGCGCCTGCGCAGCAATCCCCAGTCCGTGCTCTCTCGCCAGCTCTATCAGGCGCTGCAATCCGACGGGGAGCACGGCATCAACCTGGATCGCATCCCCGTCGATCTGCCCCCCGCCCTCATCGGCAACCTGACCGGGCAGGGCCCGCTGCCCCACGACGGCAGCGAGCGGCAAGCCAGAATACATCTCGCCCTCAGCCTCTCCCCCCTGCTCGCCACGGCCAGCAAGCTGCTGGACAGGGACGTGGCCTGGATCTACTTCACCGGTACGGACAATTTCATCTACCTCTATCCCTGGGTGCCATCCAGCCAGTTTCGCTTCGATCCCGTGATTTACAGCAAGGCCTACTGGCAGGAGGCGATGGCCAGGCATCCCCACCTGGAGCACGCCATGCTCTCGCGCCCCTACCAGGATTTTGCCGGACGGGGGCAGATGATCACCCTCTCCCAGCCCATTACCCAGGGCGGCCAGATCATTGGCCTGCTCAGCATCGACATCCAGACCGTCACGCTGGCGCAGACCCTGCACCGCCTCGCCCCCCGGATTGGCACCCTGTTCCTGCTCAACGCCCATCAGCAGATCCTCGCCAGCAGCCAGTCCGGTACCGCGCCGCCCCCGGTCAGGACGGCGCAGTCAGCGGAATATGAGTGGCAACAGGGCGCCTTGCAGCTCGTCTATCCCATCCCGGAGACACCGCTCTCCCTCATCCATCGCATCCCGCTGCTGCCTCTGCTGCAGACGCTGTTGTGGCAATCGGCGACGGCGCTCATCACCATTCTCTGTCTGGTGGTGGCGACCGTCTCCAGCCTGCGTGCCCAGCGCCTCAACCGGCGCCTCAACTACCTGTCGCGCCACGATGCCCTGACCGGCGCCTTCAACCGCCACTACTTCGATGCCTTCGAACACCGCCAGGCCCTGGCAGGCCGCCAACGCATCGGCGCCATCATGTTTGACTGCGATCACTTCAAACAGGTCAACGACCGTTTCGGCCACGGGGTGGGCGATCAGGTCCTCATCCGTCTGGTGCAGCTCTGCCAGTCCCTGCTGACACGGGAGTGCCACCTGATCCGCTGGGGCGGCGAGGAGTTCCTGCTGCTCGTCGCCGATGAAGCGATCCCTCTGGCCCCCTTGGCCGAGCGGCTTCGTCTGTGCATAGCAGAGCATCCCTGGAGCGCCATCGCGGCCGAGCTGAAGGTGACCGTCAGCCTGGGCCACTGTCGTCAATCACCAGCCATCTCCTTGCAGGAGGTGATCCGCCGCGCCGATATCGCCCTCTATCAGGCCAAGGCCAACGGCCGCAATCGCAGCGAAGCGTGGCGGGATGACGGACAGGAGAAGCCGGAGTAAGCTGGACTCCCACTTCATGTCAGGAGACGCAACTGTGTCACGAAAACCCCGTCTGGGATTGGCCCTGGGCAGCGGTGCGGCCCGAGGATGGGCCCACATCGGCATCATCCGTGCCCTGGAGCGACTGGGCGTCAAGCCGGATCTGGTGGCTGGCTGCTCCATCGGCAGCTTTGTCGGCGCCGCCTATGCCGCTGGTGAACTGGACAAGCTGGAGAGCTGGGTGCGCGGCTTCAGCCGCCTGCAGGTCATGGGGCTGCTCGATCCTGCCCTCTCAGGCGGCCTGTTTCGCGGTGACAAGGTGTTTGGCATCGCCGCCGGCCATCTGGGGGATCCCGCCATCGAAAGCCTGCCGCTGCCCTTTGCCTGCGTCGCCACCGAACTCGATACCGGTCGCGAGATCTGGTTGCAGGAAGGGCCGCTTCGCCAGTGTGTGCGCGCCTCCTGCGGCATGCCCGGCCTGCTCACCCCGACCCGGGTGGAGGATCGCTGGCTGGTGGACGGGGCCGTGGTCAACCCGGTCCCCATCTCCCTGGCCCGCGCCATGGGAGCCGAGGTGGTGATCGCCGTCAACCTCAACACCGACATGCACCAGCCCTGGACCGACGAACCGGACGAGCCCGTGCAGGGGGGGCTGCTCAGCCAGTGGTTGAACCGGGGCGAGCGCGAACCCAGTACCCCCGGCATGTGGGGGGTGATGACGGGCTCCATCAACATCATGCAGGAGCGCATCACCCGTGCCCGGATGGCCGGGGATCCCCCCGAGATCCAGCTCTGCCCGCGCCTTGGCAACCTCTCCATCATGGATTTCCACCGCGCGAGCGACGCCATCAACGAGGGGGAAGCCTGTGTCGAGCGCAACCTGGAGCAGCTCAAGGAGGAGCTGTCACGACTCTGCCTGATATGAAGGCATATCGGGGTAAAAGACAAAAAGAGCGCCAATAGGCGCTTTTTTGTTTCTGGCGACGCGGCTCAGAACAGCCCCAGCCCCTTGAGCATCACCACCAGGATCAGCAGCGGCGACACATAGCGGATGATGAAAAACAGGGGCCTGAGGATGGGCAGCGATAGCTTGCCTCCATTGGTCAGCGCCGTCGTCATCCGCTCGAATCCCCATACCCAGCCCACAAAGAGGCAGAGGAAGATGCCGCCAAGGGGCATCAGCACGTTGGAAGAGACGAAGTCGAACAGATCGAAGAAGGTTTTCCCGCCAACCTGCACATCCGCCAGCGTGCTGCTCGAGAGCGCACAGGTCGAGCCGACCGCCCCCAGCACCAGCAGGTTGATCAAGGTTGCCCTTATGCGGCTCATGTGAAAGCGCTCGGAGAGCACCGAGACCGGCACCTCCAGGATGGAGAGCATGGCCCCGGTGGCTGCGATGGCGGAGAGCACGAAAAAGAGCACCATGAAGAGGTGTCCAAACGGGATGCTGGCAAAGACCGCGGGTATGGTGATGAACAGCAGGGAGGGGCCTGCGCTCGGCTCGAAGCCAAAGGCAAACACCGCCGGGAAGATGGCGATCCCCGCCAGCATGGAGACGAAGAGATCCGCGCACATCACTCGTACCGTGGTGAGAGGGATGTGCTGATCATCGCGAAAATAGCTGCCATAGGTCATCATGCAGCCCATCCCGATGGAGAGCTTGAAGAACGCCAGCCCCATGGCCGTCAGCACGACGCCTGCGGTCACCTTGGAGAAATCCGGCGAGAACAGGAAATGCAGTCCTTCGCTTGCTCCGGGCAGAGTCAGGCTGCGCACGCCTATCACCAGCAGCAGGATGAAGAGCAGTGGCATCAACCGCTTGGTGACCGCTTCGATCCCCCTGGAGACCCCCATCAGCAAGATCCCCCCATCAGGGCCAGCACCAGCCACTGCCAGAGCAGACTCTGCAAGGGATCCGTGATGAGTGAATTGAAGGCAGCACCCGTGACGGCGGGATCGGTGGAGAGGATCTCGCCGCTGGCCGCCTTGAAGATGTAGGCAAACACCCAGGCCGCCACCTCGGAGTAGAACGACATGATGAGGAAGGCCGCGCTCACCCCCATGGCGGCGATCAGCCACCAGGGTTGCCCCTTTGGAGCCAGCTTGATGAGCCCGCTGACCGCATCCGTCCTGGCCTCGCGCCCCAGCATGATCTCGGAGATCATCACCGGCAATCCCACCAGCAGGGTGGCGATGACATAGACCAGCAGAAAACCGGCGCCACCGTTCTCACCGGTCAGATAGGGAAACTTCCAGATATTGCCGAGCCCGACGGCAGACCCCAGGGTCGCGGCCAGCACGCCAAAGGTGCTGGTAAACCCATCTCTGGCTTTGGTAATGGATTGGCTCATCGTTGTCTCGCTGTGTGGATCACCGCCTGAATTAAAAGGGTCGGAGTGTTCCGTGGATTAATCCAGCCCGACAAGATGATTTAGTGAAAATCGCCGTTGACCGCACACAACGCATTATTTAATTAAATAATCATCCATTTTGACAAATAAAAAATGCCGCCTCGAGGGCGGCATTTTTATCAAGGTTGAACTGAATCAAGCCTTGGCAATATCGTCCGGACCGATCTGGCCGATTTCGGCGACTTTCTTGTCAGCCAGCAGCCAGAGGGTGAACTTGTGCAGATCGGGGTGGTGAGCCAGGGCAACCAGGAAGGCGCCTCCGACTTCACGGTAACCCAGTTCATAGTTCTTCAGGGTGGTTGGGGGGACGCCCAGCAGATCGGCAAACTTGGGACGGCTCAGGCCTACCGCTTCGCGGATCTGACGGATCTTCTTGCCAACAGTTACGATATTTGAATTCATGTGTTCCATACTCCGTTCGGCGGATTGACTCCACCTTTATTTTTCGCGACGACTCGTAGTCAAGTGTATCAGTTTTGAACGGACTCGTTATGGTCGAGCCTCTATCTATAATCAGCGTCTTTCGACGACAACCCTTCACAAACCTCGGGGATGGTAATCGCTGCGTCGCCTCAGGTAAACAGTCTCGAAAAGAAACCTTTCTTGTTGCCCGGCCATCCCTCGTATAATTCGCCGGTTATTTCCAAGAGAGTCATCAACATGGCATTTCCCGGCATCATTTCCCGTCTTCATTCCGACCCGGACTCCCTCCCCCGTCAGCTCGCCCAGGGTATGCAGACCCGGGCCGAAGCGTTCTGGCTGCCCATGGCCATGCAGGGGGACGCCACCACCGTGCTGGCGGCCCTCCCGGACAGCTGCAGCCTCTATCTTGAAGGCCAGGCGACGCTTCCCCTGCGCAGCCACGACGGCGTCGTGGCAGAAAACGGCACCCTGGCACTGGGCAATGGTCACACGATGACGCTGGCCAGGGAGAAAGGCGATGGCGGCATCGTGCCGGAAGAAAGCCTCGCCGAGATGGCCCAATGGCTGGAAGCAGGTCATCGGCACTTCATCTGCTCCACCGCCGTCCAGCCCGTGGCGCGGGCCATCCTCAACATCTGGCCTCTCGATCCCTACCTCGCCCGTCACTTCTTGCTCAGTTTCACACCCTTGCTGTGCGAAGCAACTGAGGCGGACTATCTTGCTGTCCTCTCGGTCAGGGCGGGTGACGCCACCCCGCGGCACGCTTGGGCTGAGGCTTATATGAAGCTTGAGAAGAAACTGCATCGCGCCTACTTGGATCACTAATAAATCCCAAGAAACAGCCAGTTATCCCTACGACACAATTTGCCCCATCCCTTATCTGTGAGCTTGATCATGTTTTGAAATGGGCATAAAGTGCGCCACGTCATCGGAATGACGTCGGCTGTTCGTGGCGGAGTATGCATTGTCGACAGTGCAACCCGCACACTTGTGCACCCAGATACGTGCCTCCTGGATGGATCTAGGATCCCTGTTCGCACCAACGTCGTTGGTCGACAGAGCCAGCAGCTTACATAAATTACAAAGTGCGAAGCACGTGAACAACGTGCCATCTCAACGAGGATTATTTTATGATGAAAATGGCTCCTTCCCTGATCGCCATCGCTATGGCCACCATGGGTGCAACTGCAGCTCACGCCGCTGACGACATCTACTTCGGCGCCGGTGTTGGTGCAACTCACTTCAACGGTCTGAACAAGATCGAAGGCGTGAACGTTGGCGAAGAAGATGCGGCTGCTGCCAATGCCTTCGTTGGTTACAACTTCAACGAATACTTCGGTTCCGAGCTGGGCTACCAGTACACCGGCCGTGGCAACACCGACGGCAACCGTTACGAGAGCCAGGGTGCCACCCTGTCCGGTATCGCTCGTCTGCCGCTGGGCAACGATTTCTCCCTGTTCGGTGAAGCTGGCGCCTACTGGGGCCACACCGACGGTCTGGGCACCAGCGATACCAAAGTATCCCCGCTGGCCGGTGCCGGTGTGACCTACAAGGTCAACGACGCGCTGGATCTGCAAGCTCGCTACCGCTACATGTGGGACGTGGCTGACCTGCACGCCGACAACGTACGCTACAAGTCCAACCAGAGCGTTGCGACCCTGGAAGCCGTTTACCACCCGTTCCGTACTTCCTACGTAGCGCCTGCTCCGGCCCCGGTTGTTGAAGAAGCACCGGCCCCGGCTCCGCAAATCGTTGAGAAGAACTTCGCCCTGAACTCCGACGTGCTGTTCGCCTTTGGCAAAGACAGCCTGAAGGCCGAAGGCGTGCAAGCCCTGAACGCTCTGTACCAGCAAATCGTTGAGTTCCAGCCGAAAGACGGCAACGCCGTTGTTGTTGGTTACACCGACCGTATCGGTTCCGACGCTTACAACCAGAAGCTGTCTGAAGCTCGTGCCCGCACCGTTGCCAACTTCCTGGTCAGCAAGGGTATGGCTGCCAGCAAGGTTGCCATCGAAGGTCGCGGCGAAGCCAACCCGGTCACCGGCACCAAGTGTGACGGCGTCAAGGCCAAGGCTCAGCTGATCTCCTGCCTGGCTCCGGACCGTCGCGTAGAAGTTCGCGTATCCGGCGTACAAGAAGTTCAAAAGTAATCTGACTTCGCTCAGGTAACGTAAAAAAGGGGATGCCACGGCATCCCCTTTTGCTGTCTCTCTCCTCCCCCCAGCGACACTCTCTGTCTCACCTTTTCTCCCCTTTACCCCCGTATTGCGGCCCCGCGACACCGGTGTCGGCGCTGCATATCTGTGCAGAAACTTGATCACGCTGATTCAAAAGAATACAGTAGCAACGCTTGTAAGACATTGGATGAACTATTAAAAGTGCTCAGTGCCCGGTTAGTTGTCCATGGAGAAACAGCTTCATGAGAATCCAGGTTTCCATCCATTTTTTATTCAAGCCGTCCGTGATCCGCTCACGGTGTCGCACATGAAGTGTCATCTGCGACCGGTATAACAAAGAGTGCGCAGTACGCCCATAGCACGGCAACTCAACGAGGATAAAACGATGAAAATGAAAATGGCACCAACCCTGATTGCTCTGGCCATTGCAGCCATGGGAACCACCACCGCTCAGGCGGCCGACGACTGGTACACGGGTATGGGTGCAGGTTGGGCCTATGGCCACGACTTGGATACCTTCGGCCAGGATGCTGACAAGGACGCCACCGCGCTCTCCCTGTTCGGCGGTTACAACTTCACCGAGAACTTTGCCGCCGAGCTCGGCTATCTCTATGCCGGCAAGGCCGGCGTCGATGGCGTCGACTTCAAGACCCAGGGTGCCACCCTGTCCGGTATCGCACGCCTGCCCATGAATGACATCTTCTCCGTCTTCGCCGAAGGGGGTGCCTACTTCAACCACGTCAACGGCAATGGCCAGAGCGACAACGGCACCTCGCCGCTGGCGGGTCTGGGTCTGACTGCCAAGCTCTCCGACCTTATCGACCTGCAGGCCCGCTACCGCTACATGTGGGATCTGGGTGACGATCAGAAAACCTGGAAAACCGACATGAGCGTCGCCACCCTGGAACTGGTGATGCACCCGAACCGCACCACCTATGTGGCCCCGGCCCCGGCACCGGCTCCCGAGCCGGTTCCCGAACCCGTCATGGTCGACAAGAACTTCTCCCTGAGCTCGGACGTGCTGTTTGCCTTCGGCAACTCCACCCTGAAGCCGGAAGGGGCTGCTGCGCTCAACACCCTGTATCAGCAGATCGTCGACGTCCAGCCGAAAGATGGCAGCGCCGTGGTGGTGGGTTACACCGACCGCATCGGCTCCGATGCCTACAACCTGAAGCTGTCTGAAGCCCGTGCCCGCACCGTGGCCGACTTCCTGGTTGGCAAGGGTCTGCCGGCTGGCAAGGTATCCATCGAAGGTCGTGGTGAAGCCAACCCGGTCACCGGTACCCAGTGTGACGGCATCAAGGCCAAGGCTCAGCTGATCGCCTGCCTGGCACCGGATCGCCGCGTCGAAGTCCGCGTCACCGGCGTACAGGAAGTGCAGCAATAAGAGGTTGACCACCTGTTGCAAAAAGGGGCCATTCCGGCCCCTTTTTTAATGCCCGCACGGCACCACCAACGCGGGCCGCCCACCTGCCTGCCCCACCGATTCTCCATACAGATGCGTCACTTAAATGGTTAAAGCGCTCACATCGCCTATACATAATGTTGGCTATACATAGCAAAGGGCTGGGAGCCCTATAACACCCAACATCGACGAGGATACGCGATGAACATAAGACTGAAACCTGTGTGGATTGCATTGGCACTGGCGACGAGTGCCGCCCAGGCGGCACCTGTTCACGACTGGTATGTGGGGGCTGGGGGTGGCTGGGCCTTTGCCCATGACATCGATGATTTCAGCCAGGACGTCGGCAAGGACGCAACCGCCATCAACGCC
Source organism: Aeromonas sp. ASNIH7 (assembly GCF_002903485.1). NCBI lineage: Bacteria > Pseudomonadati > Pseudomonadota > Gammaproteobacteria > Aeromonadales > Aeromonadaceae > Aeromonas > Aeromonas sp. ASNIH7. The sequence goes on from NZ_CP026226.1 coordinate 741,903, forward strand.
TTTGTCGGCTACAACTACAACGAGAATCTGGGGGCAGAGCTCGGCTACCTCTCCACCGGTGACTGGGATATTGCCGGCCAGGACTTCAACAGCAAGGGGGCCATCCTGTCGGTCATTGGCCGTTTGCCGCTGGGGGACATCTTCTCTGTCTTTGCCGAAGGGGGCGGTTATCTCTATCACGTCGACTCCATCAACGGGGGAGATGACAATCTGGCTCCCCTGGCGGGTCTGGGCCTGACCGCCAGACTGAGCGACTGGGTAGACATCCAGACCCGCTACCGCTACATGGTGCGAGTCGGGGACGATCCTGACAACGACAAGGTGGGCAGCGGTACCAAACGCTGGGTCAGCGACATCAGTACCGCCACCATCGAGCTGGTGCTTCACCCCAATCGCACCGTCGCCGCAGTGCCGGTGGCCGCGCCTCTGGTCGTGGCACCGCCGCCCCCGGCTCCCGAGCCGGTGGATCAGACCTTCAACCTGAGTTCGGATGTGCTGTTTGCCTTTGGCAAGGCGGAGCTCAAACCGGAGGGGATGCAGGCACTCGACGCCCTCTACCAGCAGATCGTCGACGTCAAACCCAAGGATGGCAACGCCATGGTGATGGGCTACACCGACCGCATCGGCTCGGATGCCAACAACCAGGCACTGTCGGAGGCCCGTGCAAGCACGGTCGCCAACTTCCTGATTGGCAAGGGGCTGCCCGCAGACAAGGTGAGCATCCAGGGCAATGGCGAGAGCAACCCGGTCACCGGCACCCAGTGTGATGCCATCAAGGCCAGGGCTGCCCTCATCGACTGCCTGGCCCCGGATCGCCGGGTCGAAATCCGGGTCACCGGTGTCAGCAATCCCGCCGAGCCCGCCCCCGCCGAGCAACCGGCACAATAACCTCCTCTTCCTTCACAGCCGTGCACAAAAAAGGGATGCCGAGGCATCCCTTCTGCATGTCTGTCCCCTTGGGATCAGAAGGAAGTACGACGATAGCGGCGGTACTCGGGGCGCCAGAAGTTCGCCTCGATGGCCTGATCGATCACATCATCGGGGGTCTGCACCGCCTTGCCCTGCAACATGGCGGTCTTGGCCACCATCTTGGCGATGTAGCGGGAGACCTGATGGATGTCCGCCAGATCCGGCAGCAAGGAGCCCTCTTCCCCCTTCACCAGGGGTGAACAATCCGCCAGGGCACGGCTGGCCGACATCAGCATGGCATCGGTCACCCGGTTGGCACCGGAGGCGATCACCCCAAGGCCGATCCCCGGGAAGATGAAGGAGTTGTTGCACTGGGCGATGACGTAGCGCTTGCCTTTGTACTCCACCGGTGCGAACGGGCTGCCGGTGGCGACCAGCACCTGGCCGTCGGTCCAGCGAATGAGATCCGCCGGGGTGGCTTCCACCCGGGAAGTGGGGTTGGAGAGCGGGAAGATGATGGGACGGGCACAGTGCTTGTGCATGGTCTTGACCACTTCTTCGGTGAAGAGGCCGGGCTGGCCGGAGACCCCGATCAGGATGTCCGGGCGACCGTGTTCCATCACCTCCAGCAGGGAGATGTTGTCCCCCACCGGCCACTCCTTGATCCGCTCGATCGGCTGGGAGAGCTTGCGCTGGAAGTCGAGCTGGTTGGGGATCTTGTCGGTGATGAGACCGAATCGATCCACCATGAAGACCCGGCCCCGCGCCTCGGCGTCGGTCAGCCCTTCGGCCTTCATCTGCGCCACGATCTGCTCGGCGATGCCGCACCCGGCACTGCCCGCCCCGAGGAAGGCGACCCGCTTCTCGGAGAGCTTGGCACCGGAGGCCTTGCAGGCGGCGATGAGGCTGCCCAGGGTCACCGCGGCGGTCCCCTGAATGTCATCGTTGAAGCAGCACAGCTCATCCTTGTAGCGGTTGAGCAGCGGGGTGGCATTGCCCTGGGCGAAATCCTCGAACTGCAGCAGGATGTCCGGCCAGCGGCGCTTGACCGCCTGGATGAAGGCGTCGACGAACTCGTCGTACTCTTCGCCGGAGATGCGCGGATGGCGCCACCCCATGTAGAAGGGGTCGTTCAGCAACTGCTGGTTGTTGGTGCCCACATCCAGCACCACCGGCAGGCAGTAGGCCGGGGAGATGCCGCCACAGGCGGTGTAGAGGGAGAGCTTGCCGATGGGAATGCCCATGCCGCCGATGCCCTGATCCCCGAGGCCCAGGATGCGTTCGCCATCGGTGACCACGATCACCTTGACGTTCTGCTTGGTGGCGTTTTGCAGCATGTCATCGATCCTGTCCTTGTCCGGATAGGAGATGAAGAGGCCCCGGGCACGACGATAGATGTTGGAGAACTCCTCGCACGCCTTGCCGACCGTCGGGGTGTAGATGACCGGCAGCATTTCGGTAAGGTGGTTGTTCAGCAGGCGGTAGAAGAGCGTTTCGTTGGTATCCTGGATGTTGCGCAAATAGATGTGCTTGTCCATGTCGTTGCCAAACGCCATGAACTGGCGATAGGCACGCTCTGCCTGCTCTTCGATGGTTTCGATGTTCTGGGGCAGCAGACCTTCCAGATTGAAGCTGCTGCGTTCTTCGCTGGTGAAGGCGCTGCCCTTGTTGAGCAACGGCGTCTCCAGCAGGGCTGGACCTGCGTAGGGAATGTAGAGGGGACGTTTCTGATTATTATCTTCAAACATGGATCTGTACCTTGACTGTGTGGCCCGTCGATCCTATGGGCTTGAGCCAACAATTTCAAAGGGTTTGCACCTCCCTTGCGAAAGGTTTGCGACCCAGTCGACGAAAGGCCCCCGGAGTCTGACCCGTCAGACGCCGAAAACGGTTGGCAAAGTTGGCGCCGTCGCTGTATCCGACCCGGGCCGCCAGCTCGGCCAGCGGCCAGTTGGTGTAGAGCAGCAACTGGCGCGCCTTGTTCATGCGAAGTCCGGTGAGCCAGGCCATGGGGCCCATGCCGAACACCTGCTGGCAGAGCCGGTGCAGATGGGGCACCGAGCAGGCCATCTGGTCGGCCAGCAGGGCCACGCTCCAGGGCTCGTCCAGACGTGCCTCCACCCGCCGAAACAGCGCCTGTAGCCGCAACTCCGGCGTGCCGCGCACCTCCCCCTGCAGGGTGCGCTCCAGGAGCGCCAGCAGCAGGCTCAGCAGCTGAGGCTGGAGTGGCGAACGTATTCCCTCCCCCTGCATCAGGCTGAGCAGATGGTAGAGCTGCTCCCCCTCCTCCCCCTGCCAGATGCGATGGCCAAGCCGGTGCAGATGCTGCCAGCGCGGCACGTCGTCCAGCAGAATCCAGCTGGTATGCCAGGCTTCCCCCACCAGCCTGAGGCCCCCCGGCACGGCGGCCGGGAGAAAGACCAGGGCTCCCGCCGGGATGGGCTGCTCCCCGCCATCGGTGAGCAGGGCGCCCCCCTCGTCATGGCTCACCATCAGGATGTGAAACTCCGGTCGGTTGCGGCGGATAAGGTAGTGCTCCCGTATCGTCGAGAGGCCGGTCAGGAAGACGCCCGCCTCCCCAAGCAGGGGCAGCCCTTCGCGTCCCAGCATCCGCTCTTCGCAGGCCGGGGCGATTTCCAGACACTCGTTGATAAATGGCATAGCACCTCAACAGGATAGTTTTGCACAAGAAAGCCGAGAGGGGCTCACAGTGAAGCCTCCCGATATCACCCCTATCATACCCACGACAAACCTTGATTTTTACCAACCCGGTTAACATAAATGAATTATTGGCAAGCGATTTTAAAACAAACCACCGATCGCGAGTTCATGACGCGACTGTGGCGACTGGCCCTGCCGGTTTCGCTGCAATCCATGATGTTCTCCCTGCTCGGCCTCATCGACATCATGATGGTGAGCCAGCTCGGCACCACGGCTGTGGCGGCGGTCGGCTTGGGCAACCGGGTCTTCTTCTTCAATCTGCTGGTGATAGCGGGGCTCTCGGGCGGGGTCTCGGTGTTGGCGGCACAATATTTCGGCCGTGGCGAGATGGCCGGGGTGCGCCGCTCCCTGGCCCTGGCCCTGGTGGGCGCCCTGGCGGTGAGCCTGCCCTTTGCCCTCGTCTATGTGTTCTCACCGGGCAGCGTGCTCGGGTTTGCCAGCCAGGAGCCCGCGCTGCGCGAGCTGGCCGACGAGTTCCTGATGATCACCGGCGCCACCATCCTCTGCACCGCCGTGGTGGTGCCCCTGGAGTCGGCCCTGCGCTCGGTGGGCAATGCCGCGGCGCCGACCCGTATCGGCATCATCGCCATCATCGCCAACGTCATCCTCAACTATGCCCTCATCTTCGGCCATTTCGGCGCCGAGGCCATGGGAGTAGCCGGTTCCGCCTGGGGCACCACCCTGTCGCGCCTGCTACAGACCGCGCTGCTGCTTGCCTATGTGTGGCGTACCGAGCCCCGTCTCATCCCGCGCAAGCAAGACTGGCTCGCCGCCTTCAGGCGCAAGGAGGTGGTGCGCTTCACCCTGATCGCCCTGCCGCTGTTGCTGCACGACGGGCTCTGGGCCTTCGGCATGCTGCTCTACGGCTTCCTCTACGCGCACCTTGGCACCGACGCCCTGGCCATCATGACCACCCTCGGCACGCTGGAGAGCATCCTCATCTCCCTCTTCTTCGGGCTGGCGGTGGCCTGCTCCACCCTGCTCGGTCACCGGCTCGGGGCAGAAGAGTATGACGAGGCCTGGCAGCACTCCCAGCTCTTCCTGCTGCTCGCCCCAGTCGGCGCCCTGCTGGTGGGGACCGCCGTCTGGCTGATGCAGGGCAGCCTGCTGCAATGGGTCGGCAACCTGCCGGGCGAGCTGATGACTGAGGCCGGCCAGGTGCTCGCCATCATGTGTCTGGGCATGCTGCTCAAGGTGTTCAACATGGTGGGGATCGTCGGGGTGCTGCGCTCGGGGGGGGACGTCAACTACAGCATCTTCATCGACATCGTCGGCATGTGGTGCATCGGCCTGCCGCTGGCCTGGGTGGCGGTCAGCCTGCTGGGCTGGCCCCTCTCCTGGGTGGTGGCCGTGGTCCTGCTGGAGGAGCTCTCCAAGGTGCTGCTGGTGCAGCGCCGCATTCGCCAGCGGCGCTGGCTGCGCAATCTGGTGTTGGGATAAGGGAAGAGCGCAAAGCGGGAAAATGCGGGGTCATATCAATGACAGAAAATCCCGCTTTGCAGTATGCTGGCCCCCTCTTCAATCAGAGGCGGGGTGCGCCGGCCATGCCGACCCTTGTGCCCCTGCCCAGTAGTCGTTTAAGGAGACGAGCATGCAACCACAAAAAGAGCGGATCACCGAGACTGCCCTGCTGGAGATGGCCAACAAGATCATTCGTGAACACGAGGACTTCATCCACGGCATGCGCGCCGACTCGGTGGAGCAGAAGGGGGACATACTGGTGTTCAAGGGGGAGTTCTTCCTGGCAGAGGACGGCACCCCGACCGGCAAGACCATGGCGGTGTTCAACATGTTCAAGCTGCTGGCCCAGCAGCTCTCCGGCAAATACACCCTGGCCTGACGCCTGCCCCGTCATCACCGGATGCCGCCCTCAGGCGGCATCCGTTTTTGTGCGCCCTGCATCGCCTGCGGGTTTGTCGGCCTCGGCCACCACGCAGTTGCGACCCGCCATCTTGGCCATGTAGAGGCACTCGTCCGCCCGGTTGAGCAGATCCTCCACCCCCTCGCCACGCTGGGCCAGGGTCAGACCGATGCTCACCGTCACCTCCAGCAGTTCGTCGGAGGTGGGGCTTTTCACCAACCTCGCCTCTACCGCGACCCGCAGCCGCTCCGCCACCCGCTTGGCTTGTGCCAGATCCGTGCAACCGGGCAACAGGATGGCAAACTCCTCCCCGCCGTAACGCCCGAGCACCATGCCGGGCTCCAGTTGTTCCGACAGGGTGGCCGCCACCTCCTTGAGCACCGCATCCCCCGCCAGATGGCCGAAGGTGTCGTTGATGCGCTTGAAGCGGTCCAGATCCAGCAGCAGCACCGCGAAGGGAGCCTGTTTGCGGATCATGGCGGCCCTCGCCTTCTCGAGCTGCTTCATCAGCAGGCGGCGGTTCATCATGCCGGTCAGCTCGTCCGTGGTGGATTCCCGATAGAGTTGCAGCAGCATGTTGAGCTGGCCGCACTGCACCCAGGCGCTGGCGATGGCAAAGAGCCCCAGCAGCCAGACCTGGTTGAGGGTCTGCACGCTCCAAAGAGGCTGGCCCACCAGCAACCAGTTGCCCGCCAGCATGGTGGCCAGGATCCCCCCCGCCAGTTGCAGGCTGAGGGAGAGGGGAATGGGGAAGATGGCGAACAGGCTGATGAGCAGATAGGGGAAGGCCATGTAGCCCGCCTGCATCTCCTGATCCGCGCCGAAGCTGTGCAGGCAGATGAGGGAGAAGAGCATCATCACCGCCATCAGGTAGCCCAGCGCCAGCTTCATGCGCTCGCGCTTGAAGTGGATGAGATAGGAGAGGGGGATGAGGGGCGAGAGGGCCAGCAGGCAGAAGATCCTGACCTGGAACAGCGCCTCGAACTGGATGGCTGGCAGGGTCAGCCAGTCCACCAGGGCCCAGCTCGGGAGCCCCGCCATCAGCAGACAGGTGAGCAGCCGCAGCCGCACCGTCATGAAGCCCATCCGGGTCAGGGTAAAATCTTCGGAGTGGGCGCGGGCACTCCAGAACTCCGACAGCTTCAGCATCCAGAGTCTCCATCTTCGAACCGAGGGCTCATTCTACACCGTCCCCATCCTGATGCATCAGCCTCCCTCCCCTTTGTGAGGGATCGGTCTCACACAAACCGGCGGATCTTAATCGCCACAGGAAAACGTTTCAACCCATCAGGAAATAAACGAGTTTGCGCTCAATTAGCGCTGGAAAGCGCGATGCCAATCACTAAAATAGCGCCCAATTTTCTCCCCTCCCCCCACACATTCGAGGTATTTATGGAACAGGCTGCCGCCCCAAGCGCCATCCGAGAGGCCCATCCCCCCAGGCGAGCCCACAGCGAACTGGTCTACGGCATCGAGGATGTCCCCCCCTGCCCCAGACCCTGTTCGCCGCCCTGCAGCATATGCTCGCCATGTTTGTCGCCATCATCACCCCGCCCCTCATCATCGCCAACGCCCTCGGCCTCCCCGCCGATGACACCCGCTACATCGTCTCCATGTCCCTGGTCATGTCCGGCATCGCCTCCTTCATCCAGACCCGCCGTTTCGGCCCCCTCGGTTCCGGCCTGCTCTCGGTACAGGGCACCAGCTTCAACTTCCTCGGTCCCATCATCGCCTCCGGCCTCGCCCTCAAGCAGGCCGCCATGCCCACCGACGATCTGCTGGGCACCCTGTTCGGCACCATGCTGGCAGCGGCCCTCACCATCGTCGTCATGAGCCGCTTCCTGCACCTGGTCAAACGGATCATCACCCCGCTGGTGACCGGCATCGTGGTATTGCTCATCGGCCTGACCCTCATCAAGGTAGGGCTCATCAGCATGGGGGGCGGCTACGGCGCCCTGGCGGACGGCAGCTTCGCCAGTCACACCAACCTCTTTCTCTCCCTGCTGGTGCTCGGCCTCATCGTGCTGATGCAGCGCAGTCGCAACCCCTGGCTGCGCCTCTCCGCCATCATGATCGCCATGCTGGCGGGCTATGCGGTGGCACTGCTGCTGGGCAAGGTGGCTGCTCCCACCTTCGACGGCCCCCTGATGATGGTCCCTGTTCCGCTGCACTACGGGCTCGGCTTTGACTGGCAGCTGTTCGTGCCGCTCGCCATCATCTTCGTGGTGACGGCGCTGGAAGCCATCGGCGACATGACCGCCACCTCCGACATCTCCGGCGAGCCGCTGGAAGGGCCGGTCTACATGGCGCGGATCAAGGGGGGCGTGCTGGCCGATGGCGCCAACTCCATGCTGGCGGCGGTCTTCTCCACCTTCCCCATGTCCACCTTCGCCCAGAACAACGGCGTCATCCAGCTGACCGGGGTGGCCAGCCGCCATGTCGGCCTCTTCATCGCCGCCATGCTGGCCCTGCTCGGCCTGTTCCCGGCGGTGGCGAGCCTGGTGCAACAAATACCTGAACCCGTGCTCGGCGGCGCCACCATCGTCATGTTCGGCACCATCGCCGCCGCCGGGGTGCGCATCATCTCCCGGGAGGAGCTGGACCGCCGCGCCCTGATGATCCTGGCGGTGTCGCTCGCCATGGGCCTCGGAGTGGCCCAGGTGCCCGAGGTGCTGCAACACCTGCCGGAGCTGGCCAGGAGCGTGCTCTCCTACGGCGTCGCCACCGGCGGCCTCACCGCCATCCTGCTCAATCTGCTGCTGCCCAGGCGCGCCGCCGCACAGGCCTGACACTCCGCCATCCTTGCACCAAAGCCCCGCCATGCGGGGCTTTACCTTGTTTGCCCCCGCGCGTACTGTGCTTGGCAGCCTCTGCCAAAGGATGCCTTTCATGCTTTATACCCTGCTGCCCCCGCCGCCCGCCCACCAGACACCCGACCAGATCCTGGCCGAGGAGCAGCGCTGGCTGCGGGAGTGCGCCGGTGACGGCGAGCCCAGGGCCCTCCTCTGGCAGGGCCCCCAATGCCTCATCGTCACTCGCAAGGATACCCGTTTGCCCCGCTACCAGGCCGCCTGCGAGCAGCTTGCCGCCGAGGGCTGGCCGGTGTTCGTGCGCGACAGCGGCGGCACCGCCGTGCCCCACGGCGCCGGCATCCTCAACCTCTCCCTCATGCTGCCCCGCACCACCCAGGATCTCGCTCATTATTACCGGCTGCTGGGGGCGCCCCTGCTCGCCCTGCTGGAGGAACACGGTCTTGCGGGCAGCTACGACTTCGTGCCCGGCTCGTTTTGCGACGGCCAGTACAACCTGGTGATCGGAGGGCGCAAGGTGACCGGCACCGCCCAGCGCTGGCTGGCGCCGGGCCGGGATCACGACGGCGCCGTGCTGGCCCAGGCCATGCTGCTGGTGGCGGGGGATGTGGACGAGGGCACCCGGATGGCGAGCCGCTTCTACGAACTGGCCGGGGGCGAGCTGCGCTTTGCTCCGGGCACCTCCACCACCCTGGCCCACGCCATTGGCTGGCAGGGGGATGAGGCGGCCCTGGTGAGCCGGGTGAGCAGGGCGCTGGCGCAGCGGCTCACCGGAGATATTCCCTCCCCCTGACCCTCTTTGGGTGACAAGCGCCGCCATTCATTGCGTAAAATGCAAAAAAGCCACGATGAGCGTCGTGGCTTTTGCGTATTTCGCACAGATATTGTCAGAGGAGCCGGGATCAAGCCCCGGGTTTTGCCATCCCAGCCCGGATCCCGGTTGACACCATGGACAGGAGCCAGGTGACAGGACTTCCCGCAGGCCCGCTTCTCATCAGGCCGTCTGCGGCTCGGGCTCGGATTCCGTATCCCGGTCCCGGCTGAAGTAGGCGCGGGTCTCGGCAATCACCACGTGGCGCAGGCCGATGAGGCCGATGAGGTTGGGCACCGCCATCAGGCCGTTGACGATGTCGGCCAAGAGCCAGATCAGGTCCAGATGGAGGAAGGCACCGCTCGCCACCAGCACCAGATAGATGAGGCGGTAGGGTTTGATCGCCTTCACCCCGAACAGGTACTCGGTGCAGCGCTCGCCGTAGTAGTTCCAGCCAAGGATGGTGGTAAAGGCGAAGAACAAGAGGCCGATGCTCACCAGATACTGGCCCACATGGGCATCCAGCCCCTGGGCAAAGGCCAGACTGGTCATGGCCGCGCCGCTTGCATCGCCGCTCCACACCCCGGTCACCACCAGCGTCAGGCCGGTCATGGTGCAGATGATGAGGGTGTCGATGAAGGTACCGGTCATGGAGACCAGCCCCTGCTCCACGCAGGAATCGGTCTTGGCCGCCGCCGCCGCGATGGGGGCCGAGCCCAGGCCCGACTCGTTGGAGAAGACCCCGCGCGCCACCCCGGACTGGATCGCCAGCATGATGCCGGCGCCGACGAAGCCGCCGGTGGCCGCATGGCCGGTGAAGGCGCTCCCGATCACCAGCATGACCGCATCGGGCAGGGCGCCTGCATTGTTCACCAGCACCCCGGCACAGGCGACGATGTAGAAGATGGCCATGAAAGGCACCACCTTGCTCGACACACTGGAGATGGACTGGATACCCCCCAGAGTCACCAGCGCCACGATCAGGGTCAGCACCACGGCGGTCACTTCACGGGGTACCGAGAAGGAGAGGCTCATGGCATCACTGATGGCGTTGACCTGGGGGAAGGTACCGATGCCGAAGAAGGCGACGCCGATGCCGAACAGGGCAAACAGCTTGGCGAGCGGCCTGGAGCCGAGCCCCTTCTCCAGATAGTACATGGGGCCACCCGCCATCTGGCCGTTGGCGTCCTGCTGGCGATATTTCACCGCCAGCAGGCACTCGGCGTACTTGGTGGCCATGCCGAACAGGGCGGCCATCCACATCCAGAACAGGGCGCCCGGGCCGCCGAGCTTGATGGCGGTGGCGACCCCGACGATGTTGCCGGTGCCGATGGTGGCGGAGAGGGCGGTGCACAGGGCACCAAAGCTGGACACATCCCCCTGCTTGCCCTGCCCCTGATCGCGGCCAAAGACCAGCTTGAGGGCCAGCGGCAAACGCACGATCTGAAGCAGACCCAATCGCCAGGTGAGATAGATACCGGTCCCGACCAGCAGGATCAGCAGGGGGAGACCCCAGATAAAGCTATCGATGGCGGCGAGCGCCGATTGAATTGATGACATGCATCCTCCTTAAAAAACCACGATTAAGGAGGAGAAGGATGATCTTCCCATAGGTGTCGCGATCCCCAAAGGCGATCGGATGCAGGCAAAGAACGTGTTCACACTCTTACTGCGAGGCCGTGATCAAGGCTCATGCGCGGCTCGGAAGCCTCATGTATTTACATACACTCCGGTTCCTGCGCTGCTCTTTGCCTTGCTGACGACCTCTCGCTACAGATCGTGAACAGTTCCAAGCCCAGGTACAACCATCCCATCCCCTCTGTCCTTTTGCCTGAGAGTTTCCGGCGCCAGATTGCGATGCAATCACGGTGCCTTGCTCCTTCGGCGCCCGATTCAACGGGTCTCTCCAGAGTATCGTCCAGTAGCAGTCCACACCGGTTGCCCGGTACCTGAAAGATTCACTTCTTCGGTGGATGGTTGCCCATCGCTCTCCTGCTACCTTCATCCGAACTAGTTTGGATCAGGAAGCGGGCATGGTAATCCAAAAAATGTGAGCTGTCTCGCACTCCCTGGCCCCGGCGCCCCCTTTTTACCTGGCCTCAACCCCCAGGCCTGATGTTATTAGTTCGTTAACTATCAACAGCTTATCAAGCTCCCTTCGGAGGTGCTCCCCATCACGGCCCTGATCGCTCCCCGTATCAAGAGCCTGTTTCGTCTCGACCAGAAAAACTTGCCGACATATCCAATCAAAATGCTTGCACACAAACTCAATAAGCCGATAATCCCGCGCATAACTAAGCACTTTGCAAGGGAGTTATGCAATGTGCCTGGTGGGTCCCTCCGGACCGCTCGCCTGAGCCGGCCGTCGCCGGTTCAATCGCATATGGCTTGGGCATATCACGCCCCCTAAGGACTATCAAAAGAGAATGAACGAGACCCTGGTCGCACAAGATTACCGTCAGTTGGTTGAACAATTCGGCTCCCCCCTGCTGCTGCTCGACAAGGCAGCCGTCCGCAAACAGTATCGGGCCCTGGCGGCCGCCCTGCCCGATGTGCGCTTGCATTATGCACTCAAGCCCCTGCCCCACGAGGCGGTGGTCTCTGTCTTGAAGGAAGAGGGGGCCTGTTTCGATCTGGCCACCAATGGCGAAGTGGATCTGGTGCGCAGCCAAGGGGTTCGCCCGGGACGCTGCATCCATACCCATCCCATCAAGCGTGACAGCGACATCCGTTATGCCCTGGAATTCGGCTGCACCGTGTTTGTCTATGACAACCCGCTGGAGCTGGAAAAGTTCCTGCCCTACAAGGATGAAGTGAAACTGCTGCTGCGGGTCAGCTTCCCGAACCCCGAGACCAAGGTCGATCTTTCCAAGAAGTTCGGCTGCACCCCGGAGCAGGCACTGCCGTTGCTGCAACTGGCCCAGGCCAAGGGGATCAAGGTGATGGGGCTGTCGTTCCACGTCGGCTCCCAGGTGCCCCACGCCCGTCGCCACGTGCAGGCCATCGACGCCTGCCGCGAGATCATGGAGCAGGCCTGGGAGCTCGGACTCAAGCCCTGGGTGCTGGATATCGGCGGCGGCTTCCCGGTGGACTATGACGGCGGCGAGTTCGACATCGGCGGTTTCTGCGCCCCGATCCGCGAGGCCCTGGCCAAGCTGCCCGCCACGGTGCAGAAGATTGCCGAGCCGGGCCGCTTCATCAGCGCGCCGGCCATGACCTCGGTCTCCAGCGTGATGGGCAAGGCCCACCGCGGCGACAAGATCTGGTACTACCTGGATGACGGTCTCTACGGCAGCTACAACGGCCAGCTCTACGACCACGTCACCTACCCGGTGAGCACGCCCTATGCCCACGGCGAACTGCACAATGCGGTGCTCTCCGGCCCCACCTGCGACAGCGTGGACGTCATCCGCGACAGCATCATGCTGCCAGATCTCGAGATCGGCGAGCTGGTGGTGGGTCGGGTGATGGGGGCCTACACCTGGGCCTCCGCGTCCACCTTCAACTTCTTCCCCAAGGCGAGCATCCTGATCCTGGACAGCGCCCAGAAGCAGAAGCTGGTTGCCGTGGCCTGAGACCAGGCCCCGCGCACAAAAAAGAGGGGACGCCGCGGCGTCCCCTCTTTCATTTCATCACCAGACTAGATGAACTGGCTCGTCAGCAGCCAGCCGGTGTAGGCGACGAAGCAGGCGAGCAGCACGCCCCCCTCCAGCCGGTTGATGCGCCCCTGCCCCTTGCGGCCCAGACACATCACCAGCAGCAACAGGGTCAGCCCCATCATGATGCTCCAGTCGCGGGAAAGCACTTCGGGCGCCACCTCGAGCGGGTGGATGCCGGCGGCGATGCCCACCACGGCCAGGGTGTTGAACAGGTTGGAACCCAGCACGTTGCCAAGGGCCAGATCGTGCTCGTTCTTGCGAATGGCGATGAGGGACGATGCCAGCTCCGGCAGGGAGGTCCCCACCGCGACTATGGTCAGGCCAATCACCAGATCGCTGATGCCAAAACCCTGGGCGATGGTCACCGCCCCCCACACCAGCAGACGGGAAGCCCCGATCAGCAGCACCAGGCCGACGATGAGCCAGAGGATGGCGCTCTTGAGAGACATACCCTCGGAGACGATGTCCTCCTCGGTATCTGTATCCAGCGCATCCCCCTTGCCGTTCATGCCGGCCCAGATGGACCAGCCCATCAGCACTGCGAACACGGCCCCCAGAATGGCGGCATCCATCCGGCCCAGATTGCCGTCGATGAGCAGGGCGCCGGAGAGCAGGGTGATGCCGAGCAGGATGGGGATCTCCTTGCGCACCACCTGGGAGGCGACGGCGATGGGGCTGATCAGGGCGGTCAGACCCAGGATCAGGGCAATATTGGTGATGTTGGAGCCATAGGCATTGCCGAGCGCGAGCCCGGGATTGCCCTGGGAAGCCGCCAGCGCGGAGACCACCATCTCGGGGGCCGAGGTACCAAAACCGATGATCACCATGCCGATCAGCAGCGGCGGCATACCGGCGTAACGGGCGGTGGCGGCGGCGCCGTCCACGAACTTGTCGGCACTCCAGACCAGCAACGCCAGTCCGGCAATCAGGGCAACAAAAGCCAGGGTCATATTGTTCTATCTCATCCACGGCAAACACGAGAGCCAGGCAAGTTGCCTGGCTCCATCCAAACGCGGCCTCAGTGTAACGGGGCCGCTTGCTATTTCAAGGTGTAATCAAACGCCGATTAATCTTTCACAGCGCCGCCAGCAGGCTCTGGGCATCCGATACCTCGAACTTGCCTGGCGCCTCCACGAAGAGCCGCTCCACCACACCATCGTTGGCGATGAGGGCAAAACGCTGGGCCCGCACGCCGCCGAAGGCGCCGGTCTCCTTGGCCAGACCCAGTGCCCGGGTCCAGCTGCCGTCACCGTCCGCCAGCATGGTGATGTCAGCGGCGTTCTGTGCCTCCTGCCACGCCTTCATCACGAAGGCGTCGTTGACCGACAGACAGCACAGTTCCACCCCCTTGGCCTTGAACTGATCGGCCAGGACCACGTAGCCCGGCAGGTGGGCGTTGGAGCAGGTGGGGGTGAAGGCGCCGGGCACCGCAAATAGCACCACCCGCTTGCCGGCAAACAGGGCCTGGGTATCCTTCACCTGCTTGCCCTCGGCGGTGATAAAGGTAAATTCCCCTGCGGGCAGGGATTGACCGACCGTGATCATGATGACGCATCCTTCTGTGGTTCAAAGAGGCCCAGTCTACCCCATTCCACCAGAAGGCGAAGGGGTCCATCGAGCAGCAACAACGCGATCGGGGGCGAACGCCTGTCGCCCCTATTTCTGGCCTGATGGCAGGCGCCTTGCCTGCCAGGTGGCGATGGCGAGCAGGGAGTCAGGCGTGAACTCGTCCGCCCGATCGGCTATCTCGCCCAGGCTCATCCAGTGCACCTCGCTCACCTCTTCGGCCTGCAGTTGCAGCGGCCCCTGATAGTGACAGCTGAACAGGCCGCCCCAGACCCGGTAGCGGCTGCCCCTCGCCTCCCCTTCGGCATAGAAGGTGCCGTAATCCTGCAGGGGCACGTCGCGGATCCCCAGCTCCTCGGCCAGCTCCCGCCGGGCGGAAAGGGCCATGGCCTCCCCCGTGGTCACCACGCCACCGGCGCAGGCATCCAGCATGCCGGGGCAAAAATCCTTGCTCGGGGTGCGCCGCTGCACCAGGATGCGCTCACCCTCATCCAGCACCAGGATGTAGCTGGCACGATGGCGCAGGTTTTCCTGACGCACCCTGGCGCGCTCAGCCACCCCGATCACCCTGTCCTGCTCGTCTACTATGTCCACCCACTCCACGTGCGGCACCTTTGTCATGTCTGCAATGGCCGCAGTATATCGGGCCCCGGACCCGGACTCTCACTACTTTTTCAACGCCGGGGCTGCACGCCAGCCGATCACAAGACAGATTCATACAAATCTTTATCAAGTGTCACATCAGTGTCACGGTCCGTCGGCATAGTGTGCCCTGTCCAAACAACAGGGTCTCTTGCCATGAAGGTGTTCAAGCAGTGGTCTCCCCGTCGAATTGCTCGCTATATCAAGAGCTTCCATCATGGAAGTTTCATGGTTGAAGCACTGGGGCGGTTTGAGTTTCAAGGGGGGATCATCGATGTGAAGCCGTTGAGCTGTCATCAGGCGCTGAGCCTGGCCCGGCAGATCAACCTGGCCGTGCGCGATCTGCGCACCACCACCCTGTTGCCGGGCTGACATACTCCTTTCTGTCTGTCGTCGACTTCCATGTACACATTTGCCCGCCGCTCATTCGAGCGTGCGGGCTGTTTTTCTGAAGGTTGTGCCCTGCCTCAGTGCTGCAGGATCTGGGAGAGGAAGAGCTTGGTCCGATCGGACTGGGGGTTGTCAAAGAACTGATCCGGCACGTTCTCTTCGATGATCTGGCCCCGGTCCATGAAAATCACCCTGTCCGCCACCTGCTTGGCAAACCCCATCTCGTGGGTGACGCAGAGCATGGTCATCCCCTCGTGGGCCAGCTCCACCATCACATCCAGCACCTCCCGCACCATCTCGGGATCCAGCGCAGACGTCGGCTCGTCAAACAGCATGACCTGGGGATTCATGCACAGACTGCGGGCGATGGCGACCCGCTGCTGCTGGCCACCGGAGAGCTGCCCCGGATACTTGAGCGCCTGTTCGGGGATCCGCACCCGGCGCAGGAAGTTCATGGCGATCTCCTCGGCCTCCTTGCGCGGCAACTGCTTGACCCAGATGGGCGCCAGGCAACAGTTCTCCAGCACGGTCAGATGGGGGAAGAGGTTGAAGTGCTGGAACACCATGCCCACCTCCCGGCGCACCGTCTCGATGTTCTTGAGATCCGAGGTCAGGGCCGTGCCCTTGACCAGGATGTCCCCGCTCTGGTGCTCTTCCAGCCGGTTGATGCAGCGGATCATGGTGGACTTGCCAGACCCCGATGGTCCGCAGATGACGATCTTCTCCCCTCTGCCCACCTGCAGGTTGATGTTGCGCAGCACGTGAAACTCACCGTACCACTTGTTGACCTCTTTCAGTTCGACAACTGCGTCCGTTTTCATATCAGAACGACTCCTAATGCTTGTGGCCCGTGTTGAGTTTGCGCTCCAGATAGATGGAGTAGCGGGACATGCCAAAACAGAACATCCAGAAGATCATGGCGATAAAGACATAAGCTTCGGTGGAATACCCCAGCCAGGCCGGATCCGCCAGTGCCACCTTGGAGATGGCCAGCAGATCGAACAGCCCGATGATCAGCACCAGGCTGGTGTCCTTGAACAGGGAAATAAAGGTGTTCACCAGGGAAGGAATGGTGATCTTGAGGGCCTGGGGCATGATGATGAGGCCCATCACCTTCCAGTAGGAGAGCCCGAGGGCATCCCCCGCCTCATATTGCCCCTTGGGGATCGCCTGCAGCCCCCCTCTCACCACCTCGGCCACATAGGCCGCCTGGAACAGGATGATGCCGATGAGCGCCCGCAGCAGCTTGTCGAGCTCCACCTCGGTACTCATGAACAGTGGCAGCATGACGGACGCCATGAAGAGCACAGTAATGAGCGGCACCGCCCGCCAGAACTCGATGTAGACGGTACAGAGGCTGGAGATGACCGGCATGTGGGAGCGGCGCCCCAGTGCCAGCAGGATGCCGAACGGCAGTGCGACCACTATGCCCACCACCGCCAGCACCAGGGTGAGCATCAGCCCGCCCCAGCGGTTCGTTTCCACCACCTCCAGCCCCGCTCCCCCATGGATGAGGAAGAAGGCGATGACAGGGAACACCAGCAGGGTGAAGAGCGCCAGCCACCCCTTGCGCGGGGTCTTTGGCCAGATGAGCAAGGCCAGCAGCGCCGCCAGACCGGCGAAGGTCAGGTTGATGCGCCAGTACTGATCAGCCGGGTAGAAGCCATAGAGATACTGCCCCAGCCGGCTCTCGATGAAGATCCAGCAGGCACCGCCCTGGACGCAGGCCTCGCGGCTGCTCCCCTGCCAGGTGGCCGAGAACAGCGCCCAGTCCAGTGCAGACCAGATGAGTGGCAGCAACAGATAGGCCAGCATCAGGGTCAGCAGGCCGTTCCACCAGTTGGGGAAAAGGTTCTGCCTGATCCAGGCGAGCGGCCCCCGACGGTGGTTGGGAGGCGGCAGCGCCTCCTGCAATTCATTCACGAACATGACAGCTCCCTAGCGCTCAACCAGCGTCATTCTGCGGTTGTAGATGTTCATCAGCACCGAGGTGGTGATACTGATGACGAGATAGACCCCCATGGTCATGGCGATGACCTCGATGGCCTGCCCTGTCTGGTTGAGAGTCGTCCCCATGAACACCGAGACCAGATCCGGGTAGCCGATGGCGGTCGCCAGGGAGGAGTTCTTGGTGAGGTTCAGATACTGGCTGGTCAAGGGAGGAATGATGACCCGCATGGCCTGGGGAATGATCACCAGCCGCAGCGTCTTGATGGGCGAGAGCCCGAGGGCGGAAGCCGCCTCCGTCTGCCCCTTGCTGATGGCCAGGATGCCGGATCGCACTATCTCGGCGATGAAGGCCGCCGTATAGATGGTGAGCGCCAGCAAGAGGGCCGCGAGCTCCGGCAACACCGTCAGCCCGCCCCGGAAGTTGAACCCTTGCAGCGCAGGCACGCTCCAGCTGAGCGGGCTGCCCACCAGCAGGAAGGTGATCCCCGGGAGCAGCATGACCAGGGCGGCCACACAGCGCCAGAACGGGAAGATCCTGCCGGTCAGGGCCTGACGGCGGCGAGCCCAGCGGCCCAGCCCCCAGCTCAGCAGCACCGCGAGCACCAGTGCCCAGAGCACGTAGCCGAATCCCTCTTCGAACAGGGGCTTGGGCAGATAGAAGCCCCGCACGTTGAGGAAGGCGAGCCCGCCAATATCCACGCTCTGACGCGGGGAAGGCAGGGTACGCAGCACCGAGAAATACCAGAAGAAGATCTGCAGCAGCAGCGGGATGTTGCGAAACGTCTCTATGTAGACGGCCGCTATCTTGGCCACCAGCCAGTTGCGCGACAGGCGCGCGACCCCGAGTGCGAACCCGAGCAGGGTGGCAAACAGGATGCCGAGCACGGAGACCAGCAGGGTGTTGAGCAGACCCACCACGAAGGTGCGACCGAAGGTATAGGTCTCGTCGTAGGGGATGAGGCTCTGCAAGATGCCGAAACCGGCCGTGTTGCCCAGAAAATCAAAGCCTGTGGTGATGCCACGGGTGGCCAGATTGGTCAGGGCATTGTTGACGATGTAGAACAGAAACCCGATAACCGCCGCGATGGCCAGGCACTGGAAGAGCAGCGCCCGCACCTTGGCGTCATACCACCAGCGGCCCTGTTCTTTCCTATGGTTTGATGCGTGTAACGCCATGAGGATGACTCCGACAAAGCCAGGGAAAACATGGGGGGCCAGGCCCCCCGGTGACTGTCGACTCAGCGGATGGGTGGCGCGTACATCAGACCGCCCTTGTTCCAGAGGGCATTGATGCCGCGATCAATCTTGAGGGGGGAACCGGCACCGACGTTGCGATCGAAGGATTCACCGTAGTTGCCGACCTGTTTGACGATGTTGTAGGCCCATTTGTCATCCAGCCCCAGCACAGTCCCTTTGGGCTCTTCCAGCCCCAGCAGGCGACGGATGTCAGGGTTGGTGGACTTGAGCATCTCGTCCACGTTGGCACTGGTGACCCCGGCCTCCTCGGCATTGAGCATGGCGTTGAGGCTCCAGCGCACCACCTTGAACCACTGATCGTCACCCTGACGCACGGCTGGGCCCAGCGGCTCCTTGGAGATGACCTCCGGCAGCACCACGGCTTCCTCTGGCTTGGTGAGCTTGATCTTGAGGGCATAGAGCTGGGACTGATCCGAGGTCAGCACGTCACAGCGGCCGGCTTCGAAGCCCTTGACGGTCTGATCCGAGGTATCGAACACCACTGGGGTGTACTTCATGCCGCCATTGGCGCGGAAATAGTCGGCCAGGTTGAGCTCGGTGGTGGTACCGGACTGGATACAGACGGCGGCACCGTCAAGCTCCTTGGCGCTCTTGACCCCGAGGGACTGCTTGACCAGGAACCCCTGCCCGTCGTAGTAGTTCACCCCGGCGAACGTGAGGCCCAGCGACCCATCCCGGGTCAGGGTCCAGGTGGTGTTGCGCGAGAGCAGATCCACCTCCCCGGACTGCAGGGCAGTAAAGCGCTCCTTGGCGGTGAGGGAGACATACTTGACCTTGCTGGCGTCCCCCAGTACCGCGGCGGCCACGGCGCGGCACACGTCCACGTCGAGCCCGGTCCAGGTTCCCTTGGCATCCGGGTTGGAGAACCCGGGCAGGCCGTCACCGACCCCGCACTGCACGAATCCCTTCTTCTTGACGGCATCCAGCGTACCGTCCGCCCACGCATTGGCTGCCATCAGCGACAGCGCCATCACCATACCTGCCTTGTGTATCTGCTTCATGTCACTCTTCCCTGTGGTTTGATTCGAACAGGCATCAAAATCTAGCGAGATGCCATCGTTTCCCTGCTTTTTGGCAGCTTATCCAGCCGCAGAAAAACCTGTCAATCGGTGCAATCCGGCCCAACCATGGTGCAACAGAACAAAATATCTGAACGGGGGAATATGCACTCTCAGAATCAAAAGTAGACCCTTATTTGCCAAATAGCCTGCTGCTTAAAACCCTTCTTGGCATGAGGATTATTTTTCGAAAATAAATCGGCTGCACCGCATTGGGGCAGCCATTTCTGCTGACAACTGACTCATCAGATTCGGTTTTATGCCAAAAGCACCAGAGTGAGGCAGCATGACCCCATATGGAAAAATGGCGATAACAGGCAGGGAAAAGAAACAGAAAAAGAGGTAAAAGGCGGGGAAATGGCGACCTTATCTCCCGCAGGCTGGGCTTCAGAAAACCAGGAGGTCATCCTCCCCGTGGACCATCCGCAATGTCGGTGATCACGCCGTTTTCGACGGTGACAAACTGCATGAATTCCCGCTTGCCGAAGTTGTAGGTCCAGCGCTCGGCATACTTGACCGTCACTCTCGCCCCGAAGCCGTTCTCCTCGAAGCGGGTGAGATCTTCCTTGAGCATCGGCTGGCCGCAGCGAACCAGCAGCTCTGCCGTGGTGTCTCCCTCGGTCAGCAAGGCGTTCTTGCAACGCAGGGTACCTGCCTGCACAGGCAAGGCCGCCACCAGCAACAACCACAGAACAGGTTTCATTTTGCACTCCATTTGAACAGCATGGCTCCCAGCGAGATGCACACCAGGGCGAACACCATGACCTGACCCAGAGGGCCTGCCACCTCCTGCCATCCCGCCCCTTCCAGCATCACGGCGCGGGCTGCTTCGATGATCTGGCTGAGGGGCAGCCTGGCCGCAAGCTGCTGCAGCCAGGCGGGCGCGCCTTCCAGCGAGAACCAGACACCGGATAAAAACATCATGGGCAAGCTGATGAGATTGAGCAAACCGCTCGCCAGCTCCTCGTTCTGCAGGCGAGCGGCGATGAGCAGGCCAAGGGAGGCCATGGCCGTTCCTCCCGCCAGAGCGATCACCAGCAGCAGCCACCCCGGCCCGATGAGGGGCACATCCAGCAGCCAGTAGGCCGCGCAGAAGACCAGCAGGCTCACCACCAGGGTGATCAGCACCCGTGACAGCAACTGGGCGAAGAGAAACTCCAGCGCGCCGAGCGGCGTGGCTCGCAGCCGTTTCAGCACCCCGTTCTTGCGATAACGCACGATGACAAACCCGACCCCGAACAGGCCGGAGAACATCAGGTTCATGCCGATCACCCCGGGCAGCAGCCAGTCGCCGTAGCGAATGGCGCGCCCGCTCAGGGTCTCTCTTTGCAAGGGCCCCTGCACCGCCTGGCGCAGCAGATACTCGGCCATGGCCCCCTGAGGGGCGTCCGGATTTATCCAGTAACGCCCCCCGGCGGGTGAGAGCAGCAGGTCCAGCTGATGGTGACGGACCTTGAGCTGGCCTCTCGACGCCTCGTCATAGGGGATGATCTTGAGCAGCGGCACGGCGCGCAGCGGGGCATAGGTTGCGGGCAGTGCCCCCACCACCCCGATCTGCACCAGCGGCTTGGGCGGGCCGGAGAAGATGAGGGAGAAGCCGATGACCAGCAGGAGCGGGAAAAGCAGGTTCCACACCAGGGCCGCGCGATCGCGCACGAACTCGAGGGTGCGGGCATAGAAGAGCGCCCCGATGCGCTTGAGGGATCCCTTCATCGTCCACTCCCGGGATTGCATGTCGGCAAGGCGTACCGCAGCCCGGAGGCCACGGTCAGACAGAACTCGGTCATCCCTCTCATGCGCCGCTCCGCAGGCTGTGGCCGGTCAGGTTCAGGAAGAGATCTTCCAGATTGGGGGAGCGCACCTGCATGCCGGTGAGCGGCACACCAAGATCCAGCAAGGCTGGCAGCAGGGTCGCCACGTCGGGGCAACAGAGCTCCACCTGATCGCCGACCGGACGCAGGGGATAGCCCAGCCCAGCCAGGGCCGGGTGACCCCCAAGACGCACCAGCACGCCGTCGAAGTGTTGCGCCAGCAAGGCAGTCGGCGTATCCAGACTGAGCAGGTGGCCGTGATCGACGATGGCAATCAGATCGCACAGCTGCTGCGCTTCGTCCATGTAGTGGGTGGTGAGCACCACCGTCTTGCCCTGGGCCTTGATCGCCTCTATCCGCTGCCAGAAGTGGTGGCGCGCCTGGGGATCCAGTCCTGTGGTGGGCTCATCCAGAAACAGCAGTTCGGGATCCCCGAGCAGGGCCAGGGCCAGCAGCAGGCGCTGACGCTGGCCCCCCGAGAGCTTGCGACTGTCCCTGTCGATGAACTCGCCCAAGGCGCACAGATCGATGAGCAGCTCCCGTGGCAAGGGATTGGGGTAGAGGCTGGCGAACAGACGCAGGGTATCGCGCACCGTCAGGAAATCCTGCAGCGCCGTGTGCTGGAACTGGATGCCGATGCGGGAGCGATAATCCGGGCCGCGCGGGGCGCCGTGAAACAGGATCCGGCCGCTGTCCGGAGTGAGGATCCCCTCCAGCAGCTCGATGGTCGTGGTCTTGCCCGCCCCGTTCGGGCCGAGCAGGCCGAAACAGCTGCCGGCGGGAATGGCAAAGCTGAGCCCGTCCACCGCCTTGACGCCGGGGAAGTGCTTGACGAGATCGACGACCTCGATGATGGCTGCCATGGCGTGTCTCCCTCACATGGCCGGAATGGACGACGCTCTGACTATATCCAAATACCCGCCGTAGGCACATGGCCCGTTTGGGCGGTCCAAAAACAAACGGCGACCTCAGGGTCGCCGTTTGCATCACGCCAGCCGGATCACAGGATGTCCAGCAGCTCCACTTCGAATACCAGAGCGGAGTACGGCGGGATGGAGCCGGCACCACGGGCACCGTAGGCCAGATCCTGAGGAATGTAGAGCTTCCACTTGGAGCCAACCGGCATCATCTGCAGCGCTTCCACCCAACCGGCGATCACGCCGGTCACCGGGAACTCGGCCGGTTGGCCGCGAGCAACGGAGCTGTCGAACACGCCACCGTGGGTGAAGGTACCGTGGTAGTGCACGCGCACGGACTGACCGGCAACCGGCACGGCGCCATTGCCTTCGACCATGACTTCATATTGCAGACCGGAGTCGGTGGTCTTCACTTCGGCGCGCTTGGCGTTGTCGGCCAGGAAGGCTTCGCCTTCGGCGGCAGCGGCCTTGGCGGCAGCTTCCTGCTCTTCCTGCATGCGGGCGGTGATGACCTGGAAGGCATCGTTGATATCGTCACGGCTGACCGCGAACTCCAGGCCGTTCAGGGCATCTGCCAGACCTTGTTGCAGGGCCGGGATATCCAGACCGGCGAAGGCTTGCTGAGCCAGTTGGTCGCCCATGTTGCGGCCGATGCCGTAGCTGGCCTTCTGTTCGATAGAGTCGTATTGGGACATTGAGAGGTTGCTCCGGGTCCTGATGGTAAAAGAGACGGGATGATAACAGACTTTTTTGCACCGTGCTGCCAAGACGCCCCTCAATTGCCCGCCGGTGGGAGACGCCTCACATCGGCCCCCTCATCCCCACCCCTTCTCCCGCAAGGGGAGAAGGGGGCAAAACAGAGCACCATGCCGCCGCACGGTCTGTATCAGGCCCTGTCCAGAAGTGCCCGCACCGCTGCGACCTTGGCGCCGTCGGTGATGTTGACCCGGCCGTCGTCCGAGGTGCCCATGTTGACGTCACAGAGAGCGGCACCATGGCGCCGCACGGCCTGTATCAGGCCCTGTCCAGCAAAGCCCGCACCGCTGCGACCTTGGCGCCGTCGGTGATGTTGACCCGGCCATCGTCCGAGGTGCCCATGTTGACGTCAAAGAGAGAGGCACCATGGCGCCGCACGGCCTGTATCAGGCCCTGTCCAGCAGAGCCCGCACCGCCGCGACCTTGGCGCCGTCGGTGATGTTGACCCGGCCGTCGTCCGAGGTGCCCATGTTGACGTCACAGAGAGAGGCACCATGCCGCCACACGGTCTGTATCAGGCCCTGTCCAGCAGAGCCCGCACCGCTGCGACCTTGGCGCCGTCGGTGATGTTGACCCGGCCGTCGTCCGAGGTGCCCATGTTCACTCCATGGGGCACCATGCCGCCGCGCCAGCCCATGCCGGACATGTGCACTTCATTGACGCCGGTGAATTCGATGATGGTGCGCACGTTGTCGGCGTTGACCCCGGCCCCCGGCATCAGGCTGGCCCGTCCCGCCAGCGCCTGGTGCATGGCCTGCAAGGTTTCGAGCCCCGCCAGCGCGGTCGGCGCATGGCCGGAGCTCAGAATGCGCTCGCAACCCGCCGCGACGATCGTCTCGAGATCCAGCCGCCAGTCGGAGGAGAGATCGATGGCCCGGTGGAAGGTGACGCCGAGAGGCCCCGCCGCCTCGACCAGTTGCCGGAGCTTGCCTTCGGGTACCCGTCCATCTTCATCCAGCAGACCGACCACCACCCCTTGCAGGCCGGCAGCACGAGCGGCCGCGATATCCAAGAGCATCATCTCGAACTCGCCGTCGTTGAAGCAAAAATCTCCGGCGCGTGGACGGATCATGGCGTACACCGGCACAGTGGCGTGGCGGGCAGCCAGCTGCATAAAGCCATAGGAGGGAGTGAGGCCACCCAGCCCCAGCGCAGAGCAGAGCTCGATGCGATCGGCGCCGGCCGCCTGGGCGGTGAACAGGGATTCGAGGTTGTCGATACAGATTTCAAGACGGGTCATGATGACTCCTTGTTCGGGGAGATCAGACCCTCTGTCCGATCTCACAGATTGAGCAGGGCTGCACCGCGCACACCGCCGGCTCCACCGAAGCGGGCCTCGCGGATCGCCGGCAGGGCGACACCGGGCAGCAGGTGGCCGGGCAGACGTTTGGGCAACTCCTCATAGAGGGCTGGCAGGGCGCTCAGGCCGCCCCCCAGCACCACCACATCGGGATCAATCACCGAGATGGCGGTGGCGAGGCCAGCGGCGATGATCTCGAGCCAGCAGTCGATGGTCGAAAGGGCCGCCGCCTCACGGGCATCGGCACGGGCGACGATCTGGTGGCCGCTCACCCGTTCCCCATGAACATGGTGGTATAGCCGCTCCAGGCCCGTACCCGACGCATAGGTTTCGAAACAGACCAGGCGCCCGCAGCCACAGCGGGGACGGGGCAAATCCGGGTATTTCATCAGGATGGTGGCGGGCAGCGGGTAGTGACCTATCTCCCCCGCCAGCCAGTTGCGCCCCTGGATGAGCTTGCCCGCCAGGTAGACGGCGCCGCCGATGCCGGTGCCTATGGTGACGCCGAGGGCGCTGCCAGCACCGTCTGCGGCCCCCTGATGCACTTCCGACCAGAGGAAACAGTTGGCGTCATTGTCGACCTTGACCGGTCGGCCCAGCAGTTCGGCCAGATCCGCCCCCAGATGGCGGCCATGGATGGCGGGCAGGTTGGCCGCCACTATGCTCCCGTCAAGGCGATTGAGGATCCCCGGAAACCCGATGCCGACGACCCCTTTCACCCCGAAGCGCGCATCCGCCGCCTCGACCCGCTCGCGGATCAGCTGCTGCAACCCTTCGTAATCATTGCCGGGAGTGCTCATGCGCTCCTCGTGACAGAGATTCAAGGCGCCGTCATACACAGCGAACGCTATCTTGGTGCCGCCAATGTCAAATCCGTAGTACATGCCACACTCCCTTGCGGTGGACCCGGCCACCTCAGTCTGTCCAGATGGGGCACATTGTATTAATTCGCAAAAAAAATAAAGTGACCGAGGGCGAAAAACGGGAGCCAGCTCAAAGCAAACGGAACATTTGTCGCTGTTGGCAAGGTTGTCCGAGGCTCATCAGGGTGCGCTCCTGACCGTCGAACATGAAGCCGCGGCGCAGGTAGAATCCCTCGCCGATGTGATTGCCATCCAGCAGCCAGAGCCTGACGCACTCGCAACCGGCCCGGCGCATCTGCACCGCCACCGCCTGCCACAGCCGTTTGCCATGACCCTGACGCCAGTGATCGGGATGAAGGTAGAGCGCCCGGATCCGCGCCGTCATCAAGCCTTCCTCCAAGGAGGGCTGCCAGTAGAGCAGGCCGATGACCACGTCGTCCTGACAGACCAGCATGGGAACGGGGCCGGGCTCGGCGAGCCGATGTCGCCAGATCTGCAGGTGGTCGGTCACCGCCAACTGGGCCAGCATGTCGGCCCCCAGCACCTCCCCGTAGGCCGCCAGCCAGCTCGCCCGCTGCATCACCGTCATGGCGGCGGCATCGGCGGGACGCGCCAGGCGCAGGCTTACGCCTTGCACTGGGGAACCAGCCCTGATGCTTTCGCCTGCTGGTACAGGGGCTGCACTTCGGCCTGCTGGGCCTGCAGGTTGGCGATCCGGCTCTGGTCGCTGGGGTGGGTGGAGAGCAGCTGGGGCGGTGCCTTGCCACCGGAGGCGGCGCTCATGTTCTGCCACAGGGTGACGGCTTCGGCCGGGTTGAACCCGGCGCGGGCCATCAGCTCGAGACCGAGCCGGTCCGCTTCGCTCTCCTGGGTTCTGCCATAAGGCAGGGCTATCCCCACCTGGACCCCGAGGCCCAGGGCGGCCATGGTGGCAGCGCCCCCGAGGCTGTCGCTGCTGCCGATGGCGGCGTCCGCCACCGCCAGCCCGATACCGGTCAGCTGATCCCGGGAGAGGCGCTCGTTGGAGTGCTGGGCCAGCACGTGGGTCAGCTCGTGACCGATGACGGTGGCGAGCTGGTCCTGATTCTTGGCGACTTTCAGCAGGCCGCTGTACACGCCTATCTTGCCGCCGGGCAGGGCGAAGGCGTTGATCTCCTTGGAGTCGAACACCACCACCTCCCAGCTGGTGATGCCATAGCTGGCAGGCACCTGGGCGGTCACCGCCTTGGCCACGCAGCCCACATAGGCATTCATCCTGGCATCCGTGCTCACCTTCTCCTGCTGCTTCATCTGGGTGAAGGAATCGGCACCCAGCTGGTTCATCTGCTGGGGGGAGAAAAGCAACATCTGGTTGCGACCGGTCGGTGACTGGGCGCAGCCGGCCAGCAGGGCGCTGCACAAGGCCGTCAGGGCCAGTCTGGAGAGGGAAGATGCGCGCATGAGAGGGTCCTTTGCCGTGAAGTTGCCCTATTCTCGGAAATGCCGCCGCCCGGCGCAAGCCGGGCGCTGCGCCCTGCGACCAAAAAGATCCTGGGGCGCACCAATGAAAACGAGCCCGCATGGGGCTCGTTTTTCTGCAAGGGCATGTTCTGTTACATGATGCCCAGCTTCTTCAGGTCGGCCTGAACCACCTTGGCCGGGACCGGCACATAGCCGTCCTTGGCAACGATGGTCTGGCCCGCCTTGGAGAGCATCATCTTCACAAACTCCTGCTCCATCGGGGAGAGCGGCTTGTTCGGATGCTTGTTCACGTAGACGTACAGGAAGCGCGACAGCGGGTACTTGCCGGTGATGGCGTTGTCGGAGTTCGCCTCGATGAAGGTCTTGCCATCCTTGGAGAGCGGAACGGCGCGCACCCCGGAGGTGACGTAGCCGATACCGGAGTAGCCGATGCCGTTCAGGGAGGAGGAGACGGACTGTACCACGGAGGCGGAGCCCGGCTGCTCGTTCACGCCGCTCTTGAAGTCACCGTTGCACAGGGCGTGTTCCTTGAAGTAACCGTAGGTACCGGACACGGAGTTGCGACCGAACAGTTGCAGATCCTTGCCGGACCAGCTGCCGTCCAGACCCAGATCAGACCACTTGGTGGCCGCCTTGGCTTCGCCGCACTTGAGGGTGCTGGAGAAGATGGCGTCGATCTGCGACATGGTCAGCCCCTTGATGGGGTTGTCCTTGTTGACGAACACGGCCAGGGCATCGACGGCGACGCGGATGGCGGTCGGCTTGTAGCCGTAGCGCTTCTCGAATGCCTCCTCTTCACCGGCCTTCATGGCGCGGCTCATGGGGCCAAACTGGGCGACGCCCTCGGTCAGGGCAGTCGGTGCAGTGGAAGAACCGGCGGCCTGGATCTGCACGTTGACGTTGGGATACATGCGCTTAAATTCTTCGGCCCACAGGGTCATCATGTTGGCCAGGGTGTCCGAGCCGACAGAGGACAGGTTGCCCGAGATGCCGCTGGTCGGTGTGTATTCCGGCAGGTCTTTATCCACACCGGCAGCCAGAGCGCTGACAGAAAACAGGGTTGCTGCGGTGAATCCGATGACACCAGCCAGTTTGTTGAGTTTCATCCAATCTCTCCAAGTCCAAGGTTGCAGAAGGCAATCGTCAGGTTGACGTCTAACGTGGTTGACACCCGATCGCAATGATCCGTGGGCCAGCACCACTCCTTCTCCAGTGTTACAGAAGGTCCGTTCTTTAAGACGGCGCCAGTATCTGGCCTGGCAGTGACAAATTTATGGAATTTATATGACACTTTGATGACATGGGCCGAGAGTGGCCCGGATGAAAAAAGGGCTGCGATGCAGCCCTTCTCTCGTTGCTAACACATTGACACAAAATATTATTTCACCAGCACCATGCGGGCGGGAATGAGAAAGCTGAAGCGGCTGCCCGCACCGACCCGGCTCTCGATATCGAGATGGGCATCGTGATGACTCAGGGCATGCTTGACGATGGCAAGGCCGAGCCCGGACCCTCCGGTGTGGCGCGAGCGGGCCTTGTCGACCCGATAGAACCGCTCGGTGAGCCGCGCCAGATGCTCGGGGGGGATCCCCTCCCCCTCATCCTGCACCGCAAACAGCGCCATGCTCCCCTGCTTGCGCCACTCCACGGTGATCTTGCGCCCCGCCGGGGTGTAGTGGATGGCGTTGTAGACCAGGTTGGAGACGGCGCTGCGCAACTGATCCTGATCTCCGCGCACCAGCAGATTGGGCTGAACCATGAAGACGATCTCGTGGGCCCGCTCGCCGGAGAGCGCCCGCGCCTCCTGCTCCAGCAGCCCCAGCATGGCGGGCATGTCCACCAGATGGGAGAGATCCACGGTGGGCGCCGCCTCGATGCGCGACAGGGTGAGCAGCTGGTTGACCAGATTGTCCATGCGGATCGTCTGCTCCATCATCACCTTGTGCGCCTTGGCCCACATGGCGGGGGGCGGCGGCTCCTCGGTCATCTCCAGATACCCCTTGAGCACGGTGAGGGGGGTGCGCAGCTCGTGAGAAACGTTGGAGACGAAGTGCTTGCGCGTCTTCTCCAGGCTGCGCAGCCGGGTCACGTCCCGCACCACCAGCATGGCCTGGTCCTCCGCATAGGGCATGATGCGAAATTCGAGGAACTTCTCCTCGTTGATGGGGGAGTGCATCTCGAACGGCTCGTCATACTGCCCCTTGCCCAGATAGGCGACGAAGGCGGGGTGACGGATCAGGTTGCCGATGTGCTGGCCGGCATCCTCGGGCCAGCGAAAGCCGAGCAGTTGCTCCGCCAGCCGGTTGCACCAGAGGATGCTGCCGTCGGTGCGAAACACCACGGCCGCATCGGGCAGCGCCTCCGCCCCTTCCCGAAAACGGCGGATGAGGCCCGCCAGCTCCCGGCGCCGGGCCCGGTGACGCTGCTGCAACTTGTAGATACCGTTGAAGATGTGCTCCCAGCTGCCGCTGCCGTGGGGCGGCACCAGGCTGCGATCGTGCCACAGCCAGTCCGACAGCCGCTTCTGGAAGCGGTAGTGCCAGACCAGGTGCACCACCGTGGCCACCAGCAGGCAGAGAACGAGATGATCGATTAACCAACCTACCAAGACGAAGGGGCTGTAGAAGAACGCCATTCGCCACAACTGTCGCCGCCAGGCGTAAGGTTGCAACATTAAGATCTCCTAGAGACAGCAAAGAGCCGGGTCCAATGCCCGCCGGCAGGGGCTGGCGGCACTGGCCCTGACCTAGAGACGGGTCGAGAAGCGGTAGCCGGCCCCGCGCACCGTCTGGATCAATCTGTCGTGCCCCGTCTCTTCGATGGCCTTGCGCAGGCGGCGAATGTGCACGTCCACCGTCCTGTCCTCGACATACACGTTGGTACCCCAGACGTTGTTGAGCAACTGTTCGCGGCTGTAGACCCGCTCGGGGTGGGTCATGAAGAAGTGCAGCAGCTTGAATTCGGTCGGCCCCATGTCGAGAGCCTTCTCCTCGGCACTGACCCGGTGGGAAACGGGATCCAGCTTTAGCCCCTGCACCTCGATCACCTCGTCCACCGAGGTGGGAGAGACACGGCGCATCACGGCGTGCAGGCGGGCGGTGAGCTCCTTGGGGGAGAAGGGCTTGGTGATGTAGTCGTCGGCACCGGCCTCGAGCCCGCGCACCTTGTCCTCTTCCTCGCCCCGGGCGGTCAGCATCACCACCGGGATCTGGCGAGTCATCTCATCCTGCTTGAGCTGCTTGAGGAACTGGATACCACTGCCACCTGGCATCATCCAGTCCAGCACGATGAGTTCGGGGTAGGGTTCGCGCACCTTTGCCAGTCCATCGGCGTAATCTTCAGCTTCTACTGTTTCATATCCCTTCTGCTCAAGCACGAAGCAGAGCATTTCGCGGATCGGTGCCTCGTCCTCGACCACCAGAATTCGCTTAGCCATATCCCTTCTCTCTCCTCTGTGAAGATGGGTGCGCCAATTATTAGAACTTTCTGTGACACTTTTATGACTTTATGACGGGCGGGATGATAAACGTTTTCAGATTCAGTTGGCAGCAGCGAGTTGCAGCAGGTCCCAGCGATTGCCACTGATGTCCTCGAACACCACCACGGTGCCGTAGGGTTCGAGGCGCGGCTGTTCACAAAAATGAACGCCATAGGCCTGCATCCGCTCGTAATCGCCCCAGAAGTCGTCGGTCTCGAGAAACAGGAAGACCCGACCGCCCCCCTGGCGACCGATGGCGGCGCGCTGCTCCTCGTTGGCCGCGCGGGCCAGCAGCAGGGCGGAACCGGGAGCCCCCTTGGGTGCGACCCGCACCCAGCGTTTGCCCGGTTTGCCCGGCTCGTCGAGGGGGGTGTCTTCCAATAGCTCGAAGCCCATTCCCCGGGTGAAGAAGGCGATAGCCTCGTCGTAATCCGCCACCAGCAGCGTCAGGGCGCCAATGTGTTGTGCCATGGCATCTCTCCTCGGATGGATGATGGGGCGCATGATAGCCCCGCCCGGCCATGGGCTCCAGCGCCGGTTCAGTCGGGCGCCACCTCCACCCGGTTGCGACCATTCTGCTTGGCCTGATAGAGCGCCTCGTCGGCCCGCTTGAGCGCCTGCTCCAGGCTATCCTTGCGCCGCTCGGCCACCCCGAAGGAGGCGGTGATCCTGAGCCCGAGGGGCCAGCCTCTGTACGCCTCGAGCGCCGCTCTCAGCCGCTCCGCCAGGGCGGCGGCCCGTCCCTCGTCGTAATGGAGACAGACCAGCACGAACTCCTCCCCGCCCCAGCGCACCAGGCGGCACAGGCTGTCACAATGGCGCAGCAGCTCGCTCACCATGTGCTTGAGCACCTCGTCCCCCATGGGGTGGCCGTGGGTGTCGTTGACCCCCTTGAAGTGATCGATGTCGATATAGATGAAGGAGAGCGGCATCTCGCCGAGCTCGCTCAAGAGCTTCTCCCCCCCGAGCCGGTTGAGGGCCCCGGTCAGGGGATCGTAGCGGGCCTCCTCCTCGGTGCGGCGGTTCTGCTCGCTCAGGCTCTGGCTGAGGGCCTCCGCCGCCAGCCGCGCCTCACGGGCCTTGCGCAGCCGATCCCCCATCCACAGGTACTGGATCAGGAACAGCAATATCCCGTAAATCAGCCAGCCCAGCAGCAGCTGGCGGTAGAAGTCTCCCGGCTTGCCCCAGCGGCCATAAAACTCCATCGTCTCCAGGATCAGCCGGTAGTCCCCGGGTTGCATCTTGTCGTCGGTGGCAAGCTCGATGGCATAGACATGGTGCAGATCCGGGCCCTGCTGCGCCAGCGGGATCCGGTACTGCTGCACCCACCAGGAGCTGGGGGCGAACACCTTGAGGGGAACGTCCTGGATGCGGCCGTAATCGTCGGGGCGAAAGAGCACCTCGTTGAACTTGTGGGAGATCTCGTCCCCGGCGATGGAGTAGGCGGGATCATAGTTGCGCAGATAGAGGCGCCAGCTCTGCGACCCCTCCCCTTCCACCCGCAACTTGACCCGCACGCCATCGAAATGGGAGAGATCCATGCCCCGCTCCGGCGCAGAGAGGGTCAGGATCAGCTCGCAGAAGGGGGAGGCGTAGCCCGCACGCAGCCGGCAGTCGATGGCCGGCTTGTCGCCATCGGCCATCAGCGTGGTGACCGAGTGGCCCCCCTGGCTGCGATCATCCTGGGCCCTGGCGGCGATGCCGGCCTGGCTCAGGATGTCCAGCCGCCGCTCGGGGCCGAACTCGAACGCCAGTATGGCCAGCAGGCTGCTGAGCAGCAGGCTCCAGAACAACAGATTGGTCATGCGGGAATAGGATGGGGTCATGGCAATCACACCTGAAAAAGAGCTTTTACTCTACACCTTGTGATTCCGCACCGTGCTGATCCAGATCCAAGGTTATTACACGCGCCCTCATGGGCGCAGGGGCATGGGTCGGCTCAGTCGCCTACCATCTGCCGGGTTGATTCCTGTCGGCATTGCACCGCAAGAGGCGGACGCCAGCTCCGGGGGAAGCGGCTTCCCGATGTCATCATTCCTTTCACCACTGAGCACTACATGCCATTGAAAAATAAAGAAAAATCATCGCAGTGCCCCAGTCTACACAAGCGCTGGACGGCGCGACACCCTTCACCCCTCCTCCCGCAGTGCCCGATAGAGGGTAGTGCGACTGATGCCAAGACGGCGCGCCGCCTCGCTCACGTTGCCGCCGCACTCTGCCAGGGTCTGCTGCACCCGCTGCCGACTCTGCTCGCGCAGGGTACTCCCTCCCAAAGGTGAGCTCTGCCCCCCCTCCACGGCGGGCAGATGCAGATGGGCAGGTTCAATCCAGCCCTGCCCCTCTGCCAGTACACAGGCCACCTCCAGCGCCTGTTTGAGCTGGCGCACGTTGCCGGGCAGAGGGTGAGCCAGCAACCGCTGCTCCGCCTCCCGGCTCAGTTGTAGCGCCGGGTCCATCTGGGCGAGCAGGTTCAGGATCAACCCCTGACGCTCGGGCACCGACCAGGCCCGCAGGGGTGCCAGTTGCTGGCGCCAGCCGCAGATGCGGTAGTAGAGATCTTCGCGAAAGGTGCCGGCCGCCACCATGGCCGCCAGATCCCGATGGCTGGCGCTGACCAGCCAGAAATCCACCGCCTCGGGTCTGTGGCTGCCTACCGGGGTGACGACGCGCTCCTGCAACACCCGCAGCAGCCGGGTCTGGGCCTGGAGCGGCAGCTCGCCAATTTCATCCAGCATCAGGATGCCGCCGTGGGCGGCGCGCAGATAGCCCTGGCTGCCCTGGCTGCGGGCACCGCTGAAGGCCCCCCCACGTAGCCGAACAGCTCGGCCTCCACCAGCTCCGCCGGCAGGGCGCCGCAGTTGACGCACACCAGAGGGCGCTCCCGACGGCTCGATCTGGCGTGCAGGGTGCGCACCAGGTGCTCCTTGCCGCTGCCGGTCTCCCCCTCGATGAGCAATGAGATGCCCCGCTCCAGCATCTTGAGCGGCACCTGCTGCGCCTGCGATCCCCCCTCCTCAACCGCGCTCGGCAGGGGGAGCCTGGCGGCGCGCTCCCCCGCCTCCGGCACCAGCCGCAGGCCGCGGCGCTCGCGCAGCAACTGCTGACCGTCGAAGGGGTGCTGGCCGAGCCAGAGCCGACCGGCCCGGTTGGCCCCGAGCAGCTCGCCCCCTTCCCCCAGCAGCAGGCGGGCAGACCAGAGACTCTGGGGATCGAGATCCACCAGCCAGCCCGGCTGGCGGGCCAGCAGGGCGTTTTCCAGGGTCATGGCCAGGAGGCGCACGGTGCCCAGCATGTCGCCCCCGTGGTGGGCCGCATCGGTGGAGATGTCGAGCACGCCGAGCAGTTGCCCGTCCGGCCCGAGCAGGGGGCAGGCGCTGCAACTGAGAAAACTGTGCTGGGCGAAGAAGTGCTGCGCCCCCAGCACCTGCACCTCGCTCTGCTCGGCCAGCGCGGTGCCGATGGCGTTGGTGCCCTTGCTCGCCTCCCCCCAGCGGGCGCCGCTGCGCAGGAAGATCCGCTCGGCATGGCGGGCAAACCGGTCGTCTCCGCTCACCGCGAGGATGGCCCCCTCGCCGTCACACAACAGCAGACGACAGGGTCTCCCCGCCAGCAACTGGCCAAAGAGCGGCAGCACGAAGCGCTGGAAGCAGGCGATGAGCGTCCTGTGCTGCTCCTGGCGAGCCGACAGCTCCCCCTGGGGCAGCAAGTCCAGCTCGGCGCTCTGCTGGCGGCTCAGCCCCTGATGCAGGCAGCGCTCCCAGGAGCGCTGGATTGGGCTGGCACCGGATTGAGGCAACTCGCTCATCACACCTCCTTCTACACACTCGCAAATAGGGCCGCCTTGGGGGAGCGCCTTCATCACGTCTCCTGTTCACAAACGGCACAGTGTCACACCCGATGTTCAGAAACGGCACAGTTCGGGGGCCGTCCTGGGGGGCACTGGTTAACCAAGATACCCCTTGGCACCCCGTTTGATAACGTTTTTGCAACCTTTTTCTGTAGAGCGCCACCCGCTGGCACGCCCCTTGCGATGACAGGAAGCAACCGGACTGCCCGCCAGGCCGGTCAGGACCACACACACATAAGGATGATGAGATGATTTATACCGCTCCCGGTCAGGCAGGTGCCCTGGTCAGCTTCAAATCCCGTTATGACAACTTCATCGGTGGCGACTGGGTGGCGCCGCGCGCCGGCCGCTATTTCGAGAACATCTCGCCGGTGGATGGCCGGGTATTCTGCGAGGTGGCCCGCTCCGACGCCGCCGACATCGAGCTCGCCCTGGACGCGGCCCACAAGGCGTTCGCCAGCTGGAGCAAGACCAGCGTCACCGAGCGCAGCAACCTGCTGCTGCGCATCGCCGATCGCATCGAACAGAACATTGAAGTGCTCGCCGTCGCCGAGACCTGGGAGAACGGCAAGGCGGTGCGCGAGACCCTGGCCGCCGACCTGCCCCTGGTGGTGGATCACTTCCGCTACTTCGCCGGCTGCATCCGCGCCCAGGAGGGCTCCGCCGCCGAGCTGGACCAGAACACCGTCAGCTACCACTTCAAGGAGCCCATCGGCGTGGTCGGCCAGATCATCCCGTGGAACTTCCCCCTGCTGATGGCCGCCTGGAAGCTGGCCCCGGTACTGGCGGCCGGCTGCTGCAGCGTGCTCAAGCCCGCCGAGCAGACCCCGGTCACCATCATGCTGATGATGGATCTCATCAAGGACATCCTGCCCCCCGGCGTGGTCAACGTGGTCAACGGCTTCGGCGCCGAGGCGGGCCAGGCGCTCGCCACCAGCAACCGGATCCAGAAGCTGGCGTTTACCGGCTCCACCGAGGTGGGCGCCCATATCCTGCGCTGCGCCGCTGACAAGCTGATCCCCTCCACCGTGGAGCTCGGTGGCAAGTCCCCCAACATCTACTTCGCCGACGTGATGCAGCACGAGAGCAGCTACATCGACAAGGCGGTGGAAGGGATGCTGATGACCTTCTTCAACCAGGGGGAGGTGTGTACCTGCCCCTCCCGCGCCCTGGTGCAGGCCAGCATCTATGACGACTTCATGGACCGGGTGCTGGCCCGCGCCCGCACCATCGTGCAGGGCAACCCCCTCGACACCACGACCCAGGTGGGGGCCCAGGCGTCCCGCGAGCAGTTCGACAAGATCCTGAGCTACATGGAGATCGGCCGCGGCGAAGGGGCCAAGATGCTGCTGGGCGGCGGCCCGGCCAAGGTGAGCGGGCTGGAGGGGAGCTTCTACATCCAGCCCACCATCTTCTCGGGCCAGAACAAGATGCGGGTGTTCCAGGAGGAGATCTTCGGGCCGGCGCTCGGGGTCACCACCTTCAAGGACGAGGCGGATGCCCTGGCCATTGCCAACGACACCCAGTACGGGCTGGGGGCGGGCCTGTGGACCCGGGACAGCAATCTGGCCTGGCGCATGGGGCGCGGCATCCAGGCCGGCCGGGTCTGGGTCAACTGCTACCACGCCTACCCGGCCCACGCGGCCTTTGGCGGCTACAAGAAGTCGGGGATCGGTCGCGAGACCCACAAGATGATGCTGGACCACTACCAGAACACCAAGAACCTGCTGGTGAGCCACGACATCAACCCCCTCGGCTTCTTCTAAGCCCATCCCGTGATCCACAAGGGCGCCTGCGGGCGCCCTTTTTCATGCGGTTCAGGCCACGGGTTGGCCCAGCTGCTGGCGATAGCGCTGGGGGGCGCAGCCCTGTTCGCGCTGGAACATGGCGATGAAAGCCGAGGTGGAGGCGTAACCGAGGCGCCAGGCGATCTCCTGCACCGGCATCTCGCCCCGCAACCAGTCCAGCGCCTTCACCAGCCGCAGCCGGGTGCGCCACTGGCCGAGGCTCATGCCAAGCTCCTTCTGGCAGCGCCGCGCCAGGGTGCGCTCCGTGGTGTGCAGCGCCCTGGCCCACTCCACCAGCGTGCGGTTGTCCTCCGGCGCCGCCTGCAATGCCGCCAGCAAGGGTGCCAGCAGGCGATCCCGGCTCTGGGGCAGGTAGCTCGGCTGGCAACGGGTGCGGGCCAGCTTCTCGATGAAGAGCTCACCCTGACGGGCATCCCACTCATCCTCCATGTGCCCGACCCGGCGCTGGGTGAAGTCCTCCAGCAGGGCCCGCAGCAAGGGGGTGAGGGCCAGCAGCTGGGGGGCTCGTGGCAGGCGCGGTGCCAGGGCGTGGCTCACGTAGATGGAGGTGTAATCCAGGGTCTGCTCGTTGAAGGCGGTGTGGGGCAGGTTCGCCGGCACCCAGATGAGGTAGTCCGGGGGCGCCACCAGCCGCTCTCCCCCCACCTCCACCACCATGACCCCCAGGCTGATGAGGCTGAGCTGACCCCAGGGGTGGGCGTGCTCGGCGCAGGCGTTGCCCCCCTGGATCTGGCTGTAGCGAAAGTAGAGGGGGTTGGGGTCGGCCAGCAGGCGATCTTGCTCGGCCAGGGTGAGGGTGCCCATGCAGATTGTCCCAAAGCGGTTATGACATGTCTTATTTACGCTACTTACCTCGTTCAAGACAAGGCTAGACTCTCCCCATCGTACCAAGGAGTGCCTATGCCTTTTCTCTTCCCCCTGCTCGCCATCCTGATCTGGGCCGCCAATACCGTGGTCTCCAAGGCCGCCGCCGGCGTGCTGGATCCCGCCGCCATCTCCTTCTATCGCTGGGTGATCGCCGCCCTCGCGCTCTCCCCCTTCTGCCTGCCGCAGCTCTGGCGCCGCCGGGCCGACATCCGCCCCTGGCTCGGCAAGCTGCTGGTGCTCTCCCTGCTCGGCATGGTGCTCTACCAGTGCCTCGCCTACTACGCCGCCCACAGCACCTCGGCCACCAACATGGGGGTCATCGGCTCCCTGCTGCCCCTGCTCACCCTGCTCATCGGGGCCTGCTGCTTTGGCCAGAAGCCGGGCAAGCAGGCGCTGCTCGGCATGAGCCTCTCCCTGTTCGGGGTGCTCTGGCTGCTGGGTCAGGGCAATCCCCTGGCACTGCTGCACAGCGGCATCAACCCCGGCGACGGCATGATGCTGCTGGGGGCGGCCAGCTATGCCCTCTATGGCCTGCTGATCCGCCGCTGGCAACTGCCGTTCGGCCCCTGGCTCAACCTCTACCTGCAGATCCTGCTGGCGGTGCTGCTGCTCATCCCGGTGGCCCTCTCTGCCGACTCCCTGGCCATTCCCGCCCAGGGCTGGAGCATGGTGCTGTTCGCCGGCCTCGCCTCCTCCATCTTCGCCGCCTACTGCTGGATGCGCGGCCTCGCCACCCTGGGGGCGGAGCGCACTTCGGTCTTCATGAACCTGATGCCCCTGTGCACGGCCCTCATCGCCGTCATCACCCTGGGGGAGCCCATCCACGGCTATCACCTGCTGGGGGGCGGCCTCATCCTGACCGGGGTCATGCTCTCCCAGCTCAAGCCGAGGGTACGCCGTCCTCTGCCGGAAGGGGCTTGAGCCGGCCAGCACCATGAAAGAAGGGAGCCTCGGCTCCCTTCTTGCTGCCCTCGTCAGGGCACACCTGACCTTTTCGTCAGGGTGGCGTCTCCTCCTTAATCCCTGCCCCCCCGCCCCTTGTCATGGGCGGCGAAGGCGCTGCGGGCCGCACTGATGCCATTCATGCAGGCGGGCACTCCGGCATAGACGGCGACCTGGAGCAGGATCTCGATGATGGTCTCCCGGCTGACCCCCACATTGAGGGCGGCCCGGATATGGAACTCGAGCTGTCCGGGCGCCGTGCCCATTCCCATCAGGGTCGCCACCGTGAGCATCTCGCGGGTGCAGAGATCGATGCCGGGACGGGCGAGCACATCGGCAAAGGCAAACCCCAGCACCAGCTCGGCAAGCTCCGGTGACAGGGCATCCAGGCTGGCGGCGACCCGCGTGGGCGCCTGGGGATCGAGCCGGGCCAGCAGCGCGAACGCCCGTTCACGGCGATCCGTGTGCGAGCCGCTCATGCGTTCACCCCCTTCATCCCCTCGGCGGTATAGCGCTCCCCCGCCACCGGCAGGGTCCGGATGGCCTGTCCCAGGGCCCCGAGCTCCGCTGGGGAGAGGCGCACCGAGAGGGCGCCGAGGTTATCCTCAAGGTGGGTCAGGCGCCGGGTGCCGGGGATGGGCACTATCCCCTCCCACTGCGCCAGCAGCCAGGCCAGGGCTATCTGCGCCGCCGAGCATCCCTTCTGCTGCGCCAGGGCCATGACCGCCTGCACCAGGGTGCGGTTGGTGGCGAGGTTCTCCCCCTGAAAGCGCGGCAGACCGGCCCGAAAATCCCCCTCCTCGAACACCGCCTCCTGCTGGTAACGCCCGGTCAGAAACCCGCGCCCCAAGGGGGAGTAGGCCACCAGACCAATCCCCAGCTCCCGGCAGGCGGGCAGCACCGCCGCCTCCACCTCCCGCGTCCAGAGGGAGTATTCGGTCTGCACCGCCGCCACCGGGTGCACGGCATGGGCGCGCCTCAGGGTGGCCTCGCTCACCTCGCACAGACCGATGCGGGCTATCTTGCCCTCCTGCACCAGCTGCGCCAGCCCGGCCATGGTCTCCTCGACGGGATGGGCCGAATCGAGGCGGTGCACATAGTAGAGATCGATCTGCTCGATGCCGAGGCGGCGCAGGGAACCCTCGCAGCTCTGGCGTGCATAGCGGGCGCTGTTGTCGAGGGTACGCCTGTACTCCCCGTGCTGGCGCACGATGCCAAACTTGGTGGCGACCTTCACCTGCCCCCGCCGGGTCGCGAGAAAACGCCCGATCAGCGCCTCGTTGTGGTGGGGGCCGTACATGTCGGCGGTGTCGAGCAGGTCGATGCCCCGCTCCACCGCCTCCGCCAGCACCCGCAAGGACGTCTCATCGTCCCGCGGCCCGTAGAATTCGCTCATCCCCATGCAGCCCAGCCCCAGGGCAGAGACCTGCAGGTTGGCTCCCAGTGTTCGTCGTTGCATCGCATTTTCTCCCTGACAAGTTGCAGGGGAGTATGGTCTTCCGAAAATGAATGAGATATAGAGATAACTGGCAACCTATTTTCCGATTATGGAAACACTATGCACGATCCCCTGCTCTGGGACGACGCCCGCGTCTTCCTGGCCATCGCCCGCAGCGGCACCCTGAGCGGTGCCGCCCACGCCCTTCGCATGGGGGTGGCCACCGTCTCCCGGCGCCTGGACAGGCTGGAGGCGGCCCTCGGCCTGCCCCTGTTCAGCCGCCACCAGCAGGGCTATCGCCTGACCGACGACGGGGAGGCCCTGCTTGAGCGAGCCGAGGCGCTGGAACATGCGGGACTGGCCTTTGGCGAGGCGGGGCAGTTGCAGGGACAGGTGGCCGGCACAGTGCGCCTCGCCACTGCCGAGAACCTGGCCAATCCCCTCATCATCCCCTCCCTGCCGACGCTCTTTGCCCAGCACCCCGAGCTGAGGGTAGAGCTGGTCACCGGGGTGCAGACGGTGAACCTGCACCGGCGCGATGCCGATCTCGCGGTGCGCATGGTCAAGCCCGATGCCGGCCACCTCACCCTGCGGCGCCTGGGCACCCTGGGCTTTGGCCTCTACGGGACCGGCGCCTACCTGGATGCCCGCAGCCCCGGGGTGGATGCCGCCAGCTTCGATCAGGATGACTTCATCGGCTGGAACGAAACCCAGAGCCACCTGCCCGCAGCCAGATGGATGACCCGCATGCTGCGCGGCCGCCCCTGCCGGGTGGAGACCGGCACCCTGGCGGCCCAGCTCGCCGCCGCCCAGGCCGGTCTGGGGCTCGCGGTGCTGCCCCACTACCTGGCCCGCCAGACGGATCTGGTCTGCCTGCTGCCGGAGCTCGGGGTGGATCAGCCCATCTGGCTGGTGCTCCACAGCGATCTCGCCCACTCCCGGCGGGTGCGGGCCGTGGCGGATCACCTCATCGCCCTGTTCGAGCGCGCCCGTACCGCCCTGCACCCCTTCTCGGGCGACCCCAGATAGAGCGGGCCGGGTCGCATCGGGGCGAAACAAAAGGGAGCTCAAAGGCTCCCTTTTATCTGCGCGGCCTGCGCAGCATGGTGTGCGCGGCCTCTTCGGCGTTGTGCCCGCGACGGGGTCACGACTCCCGGCGCCAGTGGTAGCGCCGCTCCGGGCGGCCGCGCTGGCCGTAGCTGAGCTCCACGTCCAGCCGATCTTCTGACTCCAGAAACTCCAGGTAGCGGCGGGCCGTGGTGCGACTCAGGGAGAGGCGCAGGGCCACGGTGTCGGTGGAGAAGGTGTTGTCCGGCTCCCCCGCCAGCAGATCCAGCACCTGGCGCAGGGTGATGGCGTCGATCCCCTTGGGGGTTTCCCGCGCCTCCCGCCCCTGGTTGCGCGCCTTGCCCATCAGGCGGTCCAGGTCGCTCTGGGCCAGCTCCCCCGGCTCGCAAAGGCGGCGATGCAGGACCAGGATCTCCTCCAGGCTCTGCTGGATGCGAAACAGCCGCAGCGGCTTGATGACGTAGTCCTGCACGCCCAGGTTGAGGGCCTGCTGTATGGTCTCCACGTCGCAGGAGGCGGTCACCATCATCACCATCACCTCCCGGTTGTGGCTGCGCAGCCGGCTCACCCACTCCAGGCCCGAGCCATCGGGCAGGGAGATGTCGACCATCAGCAAGCGGGGCTCGCTCCCCGCCATCAGGCGATCCGCCTCGGCCAGGGTGCCGGCCCGCCCCATCAGGGAGAACCCGGCCGTGGAGGAGACCAGCTCCCCCAACATGGCGCCTATCCGCTCGTCATCCTCGATAATCAGCGTGAAGATTGGCTTCATGACTTACACCAATTGGTTTTTATTCAAATAGATACCAAACAGGGTCGTCTGCTCGGCGGTGCGGCGCCATTCTATCACGCCCCCCCGCCTGGCCACCGTCTTCTTGACCAGGAAGAGGCCGACCCCGTGATCCCCGGTCTGGCGGCTGACACCGTAGTCGAACAGGTGATCCGCCAGCGCCTCGTCCACCCCCTCGCCACTGTCCTCCACCTCGATCACCAGCCGCCGCCCCAGATCATCGAGGGAGAGCAGCACCCTGGGAGCGGCGTGCTCGCGGTTCCCCCAGGCGGCGCGAATGCCGTTGTCCAGCAGGTTGCCGATGCAGGTGATGAGATCCGCCGACACCTCGGCCGGATACTCCCCGAGGGCCGACCCCGCATCCAGCACCAGCTCCACCCCCAGCTCCCGCGCCCGGCTGAACTTGCCGAGGATGAGCCCGGCCACCGGCTTGTTCTCGATGACCCGCAGCAGATCCTGCAACATGTTCTGGCAGGCTTCGTTCTCCTGCTGGATGAGGTCTACCGCCTGCTCCACGTGGCCGAGCTGGAGCAGACCGGAGAGGCTGCTGAGCTTGTTGGCGAATTCATGGGTCTGGATGCGCAGCATCTCGCCGTACTGGCGCAGGTGGGTCACCTGCATGCCCAGGCTGCCGGTGCCGTCTGGCCGGCTGAAGATGAGCATGCGCCCCGGCTCGCGACCGCTGAGCTCCTGCCAGTGGCCGACGAAGTCATCCCCCTGCACGGTGAACCTGACCGCCCCCCCTTGCTGCAACGTGGGCACGAGGCCGGGGGCCAGCTCCGCCAGGGAGCGGCCCAGCAGGGCGTGGCGCCCGGTGCCGGGCAGTCGCAACTGATAGAAGGCTGCGCTGTTGAGCATGGTGATCCTGTGCTGGTTGTCCAGGGCCACTATCCCCTCCGAGATCCCCTCCAGCACCAGATCCTGCTGGGCGAAGCGATTGGCGATGGTTTCCGGCTCCAGATCCAGCAGGGTGCGGCGCAGCAGGTGCTGCACCCAGAGCGCCAGCAGCAGGCCGCACCCCAGCACCGCTGCAATGGCGCCGACCAACAGGGCGATCCGCTCCTGATAGGTGCCCTCCACGGTGCGCATCAGATAACCCACCGCCACCGCGCCGATGGCCTGGCCATCGGGCCCCACCACGGGAGCGAAGCAGCGGATGGCGGGGCCCAGGGTGCCCACGTCCCGGGAGCAGTAGCTCTCGCGCGACTGGAGTGCAGGCCAGATGTCCTCCCCCCGGAAGGTCTGGCCCACCAGCTCGGGCGAGGGGTGGCTCAGGCGCCTGGCATGTTCGTCGGTCACCACCATGTAGGCGGCATCGGTGCGGCTGCAGATCCCCTGCACATAATCCCGCAGCCCGGGATCGCTCCCCTTCTCCAGGGCCTGGACCACCCGGCTGTCCGCCGCCAGCACCCGGGCCAGATCGCTCCCCTTCTCCTTCAGGTTGTTCTCCAGCAGGTGGCGCATGAAGAGGGCGAGCAGACAGCCCAGGATCAGGATCAGCAGCAGTGACAAGCCAAGCGAGAGGGTGACTAGCTGGTGGCGCAGTTTCATCGTTCAACCTTGCAGCGGACGGGAAAGCCCAGGGTGAGGGTGTCGCCCCGCCGGGTCAATGGCCAGCCTGGCGCACCTCAAAGGTGGCCACTCTAACGCCTCCTCCGGCCGTTGTCGGTTAGCTGGCCCGCAAAGCCATATAAAAACTTAAACACCACGGCCCGGGCAAAAAACCTGAACGTGAGCTGTATCACACTATTTACTTAGCCTGCGAAATAAATATAATGCTTCGCAAGCTAAGTAATTGAGGTGCCCGTCATGAAAAAGGATCTGGAGATGTTGCGAGAACTCTCCCTCGCCGAGCAGCTGGGGCGATTGCACCGGCTCTGGCGCACCGTGGCCGATCTCGAGCTGGCGCCTCTGGGGCTCACCCATCCCCGCTGGACCGCCCTGTGGAAACTCAGCCGCCTCGGCGGCCACCTCAGCCAGAAGACCCTGGCCGAGGCCCTGGAGATAGAGCTCCCCTCCCTGATGCGGACCCTGGGTCAGCTCGAGGAGCAGGGGCTGATCGAGCGCCATTGCTGCAGCCAGGACAAGCGGGCCCGCATCGTCACCCTGACCCCGGCGGGCAAGGCGCTGCTCGATCAGATCGAGGGCCGCATCATCGCCGTGCGCCGGGAGCTGCTCACCGGCATCAGCCAGCAGGAGCTGGCCCAGTTTGAAGACATTGTGCACCGCATCTCCGCCAACGCCCTCGGCAAGATAGCCGCACAGCACGAAGAGAGAGAATAAGATGACACCGGATCAACAATTCAAGCGCTGGATAAAGTGGGCCATCGTCTGCTTCGTCCTGGTGTTTGGCTACTTTCTGCTGGCCGACATCAAGATGCCCCTGACCCCCCAGGCCATGGCCACCCGGGTCGTCACCCGGATGGCCCCCCAGGTCAGCGGCAAGGTGGTCGAAGTCGCCGTCGCCAACAACCAGCACGCCAAGCAGGGGGATCTGCTGTTCGCCCTCGACCCGGAACCCTTCCAGCTCGCCGTGGATCAGGCCAGGCTCGCCCTGGATCAGGCCAGGCAGCAGAACCGCCAGCTGGACGCGACCCTGACCGCCTACGAAGCGGAGTACAGCTCGCTGCGCACCCAGGCCGACCAGAAACAGCGGGAAGCGGCGCGCATCGACGCCCTCTACCGCCGTCACATGGTCTCTGAACAGCAGAAAGATGACGCCGACAGCGCCGCCCGCACCGCCCGTGCCAACCTGCTCGGCAGCCAGGCCCGGGTAGAGCAGGCCCGCGTCAACCGCGGCTTGCCAGGGGAAGACAACCTGCTGCTGCGCCAGGCCCGCAACCGCCTCGCCCAGGCCGAGCTCAACCTCGCCTACAGCCGGGTTCATGCGAGCCAGGACGGCATCATCACCAACCTGCAGCTCAAGCCTGGCAGCGTGGCCAATGCGGGCTCCCCCCTGCTGGCCCTGGTCTCCGAGCAGGTGGACGTGATCGCCGATTTTCGCGAGAAGAGCCTGCGCCACGTCAGCGCCGGCAGTCAGGCCCTCGTCGCCTTCGACGGCGAGCCCGGTCGTCTCTATCCTGCCCGCGTCGCCAGCCTGGATGCCGGGGTCAGCGCCGGCCAGTTTGACGCCAACGGCCAGCTTGCGAACCCCGTCGAGTCCGATCGCTGGGTGCGGGATGCCCAGCGCCTGCGCCTGCACCTGACCCTGGAGCAACTGCCCGCCCACCTGCCGGCCGGGGCTCGCGCCACGGTGCAGCTGCTGCCGGACAACACCCTGACCGGGCTGCTGGCCCGCGGCCAGATCCGTCTGCTCAGCCTGCTGCACTACATCTATTGAGATGATGACCATGAACCTGTGGCACAGACCCCTCACCCC
This sequence comes from Aeromonas sp. ASNIH7, assembly GCF_002903485.1. Taxonomy (NCBI): domain Bacteria; kingdom Pseudomonadati; phylum Pseudomonadota; class Gammaproteobacteria; order Aeromonadales; family Aeromonadaceae; genus Aeromonas; species Aeromonas sp. ASNIH7. Next base: position 786,259 of record NZ_CP026226.1, read on the forward strand.
CAACGAACTGCGCCAGTGTCTGCGCATCGCCTTTGGCTGCACCCTGGGGTTTGTGCTGTGCAAGATCTTCGGCTGGAGCAACGGGGTCTTCTTCACCGTCACCCCGGTGCTGCTGCTCGGCCTGGTGCCGGTGATGAACGGTCACGCCGCCCGCCAGCTCATCGCCTCCGCCGCCATGTGCGGTCTGGAAGTGGGACTGCTCGGCGGCCTGTTTGGCGGCCACCCGGGGCTCATGACCCCCCTGGTCTTTTTGCTCTTCCTCTACCGTTTCGCCGCCATGTCCCGGGGCAGCCTGTTCCTGTTCGGTGCCAACGGGGTGCTCAGCCTCAGCATCATGCTGCACTTTGCCAGCTACCCCGGGATTGATCTGAACGACCTCATCTTCAGCAACCTCTGGGCCAGCGTCCTGTCGGTGCTCATCGCCTATCTGATGACGGCCCTCATTCCGGATGTGGAGGAGCGCCCCAGGCCGGCCCCCTCCCCCAAGGCGCCGCACCGGATGCGCCACGAAGCCCTGCTGGGAGCGTCCATCGCGACCCTCTCGTTCCTGGTGTTCCAGATCTTCGATCTGCGCGACTCCATGTCCGCCCAGGCCACCACCCTGCTGCTGCTCTTCCCCATGCACTGGAACGGCGCCCTAGACTATGCCCGCAAGCGGGCCATGGGCACCCTGCTGGGGGTGAGTTTCGGCATCCTGGGGCAACTGGTGCTCTATGACTGGTCCGGCTTGCTGCTGCTGGTGACCCCGGTGCTCTGGCTCGGTGCCATGCTGTTCAGCTATGCCCATGTGAAGGAGGCGAGCGGCTCCGGAGTCGGCTTCGGTGCCCTCACCACCCTCGGCATCCTGTTCGGCCAGTACCTGACCCCGGGCAACGACCTGGTGTTCAGCGCCCTCTATCGGGTGAGCAGCATCCTCTTTGCCATCGTGGTCACCCTGCTCGCCTGCTACCTCATCCACCGGCTGCTCAATCGCTTCGAGGCGACACGGTTCGGCCACTGACCCTTTTCTGCAGCCATTGGATGGCTCCCTTTCGCCCCGCTTGCCTGCCGGGGCGTTTTTTTGCCTGCCCCACGGACCAGAGGGAGACGGACGCATCCCGACGCAGGGCTCCTGCCACGAGGTTGCAGTTGTGCCTCATCCTGTTAGGCTCAAGGCCATATGACACCGTTGTGAGGATCAAACATGAAACACGCCAAGCTCTTTCTACTGGGGGCGGGCGCCATCACCCTGCTCGGCGGCTGCGATCTGGGCAGCGGCAAGCTGGGAGTGACCGGCGGCGATCCCGTCACCTATCTGTGTGAACAGAACCAGAAAGTGCAGGTTCGCTACTTCTCCCTCTCGGACGAGAGCCTGAACTTCGTCAAGCTCTCCCTCCCCGATGGCAAGGATTACACCCTGCCACAGGCGGTTTCCGCCTCCGGCGCCCGCTATACCGACGATCACGAGGTGGTCTGGTGGAACAAGGGCAAGGAGGGGTTCGTCGAGATGCGTGATGACGCCGGGGAGTGGCAGAGCCGCTACAACGACTGCAAGGAGCAGTGATCCGCGCCGTCATGGCACACAGCCCACACGAAACACCCCGGCCTGGCCGGGGTGTTTGTCATTTCACTTCCACTTCAAATCGGGCCACAACCCGAGCCGGAATGGCTTGCTGATTCTGCTCCGATGGCCGGTAGCGCAGCTGCGCCAGCCCGGAGATGGCGATGAGATCCAGCACGCCGGGAGGCTGGGACTCCAGTACCTCTGGGCTGAACAGCGTGCCATTGGAATCGATGAGGTAGCGAAGGGTCACATACCCCTTGACCGGCCTCTTCGCCGGCAGCCCCCCGACCGGGTTAAAACTGATGGCATCCCCCACCAGCACCCAGTATTCGGGCAGCGTTTCCCAGGTGACATCCACCGGAGGCTGATTCAGCTTGGCGGTGGGGCTGGCACAGCCCCCGAGCAGGGCCAGGGCGGCCCACAGAAACAACCCTTTCACACGCACTGACATTCCCTCTTCGTTGTATCGCTCGATTCCATGAGCGACGCGCCAGTGTCAGGCAAAGGGGCTCATCCGGGAAGCCCCCATCTGGCAGGCAAAAAAAAGCCAACCCCGGAGGGCTGGCCTTGTGATCTCTCACGGCTCAGGCGCGCTTGTCGCTTACCACCAGCCAGAGGGCATGAACCATGCCGGGCAGACCGCCCAGCAGGGTCAGCACTATGTTGATGAGGAAATGGAGGCTGAAGCCTACCTGGATAAAGGCGCAGACCGGGGGGAGAAAGATGGCCAGCAGGATCTTGAGCAGATTGTTCATCGGGATTCCTCGTGTAAACAGCACTTGGGGTTGGCCTAACCATAAACACCCAAAGCCTCAACTGCAAACCAGACAGGGGATCCGCTCTCCTCCTTTCCGCCAGGCGTTGAGGTCGTGAACCATCTGGTTGCTGCTGCCACGCCAGAGCAGACCGGGATCCGCCAGGGCCTTCTCGAACCTGCCATCCACCAGCACGTCCAGCAAGGCCACCAGCTCCCGCTGGGCCGGGCTGAGATCGGCCAGCAGATAGCCGGTCCAGCACCAGATGTCCTTGCCGGGGCACTCGGCCCGCACCCGCTTCACCAGCGCCAGCACATGCGGCACGTTGGCGGGGTGGAGCGGATCGCCGCCGGAGAGCGACAGTCCGCGCCGCTTGATGCGGCTGTCGTTGAGATCGTGAATGATGCGATCGCTCATCGCCTCATCGAACGGCTTGCCCCCATCGAGCCGCCAGGTGCTCTGGTTGTAGCAGCCGGGACACTGGTGCTCGCAACCCGACACGAACAAGGTGGCGCGGGTGCCTGGGCCGTTGATCACATCGACCGGGTAGTACTGGTGGTAGTGCATTCGAGTTCTCTGGGTTAACGGCCAACCCCCTCCCAACCTCCCCCTTCGAAAGGGGGAGGAGCTTCTTTGCCCCCCCTGCCAAGGGGAGGGCTGGGGTGGGGTCTGCTCGCTTACATATGCTTGACGCGGCGTTTGACCTCTTCCTGCTTGCCCGCGTTGAAGGGGCGCGCATCCGGGCTGCCGAGATAGCCGCACACCCGGCGTGTCACCGACACCTTGGCGGGGTCATGGTTGCCGCAGCGCGGGCAGGTGAAGCCCTTGGAGATGCACTCGAACTCGCCGGTGAAGCCGCAGTCGTAGCACTCGTCGATGGGGGTGTTGGTGCCGTAGTAGGGCACCTTGTCATAGCTGTAGTCCCAGACGTTCTCCAACGCCTCCAGGTTGTGCTGGATGTTGGGGTACTCGCCGTAACAGATGAAGCCGCCGCTGGCGATGGGCGGATAGGGCGCCTCGAAGTCCAGCTTGTCGTAAGGGTTCACCTGCTTCTCCACGTCCAGGTGGAAGCTGTTGGTGTAGTAGCCCTTGTCGGTCACCCCGGCCACCACGCCAAACTCCTTGGCGTCGATGCGGCAGAAACGGGTGCAGAGGTTCTCGCTCGGGGTGGAGTAGAGGCTGAAGCCGTAGCCGGTCTCCTCCTTCCACTCGTCGGTGGCCGCCTTGAGCCGCGCGATGATGGCGATGGCCTTCTGGCGCAGGGTCTCGCTGTCGAACAGGTGGACGTCTGTGCCATAGAGGGCGTTGATGGTCTCGTGTACCCCGATGTAACCCAGCGAAATGGAGGCGCGGCCATGTTTGAAGATCTCGCTGATGTTGTCATCGGCCTTGAGGCGCACCCCGCAGGCCCCCTCCATGTAGAGGATGGGGGCGACCCGGGCCTTGACCCCGTCGAGGCGCTTGATGCGGTACATGAGCGCTGTCTTGGCCACCCGCAGGGCGGCGTCCAGCTTGTCCCAGAAGTCCGCTTCATCGCGGGATTTCAGGGCAATGCGCGGCAGGTTGAGGCTCACAACCCCCAAGTTGTTGCGCCCTTCGTGGACCAGCTCGCCATTCTCTTCAAAGGCACCGAGGAAGGAGCGGCACCCCATGGGGGTCTTGAAGGAGCCGGTGACCTTGACCACCTGGTCGTGGTTGAGGATGTCCGGGTACATCCGCTTGGAGGCGCACTCCAGCGCCAGCTGCTTGATGTCGTAGTTGGGATCCCCCGGTTTGTGGTTCAGGCCATCCTTGATGGCGAACACCAGTTTCGGGAAGACGGCGGTCTTCCTGTTCTTGCCAAGGCCGGCGATGCGGTTGCCAAGGATGGCGCGCTGGATGAGGCGCGATTCCCAACTGTCCCCCAGGCCAAAGCCGAAGGTGACGAACGGCGTCTGACCGTTGGCGGTGTGCAGGGTATTGACCTCGTATTCGAGGGACTGGAAGGCGTCGTGGCACTCCTTCTCGGTGCGAGCCATGGCGTAGGCGTCCACATCCTGGATCCCCCACTCCTCGGCCACCTCCCGGTGCTTGTTCCAGCTGATGGTCACATAGGGTGCCAGCACTTCGTCGATGCGGTTGATGGTGGTGCCGCCATAGATATGGCTCGCCACCTGGGCGATGATCTGGGCGGTCACCGCGGTGGCGGTGCTGATGGATTTTGGGGTGTCTATCTCCGCGTTGCCCATCTTGAAGCCGTGGGTCAGCATCCCCTGCAGATCGATCAGCATGCAGTTGAACATGGGGAAGAAGGGGGAGTAGTCGAGATCGTGGAAGTGCAGGTCGCCGCTCTCGTGGGCCTGCACCACGTCACGGGGCAGCATGTGACTGATGGCGTAATGCTTGGCGACGATGCCCGCCAGCAGGTCACGCTGGGTCGGGATCACCTTGGAGTCCTTGTTGGCGTTCTCGTTGAGCAGGGCCGCGTTGGTCTGCTCCACCAGGCCGCGGATCTCCTGGGCCAGGCGACCCCGGGCCTCGCGAGCCTGATCCCGGTCGTGACGGTATTCGATGTAGGCACGGGCGATGGCCTTGTCGTCGGAGGCCATCAGGTGGTTCTCGACCCGGTTCTGGATCTCGTGGATGTCTACCTCCCCTCGCCCCTCCAGCTCCTGGCTGACAGCGGCGGCAATGCGCTCTGCCAGCGCCGGACTGGCCTGATTGACCGCTGCCGCCGCCCGGCTGACCGCATCGCGGATCAGTTGGCCATTGAATGGTGCACGACATCCATCGCGTTTGATCACTACCGGTTTCATCGATTTTCCCCGTATTGAAAGACCTGGTGGCCACCCTCGGCTCACCCTCGTTGAGTCCCCTTCTCCACGCCCGTCCCCGGCGCAAACAAGGTCAGCCAAGGCTTGAAACACCTGGGCTGACACTGAGAGGGCGACCACTTATGCACAGCTTTATGACACTATATATGGGTGTTTTTTTTATGCTTACCCCTATATGTGGGGTCTATTAGGCACCAAAGCGGTACCCTGTTTCTTGATCCAGAACAGGTTTTGGAAGGAGTGGGGCAGTTCACGACCAGCGCCAAAAGACGCTCTTTTTGCTCACCCCAGACGGGATGCGGGCTCCCGCCCGGCAAGGGATAAAAAGAGAGGGGCACGCCTTCCGACAACAATTGACCGAGGCGCCAGAGAGCGGGAGAGCACATACTGGGGAACAGTCTGTCCCTTGCGGAAAAAACACGTGACCAAGGTCTTGCTCCTGCTCTCCCTCCTCTCCCTCCCGCTGCTGGCCGCCGAGATCCTGGTGATCAGCAGTTATCACCAGAGCAACCAGTGGGATCAGAGCTACAGTGCCGGCCTCGAGCAACACCTCAAGCAGGCGCATCACCTCGGCTATCTCTATCTGGACACCAAGCGCCAGCCCGGCCAGACCCGTGACGAACTGCTCGCCAAGGGAATGGCCGCCTACCGGACCCACCAGCCGGCGCTGGTGATCCTGGGGGATGACAACGCCATCAACGCCCTCGCCCGACCCATCGCCGCCCGGGGAACGCCCGTGGTGTTTCTCGGGATGAACGAGAATCCGCGCCCCAAGGGGCTGGTCGGCCACCCCCTGATCACCGGCGTACTGGAACGCCCCCTGCTCAAGCGCAGCATCAGCGAGATGAGTCAGTTGATGGGAGGGCTGGAGCGTGCCCTGGTACTGTTTGACGAAAGCGAGGTGTCCCGCACCGCCGTCGCCCACGAGTTCAAGGGGCGAGGCGAGCTGACGATCGGCCAGACCCGGGTCAGCAGCCGCCAGTTCACCGACTATGGACACTGGCAGGAGGCAGTGCTCGCCAGTCGGAAAAACGGCTATCAGGCGCTCTTCCTCGGCCTCTACCACACTCTCACCGACGCTCAGGGCCAGCATGTAAGCGAGCAACAGGTGCTGGCATGGACCAGCGCCAACAGCCCGGTGCCACTGTTCTGCTTCTGGGCCTTTGCGGTGGGCAGGGGAGCCGCCATCGGCGGTCTGGTGCTCGACGGCCACAGCCAGGGAGAAAGAGCCGCCGAACTGGCCAATGCCATCCTCTCGGGCACGGCGCCCGGCGCCCTCTCCCCCCGCGCCGCATCCCGCGGGGAATATCTGTTCAGCAAGAGCGAACTGGCACGCTGGCACCTGACGGCTCCCGATGCCTGGCAGGACAAGGTGAGCTACGTCGAGTGAGCCCACCTACGACAAACCCGGCCAGTAGGCCGGGTTTGTCTGCTCAAACGTGCATTCTCAGGGCTGAATGGCCGCCTGCAACTCGGCCTCGGTCCAGATGGTGATCCCCAACTCCTGGGCCTTGGCGAGCTTGGAGCCTGCCGCCTCCCCCGCTACCAGCACGTCGGTCTTGGCCGACACCGAGCCCGCCACCTTGGCCCCCAGGGCCTGCAGCGCCGCCTTGGCGTCGTTGCGGGACAAAGCGGTGAGGGTACCAGTCAGCACGAAGGTCTTGCCGGCAAAAGGTTGATCGCTTGCCTCTTTCTTCTCGATGGCCGGCCAGTGGATCCCGGCGGCCAACAGGGCGTCGAGCACCTCGATGTTGTGGGGCTGGCGCAGGAAGTAGTAGACGTGCTTGGCCACTATGTCTCCCACGTCGGCCACTTCCAGCAACTGCTCCACCGAGGCGGCGCGCAGGGCATCCAGAGTGAGGAAGTGGTTGGCGAGGTTCAAGGCGGTCGTCTCCCCTACTTCGCGGATCCCCAGGGCAAACAGGAAGCGGGGCAGGGTGGTGCTGCGGGCGGCATCGATGGCGGCCACCAGGTTGAGGGCCGATTTTTGCCCCATCCGCTCGAGACCGGCCAGCTGGATGGCATTGAGGCTGAACAGGTCCGCCGGGGTCTTCACCAGCCCCTTGTCCACCAGTTGCTCCACTATCTTGTCGCCAAGGCCATCCACATCCATGGCGCGACGCGCCGCGAAGTGCTTGATGGCGGCCGCCCGCTGGGCCTCGCAGAAGAGACCGCCGGAGCAGCGGGCCACGGCCTCCCCTTCCAGCCGCTCCACCGCCGAGCCGCACACCGGGCACTCGGTCGGGAAGAGGATCGCGCGGGCATCCGCCGGGCGCTGCGCCTCCACCACAGCCACGACCTGGGGGATCACGTCCCCGGCCCGGCGCACGATCACGGTGTCGCCGATCATGACGCCAAGGCGCGCGATCTCGTCCGCATTGTGCAGGGTAGCGTTGGAAACGGTGACGCCGCCGACAAACACCGGCTTGAGCTTGGCTACCGGGGTGATGGCACCGGTGCGGCCCACCTGGAACTCGACGTTCTCAAGCGCCGTCATCTCCTCTTCTGCCGGGAACTTGTGGGCAGTGGCCCAGCGCGGCGCGCGGGCAACGAAACCGAGCTCCTGTTGCAGTGCTATGTCATCCACCTTGTAGACCACGCCGTCGATCTCGTAGGGGAGATCCCCGCGGCGCGCCAGGATATCATCGTGAAACGCCTGGCAGCCGGCGGCACCCTCTTTGAGCTTCACTTCCGGGCTGAGCGGCAGACCCCAGGCCTTGAGCTGATTGAGGCGACCGAAGTGGGAATCCCCCAGCTCGTCGCCACCGACTCCCACGCCGTAGGCATAGAAGCTGAGGGGGCGGCTGGCGGTGATGCGTGAATCGAGCTGGCGCAGGCTGCCGGCAGCGGCGTTGCGCGGGTTGACGAACACCTTCTCCCCCGCCGCCAGCGCATCGCGGTTCATCGCCTCGAACCCAGCCTTGGGCATGAAGACCTCCCCACGCACCTCCAGCCGCGCCGGCCACCCCTGGCCGCGCAGGGTCAGGGGAATGGCCTTGATGGTGCGCACGTTCTCCGTGATCTCCTCCCCCGTGGTGCCGTCCCCGCGAGTGGCGGCCTGTACCAGCTGGCCATCCACGTAGAGCAGGCTCACCGCCAGACCGTCGAGCTTGGGTTCGCAACAGAAGGTGAAAGTCACCTCCCGCTTGAGGCGATCACTCATGCGTTGCTCGAACGCCTGCAACTCCTCGCTGCTGAAGACGTTGTCCAGACTCAGCATGGGGATCTCGTGGCGTACCTGCTTGAAGGCGGTCAGCGGCTGGCCTCCCACCCGCACGCTCGGCGAGGCCGGGGTTTTCAGCTCGGGATGCTCGGCCTCCAGCGCAATCAGCTCGCGCATCAGACGATCGTATTCGGCGTCCGGCACCGTGGGGTTGTCCAGCACATAGTACTGATGGCCGTACTCGGTCAGCAGCTCACACAGTTGACGGTGGCGGGAGAGGATATCGCTCATGAAAAAGTCTCGAAGTGTGATGGAACATTCAGTCTGGGGCAGAAACAAAAATGCGGCACCGGGGTACCGCACTTTTCATTGTTCAAGCCCCATGGCGCATCAGTCGCGGCTGGCCTCGTAGGCGGCCAGCTCGTGGCGATAACGGGCGATGTCGTCGTCGCTGAGGGGACTGCGCGAGGCGTCGGTCAGCATGGCATCGAGATCGCTCGCCAGCTGATCCGCAGCCTGCAACATGTGCTCGAAGGCGAAGGCGGCATTGCTGCGAAGGGGCAGTTGCATGAAGAGGGACACACCCGGGGTGCTGAACTGCTCCATGCGATAGGGGTTGAAGGTACCCGGCTTGACCATGTTGATCATGGAGAAGAGCACTTCCCCCTTGCCGCCCAGATCTTCGTGACGGTGGAAGATGTCCATCTCGCCAAACTTGAAGCCCAGCGCCAGCAGGGAAGAGAGCAGAGTCGCACCTTGCAGATCGTGGCCGGGACGGGCCATCAGGTTGATGACATAGACATCCTGCCAGATCTTCTCGACCGGGGCCGGAGCGGGTTCTGGCTCGGCTGCGTGAACCGGCTCTTCATAGGCTGGCTCGTCATCGTAAGCGGGCTCTTCATAAGCCGGCTGGGCGTAGCGGGGAGCCTGCTGGGCAACCGGTACCGGCTCGCGTGCACCGAAGGTCGGCGCCTGGGCATAGGCCGGCTCCACCAGCGGCTCTTCGTCCAGCGGCTGCATCATGGGCTCGCGCTGCGGACGGGAACGGTGTACCGGCGTACGGCGGATCACCTGTGCAGGTTTGCGCACCGGCGCGGCAGGGGCCTCTTCAACAGGGGCGGCAACCGGCTCGTCATAGTCCTCTTCTTCCTCATACACAGGCTGAGGGGGGACAGGGCGAGCGGCAGGCTTGCGCACCACGGGAGGCGGCAGATCGGCGTCGTCATCTTCATCATCGAAGGCGGGAACGGGGGCGACACGGCGGGGTTCGGGCTGACGGGCCTCGTCGCTGCGCAGTTTGGGCTCGGCACGACGGCCACCGCTCACCACACGCACCTGACCGATGCCATCGCTGTCGAAGGCGTCGTTGTCACGCTCACGGGACTTGGACTCCATCCGACCCAGGGGTTTCTCCTTGATCGGTGCCTGACGATTCTTTCTGTTGCTCCACAACCCGTGAATGAGCAATGCCGCGATGGCAATACCGCCCAGGGCAACCAAGATGTAACGCAATTCCTGCATTAGCTGCTTCTCTTTCTAGTTTTGCTCAGCCAAAGCGACGGCTTCACCGATATCGACCGACACTATGCGCGAAACCCCGGGCTCTTGCATCGTGACGCCAACCAGCTGCTCGGCCATCTCCATGGAGACCTTATTATGACTGATGTAAACGAACTGTACTGTGCTCGACATCTCTTTGACAAGAGAACAGAAGCGACCGACGTTCACTTCATCGAGCGGTGCATCCACCTCATCCAGCAGACAAAATGGTGCTGGATTGAGTCTGAAGATGGCGAAAACCAGCGCAAGGGCGGTTAGCGCCTTCTCCCCCCCGGAAAGCAGGGCAATGGTAGCATTCTTCTTGCCCGGAGGTCTTGCCATGATGCTCACTCCGGCCTCCAAAAGATCATCCGAGGTCAGCTCAAGCCAGGCACTGCCCCCCCGAACACTTTTGGGAACAGGGATTTTAAATCTTCATTGACCTTATCGAAAGTGTCGCGGAAGCGTATTTGTGTTTCTTTATCAATTCTTTTAATGGCTTGGCTCAAGGTATCGAGGGCCTGCTCCAGATCCTGGCACTGATTTTCCAGGTAGCTTGAACGGGTTTTCGCCTCCTCATACTCTTCCAGTGCCGCCAGGTTGATGGCGCCAAGCGCCTCCACCTGCGCCTCCAGCGTCTGGATCTCCTGGCGCAGCTTGCCGCGATCAGCGGCAATCAGCACCGCCTGATCGAGGTCCACCAGGCGCACGCCCAGCTCTTCGAACTGCTCGTGCAGTCCCTGCCTGCGCGTCAGGTTGCGCTCGCGCTCGAGCCGCAGAGTCGCCAGCTTCTCTTGAATTTTCACCAGCTGCTTGTGATCGGCGCTTCTGGCCTGCTCCAGCTCGGTCAGCTGACGATCCAGCTCCGCGAGCCGCTGGTGACAGGCCAGTTGCTGCGCCTCAAGATTGCGCTGTTCGACCAGCAGGGGCGACAGATCCTGACTCGGAGCGGCCCCTGGCTCCTTGAGTTCCGCCAGCTCCAGGCCGAGACGGGCCAGCTCCTGCTCGCGCAGCGTGATGAGCTGGCGCTGGTTCTGCTGCTCCAGTTGCAACCGCTGGCAGGCCGCCTGCTGCTGCTCCCGGCGAAGGCGCGCCTCTTCCAGCGCCCGCTCCGCCCCGCTTACCTGCTCCTGGGCGAGCAGCAGCGCCTCGGCGAGTACCTCCCCCTGCTCCTGCTGCTCGCCAAGGGCCGCTTCATCCTGCTCAAGCCGCTCCCCGGCCGACGCCAGCCGCTGCGCCTCCTCAGCCTGCTCCTTATCGAGCCGGGCCAGCTCTTCCCCCAGCTGGCCCAGGCGCTGCAAGCGCTCCTGGCGCTGCCCCTCGCGCAGACTCCAGGCTTCGCGCAGTTGTTGCCACCGCAGCTCCTGCTCGCGCAGGGTGCGCTGAGCCAGCTCATGCGCTCCATGCTGCTGGGCCCGCGCTGCATCGGCGGCGACAAGCTGCTCGTCGAGTCTGTGCAGCGCCTCCCGACCCGCGGCCAGCTCGGTGTGCAGCCGCTCACGCTCACCGAGCAGCGCCAGCGTACCCAGGGCCATGCCCTCCCCCAGATCCGCCCAGTTGGGGCCGAACCAGTCGCCGGCGGGAGTGAGCAGCGACTCACCGGCAGAGAGGCTGTGCAGGCGGGACAGCGCCGCCTCCCTGCTCTCTGCCAGCCAGATGGCATTGAGGAAAGCCGGAATGTGCTCGCCCCCCAGTTGCGCCGCCAGGGTACCGGCCCTGGCTGGCTGGGCCGGGCCAATCCAGAGTCCAGGTTGCGCCAGGTTGCACTCGTCCGCCGGGATTGCGGTGAGCCAGCGGCCGAGCACCTTGTCCAGCCCCCGGGCCCACTCGGGGGGAACCTGCAACCGATCAGCCAGGGTCTCACCCGCCATCTGCTCCCCCAGGATCTGATCCAGGGTGGCGAGGCGCGCCTCCAGCTCGCGCAGCAGGCCCTGCTGGCGACCCTGCTCTGCCTTGAGTGCTTCATGGCGCGACACACCGGCCTGCCACGCCGCATCGGCTTCCTCATGGCGGGCGCGGGAGAGCGAGAGTTCCGCCGCCAGGGCATCGAGGGCCGGTTGCAGGTTCTCCCCCTCCCCGCCAAGGGGCCCGGCCTGTTCGTCTTCCAGCTTGAGGCGGGCAAGCCGGGTCTTGGCCTGCAGCTCCTGCAGGCCATTCACCTCGGCGCGGGTCTGGTTGAGCCGCCCCTGCAACTGGCCCAGCTGCTGCTGCCACTGCTGCTGACGCTGGCGCGCCTGCTCGAGCCGATCGCCCGCTGCCGCCCGCACGCTCTGCTGGTCGGTAAGTAACTGCTCACACTGCTCGAGGCGCGCCGACGCCACCTCCCCCTGCAACGTGCTGTCGCCCAGTTGCTCCAGCTGGCCGGCCAGCTGGGCCTTGAGACCGTCGATACGCTCGCCGAGGGACTGCCGCCTCGCCTGCCAGTCGCGACCGAGTTCGTTCTGGTGCAGTTGCTGCTGCTCGAGGCGGGCGATGGCTTGCCCGCCGAGGAAAATCTGTTGCTGGCGGCTCGCCTGCTCGGCCTGCGCCTCCTGGCGGGCCACCGACAGGGTGACGTGACGCCCCTCGTCTGCAGTGCGCTTGGCATCGAGTGCCGCCAGCGCCTGCTCGGTCTGGGCCAGTTCGGTCTTGGCTTCGCCGAGTCGCGTTTCCAGCGCCCACAGTTCCGAGCCGATCAGCTCCGCACGAGCGGCACGTGATCGACTCTTGAGCTGCTTGTAGCGCTCGGCGGTCTCGGCCTGGGCCTTGAGATGCTCGAGGCGCGAGCCCAGTTCGCCGCGGATGTCGCCGAGGCGCTCCAGGTTCTCCTGGGTATGGCGGATGCGCTGCTCGGTCTCCCGGCGCCGCTCCTTGTAGCGGGAGACCCCGGCGGCCTCTTCCATGAACAGCTTGAGATCGGCGGGGCGGGACTCCACCAGCCGGCTGACGGTGCCCTGTTCGATGATGGCGTAACTGCGGGGCCCAAGGCCAGTGCCGAGGAAGAGGTCGGTCACGTCCTTGCGGCGGCACTTCTGGCCGTTGATCTGGTAGTGGTTGGAGCCGTCGCGCAGCACTTCGCGGCGCACCGAGATCTCGGTAAAGCGGCCGAACTCGCCGGGTACCCGGTTGTGGGGATTGTCGAACACCAGCTCCACCGAGGCGCGGCCATGGGCGCTGCGGTTGATGGAGCCGTTGAAGATGACGTCGGTCATGTTCTCGCCGCGCAGATGGCGGGCGGAGCTCTCCCCCAGCACCCAGCGCACGGCGTCGATGACGTTGGATTTGCCGCAGCCGTTGGGGCCCACCACGGCGGTCATGTCGGCGTTGAGTTCGATGCGGGTCGGCTCGACAAACGACTTGAAACCGGCGAGTTTGATCAATTTCAGACGCATGGCGGCCTATGTGGGTAACGAAATAAAGAGGAGGCGGGCAGGCGACTTTACCAAATCAAAGGCTTGTTTGTAATATGCTGGCACTTTCCCCATTCACTGATGGAGCTCACATGAGCCAATCACCCCACATGGTCAAAGATTCGGTCAGCGGTGCAGACTACTTCCTGCGCGGCTTCTCGCTCATCCGCCAGCCCGGCATCCGCACCTTCGTGCTGATCCCCCTGCTGGTCAACTTCGTGCTTTTTGCCGGTGCCTTCTACGCCCTGTTGCTACAACTGGACGGCCTGTTCGCCTGGCTGCACCAGCAGATCCCGAGCTGGCTCTCCTGGCTTGATTACCTGCTCTGGCCCATCGCCCTCATCACCATACTGGTGGTCTTCTCCTTCATCTTCAGCTCGGTGGCCAACTGGATAGCTGCCCCTTTCAACGGCCTGCTGGCAGAGAAGGTGGAACAGATCCTCACCGGTGAAGCCATGAATGACACCGGCATGCTGGATGTGGTGAAAGATGTGCCCCGTACCTTCGGCCGCGAATGGACCAAGCTGAAATACTATCTGCCCAAGGCCATCGGCTGCCTGATCCTCTTCCTGATCCCGGTAGTGGGCCAGACCCTGGCACCCGTGCTCTGGTTCCTGCTCAGCGCCTGGATGATGGCGATCCAGTATGTCGATTATCCGTTCGACAACCACAAGATCGGCTTCATCACCATGCGCGACGCCCTCAAGCAGCGTCGTGGAAAGTGCCTGAGCTTCGGCGCCCTGGTGACCCTCTTCTCCGCCATCCCGGTGGTGAATCTCTTCGTGATGCCGGTGGCCATCTGTGGCGCCACCGCCATGTGGGTGGACCAATACCGCAGCGAGCAACTTGGACGCTGAACCGCGTCATCATGATCAAAAGAGGGGGCGAAAGCCCCCTTTTCATTACTTAATCTAATGCATAACCAAGATAGCTTGTCGCCCCAGCGCAGGGTTGTTAGGATGCGAGCCTTTCTCGCACCCTGGGATATCTCATGTTACATGCACTCTTCTTGCTCGGCCTGGTGGCCGAAGGGATGACTGGCGCGCTGGCAGCGGGTCGGCGACGGATGGATCTGTTTGGCGTCGTGATCATCGCCTCGGCGACGGCCATCGGTGGCGGTACCATTCGGGATGTGCTGCTGGGCCACTATCCCCTGCTCTGGGTCGAGCACCCCGAATACGTGCTGCTGGTGGCGGGCGCCGCCATGGCCGGGGTCATCTCGGCCCCGCTGATGCGCTACCTTGGCAAGCTGTTCCTGGCGCTCGATGCCCTGGGGCTCGTGGTCTTCTCCATCTTCGGGGCTGCCCGGGCGCTCGAGATGGGCCACGGGGCCGGCATCGCCTGCATCATGGCCGTGGTGACCGGCGTGTTCGGGGGGGTGCTGCGGGACTTGCTGTGCCAGCGTATCCCGCTGGTGTTCAAGCGCGAGCTCTATGCCGCCGTCTCGCTGATCACCGCCGCGCTCTACTGCTTTGCGCTGCACCATGGGCTGCCCAACGACTGGGCCGCTTTCGGTGCCATCGGCATCGGCTTCGTGCTGCGGCTCCTGGCGGTACGCTTCAAGTGGGGACTGCCCACCTTCAACTATCAGTACGCCACCCATTGATCGCGCCAGTTCCTGGCCATATTGCACGGATAACGAGCAACAAAAAAGCGCCATACGGCGCTTTTTTGTTGGGCATCGGCAAGAGAGGAAAGGGTCAGTTGATCCCTTCCGAGCTGAAGAAGGTCGCCTTGTCGGCGATGAAACGCACCTTGATATTCTTGCCTTCCCCTCCCCAGACACAGCTCGTGGTGCCGAGAGCATCGTCGCAACGCTCGGCCTTGCCGAGGATGGCACTCGCTTCGGCATAGCTCATCCCGACTTTCAGCTTGTCGTAGCTCTCGCGGTTGAGCTTGCCGCAACCAGTCAACAACAGGGCGATGAGCCCCCCGATCACAATCTGCTTCATCTTTCTCTCCTCTGGCTGGAGTCCAGAGCCTAGCAGCTTGGTTCCCCTCAATGCCAGCGGCAAAAAGACACAATCGGCACTCAACCCTTGAGGAAATCCCGACTCACCAGCTGCGAACGGGGCCTGTGTCCAGGTGCACGAAGTTGTCGGAAGGGTAATAACCCACACCGCCCACCTTGAGGTTCAGGGCGGCCTTGCGCAGGTGCGCCAGCTGCACGCCGGGGATGCGCACGTCAACCGCCTGCCCCAGGGTGTGGTAGCTGTGCTTGGCGACGCCGCGACTCTTGCGCCGCTTCTGCTGATTGGTGGCCGGGGAGCGATAACCCGAGATGAGCTGGATTTCGCCGTGGCGTCCCAGCTTGTGTTGCAGCAGAAAGAGCTGATCGAACAGCTTTCTGTCGATGTTGAACACTTCGTTGCGACGGTAGTCACGGAAAATATGGTTGAGCTCCGCCAGCCCGTCGCTCAGATAATGGCCATCTTCCCAATAACTGGCGCGTACCCGCTCGCCGGTATTGAGGTTGAAGAAACTCAGTTCCCGTCCCGAAGTGCTGCGGCTCGCCAGCGCAGGGAACGACAGCAGGCTGGTCCCCATCAGGCAACCCGCCCCCAGCAGCAGACGGCGTCGGCTTATCCCTTGTCCCAGCATCCGTTGTCCGTCCATCTCATGGTGAAGTCACACAGGTGAATGAATTTGATACAAGGGCCGAAACTACCTGCCAGAAAAAGCGCTGTCAAACCCCATTCACCCATGAAAAAGCCCGGCACGGGCCGGGCTTTTCACTCTGTGGCGAGGATCACAGCAAGCGGCTTTGATAGCTGACTCTGTCGAATCCGTAGATATCGTTGCGCAGTTGCTGACGTCCCTCTTCATCAATCCAGCTGCTCCAGTAGACGGTAAACACCGGGATAGGGTTGCTCAGGGGCAGCCACTTGGTCTGGGTCTCTTTCAGGATACTGGCCACCTTGTCCGGCTGATAGCGGGAGTCCGCCAGCAGCAGCTCTGCCAGATCGTCGGCGTGTTCCACCCGGATGCAACCCGAGCTGAAGGCACGGGCCCCCTGCTCGAACAGCGCCTTGCGCGGGGTGGAATGGAGATAGATGGCATCGTTGTTGGGCAGATAGAACTTGTAGCGACCCAGGGCATTGTGATCCCCCGGCTTTTGCCGCAACCGGTAAGGGAAACCGGAGGCCAGCGCATGGTGCCAGCCATCTTCGCTGAACTGCACCGGATTGCCCTCGCCGTCGATCACCTCGAACTGTTCGCGATCCAGGTAGGCAGGATCGCGCCCGAGCTTGGGCAGAATGTCCTTGCTCAGGATGGAGCGCGGCACGTGCCAGGCCGGGTTCAGCACGATGGAGCGGATCTCGCTGGCGAGGATGGGGGTGGCCCGCTGCTCCTTGCCGACGATGACCCGACTGGTGAAGACCTCGCTGCCAGACTCCACCACGCTCAGGCGGTAGTCCGGAATGTTGACCAACACATAGCGACCGGCAAGGTGATCCACCAGATCACGGCGCCACAGGTTGCGTACCAGCAGGCTGGCGCGCACCTCGGGGCCGGTATTGAGCCAGCTGCGGGTCTGACGGCCGATGATGCCGTCGGCCGTCAGGCCGTGGCGGCGCTGGAACTGCTTGATGGCCTGTTCGGTCTCGGGATCGTAGAGGCTGTCCTGGTGAGTTGGGGCACTGTCCCCCAGTTCGTTCAGGATGGAGCGGATCTGGCCGAGCTCGGTCGAGCTCTCCCCGGCCCGCAGGGTCGACATGGAGAGGGTGGGCCAGTGCTTGGCCATGGGCATGGCCAGCAGCTTGCGCACTTCTTCGCGCACGGCGTCGTATTCCGCCACCTGTGGCCTGAGTTGCCTGACCTGCTCCAGCAGATTGTCTCCCTGGGGGGCATGGGCCAGGGGGCGGTTCAGATCCAGCTTGAGGGTCTGCATCTGTTCGCGCGCGACCAGATCCATCCCTCGCCAGGCCTGCTGGAACCGGGCCAGCTTGCCAAAGGCCTCATCGTAGAGGGCACCGCGTCGATCCGCCGGGGTCTTTTGCAACTGCTGCCAGAGGCGGTAGAAATCCGGATGCAACTGGGCCAGCACCGCTTCCTGCAACTGCTGTTCAAGCTCATGACGAGCCTGCTCGGCCACCTCGTTCTGATACCAGTCATGCTGAATGCTGGGACTGGCCACTACCGTCTGTTCCGTGCTGGCATGAACCATACTGGCCGGCCAGCAGCCCAGCCAGATGAGATTCGCCAATGCCAACCAATACTTCTTACCCATGCTTCTTACCACGCTTGCCTCAAATCGGTTCATTTCGGCCTGTCAGGCGCGACGGTCAGGTCCCCATGATGCGTGAATGCTGGCGACTTTGCTAGCGGACGGAGGTGTAACGACGCCAGATGAGTTCCTGCTCCCCGCTGTCACCGACGGCCACTATCGCCTCGTTGAACCGCTCCACGAATTCCCCGGACAGGGTCTTCTTGCTCAACATGAAAAAGGTGGGCGTCTCATGGATCGCCATGGTGTGGGGGACGACCGCATCCGACAGCCCCTCTCTCTTCAGACCCCAGGGCGTGGCCAGACTATCCCCGAGAAAACCGTCTATCCGCCCAAGCAGCAGCTTGCGATAGTTTTGCACATCGTTGACCTCGCTCACCTGGTTGCGGTATCGCTGCAGAACCTTGGTGATTTCCGGGCCGTAATAGTAGTCCCTGGTCACACCGAGGCGATGCCCGTGGGCCAGCCAGCTCGCCAGATCCGACTCCTCACCGGTACCGGATTTGCGTACCCAGAGCGATGTCCGGCCCGGGTTGTAGGGGATGGAGAACCAGGCATAACGCGCCCTCTCATCGGCAAAATACGCCTCCATCACGATGTCCAGCCGACCCCGCTCAAGATCGTGCAACCCCCGCTTCCAGGGACGCTCCACATAGACCAGACGACACCCCAGCCGATTCGACACGGCATTGAGGTAGTCGACCGCAAATCCACGCAGTTCCCGACGTGCGCCCTCTTGCTGGTAATAGTGGTATGGGGGCCAGTCATCGAAACCGACGCGAAGGGGGGAGGAGCAGAACGATTGCGCCCACAACGGTTGGAGGGGCAGACAGCAGAGCACACACAGAGAGAAGAGTCTCATGGGTCATCCTTGACGACGGGACAGGCCATCTTAATTCTGCCCGGGTGAAATGGCGACAGATCCTGCCACAACAAAGCACAATATCAGCCGTTTGCCTGATGCGCCCCAGGTGGCGGCAGACAGGTTGGCGCCGAAAAAGCCACAATCAAGAAGAGGAAGCAAACGACCCCAAAGCCCCTTTGTAAGCAGGGTGATTGAGGGTTAATATGTGAGCAAATATATTTTTGTGATCCACTATGCTTTTTTTGCAATTGGATTAGCATATGCGCGAAATCTGCCTATCAATCTGTCGGGCGTCGAGTGAGTAATATGACCTACAAAAAGTTCGGTTTTCTGGCTGCCATCCTGGCACTGAGCGGTTTCTACCTTTATACCCTCTATCTGGCCGCTCACCCCAACGTGAGCCTGGCTTACAAGCTCTATTACCTGGAAGGCAAGACCCGTTTCTGGGAGCACAACTCCAGCATGACCTACCAGCCCGGCAACGAACTCAACCTGACCAAGCCGAGCCGCTTCCTCTCAAGCGAAGGCTGGGCCAAGAAGCCCAGCGAGCAAGGCACCGAGCTGAGCGGTCAGGGCGGTCTCTATTTCGTGCTGCCCAAGCAGCAAGCCCAGCCGGAGCAGCTCACCATCCAGGCCAGGATCAACAGCCCCCAGGCTGGTGCCCTGCTCAAGGTGGCGCTGGGTCATGATTTCACCACCACGGTCAAGCTGGCCAAGGCGGGCATCAACGAGATCCGCCTCAGCCTGCCGGGCGACTCCCTGACCGCCGATCCCAAGCGTCCCAACTTCCTGGCGCTCTCCGCCCCGACACCGCTCAACGTCCAGTCCGTGCGACTGACCGTGGCTCAGTGAAGCGGAATGCCCCAAGCATCTGTTCCGTAAAATAATTCTTTCAATAAGGAAGTTCCCATGTCCCGTGCCGATTTTCGACTCTCTCTGGTCGTTCCCGTTTACAACGAGGAAGAGAGCATAGACGCCTTCATCAGCGCGATAGATACCGAACTGGCCCCGCTCAAAGACCAGCTTGAAATCGTGTTCGTCAACGATGGCAGCCGTGACCGCACCCGTGAGGTGGTCGAGCAGGCCATCGCCCGGGATCCCCGTGTGACCCTGGTCAACCTGGCCCGCAACTTCGGCAAGGAAGCGGCCATGACCGCCGGCCTGCACCAGGCCAAGGGCGACGCCATCGTCCCCATGGACGTGGACCTGCAGGATCCCCCCTCTCTCATTCTGGAGTTCGTCAAGCTGTGGCAGACCGGCGACTATGACACCGTCTACGGCATCCGGGTGGATCGCAGCGCCGATACCCCGATGAAACGCCTGACCGCCGGTGGCTTCTACCGCTTCTTCAACGCCCTCTCCACCAGCACCAAGCTGCCGGAGAACGCCGGTGACTTCCGCCTCATCGATCGCAAGGTGGTCGAGGCCATCAAGCAGTTGCCGGAGCGCAACCGCTTCATGAAGGGGCTGTTCGCCTGGGCCGGTTTTCGCGCCGTCGGCGTCCCCTACGAGCGCCCGGCCCGCCATGCCGGCGAAACCAAGTTCAACTACTGGAAGCTGTGGAACTTCGCCCTTGACGGCCTGATGAGCTTCTCCAGCTGGCCGCTGCGGGTGTGGAGCTACATCGGGGTCGGTGTCTCCTTCATCGCCTTCCTCTATATCCTCAAGATCATCACCCAGGTGCTCTTCTTCGGCATCGACGTGCCCGGTTACGCCTCCCTGATGTCGGTTATGCTGTTCCTCGGCGGCATCCAGCTGCTGTCGCTGGGCATCATCGGCGAGTACATCGGCCGCATGTTCGTCGAGGTGAAACAGCGCCCCGTCTACCTCATCGAAGGGGTCTACGGCCAGTACGCCAAGCAGGATGAAGAGCAGAAGCAGGAAGTGCCCACCACCAGCAAGAAGAGCGCTGGCAAGAAGGCCGCCGCGAAAGCCGCTGATGATCAGCAGGAGCAGGCGTCTCAATGATCTCCCGCGAGGAATTCTGGCGGCTGGTTCGCTTCGGTTTTGTCGGCGGGGGGGCCACCCTCGTCGATCTGGGTACCTCCATCGCCCTGTTTCATACCTGGCCGGCCATCTCCGAGCACCTGGTCACGACCCTGGCCTTTGCCGTGGCGTTCTGGTTCTCGTTCTTCGGCCATCGCTACATCACCTTTCAGAAACAAGGTGCCGCCAGCAAGTTCCTGCTGGTTGCCCTCTTCTCTCTGGCGGTGCGTAACCTCATCCTGAGCGGTTTGCTGTTTGCCGGTCTCTCCGGCCTGTTGCCGGTGGTGATCGCCACCCTGACCGTCACCGTGCTCACCTACGTTCTCTCCCGTATCTGGGTTTTTGCCTGATGAATGATATGACCAATACCGCCCCGTCAACCGGGGCTGCACTCCCCTATCGCCCGTCACTGCGCATCAGCGGCCGCGACTGGCTGATGATTGTCGCCGCCTTTGTGCTGAGCCGGGTGGCGCTCTATGGCATGGGCTATTTCGGCGTCCAGCTCTATGGCGCCACCGACATCGGGCCGCTGCAGGCCTACTGCCAGTTCGACTGCGTCTGGTTCCAGCGCATCATCGAGAATGGTTACGACCTCTATCCACGCTGGTTGAGCAAGGGCAATGCGGCGAACTGGGCCTTCATGCCACTCTATCCCATGCTGGCCGGCGGTCTCTCCAGCCTGTTTGACATGGAGAGCCTCATCGGCCTGATGCTGGTAGCCAACATCGCCTTCTTCATCAGCCTGCCCCTGATGCTGCTGGTGCTGCGCCAGCTCAAGCTGGGGGACGACACCGCCCGCTTCGGGGTCTGGCTGCTGGCCTTCTCCCCCTTCTCCGCCTATTTCGTCTCCGGCTATACCGAGCCCATGTTCATGGCCTTGATGCTGGGAATGTTCCTGTTCGCCTACCGCGAACAGTGGCTCATGGTCGCCTTCCTCGGCATCTTCATCTCCGCCACCCGCAACCTGGGGGTGATGATGGTGTTCCCGGTGCTGATCCTGGCCCTGCAGGCCTACGGCTGGCGCGAGTTCTTCCGCTTCACCGAGCGCGCCTTCAAGGTGGTGTTCACCCTCTGGCTCATTCCCCTCGGCCTCTTCTCCTACATGGTCTATCTCTATCACCTCACCGGGGATGCCCTGGCCTTCAAGCACATACAGGTGGCCTGGGGCCGCTATATGGACAGCCCCCTGGACTGGTGGCTGAGCGGCTTCGAGCTGGGGGGGCGCAAGGCCTATCTCTCCATCATGGTGATCTTCGGCTGGTGCCTGAATGGCTACCTGTTCAGCCAGAAACGCTGGGCCGAAGCGACCCTGATGTTCATCTGCTGCACCATCCCCCTGATGACCGGTCTCAACGCCATGCCCCGCTACATGTTCGGCCTCTATCCGACTCTGCTGGCCATCGTGCTGCTGGCCCATCGCTGGCCTGCCATCCGCCCTGCGGTGCTCTGCATCAGCGGCATGGTTGCCTCCTTCATCGCGGTGGCCTTCGTCAACTTCAAGTTCTTCACCGTGTGACGCCACCCCGAATGCCTACAAGCCGGTCAACTGACCGGCTTTTTCATGGCCGCGACACCCGGTTCACACTTTTCCATTCTTGAAAACGTAACCATTTGAACTGACGTCACAAATCGGTATTTTACCGGTCCAAGCCTGCCCCAGCGCGCCCTAGAATGAGTGCCTCAACGGACCCTGCTCCTCACACTCTGCTCAAGGAATGGCTTATGCGTCTCTCTTCGCGCCCCGCTCTTCGCCCATCACCCCTGTGGCTGGCCGTGCTCGCCACACCGCTGTTCATCGGTCAGGCGATGGCCGCCCCCGAGGTCTATCTCCATGTGGATGGCAAACCGGTGGCCGAGGCGCTGACGCTGGACAAGGGCACCGTCACCCTGACCCACAGACTGGACAAGGGGAGCCACCAGATCCGCATCAGCGATGCGGGCAACAGCTGCGGCACCAGCTTCGGGCCAACCGAGGCCAAGCCCCTTCCCTTCGGCACCGCCCAGCCCATGGACAAGTGCAACAAGGGGACAGACTTCCATCTGAGGGTGATGCTGGCGGGGGACTACGAGTTCACCTTCAACCCCGATACCCCCAGCCTCAAGGTGTTGCGGGCAACCAAAAAGAGCGAGTTCAAACGCCAGCCTCCGGAAGAGCCCTGCATCAGCTGGGATGGCGGCCCGGTCACGACATCACTCAAGGGAGTCTGGCCCGACGGCACCCGGTTGCGGGATGCCTACTCGGGACAGGAAGCCGTGGTCAAGGGCGGCAAGATCACCCTGACACCGAGCAAGGAGAGCGGCGGCCTGCTGCTGCTCGAGCCGGTCAAGGCCGCCAAGCCTGCTCCCTTTAGCTGGGATCAGGCGAGCGTCTATTTTCTGCTGACCGACCGCTTCCACAACGGCGATCCCGCCAATGATCACAGCTTCGGTCGTCAGAAGGATGGTCAGGACGAAGTGGCCACCTGGCATGGCGGTGACTTCAAGGGGCTGACCGAGAAGCTCGACTACATCAAGCAACTCGGCATCAACGCCATCTGGATCACCCCCATGGTGGAACAGGTCCACGGCTTCATCGGCGGTGGCGAACAGGGGAACTTCCCCTTCTACGCCTACCACGGCTACTGGGCGCTCGACTTCACCAAGATAGATCCCAACTACGGCGACGAAGAGAGCCTGAAAACCCTGGTGGACGAGGCCCACAAGCGCGGCATGCGGATCATCCTCGACGTGGTGATGAACCACGCAGGCTACGCCACCCTCGCCGACTTGCAGGATCTGGGGCTCACCGATCTCACCCAGAACACCGGCAAACTGCCGAGTCGCTGGAACGAATGGCGCCCGAGCGGCGGCCTCAACTGGCATGGCTACAACCAGTTCATCGACTACCAGTCATCCCACTGGGACAAGTGGTGGGGCCCTGACTGGGTGCGGGCCGGCCTGCCCGGCTACCCGCAACCCGGCACCGACGACGTCACCGGCTCGGTGGCGGGACTGCCGGACTTCCTGACCGAATCCACCAGATCGGTGGGGCTGCCACCGCTGCTCGCTGCCAAAAAAGACACCAGGGCCAAGGCCCTGCCCAACGCCACCGTGAGCGATTACCTCATTGCCTGGCACACCGACTGGGTGCGCCGCTTCGGCATCGACGGCTTCCGTGCCGACACCGTCAAGCACCTGGAGCCCGCGGTCTGGGCCAGGCTCAAGCAGGCGGGCACCGACGCGCTCAAGGAGTGGAAGGCCGCCAACCCGGGCAAGGCCCTCGATGACCTTCCCTTCTACATGGTGGGCGAGGTGTGGGATCACGGGGTCGCCAAGGACTTCTGGTACCAGCACGGCTTCGATTCCCTGATCAACTTCGACTACCAGCGTGAATTCGCCCTGCCCCAGGCCCAGTGCATGGCGGGGGCAGAGCCCACCTATGCGAGCTATGCCAGCCGCATCAACCAGGATCCCGAGTTCAACGTGCTGAGCTACATCAGCTCCCACGACACCAAGCTCTTCTTCGGCGACTACCAGGACGTGGCGCTGCAACGGCGGGTGGCCAACAGCTTCATGCTGCTGCCGGGGGGCATCCAGATCTACTATGGCGACGAGTCCGGCCGGGGGCTTGCCAAGGATGGCGGCGTGTTCGATCAGAGCGTGCGCTCGGACATGAACTGGCAGGAGCTGGCGAGTGGCGAGAAGGCGGAGCTGGTCAAGCACTGGCAACGGCTCGGCCAGTTCCGTGCCGCCCACCCTGCCATCGCGGCGGGCAGCCACAAGAAGATTTCCGATGCCCCCTACGGCTTCGTGCGGGAGAAAGGAGAAGACAAAGTGGTCGTGGTCTTCGCAGGTCGGCAGAAATAGCGACCTGGCCTGAATAAAAAGGGGAGCCGATGGCTCCCCTTTTTTGTCTTGCCGACGCCCGCATCAATCAGACTGGCGGGCCGCCTTTGGCCACTGCAACCTCGCCCTGAGCAGGGTTTCCTGCCACAGGGGCCAGGCCAGCAAGGCCTGCTGATAGGCGCCAGCCTGACCGGGCAGCGAAATGCCATAGCTTGCCAGTCGATAGGCCATCACCGCATAGAAGGCATCCAGAATGCTCGCCTCGTCGAAATAGAAGGGCCCCCGCGCCTGGGACCAGAGGGTCTGCAACCGGGCCAGCTCGTCAATGACCTCCACCGGCGGTTCACTCTGGGTGGGCGCCCCCAGGAAGAAGGGCAGCAGGGTGCGGATCTGGCGAAAACCGGCGTGCAGCTCGGCGCACAGGCTGCGGGCCAGGGCCCGTTCGGCCTTGTCCACCGGATAAAGGTGACGCTCCGGGCAGCACTCGTGGAGATATTCGGCGATGGCCAGAGAGTCGTGAATACGCAGCTCACCGTCGTCGAGCCAGGGCACCAGGCCGGCGGGGGCCGTGCGCTTGAGCCGTTGCAGCTCCTTGGCATCTTCCAGATCGAAGACCTGCTCCTGCCACTTGAGCCCGCTCATGGCCAGCACCAGCGCCGTTCTCATTGCCCAGGTGGAGCCCGTGCCCACCGTCAAAACCAGGGATCCCATCGATTGCCTCCTGCATGGGTTGTTTACTGGCCATCCCGCCGGCCCCGTGGCACGACATCCGATGACCACCTCACATTTGCGTACTGGCGGGTTTGACCCACTTGGGTAGCAGTGCTAGTTTGATTTTTCAAAACAATCAGTTAGCAACAATGTGAGCTATGGACAGCCAATTTACCATCGTCATCGCAGATGACCACCCCCTGTTTCGGGGCGCCCTCTATCAAGCGGTGCACATGGCCATCGACGACGCCAGATTGCTGGAGGCTGACTCCATCGACAGCCTGAGCCACCTGCTCGATGAACATCCCGACGTCGACCTGCTGCTGCTGGATCTCAAGATGCCGGGGGCCAACGGCTTCGAGGGGTTGGCCTATCTGCGCGGACATCACCCGGATCTCCCCATCGTCGTGGTCTCGGCCTCCGAGGATCCCGCCATCATCCAGCAGGTGCTGCGCCTGGGCGCGCTCGGCTTCATTCCCAAGTCCGTCCCCATGAAAGAGCTGGTCAGCGCCCTCAATACGGTGATCGGGGGGGACAACTGGGTGCCCGAGGGGATCTCCCTCCATCCCGAGCCCAGCGAAGGGCCCGATTTCGCCACCAAGCTGGCCAGCCTCACCCCCCAGCAATACAAGGTGCTCATCATGTTGCGGGATGGCAGCCTCAACAAACAGATCGCATGGGAGCTCAACGTCTCCGAGGCGACCATCAAGGCCCATATCACCGCGATTTTCCGCAAACTAGGGGTCAAGAACCGCACCCAGGCAGTCATCGCCCTCCAGCAGATGGATATCAAGGACAGTTGAGCCCCTTGCCATCATCAGAGCCCATATCACTCCGCCTTCCGCAAACTTGGGGTCAAAAACCCCACCCAGGCGGTCATCGCCCTCCAGCAGATGGATATCAAGGACAGTTGAGCCCCTTGCCACCATCAGAGCCCATATCACTCCGCCTTCCGCAAACTCGGGGTCAAGAACCGCACCCAGGCGGTCATCGCCCTGCAGCAAATGGGCATCAAGGACGACTGAGCTCGTCCCCGGCTGGCTCGTAACAAGCCAGCCACACCCGCCTCCCAGAAGACTCTCTTGCCCCCCGCGGCAGCCGGAAACGGCCTCCCTGCACCATTTGCGGCTCGACAATTAGCACGGTCGTACTTTATGCTGCCAGCCCAGAGAGAGGAGAGCCGGATGAGCAAGGGACGTCTGACCCGCGACACCATTTTGCAGACTGCATTCGAGCAGGCGAGCCAGCAGGGGCTGGAGAGCCTCACCATAG
The DNA here is from genome assembly GCF_002903485.1 of Aeromonas sp. ASNIH7. Taxonomy (NCBI): domain Bacteria; kingdom Pseudomonadati; phylum Pseudomonadota; class Gammaproteobacteria; order Aeromonadales; family Aeromonadaceae; genus Aeromonas; species Aeromonas sp. ASNIH7. Next base: position 812,348 of record NZ_CP026226.1, read on the forward strand.
GCTCCCTCGCAACGGCCTGCGAGATGTCAAAAAGCGGTCTGTTCGCCCACTTCCAGTCCCGTGACAACCTGCAGATCGCCGTGCTCACCCATTCCGCCGAGGTATTTCGGGAGCGGGTGATCCAGCCGGTGCGCCAACAGGGGTACGCCACCCAGCAGGAGAAACTGCTCGCCCTGTTGCAGGCCTGGCTGGCCTGGAACCAGAGTTTTGCCGGCCGCTGCATGTTCCTCGATGCCTGGACCTCCGCCCAGGAGGGTGAGGTCCAGCAGGCGGCACGCGAGCTGGTCCGTTTCTGGCTCGACTACTTGGCACGCCAGGTAGTGCAGGGGCAGGCCAGAGGGGAGTGGCGCAGCGATCTCGATCCCTGGCGCGCCGTCTATCGCCTCTATGGCCTCTATCTCGGGGATCAGGTGTTCCATGCCCTGGCGCTCAGCGAGGATCCGGCCCGCCACTTCTGGCCCGAGGTGGAACAATTGCTGACCAGCTGGCGCTGACCCGACGGGCTCTTCCTTTTAAAAACTCGCAAAAAAGCACGACCGTTCGCACACAAAAGACACAGGATGACCATGAGCAGCAAGATCTACTTCAACACACGCCGCTTCAGCCCGAGCAAGTTGCTGCTGGGCCTCGGCACCCGCCTGCATCACGTGTTGGCGCCCACCCACGCCAAGCGCACCGCCAGCAAGCTGCTGCTCACCCCGCAGCGGGCGACCCGGGGCGTCGCAGCCCCGACTGGCCTGGTCGAGCAGGCCATCCACACCAGTGAAGGGACCCTGATGAGCTACCGGCTCGGGCAGGGGCCGGTCTGGCTGCTGATGCACGGCTGGTCAGGCAGTGCCAGCCAGTTCTATCCGCTGATGAGCCACATCGCCGCCCAGGGCTATACGGCGCTCGCCTACGATCACCCCGCCCACGGCCGGAGCGAAGGGAACAGGGGTCACCTGCCCCGCTTCGTGCGCGCTTTCGACGAGATCCTCGAGCGGGTCGGCCCCGTCCAGGGCGTCATCACCCACAGCATGGGGGGTGCTGTCACCCTCAGCAGCCGTCACCCGGCAATCGATGCGCTGCCGCTGCTGCTCATCTCCCCGGTACTCGACTACGTGCCCCAGCTCTACGGCATGGTGGCGCGCTCCGGCTACTCCATCCGGCTGTTCGATGCGGTGGTCAAGGAGATAGAACACGAATACCAGCACCCGCTCAGCACGGTTGACCCCCTTGGCCGGCTCGCCCGGCGCAGCGGCGCCGCCCTCATCGTTCACGATGAGGAAGACCGCTTCGCCCCCCACCGGGACTCCCTGCGCGCGGCCCAGGATGGCCGCACCCGGCTGGTGAGCACCCGGGGGCTCGGCCATGGCCGTATTCTGGCAAGCCCTCCAGCCTTCGCCGCCTTCGATCAACTGAGCCAGACGCCCTTGGCAAACTGAAAATGAAACGGGCCGCAAAAATTGAGCGTGCGGCCCATTTTTATCCGGTATACAACGTCTTATAGTTGAATTGCGCGGTGGCAACCCGCCCTGGCGATCACGATAAGGCACACCCTCATGGCCAGACCCAATACTGCTCTTCTGCTGACTGGTGGTGGTGCCCGCGCCGCCTATCAGGTCGGCGCACTCAAGGCGGTGGCCGAACTCTACCCCCGCAACATCGGCATCCCCTTCCCCATTTTGTGCGGCACCTCGGCGGGGGCTCTCAACATCACGGCGCTGGCGTGCTACGCCTCCTGTTTCCATCTGGGGGTGCGCAAGCTGGAGTGGGTCTGGCGACGATTCGAGACCCACCACATCTTCGACTTCCACCCTTGCCAACTGCTGTGGCGCACCCTCTATCAGGGCTCGGCCGGCCTCATCACCCCCCAGAGCAACCGAGCCTTTCACCTGTTTGACAACGCCCCCCTGCGCCGTCTGCTGGATCAGCTCATCGACTATCACCGCATCGATGACAACATCCTCTACGGCAGCCTGGAGGCCATCGCCATCACGGCCTCCGACTACGATGACGGCCTCTCCACCACCTTCTTCCAGGGGCGGGCCGAACATCAGCCCTGGGAGCGCGCCAGACGACGTGGCCTGCGTACCCTGCTCACCTCGGATCATCTGCTGGCCTCGTCGGCGCTGCCCTTTGTCTTTCCCGCCACCCCCATCGGCGATCGCGTCTACGGGGATGGCTCCATCCATCAGCTGAGCCCGCTCAGCCCCGCCATCCACCTGGGGGCGGAGCGGATCCTGCTGGTGACCCTGGACTCCCCTCACAGGGAGAACCCGACTCCCCGCCAGGGGCACCTGACCAGCTCCAACATCGCGAGCCATCTGCTCAACACCGTCTTCTCCGACACCCTCAATTCGGATCTGGAGCGGCTCGGGCGCATCAACCAGACCCTTTCCCTTATTCCGGCACGGGAGCGCAGTCGACTGAAACTGCGCCAGGTGGAGACCTGCGTGATCCGCCCCAGCCAGGATCTCGACCTCATCGCCCTCGAATACCTCCCACGGTTGCCGACCCAGCTGCGCCGTCTGCTGCGAGTGCTCGGGGTCAACGGCGAAGAGAGCAGCAGCCTGGCCAGCTTCCTGATGTTTGACCCCGGCTATTGCCAGCGGCTCATCAAGCTGGGATACCAGGACGCGCTGGATCACCGCCAGCGCATCGAGGCCTTCCTCGACCTGCCGGGCAGCGGGAGGCAACAGCAGTTTCGCGAAGAGGCCTGAGGGGCCTTATCCCATGGCAAGGAGATCCTAGCGTCCCTCCAGCAGGCGCTGCTCGGCCTGTTCCATGGCCACGGCCGTGCCGAAAAGCACCAGGGTATCTCCCGCCGCCAGCACCAGCTCGCGCCTGGGATCCAGGCTGCGCTCCCCGCGATGAATCGCCTTGATGCGCACCTCTCCCAGGGCGAGATCCCGTACCCTGTGTCCCACCGCCCAGGCCTGGTCGTGCAGCAGCACGGGATGCAGCCGCTCGAGCTGTTGATCCGTCTCCAAATTGCCCGCACTCTTGCCGCCCCAGTAGAAACCGTGCAGAAAGCGATACTGGCTGCTGCGCTCGTGCTCCATGCGCCGGATCACCCGGCCGATGGGAATGTCGCAGTTGAGCAGCAGGTGGGAGACCAGCATCAGGGCTCCCTCCTGGGATTCGGGGATCACCTCGAAGGCGCCGGCCTGCTTGTAGTGTTCAAGGAAACTGTCATCCCGGGTACGCACCAGCACCTTGATCTCCCCCGCCAGCTCCCGGATCAGCGTCAGCATGGCATCGACCCGCTTTTGATCGTCGAAGGTGATGATCACCAGCCGCGCCCGCAACAGACCGGCCGCCAGCAGGATGTCGCGCCGGCTGGCATCGCCGAACGCCACCTGCTCCCCCGCGAGCTTCGCCTCGCTCACACGCTCGGGATCGAGATCCAGGGCCAGGAAGGGGATCTCTTCGAGCTTGAGAAAGCGGGCACAGGTTTGGCCGGTGCGTCCGAACCCGGCGATGATGACGTGCTGGTGTTTGCTCAGGCCCGACTGGGCCACCTCGGCGCGAGAGAGCAGGGCACTGTCGGTGAGGGAGTGGGCAAGCCCCAGCGCCCGCAACACCAGCCAGGGGGTGAGGGCGATGGAGATGACACCGATGCCGATGAGCAGAGAGACCAGCTGGTGATCCAGCAAGCCGTGATGACTCGCCAGCGCCAGCAGCACAAAACCGAACTCCCCGACCTGGCTCAACATGATGCCAGCGGCCATGGCGTCGCGCTTGCGCTCCCCCATCAGACGGCCCGCCAGCAATATGAGCAGCGACTTGCACAGGATGAGCCCCGTCACACAGGCCAGCACCTGCCACCAGGCGTCCGCCACCAGCGCCCAGTCCATGGTCATGCCGATGGTAATGAAGAAGAGCCCCATCAACACGTCGCGAAACGGCTTGATGTCCACTTCGAGCTGATGACGATAGTGGGACTCCCCCAGCATCATGCCCGCCAGGAAGGCACCGAGCGCCATGGAGAGCCCCATCCACTGGGTCAGGGAGGCCGCCAGCAATGCCACCAGCAGGGCACTCAGTACGAAGAGTTCGTCTGAACGTGCGCGCGCCACCTCGAAAAACAGCATGGGCAGCAGCCACTTCCCCACCGCCAGCAGCACGGAGAGCGCAAACAACCCCTTGAGGGAGGCCCAGGCGACCTCCGCCAGCAGGGCGCTACCCTGCACCTCGGGCTGGGCCAGGATGGGGATCATCACCAGCAGGGGCACCACGGCCAGATCCTGGAACAGCAGCACGCTCACCCCGAGCTGGGCTCGCCGGGTATGGAGCTGCTTGAGCTCGCCGAGCTGCTTGATCACCACGGCGGTGGAGGAGAGCGCCAGGGTGCCTGACACCACCAGCGCCTGGGCCAGGCTCAGCCCCCACCACCAGCCGAGCCCGAAAAACAGCAGTGAGGTGAGCAGCACCTGCAGGCTGCCGACCCCCAGCACCAGCTTGCGCATGGCGAGCAGACGCGGCAGGGAGAACTCGAGCCCGAGGGAGAACATCAGGAACACGATGCCAAGCTCCCCTATGGTCTGCATCATGGCCTGACCCGTGACGATGGCCACGCCGTGGGGGCCGAGCAGCATGCCGGCAAACAGATAGGCAAGGATCACCGGCTGGCCGAGGCGCCGGAAAATGGCCACCAGCACAACGGCGAAGATCAGCAGGATCAACACATCGGCGTACACCCATCCCTCTCCTTCATCTGCCCGGCGCCCTCTTCCCTGACACAGCAAGCACAGCGCCCGCTCCCCATATGGCACGCCACTCGCTCAGCGGCAGGAATTTCCCCTCCCGTTTCATCCCGTTAAGCCTAGCCAGCCCCCTTGTTTTTCATCGGACATATTTTAGGCACAGGGCTTGCAGGAGCCTGTGCAATGAATGGAGAGGTGTAAGGGCTGTAACGTGGAAAACACATCGTCATTGAACGGCTTCGGACATGGCATAGAGCAGTGGGTACAGCAGATGGAGCGGCTTGCGCCCTTGACCGGGCAGGACCGCTATCAGCAGATAGAGCAGTTGCTGGGGCAACGGGATCTTGACGCCCTGCTGGCAATCTTTGCCGAGCGGGTGGCAAACATTGTCCGGATCCACTCGCTCCAGTTCGACTGTGGCCAGCCCCATCCCCTCATCTCGCACCCGCCCCAGGCCAGGCTGACCCTGCATGCCTATCGCTTCGAGCTACGGGGACGACACGAGCAGTTGCTCGGCCAGTTGCACTACGAGCTGGAGCACCCTCTGAGCGACGGCCAGAGGCGGTTGCTTGAGCAATATCATCAGCTGTTCAGTCTCCCCCTGCCCCTCTATCTGCGGCTGGATCGGCTGGAACAGCAGGTGCGGCTCGACCACCTGACCGGGCTTGGCAATCGCGCCTACTTCGACGAGGCCATCGGCCGGGCGGTGGAGCAACACAGCCGGGAACCCCACGGCCTGGTGCTGGTGCTGCTGGATCTCGACAGATTCAAACAGGTCAATGACACCTGGGGCCACCCGGTGGGCGACCTGGTGCTAAGCCGCTTCGCCCAGTTGCTGCAGGGGTGCATTCGCGGGACGGATCAGGCGTTTCGCCTCGGCGGGGACGAGTTTGCCCTGCTGCTGCAACCCGCGGACCCCGAGGCCTGGCGCCCGGTCTGGCTGCGGTTGCAACATGTGCTCCACAGCCACAAGGAGCTCAGCGCCTTCTCGGTGGGGTGCAGCCTGGGAGCCGCCAGCTGGCAGTCGGGCATGGATGTGCAGCGCCTCTACGAGACGGCCGATACTCATCTTTACGCCCGCAAGAAAGCCGGGGGCTCCGGCCTGCCCGAATAGGGCATCACCCTTCCCCTCCCGGCCCCCTGTCACTCTGCGATGTCAATCTGCATCCGGGGTGACGGGGGGCCGCCACTCCCACGCCACCCCCTCTTCTGGCGCCAGAAATCCGTCGCAGACAAAGAGCCCGGCCACCAGTGCCACCTGTTCACCGTAGTAGAGGATGGGAATGCGCCCCCGCTGCCAGGAGGGCACCCCGTACTCTTGCAGCAGCTTCTTGAGCCGCCGGCTGCCCACCCGCCCCACCGGTTTCAGCATGACGCCGGGGGCGACCTGAAAACGCACCGAGAGCGGCTCGTCCCCCCTCGGTGTCCGCAACCCTTCGCCATCCGTTCTCCAGAGCCTGAACTGCCCGAGCCCGTCCGGCAGGGTGAGCGTCTCTTCCATCCGGATGGGCAGCACCTCCTCGCGGGGGGCGAGATCCGGCGCCACCAGGTACAGGCGCCCCTGATAGCGGCGGCACGCCAACCCTTGCAGGCTCAGCCTGGGGTTGGCGTCATCGCGCGCCAGCGCCACCTCCTGCCACAGCAGGCCCAGCAGCTCGCGGGAGGGCATCTCTCCCCCCTGGCGGCGGATCCAGTGGCGCAGCAGGTTGTTGCGCCGCACGGGGGAGAGGGAGAGGAGTCCGTCAATGCGCAGCCCTTCTCCCTCACCCACCGCCTGCCAGTCCGCCTCGGCCAGCTCGCTGATGAGCGCCTCCTGCTCGGCGCACAGGGCCATGGTGCGCGCCGTCGTCCGGGCCATGGCGGGCCAGCGGTCCTTGAGCAGGGGGATGATCTGCTGGCGCAGGAAGTTGCGGTCATAGCTCGGGTCCTCGTTGCTCTCATCCTCAACCCAGCCATAAGGAAGTGACTGCGCGGCTTCCGCCAGCTCGGCCCGGCTCATGTCGAGCAAGGGGCGCAACAGATGGCCTGCGGCAAAAGGCTGGCTCGCCACCATGCCCGCCAGTCCGCGCAGACCGGCACCCCGCTTGAGCGCCAGCAGCAGGGTCTCCAGCTGATCATCCTGATGGTGAGCGGTGAGCAGCCACTCCCCTTCCCCCAGGTGGGCGGCGAGTCGCTCATAACGCGCCGCCCGCGCCTGGGCCTCCAGGCTCTCCCCGTTGCCCCGACAGAGCTGCACCCGCTCCACGATGAGGGGCACCGCCAGTTGCTGGCACACCCCTTCGCAGTGAGTCACCCAGTCGTCGGCATGTGGGCTCAGGCCGTGATGAACGTGCAGGGCGTTCAGGGCGAGGCCGTGGGCGCGGGCAAAACGGGCCGCCAGCACCAGCAAGACGGTGGAGTCGAGCCCGCCGCTGAAAGCCACCAGCAGACCGCAGGAACCTTCCGGCGCGGGCAGGGTCTGACAAAAACGAGAATAAATACGAGAAATCATAGGCTTCCCCAATACGACCAGGCCGATCTTAGCAGAGTCGGGCTTATCAAGCGCTAACCCGGCTGCTAGAGTGAATCGCTCCCTGCGTGGGCAAGGAAGCCATATAACCCGAATTGGAATAAAACCATAATGAACAACAAGAAACACATCCTGGCCACCCTCGTCGGGCTGGCCCTGCTGGCCGGTTGCAGTCAGGCACCGAACCAACCGGACAAACACTCCGGCCTTGCGCTGGCCAACATGGACACCAGCGTCAAGCCTGGTGACGACTTCTTCCGCTACGTGAACGGCCACTGGCTCGCCACGGCCAAGATCCCCGATGACAGGCCCGCCGACGGTGCCTTCTACCTGCTGCGGGACAAATCCCTGGCGGACGTGCGGGTGCTGGTGGAGGGGCTGGATGGCAAGGCCGCCGCCGGCACCCCTGCCCAGCAGATCCACGACCTCTACCAGAGCTATCTGGATCAGGCCGCCCGCAACGCCAAGGGCACCACGCCCCTGCTGCCGATGCTGAGCGAGATAGAGCAGATCAGCACGCCGCAGGATCTCGCCCGCACCTTCGCCCAGAGCGCCCGCACCGGTGGCGGCTCCCCCTTCGGTTTCTGGATAGACGCCGACGCCAAGGCTCCTGACAGCTATGCCGTCTACCTCTACCAGGCCGGCCTCGGCCTGCCGGATCGGGACTACTACCTCAAGCGCGACCCCAACAGCCAGGCACTGCTGCACAAGTACGAGCAGCACATCGCCGCCATGCTGGCCCGCTTCGGTGAGACGGATGCCCAGGCCAAGGCGAAACGCATCCTGGCCCTCGAGACCAGGCTCGCCCAGATCCAGTGGGACAACGTGGCCCTGCGGGACAGAGAGAAGAACTACAACAAGGGACCGGTGAGCGAGCTGGGGCGCCTCGCCCCCGCCATTGACTGGGACGCCTACCTGGCCCAGGCCGGCCTTGCGGGGCAACAGAGCCTGGTCATCGGCCAGCCCACCTACCTCTCGGCCCTGAACGAGGTGATGCAGCAGACCCCGGTCGCTGACTGGCAGGCCTACCTCAAGTGGCAGCTCATCACCGATTACGCCCCCTACCTCGACAGCCAGACCGATGCCCAGAATTTTGCCTTCTTCGGCACCGCTCTTAGCGGCACGCCCAAGCAGCGCGCCCCCTGGGAGCGGGCCCTCGGGGTGCTGGACAACAACCTGGGGGAGGCGGTGGGCAAGCTCTATGTCGAGCGCTACTTCCCGCCAGCGGCCAAGGCCCGTATGGAGCAGCTGGTGGAGAACCTGCGCACCGCCTACGGCCAGAGCATCCAAGAGCTGGACTGGATGTCCCCGGCCACCAAGACCCAGGCTCTCGAGAAGCTCGCCAAGTTCAGACCCAAGATCGGCTACCCGGACAAGTGGAAGGACTACAGCGCCATCACCATTCGCCCCGACGATCTGGTGGGCAACCTGCAGCGGGCCCGCGCCTTCGAATACGCCGACAGCCTGGCGCGCCTCGGCAAGCCGGTCGATCGGGACGAGTGGCACATGTCGCCCCAGACGGTGAACGCCTACTACAACCCGAGCAACAACGAGATCGTCTTCCCGGCCGCCATTTTGCAGCCCCCCTTCTTCGACATGACGGCGGACGATGCGGTCAACTACGGCGCCATCGGCGGGGTGATCGGCCACGAGATGGGCCACGGTTTTGATGATCAGGGGGCCAAATCCGACGGTGACGGCGTGATGCGCGACTGGTGGACGCCGGCGGATCTCAAGGAGTTTCGCTTTCGCACCAGCCGGCTGGTGGCCCAGTACAACCGCTTCGAGCCCATCAAGGGGCAGTACGTCAACGGCCAGTTCACCCTGGGGGAGAACATCGGCGATCTCGGCGGCCTCACCATCGCCCACAAGGCCTACCTGCTCTCCCTGGATGGCAAGGAGGCCCCGGTGCTGGACGGTTTTACCGGCGAGCAGCGCTTCTTCCTCGGCTGGGCCCAAGTGTGGAAGGGCATGTATCGCCCCGAGCTGATGCAGATGCTGCTCGCCTCGGATCCCCACTCGCCGCCGGAATACCGGGTCAACGGCGTGGTACCGAACATCCCCGCCTTCTACGAGGCGTTCAAGATCCAGCCCGGCGACAAGCTCTATCTGGACCCGGCCAAACGGGTCAAGATATGGTGATGACAACCCGGGCAGGGGGCGGCCGACCAGCGGCCCCCTGCCCGCTTCCGACGTGGCAGGGAAGCGTCCCCTGCCCGTCACAGACACACAAGCAGCAACAAGGGTCCTCTTCATGAAAGCCTTATTCCTTACTCTCGGCCTGCTCACCCTGCCCCTCGCCAGCCAGGCGGCGGACGGCTTCTTCAAACAGCTGACACTCCCCTCCGGCCAGGTGGTGACCGTCAGCGAAGGGCGCGGCGAGCCCGCCTCCACCGGCAGCTACGACGTGCGCCTCTACTCCGGTGCCAACCCGCAGTTTCCGCTGGATCAGTTCATCGACGGCAAGGTGCTGCCGCGCGATGGCAGCATCAAGGAGATCAAGTTGCTGGATCTCAACGGCGACAAGCAGCCTGAAGTCATCGTCGTGGTGGAGAGCGCCGGCAGCGGCAGCTACCTGAGCGCCGACGCCCTCACCATCAATCCCCAGGAGGGGCTGGAGAGCTTCAACCACGTGGAGGGACTGGCCCCCAGTGACGATGTGATTGAGGCCCTCAAGACCCCCCGCGACTGACAACCCTCACGCCCCGAATCACGGGGCGTTTTTTACCCCGCGCCTCCCGATGCGGTGCCCACGGCCCCCCACAGGGCGGATGGACGACTGTTTTTTTCTGTGCCTATAATCGCCGCACCCTGCCATAACGAAACACAAGGAGGTAAAAAATGGTTATCCAAGCGTGTCCGATGTTCTCGGCTCGCCTGTTCGGCACATTCAAGTGCTCTTGCCTGCATACCATCGCGCTGCGATAGCGGGTTCGAGCAAAGCCGACTCCCTTCCATACCGAGACCTTTCTCGACTCTGCCGTTGTCGCCAGCGCTCCTGATGACAGGGATTTCCCATCCCGCGATTTAAGAGAGCAAGAGCATGACAACCCTGATGAGTACCCATTCCCTGCAGATGAGTGCGGGGCACCTTCCCTTATTTGATCACCTCGAACTCGGCATTCGCGCAGGCGACCGACTCGGCCTGATTGGCGCCAACGGCTGCGGCAAGAGCACATTGCTCGCGCTGCTGGCGGGCGAGCGCACGCCCCAGGCCGGCCGGATCGTGCAGGCCGCCGCCTGCCGCTGCGAGTTCGTGGCCCAGCAACTGCCAGCCGAGCTTTCCACCCTCAGCACCCGCGCCGTGCTGCTGGATGCCCTGGGCAACGATCCCGCCGCCGAATGGCAGGTGGACAAGCTGCTGGCCGAACTGCAGCTGGAGGCCCAGGCCACGTTGCCGGTCAGTGCACTGAGCGGTGGCCAGCACAGCCGGCTGCAGATAGGCCGCGCCCTGCTGCGCCAACCCAACCTGCTGCTGCTCGATGAGCCCAGCAACCACCTGGACTTGCCCGCCTTGCTCTGGCTCGAGCAGTTTCTGCTGGGCTGGCGCGGCGCCTTCGTGCTGGTCTCCCACGACGGTCGCCTGCTGGACAGCGTCACGGATCAGACCCTGATCCTGCGAGACGGCCAGTTGCACCGCTTCGCCCTGCCCTGCAGCCAGGCCAGGGCGGCGCTGGCTGCCGAGGATGAGCAGGCCCGCCTGCGCCGGGCGGACGAGCAAAAGGAGATAGACCGCCTGAGCGCCAGCAGCAAGCGCCTCGCCATCTGGGGGCGGGAGCATGACAACGAGAAGCTGGTGCGCCAGGCCAAGTCCATGGAAAAACGCATCGCCCGCCTGCAGGAGGAGCAGAGCCAGGTGGCGGCGCTGGCCCCCTGGCGGCTCGAGCTGCGCGGAGTGAGCCTGCCCGCCGACACCCTGCTGCGGCTGGAGGCCCTCGACGTATCGCCGGCACCGGCACTGCCGCCGCTGCTGCGTGCCGAGGGGCTCTGGCTGCGGGCGGGAGACAGGGTCGCCCTGCTCGGTGCCAACGGCACCGGCAAGTCCTCCCTGCTGCGCCAGTGCTGGCGCGAACTGGCCGCGCAGAGCCTGCAGGCGGGCTGGTACTGCCACCCCGGCGCGAGCATCGCCTATTACGATCAGTCCCTGCAGCAGCTGGCTGACGACGCCACCCTGAGCGACGCGCTGTACCCCCTGGCCCCTCTGCCTGAGGTGACGCGGCGACAGGCGCTGATCCGGGCGGGCTTCCCCTATGTCCGCCACGGCCAGCAGGTGCACACCCTGAGCGGGGGCGAGCGGGCACGGTTGCTGTTCCTCGCCCTGTCCCTCGGCAGCCACCACATGATCTGGCTCGACGAACCCACCAATCACCTGGATCTGGCGGGCAAGGAGGAGCTGGCCGACGCCATTGCCGCCTTCCCGGGGGGTGTGCTGCTGGTCTCCCACGACCGGGAGCTGATCGAGCGCAGTTGCAACCGCTTCTGGCTGATAAAGGACGGGCGCATCCAGGAGGCCCACTGTGCCGAACGGGCCTATGCCGAGCTGCTGGGCGATGCCCCCTTGCTGCAGGCGGGCAGCCCGGCTCAATCAGGTGACCCGCAGACTGCGGCCGCCACGGGGGATGACGAAGAGGCGCTGCTGGCGCGCTGGTATGAGCTCGATGCCCTGCTCGCCGCCGATTTGGCCCGCAAGCCCAGGCACCAGACCCCGCGCCTGCAGCAGCAATGGCGTGACGAGCTGGCGCGCCTGGCCGAGCGGCTCGGGTTTGCCTGACGCCAGCCCGGATCATCCATCTCTTGTTACGCAACACACGCGGCCAGCCACGGCTGGCCGCAAGGAGTCATCATGACATCAGCACCACCCCACATCAGGCTGGATCCCGTCACCGACACCGATCTGCCCCATATCTTCCGCGGCCTCTCCGATCCCCGGATCGTCGCCTACTACGGCGTCAGCTACGACAGCCTGGCGGCATGCCGGGCACAGATGAATTGGTATGCCGAGCTGACCCGCACCGGCCGTGGCGCCTGGCATCTCATTCGCGACCGACTCTCGGGCGAGCCGCAGGGGGCCATCGGCTACAACGATGCCGACCCGACTCACCGGTGTGCCGAGCTGGGCTACTGGCTCTATCCCGAACACTGGGGCAAGGGGGTGATGAGCGCGGCGCTGCAACTCTGGCTCCCGCTCACTTACCGCACCACCGACCTGCACCGGCTGCTGGCAGTGGTGGAGGAGCCCAACCGCCCCTCCGCCTGCCTGCTGGAGCGGGCCGGTTTTCACTACGAGGGCACGGCGCGGGAGTGCGAGCGCAAGGGGGATGGCTTCATCTCCCTGCGCCACTACGCCATCTTGCGCAGCGACCTGCCCGCCAGCCTGTGACCCGCAACAACAAGCCCCGCGCTGCGGGGCTTTTTTTCGGGAGTTACTTGATGGCACAGACACCCTCATCGGACGCCGAGCGGCGGCGTCTGCGCCGCCACAGGGAGAAGCCGCCATACCCCAGGCTCAGCACAAGGGCATAGAGCACCTGGGTGGCGAGGGCCAGCAGCACCAGGGTGCAGAGCAGCACGCTGAGGCCCGCCAACCCCTTGCCGGTCCCCGACAGCAAGCGCCAGCCCGCCGCCATGCAGAGCAGATAGACCAGCACGAAGTTGCCGTTGGCGTAGCGGATCAGCGCATCAAGGGGCAGACGCAGCCAGAGGATCAGGGTGATGGAGACGAAACAGATGGCGAGCACCCAGGCAAGGGCATGCAGGGGAGCGCCCCGGGCCGAGAGGCGAGAGAGGGAGACCGGCAGTTTACCCTCCCGCGCCATGCTCCAGATAAGGCGCGCAAAACCTTGCAGGTAGATGTTGATGCTGGCGAAGCAGGAGAGATAGCCCAGCACCGCCACCAGCCACTTGGCGGTGGGGCCGAACAGCAGGGAGAGCAGGGCCGGAATGGCGATGGCATTGGTCGCCTCGTCCCCGTAGAGGTCATATTTGAGCACCACCAGCGAGTGCACCCAGTAGATGAGCCCCGCCAGCAGCACGCCCCCCAACAGGGCAAGGGGGTAGTCCCGCTCTGGCCGCTTGAACTCCTCCCCCATGTGAGCGAAGGCCTCGAGCCCCACGAAGCACCAGAACATCACCGCCAGCGCCGATCCCATGGCGGGCCACTCGCTCGCCGTTGGCAGAGGCTGGGCGGCATCGCGCCAGCTGAGATCCCCCTTGAACCAGATGAGCAGGGTGAGCCCCAGGATAGCCAGGGCAATGAGCAGTTGCAGATTGCCGGAGGAGCGCGCCCCCCGCAGCCCCAGCAGAAAGACCCCGAGCAGGGTGAGCAGCTGGATGCCCCAGAGGGTCCACTCCCCCATGTCGAACAGGGCGTGCCAGAAACCGGCGGCGATGGTGAGGGCGGCAGGCAGGCCCACCGGCAGCACCGCCAGAAACAGGAAAGCAGAGAAGCGCTCGGCGCCGTTGCCAAAGGCGAGGCCAATCAGATGGGGGGCGCCACCCGCGTGGGGATATCGCCGCCCAAGGCGGGCGAAGGTAAAGGCGATGGGCAGCACCAGAGCAATCAGCAGCAACCAGGCCCACAGCGACGCCCCTCCCGCCAGCGAGGCGGCGGTGGCTGGTACCACGAAGATCCCGGTACCGAGCAGGGAGGTGGCGAGCAGCCCCATCCCCTGCCAGAGCCCGAGATCCTTTTTCAACCCAGACATATCCTGTTGTCCCGTCTAGAAAAACATCCCGCCATGTTAGGCCGCCACCACCGCTTTGTTAAGCATTTGTGCCCATAAAAAAACCGCCCCGGGGGGCGGCTTTCTCACAGGGATGAACGCTGTCATCAGGCAATCAGCTTGTAGATGATGCCGGACATGGCGATGAGGCCGATGAGGGTGACGAAGCCGTTGCTGAGGTTGCCGGCATATTTGCGCATGGCCGGTACCTTGGCGATGGCGTACATCGGCATCAGGAAGAGCAGCATGGCGATGATGGGGCCGCCCAGATCTTCAATCATGCCGAGGATGCTCGGGTTGATGGTGGCCACGGCCCAGGTGGTCAGGATCATGAAGACCGCGGTCACCTTGTTCAGCTGCTTGACGTCGACGTTCTTGCCCTTCTCGCGCAGGGACTTGGCCATCAGGCCGTTCATGCCCTCTTGCGCACCCAGGTAGTGACCCAGGAAGGACTTGCTGATGGCAACCATGGCGATGAGCGGTGCCACGGTGGCGATCACCGGGTTGTCGAAGTGGTTGGCCAGGTAGGAGAGGATGGAGATGTTCTGCTCCTTGGCCGCCGCCAGGTCAGCCGGGGAGAGGCTCAGCACGCAGCTGAACACGAAGAACATTACCGTCATCACCATCATGACGTGGGCGCCCAGCAGGATGTTGCTGCACTTCTTCTCGGCGTTGGCGCCGTAGCGGCCTTTGTTGTCCACCGCGAAGGAGGAGATGATCGGGGAGTGGTTGAAGGAGAACACCATCACCGGGATGGCCAGCCACAGGGTCTTGATGAAGTCGCCATTGAAGGCCTCACCCAGCGCAGGGGCTTCGGTGATGATGGCACCGTTCCAGTGCGGGATCAGGTAGAGCGCCAGGCCCATCAGGGTGACCACGAACGGGAAGACCAGCACGCTCATCGCCTTGACGATGACCTGGCCGCCCAGGCGAACGATCGCCATCAGACCCAGGATCAGCACCAGGGAGAGGATGGCACGAGGAGGTGCCGTAATGCCCAGCTGGTGCACCATCAGGCTCTCGACGGTGTTGGTGATGGCCACGGAGTACATCAGCAGGATGGGGTAGATGGCGAAGAAGTAGAGCAGGGTGATGAACTTGCCTGCGGTCTTGCCGAAGTGCTCTTCTACCACCTCGGTGATGTCGCCGTCACGGGTGGAGCCGGACAGCACGAAGCGGGTCAGGCCACGGTGGGCGAAGAAGGTCAGCGGCAGGGCCAGGATCAGCATGGCGACCAGCGGCCACAGGCCACCGACACCGGCATTGATCGGCAGGAAGAGGACACCGGCGCCGATGGCGGTACCGTACAGACCCAGCATCCAGACCACGTCGGCCTTGTTGATGCCACGGGAGGAGGCTTTGCTCAAGCTGCCTTCAACTGCAATGTTCATGTCAGACATAGGGGTGTTCCTGTCATCAAGGAAAGTGGGATCTTAACTTGTCAGTGGGCCTGGGCCCGGTTCCTTTCCCTGGAACTCCAGCTATTCGTCCTGTTTGTTCCTCCGCCCCGGCCATCCGGCCGCCACTCCCTGTGGCAACCTGATTGCAACAAACACGGGCGGGGAGTCGTAATACAGAGGGGATCGTGCTCGCTCGTTAACAACGGGATAACGCTCACCTCATCCGATGAGATGACTCTAGTTAAAAGGCCCTATTAATCACAGCGTTTTTTTGAATTAATCAACCAAAGTTTGATTGGAATCGCCTTTCCGTCGCTTCAGATCACACTTGAATCGCCATATTGCGATTTTTTTTTAACATATAAACTTTTTGGTGTGATCCACCTCACCCTTGAAGCGCGCAACAATTTCGTCACAACCCCCTCGTTGCCCCCCGATTGTCTCCCGTCGCCCCATGGCGTACCCTTTGTGTCCGCCCCTTTTCTGCGTACCGACCATGACCCTCTCCCGCACCGATCTCGCCGAGCTGGCCGTGTTTGCCGCCGTCGCCCGTCACCGCAGTTTCAGCAAGGCTGCCCTCGAGCTCGGGGTCTCCGCCTCGGCCCTGAGTCATGCCCTCAAAGGGCTGGAGAGTCGCCTGGCCGTCAGACTGCTCAATCGCAGCACCCGGGCCGTGGTGCCGACCGAGGCGGGCGAACGGCTGCTGGCCCAGGTGCTGCCAACCCTGGGGCAACTGGAGGCGGCGCTGGCGGAGCTGACGCGCCACGCGGGCGAACCCGTGGGCAGGCTCAGGCTCTGTGCCCCCCGAGCCGCCATCCAGGAGGTGCTGGCCCCGGTGCTCATCGACTATCTGGTACGCTACCCGCGCATGCAGGTGGAGGTGGAGGAGCTGGAGCTGATGCCCCGCCTCATCGAGGATGGCTACGACGCCGCCCTCTTCTATGGCGACCTGCTGCCCCAGGAGATGATCTCGGTTCCCCTGGGCCCGCAGCAGCGCTATCTGGTGGTGGGCTCCCCCGACTATCTGGCACGGCGTGGCACCCCTCGCCACCCCTCGGATCTGCGCCAGCACGACTGCATCGGTTATCGGCTCACTCCCCATCACCACTATCGCTGGGCCTTTGCCGCCAAGGGGGAACTGCTGGAGATCGAAGTGACGGGCCCGCTCACCACCAGCACGCCCGCGCTCTACCTGGGGGCGGCCGAGGCGGGGCTCGGGCTCGCCTACTGCCATGAAGGGGAGGTGTTCGACGCCCTGGCATCGGGGCGGCTGGTAAGCGTGCTGGATGACTGGAGCCCCAGCTTTGCCGGGTTCAACCTCTTCTATCCGGGCCGGCACCAGCTGGGGCAAGGGCTGCGAGCCCTGATCGACATGCTGAAGGAGTATCACAGGATCCGTTGATTGATGAGCTGTATTCAGCAATTCATCAAATGAAAGCCTGATTATCAATTAATCCATAAGAAACTAGACTGTCTGCTCGATTCCGGCCCTTTTCCCGAGTACAGATATGTCCGCCTACTTCCGCCTGCGTCAACGGGCCATGGCCCGCCGTTTCTGGGGCTATGCCCTCCCCTCCGTCATGGCCATGCTGGTCTCCGGCGCCTACTACCTGGTAGACGGCATCTTCGTCGGCCACTACGTGGGGGCCGCCGGCCTTGCCGGCATCAACCTGGTCTATCCGGTCATCATGGTGCTCATCGGCCTCGCCGCCATGATCGCCATGGGGGCCGCCACCGCCATCTCCTTCCAGCAGGGCGCCAGGAACCTCGCTCTGGCCCGCCAGGCTCTGGTCAGCGCCCTCTGGCTGCTGCTGATCCTGGGCACGGTAGCGCCGCTGCTGCTGCACCACTGGCACACCGATATCCTGCAGGCCCTGGGAATGGCCCCCGGCACCGACACCTGGCAGCAGGCCAGCGACTACCTCACCTGGATTGGCGGTGGCACCCTGCTGCTCGCCAGCAACCTGGCGGTGCCCTACCTGCTTCGCAACGACGGCCGCCCTCGCCTCGCCATGGTACTGGTGAGCGGCGGCGCCCTCCTCAACATCCTGCTCAACTACATCATGGTGGGCCGGCTCGGGCTCGGCCTCACCGGCACGGCCCAGGCCACCCTCCTCTCGGAGGCCATGGTCAGCCTGCTCGGCCTGGGGTACTTCTTCACCCGCCACGCCCGGTTGCGGCTGACCTGGCGCCAGCTGGTGCCCCGCTTCCCGGCCATGCCCGGCCTGCTCTTCACCGGGCTGCCGAGCCTCATCGCCCAGTTCAATCTGGGGCTGCTGTTGCTGCTGCACAACAGCCAGCTGATGGTGCACGGCACGGTCAAGGATCTGGCGGGCTTTACCGTGGCGGGATACACGGAGGCGGTCTTCATCGTCATCCTGCAGGGACTGGCGTTTGGCATCCAGCCCCTGGTGAGCCAGGCAGCGGGGGCCGGGCGCCATCGCGACCTCCAGTTCCTGATGGCGATGGGGCTCAAGATCACCCTGGTCTATGGCCTGGGGGTCTGGCTGATTGTCCAGCTGCTGCCGCAGCCGGTCGCCATGCTCTACACCGGGGATCAGGACGCAGAGCTGCTCGCCGCCGCCATCAGCAGCCTGACCCTCAACCTCGCTGCCCTGCCCCTGGAGGGGATCGTCATGTTCGGCATCGTGCTGTTGCAGGCCATGGCCCGCACCCGCCAGGCCCTCGTCATCTCCGTGGCCAAGACGGTGCTGCTGCTGCCCCTCATCTTCCTGCTGCCCCTCTGGTGGGGGCGCGACGGGGTCTTGATGGCCCAGCCCGCCACCGTGCTGCTGCTGACGCCCCCCCTGTGCTGGCTGCTGTGGCGGGAGTGGCGGGCCCTGAGCCCTGCCGGAGGGCGTGCTTCCATCCCCATGCAACGGGCGCTGACCGCCCCCTGAGGCCCGCCCCGGCGTCCCCCCACAAACGTCGCCCATAAAAAAGTCCCCGCATGCGGGGACTTTTTATTGGAAGCGGCAGATCAGCAGTAGCCGTAACCCAGCAGACGCTGGTAGCGCTGCTCCAGCAGTTGCTCGCTGTCGAGGGGGCGCAGGGCATCCAGATCCTGCTTGATGCGCGCTTTCAGGTGCTTGGCCATCTTCTCCACGTCGCGGTGGGCACCGCCGAGGGGCTCCTCGACGATGTTGTCGATGAGCTTCAGCTCCTTCAGGCGCTGGGCGGTGATGCCCATGGCATCCGCCGCCACCGAGGCCTTCTCGGCGCTCTTCCACAGGATGGAGGCGCACCCTTCCGGGGAGATGACGGAGTAGGTGGAGTATTGCAGCATGTTGACCCGATCGCCCACGCCGATGGCGAGAGCGCCGCCGGAACCGCCTTCACCGATCACGGTGCAGACCACCGGCACGGTCAGGCCGGCCATGACTTTCAGGTTGCGGGCGATGGCTTCGGACTGGCCACGCTCCTCGGCACCCACACCGGGGTAGGCACCCGGGGTGTCGATGAAGGTGATGATCGGCATCTTGAAGCGCTCGGCCATCTCCATCAGGCGCAGGGCCTTGCGGTACCCTTCCGGGCGCGGCATGCCGAAGTTGCGCTTGATCTTCTCCTTGGTCTCGCGCCCCTTCTGGTGACCGATGATCATCACGGGCTCGCCGTCGAGACGGGCGATGCCGCCGACAATGGCCTTGTCATCGGCATAGGCGCGATCCCCGGCCAGTTCGTCGAAATCGGTGAAGATCTGCTCGATGTAGTCGAGGGTGTAGGGGCGCTGGGGATGACGTGCCATCTGGGATACCTGCCAGGCACCCAGATCGCCGAAGATCTTCTTGGTCAGCTCTTCGTTTTTCTTCTCCAGCCGGCGAATGTCTTCGCTGAGATCCACGGCACTGTTGTGCTCGCTCACATGGCGCAGTTCATCGATCTGTGCCTGCAACTCGGCGATCGGCTGTTCAAAATCCAGAAAAAGACTCATAGGGACAATAGATCCTCTAATCAAAAACCAATTCAACCCGCTCTCGTCCAAGCAGGACTCGCAAGTCATCTATCAGTTGATCGGTGGGCGTCACCCGCCACTCGGTACCGAGCGTCAATCGCACCCGGGAACCGGGGCGACGATAGTTTACCTGAACCGGACAGACTCCGGCACGGGCGGGCTCCAAAATCTCGCACAAACGCGGGAAAAAGCGCTCGTCAATGCGTTGTTCATCGAGGGAGATGCGGATTGCCCTGGCAAAACGCTCCCTCGCATCGTTGATATCCAGCAATTCGCGGGCCGACATTTTAAGGCCACCGGAGAAGTCATCAAAGCTGACCTGTCCAGAAACCACTAAAATACGGTCTTTTTGCATCAATTCTTCGTATTTTTCCAGCGCTTCACTGAAAAGGGTCACATCCAGACGGCCGGATCTGTCGTCCAGAGTGAAGATCCCCATCTTGTTGCCGCGCTTGGTCACCATGCTGCGCGCCGCGATCACCAACCCCGCCGCCGTGGTCACGGTATCGCGGGAGGTGGGATGCAGATCGCACAGTCGGCCCGAGGTGTAGCGCCGCAGCTCGCTGCTGTACTGGTTGATGGGGTGACCGGTGAGGTAGAGCCCCAGGGTCTCGCGCTCCCCTTCCAGCCACACCTTGTCGGGCCAGTGCGGCACGTTGGCGAACGCCTTCTTGACGTCGTCGATCTCCTCCGTGAGCACGCCGAACATGTCGACCTGCCCCACCGCCTGGGCCTTGGCGTGCTGCTCGGCGGCGCGCATCGCCTCCTCCAGGGTCGCCATCAGGGCGGCGCGGTGGGGGCCGAGCCTGTCCATGGCGCCGGAGAGGATGAGCTTCTCCATCACCCGCTTGTTGAGCTTCTTGATGTCCACCCGGTTGCAGAAGTCGAACAGGTCGCGGAACGGACCGTCCCGATCCCGCGCCTCCAGGATCGCCTCGATGGGCCCTTCCCCTACTCCCTTCACCGCGCCGATACCGTAGACGATGTGGCCGTCCTCGTTGACGCTGAAGCGATAGCGACCGGTGTTGACGTCCGGCGGTATCACGGTCAGCCCCATGCGCTGACACTCGTCCACCAGGGTCACTATCTTGTCGGTGTTGTCCATGTCGGCGGTCATGACCGCCGCCATGAACTCCGCCGGGAAGTGGGTCTTGAGCCAGAGGGTCTGGTAGGAGACCAGCGCATAGGCAGCGGAGTGGGACTTGTTGAAGCCGTAGCCCGCAAACTTCTCCACCAGATCGAAGATCTTCATCGCCAGTTCGCCGTCGACGCCGTTCTTGACCGCCCCCTCCTCGAAGCCCGCCCGCTGCTTGGCCATCTCTTCGGGTTTTTTCTTGCCCATGGCCCGGCGCAGCATGTCCGCGCCACCCAGGGTATACCCCGCCAGGGTCTGGGCGATCTGCATCACCTGCTCCTGGTAGAGGATGATGCCGTAGGTGGGCTCGAGTATGGGTTTGAGGCTTTCGTGCTGCCACTTCTCGTCCGGGTAGGAGATGGCCTCCTTGCCGTGCTTGCGCTCGATGAAGTTGTCCACCATGCCCGACTGGAGCGGGCCCGGGCGGAACAGGGCCACCAGCGCGATCATGTCTTCGAAGCAGTCGGGCTGCAGCCGCTTGATAAGGTCCTTCATGCCGCGGGATTCGAGCTGGAACACCGCCGTGGTCTCGAAACGCTGCAAGAGGGCGAACGACTTCTTGTCGTCGATGGGGATGGCGGCGATGTCCACCGGCGGCTTGCCCTCTTTGGCAAGACGGGGGTTTATCATGCCAAGGGCCCAATCGATGATGGTGAGGGTGCGCAGCCCCAGGAAGTCGAACTTCACCAGCCCGGCATACTCCACGTCGTTCTTGTCGAACTGGGTGACCGGGTGATGCCCCTCGTCGTCGCAATAGAGCGGCGCAAAGTCGGTGATCTTGGTAGGCGCGATCACCACGCCACCGGCGTGCTTGCCGGCGTTGCGCACCACCCCTTCCAGGCGGCGGGCCATGTCGATGAGGTCCTTGACCTCCTCGTCCTGCTCGTAGAGCTCCGGCAACTTGGGCTCGGCTTCGAACGCCTTGGCGAGGGTCATGCCGGGGTCGGGCGGGATCAGCTTGGAGATGCGATCGACAAAGCCGTAGGCGTGGCCCAGCACCCGGCCAACGTCCCGCACCACCGCCTTGGCTGCCATGCTGCCGAAGGTGATGATCTGGGATACCGCCTCCCGGCCATACATCTCGGAGACGTGATCGATCACCTCGTCGCGCCTGTCCATGCAGAAGTCGACGTCGAAGTCGGGCATGGAGACCCGCTCGGGGTTCAGGAAACGTTCGAACAGCAGGTCAAATTCCAGCGGATCGAGATCGGTGATCTTGAGGGCATAGGCCACCAGCGACCCCGCCCCCGAGCCCCGGCCCGGACCAACGGGGATGCCGTTGTCCTTGGACCACTGGATAAACTCCATCACGATGAGGAAGTAACCCGGGAAGCCCATCTGGTTGATCACTTTGAGCTCGATGTCGAGACGCTCGTCATACTCGGGACGACGCTCGGCCCGCACCGCCGGATCCGGGAACAGGAATTCGAGCCGCTCCTCCAGCCCTTCCTTCGACTTCATGACCAGGAAGTCCTCGGTGGTCATGTCGCCGGTGGGGAAATTGGGCAGGAAATACTCGCCAAGGCGCACCGTCACGTTGCAACGCTTGGCGATCTCCACCGTGTTTTCCAGGGCTTCCGGGATGTCGGCAAACAGCTCCGCCATCTCCTCCTGACTGCGCAGGTACTGCTGGGGGCTGTAGCGGCGCGGTCGGCGCTTGTCCATCAGGGTATAGCCGTCGTGGATGGCGACCCGGATCTCGTGGGCATCGAAGTCATCGGCGGTGAGGAACACCACCTCGTTGGTGGCAACCACCGGCAGTTCGAACTCGGTGGCAATGGCCACCGCCATGTGGAGGTAGACCTCCTCGTCCGGGCGGCCGGTACGCAGCAGCTCCAGGTAGTAGGCATCCGGGAAGTGGGTCTGGTAGAAGGCGAGGCAATGCTCCACCATCTGGCGGTTGCCCTTGAGCAGGAACTTGCCCACATCCCCCTCGCGCCCGCCGGAGAGGACGATCACCCCCTTGGCATGTTCGCCAAGCCAGGCCTTGTCGATGACGGGGCGCCCCTGCACATGGCCGCGCTGATAGCCGCGGGAGATGAGCAGGGTGATGTTCTGGTAGCCGTCGTTGTCCATGGCGAGCAGGGTGAGGCGAAACTGCTCGTCCCCAAGCTCGTCGCTCTGCACCCAGAAATCCGCCCCGACCAGGGGCTTGATCCCCTTGCCGTGGGCAGAGCCGTAGAAGCGCACCAGGCCGCACATGTTCATCTGGTCCGTCAGGGCCAGGGCCGGCATGTTGTTGGCGGCGGCTGCGGAGACGATGGGACCGATCTTCTGCAGGCCGTCGACCATGGAGAAGTCGGAATGCACCCTCAGGTGGATGAAACGGGGATCAGCCATGGTCACGCCCTCTCATTGCGCAAGCAGAAATCGTTCAGACAGATCGGCATCGGTTATTCGATCCCCAGGGCGCGGCGCACCGGCTTGAAGCTCTGACGGTATTCGGGCAGCGGGCCCCGTTCGGCCAGAATGGCGAGGTGCTCCGCCGTCGGGTAGCCCTTGTGGCGGGCGAAACCGTACTCGGGATGGCGGCTGTCCAGCTCGGTCATCTCGGCGTCCCGGGTCACCTTGGCGAGGATGGAGGCGGCGCTGATGGCGGCCACCAGGCTGTCCCCCTTGACCACGGCGCGGACCTCCATCGGCAATCTGGGGCAGCGGTTGCCGTCGATGAAGACCAGCTCGGGCGTCACCTTGAGCCCCGCCACGGCGCGCTGCATCGCCAGCATGGTGGCGTGCAGGATGTTGAGCTCGTCGATTTCCGCCGGGCTGGCGCGGCCGATGGCATAGGCCAGCGCCTTCTCTTTGATCTCGCCAAACAGGGCGAGCCGCTTCTTCTCGGAGAGTTTCTTGGAATCGGCGAGGCCAAGGATGGGATTGGCAGGATCCAGGATCACCGCGGCGGTGACCACGTCACCCACCAGGGGGCCGCGACCCACCTCGTCCACCCCGGCAATCAGCTTGTCTTCGGGAATATCGATCGTCATCTCATAGCCTTGAATCAAAACCGGCCCCGCAGGGCCAGTATCAGCACAACATCACGCCTGACACACAGGCAGAGCCCACTAACGCTCCAGCAGCGCGGCAACCGCTTCCGCTGCCTGCACATCCGCATTGCAGCGGATCTTCTCGTGCAACCGGGTGAAGGTGGTGATGAGCTCGCTGTTGTCATGGTCCAGCAGCTTGCTCACCTCTTCCACCAGGTTGGCCGGGGTGCACTCGTGCTGGATGAGCTCGGGCACCAGCATCTTGTCCGCCAGCAGGTTCGGCAGGGAGACATAATCCGTCTTCACCAGCCACTGGGCCAGCAAGTAGCTGAAGGGTTTGAGCTTGTAACCGACCACCATGGGCTTTTTCACCAGCATGGCCTCGAGGGCCGCGGTGCCGGAGGCGAGCATCACCACATCGGCGGCAATCATGGCCTCGCGGCCCTGGCCGTCCAGCAGCACCATGTCGAGCTCCGGGGCCACCTCGGCCTTGATGGCGAGGAACTGCTCGCGCCGTTTCTGGTTGACCAGAGGCACGATGAAACCGAGATCCGGGTTGTGCACCGTCAGGTGCTTGCACGCCTCGAGGAAGACCGGCGCCATGAAGCCCACTTCCGCCGTGCGACTCCCCGGCAGTACCGCCAGCCAGCGACGGGCGGGATCGATGCCGAGGGCCTCGCGCACCGCCCCTTGATCCGGGACCAGCGGAATGTCGTCCGCCATGGTGTGGCCGACGAAGCGACAGGGGGCATCGAAACGGTCGTAGAAGGCTTTCTCGAACGGCAGGAAGGCGAGCACCATGTCGGTGGCCGCCTTGATCTTGTGAATGCGGCCCTGACGCCAGGCCCAGACGGAGGGACTGACATAGTGGACCGTCTTGATACCGGCGCGGCGCAGTTTCAGCTCCACCCCGATATTGAAATCCGGTGCATCCACACCGACGAAAATGTCGGGGGGATTGGCGATGAAGTGGCGCAGCAGTTCGCGGCGCACCTGGAGGATGCGGGGCAGACGGCCCAGCACCTCGGTGATGCCCATGACGGAGAGCTCCTCCATCTCGAACAGCGCCTTCACGCCGAGAGCCTGCATCCGCGGCCCGGCGATCCCTTCGAACTGCGCATCCGGGTAGCGGGCTTGCAGTTCGCGCACCAGCCCTGCGGCCAGGATGTCGCCGGAGGTCTCTCCGGCGACGATGCCGATGCGAATGGGATCAGGCACGGATGATCCCGCGCTCGTTGTCCTTGAGGAAATCCACATAGAGCTGGATGGCAGGTTCGCTCTGGGCCATCTCGCTCAGCACGGGCATCACCTCTTCAATGGTCTTGCCGGAGCGGAAGATCTCCTTGTAGGCGCGCTTGACGGCAGAGATCGCCTCGGCGCTGAAGCCACGACGACGCAGGCCTTCGGAGTTGACCCCGAACGGCTTGGCGTAGTTGCCGGCAGCCATCACGTAGGGCGGCACGTCCTTGTTCAGGGCAGCGCAGCCGCCGACGAAGGCGTGGGAGCCGACGCGGCCGAACTGGTGAATGGCAGACAGACCGCCGAAGATCACGAAGTCACCGATGTGCACATGGCCCGCCAGGGTGGCGTTGTTGGCGAAGATGCAGTTGTCACCGATGATGCAGTCGTGGGCAACGTGAACGTTGACCATGAACAGGTTGCCGCTACCCACCTTGGTCAGGCTCTGGTCCTGGGTGGTGCCGCGGTGCACGGTGCAGTTCTCGCGAAACACGTTGTTGTCGCCGATCTCGAGGAAGGTGCGCTCGCCGGCGTACTTCTTGTCCTGGCAATCCTCACCGATGGAGGTGTGCTGGAAGATCTTGTTGCCGCGACCGATCTTGGTCGGGCCCTTGATCACCACGTGGGAGCTCACCCAGGTGTTGTCACCGATTTCCACCTCGGCACCGATGACGGTGAAGGGGCCGATTTCAACCCCTTTGCCGATGACGGCAGACTCATGGACGATGGCGGTGTCGTGGATGATGGCAGTCTGATCGATCACGGTTATACCTCGCGCTTGGCGCACATCAGTTCGGCAGTACAGACCACTTCACCGTCGACGGTGGCGACACCGGTGAACTTGGCGATGCCGCGACGCTCCTTCAGGAACTCCACATCCAGCACCAGCTGATCGCCGGGGCCCACCGGGCGCTTGAAGCGGGCATTGTCGATGGAGGCAAAGTAATAGAGCTCGTTGGGGGACGGCTTGCCCACCATGGTGAAGGCCAGGATACCGGTGGCCTGGGCCATGGCTTCCAGGATCAGCACGCCGGGGAAGACCGGCTTGGCCGGGAAGTGGCCCTGGAAGATCGGCTCGTTGAACGAGACGTTCTTGATGGCGCGCAGGGTCTTGCGCTCATCGCTGATCTCGTAGTTTTCCACCTTGTCCACCATCAGGAACGGATAACGGTGGGGCAGCAGATCCATGATTTCCTGGATGCCCAGGCTCTTCTTTTCAGTAGTCAAAACAGTACCCTATACCAATCGTGATTATTCTTGATCCAGCTTTTTCTCAAGCTTGCTCAACCGCTTGTGCATCTCTTCGATACGCATCACCCGGGCGGCGGTCTTGCGCCACTCTTTATTGGTTTGCAGGGGGATGCCGGAAGAGTAGATACCGGGCTCGGTGATGGGACGCATCACCATGGCCATGCCGGTGACGGTGGCCTGGTCGCAGATCTCCATGTGCCCGTTAAAGACGGAGGCACCACCAATGATACAGTATTTGCCGACCTTGAGACTACCGGCCATCACGGTGGAGCCCGCCACGGCAGTGCCGTAGCCGATCTCGACGTTGTGGGCGATCTGGCACTGGTTGTCGATGATGACGTTGTCAGCGATGCGGGTATCTTCCAGCGCACCGCGGTCGATGGTGGTGCAGGCACCGATCTCGACCCGGTTGCCGATGGTCACGCCGCCGAGCTGGGGGATCTTGATCCACTCGCCGCGCTCGTTGGCATAACCGAAACCGTCTGCCCCGATCACGGTGCCGGCCTGTACCAGACAGTCCGTGCCCAGGGTCACGTTGTGATAGAGGGTGACGTTGGCCCACAACCGGGAGCGCGCTCCCAGTCGGGTATCCTTGCCAACGAAACAGCCCGGGCCGATGCGCACATCGTCACCCAGCACGACGCCGGATTCGATCACCGCATTGGCACCGATGGCCACTCTCTCGCCCAGTTGCACGTCCGCCGCGATGACGGCGCTCGGATGGATATCCATGGCCGGCTGCGGGGTGGTGTCCAGCAGTTGGGCAACCCGGGCAAAGCCCACATAGGGGTCTTTGAGCACCAGGGCGTTGGTGGGGCAAAACGGCAGGTCTGCCTCGGTGATGAGCACGGCAGTGGCCTTGCTCTGCTCCAGAAAATGCCGGTACTTCTTGTTGGACAGGAAGGCTATCTCCCCCTCCCCGGCTTTTTCCAGTGTCGCGACCTTGCGAATTTCCCGGGTCCCATCCCCATGGACCTCGGCCCCCAGTTGCTGGGCCAGCTGTGCGAGAGTGAATGCCATCAATTAGTTGCTCTTGCTAACCTGAGAAATAACCTGGCCGGAGATGTCCAGCTTGCTGGCTGCATACGGGGCGGCGTTGCGCTCCAGCACCAGATCGTAGCCATTGCTCTTGGCGATGGCGTCGATGGCAGCCTGCACCTTGGTCAGGATCTTGTTGCGCTCTTCGGACTGACGGCGACCGTTGTCCTGTTCAAACGCCTGACGCTTCTGGTTGAATTCCATTTGCAGCTTGGCCAGCTTCTCCTGGCTCTGCTTCTTCTGTTCGGCGCTCATGAAGGCTTCGTCCTTCTTGAACTTCTCGACCAGTGCCTGACCGTCGGACTCCAGCTTCTGCAGTTCACGCATGCGCGGCTCGAACTCGCCCTTCAGCTTCTTGGCAACGGCTTCACGCTGGGGCAGCTTTTGGAAGACTTCGCCCATGTCGACCACGGCAATCTTGGTCTCAGCGAAGGCAGAACCCATGCCGGCAGCCATCAGTGCAAAGCTCAAACCAGCTACTTTCAACGCTTTATTCACACTTACTCCTTGGTCCCTCGGTCGAGGGCTACCTGATTTACCTGATTGTGCAAGCGATCCACGAGATCGTCTTGTTACCTGGTGAGGCACGCAAACGCGCGACCCATCATGCTTCCCCCCGCCATGGCGGGGGGGCGTCCGCTCCCCTTAGAAGGTACGGCCGATGTTGAAGGAGAAGACTTGGGTGTCGTCCCCTTCGTATTTCTTGATTGGTCTTGCCAGCACGAACACCAGCGGGCCCATGGGAGAGAGCCACTGCAGCGACAGGCCGGTCGACATCCGGATGTTGCTCGGGTCGGAGTAGTCCATCAGATAGTTGCAACCACTGAAGCAACGGTTCTGATACTGGCTGTAGTCGAAGTGGGTATCCCACACGGAACCGGCGTCGATGAAGAAACTGGTCCGCAGCTGGGGCTGATAGGTCTCGGAGGCAAAGGGCGTCGGCACGATCATTTCCAGCGAGGCCACCGCCAGGGCGTTGCCCCCGACCGAGCTGTCAGTGCCCTGGATGACGTCGTTACCACTCAGGTTGTAGTAGTAGAGCGCCTTCGGACCGACTGTGTTGCTCTTGAAACCGCGCAGGGTATCGAAACCACCGGCGTAGTAGTTCTCGAAGAACGGCAGGACGTGCTCGTAATCGCCATTGGTGCCGTAGCCATCGCCGTAGGAGGCACGGGCCTTGGCCAGCATGACCCATTTGTGATCGGCATCAAACGGGAAGTAGTGGGCATCTTCTGCGTTGAGCTTGAAGTACTGCAGATCCATGCCGGGCACCGTCACCTTGGCGTTCACCCGCTGGCGGTCACCGGAGGTCGGGAACTGACCCTTGTTGAGGGTGGAGCGGGTCCAGCCGGCGGTGACGTCCACGGTGTTGAACACCATGCGGTTGTCGCCATCCAGATTGCCGTTGTAGACCTTCCAGAACTCGTCCACCTGTACATAGGGGTTGGGCTGGGACAGTTTGTTGTTTTCGTAGCCCAGGCTGAAGTCGAGACGGTTGTTCTCGTTGACCGGGAAGCCGCTGGAGAGACGGAAACCGACGGTGGTGTTCTCGTAGTCCACGATGTTGGCGTCGGCCGCACTGAACTTGTTGTAGTAGAGACGGCCGCCCAGGCTCACCCCGTCCACGGTGAAGTAGGGGTCGTTATAGCTCAGGTCGACGCTCTTGGAGTAGTCGTTGGTGCTGGCGTTGATGCCGATCTTCTTGCCGGTCCCCATGAAGTTGTCCTGCTGCAGACCCGCCTGCAGGCTCAGACCCGACTCGGTGCCGTAGCCGATACCGGCGTTGATGGACCCCGCCGGCTGCTCCTTGACCTTGAAGTCCAGATCGACCTGGTCATCGCTGCCCGGCACCCGCTTGGTGTCCACTTCCGCGGTCTCGAAGAAGCCGAGGCGGTTGAGACGGGTCTTGGACTGCTCGACGTTGTCGGAGGAGAGCCAGGTGCCCTCCATCTGGCGCATCTCGCGACGCAGCACTTCGTCCTTGGTGGTGACGTTGCCGCTGAAGTTGATGTTGCGCACATAGACCCGGGGACCCGGCTCAACGTTGACGATGAGCTCCACTTCCTTGGTCTGGTCGTTGATCTGGGGGAAGGTGACCACTTTCGGATAGGCGTAGCCGTAACGGCCGAGGAACTTGGAGAGCACCTCTTCGGTATGGGTCACCTGACTGGCGGAGTAGACGCTGCCCGCCTCGATGGGGATGAGGCCCTTCATCTCGCCGCCGCGGTCGATGAGGTCGCCCTTGAGCTGGATGCCGGAAACCTTGTACTGCTCCCCTTCCTTGACGTTGAGGGTGACATAGACCCCCTTCTTGTCCGGGGTCATGGAGACCTGGGTGGACTCCTGGGTGAAGCGGATGTAGCCGCGGTCCATGTAGTAGGAGCGCAGCACTTCGATGTCACCGGCCAGCTTCTGCTTCTGGTAGCGCTGATCGCCGGTGAAGTTCCACCAGGGCACGTCGTCCTTGAGGGAGAGCTGGGCCAGCAGCTTCTCTTCCGGGAAGACGTTGTTGCCGACGATGTTGATCTGCTGGATCTTGGCCGCTTCCCCTTCCACGAAGGTGAACTTGAGGTCGACTCGGTTGCGCGGCAGCGGGGTGACGATGGCCTTGACCTTGGCGGAGTACTTGCCCACGCCGTAGTAGAAATCTTCCAGCCCTTTCTCGAGGGAGCTCAGCACGGTGCGATCCAGCGGATCACCCACGCGGATCCCGGAGGATTCCAGGCTCTGGGTCAGTTGCTCTTCCTTGATGTCCTTGTTGCCGGAGAACTCGATGCTGGAGATGGTCGGGCGCTCCTTGACCACCACTTGCAGCACCTGACCCTCGCGATAGACCTTGACGTCCTCGAAGTTGCCGGAGGCATAGAGCTTCTTGATGGCGTTCGCCAGGGACACGGAGTCGACGGAATCACCGACACGCACCGGCAGATTCAACAGGGCGGCACCCAGGGTCACCCGCTGCAGGCCCTCGACCTGAATGTCTTGCACCACAAAAGAGGCCGGGGCAGCCTGAGCCAGGAAGCTGGCCCCCAGCAGGCAACTCAACACCAATGCTTTTTTAACAGCCATTTTGTTCTTATGTGTCCTTGTTGATGCTCTGGCCTCAGAGGCGAGCGAAATCATTAAACAGCGCAATGCCCATCAGTAACATCAGAATGGCGGCGCCTATCCTGAACCCAACTTCCTGAATTTTTTCCGATACCGGCTTGCCGGTGATCGCCTCGATGAGGAAATAGACCAGATGGCCACCATCGAGCACCGGCAGGGGGAACAGGTTGATGATCCCCAGGTTGACGCTGATGAGCGCCAGGAATCCGAGGAAATAGACCAACCCGTAATCGGCGCTGCTGCCGGCCCCCTTGGCGATGGAGATGGGGCCGCTCAGGTTGTCCAAAGAGACGATGCCACCGATCAGCTTGCCTATCATGTCGAAGGTCAGGGTGATCAGGCTCCAGGTCTTCTGGACCCCATGCCACAGGGCTTGCAAAGGCCCATACTGTAACAGAGTTCGATACTCATCCGGTAATGGAACCAGTTGCGGCGACAAGCCCACAAAACCGACCAGCTGGCCCTTCACTTTCTTCCCGTCCGGGGTCAGGGTCAGGGTCATCTCGCTGCCCCCGCGCTCCACCGTCACCTGCAGCGGCTGCGCCGGTGACTGCTGGACACGCTCGACAAACTGGGTCCATTCGGTGATGGCCTCTCCATCGACCCCCTTGATGCGATCCCCTATCTGAAGGCCGGCCTTCTCGCTGGCGCTCGATGGCACCACGGCCTCCACCACGGGCAGCACCTTGCCACCGAGGGGCACTATCCCGAGGCTCCCGATGGGTGACTCTTTGTCCGGATCGAATTTCCAACCTGCCAGCTGCAGGGTCTTGTCCACTGCATAGCTGGTGTTGGCCGCCTTGAGCTTGAGCTGGACCGAGTCATCGCCAAGGTGGCTGATGAGGGCGTAGGTGACGCTCTCCCAGTCACCGGTCTCCTCGCCGCCGACGCCGACGATCTCCATGCCTGGCAGGATGCCGGCCTCTGCCACGATGGAGGCGGGACGCACCTCGCCCACCACGGGTTTGACGCTCGGCACCCCTATCATGAACATCAGCCAGAAGGCGAACAGGGCGAACACGAAGTTCGCCATGGGGCCGGCCGCGACGATGGCCATCCGGGCCCAGACGCTCTTGTGGTTGAAGGCCTGCGCCTCCTCCCCCGGCTTGAGTTCGTCGACCCGGCCATCCAGCATCTTGACGTAACCGCCAAGGGGGATCAGGGCCAGCACGTATTCGGTGCCATCCTTGCCAAGGCGACGCCAGATGGCCTTGCCAAAGCCGATGGAGAAGCGCTCCACCTTGACGCCGCAACGACGAGCCACCCAGAAGTGGCCAAATTCATGCACCGCCACCAGCAGCCCGAGGGCCACGATGAAGGCGCCGATATTCCACAGAACCCCGCCCATCAGCCGCGTACCTCGCGGTCATGTCCAGTCCTGCGCTCGAGAGCATGGAGAGGGGCTGGCTGCCACCACAGTCCGTTCATACGGCAAGCTCCTTTATCAGTTGCTGGGCACGGGCTCGGGCCGTACCGTCCAGGGCGATGAGATCCGCCAGAGAGCCGGCAGCACTACTGCCCAGCTCGGCCATGACGGATTCGTTGACTCTGGCAATATCCATAAATCCGATCCGCTCTGCAAGAAAAGCCGCGACGGCCTCCTCGTTGGCGGCATTGAGGGAGGTGGTCGCCCCCTGCCCCTGCTGGCACGCGCTCATGGCCAGCGCCAGACAGGGATAGCGCTCATAGTCGGGCCGGATAAAGCTGAACTCTCCGACACTGAAGAAATCCAAAGGTTCCACACCGGACTCGATCCGTTCCGGATAGGCCAGAGCGTGGGCAATGGGGGTGCACATGTCCGGGTTGCCGAGCTGGGCCAGCACGGAGCCATCCTTGTACTGCACCATGGAGTGAATGACGGACTGGGGGTGGATCACCACCTGGATCTGCTCGGGGGCCGCATTGAACAGCCAGCGCGCCTCGATGTACTCCAACCCCTTGTTCATCATGGTGGCGGAGTCCACCGAGATCTTGGCCCCCATGGACCAGTTGGGATGGGCAATGGCTTGCGCCGGGGTGACATGGTGCAATTCACCCACATCGGCATAGCGGAAAGGTCCGCCGGAGCCGGTCAGCAGGATCTTGCTGATCCCCGCCCCGGCCAGATCGCAGAAACCGGGCTGGCGCTGCACGTCGACCGGCAGGCACTGGAAGATGGCGTTGTGTTCGCTGTCGATGGGCAGCAGCTCGGCGCCGTGCTCTCGCACCGCCTCCATGAAGAAGGCTCCGGACATCACCAGCGCCTCCTTGTTGGCCAGCAGAATGCGCTTGCCGGCGCGCACGGCAGCCATGGTGGGTGCCAGACCCGCCGCACCGACAATGGCCGCCATCACGCTGTGGGCATCGGGGTGAGCAGCCACGTCGCACAGGGCTGCCTGACCGGACAACACCCGAGTGGTGCTGCCGTGAGCCTTGAGCCGACCCGCCAGCTCGCTGGCGGCGCCTTCGTCCACCATGACGGCGAACCGGGGGGAGAATTCGAGACAGTCGCGCAGCATGGCGTCCACGCTGCGTGCAGCGGTCAGCGCCAGCACCTGCCAGCGCCCGGGGTTGTGGCGCAGTACCTTGAGGGTGCTCTGACCGATGGAGCCTGACGCTCCCAGGATCACCAGGTTTTGCATCAAGACTCCTGATTGGGTAACAGACTGATGGAGCGGGACGCTCCCGGGATCATCAGTGCGCGAAACATCAAAACTCCGGACCGAGCAACAGGTAGCTGAGCAGGAAGACGGGCAGCGCCGCCGTCAGGCTGTCGATGCGATCGAGAATGCCCCCATGGCCCGGCAACAGGGTGCCGGAATCCTTGATGCCGGCTTCCCGCTTGAACATGCTCTCGGCCAGATCGCCGAGCACGGAGGCCAGCACCGCCAGCAGAGAACAGAGCAGCACGGTGCCCATCTTGGCAGGCACGAAGCCCATGAACCAGGTCACGCCGATGGCCAGCAGGCTGGCGGTAAACAGCCCACCCAGCATGCCTTCGATGGTTTTACCCGGGCTCACGGCCGGTGCCAGCTTGTGTTTGCCGAACGCCTTGCCGAAAAAATACGCGCCAGAATCTGCCGCCCAGACCAGTCCCATCACGAACAGCAGGATCCAGGCTCCCATCATGGGGTCGTGGTAGAAGTTGTAACCGCGAATGGCCACCAGGGACCAGAAGAAGGGAACCAGGGTCACCAGACCGAACAGGGATTTGAGCCAGATGGATTCACGCCACAGCCTGGCGCTTTGCGGGTAGCGCAGCACCAGCACCAGCCCCAGCAGCCACCAGCTGACAGCGGTCCAGAGCACGCCCATCACCAGCGGATGCAGTTGGGGGATCCAGAGTTGCTCCACGGGCACCCAAAACAGGCTGGCCCCCAGCAGCAGACAGAACACCAGCGGCAACCACTGTTGCGGCTGGGCAGTGACGAAGGCACTCCACTCACGGCTGGCCAGCAGAAAGACCAGGGCGGCGAGCAGGGCAAAGAATTTCAACGGCAGAAAAAACAGCGCCCCCAACACTAGGGGTACTAACAGTAATGCGGTAATAATTCGTTGTTTTAGCAAAAGAAACCTCTCTCTTGGGAGCGGGGTTTAGCCGGTCTGTTGCGCGGCGATCAATTCCCGGATCTGTTCACCCGTACACCCGAAGCGACGCTCGCGAGCAACGAAGGAGGCAACTGCCCCACTGAACTCGGCCTCGTCAAAATCGGGCCACAGGACCGGGGTAAAATAGAGTTCGGCATAGGCGAGCTGCCACAGGACAAAGTTGCTGATGCGATGATCCCCGCCAGTGCGGATCAACAGATCCACGGGGGGCAGATCAGCCATGCAGACATGACGACCCAATGCCGCCTCATCGACCGCCTCGGCATCCAGTTCACCCGCCGCCACGGCCCGTGCCAGGGTCCGGGCCGCCTGGGCGATGTCCCACTGACCGCCATAGTTGGCGGCGATATTGAGGGTCAATCCCTGATTGTTGGCGGTCAGGGCCTCGGCCTTGGCGATCTTGGCCTGCAGCCGCTCGCTGAAGCGGGCAGTGTCGCCAATCACCCGAAGGCGAATGCCGTTGCTGTGCAACTTGCTCACCTCGCGACCCAGCACCGTCATGAACAACTCCATCAGGGCGTTGACTTCCCCTTCCGGACGGCGCCAGTTCTCGCTGGAAAACGCAAACAGGGTCAGCGCCTCCATCTTGGCACGGGCGGCAAAGGCCACGGCCTCACGCACGGATTTCACGCCCGCCTTGTGCCCGGAAACCCGCATCTTGCCGCGGTTCTGGGCCCAGCGACCATTGCCATCCATGATGATGGCGACGTGACGGGGCAAGGACGAGCTGGCGCTATCGCCTAGCGCTGCCAAAAGCGACATTCATTTCTCCCACAAAGACAAAAGCGCCGTGCAGGGGCACTACACGGCGCTCGTAATATACCTGTCGGAGGCTTAGATTTCCATTAGCTCCTTTTCCTTCACAACCAGGGCGTCATCCACCAGCTTGATGAAGGTATCGGTCAGCTTCTGGATCTCTTCCTGGGCGCGACGGTCGTCGTCTTCGGAGATCTCTTTCTCTTTCAGCAGGGCTTTCAGGTCGGCGTTGGCATCGCGACGGATGTTGCGAATGGCAACCCGGGCACCTTCGGCTTCGGCACGGACGATCTTGGTCAGATCACGGCGACGCTCTTCGGTCAGCGGCGGCAGCGGCACGCGCAGAGTCTGGCCGTTGCTGGACGGGTTCAGGCCCAGATCGGAGGTCAGGATGGCTTTTTCCACCGCCTGGATCATGGAGCGATCGAAGATGGAGATGGAGAGAGTACGGGCATCTTCTGCCACCACGTTGGCCAACTGCTTCAGAGGAGTGGCAGCACCGTAATACTCCACCTGGATGCCGTCGAGCAGGCTCGGGTGAGCACGGCCGGTACGGATCTTGGACATCTGGGTCTTCAGCGACTCTACGCTTTTGCCCATGCGGTCCTTGGCGTCGTTTTTAATCTCGTTGATCACAGTGGTTTTCCTTTTGGCGAACGAGCCGACGGGCGGCTCGTATCTATCTTGTTGACTGGCGTAATGGACAAGCGAGCCTAGGGCTCACACTTGCCTTACTTGCTGGCCTGGTGGATCAGGGTACCTTCCGGCTCACCCATGATCACGCGGCGCAGCGCGCCCGGTTTGTTCATGTTGAACACCCGGATCGGCAGATCGTGGTCGCGGGCCAGGGTAAAAGCAGCAAGATCCATCACTTTGAGTTCTTTTTCAAGAACTTCATCATAACTCAGTTCCTGATAGAGCACGGCATCCGGGTTCTTGACCGGGTCATCGGTGAACACGCCATCGACCTTGGTGGCTTTCAGCACGACGTCGGCTTCGATCTCGATACCGCGCAGGCAGGCTGCCGAGTCGGTGGTAAAGAAGGGGTTGCCGGTACCGGCAGAGAAGATCACCACCTTGCCGGCGCGCAGCTGGCTGATGGCTTCGGCCCAGCTGTAGGAGTCGCAGACCCCTTGCAGGGAGATGGCCGACATCAGGCGGGCATTCACATAAGCACGATGCAGGGCATCACGCATGGCCAGGCCGTTCATGACGGTCGCCAGCATGCCCATGTGGTCACCCACCACGCGATTCATGCCTGCCTTGGCAAGGCCGGCACCACGGAACAGGTTGCCGCCACCGATGACCAGACCGACCTGAACACCCAGCTCAACCAGCTCTTTGATCTCTTGGGCCATCCGTTCCAGCACCGCCGGATCAATGCCGAAACCCTCGGATCCTTGCAGGGCTTCACCACTCAACTTCAGAAGAACACGTCTGTATGCAGGCTTGGGATTGGTACTCATGTCACTGATTCCTGGTCATATAAAGACCGCGACATAAGTCGCGGTCTGGGGAAACGGAAAAACCGGTTCGATTAGGCCTTCTGAGCGGCCGCGATCTGGGCTGCTACTTCAGCAGCGAAGTCGGTCTCTTGCTTCTCGATGCCTTCGCCCACTTCGAAACGGGTGAAGGAAACAACGTCAGCGCCTTCTTTCTTCAGCAGCTCGGCAACGGTCATGGAAGGATCTTTCACGAACGGTTGACCAGTCAGGGAAACCTCACCGGTGAACTTCTTCATGCGGCCTTCAACCATCTTCTCGGCGATCTCTTTCGGCTTGCCGGAGTTGATGGCGATGTCGATCTGGATTTCGCGCTCTTTGGCAACGACTTCGGCAGACACGTCTTCCGGTTTGACGAATTGCGGGCTGTTGGCAGCAACGTGCATGGCCAGATCTTTGGCCAGCTCGTCGGTACCGCCAACCAGCTTGGTGATAACACCGATGCGGGAGCCGTGAACGTAGGTGCCCAGGTTGTCACCTTCAACCAGCATCACGCGACGCAGGTTCATGTTCTCACCGATCTTGGCGATCAGGTTGGTGATGGTCAGCTCGACGGACTCGCCGTTGCCGAAGTCGGCGGCTTTCAGCGCGTCAACGTCAGCGATTTTCTGGGTGGCAGCGATCTCGACGATCTTCTGACCCATGGCCAGGAAACCGGCATCCTTGGAAACGAAGTCAGTCTCGCAGTTCAGCTCGATCATGACGGCAACGTTGCCTTCGGTACGGGCGAAGATCACACCTTCAGCGGCGATACGGCCAGCTTTCTTGGCGGCCTTGGCCTGACCGGATTTACGCATGTTCTCGATAGCCAGCTCGATATCACCGTTGGCTTCTTCCAGCGCTTTTTTGCAATCCATCATGCCAGCGGCGGTGCGCTCGCGCAGTTCTTTTACCAGGGCGGCAGAAATGTTTGCCATGTCCAGTATCCTCGGTCTTGAATTGACAAGAAACAGGGGCCACAAGGGCCCCTGCTAACCAATTACATCAGCTTGGTTAATAAGGGCTTTTCAGTCCTTATCAATTACTCAGCTTCAACGAAGCCATCTTGTTCGGCTTGAACAACGATGTCCTGCTCGCGGGCTTCCAGAACGGTGTCAGCAGCAGCGTTCAGGTACAGCTGTACGGCACGGATAGCGTCGTCGTTACCCGGGATGACATAGTCAACGCCGTCCGGGTTGGAGTTGGTATCAACGATGGAAACTACCGGGATACCCAGGTTGTTGGCTTCTTTGATAGCGATGTGCTCGTGGTCGGCATCGACAACGAACAGAACGTCAGGCAGGCCGCCCATGTTCTTGATACCACCCAGGCTCTTCTCCAGCTTTTCCATTTCGCGAGTACGCATCAGCGCCTCTTTCTTGGTCAGCTTGTCGAAGGTACCGTCTTCGCTCTGGGTTTCCAGATCTTTCAGGCGCTTGATGGACTGACGAACGGTTTTCCAGTTGGTCAGCATGCCGCCCAGCCAGCGGTGGTTAACATAGAACTGGTCGCAACGCTCAGCGGCTTCTTTGACGGCTTCAGACGCGGCACGCTTGGTACCTACGAACAGTACCTTGCCTTTCTTGGCAGCTACGGAGCTGATGAAGTTCATGGCATCGTCAAACATCGGAACGGTTTTTTCCAGGTTGATGATGTGAACTTTGCTGCGGGCGCCGAAGATGTAGGACTTCATTTTCGGGTTCCAGTAACGAGTCTGGTGACCGAAGTGAACGCCGGCTTGCAGCATGTCGCGCATAGAAACTTTAGCCATTTTATACCTCTGTATTGGGGTTAGGCCTCCACACATCCCATATAACCGACCCGTTAAGGCACCCCGGCATATGTGTCGATGTGTGTGTGTTGTTGAGTAAGGGTGATGGTATGAGGACACGAGTTCCCCATTCCGGCGCGCTTTATACCATAACTTTGGTCATGACACCACCAGCCCGGGTGCTAAAAATGGATCCCGGACCATGGTGCGACCGCCTGATGACGTTGCGATGACGATCACACTGGAAGTAAACGGGGGTTGGGGATAAAATTTCGCCCTGATTGCAAACGCATCTATTTTTCATTACCTGGTTGTTGGGCATCGGCAGGATGCGCAATCAGGCCCCAAGAGAGATCCCATGTCCATTAAAATCAAGACACCGGAAGAGATTGAAAAAATGCGTGTCGCCGGCCAGCTGGCCGCCGACGTGCTGGTCATGATCGCCCCCCACGTCAAGGCGGGCGTCACCACAGACGAACTGAATACCCTCTGCCACGACTACATCGTCGACGTGCAGCAGGCCATCCCCGCGCCGCTCAATTACCACGGCTTCCCCAAGTCCATCTGCACCTCGGTGAACGATGTCATCTGCCATGGCATCCCGAACCACAAGAAGCTGCGGGAAGGGGACATCATCAATCTGGACATCACCGTCATCAAGGATGGTTATCACGGCGATACCTCCGCCATGTTCATCGTGGGCCAGACCACCCCCCTGCGCCGCCAGCTCTGCAAGGTGGCCCAGGATAGCCTCTATGCCGCCATCAAGCGGGTGCGCCCGGGCATGTGCATCACCGAGATCGGCGCCGTCATCCAGCCCATCGTCGAGCAGGCCGGCTTCTCCGTGGTACGCGACTACTGCGGCCATGGCATCGGTGCCGAGTTCCACGAAGAGCCGCAGATCCTGCACTACCGCAACGGCGGCAAGCTGGAGCTGAAAGCGGGCATGTGCTTCACCATCGAGCCCATGGTCAACAGCAAGAAGTACCACTGCAAGGTCAATCCGAAGGATGGCTGGACCGTGACCACCAAGGACGGCGGCGACTCCGCCCAATGGGAGCACACCCTGCTGGTGACCGAGGATGGCTGCGAGGTCCTGACCCTGCGCCCCGACGACACTATCGAGCGTTTTATCCACCACGTTTGACATTCAACCCCGGCCGCGCGCCGGGGTTGCTCTTTACCCGGCCCGACCGAGAGTGTGACATGCCATGGATGCCAGCCTGCTTTCTCCCCATCTGCTCCCAGACGATCAGCTCACCCGTGACAACTGCAAGGAGTATCTGAGCCGCTTTCTCGCCTGGCTGCATGAGCGCTTCGACGCCGGTGACAACATCATCGAACTGGTGGCCACCCGCTCCGAATACATGGACGCGCTGCTGACCAGGCTCTGGCACAAGTTCGGCTTCGACAGGACCGAGCTCACCCTGATCGCGGTAGGCGGCTATGGCCGCGGCGAACTCCATCCCCACTCCGATATCGACCTGCTGATCCTCTACGAAGGAGATGAACTGGACGAGGTGCTGGGGCTTCGCATCGGCGAGTTCATCACCCTCTTGTGGGATCTCAAGCTGGAGGTGGGCCAGGCGGTGCGCAACGTGGCCGAGTGCATCGAGCAGGGTCGCAACGACATCACGGTTGCCACCAACCTCATCGAGGCCCGTTACATCACGGGTCGCCTGGTGGGATTCGAGCAGTTGCAGGCGGCCACCCAGCCCCAGCACTTCTGGCCGAGCGAAGCCTTCTTTCGTGCCAAACGCGAAGAGCAGGCCCTGCGCCACCAGCAGTTTCTCGGCACCGCCTACAAGCTGGAGCCGGATCTCAAGAACAATCCCGGGGGTCTTCGCGACATCCAGACCCTGGCCTGGGTCGCCCGACGCCACTTCGGCGCCACCACCCTGTTCGAGATGACCAGCCACGGTTTTCTCAACCGGGCCGAGTACCGGGAGCTGCTCGACTGTCAGAATTTCCTGTGGAAGGTGCGCTTCGCCCTGCACATGGCCATCAACAAGGGGGACAACCGCCTCTTGTTCGACCGCCAGCGCACCGTGGCCCAGATGCTGGGGTTCGAGGGGGAAGGAAACGGCCCGGTCGAGCAGATGATGAAGCGCTTCTACCAGACGGTGCGACGGGTGGCCGAGCTCAACGAGATGCTGCTGCAACTCTTTGACGAGGCCATTCTTGGCAACACCGCCATGGACGTGCGCCGCATCAGCGACGAATTCCAGCTGCGCGGCCGCCTCATCGATGCGGTGGACTCCGAGCTGTTCGGCCGGGATCCTGCCGCCATCCTGCGACTCTTCTACCAGATAGCCCAGCACCCGGAGATTGCCGGCATCCACTCCGCCACCTTGCGCCAGTTGCGCGAGGCCAGACGCACCCTCAACTGCTGGCTGCAAGATCTACCCGAGTGCCGCCGTCTCTTCATGGCGCTCCTGCGCCACCCCAACGGCATCGGCCAGCCGCTCACCCTGATGCACAAGTACGGGATCCTCGCGGCCTACCTGCCCCAGTGGAACCTCATCGTCGGCCAGATGCAGTTCGACATGTTCCACGCCTACACGGTGGACGAGCACACCCATCGGCTGCTGCAGAACATCCATCGCTTCCCGAATCCAGCCAGCCGCCAGACTCACCCGCTCTGCCACGAGGTGTTCACCCAGTTGCGCAAGCCCGAGCTGCTCAGCATCGCCGCCCTCTTCCACGACATCGCCAAGGGCAGGCGTGGCGATCATTCCGAACTCGGGGCCGTGGATGCGCTGGAGTTCTGCCAGTTGCACGGGCTGGATCGCTACGAGAGCCGACTGGTCGCCTGGCTGGTGCGCCACCATCTGCTGATGTCGGTCACCGCCCAGCGCCGCGACATCTACGACCCGGACGTGGTCACCGACTTCGCCCAGAAGGTGCGGGATGAATTGCACCTCGACCTGCTCTATTGCCTGACCGTGGCCGACATCTGTGCCACCAACGACAGTCTGTGGAACGACTGGAAGGGCACACTGCTGCGCGAACTCTACTTCGCCACCCAAAAGGCCCTGCGCCAGGGGTTGGAAAACCCGCCGGACATGCGCCTCAAGATCCGTGAAAACCAGCGCCAGGCCAGGCAGATCCTGACCCAGCGCGAGGTGCCACAGGAGGCGGTCACCGCCCTCTGGAACGACTTCAAGGCCGATTACTTCCTGCGCCACAGCCCGGAGCAGATCGCCTGGCACTGCCGCAAGATCATCGCCCACGGTGACAACCCGGCCCCCCTGGTGCTCATCGGCAAGCATCCCATACGGGGCGGTAGCGAGGTGTTCATCTATTGCCGCGATACCCCCAACCTCTTTGCCACCGTGGCTTCGGCACTGGATCAGAAGAACCTCAGCATCCACGACGCCCAGATCATGAATTCGCGCAACGACTACGTGCTCGACACCTTCATCGTACTGGAACCGAACGGCGAGCCCATCAGCCCCAACCGTACCGCCACCATCAAGAAGGCGCTGGAGAAAGCCCTTCAGGAGCCGGGCAAGCTGGTGCTGCGCAGCAAGCCCCTGTCCAGACGCCACCGCCAGTTCAGCGTGCCGACCAGGGTGGTCTTCCTGCCCCACAAGGGGGAAAACCGCCACACCCTGCTGGAGCTGACGGCCCTGGACACTCCGGGCCTATTGGCCCGTATCGGTGCCGTGTTCCAGCAGTGCGGCCTCTCCCTCCATGCCGCCAAGATCACCACCATCGGTGAGCGGGTGGAGGACTTCTTCAGCCTCACCACCCTGGCCGGAGAGCCGCTGAACCCGGAGGAGCAGCAAGCCCTCGAGGAGAGGCTGGTCAATCAGCTCAACCCCCAGGAACCGCTTGGCGAGAGCGCCTGACACGCTCGGATGAAGCCTCGAAAGAGGCTTTTTGACGTATTGATTCCTCAATCAGAACAAATGGTTGGACCACTCAAGTACAATAAATCGCCCTAATTCTGAAGAAATCGGCGAGAGCCCTTAAAAACGATTGGAAAAGTGTGATACAACAAACAGAATTTTATAAAGGAAACCTGTCATGACCCAGTTGCAACAGACCATCGAAGCGGCCTTCGAGCGCCGTGACTCCATCACCCCCGGCTCCGTCGATGCCGCCACCAAGGCCGCCATTCTGGAAGCCATCGACCTGCTGGACTCCGGCAAAGCCCGGGTTGCCGAGAAGATTGCCGGCGAGTGGGTCGTCCACCAGTGGCTGAAGAAGGCCGTGCTGCTCTCCTTCCGCATCAACGACAACGGCATCATCAAGGGCGACGATGCCCAGTACTACGACAAGGTTCCCCTGAAGTTCTCCAACTACACCGAAGAGCAGTTCAAGGCTGCCGGTGTACGCGTCGTGCCGCCCGCGACCGCGCGCAAAGGCTCCTTCATCGCCCCGAACACCGTGCTGATGCCCTCCTACGTCAACATCGGCGCCTTCGTCGATGAAGGCACCATGGTCGACACCTGGGCCACCGTGGGCTCCTGCGCCCAGATCGGCAAGAATGTGCACCTCTCCGGCGGCGTCGGCATCGGCGGCGTACTGGAGCCACTGCAGGCCAACCCGACCATCATCGAAGACAACTGCTTCATCGGTGCCCGTTCCGAGGTGGTTGAAGGGGTGATCGTCGAGGAGGGCTCCGTCATCTCCATGGGGGTCTTCATCGGCCAGTCCACCCGCATCTATGACCGCGAAACCGGTGAAATCCACTACGGCCGCGTCCCGGCCGGCTCCGTGGTCGTTTCCGGCTCCCTGCCCTCCAAGTGCGGCAAGTACAGCCTCTACGCCGCCGTCATCGTCAAGAAGGTGGATGCCAAGACCCGCGCCAAGGTCGGCATCAACGCCCTGCTGCGCTCCATCGACGAGTAATCCACGCCGATGTCATCAAGGGCACCTCTGGTGCCCTTTTTCATGCCCGCTCTCATGGGTGGACGCCAACTCCCCTGCCCCACCAGCACTGCACCCCCCATGAGACGATACCGCTTATGGCAGTGCTGGCAAGGCGTTCACCCCTCCCCTTGGCTCATTGATTAAAGAAGACCTTTTTGACACCAATTTGAATTTGGCGCGCCTGTCACAGGCAAGGCGTCCGGACTCGGGTAAGATAGAGGGGTCAGGATCGTTTCAAACCAAGGAAGCCCGATGTACGAGAATCTCAAGAGCCTGGGGATCCAGGAACCCACCTCGGTGGACAGCTACACCCTGCGCCAGGAAGCCAACCACGACATCCTCAAGATCTATTTCAAGAAGCAGAAGGGTGAATTCTTCGCCAAGAGCGTCAAATTCAAATACCCCCGCCAGCGCAAGACCATGCTGGTCGACTCGGGGACCCATGAGTACAAAGATGTCACCGAGATCAACGCCAACCTCAAATACGTGGTGGATGAGCTGGACAATCTGACCCAGGGCGGCCAGCCTTCCGCCGATCCGGACATCAAGCAGAAAATACTGCGCGACTTGCGTCATCTGGAAAAAGTGGTGCAGAACAAGATCAGCGAGATAGAACGGGATCTCGAAAAGCTTTAAGCCGGTCTGATGCAGCAAAGGCGCCCAGGGGCGCCTTTTTCATTGGGTCACACCATGCTGGCGCCGCCAGGAAAGCCCCCGCACATGTCCCGCCACCAAACGCAACCCAGCAAAAAGGGAGGCTTGCGCCTCCCTTTTCGGAACTCGGATATTGGAGCGACAATCAGTTGCTCTTCATCCAGATGTCCATTTCAGTTTTCAGGTTGTCGGACTTGGTGCCGAAGATGGCTTGTACACCGGAACCCGCCACCACCACACCGGCGGCACCCAGCTTCTTCAGACCAGCCTGGTCAACCTTGGCCACATCCTTCACACCGACACGCAGACGGGTGATGCAGGCGTCCAGAGAGGCGATGTTCTCTTTGCCACCGAAGGCGGAGACCAGTGCAGCAGACATCTCGTCCTTGCTTTGACCGGCAGAGGACTCTTGGGCAGCTTCGTCTTCACGACCCGGGGTTTTCAGGTTCATGGCACGGATGACCACGGTGAAGACCACGTAGTAGATGACCGCGTAGACCAGACCCAGACCCACCAGCAGCAGCATGTTGTCGGCACGCGGAGATTGCACCACGAAGTCGATGAAGCCGTTGGAGAAGGTGTGACCGTGAACGACACCCAGCATGTTGGTCAGGACATAGGCCAGACCTGCCAGCAGAGCGTGGATGGCGTACAGTACCGGGGCCACGAACAGGAAGGAGAATTCAATCGGCTCGGTGATACCGGTCAGGAAGGAGGTCAGGGCAGCAGAAGCCATGATACCTACGATCTTGGCGCGGTTTTCCGGCTTGGCGGAGTGCGCAATGGCAAACGCGGCAGCAGGCAGACCAAACATCTTGAACAGGTAGCCACCCGCCAGTTGACCGAAGCCGTTACCGGCAGCACGGGAAGCGTCATCAGCAGTCAGG
Source organism: Aeromonas sp. ASNIH7 (assembly GCF_002903485.1). Classification (NCBI taxonomy): domain Bacteria; kingdom Pseudomonadati; phylum Pseudomonadota; class Gammaproteobacteria; order Aeromonadales; family Aeromonadaceae; genus Aeromonas; species Aeromonas sp. ASNIH7. The sequence goes on from NZ_CP026226.1 coordinate 856,392, forward strand.
AAGCAGGTCATGATGCCGTGTACGGTTTCACCGGCGGCGTTGACGCAGGTACCAGCCTGATAGAAGAACGGCACGTTCCAGATGTGGTGCAGACCGAACGGGATCAGGGAGCGCTCAACCACGCCGTAGATGCCGAAGGCCAGGACCGGGTTCTGGTTGGCAGCCCAGTCGGAGAAGGCACCGATGGCACCACCAATAGGCGGCCAGATGAAGGAGAGCACGACACCCAGACCGATGGAAACAAAACCGGTGATGATGGGCACGGCGCGCTTGCCAGCGAAGAAGCCCAGATACTCTGGCAGCTGGATCTTGTAGAAGCGGTTGAACGCCCAGGCAGCCACGCCACCGGCGAGGATACCACCCAGCACACCGGTATCGATCTTCTCGACACCCATCACAGGCGCCATCACAGTCAGGGTGGCGGTCATGATGCCGTAGCCAACGATGGCTGACAGACCAGATACGCCGTCGTTATTGGTAAAGCCGAGGGCAACACCCACTGCGAACAGCAGGGCCATCTGACCAAATACGGAACCACCAGCTTGCTCCATCAATTGGGAGACAATTTCTGGCAACCAGCTGAAGTGAGCGGCGCCCACCCCCAGCAGAATACCTGCAACTGGCAAGACCGATACTGGCAGCATCAGCGCCTTACCGACCTTTTGCAGATTAGAGAAAGCATTTTTAAACATGTGTGCGCTCCTGAATGAATTGTCTTCCCGTAAACGGTTCAGTCCAATTGATAGACGATCACGAGCATCATCTTCATCGGCATGAATTCGATTGGGGGTTGTTTATTTTGACCTGTTGAATATAACCCAGCAGATCTGAAATTTCTTCCATCAGGCGCAAAGGAATAAAAAATTTGGAGGGGAGATCACAAGATAATTCTGAGGGGAAATTCGGGGAGATTACAGATATATTTCGGCATTCTCATGCTACGCCACAAATATGAAAAGTGCTGTTTCGCATTGTATTTTAACCAATCATATTAATGCCGAAAGAAACGCAATGTAACTTAATGTAACCATTTGCTGTTTTTTCTATTTTAGTCTACCGATTAAAAAGGCCTCCAACAAGGGAGGCCTCAAATAAATATTATCTTTTAAAGACTGGGCAATATTCAGCCTTTCTGCGAACGCTTGACCGCGTCAATAAAGACGGATTTCGCCTTGGTCGAGCCGGCACGCTCGGCCTCATTGACCAGTTGCATCGCCTTGTCGATATCACCGGCTTTCACCGCTTTCTCAATCTGGGACTGATAGAAGGCTTCGGTCTCGGTCAACATGGCGGGCACGGGTTTGGCAGCAACCGCAGTTGCCGTCACCGCACTGGCAGCCACTGCGGCAGTTGCTGGCGCGGCCTGGCTCATCGCGACCTTGTCTGCGTACTCGGGTTTGAACACAGCCTCAAGGCCCTGCCCCTTGGCCATATCGACCACCTCGATCTGTACCAGCCCCCATGGTGAATGCGGGATCACGGGATCCGGCACTGCTGGCTCAACCGTTTGGTTGGCACGGGCGAAGGCTTTCGCCGGGTGCAATATGGTGGTACTGCCCGCCAGCTCGCTGGCCGGGGCATAGACAATCATATAGGTTTCGGCAGCCGGATTGCCCGGCATGCTGCGATCGACAAAGATATTGCCTTCAATCCGATCGTTATTCAGCAGGTGGGCTGGCTGGTAGCTGAACACTGACTCACCCAGCACCCGTGTCACCTTGAACTGGGCATCCAGCATGATCACTTGCGGCACCAGTACCGTCTTGCTTACCTGAGATGCGACCTTGATGGCCAGGTTGCCTGTGTTGGCTGGCAGGCGATAAGCCGCAAAGTAGCTCATCCCCTCGTCAAACTGAAAACTGGGTTGCTTGCCGTCGAGGGCCAGCAGGGTATCGCCTTCCGGCAAGGTCACATAGTTGAAGTCGTTGAAAGCATTGCAGCAGCTGGTCGCCTGTGAAAGCGCCTGCTTGGCCTGTTCGGCATTGCTCAGAATGGATGCGTGATCCTGCATGGGGACCACCATGCTACCGGAACAACCGGCCAACAGCGCAGTAACCACGGCTGCGATAGACATCTTTACCAGTTTCATTCTTCTTATCTCCATAACCCGGTTGCCGTTACCCGGCGAAACAAAACTGCCCCCATACGGGGGCAGTGACTAACTTAACTGAAAGAAGTGCTTACCACCAAGCTTCCGCTTGAACACCAAAGTTCCAAGTGTCTTTAGAAGTTTTACTATCGAAAGGCTTACCAGCCATATCGTTATCGTCAAGCCCAACGTAGGAGGCAAACACACGAATTTCAGGACGAGCCCAGAAGCTGGAACCGGCGGACCAGGCTTGAGCCAGAGTCAGCTTGTAACCAGAGTCCTCAAGAGAAGATCCATCAGTGGATTTGTTCTTGTCCTTGAAGTAGCCGCCTTCGAAGATGGTCTTGTTGAAGTCATCCCACTTGTACATGGGGCGAACAACGGCAGACATGGTTTCCCACTTGTCGTTGCCATCCCACATCTCGTTGCCTACACCGTAGACCAGCTGATGACCCATCTCGACCTTGTTACCCATTGGGATAACACCCCAGTTGATGAGACGGAATCCGTCAGCACCGTCTTTGGCTTCGGCACCGTACCAAGAGCCATCACCCCAGAAAGCAAAAGCTTTCGAGTAACCTTCCGTGCCGTATTGAACAACTGATTTGTTAAAGCCGCCCAATACACTAGCTGTCAATTCAGCAGTTAACATGACGCCATCTTTGGCATTCTTATACTGTGCATTAGCTGAATCCTTCTGAGCATCAGTCGGATTGGCAATCGCGTAGTCGACACCGACTTCCAGTGAAGCATCTTGCCACAATGGAATGCCTGCATAGCGCAGATCAAGGGTATTAACATTCAGATCATCATTGTAGTTCCAACCATCATCTGTTCCGCTACGATCATTACGAACCCAAGCGAAGGAAACCTTGCCAGGACCGGCTTGGATGCCTTCGATACCGGCACCGGCACCGGAGATGTTCCAGTAGTAGAAGTCAGAGATATGGATGTCGTGACGTTGATAGTAACGCTTACCGGCCCAGAGAGTGGCTTCCGGCGCGAAGCTCAGCAAGCCTTTGGCTTGCACGTTGAACTGACGCAAAGCAAATGTGGCATCTTCTTTGTTGTCACATTTTGTCAGAACACCATCAGCAGCAGTACACTGAAAACGAGACTCTGTAGATTCCCAATCGTTAGAGCCATTAGAGGTCATAGCAACCATGGAATCAACGTAGAAAGTCTTGCCATCCTTGTTGAATACTTCCTGACCCAGCTGAACTTCGCCGTAAGTGTCATCTTCGTGACCCAGACGACCAACCTTTTCCTTTTTAATAACAGTCTGCATGTCACCATCTTTGGAGACACCGACACCTGAACGGAAGTAGCCGTGGAAATCAACGGCGAAGGCGGCTTGGGAAGCCAGGGCTGCGGTTACTGCTGCAGCGATTGGGAGCCACTTTGCTTTCATTTTCATTTTCCTTATTCCCGCTGAGAGGAGTGTGATCCTGATATTCAAGTTCTTATCACCTAGAAAAACGTTTCGGTGATAACCGGGATGGATTATAGGTAGCCAATTTCGAGACAAACATGAGCTGATTCACAAAATGGCGACAAATCGCCCAGCATTGGCCGCGGAGGGTTTTGTACGATGATAATCAACAGAACTATGCAATAACTCACCACCCACACGGGAGTAAAAGCGAAAAGATCCACCATGAAACCGCTACCAACCATTAATTCGCTTCGATGAATAAGTTATAATTATTCAAATTGATGACAAAAACATGACTGAAATCGCTTTCAATGGGGAACTTTTAAATTTGAGGCATGTCGTCTGCCCCCGAAATAAATCGCTGAACAAAGCGGGGATGGTGTGGAAAATAACCGGATAAATATCGGGCAAATATGGTCAGTTGAGACTGCTGATTACCGTAAAATAAACATCCCCGCCAGACGGGCTGAGCGGGGATGAATAAAGGATAAAAACGGACGATCGCTACAGTTTGTTTAGCCAGCCATTGAGCCAGGCCAGCGCCACCTTTTCCGGCTCATCGTCGACGGTGGCATCTATCTCCAGTCGGGGCAGCAGAGGGCTGGCACCGAGCTCCTGCAACAGCGCATCAAGGTGACGACCGGCCCCGCAGAAGTGCTCGTAGCTGCTGTCCCCCATGGCGACCAGCGCATAACGCCACCCTTTCATGTAGGGGGCCCGGTCAGCCAGGGCGGTGGCCAGTGGCTGCAGATTGGGCGGAATATCGCCTTGCCCCGTGGTAGCCGTGATGACCAGCAAGAATCGACTCGCATCCAGAACTGCCAGCTCGGCGTCTTCGAACACCTGGCAGCCGTGCCCCGCCTGCTCCAGCTGCGCGGCCAGCGTCTCGGCCACCAGCATGGCCGCGCCGTATACGGTACCCACCACTATGTCTATCTGCGCCATCACGGACCCCTTTGACCAACATGGATGCCCAGCATGCCACAGCAACAGCTTGGGCAACACCCCGCGATCGTCAGGCTCAGTAGTCGCTCTCGCTGGCAGGCCAGCCCAACTCGGCAAACAGCTGCAGTACTTCCTGTCCCAGCGGTGCCTGGATCCGCATCGGCACCTTGAGCACCGGATGCTCGAAGCTCAGACGGTGCGCGATCAGCAGCAGGCGGTCGCACCCGTAGTGCTCGCGAAAGAAGCGGTTGTGTCGGCCATCCCCGTGGGTGGTATCACCGACGATGGGGTGGAACAGGTGATCCAGATGGCGGCGCAGCTGGTGCTTGCGCCCCGTCTTGGGAAAGAGGCGGACCAGGCTGTAGCGACTGGTGGGATGCTTCTTGGAGACGGCGAAGGGCAGCTCGACCTGATGCAGACAACGAAACGCGGTCACCGCCTCCTGGGCGGGGCGATCCGGGTCGCTGAAGGCATCGGCAATCTTGTCCAGCTGCTCCTTGAGCGGATAGTCGATGAGCCCCTCTTCGGGGGCCCATCCCCGCACCAGTGCCAGGTACTCCTTGTGGACCTGACGGGCAGCAAAGGCCTCGGTCAGGGTACGGGCCACGGCAGGATCGAGAGCAAACAGCAGCACACCCGAAGTGGGCCTGTCCAGTCGGTGCACGGGGTAGACATGACGACCCCCGATCAGATCCCGGGTCATCTGCATGGCGAAACGGGTCTCGGCCTTGTCGAGCCAACTGCGGTGCACCAGGAGACCGGACGGTTTGTTCACCGCCACCAGCCAGTCATCCTGATAGAGCAGAGTCGGCTGCAAGGCATCCGCTGTCCGGGTCTGCTCGTCCATCATTGTTCGACCACTTTGCCGGAGAGCAGCAGATCGAAACGGGCGATCAGACGAAGCAGGGCCTCGACCTCCGCCAGCTCCTCTTTATAGACCTCACTCGCCATGGGATAGAGGGAGACGCTGGTCGGCAGCGGAGCCTGCAGCAGCACCAGCTGCTCCATGCGCGGGATCAGCACGAACTGCAGCCACTGATCGAAACTCAGGGTATCGACACAAAACGGCAGCTCGCTTGCCAGCGCCTCGCTCCCCGGATGGTCGGCTTGCCAGCGTTCCAGACGTTGCAACTCGGCAGTCAGCTCTCCCAGCAGACCGGCAACCAGCAGATATTGATTCATCTCGCTCACTTCCTCATCGCGGGCCCGGTCTGCGACGGGGCCCCACTCAATACGGCCATCAAAAAGGGGCGCTACTATACACCGACCCCGCAATGGCTGCCATGTTACCGTCACCTTCATCCCCTGCATCACCGCCTCTGGCTATCTGGTGCAGCCCCCTTATAATCGCCCGCATTATCTTCAAGCGGGATCTCTTCATGTCTTCCATCAACACCCTGACCGAGTTTCTGACCCAGGCCGATACCCAGTTCCAGCTGTTCGATCTGGGCCGCCAGGTGCGCCCGCTCCCCAGCGACCTCTTCGTGCGCATCGAGCAGCAGCAGGAGCCCTACCCCTGGCCGTTGCAGCAGCACGCCTGGCTCGGCGTGCACTTCTTCCAGCCGACCGAATCCAGGCACTACCTCTGGTTCCTCAAGTTCGCCCTTGATGAACGCGGCCTGCTCATCTCCAGCGGCCCCAAGCATTTCATGGATCAGGTGGTAGAGACTCTGGGCTACAAGCTCACCGGTGAACTGGACGAAGAGAAGGCCCAGCGTCTGGCGGACAACCCCTACACCTTCCGTCCGGCCGAGGCCAAGATGGCCAGTGTGCACGCCAAGCTGGCCCGCCAGCTGGAACAAGCCCCTTCCGCTTACTACGAGGCCCTCTGCCACTATCTGGCGGCGCCGGGGGAAGAGGGGTGGCAGGCCCTGGGACTGCAAGGGTTTGCAGATCTCGCGGAGCAGCTGCAGGTTGAACGCAACCTGGCACTGGTCTGCAAGGCCTTGCCCATGCTGCCGCAGGCCCCCCTCTACGCCCTGTGCCAGAGCCTGGAGAACGCCCCCCTGCCTCCTGCCCTGCAAGGCGCATTGCTGGAGCGCATCGGCAAGGAGCAGGAGTGCGCCGAGCCTGACCCCGAAACCCTGGCCTATCTGTGCCGGGCACTGGCCTCCTGCCCGGGCAACGGACTGCGCACCAACAAGCTGCTGACCCTGCTGCAAACCCGGCCAAGCCCCTCCCTGCTCCTCGCCATCGCTGGCCGCCTCTGGCCCGATCTGAAACACCCCGAACTGCTCGGCCTGTTTCTGGAGCAGCTCGCCCTGCAACCCACCCAGTTCTTCAACCAGGTATTTGCCGAGCTCGTCACGCTACCGGCATTGCGCAATGATATGCTGGCAAAACTGCGTGACCCCGAACGCAGCGAGGCCCTGGGTCTGGCCATCGGTCGCCTGTTCGCTGCCACCTAGGCCCGACACAACGGCCCTGTTGCCTGAGGTGAACAGGGCCCCACACACATCACAGAAGGAACCCGCTGATGGGAGAAATGCTTGGGATCTTGCTGCTCGGCCTCGTTGGCTGGGCCTTCTGGCAACAGCGCCGCCAGGCGGAGTTGGCTTGGCAATACATGCGCCGCTACTGCCAGCACCACGACCTGCAACTGCTGTCGCTGGCGCGGACACACCGTGCCCTGGGGCACAAGCCCCTGCGCCTGCTCACCTACTACCAGTTCGAGTTCTCCAGCGACGGAGAGAGCCATTATCAGGGGCAGCTCTGCATGCAGGGGCTGCATGTCGCCGGTGTCGAACTGCCACCCCATCGTCTCCCCTCCTAGATTTGAGAGCACGGGGGCTGGCTATACTCTTCCACAGCCCCCTTCCAAGGAGTACCAACATGGAATTGCTCACCCATGACATGGCCGCCCTGTTTGCCCAGCTGGGGCTGGCCAGTGACGACATCAGCCAGCAGCGTTTTATCCGCGACCATCCCATCGATCGCCATACCCAGTTGCCCGACGCGCCGTTCTGGACGCCTTCCCAGGCAGGCTTTCTGCGCGATGCCCTCAGCCACGACGCCGACTGGGCGGAAGCCATCGACCAGCTGGATGTGATGCTGCGCCAGGGGACCTGATCCCCCACTCCCGGCGGCCAGCGTTGGGTAGACGCGGAGCCGCCAATCCCCTCCCTCTCGCCACCCACGCCCTTCGCTCCGCTTTCCTGATGGACAGGCTTTGATTAAGCTCTGTGCCACTATCCACCCGCAGCAAGACGGCCGTGCAGGAGCCAAGATGTCAGCCCAAGAGATCATCCAGATAGCCAACGAACTCAGTGCCAGGGGGATCACCCCTTCTACCGCCATGGTCAAGGCCCGCCTCAGCCATCCCGTGCCCATGGCCGAGCTGCTCAAGGTGTTGAGCCAGTGGAAGCAACAACCCCAGCCCGCGTCGACAGCGCCCGCCCCCGCCAGTACCCCCGAGGCGCCCCCCTTGGCCACGGAAAGCGTCACTCTTCAGCAACTGAGCGAACAGCTCGCCCGGCTGGAGCAGAAGGTCGATCGCCTCACCGATCTGCTGCTCAACCAGAAGCCGGATTGACCCATCGCCATGTATATCCTCGAACTCACCTTTGAGTGCTACCGCGATACCTCCCTCGGGGAGGCCGAACGGGCCATCGTCCACTACCTCGACATGCTGCGCTATCAGGGTCAGATCCTGGGGCGGGAGTTTCCCACCAGCATGCACGAAGGCTATTTCGTCAGCCGGGTGGTCTGCCCGGAGCAGGACAGCCTGCACCCTGACAACCAGAGCGAGCTGGTCGCCCTTGCCGAGCAAGGTCTGCACCAGGCGGGCCTGCTCGCCCCCAAACTCCACCTGCAAGGGGCGGATCTGCTCTCGGACAGTACGGACCCGTGCGCAGAGCAGGGAGAGCGTCCCAGCTGGATGCTGCTCTACACCAGCTTCCTGCACAGTTGCTCTCCCCTGCGCTGTGGCGATCACTTCGCCCCCATCCCGCTCTATCGGCTGCCCGCCGTCGCCAACGGTGACCACAAGCAGATCATCAAGTGGCAGGAAGATTGGGAGGCCTGCGATCAGTTGCAGATGAACGGCTCCATCGCCGAACACGCCGCCCTGCACGAAATCGGCGAGGTGGGCAGCCGCCTTCATCGCCGGGGCAGCGATCTCGCCAGACGGCTGGAGCTCCTGAGCAGCATTCCCACCTATTACTATCTCTACCGGGTAGGCGGCCTGAGCGCCGCCGAAGAGCGGGCTCGCCCCTGCCCTGGCTGTGGTGGCCCATGGGCGCTGGCCGCCCCCCTGCACGAGATCTTCGACTTCAAGTGCGAGCCTTGCAGGCTGGTCTCCAACCTCTCCTGGGACTTCAAGGAGTAGGTGCCCACCGCGCACAATGGCGCATTAAAAAGAGAGGGCCTTGCCAGGTGGCAAGGCCCTCTCTTTTGGAGCATCACTGGGGCAAGGTTTCCAGTCGCGCCAGAAAGGCCGGCAACGAGGGGGCCAGCGTCAGGCGCCGTCCGGAGTCCAGCCACTCCAGCCACACCTGGCCGCTCTCGTTATCGAGGGACACCAGCGTCATCTCGTTGCGGGTCGTGGCAATGAAGAGTGAAGGGGATCGCTTCAACTTGCGCAGCATCAGCAGGTGGCCGATGAGGTTCTCCTTGAGCAGATCCAGATCGGCATCGTTCCACGGCAGGATGAGTTCGATGCGCAGCCCCTTGAAAGAGCAGGGCAGAGGGCGGCTGAACCAGTGGCCAAACAGGGCGATGGCGCTGGGATGCAGCGTCAGCTCCAGGGCGTTCGCCATGGCCGTGAAGTCGGCTGCCTGCTCCCGCTGGAACGGACGCCAGGCTACCCGACCCTCCCTGGGTTCATCCAGCTCGCAAGGAGAGCGCCAGTCGGCCTCCCAGTCACACAGGGGCAGCCCCCGCCTTCCTTCGCCATCGCGCTGCCAGCGTAAAAAGAACTGCTCCAGGGCAGACAGGACTTGATCCGACATCGATATTCCCCACAATAGCGGCCTCTGATGGCCGCAAGTACCTGATCGAAAAATCGGGCCATTGCACCATCAAACCCTTTATCAGACAAGCGTGAGCAAACCAGCATGAGCAAACAAGAGAGATACGCCGGCGCCAGTGCGCTGCAAGGCCTGAGCCTGGGGCAGCAGTCAGCCTACATCAGCCAGTACACCCCGAGTCTGCTGCAGCCCGTGCCACGCAGCCTGAACCGCGACGATCTTGGCCTGAGAGGTGAACTGCCCTTCCAGGGGAGCGACGTCTGGACCCTGTATGAACTCTCCTGGCTCAATGCCAAAGGCAAGCCCGTGGTTGCCATCGGGGAGGTCTTTGTGCCGGCCACCAGCCCGAATCTCATCGAGTCCAAGTCGTTCAAGCTTTACCTGAACTCCTTCAACCAGACCCGTTGCGACTCCCTGGAGGCGGTGCAAGCGCTGCTGGTTCAGGACCTGAGTGGCTGCGCTGGTGCCCCGGTGAGCGTCACCCTCTTCACCCTCGACCAGGCCACCCACCAGATAGCCCAGCTGCCCGGTGAGTGCATCGACAACCTGGATATCGAGGTGGATGGCTACGAGTTTGACGAGACCCTGCTGCAAGGGGCCGCCGGTCGCGAGATCGTGGAGGAGACCCTGCACAGCCACCTGCTCAAGTCCAACTGCCTAGTGACCAGCCAGCCGGACTGGGGATCCGTGGTGATCCACTATCGCGGCCCGCGCCTCGACCGGGAGAAGCTGTTGCGCTACCTCATCTCGTTCCGCCAGCACAACGAGTTCCACGAGCAGTGCATCGAGCGCATCTTTACCGATCTCAAACACTTCTGCGCCCCGGAACAACTGACCGTCCATGCCCGTTACACCCGCCGCGGCGGCCTGGACATCAACCCTTTCCGCAGCGACTGGGAGCCGGTTCCGGCGAACCTGCGCCTCATTCGCCAGTAATCACCGGCGCCGCCATCCTGCGGGCTGCGGCCCGCTGCGCATCACCTCAGTAAACTCTGGACGGGCGGGGGTGGGCTTGGATAACATGCCTGCACCTCCGTGCCGTTCTTAATCCAATGAATCAACTGTTTTTTCTGGCAATGATGATGTCCTCCTTGTCGGCTCCTGATCTGGATCTGGCCAAGGAGCAGTTGTCCATCGACCTGCAGCAGGCCCAGACCCTGGTGCTGACCGATCCCGCCAGATGTGCCCAGATTGCCACCTCCTTCCTCGAACGCACGGCCAACAATCCCAAGCAGATCATCAGCAACCGTCAGGAGTACGGCTATCGCGAGCCGATGCTGAACTACGGTACCGCCACCCAGACCACGGGCGCCTATCTGCTCAAGGGGGAGTGTCTGCAGCAGCTAGGGCAGTTCACCCAGGCACAGGAGTCCTTTGAGCAGGGCATCGCCATGGCCGAGAAAGAGCAGCAGTTCGAGCTGCAGGCCCATGGGCTCTATCTGCTGGTTCGAAGCCGCAATCTGCAACAGCATACCCATGGCGCCGCGTCCCCCCTGCTCGACAAACTCGACAAACTGCTGGCCAATCCCGACCTCAAGGAGAGCCAGTTGCAGGTCTACAGCCGTCTGCTACGCGTCAACGCCAGCGTAGAGGAGCGGCAATTCGATCTCGCCAAACAGCAGCTGGCCGAGACCCGCAAATGGGCGGAACACGCCAAACAGCCTCTGGCCAGGGCCTGGACCAGCGCCGTGGGCGGGGATCTCTATCAGGCGCTGGGTCAGCCCCAGCTTGCACTGGGGGAATACATCGAAGCACAACAGCAAGCCAAACCCCTGCAGGATCCCCTCTTCCTCGGCCTGCTCTCGAACCAGATGGTCAGCCTCTATCAGGAAGAGCAGGAGCCACAAAAAGCGCTGCAATACGCCAGCGAGGCGGCCAACTATTTTCATGCCCTCGGCAATTCCTCCATGCTGAGCGACGCCCTGATCGTGCTCGCCCGTCTCAACCGGGATCAGGGCGAGATGAACATGGCGCTGGTCTATTTCTTCAATGCTCTCGACCTGCTGGACGAGAGCAGCAACCGCACCCGCATCGCCCATCTCAAGTTCGAGATAGGCAAGACCTACCTGCAGACCGGCAACCTCAACCTGGCGCGAAACTACCTGAACGCCGCACGCCAGTCCCATGAGCTGGGGGATGACAAGGAGTCGCTCATCGACACCCTGCTGTTGCTGGGAGAGCTGCACCTCAAGCAGCAGGAGGCGGGCATCGCCATCCTGCAGTTGGAGAACGCTCTCACCCTGGCCAACCGGATTGGGGACATCCGGCGCCAATTCGAGATCTTCCGCCTGCTCTCCGTCGCCTATGAGCAGAAGGGTTACCTCCAGCAGGCCCTGGAGAGCTACAAGAATTACCACCAGCGCAGCGAACTGGTTCGCCAGCAACAGCTGGCGCTGGAGCAGGAGGCGGTGCGCGACAACTACGCCCAGGTGGAGCGTGTGCAACAGGTCAAGGAGCTGGAACAGCAACTCGACGTCAGCCAGCACCAGCAGGAGCGATACCTCTGGACCAGCGTCAGCACCGGGCTGCTGCTGGCACTCTTCATCTATTTGTTTTTCACCCTCTGGCTGAAACTGCGGGTCGCGCGCCTTCATGCCAAACAGCTGGGAGAAGCCCTGCTGGTAGAGCCGCGCAGCGGCCTGGCCAACTGGCAGCGACTGATGAGCCGCTGGCCGCGGGAGATGGCCAAGCGCCAGCAAAAATCCGAGCGCTGGTACCTGAGCGAACGCCCCACCAGCGAATTTGACGACAAGCTGCACTACCTGCTGTTCCGGGTTCCCTTCCTGATCAACAGCCTGGAGCAGCACGGCTATCAGGTCAGCCGCGAGATAGAGCAGGCCTTCGGCCGTTACGTCAACGAACTGACCCCGCAGGATGGCCGCATCTACGACCTGCGCGAAGGCCACCTGCTCTATGTGGTGCCCCAGCGCCACGTGGCCCAGTTGCATCAGCTGGCCCAGACCCTGCTCGACACCCTGGCAGCCTTCCCCTGCGAGCACCCGCTGGACAGGTGCATCAGCCTCGGCATCGTCAGTCATCCCTTCCTGCCCAAGGCGGCCATGGCCCTCGATCACCACGGCCTGTTCGATCTCTGCTACCTGGCCCTCTCGGGTGCCATTCAGCTCAGCGAAAAATGCCAGCAGAGCGTCTGGCTTGAGCTGGCCGCCATCGATTGCCAGCAGGCCGCATTTTTTAACGGAGATGTGTGGCAATGCTGCTTGATGGCAATTGACAAGGGACTGGTAAAAGTAAATTCTTCTCATGAAAAGCAATGGGTTAACTGGCTTGCGCTTTCACGGATGAAGGTTGCGGACAATCCTTGACAAAAAGGTACTCAACGGGGTCTTTGATTGGCTTTCTGTTGCTGGACGAAACAAAAACGATAATGACAACAGGGCGACCTGAAGAATGAATGATATGGCTGCCGTAACAGGACAACTGGCAAGACTCAGGGAATCCCTCCAGCAGAAACAGCAGGAGCTTGACGGCATGGCGAGCTTCTCCGATGCCGAACGCACCCGCAGTATCCAGTTCATCGGCAAGTTGATGCAAGCCTGTCGCGGCCACGATCGCGAGCTCGACAACCGGCTCGCCAAGCTCAAGCAGAAACTTGAAGGCAACCCTCCGCTCACCTCCATCGATGCCGATCTGATCGCCATCGAGAAGCTGTTGCAGCAGCACAGCCACACCATGGAAGAGTCCATCAGCCTGACCCGGGCAGCCATCGATCTCGGCAGCAAACAGCTCAAAACCATCAAGGGGTTTCCGGAAGATACCCGCCGCGCCCTCAAGGAGTTTCTCGCCAGCCCGGAGAGTTACGGCATCGGCGATCACCAGAAGAAGGTGATCCGGCTGCTGGAGTTCTACCAGCAGGCGATCAAGATCCAGCTGCTGCCGCGCAAGCCGCTGATCCCCCCTTCGGCGGAGATCCCCACCGAGCTCTCCAGCCCGGCCCCTACCGACTCCTTTGACATCAAGGCACATGCCCAGATTTCAGACGAGTTGCAGCGTCTCATCACCGAGCTCGACTTTGCCGGCGCCGTGGGCGAGAGCCTCGCAGACATCCGCCGCCAGTTGCTCGGGGGCATCACCCCTGCCCTGCTGGCCGAAGTCTGCCTGCAGATCATCGAACTCATCATCGAGGGTACCCGGGAAGAGCGCAAAGCCTCCCAGGCGTTTCTCAGCACCCTGAACGAGAGTCTCTCCTCGGTCCATTACAGCTTTACCGAATCCCTGGATGAAGGGCGGGCGCTGCAAAATGCCGCCCATCTCAGCGGACAGGCGCTGGAGCGGGAACTCGCCGCCATCGATCGCGCCATGGCAGCCCATGACTCGCCACAGATACTCAGGGGCGCCATTTCTGGGCATCTGGACACCATCCGCCGGCTGCAGCAGGAGCGGGAGGAGATGGCCAACCGCGAGCGCCACCTGCTCACCCACCTCTCCAACATGGAAGCCAAGCTCAGGTTGATGAAGGACGAGACCGCCGAGTACAAGAAGCGGCTCAGCATCCAGAAACACAAGCTCTTCCTCGACAGCCTGACCCAGGTACACAACCGGGCGGCCCTGGACGAGCGGCTCGAGCTCGAATACAAACGCTGGCTACGCTATGGCACCCCCCTGTGCCTGGCCATCATCGACATCGACCACTTCAAGCACATCAATGACAATTACGGCCACATGGCCGGCGACAAGGCATTGAAGGTGGTTGCCAAGGCCCTGCAGAACGCCTTGCGCGACACCGACTTCATCGCCCGCTTTGGCGGTGAGGAGTTCGTGGTCCTGCTGCCGAACATCAATCCGGACAAGTACCAGAAGCCGCTGGAGAACCTGCGTCAGACCATCAAGAGCATCCCGTTCCGCTTTCGCGATGCCAGGGTCGAGATCACCATCTCCATCGGTGCCACCCTGTTTCGGACCGGCGACCATACCACGGATGCGTTCGAGCGCGCCGACAAGGCGCTTTACAGTTCCAAGCACTCCGGCCGGGATCAGGTCAATCTCGCCTGAATCCGCTTTGAGGGGCGGCTAAAAAAGCGGCAAACGCACAGTCCCCCTATTCCCCTGCCCACCCCCTTGCCTCTACTATCGAACCCGAGGGATGCCAAAGCATCCCGTTTTCTCCCCAGGGAAAGCACAACGATAACAAGCGAGTGAAAGGGGAAATTATGATTACACACATCAATCCCGTGGGCAGCATGGACCTGCTGTCCCAGCTCGAGGTGGATCGCCTCAAGCAGACGGCCTCCAGCGATATCTATCAACTGTTTCGCAACTGCTCGCTGGCGGTCCTCAACTCCGGCAGCCATACCGACAGTTCCAAAGAGATACTGGAACGTTTCAAATCCTTCGATATTCACGTGATCCGGCGCGAGCGCGGGGTCAAGCTCGAGCTGTTCAACGCCCCCGAGCACGCCTTCGTCGACGGCGAGATCATCCGCGGCATCCAGGAGCACCTGTTCTCCGTGCTGCGGGACATTCTCTATGTGTCGACCCAGCTCGAGTCCAATCGTCTGGTCAACCTGACCAGCTCCACCCATATCTCCAATGTGGTGTTCGCCATCCTGCGCAACGCCAAGGCGATCCTGCCCGGCGCCGATCCCAACCTGGTGGTCTGCTGGGGCGGCCACTCCATCAACGAGGTGGAATACCAGTACACCCGGGCGGTGGGTAGCGAGCTGGGTCTGCGCGAGCTCAACATCTGTACCGGCTGCGGTCCGGGTGCCATGGAGGGCCCCATGAAGGGGGCCGCCGTCGGCCACGCCAAGCAGCGGGTGCGCAACGGCCGTTACATCGGTCTCACCGAGCCTTCCATCATCGCCGCCGAACCGCCGAACCCCATCGTCAACGAGCTGGTGATCCTGCCGGACATCGAGAAGCGGCTGGAAGCCTTCGTGCGTCTGGGTCACGGCATCATCATCTTCCCGGGCGGGGTCGGCACTGCCGAGGAGCTGCTCTACCTGCTCGGCATCATGATGCACCCGGCCAACGATCGCCAACCCATCCCCATCGTGCTGACCGGCCCGAAAGAGAGCGCCGACTACTTCCGCGCCATCGACGACTTCGTCAAGGCGACCCTGGGGGAAGCCGCCACCAGTCTCTACCGGATCATCATCGGCGATGCGCCCGAGGTGGCCCGCGTGATGAAGGAGGCGATGCCGAAGATCCGCGAATACCGCAAGTCGGTGGGAGATGCCTACTCCTTCAACTGGTCCCTGCGGATCGAGCCCGAGTTCCAGCTGCCGTTCGAGCCGGATCACGCCAGCATGGCCAGCCTGGATCTGCATCGCAACCAGCCACCCCAGCTGCTGGCAGCCAACCTGCGCCGCGCCTTCTCAGGCATCGTCGCAGGCAACGTCAAGGAAGGGGGCATCAGGGCCATCGAGAAGAAGGGTCCCTTCAAGCTGCACGGCGACAAGGAGCTGATGCACCTGATGGACAGATTGCTGGAAAGCTTCGTCAAGCAGCAGCGCATGAAGCTGCCGGGCAGCCAGTACGTTCCCTGCTACGAGATAGTCAAATAGTCGGGACATCACAATGCACCGCACCGGAGGGGCCCATGGGCCCCTCTTTCATTGACTGGTCTTCTACGGGGTTAGCAGGAGACGCCACCATTGTTACAATGGCAATCCCCGACGCCCGGAGTGCCCCATGCCACACCTGCTCATCATCGATGCCCTCAACCTCATCCGCCGACTGCACGCGGTGCAGAGCCAGCAGGGACTGACCCCGGCTCAGGCCCTGCTCGCCACCCGTGCCAACCTCATCAACACCTGCAAGAAGCTCCTGGCGGCCAGCGAGCCGACCCACGCCATCGCGGTCTTTGACGGTGAGGTCCACAGCTGGCGCAAGACGCTCTATCCCCCCTACAAGGAGGGCCGCACCCCCATGCCGGATGAGCTGAGAGAAGGGCTTGCCGACCTGCAGGACGCCTTCTGGGAGTGCGGTGTGGATGCCCTGCTCTCCCAGACCGACGAGGCGGACGATCTCATCGCCACCCTGGCAAGCGGCATTGCCCAGCACGGCGCCAGCGCCACCATCATCTCCACCGACAAGGGGTTCTGCCAGCTCATCTGCCCGCAGATCCGGGTGCGGGATTACTTCAACAAACGCTGGCTGGATGCCGCCTTCGTCCAGCAGCAGTACGGCGTTACACCGACCCAGCTTGTGGACTTCTGGGCCCTGACCGGTATCAGCGGCTCCAACATCAAGGGGGTGCCCGGCATTGGCCCCAAGACCGCCACCCAGTTGCTGCAGCAATACGGGGACCTGGCTGCCATGCTGGAGGCCTGTGAGCGGGAGGAGGCCACCAGACCCCTGCTCAAGCTGCGCCAGCACCGGGAAGAGGCCCTGCTGGCCCAACGCCTGGTCCGGCTGCAGCACGATATCCCGCTCGGGTTCAACCTGCGGGAGATCCGCTACCCTCCCATCCCTGATGCCGGGGCGTGATCCCCAGCACACCATTTCCCAAGACAGGCCGTACCTGTTGACATAAATGGGTAAAATGTAAAGAAACATGGAGGATGTGGTGCAAAAATGGTATAAAGCCGACGAATCCTCCCCCTCTGTTCCCTAGAAGTGGATACGCCTCATGTCAAAAAGAAAGATTACCGTCATCCCGGGCGACGGCATCGGCCCCAGCATCATCGAATCCGCCATCCAGATCCTGACCCACGCGGGTTGTGACTTCGACTACGAATACGCAGACGCCGGTCTGGTAGCCCTGGAAAAACATGGCGAGCTGCTGCCCCAGGCCACCCTCGACCTGATCGAGAAGAACAAGGTCAGCCTGAAAGGCCCGCTCACCACTCCGGTCGGCGGCGGCTTCACCTCCATCAACGTCTCCCTGCGCAAGAAGTTCAATCTCTACGCCAACGTGCGCCCCGTCCTCTCCTTCAAGGGCACCAAGAGCCGTTACGACAACATCGACATCATCACGGTGCGCGAGAACACCGAAGGCATGTACTCCGGTGCCGGCCAGAAGCGCAGCGATGACAACCAGAGCGCCGAGGCGATGAGCATCATCACTCGGGAAGGGGCCGAGCGCATCGTCACCTTCGCCTTCGAGCTGGCGCGCCAGGAAGGACGCAAGAAGGTCACCATCATCCACAAGGCCAACATCCTCAAGTCCACCTCCGGCCTGTTCCTGGAAGTGGCCCGTCAGGTCGCGGCCCGCTACCCGGACATCCAGAACGAGGAGATGATCGTCGACGCCGCCTGCATGAACCTGGTGATGTACCCGGAACGCTTCGATGTGATGGTCACCACCAACCTGTTCGGCGACATTCTCTCGGATCTCTGTGCCGGTCTGGTGGGGGGGCTGGGCATGGCGCCGGGCGCCAACATCGGTGAAGGGGCCGCCATCTTCGAAGCGGTACACGGCTCTGCGCCGGACATCGCCGGCAAGAACATCGCCAACCCCACCTCGGTGATCCTCGCCTCCATCCAGATGCTGGAGTATCTCGGCATGCAGGACAAAGCGGAGCGCATTCGCGAGGCCGTGCGGGCGACCATCGAGTCCGGTGATCGGGTGACCCGTGACCTGGGGGGCACAGCGTCCACCAGCGAATTCACCCAGGCCATCATCGACCGTCTATAAATAGAATCCAACCATATGATTTTAAAAGGGAGCTTCGGCTCCCTTTGTTTTATGCCAACGCCTCCCTACCTCCCTCGCCAGATGAATACTATGTTGATATGAGGGATAAGGAGATCCACCATGCGTGCTACTTTCATCTTGCTGATTGTCAGCAGCAGTGCCACGGCATTAGACAGGCCAGTCGACAATGCCTGGTTGACGCCGCCTCCCCAGCACGAGGCGCCAGCCAAGCAGACCTGGCAATCCACCCTGGATACCAACGATCTGCTCAAACAGCCCAAGCCGCTCTCTCTGGGGGTGGATATCACCACCGACAGCAACGGTAATCGGCAGATCACCCCCTATCAGAAGCTGAACCTCACGGCAGAGAAGAGCGTCAGCCTCTCCTTCGAAAAGCAAAAGCCCAGGATCAAGTTCAACGCTGGCGGCATCAACACCTCGGTCAAGCTTCGCGGGGATGGCGTCAAGATGCAGTTCAACCCCAGTGACAAGACCATTCCCCTGCAAATTGAGCTGAAGATCACCGACGACGAGTCCATGATGCGTCTGGACTACCGCTTCTGATGACCCAGACACAAAAAAACCGGACGTCACCGTCCGGTTTTTTCATGCCCTGTTCCCGATGCTGCTTCAGGACTTGGGGGACAGCTTGGAGACCCAGAACTTGTTGTAGACGTGCACCGTGATCTCTTCGCGATCGTGATAGAGCTGTTTGGCCTGAATGATGAAACCGCCATCGATCTCTGCCAGCAGTCCGCGCAGCACCTCGATGTTGTGCACCGCCTCGGCGTAGCGCTTCTTCATCGGCAGCTTGAGGTTGAACATGGCTTCCTGACAGTCGTTCTCCCTGAACCAGTCGGCCACCATGTGGGTCACTCGCGCCGGCTTGTCCACCATGTCGCACACCAGCCAGTAGGTATTCTTCTTGCTCGGCCGCCACACGAAACCATCGTCACGGATGTGCTTCACCTGGCCTGTGTCCATCAGGGATTGGGCCATCATGCCGTTGTCCACCGCCGTCACCATCATGCCACGACGCACCAGCTGATAGGTCCAGCCACCCGGGCAGGCGCCAAGATCCACGGCCTTCAGGCCGGAGCACAGGCGCAAGTCCCACTCTTCCTTCGGCACGAAGACGTAGAACGCCTCTTCCAGCTTGAGGCTGGAGCGGCTCGGGGCATCGGCCGGGAAGCGCAGGCGCGGGATCCCCATGTGGAAGGCAGAGTTGTTGAAGGAGTAGGAGTACCCCAGCATCAGGTGGTCATTGGCCAGGAAGAAGGCGTGGAACACGGGACGGTTCGGGGTCTCCTTCTTGGTCAGGATCTCGTTGCTGCGCAGCGCCTGGCGAAGCGGCACGGTGAACTTGCGGCAAAAGGCGGAGAGCTCCTTCGCCTCGTTGGTATCGGCCGTCTCCACCCGAAGATCCCCGCAAATGGCGTAACCGCTCGCCGCCTCCAAGATGGGAGAGACCCGATCGCTTATTTCCAGATCTTTCAGCTCGTGGGTCACCACCAGCATCTGGCGAATGAAGATAAGCTCGCGGAACGGCAGCTTGCGCGCCAGCAGATCGGCCTGCTCCTCGTCATACAACTCGAAGATCACATAGCCGCTGTCGTCCTTGACCCGGGCAAAGCCGTAGCACTGCATGTTGCCGGCACGCTCGGTGATCTCTGCCGCCGCCTCTTTCTCAAAACCCGGGCGGCAATAAAGCAGCAGATTATTCATTCTTTCCTCCAAGACGACAGCCGGCCCACATCAGAGCCGCCCATCCCAACATAAAACAGAGGCCACCGGCCGGGGTGATGAGCCCCAGCCCCTTGCTGCCAAGCAGCACCATGGCGTAAATACTGCCGGAGAATCCCAGGATCCCCAGCACAAAGACGGCGCCCGCGAAGGTGATCACCTTGCCGCGCACGCCGCACAGCCCCAGCACCAGCAGGGCCAGGGCGTGGAAAAACTGGTATTGCACGGCGGTGTTGAACGCCGCCAGCAACGAAGGAGCAATGCCGGTCGCCGCCAGCCCGTGAGCGCCGTAGGCCCCGAGCATGGTGGCCGTCAGGCCGAAGAAGCCCGCCAGCACCAGCCAATGTCGTTGGATCTGCATCTTCTCTCCTTGCACGCTTCTTCTCTCGACCCGCTCGAGATGGTCAGGAGCGGCCCACCGCCGCGATAAAATCCTTGATCCGCTCCGCAGCCAGTCGCAGGTTCTCCTGCTCGCTCATGCCGCTCGCCTTTCTCGGTTTGAAACCATGATCCCCGTCGGTCAGCCAGTGGACCGATACGGCGGGTGAGAAGGGGAAATCGGCCAGCTCGGCGCGGGAACCGAAGGTATCGCGCTCCCCCTGCAGCAGCAGCGTGGGCGTCGTGATCAGCTTGAGCACCTCGCCCCGCCATGCGTCGGGCTTGGCCGGGGGGTGGAAAGGATACCCGAGAACGATCAATCCTGCAGCATCCATCTCGTCGCCCCCCTCGCAAAACAGCTCGGCCGCCATCCTTCCCCCCATGGACTTGCCCGCCAGAAACAGCCGGGGATGGGCAAACTGACGCACCATCTCGCGCCAGTGGGCGAGCAGCACGGGTTGTCTGTCCGGCGGCCTGCGTTTGCCGTCCTGAGCCCGTTTGGTCATGTAGGGGAAGTTGAAGCGCACCACCTCGATCTCCGGCCCCGCCAGCAGTCGCGACAACTCGGCCAGGAAGCTGTGCTCCATGCCCGCCCCCGCGCCGTGGGCCAGCAGAATGCGAACGGGGGCGTCACTCGCCCCCTCTCTTGTCAGGTCAGTCACCAGGTCAACTCCTCAGGCATCGGCAAGGCGGGCACGCCTGCGGGCCTCTTCCTGCTCCACCAGTTCCAGCATCCAGTCGCGAAAAGCCACTATCTTGCCCTGATCGGACTGCTGCTCCTGACACACCAGATAGAAAGCGTTCTTGCTCACCAGCACCTGCTCGAACGGGCAGATGAGACGCCCCGCCTCGATCTCCGGCTGGGCCAGCACGCTGTGGCCGAGCGCCACCCCCTGACCGTGGATCGCCGCCTGGATCACCATGGTGGAGTGGCTGAAGATGGGCCCCTGATTGACATTGGGCGCGTCGATATCGAGCTGGCGGAACCAGGCCTTCCAGTCGCGCCGGGAGGTGTCGTGCAGCAGGGTGTGACGGGTCAGATCGTCCGGGGTGCGCAGGGGCTTGGGGCCGGTCAGCAGCAGGGGGGAGCAGACCGGGATCAGGTACTCGGTGTGCAGCTTGTCCGAGCGCAGCCCCGGCCAGTTGCCGCGGCCGTAGTAGATGGCCACGTCCACGTCGTCGGTGAGGGAGCCCTCGTCCATGTCCACCGCCTTGATCCGCACATCGATGTCCGGGTGGCGTTCGCTGAACTTGACCAGGCGGGGCACCAGCCACTGGATGGCGAAGCTCGGCTGCAGGGAGACGGTGAGCGCCCCCTTGGCGCTGCGGGCCAGCAGCTTGTCAGTCGCCTCGGAGATGGAGGCAAAGATGTCCTTGATATCGAGGAAGTAGCTCTGCCCCTCCTCGGTCAGTAGCAGGGAGCGATTCTTGCGGCGAAACAGCTTGATGCCGAGATACTCCTCCAGCGCCTTGATCTGGTGGCTGATGGCTGCCTGGGTCACGAACAGCTCTTCTGCTGCGCGGGTAAAGCTCAAGTGACGAGCCGCGGCTTCAAACGCTTTCAGTGCATTGAGCGGAGGTAAACGACGAGACATGGAATCGGCCGACGATGAATTTTTCTAATGGGGCGCATTATAAATTGTCGGTTGCGGGTCGACCAGTGAATAAACATAATTCGCCACGCAATTCGTTGTCATATGGCTCACACCTTCTCTTCCATGTTGGTTTACATGTGGTTTTTGTGAGTGAGTCGACAGTGATTGTGGTGTTGTGTTTCTTCCTCTGCGGGAAGAAGGGCTAAATCAGGTCGATTTAACCCAGTCTGTCATCTGAATGTGTTTGGCGCCTCCGGTTGGATGGCGCCTTTTTTCTTATCCTCCCCTACACCCGGAACTGGCCCACCAGTTGCTGCTGCTTGTCCGCCAGTTGCGACAGCTCGCGCCCGTTGTCAGCGGAGGTCGCCGCTTCCGCCCGAATGGTATGGCTCACATCGCGAATGTTGCTGACGTTGCGATTGATCTCGTCCGCCACGCCGCTCTGCTCCTGCGCGGCCCTCGCGATCTGCTCATTCATCTGGTGGATGGTGCCGACCGCCTGGATGATCTGCTCCAGCACGCTGACCGACTGCTCCACCTTGGTGAGGGTCAGATCCGCCTGGTGATGGCCGGTCAGGATCGCTTTCACCACCGCCTCCGTCCCCGACTGCAACTGGCCGATGAGGTTCTGGATCTCGACGATGGCGTTCTGGGTTCGGCCCGCCAGGTTGCGCACCTCGTCGGCGACCACCGCAAAACCGCGCCCCTGCTCACCGGCTCGGGCCGCCTCGATGGCCGCGTTCAGGGCCAGCAGGTTGGTCTGCTCGGCGATCCCCTGGATCACCACCAGGATGTCGTTGATGTTGTCGCTGTTGGCGGAGAGGTGCTCCACCACTGGTTTGGCATCGCTTATCACCGTCATCAGTCTGGACATGGCCTCCTGGGTCTGCGCCACCACGGACTTGCCCTCCTGGGCCGCCGTGTCGGCCTCATCGGCCGCCGCCACCGCCGCATTGGCATTGCCAGCGACCTGCAGGGCGGTAGCGCTCAACTCTTCAAACGCGGTCGCCACCAGATCCACCTCCTGATACTGGGACTGCATGCCGGCGCTGGTACGGGCTGCCCCTTGCGCCGCCAGGGCCGCACTGGCCCGAGTGCCCGCAACGGTGTCGATCACCTGGCTGATGGTGGATTGCAGCTTGTCCAGAAACTTGTTGAACCACTTGGCCAGCTCGCCTATCTCGTCATCCCTGCGCAGATCGATGCGCTGGGTGAGATCCCCCTCCCCGCTGGCGATGTCCTTGAGGCGTGCCACCACGGCGCGGATGGGCGCCACGATGCGCTGGGCCATCAGCCAGATGCAGAGCAGGGCGAGCGCCGAAATCCCGCCACCTATGGTGAGCTGGGTGGCCACGCTGCGCTGGGCCTGATCCTCAAGCTCCCCTTGCAGTTGCAGGGCCGAGGCGAGCACCACGGCACGGGGCAGCTCGATATAGATGCCCCACTTGCGATCCGTACGGCGCATGCTGACCGGCACGAAGGTCTGCAACAGGGCGCCGTCCGGGCTCCAACGGGTGGCCACGTCCCCCTTGGCGAGCCAGCCGTCGAGATCCTGCGCCAACGGCGATTGCGCCAGGCGGTTGCCAAGGGCGACCGGGAACCCTTCCACGCCGGCCACCCGCCCTTCACTGCTGAGCAGAAGCACCTTGCCCTGCCCCTTGTAGAGGGTCCGGCCCATCTCTTCCACCAGGCTCTGCAGGGTCCCCAGGGAGATGTCGACCCCCACCATGCCAAGCAGGGAGCCCTGGTCCAGCAGCGGCACGGTCACCGAGGTCATCAACACCTGCTGGGTTCCCACCTCGTCCACATAGGGTTCGAGCAGACAGAGCGCCTTGCTGCGGATGCTGCAACTGTACCAGTCGTTCTCAAGGCCGCCGTGTCCGGAGGGCTTGTCGTTGGCCAGCATCGCCTCGTCCATCACCTCCAGGCTGACCTTGCCGTCGACCCTGGCCCAATAGCTGGAAAAACGCCCCTTGTCGTTGGCTCCAAGCGCCGTCGACCCCTGATAGTTGTCATCCTCCCCGTCGAGCTGGTTGGGTTCGAATACCGCATAGACACCGAGCAGGTTCGCTGACGACTCCGCAGCATCCTGCAACTGCTGGTTGACGGCATTGCGCAGCGCCTCGGAGTGAACGAAGTTGTCGGCCGCGTTCTTGCGCTGGAACAAGATGCCCTCGGCAAGCAGGGTCGCCCTGAAGTAAGCCTCATCGAGGTAGCTGGTCACCCGGGCTGCCTGGGTCGCCCCCATGGCCTGCATCCAGTTTTCTGCCGCGTGCTGCCCCTCCAGGGTGGTGGAGGTGAGCACCTGCTCCTGCATGCGGGCCGCGTTGAAAAGAGAAGAAGCCACCAGCGCGACGGCACTGGCCAGCAGACAGCAACCGGCGATCAGGGTGATCCGTCCCTGAACAGAAAGAGAACTCATGCCACTATTTCCTAACGTCTACAGATGTGAACACTGTATCGGTTTTGGATACAAAAACTTAACTAAATCAGCAGAGATCCAGGCTTAATTGATTGATTTCACCCGCTCCGGGCAAACCAACGACCAGACCGAGCAGGCGAATGGGCTTTCCTTGAGCCCGTTGCAGTCCCTCGTGCAGCAGATCGTGGAAACGGGCCGCCTGATAACTCCCCTTGCGGTAGACGGTGGTCTGGTGAAAATCGGCAAACTTCAGCTTGATCCCCTGCCCCATCAGCATCTCCGCAGGGCAGGCCTTGGCAAAACGCTGCTCCAGCTCGGGAATGAGCCGGCTGAGCACCTGCCAGCAGGTGTCCTCGTCCAGCACGTCGCTGGCGAGCGTCGTCTCTACTCCGATGCTCTTGCGCACCCGCCTGGCCTGCACCGGCTGATCGTCATGCCCCCAGATGCGGCCGGCCAGCATCTCCCCGAGCTTGCCGAAACGGGCGATCAGCTCCTCGTTGCCGAGCTGGCGGGCATCTTCGCACGAATACAGCCCGAGGGACTCCAGCCGCTCTGCCGTCTTGCGGCCGATGCCGGGCAACTTGCCAAGGGGGAGCTGGCGCACGAACTCGTCCACCTCCTGGGGGCGGATGACGAACAGGCCGTCAGGCTTGCGCTGCTCGGAGGCGAGCTTGGCCAGAAACTTGTTCGGCGCCACACCGGCCGAGGCAGTCAACCCAAGCTCGGCGCTGATGGCGGCACGGATCTCCGCCGCCATCAGGGTGGCGCTGCCACCGCAGCGGGGACTCAGGGTCACGTCGAGATAGGCTTCATCGAGGGAGAGCGGCTCCACCTGCTCGGTGTAGCGCAGGAAGATGGCGCGCAACTGGCGCGAAGTTTCTTTGTAGACGGCCATCCGCCCGGGGATCAGCACCAATGGCGGACAGAGCTTTCTGGCCAGGGCGCTCGGCATGGCGGAGCGCACCCCGAAGCGGCGCGCCACGTAGTTGCAGGTGGAGATGACCCCGCGTCGGTCGGCGGCGCCACCGATGGCGAGCGGCACCTCCCTGAGGGCCGGGTTGTCCCGCATCTCCACTGCGGCGAAGAAGCAGTCCATGTCGATGTGAATGATCTTGCGCATGGCCGTGTCTGTTGCTGTGTCGACAGCCTCCCGAACAGATCATAGGGATAGACCCTGGGCATCCGGCGAGGAGGCGTGTCGAACGACAAAAATACTGTATGGATAACCAGTTGAACGTTCCATGCTACCCCAAGCCTGTCATTTCTGCCAGTCTGCGCGCGGGCGCGGCGGCATAGACTCTCAAGGCCACATCCACACGAGACTCAAGGAGGAGAAGCATGAGCATCATCCGGGCGGGGCTCTGCCTGCTGCTGTTGCCGCTAGCGACCATGGCCAAGGATCACCCGACAGCCGAATGCAGCTGGCTGTACAAGCGCATCGAGATACTGGAAACCGCCATCAGGCAGGGAGATGAACTGGGCACCAGGGAAGAGCTGGCAAAGCGAAAGAAAGAGTTCAAGGCAAAGGCATGCAGCCAATATGACTACTGACCCCATGCCACATAAAATAACGAGCCGACCCAGGGGTCGGCTCGTTTCGTTGCAAGGCTGCCTTCAGAGCGATATCCGTCGTTAGATGATGCGGTTGTCCACCAGCATCTTGCGACGAGCCTCTTCCTTGGCCATCTTCTTCTTGCGGTTGTCGCAAGGCTCGGGGCAGTCGCACTCCTTCTCGATCCCGATGGAACCCAGGCCGCCACAGGAGCCGGAGATGGACTTGCGCTGGAAAATGTAGCCGATGGCCATGGCCACCACGACCATCAGAAACACCCCGAAGGTGATCAGAAAGATCTGCATGTAGTTACCCCTTACTTCTTGACCAGATATGGTTTGAAGGCATCCGAATAAGCCTCTTCGAACCCGTCATCCGTCTTGGTGATGGTGAAGATGGCCAGCCCCCGTTCCTTGGCATAGGCCAGGCTCTTCTCCGGCCCCATGACCATAAACACGGTCGCCAACCCGTCTGCAGTCATGCAGGAGGGGTGGATGACGGTCACCGACACCAGGCGGTGCTGGATGGGCTTGCCCGTCAGCGGATCCATGGTGTGGGAGAAGCGCTTGCCGTCCAGCTCGTAATAGTTGCGGTACTCGCCCGAGGTGGCCACCCCGTTGTCACCGGGCAGGATCACCTCCTGTACTGAACCGGCATTGACGGTCGGCTTCTCGATGGCGACACGCCAGGGATGCCCCTTGCCGTTGACACCGTTGATGCGCAGCTCGCCGCCTATCTCCACCAGATAGTTGCGCGCCCCCTGGGACTCCAGGTACTCGGCCACCTTGTCTACGCCAAACCCCTTGGCAATGGCGGAGAGATCCACGTAGAGGTCCGGGATGTCCTTTTGCAGGGTATCGGCATCGGCAGAGGTTATCACATGCAGATTGCCAAGGCCCGTCTTCTGCCGGGTCTGGGCGATCAGCTCGTCGGACGGCACCTTGGTCGGTCTGGCATCCGGCCCAAAGCCCCACAGATTGACCAGAGGACCGACGGTGACGTCCAGCGCCCCGCGGCTCTCGCGGCCAATGTGAATGGCCTCGGTCACCACCCGCGCGGTATCGCGGGAAACCACCACAGGGGTATTGCTCTTGTGCTGGTTGAAGCGTGACAGCTCGGAATCCGGGCGATAGGTCGACATCTGATCGTTGACCCGCTCCAGCAAGACGTCGACCTCGGCTTGCAGCCTGGCGGCATCCTGAACAGCGCTATCTGCCACCTTGATGGAGTAGTAGGTACCCATGGTGCTGCCGGTGATGTGGATCTCCGGCTTCGATTGGACCGTTTCCTGACCGCACCCAGTCAAGAAAAAGGCTAGCCCGAAGGCTAGCCAGGTCTTTACAACGCTGTGCATGGATTAACCACCGAAGTCATCCAGCAGGATGTTCTCGTCTTCAACACCGAGGTTTTTCAGCATGTTGATGACGGCGGCGTTCATCACGGGAGGCCCGCACATGTAGAACTCGCAATCCTCAGGCGCCTCGTGGTTCTTGAGGTAGTTCTCGAACAACACGTTGTGGATGAAGCCGGTGTAGCCATCCCAGTTGTCTTCCGGTTGCGGATCGGACAGGGCGACGTGCCACTGGAAGTTGTCGTTCTCGGCCTGCAGCATGTCGAAGTCTTCGACATAGAACATCTCGCGCTTGGAACGGGCACCGTACCAGAAGCTCATCTTGCGCTTGGTCTTCAGACGGCGCAGCTGGTCGAAGATGTGGGAGCGCATCGGCGCCATACCCGCACCACCACCAACGAACACCATTTCGGCGTCGGTGTCCTTGGCGAAGAACTCGCCGAACGGACCGGAGATGGTCACCTTGTCACCGGCCTTCAGGCTGAAGATGTAGGAAGACATCTGGCCGGGAGGGGCAGTCCAGTTGCTGGGCGGCGGAGTCGCGATCCGCACGTTCAGCATGATGATGCCGAACTCTTCCGGATAGTTCGCCATGGAGTAGGCACGGATGATCGGCTCGTTGACCTTGGACTCCAGCTCGAAGATCTTGAAGCGATCCCAGTCGCCACGATACTCCTCGGGAATATCGAAGTTCTTGTACTGCACGTGGTGGGCAGGCGCTTCGATCTGGATATAACCACCGGCGCGGAACGGCACGCTCTCGCCATCCGGGATCTGCAGCTTGAGCTCCTTGATGAAGGTGGCCTTGTTGTCATTGGAGATGACGGTACAGTCCCACTTCTTCACGCCGAAGATCTCTTCCGGCAGCTCGATGTCCATGTCGGAACGCACGGTGACCTGGCAGGCCAGACGCTCCCCATGACGGGCTTCGCCCTTGCTGATGTGATCCAGCTCGGTCGGCAGGATGTCGCCGCCGCCGGATTTCACACGCACCTTGCACTGACCACAGGAGCCGCCGCCGCCACAGGCGGAGGAGACGAAGATACCGCTGCCGGCGAGCACGCCAAGCAGCTTGCCACCCGCCGGGCTGGTCACAGCCTTGGCCGGGTCGCCGTTGATGCTGATTGTCACGTCACCGGCGGTCACCAGCTTGGACTTGGCGAACAGAATGACTGCCACCAAGGCCAGCAGGATCACGGTGAACATGACCACACCCAGAATAATTTCCATCTATATTTCCTTTCCGATTACAGGGAAATACCAGAGAAGGACATGAAGCCCAGCGCCATCAGACCCGCGGTGATGAAGGTGATGCCAAGGCCACGCAGGCCTTCGGGAACATCGGAATATTTCATCTTCTCGCGGATCCCTGCCATCGCGACGATAGCCAGCATCCAGCCTGCACCCGAACCCACGCCATAGACCACGGACTCAACGAAGTTGTAGTCACGCTGCACCATGAAGGAGACGCCGCCGAAGATGGCGCAGTTCACGGTGATGAGCGGCAGGAAGATACCGAGGGCGTTGTAGAGGGCCGGGAAGTACTTGTCCAGCGCCATCTCCAGGATCTGCACCAGGGCCGCGATCACCCCGATGAAGGTGATGAAGCTCAGGAAACTCAGATCCAGACCGGATACCAGGGCACCGTCTTTGAGCACGTAGTTGTAGATCAGGTTGTTGGCCGGGACGGCAACGGTCTGAACCACGATAACGGCAATCCCCAGGCCCATGGCGGTCTTGACCTTCTTGGACACCGCCAGGAAGGTACACATCCCCAGGAAGAAGGAGAGCGCCAGGTTCTCGATGAAGATCGAGCGAATCAACAGACTGATATAGTGTTCCATACCTTAATCCTTCGCCTCCACCTGCTTGGGATCCTTGGTGCGCACGCCCCAGATGATCAGACCAATGATGAAGAACGCACTCGGCGGCAGCAGCAGCAGGCCGTTGGGCACATACCAGCCACCATTGTTCACCAGCGGCAGCAGCTCGATGCCGAACCAGGTGCCGGAACCCAGGATCTCGCGCACGGTGGCCACGGTCAGCAGCACGGCGCCATAACCCAGACCGTTGCCGATACCGTCCAGGAAGGAGGGCAGCGGGGCACTCTTCATGGCGTAGGCTTCGGCACGACCCATCACGATACAGTTGGTGATGATGAGGCCGACGAACACCGACAGTTGCTTGGAGATGTCATAGGCATAGGCCTTGAGCACCTGGTCAACCACGATAACCAGCGAGGCAATCACCGCCATCTGGGCGATGATCCGCACGCTGTTCGGGATCTGGTTGCGGATCAGGGAGATGAACAGGTTGGAGAAGGCGGTGACCGCGGTAACGGCCAGCGTCATCACGAACGCCGTCTTCATCTGGCTGGTAACGGCCAGCGCGGAACAGACACCCAGCACCTGCAGTGCGATGGGGTTGTTGCCGAGCACAGGCGTCAACAGCAACTTTTTCATTTCGCTCTTGTCAGCCATTGTTGATTTCTCCTGCACGTACCTTGGCCAGGAAGGGACCGAAGCCCTTGGGGCCCATCCAGAAGTCGAAGGTGTGCTGTACACCATTACCGGTCAGGGTTGCACCAGACAGGCCGTCGATTTCATGCTCGGAACCAGCCGGAGCATGGCCCTTGATCACCCGCAGCGCAGGCTGGCCGTTCTGGTCGAACAGCTTCTTGCCGACGAACAGCTCGCGCCAGGCCGGATTCTCGATCTCGCCACCCAGACCCGGGGTTTCACCGTGGTCATAGTAGGTGATGCCCTTGATGGTCTGGCCATCGGCCGCGACTGCTACGAAGGCGTACATGGTGGACCACAGACCCTGGCCGTAGATCGGCAGGATGATGTTGTCGACCTTGCCTTCGGCATCTTTCGCGAAGAACACGGGAACCAGCTTGGAGATTTGACGCAGGCCGGCCTTGTCGTCGGCCGGGGCCAGACGGATGCTCTTGGCCGGATCCTTGGCGGCAACCTTGGTGTCGAAGTTGTCGGCGTCGCCGTCAACGAACTCACCGCTGGTCAGATCCACCAGACGCGCTTCAATCTTGTCGCCATAGAGCTGGGCCAGGTCACGCTTGGCCACGGCGCTGATGTCGACGCCGGCGACGGACAGGATGTTGCTTTGCTTGTCCAGCGCCTTGTTTTCCAGCTGGGCCGGACGCAGACCCACGGCGGCCACGGAGACCACGATGGAGCAGACCAGACACAGACCGGTCACTACGGCGAGAGTGCCGGTAGTAGAGTCTTTATTAAACGCCACGTGCGATCCTCCGCTTGATGTTCGCCTGTGCCACGAAATGGTCAAACAAGGGGGCAAACAGGTTGGCGAACAGAATGGCCAGCATCATGCCTTCCGGGAATGCAGGGTTCACTACCCGGATCAGCACCACCATCACGCCGATCAGGGCGCCATACCACCACTTTCCCTTGTTGGTGAAGGCAGCGGAAACGGGGTCGGTCGCCATGAAGGCCATGCCGAACGCGAAACCACCCAGCACCAGGTGCCAGTGCCACGGCATGCTGAACATGGGGTTGGTATCGGAGCCGATGACGTTGAACAGCAGGGAGGTCGCGACCATGCCGACCATGACGCCGGCGATGATGCGCCAGGAGGCGATGCGCATGTAGACGATCATGGCTGCGCCGATGAGGATCATCAGGGTGGAAACTTCACCGATGGAACCGGGCAGGTTGCCAAGGAAGGCATCCATCCAGCTGATGGCTTCACCGGTGGCACCGTTGATCAGCGCCATCTGGCCGCCCTGGGCCCACTGGCTCAGTGCGGTTGCGCCGGAGAAGCCGTCAACGGCAACCCAGACCGCATCACCGGAGATTTGACCCGGGTAGGCGAAGAACAGGAAGGCACGACCCGCCAGCGCCGGGTTCAGGAAGTTTTTGCCGGTACCACCGAACACTTCCTTGGCCAGCACCACACCGAAGGTGATACCCAGGGCAGCTTGCCACAGGGGCAGCTCGGGCGGCACGATCAGGGCGAACAGGATGGAGGTCACGAAGAAGCCTTCGTTGATCTCGTGCTTGCGCACCATGGCGAACAACACTTCCCAGAAACCACCGACGATGAAGACGGTGATGTAGATCGGGAAGAAGTGCGCCGCACCGATCAGCATCTTGCTGCCGATGCCGGCGACGGCCGGATCCAGCGAGGCACCGAACAGGGTGGCCAGGGCGTATTGCCAGGAATCGGCACCGGCCGCGCTGCCCATGTGGGCGATGGCGGCGATGGACTGGTTGCCGACGTTGTACATGCCCCAGAACATGGCCGGGAACACGGCCAGCCACACCATGATCATCATGCGCTTCAGATCGATCGCATCACGGACGTGGGCGGCATTGCGGGTCACGGAACCCGGGGTATAAAACAGGGTGTACGCCGCTTCGAACAGGGCATAGTACTTGGCGTACTTGCCACCCGGCTCGAAGTGATGTTCCATATTTTCAAGAAGTTGCTTGAAACTCATCGCTTAACCTTCCAGTTCGATCTTGGTCAGGCACTCACGCAAGACGGGGCCGTACTCTGTCTTGCCGGGGCAGACGAAGGTACAGAGCGCCAAATCTTCCTCATCCAGCTCCAGGCAGCCGAGCGCCTGCGCGCTGTCGGTGTCACCGGAGATCAGATCCCGCAGCAGCAGGGTCGGCAGGATGTCGAGCGGCATCACACGCTCATAGTTGCCGATAGGCACCATGGAGCGATCACTACCGTTGGTGGTGGTAGTGAAGTTGATGAGTTTGCCCTTCATCAGGTGAGAGAGGGTGGTACGGGTGATGGAGAACTTGTTGGCACTGGGTTTGACCCAGCCCATGAACTCTTTCTCACGGCCTTCGCCCAGCACGCTCACCTGGTTGTGGAAGCGACCCAGGTAGTCATGGACCCCTTCGGCCTTGGCACCGCTCAGCAGGGAACCGGAGATGATGCGGTTTTCGTCCGCACGCAGCTCGTTGTTGGTCAGCTGGCTGAGGCTGGCACCCAGACGGGTACGCAGCAGACGCGGCTTGATGACGTTCGGGCCAGCCAGGGAGATCACCTTGTCGGTGAAGATCTGGCCGGTGGTGAACAGCTTGCCGTAAGCGATCACGTCCTGATAATTGATGTGCCACTGCACCTTGTTGGCACCGACCGGATCCAGGAAGTGGATGTGGGTGCCCGGCAGACCGGCGGGATGCGGACCGACGAACACGGCTTCCTTGACCTGGGCCAAGGAGGAGTGCGGCAGGCTGGCTTCGCCCTTGCAGACGTGGACGGTACCATCGGTCAGGCGGGTCAGCACGGCCAGACCGTCGAGGAAGGCCTGGGCCTGTTCCTTGATGATCAGCTCCGCACTGGCAGCCAGCGGATTGGTGTCCATGGCGGTGACGAAGATGGCGCGCGGGGTGGAACCCACGGCCGGCACCTTGCTGAACGGGCGGGTACGCAGCGCGGTCCATTGGCCTGATGCGACCAGGATCTCCTGCACCTTGCTACGCTCGAGCTGTGCCAGCTCGGCGGAGGCAAAATGCTCAAAGGTCACCTGCTCGTCGGACCCATCGATGTCGATGACGACGGACTGGAGAACACGCTTGGCACCACGGTTGATCTCAGAAACCACACCGGTGGCAGGGGCCGTGAATTTAACGCCGGGATTCTTCTTATCTTCGAAGAGCTCCTGACCTTTAATGACGCGATCACCTACTTTGACAAACATAGTAGGACGCATCCCCACGAACTCTTCGCCGAGTGTAGCAACACGGGTGATGGCCGGGCCATCGTAGATTACTTGCTCCGGAGCACCCAGCACGGGGATGTCCAGTCCTCTTTTAATTGTAATCATACTCACTTGCACTACCGTTAAGGGAAGACAGGTTGGTTAGCGCCGAGAAATACATCACGACGAGTTGTTGAATGAGCCCGTCAACATCGCGGAAAGCTGTCGAAGAAATAAACAAATCAGCAACATACAGGATCATTCAAAAGCGCCTGAGTTTACCACCTTAGGCGAGTTAGCCGCCACGCCAAATGGGGAAAATCCCCGCCCTATCACAAAATTAACCTTCACTGAATATTTCGCGCACGTCCTTGCAAACCGTGGTTTTAAAGGACTTTTCGCAAAACTAACCATATAGAGGTATTTTTCAGGCGCAAGGAAAAGGATTAGAAAAAATAATGCTACCCCCCTCATCCCTGGCTGCACACCATTCGTGATAGCGCTGTTAATGGCCCGAGGAAGGCGCCATCAGGAGGTTCAACGGCTCACGCAAAGGGGGATTTGCTGACGCAACCCGGCGTCTTTGGCGCCTGCTCCCGGGCCTGCCACTCGGATTCGGTATAGGTATGCAGCGCCAATGCATGAATGGCTCCCGCCAGCTCGTCGGCCAGCACCCCGTTCACCTGACGATGGCGACCCAGCAAACGCTGTCCCTCAAACGCCTGGCTCACCACGACTACCTTGAAGTGGCTTTCGGAGCCCGGTGCCACCCTGTGCATGTAGCTTTCATTGATCACTTCCAGGTGGCTCGGGGAGAGCGCGGCGGCCAGCTTGGCCTCTATCTGTTGTTGCATGCTCACGGTAAGGACTCCTCGTTGAATATCCGGCCATTGTAGCCAGGGTTGTGCGCCCGATGCATCAGGTACGAAGGATCCGCTCGCTCTCGCCGCACCGGACTGGTGAATTTCTCCGCCGCCGCTAGAATAGCGCCACTTTCACCGCTGCCGGGCAACACGGGGCAGACGGTCGCCATTCATCAATCACACGTTGGACTCTTGCCTATGCAAACCCTGCTCGACACGGCCCACTGCCGCCTGACCCTGTATCGTTACCCACGGCAGAGCCAGGATCCCCTGCAGGCCTGGGATGCGGCGGACGAGTACCTGATAAGCCACCTTGCCGAATCGCAGCAGGCACCTGACGGCCCCGTCATCATCATGAACGACGGCTTCGGCGCCCTGGCAGGCTACCTGCATGCCCACGCCCCCGTCTGCGTGACCGACTCCCACATCAGCGAGCGGGCCACCCTGGCCAATCTGGCGGAAAACGGGCTGGATCCCCACGCCATCACCCTGCAGGATGCCCTGGCCCCCCTGCCCGATGCCCCCGCCCTGGTGGTGATCAAGGTCTCCAAGTATCAGGCGCTGCTGGAGCAGCAACTGCTTGCCCTGCGCGGGGTCGTCACCCCCGCGACCCGCATCATTGCTGCCGGCAAGGCCAAGGACATCCACACCTCCACCCTCAAGCTGTTCGAGAAGTATCTGGGGGAGACCCGCACCTCACTCGCCTGGAAGAAGGCACGCCTCATTCATTGCACCCCGGCCGCCGAGCGCCCGTCCCTGACCAGTCCCTTCCCGACCGTCTGGCCGCTGGAAGGCACCGACATGCTCATCCACAACCATGCCAACGTGTTCTCGCGCACCAGCCTGGATATCGGCGCCCGCTTCATGCTGGACAACCTGCCCATCCACAGTGCCCGCAGAGTGATCGATCTGGGATGTGGCAACGGCGTGCTCGGGCTCTCCCTGCTCGCGCGCGACAGCGAGGTGGAGGTGACCTTCATCGACGAATCCCGGATGGCGGTAGCGTCCGCACGGCTCAACGTCGAGCACAACCTGCCCGATGCCCTGCCCCGTGCCCACTTCATGGTCAACAACTGTCTCGATGACGTTCCCGTCGGGGCAGCGGACAGGATCCTCTGCAATCCCCCCTTCCATCAGTTGCAGGCAATCACCGATCACATCGCCTGGCAGATGTTCAGCGATGCCCACCGGGTGTTGCCTCAGGGGGGCGAACTCTGGATAGTAGGCAACCGTCATCTGGACTATCACAACAAACTCAAGCGCCTGTTTGGCAACGCACAAGTCGTTGCGTCGAACAGCAAATTCGTTATTTTGAAAGCCATCAAACGCTAAAGATAAAGCTAAAGGAAACCCATGATGAAAAAGTCACTCTTGCTGCTGGCCGCTCTGGTATTGGGCGGTTGTGCTACTCACTGGCCCGAGAGCGCCCTGCTCAACCCGCAAGTCATCCCCTCCAACCAGCAGTACTACTCCGGCAACCGCATCACCATGGAAGGGGTGGACAAGCGTGAAGCCGCCTATGTCTTCTCCATCAAGAAGAAAGAGAAGGCTCCTGTGCTGGTGAACAGCAGTCAGCCTCTCAACAGCCTGCTGGCTGAAAAACTGGCGGAAGGGCTGCGCAGCCAGGGCCTGGAAGTGGGCAACAGCGGCACCACCAACCTGACGCTGGCCATCTCCACTGCCGCCGTCACCGTGGAAGAGAAGACCTTCACCTATGTCACCAAGTCCCGCGTCAGCCTGCAGGTGATTGCCGACTTCCAGGGCAGCAAGCTGACCAAGCAGTTCAACATGTCCTCCAGCAAAGAGAGCCCGGGCGAGCCGAGCATGGCCGATCTGGAATCCACCCTGAACCAGCAACTGGGCAGCGTGCTGCAGCAGATCATGGCCGACGAGGCGCTGCGCGGTTATCTCAAGGGTCAGCCGAGCTGAGCGAGGACATATAAATGAAGAAACTCTGGTTACTGGTCACCCTGATCGCCCCCCTGGCTTTTGCCGGTCAAAAAGTCCAGATGGAGACCAACCATGGCACCATCGTCGTGGAGCTGGCCCCCAAACAGGCGCCCCAGACCGTGAAGAACTTCCTGCGCTACGTGGCAGACGGCAGCTATGACGGCAGCCTGTTCCACCGGGTGATCCAGAACTTCGTGGTGCAGGGTGGGGGCTACAACCAGCAGTTCCAGCCCCTGCCGACCTTCGATCCCGTGGTCAACGAGTCCAGAGGCGGCCTGCCCAACAAGCGCGGCACCATCGCCATGGCCCGCACCCAGGCGGTCGACAGCGCCACTCGCCAGTTCTATTTCAATCTGGTGGACAACGACAACCTCAACGCCAATGCCGGCGCCGGTTACACCGTGTTCGGCCAGGTCGTGAAGGGGATGGAGGTGCTGGACAAACTGGCCCAGGTCCAGACCGGCTACAGCTCCATCCTGCGTGCCAACGACGTCCCCACCAGCCCCATCATCCTGAAGAAAGTGGTGCTGCTCGCGGACAAATAACGCGGCCCGGATCACATTCCACCGCGTCCCTGAACGGGTCACCGGTCTCTTTTTCTATACTCTGCTCCCCGATGTGTGCCACGCATCGGGGAGCAGAACCAGAAGGAGGAGCCGGTGACCTGTCATGATTACATAACCCAACACGCCGACCCGCTGGCACAGGCGGTTCGCCATTTTCTGGCACGCAAGATTCCCTATCAGCAGCTGGAAGACTTGAGCTGGCAGCTCCTCTCCCACTGGCAGGCGCTCTGCGTGATCCCCATGGACAAAACCCCCGCCAACGCACAGGAAGGAGTGTTCTGGCATCTGCTTCACAGCCTGCACCTGTGGGATGAGCAGCGCCTCCTCTGTGATGACGCGCTGCGCCTGCAACTCATGGCCTGCGCCAATTTTCTCGCCGACGAGGGCCCCTGCCCGCACCACTGCATCGGCTCGCGCCCCTGAAACCTGCCGCCCGCCACTCGGCTTGCCTTGGCTACGCCTACCGAACCTGACAAAATGACCCCCTTTTCCCAGAGGAGTCAGGCTGTTGAACAATCTCCGCCCGCCCAGTCACACACCGGGCCGCGCCACCCGCTGGCGAGATGCCCTCGCCGTCTATCTGGAAGCGCGGGTACTCATCCTGTTCGCCATGGGATTCTCCTCCGGCCTGCCCTTGCTGCTGGTCTTTGGCACCCTCTCGTTCTGGCTGCGCGAGGCGGATGTCAGCCTGACCGACATCGGCTACATGAGCTGGGTAGCGCTGGCCTACGGTTTCAAGTGGCTGTGGTCGCCCCTGGTGGATCGGCTGCCCCTGCCCCTGCTGTCACGGCTGCTTGGGCGACGACGCAGCTGGATGCTGTTCTCCCAGGTGCTGATCGCCCTCTCCCTGGTGGGGATGGCCTATTGCGATCCCAAGACCCAGCTCGCCCAGCTGGCCCTCTTCGCTCTGCTGGTGGCCCTCTCCTCTGCCACCCAGGACATCGTCATCGACGCCTATCGCATCGAATCCGCTCCCGAGCGGCTGCAGGCGGCCATGGCCGCTTCCTATATGACGGGGTATCGACTCGCCATGATCATGGCGGGAGCGGGGGCGCTGGCGCTGGCGGCCTGGCTCGGCAGCAACAACGGCTATGACTATCGCGGCTGGCAGCTCACCTATCTGCTGATGGGAGGGCTGATGTCTCTTGGCATCCTCACCACCCTGATGAGTCACGAACCGCAGATCGATCTCAAGAGTCAGGACGAGCAGCAGATGGCGCGCAAGGCCACCCTGCTGGCACGGGGTTGGTCACCCACGCTGGCCGGGCTGGGGGCCTGGACCTACGAGGCCATCTGGTGTCCCTTCGCCGACTTCTTCCGCCGCTACGGCTCCTCGGCCCTGCTGATCCTGGGGCTTATCGCCTGCTATCGCATCTCGGACGTGGTGATGGGGGTGATGTCCAACAGCTTCTATGTGGATCTGCAGTTCAGCAAGACGGAAGTGGCCACCATCACCAAGGTCTATGGCGTCATCATGACGCTGGTGGGGGCCGCGCTCGGGGGCGTGCTGGTGATGCGCTTTGGCACCCTGCGCATCCTGTTCCTCGGCGCCGTGCTGACCGCCAGCACCAACCTGCTGTTCGCTCTCCTCAACGAAGTGGGCCACAACCTGGAGCTGCTGACTCTGATCATCTCGCTGGACAACCTCAGCGCCGGCATCGCCACGGCTGCGTTTGTGACCTATCTATCGAGTCTCACCAACGTCGCCTTCTCCGCCACCCAGTACGCGTTGTTCAGCTCCATCATGCTGTTGCTGCCCAAGTTGCTGGCGGGGTTTTCCGGTCAGGTGGTCGAGCTTGTCGGCTACAGCCGCTTCTTCATCGGCACCAGCCTGCTCGGCGTACCGGTGATGATTTTGATCATCATTGTCGCCAAACGAAACAGTGGTTTGTCACCACAAACGAGCAAATAGCAAGCGTTTGCTAATTTTCGGGGGTGATTAGATTCACAAATCCTGACAAAGTTCCCTGGTGCTTGTTTATCCGTTGAATTTATTTGGCTAGAATCCCTCCCGCTCCTTGTGGGCAGGCTACGGAAAACCTCAACTAACGCACAAGAGACCAATAAAATGGCCAAATTTACCAAGACTCTGATCGCTGCCGGTCTGCTGGCTGCCTCCGCCACTCCGGCCTTTGCTGCCGACTACAGCGGCGACATCCACAAGAACGATTATAAGTGGATGCAGTTCAACGTGATGCACACCATCGACCAGAAACCTCATGGTCCGGATGGTTACAACGATACCTACTTCGAAATGGAGTTTGGAGGTCGATCCGGTATTTTTGACCTGTACGGTTACGTTGATTACTTCGATATATTCGACTCACGTCACAGCGACAAGCACAAGCAAGAAAACCTCTTCATGAAGTTTGCTCCGCGCATGTCCTTGGATGCCCTGACCGGTCAGGATCTCTCCTTTGGTCCGGTACAGGAAGTTTATGTTGCCAGCTTGTTTAACATCGGTGGTGTACAGGGGCTGAATGATGCCTTTGTTGGTATCGGTGCTGACGTGATGGTTCCGTGGTTTGGTAAAGTGGGCATGAACCTTTACAAGCGCCATGCTAACGAAACCTTCTCTGGTGAAGGCGAAGGCTGGAGTGGCCAACAGTTCTCCATGAACTGGTTCAAGCCGTTCTACACCTTCTCCAACGGCAGCTTCATCTCTTACCAAGGCTATCTGGATTACACCTGGGGCATGAAAGATACCAGCCACTCCGATGGTCTGGCGACTTTCCACGGTATCTACTGGCACTCTGACCGCTATGCCGTCGGTTACGGTCTGAAATACTTCAACGAGATTTACG
This sequence comes from Aeromonas sp. ASNIH7, assembly GCF_002903485.1. Lineage (NCBI taxonomy): Bacteria > Pseudomonadati > Pseudomonadota > Gammaproteobacteria > Aeromonadales > Aeromonadaceae > Aeromonas > Aeromonas sp. ASNIH7. The sequence goes on from NZ_CP026226.1 coordinate 895,352, forward strand.
GTATCGATAACTCCGATGCCTTCAAGTCTACTGGTTTCGGCCACTACTTCTCCGTGACCTACAAGTTCTAATCGAACCTGTCGTCGACGGACACAAAAAACCGGAGCCATGGCTCCGGTTTTTTTATGGCCTGATGCAGGAACAAGGGGAGAGACTCGCCCTCCCCGCCCGGATCAGTCGCGGAAGTTCTGGAACTGCATCGGCTGGCCCAGTTCGGCGCCACGCACCAGAGCCATGGTCTCCTGCAGATCGTCGCGCTTCTTGCCGGTAACCCGCACCTCGTCGCCCTGGATGGCGGCCTGCACCTTGATCTTGGAATCCTTGATCAGCTTCACCAGCTTCTTGGCGACTTCCTTGTCGATCCCCTGCTTGAACTTCACGGTCAGGTGGAAACGCTTGCCGGAGTGAACGCTGTCACCCACGTCCATGGAACTGTTCTCGATCTGGCGCTTGAGCAGGGCGCCGCGCAGGATCTCGACCATCTGCTTGAGCTGGAAATCGGCGTCGGCTTCCAGCTTTACTTCTTCCTTGTTCAATTCGAAGCTGGCTTCCACACCACGAAAATCGAAACGGGTCGCCAGTTCACGGTTGGCGTTATCAACGGCGTTCAACACCTCGTTCATTTTGACTTCAGAGACAATATCGAATGACGGCATAGCCGGGCTCCTCATGCTGTACTTCAGGTTGTGCTGACAGGTGGGCAAATCTACCAGAAAACGGGCAAATTTGCTGATTTCGATGGGATTGCTCTGCTAGAATCCCCTGCGCACAGGAATGGTGAGACCCGTTAGAACCCGTCCAGGAGCGGTCGCGAGAGGTCCGACACTCGGTGAAGTGCAGCCCAGGAACCCGTATGGTCATGCATACATGAGGCTCCCTGGCTGCGCATGAGCCTTGAGCACGACCCGACAGCCAGCTCATGCACCGGTTCCAGGTATTCACCAAGCGACATCTTCCCTTATCCCGGGTTGGCGGTTGACAGGATGGCAGCCCTTCCCATGATCGAGCCTCTTCATGCCAAGCGGATTACGCGACAACAACCTGAAAACACGCCGTCACCCTGCCTCTCCCGAGTGGACCTTGCTGGGCTGCGGCGCCCTGGGCGGCGTCTTCGCCTCCCTGTTGACCCAAAGCGGCCAAGCAACCCGCCTCCTGCTGCGCGAGCGCCATCGTGCCACCTTGCACCCCGGCGTCGACTTTACCTCCCTTGAGGGGCATACCCAGCTCCTGGCCATCGAACGCGCCTTCATCGACAAGCCGGGCAGCATCAAACGCCTGCTGGTCATGACCAAGGCGGGGCAGGTGATATCGGCCCTCACTCCCCTGGTCGGGCAACTGGCGGCAGGGGTGCCCATCGTGCTGCTGCACAACGGCATGGGGATCGCCGATCAGGTGGTCGCACTCTTCCCAGACAACCCCGTGATCGCCGGCGTCACCAGCCATGGCGCCATGCAGAGCGGCCACTTCGTGTTCCGCCACACCGGCAAGGGGGAGACCTGGCTGGGCCCTGTCAACGAAGCGGCCCGTGCCCATGCCCACCTCGCCGACGAGCTGGCCAGCGCCCTGGGTCAGGCCGGCTGGGATGAGCAGATCCTGACACGCCAGTGGCAGAAACTCGCCGTCAACTGCGCCATCAATCCCCTCACCGCGCTCTACAAGCTCAAGAACGGCGAATTGGCCGGTCCGCGTTTTGCCGATGCCCTGCAGCAAATCTGCGTGGAAGTGGCTGACGTCATGCGGGCCGAAGGTCAGCCTACCGGCAGCGAAGAGCTGCTACGCCGCGTCATGATGGTGGTGGAGCTCACCGCCGACAATTACTCTTCCATGTATCAGGACATGGAACAGGGCCGCGAGACCGAGATCGAGGCCATCACCGGCTTCCTGCTGAACAAGGCCGTCCTTCACGGTATCGCGGTGCCGGTCAATCAGGGCCTCTATCAGGCCGTCAAAGAGAAGCGCTGAGCAGAGCAGCTGGCAAGCAAGGAGTGCAGGATGAGCGTACTGGTACTGGTGGCCCCTGGGTCGGAAGAAATAGAGACGGTTGCCATCGTCGATACCTTGGTTCGGGGTGGCATCGATGTGGTGCTGGCCTCCTGCTGCCCCACTGGAGCGCGCCAGATCCGAGCCTCTCGCGGGGTGCAACTGGTGGCGGATTGCCATCTCGACGAGCTGACTACCCGTGACTTCGATGCCATGGTCGTACCGGGCGGTCTGCCCGGCAGCGAAGTGATCCGCGACACCCCCCTCGCCATCGACCTGCTACGGGAGCAGGCAGGCCTCGGCCGCTGGCGCGCCGCCATCTGTGCCGCACCCGCCGTGGTACTGCACCATCACGGCTTGCTGGGGGATGCGAGCACCACCTGCCACCCGGGCTTTCAGGCCCGTCTGCCCGCGACACAATTGAGCACGGCGCGGGTCGTGACCGATGAAGCCCATCGCCTGATCACCAGCCAGGGCCCGGGTACCGCCATCGAGTTCGCTCTCGAGATAATACGGGTACTGCGAGGTGACGAGGCCGCCCGTACGGTGGCCGGTCCCATGGTGTTGCCCCCCTCGCTATCGCCATAACCACATCGGGCACTCCGATGAAAGCGACAGAGCCCCCTTGTTTGGTCTATGTTGGCTGCTCTTGTGCTAGATAAAACAATCCGGGCTTCCCCGGCCTGGCACCGACTGTTAACATGCGCCCCTTATGCCTGTTATGTGCTCTGGGGTGGCCGTCACGCCGCCCTGACCCTGCCCTGTGCGGCCTCTGCCGCCTGACTCCGGTTATGCCGACCGGCCGGTTTACCCGACCATCAACAGCCAGTCCAACCCTGTGATCCCCGCCATTCCCCCTGATTTGCGGGCCTGTGGCCATGGATCCTCAACGAGCGAGAAAATCCCCATGCTGGAACGTGCAAGACAAGAGTGGTTCTCCAACATACGGGGCGATCTGCTGTCGGGCATCGTCGTCGCCCTGGCGCTGATCCCGGAGGCCATCGCCTTCTCCATCATTGCGGGCGTCGACCCCAAGGTCGGCCTCTATGCCTCCTTCTGCATCGCCGTGGTCATCGCCTTCGTCGGCGGTCGTCCCGGCATGATTTCCGCCGCCACCGGCGCCATGGCGCTCCTGATGGTGACCCTGGTCAAGGAACATGGCCTGCAGTATCTGCTGGCGGCCACCCTGCTCACCGGCCTCTTCCAGATAGCGGCGGGCTACCTCAGGCTCGGCAGCCTGATGCGATTCGTCTCCCGCTCCGTGGTGACCGGCTTCGTCAACGCCCTGGCCATCCTTATCTTCATGGCCCAGCTGCCCGAGCTCACCAACGTCACCTGGCAGGTCTACGCCATGACCGCAGCCGGGCTTGGCATCATCTATCTGTTCCCGCTCGTTCCCGTGGTGGGCAAACTGCTCCCCTCCCCCCTGCTGTGCATCGTCATCCTGACGGCGGTGGCCATCACCCTGGGCATCGACATCCGTACCGTGGGCGACATGGGCGAGCTGCCCGATACCCTGCCGGTCTTCCTCTGGCCCGACGTTCCCCTCAATCTGGAGACCCTGGCCATCATCTTCCCCTATTCAGCGGGGCTGGCGGTGGTGGGACTGCTCGAGTCCATGATGACGGCAGCCATCGTCGACGAGATGACCGACACCCCAAGCGATCGCAACCGCGAGTGCAAGGGTCAGGGGATCGCCAACATCGGCGCCGGTCTGCTGGGAGGCATGGCGGGGTGCGCCATGATTGGCCAGTCCGTCATCAACATCAAATCCGGTGGCCGCGGCCGCCTCTCCACCTTCGTGGCGGGGACCCTGCTCATCCTGATGGTGGTCTTCATGGATGAGTGGATCCGTCAGATCCCCATGGCAGCCCTGGTGGCCGTGATGATCATGGTCTCCATCGGCACGTTTTCCTGGGAGTCGGTACGCAACCTGAAGAGCCACCCCCTCTCCACCAACCTGGTGATGGTGACCACCGTCGCCGTGGTGGTCGCGACCCACAACCTGGCACTCGGGGTCTTCGTGGGGGTGCTGCTCGCCTCCCTCTTCTTCGCCCACAAGGTTGCCCGCGTCATGGTGGTCAAGAGCGACAGCGAGCGCAGCGGCGCCGTGCGTACCTATCTGGTGCGGGGCCAGGTCTTCTTTGCCAGCGCCGAGCAGTTCCTGGCCGGTTTCGATTTCAGGGAGGAAGTGGAGAAGGTGGTCATCGACCTGACGCACGCCCACTTCTGGGACATCACCGCCATCACGGCCCTCGACAAGGTGGTCATCAAGTTCCGCCGTGAGGGGAAAGAGGTGGCGGTCATCGGCCTGAACGACGCCAGTGCCACCCTGGTCGATCGCTTTGCCATCCACGACAAACGCCAGGAGGGAGAGCCCCTGCTGGCCGAGCATTGATCCCGGCGCGCCCCAAGAGGGCGCTGCCTGCAAGCCATAAAAAAAGCCCGTCTCTCCCCATGAGATGGGCTTTTTTTATGGGCTGTTGGATCACAGTCAACACACGCGCCTCGGCTCGCCCATCCCGAGCCGATGCGGCAATGCGGGGTCATGACCTGCCGTCAGGGTGCAAGAGGGGCCAGGAAAGCAGGAACAGGGTGCCGCCCCGCCCGCCGGATTGGCAGACCGCACTGCCGCCGTGGGCCTCGGCAATCGCCTTGACCACGGCCAGCCCGAGCCCGCTGCCGCCACTCTTGCGCGAGCGTGACGGATCCCCCCGGCGAAACGCCTCGAAGATATGGGCGGCGACCTCCTCGCTGATGCCGGGCCCTTCGTCTTCCACGCTCAGGATGCACTGGGTGCCAGAACGATGCAGGCGCACGGTCAGCATGCCCGGCACCGCGTGCTTCTGGGCATTTTCCAGCAGCGCCATCAGGGCCTGACGGATGCGAAGTGCATCGCAACAGACCCAGAGCTCGGTATCGAGCTCCCGCTTGAGGGTGAAACCGCTCGCGGCCAGAGGGGTGGCAAACGCCTCAAGCACCACGGCAAGCTCGTCGGACAGCCTGATCTCCTCTCGTTGCAACTCCAGGTGGCCGCTGTCGTTGAGACTGAGTACCCGCAAGTCTTCGATCAGGTGGGTCAATCCCTCCACCTGACGCAGCAAGCCTTCAAAGAGCGCACGCTCTGGCGGAAATACCCCTTCGGCCAGCCCCTGCAAGCGGCCACGCAAGATGGTCACCGGGGTGCGCAATTCGTGGGCGATGGCGGCATTCCAGAACTCCCGCTCACGGGTCATGCTCTGCAGCCGTTCGGCCATGGTGTTGAAGTCCCGCACCAGTTGCGCCGTCTCCCCGATCGCCTGTTCATCCAGCGGCACGCGCGCATCGAGCTTACCCTCGGCCACCTCGCGCAGGCTGGTTGCCACCGAGTTGAGGGGAGTCAGGATGCGCCGAGAGAGGCGCACTGCCACGTACAGCGCCATCCCCAATGCAATGAGAATGGTCGAGCCAATCCAGATCATCTCGACCCTGGAGGGCATCCAGCTCTCGGAGATGCTGCCAGGCACATAGGTCACGGCAATGGCGTAGAACACATAGGTGCCGATCACCGCGAGGCAGATGATGCCGAGCGCCATCAGCCCCAGGGAGCGGATGATCTGCCTGCGCAGGCCGGGTGCCGATGTCACGCATCACCCCCGAAGCGATAGCCGACGCCCCAGACACTGGCGGGCACCCCCTGGATGCCCTGTGCCTCCAGCTTCTTGCGCAGCTTGCTGATGTGGCTGTCCACCGTGCGCTCCTGGGTATCCCCCTCCGGCAGGCAGTGGGTCAGCAGTTCGACGCGGCTGAACACCCGCTTGGGTGCCCGCATCAGGGAGGCGAGCAACTTGAACTCGGTCAGGGTCAGATCCAGCACCTGCTGCCCCTCATCGCGGCAAATGCTGGCCTCGTGGCTCTCCAGATCGATCTGGAAGGGGCCGACCCGCAGCACCCGGGCCATGGTCTGCTTCGCAGCCTGGATGCGTCTGAGCACCGCCTGTACCCGGGCCACCACTTCGGCCGGGTTGAAGGGTTTGACCACATAGTCATCCGCCCCCATGCGCAGCCCCATCAGCTTGTCGAGGTCCTGATCCAGGGCGGTCAGCATGATCACCGGCGTGTCGCCACGGGCACGGATCTCGCTGAGCACCTGCCAGCCATCGAGCTGCGGCATCTGCACATCCAGCAACAGGAGATCGGGTTTGCATGTCTGGTGCATGGCCAGGGCTTCGCGGCCATCGGCGGCATGCAGGGTGCGCAATCCGTGGCGTTGCAGGTAAGCGGCGAGGATGTCGGCTATCTCGGCTTCATCCTCTGCAATCAGTACCAGTGACTGGGCCGCCGGGTTGGCGGAAGCAGGAAGATACGACATGGTCGGACTCGAAAATGGTGGGCTTGAACTTTATCACCGCCTACATGGATTCTCCACAAAGCCTCGAATCATTCGCAATAGCCCCTCTCCATAATGCCCGTTCGATGTGCTCTCGCGGCAGTACCATGCCCGGGAGACGGTTTAACGAGGTGAGTATGATGTTTGTCAAACAGCGGTATGCGGGCACCCTGCTCGCCGTCATTGCCGTATTCGGATTGGCAGGTTGCGATGGGGCGTCGCAAGCGCAAGATGCGCCGACCCGTCCTCAGGTGTCGGTGATGACGCTGGCAGGTCAGGACCTGGTCATCAGCGAGGATCTGCCCGCCCGGGTGGCCGCGGTGCGAAGCGCCGAAATTCGGGCCCAGATTAGCGGCATCGTGCAGCGCCGCCTGTTCGAGCAGGGCGCCGAAATCGGCGCAGGCACCGTGCTGTTCCAGATAAATCCGGCCCCCTTCAAGGCGGATGTCGACAGCGCCGCCGCAGCATTGCAGCGCGCGGAGGCCGTGCTGGCCCGCGCCCGTATCCAGATTGACCGTCTGGTGCCGCTGCTGCGCACCGAGGCCATCAGCCGCCAGACCTATGACGATGCGGTCTCCCAGCGTGATCAGGCGGCCGCCGACGTGGCTCAGGCCAGGGCGACCCTGGCCCGGCACCAGCTGAACCTGCAATTTGCCAGCGTGGAAGCCCCCATCGCCGGGCGCATCGATCAGGCGCTGGTGAGTGAAGGGGCTCTGGTGTCCCCCACCGACGCCACCCCCATGGCCAGGATCCAGCAGATCGATCAGGTCTACGTCGATGTCCGTCAACCGGCCTCTGTGCTCGACACCCTGCGCCAGCAGGCTGGCTCGACGGCACCGGAACTGGCGGTGGACATCCTCGGCAGCGACGGCAAGCCGCTCGGCATGCAGGGGCACATCCTCTTCTCCGGCATCGAGGTGGATGCCGGTACCGGTGACGTACTGCTGCGGGTACTGGTGGACAACCCGGAGCGGCGGCTCTTGCCCGGCCTCTACGTACAGGCGCGCATTCCCCGTGCCCGCTATGCCAACGCCCTGAGCGTGCCTCAGCAGGCGGTGGTGCGCACATCGGGCCAGACCAGCGTGTGGGTGGTGGATGGCCAGGGGCAGGCACAACTGGTTCCGGTCAACACCGCTGAACTGGTGAATAGCCAGTACCGCATCACGTCCGGGCTCAACGCCGGACAGCGGGTGGTGATCGAGGGGATCGACCGCCTGACCCCGGGGACGCAAGTCATTGCCCATCCCTGGCAATCCCCCGCAGTCAGCCAGCAGGCTGACGCCGGTAACCGTTGAATCGGAGACATTTCATGCCGCAGTTTTTCATTCATCGCCCGGTGTTTGCCTGGGTGCTCGCCCTCTTCATCGTGCTGGCGGGGGTCATCGCCATCCCCAAGCTGCCCATCTCCCGCTATCCCTCGGTGGCGCCGGTGTCGGTGACCCTCTATGCCACCTATCCGGGCGCCACGCCGCAGACCCTGAACGATGCGGTGGTGAGCCTTATCGAGCGCGAGCTGTCGGGGGTGAAGAACCTGCTCTACTTCGAGTCATCGGTAGATGCCTCCGGCAGCGCGCAGATCACCGCCACCTTCAAGCCGGGCACCGATCCGGAGCTGGCCCAGATGGACGTGCAAAACCGCATCAAGGCGGTCGAGCCTCGCTTGCCACAGGCGGTGCGACAAACCGGCCTGCAGGTGGAGTCCGCCTCGTCCGGCTTTCTGATGATGGTCGGCATGACTTCACCGGATGGCCGCTTCGATGAGGTCGCGCTGAACGACTACATGGCGCGCAATATCGTGCAGGAGCTACGCCGCATCGACGGGGTGGGGCGAGTGCAGCTGTTCGGCGCCGAGCAGGCCATGCGCATCTGGGTAGATCCGGGCAAGCTCGCCGCCTACGGGTTGACCATCAGCGAGGTGGCGCAGGCCATCGAGCAGCAGAACGTGCAGATTGCACCGGGGCGCCTCGGCGACGAACCCGCCCTGCCTGGCCAGCGACTGACGGTTCCCCTCACGGTACAGGGGCAGCTGACCACTCCCGAGGCGTTCGCCGCCATCGTGCTGCGGGCCGGTAGTGATGGCGCCAAGCTGGTGCTGGGTGACGTCGCCCGGGTCGAGCTGGGGGCGCAATCCTACGCCTTTTCCAACCGGGAGAACGGCGTGGCCGCCACCAGCGCTGCCATTCAGCTCTCCCCCGGCGCCAACGCCGTGCGCACCGCCGATGCGGTGCGCACCCGTCTCGCTCAGCTCGCCCCCACTCTGCCGGCGGGCATGGCCTATTCGATCCCGTTCGACTCGGCCCCCTTCGTCAAGGTCTCCATCGACAAGGTGATCCACACCCTGCTGGAAGCCATGGTGCTGGTGTTCCTGGTGATGTTTCTCTTCCTGCAGAACCTGCGCTACACCCTGATCCCGGCCATCGTCGCCCCCATCGCCCTGCTTGGCACCTTCGCGGTGATGCTGCTGGCCGGTTTTTCGATCAACTCCCTCACCATGTTCGGCATGGTGCTGGCCATCGGCATCATCGTCGACGACGCCATCGTGGTGGTGGAGAACGTCGAGCGCCTGATGGCCACCCAGGGGCTATCGCCCAGGGAGGCGACATCGCGGGCCATGAAGGAGATCACCGGGGCGGTGATCGGCATCACCCTGGTGCTCACGGCGGTGTTCATCCCCATGGCGTTCGGCAGCGGCTCCGTGGGGGTCATCTACCAGCAGTTCACCCTGTCGATGGCGGTGTCGATCCTGATTTCCGCCTTCCTCGCCCTGACCCTGACGCCAGCGCTCTGCGCCACCCTGCTGCGTCCGGTCAGCCCGGATCACCATGAGAAGCGCGGCTTCTTCGGCGCCTTCAACCGGGGCGTCAAGCGGCTCACGGTGGGCTACAGCGTTCGGGTCACCCGGCTGGTCGGGCGCAGCGGACGCGTGATGGTCACCTTCGCCGCCCTCTGCGCCGTGCTGGCCATCGCCGCCACCCAGCTGCCCTCCTCTTTCCTGCCGGACGAGGATCAGGGCTACTTCATGACCTCCATCCAGTTGCCGACCGGTGCCACCAGCGAGCGCACCCTGGCCGTCATCAAGGAGTTCGAGGCCCATGTAGCCTCTCGCGAGGCGCTCGACACCAACCTGGTGGTGCAGGGCTTCAGCTTCTCCGGCGCCGGCCCCAATGCGGCCATGGCCTTCACCATGCTCAAAGAGTGGGACCAGCGTCATGGTGCCACGGCCGCCAAAGAGGCTGAGCTGGCACAGGCCGCCATGGCCAACAGCAAGGAAGGCACAGTGATGAGCCTGCTGCCGCCCGCCATCGACGAACTGGGCACCTCTTCGGGTTTCACGCTCTTCCTGCAAGACAGGGCCAACCAGGGGGAGGCCGCGCTGCAGGCCGCCCAGGCGCAACTGCTGGCACTGGCGGCCCAAAGCGAGGTGGTGAGCGATGTCTATCCCGACAGCCTGCCCCCCGGCGAGAGCATTCACCTCGAGATCAACCGGCAGAAGGCCGAGGCCATGGGACTCTCGTTCACCAGCGTGAGCAGCACCCTGTCGGCGGCGATGGGGTCGCTCTACATCAACGACTTTCCCAACGGCGGGCACATGCAGCAGATCATCCTGCAGGCCGACGCCAAGGCGCGCATGCAGCTCGATGACGTACTCGGCCTGCGGGTGCGCAATGCCAGCGGCGGCATGGTGCCCCTGCGAGAGGTGGTGACGCCGACCTGGCGCCAGTCGCCGCAACAGATGATGCGCTTCGAGGGCTTCCCCGCCGTGCGTCTCTCCGGGAGTGCCGCCCCCGGGGTGTCCAGTGGCGCCGCGATGGCGGAAATGGATCGCCTGGTGGCGCAATTGCCGCCAGGCTTCGCCCTGGCCTGGACGGGACAGTCGCTGCAGGAGCGCCAGTCGGCGGCCGAGGCCCCCCTGCTGATGCTGCTGTCGGCGCTGGTGGTCTTCCTGGTGCTGGCCGCGCTCTACGAGAGCTGGTCCATTCCGCTCTCCGTGATGCTGGTGGTCCCCCTGGGCCTGCTCGGCGCCGTGGCGGCGGTGATGCTGCGCGGCATGCCCAACGACGTCTTCTTCAAGGTGGGCATGATCACCATCATCGGCCTGTCGGCCAAGAACGCCATCCTCATCGTGGAGTTTGCCCGCCAGTTGCACGGCGAAGGGCGCTCGCTGCTTGACGCTGCGGTGACCGCCGCACGCCTGCGTCTGCGCCCCATCCTGATGACATCACTCGCCTTCACCCTCGGTGTGGTGCCGCTGATGCTTGCCAGCGGTGCCAGCGCGGAGACCCAGCATGCCATCGGCACCGGCGTGTTCGGCGGCATGATCAGCGGCACCCTGCTGGCCATCTTCTTCGTGCCGGTCTTTTTTGTCTTCGTCATCGGTACCCAGGCGCGCATTCAGGCCTGGCGGACACAGCGAGCACAGCACCGATCATGCTGACCGCTGCTCGGGTTTGCTGGCCCTGGGGAGGCGATGATCATGCAATGCATGCCTGGCACCATTTTGCGTTCCTTCGAAGAGGATGAGCGCGCCATGGTGCCGGGCCTGTGGTTCATGGCCGGTGCTGCGGGGCGACCCTATCGCGGGTTGCCTCTCCAGGATTTGTGACCAGCCCTCCGTCGCCGGTGCATCCTTGGTCTTCTCCAAGATGGCGATCTGCTATCTGGCACAGGGGGCTTGCACCATCCCGGGTCGGTACCGACCCAGCAGGAACCCGGCCTCAGCATCGCTCTGACGACCGACGCCATTGGCCTCATCGACTGCATGCTGTCTGCCATCACCAGTCAAGGCTGGACACTCCTGGTGCTTGAACCGCTGGAGAGGCCCCCGCAAGGTTGATGACAGCCTGGTTTTCATGCAATACACCATGAAATCGAAGTCAATTTAAGTGTTACTCAGAAATCGACACATCGCAATCACCTCCGATACATTGCAGATCTACTCCGATACTTTCCCTCTGATCGTCAGTCTCAAGAGAAAAATAAAATAAACCATTAAAAACAATATCATGAACTCTTTTCATTTAAAGATAACTCTTTCTTTAACATCCCATCAGCTGGTCGTCAGGACACGTTTTCTGTGATTTGAAACACAAACTTTGATCATCACAGGGGATAAGCATTGCATTGGAAATCGATTTCAAGAAAATGAAGCCAGCATGATTTGTCTTGGCATCGATTGCATAGCGTCTGTTTGAGTCTTGACGGTTCATCGCGGTGGATATTTTTCCCATTGATTGGAGTGGTCAGTATGAATGCATCAAAAAAAGGACTTTTGGCGTCGTTGATCGCCGCTGCCCTGCTTGGCGGGTGTGGTGGGGCCGATAATATCGACTCGAATAGTGGCAACACCGGTGGTAATAACGGTGGCGACAACGGTGGCACCACGCCCCCTGGCGACAGTATCCTGATCCTGTTCGGGGTCGGTGCCAATGGGGGTACAACCCCCAGCATCCAGTCAGAGAAGGACAACTGGAGCTTGCAACCGGTCACCGCTTCTCCCGTCGCCATGACCAGCATCAGCGCCGTGCTCATCAACAATGCCGGTACCGATGACACCGCCGATGTACAGGTAGCCGGTGACGGAGATGGCACCTTCATGCTCAAATCCGCCACCCCTCTGAACCTGAGCAAATACGCCTCCGGTTTCATCGAGTTCCAGCTGCGGACCAAGAGCAAGGTGCCGGAAGTGCTCAATGCCTCCATCGACAACGAGTATCCCAACCGCAGCAGCCTGCCCATTGCCAGCGCCCTGACCGGTTCCGGCGACTGGGAAACGCTCACGCTGCCCATCAACTGCATGAAGCCCTTCCCCGGTGCCACGGCCATCAACCTCGCCACTGTGGGCACACCGTTCCACCTAGCCACCAAAGAAGCCTTCAACTACGAAATCACCAACATCAAGTACCTGCTCACCACCTCGGCCAAGCCCGTTGTCGACCCGGTCACCTGTGAAGCGCCTGGCGGCGCTACCGAACCGGGCACAGACCCAGGCACAGACCCGGGAACCGATCCCGGTACCGATCCTGGCACCGATCCTGGCACCGATCCAGGTACCAATCCGGACACAGGCTCCGGCGTCAACAATGCCCCCGCGCTGGTGGCCACCGATGCCGCACTCTACTACTCCGGTGACAAGAGCCAGGCCTTGGACCGCAGCGCCGATTACCCGGCAGCCAGCTTCGGCGGCACCCTGACCGATGAAAACCAGGTCATCACCATGGACCTGCCAGGCAATGGCGCCGCCTTCCTCGGGACCGACAGCGCCAATGGGGATCTCTCCGCCTATCAGGACGGCGCCATGCTGCTCGACCTGAAAGTCTCCAGCTACGGTGACTCCCCCAACATCCAGATCCGCATGGACGGTACCGCAGGCCCGGACTTTGGCACCTTCTTCACCATGGACAGCAACATCGTGCCCGATGACGACACCTGGTACCGCTGCATCCTGCCGGTCGCCTCTCTCATTCCGGCGGCCAACACAGGCTCGGTGCAAAAGGCGCTCTACCTGAGCGGGGCCTGGGACTCCATGGCCGGTCTGCGCTTCGCCTTCACCAACGTGGCCCTGAAAACAGCCATCCCGGCAGACTTTGACAGCAATCAGCCCTGCCAGCAGATCAAGTGACAAGGCATTGAATCTTCGAGAAATCGATTGAAAATAATTTTCTACGGATTGGAGCAATAAGATGAAATTGAAGTCACTCGCCTTGTTTGTCGGGGCATGTTGCGGGCTGGCAATGCCCGCAGTATCGAATGCCGCCGAGAGTTTTGGCTTCCACGGTTATATTCGTGCCGGCTCGATGTTTGACGCCAAGGACAACTTCGCCAAGGCGGGGTACGAATATGAGATGGACAAGACCATGGGGCGCCTGGGCTCCGAGCTGGACAACAGCTGGGAAGCGGGCCTGAACAAGTTGTGGGATCTGGGCAGCAACAAGTCGGTCAACATCCACTTCAAGGTGGAGTCCGATGCCGATGGCCTGCAAACCCGTGCCGCGCCTCGCGAAAGCGGTGTGTCAGAAACCTATGTGGAGCTGGGTGGCATCACCCCGACCGGGACCATGTAGATTGGCCCCTTGAAGATCCAGACACTTCGCCCCTCTTAACTTAAGAGGTAGTCTTGGAGCTATGTTCAGTACTAGTCACAACGAGAAGATGGTCGAAGTGTTAACAGGGGCCGAGCGCCGTCGACGCCGGACTCCACAAGAAAAGATCGCCATCGTGCAGCAGACCTTTGAGCCCGGGATGACCGTCTCTCATGTTGCTCGCTTGCACGACGTCAACGCAAACCAGCTTTTCAAATGGCGTAAGCAATTCCAAGAAGGGTCTCTCACGGCGATCACCGCCGGTGGGGATGTTGTTCCTGCTTCCGAGTTGGCTGCTGCCATCAAGCAGATCCGAGAGCTACAACGTCTGCTCGGGAAGAAGACCATGGAGAACGAGATCCTCAAAGAAGCCGTGGAGTATGGTCGAGCAAAAAAATGGATTGCGCATGCGCCCTTGTTGCCGGGGGACGACGATTAAGTGCTGTGAGCCAGGCTCTTAATGTATCGCGTGCGCAGCTATCCGTTCGTGTTCATCGAAAACCGGGTTGGCAAGATGGTCGTCATCATCGCCAGCGTGATGATGCAGCCTTACTTGGCCGTATCATGGAGGCGATGGCAGAGCTTCCCTCCTATGGCTATCGCCGGGTCTGGGCGCTGTTACGGCGTCAGTCTGAGGCAACAGAACAACCTGTGGTAAACGCTAAGCGGGTATATCGCGTCATGCGCGAGCATGGCTTGCTGCTGGAAAGAAAACCAGCTGCACCATTGGCCCAGCAGGCACATAAGGGGCGTGTTGCCGTCAAGGAGAGCAATCGACGGTGGTGCTCAGATGGCTTCGAGTTTCGCTGTGATAACGGTGAAAAACTACGTGTCACGTTCGCCATGGATTGCTGCGATAGGGAAGCGTTGGACTGGGCGGCCAGTACTGGGGGTTACGACAGTGACACTGTGCAAGATGTCATGCTGAGGTCTGTCGAACGTCGCTTTGGGGATTCGTTGCCGGCATCACCGGTGGAGTGGCTGACTGATAATGGCTCGGCGTATCGAGCCCATGAGACCCGCGCGTTTGCACGAGAAATCGGGTTGGAGCCCAGAACTACTGCGGTGAGAAGCCCACAGAGTAACGGTATAGCGGAGAGCTTCGTGAAGACGATGAAGCGAGACTATATCGAGATGATGCCAAAACCGGATAGCCGAACAGCGGTAGGCAATTTGGCTATCGCGTTTGAGCATTATAACGAACACCACCCGCACAGCGCCTTGGGATACCGTTCACCCCGGGAATTTCTGCGCAGTCGGGTATCACAATCCTAAGCGGGAAAAAGTGTCTGGACCTATGGGGTCAAATCCACCATGTGGGGTGGCCTGCGCTATTACGACCGCGAGAACTACATCTGGACCACCGACTATTTCTACACGGACTACTCGGGAACCGGCGTCGGCATCAAAGCCATGGAGATGGCGGGTGGCAAGTGGGACTTTGCCTATATCAACAGCAACGACACCAGCCACTCCGACCGCGCCAATGGCACTGAAGCCACCATGCACACCCTCCACACCAGCGCCCTCTATGGTGCCTGGGACATGGAGATCGCACTCAAGCAGATGCCCAGCAACGAGTTCACCGGCGACAACAAGCAATATGCGACCAAGGGGGCAGAAGGAACCGTCATCTATTCCCGCGACGACTTCTTCTTCATGCCGGGCGGCTTCTCCAAGTTCATCGCCCAGGCAGGACGTGGGCTGGGTTCAGGGGACTTGCTGGGTGCCAACCTGACCAATACCGCCATGTATCGCAAGGGCTCCCTGTATCAGAAGACACTGCAGGACACGGCGGATGGCTATAAACCCTACCAGTCCAAGGTGATGGAAGGCGATCAATCCTACCGCCTCTTCCTCTGGGGTGGCTGGTATGGCGCCAATATTCATCTGCTGCCGACCCTCTCCTATCAATACAACGATTACGAGCTGGGTGGCCATGATTCCTGGTATGCCGCATCTCTGCGCCCGGTATTCCCGATCAATGAGTTCTTCTCCATCCAGACGGAAGTCGGATATGTGAAAAACAACCTGATCATCGACAACGTCGAACGGGGTGGCACCTCTCACAAGGTCAGCATAGTGCCGACCTTCACCGTCAATACCGGCATGGGGCCCTCACCGGAGATCCGCATTCTGACGACCTATGTCGATCACAACAACGAGACCCCCTGGCAGGAAGACCGGGAAGATTTCCTGGTCGGTGTACAGGCGGACATGTGGTGGTAGGTTAGGTCGCGATACTTATCTGCACTATAATCTCGGGTCCCTTGGGGACCCGCATTGCATACGAGGAAACACGATGAAGGGAACGAAGCAGTGTCTGCCTTTCCTGGTCAGTCTGCTGATGGCCGGATGCGCCGGCATGGGCCCGGAGCATTCGCCAGGATCGGCAGTCTCCGCCCTGCAGCAACAGGTTGAACAAGGTCGGGAACAATTGTCGAACAAGGTGGCGGTCGAGTCATTCAAGGAACTTCGCTTCCAGTCCCTCGGGCAGGAGAGCCGCTGGGTCGATGTAAGCACCGACAGCCAGGTCTATGCATTTGATTCAGGCAAAAGCTATGTAATGGCCTTCTCGCTGCCCGAAGTCAGCCAGGCAACCCGCGTCAAAATAACCATTCCGGTCGACTATACCGTCTTCCTGCCCAGCATCCTGTTGCTGGACGAGCAATACAACGCCGTTCAAACCATTCCCGGTTCCACATTCAGTTATGACGGTCATTCGTTAATTTCAGGGCAGAACATTCAGGGGGAATTCACCATTCCGGCCCCCATCGGCAGCGCTCGGGCCGCCTATATGGTGATCTATTCCACTGCGAAGGACATGCAGGGCAGTACCCGGCTCAACCCGGACGATCTCCAGCGCGCCATGCAATATGATCGCACCACGGATGTCGCCCGCCTCATCAATGTGGAAGTGCCTCACTCTGCTACCGGACGCCTATATTTGACGCTGGACGCAGAGCCTGCTGCAAATGCGACGCAGATCGCAAAAACCATATCACCCGTGATGGTCTCACCAGATAAATCGTTGGGTGAACTGGATTATTATCAGCATATTCGCACTGCCGTTCAGAGCAAAAACTATGAGCAGGCGCTCGCCTGGGTCAAAGCCGCCGAGCAAGCCGGTTTTACCAAGGCAAAAGAGGTCTTTTTTGCCGCCCAGCAGTAGCATTCCCTCCCCTGGCAAGGCGCATCATCGCTTGTCACCACCAGGGGAAACGGGTATCCTAACTTGCTGATTTATTAAGAAGATATTCATATAACACTGGCCATGACCAGGGGTTTTCACAGTCGAGTACGGAGGGGGGATGTCGAAGTCAGCTCAGGAGAAAAAAGCCACTGTCTATGATATCGCCCGCCGAGCCGGTGTCTCGGCAAGCACTGTATCCCGGATATTGAACGGCTCGGCCAAAGTGGCCGCAGATAAACGTCAGGCGGTGGAAGATGCCATTCAGGAATTGAATTTTCGTCCCAACCTGATGGCGCAATATTTGAAAACGGGTCAGTCCATGACCCTGGGTGTTTTGACCCAACATGTGGAGAGTCCATTTTCCAACGAAATGTTGCGGGGTGTTGAACACACTCTTCAGGGCATGGAGTATGTGCCGCTGATTGTCAGCGGTCACTGGAATGCGGAAGAAGAAGTTGAGCGGTTGCGCCTGCTGGTGGCCCGGCGGGTTGATGGCCTTATTATTTTGACCGGCCACGTCAATCAGCAAACACTGCTCGAGTTTTCCCAGCAAATACCGATTGTGGCCACAGGTCACAATATCATGACCGAGCGGGTACACTCCTTCAGTATCAATAACCGGCTGGGTGGCTACATGGCGACTCGCTATTTATTGGATCTGGGTCATCGTGACATCGCCCATATCGTCGGTTTACCGGATCATAACGATGCCATCGAGCGTCATCATGGCTATCGCCAGGCCCTGGTGAGCGCAGGTATCGAATATGACCCCTCCCTGGTCATCCAGGGGGATTTCGCCGAAGTCGGCGGGCTCAATGCCGTCAAGAAGCTGGTGGAGAGCGGCCGGAAATTCTCCGCCATCTTCTGCGCCAACGATCAGACCTGTTACGGTGCCATTCTGGGGCTCAAGCAGTGCGGCTTGCGGGTGCCTGAGGATGTCTCGCTCATCGGTTTTGACGACCTGCCCTTCTCTACTTATTCCAACCCGCCATTGACCACGGTACGTCAGCCCATCTACGAGATGGGTGTCAAGATGGTCAAGACTCTGTTGGGTTTGATCGAGAACACGGAGCTGAACTCGGACGAACTGCCCGAGTTGAGCATTGTGGTGCGTGATACCACACTGCCGTACAAGGGGTGAACACAGACCGGGGCGGTTCCCTGGGCAGCATCAGATCCCAGGACAGCATCAGCGCAAAGCGGCCTTCGGGCCGTTTTTCTTTTGTCAGCCGCCTGTCCAGCGAGCGACGAGTCCCTGCCGCGTATTCCACCTTGACTCTCTGACATAGCACAGAGACTACACATAACCAGGCGTCCCTCTTCTGCCGGCCCTCAATTCGACCTGGCCCGATGACACCAGCCAAAGCCTGGCAATCACAACCCGATGACCCCGGTCGACCTGAATGAAACAAGGCGCCTGAAGGCGCCTTGGTGTGTGTGCAGATCCCTGCGGGAGCGTGGCCACCGTCAAGGCGCTGCGAAGGGGGATTCCGTCCCGGTGGCCGCGCTGGTTGCCAGCGTGGGGAGAGGCTCGTCCGCTTCACACAGACTGGATCTTCTCGTGGCCGCCTTCTGGGGGGGATACCAGCTTGCCAACCCCTGCTGGATGCGCGCGGCGGCCGCTTCCGGCGTCATGGTGCCGAGCACCACGGATTGCGATACCTCCGCAAGCTCTGTGGTAAGCGATGGCTCACCCCGGGTGAGGAACTGCGCCCCCAGACGCAAGGTGGAATCGCAGGTATCCCGCCAGCCCATCATGGTGCTCGCAACCGGATCCTTGAGCTCGAAGAAGTGGTTGGAGAGGGAGAAAAAACCGGGCACCGAATTGGAGAAACGCTCGGCAAAGTCGGCGCTTGCCATCCACTCCACCAGTTTCAGGGCGGCCTCCTTGTTCGGGCTGGCGGCATTGATGCCGATCCCCATGTCGGTGTGATCGGTGAAATAGCAGGTGTCCCCCTCCCGCGCGACGGGGGGCGGGAAGGCACCAAAATTGACCTTGCCGGTGAACTGGGCCAGAGACCAGGAGCCCGCCACTATCATGGCGGCCTTGCCCGCAGCAAAGGCATCCACCGCCTGTGCTTCGGTGGCATCGGCAGGATGGTCCCCTATGTAGGGCCGCCAGCTCGTCAGCTCACGAAACGCCGCCACATAAGGGGCATCGGTCACTCGCGCCTGACCGTTGATCAGCGCCAGGCGACCATCTTCCCCATGCCAGTAATTGGGACCGATGTTCTGATAACCAAGCTCGGAGACCACCCAGCTGTCGTGAGCCGCCAGTGCCAGCGGCAGATAGCGGCCATCCTGCTTCACCTTCTCCAGCACGGCGAAGAAGTCGGCACGGGTTCGCGGCGGTGTCAGCCCAAGGGCGTTGAAGATATCGACATTGAAGTAGAAACCCTGGATCACGGAGGCAATGGGCAGGCAGAAGGTCTGGGCCCCGGAGTCGGTCTGCCAGGCGGCCTTGGCAAAGCTCGGGAAGTTCTCCATCCCGGGCAGGTCCGTCAGATCCAGCAGATGCCCCTGCTGGAACAGCCGCAGGGACTGATCATAAGGACGGCAAGTGATGAGATCCCCCGCCTTCCCCGCCGCCAGCCGCTCGGCAAGCTCCCGATCGTAATCCGCCGAGCGCTGCGAATGCAGCTTAAGGGTGATCTCGGGATGGATCGCCTGAAAACGGGGCAGAAACTGCTCCTTCCAGAGCGCCTCGTCATCCACGCGCCAGGTTTCCAGCACCAGCTCCTGGGATACCGCCGCCGTACTCAGCCCCCAGACCAGCAGGGCACTCACAGATTTCCACATCGCCTCTCTCCTACACCTTGAAACGGGCCACCAGACTCTGCTGCTGGCTGGCCAGCCCCGACAACACCTCACCACTGCTCGCCGATACCCGGGACGCCTGCTCGGTCTCGTGAGCCACGTCTGCGATGGCCGCCACGTGCTGGGCCACTCCCTGACTCACCGAAATCTGCTCCGCTGCGGCATAAGCCATGTGATCCGCAATCTCCTTGATGGCCTCCATGCGCGAGGCGATCCCCGCCAGGGCACTCTCGACATCCCGGGTCTGCTGCACACTCTGCTGGGTCTGCTCATGGCTCTGGGCCATCACGCTCGCCACATCGCGGGCGCATCCCTGCAGGTTGTCGATCATCACCTGGATCTCCTGGGTCGCCCCTTGTGAACGGGTAGCCAGCGCCCGCACCTCCTCGGCCACCACCGCAAAGCCCCGCCCGGCCTCCCCGGCACGGGCCGCTTCGATGGCCGCATTGAGGGCCAGCAGGTTGGTCTGTTCAGCCATGCCACGGATCACCTCGAGAATGTTGCCAATGTTGCTGCTGTAGCCTTCGAGCTTGCGGGTGATCGCCATGGCCCCGGCGATGTCGGTCGCCAGTTGCTCGATGCCATCCCGATTGGCCTGCATCAGATGACGTCCGCGCCGGCTCTCGTCATTGGCCTCCCCCACCTCCCGACGAACATGATCGCTCGAGCGCGCCACTTCGGTCGCACTGGTCTCCAGCTCGAAGATGGCGGCCGCTACCTGATCGGTCTGGGCCTTCTGCGCCTGCACCTGCGACATCACCTGCTCGCCGATCTCTGCGGTCTTGCGCGTCTCGCTCACCAGGTACTCAGAGCCGGTCTGGACCTCCATCAGAAGCGTCTTGGTGTGGTGGGCCAGCTGGTCGATGGAGTTCGCAACCTCACCAAGCTCGTTCCTGGCGGGGTAGCGAACCCGCAGCGTCATGTCCCCTTGTGCCATCAGACCGAGAACCCGATTGATCCGCACCAGCGGCACCTGGATGCTGCGGGCCGTACTCCAGGCAACAATGAGGGCGGTGAGCACGGAACACAGGGCCACCATCACGATCCAGGTGCGGGCGCTGTCAACCGCGACGTCGGCACTCAGCCTGTCCTCCTGCATGCTCTGGTTGCTGATGGCGATAAGCCTGTCCAGGACCTCCCCCAGTTGCTGGCTCTGCGCCTCCTGCTGTTCACGCAAGCCATGGAGTTGCTGGCTGATTTGCTGACGGCGCACCAGGGTGGCAATCAGCCCCTTGTCGCCAAATACAAGTTGGGGAATGCGCGCCACATGGCGGGTGAACCTGGCCTTGACGTCATCGGGGACAACAATCCGCTCCAGGCGCTGGTTCGCAATGTCGATGTCTTTGGCCAGCACCCCCTGTAGCGCCACCAGATCCGTGTTGCCGTCGGCACGCAGGATCAGCTTGAGATCCCGTGCAATACCGCTGGTGATGAGCTCCGCCTTGTTCTGCAAAGAGCGCCGACCCGCCGTGTAACGCACCAGCAGGTCTGCCGCCGAACGGTAGTTGTCGTCCAGGTGCAGCAGCTCGCTCCGCATCCGTGAGAGCACCCGCTCCAGCTCGACCGACTCTTCGTGCAGGCTCATCAACTGCTCAGAGAGGGTAAACAGCCGGGGGGCCTGGTCGGTGACCCGGGCGAGTTGCCGCTCACTCTCGGTATCGAGTGTCAGGGCCGCGAATGCCTTGATGTGCTGCTCATAGCGGACCTTGTCATGGGCAACACGCTGACGGGACTCGGGGAACGCCGACGTCTCCCGGATGGCGAGATGCGCCAGGCTGTCCCTGTCAGCCATCAGCAGCGCGGCGCGCAGCCGGCTGGCGGTCAGGGCCTGAGGCGTCGCCT
Source organism: Aeromonas sp. ASNIH7 (assembly GCF_002903485.1). Classification (NCBI taxonomy): domain Bacteria; kingdom Pseudomonadati; phylum Pseudomonadota; class Gammaproteobacteria; order Aeromonadales; family Aeromonadaceae; genus Aeromonas; species Aeromonas sp. ASNIH7. The sequence continues at coordinate 916,632 of NZ_CP026226.1, forward strand.
CCTCGGTCACCTGCTGGAAACGACCGTGAATGGAGGTCGTCTTCAGGTAACTGATGGCCCCGAGCAATAGCAACAGGACCAGCAGCAGCGTAAAGCCCAATCTGATCCGCTGTACGATCGACATCCTTCTCTCCCACCTCTCCCTCCGCATCGGGGCGGAGCCGGTTATCAAGGCACCAGGAGCCCGACAGGCATCCTGGTGCATCTGGCTGACGGCTTATCGACTCAACCTGCCCTGGCAATCGAGCCTGACCACTTCCCCTGAGGCCCCCAGCAGAGAAGCCGGTACCCAGCGTACGGTCGCCATGTCGATGCGTGCCTGTCCACTCGTGCCCAGGATGAAGGGGGTATTGACCTTCGCGAAGTCCATGCCCTCTTCGAGGCAACGCAGGGGCAGACTCAGGGTCACCCACTTCTGCGGGGGCAACTGGCGCAAGGCCGGAGCAATCTCGATGGACTTGCCGCAGGGCCAGCCACACTGCAGCCCCAGCGTCATGTCCCCCGCTGGCGCCTGCTGCACCCGCAGCGTCACCTGCAGCTCGCTCTCTCCCTTCAGGTAGGTGCGACGATCCGCCCCCTTGACCTGGGTGGTCTGCAACTGGATCGTGGCCCCGGAGTCGACACCCGGCTTGTTCGCCCCGAGGAAGGTGACCGCTCGCGCATCCTGCTGGCGCAGGTAGTCGATGGGCTGAACCTTGATGAAGGTCATCTCGGTCACGCTGTTGCCGGAGACTTCAGTCCCCGTCCAGTTGCTGGCATCCCCCATGCGCAGACGGTGTTCTTCACCCGCCTTTGGCCCGAACAGCTCGAGCACCTTGTCAGCGGCGCTCAGTTTGGCGGGGTCGCTCTCGTTGCAGCCGAAGGTACGATTATCCAGGGTCAGGGTATTGAGGTTGCTGACCCGGGCCGCCACAGGGGAAGGCTTGCCGTAGCTGAGCCCGTAGCCATAGGGGAAGAGCGGTGCGTACTCACCCGCTGGCTCCTGCTCGAAGGCTGGACGCTGCCAGCCCGGGATATGGGTGGGCGTGCGATTGATGGTGGTGGCGCACTTGCCAAAGGGCCACGAGAAGGAGAGGCGTCCCTGGAAGTCATGGGCCACCTTGCCCTTGGCATCCCTGAACAGCAGATCGGTGATCCCCTCCCCCTCGGTGCCCGGCAGCCAGGCGGCGACAAAGGCGGAAGAGAGATTGAGCTCCTCATTGACGTAGAGCGGACGTCCGGAGAAAAGCACGGTCACCACGGGGATGCCGGCCGCCTTCAGCCGCTTGAGGGTCAACAGGTCCTCGTGATAGCTGCTCTTGAGATCCCCATAGGCAAGGGTCTTGTTGTCAGGAATGTCGCCGAACCACTCGGCATAGGGATCCTCCCCCATGACCAGGATGGCGACATCGGGCTTGGCTCCCGCAAACTCACCGGATCCCGTGCTCACCTGCACATGATCCGCACCGACGGTGGCGGTCACCGCATCCAGCACGCTCTGGGCACCGGGGAAATCACCGCGCCCGTTTTCGCTGCCTTGCCAGGTCAGGCTCCAGCCCCCCACCTGCTTGCCCAGATCGTTGGCGGCGCTCCCAGCCACCAGCACCCGGCTCTGCCGGCTCAGGGGCAGGATCCTGCCCTCGTTCTTGAGCAGCACCAGCGACTTGCGTACCGCCTCCCGGGCCAGCGCCTTGTGCGTCACGGCACCAAGTTCACCCTGCTTGCCCGCCAGCTCACGGGCCGACGGCATGGGTTTCTCCCACAGCCCGGCCCGCATCTTGACCCGCAGGATACGCGTCACGGCATCGTCGATCCGGCTTATCGGGATCTGCCGGCTCGCCACGCCATCGAGCAGGCTCTGGCGAAACTCCATCCAGTCCTTGCGCGCCGTGACCATGAAGATGTCGACCCCGGCCAGCACCGCAGGCAGGCAGCTCCCCATGGTGCAACCGGCGATCTCGCTGTGACCGTTCCAATCAGAGACGACAAGGCCATCAAAGCCCATCTTGCCCTTGAGCACGTCGGTCAGCAGATAGCGGCTGCCGTGCAGCTTGCCGTTGTACTCCACCCCGTCTTCTGGCAGCACGTCGCGGTTGAGCTCGTTGTGCCAGCTGTTGAACGAAGCCATGACCACCTGGGCACCGGCATCCAGCCCCGAGAAGTAGCCCACCGCGTGCAGGTTGCGCAGGTCCTCTTCCGAATAGAAGTTCTGACCCCGGTCGACCCCGTTCAGGGTACCGCCGTCCCCCACGAAGTGTTTCACGTTCGAGATGACATGGTGCTGGCCGCGCAGATCCGTCGCGGAACCTTGCAGGCCACGCACCATCTCGCCGGCATAGTGATAGACGATGGCGGGATCTTCGGAATAGCCCTCATAGGTCCGGCCCCAGCGATCATCCCTGGGCACCGCCACCGTCGGGGCGAAGGTCCAATCCAGCCCGGTGGCGGCCACTTCCCGCGCCGTCACCTGGCCGATACGGTAGATGAGATCCGGATCCCGCGCCGCCCCCAGGCCGATATTGTGCGGGAACAGGGTCGCCGCGAAGACGTTGTTGTGGCCGTGCACCGCATCGGTCGCCCACATGAAGGGGATGCGATACCCCCTGCCCTCAAAGCCCGCTTCCGCCGCTTGCCAATAGGTGTCGGCCTGGTGTGCCCAGTCCTGGGCCGACGCGTGTTTGTTGTTGCCGGGCCAGCCCCCCCCTCCGTTGAGGACGGAGCCAATCTTGTAGCGCGTCACCTCCTCAGGTGTCACTTCACGAAAGTCGGGCTGGATCATCTGGCCAACCTTCTCCTCCAGGGTCATCCGGGAGAGCAGAGCCTGGATCTGATGCTCCATCCCCTCGTCCCTGGTAATGGCGCTGTGGATCTGCGGCCAGGTGGAAAAATAGGGCATGGTCGACAACTCATCCGCCATCCCGGCACTCCAGATGCCGCACCCCACGAATAGGCAGGTCATAGACCTGGTGAGACCTGTAGTTTTACGCATTTTCCTTATGACTCTCCGGATGTTCTCGTTCATCGCCTGGACTCATCGTTCATGGCGAGTCGTCTTGAAAAACAGTCAAATTTGAAATCGATTGCAAGAATGTTAAATGGTAAACAGAAATCTCTTCGTCATTCCAGCAGTATCTTTGTCATGCCATGACAAAGATCCCGCTGAAAGAGAAAATAGTGATGCAACTCACAAACTCGGGGGCGAGCATCATCAGCAGAATACCCAGGAAGGAACAGAGAGAACGGGTAGACTCATGTCAGGAAGATCAAAAAAATAAAATTAAAACAATAATTTAAATGCAATCTATCACATTGATTTGCCGCATGAGCTGTCTGGAACGACACCGATATGGCCAAACGGCTCGGGAGTCAGAGGAATGTTGAAAGGATTCAATGGAATTCAATTCAAGTGCATTAATATATCAATAAACGAAAATTTGCCGTCTCCATCACATTTCATAAAAGCAAACTTGATCTGCAAAAAAATTTACTGTTACCTGAATCGTGAAATCGATTTCCACTCAGGGACTGTGTGTGAATCTTGACAGTGAAATGCGGGCCGCAGGATGACTCGGTCATTTTCTGCGTGAGTGCGAAAATCGACGCCATTATTTCCGTCTGTGATCAAAGGGGTAACAATGAAAACATCTCGGCTTAGTGCCCTGACGCTTGCCATGTCTTGCGTCATTGGCTTGCATGGCTGCTCACTGCCCAGCGCAGGGGCATCTGGTTCAGGTACCTCCTCGGCATCTGCCGGGCCTGTGGGTGAATTGCTGACCAATGGGGGCTTCCAGGGAACCGATGGATGGTGGACGGCCGGGGGGACCCTGAACGCCGAGAACCAGATGGGCTGTATCACCTTCACCGAGTCGGGCTCCAATCCCTGGGATGTCATCCTGGGTCAGTCCAATCTCGGCCTGGTGCAGGGGCAAACCTACAAACTCCATTTCACTGCCATGGCCAAGAGTGACATCAACGTCAAGGCCCTGATCCAGCATGATGGCGCCCCCTACACCAACTACATGGTGCAGGACCTCGCCCTCGGCAGCACGCCCAAACCGTTCGATATCCAGTTCACACCTTCTGCCACTGACGAGAAGACCCAGTTCCAACTTCAGATGGGCACCCAGACACCGACCACTGTCTGTATCGGTGAAGCCACGCTATCGGGCCCCTCCTTGATCAAGAAATCGGAGCTGGGCAGCGTGCGCGTCAACCAGGTCGGCTATCTGAGCAAGGCTCTGAAACGGGCGACCATCGCCACCGACAGCAAGGACTCGCTCCCCTGGACCCTGCGCAATGCCCAGGGTGAGACCATCGCGGAAGGCAAGACCACGCCCTTTGGCCTGAATGCCGCATCCGGCGAGAACGTACAGATTGCCGACTTCAGTCAGGTCACCACCCCGGGCACCGGCCTGGTACTGGAGGTCGCCGGCCAGAAGAGTCATCCGTTCAGCATCGGCGATGACATCTATCACACCATGAAATTCGATGCCCTCTCCTTCTTCTATCAGCAGCGTAGCGGCATCGACATCGAAGCCAAATATGTCCAGCGCCCCGACCTTGCTCGCCCGGCAGGACACAAGCCCGAGAACGTAACCTGCTTCAACAAGCAGGACGCCAAAGGCAACCAGTGGCCTGGCTGTGACTTCACGCTGGATGTGACCGGCGGCTGGTACGACGCCGGCGATCAGGGCAAGTACGTGGTCAACGGGGGGATCTCGGTATGGACCTTGATGAACCTTTATGAACGGGAGCAGCTGGCGAAAGAGGGTGACAAGAGCGCCTTTGCCGACGGCAAGGTCAAGATCCCGGAACAGCACAACGGCTACAACGATCTGCTGGACGAGTCCCGCTGGATGATGGAGTTCTTCCTCGCCATGCAGGTGCCCGAAGGCAAGAAGGCCTGGGTGCCGGTAGGCGATCAGTCCAAGCAGCTCGACAGCCTGAAACTGACCGAGATCGATGCCTCCGGCATGGTATTCCACAAGGTCGCCGACGAAGCCTGGACCGGGATGCCGCTCCCGCCCCACAAGGATCCACAACCCCGTTTCCTGAGCCACCCCAGCACGGCTGCGACTCTGAACCTGGCGGCCACCGCCGCCCAGTCCGCTCGCGTATGGAAGAATCTGGATCCGGCCTTCGCACAGCGCAGCCTGCAGGCAGCGGAACGAGCCTGGAAGGCGGCCAACCGCCATCCGGACGTCTATGCCTATGACAACTTTGTGGGATCCGGTCCCTATGATGACACCAACCTGAAGGACGAATTCTACTGGGCTGCCGCCGAGCTGTTTGCCACCACCGGCAAAGCCGAGTACAAGCAGGCCGTCCAGCAGTCCCCTCTCTATCTGGCTGCCCCCAAGGGGGATCGCAGCGCAAGTGGTGATCTCTACTGGCAGGATCTCAGCAGCGCAGGGACCATCACGCTGGCCATGGTGCCTAACAAACTGGGCAAACAGGAAGTGGAGAAGGCACGCGCCGCTATCATCGCCGCAGCTGACGGCTACCAGAAGAGCGTGGCGACGGAGGGTTACCTTATCCCCTATCAGGCGACCGAATACCCCTGGGGCTCCAACTCCAACCTGATGAACCGCAGCATCTTCCTCGGGTTGGCCCATGACTTCACGGGAGAGCGCAAATACCTGCAGGCCATGTCCGATGCCATGGACTATGTGCTCGGCCGCAACCCCCTCGACCAGTCCTATGTGTCGGGCTACGGCAGCCGTCCGCTGAAGAATCCGCACCACAGGTTCTGGGCTCACCCCATCGACCCCGCGTCTCCCCTGGTTCCGCCAGGTGTACTCTCGGGCGGACCGAACTCCATCAACTTCAGCGATCCCGTTGCCTCCACCCTCAAGGGCAAGTGTACCGGCCAGACCTGCTGGAAAGATGAGATTGGTGCCTGGACGCTGAACGAGGTCACCGTCAACTGGAATGCCCCCTTCTTCTGGACGGTCAGCGTACTGGATGAAGGTGGATTGACCCGCTGATCACCCTTCCAATGCTCCGTCCCCGTGACGGAGCATTGTTTTACTCCCCTGCCATTCTTGCCCAGGACAGCTCCCGCACCGGTCGCCACCCTCAGCTTTACGTTTTCCTTTTCCCTTTTCCATCATCATTCAGAGGCTGACGGCAGCAGAACCCTCTCTTATCGATCATTTCATCTGACCGCACCTTCGCAACCCTGTCATTTACATGTCCGTCTCTTGGCCACCTTATTTTGCGCATCCACTTGATCCCTCATTTGCCATCAGATCTGCTGACGCCATCTGGGCATCACCCGCCCCCCGCCTCTTCTACAGTGCCCCGCGCGCGAAGAAGGCGGGACAGCAAGATACCCGGCTCCTGAATCGGGTTTCGTGACCCTCAGCGAGAACCACAAGGCAACCCCAGGCTGAGCCCGCCATCTGAGCAAGACACTGTACAGAGCCCCTTAGCCGCCACCATGACCCCCTGCCACCAGAGGGTGAAGGAGCACGGCGATGGGCTCGGTTATCCAGGATTGCTGGCATGGGCGCCGGATCGGCACCATGCCGAAAGCGCCCCCTGCATCATGCAGGGGTCCAGGAGCAGCATGAAAACCACGACAGATTTGAAATCGATATTTCAAAATGCCAAGTCGAATAAACATGGCGTAAATCACATCATAAAAACAATTATAACTAACTGACAAATAACGATATTTTATTTTATAGACCTTATATCAAATATCCATCAAGTGATCGCGATCACAATTACAAAACCCCATTCGTGAAATCGATTTCCCACCTTGTTGCATCGATCTATAGTGAGCCCAGCTTAATAACTGAGGAATGATCATGAAAAAAATCATGTTGTGCTGCTCTGCCGGGATGTCCACCAGCCTGCTGGTGAAAAAAATGCTGGTAGAAGCCGAAAAACGGGGCCTGGCTGCCGAGATCAAGGCTTTTGGCGCATCGGAGTTCGATGACCAGATGCCCCATTACCAGGTGGTCTTGCTGGGACCGCAGATCAAGTACATGCAACCGGAGTTGCAAGCCAAGGCGGCGGCTCACGGCATCAAGGTACAACCTATCGACATGATGGATTACGGCATGCAGCGCGGCGACAAGGTGCTGGACTACGCCCTGTCCCTGATTGGTTAAGCGTGCTCACAAGGAAGGACACACACTATGAGTTCACTCTATGGGATGCTGGTCAAGTTGATCGAACAACGGATCGGCCCATTGGCAGGAAAACTGGGCCAGCAACGCTATGTTCTGGCCATCCGTGACGGTTTTATTGCCGCGCTGCCGTTCATGATCGTCGGCAGCTTCATGCTGGTCTTCATCTTCCCACCCATCTCCAGCGAAACCACCTGGGGCTTTGCCAGAGCCTGGCTCGATTTTTCCAACACCTATCGTGCCGAACTCATGTTGCCCTTCAACATGAGCATGGGGCTGATGACAGTCTTCATCTCGGTGGGCGTCGCATCCAGCCTGGCCAAGCAGTACTCCCTGGACCCCATCACCACGGGCCTGCTGTCGCTGATGTCGTTCATGCTGGTGGCAGCGCAATACAAAGACGGCACCATCTCCACCCAGTATTTCTCCGGTCAGGGCATCTTTACCGCTCTTATTTGCGCCATCTATTCGACTGAGGTCTATGCCTGGCTCAAGCGCAACAACATCACCATCCGTCTGCCCGAGCAGGTGCCGATGGGGGTGGCGCGCTCCTTCGAGGTGCTGATCCCGGTCCTGGCGATTATCCTGACCCTGCACCCCTTCAACATGCTGCTGCAGGAAACCACTGGCATGATCCTGCCCGAGGCGATCATGTCCATGCTCAAACCGCTGGTGGCGGCTTCCGACAGCCTGCCTGCCGTCTTGCTGGCGGTGCTGTTGTGCCAGATCCTCTGGTTTGCCGGCATCCACGGCACCATGATCGTCACCGGCATCATGAACCCCTTCTGGATGGCAAACCTGGCCAGCAACCAGGCCGCATTGGCCGCCGGCCAAGCTATTCCCCACACCTTCCTGCCCGGTTTCTGGGATCACTTCCTGTTTATCGGCGGCGTGGGCTCCACCTTGCCACTGGCATTCCTGCTGATGCGCAGCCGCGCCGTACACCTGCGCACCATAGGACGAATGGGCGTGGTCCCCGGGTTCTTCAACATCAACGAGCCGATCCTGTTTGGTGCTCCCATCATCATGAACCCGGTCTTCTTCCTGCCCTTCATCCTGGTGCCGGTGATCAACGCCATCCTGGCCTGGTTCGCGGTGGATCTGGGTCTGGTTGAGAAGGTCGTGATGCTGACCGCATGGACCACGCCGGCCCCCATCGGCGCCTCCTGGGCGACCAACTGGGCCTTCAGTCCGGTCATCATGTGCTTCATCTGCATGGGGATCTCCGCCCTGATGTATTACCCCTTCGTGCGGGCTTACGAACGCACCCTGCTCAAGCAGGAAGCCGAGACGGCTGAAGCGGAAGAAGCCGCCAGATCAGAAAAAGCAGACACAATCACACCGATTCAGAGTCAGGCGTAAGCGCCAGGCGTGCGGGCGCCACGCCGCCTGCACGCCGGTCATCAAGAGGAAACTGCAATGCAATATACATTCCCCGAAGGCTTCTGGTGGGGTAGCGCCTCGTCGGCCGCACAATCGGAAGGAGCTGCCAATGTGGGCGGCAAGGCACCGACCATCTGGGATCACTGGTTCGAGACGGAGCCACACCGTTTCCACGGTCAGGTTGGCCCGGCCAACACCTCCACCTTCTACGATCGTTATCGTGAAGACATCGCATTGATGGAACAGATTGGCCACAACAGCTTCCGCACATCCATCTCCTGGGCCCGGTTGCTGCCGGATGGCCACACCGTCAACCAGGAGGCCGTCGACTTCTACAACAAGGTTATCGATGAGCTGCTAGCCAAGGGGATCAAACCCTTCATCGGCCTGTTCCACTTCGACATGCCGATGTACTGGCAGGAGCAGGGTGGCTGGGAGAGCCGCGAAACCGTGGCGGCCTATGCCGAGTACGCAGCGCTCTGCTTCAAACTGTTCGGTGATCGCGTCGCCTGCTGGATGACCTTCAATGAACCCGTTGTGGTAGTGGAAGGAGGGTATCTGTATGACTTCCATTACCCGAACCAGATGGACTTCAAACGGGCAGCCCAGGTGGCCTATCACATGATGCTGGCCCACAGTCTGGCGGTGAAGCGTTATCGCACACTCTCCCTGCCCGGCCAGATCGGCATCGTCCTGAACCTGACCCCCTCCTATCCGCGCTCTTCAAACCCGGCAGACTTGAAGGCCTCGTTCATTGCCGACCTGTTCTTCAACCGTGCCTTCCTCGATCCTGCGGTGAAGGGGGTTTATCCCCAGGAGCTGATCGATATCCTGCGCGAGCACGATCAGATGCCAGTTGTGCAAAGCGGCGACTGCGAACTGCTGGCCGCCGGCAAGATCGATCTGCTCGGCATCAACTACTACCAGCCGCGGCGAGTGAAGGCACGCATGACGGCCATCAACCCGGACTCCCCTTTCCTGCCTGACTGGTTCTTCGAGAATTACGAGATGCCAGGCCGCAAAATGAACCCTTATCGCGGCTGGGAAATATATGAGCGCGGTATTTATGACATATTGATCAACCTGCGAGATAACTATGGAAATATCCCAAGCTATATCTCCGAAAATGGTATGGGTGTCGAAGGGGAGCACAGATTCATTGGTGAAGATGGTCAGGTAAAAGACGATTATCGTATCGACTTCATTCGCGGCCACCTCCAGTGGATTCATACCGCCATTGCCGAAGGAAGTAATTGCCGTGGTTATCACCTGTGGACCTTTATTGACAACTGGTCCTGGATGAATGCCTACAAGAACCGTTATGGATTCATCAGCCTTGATTTGGAAAGCCAGCAGCGCACCGTCAAGAAAAGTGGTGAATGGTTCGCCAACGTCTCTCGTAATAATGGATTTTAAGGAGTCATAAATGATGGATCTTGAAGAAGCAGTCATGGGCATCATCGTCAATGCCGGCCAATCTCGCAGTCTCTGTTTCGAAGCCCTGCGTCAGGCTCGTGCTGGCCAGTTCAGCGAAGCGGATGCCTTGCTGCTCCAGGCCACCGACGCGGGGAAGGCTGCCCATGCCGTACAAACCAAACTGATTGAAGCCGATGAGGGCGAAGGCAAGACCAAGATGACACTGGTCATGGTACATGCCCAGGATCACCTGATGACCTCCATTCTGTGCCGCGAACTGGCCACCGAACTGGTCGAGATCTATCGCCGCCAAGCCAGCTGATTTTAACTCATCGGATCGGGAGTCCGTGCTTTTGCCACCGTTATATACGGTGGCTTTTTTTATTCTGGTTATACCAGCCAGCCGTCATGTCTTTCATACCTTTTTCAGGCAATTTCAAAAGTATGAAACTGTCATGACGCGATACCAGTATAAGTTTCAATATCTGTTTATGGCTATTCTGATGCTGCTTGTAGTCATCAATAAAACACTCATTAATAAACACACAGGAATGTGGATAATATGCGTAAACTTGGACTGATGTCAGTATTGCTGATGGCGGGAGGATTATATTCCACTCAGGCATCGGCATGGTGGTGGAGCAATCAGGACTGGCAGGTCTCTGATGGTTGGCGCAATGGCGGGTCAGAATTCGACTGCACCTGGCGCGCCGCCAACGTCTGGATGGAGTCCGGCACGGCCATCCTCCATGCGAAATCCGACAAAGGGAACAAGAGCTGTGCTGAGCTGCGAACCTACAACTACACCCGCAAGGGTCGTTATGAGGTGCAGATGCAGGCAGGATCGGTGCCCGGCACCATCAGCTCCTTCTTTACCTATACCGGAGATGCAGGCACCAGCTCTCACTATGAAGTCGACATCGAGCTGATGGGGGGCACCAACCTGCTCCATACCAACGTCTGGATCCAGGGGCGTCAGTATCCCCAGGACATCGACCTGGGCAAGTACGGTATCTCCATCTGGAACATGGAGCGCTACGCCTTCAACATCGACGAGGCGGGAGTCACCTGGCAGGTCTTCAGCCGCACCCAGAACAAATGGGTGAGCGTGCGCCGCGAGAGCCGCCCCGTCACCAGCTGGATGCAGACGTTTGTGAATAACTGGATCAGCGCCAACCCGAGCTTCCCGCCCAGTTCCTACAACGGCCAGCCCGTCTACGCCAAATACAAGTACGCCAATGTGACGCCCTGGGAGTGATCGCGATGGTCAACTAAATCCGGGCACACGGCGGCATACCCAAAACCGAAGACACAAAAAAGCCCAACTGAATAAATCAGTTGGGCTATGTAGATGGCGGAGGAGGTGGGATTTGAACCCACGGATGGTCGCCCATCGCCGGTTTTCAAGACCGGTGCATTCAGCCGCTCTGCCACCCCTCCGCAGCAGTGCGACGCATATTACCCATGCCCCCAGCCCTTGTAAATCCCCACTCCGTTTGTTTGCCCATTTATTGGGCTATCTGGCGCACAAAACCGGCAAAACCTCTGCAAACCGTGCTTTTTCAAGCGGATGGCTTGACTTGAAAACAGACTCACCCACTATAGGGGCCACTACCACATCCCCAGCAAGATGGACTTATGAGAATCAAACATGCCCTGTTCGCCGCCCTGACCGGCGCGACCCTGCTTGCGGCGCCCGTGCAGGCGAGCGAGCTGACCAAGAGCGATGTCGAGCAGATCGTGCGCGACTATCTGGTCAAGAATCCGGAGATCCTGGTCGAGATGTCCAACGCCCTGCGTGCCAAGCAGGAGAGCCAGCAGGCCGAGAACGACAAGACGCTGATAGAAGCCCATGCCAAGCAGCTCTTCGCCAACCAGGATCCCGAGAGCGGCAATCCCAAGGGCAGCCTGACGGTGGTGGAGTTCTTCGACTACAACTGCGGCTACTGCAAGCGCGCTCATCCCCTCATTCAGCAACTGCTCTCTGAGGACAAGGAGATCCGCTACATCTACAAGCAGTTCCCCATCCTGAGCGAAACCTCCTACTACGCCGCCCGCGCGGCGCTGGCGGTGAAGCTCGGCCAGCCCGACAAATACCAGGCCTTCCACGACAAGCTGTACGCCCATCAGGGGCCCCTCTCCGATGAAGCCCAGGTGAAAGACGTCGCCAGGGCCGCCGGCGTGGACTGGAGCAAGGTAGAGGCGAAGATCAAGGACAGCAGCATCGATCAGAATCTGGGTACCAACCGGGCGCTGGCCGAAGCCATGGCCATTTCCGGTACCCCGGCCTTTATCATCGGCGATCAGATCCTGCGCGGCGCACCGCGGGATCTGGCCAGCCTCAAGGCCATCATCAAGGATGTCCGCGCCGGCAAGAGCATTCAGTAACCCGCGCGTTGTTCATGAAAAAACGCCCCGGCATGCCGGGGCGTTTTGCTATTCAGGCTGCAAACCATCAGGTCGCGAGACGCTGTCAGCAAGGCGAAGAGCAGCGCATGACCCTTGATCACGGCTTCGCAGCAGGGCCATAACCGTTCGGGTTCTGGCTTTGCCAGCGCCAGGTATCGATCATCATCTGCTCCAGCCCCCGCTCGGCCTGCCAGCCCAGCTCATCACGGGCCAGAGCCGGTTCAGCCCAGCACTCGGCGATGTCGCCGGGGCGACGGGGCTTGATCTGGTAGGGAATGGCACGGCCACTGGCTGCCTCGAACGCCTTGACCATCTCCAGCACGGAATAGCCCTGACCGGTGCCGAGGTTATAGGTGAAGACGCCGGTATCACTCTTGATGCGGGCCAACGCTTTGAGGTGACCGATGGCGAGATCCACCACGTGGATATAGTCGCGCACCCCGGTGCCGTCCGGGGTTGGATAGTCGTTGCCAAAGACCCCCAGCTCCTTGAGCTTGCCCACGCCGACTTGACTAATGTAAGGCAGCAGGTTGTTGGGGATGCCGTTGGGATCTTCACCGATGAGGCCGCTCTCGTGAGCCCCCACCGGGTTGAAGTAGCGCAGCAGCACAATGGCCCAGCGAGGATCGGATTTGGAGAGGTCACGCAGGATCTCTTCGACCATCAGCTTGGAGCGGCCATAGGGGTTGGTGGCGCTGGTGGGGAAATCTTCCCGCAGGGGTACCGAGGCCGGATCCCCATAAACGGTGGCCGAGGAGCTGAACACCAGCCGGAACACGCCGGCCCTGGCCATCTCTTCGCACAGCACCAGGGTGCCGGTGATGTTGTTCTGATAGTAGGTGAGCGGGATCTGGCCGGATTCCCCCACCGCCTTGAGGCCGGCGAAGTGGATCACGGATGCTATCCTGTGCTCGGCAAACAGCCGCTGCAGGCAGGCTCTGTCCAGAATGTCCCCTTCCACGAAGGTGACCGGCTTGCCGGTGATCCGCTCGACCCGTTTGAGAGATTCGGGGGAAGCGTTGGAGAGGTTGTCCAGTACTACGACCTGCTGCCCGGTACCAAGCAGCTCGACCAGGGTGTGGGAACCGATGTAACCGGCTCCCCCCGTCACCAGAATTGTCATTTTTTATCCCGTACTTTGCTGAAACTGGGGTTGAGTCTACCCGCACGACCCGTCCGGGAAAAGCTCGGGATACCAATGACGCCCGTCAGTACTCCAGGCTCACATCCCCTCTGGCGGTGCAGGAACAGGCCAGCGCCACCCCGTTCTCGAGATCTTGCGCGCTCAAGGTCATCACGCTCTGGCGCTCGATTTCGCCTTCCGTGGTGCAGCGACAGGCGCCGCACACCCCGGCGCGGCAAGCGGCCATCATGGTCTCCCCCGCCCCCTCCAGCGCTGCCAGCAGGGTCTGACCCGGCAGGATCTTCACTTTCTTGCCGCTCTTTTTGAGGGTCAGCCAGAAGTGGTCGCTGCCGGCCGCAACTGGCGCCGCACTCGATGTTCCAGCAGGCAGGCCGAACGACTCCTGGTGCAACTGCGCTGCCGGCAGTCCCAGCTCCGCCAGCATGGTGCAGACTGCGGTCATGTAGGGGGCAGGCCCGCACAGATAGACGTGGCGCGCCAGCAGGTCTGGCGCCAGTTCCCTCAACATGTCCGGTGTGAGCCGGCCAACCCAGGGATGAGCCGTTGGCGCCTCTTCCCCAACTTTCTCCAGCACTAAAGCATGGCGCACACCGGCATGAGCCTCGGCCAGTGAAGCCAGTTCCCTTGCGAAGATCACATCCCCGGGGGTTCTGGCGCTGTGAATAAAGCGGATATCGGCGTCCGGTCGCTTGGCGAGCTCGTCCCGCAGCATGGCCCACATGGGGGTGATGCCGGAGCCGGCGCTGAGCAGCAGCGGCCGCTCGCAGGGGAACGCGGTCAGGTGGAAATCGCCGAAGGGGCCGTCTACCCGGATCTCGTCCCCCACTTGCAGGCTCTTGTGCAGATGGTGAGAGACCAGCCCCACATCCTTGATGGTGACCTGCCAGAAAGGATCCTGCGGGCTGGAGGAGAGGGTGTAGGCGCGGCAGTGAGGCTTGCCGTCAATCATCGTGTGCAGGGTGACGCACTGGCCGGCCAGCACGGAGGGCAGGTCGCCAGCCAGGGGTTCAAATTGCCAGCTCGCCACGTCGTGGGTCTCTGCCCGGCGGGCTATACAGCGCAGGCTCAAAGAGGTGGAGGTCATCGCAAGGCTCCTCTTGCTCGGAAATAGCGTTGAAAAAAGGCGAGCCATCAGGCTCGCCAAAGGCTTACAACATGCTGAGCGTGTAAGGCTGTATCTTTGCTCAGGCCGCCAGGATCTCGGCGAGATCCGCGTCTGCCGTGGTGGTTCCTTTCAGGCCGAACTGCTCCTCCAGCACCTTGAGCAGGGCCGGGGTGAGGAAGGCCGGGGCGGTCGGGCCGGTGCGGATGTCCTTCACGCCGAGCGCCAGCAGGGTGAGCAAAATGACGATGGCTTTTTGCTCGAACCAGGAGAGCACCAGGGTCAGGGGCAGATCGTTGACGCCGCACTCGAACGCGTCGGCGAGCGCCAGGGCCAGCTGGATGGCGGAGTAGGCATCATTGCACTGACCCACGTCCAGCAGACGGGGAATGCCGCCGATGTCGCCGAAATCGAGCTTGTTGAACTTGTACTTGCCGCAGCCCAGGGTCAGCAGCAGGCTGTCCTGCGGGATCGCCTTGGCAAACTCGGTGTAGTAGGCGCGCTCGGCACGGTCACCGTCACATCCCCCCACCAGGAAGAAGTGGCTGATTTCGCCAGCCTTGACCTTGTCGATCACCGCAGGAGCGGCCTGCATCAGGGCGTTGCGGGCAAAACCGATGGTGATGAAGTGCTCGAGCTCAACGTGCTTGAAGCCTTCCAGCGCTTGCGCCTTGGCGATAACGGCGGAGAAATCTTCCCCTTCCAGGTGGGTCACACCGGGCCAGCCGACGATGGAGCGGGTGAAGATGCGATCGCTGTAGTTGCCCACGTTCGGGTCGATGATGCAGTTGGAGGTCATCACCACGGCGCCCGGGAAGTTGGCAAACTCCTTCTGCTGGTTCTGCCAGGCGGAGCCATAGTTACCCACCAGGTGCGGGTACTGCTTGAAGAAGGGGTAGGCCAGGGCCGGCAGCATCTCGCCATGGGTGTAGACGTTGATGCCAGTGCCCCTGGTCTGCTCCAGGATGAGCTTGAGATCCACCATGTCGTGGCCGGAGACCAGGATGCACTTGCCCGGTACCGGAGTGACGCGTACCTGGGTCGGCTCGGGATGGCCGAAGGCGGTGGTTTCACCGAGATCCAGCATCTCCATGATTTTGAAGTTCAGCAGGCCAATATCCATAGCGCACTTGAACAGGGGATCCAGATCGCAGGGATCCGTGCCGAGCCAGCTCATGATGCGATGGAATTCGGCGGCGACCCCGGCATCCTGCTGATCCAGCACCCGGGCGTGTTCCATGTAGGCGGCGGCCCCCTTGAGGCCATAGAGGCAGAGCAGGCGCAGCCCCATGATGTCTTCGTTGACCTCGTTCTTGCCCCGGTTGACCGCGGTCTGCGGCGCCTGGGCAAGCTGGGCCAGCAGATCGGCACCCGGCTCGAAGCTGGCCGCGGCGGGCAGTGTGTCGGCCTGCACCGCCAGCGGTGTCAGCTTGGCGGCCAGTTGCTGGCGATAGGCCAGTGCCTGGTTGACGTAGGCGACGATGCGAGCGGAGTCGAAGTTGACGTTGGTGAGGGTGGCAAAGAACGCCTTGGGCACGAAAGCGTCTATTTCGCTGTCGACGATGCCGTGCTCGCGGGCCGCCAGGGCCCAGGCGCTGAGCCCTTGCAGGGTATAGATCAGCACATCCTGCAGGTCGGAGGTTTCCGCCGTCTTGCCGCACATGCCTTGTGCATAGGCGCAGCCGTTGCCTGCCGGGGTACGAATAGTCTGTTCACATTGCACACAAAACATCATGTCTCTCCTAATTGGACATTTCAGTTATCTGTTTTGTGGCGATTCTATTCCCCTCCTGGAAAACTTAATAGGCATTCAATTTACCAATTAACGTTTCATTGATGCAGATCAAATAGAAAAAAGCCGCCCAAATCGGGCGGCAAGCGGGTGGGAAATCAAGGAGAGACAACTCGGGTTTGCAACAACAGGGGCAATGATACGGGCCGGAGCATGGGCAGCCGGCCCCAGGTTCATCAGGCCAGATAGGCGCGCAGCATCCAGACCAGTTTTTCCTGCTGCTGCACATAGTCGGAGAGGATGGACGCAGTCCCTTCATCACCGGCATCGGCGGCCTGACCCAGGATGCGGCGCTGGGCAACCAGCAGTTCGCGGAAGCTCGCCAGCAGGGATTCCACGCAGGCACGACCGTCATGCAACCCCTTCTGCTCGGGGATGGCGGACACCTGGATGTAGTCGCTGAAGCTGTGCAGGGGCACCCCATCCAGGGTCAGAATGCGTTCGGCCAGGGCATCGACTTTCAGCAGCAGGTCGTTGTAGATCTCTTCGAATTTCAGGTGCAGCTCGAAGAACTGGTTGCCGCGGATGTTCCAGTGGAAGCCACGGACGTTCATGTAGAGGATCTGATAGCTGGCCAGCAGCTTGTTGAGCTCGGCGGCCAGGGCTTGTGATTGAACGGTATCAAGACCAATGGGGCTCTTCATGATTCACCTCCAGGTGGTAAGCATTATCGGGAACGGAGTCAGCTTATCCAGAAGCAGACTCAAAGGACAATCGTTCGTGCCTTGCCGATCAATAGCCAATGGCTATCGTCGGCAAAAAATGCACCGGCGTTCATTGCTCAAGCCGTTCGATATAGAGGATCACCTCGCCGAGGTAAATGCCGAACTTGCTGATCTTCGCACGGTTGATCAGGCGATCGTCGTCCAGCAGATACATCCAGTCATCGAAGCTCACCCTCACCACGCTCTCATCCGGCAGAGCCAGATCGAGTTGATAACGCCAGTTGAGGGCGAAACCCTCTGTCTTGCCTACCGCCTCCCCCACCACGTCTGAAGCCGTGCCGCGCCAGTGGCCATCCGCCCCCTTGCTCAAAAACCAGGTGCGGGTCTGCCGACGGCCATCATCGAAGTAGAACTGCTCGAACAGCTCCCCCTTGCCCTCTCGCCAGTGCCCCTGCATCTCGACCCGAAAGCGACTGGTCACTTCGCCGCTGCGGTCCGTCACCAGGCCGTGGGCCACCAGCTTGCCATTGAAGAAACGGGCGAGATCCCAGCCCGGCCGGGAGCCGCGATAATCGTCAAGACCCGCGCCGCAACCAGAGAGCCACAGCAGGGGCAGCAACCAGGCAAGACGCCACCAGGAAGAGAACTTCATGGAATACTCCATCAGGATTGGCCGCGCAGGCGGCGGGTCAGAGCGGGATCCCGGCTGTCGTCAGTCAGCCAGATAGCAAGAAACGCGGGGGCGAAGGCGGGATCATCGAGAGAGCCAAGGAGGCGATCTCGCAACCAGAAGTGGCCCGTGCCTTGCTCGTCCACATAAAAAACCAGCTTGTCGCCGGGGGCGACATCCGGCCAGAGCGTGGCCAGTCGAGCCAGCCAGCGTTGGCGCTCACTCTCGCTACCAAGGCCGAGCCGCTGCCACTCGGCGGCGGTCGCCTCCAGCAGATCCTGGCGCTCGATGGCCCTCGCGTAGGTAATGCTGAGGGCCTGCGGGTAGCGCCCCGGCTGATAGCGACCGCTCTCGCTGTAGAGGGTGGCGTCATAGAGCTTGAACCAGAGCCAGCGCATCTCCCCCTGTCCCACGGTACGCAGCCCCTGCCAGGGGGCGGCAACGCTCTGGGCGGTCGCAAACAGTGGCAGGCTCAAGGCCGCCAGCAGCAGGCTAGTTCCACCCCATGTGCCAACGGGCGGGATCCTCCAGTTCATGCCAGTCCATCTCCTGTTCCTGCAGGGTGTTGATATCCTGCATCACCACGCTCGCCAGATGCCCCTGGGCATCGCGCTGGCAGGCCACCACCAGGTAGAAACGCTCGGCCAGCTCGCACTGGCCATCCCTGGTCCACTTGGAAAACAACAAGGTGTCGGTCGAAAAGGTGTTCATCTCGTCTCACCCTCCAGCTTGACCGTTACCCACAGGAGTACGGGTAACCACCACATCCAGATCACCGCCAGCAGCACTGCGCTTGTCCAGATGCCCCAGGGTAAGTTTACTGCCCCCATGGCGGCCCCCGCCATATAGGAGGAGGCGCCCCCCACCATGCCGAACAGCCCCTGTTGCCAGCGCGGCAAGGGGCGAAGCCAGGGAAGGCCGTGGGAGAGGGTCAGGGCGAAACCGCACCAGAGCAGCAACAGCCAGAGCGGAAAACCGGACGGAAAGTGAAACAGGCCGAGGCGCCAGAGCAGGATGTCGAGCAGGCAGCCTGCCAGGGCGACCGGGATGAGGCGCCAGTCCTGCCCACGGCGGGGGGAGAAGATGAAATGGAGCAGCAGCATCCCGAGCAGCGGGCCCGGTTGCTGCCATGTCACCGCCAGCAACCAGTAGAGGTTGAATCCCAGCAGGTGGGCCCACTGCCACATGATCAGCGACCGCTTGCCGGCAAGTCCCCGGACCAGCCATGGGGCCCCGGCTTGGCGGCCTCCAGTTGCACCAGGCTGATGGCCCGTTCCCAGAATCCCCCTTCACAGTAGGCGAAGTAGAAGTGCCAGAGCCGGATGAAATCCTGGCTGTAACCGAGCTTGGGCAGCTCCGGGGCCAGCGCCAGGAAGCGTTCGCACCAGTGGGCCAGGGTACGGGCATAGTGGTGGCCGTGATCGTGCAGCCGTACCAGCTGCATGTCGGTCTCCCGCGCCAGCAGACCCGCCATCTGGGAGACGCAAGGCAGGCAGCCTCCCGGGAAGATGTAGCGCTGGATGAAGTCCACCCCGCGCAGATACTGGGCGTGGCGCTGATCGGCGATGGTGATGGCCTGGATCAGCAGGCGTCCGCCGGGCTTGAGCAGGCGCGACAACTGGCGGAAATAGTCGGGCAGGAAGGCGTGCCCCACCGCCTCGATCATCTCGATGGAGACCAGCTTGTCATAGCGTCCCTCCAGCTTGCGGTAATCCTCCAGCAGCAAGGTGATGCGATCTCCCAGCCCCTCCCGCTCGATCCACGCCTTGGCATAGTCGTGCTGGGCCCGGGAGATGGTAGTGGTGGTGACCCGGCAGCCGTAGTGACGGGCCGCATAGACGGCGAGACCGCCCCAGCCGGTGCCTATCTCCAGCAGATGGTCGTCCGGCCCAAGCTCAAGCCGCTCGCAGATGGTGCGCAGCTTGGCCTGCTGCCCCTCCTCCAGGGTGGCATCCGGGTGGGGATAGATGGCGCTCGAATACTGCATGTGATCGTCGAGAAAGCCCTGATAGAGGGTGTTGCCAAGGTCATAGTGGGCGGCGATGTTGGCGCGCGAACCGGTCAGGGTATTGCGATTGAACCAGTGGCGCACCTTGTTGAACGGGAAGCTGAGCCAGCCGAGGCGCCGTTCCAGGGCGTCGAGCAGCGGCAGATTGCGGGCCAGCAAGCGCACCAGTGCCACCGGCTCCGGGCTGGTCCAGAGACCCTCCACCCAGGTCTCTCCTGCGGCGATGCACCCCCCAGCAGCAGGCGGCGATAAAACGCCGGATCCTGCACCACCAGCTCGGCATGCAGGTCGCTGCCCGCCTTGCCGAAACGGTGGCACTCGCTGCCGTCGTGGAGCACCAGCTGGCCCTGCTCAAGGCGCGCCAGCAATTTGAGCAGCAGTTGCTTGGCCCCCTTGTCGATGAAAGAGGCAGAGAGGGTTGATTGAGCAAGTTCCATTAGCGGCTCTCCGAATGGGTCAAGAGTGGGGTCGTTCGGTTGGGATGAACCCGCACCATGGGCTGCTGACAACACCAGGAAGCGGAGTTAAACGGGTGTGTCAGCGTCACGGGCGGCTCTCCGGATGGGTGAAGACGGGGGTGCGTTTGATCAAAAGGCGCAGGGCCTGCCAGTAGATCCCGAGCAGCACCTTCAGGGTCATCCAGGGCCAGCGAGCCAGCAGCGCCGCCAGCCCCTTGCGCGACAGCGGCGCGCGGCGCAGGGCCAGGGTGGCGTCAAACAGCTTGCTCTCACCGGATACGGGGTGGCTCTCGATATGGATCAGCGCCTCCTCTTTCGGCGCCCGGATGCGCCAGTGGTAGCGCATCCCCAGCCCCATGAAGGGGGAGACATGAAAATCCTTGTCATGGGGGGAGAGCGCCGCCAGATCCAGCAGGTAGTAGTGGCGCTCGTTCCAGGGGGTATTGGAGACCTCCGCCAGCAGGTAGCGGGTCTCCCCCGCCCGATCGCAGAAATAGAAATTAACCGGGCTGAAATAAAACCCGAGGCAGCGCACGTTGCCAAGGAGCAGCACCCGCCCGCCGGGCTCCGCATCCCCCCCAAGGGCCGCCACCTTGTCCCAGACCGCCTGCTTGAGGGGCCCTTCGCTGCCCCGCATATAGTCCTCGCGGCGAAACGAGAGCAGTCCGGCCCGCTCCACGGTAAACCAGCGCCCCTGCTCAAGCCCGGGCAGTTCGTCCAGATCCAGCCCCAGCATGAAGAGGCTGTATGAAAAAGCGTGGGCCCTGGGGGCGAAGCGGCGATGGCGCACCGAGCCTTGCCAGATGGCGCTGATCCCCTCCCCCATTCCCTCGTCCCCCTGCGTCAAGGCCGCGGCGCCGCTCATAGCTCGGCCCCGAAGCGTCTGGCCACGTCCAGGGCGCTGCGCACCCCGTCCTCGTGAAAACCGTTGTACCAATAAGCCCCGCAGAAGTGGGTATGCTGATGGCCACAGATCTCGCCCCGTCGCTGCTGGGCGGCGATGGAGCCCTGATTGAATACCGGATGATGATAGACGAAACGGCGCAACACCTTGCTCTCGTCCACCCGTCCACGGGGATTGAGGCTGACGCAGAAGGGCGCTGGGGAGCTCACCCCCTGCAGGATGTTCATGTTGTAGCTCACCAGGGGGCGCGCCCCGTCATCCTCACCGAGCTGGTAGTTCCAGCTCGCCCACGCCTTGCGGCGCATCGGCAGGCAGGAGGCGTCGGTGTGCAGCCAGACGTCGTTGGCCTGATAGGGCATGTTCCCGAGGATGGCCCTCTCTCCCTCGCTCGCATCCGCCAGCAGGGCCAGGGCCTGATCGCTGTGGCAGGCGAAGATCACCTCGTCAAAATGGGCCTCCTGCCCCTGGCTGGTGACCACGACGCCATCCGCCACCCGGCGCACCGCCTCCACCGGGGTAGCGAGGCGGATGTGCGACTGCCAGCCCGCCGTGAGCGGCCCTATGTACTCTCGCGAGCCCCCCGGGATCACATACCACTGGGGCCGGTTCGCCACCTCCAGCAGCCCGTGGTTGGCGAAAAACCGCAGGAAGAAGCTCAAGGGGAAGGCACGCATGTCCGCCAGGGTGGAGGACCAGATGGCCGCCCCCATGGGCAGGATGTAGTGGCGGGCGAAATAGTCGCTGAATTTCCCCGCCTGCAGGAAGTCCCCCAGGGTCAGCTCGGGGGTCAGCTCCCGCTGGCGATGCGCGGCCAGCCAGGCCCGCGCCTCCCGGTTGAAGCGCAGGATCTCGGCGACGAAGCGATAGAAGCGCGGGCTCAGCAGATTGCGGCGCCGGGCGAACAGGGTATCGAGGTTGTGACCGTTGTACTCCATCCCCTCGGGACTCTTGACCGAGAAGCTCATCTCGGCGGGTTGGCGCCCCACCCCGATGCGCTCCAGCAATTTGAGGAAGTTGGGATAGGTGCGGTCATTGAAGACGATGAAGCCGGTGTCGATGGCATAGTGGCGCCCAGCCTGTTCCACCTCCACGGTGGCGGTGTGGCCTCCCAGGGTCGGCGCCGCCTCGAACAGGGTGATGTCATGCAGCTTGTGGAGCAGAAAACCGGCGGTGAGACCGGAGATACCGGAGCCGACGATGGCGATCTTTTTCTTCATGAAGGGCGTCCTTTCGAAACGAGTGTGCGGCCAAGGCGCAGCCAGAGCCCTGTCGGCAGGGCGCCGAGCAGGCGCAGCAGCCAGATGAAGCGACGGGGAAAGTGGATCTGGTGGCGACCGGCGGCAAGCCCCGTCATGATGGCGCGGGAAGCCTCTTCCACCGTCACCAGGCAGGGCATGGGAAAATCATTCTTGTCGGTGAGCGGCGTCTGCACGAAGCCCGGGCGGATCAGAGTCACCCCGATGCCCTTGCTGGCCAGATCCAGGCGCAACGTATCCGCCAGATAATCGAGGGCCGCCTTGGAGGCGCCATAGGCCTCCGCCCGTGGCAGGGGCAGCCAGCTCACCGAGGAGCTGACGATGGCAAGCCGTCCACCCGCCCCCAGCCGCGGCAGCAAGGCGGCCAGGGCGTTGCCGGTGGCAATGAGGTTGGTCTCGATGACCCGGGCAAACAAGGCGCCATCAAAGCCTTCTGCCGGATCCATGTATTCACAATTGCCCGCATTGAGAATGAGCAGGTCGAGGGCGGGCAGACTCGCGGCCACCCCGGCCATGGCGGCGCTGTCGCGCGCATCGAATCGCAAAGGGGTGATCCCCAGGTCGGCCAGTGCCTGCAAGCGCACCTCGTCCCGGCCACAACCCCACACCTGCCAGCCGGCGCGCCGATAATCCAGCGCCAGCTGGCGGCCGATGCCCGAGGTGGCCCCGGTGATCAGCACCCGGCCGCTCATGTCCCCAGCCTCCCCTTGATGGCACGTACCACGGGCCCCAGCAGCGGCAACTGCTCGTAGAGCATGGCCCCGAGATCGAAGTAGTCCCGGTGCAGGCACACCTTGCCCCAGGAGTCGAACGTCAGCCGGGTGGCCCCCTCGACCCTGACAGCCCGGCCACCGGCAATCCTGGGGTGGGAGAAGGTCATGACCCAGGCGAGCCAGGCTTCGTTGCCCGACTGCTGCTGACTCGTTATCTCGAAGCTGCACTGGGCAAGGCGCTCATAAAGGGAGGAAAAGTAGCGGGTGAGCGCGGCCAGCCCCTCTATCCGGTGCGCAGGATCGATGAAGAGCACCTCATCGGCATAGACCTCCGGCAAGCGGTGCAACTGATGCTTGTCCAATTGCAGGTAGAGGATGACAAAGCGGGCCAGCGCGTCATTCATGCTAGTTTTTCTCCAGTTCGCGGAACATCTCGATGGCCCTCACCCGTGCAACGGCATGATCCACCATGGGGGCCGGATAATCCTGCCGCCCCTTGAGCCGCAACCAGTCGTGGGGCTCGTGGAGATAGGCAGCAGGCACATCCGCCAGCTCAGTGACCCAGGTACGAATGAACTCCCCTTGTGGATCAAATCGTTGCCCCTGGGTGGTGGGGTTGAAGACCCGGAAATAGGGCGCCGCATCGGCCCCGGTCCCCGCCGCCCACTGCCAGCCGCCATTGTTGGCCGCCAGATCCCCGTCGATGAGCCGACTCATGAAGTAGTCCTCCCCAAGCCGCCAGTGGATGTGGAGATCCTTGGTGAGGAAGCTCGCCACTATCATCCGCAGCCGGTTGTGCATCCAGCCGGTGGCGTTGAGACAGCGCATGGCCGCATCGACCACGGGGTAGCCGGTGCGCCCCTCGCACCAGGCGGCGAAGGCATCTGGATCCCAGCTCCACGGCAGGGCCGCCGTCTCCGGCTTGAAGGGGCGGTTCATGGAGAGGCTCGGGATCAGCACCAGCAAGTGGCGGTAGAACTCGCGCCAGATGAGCTCGTTGAGCCAGACGAAACCGGGTTGGGCCTTCGACTGGGGCCGGTAGCCGAGACGCTGCTGCAGCGCCCCCACGCACTGGCGGGCACTGATGATGCCCGCCGCCAGATAGGGGGAGAGCACGGAGGTGCCCGCCAGCGCCGGAAAGTCCCGGGTCTCGCCGTAATCGAGCACCGCCTGATCCAGAAAAGCGTGCAACCGGCGGCTCGCCTCGGCCTCCCCCACCGGCCAGCGGGTGTCCGCCGTCAGCTCCCCCAGCCCGTCGTCCACCCACTCCCGCTCGGCCAGGGGCAGCCACGGCAACGGCTCGCCGCGTGGTGCGGGGGCACGGTGAATGACGAAGCCATCCTCCTCGAGAGCCTTGAGCCAGGCGCGGCTGAAGGGGGTGAAGACCTTGAACATCTCCCCCGACCCGGTCAGCACCCGACCGGGCGGCAGCACGCAGCAGCCGTTGAACCAGTGGCTGGTCATGCCCTGCTCCCCCAGCGCGGCGCTGACGGCGTGGTCGCGGCGCAGCTCGTCAATCTCGATGGCCTGGTTGGCGTAGAGCTGGCTCACCCCGAGCTCCCGGCAAAGCGCCGTCAGCGCCGTCGGCACCTCGGCAAAGGTCTCGACCCGCAGCAGATGAAGCGGAATGCCGAGGGCCGCCAGCTCGCGGCCCATGGCATCCACCTGTGCCAGCATGAAGCGCTGGCGGACCGGGGCCAGCTTGTGCTGCTGCCACTGGGTCGGCGAGACGATGAAGAGTGCGGCGACCGGTTCATCTCCGGCGCAGGCGTGGCGCAGGGCCGGGTTGTCGGCCAGACGCAGATCGTTGCGAAACCAGACCAGCCTCATGACGGTGTTCTCCCGCCCTTGCCCTTCGCCTTGGCAGTGCGGGTCGTCGCACTGACCTCTGCCAGGGTGGCGTGCCAGTTGCGGGCACGCCGCCACGGCTCATCGTAGAGGCGTCCCAGCTCGCCAAAGAAGCGGGTACCCTCAGGCCATTCGGCGGCCTGGTCCTGCTTGCCGAGCCCGGCCCCCAGCAGGATCAGCCAGGGGGGAGTGGCGCGCCCCTCCAGCAGGGTGGCATAGCGGGGCTCCACCGCCCCCAGCAGTTGCACCTCATAACCCTGACCGATGAGCTCATACGCAGCCCAGACCAGATCCAGCGGCCCCACCTGCCCCCAGCTTGCCAGGGTGACGGGCACGCCCTTCTCCTGCTCGATGAGGTGGCGGGCGAAGCGGGTATGCAGCCAGCCGAGCCACACCTGTTGCAGCAACTCGCCATCGGGGCGCTCGCGCCACAGCCCCAGCAGCCGCTCCACCAGGGGCTGCAGCACCCGGCTGCGCACCAGCTCGAAGGGGTAGCTCGCCAGCAGATCGCCAAGCTCGGCCTCCGCCTTGCGCTGGTTGAAGGCGAGCAGCGCCTGGCTGAACTGCTCCAGGGTCTGCTGCCAGTGATCGCTCACCGGCGCACTCTGGGGCTCGCTCAGGAGCCCCTTCACCTGACCTATGCTCACCCCCCGCTCCAGCCAGCTCAGGATCTCGCCTATCTGGCGGATATCCTGCTCGCTGTAGAGACGATGGCCCTTCTCGGTTCGGGCCGGTTGCACCAGCCCGTAGCGGCGCTGCCAGGCGCGCAGGGTGACGGCGTTGACGCCGGTGAGGCGGGAGACCTCGCGAATGGGGTAGACGCCCTCGTCGGGGAGAGGCGCGGCGGCTTGTGATTCATCAGACATGAGAGAGTCCATCAGACGTTGGAAAGAGGCCCCGGTCATCCACCGGGGCCTGCACAGGGGGTTCAGAGCCCGTAGCGCAGCTTGAGCGTGTCGGGATGAAGGTCGAGGTAGGCCTGATCGGCCAAATCCAGCCACACCTTCACAGCCCGTAACGCAATTTCAGCGTGTCGGGATGGGGATTGAGGTACACCTGCTCGGCGAGATAGGGGTTCGGGTACTCGCGCAGGTAGTGGCGGATCAGGGTAAGGGGCACCAGCAACGGGAAGACCCCGGTGCGGTACTTGTCGATGGTGTCGCACAGCTCCTGCTTCTGGGCCGGGGTCAGCACCCGCTTGAAGTAGCCCTGCAGGTGCATCAGCACATTGGTGTGGCTGCGGCGGTTGGCGCGAAGAGTCAGCGCAGCCATCAACCCCTGGATGTAGCTGTCGGCCACCTCCTGCAGGTTGGCCTTGCCAAGGTTGGCGAGCAGGCGCCCCAGCGCCCGGTAGTGGGTGGTGGCGTGGGAGAGCACCAGGTACTTGTAGCGTGAATGGAAGCGGATCAGGGCTGAGGCGGTGATCCCCCGGGCGCAGAGCTGCTGCCAGTCGTGGTAGGCGAAGACCCGCAGCACGAAGTTCTCCCGCAGGATGGGGTCGCACAGGCGGCCATCTTCCTCCACCGGCAGCAGGGGGTTGGCCTCCATCAGCGCCTTGGCGAAGAGGCCGACCCCCTCCTTGGCGCTCCCCTCGTTGTTGGCGCCATAGATACGCACCCGCTCCATGCCGCAGCTGGGGGACTTGGCGCAGAGGATGTAGCCGGAGAGGAAGTCGAGCTGGCGTGCCTTCTGCTCGCTGAAGGCAATCAGCTTGTCGGTGACGTCGAAGCTCCCGTTGCTTGCCTCGGCCCGCACCTCGCCCTGGCGCTTCACCAGCCGGATGGCGGCGCGGGGTGCACCCAGGCCAATGGCCATCTCGGGGCAGACGGGGTGATAGTCGAAATGGGCGCCCAGATCCCGTTCGCAGAAACTGGAGCGTTTGTGGCCCCCGTCGAAGCGCACTTCCTGGCCGAGCAGACAGGCACTGATACCGACCTTGATCTTGTACATAATGAAGCCCCTTGTATAAGCCTTGAGTAAGTTATAGCAGTTATACAAAAAATTGGAAGCTGTATAACTATTGCGAACTGATACGGCCAGGGGGCGGCGGGCGGATCAGCCCCCATAAAAAAAACCCATGACCGAAGTCATGGGTAAAGGTGAAGACCCTGCAGGAAGGATGATCAGAAGCTGTATTTCACACCCAGGCTGGAGATGGAGCCTTTTTGCAGATCCCAGTTGCGATAGGTGTAGTCGGCGGTGAGGGCCAGGTTCTGGGTCAGCTTGTACGCCGCCCCCGCCTTGAAGTCGTGCATGTCGTCGGTCATGTTGGCGTAGCGATAGCCGGTGGAGAGCTCGACGGCGCCGGTGTCGTAGCGCAGGCCCACTTCTCCGTAGAGGCTGCCGCTCTTCTTGCGGGCCAGGGTATCCCAACCG
The DNA here is from genome assembly GCF_002903485.1 of Aeromonas sp. ASNIH7. NCBI lineage: Bacteria > Pseudomonadati > Pseudomonadota > Gammaproteobacteria > Aeromonadales > Aeromonadaceae > Aeromonas > Aeromonas sp. ASNIH7. Next base: position 943,894 of record NZ_CP026226.1, read on the forward strand.
GAGTGGTTCACGTCGGAGGCCAGCTCCCGTTCCAGGCTGTAGCCCATCAGGCCGGTTTCACCGTAGAGGTTCAGGCCGGTGCTGAGGGGGGTGTAGACACCCATCCCCAGACTGGAGATGGCCATGCTGTCGTTGCCGCTGCTGCGGGAGGTGTATTCGCTGCCGATCCGGCCATAGACATTGCTGGTGAAGCTCTTGGAGAGATCCAGGCTCAGGCCGCCGAAGTCGCGGTTCTCCCCATCCTTGCCACCGATGTAGTCAGACTTGGTGTGGGCCCAGGTGGCAGAGCCCTTGGCATAGCTGAAGGCATCTTGCGCCAGGACGGAGGTGGAAGAGAGACCGGCCAGAACCAGAACAGACAGTGCGATCTTTTGCATTTTGTTGACTCCATGGGTTGAGTTAGGCGGACCTAACTGGAATGGAGCCATTGTGACGGGCAAAGGGGGCAACGCCGAGGAGCAAGCTGTTGCCAAACCATGTCAGATGTAAGCGGATATTGCTGGCGGTTACCGGTGCAACACTCTGCGGGGGAGCGAGGGCTCCCCCGCCGTCATCCTAGCGGAACTCCACCTCGTCGATCTGCACCCGCACCAGCGGCTTGCCGGTGAGGCCGGCGGGTCGTGCCAGCTCGATGGCCCGGGAGGTGCGTGCCTCCCCCTTGCGCAGGTAGGAGTCAGGCAGGCGGTTCTCCCCGACCCAGAAGCGCACGGGCTCGCTCGAGAGCTGCACCCCGTCGGCGCTGAACAGGGTCAGGCTGCCGTTGACGCGCACCACGTTGCGACTGCCGGTGTTGCTCACCACGAACTGCAGGCTGAGGGGATCGTCCCCCGCCACCTGGTCCAGCTTCACCGTGATGCCGTCCCGGGTCGCCTGGGAGAGCAAGTCGGGATGGGCCATGGCCTGCTCGGTCAGCACCGGGGCCGCGACACTCGCCGTCACTGCCTGACCGGCTACCGTGGCTGCCGGCTTGACCAGCAGGTATTCCCAGGTGAAATCGTCATTGAGTTGCACCTGGCGACCATCCGGCAAGGTGATCTGGTGCAGGGGAGCCGCCTCGGCCAGCAGAGGGCACAGACAGAGGGCGACCAGCAGTCGGGAGAGGGGTTTCATGGGCAGGCACTCGATAAAGGATGCGAAGGGGGCAGTATAAAGAGTCGCGCCCTCCTTGCCTATGACCCCCTCACGTTACGCCCCGGCTCAGATGACCAGGGGGTGGGGATCCTCCAGCGTGGCCAGATCCAGGGTCACCAGATCGAACTGGGCACTCCTGAGGGCCTTCTGGATGGTGGGCTGCATGTCGAACACCAGGGCCCGCAGCCGTTCGGGCACCCGGATCCTCGCAAGGGTGGTGACCCTGTCACCCAGGGTATGGAAGAAGACCTGGGCTCCCCCCAACCCCATGTCCACCAGCATCTGCTCGGCCATGTCGACCATCCGCAGGTGCCGCCTGTCCAGGGAGGCCATATCGACAAACCGCCGGCTCAGGCAGGCCTCCCCCACGTCTCCCCAGAGCGCCAGTTGCCGCTTGTGAAAGCCGTAGCGAAAATCCCGGTTGGTCATCCCCTGCTCGGCAAAGATCCAGAGGGTGTTGGCGGGCAGGCTGTGGAATCGGCGCAGGTACTCCCGCTTCTCCTCCACCGAGGCCGACATCAGCAGCGGCGGGCCCTCTTCATGTTCGAGCTGCTGGCAGAGGTAGCGCACCGGGTCGGTCACCTCGGCGAGGTGGCCCAGGTGCGCGCTGAAGATCATCTCGTCGGTCTTGAGCACCTGATGGGGGATGCCGTAGTGCCGGCAGTAGCGCTGTGCCCTGGCCACCGACTGGCGGCTGAGGGTGGGGTTGTCCAGGGTGATGGCGCGAAATCGCACCCCGCTGGCCCGGCACAGATCCATGCTGTAGCAGGATTCCAGTCGGCCGGAGAAGGAGACAAGCAGTTCGCTGTAACCGGCCAGGGTGTTGATGAGCCTCTGTTCCCTGGCTTGAAAGGTCTGATCGTATCCCCGATGCAGCGCAACGACATTGGCATCCATAACAACAACTCCGGATGATGAACTGGATACCATTTTGCCCGTCCCAAGCTGAATATACACTTAAAGAGCATGGATAAAGCTGTACGTTATTTGCCCTCAATCAAGGTTTTGCCCACTTTTTTCGCTGCGAAGCGAAACTGGCTCCCCTCAGGCAGGCAACAACCCCTGAGCGATCAGATGCGCCCGGCACCGGGCCGGATCGGTGAAGATCAGCCCCCGCAGACCGAGCGCCTCGGCCGCCGCCACGTTGGCCGGGCTGTCGTCGATGAAGAGGCACTCCTGCGCGCTCAGGTCGAACGACACCAGCAGATAGCGGTAGATGTCGGGCTCGGGTTTGAGCATCCGCACCCGGGCCGACACCACCTTGCCGCGAAAGAAGCGCCAGAAGGACTGATGCTGCTCCAGCCAGTCGATGCTGGCGTGCCCCATGTTGGAGAGGGCATAGAGGGTGTGGCCTGCACCGTGCAATTCTTCGATGAGCGCCACCATGGCGGGATCCGGCACAAGGGAGGACGGCACCGCCTGCAAGATGGCCAGATTCTCCGCCATCGACAGGCCGGTGCGCCCCTGCGCCTGACGGGCCATGGTGTGCAGGGAGAGGGTCCCCCTGTCCACCTCCAGCCAGTCCGGGTGGTTGAACAGCTGCTCCGCGATCCCAGTCGCCCCCTCAGGTCCGCGCACCGCACTCACTATGGCCACCGGATCCCAGCGCACCACCACCCTGCCCAGATCGAAGATCACCGCCATCGTCTCGTCCCCTCTGTGTGTTGTTGCCACGGATGTGGTCACGGTGGTTGCCATAAACAGGGACCAGAACGACGCTCACTCTCCCCCGGCAACCCGAGCCACCACCCTGCCCCGTTCAACGCCCCCGGGCAAGTTTTACTTGCATCGCACCGCCAAATCCCTTAATGGTTATGGCGTTACATTCAGGACACGCCCATGAACACACCATTCTTCTTTGTTTTCTCGTTTACCCGGCCCACATGAGGGAAGGCCCGTCGTCACGTGAACCATTCGCGTAAACAGAAACCAAAGACGAATCGAGCCTCCCCAGCGGAGGCTTTTTTTTGCACCACACACCACAGAATCACTGGATAGGGAACCACCATGGCAACGCTCGACGAGATCAGACACGACATCACCCAGTTGGATCAGGAGCTGCTCGCCCTGCTGGCCAAACGCAAGACCCTCAGCATCGAGGTCGCCCGCGCCAAGCAGGCCAATCCCCGTCCCATCCGTGACCACCAGCGCGAACAGGACTTGCTGGTCGCCCTGATCCAGAAAGGGCGCGCCCTCGGACTGGATGCCCAGTACATCACCCGCATCTACCACACCATCATCGAAGACTCCGTGCTCTCCCAGCAGGCCTACCTGCAGAGCCTGCTCAACCCCCAGCAGCAGGAGCCCATGACCAGCGTCGCCTACCTGGGACCGCGCGGCTCCTACTCGAGCCTGGCCGCCCGCAAGTACCTGGCCCGCTACAAGGATCAGGTGATCGAGGTGAACTGCCAGAACTTCCGCGAGGTGCTGGACACCGTGGAGTCGGGCCGCGCCGCCTTCGGGGTGCTGCCCATCGAGAACACCAGCTCGGGCTCCATCAACGAGGTATACGACGTGATGCAGCACACCACCCTCTCCATCGTGGGTGAGCTCACCTATCCCATCGAGCACTGCATCCTCACCGCCGTGCCCACCGAGATCGAACGCATCAAGACCTTCTACGCCCATCCCCAGGTGTTCCAGCAGTGCTCCCATTACCTCAGCAAGCTGGAAGGGGCGCGCCACGAAATCTGCGACTCCTCCTCCAGCGCCATGATGAAGGTCAAGGAGCTGGCAAGCCCGGAAGCGGCGGCCATCGGCAGCGCCGCCGGCGGCGAGCTCTATGGCCTGGACGTGCTGGCCGAGCAGCTCGCCAACCAGAAGGAGAACTACAGCCGCTTCATCGTGGTGGCGCGCAAGCCCATCGACGTGGCACCCCAGATCCCGGCCAAGACCACCCTCATTATGTCCACCTCCCAGAAGCCGGGCTCCCTGGTGGAGGCGCTGCTGGTGCTGCGCAGCCACGAGATCAACATGACCAAGCTCGAATCCCGTCCGGTGCAGGGCAACCCCTGGGAGGAGATGTTCTACCTGGATGTCTCCGCCAACCTGCAGACCCCGGCCATGCAGGCCGCCCTGCTGGAGCTGACCAAGATCACCCGCTACATCAAGGTGCTGGGCTGCTACCCGAGCGAAGACGTCAAGCCGACCGCCGTGCCGCCTGTCTTGATGGGAAGCTGATGGGGAGCGGATCCCTCCCCTGCCACACAAAGGCGAGCCCCGGCTCGCCTTTGTGCTCTCTGCGCCCTCCCCGTGAGACGCGCCCGGTCCCGCCCCTCCCTTCCGGCGTTAAACCGCCCTCCCCCCCCTCCCTCGCGGACCCGGGATCCTGGCGCTGCTGTCTTTCCACTCACCATCAGGCCATCTTCCTCCCGTTGCGGCCTCCTTTTGCCGCCTGCCGGGCCTTTCTATCGTTTGAATTTATTTAACGATATGGCAGCATCGTTAGATTTACCTAAACAATAAAGGCTGCTATTCCGGCGCCCGGGCACCTCTTGTTCGATCTCAGCCCCCTTTTTCCTCGCCACAGGCCGGATCCCGCCCAGCCCATCAAGTCCGTTTCTCCTGCAGAAGACCAGCTCTCCCCCCAAGACGCCAATCCCGGTTATCCTCACCAGGCCCTATCCCGTCCAAGGCGCCAACCCCGGTTATTCCCCGCAGATCCGAGCCCCTTCCCGACCAAACAAAAAGGCGAGCCTGCGCTCGCCTTTGTCTGTGCCGTGATGATCGCCGGGCTCATGCCGGCGCCCCCCGGACCCGCCCTAGAACTGGCCCGCCATCAGCTGGTTCAGGTGATAGAGGTTGCGGGTGTCGAGCTCCAGCTCGGTGGCATAGGTGTTGCCACGGGGATAGGTCGCCACCACCCGGGCACCGCGCACCATGCCCGCCACCGACACATCCAGGGAGTTGGAGGTCTGGGTCAGGTCCTTGTAGCTGCTCTGGCCGCGCACCTGCTGGCCGTTGAGCTGCTCCGCCAGCTCCCGGTAGGCGTCCATCTTGGAGGCGCGGATCGCCTGCAACATCTTCTCGGACTGGGAGGGGCCGGGCTGGATGTCGATCACCGCATACCCCACCGCCTTGAGCACCGGGAAGTCATCGGGCTTCTCGCCCACGTCATAGTTCACCACCCGGTTGCCACTGCACGCCGTCAGCAACATGGCCATCAGGCAACCCAACAAGATTTTCATCGCTGTTTCCCCGTTTTCCTGTTCACCACACCCGATGTTTCACGGCTCAATGTCAGCCAGCCCGCTTCACGCTTCATGACGCGCCACCTCAAGGGGTCAGGTTGACCAGATGACCGGACGGGCTCTGGCCCCCCCGCATCAGGTAACCGCGATTGATGGAGGCCCGGCCAAAGGAGTTGCTGGCACCGGACAAATATTGTTTCGGGATCAGGCTCTGGGCCGTGGTCTCCACCATCTTGGTGCGCAGATCGATGATGCGGGCGTTGACCAGGATCCCCTGCTGATTGCGGCTGAAGGTGCCGGTCAGGATGCGGGAGATGGGTAGCCGGGACGAGAGATCCTTGTAGTTGCGGCTCATCACGAAGTCCCCCTGCGGGGTCACCTGGATGTTGCCCGTGGTCTTGAAGTCCACCACCACTTCCCCGCGCCGGTTCAGCTCGTAGATGAAGCTCTCCTCGATCTGCTGCCCCATCCAGTTGGTGTCCTTCAGGGTGTCGAGATCGACAAAGGAGGCGACAGCAATGGGCTCGGTCAGGGTGGTGAGGGACTTGCGCTCCATCAGCTGATCCGTCATGCGGGCCACCAGCCAGTTGAGCTCCATCCCCTTCGCCGCCTGGCGAGGGTCTCCCAGCTCCCGATTGATGGGGTCGGCCGACCCGCAACCGACCAATGCCAGCGCCACCGCCAGCACCGTGATAACTCTCTTCATGGATACCTTTCCTGTATCTGCACCTGACCTGTTATCGGTCGCAACCGCCAACACTTGAGGCGGGAATGCGCGCAGGATCCTCGATGATCCCCGGGCAAAGGCGTGCACTGTGCCACCGGAGCCCACCGTACGGGCTCCGGCCAGGGAAGAAGGCATGGTTCTTGCTTTTATTTGGTCACCCGCTCCGGTGCAGACCGGATCTGTGTCCAGGATCCCTGACCCGCCCCACGGCGGCAGCGGGGTCGCCCACTCAAGGTGTTTGTTATGAAAGTTTCGCTGCTGTTCACCCTGCTGCTGGCCAGCCTGTCGGCCAGGGCCGAACTTATCGAGGCCCAGGGCAGTGCCGCCATTCTGGGGGGCGACGAGGTCTACGCCCGCGAGCAGGCGACCCGGGATGCCCTGCGCCAGGCGCTGCTGGCCAGCGGCGCCTCCGTCTCCAGCATCCAGCGCCTGGAAAACGGCAGCCTGCGCTCCGAGCAGATCCAGATCCGCTCCGGCGGCGACATCCGCCAGTACCGCCTCAAGCGCGAAGAGGTGCGCAACGGCCGCATGTACATCACCCTCGTGGCCGACATCCAGGCGGAGCGGCAGATCTGTCAGACCCAGCACTACGCCAAGGATTTGACGCTGGTGCGCCTGCGCATGCGCTACCCGGACCAGGCGAGCACCGGTGCCCTGGACGACATGCCCGCCGATCTCTCCCGCCGGCTGTTTGAAACCCTGGCGACGACGCCCCAGGTGGTCGCTCGCCAGTGGCTGGACGAGAATCTGCGCATCGACCCTCTCCATCTGCAACAGGGGGATCGCAGCGCCCTCGAGGAGATCAAGGCCCTGAGCCTGCGCACCGACAGCCAGTATCTGGTGCTCGGCAGCATCGACGACCTCTCCCTCGAGCCCCAGGGCAACGCCCTCACCAGCTGGTATGAGGATCCCGTGCGCAATTTCTCCATGCAGCTCTACCTGTTCGACGGCATTAACGGCAGCCTGCTCGGCCGCAAGGAGTACAAGGGCCGCGCCAACTGGACCTTCTCCAAGCGGGAACAGGTGGGCAGCAGCGGCGGCCAGTTCTGGCAGTCGAGCTTTGGCCAGGAGGTGGGCTACCAGTTGAAGGAGGCGGCCCAGGACATCGCCGCCGAACTCGCCTGTGCCCCCGTCACCGCCCGGATCGTGGCCCAGCACGAGCGCGGCCCCCACATCAACCTGGGCCGTCGCAACGGGGTCAAACTCGGGGACCAGTTCCGGGTCCAGCACAGCGCCGACTTCGCCGACCCCTATGGCAAGTCCAGGGTGATGCGCAACCCCGCAGACGGTCTGTTCGAGGTGGTGCAGGTGTTCGAGGATGGCGCCATCATCAGCAGTCAGAACAAATATTCGCCGTTCAATCTCCAAATCGGTGACCTGGCCGTATTGGAATAGGAATCAAGGGTTTAAAAGCACAATGCTTCTTGTATAATGCCCGCCACAAGGTTCCCGTAGCTCAGCAGGATAGAGCGGTCCCCTCCTAAGGGACAGGCCACTGGTTCGACTCCAGTCGGGAACACCATACACAGCAAGGGGCTGGCATCGTCATGATGCCAGCCCCTTGTGCGTTTCTGCGCCATTTCCCCTGCATCCATGGCGGCCAGGTCCCGCCCCCCCTCTTCAATGTCTCACTGCCACCAACAACCCCGCGAGCCCCACCAAAGATGATCCCGGCCATCCCCCGGTAGTTGCCACTCCCGGTGGCGGCACACCGTCATCTACCCTTGAAGGGCGCCGTCCGGCAGGACGGCCTTCCATTCGCCGAGACACAGAGAAGGACATCATGGGCAGCAAACGAAAATCCAGAACGGAAGAACCGGTCGTGGCCGAGGCGCAAAAGCCCCTTGGCAACAAGGCATACGAAAAGGCGCTGCGCCTCTTGCACGTGGAGCTGGTCAGGCTGCAGCAGTGGGTGGTGCACAAGGGGCTCAAGGTCTGCATCGTCTTCGAGGGGCGCGACGGGGCTGGAAAGGGGGGCACCATCAAGGCGATCACCGAGCGGGTCAGCCCCCGGGTCTTTCGGGTCGTCGCACTGCCCGCCCCCACGGAGCGGGAGAAAAGCCAGCTCTACTTCCAGCGCTACATCCCCCATCTGCCAGCGGCGGGGGAGATCGTCATCTTCGATCGCAGCTGGTACAACCGGGCCGGGGTGGAGCGCATCATGGGTTTTTGCAGCGAGGAGGCGAGCGACAAATTCCTAGCTGGCACCCCCATGGTGGAAAAAGCCCTGGTGGACTCTGGCATCATTCTGCTGAAGTACTGGCTGGAGGTGACCCCACAAGAGCAGGAGCGGCGGCTGCGTGATCGCATCGACGATGGCCGCAAGATCTGGAAGCTCTCCCCCATGGACATCAAGTCCTTCGATCGCTGGGATGACTACACCCGGGCGCGGGATGCCATGTTCATCGCCACCGACACCGCCTGGGCCCCCTGGTTCGTGGCCCACTCCGAGGACAAGAAACGGGTGCGCCTCAACATCATCTCCCACCTGCTGGCGCACATCCCCTACGAGGCGCTGCCGGCGGAGCCGGTGAAGCTGCCCAAGCGCAAGATAGGCAAAGTCAAACCATCGGATCACCCGCTTCGCATCGTGCCAGCCCTCTTCTAGCCAGAGGGGGGTGAGCCCTGGCTCACCCCCTTTCCCTTCCTGCCCCAAGGAACAACCGGCACCGCCGGTATCACCCAATGGCTTGTTGTTGCTCACGTTTTCCCGTTTGCCTCCCCTATACTTCAGCGACATTCAGGTCTGGCCGCTCGAGGAGGTCCCATGTTGCGACTGTTTGCCCTGCTGCTTGTCTGCCTGGTGCTCCCGGTGCGGGCACTGACCCTGACCCCGGTGGCGGGGGAGCTACGCTACCCCTGGGGGCTCGCCTTCCTGCCGGATGGCGGCTACCTCGTCAGCGAGCGCCCTGGGCGCCTGCTGCGCATCGATGCGGGCGGCAACCGCCATGTGGTCTCCGGCCTGCCGCCCCTCGCCGCCACGGGTCAGGGGGGTCTGCTCGATCTCGCCCTGGACGGCGATGGCTGGCTCTATCTCAGCTACAGCGAGCCGGGGGACGGAGGCGCCGGCACCGCCGTGGCCCGGGCCCGACTGCAAAAAGAGGCCCTCGTCGACTGGCAACTGCTGTTTCGCCAAGAGCCCAAGGTGGCCGGCGGCGCCCACTTCGGCTCCCGCCTGGTGCTGACGGATGACCACCTCTTCATCACCCTGGGGGATCGCTACAGCGAGCGGGAGCGGGCCCAGACGCTGGACAACCACCTCGGCAAGACGGTGCGCCTGCACAAGGATGGCCGGGTCCCCGCCGACAACCCCTTCGTCAAGACGCCGGGGGCCCTGCCGGAGATCTGGAGCCTGGGCCATCGCAACATGCAGGGGGCGGCCCTGCGCCCGGGCAGCCAGCAGTTCTGGGCTCACGAGCACGGTCCCCAGGGCGGGGACGAGGTCAACCTCATCCTGCCCGGCCACAACTACGGCTGGCCCAAAGTGACATTCGGCGAGGAGTACGGGGGCGGCAAGATTGGCGTGGGCCAGAGCGCGCCGGGCATGACGGCACCGCGCTGGATCTGGGTGCCCTCCATCGCCCCCTCGGGCATGACCTTTTATCAGGGGGACTTGTTCAGGGAGTGGCAGGGGGATCTGTTCGTCGGCGCCCTGCGTGGTCAGGCCTTGTTGCGCCTGCACCTCGACGGAGACAAGATAGTGTCGGCGGAGCGGCTGCTGACTGATCTGGGGGAGCGGATCCGTACCGTCAAGGAGGGCCCCGACGGCGCCCTCTACCTGTTGACGGATTCAGGCCAGGGGCGCCTGCTCAAACTGACCCCATAGCATGAAAGGAGCAAGGATGAAGACGAATCGCATGCTGCTGGTGCTCTGCACCAGCCTCTGGTTGCTGGGCTGCAACACCATCCACGGGATGGGGCGGGACATCGAGAAGGCGGGGGAGGTGATCCAGGGCTCCGCCAAGCTGACGGACGCACCGGCCGCAGAGGGTCGCTGATCCCGGCCGGGTGGCGCTGTGGTTCGCCGCCTGTCGCCCCTCTCCTTACCCCTGTTCGGCGCTGGCCACCAGACTGGCCAGCGGCGCCATGGTCACCCTGACCCCGTGCTGTGCCAATGCCTCGCGGGCGCTCTGGGGCAGTTGCTCGTCGGTGATCACCTGATCGATCGCATCCCAGCTCACCACGTTGAAAGTCCCCACCTTGCCATATTTGGACGAATCGCAGATAAGGATGCGGGTCGCCGCCGACTCCACCACGGCTCGCTTCACCGGCACCTTCTGTTCGCTCGGGGTGGAGATCCCCTGACTGTCCCAGGAGGAGGCTGACAGGAAGGCGATGTCCAGATGGAGGTTGCGCAGGAAGTGGGCGGTGGCCTCCCCGGCACAGGACTGGTTCTCGCGAATGACCTGCCCTCCGGTGTGATAGAGGCGGCAGCGGCCGTGCTCGATGAGGTAGGCGCAGACCATGAAGTCGTTGGTCACTATCATCAAATCTTCCCGAAGCGCCAGCTCCCGGGCCAGCTCCAGGGAGGTGGTACCGGCATCCAGATAGACGGTGCTCCCCTCGCTCACCTGGGCGGCGGCGAGCCGCGCAATGGCCAGCTTGGCCCCCTGCATCAGGCTGCGCTTGGCGGCGTGGGAGGGCTCGCTCTTGATCCGCTGGGAGAGGCTGACCCCGCCGGAAACGGAGAGTACCCGCCCCTGCTCCTCCAGCTTCTGGATGTCGCGCCTGATGGTCATGTGGGAGACCTGCAGCCAGTCGGTCAGCTCCACTATGCTGACCACGCCGCGCTCTGCCAGCAGTTGCAGGATACGTTGCTGTCGCTCTACGGGAATCATCTTGCCTCGCGCCTCGGGAAAAGGAAGGTGCCATTCTACCCCAGCGACCTGGGAAAAAATGATAAATAACCTGAAACGGGCTCACAAATCACATTTATTCACACAAAAAACGCCAAAATTTGACTCGAAAGAATCTCAACCCTCATAAATAACAAAAATTAACACCAATTAAGTTATTTTTTGTGACGACTGCCTGATATTTCATCGCCGCAAGCCTCTACTATCTGCTCATCAGTCGTAATCGAGGAATCACGAGATGAGCACTCCCTATCATGTTGCGGTCATCGGCCTGGGCGCCATGGGCATGGGCGCCGCCCGTTCCTGCCTGCGGGCCGGGCTCACCACCTATGGCATCGACCTCAGCGAACAGGCTCGCGGCCAGTTGCAGCAGGCCGGTGCCGCCGCCGTCATGGCCGATGCCAGGCCCCTGGCCGAGACGCTCGATGCCGTGCTGTTGCTGGTGGTCAACGCCACCCAGGTGCGCCGCATCCTGCTCGGCGAAGCGGGGCTGGCTCGCCACCTCAAACCGGGCACCGCCATCATGGTCTCTTCCACCATCGCTGCCGAAGAGGCGAGCGCCCTGGCCGCCGAGCTGGCGCAGATGGGGTTGCCGATGCTGGATGCGCCGGTTTCCGGTGGTGCCATCAAGGCCGATGCCGGCGAGATGACGGTGATGGCCGCAGGCGCCGACGCCGCCTTCGACAAGCTGGCCCCGGTGCTGGATGCGGTGGCCGGCAAGGTCTACCGGGTCGGCAGCGAGCCGGGCCAGGGCAGCACAGTCAAGATCATCCACCAGCTGCTGGCCGGGGTGCACATCGCGGTGGCCGCCGAGGCCATGGCGCTGGCCAGCCGGGCAGGGGTGTCCCTGGATCTCATGTATGACGTGGTGACCCATGCCGCCGGCAACTCCTGGATGTTTGAAAACCGCATGCCCCGGGTGCTGGCCGGTGACTACCAGGCCCGCTCCGCAGTGGACATCTTCGTCAAGGATCTCACCCTGGTGGCGGACACCGCCAAGGCGCTGCGCTTCCCGCTGCCGCTCGCGAGCACGGCGCTGAACATGTTCCTCGGTGCCAGCAACGCGGGCCACGGCCAGGAAGATGACAGCGCCGTCATCAAGATCTTCTCAGGCATCACCCTGCCGGGTCAGGAGGAGCAAGCATGAAACTCGGAGTCATCGCAGACGACTTCACCGGCGCCACCGACATCGCCGGTTTCCTGGTGGAGAACGGCCTCTCCACCATCCAGTTTGCCGGCATCCCGGCAGAGGCGGATCTGACCGGGGTCGACGCCGTGGTGATCAGCCTCAAGAGCCGCTCCTGCCCGGCCGATGAGGCAGTGCGCGACTCCCTGGCGGCCCTCGACTGGCTCAAGGCCCGCGGCTGCCCGCGCATCTACCAGAAGTACTGCTCCACCTTCGACAGCACGGCAGCGGGCAACATCGGCCCCGTCACCGACGCCCTGCTGGCGGCGCTTGGCCAGCACTTCACCCTGATCTGTCCGGCCCTGCCGGTAAACGGTCGCACCGTCTATCAGGGCAACCTCTTCGTCGGCGCCCAGCCGCTCGCCGAGTCCGGCATGCGCCATCACCCCATCACCCCCATGACCGACAGCAACCTGCTGCGGCTGATGGAGGGGCAAGCCCAGGGCCGCGCCGGTCTGGTGCCGTTCAATACCATCGCACAGGGTCCCGGCGCCATTGCCGACGCCTTTGAGCAGCTAACGCAAGCGGGTGTGCGCTACGCCGTGGTCGACACCCTGACCGAGCAGCACCTGCTGGACATCGCCACCGCCGCCCTCGACATGCCCCTGGTGACCGGCGGATCCGGCCTCGCCATCGGCCTGGCCCGTCAGCTTGGGAGCGGCGATCTGCAGGGTGCCCGCGAAGCGGGCTGGCCCAGAGGCACCCGCACCGCGGTGCTGTCGGGCTCCTGCTCCGAGATGACCAACCGTCAGGTGGCCCGCTATCGCCAGCACGCTCCTGCCCTGGCGCTGGATGTGGTGCGCTGCCTCGAAGAGGCCGACTACCCGGCCGAGCTGGCGCGCTGGGTACTGGACCAGCCCCGGACCCCGGCGCCGCTGGTCTACGCCACCACCAGCCCGGCGGAGCTGGCCCGCATTCAGGAAACCCACGGCCAGCAGGCGGCCAGCGACGCGGTGGAACACTGCTTTGCCCGCCTCGCCCAACTGCTGCAAGGCGCCGGCGTGGACCGCTTCATCATCGCCGGTGGCGAGACCTCGAGCCGGGTCACCCAGGCCCTCGGCGTCAAGGCGTTCCACATAGGCCCGCAGATCGCCCCCGGTGTGCCCTGGGTGCGGGCCATCGACTCCCCCCTGTCGCTGGCCCTCAAGTCCGGCAATTTCGGGAGCGACGACTTCTTCGACAAGGCTCAGGAGTACTTCCATGACTGAACAGGCACTGCGCGACACCATGGTGATGCTGGGGGCCTCCCTCTTCCAGCGCGGATATGCCACCGGGGGCGCCGGCAACCTCTCCGCCCTGCTGCCGGACGGCACCCTGATCGCCACCCCGACCGGCTCCTGCCTGGGACGGCTCAGCGCCGACAGGCTCTCTCACGTCAACCTGCAGGGGGAACACCTGGGAGGTGATCGCCCCTCCAAGGAGGTGGCCTTCCACCTTGCCATCTACCACAACAATCCGGACTGCCGGGCCGTGGTGCACCTGCACTGCACCCACCTGACCGCCCTCTCCTGTCTGGAGGGGCTGGCTCCGGCCAACGTCATCCGCCCCTTCACCCCCTACTACGTGATGCGGGTCGGCCAGTTGCCGCTCATCCCCTACTACAAACCGGGGGATGCCCGCATCGCCGAGGAGCTGGGGCGCCGCGCCCCCGAAGGCAACGCCTTCCTGCTGGCCAACCACGGCCCCGTGGTGACGGGCAAGGATCTGGTGGATGCGGTCAACAACATGGAAGAACTGGAGGAGACGGCACGCCTGGCACTGATGCTTCATGGCCACTCCATCCGCTACCTGAGCGAACCCGAAATTGATGAATTGAGGAGGATGAAACCATGAGCAAGTTTGCCGCCAATCTCACCATGCTGTTTACCGAGGTGCCGTTTCTGGAGCGCTTCGCCGCCGCCCGCGACGCAGGCTTCGAGGCGGTGGAGTTCCTCTTCCCCTACGAGTGGCCGGCCGCAGAGCTGGGCCGCCGCTTGCGCGAGCAGGGGCTCTCCCAGGCCCTGTTCAACATGCCGCCGGGCAACTGGGGCGCAGGTGAGCGCGGCATGGCTGCCATCCCGGGGCGGGAAGCGGAGTTTCGCGGCCACCTGCCAAGCGTGCGTGACTATGCCCTGGCGCTCGGCTGCACCAAGGTACACGCCATGAGCGGCATCGTGGACCCTGCTCATAGCCTCTCGGCCCACCGCCAGACCCTGATCGACAACATCCGCTTCGCCGCCGACTTCCTGGCCGAAGACGGCATCAAGGTGCTGCTGGAGCCGCTCAACGATAGAGATGTGCCCGGCTACTTCCTGGCCCACCAGCTCGACGCCCTGGCCCTGGTGCAGGAGATAGACAGGCCCAACGTGGGGGTGCAGCTTGACCTCTACCACGCCCAGATCATGGACGGGGATCTCACCCGCCTCATCGGCAAGCTGGGTCCGGCCATCGGCCACGTCCAGATCGCCTCGGTGCCGGATCGCCACGAGCCGGACGAGGGGGAGATCGCCTACCCCCACCTGTTCAAGGCGCTGGCGCAGGCGGGCTACCACGACTGGATAGGCTGCGAGTACAACCCCAGAGCCGGCACCCGGGAAGGGCTGGGCTGGCTGACACAACAATAACGACCCTGAACATGAACGAGTCTGAGGATAACAAGATGCAGATCATCATCACCGGCGGCGGTGGCTTCCTGGGCCAGAAACTGGCCCGGGCCCTGCTGCAAGGCCCCCACCCCTTCACCGAGCTGCTGCTGGTGGACATCCAGCAGCCGCAATCCCCCCTGCCGGACCCCAGGGTTCGCTGTCTGCGGGCCGACCTCACCGAACCCGGTGTCGCCGAGTCCCTCATCAGCGAGCGGACCGCCGTGGTCTACCACCTGGCGGCCATCGTCAGCAGCCACGCGGAGCAGGACTTCGATCTCGGCTGGCAGGTCAACCTGGACACCACCCGCACCCTGCTGGAGGCGTGCCGCCATGCCCGGCCGGGCATCCGCTTCGTCTTCACCAGCTCGCTCGCCGTCTATGGCGGCCCGCTGCCGGAGCTGGTGAATGACGGTACCGCCCTGACCCCAACCTCCTCCTACGGCGCCCAGAAGGCCATGGGGGAACTGCTGGTCAACGACTACAGCCGCAAGGGCTTCGTCGACGGTCTGGTATTGCGCCTGCCCACCATCTGCGTGCGGCCGGGCAAGCCGAACCGCGCCGCCTCCTCCTTTGTCAGCAGCATCATCCGCGAGCCGCTGCAAGGGGAGAGCGCCATCTGCCCGGTGAGCCCGGATCTGCGCCTCTGGCTCTCCAGCCCCGCCACCGTGGTCGCGAACTTCCTGCTGGCGGCCAGACTTCCCGCCACCGGTGACGCCCGCAGCATCAACCTGCCCGGCATCAGCGTGACCGTCGGCGAAATGCTGGAGGCCCTCGCACGGGTCGGTGGCCAGGCGGCCCGGGATCGGGTGCAGTTTGCCGCCGATCCGGCCATCGAGCGCATCGTGGCGAGCTGGCCGGGACGCATCGACAACCAGCGAGCCAGCGCCCTCGGCTTCGCGGCAGACAGGACGTTTGCCGACATCATCGACAGTTTCATCACCCATGACATGCAGGAGGCATCATGAGCGACATCCCAACCCCCATCATCGGTCTCATCATCGCGGTCTTCGTGCTGGTGTTCCTGGTCATCCGCACCCGGGTGCACGCCCTGATCGCCATGCTGGCGGCGGCCTGCATCGCCGGGATCACCGGCGGCATGAGCATCGACAAGACCCTCACCGTGATCACCCAGGGCTTTGGCTCCACCCTCGGCAGCATCGGCATCGTCATCGGCCTCGGGGTCATGATGGGTCGCCTGCTTGAGGTCTCCGGCGCCGCCGAACAGATCGCCTACAGCTTCATCAAGTGGCTCGGCAAGCGCCGCGAGGAGTGGGCACTGGCCATCACGGGCTACATCGTCAGCATCCCCATCTTCGTGGATTCCGCCTTCGTCATCCTCTATCCGGTGGCCAAGGCGCTGGCAAAAAGTGGCAAGCGCTCCCTGCTCACCTTGGGGGTGGCGCTCGCGGGCGGCCTGGTGGTAACCCACCATACCGTGCCGCCGACCCCGGGCCCGCTGGGGGTTGCCGGCCTGTTTGGCGTGGACATCGGCGCCATGCTGCTGACCGGCATGGCCCTGGCCATCCCCTGCGTGCTCGGCATCGTCTTCTACGCCCAGTGGCTCGACAAGAAGTACCCCGAGTTCGGTGCCCAGGCCGCCCAGACCCCGGACGAGCTGCAAGCCACCTATGAGCAGTACCTCAAGGAGAAGGAGGGCAAGACCCTGCCGAGCCTGACCCTGTCGCTGCTGCCGATCCTGGTGCCCATCGTGCTAATCTTCGTCAAGGCCATCTTCACCACTCTGGCCACCCTGGAGGGCATGGACGGGCTGATGGCGAACCCCCTGGTGCAGGGCATCAACTTCATCGGCACCCCCATCATCGCGCTGGCCATCAGCGTGCTGCTGGCGGTCTATACCCTGGTCCCGCACATGGACAGGCACGCCACCGCCGCCCGCCTGGAAGAGGGGTTGCAATCCGCCGGCATCATCTTGCTGGTGACCGGTGCCGGTGGGGCGCTGGGGGCTGTGCTGCGCGACAGTGGCGCAGGCCAGCAACTGGCCGAGCAGATCGCCCAATTGCCCATCTCCCCCATCCTGATCCCCTTCATCGTGGCGACTCTGGTGCGCCTCATCCAGGGGTCCGGCACCGTGGCCATGGTGACGGCGGCCTCCATCTCCGCCCCCATCCTGGCGCAGATCCCCGGGGTCAACATGCTGCTGGCCGCCCAGGCCGCCACCATGGGGTCGCTCTTCTTCGGTTACTTCAACGACAGCCTGTTCTGGGTGGTCAACCGCATGATGGGGATCTCCGACGTCAAGCAGCAGATGATCGTCTGGTCCATCCCGACCACCATCGCCTGGGCCATCGGCGGCACCGGCGTCGCCCTGCTGAACCTGCTGTTCGGCTCCGGCGGCACCTGGTTCGACCCCGTGCTGCCGCTGCTGGTGCTGGCCCTCATCGTCTGGTACGTCAAGGGGCAGTCCCTGGCTCCGGCGGCAGGGGCCGTCCCGAGCCGGGAGTCATAACCCGCACCGTCACGGCAACGCTGTGTGACGAGGGCCAGTCTGCTAGACTGGCCCTCTTTTTCGTTCATTCATCTTGCAAAGGAGTGTTGGATGCCTGCGTCTTCCTGGTGGGACAAGTCCACCGGTTTTGCCCTGCTCACCATCTTGTTGTGGGCCTCCCTCGCCGCGCTCACCTCCCGGATCACCAGCGTCTCGCCGCTCGTGCTGGTGGGGCTGGTGCTGCTGTTCTGCGGGGCGGGCACCCTGCCATTCTGGCGCCAGTGGCGCGCCAGCCCCCTCACCTGGCTGGTGACCATCACCGCCCTGCTGCTCTATCACCTGCTGCTGTTCACAAGCTTTCGCCACGCCCCCGTGCTGGAGGCAAACCTCATCAACTACCTGTGGCCGCTGTGCATCATCCTGTTCACCCCCTTGCTGCTGCCGGGTCATCCCCTGAGCCTGCACCATCTGCTGGCCGGGGCCCTGGGTCTCGCGGGATCGGTGCTGGTGATGGTCGATGGTCACCTGCAGTTGCAACAGGCCCATCTGCCCGGCTACCTGCTGGCCCTCGGCGCCGCCATCGTCTGGGGCGCCTATTCCGTGCTCTCCCGCCGCCTGCCTCCCGCTCCCGCCGTGGTCACGGCCGCCGCCTGCCTGCCCGCAGGGCTCCTGGCCCTGCTGCTGGCATGGATGCTGGAAGGCCCCTTGCCATTCGCCCGGATCCCCCAGGGGGACTGGCTGCTCATCGCCGGGCTCGCCCTCGGCCCCATGGGGGCGGCCTTCGTCACCTGGTATCTGGCGCTGCGGGACGGGGATCCGCGCCGCATCGGCGCGCTCGCCTACCTCACTCCCTTGCTGAGCACCCTGCTGCTGGTCTGGCTCAACGGCGAGGCGCTCACCCCGCGCCATCTGCTGGCGGGGGGGCTCATCATGGGCGGCGCCCTGCTCGGCCTGCTGGTGAAAAGCCCAAATCAACGGGAGCTGGCACGGCCACTGTCATAAAAACGCCATCAGACCTGATTAAGCTCGCGCCCATTGCGTGATTCAAGCAGGAATCTGATGTGAAAATTGCCCATTTTGCCTCCCTCTCTTCCCTCGTCTTGCTGCTGGTGGCCGGTGTCCAGGCCACCGCGCTCTATCATGGCTGGCAACAATTCAACCACTCGGCCCAGGCCCAGCGTCTGCAGGAGCGCCTGCAACAGCAACTGAGCGGTCCGCTGCAGGGGGCGCTTCGCGACTATCTCGGCAGCGGGGATCCCCTGCTGCTGGCCCAGGCCCAGGGAGTGCGCCAGCAGGCGCTGGCGCTGTTGTCCCGCCTGGAGGATCCCCAGACCCAGCCGCTAAACGCCCGGCTTGAGCAGATGAAAACCCGCATTGACGGCGACTATCTGGCGGCGGGCAAGCTCTCCGGCAACAGCCAGTGGTTGCTGCAAAATGCCGAGAACGAGTTGACCACCCAGGCCAAAGCCTTGCTCCGTTACGGCCAGCAGGGAGCAGCCGCCGGGCGGGATCCGGCCCTTGCCGAGCAGTATCGCCAGGGGGCGGCCGACATCCTGACCGCCCTCCCCTCCCTCGCCCACCAGCGCCAGAACTACATGGAGCAGGCGAGTGCCAAGCGTCTCGAAGGGCTGCAATTCGAGCTGGCTGCCCTGCAAAAGCAGGCCGACTCCCTGGCCGCCCTGCCGAGCCTGGCACTTTTCGAGGAGGCACCGGCCGACGAATTCACCCTGGGAGAGCCGATACGCAAGGAGCTCGGGGATCAGCCCAAAGCCGAGCTGACCTCCCTGCTCAAGCGCTATCCCCAGGAGCTGGAAAACAGCCGCAAGGCGCTGCAACAGCAGCAGGCTGCTCGTCAGATGGTGCAGCAGGACATCACCCAGCTGCTGCAAGCGGGGGAGCAATTGGGTGAGCAACTCGCCGCCGCCCGTCAGACCATGAACCGGGAGCTGGCCACCGTGCTCGGCATGCTGGCGCTCTGCCTGGTCGTGGTGGCCCTGCTGTTCGCCCTGGTGCAGCGTCGCTGGCTGGTCAGGCCCCTGCTGCAACTGCGGGCAGCCTTCCTGCAGCTCGACGCCACGGGTCAGGCCCAGCTCCTGACCCCGGGGCGCGAGCGCAACGAACTGGCGGACATCGTCGCGAGCTACAACCGCCTGATACAGCGCCTGCAACAGGATCAGCAGCAGAAGGCGGGGCAGCTCTCCAGCGTCTCTTCCAGCCTGCAGGAGATGGTGGAGCAGGTGCAGGAGATCCATCACAGCACCCGCACCACGGAGCAGGCGGTGGATGAGAGCGACACCATGATGCAGGAGCTCAACCAGCTCGCCAGCGAGGTGCACCAGGTCGCCGCCGAAATCGCCCAGCACGCCCAGCACAATGAACACTCCATGAGCCAGAGCGAGCGGCTGGTAGGGGGCATGCTGACGGCTACCGCCCAGACCGGGCTCGCCATCGACGAGAGCAGCGGCGCCCTGGCCCAGCTGACCCGCTCGGTGGAGGACGTGACTGCCATCGTCGACGTCATCGGCCATATCTCCCAGCAGACCAACCTGCTGGCCCTCAACGCCGCCATCGAGGCGGCCAGGGCCGGGGAGCAGGGACGCGGCTTCGCGGTGGTAGCCGACGAGGTGCGCCACCTCTCCGCCGACACCCAGCGCTCCCTCGGCCAGATCACCGAGATCCTGGCCAGCCTCACCCAGGCGGGGGATCAGCTCGCCACCGTGCTGGCCCGCATCACCGCAGAGGCCGCCGAGCAGCGCCAGCAGGCGGAGCAGCTGCGCCAGACCACCCTGACGGTGCGGGAGATGGCGCGCAGCACCGCCGTCATCGCCCTGCAAGGGGCCGACAATGCCAAGAGTCAGGAGCACAGGCTGGCGAGCTTCGCCGCCCTCATCGGTCGCATCAGCCAGCACGCCCGCCAGGGCAGCCGCCTCTCGGTACAGGTCTCGGAGCACATCCACCACCAGGCCCAGCAGATCCCCCGGATCCTGAGCCAGAGCTGATAACCCCCGGGCCTGGAACGCACCAGACCCGGGGCGCGTTCCCTGTCTACCTGCCCGCAGTACGGCCTTGCCGCAACCCTTCCCCTGATACTCCCGTCACGTCTTCACGGGCGATGACGGGTTGCCTCATCCATTCAGTCACAGGCTCCCTCACCCCTTTCACATCTCTGGTCCCCCTGTCTGTCGGGGCGACGGCTCACGCTCACGACAGTGGGCATCCGGCCGGGCCCATCTTTTTTTGTGATACAAAATTATATGTTGCCACCGGGTTAACAAAGAAAGTTCTGCCTTGACGGCAAGATCTGCGCAGGAGAACGGTGAAATCACCATGAAAGCGTTGTCATTGCCGACATGAGTGGCCTGGGAGTGCCCACACCAAGAATCATGATTATTTGCACTCGGTCATATTTTTGAAACTTGCCGGGAACTTTACATTGATATTTCGCACCGCGAACGTACTCTTGGTGATGTCAGATCGCCAAGGATCGACAGCCAAAAAATAACGACTGTAACGATGCAGATAGCCCCGACCGATGCGCCAAGGCATCAGGCACAAGGGCACGACAGAGAACCATTTTTTTGCCCTTCGGGGTGTTGATTGCAATGCCAATACCGAGCGGCGGGTGCCTACCCGGCTGCCGGATAAAAAAGCTAAGTCCATAAAATCAGGAGCAATAACAAATGGAAAAAGTGATCTTCAAGCGCGCCGCGTTGAGTGCTGCCGTGGTCGCGGCACTGGTCGCCCCCGGCATGGCGTTCGCCGCTCAAGACATGATGAGCCCGGAATACGGCAAGTCCTACAGCGCCTTCATCGACGAAGGCAAGCTCACCGGTGGCCTGTTCTACTTCCAGCGTGAGCGTGATCGCGTCCAGGCCGGTCCGGGTCAGGATGGCAAATACCACTCCAACCTGAGCCATGCCACCACCCAGGCAGCCCTGAACTTCAACTCCGGCTATGCATGGGGTGTGGTCGGCGTCGACGTGGGCGGCTTCGGTGCCTACGATCTGGCCGTTGACGAGAGCAATGGCGTCAACGAAGAGAACGAGTTCTCCTTCTGGGGCGACAAGTGGGGTTCAGGTGGTGACGGCGTTCCCGAGAACGGCTTCAGCCTCTCCAACGCCGCCCTGAAATTCAAGTTCGGTGACGCCGTCACCGCCAAGGGTGGTTACACCCAGCTCTATGTACCCGGCATCCTCGGCGTCAACTGGTCCTATCAACCCGGTACCTACCGTGGTGGCCAGATCGAAGGCACCTTCGGCGGCCTCTACCTGACCTACGCCATCGCCGACGAGTACAAAGCTCCCTGGTTCAAGAACACCACCGGCTTCTCCAAGAGCAGCCCCTATGCCAGCGATCCCTTCACCGATGCGAACAAGATCGACTACATCCACGGTCTGGCCGCTCGCTACACCTTCGAGAACGGCACTGCCGTCACCGCCGGCTTCGGTCAGTCCGAAGGCTACATGGACAGCTACCACTTCAAGCTGGCCCACAAGTTCGACGTACTGGGTGGCCTGAACACCAGCTACCAGTTCTACGGTTCCGACACCGAGAACAGCGACTATGACGGCCTGGCCTGGCAACAAGCCCTGACCGCCAGCTGGGCAGCCGGCCCCTATGGCTTCCGTCTGGAAGGCCTGTGGACCAAGGCTGAAGGGGATCTGGGCAACTACCTGCCCCGTCTGACCCGCGGCTACGGCAACTCCCAGGGCGCGAACGAAATCTGGTGGGATTCCCGCTCCGACTGGAACCACAACGACGAGAAAGCCCTGTTCTTCGGCGTGACTCGTTCCCTGGATGATCTGGTGGGTGCACCGGGCTGGGGCGTGGGTGTCTCCGGTGCCTACGGCTGGGATGCCAACAACGGCGACAAGTCCCTGGAAGGCGGCAAAGAGTGGGCAGCCAACTTCGACGTCATGTACACAGTGCAGGACGGCAAGCTGAAGGGCACCCTGTTCAAGCTGCACTACACCGACTACAACAACGAACAGGACGACAAGGGCAGCTGGTACTACCCGAACATGTTCAGCTCCGAGCATGACGTCAAGTTCCACATCATCATGCCGTTCACCATCATGTAATCAGGCATCTGACGTGACCGAAAACCGGGCCTCTGGCCCGGTTTTGTTTTTGGTGGCACCACGCTACCATGCCAGCTTCGGGCCACCTGCCGGCCGTCAATCAGGACCATGCTCATGCCCCATCCCTTCGTGCTCGTCACCGGCTGCTCCAGCGGCATCGGCCTCGCCGCCGCAAGAAAGCTCGGCGCCCGGGGCTTCACCGTCATCGCTTCCGCCCGCAAGGGCGAGGATGTGGCCCTGCTGCAGCAGCAGGGTCTGTTGGCGGTGCAACTGGATCTGGCGGACAGCGCCAGCATAGAGCGAGGGGCGGCAGAGGCGCTGGCCCTGGCAGAAGGGCGCCTCTACGGCCTCTTCAACAACGGCGCCTACGGCCAGCCCGGTGCGCTGGAAGATCTGCCCACCGAGGCGCTGCGCGAGCAGTTCGAGACCAACCTCTTTGGCTGGCATCACCTCATTCGCCAGATATTGCCCCCCATGCTGGCGGCAGGCGAGGGGCGCATCGTACAGAACAGCTCGGTGCTTGGCCTGGTGGCCATGAAGTATCGTGGCGCCTACAACGCCAGCAAGTTCGCGCTGGAAGGCTATACCGATACCCTGCGCCTGGAACTCGCGGGCAGCGGCGTGCACGTCAGCCTGATCGAACCCGGCCCCATCGACACCCGGTTTCGCGCCAATGCCCGGGAGGCCTTCCTGCGCCACATAGACCCGAGCGCGAGCCGCCATCAGGACGCCTATGCCCAGACGCTGGCCAGGCTGGAGCGTGAAGGGGGTGCCCGGGGCTTTACCCTGCCAAGCGAGGCCTGCATCCCGCCGTTACTGCATGCGCTCACGAGCAAGCGTCCCAGGCACCGCTACCCGGTCACCTTCCCGACCAAATTGTTTACCGTGCTGCGCCGCCTGCTGCCAAGCCGCTGGCTTGACAAGCTGCTGATCAAATCCGCCTGATAAAGGGAGCCCGGACGGCAGGGGCCCTCGGCGGGCCTCCTCTTGACATGCACCTGTCTTAGCAACGATACCCGCTCAATCTCAATAGTGCTGGCCGTTGCTGTAGTAGTGACTCTTGACGATGGGCAGCACCTGCACCACCACATAGGTCTGCTCCCCCAGCACCCCTTTCAGGTGGCGGGTGATGAGGGCGGCGGCGGCATCCTGCATCTCCTGCGGTCGCTCGAACCAGACCAGCTCCACGAAGGGGAAACCGGCTTCGGGCTGGCCATCTCGTACCCACTGGCTCGGCACGCACTCCAGGGTGACGAACTCCGGCTTGCCACCGGTCAGGGCGCAGAGATCCGTCATCAGGGGGGCGCTTATCCGCTGCAGGGTGTCGACAGAAACTGCCCGAAAACGAAGGTGGGGCATGGGAAACCTCTTGGCTGTGACAAATGAGGACTTATCATAGAGCACTCATCCAGCTCACATAAGGTGCCTCATGAGATTCCATCCCACGCTGCTCTCCTTCCTGCTCTGCCTGCTGCTGCCGCTCCATGCCATGGCCGATCCGGCCTTCTACCGCATCAACAAGGGCAACGAACAGCACTGGCTGCTGGGGTCCATCCATGCGGGCAAACCCTCTCTCTATCCCCTGCCGGACCCGGTGGAGCGCGCCTGGCAGCAGAGCCGCGCCCTGGTGATGGAGGTGGATATGACCCACATCAGCCAGGAGCAGTGGCAGGAGATGGGCGCCATCACCCGGCTCGTCGACGGCAAGACCCTCAAGGATCACCTGCCCATCGACCTCTACCGTCGCACCCTCATCGCCGCGGGCCAGAACGGTCTGAACGAGAGCATGCTGGCCCCGCTGCGTCCCTGGTTTGCGGCCATTACCCTGACCCAGGCGGCCCTGGAGCGCACCGGCTATCGCAGTGAATACGGTGTCGACCAGCACTTCGCCAAGCGGGCGAACGACGGCGGCAAACCCATCGTCGGGCTGGAGACCCTGCTGGAGCAGCTCGGCTATCTCGCGAGCGTCGGCGACAACCAGACCCTGATGCTGGAGAGCACCCTGGACGAGCTGCCCGACATCCAGCAGGGGTTCGACGCCGTGATGACCGCCTGGCAGAACGGGGACGAGGCCACCCTCATCAATCTGCTCAGGGAGGAGATGGCGCCGCCCAAGCTGCAAGCCTGGCTGGAACAGACCCTGCTGGCAGAGCGCAACCGCAACTGGGTCAAGAAGTGGCCCAGCCTGCCGAACGAGAGCTTTATCGTGGTAGGGGCCCTGCATCTTTACGGCGAGCATGGGCTGCTCGCCCTGCTGGAGCAGCAGGGCTGGCGCATCACGCCCCTCACCGAACCGACCCTGGAGAAAGCAAAGTAGCGTCCAGTCCGGCGACCTGACGCGCCGGATGCGTGTCGGCTCACAGAATTTGCTGCCGATTAAATAACCAGAGAGGGAGTTGATCGAGATCATCCCCTCCCTCCTGAAGAGGTATCTATCATGCCTGTCACCGCCCAGTGACAGGAGTGAACGAGATGGAATTCTGGATGAACCTGATGTTCGGCAACAGCGTGGGGCTGATGTCCATGCTGGTGATTTTCGGCACCTTCCTGCTCATCAGCGCCTATGCGGTCTATTTCATCTACAAGGTGATGCACGCAGAGCCGCCCAAAGAGGGGCAATAACCAGGCTCGCTCAGACCGCCCTCCCCGGCAGGGCCGGGGCCCGCGAGCGTTGCCATTCTAAGGCCCACCAAGGCCCGCTATACTGGCTCCCTCATTTTCATGCGGGGAGCCTGCCGTGTCTCATAACGACGAACTCTCACTGTTCCTGCAGGAAGTGGCCGACGTGCGGCCCCTTCGCAGCGACCATATCGCCCCCGTTGCGGGCAACAGCCAGCCCACCGAGGCGCAACTCGCGCGCCGGGAAGCCGCCACCGCCGAACAACTCACCCTGGATCACCTCGGCACGGAAGCAGTCGAGATGCTGGACCCCCACGCCATCGTCGGCTTCAAGCGTGACGGCGTGCAGGAGGGAGTCTACAAGAAGCTGCGCCTTGGCAAATACGAGCTGCAAGGCTCCCTCGACCTGCACCACAAAACGCTCAACGAGGCCCGTATCGCCCTGGTGCAGTTCATTGCCGAATGCGAAGTGCGGGATATCCGCTGCCTGCTGATCCTGCACGGCAAGGGGGAGCGCAGCACCCCGCGTGCCCTGCTCAAGAGCCATGTCAGCGCCTGGCTGCCACAGTTGCCTTCGGTGATGGCCATGCACAGCGCCGAGCGCCGCCACGGCGGCAGCGGTGCGCTCTACGTATTGCTGCGCAAGAGCGAGCGCAAGAAGGCGGAAAACCGCGAACGGCACCAGAAGCGCCTCGGCTGACTGCCTGAGGGTGGCACCAGGGTGGATGGCAGTGCTAGCATCGGGCGGCCCCGATCATGCCAGGTACGGGGTGCATACCATCAGGGACGATAACAAGGACAATCCCATGTCATACCAGAAACTCGAACAACATCAGCAACAACTGCACCGCCTCTCCCACCTCTCCGCCATCTGCGGCTGGGATCAGGCCGCCATGATGCCGGAGGGAGGCAACGAGGCCCGCGCCGAGGCGATGGCGGAGCTCGGCGTGCTGATCCACGGCAAGCGCACCGCCCCCGAGCTTGGGGAGTGGATAGCCAAGGCAGAGAGCGAACCGCTGGACGAGCACCAGCGTGCGAACCTGCGGGAGATCAAGCGCCAGTGGCAGGATGCAAGCCTGCTGCCGGGGGCGCTGGTGGAGGCGCTGTCGCTCGCCGGCAGCAAATGCGAGCACGCCTGGCGTCGCCAGCGCAAGGAGAACGACTGGGCAGGTTTTGCCCCGAACCTCGAGGAGGTGGTGCGCCTGTCGCGGGAGGTGGCGACCTTGCGCGCCGACGCGCTCGGGGTGCGCCCCTATGACGCCATGCTGGCGCTGTACGAGCCCGGCATGACGAGCGCGAGGCTGGATCAGATCTTCGGCGATCTGACGAGCTGGTTGCCCGGCCTCATCCAGACCGTGAGCGAGCGGCAGAAGAGCGACACCCTCCTCACCCCGCAAGGCCCGTTCCCGGTTGCGACGCAGCAGGCGCTCGGCCAGGAGGTGATGGGGCTGCTCGGCTTTGATTTTGCGCACGGCAGGCTCGACGTGAGCAGCCACCCGTTCTGCGGCGGCGTGCCGACGGACGTGCGCATCACCACGCGCTACAACGAGCAGGAGTTCGTCTCCAGCCTGATGGGCATCGTCCACGAGACGGGCCACGCACGCTACGAGCAGGGCCTGCCGCGCGCACTGCTCGGCCAGCCGGTGGCCGAGGCGCGCTCCATGGGCATTCACGAGAGCCAGAGCCTGTTCTGCGAGATGCAACTCGGCCATCACCCCGCGTTCCTCACGCTGATTGCGCCGCGCATTCGCGCGCACTTCGGGGCAGAGGATGCGCTCGCACCCGCGAACCTCGAGAAGCTGTACAACAGGGTCGAGCCCGGCTTTATCCGCGTCGATGCGGACGAAGTCACCTACCCGGCCCACGTCATCCTGCGCTACGAGCTGGAGCGGGACTTGATGGAAGGGCGCATCGAGGTCGCGGACATCCCCGAGCTGTGGGACGCGAAGATGCAGCAGTGGCTCGGCTTGTCCACGAAGGGCAACTACCAGAACGGCTGCATGCAGGACATCCACTGGACGGACGGCTCGTTTGGCTACTTCCCGAGCTACACGCTCGGCGCCATGTACGCGGCGCAGCTGCGCTTCGCACTCGAGCGTGAGCTCGGCGACATGGGCACGCTCGTAGAGTCCGGCCGCCTGCCGGAGATCTTTGGCTGGCTCGGTCGCCATATCTGGTCCCAGGGCAGCCTGCACGGCACGGACGAGCTCATTCGCCGCGCGACCGGTGAGGCACTCAATCCCCAGTGGCTGCGCAAACACCTCGAACAACGCTATCTGAAATAAGCGAGGTTGACCCCCCTCCCAGCCTCCCCCTTCACAAGGGGGAGGAGCTAACCCCGCCCCCGTTCACAGAGGGGAGCTGTTTGTCCCCTCCCCTTACGAAGGGGAGGGTTAGGGTGGGGTCCTGCCCCCCTAACCTTACAAAGGGAGGACTGGGATTCCTCGGATCGCACTATTTTTGCTATCCCTGTCCGTTTTTGGCTAGTCACCCCTCTCGCCCCCGCTTAGTCTCTGGGACATGCCCACAGCAACCCGAGCCATGCCATGACCACAGAGCCCCCGCATTCATCCCAACGAGACGAGATCATCCCGGGTCTCACCCGGGAGCAGTGCCACGCCGCACGCCTCGCGCGAGACGCGCGTTTCGATGGTCGCTTCTTCACCGGGGTGCTCTCCACCGGCATCTATTGCCGCCCCGTGTGTCCGGCGCGGGCACCGCACGAGCACAATGTGCGCTATTTTCGCTTCGCGGCGGCGGCGGAGCAGCACGGGCTGCGCCCCTGCCTGCGCTGTCGCCCCGAGCTCGCACCGGCCCAGAGCGGCGATCTGCCACCGCTCGTCGCCCAGGTGCTGGCGCGCATCGAGCGCGGCGAGCTGGCGGAGCACAGCCTGGGCTCCCTTGCAACGCAGGCCGGGATCACGGAGCGCACCCTGAGGCGCCAGTTCGAGCAACACCTCGGCGCCTCGCCGAAACAGGTGGAGCAGACGCGCCGCCTGCTGCTTGCGAAACGGCTGCTGACGGAGACGCGCCTGCCCATCACGGACGTGGCGTTTGCCGCAGGCTTTGCGAGCATTCGTCGCTTCAACGACGCCTGGCTGCAGGCGTATGGCATGACACCGGGCGCCCTGCGCAAGCAGGAAGGGGGGACTGGCGAGGCGGCGCCGCAATCGAGCCTGCAACTGCACCTGCTGTATCGCCCGCCGTTCGACGTCCAGGCCATGCTCGCGTTCTACCGGTTGCGCGCCATTCCGGGGCTGGAGCGGGTGGATGAGCACGGTTACGAGCGCCGTCACCGGGTCGGCGAGCAGGAGGGGCTCATCCGCATCGAGCCCGTCGAGGGGGAGAGGCTCAGACTCACGGTGCGGGATCTGCCGCCGAGTGCGCTGCCGGACATACTGTACCGCGTGCGCCGCATGTGGGATCTCGACGCCGACATGAGCCGCATCGGCGAACACCTGGGGCAGGATCCGCTGCTCGCCGGCATCCAGGGACGATGGCCCGGGGTGCGGCTGCCGGGGGGGTGGGATGAATACGAGGTGATGCTGCGCGCCATCGTCGGCCAGCAGGTGTCGGTCAAGGGTGCCATCACCATCATGGGGCGCCTGGTGGCGCGCACCCAGGCTCAGTTCGGCACCGCGCAGCTGCCCACCCCGACCCAGCTGTGCGAGCTGGATCTCGACGGCATCGGCATGCCGGGCAGCCGCATCCGCACGCTGCAAGGGCTTGCCTCGGCGCTCGCAAGCGGCGCACTCACCCTGGGCAGCGCGAGCGACGAGCAACTGCTCGCGCTGCCGGGCATAGGCCCCTGGACTGTCGCTTACTGGCGGCTGCGCTGCGGGCTCGACACGGACGCCTTCCCCGCCTCGGATCTCGTGCTGCAAAAGGCGCTGGGGGGCGGTGACAAGCTGCCGATGAAAGAGGTGACAGCGCGCAGCGCCCCCTGGCAGCCGTGGCGCGCCTACGCCGCGAGCTGGCTGTGGCACGCCATGAGTGAACAACCGGCGCTGCTCACCCGGCCAACACAGACACAAGACGAGGAGAAGAGCCCATGATCCGCTATGACATGATGCCCACCGACCAGGGCGAACTGCTGGTCGCCATCGACGAGCGCGGTCTGGTGCACGTGGACTTCCTGGCCGGGCTGCGGCCACTGCCCGACATGAGCGACTGGCGGCAGGACGGCGAGGCGCTCGCCCCCTTCCTCGCCGAGTTTCGGGACTACTTCGCGGGCCGGTTGCAGCGCTTCACCCTGCCGCTCGCCCCCAGGGGCACGGCGTTTCAGCAAGCGGTGTGGCAGGCGCTGTGCGACATCCCCTACGGGGAGACCCGCAGCTACGGCGACATCGCCCGCGCCATCGGCAAGCCAAACGCGGTGCGGGCGGTGGGTGCCGCGAACGGTCGCAATCCGCTCTCCATCATCATCCCCTGCCACCGGGTGATCGGCCAGAATGGCAGCCTCACCGGCTATGCGGGAGGCCTGCCCATCAAGCAGGCACTGCTGACGCTGGAGAGGGCCTCTCGTTGATCCGGCGCAGCCCGGCCAGGGCTCACTGCCGCTGCGCCAGCCAGCCGTGAAACCCCAGCGCCTGAAAGAAGCGGTGCGCCGCCGCGAAACCGGCCCCTTGCAAGAGGCGCCGGGTCTGTCCCTCGTCCAGGGAGGTGAAATCCTCCCCGAGGCGGCGCACCATCTGCTCGCAGGCAGGAAGCGGCAAACCGGCGAGGGCGGCTTGCAACCCCATCGCCTTGCGCTCAAGCGGGTCCGTGGGCGCCATCAGATCCGCCAGCAGCAGGGGAGCGCCAGGATTGAGCTGGCGATAAATATCACCCAATAGCGCGGCTTTGGCATCTTGCGCCAGAAAATGCAGCACCAGCAGACAGAGTGCACCATCGCAAGGCTTATCCAGCACAGGCAATGCGCCCAGGTGCCAACACACCCTCTCCCCCATGCCCGCCTGCTCGGCCCGCATCCTGGCATGGGCCAGCATGTCCGCCGAGATATCCTGGGCCACAAAGGTCCAGCGGGGGCAGAGACGGCCAAGCAGCAGCAACTCGCTGCCCGTGCCCACCCCCACCAGCAGCACACGGGCCTGCTGGCCCAGCGCGGCCATCAGCCGGGAGGCACAAAGCTGGTGCAGCAGCTCGTAGCCTGGCACCAGCAGGGGGATGCGGCTGTCATAGGCCTTCGCCCCTTCTCCTTCGAATCGCTCCGTCATCTTTTGCTCCTTTGGTGTGAGCCCCCTTGATAGGGGTTGCCGCCGGGAGAAGGTCAAGAGCCACAGGGACGAGCCAGTTGCCAGCCCAGCCCTTCCCATGAAGGGAGGGCCCTAGCCCCCCTTGCCCAGCGCCGCTTTCAGGGCCGGATTGAAGACGCGCTGGAGGGAGGCGGGGTTGTTCACCAGCTTGGCCGCCGGGCGGCGCGGGCGCCTGACCAGCTCGCCGCCACAGTTGGGGCAGGTCAGGTGCAGATACTGATCGTTGCACTCGGCGCAGAAGGTGCACTCGAAGGAGCAGATGTAGGCCGTCGCCGTGTCGGCGGGCAGATCCCGGTCACAGCACTCGCAGTTGGGTCTGAGTTCAAGCATGGCAAGTTCCTGATGTACAAGGGGAAGCGGGAAAGAGAGCGGCTCAGTCGACGATAAAGAGGCGAGCGCCCAGTTCGCTATAGGAGCGATGGGGTTCGGCGTTGTCCGCCACCTGGTAGCTCATGCCCGGCGTCAGGGTGAAGACGCGGCCATCCTGCAACTCGGTGTGCAGCTCCCCTTCGAGGCAGAGCAGCACATGGCCCTTGCTGCACCAGTGATCCGCCAGATACCCGGGGGAGTACTCCACCATTCGCACCCGCAGATCCCCGAACTGCCGGGTGTGCCAGCGGGCGACGCCGCGCTCTCCCTTGTGTTCGGTCGTCGGGACCTCGGCCCAGTTCGTGGTGCAAAACGGCAGTGCATGGATGTTCATGACGGATCCTTTGTCAGAAGAAGGCTGGGGGAAGGCGGCTCGCCACGGGATATCCGTGACAAGGCCGCGCCCCATACTGCCATCAAATCCGCTCCAGCCCCATGCCCACACGGGCAATCATCCCCTCTTCAGGCTGCCCATCACCTGCATCTCGCAGCGGTGGCAGTCAAAGCGCAGGCGGAAACTCTCCTTGCCCATCTTGAGCGCCAGGGGCTCGGCCTTGAGACCGGGTACCTCCTTGGGGCAGAGCTGCTGGCTGTAGCGGATGCAGTGCTTCGTTGTCATCAGCACCACTTCCCGCTCCTCCTTGTTCGCCTCATACGCGGGGGCGATGCTCCCCACCCCGTGCTCGCGAAAGAACTGCTCCGCCGCGCTGTTCAGCACGTTGCCCAGATAAGAGAGCCGATGTTGGGGATAAACGGCGCCTCGCAGGGGAATGCGCCGCTCGGGTCGCCGGTAGGCAGCCAGACGGGCCGCCTCCAGGGCGGCAATGCCGTCCCGGCGCAAGCCGTTAAGCTGTGAAGCCGCAATAAACAGCGGCCTCGTTATTGCCAACTCAATCTGGCGAGCCACAAACAGGGTGTTGCCGAGTTTGCCGAGCTGATCCCTGGCCTGCTGCAGCGCCCGTTCCGGGTTGTCGGCCAGCTGCTGGTCGCAGGGGAGCGTAACGGCGGCGCCAATGCCCTGCTCGTCCACAAGTTCGAGCCGCAGTCCCTCGTCGCACTCCGATAGCCGCATATCGACCCGGATGCGGCGATCCGCGCTCCCCTTTTCGAGCTGCTTGCTGAAGGCCTGATCGTGGTTGCGAAAGATCTCGGTGCCCACCTTGAGACCGGGCATGGGTTCCGACAGGAGTAACCGCTTGCTCTGTGCCTTCTCTTCCACTTTATTGAGGCGCATGCCCACCAGCTCGCCCCCCGGCTTGAAGAAGCCGAGGCCATCGCCGTTGTTGAGGGCAACGGCCTGGCCGTCGATCTCGATGCCATCGCGGGTCACGCTGGTGACGCGCCCGAGCGGCTCCCCGACGTATTTCGGGCTGCGCGGCGAGTCGATGCCTGGCTGTCGGCCATGGAGGAAGTAGTCGGTGCTGCCCCGGTTGAAACTCTTCTTGGGATCCGGCGTAAAGGTGTAGCTGCAACGACCGGCGGAAGCGGCCACCAGATCGGGGCGGCTCGCCAGGATGGAGTCCAGCTTCTGGCGATACCAGGCGGTGACGTTCTTGACGTAGTCGAGCCCCTTGAGGCGCCCTTCAATCTTGAAGGAGCGGATCCCTGCGGCGATCAGCGCCTCCAGGTTGTCGGTCTGATCCATGTCTTTCAAGGAGAGCAGGTGGCTGTTTTCCACCAGCACCTCCCCCGCCAGCGTTTGCAGGGAACAGGGCAGTCGACAGAGCTGGGCGCACTCGCCGCGGTTCGCGCTGCGCCCGGTGCGGGCGTGGCTGATGTTGCACTGGCCGCTGTAGGAGACGCACAGGGCACCGTGGATGAAGAACTCCAGCTGCACGCTCGTGGCGGCGCTTATCTCGCGGATCTGCGCAAGGGAGAGCTCGCGGGCCAGCACCACCTGGGAGAAGCCCACGTCCTGCAGAAACTTTACCTTTTCCGGGGTGCGGTTGTCGGTCTGGGTGCTGGCGTGCAGCGCGATGGGGGGCAAATCGAGCGCCAGCAGCCCCATGTCCTGCACGATCAGCGCATCGGCCCCTGCCTCGTAGATCTGGTGGGTCAGGCGCCGGGCCTGCTCCAGCTCGTGGTCGTGCAGCAGGGTATTGAAGGCGACGAAGACCTGGGCGCCGAAGCGGTGGGCATGGCGCGCCAGCGCCTCGATGTCCTCGAGGCTGTTGCCTGCTGCGCTGCGGGCACCGAAGGCGGGGCCGCCCATGTAGACGGCGTCGGCGCCGTGGTTGATGGCCTCGATGCCATAGGCAAGGTTCTTGGCCGGGGCCAGCAACTCCAGGCGGTTGTGATGGTTCTGATCGCGCATAACGTCCGGTTCGAAGGGCTGCAAATGGCCGCCACTCTAGCCAGACTCCCCGCCCCCCGCCTTGATCCCGCTTAAGATCACCGCAGAATGCAGGATTGACCCGGTACAAGGACATCTGGCGGGCCCTCAACCCCCGGCCCTGAGAGAGTGCCGACTACGCAGGCACCCGACGCGGAGCTAGATCACGACCTTGAGGGCCAGCCCCAGCAGCACCAGGCCGCTCACCTTGTCGATCACGGTGGATTTGGCCTTGAGCCAGGCGAGTACGGGCCCGCGAGAGAGCACCAGGGCCACCAGCACATACCAGAGCGCATCGATGCCGCCTGCGGTCAGCATCATGATGCCCCCCTCACGCCAGCCGGTGTCGGCGTGCACGAACTGGCTGAACAGGGCGATAAAGAAGATGGCGAGCTGGGGGTTCAAGAAGGCCACCATAAAGCCCTCGAACGCCCCTTGACGTCCCCGTGGCGGGTGCCCCTCCTCGTTGCCTGCCTCACCCCCTGCGGGCCTGGCCAGCAACGCCTTGATCCCGAGCCAGGCGAGGAACGCCGCGCCGCCGTAGCGGATGAGATCGAACAGCAGCGGGGTCTGGGTGATCAGGATGGCGAGGCCGAGGGCCGTGATCAGCGCATAGATGCCGACTCCCAGGCCGTGTCCCAGCGCCGTGGCGACCCCGTGGCCCTGCCCTCCCTGCACCGTATTGCGGATGATCAGTGCCAGGCTCGGCCCCGGGCTGATGGCCCCCATCACGCAAATGGCGGCCAGCGCCAGCCAACTCGTCAGCTCCATACCTTCTCTTCCTTCGTGTCGATTGTTGTCACCCGGGATCAGGGTAGGGGGTGGCTCGCTATGCCAGAAGTGAAAGTTATGAATAGAGCCCATAGCCAGTGGCTATAGAGTGGCACAACCCGCTGCCATCAGCGGCTCGCCTGCGGCCCTCGGGCCAACTGCTTGCGACTCTCCCCCAGGGTGAATTGCAGGTGATCCCGCAGGAAGGGATAGGCCAGCTCGCGAAACCAGCGGTGAGCCGGATCCAGGTGGTGGCGCTGGTGCCACAGCAGATGATACTGCTGGACACGGGTGGCGAAGGGGAGATCGCAAAAACTCAGGGCATGTTCCCGGGAGAGCTGCCAGGCGATATGGGCCGGGGTGGTCATCAGACAGTCTGTGCGCAGCAGCACCTCCACCGCTGCCTGGAAGAAGGGCACCCGGGCAAACCAGCGGCGGGAGAGCCCGCGGGGGGCCAGCACCTGCTCCACCGGGCTGTCCTTGTCCCCGCCCCCGCTCACCTGCAGGTGGGGCCAGGCGAGGTAATCCTCCAGGCTGAGCGCCATGCCAGAGAGCGGGTGATGGCGCCCCATCAGCACCACCAGCCTGTCCTCCCCCTGATGCAGGCCGCGGATCTGGTC
Organism: Aeromonas sp. ASNIH7; assembly: GCF_002903485.1. NCBI lineage: Bacteria > Pseudomonadati > Pseudomonadota > Gammaproteobacteria > Aeromonadales > Aeromonadaceae > Aeromonas > Aeromonas sp. ASNIH7. Next base: position 978,101 of record NZ_CP026226.1, read on the forward strand.
CGGCACCAGCTCCGTGATGGTGGAGACCATGTCCAGCTCCGATTGCCAGAGCTGGGGCAACTGGCGCTTGTCCCACAGGCTGTACTCCAGCGCCGCCCGGGGGGCGGCCCTCGCCAGGGCCGCACAGATGTCCGGCAAGATGTGCTGGGCCACGTAGTCGGAGGAGGCGAGCCGAAACACCCGCTCGCAGCGCTCGGGGGCAAATTCCGGCGCCTCGTAGAGCCGCTCCAGGGCACCGAGGGAATCGGCAAGCTGGGCCGCCAGGGCCTCGGCCCGCGGGGTCAGCAGCCAGCGCTGCCCTTCCCGCACCAGCAGCTCGTCGCCAAACTCGCTGCGAAGCTGGCCGAGCTGCTTGCTGATGGAGGGCTGGCTCAGGTTCAGCAGCTCCGCCGCCCGGCTGATGTTGCGGGTCTCCAGCAGCACCTTGAGGGTGGGCAAGAGATTGAGATTCGCTTTGTGCACAGGAGTCACCTCGGGAAGGGGTCGCCGGGATCGGGCCTTCATCTTACGGCAAGGAGAAGCGGAAATTTAAGCAAAATCACGGTCTTGCTCCCGCCACTCCCCTTACACTGGGGGGACCGCAGGATGACAGTGAACGCCCCGTGCGGCATAATTTCGCCACTTTCCGCCCCAGAGCGGCCATCACGACAAGCGACGACAAGATGACATACGCCACTATCACCGGGTGGGGAAAATGCCTGCCCCCCGCCTCGCTGACCAACGATGACCTCGGCACCATCATGGATACCTCGGACGAGTGGATCTACCCGCGCACCGGCATCAAGGCCCGCCGGGTCTCCCATGTCAGCACCCAGGCGCTCGCCACCCTGGCCGGCCGTCGCGCCCTGGCGTGCGCAGGTCTGGACGCCGCCGCCCTCGATGGCATCATCCTGGCGACCGCCACCCCGGGCACGCTGGTCCCTAATGGTGCCTCCGCCGTGCAGCAGGCTCTCGGCGCCCACAAGGCGGCGGTGTTCGACCTCAACGCCGCCTGCACCGGCTTCGTCTATGCCCTCTCGGTCGCCACCTCCCTGGTGCAGACCGGCATGATGCAAAGGGTGCTGGTGATCGGTGCCGAGCGGCTGACCCAGTTGCTGGACTGGGCCAAGCGCGACACCGCCGTGCTGTTCGGGGATGGCGCCGGCGCCGTCATCATCGAGGCGAGCGAGCAGGAGAGCGGCCTGATTGCCAGCAAGCTCGGTTGTGACAGCGAAGCGCGGGAGATACTGCACGTGCCGAACTTCGGTACGGATCGGGTGCGTTTCGCCGACATTGACGGCCTCTTCACCTTCAACTTCGAGGGGCAGGAGATCTTCAAGCGCGCCGTGCGCGGCATGGGCGAAGCCACCGGCACCGTACTGGCCCAGGCCGGCATCGCCCCCGAGCAGATCGACCTCATCGTGCCGCACCAGGCGAACGTGCGCATCATCGAGACCCTGGCCAAGCGGATGAACGCCCCCATGGAGAAGGTGATGGTCAACATAGAGCAGTACGGCAACACCTCCGCCGCCACCGTGCCCATCGCCCTGTGCGAGGCGCTGGAGCAGGGTCGGGTCAAGCCGAACAGCTACCTGCTGACCGCCGCCTTCGGGGCCGGGCTGACCTGGGGCGCCGCCCTCATCAAGTGGGGAGACCGCGTCACCCCGATCGCGAGTTGCGACGAGGTGCTGCCCCCCTGCGAGCAGAGCGCCCTCGAACTCATCGCCCATGCGGTGCAGGGTTGCCAGCAGGCCCGCCCCGCCGACGCCTGAGCGAGCGCCAGCTCCCCATGATCCGCCAGGAGCCCCGTGGCTCCTGGCAGCCAGCCCCCCTACGTCCCCTCGCCGTTTCGGCAGCGACATAAAAGTCATTGAAAAGTGTGAATTTTGAGCGAAACATATCAAAAAATGACCACTTGACACTTTTTTGTCGTCAGAATGCGGCCAAGGGGTTCACAACCTTGCCGGATCTGGTAGTATGCGGCCTCGCACTTGGGGAGGGGTTCCCGAGCGGCCAAAGGGATCAGACTGTAAATCTGACGGCTCTGCCTTCGAAGGTTCGAATCCTTCTCCCTCCACCATTCAAGTGCGTCAAGTAAGTAAAAATCAGGAAAATACCCCGTGGAGGGGTTCCCGAGCGGCCAAAGGGATCAGACTGTAAATCTGACGGCTCTGCCTTCGAAGGTTCGAATCCTTCTCCCTCCACCATCTTCCTGAACACAATATGCAATGCCCCTGTGGAGGGGTTCCCGAGCGGCCAAAGGGATCAGACTGTAAATCTGACGGCTCTGCCTTCGAAGGTTCGAATCCTTCTCCCTCCACCATCCTTCAGACAACCCGGCCTCGCGCCGGGTTTTCGCTTTTCTGGATAGAATCCACATGGCGCTGTCAGATCTGACAATTGCCCTTCCCGCACTTTTTAGAAACAGTGGAGCCTCATGTCGCAAGGAGTGCACACAGATGTTTGAAATCTGGGATGAAACGGGTCGCGAGCACGGGCTGACACTGCCCGAGCTGCAACTGCGGCTGCGGGATTATCAGGGAGACGTGATGGTGCGCTACCTCAACCGCCTCGGCCTGCCGAGCACCCTCTTCCTGACCATCCGTCAGGGATGCGCCTATCAGCGCTTCAAGGCGGGCTCCCCCATGCTCGACTGGTCCTGGCTTGCCCAGGCCATGCACGCAGCCCCCCTGGCTGGCGCCGCACCTGCACAGGGCCATGCCCTTCCCTGACCCCCTCCTTCCTGCCCACGCCCATTATCAGACTCTTCCTACAGCCTCCCTTTAGACCCTCCCTGTATGATGCGCAGCCATGTTCCGTCAGGTGAGAGCCATGTTTGCGTTCAAAGAAGAGTATCCCGTGAGTGCCATGGTCAGCATGGCGGATATCGTCATCCCCTTTTATCAGCCCATCATCGGCCAGGATCGTCAGGTCAAGGGGTATGAGGTGCTGGCCAGGCGCTGGGATGCCGGCAACCAGGGTTATCAGAGCATCGATTTTGCCGCCCTCGGCGAGGATGATGCTCTGCACCTCGATATCGTCATGCTCAGGGCCATCATGCGCGATCTGCCCGTGCTCGCCCAAAAAGGCCCCTATGCGCTCTCCATCAACCTCAATCCGGCGCTCTCCAGCCCCACCTACCGCAATCTGCTATTGCTGGTGCTGCTCCAGGCCCGCAAGCTGGGGATCGCCATCTGGTTCGAGGTGCTGGAACACGTCAGGATCAAGCACCAGCACAGGGAGATGATCGAGGTGTTGCGAGCCCATGGCGCCCACATCGCCTGTGACGACTTCGGCTCCCTGGCATGCAACTTCCAGCGCCTGATGATGCTCCCCTACGAGATCGTGAAACTGGATCGTTCCCTGCTGCTCCAGGCTGTACGCAGCACCCATGCCCTCAACATGCTGACGGGGCTGGTGAAATACCTGCAACGACTCGGCATGGCCGTGGTGTGCGAGGGAGTGGAGACCCAGGCCCATATCGAGGTGGCGAACCGGCTGGGCTGCGACTACCAGCAGGGCTACGCCTACGCCATTCCCTCCCCTCTCTCCCGCTGGGCCTGAGCCGAACGCTTGCGTGTCACGGGGGAAACCCGGGCACCTTTCCCATGAAATTCGGCAGGGTGCTGCCATTTTCCTGCCAAAGATGGCAGGCTGTCCCGGCCACACTGACGCCGAGGCCCGCCATGGTTCGCTTTGCCACCTTCAATCTCGCCTTCGATCGCACTGCACCCGGCATGCTGGGGGAAGAGCTCGCCCTGACCCGCACCGAGCAGGATGCCCTGCTGGCCCGCCTCGCCGACGGCACCTTGAGCGGCGCCGAGAAGACCAAGGCCCTCGACGTGCAGCAGATCCGCAACATCGCCGAAATCATCCAGCGCACCCGGCCGGACGTGTTGCTGCTAAGCGAATTCGACAATGACGGCAAGGGCCGCGACACCACGGACCTCCACGCCTTCAACGACAACTACCTGGCCCATGCCCAGCACGACGAGGTGACCGCCATCAGCTATCCGGTGCTGCAGAACTTCGCCACCAACACCGGCCTGATGAGCGGCCATGACCTCAACCTGGATGGCCGAGTGAGCAGGCCGGACGACGCCTGGGGCTTTGGCAGCTATCACGGCCAGTACGCCTTCGCCGTGATGTCCCGCTATCCCATCGATACCAGGCAGATCCGCACCTTCCAGACATTCAAGTGGAAGGAGATGCCGGGCGAAGCGAACCCCGTCATCGACGACTGCCACAACCCCAGGGCACCGATCCCGAGCGGCCGCCAGTGTGGCGATGCCTGGTATGACGACGCAGCCTGGCAGGCGCTCCCCCTCTCCTCAAAGAACCACGCCGACGTGCCGGTGCACATCAGGCAGGGAGACAGGGAGGAGGTGATCCACTTCCTTATCTCCCACCCGACCCCGCCCATCTTCGGCAACGCGGCGCGCCACAACGTCAAACGCAACCGTGCGGAGATAGCCTTCTGGCAGGACTATGTGGCAGGGGCTGGCTACATGGTGGATGACGCCGGCAAGGCGGGTGGCCTGCCCGCGGGTGCCAGGTTCGTCATCGCCGGCGATCTCAACGCCGATCCCCAGATTGGCGATGGGGATCTCACCGCCATTCAGGCGCTGCACAACCATGTGCTGGTCAACCAGGCCGTCACCAACGGCGGCCTGATCCCGGTCAGCCAGGGCGGCCCCGAGTGCCTCGCCAGCCATCCGGATCAGTGCAAGCGCAACAACAACCGCCCCACCCCGGAGCGCATCACCAGCAGCAGCGGCCTGCAGCTCGACCACGTGCTGCCCTCCGCCAACCTGAACGCGGTCGCCTCCGGCGTGTTCTGGCCGGCCAGCTTCGAGCCGGGCTACCACCTGGTGTATGACCCCAAGCTCGGCATCGCCAAGGGCGTCAGTTCGGATCACCGCCTGGTGTGGGTCGACGTCACACTGTGACAGTGACGCAGAGCAGACAAGCAACGGGGCCCGCAGGCCCCGTTTTCATTGGTTTGTCATACCAGCTTCTCCACCCGGGCCGGCAGCCCCTGGCGGGCCGACGAGCCGATGGCCCAGTCCACCAGGGGATAGCGGCCATGGCGGCTGGGATCCAGCACCGCCAAGTCATTCAGATTGACCCCGGCTCCGCGCAGGGGATTGGCGACCACTTTCTGGCCGTCTATCCAATGTTCCCGCGCCCCCAGCTCCTTGTGGCCGAAACCGTGTTCGATGGCGATGGCATCGGCCTGCACCCCGGCCACGCACTCGGCCACCCCGATCACGCTGCCATCCGGGGTGCTGACCCGCACCCTGTCCCCGCTCTCGACGCCCAGCTGCGCCGCCGTCTGCGCATTGAGCCGCACCCGGTTGCTGGGGTTCACCTGGCGCAGGCGATCCGAGCCGATGCTCATGGAGCTCATGGTGTGGGACTTGTAACTGGTGAGCAGCAGCGGCCACTGGGCCGGCTTGAACGCCTCATTGAGCGGCGTGCCGTCCGCCAGCTGGGGGCGGAAAAAGCGCGGGGTACCGCTCAAGTATTGCCCGCTCTGGCTGTGGCGGCGGCTGCCCACCTCGGGGTTCCACACCATCAGCGGCTTGGGCCAGCGCTTGCTTGGCTGACCCGCGTCATCGCGCCCCTTGGCCGCCGGCTCGAAGCGCCCGCCACGGGCGAAGAGATAGGCGGCGCGGCCCGCCTCCTCCGCACTCAGGGTGGCATTCAGCACCGGCAGGATCCGCTCCACCCCGGACCAGGCGAGATCCTCAGGCCCGATAGGAGGCACCGGCTCGCCGAGATAGGCGACGTTGGCCGCCCCGTAGAGGGAGAAGTCCGCCGCCCTGTTCAAGCCATGCAACTTGCCGTCCGCCCCTTTGAGCGCCCCCTCGCCAAAGCCCGGCAGCCCCAGCCGTTTGGCCACCGCGATAAAAAAGGACTCCATGCAGACCGGATCCCCCTCGGCAGTCTTGGCGACTCTAGGCTCCACGATAGGCCAGCGGCCGGTGGAAACCTTGGTCAGCACCCCGTGCCAGGCGGTGGCCCAGCCCCAGGACTCGTAGGTCAGGGTATCCGGCACTAGGTAGTCCGACAGCGCCGATGACTCGTTGATGAAGCTGTCGATGCTGACCACAAGGGGCAGCACGGCGGGGTCCTTGAGCTCTTCACCGATGGCCTTGCTGAGCCCGGCCTGACCGTAGAGGGGGTTGCCCATGTGGTTGATCCAGGCCTTGAGCCGGTAGGGGTAGCCGTTTACCGCCGCAGTCAGGTGCTCGCCGAGCAAGGGGCCGGAGATGGGGAACCAGGGCTCTTGCGCCGGATAGGGGTTCTGACCCGCCTCGCGCTTGCGGCGATATTCGGAGGTCTTCTCGTAGGGGAACTTGGATCGCGACAGGAAGACCCCGGCTGGCTTGACCATGCCGGGGAAGCTCGCCAGATCGTAGCGCGGCCCCGCCCCGAAGGGATCGAACTTGCCGCCGCTCGCCACGGCGCCGCCCCGGGCGTTGAGGTTGCCGATCATGACGTTGAGCATCATGATGGCCCAAGCCGAGTAGAAGCCGTTGGCGCTCATGGTGCCGCCGTGGGAGACCACTGCCGCGCGGGTGCCGTGGCTGGTGAATTCCCGCGCCAGCGCCTCGATATCGGCCACCGGCACGGCGCACTCGGCGCTGTATTGCGCGAAGGAGTGCTCCCGGCACGCCTCGGCCAGCAGCTGGAAGCTACTCTTCACCATCAGCGCCCCCTTGGGGCCCTGAATGGGGCGATCCACCCAGAGGTTGGCCCGCTCACACTGGCCGGCGGGTCTCGGCTCGCCACTGCTCGCCTCCTCTACCAGCATGGCGTCCCCCTCTCCATAGGCTTCCCCATCAAAGGGCAAGCCAAGATCGCTGGCCCGCAGCATCTGACCGAAGCGCGGGTGGGACTCGTCGCTGAGCACCAGGTGGCTGGCGTTGCAAAAACCGCGATAACCGGCCCGCTCGGCCGCCTCGGCATTGGGCGCCATCAGGAAGGGCTCGGCATAGCGTTGGTGGTCGATGATCCAGCGCAGCATGGCCATGGCCAGCGCCGAGTCGGTGGCGGGGCGGATGGGCAGCCAGCGGTTGGCAGGGGCGGACGGCATGTTCACCGTGTTGGGCAGGCTGGGGGCCACCACCACGTAGGAGAACGGCTTGCCCGGTCGCGCCCGGTTTGCCGCCAGCTGGCGGGACTGGCGCTTGAAGGGGTTGCCCGATTGCTGGGGCGAGGTGCCCATGAACAGCAGGAAGTCGCTCTCGTCCCAGTCAGGCTTAAGGTGGGCGTTCTTCTCCAGATCGTCCAGCAGGGCGCCGGCCCCGACCCGGAATGACAGGCCACAATAAGCGCCGTGGTTGGCGAAGTTGCGGGTGCCGAAGCTGTTGAAGGTGAAACGCTTGATGAAGTGATCCCGCCCCTCGTCCGAGGCGTTGCTCACCAGCAGCTGGTTGGCTCTGGGGCCGTACTCCGGGTTTGCCGGGTCGAGCGGCTCGGCGAGGTTGCGGATGGCCCGCAGCCCCTCAACCTGGCCCTCGCCAAACAGGTCTCCCCCCTCCACCACCTCGGCCACCAGCTGCTCGAAGGGGATGCTCTGCCAGCGGCCGCTGCCACGGGGCCCCACCCGCTTGAGACAACGGGTGACCCGCTGCGGGCTGTCGAGCTGCTCGAGCATGGCGTTGCCCCGGGCGCAGGCGGTGGAGCGCCCGTCCAGCCCCCCTTCCTGGTAGCCACTGGTTGCGAGCAGCGCCTGCTTGACCGGGGTCTTGAAGTCAATGTGATGGCGAGCGGAGAGGGGGTGATAGGGGTTGCCCAGGATCCGCACTATCTGGTCGCGCTCGTTGTCGATGCGGGCCCGCACTCCGCACAGGGTCCAGCAGCCGAGGCACATGGTGTTGGCAACCCGCTGGGCCGGGTTGGGGTGCAGCTCCCCCTGCTCGTCAACCCGGTACTCCACGGCCAGCGAGTTGCCATGGATGGGATCCCGGGTCGGCTGGCCCGAGCTGCCGGTGGCGAGGCCAGTCGCCACCTGCTTGAGGGTGTCGCTGTAACCGGCGACGAACAATCCGGTACCGCCGGCGATGGCGGCGCCCTTGAGAAACTTGCGTTTGCTGTGATCCATCAGAGTGCCTCGCGTGCAAAAGGAGTGGGTGCCTTGATGGCGGGGGAAGCAGAGGGGCGCACCAGCTCCGAGAGGGCCACCAGCAGGGCCAGCAGCAGACCGAAAGTACCGAGAATGCCGAGCACACCGGCCGGGCCCCAGGCGATTTCATAGAGGTAGACGCCGGCCCCGTACTTGGGTGCGAGCTGTCCCTGGATCAGCACCAGCCAGCGCAGGCCCCACACCAGGTGCAGCCCCAGCAGCGCCAGCCCCCAGAGTGCCAGGCGGGCAGAGATCCTTGGCCACAGCAGCCTCAGCAGGCCGGCCAGCCCCAGGGTCAGCAACAGCCAGTGGGCCGCCAGCCGCCAGCTCGGGTCGAGCCGATGGAGGGCTGCGGCCTCTGCTGCCGAGGCGCCGCCAAACAGGGCCCAGCCCAGCAGGGAGAGCGCCAGCAGGCCTAACGTCCAGCCGCTCTGGCGCAGCAGGGTCGACTCGGTCTGGGCATGCCAGCCCGCCAGCAAGAGGTTGAGCAGCAGCAGGGCGCTCTGGGCCCCCAGCACGGCGCTCAGGGTCAGCAGCCAGGGCAACCAGGGGGTATGCCAGAGCGGGCGCGCCGCCACCGCCATGGTCTCGAGCCCGGTGTAGAGGGCGATGCTGAGCCCGCTCACAGCCGCCAGCAGAGAGAGCGGCCGCTGCCAGACGTGCCCCGACCAGCTTCCCAGGCAGAGCAGCCGGGCAAGGCGGGCTATCTTGTCCCCTTCTGCACCGCGCCGGGCCAGGGCGGGTCTTAGCAGCAGCCAGCCGAGCAGCATGGAGAGCAGGCTGAACAGCGGCAGCAGATAGGCGCCATACCACATGACGGAGCCAAAACGCGTCTGGGCGTAGAAGTGCCAGGCCCGGGCCGGCTGGTGCAGATCCGCGGTCAGGGCGATGGGAGCCACCAGACCAGCCGCCACCATCAGCACCGCCGCCAGGGTCTGCAGCCGCGGGTCCGGCGCCTTGCGCCACAGCTCAAACGCGCCGAGCCAGAGGGCCCCGTAGGCGAGGCCGATGAGAAAGAAATATTGCACCGCCCAGGGCAGCCAGGTGATGGGCTGAGCCGGGGCCAGCAGTTCGTTAATGACCATGGGCTATCTCCTTGCCATCGTCGGTGAGCAGGGTGCGCAGGGCCGGGTTGCCGTCGACCTTGCTGACGAAGGCCTCGTCCATGCCGAGATAAAAGACCCGCGGCTGGGTATTGGCCTCCGGCTTGAGCACCTTGAGCGCCGGCTCGTATTCGCGCAGCAAGCGGCTTATCCGGCTCTTGGGATCATTCAAATCACCTATGATGCGCGCCTCGCCGACGCAGCTCTCCACGCAGGCGGGCAAGAGCCCCGCCTCCAGCCGATGGGCGCAGAAGGTGCACTTGTCGGCGGTGTTGGTCTCATGGTTGATGAAGCGGGCATCGTAGGGGCAGGCCTGCACGCAGTAACCGCAGCCGACGCACCAGTCGTTGTTGACCACGACGATGCCGTCGTCGCGCTGGAAGGTGGCGCCAGTGGGGCAGACATCGAGGCAGGCGGGCTCGGCACAGTGGTTGCACAGCCTCGGCAACATCAAGAGAGAGGCGGGAGCCGCGAGGGCGGCCACGTCGCTCACCTCGTACTGGCTCACCGTGGTGCGAAACTGACCGAGGGGGGGCTGATTTTCGATGGTGCAGGCCACGGTGCAGGCCTGACAGCCGACGCAGCGGCGCAGGTCGATCAGCATGCCGTAACGCTTGCGCCCGTCCCCCCGGCTGATGGCCGCCCGCCCGTTGCGGGGAGCGGGAACGGACTGCGCCTGAACCTGGGTGACGGGGATCAGGGCAGCCCCTGCGGTGAGGGCGGCGATCCCGGATAACAATCGGCGCTTGCTGGGCTCCATGGCGTCTTTCCTTCTGCTGAGCTGGCTTGAAAGGGGTTGAGCCGATTGTCCTCAACGCAGGAAGTCGCCTCTATTGTGGTTTTCCACATACCGGGAGCCGGGTTGATCCAGCGCAATAAAAAATTGGCGGCGTCAAGTCATTTGTGAAAATGGCTTGATGGCCGGAAGTCTATATGGGGTGCGGGTTTAGCTCTACTTCGGGCCGCCTTGCGGGACTGCGGCGTTGTGGGCTGGGAGCCACATAAGAGCTTCGCGGTAGAAAGCTGGAGCGTGCTGCATCGGGGATGATTGCCAGCAGACGGTGGCCGCGTTTGGTCATCATAGCCCAATCGGTCGCCGTCCTCCAGAACGAAGAACGCGCAGCCTTGGGCTGCGCGTTCGAGGGATGACCACCAGCGGAAACCGGCATCATCAGCTTGGCTTCGGCGGTGCGGCCTTGCCCGCGCCTCCCTTCCTGAATCCCCGATCCCCGGCCATGAAGGCTTCCAGCATGTGCGGAATCAGCACCGTGGCATCGACCGCCTCGCCGTAAGTTTGCGCGTGCAGCGCCGCGTAGCGGTCGAGGTCGGATTTCAGGCTGGCCGGGCAGGCAAAGGTCAGCTTCGTGGACTCCGTTTTCGGCAGAGGCCCGAGTCGCAGCTTGCGCGTCGTCATCGTGAAGTCCCCCTGTTGAAGAAAAGCGGCTGGTACGGCCGCAACACAAGATCGCGGTTGACGATGATGCGTACCGGCAAGCCGGGGCGCTCCGTCAAGGTGGGCTGGATGTTGAGGTTGCGCCGGGTCATCTCCTGGCCGACCTGGTTGATGCTGTCCTGAGCGCTGTCGCGGCCGGCGATGATGATGCGATCACCGTCCTGCCGGTTCTCCGGTGCGGCCAGTTCGGCACCGACACCCAGCAGCGTGGTCAGCGCCGCGCCGGCGAAGATGCGGCCCCAGTGATAGTCCACGTCGTCTTCCAGCCCGGCATAACCAGCCGAGTCGGTGCCGGCCAGGTTGTCGAGCGTGAGCGAAGACGTGTCGGGCAGGATGATCCGGTTCCACACCACCTGCACCCGGCTCTGCCCGTAGCTGACTTGGCTGTTGTATTTGCCCAGGATGCGCGAACCCTGCGGGATCAGCAGGAACTTGCCGGTGGCCGTGTCATAGACCGGCTCCGTCACCGTGGCGATCACGTCGCCCGGCAAGTCCGACTTGATGCCCGTCACCAGCGCCCCGGCGACCACCGTTCCGGCCATGACCTGATACGGCGAAGCCGGCAGGGTCAGGTTGCCGGAATTACGGGTTTCCGTGGTTCCGGCTTTCTGGAACGCCTCTTTCTGGTCTTGCCGGTTCTGCACGGCGGTCGGGTCGGCAGGCTGGGCGGCCGTCGAGGCCGGGCCAGCCGCGAGTGGGTCGAACGCCGCATTAGCGGCGAAGCCCGGCGCGACGGCCACCTGCGTCTGCGCCACTGGCGCGGCCTTCTGCGAACCCGAGCGGAAGAACACTGTCGAGGCCGCTGCCGCTTCGGCTTCCTTGCGCAGCGCGTCGTAGGGATCATGGCCGGGGGCCGCATAGGCGGCAGTCACCGGCTGCTGCGACTTCACGATGGCCGGGCCAAGGTCGCCTGGCAGCGGCGGCCCCAGCTCCGGCACGGATGCCGGCAAAGGGGGCGGCAGCTTCGAGTAGTCCGCCGGCAGCGCATTCAGCCCTTCGGACTTCGAAACGCGATCGACGTTGTAAAGCTCGGTCTGCTCCGTGGCACCTCGCCGCTGTGGTTGAAGCGACCACATCAGCGCGCCGAGCACGGCGACCGACAGGGTGCCGGCGAGGATAGCCAGCGTGCGCCGGTTCAAGCGCGTGACCGGGCGCGGCTGCGCGCGCAGCGCCACCGCTTCGGGTGCTACCTTGCCCGCCTGCGGCGCGGCAAGGTCGGGAATGTCGTCCTGGCTCATGGTCAGTTCCTCCGCGCCACGCCGTCGCTGCGTTCGATCCGCACCACGTCGCCGCCATCACCGCCCAGGCGCAGTTCGGCCGCGCCGAACAGCCTATCCACGATGTAGTACGGGGAGCGGAAACGGTAGTTCACCAGTTGCCCGTCGCCCCGCGCACCGATCACGAACAGCGGCGGCAGCTCGCCTTGCGCGATGCCATGCGGGAACTGGATATAGACCTTCTCGCCGTCATCGAAGGCGCGCAGCGGCTTCCACGGCGGATTGCTGCCCGACACCGCGTAGCGGAAACGGATCTTCTCCAGCGACAGGTCGGTATCGACTGGCGCGGCGGCGCTGGCCGCCTGCGCCTGGCGCTGCAAGGCCAGCATCCGGTCTTTCGGATAGTCCCAGGACACCGACGCCATCCACGCCTTTTCGGTCGAGGTCAGTTCCAGCAGGTACGTCCGGCGGCTGGTGGTGATGACCAAGTTTGTTTTGAGGCCCGAGCGGATGGGCTTGACCAGCACATTGACGCGCAGCGCGTCGCCGCTGCCGCTGGACGTATCACCCACGATCCAGCGCACGGTATCGCCGGCGGCGACCGTCACCAGTTCCTCTCCTGGCTGGAGTGCGATCACGGTCACGCGACCCACGGACGCATAGACCTGATACAGCGCGCCATCGGTGAAAGGCCAGACCTGAATCGCATTGACGTAACCCTCGCGGGTCGGCGCAATGCGCGCCTCGGCATTCGCACGCGAGACACGCACCTTCTCGTCGGCAGGTTCCGGCACGGTCGGGGCGGTGTCCACCTCGGGAAGCGGCTTCAACTGCGCAGGCAGCGCCAGGGGTTCAGGCACGGCGACCACTTCCACCGGCGCGGGCTGCTCCGGCAGCGGCTGCGCCTGCACCAGCTCATCGAGCGAGATAGACGGCGGCGGCTTGCCCTGCGAGGCGCAGCCCGAGAACAGAACAGTCGAGGCCAGCAGGATCAACGGCAAAACGGATTTACGGAAAAGTGCATTCATGGCTTGGCTCCTTCGGAAGAATCCAGTTCGCGGCTCCACGACAGGCCATTGACGTAGATACCCAGCGGGTTCTTGCGCAGGCGCTGTTCGGTGCGCGGGGTTTGCAGGACAGTGGAAAGCACGGCGTTCCAGCGTTCGGTGCCGGCGGCGGCACCGTTGACGAACCGCTGTTCCGTCCAGCGCACGTTGAAAGACGTGTCGCTGGCGCGGACAACGCTGGTGATCTGCACCGTCACCGACTCCTTGCCGATGCGGGCGAACGGATCGTTCTTGCTGGCGTAGTCGTTGAGCACCGCCGCGCCCTTGTCGGTGGTGTAGTCGTAGGCATCCAGCCAGTTCTGCCGCACCACGATGGGGTCGATGGACAGCGAGCGCACCAGCGTCACGAAGCGCGCCAGGTGGTGCGCGATCTGCGCATCGGCGGGCCGGTACGGCGTGGCGGCTTCGCCGACGGCGCGCACCTGCCCCGACTGATCGACCTCGATGACGTAAGGGGTGACGATGGACTGCGCCGAGCGCCACACCAGGCCACCGGCCATCAGCAGCGCAAGCGTGAGGCAGCCGAAGGCCATAAAACGCCAGTTCTTGGCCTGGACGCGGGCCGAGCCGATGCGCTCGTCCCACACCTGCGCGGCGGATTGGTACGGGGTGGCAGGCTGCGGCGTGTCGGCATAGCGCACCTGCGGGCGTTTGAATCGCATAGGGTTCTCCTTGGTGGTCAGGTATCGGGTCACGCATCGGGGCGCAGGCTTGGGCCTTGCCCTGAGCCGCCGCCGTCGCCACTGCGCAGCGTGTGGGCTGCGGTGGTTGCGGCATGGGTGATCTGCTGGCGGCGGTGCATCCGCTTTGCCCAGGCGGGTTGCTCTTGCTTCGGCGCGCTGGCTGCGCCTTCGCCTGCGGCGGCCTGGCCGGAACCGGCAGCGCCGACATCCGCACCGTTCCATCCTGCCCGGAAGGAGTCGGCCACCTTCTGACCGGCAGCGGAAGCGCCCGATGCAGCTCGGCGGCCTGCCGCTTGCGCGCCGGTCTTGGCGACATTGCCGAGGCCCGCAGCCGCGCCTTTAGCCCCGCCGCCCGCAGCGGCGGAACCGGCCTGGAATGCGGACTTGGCGCTGCTGGCCGCCGACGTGGCGGCGCGTGCGCCGCTCCCGGCCAGCTTTGCGGCGGCCGGGGCCATGCGTGCGCCCGCCATGATGGCACCGCCCACGCCGGTCGCGGCGGCACCGATGGCAACACCCGTGCCTACCGCGCCGACGGCAGCGCCCGCCATCGCACCCGCGCCGAGCTGCGGCGCACCGGACACAAGGCCCGTGGCGATGCCGGGGCCGAAGATGCCCAGCGCCAGCAAGGCAAGCGAAGCCAGCATCACGACAAGCGCATGGTCGATGGAAGGCTCGTCGGGATGAACCTGGAACTCCGCGAACAGGCCCGAGCCGATGCCGACGATTACCGCCAGCACCAAGACCTTGATGCCTGACGAAACCACATTGCCGAGCACCTTTTCCGCGAGGAACGAGGTTTTGTTCCAGAGCGCAAACGGGATCAAGACGAAGCCGGCAAGCGTGGTCAGCTTGAACTCGATCAACGTGATGAAAAGCTGAACCGCGAGCACGAAGAAACAGAGGATCACCACCAGCCAAGCGATGAACAGCACCACGATGGGGTCGAGGTTCACGAACACTTCGGGGAAGCCGGCCATGTCACCGATCTGGTCGAGGATCGGCGCAGCGGCGTCGATGCCGGTCTTGGCAAGCCGACCCGGCTGCAAGAAGTTCTCCATCGTTATGGCCGAGCCAGTGGCGGTGATGCCTAGCCCGGCGAACGAGCGGAACACGATGCTCGACAGCCAATTGAAGTTACCGATGATGTAGGCGAAGGCACCGACGTAAAGCACCTTGCGCAGCAGCTTGGCGATCACGTCCTCGCCCTGGCCGGTCGCATGGCTCATGGCCCAATACAGACCGGCAATGGTCATGTCGATGACAATGAGAGTGGCCGTCAGGAACGCGACTTCGCCTTGCAGCAGACCGAAACCGGAGTCGATGTAGCGCGAGAAGGTATCGAGGAATCTGTCGATGATCGTTACGTCGTTCATGGCGTGTCCTCCGCAGCGGCGAGCGACGCATCACCTTCCGGCGCGTCGTCGGTTGGCGTGTCGAAACTCGCCGGAATCGGCGGCAGTTCTGCCAGCGTCCGGTATTCGTCCGGCCCAGTCTGGCCGGTGAAGAAGCGCCGCCGGAAGGCTTCGGCAGCGGCGCGACAGGTGTCTTCGCCTGCGGTTTGCCGGTCGGCTGCGCATTGGGCGCGCAGCGCCTTGAGCCGCACGGGATCGGCGGCCAAGGTGGCGGTCAGGTCTTCAGCCGGCTGCTGGCCGCATGCGGTCAGCAGCACGGCCAGCAGGACAGGAACGCATCGCATGGCCGCCTCCCGTCAGTTGTTGTAGAAGTTGACGGACTGCGGTGTGTACGGCGTGCCGGTGCCCAGGAAGCGCCGCCGCACTTCGCGGGCGCGCTCGGTGGCCGCTGCCTGCCGCGCCAGCTCCAGCGAGGCCGCCCTGTCTTGTGTGATCTGGAGCTGCTGGGCCTGGATGGACTGCTTGGCCTGCAAGGCGAGAAGCTGGTTCGTTGCCTGCATCGCTTGCAGCGCACCCGTGGCCGATTGGCTTTGGCTCACGAGGTCGGCCAGCGCGCTTTCGTCTTGCGTCAGGTTCTGCGACACCTGCGCCTGCATCCGCATCGCGGTGTGCAGGCCGTCGAGCGTGTTCTTCCAGCGTTCGCGTGCGTCCTGTGCCATGCGGTCGCCGCTGATGGTGGCGGCGTACTGCTCCGGGTACAGGCGCGAGAACGTGGCATCCATGCTCTGCACGTCGTAGGCCAGCCCTTGCGCCTCGGCAATCAGGCGTTCAGTCGTGGCGAGCGTCGAGCGCAGCCGGTTGACGATGTTGAAGTCGAGATTCGCCAGGTTGCGCGCCTGGTTCATCAACATCTGCGCTTCGTTCTGGAGCTGGTTGATCTGGTTGTTGATCTGCTCCAGCGTGCGGATGGCAGTCAGCGTGTTCTGCACCAAGTTGACGGGATCAACGAAAGTGAGCGCCGCCGCTGGCTGAGCGAGCATCAGCGAGCCGGCCAGCGCGGCGGCGAGCGAAACGGAAAGCACACGGGTCTTCATGGCGAAATCTCCAGGGGTTGAGTAGCGAGGAAAGAAGCCGCCGACGGCGAGGACGGCAGCAGGTCGGCGGCCCAATCGAGGCCGCGATGGCGTAGCCACGCACCGGCGAAGCCGGGAGCGCCGGCCTGCGTCAGCACTCGGTCAATGTCGCGTTGGTCTTGCGGTGTGGATGCGCCCGAGAAGGCGAGCGCGGCTGGCCCCAGGTCGAGGTCGAACAGACGATTGCCCAGGCGCGATTGGTAGTAGTAGTCGCGCTTGGGCTGCGCGGTGGCGACGATTTCGATTTGCCGACTGTTGAGGCCAAAGCCCTCGTAGACCGTGCGAATCTGCGGCTCGGTCGCCTGCGGGTTGGGCAAGAAAATCCGGCTCGCGCAGCTTTCGATGATCGCGGGCGCGATGGTCGAATCCTTGATGTCGGCAAGCGACTGCGTGGCGAAGATCACCGACACGTTTTTCTTGCGCAGAGTTTTCAACCATTGCCGGATGCGTGCCGCGAAGGACGGTTCATCAAGGAATAGCCAGGCTTCATCGAGAATCAGCAGCGTGGGAGCACCGTCGAAACGTGCATCGAAGCGGGCGAACAAGTAGCGCAGCACCGCTTGCACGGCGGCGGGGCTGTGCATTAGCTCTTCCATCTCAAAGCCCTGCACGTCGCCGCTGCCGAGCCGGTCGCGGTCGGCATCCAGTAGCTTGCCGTGCGCGCCGCCCAGCACATACGGCGACAATGCCTGCCGCAGCGCGTTCGATTGCAGCAGCACCGAAAGCCCGGTCATCGTGCGCTGCTCCACCGGCGCACCAGCGAGGCTGCCGAGCGCCGACCAAATGGCGGCTTTCTCGTCGGGGCCGACGGTCACGCCTTCATGCAGCAGGCGGCCTTCGATCCACTCGGCGGCCCAGGTGCGATAGCCTTCGCTGTCGATACGGGCCAAGGGCTGAAAGGCAATGGCGCCGTCCGCGCCGAGGTCGTAGTGTTCGCCGCCCAGGCCCAGCA
Organism: Aeromonas sp. ASNIH7; assembly: GCF_002903485.1. Lineage (NCBI taxonomy): Bacteria > Pseudomonadati > Pseudomonadota > Gammaproteobacteria > Aeromonadales > Aeromonadaceae > Aeromonas > Aeromonas sp. ASNIH7. The sequence goes on from NZ_CP026226.1 coordinate 995,174, forward strand.
CCGTCGCCCGCATGGATCGCCCCATGTCGAAGGCGAAGATGCGCGAGCCGCCATAGCGGCGGAACTGCAAGGCGAGCATCGCCAGCAGGACAGATTTTCCCATGCCCGTCGGCCCCGCGACCAGCGTATGCCCCACGTCGCCGATGTGCGTCACCAGCCGGAACGGCGTCGCGCCATCCGTGCGCGTGACGATCAGCGGCGGGCCGTCGAGATGGGCGTTTTTCTCCGGCCCAGCCCACACGGCGGACACCGGCATCATGTGCGCCAGATTCAGCGTCGAGACGATGGGCTGGCGCACGTTGGCATAGGCATTGCCTGGTATGGACGACAGCCACGCATCGACTGCATTTAAGGTTTCGGGGATGGTGACGAAGCCACGTCCTTGGATGACACGTTCCACCATGCGCAGCTTTTCGTCGGCTACGGCAGGGTCGTCATCGAACACCGTCACCGTGGCGGTGAGGTAGCCGAAGGCGACTTGATCGCTGCCAAGCTCTTGCAAGGCGGCATCCGCGTCGGCCGCCTTGTTGCTGGCATCCGTGTCCACCAGCGGCGATTCCTGCTGGAAGATGGTTTCGCGCAGTAGCGCAATGACATTCTTCCGTTTCGCAAACCACTGGCGACGCAGGCGGCCCAGCTCCTTTTCCGCCTCGGCTTTATCGAGGCAGAGAAACCGGGTACTCCAGCGATAGGCAAAGCCCAGGCGATTGAGGTCGTCCAGCAGGCCCGGCCAGGTCGAGGTCGGAAAGCCCCGCACCGACACCACGCGCAGATGCTGGTCACCCAGCATGGGCGCAAGGCCGCCGACTAGGGCGGAATCGGCCAGCAGTGCGTCGAGGTGGAAAGGCACCTCGGGCACGGCCAGCCGGTAGCGCCGCGTGGACACCGTGGCGTGAAGATAAGTCAGCGTCGCGGCATCGTCCAACCAGACGATTTCTGGCATCACGCCATCGAGCAGGTCGAAAACCCGATCCGTTTCTGCCAGGAAGGCGTCAAGCCGACCGCGCCAGTCCACACCATCGCCCGGCGCGTGCTCGTAGAGCAGCTTGGCTGCACGAGCGCGGGATTCCTCCGGCGGCAGATAGGCTAGCGTCAGGTGATAGCTGCTTTCGTAGTGGTTCCCCGATTCCTCAAAGGCAGCGCGGCGTTCTTCGTCCACCAGCCAGGACAGCGGTTCGGGAAAGTCGGAATGCGGATAGTCCGCGGCCGACTGGCGCTCGGCTTCCACGAACAGCGCCCAGCCCGAACCCAGCCGGCGCAACGCGTTGTTTAGCCGTGCCGTCGTGGCGATCAATTCGCCCTGCGTGGCGCTGTCCAGATCAGGCCCGCGAAAGCGCGCCGTGCGCTGAAACGAGCCATCCTTGTTCAGCACCACGCCCGGCGCGATCAGCCCAGCCCAGGGAAGCCAGTCGGCCAGCAAGGCGGGCCGCTGGCGGTATTCGGCAAGGTTAAGCATGGCGGCGTCTCCTACACGTCCAGCAGCGGCTTGTGCTTGATGTGCCGGGCGAAGACCTGCATGAACTGCGGATCGACCCTCGCGCCCCACACGGCCAGCGAGTGACCGACGATCCAGAGCACTACGCCAGGAATCCAGAGTTGCAGGCCCAGCCCGACGGCAGCGGCTAGCGTGCCGTTGGCAATCGCCACCGTGCGCGGTGCGCCGCCCATCAAGAGCGGCTCGGTCAGCGAGCGATGTAGCGGCACCTCGAAGCCGGCCGCGAAGCTATCCGGGCCACTCATACGACAGCCCCGCCGGAGAAGCTGAAGAACGACAGGAAGAACGAGGACGCGGCGAACGCGATGCTCAAACCGAACACGATCTGGATCAGCTTGCGAAAGCCGCCCGACGTGTCGCCGAAGGCGAGCGCGAGGCCCGTGGCGATGATGATGATGACCGCGACGATGCGTGCCACCGGCCCCTGAATCGACTCCAGAATGGATTGCAGCGGGCCTTCCCACGGCATCGAGGAGCCGGATGCCTTCGCCGTGCCCGCCGTCATCAGCATGACTGCGGCCAGCAGCAGGCCGTGGTGCGCGGGGCCGGCCAGCCGCCGCAGGCGTGCGATGGTTGAAACCGGATTTACGGAATTACGGAAAGCGTGAACGTGCATCTGCGTCATGGCAGTTCTCCAGGTAGGTCAAGGGACGAGGAAGGCGCAGCGGCATCGGCTGCGAGAGGAACCGGCATCAGCTCGGGAAACGGTGTTTCCAGCGCGTCCGCCAGGCGATAGCCGGTGCCGTCGAAACCGACGACACGGGCGATGCTTTCGACGCGGCGCTTGCGGCCACGCCCGGCGATGTGGATCACGACGTTGACCGCCTCGGCGATCAGCGCACGCGGTGGGTTCACCGCCACTTCAAGAATCAACTGTTCGAGGCGCAGCAGCGCGCCCAGCGCGGAACCGGCGTGGATGGTGGCGATGCCGCCGGGGTGGCCGGTGCCCCACACCTTAACCAAGTCCAGGGCTTCGCCGCCGCGTACCTCGCCGACGATCACGCGGTCGGGGCGCAGGCGCATCGTGGCCCGCACCAGCTCGGTCATAGACACGACGCCAGCGCGGGTGCGCAGCGGCACATGGTCGCGGGCTGCGCATTGCAGCTCGATGGTGTCTTCGAGCACAAGCACGCGGTCGCCCGTGGCGGCGATCTCCGCAAGCAAGGCATTGGCGAGTGTGGTTTTGCCGCTGCTCGTCGCCCCGGCGATCAGGATGTTCTGGCGCTCACGCACGGCGCGGCGCAGGAACTCGGCCTGGCCTGTGGTCAAGATGCCGTCGGCCACATAGCGATCCAGCCCGATGATGCTCACGGCGCGCTTGCGCAGCGCGAAGGCTGGGCCGGGCGCTGCGGGCGGCAAGATGCCCTCGAACCGCTCGCCGGTTTCGGGCAGCTCGGCGGTCAGCAGCGGCCGCCCGCGATGCACCTCTGCGCCGACGTGCGCAGCCACCAGCCGGATGATGCGTTCGCCATCGTCTTGGGACAGCTCCACGCCCAGCGGCATGCGGCCCGATGACAACCGATCCACCCATAGGGTGCGGTCGGGGTTGAGCATGATTTCCACCACGTCGGGGTCGGCCAGCGCAGCGGCGATGACTGGCCCCATTGCCGTGCGCAGCATCTGGATACGGCGATCCAGAGAGGTTGCGGCGGATGAGAGTTCGGGCGGGGTTTGCGGAATGGCGCTCATGAGGCACGCTCCTGCGCTTCAGCCAGTGCCTCCGCGTCATCCATTCGCGCCGGGTCTGGGTGCAGTTCTTCCACAACGTCGCGCACCAGGCTGCGGCCACGCAGCAGGTGGCGGCCGAGCCGCTCCACGAATTGCTCGAAACGCGCTTTGCCTTGGGCGCGAGCTGCGTCCTGATGGGCTTCGGGAATCGGGGTGCTGACGGTCAGGAAGTAGCGGATGAACAGCGCCAGTGTTTCGATCTGGATGTTCTGGTCGCGCTCCATGCGCTCGGCCTGCCGCGACAGGCGATCGAGCCGCTTGGCGATGGCCGCCTCGCGCTGGTCGCCAGCATCGGGCGATAGCCACGACGCGAGCGCCGCCGCGACAATGGACGACTTGGACACGCCTTTCTTGGCGGCCAGTTCTTCGAGACGCTTGGCGTGCTCGGGCTGAATGAACAGATTGAGGCGGTATTGGCTCATAAGTCGATTCCGTCGTTGGGGTCGAGGGAAGCCAGCCGGGCCGTGCGCTGCATGGCCGGGTCGAGCTGGCCGGGAAGCGGCAGCGGCAGGTCGTCGTCGTCATCGAGCAGAGTCAGGTCATGGCCGGCGAGCAGCGGTTCGGGGCTGTATTCGCTGACTTCGGATAGCTCCGGCTGTCGGCGTGGGCCGCCGTCATCGGCGGTGCCTGTGCCATCGCCGGACAGGCCCGCAGCCCGGACCGTTGACACGGCTGGGATCGATAGGCCGCTCCAGTCGTCGGGCCGGGCCGGTGGCGCGTCCGCGTATTGCCCGGCCGCGAGCACAGGCGGCGGTAAAACGCGGTTCTTGAAATTCGCGTCGGCGTAGTAGCGCAGCTTCTTGGCCTTGATCGGTGCCACGCTGGACACCATCACCACAGCTTCCTCAGTCGGAAGCTGCATCACTTCACCGGGCGTCAGTAGCGGGCGGGCCGTCTCCTGCCGCGACACCATGAGGTGCCCCAGCCACGGTGCCAATCTGTGCCCGGCATAGTTGCGCTGCGCGCGCAGTTCGGTAGCGGTGCCAAGCGTTTCGGAGATCCGTTTCGCAGTGCGTTCATCGTTGGTGGCGAACGTCACGCGGACATGGCAGTTATCCAGAATCGAATGGTTCTGGCCGTAGGCTTTGTCGATCTGGTTGAGCGATTGGGCGATAAGAAAACTGCGGATTCCGTAGCCCGCCATGAAGGCAAGCGCCGTCTCGAAGAAGTCCAGGCGGCCCAGCGCCGGGAACTCATCGAGCATCAGCAGCAGCTTGTGGCGGCGTTCGATGCCGTCGCTGCCGTCGAGCGATTCGGTGAGCCGTCGGCCGATCTGGTTGAGGATCAGGCGAATGAGCGGTTTCGTCCGCGAAATATCCGAAGGTGGCACTACCAGATAAAGCGACACCGGATGCTCGGACGCGATCAGGTCGGCGATACGCCAGTCGCAGCGCGAGGTGACTTCGGCCACCGTGGGGTCGCGGTAGAGGCCCAGGAACGACATGGCGGTGCTCAACACGCCGGAACGCTCGTTGTCCGACTTGTTGAGCACTTCGCGCGCCGCCGAAGCGACGACTGGATGCGGGCCACCACCTTCCACGTTCACGAGGTGCTGTGTGGTCATCATCCGGTGCAAGGTCAGCTCGAAGGGGCTGGCCGGATCGGAGAGGAAATTGGCGACGCCGCGCAGCGTCTTGTCCTCGCCCGCGTAGAGCACATGCAGGATGGCCCCGACCAGCAGCGCGTGCGAAGTCTTCTCCCAATGGTTGCGCTTCTCAAGCGCGCCTTCTGGATCGACCAGAATGTCGGCTATGTTCTGTACGTCACGCACTTCATGTGCGCCGCGCCGAACTTCTAGCAGCGGGTTGTAGGCCGCCGACTTCGCATCGGTCGGATTGAACAGCAGGCAGTGTGAGTAGCGTGAGCGCCAACCTGCGGTGATCTGCCAATTCTCGCCCTTGATGTCGTGGACTACGGCGGATGCAGGCCAAGAAAGCAGCGTCGGCACCACAAGGCCGACGCCTTTGCCTGAGCGCGTGGGCGCGAAAGTGAGGATGTGTTCCGGGCCTTCATGCCGAAGGTACTTGCCATCGTGCTGACCGAGGAACACGCCGATCGGCTGCGTAAGGCCGGCTTTGCGAATGTCCTCCGTACTTGCCCAGCGTGCCGAGCCATAGGTCGTGACTAGGCGTGATTGACGAGAGCGCCAGATCGACATGCAGACTGCGACCACCACCGCCAGCAAGCCACTGCCACCCGCTATGGCACCGCCCGTGTCGAAAACGCGTGGCGCGTAGGCATCGAAGAAGAACCACCACTCAAACAGCTTCCACGGGAGGTAGATCGGTGTGCCGAGGAAATCAAACCAGGGGGAGCCAAGGCGTACCTGATAGCCAAGGGCTGCTGCCGTCCATTGTGTGGCGCCCCACACACCCGCGATCACGATGCCGAATACCACGGCTATCTGACCGAACAGCACATTCGTACCTTGCATAGCCCCGCCTCCAATCTCTCCTACGCTGATTCCCTTGGGAAACGCGGCTTAGAAATGTGCCGCAGGCGTCAGGATCGGTGCTGGCTTAGTGCCGGTCAAAGACCGTTTGGGGCAGAAAGGTCGATAAGAAAGAATGAATTCGCGCTGTGTCTAGCCAGGGAGTGACTCCGTAAGCGCCGGCGAATATCAGCGTGCCGAACAGAAGATTCAGGCAGACTAGCGAATTGCTGAATTGCTGAATTGCTGAATTGCTGAATTGCTGAATTGCTGAATTTCAGAATTTGGGGGATTCTTTGGGCGGTGTGTATGGCGTTTTTCCGTCACCGTAGAACCGCTTACGTGTTGCCTCCGCTACCCGGTTGCAAAGCAGTTCGCCCAAAGTAGGCCGATCCGTCTTGCATTGCTGGCGCAACTTCTTGAGCTGTTCCGGGTCTGCCACCAGCTCTTCTACTGTCGGGGTTTTCTTTTCTGCACTAGTGGCTTTGTGCGGTTTATCAGATTGACCGCATGCGACTAGCATTGCAGCGACGAGCGTGATGGCGAGTCTCATGGCATCAATTCCTCCGGAAGATCGGGATTTCGGCTTTTTGTTGACCTGAGAAACTCTGGCAATTCGATGGCCTGTACTCGCTGAATGAAGCGCGCAAGCTCGTCAAACGGATCGCCTTCAAGTCTGAGTAGATAGGTCGTCAAAGGTGGTACGCGTGTCGAAAGCGGCCTCGCCACGACTCCTGGCTCTCGGGAGGCTGCAATGTGTGCAGCCCCTGTAAGTCCGAGTGCAAAACCGGCAGATACCAACGCCATCATCAGGTCGAAAGTGGTAACCCGCTCGGCAACTAGAGGCTGCATTTCAGCCCGGCTAAGTACTCGCTCAATGTGCTTGGCGTGGCCCTCGCACACTTGAGGATCAGATAGCACTAGCGGGTAGCGCAGCAGTTCATCCAATGGAATTCGCTTAAGAGCCAGCAACGGATGCCGAGCTGGCAGCGCCACCATAAGCGTGTCAGTCCACGCGGGAAGTGCGACGATTCCATCACCTACGTCGTCGGACTGTGCAAAGCCGACGTCATACAGGTCGTCGTGCAATCCTTTGATTTGTTGGGATAGTGGCACCTCAAAAAAGCGAATCTCAACCTCGGGCTCCTCCTCGCGACACAACGCCAATAGGGCTGGTAAGCACAGTAGTGTTGCGCCGTCTGACAAGGCGACGCGGAGTTGTCCATGAAAGCCATTTTTTGTTTCACGATGACTCCAGCCCGGTAGTTCGCTGGACTGCGACGTAGCCCGATACAGCAGGTTTATCAATAGCTTACGCGCTTCCATCATATGCCGGTGCTTTCTGAAACTTGACCCGGTTCTCCCTCGCGCCGCTCCTATCTGGCTCCTGGAATCCGGGTCGTTCCAAGGAGTCATCATGGCAAAGATCAAGCTCACCAAGACCGCCGTAGAGTCGGCGCAACCCCAGGCGAAGGACATCGAACTACGGGATACCGTCGTGCCCGGCTTCCTTTGCAAGATTACCTCGACGGGACGCCGGGTGTTCATGCTCCAGTACCGCACGAACTCTGGCCAGCCCCGCAAGCCCTCGCTGGGACTCTACGGGGAGCTAACCGTCGAACAGGCGCGGGTCAAAGCGCAGGACTGGCTGGCCGAGGTTCGCCGGGGTGGTGATCCCGGCGGTGCCAAGGCCGAGGCGCGCAAGGCGCCCACGATGGCCGAGTTGTGCAAAAAGTTCATGGAGGACTACTCCAAGAAGCGCAACAAGGTCAGCACGCAGGACGGCTACCAGGGCGTCATCGACCGCAACATCATCCCGCTGCTGGGCCGCAAGAAGGTGCATGACGTGAAGCGGCCCGACATTGCGGGGCTCATGGAAAAGCTGGCCTACAAGCCGACCGAGGCCAACAAGACCTTCGGCGTGCTGCGCAAGATGTTCAACTTGGCCGAAGTCTGGGGCTTCCGCCCGGACGGCACGAATCCGTGCCGCCACGTCCCGATGTACCCGCCGGGCAAGGAAACCCGGCTCATCGTGGACGAGGAAATGGTGCGGATCTTCCGCCAGTTGGAGAAACTGGAGGCGGAGGGGCTGGAGAACTACGTCATCCCGTTGGCGATCCGGCTGCAATTCGAGTTTGCGGCGCGGCGCTCCGAAATCTGCCCGCTCGAATGGAGCTGGCTGGACTTCGAGAACCGGCGCGTGGTGTGGCCCGACAGCAAGGTTGGCGGCATTTCCAAGCCCATGAGCGAGGAAGCCTATCGGCTGCTTTCGACGGCGCCGCGTCTGGAAGGCTGCCCTTACGTCCTGCCGTCGCCGAACGACCCGGCCAAGCACCTGACCTTTGGCGAGCACTATGGCGGCTGGTGCCGGACGCTCAAGGCCGCCAGCGTGCCGCACGTAGGCACGCACGGCATCCGTCATCGCTCGACCACCGACATTGCCAATTCCGGTGTGCCGACCAAAGTGGGAATGAAGCTGACGGGCCACAAGACCGTGGCGATGTTCATGCACTACGTCCACACCGAGGACAAGCCGGTGCGCGAGGCGGCCGAGCTGGTGGCCAGCCGCCGCCAAGCCATCACGGGCGCGCGGCAGCTTGCGGAGGCGGTGGCATGAACGGGCGCCGGCCATCAGCAGCATCGCTCGCAGCGCCCGCGGCGCTGCTGGGCGACATTCGGGCACTGATCGAGGCGGCGCGCTTGCGCGCCGCCTCGACGGTGAATAGCGAGCTTACGATGCTCTACTGGCGCATCGGCCAACGCATCCACACGCAGGTCTTGGACAGGCGCCGGGGCGCCTACGGCAAGGAAGTTCTGCCCACCTTGGCTGCGCAGTTGGTGGAGGAGTACGGCAGCAGCTTTGCAGAGCAGAACTTGCGCCGCATGGTGCAGTTCGCCGCCACCTTCCCCGACGAGCGAATTCTCGTATCACTGATACGAGAATTGAGCTGGACGCACTTCATCGCCCTGATGCCGCTGAAAGACCCGCTCCAGCGGGACTACTACGCACAGATGGCCAGCACCCAACGCTGGAGCGTGCGGACGCTGCGCGAGCGTATCGACTCGATGCTGTACGAGCGCACGGCGCTTTCCCAAAAGCCGGAAGAAACCATAGCGCAGGAGTTGGCGACCCTGCGCGATGCGCAGCGCATGTCGCCGGCCCTGGTCATGCGCGACCCGTACATCCTCGACTTCCTGGGCCTGCGGGACACTTGGCAGGAAGGCGACTTGGAAGCGGCGATCATCCGTGAAATGGAGTCCTTCCTGCTGGAGCTGGGCGCGGGCTTCTCATTCGTCGCCCGGCAGAAGCGCATTCCGATCGACGACGAGGATTTCCACCTTGACCTTCTGTTCTACAACCGCAAGCTGCGGCGGCTGGTTGCGGTGGAGTTGAAGGTAGGTGACTTCAAGGCGGCCTACAAAGGGCAGATGGAGCTTTACCTTCGGTGGCTAGACAAGCACGAACGGGAGCCGGAGGAAGCCTCGCCGCTCGGGATCATCCTTTGCACCGGCAAGAAGCGCGAGCAGATCGAATTGCTGGAGCTGGACAAGTCCGGCATCCACGTTGCCGAGTATCTGACCGCCTTGCCGCCGAGGGGCGTGCTGGTGGAGCGGCTGCAACAGGCAACGCAACGGGCGCAGTTGCAAATCGAGCAGCGCAAGACGGACAACGAGTAGTCCTGTCCCAAGCAGTCGGGCGTCCCGGCGTGCCGCCGTCGCGCTGTCGTGCTGCGCATCGAGCTTCGCTGCGCGAGTCTCGCCCCTGTCGGGCTTCCATCACTGACGCCTCCGTCCCGGCTCGTTGATCCGGGCCTGCGCGCTCCGCTTGCCAAAAATCGACTCTGTGCAGTGGGCGGGTGTGGGCGGTCTTGCTGTTCCCTTCACCGTATCACGGCGTTCTCGCCGTCAAGGGCGGCGCGCGCCATGCGCGCTTGCGTCCTGGCGGCCGTCTGCGACCCCTGACTGCTTGCGCTGCGCCGTGCTGCCGCCGGTTCCGGGCAATTCCGCCCGAGCAACCGGAGCACGATCATGTCGCAACTGTCCTTTCCCTCGTTCGATTCCTGTCTGCTGGTGCGCGACGCGCACGGGCGCTATCTACCGGCATCGGCCGACGACATTCTGGAAGCTGCGCGCCAGGTCATTGACCGGAAAATGCGGCGCGGAGCAGAGTTCACTTCGCCGGCGGCGGTCAAGGAATACTTGCGTACAAAGTTGGCCAGCTTCGAGCATGAGGTGTTCGTAGTGCTGTTCATGGATACGCGCCATCGTCTGATCGAATACAGGGAGATGTTCCACGGCACTATTGACGGTGCGTCGGTGTATCCGCGCGAAGTGGTCAAGGAGGCGCTGCGGCTCAATGCGGCGGCGGTCGTCGTTTCGCACAACCATCCGAGCGGAAACCCCGAGCCGAGCGCGGCTGACCGGGCGCTGACCCAGCGGCTCAAGGAAGCGTTGGGTCTGGTGGACGTGCGCGTGCTCGATCACATCATCGTTGCGGGCAACGAAACGGCATCGTTCGCCGAGCATGGGCTGATCTAGCCCAAGGGGCTTCGGCCCCTTTTTGCTGCGCCTGGTGGCATAGCTATGGCCCTCGCGGCCTGATGCTCAGGCCGTCGCAACCTGAATCATCTCGTCGTAATGTTTCTTGTCCACCTCTTCCAGCCACTGGAAGATGTTCCCGATGACGCTGTGGCTTTCGCCTGCCAAGTTTTCTGCGGATTCCTCTGTTATCTCAATAACGTCGCTATGTGAATACTTATTGATAAAGCGGTAGATTTTTTCTTTAAGCTCTGGTGTCGTGATGGTGCAATCTTTTAGGCCAGCCTCCATCAATTGACTAATGTCGCTTCGACGCCTTGGATATTTGAAGGTGAAAAACGATTCAACAAGCTTTCGGGCGAGGTTGGCGGTCAAGAACGCCTCATCTCGATTGAGTGTTGTGTGCGCCCTATATTCGTAGAGCTTCTTGAAGATATAGTGGTACTCGGAACCGTAGTTCTTGAGTGAGTCGTCGGCATCCACAAGTAGGGAGTGACGAGGGGAGCCAGGTGGCGCATCCAGGCGATAAAAGAAGCAATTCTCGGCGTTGCCTTTTTTGACTCGATTCCTATTGGTGCCAGTGAACCAGTCTCTCACTAGCTTAAAGTAAGTGAAGTTGTGAGTCAGCACAAAAAGTTGCTTGGCTTCAGTGCATTGCGTTCTCAAAAACGAGTAGGCGTGAAACAAGTGATTAGAATCAAAGCTTGAGACCGGATCGTCAACGACGACGATCGTATCCTTGATGTTATTTCCATTTTCTTTGAGCTTCGTGATGAAATAGACAAATGCAATCGCAGTTTTCTCACCTTCGCTCAAATTCCCATCGTGCTCACCAACCCCGTTTCTGATGATCTCATAGCCTTTCTTCTTCTGATTGAAGTTCAGGCAAAGCTCAGAGCGGCCAATGAAGCGATGCAGGATGTCATTGAACTCCTTTGCCCCGACCGTTTCATTCGAGAGCGCCGCTTCTATGGCTCCGACCTCTAGACTAATTTTTTCAATTTCCTTATGGTCGTTCTTTGCTTCTGACTCAAGGTCATTGCACTTCTTCTCACTTCCAGCATAGTCAAACTCTTGCACCTCAGCCGCAGCAAAGTGAAGCTCCAGTGCCACCTTGCTTTTTGAGGTCTCAGATTTGAAATTTGAAGTCTTATTGTTGTGCTTTCCAACGAGAGCAACAATCGATTTCAGGATGTCATTGAAATTGGTGACATCGTCTTCAACCACATCCGAGATCTGAATGTCTGTCTTCCCAGGGTCTGTGATCTTGGCCTTCAGGGCTTCCCGCCAGGCGTCGATTTGCTGGTCGATCTTTTCAGCAGCAGTTGCGTAGTCCTTTTGAAGCTTCTCTGCCTCGGCCGATAGTTCTTTATAAAACTCGGTCGATGCGGGAAACTGATTAGCTGGAGCGCCTTGAGATTCAATCCATGTCGCCGCGTTCTGAAGTCGGCTCTGAAACTCCGTGAACTCCTTGCTGAAGTGGGCAGCAAGCGCCTCGGCACGAAGCTGGGCGAACGGAGAGCCGCAGAACTCGCAGGATTGCGAGTCGTGGTTTTTATGGATTTCCAAGCCTGCTTGAACCCATTCGCGGATTTCCGGGTTATCGGTCAGCCGCTGGATTGCTTGATTGACCGCCGTAGTCCCAATCAAATCTCTGATGCGGCCCGCCGCTTTCTTAAAGTAGTCCGGCTCAATGGCCGTTGAGGCGAAAGCAATGCTTGGAAGCTGATCTGGCTTGGCGGCATTCGTAAGGTCGATAACCCTCTCATCTGGAAGAACCGACTCCGCCTTGATAATTGTCTCGCCGTTATTCTGTATGAAGTTGAAGAGCTTGCGGCGGTCGTAATTCAAGTAATAACTGTCGCTCGTATCAATCGCCTGAAGTCCAAGCTTCATTTTCTTGGCAGCATTGGTCAGGAACTTCTCTAATGCCTCACGCTGCTTCTTGATATCGCTTTGCTTGTCGTCGTGAGCCTTCTTTTTCGACTGAAGCTCGCTCTTCAGCTTCTCCAGCTTCTGCAAGTCATCAATCTTCTCTTTCGCAATAAGAAGGATGCTCTTTACGGATTTGTCCCAATCAATGTTCTCATGCACGAAGCGTTGATTGAAAACATGAATATTCAATTGGGATGAGTGGAGTGTGGATTCCGTGATCGTTGAGCCATCCTCCAGAACTACTGAAAATTGGCCCGTGCTGAAGCGGGGAACCATCGAGCGAAGCTCAAAGCAAGAGAATAGATTCGATAACGTTGACTTGCCTGTTCCATTCCAACCATAGACCAGGTTGTACCGGCCGAACTTTTGGATCTTCGTTCCATTGAAGTCGCTGAAGATTCCGAACTGTTTGAGGCGGTTGATGCAGACAATCATCTCTATATCTCCGTGTTCTTGCTTTCCCATCATTTGCTTGCGAAACAAATGGTAAACGAAGAGTCCTCTTGCGTCTCCGCTTCGCGGATCGCGCTGCTCCAGGTTCGCTAGTCGCTCATCCCTGGCGGGACTGGCTTCGCCAGCCTTCCGCATCGCTGACGCCTACGGCCCGGCTTCCAGCTTCGGGCCTGCGCGCTTCGCTTGCGTGCGGTCAGCACAAAGGGATGGCCGTTGCCTTGTCCAGCCGTCTCCCCTGACTTCATCACCTTACCCGCGACCGTAGCCCGCGACCGTGTGCCGTCAAGGCGCGCAGGGCCGTGTCCTCGGCTGCGCCTGCGGGCCGCACCAACCCTGCGCTTGGCTCCTTGACGGCCCCCGTCCGCGCGCTCCTTTGGGCGCGGGCGATGAACTCAGGAAAGACGGTGGCAACAGGGCCAACCGGGTTCCTCGTGCCGACCGCACCAAACAGCCGAAAGGCTGGGCTCCGAATCTAGAAATCCGGTGTGCGGTGTGAACAGCAAACCTCTTTTGTCAGGAGAAAGACCATGCAACTCGCATCCCGTTTCGCTTTCCGCTCCCCCTCGCTGCGCAGCGATTACCCGCTGTCCGACGACCAGATTCACCGCGTGGCCCCGTCCATCTTCGCGGATGCCCCGCACGAGAGCCGTTCGCAGCGGTACGCCTATATCCCCACCGCCGCCGTGCTGACCGAGCTTCGCAAAGAAGGCTTCCAGCCTTTCATGGTGACGCAAACCCGCGTGCGCGACGAAGGCAAGCGCGAGCACACCAAACACATGATTCGCTTGCGCCATGCCAGCCAGATCAACGGCGCGGAGGCCAACGAAATCGTGCTGCTGAACTCGCACGACGGCACCAGCAGCTATCAGATGCTGGCCGGAATGTTCCGGTTCGTGTGCAGCAATGGCCTTGTCTGCGGCAACACCGTGGCCGATGTGCGAGTGCCCCATAAAGGCGACGTGGCCGGTCTGGTCATTGAGGGGGCTTACGAAGTGGATTTGACCCCATAGGTCCAGACACTTTTTCCCGCTTAGGATTGTGATACCCGACTGCGCAGAAATTCCCGGGGTGAACGGTATCCCAAGGCGCTGTGCGGGTGGTGTTCGTTATAATGCTCAAACGCGATAGCCAAATTGCCTACCGCTGTTCGGCTATCCGGTTTTGGCATCATCTCGATATAGTCTCGCTTCATCGTCTTCACGAAGCTCTCCGCTATACCGTTACTCTGTGGGCTTCTCACCGCAGTAGTTCTGGGCTCCAACCCGATTTCTCGTGCAAACGCGCGGGTCTCATGGGCTCGATACGCCGAGCCATTATCAGTCAGCCACTCCACCGGTGATGCCGGCAACGAATCCCCAAAGCGACGTTCGACAGACCTCAGCATGACATCTTGCACAGTGTCACTGTCGTAACCCCCAGTACTGGCCGCCCAGTCCAACGCTTCCCTATCGCAGCAATCCATGGCGAACGTGACACGTAGTTTTTCACCGTTATCACAGCGAAACTCGAAGCCATCTGAGCACCACCGTCGATTGCTCTCCTTGACGGCAACACGCCCCTTATGTGCCTGCTGGGCCAATGGTGCAGCTGGTTTTCTTTCCAGCAGCAAGCCATGCTCGCGCATGACGCGATATACCCGCTTAGCGTTTACCACAGGTTGTTCTGTTGCCTCAGACTGACGCCGTAACAGCGCCCAGACCCGGCGATAGCCATAGGAGGGAAGCTCTGCCATCGCCTCCATGATACGGCCAAGTAAGGCTGCATCATCACGCTGGCGATGATGACGACCATCTTGCCAACCCGGTTTTCGATGAACACGAACGGATAGCTGCGCACGCGATACATTAAGAGCCTGGCTCACAGCACTTAATCGTCGTCCCCCGGCAACAAGGGCGCATGCGCAATCCATTTTTTTGCTCGACCATACTCCACGGCTTCTTTGAGGATCTCGTTCTCCATGGTCTTCTTCCCGAGCAGACGTTGTAGCTCTCGGATCTGCTTGATGGCAGCAGCCAACTCGGAAGCAGGAACAACATCCCCACCGGCGGTGATCGCCGTGAGAGACCCTTCTTGGAATTGCTTACGCCATTTGAAAAGCTGGTTTGCGTTGACGTCGTGCAAGCGAGCAACATGAGAGACGGTCATCCCGGGCTCAAAGGTCTGCTGCACGATGGCGATCTTTTCTTGTGGAGTCCGGCGTCGACGGCGCTCGGCCCCTGTTAACACTTCGACCATCTTCTCGTTGTGACTAGTACTGAACATAGCTCCAAGACTACCTCTTAAGTTAAGAGGGGCGAAGTGTCTGGATCTTCAAGGGGCCAATCTACTAAGCTGGTGGTCATGCCGGAGTATGTATGCCGGATATGAAAAATTTGAAGGAGAATCGCAATGGGTTGGATCTATCTTGTTTTGGCTGGATTGTTTGAAATCGGATGGCCGGTCGGGCTGAAAATGGCGCAAGAGCCAACATCGCGTTGGAGTGGGGTCGCAGTAGCCGTCTCTTTCATGACAATTAGCGGCGCCTTCCTATGGCTTGCTCAGCGTCAGATACCGATTGGGACTGCTTATGCGGTGTGGACGGGTATCGGAGCGGCGGGAACTTTCTTAGTCGGAATTCATTTCTATGGCGACCCAACCTCCCTGATGCGATACCTTGGCGTGGCGTTGATCATCCTGGGCGTTATCACGCTCAAGTTATCGAGTTGATCGCTAGCTCCATTGGTAGCGTAGTCGCTAGGCGACCCAGCTCCCAGAGTGGATCGGGCGCTGGGAACTCGTACGGTCACCTCCTCTCTCTAGTCGCTATGTGACGAGCTTGCCGGCGCCTCGGGAGAGTTCGAGCCAGTGCGCGTAAGGCGGTGGGAGCACCCATTCCGGGTGGCTCCACCTTCAGTGCCTGCGCCAAGGTGACCTGAGTACGAACTTTGTAGCCAGTCAGGCAGTGAGTTCGGAGGGGATGCTATCGGATTGGATCCAGTTGCGCCGGATCGTCGCCGGCGGTTTGTAAGCATGCGCGCTATGCGGCCGCTGCTCGTTGTAGAACTGTCGCCAACGTTCGATCAGCACCTTCGCTTCGGTCCGACTGCGGAACCATTCGCGGTTGAGCAGTTCGTCGCCCATCGTTGCCTGCGAAGTCAGGACCAGCAGAATCCTGAGGGGAGTTCTCATCATGGTTTTCTCCGTTCAGACGCTTGGGATCAAGCGGCCGGAGACCACTACGCCTGCTTGGCTTTGCGCGCTGCCTCGACCAAGCTGTCGAGCCAGTCCTGATGGCCGTTGATCATCGGGTTGGGTTTGGCGTTGTGCAGCTCCTCGGCCGGTTTGCCCTTCTGAGTTTCCTGCGTGAGGATGCGCACGCGCCTGCCGTCCAGGTTCTCAACCAGCCAGGCGTGATGCACATCCAGGCGCGTATCTGTGCCTTCCTCGCCGGACCAGCCGTGCCAGGCCACGCGGCCGGGTTGCCCATCCGCAGGTGGCACGTATTCGTTGCACTGCCCCTCTACCGGGAAGCCGAAGGTCTCGAAGTAAAACCGATCGCCGTCGGCCAGTACCGGGCCTTTGCCGTCATGAAAGCACACGTTAGCCGAGTTGGCGTAGTAGCTTGGCCACAGCGATGGTGTGACGAGTAGAGGCCATACGTCGGCCGCGCTCAAGCCGGCGGCGATGATCTCATTGGAGGCGAAATTCTCAGTAAAGCCCGGCGTGTAGCCTTCGGGCCAGAGGATGGCGTTCTGTTGCTTGCTCATATCGAAGCTCCTTCACAAAATGTCGATGACGCAACAGGGGTGGCTGCGTCATTCAAGTGGTCATGGAGCAAATCATGAGCCTCCATCTGCAATAAGTGAAATCCTAAGTTTCTATTTTTGATATCATAAAATATGATATCAAGGCCTAGGTTCTGCCATCCACCGACTAGGCTATCTCGCAGCGGCGCTACGAAAGGGCGCGTCTCCAATTGAGCCGACTGATTGCTTATTTGTAGTGCGAGGTAGAGTTGTGCTGAGCATGACGATAGGAGCGATCTTGCCTACTTGTTGTTAGCACAGGAAGTGAACAGCAGTGCTCGTATCCAGCGATGTGCTGGATCGTGATGGGTGCGTTCGTGCCAAGCAGCCGTCTTGGTGAACCCCGGTATCTTCACCGGCGGCAGGGAGATAGCCAGCTTGTCCATACCGGCGACCAAGCGGCTCGGCAAGATCGCAACCATGTCACTGGCACGCAGGATGTCTGGCAAGATCAGAAAGCTCTTGACCGACAGTGTGACGCTGCGTCGTTTGCCCAACTGTTCTAGCGCATCGTCGGTGACGCCGCGGAAACCTCCACCATCGTAGGAAACAAGCGCATGGTCGAGAGCACAGAACTGTTTAACGGTCAGCTTGCGCCCCATAGCCGCAGGATGGTCTTCCCGCAGGACACACACATAGTGTTCCTTGAACAGCTCTCGGGCATGCAGATTTGGCGGAGTGATCTCTGGCGTCAGGAGGGCTAAATCGATCTGACCGCGCTCAAGCTGGTTCTGTAGCTGCCCGCTCTCGACTGGCACTAATGAGACTCGTACACGCGGTGCGTGCCGTTTAAGTGCCGATAGAAATGGGACAGCAACGGCACGCAGCGCATAGTCCGTCGCGGCGATGGAGAAGGTCAGTTGTGCGGTGGCCGGATTGAAGGAAGGTGGCTGGAGCAGCGCGTCGATTTCGGCGAGCACCTGCTTGACAGGCATCCCTAGATCCAGCGCCCGCTGCGTTGGAACGATACCCCGCTGCGAGCGCGCGAAAAGCGGGTCACCGAAGCTCTCGCGCAACCGCGTCAGCATGCCACTCAAGGCCGGCTGGGTTAGTCCCAGACGGGCCGCCGCCCGTGTCACATTGCGTTCGTCTAACAATGCGTCCAGCGCCTTGAGCAAGTTGAGATCCATACTCTTGATATTTTTCATTTTTATTCCAATCTTAAATATCATCGTTTTTCATGATATCTAAATATTGCCTATGAGTGGAAGCAAGGCCCATTGACGGCTTTTTTTGGGTAACTTGCTTGGAACTCTGTATGCGCCGCAGTGCGCTTTCGCTTGCGGCGCTTTTCTTTGACTCGCCACCGCGCTCATTCTTTCTTTTCCCTCGACCATTGTGCTGCGAACGGTCTTTGACCGGCACTAGCCCAGAACCGATCCTGACGCCTGCGACACCCCCTGTGCAACGCTTTCAATGAGACACCAGCGCAGGAGAAATCGGAGGACAGGTCATGCAAGGGACGAACGTTCTGTTCGGCCAGATCGCTGTGGTAATCGGCATCGTGATCGCCGGCGTCTGGGGCGCCACACAATGGACAGCAGCGACCCTTGGCTATCAAGTACGCCTCGGATCGCCCTGGTTCGATCTTCTAGGTGTACCGGTTTATCACCCGTGGCGCTTGTTCGAATGGTGGTTCTTCTTTGATGCCTACGCGCCGCACGTCTTCGACACAGGCGGTGCGATTGCGGGTGGTAGCGGTTTGTTCGCTTTACTCGTCGCCATCGCCATGTCGGTATGGCGTTCTCGGCAGTCGCGGCTGGTTACGACTTATGGTTCGGCACGCTGGGCCGATGCCGTCGACATCCGCAAAGCTGGACTGACCCTCCCGGCGGGCGTCTTCCTCGGCCAACACGACGACCAATACCTCCGACATGAGGGGCCGGAACATGTCCTGAGCTTCGCACCCACGCGCTCGGGCAAGGGCGTGGGCTTGGTGGTGCCTACGTTGCTTTCGTGGCCGGCGTCCGCCGTCATTCACGACATTAAGGGAGAGAACTGGAAGATCACGGCGGGCTGGCGTTCGCGCTTTTCGCACTGCCTGCTTTTCAACCCCACCGATAGGCAGTCGGCCGCCTACAACCCGCTGCTTGAAGTCCGGCGCGGCGCACATGAAGTGCGCGACGTGCAGAACATCGCCGACATTCTGGTTGACCCTGAAGGTGCGTTAGAGAAGCGCAATCATTGGGAGAAGACCAGCCACGCGCTACTGGTCGGTGCAATCTTGCATGTTCTGTACGCAGGCGAGGACAAGACGCTGCGCGGCGTCGCCAACTTCCTCAGCGACCCGGCGTGTCCGTTCGAGCTGACGCTGCACCGGATGATGACGACGAAGCACCTGGGCGATGCGCCTCACCCGGTTGTCGCATCCGCTGCCCGCGAAGTGCTCAACAAGTCGGACAACGAGCGATCGGGCGTGCTCTCCACCGCCATGTCGTTTCTCGGCCTGTACCGCGACCCGACCGTGGCCGAAGTCACATCGCGCTGCGATTGGCGCATCGCCGACCTGATTTCCGCCGAGCACCCGGTATCGCTCTATCTGGTGGTGCCGCCCTCCGACATAAGCCGCACCAAGCCGCTGATCCGGCTCATCTTGAACCAGATCGGGCGGCGGCTGACCGAATCGCTCGACGGCAGCGATGGCATCGCGCGCCGGCACAAGCTGCTGCTGATGCTGGACGAGTTTCCGGCGCTGGGTCGCCTCGATTTTTTCGAGTCCGCGCTTGCCTTCATGGCCGGCTACGGCATCCGCAGCTTTCTCATCGCTCAAAGCCTGAACCAGATCGACAAGGCGTATGGGCAGAACCATTCCATCCTCGACAACTGCCATGTCCGGGTGACTTTCGCCACCAACGACGAAAGGACGGCGAAAAGGATTTCCGAAACCCTCGGCACCGCCACCGAGCTTCGCGCGCAGCGCAACTACGCGGGCCACCGCCTCGCTCCGTGGCTGGGGCACCTGATGGTGTCGCGTCAGGAAACTGCACGTCCGCTGCTGACGCCCGGCGAGGTGATGCAGCTTCCACCTGAGGACGCCGTAGTCATGGTGTCCAGCGTTGCCCCGATCCGCGCGAAGAAGCTGCGTTACTACGTCGACGCCAATTTCAAGGATCGCGTCCTGCCACCGCCCGTGCTCGCAGTCGGGAGGTACGCCGACGCGCCGCCAGCCCGCCCCGACGACTGGAGCGGCTTGGCGATCCCGGCCGTACCTACGGCGCCGACCTCGGTATCCGCCGATGGTCCGGGCGGCACCGATGACGGCGGCCCGCGCCGCCAGCTCGAACTCTCCGAAACCGTCGCCTACGAGCCCGAGTTGGACGCGTGTGCGAACGACCTGGAGCTGCTCGATGACGACGACCTGGCGCTCCCGCTTCCCGGCCAGCTCGACCCGGCCATGCAGCGCACGGCCCGGCTGGCTTCTCTCGACCCCAACGACGGAATCGACCTATGAGCCAATACCGCCTCAATCTTTTCATCCAGCCCGAGCACGCCAAGCGCCTGGATGAACTTGCCGCCAAGAAAGGCGTGTCCAAGTCCTCCATCGTCGCAGCGGCCTTGGCGTCCTGGCTGTCACCCGATGCGGGCGACCAGCGTGAGGCCGCCATTGCCAAGCGGCTGGATCGACTGTCGCGGCAGACCGAACGCATGGAGCGCGACCAGAACATCCAGATCGAAACGCTGGCGCTGTTCATCCGCTATTTCTTGACCATCAGCACGCCGGTGCCAGAAGCCCACAAGGACGCGGCCCGCGCCCAGGGCAAAGCGCGCTTCGAGCAGTTCGTCGAGCAGTTGGGTCGCCACCTGCTGCGTGGCCGCAGTCTGGTGCGCGACGTGGTGGAGGAACTGCACCCCGATCCGATGCGGATGGATGACGCAGCAGCGATGGCGTCCGCCGATGAGCGAGCTGCAGAGCGTGCGTCATGAGTGCCGTTCCGCAGATTCCGCCTGAATCTCGCTCATCCGCCGCGGCGTCCCAGGATCGCCGCATCCAGATGCTGCGCACGGCGATGGGGCCGCTGATCGCCGCTGCGCTCGAAGATCCGGATGTTGTGGAAATCATGCTCAACCCCGATCGCACCCTGTGGGTGGATCGGCTGTCGTCGGGTCGCTCGCCGCTGGGCGTGGAGATGCCCGAGGCCGATGGTGAACGCATCATCCGCCTGGTCGCCGCGCATGTCGGCGCGGAGGTGCATCGCGGCCAGCCGCTCTTGACCGCCGAGTTGCCGGAAACCGGCGAGCGTTTCGAGGGCATCCTGCCTCCGGCCGCCCCGGGGCCAGCCTTCGCGCTACGCAAGCGGGCCGTGAGCATCATCGGCCTGGATCGCTACGTGGCCGACGGCATCCTGACCGCCGGGCAGGCCGAGTTCCTGCGCCGCGCCGTGCGCGAGCGGCAGAACATCCTGATCGCCGGCGGCACCAGCACCGGCAAGACCACGCTGGCGAACGCGCTGCTGGCCGAGATCGCCGCCACAGGCGACCGCGTGCTGGTGCTCGAAGACACCATCGAGCTGCAATGCGCGGCCCGCGACCATGTGCCGCTGCGCACCCGCGCCGGCGTCGTCACAATGACCGAGCTGGTGCGGGCCACGATGCGCCTGCGGCCTGACCGCGTGATCGTCGGCGAAGTGCGTGGCGGCGAAGCCCTGGACTTGGTGAAGGTCTGGGGCACCGGCCACCCCGGCGGCATTGCCACCATCCATGCCGGCTCCGCCTTGGGCGCACTGCTGCGTCTGGAGCAACTGATCCTCGAAGTGGCAGTGAATCCGCCCCGCGCCCTGATCGCCGAGGCGGTCAACGTGGTGATTCACATCGCAGGCCGTGGCCGCAAACGTCACGTCGAAACCATCTCCCGTGTCGTCGGCTTCGACGGTGCGGGCTATCGCCTGACAGATGCGCTGGAAACGCCGTTTCCCGAGCTGCCGCCGGTTCCTCTTGCAGCCGCTGCCGCTGCGCCTTCCTCGACCCCTGACCAACCTGGAGAACTGCCATGACGCACGTTGATGCTTTCCGTCTTTCCGTAAATCCTATTTCTCGCCTGTCCAGCATGGCGCGGCTGCGCCACCTGGCCCGTCCCGCAGGGCAAGGGCTGCTGCTGGCCGCGCTGATGCTGTTGCTGGCGGGCACGGCGCAGGCCGCCGGTTCCTCGATGCCGTGGGAAGGGCCGCTGACCTCCATCCTCGAATCCATCCAAGGGCCAGTCGCCCGGATCGTGGCGGTGATCATCATCATCTCGACGGGGCTTGCGCTGGCGTTCGGTGATACCAGCGGCGGCTTTCGCAAGCTGATCCAGATCGTGTTCGGCCTGTCCATCGCGTTCGCCGCGTCCTCGTTCTTCCTGTCGTTCTTCAGCTTCTCCGGAGGGGCCGTCGTATGAGTAAGGCCACCGATCTTCCGGGCTTTGAAGTGCCGCTGCATCGCTCGCTGACCGAGCCGATCCTGCTGGGCGGTGCGCCGCGCACCGTGGCGATTGCCAACGGCACGCTAGCCGCCGCCGTCGGGCTGGGCCTGCAACTGTGGATTCCCGGCGTGGTGCTCTGGATCGTCGGCCACTCGCTGGCCGTATGGGGTGCGCGCGTCGATCCGCAGTTCATGCAGGTCTTCGCGCGGCATATCAAACACCGCCCGCTTCTGGACGTGTGAGGGGAGGACGCCATGCTGAACCTTGCCGAATATCGTCAGCGCCCGGCCTTGCTTGCCGACTGGCTGCCCTGGGCCGGGCTGGTCGCGCCGGGCGTTGTGCTGAACAAAGATGGTTCGTTTCAACGCACGTTCCAGTTTCGCGGCCCCGACTTGGACAGTGCGACACAGGGCGAGCTGATTGCCACGTCGGCGCGGCAGAACAACGCGCTTCGCCGTACCGGGTCTGGCTGGGCCTTCTATATCGAGGCCGAGCGGATGCGGGCATCGAGCTATCCGCAATCCTCCTTTCCCGAACCACTGTCCTGGCTGGTGGATGAGGAGCGACGCGCGGCGTTCGAGGAGTCGGATGGCCATTTCGAGAGCGTCTATCACTTCACGTTGCAACACCTACCGCCGCAAGAGTCTCGCGCCCGTGCGGCTGGGATGCTGTACGAGAACCGGCCCACTGAGGGTGTGGACTGGCGTGGTCGGCTTGATTCCTTCGTGGCAGAGACCGATCGCGTGTTCGACCTGCTCGATGGTGTGATGCCGGAGATTGCCTGGCTGGACGATAGCCAGACGCTGACCTACCTGCATGCCACAGTCTCCACGCGGCGCTATCGCGTCGGCGTGCCCGACGTGCCGTTCCATATCGACGCACTGCTGGCCGATGCCGCGCTGGTCGGCGGCCTGGCGCCCATGCTGGGCGATCAGCACCTGCGCGTGGTGTCGGTACGAGGCTTCCCGACCTCGACCTGGCCGGGGATCTTGGACGACCTCAACCGCCTGGGCTTTGCGTATCGCTGGAGTACGCGCTTCCTGTGCCTGGACAAAGCCGAGGCGGAACGGGAATTGGGGCGCTTGCGGCGCCAATGGTTCGCCAAGCGCAAGAACGTCATCGCGCTGCTGCGCGAAACGATCTTTCAGCAGGAAAGCCCGCTGGTCGATACCGATGCCAGCAACAAGGCCGCCGACGCCGATGCCGCCTTGCAGGAGCTGGGCAGCGATCAAGTCGCCTTCGGCTACCTCACCGCCACGGTGACGGTGCTCGACGCCGACCCGGCCGTGGCCGACGAGAAGCTGCGCATGGTGGAGCGCGTCATCCAGGGCCGGGGTTTCGTGACCATCCCCGAAACCCTCAACGCAGTCGATGCCTGGCTGTCGTCCGTCCCCGGCAACGCATACGCGAACGTGCGTCAGCCCATCGTTTCGACGCTGAACCTGGCGCACATGATGCCGATGTCAGCGGTATGGGCTGGGCCGGAGAAGAACGAACACCTCGATGGCCCGCCGCTGATCGTCACCCGCACCGATGGCGCGACGCCGTTCCGGCTGGTGACGCACATCGGCGACGTGGGGCACACCCTTGTCGCCGGGCCGACCGGCATGGGCAAGTCGGTGCTGCTCGCCATATTGGCCATGCAGTTCCGGCGCTACTTCGGCTCGCGGATCTTCGCCTTCGACATGGGGCGCTCGATGCGCGCCACCATCCTCGGCCTTGGCGGTGAGCACTACGACCTCGGTGCCGATGGCGGCATCGCCTTCCAGCCACTCGCGCGAATAGCCCACGAGGGCTACCGCACCTGGGCCGCCGAATGGGTGGAGGGCCGGCTG
Source organism: Aeromonas sp. ASNIH7 (assembly GCF_002903485.1). NCBI lineage: Bacteria > Pseudomonadati > Pseudomonadota > Gammaproteobacteria > Aeromonadales > Aeromonadaceae > Aeromonas > Aeromonas sp. ASNIH7. The sequence continues at coordinate 1,018,773 of NZ_CP026226.1, forward strand.
CTGCACGAAGGCGTGACGGTCGGCCCGGACGAGAAGGCTGCCATTTGGTCGGCGCTGCGAAGCCTTGCCGGTGCGCCAGTGGAGCAGCGCACCATGACCGGCTTGTCGGTGTTATTGCAGTCCAACGCGCTGCGCCAAGCGCTCGCGCCCTATGTGTTGGGCGGCGCCCACGGCAAGCTGCTGGACGCTGACCACGACCGGCTGGGCATGGCCGACGTGCAGGGCTTTGAGATGGAAGAACTGATGCACAGCCCCGCCGCCGTGCAAGCAGTGCTGCGCTACCTGTTCGCCCGCTTCGACGAACGTTTTGACGGCGCGCCCACGCTGCTGATCCTCGATGAAGCGTGGCTGTTCCTCGATGAGCCGTCCTTCGCGGCCCGCATCCGGCAATGGCTCAAGACGCTCAGAAAAAAGAACGTCAGCGTCATCTTTGCCACGCAGTCGCTGGCCGACATCAAGGACTCGACCATCGCGCCAGCCATCATCGAAAGCTGCGCGAGCAGGATCTTCTTACCTAACCCGCAGGCCACCGAGCCGCAGATTCGCACGATCTACGAAGGCTTCGGCTTGAACAGCCGCCAGATTGAGATCGTGGCGACCGCACAGCCCAAGCGCGATTACTACTACCAGTCGCGCCTCGGCAATCGCCTGTTCGACCTCGACCTGGGGCCTGTCGCGCTCGCATTCGCGGGCGCATCCACCCCTCAAGACCAACGCGATATTGACCGCGTGCTGACGCAGGCCGGCGCTCCCGGCTTCGCCGGCGCGTGGCTGCGCCATCGCGGCCTCGGCTGGGCCGCCGACCTGCTGCCGTCCGCTCCGGCGGCAGCTTCCTTTCTCGCTTCTCAACCGCTGGAGGTTTCACCATGAAGACCAAGCCCCGTTTGCTCTCTGTCTCACTCGCTGCCGTGCTGTCGGTATCGCTGCTGGCCGTGCAGCCCGCATCCGCGCTGACGGTGTTCGACCCGTCCAACTTCGTGCAGAACACGCTGACCGCCGTGCGCACGCTGGAACAGATCAACAACCAGATCAACCAGCTTCAGAACGAGGCGCAGATGTTGATGAACCAGGCCAGGAACCTGGCAAATCTCGACTTCAACATCGTCAACCGCCTGCGCTCGACGCTCGCCACCACCGAGCGCCTGATCGCCGAGGCGCGCGGCTTGGCCTACGACGTGCAGAGCATGGATGCCACGTTCGCCCGCCTGTACCCGGAACAGTACGCCGCCACCATCAGCGGCGACCGCATGGCACAGGACGCCCGCGAACGCTGGCAGAACACCTTGAACGGCTTGCACACCGCGATGCGGATGCAGGCGCAGGTGTCGCAGAACCTCGCCCAAGACGAAAGCGCGCTGGCCGATCTCGTGAGCCAGAGCCAGTCGGCCACCGGCGCGCTGCAAGCGATGCAGGCGACGAACCAGCTCCTGGCTTTGCAGGCCAAGCAGTCGATCCAGGCGCAGCAGCTCCAGATCACGCAAGACCGGGCCGCTTCACTGGAACTGGCGCGGCAAGCGGCGGCTATGGAGCGCGCCCGCGAAGTGCGGCGGCGCTTTCTGGGCACCGGCACGCCGTACACGCCGCAGTCCGTCAACTTCTATAACAACTGACCGGAGGCGGCCATGCGATGCGCTTCCGTCCTGATGGCCGTGCTGCTGACCGCGTGCGGCCAGCAGCCGGCCGAGAACCTGGCCGACGCCCTGGCCGCAGATCCGGTGCGGCTCAAGGCGTTGCGCGGGCAATGCGCGGCCGACCGGCAGGCCGTGGGCGAGGATGCCTGCCGCGCCGCCGCTGAAGCCTTCCGGCGGCGCTTCTTCGCCGGCCATACCGGGCCGGATGAATACAACTCGCTGGCTGAACTCCCGCCGATTCCGCCGAGCTTCGATACGCCCGCAGATGAATTGCCAGAGGGCGCCGTTCCGCTCACTCCGCCCGAGGATTCGCCATGAACGACGTGACCATCATCGACCGTTTTCTCGATACGTTCTCGCGCTACATCGACTCGGGCTTCGGCTTATTGCAGGGCGAAGTGGCATTTCTCACCGCCACGCTCATCGTCATCGACATGACGATCGCTGGCCTGTATTGGGCCATGAGCCACGCCACCGGCCAGGGCGACGACGTGATCGCCAAGCTGCTGCGCAAGGTGCTCTGTGTCGGCGCGTTCGCCTACATCATCGGCAACTTCAACTGGCTGGCGAGCATCGTGTTCCGCTCGTTCGCCGGCTTGGGAATTACCGCTACCGGCTCGGCCATCACGATGGAGAACTTCCTTCAGCCGGGCCGGCTGGCGAAGACCGGCATCGACGCAGCCGCGCCGATTCTGGAACAGATCGGGGACATGGCTGGGTTCCCCGAGGTGTTCGTGAACATCGACCCTATCGTGGTTCTGTTCATCGCCTGGCTGGTGGTGATCCTCTGCTTCTTCGTGCTGGCCGTACAGCTTTTCATCACGCTGATCGAGTTCAAACTGACTACGCTCGCCGGCTTCGTCTTGATCCCGTTTGCACTCTGGAACAAGACCTCGTTCCTCGCGGAAAAGGTGCTAGGCAACGTGGTGTCGTCAGGCATCAAGGTCTTGGTGCTGGCCGTCATCGTCGGCATCGGTTCAGGCCTGTTCGCCGAGTTCCAGGTGCATCCCGACGAACCATCCATCGACCACGCGCTGGTCGTGATGCTGGCCTCGCTCGCGCTGCTGGCGCTGGGCATTTTCGGCCCCGGTATCGCCACCGGCCTGGTGTCCGGTGCGCCACAGCTTGGTGCGGGCGCGATGGCTGGTGCTGCGGTCGGGGCTGTCGGCACCGGCGTTGCCATCGGCGCCGCCGTAACGGGCGTGGGCGGCGCCGTCATGGCCGGGGCACGAATGGCCCCGGCGGCCGCAAAGCTGGCCGGTGCCGGTGCGCGTGCCGCGACTTCGGCGGCCGGCAGTGCCCGATCGGCGTTCCAGGCCGGTTCCGCTGCGGCCGGCGGCGGTGCCAAGGGCGCGGCGGCTGGCCTCGGCAATGTCGCCAAGACTGGCGCACAAGCCGCAGGCCGCAGCGTCACCTCTGGTGCTTCCGCTGTTGGGCAGAAGGTGGCCGACTCCTTCCGCGCTGGCTGGAACGGCACAGAAGCCGGCAGCGACGGTGCTGGCCCCGGCCAGACCGCAGACGGCACCGCAGGCTCGCAGAAGCAAGAGCAACCGGCCTGGGCCAAGCGGATGCACCGCCGCCAGCAGGCTACCCATGCCGCGACCACTGCCGCCCACACGCTGCGCGGCGGCGACGGCGGCGGCTCCGGGCAAGGCCCGAGCCTGCGGGATTCCGATACCTAACCTTCAAGGAGAACACCCATGCGATTCAAACGACCGCAGGTGCGCTACGCCGATACGCCGCAGCCTGCCACCCCGTATCAAGCCGCCGCCCAGGTGTGGGACGACCGTATCGGCTCCGCCCGCGTGCAGGCGAAGAATTGGCGCCTGATGGCCTTCGGCTGCCTAGTGCTCGCGCTGTTGATGGCCGGCGGCCTGGTGTGGCGCTCGGCGCAGTCCATCGTGACGCCCTATGTCATCGAGGTCGATCAAGCCGGGCAGGTGCGCGCCGTGGGAGAGGCCGCCACGCCGTACCGGCCCGGCGACGCGCAGATCGCGCACCACCTGGCGCGCTTCGTGACGCTGGTTCGCTCGCTGTCCATCGACCCCATCGTGGTGCGGCAGAACTGGCTCGATGCCTACGACTACACCACCGACAAGGGCGCGGCGGTGCTCAACGACTACGCCCGCACCAATGACCCATTCGCCCGCATCGGCAAGGAATCGGTAACGGTGCAAATCACCAGCGTGGTTCGCGCGAGCGACACGTCTTTCAACGTGCGCTGGACAGAGCAGCGCTATGTCAACGGTGCGCCCGCCGGCACCGAACGCTGGAACGCCGTGCTTTCGACCGTCCTGCAAACCCCGCGTACTGAACAGCGCCTGCTCAAGAACCCATTGGGTATCTACGTCAACGGCCTGTCATGGAGCCGCGAACTGGATTCTTCCGAAGGAGCCAAACCATGAAACTTCGTTTCCGCCTTTACGTTGTTCCTTTGACGCTGCTGGCCCTCGCGGGCTGCGCCTCGCAGGGGAAGCCGCCGCCATCCATCTCGCTCGACGAGACGGTGCTGGCCCAGCCGTTGCCCGAACCGCCCAAGCCCGTCGAAGTCGTCGCCGTCCCTGAACCGCTGGCGCTGCCGGCGCAGTTGAAGCCCCTGCCGGAACTCGATGAGGCCCCCGTTGCGCCGGAGCCGGCCGACGAAAAGGTGCGCGTTTCCCGTGCCAATGCAGAAGCGCGTATCGCGCCTACCCGTGAGGGCTACGTCAACGCGATTCAGGTGTGGCCGTTCACCGATGGCGCGCTTTATCAGGTCTATGCGTCGCCGGGGCGCGTGACGGTGGTTTCGCTTCAACCGGGCGAGGAACTGGTAACGGTCGCCGCCGGCGATACCGTGCGCTGGATCGTGGGCGACACGTCCAGCGGCGGCGGGGCCGATCTGCGCGTCAATGTGCTGGTCAAGCCTATCCGCTCCGGTCTGAAAACCAATCTCGTCATCACCACCAGTCGGCGCACCTACCTGCTGGAGCTGACCTCGACCGAGAGGGCATGGATGGCGTCGGTGTCCTGGGACTATCCGAAAGACCGAATGCTCGCGTTGCAACGCCAGGCGCAGGCAGCGCAGGCAACAACGCCTGTCGATACGGGCCTGTCGCTGGACAAGATCCGCTTCCGCTACGCGGTATCGGGCAGCAACCCGCCGTGGAAGCCTCTGCGCGCCTTCGATGATGGAGAGAAGGTCTATATCCAGTTCCCGCCGGGCATCGCCCAGGGCGAGCTGCCGCCGCTGTTTGTCATCGGCGCGCAGGGCGACGGGCAACTGGTGAACTACCGTTTTCGCTCGCCGTACTACGTCGTGGATCGCCTGTTCGGCGCGGCCGAACTGCGGCTGGGCGGCGATGGCGGCGACGTGGTGCGGATCGAGCGCACCGATGGTGTTGCACGGAGGAACTGACCATGAGCCAGGATGACACTCCCGACCTTGCCGCGCCGCAGGCGGACAAGGTGGCGCCGGAGGCAGTGGCGCTGCGCGCCCAGCCGCGTCCAGTCACACGCCTGAACCGGCGCTCGCTGGCCATCCTTGCCGGCGTCCTAGCGGTCGCCGTGCTCGGCGCGCTGATGTGGTCGCTGCAACCTCATCGACGCAGCACAGGCGAGCAGACCGAGCTTTACAACGTCGATCGCGTGTCAAAGTCGGAAGGACTGGATGCGCTGCCGACGGACTATTCCAAGCTGCCGCCGGCGTTGCTGCCTGCCGTTCCCGAACTAGGGCCACCGCTGCCGGGCGATCTTGGCCCGGCTATCGTGAAGTCGCAGCAACCGGCGACGGCTGCCTACGCGGCCCCCGGTCACGACCCGAACGATGCCCTGCGAAAAGAAGCCGAGGCGGCCGCGGCCTCGTCCGTGTTCTTCCGCTCGGGTGGGCAGAATGCGGCGCCGGTAGCGCAGACACAGGTGGCCGCTGCGCCGGGCTTCGCCGCCAATGCGGCGTTTGACCCGCTGGCGGCCGGGCCGGCCTCCACGGCGGCCCAACCTGCTGACCCGACAGCGGTGCAAAACCGGCAAGACCAGAAAGAGGCTTTCATGAAAGCTGGCCCCACTGAAACCCGTAATTCCGGCAATCTGACTCTGCCAATTTCGCCGTATCAGGTTATGGCCGGAACAGTGGTCGCAGGTGCCTTGGTGACGGGCATCAAGTCGGACTTGCCCGGCGACGTGATCGCCACGGTGACGGAGCCGGTCTATGACACAGCCACCGGGCGCTTCCTGCTGATTCCGCAGGGTTCGCGCATCCTGGGCAAATACAACAGCCAGGTCAGCTACGGGCAGAGCCGCGTTCAAGTCGTCTGGAACCGGATCATCCTGCCGGACACGTCTTCGCTCACGCTCGACAACCTGGCCGGCACCGACCCAGCCGGCTATGCCGGGCTGGAGGACGATGTGGACTACCACTGGGGCCGCATCTTTGCCGGTGCGGCACTCACCACGCTGCTGGGCGTCGGTGCCGAGCTGGCCGCGCCGGAGAACCGGCAGGATGGTGATCGCGTCATCATCGCTGGGCGCGACAGCGCGCAGGACAGCATCAATCAGGTCGGCCAGGAGATGACCCGGCGCAACCTCAACATCCAGCCGACCTTAACGCAACGGCCGGGCCTGCCGGTTCGCATCATCGTCAACCGGGATCTGGTGCTGCGGCCGTACCAGCCGCTGTTCTTCAACCGGGGGACTTCACGATGAGCACGACCAAGAAGCTGCGGCTCGGCCCGCTGCCGAAGACCGAGAGCACCAAGCTGACTTTCGTTTGCCCGACCAGCTTGAAAGTCGACCTCGACCGCTACGCCGCGCTACACGCGCAGGCGTATGGCGAGGCCGTTGATGCGGCGACGCTGATCCCGCATATGCTGGAAGCGTTCATGGCGGGGGATCGAGGATTCAGGAAGGGCACGGCGACCCGCAGCACACCACCGAAGCCGCCATGATTGCACCGCATGCTATTCAACGGCATCCATCGAACGCGCAGCCCAGGCTGCGCGTTCTTCATTCTGGATGCCGCCGAGCCTGTTGGGCTATGATGATGCGACAGGCCCGCCGTTCCTCGGCAATCCAGCACTACACAGTGCGATGCGGCTTTCTCTCCCAACGCTCCTATGTCGCTCCTAGCCGACAACGCCGCTCTTCTTCTAAGCGGCCCCGAAAGGAGCTAACCTACTGTCCCATATACGGTTTCAAGTCCTTCTTGATTTGCGCGAAAGAATTGACACCGGCACTTTTTTGCTGCCTTCACGCAGTCCCGCGCCTGTTGCAAGGATGCGAACACCCGAGGTGCGTGCTCCATGAGCATCAACCCAGCTCGTGTCAAACGCGTGCTTCTCGTGTTCCGAATAAAGAGCTGTGCTCCTAACTCCTCTTCGAGTTCTTTGATCGTGCGAGACAGTGGGGACTGCTCAATATGCAGTTTCGCAGCGGCGCGAGCGAAGTGAAGTTCCTCGGCGAGCGCCATAAAACAACGTAGATGTCGAATTTCCATGCGTCCCCTACTAATCGTCGATCTATTCAGTATTTAAAACTCGCTGCCATGCTGCGTTCTTCCAACTCAAGGACTCAGGGTGAAGATTGCAGATTCACATGCTCTGGCGAACCAGAAAGCGCTTTAGCGAGAACACCCCATTGCACGGCTGCGTCGGCGCGAGCACGGACCAGAGCCGCTCGCTGGGACAAGGTGCCACGCTCCGCTTCTGCAACAACGGTCGCATCCACCTGTCCCGCCTCAAAGAGGCGTCGACTGCGGTCAAGGAGTCGATCAGCGACGACAAGACCATCGACCTGATGCTGCAGAGAAGTCCGCTGGGTCTGCCAGCCCAGATAAGCGTTCTCCACATCCTGAAGCGCAAGCAAAACCGTGCGTTCCAGGTCAGCCTGTGCGCCGCGACTGCGTGCTGAGCCCTCGTCGATTCCCGCTTGTATTGCTCCACCGTCAAAGATCGGAAGCGTCACACCCAAGCCCAGAGAGAAAATGTTCCCTGCCACACGTGTTCCGTTGTTCTCGAAGCGTTGGCGCCCACCACTCAAATCGAGCACAAGTTTGGGGAACCGCTCGCCTTCTGCTGCGTTCCATCGCGCCGTCGCCGCTGCAAGACGCGCCTGCGCGGCTCTGACGTCGGGGCGCTGCTGCAGCAATTCGCCTGGCACGCTTCTGGGAGTCCAATCGGGCATGGTGAGAGAGGCAAGCGCAGGACCGCTGCCAAGCGCCCCCGGAATCCGGCCAACGAGCACATCCAAGGCATGCGTTGCTTCGCCGCGTACGCGTCGCAACTGCTCTTGCTCCACCCGGAGGGCGATGACCTCGGAACGCGTGCGTTCAATGTCAAAGCCCGTAGCTTGACCTGCCTTGAACTTCTGCTCTGTCAGACGCTCAAGGCGCTCGGCGACTTGAAGTCGCTCTTTTGCCAGATCTTCCAGCTCTGCCGCCTGCCGCTGCTGCAGTGCAGCGGACACTGTCTCAAAGGCGATCTGCCAACGTGTCGCGAACCAGTTCTGTTCGACAGCAACTGCGTCCATCCGTGCGCCATCAGCGGCATGCGAGAGGCGGCCCGCTAGATCAACTTCCCATGAAGCCGACAGCGGAAGCCTGGCATCGCTGCTGATGGTCGGTGCCAAAGAAAAGTCGCGCGCGCGCGTTGCTTGGGGCGTGAGCGCCAAGCTAGGGAACATTGAAGCGCGTGTACGTCGGGTGATCGCCACAGCTTCATCAATCCGCGCTCTTGCAATAGCGAGATCGGTGTTGTGCTCCAGCGCGTTGCGCACCAGCGCGTCAATCAGCGGATCACCGTACGCCGTCCACCACTCGGCCGGGAGTGCTTGTGCTGGCACCTGCTGCACAGCCAGACCCGCTTCGTTCATGAATTTGGCCGGAACCTCAACGCGTGATGTCTCCACCCTGTGAGGCGAGTGGCTGCACGCGGCGAGAAGCGTGATCGATAGGAATGCAACAGCAGTAAGGCCGCGGCGGGCGTAGGGATCGGACATGTTGAGCCACTAGGTTGTGAATTGAGGAGGCCGTCTTGACGGGCATAGTTCATGGCGTGTACTATATCGTCCAGACGGTTCAAAAATCAAGCATCTTTGGAGTTTCACCATGGCAACTCGTATGAAATCAAGCCCAGAGGAGTCGCATTCGGCGGACAACGGCGCTGAAGCCCCCTCCATCTCTAAGAAAGCGCAACAAACACGGGAGCGCATCCTTCAAGCTGCGCGTGACGTAGTCATGGAGGGAGGTGCCGGGCACCTAACGCTTGACGCGGTCGTTGCACGGGCAGGAATGAGCAAAGGTGCGTTCCTGTACCACTTCAAGACCAAGCGCGATCTGCTCCTCACGGTGATTGATGACCAGGTCTCGGCGTTTGATGGCGGGCAGGAAGAGCGAGAGCTGCCATTCGTCGGCGATCCAGACCCTTGGCTATCCAGCCAGGTCTCGGCTATGCCTGACGGCGGGATGCAAAAGATGAGCGCTGCATTGCTGGCGGCCGTGGCTGAAGACCCCACGCTGCTTGAGCCTGTGCGCGGCTGGTACCGCAGGCAGTACGAGAACGCGAGCAAATCTCCACGCGGCACCGATATCGCCGGAATCGTTCTATTTGCCTTGGACGGAGTCTTCCTCGCCGAAATGATGGGTTTTCCGACGTTTGCTGCCGAAGACCTTTCTCGACTCATGCACACCCTCCAGGCGCTCGCCCGCGGCGAACTGGAACTCACCCCTATTGATAAACGCTGATGAAAGGCCTTCCCGTGTCTTGCACTCCCTTTAAATCCCAGTCCTGGCAAATGCAGAAAGTCGGCCTCGCGTTTGTTCTGCTCGCATCGCTTGCCGGCTGTGGTAGTCAGAAGGAGCCTGCTTCCGATCCACCGCGAGCGGTCAAGCTGCTCACGGTGGGGGATGTAGGTTCTGTGGCCAATCGCATTGAATTGAGTGGTCTAGCTCGCTCCAGTGAGCGGAGTACCTTGGGGTTCGAGACTGGCGGGCGTATCAGCAAGCTTCATGTGGACGTGGGAGATCGCTTCTCTCGCGGACAGCTTCTGGCTGAGTTGGATGTTCAGCCCGAGCAACTCCGCCTAGAACAGGCTCGGGCGACACTCGCTGCTGCGGAAGCCGCATTGGCAGACAGAATCGTGCAGACAACGCAGCAAAGGGGGCTGCTTGAGGGCAACGTAATCTCCCCGGCTGCATTCGAGAGTGTGAAAGCACAGTTGGTTGCAGCTGAAGGCCAGGTGCGCAATGCAAAGGCCGCATTCGGCCTTGCCGAGCGTGCGCGAAGGGGGGCCGCCATTCATGCGCCATTCGACGGCGTCGTCGCGGAGAAACTCGCTCTGCCGTTCACAGATATTGCAGCCGGAGCGCCGGTGCTTCAAGTGGATGGACTACGCAGCGGCGTAGAAGTCCTTGCGACTGCATCGACGACCCAGGCGGCAAATATCAAAATTGGGCAGGTCGCCGAACTGCGCCTGAGCGAGTCAGCAAGTCCCGTTCGTGCTTCGGTACAACGCATCGGCTTGCGTGCTGAAAATGGCTCACTTTTACCTGTCGTGCTCGTTCCTCAAGATGCTACTCTTGCGCGCAGTCTTCGACCCGGGTCTGCCGTTCAAGTATTGCTGAAGGCACCGGAAGCGAAGGATGCCTCACCAGATCGTCTGATGCTTCCCTATTCGGCACTGGTGCTCAGTGAGAAAGCAGGACAAGCCGCAGTGTTTGTATATGACGTGACCGGAAAGAAGGTGCACCGCCGGGAAGTGCAATTCCAGAGCGAGCCAGGCGGCGACAACGTTCGCGTTGTGGGCGGCCTGAAGCGCGGCGAGATGGTAGTCGCGGCTGGCGCGAGTTGGCTGACGAACGAGCAACAAGTCACCCCACTCAAGGCCACGACCCAATTGGCCGGACGCTGACCCGCTACAGGAAGACTTCGCTATGAAGATCACAGAAATGGCGCTGCGCGCCAGCAGACTCACCTACCTTGCCGCGGTCATCATTCTTGTTGCCGGCATTGCCACGTTTCTCAATTTCCCTTCGCAGGAAGAGCCATCGGTCACGATTCGAGATGCGGTTGTTGCCGTTCTGAACCCTGGCATGCCAGCCGAACGTGTTGAGCAGTTGATCGCGCGTCCGATCGAGGAGCGTTTGCGGGAGCTGGCCGAGGTCAAGCGTGTAACCACAACCGTTCGCGCGGGCGGGGCCGTCATACAGGTCACGATCTGGGAGCGGTACACCGACCTAGCCCCCATATGGCAGCGCGTTCGCGCGAAGGTTGCCGATGCTCAGCCTCTGCTTCCACAGGGTACGTTGGGGCCATTTGTCAACGACGACTTCGGCCGTGTTGCCGTGGCCTCCATTGCGGTGACCGCGCCGGGCTACTCCATGGGCGAAATGCGTGTGTCGTTGAAAGAGATGCGCGATCGCCTATACGCGCTTCCCGGCGTTGATCGCATCAGCTTCTACGGCTTGCAGGAAGAGCGCGTCTATCTCGAATTTGATCGACCAAAACTAGCCCAGCTTGGATTGACCCCACAAGGGGTGATCGATCAACTCGTTAAACAAAACGTCGTGCTTTCAGGCGGGCAAATCGCCATCGGTGGCATCAACGCTTCGCTGGCTGTTAGTGGAGAGGTTCGCGACGCCGCCTCGCTGCGCGCGTTGCCGATCATGATGGCGCAAGCTCAGGGTGCGCGCGGTGCTTCGCCTGCTCCTTCAATCTCACTGGGAGAGCTTGCGCGCGTGCAGGTACAACCTGCAGATCCTCCCGAGTCTGCTGCAGTCTATAAGGGCCAGCCTGCCGTAGTGATGGCAGTGTCCATGACCTCGGGCCAGAACGTGGAGCAATTCGGCGTAGCCCTCAAATCCCGTGTGGCCGAGCTTGAGAAACTTCTGCCCGCAGGTTTCGAGCTCTCCTATGTGACATTCCAGGCAGACGTCGTCAAACGTGAAATGGGCAAGATGAACCAGGTGATGATCGAAACGATTGTCATCGTGCTCGGCGTCGTCGTCCTTTTCCTGGGATGGCGCACAGGATTCATCGTCGGGATGATCGTGCCGCTTACCATTCTGGGGGCACTGATCGTGATGCGCGCGCTGAACATCGAGCTGCAAAGTGTTTCGATGGCAGCCATCATCATCGCTTTGGGGCTCTTGGTAGACAACGGCATCGTGATTGCCGAAGACATTGAACGGCGCTTGGCAGCCGGTGAAGACCGCAAACAGGCTTGTCTCGAAGCGGGTCGTACCCTCGCACTGCCGCTGCTGACGTCCTCATTGGTTATCGTCATCGCCTTCTCCCCGTTCTTCTTCGGCCAGAGTGCGACGAGTGAGTATCTGCGCTCTCTCGTCATTGTCCTCGCGCTCACGTTACTCGGATCTTGGCTGTTGTGTCTGACCGTCACTCCACTGCTGTGCTACCACTTCACCAAAGTGCATCATCAACCGGCGAATGACGCGCAAACCTACAACACACGCTTCTATCGCGGCTATCGCAAGTTGCTTGAGTGGGTGCTTGACCACAAGGCGATCTACGTTGGTGTGATGACGGGTGCATTGGCCGTAGCTCTGTACGGATTCACGACACTGCCATACGACTTCTTGCCGAAGTCCGACCGAGTTCAATTCCAAATACCGGTGCAGCTCGCCCCTGGAACGGATTCACGGCTCACTCTTGCCAAAGTGAAGGAAGTGAGCGGCTGGCTCGGTGATCAAGAAATCAACCCCGAAATCACGGATCACATTGGCTACGTCGCTGACGGTGGGCCGCGCTTCATCCTTGGGCTCAATCCCCCATTGCCAGCATCGAACATCGCGTACTTTGTCGTGACGGTCAAGGCAGGCACCAACATTGACGTCGTGATTGCCCGAACTCGGGCTTACTTCGCGCAGCATCATGGAGATGTACGCGCAGAGCCTCAGCGGTTCTCGCTAGGCACTACCGAAGCCGGCACAGCCGTCTACCGGGTCAGTGGGCCGGATCATGAGGTGCTGATGAATGCGGCGGCGAAAATTGAGTCCGCGCTACGGGAGCTGCCAGGTACGGCCAACATCAAGAACAACTGGGATACCCGTGTCGGCCGTCTCGATGTTCGGGTCGATCAAGATCGTGCGCGACGTGCTGGCGTCACCACCGACGACATAGCTGCCTGGCTTGGCACCCGCTACATCGGCCAGTCGATCTCTGTGATCCGAGATGGCGATACCAGCGTGCCAATCGTGATGCGCGGGACGTCCAATGATCGGCGCAGCACTGCGGACGTTGGTTCGACGACCATCTATCCAGCGTCGGGTGGCCAGCCGGTTTCCCTGGCGCAAGTGGCCGATGTCACGCTCGCTAGCGAGCCGTCTGTGATCCAGCGCCGCAATCTCATTCGTACAGTCACAGTTCAGGGGCAGAACACCGCATACACCGCGCAAGAGATCGTGGATCACCTCGCACCTCGGATCGCCGCAATTGAACTACCTGCAGGCTATGCCATAGAGCTTGGTGGAGAAATTGAGGAATCGGCTGAATCGAATGCATCGCTCACGCACTACATGCCGTTCGCTCTTCTGGCGATGTTGCTGCTATTCATCTGGCAGTTCAACTCCTTCCGCAAGCTGATCGTGATTCTCGCAACGATTCCCTTCACGTTGATTGGGGTCGTGATTGCACTGAAGGCAACAGGCACTCCTTTCAGCTTCATGGCGACATTCGGGGTGCTTGCGCTGTTCGGAATCATCGTCAACAACGCCGTTCTTCTGCTCGAACAAATTGAACACGGCCTCTCGGAAGGTCTCGCCCGACATGAAGCCCTGGTGGGAGCTGCGATGCAGCGGCTGCGTCCAATCGTGATGACCAAGGTGACCTGTATCGCGGGTCTCGTGCCCCTGATGTTGTTTGCGGGGCCGCTGTGGAAGGGCATGGCCATCGGCATGATCGGTGGTCTCGCACTTGGCACGCTCGTGACGCTTGGCCTGATTCCGTTGCTCTACGAGGTGCTGTTCGGAATCAAGCGAATTGGGCCGTGGAACCTGAGTGTCGCCACCGCGCATGGAGATCGCTCATGAGTCTCTTGCGAGCCGCCGCGTGCTGCGCATTCTCAGAATTCGTATGCACCCACGCTTCATGCGTATGTCTCGCTAGGCTTATGCGATTCAGCACCCATCCGCTGATCTGGAAATCCTGGTCGATTGTCATTGCCGCAGGGGTTCTAGGAGCGGGCTATCCACTGGGCCTGCGGGCCATCACGGCGGGCGGTCCGATGCGCTGGGTCGGCCTCTGTGTGGCAGTGACGTGCATGGCGGCCAGCGGCGCACTTTTGTGGTTCGCGCTCAAGCGGATTCCGATCAGCGCGGCCTCTGCAGCCTGGGCAGGAATCGGGCTACTTGGAAACTTGGGCGTCGGCGCCCTCCTACTAGGCGATGTCGCATCGGTAACGCGCTGGTCTGGCACCGCCCTCATCGCAGCAGGCATTGCCTGTCTTAGTTTCGTTTGATCAAGGAGACCCATTATGAAGAGCAAAACTGCATTGATCCGCGGCGGCATCTTTTTTTGCGTAGCAGGCGCGCTCTCTGGATGCGCGACCAACAGCATGACGCGCTCCGGATTTCTCGGCGACTACGAGAAGTTATCGCCGACACGATACGAGAACGTACTGATGTACCGCGCAGCGGGATTCGAGCCCAAGCGTTATGCCGCTGTCGTGGTGGAAGAAGCGCAGATCAAGACCGCCTCGGGTCGCATCGATGGGCTCGATGACGCGCAGCAGCGCGAAGTGCTAGACCATGTGACGAGCGAACTGAAACGCCAGGAAGGCAAAAGTCCCGCCCCCCCAGGTGGCGCGGGACAGGTTCGGGTGCGTGTAGCGGTCACCGAACTGCAGACACCGAATCGGGCAGTCAATGCAATGACGACCCTGCTGGTTGGACCCGTGACGACGGGTGGTGCCAGCCTAGAGTTCGAAGCAGTCGATTTAAGGACGGGACGCCGGGTTGCTGCCGCCAGTTGCTTCGAGCGCGGCAACGTCATTAAAGAGTTCGCCGGTTCGTACACATTGCTGGGTCATGCCAAAGCGGCGATCACGAACTGCATCGAGCGCATCGACAGCGCTTGGCGGGACACGCAGCCATGAGCAACGCTTCACAGGCTTGGCTCCGGCAGGATGCCATGGTCGGCGGTGATCACAAATGGCTGGCGGGTGGCGACTGGACGATAGAGCACTACGCCAGTCTGGCAAAATCCGTGTCCGCCGCCCGCATCAGTCATGCCGAGGGGTACGCCACTCCCTTACTCGACTGGACGCAAGTCCAGAGACTGGACACCGCCGGCGCGGCTCTGCTGGTGGAAATTCTCGGGCCAGACTCGATACTCGACCGGCCGGAGGCAGCTCCAAATCTGTCCTCGGATCGCCTCGCCCTAATGAGAGCGCTGGCCGCCGCTGCTACCGATCAGCAGAAGACGGAGAAAGCAGCGGTGAGCGGGAATCCTCTGCTCCGCGGTCTGGGACGCATAGGCCTGACCTTGGAACAGGGCTGTCGTGCGTGTCTTGGTCTGGCCGGGTTCGTGGGCCAGATCATCGAAACATGGAGCCGTACCGTTCGTCACCCGCGTCGCTGGCGCGCGACCTCGGTGATCGCTCAAATCCAGCGATCAGCGGTGGACGCCATTCCCATCGTGGCGCTACTGAGCTTCATGGTAGGAATGGTGGTGGCGTTCCTGGGAGCAACGGTGCTGGCCAACTTCGGTGCGAGCATCTTCTCGGTGCATCTGGTCGCCTTCTCGTTCATGCGCGAGTTCGGAGTGCTGCTCCCGGCCATATTGATTGCAGGCCGTACCGCAAGCGCGTACACCGCCCAAATCGGTTCGATGAAGGCAAATGAAGAGATCGATGCGCTTCGCTCCAACGCGCTCGACCCCATCGAGTTACTGGTGCTGCCACGCGTGCTGGCGCTTCTTGTGTCCTTGCCACTGCTCACCTTAGTAGGCATCTTGGCTGGCATTGCGGGCGGCGCCACCGTATGCGCACTGAGCTTGGAAATTCCTCCCGCACAGTTCCTTGCCATCGTGCAGGAAAAAATCGAGGTGCGCCATTTTCTTGTCGGAATGAGCAAGTCCCCGCTCTTCGCGGTGATGATCGCCGCTATCGGCTGCCATGAAGGGTTCAAGGTCGCCGGTAGCGCTGAGTCGGTAGGCGACCACACGACGTCTAGTGTCGTGCAATCAATCTTCATGGTGATCCTGATAGACGCCATCGCTGCACTGTTCTTCATGGAGATGGGCTGGTGAGCGCGGTGAAGCAAGACACCGACAACGGTGTGCGACACGCTATTGAAGTGCGCGGCCTGGACAACAGGTTTGGAACCCAGCAGGTCCATCAGGACCTAGACCTGGACGTGCGGCGCGGGGAAATCCTTGGCGTGGTGGGAGGGTCAGGCACCGGGAAATCCGTGCTCTTGCGTAGCGTCGTCGGGCTGCAGAAGCCGCATTCGGGCGTGGTCCGTATCGGGGGGCGCGACCTACTGCGAGCCCAATGGCTTGCGCGCGCGCGTATGGAGCGAAGGTTCGGCATTCTGTTCCAGAAGGGCGCGTTGTATTCATCGCTGACCGTCTTGGAGAACGTCGCTCTTCCTTTGATCGAGCATGTCGGTCTGGCGCGGCCTCTTGCCGAGCGTTTGGCAAGAAGCAAGCTGGGCTTGGTGGGGTTGCCTGCCGGAGCGGGAGACAAGTATCCGGCCTCGTTGTCCGGAGGCATGGTGAAACGAGCAGCACTGGCGAGAGCCTTGGCGCTTGATGCGAACATCCTGTTTCTTGACGAACCCACCGCAGGACTGGATCCAATCGGGGCTGCATCTTTCGACCAATTGATTCTGACCCTGCGCAATGCACTGGGCCTCACGGTGTTTCTGGTAACCCACGACCTCGATACGCTGTACACCATATGCGACCGTGTCGCGGTCCTGGCGAACCAGAAGGTACTCATCAACGACGGCATCGAGGCAGTCGAGCGCTTCAAGCACCCGTGGATACAGGAATACTTTCACGGCCCCCGTGGCCGTGCGGCCGCACAGGCCACTGGTGCTTCCAGCCAAGAGACGCAGCCATGAAACCCCTCCGCATCTGCATCATTCTTCCGTCGCGCACGCATTGGGCTGGGCGCACGCAATATTTAAACTCTGAGAACGAGGTGGTCTGATCATGGAACCACGTGCCCATCATGTATTCATTGGTCTGTTCGTCGTGCTGCTCGGTGCGATTGGTATTGGCTTCGCGCTTTGGCTCAGCGACACACGTTCCGACCACGATTACCAGTATTACCGGATTATGTTCGATGAGCCAGTGACCGGGCTTACGCCCGGCAGCCAGGTTCAGTACAGCGGAATCACGATTGGCGAAGTCGTTGCACTTTCTCTTTCACCGCGAGACCCAAGGCGGGCGATAGCGCGCGTACGCATCAATGCCACCATCCCGGTCCGGCAGGATACCCGCGCTGAATTGGTCATCACGGGAATTACCGGCAACGCGGTGATCGAGTTGAGCGACGGTGGGCCAAACGTGCCATTGCTGGATCGGAGAGAGGACGAGGAACCGTTGATCCTCGCACCACGTTCGGCGATGGCATCCCTGGTCTCCGGTGAGGGGAACAGCATGACGACACTCAACGGCATCTTGCTGCGCACGCAGGAGTTACTGTCGAAGGAGAATTTGGCTCTTGTGCACCGCAGTCTGGTGAATCTTGAACAGACCACGGGCGCGGTCGCTGACCAGAGGGCCGAGATCGCGACGTTAATCAGCAATCTGACCGAAGCAAGCAGAGAATCGACAGCTGCCGTGCGCCAAGCAAATAGCACTCTTCGCGATGCCAACCTGCTACTAAATAACGATGGTAAGCAAATCATGGTGAACACGCGTGATGCAACGGCATCCCTCGAACGCGCCGCTTTCAGGGTTGAGACGCTACTGCAAAACAATCAGGAATCGCTGAACCAGGGCTTGGCCGCCACAGGTCCTGCCATGCACGAACTCCAGCAGGCGCTGGCCAATCTAAACACCGTGCTGCGCCGACTGGATCGCAATCCGGCGCAATACCTGCTCGGTGGAGAGAACATTGAGGAAACCAAGCCGTGAACACTTCCGCCAGGATGATTCCCGTCGCTGCCGTGACTATGACGCTAGTACTCGGCTTGTCCGCGTGCAGTGTGCTTCCCAAAGCAGCTCCAATGGTCACCTACAAATTGCCCGACTATCACATCGCCCAGGCGGAGAGTACGCCGCGCGCCGTTCCGGGACCCGGGGCGCTGCGCGTCTACGCCCCTGAGAGTAGTCGCGTCCTGGATTCGGAGCGGCTGTTCATTGCGCAGCCCGATGGTCGCTTGTCGGCTTGGCAAGGAGTGCGTTGGGCCGACCCCGCACCGGTGCTGCTGCGTGACCGAATCGTCGAAGCCTTCATGCGCGATGGGCGGTCGACTTCCGTGATTACCGATAGCACCCCAATGAGCGCCGATATGGAGTTGCGCAGTACGCTGCGGGCGTTCCAGCTCGAATACCGCGGCACTGAAGCGATCGCCGCGGTTCGGCTCGATGTGCAACTGGTCGATCCGGCCAAACGGACTGCTATTGCCAGTAGACGCTTCGAAGCAATCCAAGCCACAGGCAGCAAGCGAGAGGCCGATGTGGTGAGCGCGTTCGGTGTCGCCACGGATATATTGGCCGGGCAGATCGTTGAATGGGCAGTTCAGGTCGGGGCAGCGCGTTTGCGAGTTGCACCGGAATTGGCAAGCAACCATGCACCCACAGCGTCGTCGATAAGCACAGACTAGTCGTCTTAACGGAGCACAGAAGCTAGGGCCAAAACGCTGCTCGACACCTTAACTCGGTACGACAGCCTACGGCCCCGATCCAATCCCAGGACCTCTTTGCCGTCCAACCTCCCATGACACACCGCCGCCGCGTACAGTCGCGGCGATCTGCTGCCCCAGTCGTGGCTCGATTATCGGCCGCCAAGGCACCAGACTGAATCCCATGCCGTCATCGAGCAGCGCATAGCGACCGCTGGCGAGCATAATGGAACGCCGGTAGATACCGGCTACGCGCTGCCCGTCGGCCACCGGGCGATGCTCTAGGCCGGTTTCCGCCGCAATGTCCTTGGCGGCTTGTGCCAGTTCCCGACTGCGCAGCGTGCCCAGCAGATTCCGGGCAAGGATCACGCGCTGCCCGCGCCGCTCGGCTAGCCCTTGTTCGGCCAGGAAGTTGGCGCGCTGCTGCATAGCCTGCTTGGCGTCGCCGCCAAAGCCCAGTTCGCCCAGCCCACGACCGCCGCCGATCAATTGTTGGTCGAGCCAAGTCGCGCCGATCACGCGCACCTGCCGCTCGATGGGCAGATGCGTTTTCAGCTCCACGGACACACCGCCCAGCCGTTGCGCGTCGTACTGACGGCCACGCTCGGCCATGTCGTCCGGCACCTTCCATAGCCCTTCGGCCACGCGCTCCACGATGCAAGCCCGGCGCAGGGCTTCCAGCCGCCGGACATGAGCGGCGACGACTTCCTGCGGGTCGCGTCCGGGCGTAGCCCGGCCCTGCTCGATTACCAGGTGATGATCGGTGCGGTACAGGCCATCGCTCGCCAGCGAGGCGATGTTCTTGTCGGCCGTGCGCACCTCAGTCGAACCCTTCACCTCTACCACAGCGCCCGTGGGATAGTTCGCCAGTTCGTCGCGGGCGTTCAGTGCAACGTAGTGGGCCTTACCGTCCGTGCCGTCGATGATCAGATAGCCTCGGTCGTGCAACTCATCGGCAAGCCCCTTCGCGGCCACGCGGCCGATGAGGCTGCGACCATCGTCGCCCGGCTCGAACACCGCCAGCTCACGCGGCTGGCCGCTCATGGCCCGCTGCATCGTTCGGATGATGTCGCCACGCTCACCCAGGGCACGCAAGGTCTTCTCGGCATCGGCATGAATGGCCCAGGTGCCGGGCTGCACCTCGTCGGCTAGGCCCAGGCGCTGCAAGCGTTGCAGGCGGCCGATCAGCAGCAGGCGCTGGCGTTGCAACCTCGGCTCGTTGAGCCGTTCGACATGCACCCGGCCATCCTCGCCGGTCTCGCGCTGCAAGGTGCGATCCAGGCTCGTCCACCGCTCCTGTTCCACCTCGCGCCTCAAGGTCTGCTGAATCTCCAGTTCGGTGCGCGGCCCCAGCCACTCGGTCGCCAGCTCGGCGGCGCGATGGCGGAAGCCGTGGGCGATGTAGTCACCCGCGATGATGAGGTCTTTGCCGGTGTCGTCGCGCCCGCGCACGATCAGGTGGGTGTGCGGGTTGTCGGTGTTCCAGTGATCCACCGCCACCCAATCCAGCCGCGTGCCCAGGTCGGCTTCCATGCGGCTCACCAGATGCCGGGTGTAGGTGCGCAGGTCGTCCAGCTCGGCCCCGTCCTCGGGCGAGACGATGAAGCGGAAATGGTGCCGGTCGTCGGCGCAGCGTTCCTTGAAGGCGTCCAGATCGGCTTCGTCGGCCTGTGGCCCGTAGCCCCGGCCCGGTTCGCCATCGCGACCCGCGCCGTCGCGCTCGATGTAGCGCAGGTGCTTGGCGAGCGATTGCGGGCTGGCCCGCTGGTGATTGACCAGCAAGGTCTTGATGGTCACGCGCCGCGACATGGGCATTAGCTTCGCCCCGGCGAAGCGCGCCGCCGTGTGGCCACGTCCGAGCCGAGAGCCGGGCCGCTGGCCGGTGCCAGCCGCGCCAGGACGGCGTACTGCCGACTTGCCGCTGCTGGCTTTGCCGGCCTGCTTGAGCACCTTGGAAACGAAGCTCTGCCCCTGGCCCTTGCCCCGGTTCTTCGGGGCGCTGGGGCGCACGCGAAAGTCGTCGTCGCGGCTGTCGGTCATGGCTGCGCTCCCCGCAAGCTTGGGCGTGTCCTGTCGTGCGAAGCACGCGGACATGCCAGCATTGGCGCGACCCTCGCGCCAAACGCGGCACGGTGGCGAAGCCGCTCCGTGCCGCGTTCCCCCCATGTGCTGACTGGCTTTCGACGCGGCCAGGTGCCGCGTCCTTTTGTCTTGCCTTCCGCCTTTGCCCTTCGCTGTCGCTCCAGGCAACGGCGGCCCGGCGGCGCTGCTGCGTGAACAGACAGCGCGCCGGCGAAAGCGCCAATGGCCGCAGGCCGGGCGCGTTCGAGGCAAGACGCCTGAACGTTGGACGGCTGCGCCGGATGCTGCGCGACGTGCGGTGCGAATGCACCGGCACGACAGGCGCAGCGACACTGAAGCAGCCAGCAGAACGACATGCCCGATGGCACGTCAGAGCGCAGCGAATCGGCG
The DNA here is from genome assembly GCF_002903485.1 of Aeromonas sp. ASNIH7. Classification (NCBI taxonomy): domain Bacteria; kingdom Pseudomonadati; phylum Pseudomonadota; class Gammaproteobacteria; order Aeromonadales; family Aeromonadaceae; genus Aeromonas; species Aeromonas sp. ASNIH7. Next base: position 1,039,656 of record NZ_CP026226.1, read on the forward strand.
GCCATCATGGGCGTATCTCCGGCCACACCGGATGCGCAACGCCGATCACGGCGGATGCGCTGACCGGGCCGAAATAGCGGCTGTCGAACGATGCTGGATTCGTCACGCTCAACAGGAGCAGTTCGCCCGGTTCAAGGCGGCGGCAAAGCTGCAAGGACGGCAGCGCCCGGCCCAGCCGGTCGGCGGGCAGTACGGCGGCCGAAGGCACGCCGTCGATGCGTACCTGACCGGCGACGATGCAGACGTGTTGCGGCGCGACCGCGCCCACACGTTTGAGCAGCGGAACGCGCGTCGGCAGGTAGCCGCGCTGCGCAGCGAGCGCGGCAGCCGTGGCCGGAAGCGGCACCAGCACGATGCTGTCCACGGACAACGGACGTGGCAGCGAGGCGGTGCGCGGGTCGAACGGGTCAATGCGATACCAGCCGACCGCCACGCTGTCGGACGGGTTGTAGGTCAGACGCGGCAGCGGCGACACGAAAGCCGCCCAGGCCAGCGCAGCGAAGCCGATGGCGGCCAGTGTCGCCAGCACGATGCGAGCGCGCAGGCGTGAGCGAGGACGCGGCGCCACGTCGGGCGCGTTGGGTGTGGTGGTCGGGGCGGTCATGGCAGCACCTTCCCGGCCAGCCAGGCGGTATGCCGCTCGGTGGTGTATTCAGGCAGCGCAAGGCGAGCCGCAAGACGGTTGCCCAGCGTGCGCCAGTACGCCGGCGACACGTCGATGGCAGCGATGCCCAGCGCCTCGATGCCGTCGATGCGCTCCAGCACGGCGCGCACGTTGGCATCGCCTTCGGTGTGTAGGAGCAAGCGCGCGCCCGGCTGAACACCGGGGATGCGCTGCGCCGCGTCCAGCGGTGTGCAAGCCTGCATCACCATGAGTTGCCAGCGGATCGTGCCGTAGTCGTTGGCCTGCCAGCGGATGCGGCAGAGCATCGCGCCCGGCAGGAACACCGCGCAGCGCCGCCAGCGGTCGAGCTGAAGCGTGCGCGCCGGTTCGCCGAAGCGCAGGTAGAGCTTGAAGCGATGTTCGAGGTAGGCCAGCGAAACGCGCGTCAGCGGCACATTGCCGGCCTGTCCGGCGAGTGCCGAAAGCGCAGGCAGCGGCGCAGCCGGTGCCGCGTTCGCGGCAGGCCAAGCGAATGCGTTCATGGTGTGTTCTCCGGCGGAAACTCCCGCTCCAGCAGGCCGCGCAGCAGGTCGGCCACGGTCACGCCTTGCGTGAAGGCCGACACCTTGATGCGCGCCCGCATGGCGGGCGTGATGTCGAGCGTGAGGCGGGCCGTGTAGAGGTCGCCTTTGCCCAGCGCGTCGGCATCGCCCTGACGAATCCACGCCTCGGCGTGCGGATTCGCGGGCGGACGTGCGCCGATGCCGACGCGCTTGCCCGTGCGTTTGCTGTTGGGTGGCTGCTGCGCTGTCATGTCGGCCACCGCAGCAGTTCGTCCACCAGGGCGGTGATTTCGCGGGCGGCGGCACTGTCGGGCGCTGTCTCGCGTGCGAGCCGGCCAGCGGCCACGCTGTCGGCGAAGACGATGCGCTGATGCACCTCCGAGCGCAGCGCGGGCAGCGGCTGTTCGGCGAGCGATTGCCGCGCCTCGCGCCCGATGATGGTGGTGCTGACGCGCCGGTTGATGACGAAGGCCGCGCGGAGCAGCGGCCGGAACACCTGCGCCTCGCGGATCAGCGAAACCATTTCCGAGCTGGCCCAGAGGTCGTAGGGGCTGGGCTGCACCGGGATCAGCACGCGCTCGGCCGCCAGCAGCGCGGAGCGCGCCAAGGCGGCGATGCGCGGCGGCCCGTCGATGATGACGTGATCGGCCCGCCTGGCGAGTTCTGGCGCTTCCTGATGCAGCGTTTCGCGTGCGAGGCCCACGGCGCTGAACAGCCGTGGCAAGCCTTGCTGGCTTCTGCGCTGCGTCCAGTCCAGGGATGAACCCTGCGGGTCGGCATCGAGCAGGACGACATGCTGGCCGCGCATCGCCAGTTCGCCCGCGATGTGCGTGGCGAGCGTGGTCTTGCCGACACCGCCTTTCTGGTTGAGCAGAGCGAGGATCATGGCGCGGCCCTCCCTGCTGGAAAGCCGGGCTTTACCTGCCGTGCAAAACGCTGTTCGCCGTGCCGTTTCTCGGTTGTCCACCGAAACGGCGCGCTTCTACTAAAAGTTATGTATTTCTTGTTAGGGAAGTTAGAGGGGCCGCAAACCCGCGCCGTTATTGGCTTTCCGGCGTTTTCGTACTCCTGATAGCACGATAGGCGTACTCCCGATAGCACGATACCCGGTACTCCTGATAGCACGAGGCCGTCCACACCTTTTCCACGAGTTATCCCCGTGCCGTGTGCAGCACGGGCCGGAAGGTCAGCAGTTCTTGTCCGTCGTCCGGCATTCGCTCGATGCCCAGGACGTAGCCGGGCAGCGACTGCCGCGCCACCAGGACGCGCAGGTCGTAAGCGAAGTCGGAGAAGCGCGCAGCGCTGCCCGACTTGCGGTGCAGGTGCCGGAAGTCGAATTGCCAGCCGCCCGGCTGCTTGCCGCCGTGCTTGCGCACCAGGCGGTACAGCCAGCGCTCGATCCCGCCCTTCAAGCGGAAATAGGCTGGGTCGATGGTCAGCACCAAGGCGGCATCGAGCACGCCCGCATAGAACCAGTCCGGCAGGATCAGTTCGATGCCCAGCGGCACGCCGCTGGCATCGGCCAGTTCCTTCCACTCGTTGATCCACGAGAAGCGATGCAATCGCCTTCCCGTGGTTTCGCGGATGGACGTGGCCACCGTGGTCGATTGCAGCCGGTCGAGCGCGGCTTTCAGGCGCAGGTAGTCGTTGAGAGACGTGCCGCGCCCGATGAAGCGCAGGATCTCGTAGGGAGTGGCGCGTATCCAGCGCGACGGGCGCAAGCCCGCGTCGCGCGCCTCCACGATCTGCGAGGCGGCCCAAATCAGCAGGTCGGCATCCCATATCGTTGCGATGCCGTGCTCCTGCGTACCCTCCACGCGGATGGTGATGCCGCCGGCGCGGAAGTCGATCGGCGCGGTACGCCGCGACTTCGCCAGCGAGAAGAACGGAAAGGCCATCAAGTCCTGGCTGTCGCGGGGTGCCATGTCGCCCGGCAGCGCGCGGAACAGGTCGAGCTGTTCGCGCTGCAAGGCTTGCCCTGGCGGGCTGGACATGGCGACGGCCACCCACGCGCCAGCGATCAGCGGCCATCACGGTAATCGCCCGCGTGGCGTTCGGCATATTCCGGGTCGGAAGTCGCCTCGTAGCTGCGCTGGTCGGCCCAGGCATCGAGGTCGGACACCGCGTACATGACGCGGCGGCCGAACTTGCGGAACTTCGGGCCGCCGCCGATCACGCGCTGTTTCTCCAGCGTGCGTGGCGACAGGCGCAGGTACTCGGCGGCTTCGTCGTTGGTCAGGTAGCGTTGGGGCTGCGCAGGCGCAGCGACAGCAGCGGCGGCAGGCCGCAAGGGAGCGGGTCGCATGGGATGTACCTCCATCAAGCCCGGCCACACCACGCGGCCGGTTAGAGGCACTTTCAAGAAAGCGAGGCTGCTTGCTAAGGGACGATCTACGGGGGACGCGAAACGTCCCCCCCTACTGCAACGGCGGCGGAAGCTGTGCCAGGCGGCGATAGCCGCCACGCATCAGCGCATCGCCACGACGTACCAGCCGCCGCACGCGGGCACGTAAGGCGCTGTCCTTGTGCCAGTCGGCGGCGACGGCATCGGCGCCGAACAGCCCTTCGGCCACTTCGCGCAATGACGCGCCCGCCAGGGTCGCGTCGAGCGTCTGCAAGGTGTGCAGTTCCAGCACCGCGGCCGTCGTGGGCCTGGAACGGGCCGCCGCCGCAGGCGTGGCAACCGTGGCCACGGCCAATGCGTCCAGCTCGGACGCGAGCGTGCGATAGCGCGCGCAGGGCGTGGCGCAGGCGCGGGTGGCGTAGAGGTAGGCCATGCCGTCTTCCAGGCCCGGCGCGAGCGCGAGCCGCAGGCAGCAGCCGGGCCAATGCGACACCAGCACCAGGCGCTTGCCGTCGTGGATCAGTTGCTTGCGGCCAGGGACGCGCCAGAACTCGAAGGCATGGGCTTCGGGTGGCGGGTCATCGTCCGGGTAAACCTGCACGACGGCATCGTGATCGGGAAACCAGGCCGGATGCGCGTCGCGCGCATCCAGGGCTGGGTCTTCCAGCAGGCGCAGGCCCCACGCCTGCGCCGTGTCCGGCCGGCGGCGGCGGCGCAGCCAGTCGCGGCGGTAGTCGGGATTTCGGCGCAGGTATTCCCACGCCAGCGCAGGGCCGTCAAGGTGCAGAACGTAGAGATAGGCCGCTGTCGGATACCAGTGTTCGGCGCTGCGATCAGTCATGGCGAAACCTCCCTCTGTTTGGGATGCGTCGCCACGATTTCCGCGATGCGGGAACTATCGAAATGCCATCAGGTCGTCATCAAAATTGGTTAGGCTGTAACTGTCGGTGTCAAGACCATTTGGCTCTGCGTGTTGCGGAAATCGTCTGAATGCGACGGCTACGCCTTCAGGAAAATGACGCGCAGCACCGAACACCGTGCCGCAGCCCGCGCCCAAGATCAGGACTGTTTTCAACAGGATCGCACCACTTCGGTGCAAGAATGCGGATTCAGACCTGCACGGTCTTGATCAAGATTGAAATAGTCACGATGCGCCCCGGCTGGCTAGGCCGCGCTGGTTTTCATCAGTCCGTGATCGCGCCGTTCTCCTGCGCCAGCCGGACGTACTCCGATAACGGGCGCACCGCCTGGAAATACCGATCCCGCCGCACCGGCAGCTTGCGCGGCCCGACGATGCCCGCCAGGTCGGACAGCTTGACCATCCCGAGCTCAGGCATACCGATACCGAGGTCGATCAGGCCGTAGGCCGTGTCGCCATCCGCCGGGTCGAGCGACACCAGCAGCCAGGTCACATGCGCGTCCGGGGTGAACAAGCGCACCACGGGCAGCGGGTCGAGCCGCTGACCAGCGGCGAGCGCCGCGCCGTGGGCCAGCAGCCGGGCGCGTTCATCAGCGGTGACAAGCGGCAGGGTCATGGGCAGCTTCTCCACGAAACCGACGATGCGCGAATGCGCTTTGGTGCCGAAGCGCAGAACTGCCGAAACGCATCCGTGCATTCGTGTGGAAGCACCGATGTGCAAGCCATCGCATCCGTAGAAGAACAGAAGCGCCGAAGCGGAATTGTCGGAAGCCGGAAAGACACGGATGCGATTCCCCGGTTCTGTCGGAATCCGCATCTGCGGATTTCCGTAAAAGCACGAAAGCGGGCCTTTCAGCCATGAATGAACACTATAGATTGTAGCCCTATAGGGCGCAATGGGCTGTCATCTTGGTTTTTATGGGGAAACCAAGTTAGTGACAGCGAAACACTCATTGGCAACGGCAATACGGACAGTCAGGAAGGCGCGAGGCTTGAGCCAGGAAGCGTTCTCCGACGTGTCCAGCCGCACCTATATGAGTACGCTGGAGCGCGACTTGAAAAGTCCGACCCTGCACAAGCTGACCGAGCTGTGCGAGGTCATGGAAGTGCATCCGCTGACGCTGTTGACGCTGGCCTACGCCGGCGACGACACGCACAAGGCCGACGAACTGCTGGCGCGGGTGCGCCAGGAGTTCGAGGCCGTGCTGAAAGAGCGCGACGCGCCCTAGCGCGTCTGAATGCCCGCAAGCGGAGCGCGCAGCGCCGCCAGGCGCGAAGGCGTGAGGGATTGAAGCCGAATGGACATGACGCCATTGGCGGCATGGGGCGCAGCCCGAAAGCCCGGCGGCGCAATGCGCCGACACGCCATGCTGTTCCTACTGCCACGGGCTTCGAGCCATTCGACCATCACCAATGCAATGCTGGCCTTGGACATGCGGGACATGGGGCAACTGCCGAAACCCTGTGCGTGCGATGCTGCGATCAGCAGCACCGCGCCCCGCCGCAATGGGCGGGGCGCGGTGGGCGGCCGTCAGGCCGCCTTGGGCTTGCTGCGCGACCAGATGAGGTCGTGCGTGTCATTCTCGCCTTCGATCAGGCGGGCATAGACCGTCGCCGGGAATGAAGGATCGTCGATGGCCACCGACAGGTAATCCCGCCCGGCCTCGCTGGTTTTCTTCCACGCCGCGCCGAAGTCGTGGCCGGCCGCTTGCAGGCGGAAGTCCGGGGCGCTTTCGTTCTCGCCCTTGTCGTTGGGAACCAGCTTGACCTTGAAGTTGAGGGTCAGGGTGCGGAGCTGGCCGGTGAAGCCGTCTTTCTCTGCGGTGAAGGTGCCGATGTTAGCCATGATGATTTCTCCTTTCGGGTTGAACAAGGTCGCGCCAGTGCGTCCTTGTTGTGATCCGTCCGGCGGGGGATGGGCTGGCCGCACCGCGCAGCGGTCGCAACACCGTGGAGAACCTGGAAGCGAAAAGAATTTGTCCCGCGAGGAATGCGCGCAGCGCAGGGGGAATTGTTTTCGCTGGAAGGTTGCGGCCATGAAGCCCAGCCACCGCCAGGATTCACAACAACACAAGGACGTACTGGCCGCCCGCTCCCGAATGGAGGCATGGCCGACTCGGCATCCCCGCGCGACGGCTTCACCGGCCTGCGCCCTGACACGGGCAAGGACAATGCCCAGCGACAAGGTGAAAGCGTCCCTACTGCTGCTTGCGGCCCTTTGCGTGAGGCGTGGCGTGGAAGCTCCATTGCAAGGCCGGGCGGCGTGTCGGTGAACCGTCCTTCGTGACGTACAGGCGACGAACCGCCAGCGTCGAGGACGGCACGCTTTCGTGCAACCTGCGGCAGCAAGCCGGGGCGTAGCCCCACACGCCCGTCCATTGCGGTGGGGCGCGTTCGGAATGTCGTCGGCGCTGTGCGCCGACGCACTTATGGGCTTCGAGGGTTTCCCGCGCACAAGGTCACTTGTGCGCCGCCCCTTCGCCGTCCGCCCGAAGGCGGCGAAGGGGCGTTCTGGCTTTGGGCTTGGAAACCGGGCGCGGCCACCGCCGCGCCCGGATTTTTGACCATCGGCACCAGGGCGGAACGGCCTGGGGCCGATGCTGATGGAAAAGCGAAGCGCCCCGGCCGAAACCGGGGCGCTCGGTGGTGGTGAAGGTCAGGCGGCGAGTGCGTGGGCCTGCTGCTCGTCGTCGTTGTCGATGGCTTCCGGCTCGTCGTTCGTCACCGCCTGCGGCGCATCCTGCGCCGTGGTGTCGTCGGTGCCTTCGGCCTTGAAGATGGCAGGCATCCAGCCGGTGCCATCGGCCAGCCGCTCGGCTTCGCTGGCAATGTCGGCCTTCTTCAACTTCGCCAGCCGGGTGACGTGCGCCGGGGCGTACTGCTCCACGGCTTCCAGAATCGCGGCCTTCGGCACATGCCGGAAATAACCCTCATTGGTGGGCTTCCACCATGCGGCCATGTCCAAGCCGACAGCCTGCGCCAGTTCCGCGCCCGGTTGCTGCGGCGTGGCGCGGGGCGTCACCACGTCCACCGTGACGGCCACGCATGCCGCCAGCAGGCGCACCAGTTCATCTTGCGACTTCGCCAGCAGCACGGCAAACAGGTCGGCGCTGTCCTCCGGCAAGCCATCGCCTGCTACCTGCTGCAACTCGCGCAGCGCCATGGCAGCGGGCGAATCCGGTATATCCGGGGCGATGCCTTCCAGCCGGTCTTGCACTTTGAGGCTCACACCCAGCGCCAAGTCGTGACCGTAGTGGCTTCCCTGCAAGATGCTCTGCACCATGCCATGCGCCAGCGCGGCCAGCGCCACTTGCGGATGCCGGGCGACTTCGATTTGCAGCGCGGCGGTGCGGTGGGCGCTCAACCGCTGCGCCAGCTTGTCGGACATGGCGGCGGTCTTGGGCTGCCCGTCGCAGTCTCCGTCCTCGCCTTCGTCGTCGTTCTCGGCGCCCTCGCCGCTGAAACCTTGGCGCAGGCGTTCCAGTGTGCGCAGCGCCTTGGCCTCGGCCTCGCGCATCAACCCGCGATGAATCACTGCCTGCCCGTTGCGGTCGATGGTGACGATGGCACCGGCTGCGGCCTTCACGGTCGTGCCGTAGTCCTGCAAGCCATCTTCCAGCGCCTGCAACTGCTCGCCCACGGCTTCGCCTTCTTCCTGCAAGGCATCGGCCTTTTCCTCGTCCTCGGTATCAAGCGCGTCATCCACGGCGGCGGCCAGTTCGTGCATCTTGGTTTGCAGCTTCTCGATGCGCTGCGCTTCGCGCTTGGTCGGCTCGCGCCGCTCCCTCGGCGCACGCTGGAAAGCGTGCAGGTCGGCATGGGTCACGGCGGGGGTCGCATCCACCCACGCCCAGCCTTCGGCCTTCACCTCGGCGGCGATGCCTGCCAGCTTGTCTTGCGCCAGCCGTTCCAGCAGCGCGGCATCGGTCAGATACACGCCCGCATCGCCTTCCGCGAACAGGTCGCGGCGGATGCCGCCGCCTGCGGTTTCGTAGGTATCCAGCCCCACGAAACGCACCAGCGGATGCCGGTATGCGTCAATCTCGCGCTCGGTGAGACGGTCGCGCAATTGGGACGGGTTGCGCTGCCACGTCGGCGCGTCATAGAAAGCGCTTTCCTGCGCGGCGTGGTCGTCGGTAATGGCAAGGGCCATCAACTGATCGAGCGTCACGGCTTCGGCGCGGTAGTCGGCCAGCAGGCGCGGCGAGACGTTCGCCAGCTTCAAGCGGCGCTGCACCACCAGCGGCGTGACGCTGAAATCGGCGGCTATGTCCTCGATGGGTCGGCCTTCGGCCACCAGCGCGGCGAATGCCTCGAACTGGTCGGCGGGGTGCATGGCTTCGCGCTGCACGTTCTCGGTGAGGCTGGCCGTGCGGGCGGTGCCATCGGCCACCAGCAAGCAAGGCACGTCCCATTCCTTGCTGATGCGGCGCTTCTTCGCCAGCAGCTTCAACCCGGCCAGCCTGCGGCCACCGGCCACGACTTCGTAATGCTGGCCATCGGCGGCGGCAATGACGATGAGGTTTTGCAGCAGGCCGACACGCTGGATAGATGCGGCCAGTTCGGGAATAGACATGCGCGGGGTCTTGCGCACGTTGCGGCCAGCAGGACGCGACACTAGCCGCGACAGCGGAACCAAAATCAGGTTCTTGGTCGGGTCGGCGGCTTCCAGCGGGATAGCGGCGGCGGTGTTGAGGGCGCGGGCTTCGGTTTGGGTAATGGCGTTCATGGTGATAACTCCTATCGGTTCAGGGATGCAGCAGCGAAGAAAGCGGCAAGGGCTGCTGCCTGCCCCTGCCGCGTGGGGAATCAGGCTTTCAACTGACGCAGGCCATCGGCCAGCATCCAGAGGGCGCGATTGAGGCGCACATCGGAATCAATGCCCTGCACCGGGCGGGTTTGCTGGCGGCGTCCGTTGGCGCTGCGGCCATGCAATCCGCCTTTGGTCAGGTTTTCTTGGGTGCGGTTGAATACGCTCCACAAGTCCGGGCGGCGGTCGTCGAAGCGGCGCGGCATCAGGATTTGCGATTCGGTGATGGGCGCGGGCTTGTTTTCGGTGGGGTCGTACTTCAAGGCGAGCGCGGAACGGGCGAACACTTCGGCTTCGCCTTCGTCCAGCGTGATAGCACGCATGGCATCGCGGGAATCCTTCACCCGGTCGAAGCCGCGCAAGACTTCGTAAGCGCCTTCGATGACTTGCCCGGAAACGTCGCCCTTGTGGGGCACGCGCACATCGGCCACGGTGTCGCCGCACACAAGGCCATTGCTGCACACGAACCGGAACATACCGGCCAGCATCTGATAGCTGCTGGTGCCATCATGCGAGTTCAGCAGCACGATTTCGTTGGCTTCCGCACCGTTGATCTGGCTGGCGTGGCGCAGGCGCAGCATGTGTTTGGTGTGCTCGCGCTTGCCTTCATCGCGCACGCGGGTTTGCGTCACCATGAAGGGCTGGAACCCTTCTTTGCGAAGCTCGGTCAGCACGGCGGCGGTGGGGATATAGGCGTACCGCTGCGAACGGCTCTCATGCGGCGCGTCCGCGAAGATGGACGGCGCTACGCGGTGAATCTGGTCATCGGTCAGCGGGTAATCGCTGCGCAGCGAGGGGGAACGGGAAGCGAAACGGGATGCGAGTTGCATGGTCTTTCTCCTGACGAAAAGGGTTTGCTGTTCAAACCGCACACCGGATTCCAAGATTCGGAGCCCAGCCTTTCGGCTGTTCTGTGCGGTTGGCACGAGGAACCCGGTTGGCCCTGTTGCCACCGTCTTTCCTGAGTTCATCGCCCGCGGCCAAAGGAGCGCGCGGACGGGGGCCGTCAAGGAGACAAGCGCAGGGTTGGTGCGGCCCGCAGGCGCAGCCGAGGACACGGCCCTGCGCGCCTTGACGGCACACGGGAGCGGGCTACGGTCGCGGAGAAGGTGATGGAGTCAGGGGAGACGGCTGGACATGGCAACGGCCGTCCCTGTGTGCCGAACCGCACGCAAGCGAAGCGCGCAGGCCCGGATCTAGGAAGCCGGGCCGTAGGCGTCAGGGATGTGGAAGGCTGGCGAATGCCAGTCCCGTCAGGGATGAGCGAAAAGCGAACCTGGAACAGCGCGGTCCGCGAAGCGGAGACGCAGGAGAACTCTTCGCTTATTATTTGTTTTGCAAGCAGATGCAACCAAAGCAAGAACACGGAGGTCCCAAAAATGATCGTCTGCATTAACCGCCTCAAGCAGTTCGGCATCTTCAACGACTTTAATGGAACGAAGATCCAGAAGTTCGGCCGGTACAACTTGGTCTATGGCTGGAACGGAACAGGCAAGTCAACCCTGTCGAACCTTTTCTCTTGCTTTGAGCTGCGCTCGATGGTTCCTCGCTTCAGTGCGGGCCAGTTTTCAGTAGGTTTGGAGGATGGCTCAACGATCACGGAAGCTACACTCCATTCATGCCAACTGAATATTCATGTCTTCAATCAACGCTTTGTGCATGAGAACATTGATTGGGACAAATCTGTAAAAAGCATCCTTCTGATTGCAAAAGAGAAGATTGATGACCTACAGAAGCTGGAGAAGTTAAAGGGCGAGCTTCAGTCGAAAAGGAAGGCTCACGACGAAAAGCAAGGCGATATAAAGAAGCAGCGCGAAGCGTTAGACAAGTTTCTGACCAATGCTGCCAAAAAAATGAAGCTAGGGCTTCAGGCGATTGATACAAGCGATAGCTATTACCTAAATTACGATCGCCGAAAGTTGTCCAATTTCATTCAGAGCAACGGTGAAGCCATCATCAAGGCCGATTCGGTTCTTTCAGATGAAAAAGTTATCGACCTTACGAATGCCGCGAAACCAGATCAGCTTCCAAGTATCAATTTCGTCTCAACATCCATTGAGCCGGATTACTTCAAGAAGGCATCAGGTCGAATCAGGGATTTGATTGGGACTACGGCGGTAAATCAAGCTATCCAGCGGTTGACTGATAACCCGGACATCCGTGAATGGGTTCAAACAGGCTTGGAAATCCATAAAAACCACGACTCGCAATCGTGCGAGTTCTGCGGCTCTACATTTACCCAGCTTCGTGCCGAGGCACTTGCTGCCCACTTCAGCAAAGAGTTCACGGATTTTCAGAGCCGACTTCAGAACGCGGCGACTTGGATTGAGTCTCAAGGCGCTCCAGCCAATCAGTTGCCCGCAGCGACCGAGTTTTATAAAGAACTATCGGCCGAGGCGGATAAGCTCCAAAAGGACTACGCAACCGCTGCTGAGAAGATTGATAAGCAAATGGACGGATGGCGCGAAGCCCTGAAGGCCAAGATCACAGACCCTGGAAAAACGGACATTCAAATCTCGGACGTGGTTGAAGATGACGTCAAAAACTTCAATGAGATTCTGAAGTCGATCGTCGCGCTCGTCGGAAAGCACAACAACAAGACTTCTAACTTCAAATCTGAGACCTCAAAAAGCAAAGTGGCACTGGAGCTACACTTTGCTGCGGCTGAGGTGCAAGAATTTGACTATGCTGGAAGTGAGAAGAAATGCAATGACCTTGAATCAGAAGCAAAAAACGACCACAAGGAAATTGAAAAAATTAGTCAAGAGGTCGGGGCTATAGAGGCGCTGCTCTCGAATGAAACGGTCGGAGCGAAGGAGTTCAATGACATCTTGCATCGCTTCATTGGCCGCTCTGAACTTTGTCTCAGCTTCAATCAGAAGAAGAAGGGTTATGAGATCATCAGAAACGGGGTGGGTGAGCATGATGGGAACTTGAGCGAAGGTGAGAAGACTGCGATTGCATTTGTGTACTTCATCACGAAGCTCAAAGAGAACGGAAACAACATCAAAGACACGATTGTCGTCGTTGATGATCCAGTCTCAAGCTTTGATTCAAACCACTTGTTCCATGCCTATTCGTTCCTGAGAACTCAATGTACTGAAGCAAAACAACTTTTTGTGCTGACCCACAACTTCACCTATTTCAAGCTAGTGCGAGACTGGTTCACTGGAGCGAATAGGAACAGGATCAACAAGGGAAAAACAGAGAACTGCTTTTTCTATCGACTGGATGCTCCACCCGGCTCACCACGCCATTCGTTGCTTGTTGATGCCGATGACTCTCTGAAAAATTACGGCTCTGAGTATCACTACATATTCAAGAAACTTTATGAGTACAGAGCCCATACGACTCTTAACAGAGATGAAGCATTTTTGACTGCGAACCTTGCGCGCAAGCTCGTTGAATCGTTCTTTACCTTCAAATATCCAAAGCGGAGAAGCGATATCAGTCAGTTGATGGATGTTGGTCTGAAAGACTGCATCATCACAACACCGGAGCTGAAGGAGAAGATCTATCGTTTTATCAACAAGTATTCGCATAGCGACGTAATCGAGATAACCGAGGAGTCCGCAGAAAACTTGGCAGGCGAAAGTCATAGCGTCATCGGGCACATTTTTCAGTGGTTGGAGGAAGTGGACAAGAAGCACTACGACGAGATGATTCAGGTTGCGACTACCTGAGCATCAAGCCGGCAAGGGCGAGAGCGGTGCTACCAGGCGTAGCAAAAAAAGGGGCCGAAGCCCCTTCGTCAGATCAGGCCGCGTTCGGCAAACGAGGTGGTGTCGCTGCCCGCGACAATGACGTGATCGAGCACGCGCACGTCCACCAGCCCCAGCGCCTCCTTGAGCCGCTGGGTCAGTGCTCGGTCGGCCCCGCTCGGCTCAGGATTGCCGCTCGGGTGGTTGTGCGACACGATAACCGCCGCCGCATTGTGCCGCAGCGCCTCCTTGACCAGCTCACGCGGATACACCGATGCGCCGTCGATGGTGCCTCGGAACATCTCGGCGTATTCGATCAGCCGATGCTGCGTATCCATGAACAGCACCGCGAATACCTCATGCTCGAAGCCGGCCAGCTTGGCGCGCAGGTACTCCTTGACCGCCGCCGGCGACGTGAACGAAGTACCGCGTTGCATCTTGCGCTCGATGGCATGGCGCGCGGCTTCTAGGATCTGGTCAGCCGTTGCCGGCAGGTACTGGCCCAGGGAGTCGCGCACCATCAGCGCGGTATCGAACGAGGAAAAGGACAGTTGCGACATGATCGTGCTCCGGTTGCTCGGGCGGAATTGCCCGGAACCGTGGCGAGCACGGCGCAGCGCAAGCAGTCAGGGGTCGAGGACGGCCGACAGGCCGCAAGCGTGCAAGCACGCGCAGCCCTTGACGGCGAGAACGCCGTGATACGGTGAAGGGAACAGCAAGGCCGCCCACACCCGCCCAATGCACACACTCGCCTTTGTGCAAGCGGAGCGCGCAGGCCCGCCGGGGCCGAAGGCGTCAGGGGTCAATGCCAGATGGCCGCGATTCGGCACGAAGCGCGGGGCGCAGCCCGCGAACCCGACGGAGGCACGCCGGGACGCACGAATGCTGTTTGGGCTAGTCGGTGTCTTGCTGGCGCTGCTCGATCTGCAACCGCGCCCGCTCGGTCGCCTGCTGCAACCTCTCGCCCAGCACCGCACGGGGCGGTAAGGTGGTCAGATACTCGGCAACGTGGATGCCCGATTTATCCAGCTCCAGCAACTCGATCTGCTCACGCTTCTTGCCAGTGCAAAGAATGATCCCCAGCGGCGAGGCTTCTTCCGGCTCCCGTTCGTGCTTGTCCAGCCAGCGCAAGTAAAGTTCCATCTGCCCTTTGTAGGCTGCCTTGAACTCGCCGATCTTCAATTCCACCGCCACAAGCCGCCGCAGCTTGCGGTTGTAGAAAAGCAGGTCAAGGTGAAAATCCTCGTCGTCAATCGGGATGCGCTTCTGCCGGGCAACGAAGGAAAAGCCCGCGCCCAGCTCCAGCAGGAAGGCTTCCATTTCGCGGATGATCGCGGCTTCCAAGTCGCCTTCCTGCCAACTATCCTGCAGCCCCAGGAAGTCGAGGATGTACGGGTCGCGCATCACCAGCGCAGGTGTCATGCGCTGCGCATCGCGCAGGGTCGCCAGCTCCTGCGCGATGGTTTCCTCCGGCTTTTGGGACAGCGCCGTGCGCTCGTACAGCATCGAGTCAATGCGCTCGCGCAGCGTCCTCACGCTCCAGCGTTCGGCGCTCACCATCTGAGCGTAGTAGTCCCGCTGGAGCGGGTCTTTCAGCGGAATCAGGGCGATGAAGTGCGTCCAGCTCAATTGTCGTATCAGTGATACGACAATTCGCTCGTCCGGGTAGGCGACGGCGAACTGCACCATCCGGCGCAGATTCTTGACCGAAAAGCTGCCGCCATACTCCTTCACCAGTTGCACTGCCAGGGTGGATACGACTTCCTCGCCGTAGTCGGCCCGCCGACCTTCCAAGACCTGCGTATGGATGCGCTGGCCGATGCGCCAGTAGAGCATCGTCAGTTCGCTATTCACCGCCGAAGCGGCACGCTTGCGCGCCGCTTCGATCAGTGCTCGAATGTCGCCCAGCAGCGCCGGAGGCGCTGCGGGCGACGCGGTGGATGCCTTGCGCCTGGTCATGCCGTCGCCTCCACAGCAGGGGGGCGTTTGGTGCCGGTGATCGTCTTGCGCCGGTTTGCCACCAGTTCGGCTGCCTCGCGAACCGGATCGTCCTCGGTATGGACATAGCGCATAAACATCACGACGGTCTTGTGCGCCGTCAGCGCCATGCCAACCTTGACTGGGATACCTGAATTGGCAATGTCGGTCGCAGAGCGATGGCGTATGCCATGCGTCCCCACGTGCGTCGCACCCGCTGCCTTGAGAGCGCGGCACCAGCCGCCGTAATATTCACCCGTGGTCAGATGCTGCCCCGGATGCCGTGGCGACGGCAGCACATAGGGATTGTCTTCCTGCCTCGGAGTCGTCGAGAGCAGCCTGTAGGCTTCCTCACTCATGGGCTTGGACATGCCGCCGGTCTTACTGTCGGGCCAGACTACGCGCCGGTTCTCCAGATCGACCCATTCCCATTCGAGCGTGACGATCTCGGAGCGTCGCGCGGCGAACTCGAATTGCAGGCGAATCGCCAGTGGGATGACGTATTTCTCAAGCCCATCTGCCTCGATCTTGTCGAGCTGCCGGAAAAGCTTCCCCATGTCGTCGTCGCTGATGAGATGGGTGGATTTGCCGGCTGGGAACATCGGGACATGGCGGCAAGGATTGGTGCCATCTGGCCGATAGCCCCATACCTCCGCCATGTTGAACATCTTGCGCAGGATGCTGAACGCCTTGTTCGCCTCGGTCTGCTTGTATGAAAGTTTCTCCATCAACCCGGCAACGTCCGGCCGCTTCACGTCGTGAACCTTCTTGCGACCCAGCAGTGGGATGATGCAGCGGTCGATGACCCCTTGGTAGCCGACCCTGGTGCTGGGCTTGTTACGCTTCTTGGAGTAGTCCTCCATGAACTTCTTGCACAACTCGTCAACGGTGGGCGCTTGGCGCGCCTCGGCCTTGTCCGCGCCCGGGTCGCCGCCCCGGCGCACCTGGGCAAGCCATTCTTGCGCCAGCGCGCGGGCCTGTTCGACGGTCAGTTCACCAAACAGGCCCAAGGCCGGCTTGCGCCGCTCGCCAGCGTTCGTCCGATACTGGAGCATGAACACTTTGCGGCCAGCCGGCGTGATCTTGCAGAGGAAGCCGGGAACGAGGGTGTCGCGCAGCTCAATCGCTTGCGCTTGCGGTTGTGCCGCATCGACTGCGGACTTGGTGAGCTTGATCTTAGCCATGATGACTCCTCGGAAAGACCCGAATCCCAGGAGCCTTGTAGGAGCCAGCGGAAGGGAAGTCGGGTCAAGTTTCAGAAAGCACCGGCATATGTTGAACTCGCCTAAGTCATTGATAAACCTGTTGTATCGGGCTGTGGCGTAGTCCAGCTAAAAGCGGTGCAAGAGTCATCCTGAAATAAAAAATGTCCCAGCCCTGCTGAACTGTGACCGGGGCGGCGTTTGCCGCCCCTCCCGGCCCCCGTTCGCGTGCAAGCGCACGTCCCGATGATAGACTGCCCCTTTGCATAGAGAGGAGAGCCCCCTGCACGCCCCAGTTCCCTTGCCCCTGCTCAGCCTGCTGCTCTGGCTCGCCCTGTCAGCCCTGCCGCTGCGGGTGCAGGCCGCCCCGCCCCCCTCTTCGCCAGCGCCAGTGCGACAGGAATCCGCCCCATCCCAGGCCACGCCGATGCAGACCATGGCCGAGCCGATACGCATCGGCGTGCTGGCAACCCGCGGCCCGGCCCTGGCCAGAGCCCAGTGGCAACCGCTGCTGCGCTGGCTCGCGCAGCGCGTGCCCGACCATCGCTTCGTGCTGCATCCGCTGGGGCTCGATGAACTGGCCGAGGCCGTCGCCCGCGAGCACCTCGATTTCGTCATCACCAACCCGGGCCAGTCGGTGAGTCTGGCGCGCCAGTACCCACTGGCCTGGCTCGCCACCCTCAAGAGCCCGGCCGGGGGGGACAATCTCGCCATCGGCGCCGCCCTGGTGGTGCCTGCCCAGGCCCCCTACCGACACTGGCGTGACCTCGAGGGGCAAGCGGTCGCTGCCGTCTCGGAGAACGCCTTCGGCGGCTACCTCGCCTATCGTTTCGAGGCGGGCGAACAGGGAGTTCGGCTGGAACGCTTCTTCTCCACCGTGCAGTTCACCGGCTTTCCGCTGGACCGGCTCATCGAGCGGCTGGCGACAGGGGAGGTGGCCGCCGCCATCGTGCCGGTGTGCCAGCTGGAGCGCATGGAGCGGGAGGGCAAGGTCGCCAGGGGGGCGTTTCGGGTGCTGGACGATCAGGCGCCGGCCGACTTTGGTTGCCAGAGCTCGACCCGGCTCTACCCCAACTGGTCCTTCGCCAAGACAGAGCGGGCCTCCCCCGCGCTGGCGCTGGCGGTGACCCGCGCGCTGTTCGACCTGCCCGCTGATAGCGAGGCGGCCATCGCCGCCGATTCGGCGGGCTGGACCGTGCCCACCAGCGAGCTTGCCATCGACCGCCTGCTCAAGGCGCTGGATCGCCACCCGCTGCAGGGCCCCTGGTGGCAAGCGGCCTGGCACTGGCTGCGCCAGCATCAGCAGTGGGGCTGGGGCGCCCTGGCGCTGGTGCTGCTGCTGGGGGGCCACCACCTGCTGCTGCAATACCTGTTCAACCGCAGCCAGCGCCGGTTGCTCAAAGCCCGCCACCAGCTCGAGCAGAAGGGACGCCAGCTGGCACAGGCCAGACGGCTCGCCGAACTGGGCGAGCTGGGCGCCAACGTGGCCCACGAGATCAATCAGCCCCTGAGCGCCATCGCCAACTACAGCCAGGGAGCCTTGTTGCGACTGGACAAATTGGCACAGGATCCGGCCCAGTCTGCCGCCCAGGCCTCCCTGCGTCAGGCCCTGGAGCAGATAGGGCTCCAGGTCCAGCGCATCACCCAGACCGTCAACCGGCTCAGAGCCAGGCTGCAAAAGCGCCCTCCCCGCTTCGCGCCTTGCGACCTGCCCACCCTGGTGGCGGAGCTGTGCCCCCTGCTGGAGCAGATGCTGGCGCCGCTCGACGTCGCCTTCACCCTGCACTGGCGAGGCCAGCCACGCCCGTTACCTCTGGACGGCACCGGGATGGAGCAGTTGCTGGTCAACCTCATCAAGAATGGCGCCGAGAGTGCGGCGCAGAGGGCTCGCCTTCCTACGCCAGCAGCGGCACAGGAGCCTGCCCGGGTTGAGCTGCTGATCGCCTTCGAGGCGCAGAGATTGTTGCTGGAGATCCGTGACAACGGTGCCGGCCTGAGGGTCCCCACGACCGAACTTCAGCAGGCGTTTTACAGCGACAAGCCCGATGGCATGGGGCTGGGGCTGGCCATCTGCCGGGAGGTGGTCGAGAGCCATCGCGGCCAGTTCAGCCTGGAGAACCTGAGCCCCCACGGCTGCCTGGCCCGGGTCATTCTGCCCGTGCCGCCCCCCGAAACCCTCCCTTCATCCACCGACATGCCGAGGAACTGAGATGACGTCCCCTGCCCGCCCCCCGCTCTATCTGGTCGACGACGACGAGGCCGTGCTCGACTCCCTGCGCTTCATGCTGGAGAGCTGCGACGAGCGACAGCTGTTCAGCTTTTCCGATGGCGAGCGCTTTCTGGCAGAGGTCGACCTGCACCAGCCCGCCTGCCTCATTCTCGACTGCCGCATGCCGGGGCTGTCGGGCCCCGAGGTGCAGCAGCGGCTGAAGGCGGCCCAGAGCCCCATCGCCATCCTGTTTCTCACCGGCCACGGCGAGGTGCCCCTGGCGGTGGAGTCCCTCAAGCAGGGGGCGGTGGATTTCTTGCAAAAGCCGGTGCAGCTGGCCCCCCTGCTCGCCGCCATCGAGCGGGCCGAGCAGGCGACGCAGGCGGCGGCCACCCGCCTCGCCCAGCTGGCCGCCTTTGAGCGCCTCACCCCGCGCGAACGCCAGTTGTTACAGCTCATCGCCCGGGGCCACAAGAACCAGCAGATAGCGCAGGATCTCTGCATTTCGGTGCGCACCGTCGAGGTGTGCCGCGCCAGCCTGATGAAACGCCTGGCGGTGAACTCCCTCGCCGAGATGCTGCTGCGCTACGCGCAGGTGAACGAACAACTCTGAGTGGCCTGCAACCGTACAAAACGGGCAGGGATCACACATTTGGCGCTTCGATGGCGGTAGAGTGCCCTCTTCTCTTCACCAGGATCGCCCGGGTCCTGCGCCTTGTTTCGAGGACACATCATGGAACTGCTTCTGCTCAGCAACGGTAAAACCACAGAACACCCCGGCCTGCTCGGCTGGGCCCGCGACCGGGTGCAAGCCCTGCTCGCTCGCAACCAGGTCAAGCGCATCCTGCTCATCCCCTACGCGGTGATCCGCAGCGACTGGGATGCCCGTGCCCGGGAGCTCACCGAGAGTCTGGGGGTGGACGCCATCAGCATCCATCACTTCGACGATCCGGTGGATGCCATCAACCGG
Source organism: Aeromonas sp. ASNIH7 (assembly GCF_002903485.1). Taxonomy (NCBI): domain Bacteria; kingdom Pseudomonadati; phylum Pseudomonadota; class Gammaproteobacteria; order Aeromonadales; family Aeromonadaceae; genus Aeromonas; species Aeromonas sp. ASNIH7. Next base: position 1,058,955 of record NZ_CP026226.1, read on the forward strand.
GCCGACGCCATCTTCATCAGCGGCGGCAATACCTGGCTCCTGAACCAGCGGCTGCACGAGTATGGTCTGGTGGTCCCCATCCAGCGTGCGGTGCGCGAGCGGAGCGTGCCCTATGTGGGCTGGAGCGCCGGCTGCAACGTGGCCACCCCCAGCATCCGCACCACCAACGACATGCCGGTGTGCAGCGCCGTCGTGCTGCCTGCGCTGGGGCTCTTCCCCGTGCAGATCAACCCCCACTATCTGGACGCCAGCATCAGCGGCCACATGGGGGAGACCCGGGACGAGCGTCTGGCCGAGTTCTGCGCCATCAACCCGAGCGAATCCGTGGTGGCCCTGCGCGAGGCGAGCCTGTTGCAGATCGGCGGCGATCACATCGAGTACTGGAGCGCCCGGGGCGAGACCTTCAAGATCTTCAAGCACGGCGAACCCGTCCGGGAATACGGGGACGCTGCGCCTCTGGCAGCGCTCACCCCCTTCACGCCGGCACGCTGATCCTGCCAAACGACAGAGGGATGGCCTGCGCCATCCCTCTTTCTTTGTTGCTCGCCCCTTCGTGATTCACTCCAGAATGGCCATCTCCTCCCTAGAGCCGCTGCGCCCGGGAGTCCTCAGCAACACCACCAGCGGCACGGCGCACAGGCTGACCCACATCATCAGGCGAAAATCCTGCAGGTAGGCGAGCAGGCTGGCCTGCCGGGTCACCTCGCCGTTGATCATGGCCAGCCCCTTCGGCGTCATCAGCTCCGCCATGCCCCCGCCCTGATGCAGGTTGACATTGAACGGGGTGATGTAGGCGGCGAACGCCTCGTGGTTCATCTGGGATCGCTGGGCCAGATAGGTGATCACTACCGAGATGCCGATGCTGCTGCCGATGTTGCGCACCAGGCTGAACAGCGCCGTCCCCTCGTTGCGATAGCGCGGCGCCAGGGTCGCAAAGGTGATGGTGGAGAGTGGCACGAAGATGAAGCCGAGTCCCAGCCCCTGGATGATGCCGGTGCGCACTATGTCCCAGCTGTCGATGTCCGTGTTGAACAGGGTCATCTCCCACATGGAGAAGCTGGTGAGCAGCAGCCCTGACAGGATGAGGTAACGGGCATCCACCCGGCCCGACAGCCTGCCCACCAGCATCATGGCAACCATGGTGCCCACCCCGCGCGGGGCGAGCAGGTAACCCACGTCGATCACCGGGTAACCCATCAGTCCCTGCATGAAGGGAGGCAGCAGCGTCATGGTCGCCAGCAAGATGATGCCGACGATGAAGATGAAGAGCAGACCGACGCTGAAGTTGCGATCCCGGAACAGGGCCGGTTCTATGTAAGGATGCGGGTGGGTGAAGATATGCACCACGAAGAGGTAGAACGCCATCACCATCAGGGCGGTCTCGATGACGATCTCCCGGCTGGCGAACCAGTTCTGGGACTCTCCCCTGTCCAGCGCCATCTGCAACGCCCCGATGCCGAGACTCAGCAGGGCGAACCCCAGCAGATCGAAGCGGCGGCTGGCATCGATCTTCGTCTCCTCGATGAAGGCGGCAAGCCCGAACCAGGCCAGCAGGCCGAACGGCAGATTGATGTAGAAGACCCAGCGCCAGTTGTAGTACTCGGTGAGCCAGCCCCCCAGCGACGGCCCCAGAATGGGGCCCACCATGACCCCAATCCCCCAGAGCGCCATGGCGGAGCCGTGCTTCTCCGGCGGATAGGTGTCCAGCAGCACCGCCTGTGAGAGGGGCACCAGGCTGGCACCGAAGATCCCCTGAAGCAGGCGGAACAGCACGATCTGCTCCAGGCTCTGGGCCGCGCCACACAGCATGGAGGCGACGGTAAAGCCCGCCACCGACCACATGAACAGCCTTTTGCGGCCAATTCTTGCCGAGATGAAACCGGTCAGCGGCATGAAGATGGCGGCCGCCACTATGTAGGAGGTGAGCACCCAGGAGATCTGATCCTGGGTCGCCCCCATCGCCCCCTGCATGTGGGGGAGGGCCACGTTGGCGATGGTGGTGTCCAGCGCCTGCATGATGGTCGCCACCATCACCGACAGGGTGATGAAGGTGCGACGGGAAGCCTGGTCTGCCTGCCCTGTGGCTGCGCTCGTCATATCAACCTCGACCTGACAGGCCAGGCAGGGTGCGCTGATGGCCGGTGTCTATCTCGGCGGTGGCACTCAGACCCGCCCTCAGGGTGGGCAGATCCGCTCCCGAATCCAGCTTGATCCGCACTGCCACCCGCTGGGCGATCTTGACCCAGTTGCCGGTGGCGTTCTGGGCCGGGATCACCGAAAACTCGGAGCCTGTGGCCGGGCTCAGGCTCTCCACCACCCCGGTCCAGTGCGCATCGGGGTAGGTATCCACACTGATGCCCACCTTCTGGCCAGGTTGCACATGGGTCAGCTCCGTCTCGGTGAAGTTCGCCTCCACCCAGGGGGTGTCGGTCTCCACCAGCATCATGGCGGTCATGCCCACCAGATTGTACTGGCCGGGCTTGGGCAACTGGCTGACGATGCCGTTGGCGGGGGCATAGATGGTGGTGCGAGCCAGATCCAGCCTGGCCTTGGCCAACTCGGCCGCGGCCTCCTGATAGGCGGGCTGCTGATCCACCGGCAGGTTCACGTCCCCGCTGAGGGAGGCTTCAATCTTCTTGAGCCCCTCCTCCAGCGCCACCTGCTGCTGGGCGGTCTGTATGGTGAGCTGGCGGGCATCGTCGTAATTGGCGGTGGAGGTGAAGTGCCTGGTCACCAGATCCGCCTGGCGATGCTCCTCCTTCAGGGCATAGGCATGGCGGGTGCGGGCCACGGCGATCTCCGCCTGCTGGCCGCGATAACTGGTCTGCAACGCCACCAGATCGGTGCGCACCTTGGCAAGTTCCGCCTCGGCCTTGGCCACGGCGACCCGGAAGGACTCCTGATCCAGCTCGAACAGCGGCTGGCCAGCCCGGACCTGCTGGTTTTCCTCGACGAACACCTTGGCCACCCGGCCCAGCACCTCGGTGCTGATGGGGACCTTGTCCGCCTTCACATAGGCGTTGTCCGTCTCCACATAGCGCCCGCCCTGCAGGTAGATAACGCCCGCCCCGAGCAGGGCCAGTGCCGGCACCACCACCAGCAACAGCAGGCGGGTGCGGCGCCGGTTGGCGGCGGGACGGGAGGAAGAGGGGGAATCAGTGGTCATGATATGGCTCCACGTTGGTTGGCATCACAGGAAAGCATCAGAGGTGGCCGAGGTTGGCACGCAGGATCTTGAGGGAGCGGCACAGCGCCTCGGTCGCCTCCTCCCCCAGCTCGCCGATGGCCCTCTGATGCACCAGATCGGACGCCTGTTTGATCATCGCCAGATAGGGGGTGGCCCCTTCGGTCAGATGGAGCTGATAGGCACGCCTGTCATGGGGGTCGCTGCGCCGCTCCACCAGGCCGCTCTCCGCCAGCTGATCGAGCTGACGGGCCAGGGTGATGGGCTGGATGTCGAGCCGCTCCGCCAGATCCACCTGGCGGATCCCTTCGCTGCGTGCAATGTGCACCAGAGCCCTGGCCTGGGCCAGGGTGAGGCAGCTTCCCTCCAGCTGCTGCTGGAACTGGCGGCGCATCAGGCGCTGGACGTCGCCGATGAGAAAGCCAAGGGTGTCCGGTTGTTTGTTCATGATATGCAACCCATATAGTAAGCTTTACTTATTATATGCAAAGCGTATCCACGTGCAAGCTGGCCCCGGCCGCCGTTTGGGTTCATGCTGGGTGCCACCACCTCAACGGCAGGAGACACGTCATGGATATCAGGATGGAGCGGGACAGCCTGGGGGAGATAGCCGTCCCGGCGGACAGGCTCTGGGGGGCCCAGACCCAGCGCTCCCTGCATCACTTCAACATCTCGGGGGAACGCCAGCCCATGGAGATCATCCATGCCCTGGCCTGCATCAAGTCCGCCTGCGCCCGGGTCAACCACGCCCTGGGGCTACTCCCCGCCCGCAAGGCCCAGGCCATCATGGCCGCCGCCGACGAAATCCTGCGCGGCCTGCACGACGCCGAGTTTCCCCTGATGGTGTGGCAGACCGGCTCCGGCACCCAAACCAACATGAACCTCAACGAGGTGCTGGCAAACCGGGCCAGCGAACTGCTCGGCGGCCCCCGGGGGGAAGCGCGGCTGGTGCATCCCAACGACGAGGTAAACAAGAGCCAGTCCAGCAACGATGTCTTCCCGAGCGCCATGAACCTGGCGGCGGTCACCGCCATCACGCAGCGGTTGCTGCCGGCCCTCGCTGCCCTGAAGCAGACCCTGGCAGGCAAGGCCGCCGCCTTCGACCACATCGTCAAGATTGGCCGCACCCATTTGCAGGATGCCACTCCCCTCACCCTGGGCCAGGAGATCTCCGGCTGGGTCGCCCAGCTTGAACAGGGGGAGCGCCATCTACGCGCCGCCCTGCCCCATTTGTGCGAGCTGGCGCTCGGCGGCACCGCCGTGGGCACCGGCCTCAACTGCCCTCCCGGCTTTGCCGAGGCGGTGGCCAGAACCCTGGCCGAGCAGACCGGCCTGCCGCTCATCAGCGCCCCCAACAAGTTCGAGGCCCTGGCGGCGAGTGACGCCCAGGTTCACGCCCACGGTGCCCTCAAGACGCTGGCAGCCTCCCTCATGAAGATCGCCAACGACGTGCGCTGGCTGGCGAGCGGCCCCCGCAGCGGGCTGGGGGAGCTGCTCATCCCCGAGAACGAGCCCGGATCCTCCATCATGCCCGGCAAGGTCAACCCGACCCAGAGCGAGGCGCTCACCATGCTGTGCGCCCAGGTGATGGGCAACGATGTAGCCATCAACATCGGCGGCGCCAGCGGCAACTTCGAGCTCAACGTGTTCAGGCCGATGATCGCCTACAACGTCCTGCAGAGCGTGCGGCTGCTGGCGGACGGCATGCAGAGCTTCCACGACCACTGCGCCGTCGGCATCACCCCGAACCAGGCCAGGATCGACGATCTGCTCTCCCGCTCCCTGATGCTGGTGACGGCCCTCAACCCCCATATCGGCTATGACAAGGCGGCCGAGATCGCCAAGCGGGCGCACCATCAGGGGCTCAGCCTGCGGGAGGCGGCCATTGCCTCGGGCCACCTCAGCGCGGAGCAGTTTGATGCCTGGGTGATCCCCGCTGACATGGTGGGTCGCACGCCATAAGGCAGCGCACTGCACTGCAATCCCATGCTCGGGGCATACCAGCGCAGGTGGCAGGCGCAGCAAATAGGGACAGTGATGGGCAATAAAGATGAAAAGGGCGCCATGGCGCCCTTTTCATTGCAGATCTGCCGTCAGGTCTTGCTCTGGCAGTTGAACATCCAGTGGGTGCCGAACTTGTCCACCAGGGATCCGAAATAGTCACCCCAGAACATCTCCGCCAGCGGCATCTCCACCTGGCCTCCCTCAGCCAGGGCTGCGAACAGGCGATCGGTCTCGCCCCGGCTGTCCGGCTCCAGGTTGAGGTAGCTGTTGTTGCCCTGCACCAGGGTGAACCCCATGCTGGCCGGAGCATCCGTGCCCATCAGCACGTGACCCCCAAGGATGGGCAGGGCCACATGCATCACCAGCTCCCCGTCTTCCTCCGACAAAGGGGGCTGGCCCGGGCAACCCGGGGACTCCTTGAACCTGTGGATGGGGCCGCTGAAGTCACCGCCGAACACTTCGCGATAGAAGAGGAAGGCAGCCTCCGTCTCCCGGGCAAAATTGAGATAGGTACTGACACGCGCCATGGGTTTCTCCTTGTCACCGATAGCTGGCCCCTGTGGCCAGCTAACAGCATAGAAGAGCACGGGGCTCTGTCAGGTGGCGCTCCGCCCCCTTCTGCGCACGGGGGAGCCGCGCTCACAGCCCAGGCTCGGTCGAACACGCAAAAGCGCAACCCGATTCACAGTGGGTTGCACCTCATATAGGCATTCATAAGATGCATTGCCAACCCATTAATAATGCTGTGAAAAGCGGACAAGCGGCGGGCTTGAAAGGAGCCTGATGGAGACCGGATTCATGGAAGAATTCAACAATGTAACCAATACATTAAAATTTCTTGCTTGAAGGTTGCACCTGGTTGCACCATCATCGGCGAAATTTAACCGTCCGGTAATATTGTTACCTTCTAGACACAGGAAGTCCCATGGCCACTACCACCCTCGGCGTCAAACTCGATGAAGCGACCCGCGACCGCCTCAAACAGGCTGCGCAGACCCTGGATCGCACTCCCCACTGGCTGATCAAGCAAGCCATCTTCACCTATCTGGAGCAACTGGATCGCGGTCTGACCCCGCCCGAGCACTCCGGGCTGGCTGCCGCCGCCGGGGAAGAGGCCGTCGAGACCCTGACCGAGCAGGGCATCCAGGTCTTCCTCGAGTTTGCCGAGAGCATTCTGCCCCAGTCCGTGCTGCGGGCCGCCATCACGGGGGCTTATCGCCGCCCCGAGACCGAAGCCGTCCCCATGCTGCTGGAGCAGGCCCGTCTGCCCAAGGAGAAGGCTGACGCGACCCAGAAGCTGGCCATGGGCATCGCCGAGAAGCTGCGCAACCAGAAGAGCGCCAGCGGCCGTCAGGGCCTGGTGCAGGGGCTGCTTCAGGAGTTCTCCCTCTCCTCCCAGGAAGGGGTGGCCCTGATGTGCCTGGCGGAGGCGCTGCTGCGCATCCCCGACAAGGCGACCCGGGATGCCCTCATCCGCGACAAGATAAGCGGCGGCAACTGGAGCCAGCATCTGGGCCAGAGCACCTCATTGTTCGTCAACGCAGCCTCCTGGGGTCTGCTCATCACCGGCAAGCTGGTGGCCACCCACAACGAGGCGGGCATGAACAACTCCCTCAAGGGACTCATCGGCAAGGGGGGTGAGCCGCTCATCCGCAAGGGCGTCGACATGGCGATGCGCCTGATGGGTGAACAGTTCGTCACCGGCGAGACCATCGCCGAGGCGCTGGCGAACGCAGGCGGCATGGAGAGCAAAGGGTTCCGCTACTCCTACGACATGCTGGGGGAAGCGGCCCTGACCGAGGAGGACGCCAAACGCTATCTGGCCTCCTACGAGCAGGCCATCCACGCTATCGGCAAGGCCTCCCACGGTCGCGGCATCTACGAGGGGCCGGGTATCTCCATCAAACTCTCCGCCCTGCATCCGCGCTACAGCCGCGCCCAGTACGATCGCGTCATGGAGGAGCTCTACCCCACCTTGCTGGGCCTGACCCAGCTCGCCAGGCAGTACGACATCGGCATCAACATCGACGCCGAGGAGGCCGATCGGCTGGAGATCTCCCTCGATCTGCTGGAGAAGCTCTGCTTCGATCCGTCCCTCGCCGACTGGAACGGCATCGGCTTCGTCATCCAGGCCTACCAGAAGCGCTGCCCCTATGTGATCGACTACGTCATCGATCTCGCCAAGCGCAGCCGTCACCGCCTGATGATCCGTCTGGTGAAGGGCGCCTACTGGGACAGCGAGATCAAGCGCGCCCAGCAGGAAGGGCTGGAAGGCTACCCGGTCTATACCCGCAAGCCCTACACGGACGTCTCCTACCTCGCCTGCGCCCGCAAGCTGCTGGCGGTGCCCGAGGCCATCTATCCCCAGTTCGCCACCCACAACGCCCACTCCCTGTCTGCCATCTATCAGCTGGCGGGTCAGAACTACTACCCGGGCCAGTACGAGTTCCAGTGCCTGCACGGCATGGGTGAACCGCTCTACGAACAGGTGGTCGGCAAGGTGGCCGACGGCAAGCTGGGTCGCCCCTGCCGCATCTATGCCCCGGTGGGCAGCCACGAGACCCTGCTCGCCTACCTGGTGCGCCGCCTGCTGGAGAACGGGGCCAACACCTCCTTCGTCAACCGCATCGCGGACAACAACATCTCCCTCTCGGATCTGGTGCAGGATCCGGTGCAGCAGATCGAGCAGATGGCCGCCCGTGAAGGGACCCTGGGTCTGCCCCATCCGCGCATCCCCCTGCCCCGGGATCTCTACGGCGAGGCGCGCCCGAACTCCGCAGGTCTGGATCTCGCGAACGAGCACCGCCTGGGGTCACTCTCCGCCGCCCTGCTCGCCAGCACCAACACCGCCTATCAGGCCGTACCCATGCTGGGTTGCGACACCGAGGCGCCGACCCAGTTCCAGCCCGTGCTCAACCCGGCGGATCACCGCGATGTCGTCGGTCAGGTGAGCGAAGCCACGGTAGCGCTGGTGGACAAGGCGCTCGCCTGCTCCCTCACGAGCGGCCAGATCTGGCAGTCCACCCCGCCAGCCGAGCGGGCCGCCGTGCTGGACAGGGCAGCCGATCTGATGGAATCCGAACTGCAACCCCTGATGGGCCTGCTGGTTCGCGAATCCGGCAAGACCTTCGCCAACGCCATCGCCGAGGTACGCGAGGCGGTGGACTTCCTGCGCTACTACGCCGCCCAGGCGCGCAACCACTTCGCCAACGACACCCACAGACCGCTCGGCCCCGTGGTCTGCATCAGCCCCTGGAACTTCCCCCTGGCCATCTTCAGTGGCCAGGTTTGCGCGGCCCTGGCCGCCGGCAATACGGTGCTGGCCAAGCCTGCCGAGCAGACCCCCCTCATCGCGGCACAAGCGGTGCGCATCCTGCTGGAAGCGGGGGTTCCCGCCGGTGCGGTGCAACTGCTGCCGGGCCGTGGAGAGACCGTGGGTGCGGCGCTCATCGCGGACGAACGGGTGCGCGGCGTCATGTTCACCGGCTCCACCGAGGTGGCGGGCATCATCTCCCGCAACCTGGCCGGTCGCCTCGACGCCCAGGGCCGCACCATTCCCCTCATCGCCGAGACCGGCGGCCAGAACGCCATGATCGTCGACTCTTCCGCCTTGACCGAACAGGTGGTGATGGATGTCATCTCCTCGGCGTTCGACAGCGCCGGTCAGCGCTGCTCCGCCCTGCGAGTGCTGTGCGTGCAGGATGACGTGGCGGATCGGGTGATCCGGATGCTCAAGGGCGCCATGGCCGAGTACAAGGTCGGCAGCCCCGAGCACCTTTCCACCGACATCGGTCCCGTCATCGACGCCGAGGCCAAGGCCAACATCGAGCGCCACATCAAGGCCATGGGCGACAAGGGGCGCAAAGTGCACCAGATCGCCCGCACCCAGGGGGATGCCTGCAGCCGCGGCACCTTCGTGCTGCCGACCCTGATCGAGCTCGACAGCCTGGACGAACTGGGGCGCGAAGTGTTCGGCCCTGTGCTGCACCTGGTCCGCTACCCGCGCACCCGGCTCGGGGAGTTGCTCGAGCAGATCAACGGCAGCGGCTACGGCCTGACCCTGGGTGTTCATACCCGCATCGACGAGACCATCGCCCAGGTGGTGAACGTGGCCAAGGTGGGCAACCTCTACGTCAACCGCAACATCGTGGGCGCCGTGGTCGGGGTGCAACCCTTCGGTGGGGAAGGGCTTTCCGGCACCGGTCCCAAGGCCGGTGGCCCGCTCTACATGTATCGCCTGCTCGGCGCCCGTCCCCAGGAGGCGGTGGCCAACCAGCTGCACCAGGAGTCCGGTGCCCTGCATGCCGAGGCGAAAGCCCCCCTCGTGGCCCTGCGCGACTGGGCGAGCAAGCAGGATCCGGCCCTCGCCGCCCTGTGCGATCACTACGCCGCGATCTCCCAGAGCGGCCGTACCCAGCTGCTGACCGGCCCCACCGGCGAGCGCAACAGCTACAGCCTGCTGCCCCGGGAACGGGTGCTCTGTCTTGCCCAGGAGAAGGCCGACCTGCTGGCCCAGCTGGCCGCCTGTCTGGCGGTCGGCAGCCAGGTGCTGCTGCCGGACGATGCCCAGACACGCTCCCTGCTCTCTTCCCTGCCGACCGAGGTGCGGGATCCCATCGCGCTGGTGGCGGACTGGGCCACGGGGGAGACGGACTTCGATGCCCTGCTGCACCACGGCGACTCGGATCAGTTGCGAGAGGTGAGCAAGCTCGCCGCCGCGCGCCAGGCAGCCCGTAACGGCGCCATCATCGGTGTGCACGGCCTGCATCGCGGCGAGACCGACATCCCGCTGGAGCGCCTGCTCATCGAGCACGCCCTCTCGGTCAACACCGCCGCCGCCGGTGGCAATGCCAGCCTGATGACCATAGGCTAAGCGCCACATAGTGACGGAGACTCAAGCCCCGCCGATGCGGGGCTTGTTCTTTCGTCTCTGGGACACGCCCATGAAAAAGGCCGCCCTTGTCGGGGCGGCCTTTTTGTTCTCCCTTCTCCCCTCGCGGGAGAAGGATGGGGGATGAGGGGCGACTCGCCTACACATACTCCATAAAGACGCGGGAGGTGAGCTTGGTGATGAGCTCATAGGGAATGGTGCCGATCTGGTCGGCCACCCGCTCCACCGGCAGCCCTTCCCCCCAGAGCACCGCCTCGTCACCTGCCTTGTCGGTGGCGCCGGGGCCGAGATCCACCGTGGTCATGTCCATGGAGACGCGCCCCACCAGAGGCACGATGCGGCCATTGACCAGCACTGGCGTGCCGTTGGGGGCCATGCGCGGATAACCGTCGCCATAGCCGATGGCAATCACCCCGAGCCGGGTATCGCGATCCGACACCCAGTTGGCGCCATAGCCTACCGGCTCGCCCGCCTTGTGATCGCGCACCGCGATGAGCTGGGTCTTGAGGGTCATCACTGGCTGCAGGTCATAATCCGCCGCCACCGTATTGGGGAAAGGGGAGACGCCGTAGAGGATGACGCCGGGGCGCACCCAGTCGCAGTGGGAATCCGGCCACGCCAGGATGCCTGCCGAGTTGGCCATGGCGCGCTCGCCCGACAGCGGCGCAGTCAGCTGGCAGAACAGGTCGATCTGCTCGCGGGTGGTGGGTTGCTCCAGCTCATCGGAGCGGCTGAAGTGGGTCATGACGTTGAACGGCTGCACCACGTTCTTGCACTTGCCGAGGCGCTCGATAAAGGCGGGCATCTCCTCGGCCCGTACCCCGAGGCGGTGCATGCCGGTGTCGAGCTTGAGCCAGGCCACCACGGGGGCAGGCAGCTCGGCCTGCTCCAGCGCTTCGAGCTGCTCCCAGGTGTGCACCGCGGTCTGCAGGTTGTTGGCCGCCAGCACCGGCTGGTCGGCGGCGCTGAAGAAGCCCTCCAGCAGCACGATGGGCTTGACCACGGCGCAGGAGCGCAGCATCAGCGCCTCTTCGATGCGGGCCACTGCGTAGGCGTCCGCATCCACCAGGGTGCGGGCGACCGGCAGCAGGCCGTGGCCATAGGCGTTGGCCTTGACCACGGCAATGATCTTGCATTGGGGGGCGTGGCGTTTGACCACAGCGAGGTTGTGGCGCAGGGCCGCTGTATTGATTTGGGCGATAGCCGCTTTCATCTGTTTTCCCTTACGAGGGCATGATAATCAGGCACCGGGTGGTGTCAGCCCTCAAATCTCATCGTCTAAGGCCGGACCGGCAGAATTGTCGAACCGGGAAAACTGTGTCTGGATACCGGGAGCAGGCTCCCGACTTAGTAGTCATCATCAAACGCCGGGCCCGCGTAGTTGTCAAAGCGCGAGAACTGACCCTGGAAGGTGAGCCGCACTCGTCCTATGGGGCCGTTACGCTGCTTGCCGATGATGATCTCGGCGATCCCCTTGTCGGGACTGTCGTCGTGATAGACCTCGTCGCGGTAGATGAACATGATCAAGTCCGCATCCTGCTCGATGGAGCCGGATTCCCGCAGATCCGAGTTGACCGGGCGCTTGTCGGCACGCTGTTCCAGGCTTCGGTTGAGCTGGGAGAGCGCCACCACGGGGCACTGCAACTCTTTCGCCAGCGCCTTGAGGGAGCGGGAGATTTCACCGATCTCCAGGGTACGGTTGTCGGAGAGACTGGGCACCCGCATCAGCTGCAGGTAGTCCACCATGATCATGCTGATGCCGCCGTTGTCCCGCGCCACCCGACGGGCGCGCGAGCGCACTTCGGTCGGGGTCAGGCCGGAGGAGTCGTCGATGTACATCTTGCCCTTTTCCAGCAGCAGCCCCATGGTGGAAGAGAGCCGCGCCCAATCCTCGTCGTCGAGCTGGCCGGTCCGCACCTTGGTCTGGTCGATGCGCCCCACGGAGGCGAGCATACGCATGATGATCTGCTCGGAGGGCATCTCGAGGGAGAAGATCAGCACCGGCTTGTCGGCGGTGAGGGCCGCGTGCTCGCACAGGTTCATGGCAAAGGTGGTCTTGCCCATGGAGGGACGGGCGGCGACGATGACCAGATCCGAGCGCTGCAGGCCGGCTGTCATCTTGTCCAGATCGTTGTAGCCGGACGACACGCCGGTCACCCCGTTGTGGGGGGTCTTGAACAGCTCTTCAATCTTGTCGACGGTCTGCTCGAGGATGAGCTTCAGGGGCTGGGGGCCCTCGTTGGCGCTGGTGCGCTGCTCGGCGATCTGGAACACCTTGCTCTCGGCCAAGTCCAGCAGATCGTTGGAGGTGCGCCCCTGGGGCTCGTAGCCCGCTTCGACTATCTCGTTGGCGACCGAGATCATCTCCCGCACCACCGCCCGCTCACGCACGATCTCGGCGTAGGCACTGATGTTGGCGGCACTCGGGGTGTTCTTGGCGATCTCCACCAGATAGGCGAAGCCACCGGCCTCTTCCAGTTGCTCGGAGCGCTCGAGCTCCTCCTGCAGAGTGATGAGGTCGATGGGGTTGCCCGCATTGGAGAGGCGGGTCATGGCCTGGAAGATCAGGCGGTGCGGGCGGCTGTAGAAATCCTTGTCGATCACCCGTTCGGCGACCCGATCCCAGGCCTCGTTGTCCAGCATCAGGCCGCCCAGTACGGACTGTTCGGCCTCAAAAGAGTGGGGAGGTACTTTCAGCTGTTGTGTCTTGGCGTCTTTTTTCGCCGTCACTTGCTCTGCCATACACATAAAAACCGCAGCGGGAAGGGGACGGGAATTTTACAAAAGAAACCCCGCCATCGCGAGTGCTAATACGTCCCGTCATCGCATCCGGCGACAAGACGGGACCCTGGCCTCGTCAGCGCCATCCACTTCTGCGCCGCAGACCTGCCTCACAGTACGAGAAAGGGCCAGACCAGGGTCTGAGCGTTCGTTCTTGCTCTTTGTTTGTTGCGCAACCTGCGCACCGAGCGACTCGGCCGTCTGTGTCTCATGGGTGCCCCCCTGTCGGACGACTCAATCTGTTCATGAATAATTCATGCCATCCGTGATAATCATACCCGCAAGCTGCAACACAAAAAGGGACTGGCAGCCTGCCATGCGCCTCGCTGAGCTTGCACAAGCAGAGCATGCCCCCACCTACATGAGAGTGAAAGAGTCAAAATGAAAAAGATGCTGACCCTGTTTGCCCTGATCCTGGCCATTGGCCTTGGGGCACCCATCGCCGAGGCCAAGAAACTTGGTGGCGGCAAATCCTTTGGCAAGAGCTACAAGACGGCCCCGGCCCAACCTGCGGCCAAGCCGGTCGACACCAAGAACCCGACCGTGGGCGCCCAGGCACCCAAGAAAGGCGGCATGATGGGCGGCCTGCTGGGTGGTCTGCTGGCCGGCGGTCTGTTTGCCTACCTGCTGGGCAGCGGTGCCTTCGAAGGTCTGCAAGGGATGGACTTCCTGCTGATCGCCCTGCTGGCACTGGGCGGTGTCTTCCTGTTCCGAGCCCTGCGCAGGAACAAGGCGGCAGCGGCCCAGCCACAGACGGCCTATGCGGGCTATCAACCGCCCCAGAGCGCGGCCCCCCAGCAGTTCGAGCAGAGCCACAGCGCCCCGCAGGCCACCGGTTTTGCCGACAGCGACGTGCCCTTCCGTCTGCCCCCGGGCTTTGACATGAACGGCTTCCTGGCCGGCGCCCGCGATCACTACCGCACCCTGCAAGAGGCCTGGAACAAGAACGACCTGGAGAAGATCCGCGAGTACGTGAGCCCCGAGCTGTTCGAGCACCTCAAGGCAGAACGCGCCGAGCTCTCCGGTGAGCAGCACACCGAGGTGATGTACGTGGACACCCAGCTGGTCCGTGCCGACTACGGCAGCGACTGGGCCCAGGTGAGCGTGCGCTTCAGCGGCCGCTACATGGACCGTCAGGAGCAGGTCGAGGAGGACATCAAGGAGGTGTGGCACCTCGAGCGTGATCTCGCCAAGGACAATGCCCCCTGGCATATCGTCGGCATCGAGCAGCTCTAAGGCTCAACCGACCCATTTCATCAAGGCGACCTCAGGGTCGCCTTTTTATTGCCATCAGATCGTGTCATGCCCTATTTCGGGGCAGCTTCCCGTGGCCGGATATATTTCCCGAGAGACACTGCTGATGACATTGAAAATAAAAAGAGAGGCAGCCATGACTGCCTCTCTTTTTTATTGGCTCGGGGTGCAGGGATTATTTGCAACCCTCTACCGAGGTGGAGTTGATATAGCTGACCTCGCCGGCCGGCTGATAATCGGCGACCTGAATGGTCTTCTTCACCGCGATATAATCCTTCAGCACACCGGCATCCACCAGACCGGCATTGATGGTGTCGATCTTCGGATAACCGTCACCACCGGCCGCGCTGAAGCTCGGGATGGAGAAGCTGTAGGTTGCTGCCGGATCGAAGGCCTTCCCGCCGATGGTGGCGATGTCCACGCTCTTGGCCTGGCAATCCACCGTCATCTTGATGCCGCCGAACTGGGCATAGCCACCGGTATTGGCGGTCTTGGTCGCGACCTGACCCAGGTAGGTCAGCAGCTCGTTGCCGCTCATGGTCGCCTTGTTGACGGTGTTGCCGAACGGATGCACGGTCAACACGTCACGGTAGCTGATGTCCCCTGCCGCGATGGAGGCACGCACCCCACCGGAGTTGACGATGCCAAAGTCGGTGCTCAGCTTCTCGGCGGTCGCGGTGGTGATGAGACGACCCAGGTTGGTCTGCTTGTTGCGGACGTTGGCGCGCTCACCGTCCAGTACGCCATCGGTGGCACCGATGACCACACCCAGCTCCTGCTGTCCCTTCTCCTGATAGGTGAGCAGGGTGTTGTAGAGCTCGGGATCCTTGACGATCTCTTCCTGAATGAAATCACCGTCCGCATTCTTCAGGTTGACCGGGATCAGATCGTACTGGGTCAGGGTCAGCTTGCCATTCTGATAGTCAAACTGGGCACGACCCACATACTTGCCCCACTCGTGAGCCTGCATGATCCAGGTGCCGTTCTGCTGATCCGGCTGACAGTCGTCGCCCGGCTTGAAGTCGGCGTACTTGTCCGGGGTGCCCGGCTCCATGCAGACCGGGTTCTGGGAGTGACCACCGATGATGGCGTCCAGAGTACCTGCCGGCAGCGCACGGGCCATCTCCACGTCACCCGGTGCGTTGCTGCCGTGCTGACCATTCTCGTAATGGCCCATGTGGGTGATGGCAAGAACCAGGTTCGCCTCTTTGTTGTCGCGGATTTGCTTGCCGAGATTGGCGGCTTCAGTGGTCGGATCGCGGAACTCGAGGGTCTGGACGTTGTTGGGATCCACCAGCTGGGCGGTGTCCTCTGTGGTCAGACCCAGCACGGCGACCTTGAGGCCGCTCTCCAGCTTGAACACCTTGTAGGGATCGAAGTAGCGCTTGCCGCTCGTCTTGTCATAGATGTTGGCGGAGATCATCGGGAACTGGGCCCACTGACGCTGTTTCTCGAGGATGGTCAGGGGGTTGTCGAACTCGTGGTTGCCCACCGCCATGGCATCGTAACGGATGCTGTTCATGGCCATGAAGTCCGGCTCTGCATCCTGCAGATCCGACTCCGGCACCCCGGTGTTGACGTCACCGCCGGAGAGCACCAGCACTTCGCTGCCCGCCGCTTTCGCCTCGGCACGCAGCCGCTCGACCAGGGTCTTCTGGGCCGCCATGCCATATTCGCCCTTGTCGTTGTGCCAGAAACGACCGTGGGTATCATTGGTATGCAAAATGGTCAGCTTGCAGACATTTTCGGTGCAGGGGGCGACGCTGTCGTTGCTTGAGGTATTGCAGCCGCTCAATGCGGCAAGCACTGCCAGTGCGATACTTCCTTTGACAAATTTATAATTCATTTCCATATCACCTTGTTATTTTGTTATTGGACGACCCTATCCAGGATCGGGCGGTAATATAACAAACAACATGTGACGGTTTTTCATCGGCGACTCACAAATTCCGCCAAATGTGATCATCCACGCAACCTGTTTCCCCTATTTGGAACAGAGGCACCCCACTCGCAGAGCAATTTCCCCCATGATGGCAGCCCGCCGGTAACGGTTATGGCATACTGCCCGCCAATCAATGCCAAGGAGTGCCTGGAATGGCCAAGTACGACAAAATTTCCCCCGAAACCCAGCAGGAGGCGATGAAGATCGCCCGTGCCAACCAGAAGCCGGGGCAGACCAAGGAGCAAACCCAGCTCATCGCCCAGGGGATCCAGAAGGGCATAGACGAATACAAGAAACAGATGAAGGCGAAGGCCCGCGAGGCCAGCCGCCAGAAGAAACTGCAAGCCAAAGCCAGGCACTCTTCCCAAGAGACGCCGGAAGAGGAGAGCGAAGCCGAGGTCATCGAGCTCACCCGCCAGCACCCGCTGCCCTGGATCCTGCTGGTGCTGAGCTGGCTGGTATTTGCCGTGCTCTGGTTCTGGTTCCGCTGATCCTGCCCAGGCAAACCTTTGCCCTGCGATCCGCTTCACAGCCCGGGCGCGGGGGACTGGTCATTCCCCACCCGGACTGCCTACACTCTGCCCCCCTTGTCAGGAGACACTCATCATGAACCCGGCCCCGCTCTATCTGCTGGCTCCCCTCGCCCTCTTCCTCGTGACCCTGGTGCTCTATCGCATCTCGCCACTGCGGGCGGTTGCCGCCGGCCATGCCCGCTGGTTTATCCTGCCCGCCTTCACCCTCTTTATCCTGCTCATCGTCATCAATGGCGCTGCGGATCCCGCCCTGAGAAGCCCTGCTTTCCACTGGCTGATGCCGGGGTTCGGCTTTGCCCTGAGCCTGTTCCCTGCCCTGCCCAAGGCACTGGTACCGCGCCTGGCTATCAAGGAGGGAGCCTTTGCTGCCCTGGGTCTGATGCTGATGAGCCTTGCCATGGTCTACTGATCGGCAAGCGCTGGCGTCACGATGGCGCCAGTCCCCTTCTTGTACAAAGAATGGCCTTCAGGCATCTTGGTGGGCGGATAACCGGCATGGAGGCCAGATGAACAATCCGCCCGATTTCATGGCACTGTGGGATTATCAGGATCCCGTTGCCAGCGCCCAGCGTTTTCAAGCACTGCTGCCCGAGGCGCGTGCCGCCAACCTGCAATGGGAGCTGGAGCTCCTCACCCAGATAGCCCGCACCCATTCGCTGCAACGCCAGTTTGCACAGGCGCACCAGCTGCTCGACGAGATAGAACCCCGCCTCACCGAGGCGACTCCACGGGCCCGCCTGCGCGCCTTGCTGGAGCGTGGCCGCACCTTCAACTCCGCCGGTGACAAGGCCAGCGCCAGAGCCCTGTTTGAACAGGCCTGGCAACTGGGAGAGCAGTACGAAGAGCACTATCTGGCCATCGATGCGGCCCACATGGTGGCCATCGCCGCCCCCTTGGAGGAGCAGAGCCACTGGCACCAGCTGGCGATGACCCTGGCCGAGCGCAGTCACGACAAGCGGACGCGAGGCTGGCTCGCCAGCCTCTATAACAATCAGGGCTGGACCCTGTTCGAGCTGGGTCGCCTCGACGAGGCCATCGCCTGTCAGCAAAAGTGCCTGGCTTGGCACGAGCAGCACAACAACCAGGGCAAAGCCTTTATCGCCCGCTGGAGTCTGGCGCGCCTGAGCCGGGCCCAGGAGCGCCATGAACAGGCCATGGCCGAACTGGCACAGTTGCGCGACGACATGGCCGCCGTCGGCACCCCCGAGGATGGCTATGTGTTCGAGGAGCTGGGGGAGAATGCACTCGTGCTCAATGATCCCGCGGCGACCGAGTACTTTGCCCGCGCCTGGTTTCTGCTGTCACAGGATGGCTGGTTCACCGCCAACGAGGCAGAACGGCTGGCCAGGCTCAAGCAGCTCGCCAAACTCTGATAAGCGTGCGGGGCGACCAATTGGCCGCCCCGCACATCAGCATGTCTGCCCGGGAGCAGAGGTGACGGCTCAGGCCGGACTCGCCTCTTCCCAGCTCTGCTTCTTGCGATAAATCGTGGAAGGGCTTATTTCCAGCAGGGCCGCCGCCTTGGGGATGTTGCCATCACAACTGGCGATGGCCTGTTCGATGGCCTCCTTTTCCACCTGCCAGAGCGGACGAACCTGCCTGCGAACGACCACGGGTTCTGACTGGGGATCCGCGATCCCGACCGCAGGCTCCGGGGCCAGGGTACGCCCCCCGTTGAGGGGAGGTGGCAGGATATCCGGGCTCACCAGCTCGCCATCGTTGAGCACCACTATGTTGCGCACCACGTTTTGCAGCTCGCGCACGTTGCCGGGCCAGGGGTAGTCGAGCAGCACCTGCACTGCGTCCGCATCAAAGTCCCTGAATCGCTTGTTCTCCTCACCGGCATAACGCAGCAGCAACTCCCGGGCCAGCAGCAGGATGTCCTCTCCCCGCTCCCTCAGGGGGGGCAGCGCCAGCGGGATCACGTGCAGGCGGTAGTAAAGGTCTTCACGAAACCGTCCGGCCTTGACCTCCACCAGGGGATCCCGGTTGGTGGCGCAGACAAAGCGCACATCCACCGTCTCCAGCTTGCCGCTGCCGACCCGCTGCAGGGTGCCGGTCTGGATGAAACGCAGCAGCTTGCTCTGCAGGTCGAGATCCATCTCGCAGATCTCGTCGAGGAAGAGGGTGCCGCCGTTCGCCAGACTGGCCGCCCCCTTGCGATCCCCCTGGGCACCGGTAAACGACCCCTTCACGTGGCCGAAGATCTCGCTCTCCATCAGGTCATGGGGAATGGCGGCGCAGTTGAGGGCGATGAAAGGCTGATCCCGACGCGGGCTGCACTGGTGAATGGCCTCGGCGCACACCTCCTTGCCGGTGCCGCTCTCGCCGGTGATGAAGACGGTGGCCTTGCTCGGCGCCGCGCTCTCGATGATGCGATAGACCGCCTGCATCGCCATGGAGGCGCCGATGAAACCGGCAAAGGAGCTGCGCTCGAAGTTTTCCCGATACTGGGCCACCAGCGAGCTGAGCTGCTGGTGCTTCAGGGCATTGCGCGCCGTGGCGCACAGGCGCTTGCCATCGAACGGCTTGGTGAGAAAATCGAAGGCCCCGAACCGCATCGCCTCCACCGCCACATCCACCGAGCCGTGAGCGGTGATCACCACCACGGAGCAGGGCAGTTGCCGCTCCGTGATCTGCTGCAAGATGTCCATGCCGGACATGTCGGGCAACTCCAGGTCGAGCAGCACCACGGGGGGCGGGCTTGCCAGCAATTGTGCCAAAGCCTGCTGGCCACAGTCTGCCAGCTGCACCTCGTAGCCATCCTGGGCCAGATACTGCTCATAGACGACCGCCAGACTGCGGGTATCTTCCACCAACAGGACACGGGGTTTGCTTTCAGCCACGAGATCCATCCTTGCGCTTGATTTTGTTGTCTATTCTGGGGGCTAGCCGCCACACACTCAAGACGGCCTCATCGCTTTATCCGGGGGATTGCGACAATACACAAGCAAAAACGGCTCCCTGGGGAGCCGTTTTTATGGTGCTTTGAGCTTATTTCTTGGCGTTGTCGCCATCGGCAGCCGGTTTTTCGATGGCCAGCAGCTCTACGTCAAATACCAGCACGGCGTTGGCCGGGATGGAACCTGCACCGTGCTCGCCATAGGCCAGCTTGGACGGCAGGAAGAACTTGAACTTGGAGCCGACCGGCATCAGTTGCACCCCTTCGGTCCAGCCCGGGATCACCTGGTTGAGCGGGAAGGTAGCCGGCTCGCCGCGATCGACGGAGCTGTCAAACTTGGTGCCATCGGTCAGGGTACCGGTGTAGTGTACCTTGACGATGTCGGTGGCCTTCGGCTTGGCGCCGTCACCCATCTTCTCGACCTGATATTGCAGGCCGGACTCAGTGCTCTTCACGCCCTCTTTCTTGGCGTTGGCAGCCAAGAACTCTTCACCCTTCTTCAGGTTTTCCACGGCATCCTTGTCGGCCTTCGCCTTGGTCAGCTCGTTGATCTTGGCGTCGTATTCCTGCAGAACCTTCTGGATCTCCTCGTCGGTCATCTTGGCTTCTTTGCCCAGACCGTCGGTGACACCCTTCAGGATCACGGTGTTGTCCAGCTTGATGCCGAGCTCCTGCTGGCGCTCCAGGGTATTGGCGATATAACGACCCATGGAGAGGCCGATCGCATAGCCGGATTGCTCTTCAAAGCTCTTGGCCTCAGCCTTGGGGGCCTCTGCCGGCTTGCTGGCTTCTGCCTTGACCTCTGCGGTGTTGGTCGCAGCAGGTTTCTCATCTTTTTGGCAAGCAGTCAGACCGACGGCAACCGCCGCAGCCAACAGGGACACCTTCAGAAAATTGTTCATCAGTTTCTCCAAAACTCTAAATACCGCTCTCGGTTCCTTCGTGAAATGAGAGGTTTATCGTGATAAGCGCCTTATACTAACGCCGTGATCGCAGGTAACGAAAGCATGAGACAGGAAAAATGATCAAAAGTGCCATTTATCTCATCGGTATTTGCCTGATGCTGACGGGGTGCGAACAACGCTCACTTCCCAGCCAGCAGATCCGCCTCGCCAACCAGGGTCTGCTGAGCGCGGATCTCGCCAGTTCCGGCAAGCTCGCGCTCGTCTCCAGCCTGAGTCAGGGCACTGTGGTGTGGGATCTGGAACAGGGCAAGGAGCGCTGGCGCTGGCGCCAGAGCGACGACCAGGAAGAGTTCGTCACCCTGACCCGCTTCTCCCCCGATGACAGCCATGCCATCACCGCCACCCAACACACCTTCGCCATCTGGCGCTTGCAGGATGGCCGCTCCCAGGGCTACTACTCTCTGCCAGAATCCCGCCTGCGCGATGCGGCGATCTCGGCGGATGGCCGCCAGGTGCTCATCGGCCGTGAAGACGGCAAGGCGGAAGTGGTCGACACCCAGACCGGACGCCGGCTGCAATTCCTCGGCCACACCGAACAGGTCAACACGGTGGATCTCTCCCCCAATGGTCGCTATGCCCTCACCGGCGGCAACGATTACAGCGCCTATCTGTGGGACACCCGCACGGGCCAGGTTGTGTGGCGCTTCAACCACGCCGGGCGAGTCGTGATGGCGAGACTGGATCCGTCCGGACGTTTCGCCTTCACCGCAGACAGTCGCCAGGCCAGCATCTGGGATCTCAAAAGCGGCAAGGAGCACAGCAGGTTGCAATATGATCACCGCTTCGAGGTCTACACCAGCGCCCGCTTCGCCAACGGCGGCAACTGGCTCATCACCGGCGCCCCCTCCCGCCAGCTCACTCTGTGGCAGGTGAGTGACGGCCAGCCGTTGCAGAGCTGGCGCGTCTCGCCCCATCCCAAGGTGAAACCGCCGAGCGCTGTGGTCTATGGCGTGGCTTTGCGCGACAATGACCACCTCGTCAGTGCCAGCTCCAGTGGCCTGGCTGAAATCTGGACTATCAAGTAAGGACCAAAAGGCCCATGAGTCAGCAACTAAACGAACGCCTCGAAACCCTGGAAAGCCGCCTCGCTTTTGCCGAATACACGGTGGAGCAGCTCAACGACGAGGTCACCACCCAGGGTCGCGAGCTGGACCGGCTCAAACACCAGATCCATCTACTGGTGGATAAATTGCAGAGCGTACAGCCGAGCCAGATCGCCAGCATGGCCGAAGAGACGCCGCCACCGCACTACTGATGCGTGCCAGCCATAAAAAAACCCGCGCCATGCGCGGGTTTTTTTATCATCGGCCAGGCCGTGATCAGTGCTGATGGCCCTTGCCACCACAACCGCCACCACCGCAGCAACCACCGTGACCGTGATCGTCGCCGTGATCGTGTGCATGGTTGTGACCATGGCCGCCACAGCAGCCACCGTGGTCATGATCGTGATCATGGCCGTGATCATGGTCATGACCATGATCGTGACCGCAGCCACCAGCGCCGTGCACATGGCCATGGGCCAGCTCTTCGGCGGTCGCGGCACGCACGTCCTTGATCTCGACCTTGAAGCCCAGGGTCACGCCAGCCAGGGGATGATTGCCGTCCACCTTGATGAACTCCTCGGACACCTCGATGACGGTCACCGGGCGGTGGCCGTCGTCGGTCTCGGCCACAAAAGTATCCCCTTCAGACACTTCCATACCGTCGAACAGCTCGCCGGGCACTTCCTGCACCAGATTCTCGTCGTACTCGCCATAGGCCTGGTTCGGCGTCAGGGTGACGTCGAACGCCTCGCCCACGCTGCGACCTTCCAGCTCGGCTTCGAGGCCGGAGACCAGGTAACGGGTACCGTGCAGATACACCAGCGGCTCTTTACCTACAGTGGTGTCGATGACTTCACCGTGTTCGTCGGTGACCGTGTATTCCAGCGTAACCACGCTCAGGGGAGCTACTTTCATGTCAGGGATCCTGCGGATAGAAAAAAACGGGCTCAGAATACCTCAAAAAGGCAGACAAGCATATGGTCGGCCCGGCTTCAGTGTGATGAAAAAGTCATCAACAGCGACCAGCCTGACCGGCGTACCATCACCTTGAGGCATGCCACTCACTCGGGACGAAACACCCCTATCACCTGCTCCGCCTCGCGCGTCGCCTTGTCCACCTGCTCCTGGGTCTGCACCTGGGTATCCCCGCACTCGACACAGGTCACCTTCTCGACTCCATGCTCCATATACAGCATCATGGTGTCCATCTTGCCGCACGCCGGGCAAACTGCCCCGGCAATGAAGCGTTTTTTACGTCTGGTTTCCATTTTTGTTACCTCCAGGCAGCATCATATCAGGGTTTTTACATGCATCACGCCATCGAATATCAGCATTTTTCCACTTCCACCCTTCAGGTCGGCCCCCGCAAGCGCTCCCCCATGGGCCAATTGCTGCGCGTCACCCAGGGGGTGGCGCTGCTGAAATTGGGTGCCCATGAGCTGCTGCTGACACCTGGCAGCCACTTCTGGCTCTGTGCCGATGCCCTCGCCGCCTTCACCCCTCTGGCTGGCTGCCAGCATGATCTGCTGGCCTGCTCCGTGCGGGTGCCCCAGCCCGCCCAGGCTGGCTGGTTGCAGGCAAGCCCGTTGATGGACGCACTGCTGGACAGCCTGGCGGCCTGGTCACGCCCACGCGACTGGCAAGGCCCCTATGGGCAGCGGCTGCAAGTGGTGGGAGATGAGTTGCACGGCTGCACCATCTCGTCACTGGGGGATCAGGCACTGCAAGATGCCTGGCAAGCCCTGGCCAGAGCGCAGCCGGATAGCGTGGCTGCCTGGCAGACCCTGCTGGGCACTCGCGGTCTCGAGGGCCCGGACGCCCGGGTACTGCAGGATCAGTGGCAACTGTTGCAGGGGATTCGCCTGCTGCGAAGCGGCAGCACACCGTCACAGGTGGTGAGCAGGCTGGGTTATCGGGATGAAAGCGCGCTGGCCGAGGCTCATCTGCAATGGCTCGGGGCGCCCCTCTCCCCTCAGCCGACCGCGACCCGATAAGAGAGGCATAAAAGGATGGCAAAAGAAATCCAGTTTTGCGGCTCACCGCCGCTAACAACAAAGGAGTCATTCATGTCACCATCCTTTATGCTGAACACCCGATTGACCGTCACCGACTAGATCAACAGGACATCCGCCATGACGAGCAAGGCCAACCAATCCCAGGGCATGTTGCTGTTCCACCTCTCTGCCAGACAATCCTTCGCCATCGGTACCCTCAAGGTGAAGGAGATCGTGCCCTACACCCAGCTCACCGCCCTGCCACAATCCCATCCCACCGTGCTCGGGGCCGCCAGCATGCGCGGCACCACCATCCCGGTGATCGACATGGCAATGGCCGTGGGCTACCGCCCCATCAGCCGGGAGGAGATGCCCCACTGCTTCATCATCATCACCGATTGCCGCCGCACCCTGGTGGGCTTTCTGGTGCGGGGCATCGACAAGATCACCGAGTGCAACTGGCGTGACATCGAGCCGCCCCCTCCCTCCTTGGGACAGAACGTCTTCGTCACCGGCGTGACCCGGGTGGGAGATCAGTTGATCCAGTTGCTGGATGTGGAGCTCATCCTGTCGCGGGTCTATCCGGACGATCCCAGCCATCTCTACCCCGTGCTGACCGACGTGCAGCGCGAGCGGCTCAAGCCGATGCGGATCCTGCTGGTGGACGACTCCTCCGTCGCCCGTCGCCAGCTCATGGCGGCGCTCGATTACATCAACATCCCCTACGAGGTCTGCACCAACGGACGCGACGCCCTCACCCTGATGCAGACCCGGGTCTCCCAGGGCACGCGGATCGACATCCTGGTGAGCGATATCGAGATGCCGGGGCTGGATGGTTACGAGCTGGCCTTCGAGGTGCAGAGCGATGCCAAGCTGGCGGGAGCCTACATCATCCTGCACACCTCCCTCTCCAGCGAGATCAGCGTGGAGCGGGCCCATCAGGTCGGCGCCCACGAGGCGCTCACCAAGTTTGAAGCCAACGAACTGATCCAGGCCATGCTGCGCGGCGCCGAGCACCACGATCGTCTGCTGGCCTGATGTCGCGGCGAGCCAAGGGCTCGCCGCACCCTTTTCCTCCCAGCTCTTCCGAGTCGCTGCATGTTGACAGAAAGCCACTTCCACGCCCCCTGGTGGGCCCGCAACCCCCATCTGCAAACCATTTTGCCCAAGTGGCTGCGCCGCTCGCCTGCCCGCTTCATCCAGGAGCGCTTCGAACTCCCGGACGGCGATTTCGTCGATCTGGCCTGGAGCGGCGAACCCGGCCAGGATGAACAACCCCTGGTGGTGGTGTTCCACGGACTGGAGGGGAGCATTCACTCCCACTATGCCAAAGGGCTCTTTGCCCACCTGCAGCGGCAAGGGAACGAGGCGGTGCTGATGCACTTTCGGGGGTGCAGTGGCGAGCCGAATCGGCTGCTGCAGGCCTATCACTCAGGCGCCATCGAGGACGCCCAAGCGGTGATTGCCGAGCTGGGGCGGCGTTTTCCTGGCCGTCCCCTGGTCGCCATCGGCTATTCCCTGGGGGGCAACATGCTGGTCAATCTGCTGGCGCGGGCCTGCCCGGCACCATTGAAGGCGGCGGTGGTAGTGTCGGCCCCGCTGCAACTGGCAAGCTGTGCCGATCGGGTCAATCAGGGCTTCTCACGGGTCTATCAGAACTACCTGCTGCGCACCATGCGAACCAACCTGCAAAGCAAGATCCGGCGCCAGAGCGCGGCACGGGCGCGCTGGCAGCCGGCCCAGATCACCCGCATCGCCACACTGAGGGAGTTCGACGAGCTGGTGACGGCACCGCTCCATGGTTTCGAAAGCGCCGATCACTACTACCAGACCTGCTCCGGCCTGAGCCTGCTGGCCCGCATTCCCATCCCGACCCTCGTCATTCACGCCGCCGACGATCCCTTCATGACCGATGCCGTCATTCCGGCGGCGGAGCAGCTCTCCCCTCTGGTGCGCTACGAGCTGAGCCGCCAGGGCGGCCACGTGGGCTTCCTGCACGGCTCTCCCTGGCGCCCCCGTTTCTGGCTGGATGAGCGCATCAGCCAGTGGTTGCGGCAACAGACTCAGGGCGCGAACCGGTAACCGTTGCGCCCCTCTTCCTTGGCCTGATAGAGGGCGCCATCGACCCGCTCGAGCAGCATGACGAGGCTCTCCCCGGCTCGCCACTGGGCTATCCCCTGGCTCAGGGTGAGGTGGGGGGCTACGTCGGAATCCTCATGGGGCAGAGCCCTGGCCGCCAGAGTGGCGCGAATGCGCTCCGCCACCTCCTGGCCACCGGCCAGCGTCGTCTCCTGCAGCAACACCACGAACTCCTCTCCCCCGTAGCGCGCCACCAGATCGCCGGGCTCCCGCACACTCTCCTCCAGGCACTCGGCCACCAAGATCAGGCACTCATCCCCCGCCTGATGCCCATAGCGATCGTTGTAGCGCTTGAAGAAATCCACATCGAGCAGGATCACGGTGAGCGGTACATCCTGGGTGGTGCCTTGCGCAATGGCACGCTTGCACGCCTGATCGAAGTGGCGACGGTTGGCTATGCCGGTCAGGGGATCCCGGTTGGCCATGGCATTCATCTTGTTTGCCAGCATCAGGTTGTCGTGCTCCCTTGACACCGCAAGCTCGAACCAGCCGTTGAGCATGCGCCGTCCCGTCTCCAGCACCACTAGCAAGACCCCGACCACTATGGTGTTGACCAGAACAAAGGGCTCAGGACTCCAGGAGGCTCTCACCAACAAGAACAGCAGGGGGACCGACACCAGTGCGTAAAACAGCCGCACATCGCAATACGCGGCGACGAGACCGGTCAGCAGCAACAGACTGACCATGTTGAAAATGAAACTGAAGCCTCCCTTCAAGTCGACGATCGAGATGGTGTAACCCACCATGGCCCAGGCTAGCCCCCAGGCCAGGGCACAGACGCACAGGGACACCAGCCAGATGGCATGGGATTGACGGGAGAGCCAGCCCCACCCGAGCGGCAGCAGCAGGCCAACACCTATCATGGCAAAGAGCTGCCATTTGTATGACCAGGGCAGGTTGCCGACCAGTACCAGGTGTGCATCCCGATAGATGTAGAAGCGGGTCAGCAGAAATACGAGGGCGATGAGATTGATGACCCAGTACCAGCGCAAACCGGCGCTCAGGGCGCGGCGGCGGGCATCGAACAGGTGCTGTTCGAATTGACTGGAGGGTCGGCGTGCGTCAATGGATTGCATGGCTCCCCTCGTCCAAAACGAGACAAATCCCTTGCGCTTGCCGACCAGACATCGACAATATCCGCAACCCACTGAGTGAAGATGAAATCATGATTATCCCCTGGCAAGAACTGGAGCCGGACACCCTCACCAACCTGCTCGAACACTTTGTGCTGCAAGAAGGCACCGAATACGGTGAACAGGATGTCAGCCTGACCGACAAGGTCGAAGCAGTCAGGCAACAATTGCTACAAGGTAGCGCCGTGCTTGTCTACAGCGAGCTGCACGAAAGTGTCAATGTCGTCCCAAAGACTCATTTAAGCAAGTCACCCACTGACGACTTCCCCCAAGCGTAACGCGGTCACGGCTTATCGGGCGGCTCACCCCGCCCTCCACCTATCCAGCTCACATCATCAGGCCGCATGACCAGTTCGCCACCCAGCAGCACCTATTCCAACGTACCCAGAGCACAGGGCAGCCCTTGTTCACAGCTATTGCCGGGAAGCGTGGGGGCAGCGGGAGGATGACGGCGCACTTGACCGCACTTTGGGCCACCCCTTATAACGGAACTCCCAAGGAAGAGAGAATTCTATGTCCGCCAAGCATCCCATCATCGCGGTCACCGGTTCGTCCGGTGCCGGTACTTCCACCTCCACCAACGCCTTCCGCTCCATGTTCCACCAGCTTGGATACAAGGCGGCCGTGGTCGAGGGGGACAGTTTTCACCGCTACACCAGGCCCGAGATGGACGTGGCTATCCGCAAGGCCCGGGAGCAGGGGCGGCATATCAGCTACTTCGGCCCGGAGGCCAACGACTTCGGTCTGCTGGAGTCCTTTTTCCAGGAATATGGCCAGAGCGGCACAGGCCAGTACCGGCGCTATCTGCACAGCTTCGACGAGGCAGTGCCTTTCAACCAGATGCCGGGCACCTTCACCCCCTGGCAGGATCTGCCCGGCGAGACGGATCTGCTGTTCTACGAAGGACTGCATGGCGGCGTGGTCACGGGGGAGCACAACGTGGCGCGGCACGTGGACTTTCTCATCGGCGTGGTGCCCATCGTCAACCTGGAGTGGATCCAGAAGCTCATTCGCGACACCTCGGAACGCGGCCACTCCCGCGAGGCGGTGACCGACTCCATCGTGCGTTCCATGGACGACTACATCAACTTCATCACGCCGCAGTTCTCCCGTACCCACATCAACTTCCAGCGGGTGCCGACCGTCGATACTTCCAACCCCTTCAGCGCCAAGGTGATACCCAGCCTGGACGAGAGTATGCTGGTGATCAGGTTTCGGGGCATCAAGCAGGTGGACTTCCCCTACCTGCTGTCGATGATAGACGGCGCCTTCATGTCCAGGATGAACACCATCGTCGTGCCGGGTGGCAAGATGGGCTTCGCAATGGAACTGATCCTGCGCCCCCTGATCCAGCAACTGATCGAAACGGGCAAGATCACCTGAGCCAAGGAGCTTAACGATGCGCGCTGCACTTCTCTCATTCACGCTGGCAACCCTGCTGGGGGGTTGCAGCTCCGGCCCCGCCGCCCCCACGGTCGAAACGGGCACCATGGTGGTTCGCCCGGCGGAGCATTGGACCTACGGGGCGACACCACGCTATGCGCTGGCCGAACAATTCCAGTATGCGGGCAACAGCGCCGCGCCCTGGCTCGAGCCGGTACAGCAGGCCGTCATCCGGCAACTGGACGGCAAAGGCTGGCGCAGCGTTCCCCTGGATGAGGCCGACGTCTGGGTCGCCATCGGGGTAGCTGGCAGCCAGGACATGAGCGATGGCGAGATCTTCTCCCGCCTCGGCATGACACCGGGCCTGAACGCCGCCGCCAATGCCCGCAAGGGGACCCTGGCCGTCGTGCTGCTCGACGGGCATAGCCAGAAAGCAGTGTGGAGCAGCGCCATCCAGCTCGCCAGCGACGTGCCTGTCGCAGAGGAAGCCCGTGGCCAGCTTAGCCAGCAACTGGCCGCCCAGTTGCTGGGCTCGCTACCGTCAGACTGATGTCTCTTTCAACAAAAACGGCCTGCTTCACGCAGGCCGTTTTCCATGCACGCCGTGACGGCATCAGGGTCACTTCAACTCGCAGGTCAGCTGGGTCACACCGCTCTTGACCAGGGTGGCCTGCTTGTCCTGACGGGAGAAGGTAGTCACCCCGTCGGAATAGCTGGCAGTCTCTTTGGGCGACTCGATGCGCCCCAGCTTGTGATAGACACCGGCATAAGGGAACTGCACCATGTCGGCCTGGGCATCATAGGTGATGGCCAGCAACTCTTCCCCGCACTGATACTGGCTGTATTGATACTGGGTCGGCTGCGGCATGCTGCAGGCGGCCAGACCGAACAGGGGAAGCAACATCATCATTTTTTTCATCGCACTTTCCTTATGTCATGGCGTTATCGACGGGACAAACTTTAGCGGTCAACCCTCAAGAATTTGATAACTATGGGTAATTTCTACCGCTTTTTCCAACATCAGGGAAACTGAACAATATTTTTCCATGGACAGATCCACCGCACGGGCGACCTGCTTCTCCGCCAGCCCCTTGCCGGTCACCACGAACTTGAGGTGGATCTGCTCAAATACCCGGGGAACGGTATCGGCGCGGGTCCCTTCCAGTTCGACATGGCAGGCGGTCACGGACTGACGGGCCTTCTCCAGAATGGAGACCACATCGATGGAGCTGCAACCGCCGACAGCCAGCAGGATCATCTCCATCGGGCTGGCACCTTCACCCGGGTTGGCGCCATCCAGGGTCACCTGATGACCGGACTCGCTCTCCCCCACAAACTTCATGCCTTCCACCCAGCTGACCTTGGCTTTCATCTCTCACTTTCCTCTCAATGACAACAGTTCTAACGCCCATAGCATACCTCAAGCCGGGGTCGAGTGGCACATGCGCCATGATCTTGCCCGTTCCCGACGATAAAGCCCCGTTTGTGGCGACAGCAGCCTCTCCTGCGAAACGGACGACGACCCAAAGGGAAATAGATCGAAATCAACATCCGACCTCCTCTTCTTGCCTAGAATGCCCCGGACGACGCAGCAGATGGCGGCTCACCGGTGGACGGCAAAACCCCAAAGCCTTGTCAGCACAGGCAAAGGCTCTTATTCTACTGCGACCAAAGAGTAAGGAATGGCAAGCTTGGCAACTTGCCTGGACGCACAGTCCATAAAAATGACACTACAGAGGAAGTCTCATGATCATTGGCAAACCGCAAAGCGATCCCACCCTTGAGTGGTTCTTGTCGCATTGCCACATTCATAAGTATCCCGCCAAGAGCACCCTGATCCACGCCGGTGAAAAAGCGGAAACCCTCTACTACATCGTCAAGGGCACCGTCGCCGTCCTGATCAAGGATGACGAAGGCAAGGAGATGATCCTTTCCTACCTGAATCAGGGGGATTTTCTGGGCGAGATGGGGATGTTCGAAGAGAACGAGAATCCGGAGCGTTCCGCCTGGGTACGTGCCAAAGGCGCCTGTGAAGTCGCCGAGATCTCCTACAAGAAGTTCCGCCAGCTGATCCAGGTCAACCCGGACATCCTGATGCGCCTCTCCGGTCAAATGGCCAAGCGCCTGCAGCACACCAGCCAGAAGGTCGGCAACCTCGCCTTCCTGGACGTGACCGGCCGCATTGCCCAGACCCTGCTCAACCTGGCCAAACAGCCGGATGCCATGACCCACCCGGATGGCATGCAGATCAAGATCACCCGCCAGGAGATCGGCCAGATCGTCGGCTGCTCCCGTGAAACCGTCGGCCGCATCCTCAAGATGCTGGAAGAGCAGGAGCTCATCTCCGCCCACGGCAAGACCATAGTGGTGTTTGGTACCCGCTGACCGGGTTCCGCCGACGGCGCCCGCACAGCGCCGTTGGATAAAAAGGCTGCCCATGGCAGCCTTTTCCGATCCTCTCCCCTATAATCCCGAACGCCCCGCCGTCATGGCCTTCGCCAAGAGAACTCCTATGCACCTTCAATGCCCCCTTTGCCGCAGCCCCCTGCACCTTCATGCCGCCTCCCGCGGGGTCTATTGCGACAACAAGCACCACTTCGATCCCGCACCGGAAGGCTATCTGGACCTCATCCCCGGCAAGAAGAACCCCAAGGACAGCGACAGCCGGGCCCTGCTGCGCGCCAAGCGCCGCTTCCTGGAACAAGGCCACCAGCTGCCTCTGGTGGACGCCATGGCGAACCTGCTCGCTCCTCTTGGCGATCGCGAGCTTGTCCACCTCGGCTGTGGCGAGGGGTACTACTGCCGCGCCCTGGCTGAGCGGCTGCCCGGCTGGCAGGTCGGCGGTTTCGATCTGGCCAAGAATGCCATCTTCGCCGCCAACAAGGCGCAACCGGAAGGCCAGTTCGTCATCGCCGACCCGGCGCGCGCCCCGCTGCTGCCTGGCACGGCCCAGGTGCTGCTGGTCAACGACCTCAAGGTCAAGACGGAACTCCTGGTCAGCTGGCTGGCGCCGGGCGGCTATCTGCTCCACGTGCAGCCCGGCCCTCGCCATCAGTGGCAATTGCGCGTCAGCCTCAATCCGGTGAGCATGGAACATCCCCTGAGCTGGCCCGCCTTCACCGGGCTCGTCAGTGTTGCCCAGCAACGCGCCCAGTTCAGTACGGCGCTGGATCAGAGCCTGCGCGAGCACATTCTGGAGACCAGTCGCCTCGGCTGGCGTGCCAGCGGCGAGCAGCGCCACGCCTTCACCCACCAGGGGCCCGACGCCCTCGAGCAGGATCTGCTGCTCAGCCTGTGGCAAAAACCGCTGTGAACCGGTGACATACCATGAAAAAAGGCCCTGACGGGCCTTTTTGACAAAGCGAGTGCGCCTTTTCCCTGACAGGGAAGAGACACCCAACCACGCAGCAAGACAAAAATGGGGCCCTCGGCCCCATTTTTCTTCACGGCAGATCAGTTGCAGCTCGCCGCGCCCTGATCGACCCAGACGGCGGCCTTGCCGGGCTCATCGCCCTTGGTCCAGTACTGGGCCTTCCACTTGCGGCCGTTGTGGCTGGTGACATCACCGCCGTTGTAGACCACTCCGGCATCCCAACCCAGTTGCACCTGGCTCACCAGTTTCCACTGATCGGCGGTGCGGCTCGGCTCGTTGCCCTGGGTCCAATACTTGGCCTGCCACACCAGTTGCTTGTGGCTCACCTTGTCATTGGTGTTGTAGACGGTACCTGCACTCCAGGCCGGGTGGTTGGCCGCATCCGGATCGCTGGCCTCGCAGCCACCACCTGTACTGGCCGGCTTGACGGTCAGGCGGGTAACGGCTGTGGCATCCAGCGCCCCGTCGGTGACCACCAGGGTCAGATCGTAGGCCGTGTCACTGGTCACGTTCGAGCCCGTTACTACCAGGGTCGCGCTGTCCAGACCGGTGGCGCTGAGCCCGGCCGGCACTGTCCACTGATAGCTCAAGGCATCACCATTGGGGTCGGAAGCGGTGGCCTTGATGCTCACCTGCTTGCCGGCCTCGACGGTCGCACTGGCCGGTACGCTGACCACGGGGGGCAGGTTCGGCTGCGGCGCCTTGTTGGTGACCACCACCTGATCCTTGGCCGAGAGCCCCTGATCGTCGGTCACGGTCAGCTCGAACACCAGATTGATGTCGCTGCTGACGGCATCCAGTACCACACGGGCCTTGGCCTGGGTGGCATCCAGCAGGCTGGCCTGGGGTCCGGAGACCTGTTTCCAGCTGTAGGTCAGCGCCCCGTTTTCCGGATCATGGGAGGCGCTGCCGTTGAGGGTCACCTCGGCCGGACCGGTGGCACTCAGATCGCTGCCGGCATTGGCAACCGGCGGCTTGTTGACCGGCGGCAGCGTACCCTCGCCGTGGCCCAGCCCCTCGTGCATGGCGTTGAGGATGTCGCCGTTGTCCGCATCAATTTCCCAGGCGAACAGACCGCCAAGCTGGTTCGCCAGCACGTACTGCCCCTTGGCCTTGACCGAGCGGTCGTTGTCGAAGGTGATGAGGTCGCCACTGCTGGCCTTGAAGACATAGGGGGCCTCGGCTGACTCGTCATAGCCCTGCTCCCAGCCTGCGCCCATGCGGTTGTTGACGATGTCGCGGTAATCCACCACGCCATTTTCCCAGGTACCGCTCACCGGTCCGGTAGCGGTGCCGGTGAAGGGGTTGCCGGCCTGGTAGTTCTTCACTCCGGTCCAGCCACGGCCATACATGGCCGCCCCCACCACTATCTTGCCCGGTGTCACCCCCTGACCCAGCAGCGCCTTGACGCCCTTGTCGGTGGTGTACTTGGTGGCCGGATCCCAGCTGGAGGCAAAGAGGTTGGTCTGGTGGGCCAGATTCGTCAGGTCGAAGGCGCCGCTGAAGTCGTAGCTCATCAGGAAGATGTGGTCCATGTACTGCTGGGCCGCCTGATAATCCACCTTGGCAATCTTGTCACCGCCGGCGCTGATGGCCGAGGTCAGCTCATACTGGCGGCCGGTCTCGGCTTCCAGTTCATCGAGCATGGCTCGCAACTCCTTCATCAGCACCACATAGGTAGCGCCGTCATTCGGGCCGCCCAGGCTGGGGTTGGCCCCCTGTCCGCCCGGGAACTCCCAGTCGATGTCCACGCCGTCGAAGAATTTCCAGGTCTGCAGGAACTCTTTGACCGAGGCGACGAAGGTATCGCGCTTGGTCTTGTCACCCAGGAAATAGAAGGGATCGGAGAGGGTCCATCCGCCGACAGACGGCAGGATCTTGAGGTCCGGGTGGGCCTGTTTGAGGGCCATCAGGTTGCCGAAGTTGCCCTTGTAGGGCTCATCCCAGGCGCTGAGGTTGCCCTGAGACATCTGGATCGCCGCCCAGGGATCATGGATGGAGACCTTGAAGTCTTCGCGGCCCGCACAGGAGCGCTGCAACGCCTCGAAGCTGCCGGAGATCTCTTTGAGGCTGTCGTTGATGCCGTTGCCACCGCAGATGGGGGTGAAGCCGTAGAGGATATGGGTCAGGTTCTGGGCCGGGATCTTGTCCACGGTGAACTTGCGACCATAGACACCCCACTCCACGTAGTAGGCCCCCACCACCTTGCCGGACTTGTTGGCGTAGGGCTTGTTGTTCTCCTTGAGGGGCGCATTGAGCGGCGCCAGGTGGCTGCCGTCGGTATCGGCGACCATCAGCTCCTTCTTGTCGGAGAGGGTGCAGCCATCGGCGTTGCACAGGGCCACCTGCATCTGGTAACGCCCCCCCTTGGTGACCTTGAAGTTGGCGGTACCCGCGGCGGAGGCCGGGCCTGACCACACCTCCTTGCCGTCGAGCAGTACCTTGGCGGTCTGTCCGACGTCACCGGACCAGAGGTTCCAGGTCACGCTGACGGGAGCGCCATCCTTGTGGACGGTCACCAGCTGGTTGTAGGCCGAAGCAGCCTGATTGACTTCAACGATGGCAAACTTGGTGGGGCCGGAGCCAATGGTGGGTTTGCCCGGGGCAGCGGCGAAGGCGGAGGTAGTGCAAAGCCCCCCGACCAGAAGCGCCAGCAGGGAAAGTTTTGGACTTAACATATTTGAACTTCCTTATTTCGTTATTGGAATTAACAACGAAAAAGGCAACGCAACCTGCCAGGTAACGCAGACAACATCGCAACCATGGCTTGGCCCATGGACGATACAACCTGTGGTGGCCCCGCTATCCTAGGTACGCAGACCCTTAGACCGGAAGCTTTGCGTCCCGGACTTTCATCCGGTTTGCCTTTTTGCACAACTTGATTTGCGACAAAAATAATCGCCGAATGACTATAGAGGAGAGTCGCCCGGGTGCCGCCTGCCAAAAGTGACACCCAACAAGACTCAATTATCACCAAACTCGGCAAATGGCGACAAAAGTGGCGCCATCATCGCCGATCATGGCGCCTGGATGGCATCAAAAAAATGTTCAGCCAATGCTCGATTCTGTGAGACCAGTCACTGAACCGGCATCAGCAGGCTGTTCATCAGGGCGCGCAGCTTGAGAGGTTTGACCGGTTTGCTCACGTAGCCGAAGCCGTGCTCACGGATCTGTGCCTGCAACTCGCTCTTGCGATCCGCACTGATGATGATGCCGCCGATACCGTTGCCGTGGGCCAGCCTGATCATGTGCAGCGCCTGCAACCCGGTCTTGCCGTCATCCAGGTGATAATCCGACAGCACCAGCGCAGGCAGGAAGCCGCCGTCGATGATCTCTTCCGCCTGCTCCAGGCTCTGGACACAGCGCACCTCGCAGCCCCAGCGTCCCAACAGCGAGGCCATGGCGATGAGGATATCCTCCTCGTTGTCGATGCAGAGGATCCTGACCCCTTCCAGCTGACTGTCTCGCAGGGCCGGGGTCGTCACCTGGCTGGGGATGACGGGCCGGGTCGCGAGGTTCAGGGTGATGGCAAAGACGGACCCCGCTCCGGGCCAGCTGCGCAGGGAGAGCTGATGACCCAGCACCAGCGAGATGCCGCGGGCGATGGCGAGCCCGAGGCCAAGCCCCTGCTCTCTGGCTGTGCGGGAGTGATCGAGGCGGGAAAACTCGTCGAAGATCGCCTCCTGCTTTCCCTCCGGGATGCCGGGGCCGTTGTCCCACACCTCGATGCGCACCTTCTCCCCCATGCGGCGACAGCCGAGCAGCACCCGACCGCCGGGGTTGTAGCGAAATGCGTTGGTGAGGAAGTTCTGCAACACCCGCCGCAGCAAGCGCACATCGCTGTAGACCGCAAGGCGGCTCTCCACCACGGAGAACTGGATCCCACCGGCCTGGGCCAGCACGCCGAATTCCGCCTTGAGATTGTCCAGCACATCGCTCAGGGCGAAATCGAGCTTCTTCGCCTTGAACTTGCCCGCCTCGAGGCGCGAGATGTCCAGCAGATCCGTGATGAGATCCTCGGTCGCCCCCAGGGCGTCGTCAATGTGGCGAGCGATGCGGGCCGGTTCGTCTTCCGGGGGCAGCATCTCCAGCAAGGAGGAGGTGAAGAGCTTGGCCGCGTTCAGCGGCTGGGTCAGGTCGTGGCTCACCGCCGCAAGGAACCGGCTCTTGGACTGATTTGCCCTCTCCACCTGCTGGTTTACCAGCAGCAGTTGGCGGTTGAGTTCGGAGAGCTCGTGGGTGCGCTCAGCCACCCGCGCCTCCAGGTGCTCGTTCGCTTCCCGCAGCACCCGCTCCGCCGCCCTGAACGGGGTGATATCGGTGAAGGTCATGACAAAGCCCCCCGCAGGCATGGGGTTGCCCTGCATCTCGATGACTCGGCCATCGGGACGCTCCCGCGCCGAGACATGGGGGCTGCCACGCTTCATGAAGGCAACCCGCCGCGCCACCTGGGCCTCGATGTCTCCCTGGCCGCACAACCCCTGTCCAGCGTTGTAGCGGATGATCTCCTCGATGGAACGGCCCACCTGAATGAGACCGGGGGGATAGGAGAACAGCTCGATGTAGCGTCGGTTCCAGGCCACCAGCCTGAGCTCCCTGTCCACCACGGAGATCCCCTGCCCCATGTGTTCGATTGCCCCCTGCAACAGGCCGCGGTTGAAGCGGAACATGTCGGAGGCCTCGTCCACTATGGTGGCGATCTCCTCGAGCTGCATGTTGCGTCCCTGCAGGGCAGAGGCCAGCACCAGGCGGGCGGACGAGGTGCCGAATACCCCCGCCAGCAGTCGCTCCGTGTGGGCGATGAGCTCGGCGGAGGCCTGCATCTGGGGCGCCAAGGTGCCTCCCCGCTCGCCGGCGAAGCGGCCGAAAGCCCGTTTGACGCGGCTGGAACCGACGAAGCGGGCCGCCAGCATCTCCAGCTCCTTCACCGAGACCCGCGCATGATAGAGCGCCGAGGTATCCCGGCTCGTCTTGCCGACGAAGTTGGCGGCCTGCAGCCGCTCGCTCACCGCCGCCCGTGACAGCAGGGAGCCCGCCACATAGCCGGCGAGGTTGAGCAGAAGACTCAGGAAGAGGCACCAGGCCCCCAGGCTCAGATCCCGCACCGCCGGCCAGTCTGGGGGCGCCAGCAGGGCTTCGAGGGGGGAGCCAGCCAGCAGTCCGCTCTCCGCCAGCAGGGTCACGAACCAGAGGCTGACCCCGAGGGCGAGCCCGAGATAGACCCCCTTGCGATTGCCATGACGCCAGTACAGGCCGAGCAGCAGGGCCGGTGCGAACTGGGCCACGGCCCCGAACGAAAGATAACCGATGCGCGACAGACTGGTGAGATCCCCGAGCCAGAGATAGAGCGCCCAGGCCGCCAGCAAAATCAGCAAGATGGCGCCCCGACGCACCTGCAGCAGCAACCGCATCAGGCGCTCGTCCCGCCCCTGTTGCCAGACCCGGCGCAGCAGGACCGGCAACACCAGATCGTTGCTCACCATGATGGCCAGGGCGATGGTGCAGACGATCACCATGCCGGTGGCCGCCGAGGTACCGCCGAGAAATGCCAGCATCGCCATGCCGTCGAATCCGAGGGACATGGGGAGGCTTATCACATAGGTGTCCGAGGCCATGTCTGCCCCGACCCACTGCTTGCCTGCCAGCGCCAGCGGCCAGATGAAGAGCCCCATCAGGAAGAGATAGAGGGGGAAGATCCAGCGGGCCCAGTGCAGATCCTGCCCCTGGTTGTTCTCCACCACGGTCACGTGAAACTGGCGCGGCAGGCAGATGACGGCACACATGGCGATCAGGGTGTAGATGGCGAGCTCCAGCAGACTGCCCGGCGTCACCGCCACCACCGCATCGAGGAAGTCGCCCGCCACCAGGGTACGCGCCTCGCTCGGTCTGGCGATGATGAGCCAGAGCGCAAAGCCCCCCACCGCCATGAAGGCGAGCAGCTTGACCACGGACTCGAAGGCGATGGCCACCACCATGCCCCTGTGGTGCTCGGTGGCATCCAGGTTGCGGGTGCCGAACAGAATGCTGAACAGGGCCAGCAGCAGGGTGACCCCCAGCGCCAGCTCCGCCATGTTGCTGGTGGGGCTGACCCCCGTGCTGTTGGCCATCAGCAGATCGAGCCCGGTGACGATCGCCTTGAGCTGCAGCACCAGATAGGGAAGTATCCCCATGACGGCGATGAGGCTGATCACCATGGCCAGGCGCTGGGACTTGCCATAACGGGCGGCAATGAAATCGGCGATGGAGGTGATGTGCTCGCGCTTGGCCACCAGGATGAGGCGGGCCAGCAGGCGCCAGCCAAACAGGAACACCAGCATGGGGCCCAGGTAGATGGGCACCGGCGACCAGGGGGATTCGCTGGCTTGGCCCACGGTGCCGAAGAAGGTCCAGGAGGTGCAATAGACCGCCAGCGACAGGCTGTAGAGCAGAGGCTGCCCCTTGGGGCGACGGCGCTTGTTCTTGTCCGCCACATAGGCGATGAGGAACAGCAAGCCCAGATAGGCGAGCGACAACCCGATCAGCAGCCATCCTTGGTGCATATCTCTACTTCCCTTTTCCAGATAAGTCGGAGGCCTGCCGCGCCAGAGACCGGCAGACCTGTGTCATCGGCCCTGTTCAGGGCTCTCTTCACGCAGCCGCAACACGAAGACCGGCAGCACTACCAGCACCATGATAAAGAAGATGCCGCCTCCCAGCGGCTCGAACAGCACGCCGCAGATCGCCATCAGGGCCGCCACCGTCATGCCGAGGCCGAGCGCCGCATAGAGCGCCTGGGTGGGGATCTGCTGCTCCGCGGGCAACTGGCGGGTCATGAAGCGGATGGCGCCGAGGTGACTGACGCAGAAGGTGACCCCGTGCAGCAGCTGGCCGAGCACCAGCACCGCCAGGTCGGTAGAACTGCCGAGCAGCACCCAGCGCACCACGCAGCCAAGGGCCCCCACCAGAAACAGGGTCTGGGCGCCGAAGCGCTGGAGGAAGCGCTTGTCCGCGGCGAACATGGCGATCTCCGCCACCACTCCCAGAGCCCAGAGATACCCGATCAGGGTGCCGCTGTAGCCGGCGCTTTTCCAGTAGATGGCGCTGAAACCGTAGTAGGCCGCGTGGCTCCCTTGCAGCAGGGCGGTGATGAGCAGGAAGCGGCGCACCGGGGCCGACCTGAGCGTGACGAGCAGCGAGGCCTTGGCCCGCTCCCCTTGCAGCTCCCGAGGGGCGGGTCGCAGCGGCAGCAGGCTGAGCCCCAGCATGATCAGCAACCCGGCCACCATGGTGTGCAGCACCCAGTCGCTGCCAAAATTGCCCACCAGGGCCCCCACCAGGGTGGAGGCGACGATAAAGGCAAAGGAGCCGCACAGCCGCACCTTGCCGTAGTCGAGGTGGGTCTGAACCACCATGCGGGTGGCAAGCGCCTCTCCCATGGGCATCAGGGTCGGGTAGATGAAGTTGGCCGCCAGGGTCAGCACCACCAGCCACCAGAGGCTGTGGCCCAGATAGAAACCGAGAAAGGCCAGCAGACTCAGCAGACAGAGCAGCCGGGTGACGGGCAGCAACTGGCCGGCACCCTTGACTCGCCCCATCACCATCAGGTTGCCGGCAAAACGGATGGCCATGCCCACCCCCAGCAACAGCCCTATCTGTTCAGTACTCACCCCGATGCCTTCCAGCCAGAGCGACCAGAACGGCAGGTAGGCGCCATAAACGAAGTAGAAGGCACCAAAAAACAGGGCTAACCAGGAGAACGCGGGCATAGAGGCTCAGGCTGCATGACAAGGGGCACAAATGATAACCGATTTCGGGACGGGGATCCCCAGGCGGCATGACAGATAAAAACGATAAATATCAATAAAGTTGAACCTTTGTCACATCCCCCTGTCTATTGGGTAACACCGCTTCCTGATGAGTGTTGCAATCCTTCCACCCGCCCCTGGCGGGTTTCTTTTTTGCAGACGCCGACCTTCATGACAAAAGGGGCCCGAGGGCCCCTTTTCCTTCATGCTGGTCGACGACCATCAGAACACGTACTTGACCCGTGCACTGAGGTTGCGGCCAGGCTCGGTCTGCTTGCTGGTATCCGCGGTGGCGGCAAGGCCGGTGATGCTCTCGTAGCTCACGTACTCCTTGTCAAACAGGTTGAACACCCCCACGTTGAGCTGCAGGTCCTGCACCGGCTTGAACTGGGCATAGAGATCCACCACTCCCCAGCCTGCGCTCTTGATGTTGTCGTTGCCTCGCGCATCCTTGCCCACCTTGTCCATGTCGTCGGCAAAGCGCAATGCGGTGTTGATGTTCCAGTTCGGCTGCTCCAGACGCACCCCGACGCTGCCGTTCAGGGGGCTCAGGCTGTTGATGTAGTTGCCCTCGCCATCCTTGCCCTCGATGTAGGCCAGGTTGCCCCAGACGTTGACCAGCTCGTTCAACCAGTAGTCCGCCTTGGCCTCGGCCCCCTTGGTGGTCGCCTTGTCCAGGTTCTGGTACTGATAGAGGGCGGTACGGCCTTCGGTGCCCACGGCCGTCAGCTCGATGAAGTCGTCGAACTTGTTGTAGAAGGTGGCCACTTCATAGCTGAACCCGCCGCGGCTGCCGCGCACCCCCAGATCGATGCCGTCGCTGCTCTCTGGCTTGAGGTTCGGGTTGGGCTCAATGCGATAGCCATACGCCTGGTGGTTCAGGGTGGAGAAGGCGTTGTCATACATGGGCGCCTTGAAGCCGTGGCTGTACTGGGCGAACAGGTTCGCCGCCTCGTGCGCCTTGAATACCAGCCCCAGCTTGGGAGAGAACTCCCCTTCGGAGATCTTCTTCATGTTCTCGCCGGTGTAGGCGGGATCCTCGTCCGGGGTCATCTTGTAGTAGTCGTAACGCACGCCCGGGGTCAGCACCCAACGCTCGCCGAACTTGATCTCGTCAAAGGCCCAGAGCGCACTGCGCTCGCTGGTGGTGGAGGGGAAGCTCAGCTCGTTGTAGCCAACGAAGTCACCCGGAACGGTCGGCCCCTTGAAGCGGGTGCGCTCGTTGTCGGTATGCTCGTATTCCAGGCCCCAGGCCAGACGCTGGCTGGCGAGCGCCTTGTTGAACTTCACCTGGGCGCCCAGGCTCTCCTGCTCGAAACCGTTGTGATCCAGGGAGTTCTTGGTCACATAGGGGTTGCCCGGCATGACCGGATACTTGGACGAAGCATACTGATCCAGGGTCTGCTTGGCGCGGCTGTAGTAGATCTTGCTGTCCACGCGATCCGCCCAGGGGGCGTTCAGGGTGAGGCCATGATCCAGTACCAGGGAGAGGTTGTCGGTCTCCTTGTCGGTAATGGGCTGGTTGAAGACGGAGCCCGCCTTGGTCAGATCGATGGCATCCGGATCCTGCCCCTCGGTGAAGTAATCCACCGTCAGTTTCAGGAACTGATCATCGGAGAGATTCCACTTGCTCTTGAACAGCACGGCCTGGCTGACGATGTCGAACTCGTTCTTGTCGCCGTCATAATTCTGGGTGACACCGCCATCGCGCCAGGTGTAGCGCAGCAGGTTCTCGACTTCCCCGGTGCGCAGCGCCCCCGTGATGCCGGCCATTCTCTGGTGGCTGCTGGAGGCATAACCCGTGGTCGCATCCAGATAGCTGTCGCGGCCCTTGAGGAAGTCGCCAGCATCCTTGGTGGTGATGGCAATGACGCCTCCCAGAGCATCGGAACCGTAAGCAGCGGAGGCCGGCCCTTTGGCCACTTCCACCTGCTTGATCATGTCGGTGTCGAAGTAGGTCTGACCCACGCCGCCATTCTTGTAGGCATCGTTCTGGCGCACACCGTCCTGCACCACCTTGACCCGGTTTTCGCTCATGCCGCGAATGGTGAAGGTCTGGGCATCTCCTGCTCCTCCCTGCACGCTCACCCCGGGCTCATAGCGGAACAGATCGGCGACGTTGCTGACGACCTGCTCTTCAATCTGCTCCGAGGTAATGACAGCGATGGGACCGGAAACATCTTCCAGCTTCTGTTCCATCCGTGAGCCGCTGACGACCATGACTTCATCGGCTTTCTTGTCTGCGGCGAAAGCGGGGGAGATCAGCCCGGCCGCCACGGCGAGGGCTATCAGGGAGGGGGTGTTGTTGTGCGCCACTGCAAAGTCCTTATTGAGAATTATTATCAAGCGGAAGGCATATTACCCCGCCAGAGACAAAGATCAATAATAAAGTGAATCATTCTCATTTCACTTTATCATCATTCCCCCTTACACTGGCGCCACTTTTTGCTCGCCATGCCGCCATCCCATGGTGCAGCCTTTTCCCATCCCCTGTTTCTTGAGTGAGTAACCATGATCCGACGACTCCCCCTGCTCGCCCTGCCCCTGCTGCTGGCCGCCTGTGCCACCACGCCGCAGAGCACCCCACCCGAGACCCTCTATCACGCTCGGCTCGATACGGCCCAGGGGCAGGCACTGACCTTCGAGCAGGCGGTGGCCCGGGTGGCGGATGCCGACATCGTGCTGGTGGGGGAACTTCACACTCACCCGGCCATCCATCTGTTGCAGGCCCGTCTGCTGGTGGGGCTTGACGAGACGTCGCAGGCAGATGGCCGGGCCCTGGTGCTCTCAATGGAGCAGTTCAGCCGCGCCGATCAGCCGGTGCTGGATGCCTACCTGGCCGGACGCATCGGCGAATCGGCCCTCATTCGAGATGGCCATGCCTGGCCCAACTACCAGAGTGATTACCGCCCTCTGGTGGAGTTCGCCAAGGCGCAACACCTGCCAGTGATCGCCGCCAATGCCCCCAAACCCCTGGTGAGCTGCGTCGGTCAGGAGGGACCGGCCTGGCTCGACAAACTGCCGGCCAATCGCCGCAGCCAGCTTGCCCGCGAGCTGACTCTGGGGGATGACGGCTACCGCCAGAAGTTCATGGCTTCCATGCACCATGGGGATGCGGACGGCAACGCCCGTCGCTTCGCCGCCCAGACCAGCTGGGACGACACCATGGCCGAAAGCATGGTGGATTATCTGGGCAAGCATCCCGGCAGGCGCATCATGCATATCGCAGGCAACTTCCACGTGGAAGGGGGGCTCGGGATCGCCAGTCGCATCGCCAGCCGCAATCCGGCACTCAAGGTGGCACTCATCGTGCCGCAAACCGGTGACGAGACAGCCCCCGGGAGAGACGCAGACGTCAGGGTCCACATCGCTCCCCTGCCGGAACGCTGGCTAAATGCAAAGGAAATGAAGCAAGATATGGGCGCACTGCATCAATCCCGAAGCCGTGACTGCAGCCAATGGTTGCAACCCTCAAAATAGCCCAAGGATTTCATATGGATGTGTTACTCGTCATCGACATGCAACAGGGATTGTTCGATAACCCCCGCCATCAGGATGCCCAGGTCATCGCCAACATCAATCGTCTGGCCGATCGCGTGCGGGGCCAACACGGACGGGTCATCTATGTGCAACACGACGAACCGGGTTCCGAGCTGGAACCTGGCAGTGCAGGCTGGCAACTGCACGCCGATCTGACCCCGTCTCCCCACGACAGCCGGGTGCGCAAGACTGCCTGTGACAGCTTCCTCGACACCGAGCTCGGCTTCCTGCTGGCAGAGCAGTCGGTAGACAGACTGCTCATCTGCGGCTGTGCCACCGACTTTTGCGTCGATACCACGTTGCGCAGCGCCGCCGCCAGGGGCTTTGACGCCTTTGCGGTGACCGACGCCCATACCACGGCGGACAGGCCGCACCTGAGTGCGGAGCAGATCATCCAGCACCACCACTTCATGTGGCGGCATCTGAGCCTGCCTCAAGGCAGAAGCGTGACCCTGCTCACGACGGATGAGCTGCTGGCCACCATTCAACCCGAGCGGG
Source organism: Aeromonas sp. ASNIH7 (assembly GCF_002903485.1). Lineage (NCBI taxonomy): Bacteria > Pseudomonadati > Pseudomonadota > Gammaproteobacteria > Aeromonadales > Aeromonadaceae > Aeromonas > Aeromonas sp. ASNIH7. The sequence goes on from NZ_CP026226.1 coordinate 1,102,298, forward strand.
CGTGCTAAGCTGCCCGTCCTGATGTGAACACCCGATTGGAGTCTTGTGTGCGTCTACTCTCTGCCGTTGCCCTCACGCTGCTGTTACCGGCGCTCACCGCCTGCTCCGGCTTGCCGGGGGCAGCCCCCGATGGCCCGGCCCCCTTGTTCCACACCCATATCAGCGACGACGGGAGCAAGCGCTTCACCTTTGAGGCCGCCCCTCTCGACGTCCTGCCCACCCGGTTGCAGGAGGGAGATGACAACCGGCTGAGCCACCGCGACAAGAGCCTGCTGGAACGCCGGGAAGCCCTGCAGGACGAGCAGCTCACCCAGATGCTGGCCACGCGCAAGTATTGCCGAAGCGGCTATATCGTCCTCAGCCAGACCTCCTGGAAGATCCGCGGGGAATGCAACGAAAGCGCCACCCAGGCCGACCGCGATGCCTTCCCCAACCAAGCAGGCTGGCAGGAGTAACCCGGGACATAACAACAAAACGGGCAGCCCAGGCTGCCCGTTTTCTCATCTCGCTAACTGTCCCCTCAAACGGGTTCATCCGCCGGGCTGGTCAGCTCGGCGCCGTTGTCGATGCGTTTGTGCCCTTCCACCAGGTGAACGAAGTCCACCAGCTCGTCGCCGGAGACACGGAACGCCTGACCGAATCCCTTGACGAACAGTCCCTGCTCGGGCTTGAGCCGAAACAGCACGAAGTCCTTGAGGTTGGAGAGCCCTTTGACTATCTCGCCGAAACGCCCTTCCAGCGCCGCAACGGCCTTCTCCCAGCGTGCGTCGTCGCGCGCCACCACCTCGGCGACCGCATCGAAGGTCAGACGCTTGCGGGCAAACAGCTCGCGGGCCCCGGTTTCGTCCTCGATCAGCATCAGCGATACCTTGGGCACCTGTTGCAGGTTGCGGGCGTGGCGAGCTATCTCGGAGATGAGCACATAGTATCCATCTTCCTGCAGCACGAAGGGGGCATAGCTGGCATTGGGGTTGCCTTCGCCATCCACAGTGGCGAGCTGCAGGGTACGGCAACCGTCGCGGAACTCGCGGATCTCCGGTTGCAGGCGGTTTTGCAGGCGCTCCTGACGTTCACTCATGCTTTCACTTCCTCTTGATACTGACGGCGCAGGGCCATGAAACGCTCCACCTGCTCAGGCAGCAGATGACGCTGCTCGTCCCGGCCCAGGTAGATCTTGAAAATGCAGCGGCCACTGTGGCCGAAGAACTGGAAGGAGTGCCCCTCCTTGCCCATGAAGAGCTTGCTGACCAGGGCGATGCCCGCCACGTTGTCGAGCTTGAGGTGGCCGTGCAGCTCCCCGTCCCGCCCCATCAGGTTGTAGTAGCCGCGCGCGTTCTTGCCCTTGGGGAAGGGAGCCTTCACCTCGAAGATGGAGCCATCGGATTCGACGATGGTGGTCACCTGACCCCAGTTGGACAAGTCCGCCAGCAGGGCTTCGGCCTCCCCGGCCGGCACTTGCGTCATCAGGGCGGCAGGCAGATGGCGTACCACCTCCCACTCGCTGACGGCCAGCTCGGTGGCGAGGGTGGATGGGTGGGCGCTGGGGTCTTGCTCCAGCAGCGCGTGAATGCGTTGTGCAATGCTCATCGGTTCTCCCTGGATGATCTGGCGATGGTGCTCAGTCTCGCGGCGAATACTGTAATAAAGCGGCCCGCTTAACGCAATTGATAATCGATTTCATTATCAGTGCATTTTCTTCACCGGCTTGATATTCTCGGCGGCAATCCCACTCTCATACACCCTTCGGAGGTTCGCATGGGCCGTCGTTTTGCCCTCGCACTCAGCCTGCTCGGCTGTGCCCTTTCCCTGCCTGCCATGGCGCAGGAACGTATCGTCAGCATAGGCCCGGCCACCACGGAACTCATCCTGGCCCTGGGGGGCGAGCAGAGCCTCGTCGCCACCGATGTGAGCAGCCCAGAACCCAAGGGGCTGCCGAGAGTCGGCTACCACCGCGCCCTGGCGGCCGAAGGGATCCTCAGTCTGGCCCCGACCCGGCTGGTCGGCAGCGACGAGATGGGGCCGCCACCGGCTCTGGAGCAGCTGCGCCGAGCCGGCGTCGAGGTGAACGTGCTGCCGACGGCGCCCACCCTGGCCAACCTCAACGAGCGGATCGACACCCTGGCCGGCTTGCTGGGCAATCAAGCCGCCGGCACCCGACTGAAGGCGGAGATCGCCGCCCAGAGCGACAAGCTGGCGGCCCAGGCGAAGCAGAACAAGCCCCTCAAGGTCGCCTTCCTGCTGCTGCACAAGGGCCAACCCACCAGCATCGCCGGCGGCAATACCACCGCCAGCGCCCTGGTGACTCTGGCGGGCGGCGTCAACCCGGTCGTCCAATTGCACGACTACAAGCCCGTCTCCACCGAATCCCTTATCGAGCTGCAACCGGATCTGGTGCTGGTGAGCGGTCGCGACTGGCAGCAATTCCAGAATATCGACAGCGTGCTGGCCCAGGTGCCGGCCCTGGCCGCCACCCCGGCAGGCAAGAACAGGGCCATCCATGCCATCGACGGTCACGCCCTGCAAGGGGGGCTCAGCCTGAGATCCTTGCAGCAGGCCAACCAGATAGCCCAGTGGATCAAGCAGGGTTCATGATGCGTCTGCCGCTGCCCTGGCTGCTCGCGCTCACCGGCTGCACGCTTGCCCTGCTGCTGGTCGGCTCCCTCGCCACCGGTCCCATGTCGCTCTCCTTCGGCGAGAGCCTGCAGGCCCTGTTCGCCGGCAAACAGAGCGGGATTGAGGCACACAAGATGCTGATCGTGCAGGAGATCCGTCTGCCACGCACCCTGCTGTGCATCGCCGTGGGGGGCATTCTCGGCCTCTGCGGCGCCGTGATGCAGGGGCTGTTTCGCAATCCGCTGGCCGACCCCGGCATCATAGGGGTCTCCGGCGGCGCGGCGCTCGGCGCGGCGCTGGCCATTGTGCTGCTGGCCCCCCTCGGCCAACAGTGGCAGAGCCTGCTCGGCATCGGCCTGCTGCCCCTGCTCGCCTTCCTCGGCGGAGCGCTGACCACCACCCTGGTCTATCTGCTCGGCACCCGGGAGGGGGGCACCTCGGTCACCGTCATGCTGCTGGCCGGGGTCGCCATCACGGCGCTGTCCGGCGCCGTGATCGGCCTGCTCACCTATCTCGCCGACGATCAGATGCTGCGCAACCTGAGTCTGTGGCAGATGGGGTCACTGGCGGCGGGCAAGCCGGTGGACGTGGCGCTGGCGCTGCTGACCCTGGCTGCCCTGCTCATTCTGTTCTTGCGCGATGCCAACCCCCTCAACGCCCTGCTGCTGGGTGAAGGGGAGGCGCGCCACCTCGGCATTCAGGTGCAGTCCCTCAAGCGGCGGCTGATCCTGCTCACCGCCGCCGGGGTCGGCGTGGCGGTGGCGGTGGCGGGCATGATCGGCTTCGTCGGCCTGGTGGTACCTCACCTGGTGCGGCTGCTGGCGGGGCCCAACCATGTCCGCCTGCTGCCGTTGTCGGCCCTGCTGGGGGCAGGCCTGCTGCTGGGGGCCGACATGCTGGCCCGCACCCTGCTGGCGCCGGCCGAGCTGCCGGTGGGCATCATCACCGCCCTGATGGGGGCGCCCTTCTTCATCTGGCTCTTGGTCAAGAGCCGCCGGACGCTGTAACAGGAGAACGTCACCTTGCCCGGATCCCCCCCCTGCTTGTCTGCCGGGAGCTCAGCCTCCACCTGGGCAACCGCCTCATTCTGAACCGCCTGGATCTCGAGCTGCAGGCCGGCAGTCTGACCGCCCTGCTCGGCCCGAATGGCGCCGGAAAAAGCTCGCTGCTCAAATGCCTGACCGGCGAGCTGGCACATGAGGGAACCATCGCCCTGTTCGGCCAGAAACGCCAGGAGTGGGCCGGCAACGCGCTGGCCCACAGGCTCGGGGTGCTGCCGCAAAGCTCGTCCCTGAGTTTCCCCTTCCTGTGCGAGGAGGTGGTGGCCATGGGGCGACTGCCCCACAGCGAGCCCGCCAGCCGACGCGACGAGATTGTGCGTGCCGCCATGACCCACGCCGGGGTGGATCACCTGACGGGCCGCCTCTACCCCGGCCTCTCCGGCGGGGAGCGCCAGCGGGTGCAGTTCGCCCGGGTGCTGGCCCAGATCTGGCAGGCCCCGGACGAACCGCAGCAAGCGCGGCTGCTGCTGCTCGACGAACCCACCTCGGCCCTCGACCTCAAGTACCAGCACCAGCTGCTCACCATGGCCCGCGCCCTGGCCGGTCGCAACACCGCCGTGCTGGTGGTGCTGCACGACCTCAATCTGGCGGCCCGTTACGCCGATCGGCTGGTGATGCTGGAGCGCGGTCGCCTGATGGCGGACGGCCCCCCGGCCGAGGTGCTCACCCCGGCGCTCATCGCTCGGCTCTACGACTACCCGGCCGAGGTGATCCACCACCCCGAGACCGGACAACCCATGGTGGTGTGATGCCGTTCATCCACCATCCCGAGACGGGGCAGTCCGCCATGGCGGTGTGATGGCGGGCGCATCGCCCTCTCAGTCCACGACCATCCCGTACCAGCCATCCACCACCCCGACATGGAACAACCCATGGTGGTGTGATTGGCCGGCATATTGGTGAGATTCAGAAACAAACAGAGCGCCCTCGGGCGCTCTGTTTGTTTTTGTCTGCGGGATTGGTCAGGCGATCTGGTAGCGGCCCGGCTTGTGATTGAGTGTCAACACCAGGTTACAGATGATGGCGGCCACCACGGAGAGTACCAGCAGCCAGGGAGAGACCACGAAGAAGGAGGCGACGACGATGGCGCAATCCAGTCCCATCTGCAGCTTGCCTGCCCGGATGCCGAACCTGTCCTGGATGAAGAGCGCCAGGATATTGAAGCCACCCAGGCTCGCCTTGTGGCGAAACATGATGAGCAACCCCATGCCGATCAGGGTGCCGCCGATGAGCGCCGCGTAGACGGGCTCGATCTTGCCTATCTGCAGCACGGCGTTGAGGTGATCCGTCATGAAGGAGACGGTGGCCACGGCGGCAAAGGTATTGAGGGTGAAGCGCGGCCCCATCCTGAGCCAGGCCAGAGCGTAGAACGGCAGGTTCATGGCGAAGAACAGCAGGCCGAAGCTGATGCCGGTCACCTGCTGCAGCAGCAGCGCCAGCCCGGCGGTGCCGCCGGTGAGCAGGCCGACCTGATGGAACAGGAAGATGCCGAGGGAGACGAAGCCTGCCGCGGTCAGCAGGGCGAGCACATCCTCATAGAGCGGGTGTGCAGAGCGGGGGGTGTTGTCCATAACCGGGTGTCCATGCGAAGTGAAAAGAGTGTCTGCCGCCAGCACTGGCGGTGGCGAGCCCCGTGGATCGGGACTTCGTTTATGACCACAGTGTCCGATTTCAGTGAGCCGGATCACAAGACGGTGGCAGTACGCACCAAAATGGTGCTCGTCAGCCCTGCGTTACAACCCCTGCACCAAGATCAGCCACTCTCCCCCGCGCCACCCTGGCCCCAGGCTGAAAAACCGGACGGATCCCGCTGTTACCAACAATGAATCGTTCTAGAATGGGGCCTCGCAAATCTCTGCCCCCAAGGAGTCGCCGCAGATGAGAGTCGCCGTATTCGGAATAGGTTATGTGGGTCTGGTCCAGGCCGCCGTGCTGGCCGAGATGGGCCACCAGGTGACCTGTGTGGATGTGGATGCCGCTAAGGTCGGCCGGCTGAAAGAAGGCATCATCCCCATCTTCGAACCCGGCCTGGCCCCCATGGTACAGGCCAACCACCAGGCCGGTCGCCTGCACTTCACCACGGACGTGGCCGAGGGGGTGGGCTTCGCCGAGCTCATCTTCATCGCGGTCGGCACCCCGCCGGACGAGGACGGGTCTGCCGACCTCCATCAGGTAATGACGGTGGCGGACACCATAGGCCGCCTGATGCAAGGGGGCAAGGTGGTGGTCAACAAGAGCACTGTGCCTGTCGGCACCGCCAGCCGGGTACGGCGACACATTGCGGCGCGCCTCGCCGACCGTGGTCTCGACCTTCCGCTCGACGTGGTCTCCAACCCCGAATTTCTCAAGGAGGGCGCCGCCGTCGCCGACTGCCTGCGGCCGGATCGCATCATCATCGGCACCGACTCCGATCACGCCTTCTCCCTGCTGGAGGAGCTCTACGCCCCCTTCAACCGCAAGCGAGACCGCATCCTGCGGATGGATGCACGCAGCGCCGAACTGACCAAGTACGCCGCCAACGCCATGCTGGCGACCCGCATCTCCTTCATGAACGAGATGGCCACCCTGGCCGAAGCCCTGGGCGCCGATATCGAGGAGGTGCGCAAGGGTATCGGTGCCGATCCGCGCATCGGCCACCACTTCATCTACCCAGGCTGCGGTTATGGCGGATCCTGCTTCCCCAAGGATGTCAGGGCGCTGATCCACACCGCGAAGGAGGCGGGGTGCGAGACCCCCCTGCTGCGCTCGGTGGAGCAGGTCAACGAGGCGCAGAAGCACAGGCTCATGACCCGGCTGCACCACCATTTTGGTGCCAGTCTGTCGGGGCGCACCTTCGCGTTATGGGGACTCGCCTTCAAACCCAATACCGACGACATGCGCGAAGCCCCGAGCAGGGTGCTGATGGAGGCGATCTGGGCGGCAGGAGGCAAGGTGCAGGCGTTCGACCCCGAGGCCATGACCGAGGCCGCCCGCCTCTATAGCCAGCGGGCAGATTTGCTCCTGTGCGACACCCAGGAAGCCGCCCTTCAGGGGGCCGATGCCCTGCTCGTCTGCACCGAGTGGCAACAGTTCCGCGCACCGGATTTCGACCTGCTTCGCCAGACCCTGAAGCAGGCCATCATCTTCGACGGCCGCAACCTCTATGATCCGGCCCGTCTGCGCCAGCGCGGTTTCACCTACTATGCCATCGGCCGTGGCGACAGCCTGGCTCATCAGGAGGAGCGATGAAGTACCTCGTCACCGGCGCCGCCGGGTTTATCGGATTTCATGTGGCGCGCAGGCTCTGTGGCGACGGCCATCAGGTGGTGGGGATAGACAACCTCAACGACTACTACGCGGTGAGTCTCAAGGAGGCGCGCCTCGCCCTGCTCACGCCTCTACCCGGCTTTCGCTTCGAACACCTCGATCTCGCGGACCGCGCGGCCATGGCCTCGCTCTTTGCCCACGAGCAGTTTGACCGGGTGATCCATCTGGGGGCCCAGGCCGGGGTGCGCTACTCCCTGGACAACCCCTTCGCCTACGCCGACAGCAACCTCACCGGCCACCTTACCGTGCTGGAGGGGTGTCGCCAGACCCGGGTGCAACATCTGGTCTATGCCTCCTCCAGCTCGGTCTACGGGCTGAACGAACAGATGCCGTTCAAGCCGTCCGATGGGGCGGATCATCCCGTCTCCCTCTATGCGGCGAGCAAGAAGGCCGGGGAGCTGATGACCCACTCCTACTCCCATCTCTACGGCCTGCCCACCACCGGGCTGCGCTTTTTCACCGTCTACGGCCCCTGGGGCCGGCCCGACATGGCCCTGTTCAAGTTCGTGCGCGCCATCCTGAACGGCGACCCCATCGACCTCTACAACCAGGGCCAGCTCAGCCGGGATTTCACCCATGTCGACGACATCGTCGAGGGGATAGTGCGCATCGCAGACATCCCCCCTGCGGGCGATGCCCACTGGCAGGGGGCCCCGGACGCCAGCCCGGCCCCCTATCGCCTCTTCAACATCGGCAACGGCAGCCCGGTCAGGCTGCTGGACTTCGTGGATGCCATCGAGTCGGCCCTCGGCAAACGGGCCATCCGCAACATGCTGCCCATGCAGCCCGGCGACGTGCTCGCCACCTGGGCCGACACCCGCTCGCTGTTCGACGCCACGGGCTATCGCCCCCGTGTCGGGCTCAAGGAAGGGGTAGACAGCTTTGTCCGCTGGTATCGGGACTACTACCGGGTCTGAGCCAAACGAGGTGGCAGGGTCCCCTGGCTCGCGACCCTGCGCTCAGGATGAAGGGGGATAGCTGAAGGGCACCATGGTGGGGGAGAGCCCACGACAGGCGGGTTTGAGGGCCTGCGGGCCTGCCAGCAGCCAGTCGGTGCGGTGACGGTTGCCGAGGTTTTCCATCTTCGCGGAGTCAAAACACCTCACCATCAGGTCGGCGCTCCCCAGTACCCAGCGCCCGGGGGCAGCCCCTATCCAGGCGGCAGCTTCCCTGGCCTGCTCCCCGTCTCCCATCAGATAAGGGTAATGTTTCACTGGTTGCAGGCTAAACAGCAGATGTTGCTCTTTGAAGCCCGCCAGCAGCAGTTCATCCCCCACAGGCACCTTCTGCGCCGCCAATGCCATGACTGCCTGAGGGGTGCGCACCTCGTTGAGGCGCACGCTGATCCAGCAGGAGTAGATCAGCCACCCCACTGCCAGGGAGCTGAGAATGGCGGTCAGTGGCGCCCGGCGCAGCAGGGCGTTGACCAGCAGCAGCCCCCCTCCCATCGCCAGCAGGGGCAACCAAGGGGCCGGGCCCAGATCCTCCAGTCTGCTCGCCAGCCTGGTGCTGAAGGCCAGCGCCCCCGCCCCGCCCACACAGATGATCCCCAGCAGCCAGCCGAGTCCACCCAACAGGCGTGCGGGCCAGACCCTCGCCAGCAGCTCGGCGACGAAGGGAGCCGTCAGCAGGGCCAGCGCCGGCGTCCCCGGCGTGACATAGACGCCGCGCTTGCCCGGCGAGGCCGAGAAGAAGAGGATCACCAGCACCAGGTAACCGAGCAGCAATATGATGCGCCTATCCTGCCCCTGGATGGCCTTGCGCCAGGCCATCACCAGCCAGGGCAGCAGCAGGGAGAGCGGCAGCCAGAATGGCGGGATCACCGAGGTGAGGTAGTACCAGAAGGGTTTGACGTGATGCCAGGCGTTGGCATAGCGGGTCACCGTCTGACGCAGCAGTATGTTGTCCCGGTAGGCCTGCAGCACGGGATCCCCGCTCTGGGCCACGGCGAGCAACATGGGCACCAGCCAGAGAGCGATGGCCAGCACCATGAACAGCGGCCCCGCCAGCCCCTTGAGCCAATCGCCCCTGGTGGCGGCGCGGATCTTCTCCCTGTGGGTCCAGACGGCCGGGATCAGGATCAGCAGGGCCAGCAGCCCCACCCCCTTGGTGATGATGCCGAGCCCGGCGGCGAACCAGCCGAGCCAGTACCAGCGCCAACCGCCACCACAGAGCAGGAAGCGGACGAAGCCATAGACCCCCAAGGTGATGAAGAAGGTGACCAGCGCATCGATCTGCGCCGTCTTGGCCTGCAGGGTGAACTGGACCGTAAAGAGCAGCAGCAGACCGGCCATGAAACCGACCTGTGCGCTCCACAGCCGGCGCCCCAGATCCCACACCAGCGCGATGGTCAGCAGGCCCGCCAGCAGGGAGGGCAGCAGAAAGGCCACCTTGATGGAGCCGGTCAGCAGATACCCTATCGCTATCCCCCACATAAACAGGGGGGGCTTGTCCGGGTAGATCTCGCCACCGCGCATGGGGAAGAGCCACTGGCCGCTCTCCACCATCTCCTTGGCGATCAGGGCGAAGCGCGGCTCGTCGGCGGGCCAGGGATCCCGCAGGCCGAGGCCCGCCCCCAGCACCACCAGGGCGATCAGCAGCAGCCAGCCCAGCGACTCCTGCCTGAGCAGATAACGATCATTTACCATGACGAACCTCATAGTCGTCGACGACCTTGTCCCGCTTCCACCCTCTGTGCTGGATGTCCAGATAGAGGCTGTAGAGGGCGGTAAAGGTGGGGAAGAGGTTCTGCAGCACGCCGACGGAGTCCTGCTTGGGGGAGAAGATGAAGTAGCTGAGCGTCATCAGGCTGCCGAGCACGCTCATGTACCAGAACAGGCGGGGAATGACGGGCCGGCCGGCCCGCTTCGAGGCCAGGAACTGCACCAGCCAGCGCCCGCCGAACATGAGCGCCCCCGTGTAGCCGATGAGCTTCCAACCGGTGACATGCAGACCCGTCCAGTCAAACCAGGTCAGCTCCATGGAAAGCAGGGCATCGATCATCGCCGCCCTCCCCGGTTCAAACCGCCGACATGGGGGGCGACCTCATCCCGGTCCGGCCAGACCGATGACAACGAAAGCAGGGTGTCCATCACTCCAGCATCTCCCGGATCTCGACCACCTTGGAGCGACGCTGCAACCACCAGACGCCGACCACGTCCACCAGCCCGACCCAGAGCCGGTTCCAGACGCCGTACTTGGAAACGCCCGCCTGCCGCGGCCTGTGGTTGACCGGCCAGGGGGACATGCGGCCCCCCTGGGCCTGGATCAGGGCCGGGATGTAGCGGTGCATGTGGTTGAAGCCGGGCAGGCGCAGATACCAGTCGCGGCGCACCACCTTGAGGCCGCAGCCGGTATCCGGAATGCCGTCGCGCAGCAGCAGATCGCGAAAACCGTTCGCCAGTCTGGACGAGAGGCGTTTCACCCAGTCATCCCGGCGAGTAACCCGGTGGCCGATGAGCCCGACCTGATTCCTGTCCGCCGCGAAACGGTGCTTGGCCTCCTCCAGCATGGCGGGAATGTCCGCCGGATCGTTCTGGCCGTCGCCGTCCAGCACCACCAGCCAGTCGCCGCGCCCCTGGCGCACCCCGCTCAGCACCGCCATGCTCTGGCCGACGGCCCTGGCGTGGCGCACCACCCGCAGCCTGGTGAAGCGGGACTTCAGCTCGCACAGCAGGGCATAACTGTCATCCTCGCTGCCATCATCCACGTAGATCAATTCGTACTCGTATCCGCCCCCCAGAGCGGCGTCTATTTCACTGATGAGGGGAGCCAGATTGTCCCGTTCATCCTTGGCTGGTACTACGACTGACACATCGACTGAATCACCCATATGAGCTTCCCGACAATGAAAATAATCCAAGGGATCCTGTTGCGCACATCATGAAGATGGTGGACTCAGCGCCAGAACCCGCACAAATACAAGGTATTACATCATGATGATCGCCGTCTATCACCCGACAACTAACTATCGCATCAACTAAGAGGGGCAGCACAACAGCGCGGCCCTGCCCGCACCTCAGGTCGTCACCACCAGCAGGATCTTCTCCCGCCTAAAAGTTCCATACCGTTTTCGTCTCTGATGACCTGACACATAACCACATGTTCCATCGTCTGGCTGGCAGCCACCCCGTGGAGAACCTATATCTTCCGGACAAGCCAACGAGGTAACCATCATGCAGAGACTCTGCGCCTGGGGCTGGGGGCTGCTCCTGCTGTTGACCACGGCATCGGCCCATGCCGATGCATTTCGCCAGGCCCCCAAAGCGATGAGCGCCCTGCGCCAGGGCGCCGCCATGGAGCGCGGCAACCCGAGGCAGGCCATCGCCCACTACTGCACCGCCGCCAGCCTGGGCAACCCGGAAGCCTACTACCGCATCGGTCGCCTGCTGGCTCGCGGCCCCCAGGGGATACGCAACGCGCGCCACGCGAACGCCTACCTGGCCATGGCCATGCGCCTCGGCAATCAGCAGGCCGCCCGCTACTACAACGAGCGGGTCGGCAACGCCCCCCTCGGCACCTGTGGCGTCGGTGGCAGCGGAGGCGGCGCCCCCTGGGTGCGGCCCAGCACCCCCTTCGATCAGGACAGCTACCTAGCCCGGCAATCCACGAGCAAGCAGCAGCTGGCCAGCATGATCCGCCAGGCGGCCAAGCGCCACAGAGTCAACCCCCAGCTGGCGCTGGCCATCGCCATCGCCGAGTCCAATCTGAACAGTGCCGCCGTCTCCCCCAAGCAGGCGCAAGGGGTCATGCAGCTCATCCCCGAAACCCAGGCCCGTTTCGGCGTGACCCGGCCGTTCGACGCCCGGCAGAACATCCGTGGCGCCATGATCTACCTGAAGTGGCTGGAGAAGCAGTTTGGCCCCGACTGGGTCAGGATCAGCGCCGCCTACAACGCCGGGGAGCAGGCCGTCCTGCGCCACGGCGGCGTGCCCCCCTATCGGGAGACCCAGGAGTACGTGCAGCGGGTGCTCTACTACTCGGGGCAGGATCCGGCCAAGGAGCGCCGGCTGCCACGCTGAGCGCCACCCGCCGGCCGTCTCATCCGCACGAATCCTATCGGGCCAGGCTTAAGGAAATCTTAAGACAGGGCCCCGCACGCTCCTGTCCGCTGCCGCCTCTCGGCCGCTCGCCAGCCCCCTGGCTCCCCGGCTTTGCCGCCCCCTCCCCATTGGTTTACAATCGACGGGTTTTTTGGAACCGGGTTGACGGCCCGTCGACCCGGCCCCACCACGACATCAGTCTGTTAATGTCACGACATTAAACTGCTGAAAAGGAAGAGAATTAGCCAATGGCTCAATTTATTTACACCATGAACAGGGTCGGCAAGGTAGTGCCGCCCAAGCGTCATATTCTCAAGAACATCTCCCTCTCCTTCTTCCCGGGCGCCAAGATAGGCGTGCTGGGTCTGAACGGCGCCGGTAAATCGACCCTGCTGCGCATCATGGCGGGCATCGACACCGAGATCGAAGGGGAAGCCCGTCCGCAGCCCGGCATCAAGATCGGCTACCTGCCCCAGGAGCCCAAGCTGGATCCTGAGCAGACGGTGCGCGAGGCGGTCGAAGAGGCGGTCGGCGAGGTGAAACGCGCCATGGCGCGCCTCGACGAGGTCTATGCGGCCTACGCCGATCCGGACGCCGACTTCGACAAGCTGGCCCGCGAGCAGGGCGAGCTGGAGGCCATCATCGCCGCCCAGGGCGGCCACAACATGGAAAACCAGCTGGAGCGCGCGGCCGACGCCCTGCGCCTGCCGGCCTGGGATGCCCAGATCAAGCACCTCTCCGGGGGTGAGCGCCGCCGCGTGGCCCTGTGCCGCCTGCTGCTGGAAAAGCCGGACATGCTGCTGCTGGACGAACCGACCAACCACCTGGATGCGGAATCCGTGGCCTGGCTGGAGCGCTTCCTGCACGACTACGAGGGCACTGTCGTGGCCATCACCCACGACCGCTACTTCCTCGACAACGTGGCGGGCTGGATCCTGGAGCTGGACCGTGGCGAGGGCATCCCATGGGAAGGCAACTATTCCTCCTGGCTGGAGCAAAAAGACGCCCGTCTGGCCCAGGAAGCCAGCTCCGAAGCCGCCCGTCGCAAGTCCATCGAGAAGGAGCTGGAGTGGGTTCGCCAGAACCCCAAGGGCCGTCAGGCCAAGTCCAAGGCTCGTATGGCTCGCTTCGAGGAGCTCAACACCAACGACTACCAGAAGCGCAACGAGACCAACGAGCTGTTCATTCCGCCCGGACCCCGCCTCGGCGACAAGGTGGTGGAAGTGGCCAACCTGCGCAAATCCTACGGTGATCGAGTGCTGATCGACGATCTCTCCTTCTCCATTCCGAAGGGCGCCATCGTCGGCATCATAGGCCCGAACGGTGCCGGTAAATCGACCCTGTTCCGCATGATGTCGGGCCAGGAGCAGCCGGACTCCGGTTCCATCACCCTGGGTGACACCGTGGTGCTGGCCTCGGTGGATCAGTTCCGCGACCAGATGAACGACAAGAAGACGGTGTTCGAGGAAGTCGCCGACGGCCAGGACATACTGCGCATCGGCAACTACGAGTTCCCGAGCCGCGCCTATATCGGCCGCTTCAACTTCAAGGGTTCCGATCAGCAGAAGCGGGTTGGCGAGCTCTCCGGTGGCGAGCGCGGCCGTCTGCACCTGGCCAAGCTGCTGCAGACCGGCGGCAACGTGCTGCTGCTGGATGAACCGACCAACGATCTGGACATCGAAACCCTGCGCGCCCTGGAGAACGCCCTGTTGGAGTTCCCGGGTTGTGCCATGGTCATCTCCCACGACCGCTGGTTCCTCGACCGCATCGCCACCCACATCCTGGACTACCAGGACGAGGGCAAGATCGAGTTCTTCGAGGGCAACTTCACCGAATACGAAGAGTGGAAGAAGAAGACCTATGGCGCCGAGGCCGTCCAGCCGCGCCGCGCCAAGTACAAGCGCATCGCCAAGTAAAGGGAACGATGGGTGCAGCCAGCCGCACCGCGTCCATTGCAACAAGCGCATCGCCAAGTAAAGGGGACGATTGGTGCAGCCAGCCGCACCGCGTCCATTGCAACAAGCGCATCGCCAAGTAAAGGGAACGATTGGTGCGGCCAGCCGCACCGCGTCCATTCCAACAAGCGAGCTGCATATGCGGACAAGGGGAGCCCGGGCTCCCCTTTTTATCGCCTCCTGGCTTACAATTCCCCTCCCTACCCTGGCAGCATAGAACCATGACCCAACCCACCACGACCAGACTCACCATCCAGATCCGGATCGAACCCGGCTGTCTGGGTCCGGATGGCAAGCAGCACATCGACACCTTCTGCACCGCGGCCAGCCGGGTCTTTGCCGCCATCGAACCCGGGCGGGTCAGCTGGGTGCTGCTCCCCCGCCACGACAAGCAGTTGCCGGAGCAGGAGTTCCTCATCGAGGGGCGCAAGTTGAGCGAGGCGCAAGCCGGCCTGTTGCTGCAGCGCATGGGCGCGAGTCTGGCTCCCTTGCTGGAGCAGAGCGATGCCGTGCTGAGCCAGCTTATCGAGCGCTACCTGAAGAGCCGTTGATGGCCCCCACAGAGAAGGTTCTATCGAGCCCCGTTTTTACCCCTCCAAGGGCAAACGTTTGAATTTTTGCTCTATTCATTGATCCGCCTCGCAGATCCGGGGTTTGTAAACGCCGCCGCCTGTGTGAAAATGTGCGCGCTGTCACGGTATCAGGACGAGTCTGGTCACTTCATCGCCAGAGACAGGGCCCTTCACCCCGCATGGATGGGTGCGGCCCCCTGCTGCTTATTTCACGTTACCCATTGGAATCCAACATGAATCAACCACATCACGCTACCGGGCAGACCGCCAGCCCGGCTGCCGGGCAAGGACTGCTCGAGCGTCTGTTTGCCCTGAAAGGCCACGGCACCACGGCCCGCACCGAGGTCATCGCCGGCATCACCACCTTCCTGACCATGGTCTATATCGTGTTCGTCAACCCGCAGATCCTCTCTGCCGCGGGCATGGACACCCAGGCCGTGTTCGTCACCACCTGCCTCATCGCCGGCATCGGCAGCATCCTGATGGGCCTGCTGGCCAATCTGCCCATCGCCCTGGCACCCGCCATGGGCCTGAACGCCTTCTTCGCCTTCGTGGTGGTGGCCGGCATGGGCTACTCCTGGCAGGTCGGCATGGGCACCATCTTCTGGGGCGCCCTGGGGCTCTTGATCCTCACCCTGCTGCGGGTACGCTACTGGCTCATCGCCAACATACCGCTCACCCTGCGGGTCGGCATCACCGCCGGCATCGGCCTGCTGATCGCCCTGCTCGGCCTGCACAATGCCGGCATCGTGGTCGCGAGCCCCGCGACCATGGTGACCGTGGGGGACCTCACCTCCCTGCCCTGCCTGCTGGGGCTGCTCGGCTTCTTCCTGATCTGCATCTTCTCCGCCCGCGGCGTCCACTCCGCCGTGCTGATCGCCATCGTGGTCACCACGGCGCTGGGCTGGCTGTTCGGGGATGTCACCTTCAAGGGGTTCGTCTCGGTGCCGCCCAGCATTGCCCCCGTCTTCGGCCAGCTGGATCTGATGGGGTCGCTGGACATCAGCCTCGCCGGGATCATCTTCTCCTTTATGCTGGTCAACCTGTTCGACTCTTCCGGCACCCTGATCGGCGTTACCAACCGCGCCAAGCTGGCGGATGACAGGGGCCACTTCCCGCGCATGAAACAGGCCCTGGTGGTGGACAGCGTGAGCTCCGTCGGCGGCGCCTTTATGGGCACCTCTTCCGTTACTGCCTATATCGAGAGCAGCTCAGGCGTCGCCGTCGGCGGTCGCACCGGTCTGACCGCCATCGTGGTCGGCGTGCTGTTCCTGCTGGCCATCTTCTTCTCCCCGGTCGCCGCCATGGTGCCGGCCTACGCCGCTGCCGGCGCCCTTATCTACGTGGGCGTGCTGATGTGCTCCGAGCTGACCCGGGTGAAGTGGGAAGACCTGACCGAGGCGGTGCCGGCCTTCATGACCGCCGTCATGATGCCGTTCAGCTTCTCCATCACCGAGGGGATCGCCGTGGGCTTCATCTCCTACTGCGTGATGAAGGCGGGCACCGGCCGCTGGCGCGAGATCAACCCCTGCGTGCTGGTGGTCGCCCTGCTGTTCGTGCTCAAGTTCGTCTGGGTCGATGCCCACTGATTTTTCTTCCATGAAAAGAAAAACCAGACTCTGAAAACAAAAATGCCCGTCATCGACGCAATGCTGTTCAGATAAGCACTTTTTTGACTGATTATTCATAAATTGGATTTGAGTTGAGGGGGCAAGGCTGTGTCCAGTCGATCTTCCTCCAGCCTTTATCCAGCGGGGCTTGCAATAGAAAGAGGGAGGCATCATGCCTCCCTCGATTTTTTGTCCTGATACTACGTGGACTGGAACTCAAATTCTCTTAAGTGAACAGCATTGCCGTCATCGACGGGCATTTTTTTATGGCGGGCACAGGGCTCAGCGAATGCCGCGGGCCTCACGGATCCACTCCCAGGCCTGCTGGATCTCCTGGGTCTTTTCCTTGGCCATCTCCATCATCTCGGGGGGCAATCCCTTGGCGGCCAGCTTGTCAGGGTGATGCTTGCTCATCTCCTTGCGATAGGCGCGCTTGATCTCCTGATCGCTGTCGCTCTCGTTCACCCCGAGCAACTGATAGGCATCCTTGAGGCGATCCCGGGAGGGGGGCTCCTGACGGTATTGCTGCCCCTGGCCACCGCCCTGCTGTTGCTGACGGTGGAAGAAGTTCATCTGGGCCTCGGCCATGGCCAGAATGCGGGCAAGCTCGATGCGACTGAACCCCAGCTCGTCGGCGATGGTTTGCAGGATGGCCCGCTCGTTCGCCTCCACCTGACCGTCGGCGAAGGCGGCCTGCAGCTGGACCTCGAGGAAGAAGCGCAGGATGTCGCGCTGCCCCAGGCTCGCCTGGCGAAACTCCGCCAGGGTCTCGCGCAGGGGGAAGTCCGCCTCCTTGCCAAGGCGGAACGACTCCTGGGCCCGTACCCGCTGCTCTCCGGCCAGACGCATCCTGTCCATCAGGTTGGACGCGACCCGTATTTCGTGCTCGGTGACCTGGCCGCTCGCCTTGGCGATGTGGCCCATGACGGCGAAGGTGGCATGGAAAAAGACGGCCTGTTGCTGCTGGCTGGGTGCCCGCTGGAAGGCCCCGCGGATCCCCATGCCCCGATCGAAGCGATGGCCGATCCACAGGCCCAGCAGGGCACCGAAGATGTTGCCGAGCAAAAAACCGAAGAAGGTGCCAAGCACCTTGCCCCAAATACGCATGGTTCAAGACCTCGTGATGTTAATGGGTGCCGGCGAGCAGTTGCTCGTCCAGCTCGCGCAGCCGATCCACTGTGCCGATGTCGCGCCACTCGCCTGCCAGCAGGCTGCCACCCACCCGTCCCTGCGCCATCCAGTCGCGCAGCAGGGGGGCCAGCTTGCGCGCCCCGCAGGGCAAGCCGGCAAAGGCGGCGGGGTGATAGAGGCCGACACCGCTGAAGGTGAGGGCCGGGGTGTCCAGCACCCGACCCGCTTGCAGGGAGAAGTCCCCTTGCGGATGCTGGGGAGGGTTGGGCACCAGCCAGAGGTGGGCGAGATCGTCCCCAAGCGGCTGGTTCACCAGAGCGCGATAATCCAGGTCGAGCCAGGTATCGCCGTTGATCACCAGAAAGGGTTCGCAGCCCAGCAGGGGCAGCGCCTGCACGATGCCGCCGGCGGTCTCGAGCGCGCTCTCTTCGGCCGACCAGTGGATGGAGACCCCGAGTGCACTGCCATCGCCGAGGGCCGCCACCAGCTTGTGTCCGAGCCAGGCGTGGTTGATGACAAGTGTGGTCACGCCGGCTGCCTTGAGTTTTTCGATATGGTGCACGATGAGCGGCTTGCCCCCCGCCGCCAGCAGCGGCTTGGGCAGCAGATCGGTGAGCGGACGCATCCGCTCGCCGCGCCCGGCGGCCAGGATCATCGCCTTCATGGTGTCACCCCGGTGCGCGCCAATCCGGGCAGCACCACCTGCTCCAGCCACTGGCCGAAGCGGGCCAGCACCGGATAGGCGGCGCCATGGCTGCGACAGACATCGACCACGTAGCCCAGGGTACGGGGAATGTCCTTGAGGTAGCCGGCCTTGCCATCGCGGTGATAGAGGCGGGTGAAGAGACCCGCCGCCTTGAGATGACGCTGCATACCGGTTAGATCGGCTGCGCGACGAAACGCGGCATAGTCCAGATTGCCAAGCAGGCCGGCCTCTTGCAGGGTGTCGAAGCCAAGTCGCATGCCCTGCTCGATCACCACGTCCGGCCAGCGCACGTAGCAATCTTTGAGCAGGGAGACCAGGTCATAGCTCAGCGGCCCGATGACCATGTCCTGGAAGTCGATAAGGGCGAGGTCGCTCTCCTTCGGGTTCATCCCGCCGCACACCATCAGGTTGCGGCTGTGGAAGTCCCGGTGCATCACTCCTTGTGGCTGGGCCAGGTTGCTCGCCGTGAGGCAGGCGAAGGTCTCCGCCAGCAACTGCTGCTCTTCATCGCTCAGGGTCAGTTGCAGGTGATGCCCCAGCAACCACTCGGGGAAGATGGCATTTTCGCGGGCCATGAAGGCCTCATCGAAGGGCTCGAGCTCGAGCGCCACGGCGCCGAGCCCTGGCAGCAGGGCGATGGCCTTGCCATACCAGGCCAGTACGCTCTCTTCGTTCAGGCAGCCGATAAGCTGGGTATCCCCCAGGTCTGTCACCGCCAGCAATCCCTGCTCGTAGTCGACCCCCTTTACCTCGGGGGCCAGCAGCCCCGCATCGTGCAGGGCGGCCGCATTGCGAACGAATTCATGATTTTTTTCGGTTTTCGGATTAGCATCCACCCACACCAGACCGCCACCCCGGAAGTAGCGGCGGAAACTGGCGTCACCGGAAATAAGCGTCAACGAGAGGTTGGCGTCACCGGAAATCCGGCGAGCCCATTGCAAAAGCAGGGAAGCGCGATCGTGCATGAGTCGGGAACCAAATTGGAAAGCAGCACTTGGCTGTTAGCCCTGGCCGCAATAATGCTTTATCATTGCCGGCTAACATAAAGCAATGACATGCAATGTCAACTCGATGGATCCTGACATAAAATGCATGCCCTGAATCCACCGTTTTTACTACGGATTGCGCGAGCCTTTCACATGACAAAATGGACACTGGGATACTCCTGTCCCATCGCCCTGACCATCAGCCTTGTTCCTGCCCTGAGCCCGCTCATGGCCCAGGCAGCGCCACTCAATGCGCCACCCGCTACCGGGATCCTCGACAGCCTCTGCTATGACTATGTTCCCAAGATAGAGAAGCCCAGTGCGGACCAGGACGCCAATGCCCAGCCCGTCGAGGTGGATGCCGATCGCCTGGAGGCCAAGCAGGGCGGTACCGCCGTCTACGAGGGTGACGTCAAGGTGCGCCAGGGCGTGCGCAAGTTCGACTCCGACTATGCCCAGCTCGACCAGAAGAGCCGGGATGTCATCGCCATCGGCAACATCTATTACAACGATGGCCAGATCACGGTCACCAGCGACAAGACCCTGAAATCCAACCTGGACACCAAGAACTCCGAGCTGGAAGAGGGCAAGTATCAGGTCCATGGCTCACCGGTGCGCGGCTTCGCCGAAAAGCTGACCATGACCAACAACAACCAGAACATCACTCTGGAAGGGGCCCAGTACACCACCTGCCCACCGGGCCAGGAGGCCTGGACCCTGAAGGCCGGCAGCATCGACATCGATCAGTCCGAGGTATTCGGGGAGGCCTGGAACGCCAGCCTCTGGCTCTATGACTATCCGGTCTTCTACTTCCCCTATATCAACTTCCCCATCAAGGATGAGCGCAAGACCGGTCTGCTCTACCCGGGCTATACCCAAAGCTCCAAGAACGGCATGGACATCACCCAGCCGTTCTACTGGAACATCGCCCCCAACTACGATGCCACCATCACCTCCCGCTTCATGGACAGACGGGGCCTGATGGAACAGGTCGAGTTCCGCTACATGCCGGACCCGGCCCACGTGGGGAGTCTCTACTTCGAGAACCTGGCGGACGACAAGCAGTACGACGAGACGGCCAACCTCAATCAGCATCTCTCTGACGGTCACCGTTACCTGCTGAGCGCCCGCCACACCTCCATGTTCATGGACAACGCCATGCGGGTGTCGGTGGACTACACCAAGGTACGGGACCAGGACTACAACTACTTCAACGACTTCACCCCCAAGGTGGGGACCCAGGTCGACAACCAGTTGCAGCAATCCCTGAAGGCAGGTTACTACCAGCAGAACTGGAACCTCGATGCCGAGGTACGGACCTACCAGATCCTGCTGGCCAGCGCCCAGCAGCCCCACGAGCTGATGCCGCGCATCAACCACAACTACTACCAGCAGGGCAGCTGGTACGATCTGGCCTGGAATACCGAGCTGACCAACTTCGGCTACAACAACGATCAGGCCATCGAGCAGAACAAGGGTGAAGCCTACACCGGCACCCGGGTCTACACGGCCCCCACCCTGACCATCCCCCTCGTTGACGAAGCGGGCTACTTCCTCGACAGCCAATACAAGCTGATGTACACCCGTTACGACCAGACGGTACCGGACAACATGAGCCAGGCATTCCGTGACAAATTTGATCCAACGTCAAAAGGCATCAATACCAGAACCGGGAAACAAGAAAATGTCACTCTGGAAGAGGGGGCCATCACCCGGGTACTGCCCTCGTTCCGTCTCAAGGGCGGCATGACCTTCGAGCGGGATCAGCAGTGGTTTGGTGAGGGAGCCAACCAGACCCTGGAGCCTGAATTCCAGTACCTCTATGTGCCCTACAAGGATCAGGACAACATCGGTGTCTATGACTCCACCACCATGCGCCAGGACTACTACAGCCTCTTCAGCGATCGCCGCTTCGCCGGTCTGGACCGCATCAGCGACTCCAACCGGCTCTCCTTGGGGGTCACCACCCGCATTTATGATCCGGCCGGGGATGAACGAATCCGGTTGGCCGTTGCCCAAGCCTTCGACTTCGTGGCGCCCAGGGTCAAGCTTTACAGCAGCGATGAGCTGAGCACCAATACCCGCTCCCCGCTGTCGTTCGAGGGTGACGCCAAGATCAACGAGCAGTGGTATGCCCATGCGGGGGCACAATATGATATGGAACAGCGCCAGATAAGCTCTGCCAACAGCGCCCTGGAGTACCGTCACGAGAAGTTGATCAGCCAGTTGAACCATCGCTTCGTGCGGGATGCCAACATTGTGCCTAACACCAATAACGAGGTTACCGATCTCAACCAGATCGGCCTGCTGCTGACCACCCCGCTGGACGATCGCTGGCACCTCTACGGGGGTTACTACAAAGAGCTCAATCAGAGCGTGAAGTCTGATCGTAAAGTGGGCCTGAAATACGACTCCTGCTGCTGGAGCATCAACTTCAACCTGGAATGGGTCAACACGCCAGATAACGTGAACAATACATCCACTGCCGAGCGCAGTTTCGGCATTCAATTTGAAATGAAAGGATTGGGTAGCGTGGGTACCGGCTCCAAGGGCACTTCCCTGGACACCGAAGCACTGCCTTACATTCGTCCGTTTAACCTGCGAGACCAGTAACCGGTCTGGCAAACGCCTTGAGAGATGGATATGAAGAAGACGTTGATTTCCCTGCTGACCGC
Organism: Aeromonas sp. ASNIH7; assembly: GCF_002903485.1. Lineage (NCBI taxonomy): Bacteria > Pseudomonadati > Pseudomonadota > Gammaproteobacteria > Aeromonadales > Aeromonadaceae > Aeromonas > Aeromonas sp. ASNIH7. The sequence continues at coordinate 1,123,955 of NZ_CP026226.1, forward strand.
AGGCCTGTTCGGAGTCATGAGCCAGGGAGCCCTCGCCGCCCCCGAGCTGATGGACAAGGTGCTGGCCGTGGTCAACAAGGATGTGGTGCTGGCCAGTCAGCAGGAGGCCCTGGTGCAAAAGGTCAAGGCCTCTGCCCAGGAGAGCGGCCAGTCCCTGCCCGATGACGTCACCCTGCGCAAGCAGGCACTGGATCGCCTGATCCAGGAGAGCCTGCAACTGCAACTGGCGGAGCGCCAGGGGCTCAAGATCAGTGACACCCAGCTGGAACAGGCCATTCAGAGCATCGCCGCCGACAACAAGATGAACCTGGAGCAACTGCGCGCCCAACTGGAGCGGGAAGGCCTGACCTACGCCCAGTACCGTGAGGAGGTGCGCCGCGAGATCCTGATGAACGAGGTGCGCCGCAGCCAGGTCCGCCGTCGCATCAACATCTCCGATCAGGAGGTCAAACAGGTGGTCGAGGCCCTGAGCAAACAGGGCCAGCAGCAGACGTCATATCATATCGGCCATATCCAGGTCGCGCTGCCGGACAACCCGAATGCCGAGCAGCTCAACGCTGCCAAGGCCAAGATCGAGCGCATTCTGGCGTCCCTGAAAGAGGGTGCCGACTTCCGCAAGCTGGCCATTGCCGAGAGTAACGGTCCCAAGGCGCTGGAAGGGGGTGACTGGGGCTGGTTGAGCCCGCAGGAGATGCCCACCCTGATGGCGGAAGCCGTGCAAGGGGCAGGCAAGGGTGACATCGTCGGCCCGCTGCGCTCCGGCGCCGGTCTGCACATCATCAAGATCTTCGACACCAAGGGTCAGCAACAGGTCATGCAGACCGAGGTGAAGGCGCGCCACATCCTGATCAAGCCCTCCATCATCCTGAGCGAGGAGAAGGCCAAGGGCACCCTGGACGGCATCCTGCACGACATCAAGAGCGGCAAGGCCAGCTTTGCCAGCATGGCAGAGAAATACTCCGAGGATCCGGGCTCTGCGGTGCAGGGTGGTGAGCTGGGCTGGTCTGATCCCAACGTCTATGTGCCGGAATTCCGCGACATGCTGGGGCGCCTGCAACCGGGCCAGATCAGCGAACCCTTCCGCACCAGCCACGGCTGGCACATCGTGCAGCTCGAGGATCGCCGCAGCCAGGACGCCACCGGCAAGGCCCAGGAGCAACGCGCCTACCAGCTCATCTTCAACCGCCGCTTCGCCGAAGAGTCCCAGGCCTGGCTGGATGAGCTGCGCGACGAAGCCTACATCCAGATCGAACCCAATTGATGGGCGACAAGCAGATGAACAAGGCGCATCCAGGGCACGCCGAGGCACAACTGAGCTGCCACCGGCTTGCCATCACCCCGGGTGAACCAGCCGGAATCGGTCCGGATCTGGTGCTGCAGATTGCCCAGCGGGCCTGGCCCCATCAGCTGGTGGTGATCGCCGATCCCGCCCTGTTGCGCGAACGGGCCGCCCTGCTGGGGCTGTCCGTCGAGCTTGAACCCTATGACGAAAGCGCCCCCACCCGTCCGCAGCGGGCGGGGACTCTCACCGTCTGCCCCGTGCCGCTCGGCGCCCCCGTGGTGCCAGGCAAGCTGGATGAGGGCAACGGCGCCTATGTGCTGGCTACCTTGCAGCGCGCCTGCGACGGCAACCTGAGCGGCGAATTTGCCGCCGTGGTGACCGGGCCGGTGCACAAGGGGATCATCAACCAGGCGGGCGTCTCGTTCAGCGGTCACACCGAGTTCTTCGCCCAGCAGTCCGACACCGCCGATGTGGTGATGCTGCTGGCCACCGAAGGGCTGAGAGTGGCCCTCGCGACCACCCATATTCCCCTTGCCTATGTTGCCAAGGCCATCACCGAGGATCGCCTTGGCAAGGTGATCCGCATCCTGGATGCGGATCTCAAGCGCAAGTTCGGCATCGAACAGCCTCGGATCTATGTCTGCGGCCTCAATCCCCATGCCGGGGAAGGGGGTCATCTGGGCCGTGAAGAGATCGATGTCATCGAACCCGCCCTGGCCGCCCTGCGCCAGGAAGGGATCGATCTGGTCGGCCCGCTGCCGGCCGATACCCTGTTCCAGGACAAATACCTCAAGGATGCGGATGCGGTACTCGCCATGTACCACGATCAGGGGCTGCCCGTGCTCAAGTACAAGGGCTTTGGCAACTCGGTCAACATCACCCTCGGACTTCCCTTCATCCGTACCTCGGTGGACCACGGCACCGCGCTGGATCTGGCAGGCAAGAACCTGGCAGACCCCGGCAGCCTCACCACCGCGATCAACCACGCCATCCAGATGGTAGAGACAAAAAGATATGAGCAGTAAGGTGCACATGGGCCACACGGCCCGTAAGCGTTTCGGTCAGAACTTCTTGCACGACCGGTATGTGATCGACCAGATAGTGGCCGCCATCAACCCGCAACCGGGTCAGAATCTGGTGGAGATAGGCCCGGGTCTGGCCGCGCTCACCGAGCCGGTCGCCGCCCAGATGGACAAGATGACCGTGGTCGAGCTGGACCGGGATCTTGCCGCACGTCTGCGCGAACACCCGACCCTCAAGGAGAAGCTGACCGTCATCGAAGCCGATGCCATGCGCTTTGACTTCAGTACCCTGATGGGGGAAGGCAAGGGGCCGCTGCGCATCTTCGGCAACCTGCCCTACAACATCTCCACCCCCCTCATCTTCCACCTGTGCGAATTTGCCGACCGGGTGGAGGACATGCACTTCATGCTGCAAAAGGAAGTGGTGCTGCGTCTGGCCGCCGGCCCGGGCAGCAAGGCCTATGGCCGTCTGAGCGTGATGACCCAGTACTACTGTCAGGTCGTACCGGTGCTGGAAGTGGGCCCGGGCGCCTTCAAGCCGGCGCCGAAGGTGGATTCCGCCGTGGTGCGTCTGATCCCGCACAAGAACCCGACTATCGTCGCGAAAGACATTCGTTGCCTGAACCGGGTCTGCACCGAAGGCTTCGGCCAGCGTCGCAAGACTATTCGCAACAGCTTCTCCAACTTCATCACCGACGCCCAGCTGACCGAGCTTGGCATCGATGGCAACCTGCGCCCGGAGAATCTCTCCCTCGAGCAGTTCGTCACGATCGCCAACTGGCTGGCCGACCAGCAACAGGCCTGATCCCATGACCCAAGCCCGGATAGTGGTCCGCCCCCACCCCAGCTATGTGGCGGGAACCGCAGATCCCTACCATTTTCTCTATCGCATCGAGATTGAGAACCTGGGTCCGGGCACGGTGCAACTGCTGCATCGACGCTGGCTCATTACGGATGCCAATGGCAAGATGCTGGAAGTGGAAGGTCCCGGCGTGGTCGGTGAACAACCCCTGATCGCCCCCGGCGAGACCTTTTCCTACCAGAGTGGCGTTCCCCTCGCCACACCGCTTGGCGTGATGGAAGGCAGCTACATCCTGCAGGATGAATCGGGGCAACAATTCGAAGCCCCCATCGCCCCCTTCACGCTGGCCGTCCCCAACATAATCAACTGAGGTTTCATGGCGAACTGTTTCGTCGGTGATATCCAGGGCTGCTACGACGATTTGCGCCGTCTGCTGGATCTTGCCGAGTTCGACTTCGATAACGACACGCTCTGGCTGTGCGGCGATCTCGTCGCCCGGGGGCCGGACTCCCTCAACACCCTGCGTTTCGTCAAATCATTGGGGCAGCAGGCCGTCACCGTGCTCGGCAACCACGACCTGCACCTGCTGGCGGTGGCCCACGGGGTCGCCCCGCTCAAGAAGAAAGACAAGCTGCAGGCGCTGATGGAGGCGCCGGATCGGGACGAGCTGCTGGAGTGGCTGCGTCACCGTCCCCTGCTGGCAGAACACCCCGACCTGCCCATCATGATGGTGCATGCGGGCCTCTCCCCCGCCTGGGACGCCCACACCGCCCGCAGTTGCGCCCGGGAGGTGGAGAGCCTGCTGCGCGGGGATCAGTACAGCTGGCTGCTGCACAACATGTATGGCGATCAGCCCGACAGCTGGAACGACAACCTGCTGGGCATAGAGCGTTACCGCTACATCATCAACAGCTTCACCCGGATGCGCTTTTGCTACTTCGACGGGCGCCTCGACTTCAAATGCAAGAAGGGCCCCACCGAATCGACCCCGGGCCTGCGCCCCTGGTTCGAGCAGCGCGAGCACCATGTGGATGACCCCATCCTGGTCTTCGGCCACTGGGCGGCCCTGATGGGCAACACCGGCAAATCCGATATCAAGGGACTCGACACCGGGTGCGTCTGGGGCAACAGCCTCACCCTGTGGCGCTACGAGGACGACACCCTGATCGCCACCCCCTGCCCGGCCTATGCCAAGTAGAGCGGCTCTTTGCGGAACAAGGGAATGATCCGCCGTTGAGAGGACAGCAATGCCCTCTCCTGCGAAATGGAGCTGAAAACAGAACGGGCCCGGCAATGCCGGGCCCGTTTTTTCATGATGAGCGGATCAGAGCCTGCGCCCCAGCCGTTTCTCGACCTGGCGCCGCTCCCATTCCGGGCCAAACAGCTTGAAGGGCTGGAACAGGTTGATGGCGTGAGAAGCCAATCCCAACCCCCAGCCCAGCATGGGCCACCAGGCCCAGATATAATCCGGGTTGCTCAGGTAGTTGATGATGAACAGCCCCCCTATCACCAGCACATAGCTCATGAGGTGGCCGTAGAAGCCCCTGAGCCCCTCCACGAACTTCATCGCCTCCCGCTCATCCCGCGCCACCTGCACGCGTCCCCGATCTTCGCCCTCATTCCCTTTCATCTCGCTCTCCTGCAGTTGGGTCACATCGAGCTCGAAGACGGCGGCCAGGGCCTTGAGGGATTCCAGTCCAGGTTGCTGGCCCTGCTCTATTCGCTGAATGGTGCGAACGCTCAGGCCAGTGAGGGTCGCCAGCTGTTCCTGGGACCATCCCCGTTGCAATCTCAACTTCCTGACGATCATCTTGCGCTCCTTGTGGTGATTGACAGGGCCAGCATAGGGGAAGGGGATGAGAGGCGACACGACAGATGGCCGACACTCACCTGACTTCCTTTAAAAATCATAAAGTTACTACCACGCAATCGTGGCTTTTGCGCCCCGAGCAGCCAGGCTTGGCGTGCCGCTGGCGGCCAGGCGTCGCGGGGGTTACAACCCCTGCATCAGCTCGGCACCAATCTCGAAGGAGCGCAGGCGCGCCTGATGATCGACGATGGGGCCGTTGAACATCAGCTCGTCCGCTCCGGTCTCTGCCAGCAGAGCCTTGAGGCCGTGGCGTACCCGATCCGGCTCCCCCACCAGGGAGCGAGCCAGGGTCTGCTCCATCGCCATCAATTCGCGGGGAGACCACTCATCCCCCAGCGTCTGCACCGGCAGTGGCAGCTTGCCGGCATCCCCCCGGTAGAGACGCAGGAACTGCTGCTGTAGGGTGGTGAACAGGAAGCGGGCCTCACGGTCGGTGTCGGCGGCGATCAGATTCACGCACACCACCGCATGGGGTTTGGGCCAGCGGGCAGAGGGGCGGTATTGGGTACGGTAGATCTCCAGCGCCTGCAGCAACATGGCGGGAGCGAAGTGGGAAGCAAAGCCGAACGGCAACCCCATGGCCGCAGCCAGTTGGGCACTGTAGAGGCTGGAGCCCAGCAGCCAGATGGGCACATGGAGTCCCTGACCCGGCACCGCCTGCACGGCACCGACCTCGTCGCCAAAATAACTCATCAGTTCGCGTACATCCGCCGGGAAATCATCCACCTCGCCGCTGCGCTGGCGGCGCAGCGCGTGCATGGTGCGCTGATCGCTGCCAGGGGCGCGGCCCAGGCCGAGATCGATGCGATCCGGATAGAGGGAACTCAGCGTACCGAACTGCTCCGCAATGACCAGGGGGGAGTGGTTCGGCAACATGATGCCGCCAGCCCCGAGCCGCAACGTCGTGGTGCCCCCGGCCAGGTGGCCAATCAGCACCGCTGTGGCGGCGCTGGCAATGCCCGGCATGTTGTGGTGCTCCGCCAGCCAGTAGCGGTGGTAACCCCAGCGCTCCGCATGGCGAGCCAGATCCAGCGAGTGGCGAAACGACTCGGACGGCAGGCCACCTTCGGGAACGGGCACCAGATCCAGCACGGAATAGGGGACGACAGACATGGGACACTCCATTGGTTCACAGGGCGTTTATCAGGGGAGCAATGTAGCACGAGATATCTGAACGAATCATCTCACCACAGGGCAAGGGCGCAGCGCGAAGGCTGGCTGTTGATTTGGGGCCGAAGAGCGCAAGATCGAGTCCTAGGCTTTTTGTCATCCAGCAAGCACACTGTTAGGTGACCAATACGGCGATCGCCAGGGGACAAGGATCCGTCCATGACAAACGCAAGTCTCAGTCGCAGACCCTTTTACGTACACATTGCCACCCTTTTCATCCTGCTCTTCTCCTTGCTGGGGGGCGCCCTCATCGTGCTGCAGTTCCAGCAGGGCATGCAGCAGGGGCTGGAGCACGAACGTCAGAGCTTCCAGCAATACCGGGAGCAGCTTGCCCTCGCCATCAAGCTGAACCAGCGACCGGCCCGCATGTCCCTGAATCTGCTGCGCAGCGGCCAGCTGTCCGCCATGACAGACCTCGAGACGCGGCTAGCCTTCCTGCCCCAGCTGGCGGAAGTGCTGGCCAACAGTACCAGTTACGGTGCCATCTATGCCGGTTACGAGGACGGCGATTTCTTTCTGGTACGCAAGCTGACCGAACGGGCGAGAGGGGTGCTGGAGGCGCCTCCGCCCGAGAGCCGCCTGCTGGTCCAGAGCCTGCATCAGGGACAGGGAAAGTTCCTCTATTTCGACCAGCGGCTGCGGCTGCTGGAGCGGCGCCCCATGCCGGACTACCGTTTCGATCCTCGAGATCGGGGCTGGTACAAGGAGGCGCGCTGGAGCACGGGCATCATAGTGACCCACCCCTACCTCTTCTTCACTACCCGGGAGCCAGGCATGACACTGGCGGTGGAGAGCGACGATCGCCGGGCGGTGATCGGGCTCGATGCGGGCGTGGAGGGGCTCTCTTCCCTCATCGGCGAGTTGCCCCTGCCCGGTCACAGCCAGCTGGTGCTGTTTGACGAGGTCGGGACCCTGCTGGCCACGGATCCCGAGCGCCTCCCAAGCTTCGAGCAACTGAGCCGCCTGCCCATGCTGTCGGCCCTCAATCACCCCATTCTCACCAGGCTGCAACAGGAGATGGCCGCGCGGCCTGCCCTGCTGCATCACCCCGCCGAGCTGACCCTGGCAACGGTTCAGGGTCAGGAGTGGCTGGTCAATCTCTCCTCCCTCGGGGAAGAGTCCCCGTTTTATCTCGCCCTCCTGGTGCCCACCGAGGTGCTCACCGCCCCGGCGCGCCAGGATGCGCTGCACAATCTCGCCTGGGCCCTTGCCGGTCTGCTGCTCCTGCTGCCCGTCATCTGGCTGGCTGCCCGGCGCACTGCCGCCCCCTTGCTGGTATTGACCGGGGAGGCTGAGCGGATCCAGCACTTCGACTTTGGCGAAAGCCCGGGGCCGGATTCGGCAATCCGCGAAATTGACGACCTCGCCCGCGCCATGTCCAGCATGCGCCTGACCCTCGGCAATTTCATGAACATGGGCCGGGCACTGGCGGCAGAGCATCGCTTCGATTCATTGCTCAGCCGCATCCTGCACGAGACGGTGGCGGCTGCCCAGGCCGAGGGCGGCTGCCTCTTCCTGGCCCAGGAGAGCGAGATGCAGGCCGTTCACGCCATCTGGCAGGGGCAGCCGCTGGCGTGCGAACAGGTACAGTGGCAGGCGGCGCTGCTCGGTGGCCTCTACCACACGGAGCGCCTCTGCCTGCCCCTCGACGAGGCACAGTGGGCCCGCTTCCTCACCGACTGGGGCCCCTTCCCTGGTGCCTGCCAACTGCTGGTCGAGCCCCTTCACAACCACCGTCAGGAGCTGATCGGCTGCCTGCTGCTGATCCTGCCAGACTGCTCGGCCCGCGAACTGGCCTCGCGCATCAGCCTCATCGAGGCGCTGGCGGGCACTTCCTCCTCCGCCATCGAAAACCAGCGCCTGCTGGAGGAGCAGAAGCAACTGCTGGAAGCCTTCATCGAGCTCATCGCCGGTGCCATCGATGCCAAGAGCCCCTACACCGGCGGCCACTGCCAGCGGGTGCCGGAACTGGCCAGGATGCTGACCCAGGCTGCCTGCTCACAGCAGACGGGGCCCTTTGCCGATTTCCGGCTCAACGAAGAGGAGTGGGAGGCCATCCATATTGCGAGCTGGCTGCACGACTGCGGCAAGGTCACCACCCCGGAGTTCGTGGTGGACAAGGCGACCAAGCTCGAGACCATCTACGACAGGATCCACGAGATCCGCACCCGCTTCGAGGTGCTCAAGCGGGATGCCCACATCGAGGCACTCTGCGCCCTGCTGCCCCCATCCGGGCAGCAGGCCGCCCTCGAGGCCCTGCTCCCCCTCTGGCACACCCTGGATCAGGAGTTTGCCTTCGTGGCCGAGTGCAATCTGGGGGGCGAGTGGATGGCGCCGGAGAAGCTAGCCAGGCTGGATGCCATTGCCAGCCGCACCTGGTTGCGCACTCTGGACGATCGGCTCGGTATCAGTCAGGAGGAACGCAAGCGCCACCAGGAGGCCCCCTCTCCCCTCCCCTGCCGAGAGTCGCTGCTCGCCGACAAGGCGGTCCATCTCATCCCTCGCCCCGAGCACGACAATCTCGCCCGACACAACCCATGGGGCTTCAAGGTGCGGGTGCCCACCCACCTCTACAACCGGGGGGAACGCTACAACCTCGCCATCGGCCGTGGCACCCTCACCGAAGAGGAGCGCTACAAGATCAACGATCACATCATCCAGACCATACGCATGCTGGAGAAGCTCCCCTTCCCCCGCCATTTGCGCAAGGTGCCGGAGATTGCGGGGGGCCATCACGAGCGGATGGACGGCACGGGCTATCCGCGCCAGTTGCAAGGGGGGCAGATGAGCATTCCCGCCCGCATCATGGCCATTGCAGACATCTTCGAGGCGCTGACGGCGAGCGATCGCCCCTACAAGTCTGGCAAAACGGTCTCCCAGTCCCTGGCCATCATGGTGAAGATGGTGCAGGAACAGCACATAGACCCGGCCCTGTTTGCCCTCTTCATCGAGAGCGGCATCTGGCGGGACTACGCCAGACGCTTCCTCGCCCCCGAGCAGCTGGACGAGGTCGAATGCCAGGCCCTGCTGGCAGGATCACACTGACCTTCCGCCGACACTCGCCCATAAAAAAACGGTCAACCCGGGTTGACCGTTTTTCGTTCCACTTCGTCCCTTAGAACAGCAGGTGCGCCACACCGGCAATCACCGGCAGGGTGACCAGGGTGCGCAGCAGGAAGATGACGAACAGCTCCCACAACTTGACCGGGATCTTGCTGCCCAGCAACAGAGCGCCCACTTCCGACATGTAGATGAGCTGGGTGACCGACATGGCGGCGATCACGAAGCGGGTGATGTCGCTCTCGATAGTGGAGGCCAGCACCGCCGGGATGAACATGTCGGCGAAGCCCACCATGATGGTCTTGGAAGCGGCTTCCGCCTCCGGCAGTTGCAGCAGCTCGAGCAAAGGCACGAAGGGCGCCCCCAGCCAGTTGAACACCGGGGTGTGCTCCGCCAGCATCAGGGCACAGGTCCCGACGGCCATCACCACCGGCAGCACGCCAAATACCATGTCCAGGGCGTTTTTCACCCCTTCACGCGCCACGGCGCCGAGATCCGTCATGCTGTCGGCCTTGGTCAGGGCACGATGGTAGCCGTAGCTCAGCACGCTGTGCTGATGGGGGATGGCCTCCTGCTTGCGGCACAGGGGAGTACCGTCGCTGTAGACATCCTTCTTCCAGGAGAGCGGCGGCAGGCGCGGCACCACGATGGCGGCCACCACACCGGCCAGGCAGACGGTCAGGTAGAAGGGGACGAACATATGCTCCAGCTTCACCTGGGAGATCACCACCAGACAGAAGGTGATGGAGACGGCGGAGAAGGTGGTACCGATGACGGCCGCTTCCCGCTGGGTGTAGAACTTGCCTTCATACTGCTTGCTGGTCAGCAGGATCCCGACGCTGCCATCACCGAGCCAGGAGGCGAAGCAGTCCACCGCAGAACGACCCGGCAGACGGAACACCGGACGCATGATGCGGGTCATCATGGTACCGACAAACTCCAGCAGACCAAAATCCAGCAGCAAGGGCAGCAGCAGGCCCGCAAAGATGAAGACGGAGAACAGTACCGGCAGCAGATCGTGCAGCACCAGGCCGCCGGTCGCCCCTGAGCGCAGCACCTCGGGACCGGCTTCAAAGAAGGTCAACAGCACGAAGACCCCGCCCAGCACCCGCACGCACGCCCAGAAGGGGGAGACGTTGAACAGGCTGTTGAGGAAGGGGCGTTTTACCAGGATCGCCGGTTTGAACAGCCAGGCGATCAGGGTCATCAGCATGGTGGTGGTGATGATGGCGCTGACCATGGCCACCAGATGATCGGCAAACACCGTTTGAACCAGCTTCGCCAACACGGCGACGGGAATGGTGACATTGCCGTCATAGATGACCGGGGTCATGAACAGCAGGATCCCGATCAGTGACGGGATCAAAAACATCAGCACGTTGCGGCGAGTACGGATTGCCGGTGCTTCCAGGGTCTTTTCCAACATATAAACAGCCTTAAATGTGACTTTTCCTTCAGCCGGGCCGCCTGCATACTCATGCCCTCGCCCGGAAAACGGGCGCAAGAATAACCCAAAAAACTGCACAAACAAGCCGTTAATTGATCATTTCAAGCATAAATATTTTATCAGGCGAACCATCCATAAGAACAAACCAAAACAGTCATGCATATCGATTCAATTTGAATGGTTAGCATAATGTTTCATACAGGTTACATTCAGGTGCGCAGTATAATCCGCAGCCACTGTCAGGCAATAAGAGACATGAAAAATATATCTATAGGGTGACCCCGTCGATCCTCCCATAAAAAAACCGGAGCCTGTCTGGCTCCGGTCTTGTCACGAACATGATGCTCAATCGCGAACGTAAATGACTTCGACGCCGTCGTCGTCCTCATCGTCCCAGTCGTCATCGTCCAGGCCATCATCGAAGGCCTTGGACGCCGCCAGGGCATCGGCTTCCGCCTTGGCCAGCTGGTTCTTGTGATAGTCATCCCACTTGAACTCCACCTTCTCGATGGCGTCTCTGGCATCTTCCGCCAGCTGACGGGGCATGGTGTCCAGCAGATCCAGGATGTCGTAGCACACCTTCTTGGTGCCTTCCTTGCTGATGGCGGTGATGGCGTAGACCGGACCTTCGTGGTTGAGGGCTGCCTTGACTCTGTCCATCACTTCCTGAGCCTCTTCTTCCAGGATCAGGTCCATCTTGTTGAACACCAGCCAGCGCGGCTTGCCCGCAAGCTCGGGGCTGTATTTTTCCAGCTCCCGGACGATGGTCACGGCGTTCTCGGCAGGATCGGAGCCATCCACCGGGCAGATGTCCACCAGGTGGATCAGGACGCGGCAACGCTCCAGGTGCTTGAGGAAGCGGATACCCAGGCCTGCTCCCTCGGCAGCCCCTTCGATGAGGCCGGGAATGTCGGCAATGACGAAGGAGCGGGAGTTTTCACCGCGTACCACACCCAGGTTCGGTACCAGGGTGGTGAAGGGGTAGTCTGCCACTTTCGGACGGGCCGCAGAAACGGCGCGAATGAAGGTGGACTTGCCTGCGTTGGGCAGACCCAGCATGCCGACATCCGCCAGCAGCAGCAGCTCCAGCCTCAGGGTACGCACTTCACCCGGGGTGCCGTTGCTCTTCTGGCGCGGCGCCCGGTTGACCGAGCTCTTGAAGCGGGTGTTGCCAAGGCCGTGGAAGCCGCCCTTGGCAACCAGCAGCTTCTGATCGTGACTGGTCAAATCCCCCAGCAGTTCGCCGGTGTCTTCATCGGTGGCACGGGTTCCCACCGGCACGCGCAGGATCTTGTCCTTGCCGCGACGACCGGTACAGTTGGCACTCTGGCCGTTCTCGCCACGCTCGGCGGCGTGGAAGCGCTCGAAACGGTAGTCGATCAGGGTGTTCAGGTTTTCATCGGCCACCAGATACACGTCGCCACCATCACCGCCGTCACCGCCGTCCGGGCCGCCGTTCGGGATGTACTTCTCGCGGCGGAAGCTCACACAACCGTTACCACCGTCACCGGCATCGACTCGAATCTGGACTTCATCAACAAACTTCATAGGTAACCGTCACCTTAATTCGAAAAACCGATACGCAATTATAGTGATACGGGCCCCTTCGGGCGAGGCGCATCTGGCCGATGAGGGCTGTCAGCGCCGGCTCATCCGCGTGCCGTTTTTTCGTCAAACTCATCAGAAAAACAAAAGCCCCGCCAGGTTGGCGGGGCTTCGGATCCTTGCGGTCCGTAATTACTCAGCAACGATGCTGACGTACTTACGATTCTGCGGACCTTTAACTTCGAACTGCACTTTACCGTTCGCGGTAGCGAACAGAGTGTGGTCCTTGCCCAGACCAACGTTCTCACCAGCGTGGAACTTGGTGCCGCGCTGACGAACGATGATGCTGCCAGCCAGAACTGTTTCGCCGCCGAAACGCTTCACGCCCAGGCGTTTAGCTTCAGAATCGCGACCGTTGCGGGATGAACCGCCAGCTTTTTTGTGTGCCATCTATCGGACTCCTCTAATTAAGCGCTGATGCCAGTGATTTTGACTTCAGTGAACCACTGACGGTGGCCCGCTTGCTTACGGTGGTGCTTACGACGACGGAACTTGACGATAGTCACTTTCTCGCCACGGCCGTGAGCCACAACTTCAGCTACAACCTTGCCACCTTCAACGAAAGGAGCACCTACTTTGAAAGTGTCGCCTGCAGCAACCATCAGCACTTCGTTGAAGTCGATGGTAGCGCCAGTCTCAACGTTCAGCTTTTCCAGACGAACGATTTGACCTTCGGCCACACGGTGTTGTTTTCCGCCGCTTTGGAATACCGCGTACATTTGATTAACTCCGTAAAGGCGTGTCTTTTGCTCAAGGCCAGACACGCGCAAAAACCTATAACAATGGGCGGGCATTCTACGCAGAACGATTTGCCGAGGCAAGGCCAATTTAGCAAAAAGTTTATTTTGTGCGCATATCTGCCGCCGTGAATAAACGCCTAACTGTAACCCATTGTGAAATCGTGTAGAATCCCCGCCATTGCTAAAAACGCAGTAAATGCTGCCGTCACGTTACGAGACTTATGGACCAACAGACTATCCGTGCGCTCTGTGCCGCCGACATGACGGCGGTCAATGAACTGATCCTGGCGAGACTCCAGTCCGATGTCAGCCTGATCAACCAGCTGGGTTTCTATATTGTCAGTGCAGGCGGAAAACGGATGCGCCCCATGCTGACCGTGATGGCCGCACGCGCACTGGGCTATGAGGGTGAAGATCACCTGAAACTGGCAGCCATCATCGAATTCATTCACACCTCCACCCTGCTGCACGACGACGTGGTCGACGAATCCGACCTGCGCCGCGGCCGGGAAACCGCCAACGCCCTGTTTGGCAACGCCGCCAGCGTTCTGGTGGGTGACTACCTCTACAGCCGCTCCTTCCAGATGATGAGCGAACTCTCCAACCTGAAGGTGATGGAGATCCTCTCCGATGCCACCAATACCATCGCCGAAGGAGAAGTGCTGCAGCTGATGAACTGCAACGATCCGGATACCACGGAAGAGAGCTACATGACGGTCATCTACTGCAAGACCGCCAAGCTGTTTGAAGCCGCGACCCGACTCGCCGCCGTGCTGACCCATCAGCCCGAGCCCGTCGAGCAGGCCATGACCGACTACGGCAAGTACCTGGGTACCGCGTTCCAGATCATCGACGACGTGATGGACTACTGCTCCCAGAGCGAGGAGATGGGCAAGAACGTGGGTGACGATCTGGCCGAAGGCAAGCCGACCCTGCCGCTGTTGCGCGCCATGGAAGTGGGTACCCCGGAAGAGCGTCAACTGGTGCGCGATGCCATCGAGCACCGCAACGGTATGGATCACCTGGAGCGTATTCTGGGCATCCTGGATCGCACCGGAGCTCTCGAATACTCCCGCCAGCGAGCTCGGGAAGAGGCTGACAAGGCCATCGCCGCCCTCGCCATCCTGCCGGACTCCCGGCACAAGCAAGCGCTGGAGACCCTGGCCCACATGGCGGTGCAGCGCAGCGCCTGATGCCAGCCGGCGGACAATAAAAAAGAGGCCCTCTGGCCTCTTTTTTATTGTCCGAATTCCCCGTGCCACTGTCGTATCAACACAGGCTCTAACGGGCCAACGCCCACAAGATGACACCACCTGCCACCACCAGACAGCCGCCGATGCGGCGCAGCTGTTCCGGCGGCAACTCCCCGAGCAGGCGCAGCATCTGCTGCCATGCCCTGGGAGCGAGCAAGGGCCCCAATCCTTCGAACAGCAACAGCAAGCCCAGTCCCATCAAGATGGATGTCAGCATCACCTCTCCTTTCAACCACTACGTCCACAAGCTGCCGGGATACCGGCAAGCCCCTGACCGCCAAACAAAAGGGCCTGAATCATCAGGCCCTTGGGTCATATCAACACATGTTTACTGCTTGTTGCCGTGCGGCGACTTGAGGTAGCGGAAGAACTCGCTGTCCGGTTTCAGGACCATGAGGTCGTTGCCACCGGCGAAGCTCTTGCGATAGGCCTCCATGCTGCGCACGAAACTGAAGAACTCCGGGTCCTTCTTGTAGCTGTCGGCATAGATCCTGGCGGCTTCGGCATCCCCTTCACCACGCAGTTGACGGGCATTACTCTCGGCGTCGGCGATCATCACGGTCACCTTGCGGTCGATGTCGGCACGCAGGATCTCGGCCTGCTCGCGGCCCTGTGAACGGTGTTCACGGGCAACCGCGGTCCGCTCGGCACGCATCCGCTGATAGATGGAGCTGGAAACTTCCACCGGCAGGTTGATCTGCTTGATGCGCACATCCACCACCTTGATGCCGAGCTCGGAGGAGCGCGCCATCTTCATCAGGGCATCTTCCATCACGGTACTGCGCTCGCCGGAGACGATGTCCTTGATGGTGCGGTTACCGATCTCGGAACGCAGGCCGTTGTTGATCTTGCGCTTGAGCAGGTCTTCAGCCTGGATCTTGTTGCCACCACCGGTCGCTAGGTAGTACTTGGAGAAGTCCTCGATTTTCCACTTCACGTAGGAGTCGATGATGAGGTCCTTCTTCTCGGACGTAACGAAGCGATCCGCCTGGCCTTCCAGGGTCTGGATGCGGGCATCCATCTTGCGTACCTGGTCGATGAGAGGCACCTTGAAGTGCAGACCCGGCTCGTACAGGCGCGGTTCACCGGAGTCGACCCGTTTCACCTTGCCAAACTGCACCACGATCCCCTTCTGTCCTTCATCGACGATGAAGATGGAAGAGAAGCAGACCATGGCGGCCACAGCGATGACACCAATAGCTAGCTTTTTCATCTATCAGTTTCTCCCTGTGCTGAAACGATCACCGCCACGCAGCGGGGTCGGAGTGGAGTTGGCCCCTTCGTTGGACGGCTGGGCCGCCTCGACTGCCGGGGTGCCCGCAGGACGTGCCGGTTGCACGGCATTCGCCTTGCCAGAGAGCTTGTCGAGCGGCAGGTAGATCATGCTGTTGTTGCCAGCCGGCATGTCGACCACCACCTTGTTGGCCTGCTGATAGAGCTCTTCCATGGTTTCCAGGTAGATACGATCACGGGTCAGCTCGGGCGCGGCCTGATACTGGGGCAGCAGCTCGTTGAAGCGAGCGACTTCACCCTTGGCCTTCAACACGATCTGGGACTTGTAGGCTTCGGCCTCCTGCTCCAGACGTTTGACCTGGCCACGAGCCTTGGGCTCCACTTCACGGGCATAGGCTTCCGCTTCACGGATGAAACGCTGCTCATCTTCCTGGGCGGAGATGGCGTCATCAAACGCATCCTTCACCTCTTCCGGCGGACGCGCCGGCAGGAAGTTGACGTCCACGATCTGCAGACCCATCTGATAGGGCTCGATGATGCTGTCGATCACCTGCCAGGTTTCCTGACGCACCTTCTCACGACCCGTGGTCAGCACATCGTCCATCCGGGTGTGACCCACCACGTAGCGCAGGGCGCTGTCGGTGGCCTGGCTCAGGCTCTCGTCGGCGTTGGTCACGCTGAACAGGTACTGCTCGGGATCGACCACCCGATACTGCACGTCCATCTCGACCCGCACCACGTTCTCATCCTGGGTCAGCATGAAACCGGACGCCGGCAGGGAACGGACAGACTCCACGTCCACCGGGATCACCCGGTCGATGAAGGTCGGTTTCCAGCGCAGGCCGGGATCCACGTTGTGGGAGTATTCGCCAAAGCGCAGCACCACGCCCCGCTCGGCTTCGCGAATGGTGTAGAAGCCGCTGACGACCCACACCACCACGGCCACCACCAAGGCGATGGAGAGGCCGAACTTGCCGACGTCACCACCACCGGATTTGCCACCACCGAGCAGACCGCCAAAACGACGGCTCACCTTGCGAAGCATCTCGTCCAGATCAGGGGGGCCCTGATTCTTGCCGTTGTTCCCCCAGGGGTCACGGTCTTTGCCATTGTTACCAGGCTCATTCCAAGCCATCAGCGTCTCCATTAATACATGCGGATGGATATCATCTCTATCGGGCCACAGAGGAGCGATGAAATCAGCAAACCATTTATGTTCATCGACCCATCAATGCCTGATAAAGCGTTGTAAACTCTCACCTTCTTGTTTCATGAGGCGGTTCCAGTCAGCCAGTTGCAGGCGAACTTCCAGCACAAAGTCCCCCTCCTCGCTGAAACCTTCCTGCTCGATACCTTTCAGCCGATAGAGCGCACTGCGCAGTCTGGCGGCGGAAGGGGGCAGTTGCAGGGTGTGATGCACCATGGAGCCGGCCAGCAGTTCAGTCAGTGCCTGGAACAGGTATTCACTGCCCTCGCCAGTCTGGGCCGACAACCAGACTCGCACCGGTCGCCCAGCCTCATCCCGTTCAAGACCAGCCGGACGATCCCCCAGCTTGTCGATCTTGTTGCAGATCATCAGTTGGGGACGGTCATCCGCCTCGATCTCGGCCAGCACACGCTGGACCGACTCGATATTCTCCTGCATCTGTTCATCGGCGCAGTCCACCACATGCAGCAGCAGGTCCGCTTCGCGAGTCTCCTGCAGGGTCGCCTTGAAGGCCGCGACCAGATCATGGGGCAAGTGCCGAATAAATCCAACTGTATCCGCCAGGATCACATCACCCACATCCTGGATCACCAATTTGCGCAGGGTGGGGTCCAGGGTTGCGAACAATTGGTCGGCAGCATACACGCTGGCATCTGTAAGTTGGTTGAACAAAGTGGATTTTCCGGCGTTGGTATACCCCACCAGAGAAACGGTCGGCACTTCGTTGCGGTTGCGGGCACGGCGCCCCTGCTCCCGCTGCTTGGCCACCTTGTCGAGGCGGCGCAAAATGGCCTTGATGCGCTCACGCAGCAGGCGTCGGTCGGTTTCAAGCTGGGTTTCACCCGGGCCGCGCAGACCGATCCCCCCCTTTTGTCGCTCAAGGTGGGTCCAGCCTCGCACCAGACGAGTGGAAAGATGGCGCAACTGGGCCAGTTCGACCTGCAACTTGCCTTCGTGAGTGCGGGCGCGCTGGGCGAAGATATCGAGGATAAGACCAGTCCTGTCCACGACCCGGCACTGGAACAGACGCTCCAGGTTGCGCTCCTGGGCAGGGGTCAGAGCATGGTTGAAGATGACCACGTCGGCGTCCAGCATCTGGACCTGGGACGCGATCTCTTCCGCCTTGCCGCTGCCGACAAAAAATTTGGCGCTGGGTGCGCTGCGACTGGTGGTGATCACCCCCAGTGCATTGACCCCGGCCGAGCTCACCAGCATCTTGAGCTCGTCCAGATCCTCCCGCTCGCCCTCATCGCTGAAGTTGACATGTACCAGAACGGCCTGTTCACCAGCTTCGTAACGGTCAAACAAGCGCTTGCTCCTTGACAGGTATCATGATGGATCTGAGTTGGCGAGTGAACTCGCCGCAGGATATCACGCCTCGGCTTCACCCTGCTCTTCACCGGCGGCGCCCGGGGCGTGCTGGTGATGGTTGACGGCACGGGCCGGCACCACGGTGGAAATGGCGTGCTTGTAGACCATCTGGCTCACGGTGTTCTTCAGCAGAATGACAAACTGGTCAAACGATTCGATCTGACCCTGCAGTTTGATGCCGTTCACCAAATAGATAGAAACAGGAATACGCTCACGGCGCAGCGCATTCAAAAACGGGTCTTGGAGAGATTGCCCCTTAGCCATCTTTCTTTTCCTTATAGTTTGTTGTTTTTAAACACCGGATATTCAATATAACAACCTGATTATACAGGAGTGTCAAGCCGGACCAGCTTGGGCGACGACCCTGGCCAGATTGCCAGACTCACCAGATTCCAACCAGGTCACATCAGGCCAACCGCGCAACCAGGTCATCTGACGCTTGGCCAACTGGCGGGTGGCAACAATGCCGCGATAACGCATCTCATCATACTCCACTTCCCCCGCCAGGTAGTCCCACATTTGGCGGTATCCCACGCAGCGAATGGAGGGAAGATCCGGGGTGAGATCCCCCCGCTCGTAAAGCACCCTGACCTCCTGCTCGAAGCCGCTGCCCAGCATCTTGTCAAACCGCTGTTCGATGCGCTGGTGCAGCACGGCCCGATCCCTCGGCGCGATGGCAAACTGCAGCGCCCGGTAGGGCAGCCCCTCTCCCTGTACCTGGGTCAGCTCGGTGAGGGTCTTGCCGCTGATGCGGTAAACCTCGAGCGCCCGGCACAGGCGCTGGGGATCGTTGGGGTGGATGCGGGCACCGGCCACCGGGTCGATGCGCACCAGTTCGTCGTGCAGCGCCTGCCAGCCGAGGCGGGCAGCCTCTTCCTCGATGCCGGCCCGCACGGCAGGATCGGCGGAAGGCAGTGGAGAAAGCCCCTCCAGCAGCGCCTTGAAATAGAGCATGGTGCCGCCCACCAGCAGCGGAATGCGGCCACGGTCGGCGATCTCTTTCATCTCCCGCAGGGCATCCTTGCAAAAATCCGCCGCCGAATAGCTCATGGCGGGATCCAGGATGTCGATGAGCCGGTGCGGGGCCTGCGCCAGCTCGGCTGGCGTCGGCTTGGCGGTGCCTATGTCCATGCCACGATAGATGAGCGCGGAGTCCACGCTGATGATGTCGCAGGGCAGGGCCTG
The DNA here is from genome assembly GCF_002903485.1 of Aeromonas sp. ASNIH7. Taxonomy (NCBI): domain Bacteria; kingdom Pseudomonadati; phylum Pseudomonadota; class Gammaproteobacteria; order Aeromonadales; family Aeromonadaceae; genus Aeromonas; species Aeromonas sp. ASNIH7. Next base: position 1,143,202 of record NZ_CP026226.1, read on the forward strand.
GCACAGTTCAATGGCGAGATCCGTCTTGCCGGAGGCCGTCGGCCCCATCAGAAAAATTGCAGTCGGCAAGTCAGCCACGTTAAACACTCCCTTCGGCCGCCCCTTCACGGGCGAGCCGGCATAAAACTGGTCATATGGATGCAACAGACGACGAGACGCCGTCAGTTGCCATCGGCAAACTCGGCCAGCACGTTCGCCAGCGACAACGGGCGCACCATGCGAACGTCTGCCAGTTGGTCACTGAAATCGGCAACAAGTTCCGTCAACAACCGGGTGGCAGTGGCAAAATCGTATATTTTTTCAGCACTTATGCCTTGTTCCACCAACCACTGGCATAGTACTCCAGCCTGCGCGTCGGCATCACTGTCAGATCCGCTCTCGACCAATTGCAACAATTCGGGTAAGAGGCGGGCCAGATCGGTCTGGCGCAGCAGGGCGGGCACCCGAGTCAGGATCATGGTGTCGCGTCCCCCGCTTTTCAACTCCAGCCCCATGCGTTTGAGCAGACGTTCCCGCTCCTCCACCAGGGCGACCAGGTTTTTCGGCAGCTTGAAGGAGACCGGCAGCAACAGAGGCTGGGCCGCCAGCCCCTGGCCCCAGGCATCCAGCAGCCAGTGGCGCAACAACAGACGCTCGGCGCGCACCAGGGAGAGCAGCGCCAGTTGCCCCTGACGCTCCATCAGCAGATAGGCCTGCTCGACCAGGCTCAGGGCGCGCCACTCCCCCGTTCGGGCTGGCGTCTCGACGGCACCGCTCTCGGCTCCGGGCCGGGATGCCGGCGTCGCCACCTCGGGCAGGGTGGTAAGCAAGGCGCCCATGCCTCGCATCGCGGCCCGGCTCGGGGGTTCGGGAGGCTGGTAGTGTCCTCCCCTGCCACCACCGCCTTCCCGCACGCCGTCGCCATCTCGCGCAGGGGCAGGAGCCCGATAGCCGTGTTCGGCACCGTACCACTCGGTGCGCGGCGCCTGACCCGGATAGGTGATCTCCGGGCTGCCCGGCAGCTCGACCTGGGTCTCGGCCAGGGGGGCATCGGTGGCGCTCCCTGCCCCGTCCTGGCGCAGTGCGGTAAACAGCGCCTGGAAGATGAAATCGTGGATGAGACGCGCCTGATGGAAACGCACTTCGTGCTTGGCCGGATGGACGTTGACATCCACCTGGCGGGGATCCAGCTCGATATAGAGCACATAGGCCGCGAAGCGATCGGCGGGCAGCAGCTCGTCATAGGCCTGGCGAATGGCGTGATTGATGAGCTTGTCCCGCATCATGCGGCCATTGACATAGGTGTATTGCAGGTCGTTCTGCGGCCTGGCTCCTGCCGGGGTGGCCAGCCAGCCCCACAACCGCACGTCGCTGTGTTCGCTCGATACCGCCAGGGCATGGTGCATGAAGGGGGAACCGCAGACGGCGGCGAGGCGGCGCTCCTGCTCCGCCACCGTGTTGGCCGCCTTGTACTGGCGCACCACCTTGCCGTTGTGGCGCAGGATCAGGGTAGCGTCGAAGCGGGAGAGCGCGATGCGGCGCACCAGTTCGTCGATGTGGGCAAATTCGGTCTTTTCGCTGCGCATGAACTTGCGCCGCGCCGGGGTGTTGAAGAAGAGATCCACCACCTCCACCGTGGTGCCCACCGGGTGGGCTGCCGGCTTGACGGTGACGCTCATCTCACGCCCTTCCGCCTGGGCCTGCCAGGCCTCGCTCTGCTCTGCCGTGCGGGAGGTGAAGGTGAGGCGGGAGACGGAGCTGATGGAGGCAAGCGCCTCCCCGCGAAAGCCCAGGCTGTTGATCCCTTCCAGATCGTCCAGGGTCGCCACCTTGGAGGTGGCGTGGCGCGACAGCGCCAGCACCAGCTCATCCCTGGCGACACCGCAGCCGTTGTCACGAATGCGGATAAGCTTGGCGCCTCCCTTGTCGATGTCGATCTCGACCCGGTCAGCCCCCGCATCCAGGCTGTTTTCCACCAGTTCCTTCACCACGGAGGAGGGCCGCTCCACGACCTCACCAGCAGCAATCTGGTTGGCCAGAATCGGCGGCAATATACGGATTGGCATCGCTTGCTCCTGCAGATGAAAAAGGGGAAGAGGTGGACCTGGCGCCATCAACGCTCACCGCCCCTCCCTGCCATCGGCAGAGAAGGGCTGCGTTCTTCAGCCCGCGCTATTTTCGCGGAATATAGAGCACCTGCCCTATCTGGATGTCCCGTGACTTGAGCTTGTTGATCTCCACCAGTCGCGCCTGACTCACCCCATGTTTTTCGGCGAGCCGGGAGAGACTCTGGCCACGGGTGACCACGTGGCGGATCATGTTGGACTTGTCGTTGCTCTGCACGCTGGCTACCGGCGCACTCGGCTCCTGGGCTGCGACCTTGTAAGGTTTGATCACGCCGGCACCGGAGGCGCTGCCGACACTGCTGACCGGGGCGCCGCCCTCACCGACGCGATAGGGCTCGCTCGCCGGCATCCGGTTGGTCACGACCTGCTGCGTTGGCTGGGCAGCCGGCTTGCTGACAGCGACCGGCTTGCTGGCAGGCGCCTGACGCGGTGGGGCGGCAACCTGCCCCTTGCCGGTGAGCATGGGCCCCTTGGTCGGGTGGCTGCGGTAATAGTTGCGGATCCCCTCGAAGATGGCCCGGGCCAACTGATCCTGATAGCTGGCGGTGGCCAGCAGCTTCTCCTCGGCGTGGTTCGAGATAAAGCCCGTCTCCACCAGTACAGAGGGGATGTCCGGCGCCTTCAGCACCGCCAGACTCGCATGTTCCGGCGCCTTCTTGTGCAACCGGGCCACCCTGCCCATGGAGCGCAGGATCTGGCGGCTCACCTCATAACCTTCGGCCCTGGACTTGTCCATGGAGAGATCCAGGAAGGTCTGTGCCAGATAGGGGTTGGGATCGGATTCGGCCAATACCTTGCCGACGCCGCCGAGCAGCTCACCCTGCTTCTCCTGCTTCTCGAGCCAGCTGCCCATCTCGCGGTTGGCACGGTTGGTCGACAGCACCCAGACGGACGCGCCGCGCGGGGTCGAGTTGTGGAAGCTGTCGGCGTGCACCGACACCAGCAGATCCGCCTTGGCCTTGCGGGCGATCTCGGAGCGCTTGTTCAGGTCGACGAAGTAGTCGCCGCGCCGGGTCAGCACGGCACGCATGCCGGGCTCGCGATCGATGAGGGCCGCCAGCTTCTGCGACACCGACAGGGTCACCCGCTTCTCGTAGGTGCGGCGCGGGCCGATGGAGCCCGGGTCTTCCCCGCCGTGACCAGGATCGATGGCGATGACGATGGCCTTGCCCTGTCCCCCGACGGGCGCGGGTTGTGCCGCCGCGCTGCCCTTCTCTTCGTAGGGCAGATCGATCACCAGCCGGTGGCCATAGGGACCGGCCGGCGCCAGCGGGAAGACCACTGGCTTGATGGCAGAGCCGAGATCCAGCACCAGGCGCAGGCTGCCTTGTTCAAGGGGCGTGCTCTCGCGGATCTTGCGCACCAGCTCGCTCTTGTTCTCGATGCGGGCCAGGTTGGTGGCGTTGCTCGCCCCTTTCAGGTCGATGACCAGACGGTTCGGACCGGTCAGGGTGAAGTAGTTGAAATTGGGGGCGCTGCTCATGTCGAGCACCACCCGGGTGTTGTCCGGTGATGGCCACACCCGCACACTCTTGAGCTGATTGGCCCAGGTGGGCAATGCCATCAGGGAGAGAACAAAGACAAGGATCACGCGCACTGAGATGACAACCGTTCCAGAATGGCTTCGCCGATAGCAGTGCGGGCATCAATCTGCACCTCGCGCTGCTCGTTTGCATAACTCAGGGTGATCTCGAGATCCGGGGCTGGCAGCCAGCCCTCGCCCTTCTCTGGCCACTCCACCAGGCAAAGGGTATCGGCGGCGAAATAGTCGCGAATGCCCATGAACTCCAGCTCTTCCGGGTCGGCCAGTCGATAGAGATCGAAGTGATAGACCTGCCACTGGGCAAGCTCATAGGGCTCCACCAGGGTATAGGTCGGACTCTTGACCTTGCCCTCATGACCCAGTCCCTGTACCCAGCCTCGAGTCAGGGTGGTTTTGCCGGCCCCGAGGGCACCGTGCAGAAATACCGTGGTGGCCTGCTGGCACGCCTTTGCCAGACGGCCACCCAGCGCCACTGTTGCTGCCTCGTCCGGCAGTGTCATCATCAAGGTTTTTGCCATGTTCTTCTTGTTACTTGTTACTGTGTCGGATTGACCAGACGACGGATCCAGGGCAGCAGATCCGATGCCAGCATGCCCCTCTCACCCTCGGCGGCGGCCAGATCGGCGGCCTCTGCGTGGATCACGGCCCCGAGTCGGGTGGCCATGCCCGCGGACCAGCCCTGAGCCAGGAGGGCGGCGATTATACCAGACAAGAGGTCACCCATGCCGCCACTGGCCATGCCGGGGTTGCCCTCGTCGCACAGGGAAATACGCCTGCCGTCGCAGATGAGCGACCCCGCCCCCTTGAGCAGCACCACGCCACCGTAGCGCTGTTGCAGCCGCGAGACGGCCGCAAACCTGTCCCCCTCGACCTCGGCGATGGTGCAGCCCAGCAGGCGAGCCGCCTCCCCGGGGTGGGGTGTGAGCACCCAATTATCCTGATGACGGGGGGCCTGCGCCAGCCAATTCAATCCATCGGCGTCCAATACCAGTGGCACGGCGGCTCCGATGCCCTGTTCGAACCGGTCCCGGCCCCACTCATCCTGACCGAGCCCGGGGCCCAGTACCTGCACCGATGCCCACCCTTCATCCATGTCCGCCGGGCATCCCATCAGCTCGGGTTGAACCAGGCTGGCCGCAGGGCAATCCGGGTGCTGGCGCAGGCGTACCAATCCCGCCCCCGCCCGCAGACAGGCCTGACCCGCCAGCAGGATGGCCCCCTGCATCCCGAGGTTCCCCCCCGTCAGCAGTACCTTGCCGCTGTGTCCCTTGTGAGCCGAGCGCCTGCGCGGGGTCAGCAACCCCTTGAGGCTGGGATAATCGATCCGCTCGGCAGCGGGAACCCGTTCCTCCCCCGGCGTCACTCCCAGGGGATCCCGGTCGAGGTGGCCGACTCCGTCTACCCCGTCGGCGGTGTGCATGCCCTGCTTGATGCCGATGAAAGTGAGGGTGCGGGTGGCGCGCACCAGTGCGCCCATGGCGCGGCCGGTGTCGGCATTGAGACCGGAGGGGAGATCCACCGCCAGCACGGGCGCGTTCAAGCCATTGATTGTTGCGACGATCTTTGTCATTGACGAGGAGAGGGGAAGCTGGACACCGGTACCGAGCAGTGCGTCTATGACCAGATCCGGCGGCGGCAGCGTGGCGGGCAGCAGATCCTCGGCCATGGTCACGCTCCCCCCCGATGCGAGCCACTCTTCGGCAGCCCGCCTGGCATCTCCCCTCAGCAGGCCGGGAGCCCGGGCAGCAATCACCAGAGGCTCGAGGCCGATGCGCCGGGCAAGGCGGGCCAGCACGTAGCCATCCCCACCGTTGTTGCCAGGGCCGACGAAGATCCACCACTGACGGCTGTCGGGCCAGTGGTGACAGGCATAGTTGCACAGCGCACTCCCGGCCCGCTCCATCAGCACATAGAGGGGCAACCCCTCCTGCTCGGCCCAGCGCCGTTCCATGCTGCGGATCTGCTCGGCCCGCCACAGGGGTTGTGCTAGACTCTCCCACTCATTTTTGCGGATAGCGTCCCCGAACACCTCTACCATGACGGCCCCCACGTTTCATCATCCCATGACCCGGCAACTGGCACGCCATATTGCCGCCCTGCGCCTGCCACACTCCTGCAGGCAGAGGGGGGATGCTGCATGACGGCTGCCGAACTTGCGCAACTGGCCCACGATATCAAGCTCTGGGCAAGGGAGCTAGGATTTGACCAGGTCGGCATCGCCGACACCGACCTCACCCTGGAAGAGCCAAGGTTGCAGGCCTGGCTGGATGCCGGTTATCACGGCACCATGGACTACATGGCGCGCCACGGCATGATGAGGGCCCGCCCCCACGAGCTGTTGCCGGGCACCTTGCGGGTCATCTCGGTGCGGATGAACTATCTGCCGTTCGAGGCGGGCTTTGCCGCCACCCTGCGCGATCCCACCCTCGGCTACATCAGCCGCTATGCCCTCGGCCGCGACTACCACAAGGTGCTGCGCAACCGGCTCAAACAGTTGGGGGAGCGCATCGAGCTGCGGTGCGAAACCCTGTTGCAGGCGGCGGGACAAACCCTGGGCGAGTGGCGCCCCTTCGTCGACTCGGCCCCTATTCTGGAAAGGCCGCTGGCGGCCAAGGCGGGCCTTGGCTGGGTGGGCAAGCACTCGCTGCTGATCAACGAGTCCGCCGGCTCCTTCTTCTTTCTGGGAGAATTGCTCATCGCCCTGCCGCTGCCCGTGGATGCCCCGGTGGAGAAGGAGCTGTGTGGCAAGTGCGTGGCCTGCATCAATATCTGCCCCACCGGTGCCATCATCGCCCCCTATGTGGTAGACGGACGGCGCTGCATCTCTTATCTCACCATCGAGAATGACGGCCCCATTCCCGAGGAATTCAGGCCGCTCATGGGCAATCGCATCTATGGCTGTGACGACTGCCAGCTCATCTGCCCCTGGAACCGCTATGCCAATGCCAGCCCGGAGCCCGACTTCAGCCCGCGCCCCAATCTGCACCGCCCGCCCCTCTTGACCTTGTGGGGCTGGAGCGAGGCCGAATTTCTCAAACACACGGAAGGCAGCCCCATCCGCCGCATCGGCTATCAGCGCTGGCGCCGCAACCTGGCGGTGGCCCTTGGCAACGGACCGGCCAGCAGCGAGGTCCTGGCCGCCCTGCAACAGGCGCTGCCTGAGGCGGCGCCCATGGTGGCCGAGCATATCGAGTGGGCGCTGGCGACCCTGGCCAGGCGTCAGCAGGAAGAGAATAAAAAGACGCGATTGCTGATCCGCTGCATCGAAAAAGGTCTGCCGGATCACGCATAAGTGATCTGGCACTTGCCGGATCGCAGCCATTTTTTCATGCTCTGCCGACCATTGAACATCGGCACAATAAAAGGAAGATTCTGATGCAGATGCTGGGAGTAGATATTGGGGGGTCCGGGATCAAGGGCTGCCTGGTCGACACCGAAACCGGGGAGCTGATTGGCGAACGCCACCGCATCGCCACACCGCAACCGGCAACCCCGGCCGCCGTGGCACACACCCTCAAGGCGCTGGTCGAGCACTTCCAATGGAAGGGTCCCGTGGGGTGCGGTTTTCCCGCCACCATCCACAACGGCATCGCCAAGAATGCCTCCAACATCGACAAGAGCTGGATTGAGACCGATGCCGCCCACCTGTTTGCCGATGTGACCGGCCTGCCCTGCCATGTCCTGAACGACGCCGATGCGGCCGGTCTGGCGGAGATGCGCTTTGGCACCGGGCAGGATCGCCAGGGGGTCATCATTCTCATCACCGTCGGCACCGGCATCGGTACCGCCGTCTTCGTCAATGGCCAGTTGCTGCCCAATACCGAACTGGGTCACCTGATGCTGGAAGGCATGGTGGCCGAACACTATTGCTCCGATGCGGTGCGCAAGCGCGAGGATCTTTCCTGGGGCCGCTGGGGCAAACGTTTCAACAAATACCTGGCTCGCCTGGAGTTTCTGTTCTCCCCCGACCTCTTCATCCTGGGGGGCGGCAGCGCCGCCAAGCTCGACAAGTTCATCGACAAGATTGAGACCCGGGCTCCCCTGGTGGCGGCCGCGAACCTCAACCAGGCCGGCATCATAGGCGCCGCCCTCTATGGCGCGGCCCGGCAAGGGGGCTGACCGCCAGCAACATCAGAAGACCCGGCCCGTGCCGGGTCTCTCTCATCCGGGCTCAGAGATCGTCGAGGCGATGAGCACCGTGTACCAGACGGGTCAGGCGGGATTGGGCCATGGAGGCCAGGGCTTTCAGCAGCGCCGCCGTGTCGGGCGTGGGGCACTCCCGGGCCAGACGTTCCAGCTCGCCGATGAGCCTCTCCTCCTGGCGTGACACCAGGGCCACTATCTCCGCGGGCTGGGTTGTGGCGGGCAGCGCCAGACGATCCCCCTCGGCCAGCAGATCCTCGCCAAACCCCTGATCCAGCCAGGTCTCCTTCACCGCGCTTCCCATCTGCTCGCGATAATCGTGCAGATGAGCCGCCGCGGCATCCTCCCGCCCTTGCAGATAGGCCAGCAACATTCTGCTGCGCTCAGCATCCACCCGGGGGATCTGGCGCCCGTAAATGTGCCCTTGCCGATGATGAAGCTCCTCGAGATAGAGCATCAGGTCCTTGATCTGTTGGAATCGCATCTCGCCCCCCTCCTGGCATCCACCTGCAGCCAGTATAGGGAGCTGGCATGTCGACACGGCCACAAACTGGTCATTTATTGTTCTGCATCAAGGAGATGGAAAAGAAAGCAGGAAAAGAGACGGCAGGAGGAAGGGGAAGCCGGCAGCGATGCTGCCCGGACGACCGGGCACCTTGTCCGAAGGGGAGACATCAAATCGACGACATAAAAGATATTTACCAGCTTATATTCGGACCAATGTCATCAAATCGGAATCTTATATTGATACTGGTGGTTATACCTCCACACCATAGTCAAATGGCGGGAATCCTTATCCATTTTTTAGACGTCTAGACGTAAAAACATGCGTTGACACAGCCATCCGGACATCTTAGCATCATCCTCCATGATGACAGAGCTACCCAGTGAAACCTCTGCCCAATTTACCCGCCTGTAGCGCCCTGTGCTTTAAGGCTGTTAGCACGGAAGAATCCATGATTAAGTTGATCGGTCTCAACAAAGTCTACGGTAAAGGCAGTGATGCCGTGCACGCCCTGCGTGACGTGAGCCTGCATGTGCCCCAAGGCAAGATCTTCGGGGTGATCGGTGCCTCCGGTGCCGGCAAGAGTACCCTCATCCGCTGCGTCAACCTGCTGGAGCGCCCCACCGAGGGGCAGGTCATCGTCGATGGCCAGGACCTGGTCGCCCTCAGCGAGCGGGATCTGACTCAGGCTCGCCGCCAGATCGGCATGATCTTCCAGCACTTCAACCTGCTGGCCTCTCGCACCGTCTCCGCCAACATCGCCTTCCCGCTGGAGCTGGCGGGCTGGAGCAAGGACAAGATCCAGAGCCGGGTCAGCGAACTGCTGGCCCTGGTCGGGCTGGAAGCCCGTGCCCACGCCTATCCGTCCGAGCTCTCCGGCGGGCAGAAGCAGCGCGTCGCCATCGCCCGTGCCCTGGCACCGGCTCCCAAGGTCCTGCTGTGTGACGAGGCCACCTCGGCCCTCGACCCGCAGACCACCCGCTCGATCCTGACCCTGCTCAAGGAGATCAACGTCAAGCTGGGGCTCACCATACTGCTCATCACCCACGAAATGGACGTGGTGAAGGGGATCTGCGACGAAGTGGCCATCATCAGCGACGGCCATCTCATCGAGCAGGGGGAAGTGGCCTGGTTCTTCAGCAATGCAAAGACCCAGCTGGCCCGGGATTTCATCCACTCCACCATCCACCTGGAAGTGCCCCAGGAGTATCAGGATCGGATGAGTGCCGAGCGGGTGCCCGGCAGCTATCCCCTGGTGAAGCTCGGCTTTACCGGGACCACGGTGGATTCGCCGCTGATTTCCGAGGCGAGCCGCCGTTTCAACATCGACATCAGCATCCTGAGCGCAGACATCGAATACGCCGGTGGCGTCAAGTTCGGCTTCCTGCTGGCGGAACTGTTCGGGGACGAGGCCCAGTGCGAGGCCACCCAGCAGTTCCTCATCGACAACCACATTCAGCTGGAGGTAATGGGTTATGTCCGAAGCAATGATTAATCTGCTGATTTCGGCTCTGGGCGACACCCTCATCATGGTGTTTGCCTCCGCCCTGTTCGGCTGCCTGCTCGGCCTGCCGCTCGGCGTGGCGCTGCACGTGACCAAGGCGGGCCAGATCCTGGCCAATCCGCTGCTCAACAAGGTCCTGGGCGTCATCGTCAACGTCGGTCGCTCGGTGCCCTTCATCATTCTGCTGGTCGCCATCATTCCGTTGACCCGCTTCATCGTCGGCACCAGCATCGGCACCATCGCCGCCATCGTGCCGCTGACCGTGGGCTGTATTCCCTTCATCGCCCGCCTGGTGGAAGGGGCCCTGATGGAGGTGCCTGACGGCCTGCTGGAAGCGGCCAAGGCCATGGGGGCCAAACCCCTGCAAATCATCGCCAAGGTGCTGCTGCCCGAGGCCCTGCCGGGGATCCTCAACAGTGTCATCATCACCCTCGTCACCCTGGTGAACTACTCCGCCATGGCAGGTGCCATCGGAGGCGGTGGTCTCGGTGATGTGGGTATTCGCTACGGCTACCAGCGTTTCGATCCCACCGTCATGCTGGTCACCGTGGTCATTCTGGTGGTGCTGGTTCAACTCATCCAGAGCGCGGGTGAGCGCCTGGTCAAACAATGTGATCATCGTTAATCGTCGATTTCTGACAGGAGGTTTTTTTATGAAATTGGGCATCAAATCCGCAGCAGCTGCGCTGCTGGCAACCCTGGTACTGGTCGGTTGCGGCCAGAAGGAAGAGAACAAGACCCTGAAGGTGGGCGCCATCGCCGGTCCCGAGACCGAGCTGGTTGAGACCGCGGCCAAGGTGGCCAAGGAAAAATACGGCCTGACCGTCGAAGTGGTCACCTTCTCCGACTACGTCACCCCGAACGTGGCCCTGAACGACGGCAGCGTCGACGTCAACGCCTTCCAGCACAAGCCCTACCTGGATGCCCAGATCCGTGATCGCGGCTTCAAGCTGGTGCCGGTCGGCAACACCTTCGTCTACCCGATCGCCGGTTACTCCAAGAAGGTCAAGGCCCTGTCCGAGCTGAAAGACGGTGCCCAGATCGCGGTGCCGAACGATCCGACCAACCTGGGTCGTTCCCTGATCCTGCTGGAGAAGCAGGGCCTGCTGACGCTTAAAGAGGGTGCCGGTCTGGAAGCGACCGTACTGGACATCGCCAGCAACCCGCGCAACTTCAAGATCGTCGAGCTGGAAGCCGCACAACTGCCGCGCTCCCTGGAAGACGTGGATCTGGCCATCATCAACAACACCTTCGCCGGTCAGATTGGTCTGACCCCGACCGAGAACGGCCTGTTTGTCGAAGACAAGGAGTCCCCCTACGTCAACCTGATCGTTGCTCGCGAGAACAACAAGGACGACGAGAAGGTCAAGGAGTTCGTCCAGTCCTTCCAGACCGACGAGGTCTTCAAGAAGGGGACCGAGCTGTTCAAGGGCGGTCTGGTGAAAGGTTGGTAATCACTCACTCTGGAAAAAAGGCCACGTCAAGCGTGCAATGCTGTTCACTTAAGAGAATTTGAGTTCCAGTCCACGTAGTATCAGGACAAAAAATCGAGGGAGGCATGATGCCTCCCTCTTTCTATTGCAAGCCCCGCTGGATAAAGGCTGGAGGAAGATCGACTGGACACAGCCTTGCCCCCTCAACTCAAATCCAATTTATGAATAATCAGTCAAAAAAGTGCTTATCTGAACAGCATTGACGTCAAGCGTGGCCTTTTTTTTTACCCCCGTTATCATAGCCACAAGCACGGCAACACGAAAAACAGAACAACAATGAAAAAATGGTATCTGGCCTACTGCAAACCCAAGGAAGAGGCCCGCGCCCGCGCCCATCTGGCAGCCCAGGGCGTTGAATCCTATTACCCCATGGTCGAGATTGAAAAACTGCGGCGAGGCAAGCGCGTGCCCCAGCGCGAGCCCATGTTCCCCAACTACCTCTTCATCTACGTGGATCTGGAAGAGGTCACCCCGGTCACCCTGAAATCGACCCGGGGCATCAGTCGCATCATCCACTTCGGCAAGGAGTGGACCCCAGTCAGCAGCCAGCTGATCTACCGGCTCATGAGCCGGGACGACAGCGACGAGGCGCGCGCCAGCTATGCCCGCCTGCCGACCCAGGGAGACAAGGTACTTATCGAATCCGGCCCCCTCGCCGGGTTTGAAGCCATCTATCTGGAACCGGATGGCGAAAAGCGGGCCATCCTGCTGGTCAACCTGCTCAACCAGGAGACCTGCAGCAGCTTCGAAAACCAGGCCTTCCGCCGCCTGGAGTGACCCGTCCTGCCGGCAGAAAGAGCCACAGGGCAGTACACAAGACACCATCCCCCAGCTTCCGAACGGTCAGGACCGCACCTGCGGCGTGCATCCTTCCACCACCAGGTTTTCGGGCCGAAAAAAACGGGGCAGACCCAGAGGTCTGCCCCGTTTTTCTCTCACTTGCGTCAGGCATCCAGTTCGAAGCGGCTGATGGCCGATGTCAGTCTCCCGGTCTCCCGGGTCAGGCGGGCGGCGATCTGCTCCCCCTGCTGGCCATGCTCGCTGGACTGATGGCTGAGCCCGGCAATCTCCTCCACCGTGCCCGCCACCTCCTGCGCCGCCCTTGACTGCTGCTCGGTGGCGGTGGCGATGGCGGCAAGCTGGCCGCTGAGATCCTGCACCAGCGTCGCCATCGACTCCAGAGTCTCGGTCACCGAGGCCACGGCGCCGCGCCCCTGCTCCACCAGCAGGGTGCCGCTGCCCACGGTATCCGCGGTCTCCCGGGTCTGCTGCTGGATGCTGGCAATGGTCTGGTTGATCTCCATGGTCGATGCGCTGGTGCGGCTGGCCAACTGCCTCACTTCATCGGCCACCACGGCAAATCCCCGTCCCTGCTCACCGGCCCGCGCCGCCTCGATGGCCGCATTGAGTGCCAGCAGATTGGTCTGCTCGGCGATAGTGGCGATCACTTCGGTGACCCTCCCCACCTGCTCGCTCTGGCTGCTGAGCTGCGTCATCGCCTGGTTTGCCTGGGCAATCATGGCACCAATCTGCGCCATGGTGGTCCCCATGCGGGCGAGGGCCTGCTCTCCCTCCCTTGCCTGTTGCTCGGTCTGGCGAGCCGCTCCCGCCGCGTCCGCAATGTTGCCCGCCACATCCCGGGTACTGACCGACATCTGCTCGATGGCGGCTGCCACCGCATCGAGCCGCTGGTTCTGGCTCGCCAGATCATCCACGATGGCATTGGTGGTCTGGCCCACCTCGCGGCCAGCCCCTTCCACCTGACCGACCGCCCCCTGGATCTCCCCCACCAGCTCGCGCAGCTGTGCCGACATTCGGTTGATGGAGCCCGTGAGCCCTCCCAGCTCATCCTGACGAAGCACGGGCAAGGGGGTGACGGGGAGGCGGCCATCGGCCACCAGGCCCGCCCGTTTCACCAGGCTGGCGATGTCCCGGGTCAGGCGCCGGCTGAACAGCAGGGCCACCAGGGTACCCAGCAGGATGACGCTGGTGGTGGCCAGCAGCAGGGTGCGATGAATGGTCTGACTGGCGGCCGCCATCTCCCCCGCCATCTTGTCCACCTCGGCACGGGTATGGGTCACCTGGGTCGCCAGCTGATCCGCCAGCCGGGTCAGGGCGGGCTCTATCTCGGTGGCCATCAGGTGGTTGGCCCTGTCCCAGTCCGGGGCCTGGCGCTTCTCGATCACCTGACCGACCAGCTCTGCAAAGGGGGCTGACATCTCTTCAAAGAGCGTCCAGAGCCCCTTTTGTGCCTCGGTGAAGTTGGCCTCTTGCTGTTTCAGCTCGGCCACCCGCTGCTGGTGAAACTGGTAGTAGTCCCGGTACTTGTCCAGGTACTCCTTCTCCCCCGAGATGAGGAAATCCCGCAGGGCGGAGAGCGCATTGCCCAGGCTGTTGTAGGCATCCCCCACCTGCTTGAGCAGCAGGCGCCTGTCACCGGGCAACGTCGCCTGGGGCGTCGCCACCTCTTCATTGGCAAAAGACTGCAACTGATCGAGGGCCGATTCCGCCAGGGGGCCGGCCTCGAGCAGCATCAGGGTGTGGGCGGGCAGGTTCTCTTCGGTGTGAGCCAGGGCCCACACCTGTGACTGTGCCCCCTTGAAACCCTTGAGTGCCCGGGTCAGGTCGGGGGTGAAACGCTGGCGCTCGATGGCGTACCAGGCTTCTTCCCACTCCTGTTTGATGCGATCACCCTGTGCCGGATCCTTGCCGAGGATGAGATAGGCCCGCAGGGATGAAACGGTGGCAATCAGGGCTTTCTGGCTCGCCTCGTCCCGCTGCAGGGCGGGCAGGGCCTGGGCCAGCAAGGCATCTTGCGAGCCTTCGATCCGGCCGAGCTGATGATAGACAAGGGCGGAGGAGAGAATGATGAGCAGGTTGATAAAACAGAAGCTCAACAACAACTTGCTTGATATTTTCATGGCCATCCTTGGAATTCGTCGGGCATCCTGCCCGGGATTAGCGTCTGATGAGCGCGGGCAAACGAGCCTGCCAACCCTGATGCCACCCCATCAGCTCCTCGCGGGGCATGGGGCGGGCGGAGAAGAAGCCCTGGCATTGATCGCACCCCAGCTTCGCCAGCAATTGCCAGGTCGCCTCATCTTCGACCCCCTCGGCCACCGATTTCAAGCCCAACTTGCGAGCCAGCTCGATGCTGGACTCGATGATGGCTAGGCGAGAGGGATCTTCATAGCAGCGATCCACGAAGGATCTGTCCAGTTTCAACTCGGTAAAGGGGAGCAGGGCGAGCTGCTGCATGGAGGAGTAGCCGGTCCCGAAATCATCGATGGAGAGACCAAAACCGTGCATCCGCAAGCGGGTCAGCACCTCCAGCGATTTGCCGAGATCCTTGACGAAGGCGCTCTCGGTCACTTCGAGGGTGATGAGCTCGGGGTTGATGCTCCAGCGCTGGCAGTGGCTGAGCAGGGTGTTGCACAGATCCCCCTCGATGAGGGAGGTGGTGGAGAGGTTCATCGACAGGTTCAGGGAGAGCCCGGTCTTCTCCCACAAGTGGCCGTCCCGCAGCGCCTTGCCGATGATCACCTCGGTGAGCGGGTCGATGAGCCCGTTGTGCTCCGCCAGCGGGATGAAACGGGCCGGCGAGATAAGGCCATATTCGGGGTGCTGCCAGCGGGCAAGCGCCTCCATGCCGAGCCACTCCCCGTTGTGAAAACCCACCTTGGGTTGATACCAGGGCAGCAACTGGTCCTGATCCAGCGCCCGGCGCAGCTCATCCAGGGTCAGGTGATAACCATCCTCTTCCTGGCTGCGCACCTGCTGGGGCCGCCAGGCACCGATGAGCTGCGCGATCTGCTGGGGAGACGCGGGTTTCTCGATGCGCCCCAGCACCTGCAGGCCATAGGCCCGGCTCATGCGCAGCACGGCATCGACCACGTCATCCTCCAGGGCGCTGCACAGCACAATGCCGCCGCGGAACCCGCCAAGGGAGAGGCGGCGCAGCAGCGCCATGCCATCCATGCCCGGCATGCGCAGATCGCAGAACAGGATGTCGACCCTGTGGTGCTGGCACTGTGCCAGCGCCTCCTCCCCGTCCTGCGCCTCCAGCAGGTTGCCGTAGCCCAGTCCGCGGATCTGGTGCATCAGGGCCTTGCGCTGGAAGTTGTGATCCTCCACCACCATGATCGCCAACTCATGCCGTGCGCTATTCATCGAGCCATAACCCCGTTTCACCTCTGATAGAGTCCATCAATGCCTGTACCGCCCTGGCCAGGTCATCGAGCTTGTCCAGTTGTTTCAATCTGGCCGCCGCCTCCAGCCGGGCCGCCTCCTCTGCCAATGCCTGCTGTCCTACCATGCGCGCGGCCCCCTTGATGCGATGTGCCGTCTCCACCAGCGCCTGGGTATCCTGGCTGGCCAGCGCCAGCCTCATGTCCTCGCCATCCTGCTCGTTGGCTTCCAGGTATTCGCTGGCCATGCTGCGTGCCACCGCTTCATCCCCGAACAGGGTCAACCAGCTTATGCCTGGCAGCTGAACCCTGGCTTGCCGGGGCGCCTCCGAGGCGAGCTGTTCTTCCTGAGTCGGCAACCAGCGTCCCAGGGTCTGGCTCAGGGCATCCAGGCTGTAGGGCTTGAACAGCATGTCGTTCATGCCGGCATCACGCATCTGCTGGCTCGCCTCCTCAGAGGTATCGGCCGTCACCCCGATAATGGGAGCACTGTTCCCGGCATCCCGCAAGGCTCGCGTGAGGGCATAGCCATCCATCACCGGCATGTGGCAGTCGGTCAGCAGCAGGGCGAAGTCCTGCCCCTGCCAGGCGCGCAGCGCTTCCTCGCCATCTTCCACCACCTCGGATTCGAGCCCCAGGATAGCGAGCTGCCTCGTCAGCAATGCCCGGTTGACGGGGTGATCATCCGCCACCAGCACCCGTCCCCTGAGCTTCTCCCCCTCCATCCCCTTCGACTGGCTCGCCTGCTGGTTGAACAGTGACTGGCAGGTTTCCAGCAACAGATCGGGGTAGAGAGGCGATTGTCCCAGTCGCCACCAGGCGTCGCCCCCCATTCGCCCCCGCAGGGCCTCATGGGGAGAGAGTACTATGCCCTTGAGGTTCGAACGCTGCAAACAGGCCAGCCAGTCACTGCCAAGGGCCTGTTCCAGGTGATTCTCCTGCGCCAGCAGATGCCCCTCGAGGGGCTGCTGCCAATGGTGTGCCTCCATGCGAACCAGTCTGGCACCCAGCCTGACCATCACTGATTCCAGCCCCTCATCCTCCCCAAACCACCACCATACCTGACCGGTCAGGGGCGGCGCTTCCCACTGGCACTCGGCCAGGGGCAGCGTGAAGGTCACGCAGGTGCCCATTCCGGGGGTACTCTCCAGGGTCAGGCTACCCCCCATTTTCTGGGTGAGTTGATGACAGATGGCAAGCCCGAGCCCGGTGCCGCCAAACCGGCGATTGGTGTCGGACTCCACCTGCTTGAACGGGATGAAGAGGGTGCGCTGCTGCTCCAGGGCGATGCCTATCCCGGTATCCCGGATCCGGAAGGCCAGCCGGTCGTCTTCATAATCCACCTGGATGGCGATCGCCCCCGCCTCGGTGAACTTCACCGCGTTGTTCAACAGATTGGAGATCACCTGCCCCACCCTGATCCCGTCGATGCAGGCCAGATCCGGCACAGTCTTCCCCCACCGCAGCGTCACGTTGAGCCCCTTGCCATAGGCCAGGGCCGCATGTCCCCGGATGACATCGCAAATCACCGAGGTCAGGCGGCAGTGATGGGGGTGCAGTTGCAACTGCCCGGCTTCCATCTTGGAGAAGTCCAGGATGTCGTTCACCAGATAGAGCAGATGGTTGGTGGAGGTCGAGATATTGCGCAACATGTAGCGCTGATCGTCGTCCAGCGCACTCATTTGCAGCAGCTCCAGCATGCCGTGCATGCCGGAGATGGGAGTGCGAAGTTCATGACTCATGGTGGCGAGGAAGCGGCTGCGCGCCTGGGTCGCCTCCTCCGCCACCCGCCTGGCCTGGCGCAGCTCCAGCTCCTGGCGCTTGAGCTTGGTGATGTCCTGCACCACGCCGTTCAATATGACCCCTTCAAGCCCCTCCTGGTGAACGAAGTGACCACGGATCTGCAAATAGCCCGCCTCCCCCTGGCGCCGGATCTCCACCTCGAGATCAAGCGGCTGCATGCTCAGGGCATGACGATCCACCGTGGCCACGAAGTCCTGGTGCGCCTTGCCTGTCAGCCCCAGGATGGAGGCACCGGTGACCGCCATGCCGGCATGCTCCTCTTCGACCCCCACCATCTCCCTGACCCCTTGCGAGGTGTAGAGGAAGTGCCCCTTGCCCGGCCCAAGCCAGTGATACTGATAGACCAGACCCGGCATGCTGTCGGTGATCTGGGTCAGCCGGGTCTGCGCCTCCTGGGCCGCAAACCGCGCCTGCTCCAGCTCGGTCACGTCGGTCAGCACGGTCAAGATCCCGAGCCGCTTGTCATCGGGCCCCGCAAAGAGCCGCTTGGTGTAGATCATCTGGTGCAGGCGATCGTCATCAAACCGGATCTCGCCCCGTCCATGAAGCTCCTCTCCGCTCTCCCAGACGCTGGCATCCTCCTCCATCACCCTGGCGCGGATCGACTCAGGCAATCGATCCTGGAGCAAACGCTCATAGGAGCCCGTCAGGTTCTCCCCGCCGAGGAACATCTGCCGATACGCCCGGTTCGTCATTGCCACTTCATAGCGCTCGTTGGTCAGCACCACCTGGTTGGGCAGGGCATCCAGCATCATCTGGACAAACACCAGCTGCTCCTCGAGCCGCCGCTCGGCCTCCCGCCGCTGGCTGATCTGGCGGCGCAACGTCCGGTTCCAGCCCATGAACAGCAAGAGGCAGAGCAGGAAAATGCCGCCGCCGAGGGAGGACCAGAGCAGCACCGTCTTCGGATCCAGTCCCGTCTGTATGGTCAGGGAGAGCCACTTTTTCTCCAGGGCGGAGAGCTCGTCGGGGGGAATGGCGATCAGCACCTTGGTGAGGATCTGCTGCAGCATGGGATCCTGCAACTGGGTCGCCATGGCGATGGGTACCCGCAGGTCGCTGCCGGAGAAGACCACCTGGTAGCGGTCGCTGAATCCCTTTTGCAGCGACTGCTCCAGGGTGGTGGTGCTCATCAGCACATAGTCGACCTTCTGCTGGTCCAGCAGGGGCAGCAATTCGGCATCGCTGGCCACCGGCACGGCGATGGCCCCCACCTCGTTCAGCAAGACCTGCTCCACCGAGCCCCCTACCATGCCCACCCTGTGCCCTTTCAGTGCCCTGGCGGCGGTGAGCTCGGCCATCCCCTGCCTCGCCACGACCACCCGGTTGATCGACGCGTAGTTGGGGGTAAACCGGGCAAACTGCTGACGCTCCGCGGTGGGAGTCATGGCCGGGATGAGATCCAGCTTGCGATCCTGGAAGAGCGCCATGCTCTGGGCCCAGCTCCGGGTCGGCACCAGGGTGAACTGAAGCCCGGCACGCTGGCTCATCAGTGTCAGCAGATCGGCAATGAGCCCCTTGAGCCGCCCCCTGTCGTCCACCTCGCTCATCCCGGGCCAATCCGGGGCAACCCCGTAGCGGATGACCGGATGTGCTTGCAACCACGCCTGCTCCTGCGGATTGAAGACGATCTCCCTGCTCCTTTTCACCAGGGCATAGTCGAGGATGTCCCCCGCCTCCAGAATGGCGCGACGCTCGAGGGGAGAGATGTCCTCGAGGGCCCGCTCCAGCAATCCCTGCAAGACATCATTCCTGGGTGCCACGGCCATGGCGAGGGAGGTATCCCTCATCCAGTCGATCCTGGCCAGCGCCATGCCCGCCATGGCTTGCAGCCTGTTCAGCATGGGCAGCTCGGCCAGATAGGCATCCGCCTTGCCCTCCTTGAGCATGAAGATCGCCTCGTCCCGGCTGTCGGCCGTGATTAGGTTCGAGATCCCCAGGCGCAGCAGCTCATCGCAGGCGCTGACACCGAAGACGCAGACCCAGCGCACCCCATAGGCCTCTTCCAGAGAGAGGCTCTCCCGCCCCCCCGTCAACAGCACGGCCCGGGGCAGTGCCATCAGCTCGGAGGTAAATTGCATCTGCAGGGTGCGGGTCGGGCTCGGTGCCACCCCGATCAACATGTCGACCTTGCCATCCAGCAAGGCCTGCTGGACCGCCGCATTGTTGGCATAGGCACGGTAGCGAAGGCTCACCCCCAGCCTGGCTGCAATCTGGGAGGCGAACTCATCGAGGGGGCCGGTGAAGTTGCCGCGCCCATCGGTATAGACATAGGGTGGCCAGGCCGCCGAAGGCATGCCGACGACCAGTTCATCATGGGTGGCAAGCCAGTGCAGTTCGTCCAGGGTGAAGTTGCTCTGGTCCAGTTGCGCCGGCGCAGCCGCAACCATCAGGCTCCAGAAAGCCAGACCACATAGCAGGATGAGACGACAGCAGCGGCGGAACATTATCAACTCCCATACGAAACGGAGGGGGATCATAGAGTGTTTGGCGCAATGTGCGACAACTAAATTGAGACAATGCTCATCAGGAAAGAAAAATGGCAGGCCCAGGCCTGCCATCCACCAGGTCGGGGGCCATGCCCCCTCCCATCAGGTTATTCGGTTCCCGAGCCGGAAACCGGTTTGAAACTCCCGCTCACGGATGTGGGCGATCTGCACATTTTGCCCTTCCAGCCCGATGTCTTTGAGCAGGGCAGGCGAAAGGTGCAGGTAGCTGACGCGACGCTCCAGCCGGGTGATCCTTTTTTGAACCAGGGTCTCTACGTGGCGCAGCAGGGCGAGTTCGATAGACATAATATTCTCCAGTTGAACGTGCGGTTCCCCCGGAGAGAGGTGATCACCCTGCGGGACAACCGCGGGTGATGAAAAAAGCAGGTGTTACCTGTCCCCTCCACGCGGCAAATAAAGAGCACGAGTCTTCGCGCTGCCAGAGCAGCGATCGAACGCAACGTTGAACATGGAATGTTGCATGGTCGTCTCCTTACCGTGTGAAAGTTGAACAAGTTGCCGCAGTGTAAAAAAACACCGAATTTTACGCAATATCTCTCCCACCCATATGGGTGGAATGCGGCCAAAAAGAGGTTCAGTCAAATCCCTGACAACAGCCGGAACTCCTCCAGCGCATAGGTATCCGTCATGCCGCTCACATAATCGAGCAGCAGCCGCACCCGGTAGTACCACTCCTGCTCGCTCTCCTTTTCGAAACGGGGATCCCGGCTCGCCACCGCCAGTCGGTACGCCTTGAGGTGGCGGGCAGAGAGGCGGTGGAACAGCCGCCGAGCAAAGAAGAGCTCGCTCCCGCCGTTGCCTGCGAGCAGCCGCTCGAACTGGCTGGCAGGCAGGGCCAGCAGGCAGGCGTAGGTGGAGAGCACCCCGCGCAGGGCGGCATAGCCTTCCAGCTCCAGCGCCTCCACCTCCGGGCGCATGAACACCAGCTCGCGAGCCACCCGTTTGAGGGTATCGAGTACCCGGGCTGCCGGAGCCTGACCGTGCAGCAGCGCCTGGGGATAGGCCCCGCTCAGGATCTGATCGTGCTCGGCCACATAGGTATGGGCGGCCAGCGCCACCAGATCCCGGGTCAGATGCTGGCGAAAATGGGGGAAGAACCCCCGACCGGAGGCAAGCGCCTCATCGAGCAGATCGGCCATGTAACCGCCCTCGTCCGCCTCGCGCAGGGCTGCCAGCAGCTCGCTCTGGGTGAGGATGCGCCTGTCCACCGCATCCTCGAGATCGGCGATGCAGTAAGAGATGTCGTCCGCCGCCTCCATGATGTAGACCAGCGGATGACGGCACCCCTCGGCCAGCCCCAGGCTCTGGCCGAGGGCACGATAGAGGGGTTGTTCGCTGAAGAAGATGCCGCGCTTGCTGGTCCAGCCGTGGTGCTGACCATAGCCCTGGGGATGGTGCAGGCCCGGCAGGGGCTGCTGCGGGTATTTGCACAGCGCCGCCAGCTGCCCCAGGGTGAGGTTCAGCTCATGGAGGCTGTGCACCAGTCGCAGGCTCTGGGCATTGCCGTCAAACACCAGCAGATCCTGGCGAAGGGTTGCCCACTGGGGGCTCGGCAACTGGTCGTGGGCACGGGCGAAGAGGCCGTCCAGCTCCTGGGCAAGCCACTGACTCATCACCTGCTCGCCGAAATGGCCAAACGGCGGGTTGCCGACATCGTGCAACAGGCAGGACATCTCCACCAGATTGATGAAGGCCCCCTCGCACACCACTCCGGCTGGCAGCGCCGCCAGGATGCGGCGACTGATCTGGCGACCGGTCTCCTGCACCTCCAACGAATGGGTGAGACGGCTGCGCACCGAGGCTTTCACATCGAGCGGGAAGACCTGGGTCTTCTGCTGCAACCGACGCACCGGCGCCGCCTGCACGATGCGGGTGCGGTCCTGCTCCGTCGCCTCCAGCAGGTCTTCGTCTCCCCAGGGGTGAATGCGCTCGGGGGGATCAAACGGTCATACATGTCGTGGCTCCTTGCCTGAGGCGTCGTGTCTACGAGAGCAGCCAGCGCCGCAGGCGGGCGATGTCACCCGGGTATTCCCGGCGTAGGGTTTCAATCCAGTCCTCCACGTTCTCCCACCAGGCGGGGTGTTCCGGGCTCTGGATGAGCTGGGCCGTCTGCTGCAACCGGCGCAGGCCGATGGAGCCCGCCGCCCCCTTGATCTTGTGGGCCTCCTCCACCACACCGGCCTGATCCCTGGCAATCATGTTGGAGTCGAGCACCGCCATGTAATCCGGCATCATCTTCTCGAACAGCTCGACGCTGGAGAGCAGCACCGGCTTGCCGACCGTGCTGGCGTAATCGGTGAGGAAGGGCAGATCCAGCAGGGCATCCTGATGGTGGACATCGTCCTGCTCGTCCGCCTCGTCCCCGGCAAGATCCGCAAACAGGTGGCCTATCACCTCCCGCACCGCCTTGGAGCCCAGCGGCTTGTTGATCACATCCTGCATGCCGTGATCCCGGTAGTACTGGCGATCGCCGGTGGCATTGGCGGTGAGCGCCACCATGGGGGGCAAGCTGTCGCCGTAGCGCGCGAGCAGCTGCTCCGCCACATCGAACCCCGTCATGTCCGGCAGCTGGATGTCGAGCAGGATCAAGTCGAAATCATCCGGGTTGGCCATGGCCAGCGCCTCTGCACCATCCCGCGCCACCTTGACCTGATGGCCGAGCTTGTTCAGCAGGGCGCAGGCCACGGTCACGTTGAGCTCCACATCCTCCACCAGCAGGATGTCGAGGGAGGGCATCTCGGGCTCCGGGGCCGCGGCCCTGGGCTCGACGCAGTCCACCTCCAGCTCGGCGGTGAAGCAGGCGCCTTCGCCCGGGTCGCTGTCCACATAGAGTTGACCGCCCATGGCCTGCACCAGCTGGCGGGAGACCGCAAGACCGATGCCGGTGCCGGTGGCGTGCTTCTTGCCCTGCACCTGATAGTACATGGCGAAGATCTTCTCCTGCTGGGCGCGGGGAATGCCCACCCCGGTGTCTTCCACCTCGAAGTGCAGCGCCAGCTTGCCCGGTTCATCAGCGGCGTGGGCGAGACAGCGTATGGTGACGCCTCCTTCATCGGTGAACTTGACCGCATTGCCCACCAGGTTCCACAGCACCTGGCGCAGCCGGGTGCCGTCCGCCATCACGAACTGGGGCATGTCGCCGTCCCGGTCGAAGTGCAGGTAGAGCCCCTTCTGCTCCGCCTGGATGCGCGACAGCGTCTCCAGCTCGTCGAGGAAGGCGGGCAAATCCAGCGGAGCCGGCGCAATCTCCAGCCGGCGACGGTCGAGCTTGTCCAGATCGATGATGTCGTTGAAGATGTTGCCGAGCGTCACCGCGCTCAGGTGGATGGTCTTGAGCTGCTGCTGCTGTCTGGCATCGAGGGGCGTATCCATCAGCATCCGGCTCAGGCCGACGATGCCATTGAGCGGGGTGCGCAGCTCGTGGCTGATGGTGGAGATGAAGGTGGTCTTGTCCCGACTCGCCTTCTCCAGCTTGTCCTGGTACTGCTTGCGCTCGGTGATGTCGCGACCAAAGCCGAGCAGGCCGAGCCGCTTGCCGAAGCGGTCGAAGAAGGGCACCTTGCGCAGCTCGAAGTAGGCCTTGCGGCCATCGGGATACTCCAGCCACTGCTCATAGGTGAGCGGCTCGTTCTGGGCGAAGACCTGCTTGTCGGTCTCCACCACCTTGCTGGCGATGTCGTGCTTGTAGACATCGAACGGGGTCAGGCCGATGAGTTCCGCTTCCACCTTGCCGGTGAGCTCCTCCATGGCGCGGTTGCAACCGGAAAACTGCTCGTCCTCGTTGCGGTAATAGACCAGATCGGGGGAACAGTCGATGAAAGAGCGCAAGAGGGCGGTACGCTCCCCCAGATGCAACTGGGCCTTCTCCCGCTGGAACACTTCGTTTTCGAGATCCTCGATGGCTTGCTGGCGCAGGGTCTCGGCCCGGTTGGTCTCGGCGATCTGGGCATTGAGCCGGCTGATGTTCTCCTGCAACTGGCTGTTGAGCTCGAGATCCCGCTCGCGCATGTCTTGCAACTTGCGCACCATGCGGGTCAGCCGCTGGCGGGAGTCCTCCAGCTGATCCACCACGATGGAGAGAAAATAGACGGCCCAGGGGGTCACCAGCAGGCCGAAGAAGACAGAGCGCACCAGGTCGACGATGTCCACGGTGCCGCGCAAAAACAGGGTCACCCCCATCTGGATCGAAACGGCCAGCACTATGATGGCGGTGGCCAGGAACATGCTGAAGCGCACCAGTCCCAGCTTGGTCATCAGGTCGACGTAATATTGCGCCCAGGATTTGATCTGCTTCATCTCGTTGTTTTCTCCCCTTTTCTTGCGCAAACAGGATACCAGTACGGCGCCATGAACTCTTGTCCGTCGCGTATTCAATTATTGATTAACGTCACACTCCGGCTGGGGTAGCATGCCTGCCATGCCTCAGTCAGCACCGGTTCCACCGGAATACCGGGGCACACTGTCACCCTTCTCATTCGTTATGTCAGGAGCATACCCGATGCGAAATCATGTTCTGTTGAGCCTTGGCCTGCTGGTCGCCACCACCGCCCACGCCGATCTGGGGGAGATCCCCCGCCAGACCGGCTGGTCCGGTTTTCTGCTGGGCGGGGTCAATGCCGGCAGCCACAAGTCCAACTTCTATGCCGGTGACGACAGCAACAGCCGTATCGATGATCTGGGCTCCCCCGGCCGCGAAAGCGGTCTGAGCCCGCTGCTCAATGCCGATATCCGCTACACCTTCGCCGATACCCGCACCCAGGTCTTCCTCGGCAACCTCATCCAGGACGCGGTGCGCTTCGACTTTACCCAGCAACTCGGTCTGCGCCAGGAGATGGGTGACAAGGGTATCGTCGCCACCTCCCTGGTGTTCAACCTCATGCCGGTGGAAGTGTGGAGCGATCCCTTCGCCACCGGCGTGGATCGCAGCGCCACCGATCTCACCTCGAAAGGGGTGCGCTTTGCCTGGGACAGGATCTGGGGCAGCAACGTCTACGCCACCCTGACCAGCCGGGAAGTGGAGCTCGACGAGGAGCGCAGTGGCCAGCAATATGACCTGACCCACGGCACCCACTACGCCTCCATGCTGAGCCGCAACGGCAAGGTCCACGACCTGGCTGTCTCCTACCAGTACCACTTCGGCGGCAACCAGCTGCTGGAGCCCGCCTTCCTCTACAAGGAGGCCCGCCTGGACGGGAGTGCGGAGAGCTTCAAGAACACCGGTCTGCAGCTGACCTATGCCAAGCGCGCCTCCCAGTGGTCCATCGTGAGCAGCCTCTACGCCGGCAAGCGCAAGTACGACGAGGCGAATCCCCTGTTCGGCCAGCGCGCCGATGCCAGCGAGTTCGCCCTCAATGGCACCTTCTTCTGGCACAACCTGTTCGGCATCAAACCCCTTGCCGCCACCTTCACCGCTGCCTACTCCAGCGCCGACTCCGACATCGACTTCTACGATGCCGAGGCGCTTCGCTTCAGTACCGGGCTGCTTTACAACTTCTGACCCGTACCAAGCAAGGAGGCCACCCCCGGGGTGGCCTCTTCATTTGCACAACCCTCGACCATCAGATGCCGAGGGAATCCAGCAGATCGTCGTGCTCGTTGCTCGCCGGCGCGGCCGCCGGTGCCGGTTTGGCTGACTGCTTGGCCTGGGCGATCAGCTCGTCGGGATCCACCTCCTCCTGCACGCCGCCATCATGGATCCGGATAAACTCCGTCTTGTCCATGGCCAGCTCCAGATAGAAGATGTTGTTGCTGGCGGTGAAGAAGGTCACCCGGCGGGTCTCTGGATTGTCGAGGTTGGTGTCGACGCTCAGCATCACCTGCTTGTTGAGCGCCAGCATCTTGGGCTGGTTCTGGGTAATGTGGGTCTGCAGCTCGCGCCCCACCTTGGTGGTGAAGCTGCCGACGATCTGGTTCATCAGCTCGCCCATGACGTTGCTCACCTCGTCCGAGGTGTGGGAGATGGCAAGATCCTCCTTGGAGAGCCCCATGCTCAGCATGTAGCTCTGGTAGAGCTCCATGGCCGCAGCGGCGGAGAAGTTGATCACCACCAGCCCGGAGAAGCCGCCGTCAAACAGCACGAAACAGCCGATGTCAGGCTTGAGGCAGGTCTTGCTGATCCGCTGCACCATGCCGGAGAAGCGCACCTGGGTCTGGGTCGCCGCACTCAATACGCTCGTCACCGAATTGCACAGGCTCAGCAGTACGTCCTCTGTGGTCAATACGGCATCATCCTCGGATCTTGTCACTATCATGGAACCTTCCTGCTGATCGAAATAATGGAGCTGTCACTCGTGTCGCCCATGTCACCATGCACCGGCGCGATACGCTAACAGATTGCGTGATCCCGGTGCCCAAAGCGCGAGCCACCTCTCACTTGACTGGATTATCAGCCAGAAATGGCTGAAATCCATCCAGGGTAGCCAGACGGGTTTGCCAACTGGCAGCCGCCCCTTGCAAGGCCTGCTCCTCATAGGGAATGGCGGGACAGGCACCCCAGATGGGACCGGGCCAGGCCGCATCCGAGCTGAAGCGGGCCACGTGGTGCAGGTGCAGCTGAGGCACCAGATTGCCGAGGGCCGCCACGTTGATCTTGTCCGGGCCGAGTGCCCGCTCCATCAGGGTGGCGACGGCGCAGGACTCCTGCATCAACTGCTGTTGCTGCTCGGGGGCCAGATGATGGATCTCCCGCAGGTTGGCGACCCGGGGCACCAGAATCAGCCAGGGATACTGGCTGTCTTTGGCCAGCAGGACGCGGCACAGGGGCAGATCCCCGAGTATCCGGGTATCCGCCTGAAGGCGGGGGTGCAATTCAAACATGGGGGCCTCGCTGATCAACATGGGCACATCGGGAATCAAAGATGTGCCCACGTTACTGCAACGGGGAGCAAACTTAAAGGCGCGGCACGGCCCAACCGATGAAGCGCTTGCGAAGCGCGGGGTCCGCCTGCAGGAAAAGCTGTTGCAACTGCCCTTCCAGGGCGCTGGCCGGCACGGAGGAGGCCCGGGGCGTCGCCACGGCGGCCGCAGTCACATCCGCCGCACCGGCGAGCACGGCAGGCCCCTCGCCACGGTTGTACTCCATCAGCCTGGCATGCCAGTCCATGCCGATCTGCATCCCCTGCACCACCAGCGTATCCTGACGCACCTCGAGGGGCTGCCCCCCCGCCACCAGGCCCAGGACAGGGGCCCTGGCGTAGCGTTCCATCCCGGGCTCGTCCGCAGGCACGGGAGCCTGCAGGCGCACCGACTGCCCGCGGGCCTCATAGCGAAGCACCTGGGGCTCGGAGCGAACCTGGCGATCGTTGTCGCTGCTGTTGCGACTCGGGATCACCCCCTCGTAGCGCACCAGCAGTTGCTGCTCCCCGTCGGCCAGCACGGCATGCTGCTCGTCCTGCACCTTGCCGGCGCTCACCGCCAGGATCTGGAAATCCCGGGGCACCTCGACCCTGACCTCGGCCTGCACACCGCCGCAGCACAGCAGCGCAACCCCTGCCCAACCCTGATGACGCTTCATTCCCTGACTCTCCTTTCGCGATGAAGGGCGCAGGGTAGCAGCCCCAGATGACAGAAAAATAACGGAATGCAGGCTCACCCCAGCAGATAATGGGGCCGCTCGGCAAACCACTGGGCCAGCACCTGCTTGAACAGCCGGATCTTGCGCGGCACCCGGCGCTGCTGGGCGTGCAGCACATGGATCGGGTGCAGGCCGGTCTGCCACTCCGTCAGCACCGCCACCAGCTCGCCCCTGGCCAGACTCGTCTCCACCAGCATCAGTGGACACTTGGCAAAGCCCATGCCCGCCCGGGCCAGTTGCAGCAGGGTGCTGTAGTGGTTGGCCCGCACTCGCCCCTGCACCAGGATGTGCGCCTCCTCCTCCCCCTGGCGAAAGTGCCACTGCTCCCAGTCCGGGTTGTGGCCCTGCAGCAGGCAGGAGCGCCCCCCCAGCTCATAGGGAGTGGCGGGGATCCCCTCCCGCGCCAGCAGGGCGGGGCTTGCCACCACCACATCCTTGAGCCTGCCGAGCGGCAGGGCCACCAGGTTGTCGGGGATCAGCTCCATGGCCCGCAGGGCGATGTCATTCTCCCCCTGGCTCATGTCGATCATGGCATTGGTGAAGTTGAGCTCGACCTGGACGCCGGGGCACAGCTCGGCAAAACGGGCGAGCAGATCGCTCACCATGCGGTCCCCCGTGCTGACCGGGCAGGTGAAGCGCAGGCGGCCGCTGTCCTCCTCGGTCAGGGCGCGGATCCCCTCCTCCGCCTCCCGGGCCAGGGCGAAGATCTCGCCGGCCTGCTGGTGAAGCACCCTCCCCGCCTCGGTCAGGCTGAGTCTGCGGGTCGTGCGCTGGAGCAGCTGGGCATTGAGGGCGGACTCCAGGGCGCTGACATGGCGACTCAGCATCCCCTTGCTCACCCCCAGGGCATCGGCAGCGGCGGAGAAACTGCCCCGCTGCACCACTTCATAGAAACTGGCCAGGTGAGAGATATCCATCATTAGCACCAATATGGAAACAATGGGTTCATCATAAGCGCTTTTTCTCCCTTTTTATCCCGCTATCATCAACTCATCTCAACCAGGAGCGATAGATATGAAGATTGTGATTGTGGGTGCCTCCGGCACCATTGGCGCCGCCGTCAGCGAACTGCTTGCCCAGGATCACCAGGTGATCCGGGTCAGTCACAGCCAGGGGGATGCCAGAGTGGACATGCGCGACCCCGCCTCCATCCGGGCGCTCTTCGAGCAGATCGGATCCTTCGATGCCCTGGTGGTCGCCAGCGGCAGCGTCGCCTTCAATGCCCTGACCGAGATGACGGACGAGCAGTGGCAGGTGGGGCTTCAGAGCAAGCTGATGGGCCAGATCAACCTGACCCGGGCCGCCATTGCCCACCTGAGCGACCGTGGCTCCATCACCCTCATCAGCGGCATTCTGAGCGAGGAGCCCATCCACTGGGGGGTGAGCGCCACCACCATCAACGGTGCCATCGAGCACTTCGTGAAAGGGGCAGCCTGCGAGCTGCCAAGGGGCATTCGCATCAACGTGGTCAGCCCCACCGTGCTGGAAGAGTCCATGGGCAAGTATGCCGACTTCTTCCCGGGCTTCGTGCCGGTACCCGCCGCCCGGGTGGCCCAGGCCTACAAGAAATCGGTACTGGGGGTACAGACCGGTCAGATCTTCCGGGTCAATGGCTGAGCGCTCCGGACAACCCAATGAAAACGGGCCCCGTCATGGGGCCCGTTTTGTCATCTGCGTTGCAAACGCCTCCCCTGCCACCGGCAAACGTTTGTGCGCCTGCGGCAAAAAAAGCGGTCGGCCTCAGTCGATCAGGCCGTACTGCTCCCGCAGTACCTCGATGATCTCCTGCTTCGGATTGGCACTGCGTACCAGCGGCTGACCGATGATCTTCTCGGCGATCCCCACATAGGTGCGGGAGATATCCATCATCACCTCGGTGGGCAGCTTGTTGTCACGGGCCAGGGCGAAGCGCTCGGGCATGCGGTTCTTGTTGAGCAGGATGTCCGGATCCG
The DNA here is from genome assembly GCF_002903485.1 of Aeromonas sp. ASNIH7. NCBI lineage: Bacteria > Pseudomonadati > Pseudomonadota > Gammaproteobacteria > Aeromonadales > Aeromonadaceae > Aeromonas > Aeromonas sp. ASNIH7. The sequence continues at coordinate 1,172,520 of NZ_CP026226.1, forward strand.
GGAAGTGGTTCAGCAGCCACTGGCGGAAGCCCTCTTTGGACTTCTCGATGATCTCGCCGCCGCGAAGGGCTGCGCCGTCCCAGATGCGTGAGCTGTCGGGGGTGCCCACTTCATCCATGTAGATGAGCTTCTCGCGACCGGCGGCATCGGTCACGTAACCGAACTCGAACTTGGTGTCGACGAAGACCTGATCCAGGGCTGCCAGCGCCTCGCTGATGACGTTGAAGCCCTCTTTGAGCAGCGCCTCGTAGCGGTCGATGTCCGCCGGGGAGCGGAAGCCGAAGGCCTGATGGTGGCGCTCGATGTCGCCGCGGGAGACGTTGACGTCGTCCGCTTCCGGCACGCCATCCAGCCCCTTGAGGATCCCCTTGGTGGACGGGGTGATGAGGATCTCGGGCAGCTTCTGATCCTTCTTGAGCCCTTCCGGCAGGGTGATGCCGCAGAATTCCCGCTCACCATCCTTGTAGGCACGCCACATGGAGCCGGTGATGTACTGGCGGGCAATGGCCTCGATCATCACGGGACGGGCTTTTTGCACGATCCAGACGAAGGGGTGCGGGATGTCCAGGATGTGGCTGTCCGCCAGCCCCTGCTCCTTGAACAGCTTGAACCAGTGGCTGGAGATGGCATTGAGCGCCGCGCCCTTGCCCGGCACGCCGTTCAGACCGTCCACCCCTTGCCAGATGCAGTCGAAAGCCGAGATGCGATCACTGATCACCATGAGGGCCAGGGGCGTATCGGCCGGCACATCATAGCCTTTCTCCCGAATGAGCCGGGCACTGTCTGCCGGGGTCAACCAGTAGACGCTGCGCACTTTGCCGGAATGGACAGGTTTATCGGTACGGATCGGCAAATCGTCGTTCACCGCCAATACTTGATCTGCAAGACTCATGGCTAATAACACTTCCTGTTGTGGGACTAGTTAGGCAGGGGCACCAGACCCCTGTCTGTGGGGGATTCACATCATCAGGTACTCAGGCCCGGGGCAACCGGCTCGGCACGCGGGCCCTGCGGCAACCCGGACATAACAAAACAGGGGCGCGAGGCCCCTGTTTCCATGCTTACTTCGCCCCCTGATCGGCCAAGCCCTTGGCAAAGGCCTCGGACAGGCTGATGTACATCTGGGAGATGACACCGGATGCGACAGGCTTCTTGTCCTTGTCGAACAGGGTGATGGAGGTCTTGCCGCCCGTCATCTCGCCGAGCTGGAAGCGATACTTGTCTTCCTCGAGCTTGAAGGGTTCCGCTCCCTTGGCCTTCCAGAACTCGCTGTCCGGCTCATCGTACTCCACGTCGATCCAGCCCAGGGACTGCTGGGTATCCTTGATGGTGAAACCATAGGCAGGCAGCACCTGATTGAGGCGGCGCCACACCTGGTCAAACGACCCTTCGGCAATCCAGGCGCTCAGCTCGTTGTTGTCCAGACCCAGCTCCAGCCCCATGCCATCGCTGGACTTGTGCTGTTCACGGGCCTTGAGCTGCTTGTCGTAATAGAGGGAGAACTGGTTCAGGGCGCGGGTAGCATAACGCTGGGCGTCCGCCGGCGTCAGCACAGTGCTGGTCTCGCCGTCGATGGTCTCTTCGTGATCCAGCACCCGTACCGACATCTTGATGGCGTGACGCTGCACATCGTTGCGCAGGGTGAACTGGTAACGCTGACGGATCTTGAAGTCATCGTCATCTTCCGCCCAGCCATCGAGCACCGCTGAGTTGTCAAACCAGCCGGTCTGCAAGACGCCGTCCTGCTGGTCCAGCTTCTCGGTGGTGACCTTGTGTTCGGCCAAGAAGTTCATCAGGAAGGCCCAGGTATCGCGCTCCACGCTCTGGGAGGTGCTGAGGGCATAGAAGGCGACGGTCGGCTCGCTGGCATTGGCCACCACCTGGCTGCCGGGCACCACGGTGAGCAACTGGGCGGGCGGACGCACGTCCACCTTGGCCCCGAGGGCGCCCTCACGGCTGCTCTCGGGCAGGGCCGGAATGTCGAAATTGCTGTTAAAGGCGGGGGTACTCAACCCGGCGGGCACAAGGAAGGCGCGGCCTTCAAGGCGGCTCTCTTCATACTCGAAGCCACGGTTGGCCATTTTGCGTTCCTGGGGTGAGCTGCAGGCAGCCAGCACGGCCACCGTCGCGACACTCAGTACCAGGCGCACTGCATTTCCCTTTCCATTTGCTTTAAACACTCGCCATCAACTCCGCAGTCGTCAGTGCTCGCGCCATCGCCGCTTCCCCCTCGGGGGTGAGATCGGTCAGGGGCAGACGCAAGGTCGCCGTCGCCATCAATCCCAGCCGGGCACAGGCCCATTTCACCGGGATGGGACTCGGTTCACAGAACAGAGTCTGATGCAACGGCATCAATCGATTGTTGATGTCATGAGCCTGCCCGGCATCACCGGCCAGGGCAGCACGACACATGTCGGCCATCTGGGGCGCCGCAATATTGGTGGTGACCGAAATGACACCATCTCCCCCTTGCAGCATAAAATCACATCCACTGGCGTCATCGCCACTATAAAGCGCAAAATCCGGCCCGCACAGTTCGCGCAGCAGCGGGGTACGGCCAAGATCGCCAGTCGCTTCTTTCAAACCTATGATGCCGGGCACCTTGGCCAGACGGGCCACCGTCTCGGGTTTGAGGTCACAGCAGGTGCGACCGGGCACATTATAGAGAATTTGAGGCAGACCACTAGCCTCGGCGATCGCACAATAGTGACGATAGAGACCTTCCTGGGTGGGTTTGTTGTAATAGGGGGTAACCGAGAGACCCGCCACCACGCCCATGGTGGCGAAACGCCGGGAGAGGGCGATGGCATGAGCAGTATTGTTGGAGCCGCAGCCCGCGATGACGGGAATGCGTCCGGCGGCGTATTCCACCGTCTTCTCAACCACGGCGATATGTTCCTGCTCGCTCAGGGTGACCGACTCTCCCGTGGTTCCCACGGCGACAATAGCGCTGGTCCCGGCATCCACATGATATTCCACCAGCGCTGCCAGACTGACCCAATCGATGTCGCCCGAAGGCAGCATGGGGGTAACGAGCGCAACAATACTACCGCGTAACATGGATAATTCTCCCGATTTTCAGGGGCGTAATGGTAAAGCTGCCCCTTTTGAAAAACAAGGGAGGCACGGGACAAGCCGTGTTACCATCCGGCACAAAACGTATGAATGCACGCGCGCACAAGAGGCCTCACGGCAGGGTGCCGGCACCCGCGGTCAACGCATTCTCAATAATGGACGAGAGACGATTTATGACTCACTACCTGGTCGTAACGGCCATCGGCACGGACAGGCCTGGCATCGTCAATGAGGTGACCCGTCACGTCAGTGGCTGCGGTTGCAACATTGTCGACAGCCGTCTTGGCATCTTCGGCAACGAATTCACCTTCATCATGCTCCTGTCCGGTGACTGGAACAGCCTGATGCAACTGGAAATCAGCCTCCCACTGCGCAGCCAGGAGTGGGATCTCATCACCATGATGAAACGCACCGAGCGCCACCACTCCCTGCAATATGACATCAGCGCCAGCGCAGAGGTGCTGATCCGGGATCAGCCGGGCATCGTAAGTCAGTGCACCCAGTTCTTCAGCGATCACGGCTGGGACATCCAGGCCATGCAGACCATCACCCTGGAACAGCAGCCCTTCAACCTGCTCAAGGCGAACTTTCAGTTGAATCTCTCCAAGCAGGGAGAAGAGCCTGGCTCGAAGACAGCCTTCGCCGATTTCTGTCGTGGACTGGGCGCCGAGTCGTTCGAATTCATCGTCAATCACAAGTACGCCTGACGGCGTTTATCCGAGGAGACCCCATGTCACCACTAGAAGCTGGTACCCAGGCCCCCGATTTCTCCCTCTCCGATCAGGACGGCAATCAGGTTCGCCTCGCCGACCTGCGCGGCAAGAAGGTGCTGATCTATTTCTACCCCAAGGCGATGACCCCGGGTTGCACCACCCAGGCCTGCGGTCTGCGCGACGTCAATAGCGAGCTGGCTGCCCTCAATGTGGTGGTGCTCGGCATCAGCCCGGACAGCGCCAAGCGCCTGAAAAAGTTCGAGGAGCGCGACAACCTCAACTTCCGCCTGCTGGCCGATGAGGATCACGCGGTGGCCGATGCCTTTGGCGTCTGGGGCCCGAAGAAGTTCATGGGCAAGGAGTATGACGGCATCCATCGCCTGAGTTTCCTCATCGATGAAGAGGGCAAGGTTGCCCATCGCTTCGACAAGTTCAAGACCAGCGATCATCATCAGGTGGTGCTCGACCTCGTCAAGGGGTAAGCCACCAGCGGCATTGTTGCAGGGCTCGCCATGGCGGGCCCTGCTCGTTTCACCACGGCATCAGCCCCCACTCTCTGGCGGCTCACCAGGGCGCCTCCTCCCGCCTTTTCTCGCCAACCTCCCCTCTCAGATCAAAAAATTCATCCTGGATATGGGTTAACGTGACCCCAGATTCATTTTCCAGCGAGACAGCCCATGAACATGAGCCACACCGAACGCCTGATCCTGAGCAACCAGTACGAGATCCTGGCCAAACTCAATCCGGAAAAGGCGGCGTTTTACCAGCGTGCCAGCACCATCGTCGAGCGCGGCTACTGCCTGCAGATCCTCGAGCTGGAGAAGAGCTTCGGCCATCTGGATCTCGCCACCTGCCAGGAGGTGCTGGACACTCTGGAGCTGCACCATGCACTGGCCATCTCCTGGGGCAACCTGGATGCCAGCGCCCGGGCCGATGTCAACGAGAGCCGCCTTGCCTTCAACGGCTACAGCCGCAGCCAGGAGCGGGAACTGGCGGATTACGTCTGCTTCCTGCTGGAAGTGGACAAGCGCTTCCCCGAACTGCCCTGCCCCTGCGATGAGCTCTCCAGCGACATCGCCATGCGGGACAAGTACCAGCGCATGCTGGCGGTCTGGCGTCAGTGCCCCCGTCAGTACAAGCTCTCCATCCAGGAGATCAGCAAGGTGCTGGCCGCCTGAATGTGAAAAAGGCGCCTGAGGGCGCCTTTGTCGTCAGTCTGACTCAGGAAAGTCATTCGTAGAGGAAGGATTTGTCCAGCTGCTTGAAGGCGGCGTTGAGGGTATCGGCCAGCTCTTCGTAGCGGGGACGGGCCACCAGCTGACGCTGGCCCCCTTGCTCGTTCATCTTGCCGTTTATCTCCCGATACCAGGTGGCGAGGGAGGGGGGCAGCCGGGTATCGGCGCGCTGGCCGAGCCAGTAGTACCCTTGCAGCGGCAGGCTGAGCAGGAAGAGCACGGACGCCATCACGGAGGGCCAGTAATGAAGCTCGCCAAACTGGAACTGCACCATGACGCTGAGCACCGCCAGTGCCGGGATCACCTTGAGGGCGAATTCGGTGGCCTTGATCACCCGATTCTCCGGGAACATGGAATTAAGCTCGGGACGGCGCGGCCAAAGAGTCATATAATGACGGCCTTGCTGTAATTTAGTTCCAAAAATGTTCATGCTCATGCTACCTCCGAGCTCTTTTCGAACGCATTAACGGCAAAACCTCGACAATATTTGAGAGGCAATAACAAAGGTTGAGGATGACTTTGTTATTTTTCAACAATCAGGTTATCCTTTGTACGCCCATTTTTACGCTGGGGCACGGCCACTGACCTGTCAGGGACGTCTGAATTTCGGGTCTTGTATCACTATACAAGGGGCAAGCAACAGATTGCCAACCCTCATAAGGATAAGTTGATAGTTTTTGGACGCACCGCGTCCGGCGCATCCTCCAACCCAACCCAATCTGCGATAGGATTTATTCATGAGTAAGCTGGTTCTTGTTCTTAACTGTGGCAGCTCGTCCCTGAAGTTTGCTGTCATTGACGCAACCACCGGTGATGACCTGCTGTCCGGCCTGGCCGAATGCTTCAACCTCGACGACGCCCGCATCAAGTGGAAGCTGAACGGCGAGAAAGGCAACGCTGATCTGGGTGCCGGTGCCGCTCACCAGGAAGCGCTGGACTTCATCGTTCACAAGATCCTGCCGCTCAACCCGGAACTGTCCAAGAACCTGATCGCCATCGGCCACCGCGTGGTACACGGCGGCGAGCGTTTCACCTCCTCCGTTCGCATCTGTGATGACGTCATTGCCGGCATCGAAGCCGCCATTCCTTACGCACCGCTGCACAACCCGGCTCACCTGATCGGTATCCGTGCCGCCCTGAAGGTCTTCCCGGAACTGGCCGAGAAGAACGTCGCCGTGTTCGACACCGCCTTCCACCAGACCATGCCGGAAGAAGCCTTCCTGTACGCCCTGCCGTACAAGCTCTACAAAGAGAACGGCATCCGTCGCTACGGCGCCCACGGCACCAGCCACTACTACATCAGCCTGGAAGCGGCCAAGCAGCTGAACAAGCCGGTGGAAGAGCTCAACATCATCAACTGCCACCTGGGCAACGGCGGCTCCGTCTGCGCCATCAAGAACGGCCAGTCCGTCGACACCTCCATGGGCCTGACCCCGCTGGAAGGCCTGGTGATGGGTACCCGTTCCGGTGACATCGATCCGGCCATCATCTTCTTCCTGCACGACAAGCTGGGCATGAGCGTTGCCGAGATCAACACCATGCTGACCAAGGAATCCGGCCTGCAGGGTCTGACCGAAGTCACCTCCGACTGCCGTTTCGTTGAAGACAACTACGACAGCAAGGAAGAAGCCAAGCGCGCCATGGACGTGTACTGCTACCGTCTGGCCAAGTACATCGGTGCCTACGCCGCCGCCATGGACGGTCGTCTGGATGCCGTGGTCTTCACCGGCGGCATCGGCGAGAACTCCGCCCCGATCCGTGAGATCACCCTGAACAAGCTGGGCCTGCTGGGCTTTGACGTCGACCACGACGCCAACCTGAAGGCTCGCTTCGGCAAGGGCGGCGAGATCACCAAGGCTGGTTCCACCAAGGCCCTGGTTATCCCGACCAACGAAGAGTGGGTCATCGCCCACGACGCGCTGGAACTGGTCGGCGCATAAATTAGCTGTAGAGCAAGGCCGCCCCAGGGCGGCCTTTTCCTGATCCCAAAAAATGAACAAGGGGTAATAAGTGGCACGCACTATTATGCTCATCCCGGTCGGCACTGGTGTCGGCGTAACCTCCGTGAGTCTTGGCGTCGTTCGCGCCATGGAACGTCACGGTGTCAATGTCAGCTTCTTCAAACCGGTCGCCCAGCCGCGTCCGGGTGAAACCGGTACCGAGCGCTCCACCGCCGTGATCCGCGCCGCTGCCAACATCAACCCGCCCGAGCCGTTCGCCCTCTCCTACGCCGAGAACATGATCACCTCCAGCAACACCGACATCCTGCTGGAAGAGATCGTGGCCCGCTTCGAAGAGCACGTGAAGACCAGCGGTGCCGAAGTGGTGGTGATCGAGGGCCTGGTTCCGACCGACAAGCAACCCTTTGCCAACAAGCTGAACTACGACGTCGCCAAGGCGCTGGACGCCGACATGGTGTTCGTGACCCATCCGGGCAACGACTCCAGCCAGAAGCTCAAAGAGCGCATCGAGCTGGCCTGCTCCAACTTCGGTGGCGTCAACAACCCGCGCATCGTGGGCTGCGTCATCAACAAGGTAGGTGCCCCGGTTGACGAGCACGGCGTGACCCGTCCCGACCTGACCGAGATGTTCGAAGCGCACCACCACGGCGCCGACACCGGCCACAACCTGGAAGTACTGCAGGTCTTCGGCAAGAGTCCGCTGCGCATCCTCGGCTGCATCCCCTGGAACACCCAGCTGATCGCCCCGCGCGCCAAGGATCTCGCCAAGCACCTGGCCGCCAAGATCATCAACAAGGGTGAGCTGGAAAGCCGCCGCCTGCAGACCGTGACCTTCTGCGCCCGCTCAATCCACAACATGATCGAGCACTTCCGTCCGGGCAGCCTGCTGGTGACCTCCGGCGACCGCTCCGACGTCATCGTCTCCGCCTGCCTGTCCGCCATGAACGGCGTCAAGCTGGGTGCCTTGCTGCTGACCGGCAACTACCACCCGGAACCCCAGGTGATGGCCCTGTGCCAACAGGCCATGGCCACCGGTCTGCCGATCATGATCACCGGCACCAACACCTGGCAGACCGCCGTCAGCCTGCAGAACTTCAACGTCGACATTCCGGAAGATGACCGCGAGCGTATCGAGCTGGTGCAGGACTACGTTGCTGGTCACATCGACAAGCACTGGATCGAGTCTCTCTCCGCCAAGTCCACCCGCTCCCGTCGCCTGAGCCCGCCGGCCTTCCGCTATCAGCTGACCGAGCTGGCCCGTCAGGCCAACAAGCGCGTCGTGCTGCCGGAAGGGGAAGAGCCGCGGACCATCAAGGCGGCCGCTATCTGTGCCGAGCGTGGCATCGCCCGTCCGGTGCTGCTGGGCAACCCGGAAGAGATCCGTCGTGTTGCCGAACAGCAGGGCGTAGTACTGACCGACCGCGTCGAGATCATCGATCCCGTTGCCGTACGCGAGCGTTACGTGGCCCGTCTGGTCGAGCTGCGCAAGAACAAGGGCATGACCGAAGTGGTTGCCCGCGAGCAGCTGGAAGACAACGTGGTACTGGGTACCATGATGCTGGAGCGCAACGAGGTCGACGGTCTGGTATCCGGCGCCGTGCACACCACTGCCAACACCATCCGTCCGCCGATGCAGATCATCAAGACCGCCCCGGGCTCTTCCCTGATCTCCTCCATCTTCTTCATGCTGCTGCCGGATCAGGTGCTGGTCTACGGTGACTGCGCCATCAACCCGGATCCCACCGCCGAGCAACTGGCCGAGATCGCCATCCAGTCCGCCGACTCCGCTGCCGCCTTCGGCATCGAGCCGCGCGTGGCCATGATCTCCTACTCCACCGGCACCTCCGGCGCCGGCGCGGATGTGGAGAAAGTGCGTGAAGCCACCGAGCTGGCCAAGGCCAAGCGTCCCGACCTCATCATCGACGGCCCGCTGCAGTACGATGCGGCCATCATGGAGAACGTCGCCAAGTCCAAGGCACCGAACTCCCCGGTTGCCGGCAAGGCCACCGTGTTCGTCTTCCCGGATCTCAACACCGGCAACACCACCTACAAGGCGGTACAGCGCTCCGCCGAGCTGGTCTCCATCGGCCCCATGCTGCAAGGCATGCGCAAGCCGGTCAACGACCTCTCCCGTGGCGCCCTGGTGGACGACATCGTCTACACCATCGCCCTGACCGGCATCCAGGCAGCCCAGGCCGAGTAATCGACCCGCAGTCCGATGCAATGAAAAACCCGCCGAGAGGCGGGTTTTTTTATGGCTCGCGCCCAGAAATGTTGATCCGCAAGATCAGATCGGGATCCCGCCCGGATCCACGGACAGATCCGCGTTCCGCCCTTGGCAAGGCACGAGGGATAAGCAAACGCTCACACCCTCGCCAGGGGATTGCACAAATGCGATCCAGCCAGGATCAAATTGAAATATTCCTTTAAGATCATGAGACTAACGCCTGACACACCGCTAATCTACAGAGTTTTCCACAGCTTTTGTGGATAGTTTACCGATCATTTGAAAGAAAATGACGGGTGAAGCCCCTCCCTTCCCCCTTCTCTTTCACCCCCTCGATAACCTCCTGATGCTGTGGCCAGCATCCCTACCGGCGCCCCCACTTGCCCGCAACGCTGCCAGACACGAAAAAGGGCTCCGAAGAGCCCTTGAACAGCTATTTTCACATCCGGCCACATCAGGGACGCAGGGATTTGTCCGCCCGGGAGATGCCACAGACACCGGAGCGCACCACTTCGATGATCTCGTTGGTCTGGGCAGCCGTCTTGATGAAGGCGTCCAGCTTTTCGCTGGTCCCGACGAGCTGCACCGTGTAGAGCTCGGGGGTGACGTCGACGATCTGGCCACGGAAGATGTCCGCCAGCCGCTTCAGTTCGTCACGGGCACCACCGGCGGCGCGCGCCTTGACCAGCGCGATCTCCCGCTCGATGTGCTCACCCTCGCTCAGGTCACACACCTTGAGCACGTCCACCAGCTTGTGCAGCTGCTTCTGGATCTGCTCCAGCACCCGCTCATCCCCCATGGTGACGATGGTCATGCGGGACAGGGTGGGATCCTCGGTGGGGGCCACCGTCAGGGTCTCGATGTTGTAGCCGCGCTGGGAGAAGAGACCTACCACACGGCTCAGGGCACCGGATTCGTTCTCCAGCAGAACGGAAATTATATGTCTCATCAGGTTCTCTCCGTCTTGCTCAGCCACATCTCGTCCATGGCGCCAAATTTGATCTGCATCGGATAGACGTGCTCGTCCGGATCGACCGAGATGTCCATGAACACCAGTCTGTCCTTCATGGCAAAGGCCTTCTCCATGGCGCTCTCCAGCTCCGCCGGATCGCTCACCGCAATGCCGACGTGGCCATAGGCTTCTGCCAGCTTGACGAAGTCAGGCAGGGATTCCATGTAGGAGTGGCTGTGACGGCCGCCGTAGAACATCTTCTGCCACTGCTTGACCATGCCCAGCGCACGGTTGTTGATGGAGATGATCTTGATGGGCACCCCGTACTGCATGCAGGTGGAGAGCTCCTGGATGTTCATCTGCACCGAGCCGTCGCCGGTGACGCAGCAGACCACGGCTTCCGGGTTGGCAAACTGGGCGCCCATGGCGGCCGGAATGCCGAACCCCATGGTGCCGAGACCACCTGAGTTGATCCACTGGCGCGGTTTGGCAAACGGGTAGTAGAGGGCGGCAAACATCTGGTGCTGGCCCACGTCGGAGGCGACGAAGGCCTCCCCCTTGGTCACCTTGTAGAGAGTCTCGATGACCTGCTGCGGCTTGATCAGGGTGGGATGAGTCTCGTAGGCCAGGCAGTTGCGGGAGCGCCACTGGTTGATCTGCTCCCACCAGTCCGCCAACGCCTGCTTGTCGTTGTCAAAGCCGCACTCGCGGATCACTTCCAGCATCTGCTCCAGCACGGTTTCCACCGAGCCGACGATGGGCACATGAGCCTGCACCGTCTTGGAGATGGAGGTGGGATCGATGTCGATGTGGACTATGGTGGCGTTGGGGCAGAACTTGCTGACGTTGTTGGTCACGCGATCATCGAAGCGGGCACCCACGGCGAAGATGAGATCCGCGTTGTGCATGCTCTTGTTCGCTTCGAAGGTGCCGTGCATGCCGAGCATGCCGATGAACTGCGGATGGGTGCCGGAGAAGGCGCCCAGCCCCATGAGCGTGGTGGTCACCGGCAGGTTCAGCAGCTCCGCCAGCTTGGTCACCAGGTGATCCGCATTGGCGTTGATGGCGCCGCCACCCACGTACATGACCGGGCGGCTCGCCTCGGTCAGCAGCTTGGCAGCCCGCTTGATCTGGCCCTTGTGTCCCGCCTTGGTCGGATTGTAGGAGCGCAGGGAAACGGACTCGGGATACTGATAGGGGAACTTCTCTTTCGGATTCTGCACGTCTTTGGGCAGATCCACCACCACGGGCCCCGGGCGGCCACTGGCGGCAATGTAATAGGCCTTCTTGATGGCCTCGGGAATGTCGCTGGCTTTCTTGCACAGGAAGCTGTGCTTCACCACCGGGCGGGAGATGCCGATCATGTCGGTCTCCTGGAACGCATCCTCCCCGATCATGCTGGTCGGCACCTGGCCGGACAGGATCACCAGGGGAATGGAATCCATGTAGGCGGTGGCGATCCCCGTGATGCAGTTGGTGGCGCCGGGACCCGAGGTCACCAGCACAGTGCCCACCTTGCCGGTGGAGCGGGCGTAACCGTCCGCCATGTGCACTGCGGCCTGCTCGTGCCGCACGAGGACATGCTCCATCTTGCCGTTTTCGAAGAGAGCGTCATAGATGTCGAGCACTGAGCCACCAGGGTAGCCGAAAACGTGTTCCACTCCCTGATCTTCCAGCGCTCTAACCACCATCTGGGCGCCTGATAACATCTCCATGATAAAGCCCTCCAGGCTTTGCTCCGTTAAGCGAAAGCTATCGACAGTCCGCTGCTTCCCGGCAGCGCCGATCCGAGTCTTGTTGTTGTCTGCAGGCAGATCAGGCGAGTTCGGAGCCGTCGATAGTAGAAAAATAGGGGTTTTCCATCATTCACCCGAAAAGCGGGTGAAAAACCAACTTAACCCGCCCGTGAACGCTTGTCCACGGCTTTGTCTGGCCATAACAGTCATAAATTTCAAACAGCTATTAACATTCAGTGACTTGGCCACCAGACGGGCAACAAAGAGGGGCCCTGGGGGGAACAACCAGCGGATCATGCTGCCCGCGTCGGTCAGGAACAAAATAAACGGCCCACCCCGAGGGGGTGGGCCGTCAAAAACAGGCTGGTTTCACTGCTCGTCTTCGGGCTCTGCCAGCCAGATCTGCTGATCCGGATCCGTCTCTTCGCAGACCGAAATGCTGACACCCATGTCGAGCAGCTCATGCAGGGTGAGATTGTCTGCCAGAGTCATGGTGTCGCCGTTTTCATTGGTAAAGCGCATGGTGTCCGTCCTCTCCGTGGTGGGATCGACTCAGTTTAGTCAAAGGCGCTGAGTTGGGATAACCAGGGACGCTCCTGGCCGGTACGGCTGGCAAGCTCCCCCAGGCTGTCACACACCTCCTCCGGAAAGAGGGTCCTGCCCCAGAGGCGGCGGGAGAGCGCCCCCACCTCCTCCCCGGCCCCGGCCAGCAACCAGTCGGCCAGCTCTCCTGCCACATCGGGATAGCGTACCCTGCCAGGAGAAGGGGCCTCCAGCCAGCTTCGCACCGCATTGGCATCCAGGCTGTCCATCAACTGGGCCAGCCCCATCAGCTCCAGGGTCCTGCCGTTGGTCAACTGCTCAAACTGGCCACCCAGAGGTTTGACCAGCAGCTTCTTGCCAAGGGAGAGCGCCTCGGAGGCAAGCTCAAATCCCGCATTGCTGATGACCCCGCGACAACCGGCCAGCGCCAGCTTGAACCCCTCTCTGGCCTGAGGTTCAAAGCGGATGTTGCGCCACTCGCTGCGCTTGCGCACCTCGGGATGGAAGCAGATGAACGACTGCGGGCTGAAACGCGACAACAGGGCCGCGATCGTCTCTGTCTGCTCGAATGGCAGATAAACCAGGATCTGCTGGTTGTCCGGCACCGGCTCGAGGGGATCGACGATGGGAGGCAGCAGGGGCTGGCCGAAATGGAACCAGTGCAGCCCCAGGGACTGGCGTACCGGCGCAAAATGGCGCATCAGCTGGCGGTTGAAGCCGCTCTCTCCCCAGCGCGGGATCGGCCAGTCGAAGCTCGCCTGATGGCTGATGGTGAGGCTGGGTTTGCCCCAGCGGCGAGCAGCATGGGCAGTGAGCGGCTCGAAGTCGCTGATGACCAGATCGTACTCGCGACAATCGAGGGCACGCAGATCTTGCCAGAAACGCAGGGGAGAGAGTCCCTTGAGGGTGCGCCAGCCCGAGATGCGCCCCTGATGGCTGGCGAAAGTGATACCGGGGAAGGTGCGATAATCCCCGAACTCCCCCATCTCGAAGTAGCCGTCAGCGGCGCGCCCGCTGAACAGATAGTCCACCGCCACGCCCCTGCTCTTCAATGCGCGCGCCAGGGTCCGGCTACGACTGATATGACCGTTGCCGGTCCCCTGAACGCCGAACAGTATCCTCATCCCTGGCTCCAACCCAGCGCCCAGAGGGCGCAACCACCGCCAAGCAGCGCCCCGGCCACCAGATCACTCAGATAATGCACCCCGAGCAGCAGGCGGGACGCCCCCACCAGCGCGGCCCAGACAAACAGCAGCGGTGCCCAGAGCGGGAAACTGGCGGCCAGTACGGTCGCCATCAGAAAGGCGGCCGCGGTGTGACCCGAGGGCAGGCTGTAACGATCCGACGGGGTGATGAAGACAGGTAGCCCTGCCGGGCGCTGGCGTTTGAGGGCATTCTTGAGCAGCAGGTAGAGCGGCAACTCGAGGGCAAACGCCCAGAGCGCCACCCTGACCGCCTCCTGCCCGGCGATCCCCTGCCACCAGAGCAGGCAGGCCGCCACGGCATAGAGGGGGCCGTCACCGGTACGGGAGACAAGCCGGCTTATCCTGGCCTGCGGCTGATTGTAGGGGTGGAGCAGGCAGACACGGCACACCCGCAGGTCCCATTGCTGGATCTTGTTCATCACGGCCCTCCCTTGCATCCTGAGTGCAGACTAGGAGGGCGGCATGACACTTCGTTGACGCCCAGATAACAGATTGATGAAAAAAAGGGCCCAGGGGCCCTTTTTCATCCGTCATCCCGAAAAAGTCAGTTCAGGGCACCGCGCAGGCCGTTTTCCATCAGGCGGCAGTTGTGGGCCGCGAGGCGGCTCATGAAGTGCTCGTCCACCGTCAGACCAAACACCTGTTCGTAGAGATCCTTCATCACGAAAGGCTGCCACATCATGCTGAGGAAGGAGATCTTCAGCATCTCGGGGTCCAGGTTGTCCGCCAGCTGGCCGTTGGAGCGCATGGACTCGAGCAGGGCATCGAACTGGGGAAGTTGGCGATCCAGCAGGCGGCTCAGCACAAAATCACGCCCCGGGCTCTTTTCAGTGGACAATGCGCTGGAGATGGCGGAGGTCAGCTCGCTGTTGGGCGCCATCACCTGATAGTAGGTGTTGAGCAGATCGGTCAGGCTGCGGTTGCTGCTCTCGTCGTGCCAGGCTTGCTCGAGGGGCTCGGCCACATCCCCCAGCACCGCCTTGTAGAGGCCTTCCTTGCTGCCGAAGTAGTAGTGGATCATCGCCAGATTGGAGCCTGCCAGCTCGGCAATCTCGCGGGTCGTCACCTTGCTGTAGGGGGTGTTGAGAAAACGTTCGCGTGCGGCGGCAAGCAGCTTGTCACGAATGTCGGAACGTCCGACTGGACGGCCAGGTCTGCGTTTTTCCATGGAATACCTCAGATAATTCAGCAAGGGCTGATAAGTCGATCTGATTGTGCGGGTGATCGAGTACAGCAGGAATGACCAGATAATCAGGCATGAACCGAATATGGGACAAGAGAATTTGCACTCCTTTACAATCCGATTAAATAAACCAGTGGATTGAACCTGTCCATTCCGGTTGACACAGCATAAAAATCTCGTTATTGGTAGTAGCGTTATCGACTGGAAGGATTGAGACATCATGCGTATTGCCGCTCCGCTACTACTGCTCTCCCTAATCGCGACTCCTCGCGCGGGATCCTTGTAGCCGGGCTAAGGCATAGCCGGAATTTACAGAAACCCGTGCACCCCGCACGGGTTTTTTTATGCCATGCAGGATGCACGCAGCGAACTTAGGAAGAGGGAAGTCACATGTCAGATCGGGTCATCATATTCGACACCACCTTGCGTGATGGTGAGCAGGCGCTGTCGGCCAGCTTGACGGTCAAGGAGAAGCTGCAGATCGCCCAGGCGCTGGAGCGGCTCGGTGTCGATATCATGGAAGTGGGTTTCCCCGTCTCCTCCCCCGGCGATTTTCAATCGGTTCAGACCATCGCCCGCCACATCAAGAACAGCCGGGTCTGCGCACTGGCTCGCGCCCTGCAAAAAGACATCGATGCCGCCGGCGAAGCCTTGAAAGTGGCAGAGGCGTTTCGCATCCACACCTTCATCTCCACCTCCTCCATCCACGTGGAGAGCAAGCTGAAAAAGAGCTTCGAAGACGTGCTGGAGATGGGGGTCGGCGCCATCAAGCACGCCTTGCGCTACACCGATGACGTGGAGTTCTCCTGCGAGGATGCGGGCCGCACCCCGATAGACAACCTGTGCCGCATGGTGGAAGCCGCCATCAAGGCCGGCGCCCGCACCATCAACATTCCTGACACCGTGGGCTACACGGTGCCGACCGAATTCTCCGGCATCATCCACACCCTGTTCAACCGGGTACCCAACATCGACAAGGCCATCATCTCGGTGCACTGCCACGACGATCTGGGCCTCTCGGTGGCCAACTCCATCAGTGCCGTGCAGATGGGGGCCCGCCAGATCGAGTGCACCATCAACGGCATCGGCGAGCGTGCTGGCAACTGCTCTCTGGAAGAGGTCGCGATGATCCTGAAGACCCGTGCCGACCTGCTCGGGGTACACACCAACATTCGCCACAGCGAGATCCACCGCACCAGTACCCTCGTCAGTCAAATCTGCAACATGCCGGTGCAGCCCAACAAGGCCATCGTCGGCGCCAACGCCTTCTCCCACAGCTCAGGCATCCATCAGGATGGCGTGCTCAAGGCGAAGAACACCTATGAAATCATCACCCCCGAGAGCATCGGTCTCACCCAGAACAACCTCAACATGACCTCCCGCTCCGGCCGCCACGTCATCAAGCACCGGATGGAGTCCATGGGCTACGCCGAGAGCAGCTACGACCTCGACGATCTCTACGCCAAGTTCCTCACCCTGGCCGACAAGAAGGGCCAGGTGTTCGACTACGACCTGGAGGCCCTCGCCTTCTTCAGCCAGATCCACGAGGAGCCCGAGCACTTCAAGCTGGAGTACCTCGGCGTGCAGAGCGGCAGCTCGGTGCTCGCCACCGCCTCGGTCAAGCTCAAGGTAGGCCAGGATCTGGTGTGCGAGGCCGCCACCGGCAACGGCCCGGTGGATGCGGTCTACCAGTGCATCAACCGCATCACCGGCTACGAGATCCGCATCGATAAATACGAACTCAAAGGCAAGGGCGAGGGCAAGAACGCCCTCGGCCAGGTGGACATCGTCGCCGAGTACAAGGGGCGCAAGTTCCACGGCATGGGGCTGGCCACCGACATCATCGAATCCTCGGCCCAGGCCCTGGTCCACGTGATCAACAGCATCTGGCGCGCGGACCAGGTCGCCGAGCAGATGGAGCGCAACCACACCATCAAATCGGAAACCGTCTGAGCCCGCCGCCGGACAAGATGACAGCATGACATGGGGAGGACCGGGGCCAGGGCAGTGGCCCGGACCGGCCTCCCGGATGAAACGGAATCACACTATCAAGACGGAGAGAGTATGAGCAGTTATCGGATCGCAGTATTGCCGGGTGACGGCATTGGCCCGGAAGTGATGGCTGAGGCCATCAAGGTACTGGAAAAGGTGCAGACCAAATTCGGCTTCTCCCTCGACTATGACCGTCACGACGTCGGCGGCATCGCCATCGACAACCACGGCACACCGCTGCCCCAGAGCACGATCAAAGGCTGCGAAGCGGCCGATGCGGTGCTGTTCGGATCGGTGGGTGGCCCCAAGTGGGAGCACCTGCCGCCCAACGATCAGCCGGAGCGCGGTGCCCTGCTGCCCCTGCGTGCCCACTTCAAACTGTTCTGCAACCTGCGCCCGGCCCGCATCTACACCGGTCTGGAGCAGTTCTCCCCGCTGCGTGCCGACATCTCCGATCGCGGCTTCGACATCGCCTGCGTGCGCGAGCTGACCGGCGGCATCTATTTCGGCCAGCCCAAGGGGCGTGAAGGGGAAGGCGCCACCGAGAAGGCCTTCGACACCGAGGTGTACCACCGCTTCGAGATCGAGCGCATCGCCAAGATAGCGTTTGAGTCGGCCCGGGTGCGCAAGTCCAGGGTCACCTCCATCGACAAGGCCAACGTGCTCGCCTCCTCCATCCTGTGGCGCGAGGTGGTGACCGAGGTCGCCAAGTCCTACCCGGACGTGGCCCTGAACCACATGTACATCGACAACGCCACCATGCAGCTCATCAAGGATCCGTCCCAGTTCGACGTGCTGCTCTGCTCCAACCTGTTCGGTGACATCCTCTCCGACGAGTGCGCCATGATCACTGGCTCCATGGGCCTGCTCCCCTCCGCCAGCCTTAACGAATCCGGCTTCGGCCTGTTCGAGCCGGCCGGTGGCTCGGCCCCGGATATCGCCGGCAAGGGGATTGCGAATCCCATCGCCCAGATCCTCTCCGCCGCCCTGATGCTGCGCTACAGTCTCGGCCAGGAAGCCGCCGCCCAGGCCATCGAGCAAGCCGTGGCCCAGACCCTGGCAGAAGGCTATTTCACCGCCGACCTGCATCAGGCCAGCGCCACGCACCCGGTGCAGAGCACGGCCGACATGGGCAGCCAGATCGCCGCGCGCATCTGATCCCACGGCATCGATAACAAGGAAACCGAGCAATGTCCAAGACCCTCTATCAGAAAGTGTTCGACGCCCACGTGGTGCGGGAAGTGGAAGGGGAAACCCCTCTCATCTACATCGACCGTCATCTGGTGCATGAAGTGACCAGCCCCCAGGCATTCGACGGCCTGCGCGCCATGAACCGCCAGCTGCGTCGCCCGGATCTGACCTGGGCCACCATGGATCACAACGTCTCCACCACCACCAAGGACATCGCCGCCTCCGGCGAGATGGCCCGCATCCAGATGGAGACACTCGCCGCCAACTGCAAGGCGTTCGGGGTTCGTCTCTATGACTTGAACCACAAATACCAGGGCATCGTCCACGTGATGGGCCCCGAGCTCGGCATCACATTGCCCGGCACCACCATCGTCTGCGGTGACTCCCACACCGCCACCCACGGCGCCTTCGGGTCGCTCGCATTCGGTATCGGCACCTCCGAAGTGGAACACGTAATGGCCACCCAGACCCTGAAACAGGGCCGCGCCAGGACCATGCGTATCTCTGTCAACGGCAAGCTGGCCGCAGGCATCAGCGCCAAAGACGTGGTGCTCGCCATCATCGGCAAGGTGGGTCACGCAGGCGGGACCGGCTACGTGGTGGAGTTCGCCGGTGAAGCCATCGAGGGGCTCACCATGGAAGGGCGCATGACGGTGTGCAACATGGCCATCGAGCTCGGCGCCAAAGCGGGCATGATTGCCCCCGACCAGACCACCATCGACTACATCCGTGGCAAGGAGTTCGCTCCCAAGGGGGAGGCGCTGGAGCAGGCCATCGCCTACTGGCTGACCCTCAAGAGCGACGAGGGTGCCCACTTCGATGCCGAAGTGGTGCTCGACGCCGCCGACATCGCCCCGCAAGTGACCTGGGGCACCAACCCGGGCCAGGTGATTGCCGTCAATGAGCCCATCCCTGCCCCGGAATCCTTCGCCGATCCGGTGGAGCAGCAGTCCGCCCGCAAGGCCCTCGCCTACATGGACCTGCAACCGGGCCAGAAGCTCTCCGACGTGGCCATCGACAAGGTGTTCATCGGTTCGTGCACCAACAGCCGCATCGAGGATCTGCGCGCTGCCGCCGCCATCGCCCGTGGCCGCAAGGTCGCCGCCGGGGTACAGGCCCTGGTGGTGCCGGGCTCCGAGCAGGTGAAGGCCCAGGCCGAGGCCGAGGGGCTGGACAAGATCTTCATCGAGGCAGGCTTTGAGTGGCGTTTGCCCGGCTGCTCCATGTGTCTGGCCATGAACAACGACCGGCTGCAACCGGGGGAGCGCTGCGCCTCCACCAGCAACCGCAACTTCGAGGGGCGTCAGGGTCGTGCCGGTCGCACCCACCTGGTGAGCCCGGCCATGGCCGCCGCCGCCGCCGTCACCGGCCGCTTCGCCGACATTCGTGCACTGTAAGAGGGAACGTACATGACAGGTTTCAAACAGCATAAAGGGATCGTCGTTCCCCTCGACAGCGCCAACGTCGACACCGACGCCATCATTCCCAAGCAGTTCCTGCAGAAGGTGAACCGCATCGGCTTTGGCAAGCACCTGTTCCACGACTGGCGCTTCCTGGACGATGCAGGGGAACAGCCCAACCCGGAGTTCGTACTGAACAAACCGCAATTCGCTGGTGCCAGCATCCTGCTGGCCCGCGAGAACTTCGGCTGCGGCTCGAGTCGTGAGCACGCCCCCTGGGCGCTGGCGGACTACGGCTTCAAGACCATGATCGCCCCGAGCTTTGCCGACATCTTCTACGGCAACGCCATCAACAACGGCATGGTGCCGGTTCGTCTGAAAGAGGAGGAGGTCGACGCCCTGTTCCAGCTGGTCGCCGCCCAGCCGGGTATCGAGATCGAAGTGGATCTGGAGGCCAACCAGGTGCGTGCAGGCAGCCTCACGTTCCGCTTCGAAATCGACGAGTTCCGTCGCTACTGTCTGCTCAACGGGCTGGATGCCATCGGTCTGACCCTGCAGCACGAGGCCGCCATCAGCGCCTTCGAGGCGAAGCAGCCAAGCTGGATTTGACGAGCCTGCGACAAGAAAGCGAGTAGAATCAACAGGGAGCCGAGGCTCCCTGTTTTATTGTCGGGTCGCTGTACAAAGCCCGCCACCTCTGCATGTCCGACAGGAGACACCTATGTCCGCAAGGGGCGCCCTTTCATTGCTCTGCCTGCTGCTCAGCCTCCCGGCCCTGGGCGGGCAGACCTCTTTCACCAACAGTGGCGGCCAGCTCAACGTTGGCTGGCAGGACAAGGAGGGCAAGGCGCAGCAGCTCAGCTACCGGCTGGAGGCGGGCAAGCTGCCCCCTCTCATCGCTTACCGTCCGGCCAGGATGCAGGAAGACGTACTGCAAAGCCTGCTGCAACAGGCCCCCCTGGCGTTCCCCGAGGTGCAGTTCTCCCTCGTTCGCCCCGCCATGAGCCTCAGCATCAAGAGCCGCAACGCCGACAAGGCGCGGGAAGCCTCCCAATGGGTCAAGCCCGAGCAGGCCAAACTGGAGGCCGCCTGGCTCACGCAGCACTACTTCCAGCCCTTCACTGCCCCCGACGGCGCTCCCGCCATCAAGCAGGATCATGTGCGCATCGCCCTGGAGAGCCGGGACGAACTGGCCCCGTTGATGGAGCAGCTCAAGCAGGAAGGGGCCACCGAGACCGAGGCGCGCCAAAAGACGGTGGCCCACATGCTCGACTTCATCCAGGCCATCCCCTATCAACTGCTCGACAGCCAGTCGGGCCGCTCTGGCAAGGGGTTTCTGAGCCCGCGCCAGGTGCTGGAGCAGAACCGGGGGGATTGCGACAGCAAGGTGACCCTGATGGCCGCCCTGCTGGCCCAGGGGTATCCCGATCTCAAGCAGGCCATGGTGTTCGTGCCGGGACATGCCCTGCTGGGGGTGGCCCTGCCAGCCAAACCGGGGGAAGCCACCTTGAGCCGGGCGGGGGAGACCTACCTCCTGATGGAGCCGACCGGCCCGGCCCAGCTGCCCATGGGCCAGCTCGCGCCCACCAGCAAGACGCTGGTCGACAGCGGCCAGTTGAGCGTGCAGCCGGTGCAGGATGAGGGGAAATGAGACAGGCCAGCCCATGGCTGGCCTGTCTCGAGGAGGACGGGCGCCCGGGTCTCAGGTGAGGGAGAGAAACTCCAGCGCCAGCAGGAGACCGTCTTCTTCCTCCAGCACCCGCACGATGCGAGCCTGGGCCTCGAAGGGAGGCAGAAGATTGCTGCTGGTCGCCAGGCTCACCCGGATGGGCTGGGCCAGATCGAACGCGTGCTTGTTCACCTCGACGCCCATGCCGTTGGCGCTGAGATCCCGGCAGACCCCCTCCAGCACCTGCTGATGCTGGAACAGGGTGACGGGGGCATTGATGACCATGCGCTGGAAGGCACGTCTTTCCTTGGTGCTGGTGATCACTGGGGACTTCCTCCTTGGTGGTGGCTCGCACGATGCGGCCCGTGAAACATAGTGCTGGCCTCCCCCCAGGAACGCCAATACAATGCGATGCGTTGCTCAAACGGGGTGCGGTTTACCGCTGAGATTATACCCGTGAACCTGATCCAGATAATGCTGGCGGAGGAATTTGAGGCATGGCGCGCGTTTTTTGTGCCCTCATCCGCCGGCGCTCACCACACGCGAGGTGCCATTGATGAGCACCCCGACATCCACAGGAGTGCCATTGATGAAGACCCTGCTGCTGATCGCCACCAGCCTGCTCTCTGCCCAGGCGTTTGCCGCCGACACCCTCACCGTCTACACCTACGGCTCCTTCGCCGCCGAATGGGGGCCGGGCCCCAAAATCAAGCAGGCCTTCGAGAAGGAGTGCGGCTGCACCCTCAATCTGGTGCCCCTCGAGGATGGCGTCGCCATCCTCAACCGGCTGCGGCTGGAAGGCCAGCACAGCAAGGCCGACATGGTGCTGGGGCTGGACGATGCCCTCATCAGCGAGGCCAAGCAGAGCGGCCTGTTCGCCCCCCATTCCACCAGGCTCGATGGTCTCAAGGTACCGGGTGGCTGGCAAGACGACACCTTTGTCCCCTATGACTACGGCTACTTCGCCTTCGTCTATGACAGCAACAAGCTCAAGCAGCCCCCCAAGAGCCTGAAGGAGCTGGTGGCACGTCCCGATATCAAGGTGATCTATCAGGATCCCCGCACCTCCACCCCTGGTCAGGGGCTGATGCTCTGGATGAAGTCGGTCTACGGGGATGAGGCACCGACCGCCTGGGCGCAACTGGCCAAAAAGACGGTCACCGTCACCAAGGGGTGGTCAGAGGCCTACGGCATGTTCCTCGACGGCGAGGCGGACATGGTGCTCTCCTACACCACCTCCCCCGCCTATCACCTGATCACCGAGAGCAAACCCCAGTACCGGGCGGCCGCGTTCGAGGAGGGTCACTACCGCCAGG
Source organism: Aeromonas sp. ASNIH7 (assembly GCF_002903485.1). Lineage (NCBI taxonomy): Bacteria > Pseudomonadati > Pseudomonadota > Gammaproteobacteria > Aeromonadales > Aeromonadaceae > Aeromonas > Aeromonas sp. ASNIH7. Next base: position 1,194,918 of record NZ_CP026226.1, read on the forward strand.
TGGAAGTGGCGGCCAAGCTCAAGGGCGCCACACAGGGCAAACTGGCTGACCAATTCCTGCAATTCATGGTGAGCCCCGCCTTCCAGAACGAGATCCCCGGCGGCAACTGGATGTATCCGGTGACAGACGTGGTGCTGCCCAAGGGGTTCGAACAGATGATCACCGTAGCTAAGCCGCTCACCTTCAGCTCTGACGAGGTGGCCGCCAACCGCAAGGGGTGGATCCGCGAATGGCTGCAAGCTGTTACCCAGTGAGTTCAGGTCGTCGCACCCTCTGGTGGCTGCCCGGCAGTGCAGCCACCCTGGTCATCCTGCTGCTCTCCATTGGGCCGCTGGTCGCCCTGTTGTGGCAGGCGGGGGCCCTCTCCCCCCGCGCCCTGCTAGGCGATCCCTACCTGCGCCACGTGCTGGGTTTCAGCCTCTGGCAGGCACTGCTCTCCACCCTGCTGAGCCTGGGGCTTGCCATCCCGGTGGCCAGGGCCCTGGCGCGACGCCGTTTCACCGGACGCCGCCTGCTGCTCAAGCTGTTCGGCCTCTCCCTGGTACTGCCGGTCATCATCGCCATCTTCGGCATGGTGGCGGTGCACGGTCGCCAGGGCTGGCTGCCGCAACTGCTGCACGGCCTGGGCCTGGACCCCGGCAACTACCTCTATGGCCTGTTCGGCATCCTGCTGGCCCATGTCTTCTTCAACATGCCGCTGGCCGCCCGCCTCATTCTGCAGAGCATAGAGAGCATCCCCGAGTCCTCCTGGCGCCTCGCCAGCCAGCTCGGCATGCGCTCCTCCCACATCTTCCGGCTGCTGGAGTGGCCGCTCATCCGCAGCATCTTGCCGGGGCTCGCCAGCCTCATCTTCATGCTCTGCTTCACCAGCTTCACCACAGTGCTGGCGCTCGGGGGCGGCCCCAAGTCCACCACACTGGAGGTGGCTGTCTACCAGGCGCTGCGCTTTGACTTCGATCTCGCCACCGCTGGCGGGCTCGCCCTGGTGCAACTACTGCTGACCCTGGCCCTGCTCCTGCTGCAACACAAGCTGCAGACCACCCCGGCCAGTCGCCTCACCAGCCGTCGCCCCTGCCTGCGTCCCGACAGACACCAGAAGGGCAGCGCTCTGGTGGATGGCCTGGTCCTGACCATGGGGCTCGCCATCTTCCTGCCGCCCCTGCTGGCCATCGTGGTCGCCGGGTTCAACCCCGGTCTGCTGGCGGCGCTCGGCTCACCCCGGCTGTGGCAGGCAGGGGGACAGTCCCTGGGCATAGCCCTGGCGGCGGGCTCCCTGGCCACTTTGCTCGGCGCCGGGCTGCTGCTCACCAGCCGGCATCTGAGGGTGCGGGATCGCAAACGGCGGGCCGCCGCCCTGTGGGAGGCCAGCGGTTCCATGATCCTGATGATCCCGGCGGTGGTGCTCTCCACCGGCCTCTTCATCCTGTTCATGCCCTTCACCGACGTCTTTGCCCTGGGCCCCTGGCTGGTGGTGCTGGTCAACGCCCTGATGGCGCTGCCCTATGTGCTGCGCACCCTCTCGGCCCCCATGCAACTGGTGGTGCGCCAGTACGATCGGCTGGCGGACAGCCTGGGGGTGCGCGGCCTGCATCGCCTGCGCCTGGTGGAGTGGCCCCTGCTACGCCGTCCGCTGGCCCTGGCCATGGCTCTCTCGATGATATTGTCCCTCGGGGATCTCGGGGCCATCGCCATGTTCGGCAGCCAGACCCTCACTACCCTGCCCTGGCTGCTCTATCAACAGCTCGGCAGCTACCGGCTGACCGAGGCGGCCGCCACCGCCCTGCTGCTGCTCACCCTCTGCTTCTCCCTGTTCTGGCTGGTGGAGCGGGGACTGGGAGGCAGGCATGTGGATCACTGATCCCCGGCGGCATTGCCGCCTCCCTGCCCCCGGATCCGTCCAGGCATGCCCCTGGGGTGTCCCTTGGAGCAGTCACTCACGCTATCTTTCATCAATTTTTCTTACTTGTTGTTCTATAAAACGACATTCAGGAGCCAAACATGCTGGTAATTGAGGAACTGGTCACCAGTTATCCCGACTGGCAGGTGACCTTCAGTGCGACCTTGCCCAAGGGGGAGATCACCGCCCTCATCGGTCCGAGCGGCGCCGGCAAGTCCACCCTGCTCGGCATGATCGCGGGCTTCGTGCCGGTGGAGTCGGGCACCCTCACCTTCGACGGCCAGGATCTGCTGTCACTGGGCCCCGCCGAGCGCCCGGTCACCACCCTGTTCCAGGATCACAACCTCTTCCTGCACCTGTCGGTGTTCGACAACATCGCCATCGGCCTGCATCCCGGCCTGCGCTTGAATCCGGCCCAGAAAAGGCAGGTGCAGGAGGCCGCTGACAAGGTGGGCCTGGGGGAGATGCTGACGCGCCTGCCGGAGCAGCTCTCCGGCGGCCAGCAGCAGCGGGTGGGGCTGGCCCGCGCCCTGGTGCGGGGCAGGCCGCTGCTGCTGCTGGACGAGCCCTTCTCGGCCCTCGATCCGGCCCTGCGCCGGGAGATGCTGGCGGAGGTCGCCCGCCTCGCCTGCGAGCAGGGCATCACCGTGCTGATGGTCTCTCACAACCCCGAGGATGCCCAGCTCATCGCCGATCAGGTGCTCTTCATCGACGCGGGACGCATCGCCTTGCAGGGCAAGCCGGATATCCTGCACAGCAGCGATCACCCCGGGCTGCTGCGCTACCTGGGCCGACCGAGAGAGGCATGAGATAGGCGGGATCAAAAAAGGGGAAGCCGTCCGGCTTCCCCTTTCTCATGCAGAGATCCCGTCAAATCAGAGATTTTCCTCGGCGAACGAAGCCAGCCTGCTGCGCACCACCCCGTTCAGGAAGATGTTGGCACTGCCGTCGAAGTCCTTGAACCGCTCGACGATGTAGGTCAGACCCGAGGTCACCGGGCTCAGGTAGTTGGAGTCGATCTGAGCCAGGTTGCCGGAGCAGACGATCTTGGTCCCCTCCCCGCAGCGGGTGATGATGGTCTTGATCTGGGACGCGGTCAGGTTCTGGCACTCGTCCAGCAGCACGAAGGTGTTCTGGATGCTGCGCCCGCGCATGAAGTTGACCGATTTGAACTGGATATTGGCCTTCTCCATGATGTAGCTGAGCGACCCGCTCATGTTCTCGTCCTGCTTGTGCAGCACCTCCAGGGTGTCGGTCACCGCCGCCAGCCAGGGCATCATCTTCTCCTCCTCGGTGCCGGGCAGGAAGCCGATGCTCTCGGCAATTTCCGGGGTATTGCGGGTGACGATCACCTTCTCGTAGATCCCCTTCTCGATCACCAGCTCCAGCGCCGCCGCCATGGCGAGCAGGGTCTTGCCGCAGCCCGCCGGGCCGGTCAGGATCACCAGGTCGATGTGCGGATCCAGCAGGGCATCCAGCGCCATGCCCTGATAGACGTTCTTGGGATGCACCCCCCAGGCCTTGCGGGACATCAGCCGCTCGCGGCCGAGATCTTTCAGGCGGATCTTGTTGCCATCGTGGCTCAGCACCCGCGCGGCAAAGAAGTTCTCCTCGTCCAGCAGGTACTGGTTGACGTGGACTCCCTCCAGCAGGTTGGCATCGATGACGTGGACCGTATCGCGGCCATGGGTTTCGCTGTCGCACTCACCGACCCGCTCCCAGAAGCTGCCGGGCACCACCTGGAAGCCCTTGGCGAGCAGGCGGATGTCGTCGATGAGCTGGTCGCTGCGGTAATCCTCCACATGGGCAAGACCTGCTCCCTTGGCCTTGAGGCGCATGTTGATGTCTTTGGTGACCAGCACCACCTGACGCTTCATCTCGTGCTTTTGCAGATAGAGGGCGGCGTTGATGATGCGGTTGTCCGCCTCCTTGTCGGTGAACACCTCGGCATCCTGGGGCAGATGGTGATCGCTGAAGATGGAGATACGGCCGCTCGCCTCACCGGCCAGCGCCACCCCTTGCACTATCTGCTCGGGGGTCGCGTCACGGAATACGTCTTCCAGCGCGCGGATGGCGATGCGGGCATCGCGGCTGACGTCCTTGTGGCGATCCTTGATGTTGTCGAGCTCTTCCAGCACCGTCATGGGGATGAGCACGTCGTGCTCTTTGAAGGAGTAGATGGCGAGGGGTTCGTGAAGCAGAACGTTGGTATCCAGGATAAACAGCTTTCGGTCCGTGTTGTCCATAAGCATCCTCCTTGGCACTGAAGGTGCCACGTGTGTGAATCTCAGATGTCATTGAAACCACACGGCCGTGACAGTTTTATTACCCCCAACGCTACGCCCGATTTCACCAGCGTGCAACATCCTTTGTTCGCGGCAAGTTGTTGTATATAAAGCAAACAAAATAAGACCGGCACGGTGGCCGGTCTTATTTATCTCCCTTTATCACTCAACCGCACTTGGAATCGCCGCAGTTGAGGCAGGTCATGCAGCCATCCTTTTGCACCAGCGCCTTGGTGTGGCACTTGTAGCAGAGCGCGGCACTGGGTGGGAAACCGCTGCCCGCCGGCTGCTCTTCTGCCTGTTGCTGTGCCTGCAATTGCGCCTGCTTCTCGGCCAGGAACGCCTGCTGGTGCTCGTCCAACCCGGGCACCTTGAGCATGCCGATCTCGGTGAGATGGGTTTCGATCACGTTGCCAATTTCGGCGATGAGAGAGGGCACGTACTTGCCCTTGTTCCAGTACCCCCCTTGGGATCGAACACGGAGCGCAACTCCTCCACCAGAAAGGTGACGTCCCCTCCCTTGCGAAACACCGCCGAGATGATGCGGGTCAGCGCCACTATCCACTGATAGTGCTCCAGGCTCTTGGAGTTGATGAAGATCTCGAACGGGCGCCGGGTCTCGTGCACCGTGCCCTCGTTGAGAATGATGTCGTTGATGGTGATGAACAGCGAGTGCTCGGAGACGTGTTCCGGCGTTTTCAGCTTGTAGGTGGTGCCCATCAACCGCTCCGGGCGCAACACGGTTTCATGCATGTGCACCACGTCATCCTGGGGCGTCGGCGCATCTTGCGGCTCATCCCGGGTTTTTACCTTGTAGGCGACGATTTTTCTGTCGATTTTCTTGACCATGTCTCGTCCTCAGAACTTGCCGTAATAGCCTTCTTTCAAGGCGTCGTAGAGGTTGGCGGCGGTGTGCAGCTCGCCATCGTATTCGATCTCCTCGTTCCCCTTCGCCGTGATGACGGTGCCATCTTCCAGGGTGAACTCGTAACTGGTGTTCTCCAGATCCTTCTCCTTCACCAGCACGCCCTGGAAGGCGGCCGGGTTGAAGCGGAACGTGGTACAGCCCTTGAGGCCGGAGTCCGAGGCATAGAGGTAGATATCCTTGAACTGCTCGAACGGAAAATCGGTCGGCACGTTGGCGGTCTTGGAGATGGAGGAGTCGATCCAGCGCTGGGCCGCCGCCTGGATATCCACGTGCCCGGTCGGCGTGACGTCGTCCGCGGTGATGAAGTAATCCGGCAGGCGGCTACCCTCCTCCTCGGCATAGGGCATGGCGGCCGGGTTCACCAGCTCGCGATAGGCCAGCAGCTCGAAGGAGTAGACATCCACGCTCTCCTTGCTCTTCTTGCCCGGCTTGATGACATTGCGGCTGTAGTGGTGGGCGAAGCTCGGCTCTATGCCGTTACTGGCGTTGTTGGCGAGCGACAGGGAGATGGTACCGGTCGGCGCTATGCTGCTGTGATGGGTGAAGCGTCCACCCACCTCAGCCAGCTCGGCCACCAGAGCGGGATCCACCTCGGCCACCTGCTGCATGTAGCGGCTGTAGCGGGCATGCAACACCTTGCCCTTCACCTTGTCGCCGAGCTTGATGCCATCTGCCGCCATTTCGGGGCGCAGACGCAGCATCTTGCCGGTGACTTCGAACTCCTGCTCCATGATGGGGGCCGGCCCCTTCTCCTTCGCCAGACGCAGAGACTCCTGCCAGCCGGTCATCGCCAGCTCCTGGGAGACCTGTTCGGTGAAGGCGACGGAGGCCGCAGAGCCGTACTTGATGCGCAGCATGGTGAGGGTCGAGCCCAGCCCCAGGAAGCCCATGCCGTGGCGACGCTTGGCGGTGATCTCCTCGCGCTGCTTGGCCAGCGGCAGCTGGTTTATCTCCACCACGTTGTCGAGCATACGGGTGAAGATGGCCACCACCTTGCGAAACGCGGGCCAGTCGAAGGCGGCCTGCTCGGTGAAGGGATCGCGCACGAAGGTGGTCAGGTTGACCGAGCCCAGCAGACAGGCCCCATAGGGCGGCAGAGGCTGTTCACCGCAGGGGTTGGTGGCACGGATCTCTTCGCAGAACCAGTTGTTGTTCATCTGGTTCACCTTGTCGATCAGGATGAAACCGGGCTCCGCATAGTCGTAGGTAGAGGTCATGATGACGTTCCACAGCTTGCGCGCGGGCAGGGCCTTGTAGACCTTGCAGGCCACCTGGCCCAACTCGTTGATCACCACACCCTCCTTGTTGGGCCAGTCCGCCCAGACCACCCTCGCAGGGTCATCCAGCGCGATGCCATCCTGCTCCACCTCCTTGGCGGTGTAGGGGAAGATCAGTTGCCAGGGGGCATCCTCCTTCACCGCACTGACGAACTCTTCGGTGATGAGCAGGGAGAGGTTGAATTGACGCAGGCGACCATCCTCCCGCTTGGCCTGGATGAACTCGACGACATCGGGGTGACGGATATCCATGGTGCCCATCTGGGCGCCACGACGGCCACCGGCAGAGGAGACGGTAAAGCACATCTTGTCGTAGATATCCATGAAGGAGAGCGGCCCGGAGGTATAGGCCCCCGCTCCCGAGACGAAGGCTCCACGCGGTCGCAGGGTCGAGAAGTCGTAACCGATGCCGCAACCCGCCTTCAGGGTCAGCCCCGCCTCGTGCACCTTGCCGAGGATATCGTCCATCGAATCCTCAATGGTGCCGGAGACGGTGCAGTTGATGGTGGAGGTCGCCGGCTTGTGCTCAAACGCCCCGGCGTTGGAGGTGATACGGCCCGCCGGAATGGCACCATTGCGCAGGGCCCACAGGAAGGGTTCATACCAGGTGTCGGGTTCGCGCTCCTGCGCAGCAAGCGCGCGAGCGACACGCTGGTAGGTCTCGTCGATAGTACCGTCGATGGGCGTACCGTCTTTGCTCTTGAGGCGATACTTGCTGTCCCAGATCTCGAGGGACGTCTCCTGCAGGGGGATCTGACGGGCGGCGGTGACACCCTCCAGCACAGGGATGGATTTGGCCATGTTCAATTAACCTCATATGAATGCAGCAGCATCTCTATGTCAAAAACACTACTAATAGTGAATGTTTACATCACAAACACAATATATAGTAATTCTGTCGTGATAAGGGCGCAGATTCTATCCTAAAAAAATGCCCCGGCCAGCAGATTTCTGGGCCAGGGCATTCAACCGGTTCAATTCCCGAGAGATTTAACGCGAAGGGCTATCTCAGGGTTTCTTGACGTATACGCTCGGTGTCTCACCCGCCATATTCAGATAGAACTCGTAGACGCCATCCGCCTCGGGCGAGAACTTCATGTCCTCATACTTGGAGCACGGGTTGACCGGTACAGGTTCCCCGCCGAGCACGGCAACGCCATCGCTCGGGCTCTTGTAACCGAAGTTGGTGCCACAACTCCAGCCGGAGTCGGCAAACTTGAACTTGTAAGGAGCCCACTCTTTCTTGAGCGTCCCCTTGGCCATGTAGAGCTTGTCGGCAACCTTGACGACCTTGCTTTCGTCGGTGGCCATCCAGTCGTTCATCTCACCACGCAGGTAGATGGACTTGCCACCGAAGTCGCTGTTGTCCGCCGCTGCCTGCTCTGCACCACCATTGGATGCGCAACCGCCTAATACCAGGGTTCCCGCCGCCAGCATCATCGTTACTGTTCTTTTGAACATGTGTCCATTCCTCAAATTATTGTGATTCCTTGGTCCATCGATGTGGACCCGGGAATTAAACCAGAGCAGGCATGACAAGAAAGGTAGAAGCATCACATTCTGTGCTTTTTATATCCAGAATGCAGGCTTTCGAATAGATATTGAGCAGATACAGGCCACAAACAACCCGATATTGGCTGGGATGATGAATGCGAGTATCAGAAAACACGGCGGGAGACCGCACCATAGTGCCCGTTTGCCCTCCAGTGAGTGCTGAATTTCAGGCAATAAAAAACCCCGCTCGAGTGAGCGGGGTTTCTTGTATTGGGTGCCTGGCAGTGTCCTACTCTCGCATGGCGAATGCCACACTACCATCGGCGCTACAGCGTTTCACTTCTGAGTTCGGCATGGGATCAGGTGGTTCCACTGCGCTATTGCCGCCAGGCAAAATCTTCAATCTGAGAAAGCTGATGTAAGTAATTCGCTCGTATTTGCTACAAGGCCAGAAACACTTCTTGGGTGTTGTATGGTTAAGCCTCACGGGTAATTAGTATGGGTTAGCTCAACGTATCGCTACGCTTACACACCCCACCTATCAACGTTGTGGTCTCCAACGGCCCTTTAGGACCCTCAAGGGGTCAGGGATGACTCATCTCAGGGCTCGCTTCCCGCTTAGATGCTTTCAGCGGTTATCGATTCCGAACTTAGCTACCGGGCAGTGCCACTGGCGTGACAACCCGAACACCAGAGGTTCGTTCACTCCGGTCCTCTCGTACTAGGAGCAACTCCCTTCAATCATCCAACGCCCACGGCAGATAGGGACCGAACTGTCTCACGACGTTCTGAACCCAGCTCGCGTACCACTTTAAATGGCGAACAGCCATACCCTTGGGACCGACTTCAGCCCCAGGATGTGATGAGCCGACATCGAGGTGCCAAACACCGCCGTCGATATGAACTCTTGGGCGGTATCAGCCTGTTATCCCCGGAGTACCTTTTATCCGTTGAGCGATGGCCCTTCCATTCAGAACCACCGGATCACTATGACCTACTTTCGTACCTGCTCGACCTGTCCGTCTCGCAGTTAAGCTGGCTTATGCCATTGCACTAACCTCCTGATGTCCGACCAGGATTAGCCAACCTTCGTGCTCCTCCGTTACTCTTTGGGAGGAGACCGCCCCAGTCAAACTACCCACCAGGCACTGTCCGCGAGCCCGATTCAGGGCCCTGCGTTAGAACATCAAACATACAAGGGTGGTATTTCAAGGACGGCTCCAGCGCAACTGGCGTCACGCCTTCAAAGCCTCCCACCTATCCTACACATGTAGGTTCAATGTTCAGTGCCAAGCTGTAGTAAAGGTTCACGGGGTCTTTCCGTCTAGCCGCGGGTACACCGCATCTTCACGGCGAATTCGATTTCACTGAGTCTCGGGTGGAGACAGCATGGCCATGGTTACACCATTCGTGCAGGTCGGAACTTACCCGACAAGGAATTTCGCTACCTTAGGACCGTTATAGTTACGGCCGCCGTTTACCGGGGCTTCGATCAAGAGCTTCGCTTGCGCTAACCCCATCAATTAACCTTCCGGCACCGGGCAGGTGTCACACCCTATACGTCCACTTTCGTGTTTGCAGAGTGCTGTGTTTTTGATAAACAGTCCCAGCCATCTGGTCACTGCGACTCCCGACAGCTCCATCCGCGAGGGACTTCACCATCAAGAGCGAACCTTCTCCCGAAGTTACGGTTCTATTTTGCCTAGTTCCTTCACCCGAGTTCTCTCAAGCGCCTTGGTATTCTCTACCCGACCACCTGTGTCGGTTTGGGGTACGATGACTTGTAATCTGAAGCTTAGAGGCTTTTCCTGGAAGCAGGGCATCAATGGCTTCCGCACCGTGGTGCGTTCGTCTCGTGTCTCAGTGTTGTGTCTCCGGATTTGCCTAGAAACACCACCTACGCACTTTCACCAGGACAACCGTCGCCTGGCCCACCTAGCCTTCTCCGTCCCCCCATCGCAATTACAAGTCGTGCAGGAATATTAACCTGCTTCCCATCGACTACGCCTTTCGGCCTCGCCTTAGGGGTCGACTCACCCTGCCCCGATTAACGTTGGACAGGAACCCTTGGTCTTCCGGCGAGGAGGCTTTTCACCCCCTTTATCGTTACTTACGTCAGCATTCGCACTTCTGATATCTCCAGCATACCTCTCGATACACCTTCGCAGACTTACAGAACGCTCCCCTACCACTCACGCTTAG
>NZ_CP026226.1:1210000-1765000 GCF_002903485.1 Aeromonas sp. ASNIH7
GCTTTCACCCCGGTTTTGACGCGCAGCAAGCCGTAAAGTTCGCTCCAGGATCTGGGAATAGATGGGACGCCCCCCCAACCATTGCGCCACTAGGGTTGCCCCTATGGTGGTGATCATCATGGGCAGGATCAGCTGATAGTTGTCGGTCATCTCTGTCACCAGCACGATGCCGGTAATGGGGGCACGTACGGTGGCGGCGAAAAGCGCCCCCATGCCGGCGATGGCAAAGGCGCCCGGTTCGATGCCGAGATCGGGAAATGCAGAGTGGAACAGGTGACCAAAGATCACCCCGAACAGGGTGCCCAGTGCCAGGGTCGGCGCAAAGACACCACCAGGGGCCCCCGAGCAAAAGCAGATGAGGGTACCCACCAGTCGCACCGAGAAGATGATGAAGAGCGTCGCCATCGCATAGTCTCCCCCCGTCAGATGCGGGATGAGCTCGATACCCCCTCCAGTGACAGAAGGGGCGAACAGCGACAGCATGCCAAAGGTTCCAGCCACCCCCATGCCGATGATGACGAAGCGGTGGCGCTTGTTCTGATGCAATGCCAGGTAACCATCCTGACAGGCGAGCACCAGCTTGTTGAAGACGAACCCCAGCACACCAAAGCAGCCCCCCATGAAAAGAAACAGCCAGAGCGCCTTCAAGGCCGGAGCGTCGTAGTGAGGCAGCATGATGACGGGGGATTGCCCTTTCATGTTCTGCAGCATCAGGGTCGCCATGACGGCCGAAATCCCGACCGCCTTGATGGCGAGGAAGGAGTAGCGAAATTGCGGTCGCATCTCTTCCATGACAAACAGTATCCCTGCCAGCGGGGCATTGAAGGCCGCAGCGAGACCACCCGCCGCACCGGCAGCCAGCAGGGCATGGCCATGCTCCTTGGGCAACCGGAAGATATCCGCCACCATCTTGCCGAGGTTGCCCCCTATCTGCACCGAGGGCCCCTCCCGCCCCAGCACCATGCCGGAACTCAGGGTACAGACCCCGCCAAAAAACTTCACCGGCAACACCCGCCACCAGCGTACCGGGCGCAGGTCGTCCATGGCCCCTTCAATTTCCGGGATACCGGATCCCCCCGCCTCGGGGGCAAAGGCATGAGTGAGGAAATAGCCGACCAACCCCAGCAGGGCGCTGAAACCAAAGCCGAGCAGGCCAAGCTGCCACCAGGGGCGATCGGCCAGCAAGTCGACACGCTGCTGGGCCAGCCAGTGAACGCAAGACTCGAACAATCCGCACACCAGGCCTGCCAGCAGGCCGACCAGGGCCGCCAACAGGAGCACCAGCAGCGGCATCTTGTCCCGCCGTATCAGGCGCTGCAAGACTGGAGGACGACGCAGCGAGGCCGCGTCGGCGGAAGGAATGGCTTGTTGCTCCATGGATAATCACGCTCATCTAACGAGGACCAGACACACCTCGGCCTCGGCTGCCCAGCTCTGGGCCTTTCTGCTATAGTCGGCCCGTTTCATGTATCACGGGCGAGAGTCCGGGGCGAGAGCGCAAAGCATACTCCTCCCGCCATCCCCTGCCGAGCCGCAATCGGCAGCCTGCGCCCGGGTAACGACCAAAATCCCATTAAGGATGATCCATGTCAAAATCAGATCAGCTGTTTGAACAGGCCCGCCAGACCATTCCCGGTGGCGTCAACTCACCGGTCCGCGCCTTCAACGGGGTCGGCGGTACACCCCGCTTCATCGATCACGCCGATGGCGCCTACCTCTATGACGTGGATGGTCAGGCCTATGTGGATTACATCGGATCCTGGGGCCCCATGCTGCTGGGCCACAACCACCCGGCCATCAAGGCCGCCGTCATCAAGGCAGTGGAAAAAGGGCTGAGCTACGGCGCGCCGACCGAGATCGAAGTGCTGATGGCCGAGAAGGTGCGCCAGATCGTCCCCTCCATGGAGCAGGTGCGGATGGTCAACTCCGGCACCGAGGCGACCATGAGCGCCATCCGGCTGGCCCGCGGCTACACCGGCCGCGACAAGATAGTCAAATTCGAAGGCTGCTACCACGGCCACGCCGACTCCCTGCTGGTCAAGGCTGGCTCCGGCGCCCTGACCCTGGGTCAGCCCAACAGCCCGGGCGTACCCGCCGATTTCGCCAAACACACGCTCACCTGTGTCTTTAACGATCTGGACTCGGTGCGCGAAGCCTTCACCCAGTACGGCAGCGAGATCGCCTGTATCATCGTCGAGCCGGTAGCCGGCAACATGAACTGCATCCCGCCGGTGCCCGGCTTCCTGGAAGGGCTGCGCGCCATTTGTGACGAGTTCGGCGCCCTGCTGATCCTGGACGAGGTGATGACGGGTTTTCGCGTCTCCCTGCGTGGTGCCCAGGGCCACTACAACATCGACCCGGATCTCACCACCCTCGGCAAGATCATCGGTGCCGGCATGCCGGTGGGCGCCTTCGGCGGCAAGAAGAAGGTGATGCAGCACATAGCCCCGACCGGCCCCGTCTATCAGGCTGGTACCCTCTCCGGCAACCCCGTGGCCATGGCCGCCGGCCTCACCATGCTGGATCTGCTGCTGGAGCCGGGCCTCTATGAGCAGCTGAGCACCAAGACCGCCCGTGTCGCCGAAGGGCTGAAAGCCGCCGCAGCCAGGTACGGCATCCCGCTTGCCATCAACTACGTGGGCGGCATGTTCGGCTTCTTCTTCACCGACGAGCCCGAGATCACCCGCTACGAGCAGGTGACCCGCTGCGACATGGAACGCTTCAAGCGCTTCTATCATCTGATGCTGGAGGAGGGTGTCTATCTGGCACCGAGCGCCTACGAGGCGGGCTTCCTGTCGCTTGCCCACGGGGACAAGGAGATCGAACACACTCTGGCGGCCGCCGAGCGCAGCTTCGCCAAGCTGGCTGGCTGACAAGCCGCAAGATGTGCAGAGGGCCCCGATGGGGCCCTTTTTTGTTTGCTCGTCCCGACAAGGCACCGTAGTGGTGCATCTTTAAGTCCCTCACCGGAACCTTGCCACCTGCTGGTGCGCCGCGCCGTACACGGGCTGTCATAAATCAGGCCCACAATTTGCAGGCCCCTGCTTCAGGAGCCCATTGGACCGAGGTGTATATGGCAGAGATGAGCCCCATCGATGTGCTGCGGCGCTATCAGGAGTACGAAACCGAGCTGGCCCCCCTGCTGTTGGGGCTGCTCACCCTCCCCGAGGCGTCTCTCAAGACCTATGCCTTCGTCGAGGAGGTGAAGAGCCTGGCCCCCCAGATCAGGCCAGCCATACTGGCGCCCGTTCCGGCGGCCCAGGGGCAGCTGCGCCTGCTGGTGCAGGGCCATGGCCGGGAGCTGGAGATCAACCTGCACCAGCTGATCGCCTGGCTGATGGGGGACAGGGAGCGGCGGCGCGCCATTCCCTGGTTCAGGGCCGTCTACGTCGTCCTGAGTCTGGCCCTGTTTCTCATCGTCGGCACCCTCATCTGGCACGGGCTGGAACAGCTCTATCTGCTGCTGTGCGGCACCCAGCAGAACCGACTGGGAGCCTTCAGCGCCATCATCTTCCTCACGCTCGCGCTGGCGGTGTTCGATCTCGGCAAGACCATCCTCGAAGAGGAGGTGCTGCTGCATAAGGACATCTTCCGCCACAGCGCAATCCGGCGCACCATTACCCGCTTTATCGCCGCCATCCTGATCGCGGTCTCCATCGAGGGGTTGCTGCTGCTGTTCAAGGGATCCCTCGGCCAGAGCGAACTGCTCTGGCCTGCGGTGGGGGTGATGGGCTGCGCCGTGGGGTTGCTGCTGGCGCTGGGGCTCTATGTGTTTCTCGGTGCCAGGGCGGAAGCCGCACTGGTCGCCTCCAGCCAACAGACTGCCCACTCGGAGGGGGCTGCCAGAGGCATCAGAAGACGCGCCAGGACCGGGCGAGCGGGATGACATACCAACGCGGGGTGCCCGTGCAGGCGGGCCTCGCCGACGCCAGCTAGCTCGTCGCCTCTGCCAGCGCGGGCGCTGGCTGTCGCCGCGCCGCCCGCCAGGAGGCGTACATGGTCCAGGAGGTATAGATGACGATGAAGGCCACCAGCCATTTGAGCATCTCCATCTCCATGGATTTGACCAGCATGGCCGCCAGCACCACGCCGATGGGGCCGAAGATGGCCACCGCCAGCACGGCCCGCGCATCGAAAGCCCCCTTGCGAATGAAGGTCCCCGCCGAGAAGACGCTGAGCACGGCGGTGGATCCCATCATGATGGGGAAGGCCACCAGCGGGTTCATGCCGAGCAGATAGACCAGGGTCATGCAGGGGGCGAACAGGCCGATACCGACGTTCATCAGAGCTCCGAACAGGAAGTTGCCGGCAAGGGCGATCCCCAGCTTGTAACCGCTCAGCCCCATGGCCTCGCCACCGAGGGGGAAGAGCCCGAGCAGACCGGCAAAGATGAGACCGGCGACCACCAGCAGGGAGACCGCCATTACCAGCCGGATGGTCTGGCGATCAAAGGAAGCCACGTAACGGGCGCCCCAGGCCGCACCGGCCGCCGCCGCCGCCATCATGCTGATGAGGGTGACGGGATCCACGTTGACCACGCCGATGAAGATGAGAGCCTGGGTCACGGTCGGCAGCACGCACTGGCCGTTGAGGGTACCGGGCAGCACCCGATCATCGATCAGCCTGAACTGCTTGTAGCAGGCGGTCTTCACCGCAAAGCTCCCCACCCCCAGGGTATCGAGAAAATTGGCCACAAAACCGATGGCCGCCACCGGCCAGAAAGGGGTGGCTTCGAGCTGGCCATGACGCCGTTTGTGCCACCAGGCACGGACCAGCATAAAGAGAAAGACCAGAGCACAACCGATAAACAAGAAACGCAGAAAAGTGACAAGCATGGGGAGACCTCCAACAACGGGCGGCGATTCTAAGGCAGCGGAGGGAAAAAATCCTGGCCAGGATCATGAGACGACGGGTGCAAACGTTTAGCCCCGACTATTTTGGCTGGCAGAACCCGAATGGGGCTATCCATACTGGTTGGGAGGGCGACAGCCCGGGCTCATCGGGCGTAGTCCTGGTCATTTCGCGACGACCACAGCACCGGTGAGGCGTAAACGAAAGAAGGCGGGGTGACCCGCCTTCTTTTTTCATTCTCCGTCAGGCAATCCAGCGTGGCAGCCGGGGAGCCAGGCGGTCGATCAGGCGATCCGACACGGGAGTGAGCAACAGCAGCGGCAGGCAGATCAGGGAGAGGCAAAGAGCGCCCACATAGACGTCCGTCATCCAGTGCGCACCAGCCAGGATGCGGGGCGCCGAAAACAGGGGCACCATCACCACCGCAACTACCCCGGCCCAGCGCGGCAGATAGCGCAGGGCAAAACCGGCGAAGATCATCAGGAAGAGGGCGTGATCACCGGGGAAGCTGTCACCGGCGGAGTCCTTGGTGGGAATCGCACTGATCTCGGTCAGGCGCAGTGCCCCGTCCACCATCAAGGTGGGGCTGGGACGGCTGACCGGCAACAGATGCCCGAGCTGATTGATCACCAGGGCCCCCAGCAGCATCACGACCCCCATGGCCACCAGACGACGGCGCTCCTGCCCGTCGGCACGGAAGAAGCAACTTGCAAGGATCCCGCCCATGCAGGCCAGCGCGGCCAGATCGAACAGGCGGTTGTTGGTGATGGCCACCAGATCGGCCCAACGGGGGGAGTGGCCAATCCAGCCATTGACCAGCTGGAAGAGGGCGAGATCCCACCCATCCCAGGGGCCGTGCTCAGGCAGGGCGCCCCAACTGAAGGCGATTAGGCCCCCGGCCAGATAGAAAGGAATGAACTTGCTCATGCCGACGTGTCCTTCGAAAAACGCTCATTCTAGGCCAGCCGCAAGATGACTTGCATCACAAAAGTGTAAGAATTCGTGTAACAAAGGTATTCCATCGGCTCTTCTTTTGGCGCCGCCGACCGGGTGGGCAAGCGCGTCCCCTCCTTGGCTCTCCCACCGGTTGCGGCTAGTATGGGCGCTCCCTTCGTTCAGGATGATGATGATGCGCAGCTACCTTCGCATGATGTTGTTTGCCCTCGGTTTGCTGGCAGGTGTACAGATCCCCGGGCTGGTCGATCTCTACTTCCAGCGGCTGGATGCCCGGCTGCAGCAAGCCGGTCTGGCGCTGGCCCCCTTCCAGCGCACGGCGGACCAGCACTTCAATGGCGATCTGCAGGCGCTGGTCGCCCATTACGGTGCCAGCCAGGATCCCGTCTTCACCCAGGATGCCACCAGCCTCCAGCAACTGGTCAACCAGCAGCAGCACCTTCAGGGGGAGATCGCCGTGCGGGAGAGTCCCTGGTACCAGCAGCTCTCCCACCTGTTGCTGCGCGCCGATCCCGCCCTCTGGCAGGATACCCTGCACAACTACGGCTATGTGGTCCCCCTCAAACAGGCCGCCATTTTCTGCGGCGTGGCGGCGGGTCTGCTGGCCTCCCTGGCGGGGGATCTGCTGCTCGGCCTCCTGCTGCTGCCATTTCGCTCCCGCCAGCGCGTCCCCCGTCACGGCCTGCGCTGATCCCCTCTCACTGCCAACCGGGGTGCCCGCCCCGGTTGGCGGCTACTCGAAGGGTTCGAGATAGGCTTCTATTGCCTTCTTCAGCCAGGCCAGCACCTTGCCGTGATGGGCGTTCTCCGACAGATAGACTCCGTAATCGCGCCACTGCAGACTGAACTTGTGCTTCAGGGTCAGCAGCTCTCCCAGGCGCAGCTGGCTCTGGATGAGGGGTGAAGGCAGCACCGCCCAACCCAGACCATCCAGCACCGCATCCCGCATCAGTTCGAAACTCGACAACCCGATATGCTGCCCTCCGATGGGCAGCAGGCTCTTGACCGAAAACGCGTCCACATAGGAGAGGGTGACCTGGGTGTGATCGGTCAGATCCTGCTGCAACACCCGCTTCAGCCCAGCCAGCGGGTGGCTTGGTGCGACCACCATCAGGGTGCGGATCGGATTGAGCACGTCGATGCAAAGACCGCTGCGCTCCTGTTCCTCGGTGATGAGGCCGAAGGCGGCATCCACGAACCCCTCTTCCACCAGGGCCGGCAGCTCCGGCGGTGAGGCCAGCACCAGGGAGATGCTGGTGCCCGGAAACTGGCGACGCAGCGCCCCCAGCATCTCGCGCCATACCACCTCGGGAATGGCGTCGTCCCGGGCTACCCGCAGCGCCACCTCGGCACCGGAGGCATGGTGCTCGCACTTGAGCTTCAGGCTGTTGGCGGCCTGCAACAGCCGCCGACAGTCGTCCAGCACTTGCTCGCCGATTTCGGTCAGTCGGCTCTGATTCGTCCCTCGTTCGAAAAGTTCGACGCCAAGCTCCACTTCCAGGGTTGCAATCGCCGAGCTCACGGCGCTGCGACTCTTGCCAAGTCGTCTGGCGGCATTGGCTATCGAACCACTGTCTGCTGTTTCTACAAAGAGTTGTATCTGATTTAGCTTCATGGCTTCAAACTGGCGGCAGATTATTCCATCACCACCTTATCCCCTGGCCCGCCCCCAAGGCAAACAAGCAGCGACAGCTTTCTCGACGCTCAGCGATAACCTTGCCGTTTCGGGTGCCGTTATCCTCTCTTCATCGCAGCAACAGAAGGAAACTGCATGTCATCCCGTCCCCTGCTTTTGGCCCGCCTCTTTCTGACAGGGGCCATCCTGACCGAGGTCGCCGGCACCTCCTCCATGGCCCTGATTCCAGAGAGCGCGAGCGGCTGGATCCACTATCTGCCGATGTGGCTCCTCATCACCCTCTCCTACCTGCTGCTCGCCAAGGCCGCCAGGACAATCTCCATTGGTATCGCGTTTGCGCTGTGGGAAGGGTTGGGGATCGCCCTCATCACCGCCGTCTCCGTCCTGTTCCTCGGCTACGAGCTGAGCATCCAGGAGTGGATCGGACTGGCGCTGGCCATAGTGGGGATTGTCATGGTGACCCTGGGCGAGACCCATGATGCACCAGCCCCCACCCGCCAGAGGAGGGAAGCCCCATGCACCCGTTGATCATCGTACTGGGCGCCGCCCTGCTGGATATCGGCGCCAACATGGCGATCAACCGCTCCGTCGGTTTTCGCGACAAGGGGTGGGGCGTCCTCGGCATTCTGCTGGTGCTCTGTGCCTTCACTCTGCTCAGCGAGGCGGTCAGTACCGGCAAGATCGACCTGGCCGTGGCCTATGCCACCTGGGGTGCCATCGGCATCCTGGGCACCGCCCTCGGGGGCCTGCTGCTGTTCGGCGAGCGCCTCAGACCCGTCGGCTGGCTCGGCATGATGGTGATGGCGGTGGCGGTCGCCCTGCTGACCACAGCATGATCCCCTCTCCAACCCCATGAAAAAAGCCGCCCTGTTCCCAGGGCGGCTTTTTTCATGGTCAAACCGATCACCCAGATTGCAACAGGCAGCCTAACGCGCTGCCTCGTACAGCTCCAGCGGCAGGCCGTCGGGGTCGGCGAAGAAGGTAAAGCGCTTGCCGGTCAGCTCGTCCACCCGCACCGGCTCCACTTCCACCCCTTGCTGCTCCAGGTGGGCGATGACCCGGTCGAGATCCGCCACCCGAAACGCCAGGTGGCGCAACCCGCACGCCTCCGGCCGGGAGGGGCGCGGTGGCGGCGCCGGGAAGCTGAACAGCTCCAGCTGGCTGCCGTCCGGCAGCGCCAGATCCAGCTTCCACGACTGACGCTCGGCCCGCAGGGTCTCGGCAATGATGGGCAACCCCAGCACCTGGTGATAGAAGTGGCGCGAGCGCGGATAGTCGCTGGCGATGATGGCCACGTGATGGATGGCCTCAAACAGGGGATGGGTCATGGCAATCCTTGCAAAACGGGCAGCCTGTGCTGCCCGTCTTCGTCAGTTGAAGAAACCGTTGAACCAGTTGTCCAGGGCATTCGCCGGGTCCGAAACCGGGCTGGCACAGCTCATGGGCTCGGCCAGACCGGCCAGCTTGGCCGGCACCTGGAGACTGCCGGGACAATCGCTGGCCACCCGGGCACCGCTCGAGCGGGAGAAGTTGGCCCAGCTCACCCCTTCGGGCATCTTCAGCCCCAGGCTGTTGACCCCTCGCTGGCTCATGTAGCCGCTGAACAGCTGCAAGGCGCCACTGGCACCGGTCAACCCGGCCGGGGTGTTGTCGTCACGGCCGACCCAGACGCTCACCAGCTCGTTGTTGTCCATCCCGGCAAACCAGGAGTCACGCAGCTCGTTGGTGGTACCGGTCTTGGCGGCCATGGTGGCCCCGGGGAACTTGGCACCGAGCGCCCGGGCCGTCCCCTGGCTCACCGTCTTGGTCATGGCGAACAGGGTCAGCCAGCTTGCCTGGGGATCCGTCACCCGCTTGGCCGCTTCGTCATGCTGGTAGAGCTGGCGCCCCTCGCCATTCACCACGGCCCGGATGGCCGACAGGGGCTGGGTCAACCCCTGGTTGGCAATGGGCAGGTACATCTGGTTCACCTCCATGGGCGAGAGCGCCACCGCCCCCAGCACCAGGGACGGATAGGGCTGGATCTCCTGCTGCACCCCCAGCTTGTGCAGGGTGTCCACCACCTTGTCCAGGCCTATCTGCATACCGAGGTTGACGGTCGGCACGTTGAGGGAGCTGGCAAGCGCCTCCATCAGGGGCACGCTCTGGCGGAACTTGCGGTCGTAGTTCTGCGGCGTCCAGATCTGGCCATCCTGGCCGCGAATGCGGATCGGCTGATCTTTAAGCGGCGTGCCCAGGGTCAGGCCGTTGGAGAGGCCGGTCAGGTAGACCGCCGGTTTGACCAGGGAGCCAATCTGACGGCGGGCATCCAGCGCCCGGTTGAAGCCGGCGTAGCGGGGATCCCGTCCCCCCACCATGGCGACCACCTCGCCCTTGTGCCAGTCGGAGACCACCATGGCAGCCTCCAGCTTCTTCTTGCCACGCTGCTTCTCGATGGTGGCCAGACCCGACTCCACCGCCTGCTCGGCGGCGTGCTGGGCGATGGGATCCAGACTGGTGAAGATCTTGAGGCCGGACTGCTTGAGCAGATCCGGGCCGAAGCGGTTCTGGATCTCCCGCTTGAGCAGCCCCATGAAGGCCGGGGTGCGGCCATAGCTCATCTGGCCGCGGGCGATGATGCCAAGGGGCTGCTTGCTGGCCAGGTCATACTCGGCCTGGGTCAGGCTGCCGTGATCCGCCAGCAGTTTCAGCACCAGATCCCGGCGCGCCTTGGCCCGGTCGGGGAAGCGCCAGGGATCGTAATAGGAGGGGCCCTTCACCATGCCCACCAGCAGGGCCACCTGATCGATGTCCAGCTCGTTGACCGGAATACCGAAGTAGAAGTAGGAGGCGAGCCCGAAGCCGTAGACCCCCTGGGAGAAGTTCTGCCCCAGATAGACCTCGTTGAGGTAGGCCTCCAGGATCTCGTCCTTGCTGTAGCGGTAGTCGATGAGCACCGCCATGTAGGCTTCCTGCAGTTTGCGCCACAGGCTGCGCTCACGGGTCAGGAAGAAGTTCTTGGCGAGCTGCTGGGTGAGCGTACTGCCCCCCTGCACGGTGCGCCCCGCCAGCAGGTTGGCTGCCATGGCGCGCATGATGGCCACCGGCGAGACACCGCCGTGCTGGTAGAAGTCCCTGTCTTCCGTGGTGAGCAACGTCACCAGCAGGCTGTCCGGCACCTCGGAAAGGCGCACCAGCAGGCGGTCCTCCCGATCCTCGGTGTTGAGGCGATCGAGCAGCACCGGGTCCATCTGGGCATAGCCGAGCTGACGCTGGTTCTCCAGGGACTGGATCCCCTCGAGGCGCGCCCCGTTGAAGGTGAGACGCAGGCCACGGGCGCCGTCGGCACCGTCGTGGAACTCGAACGGCCGGCGCACCAGCTCGATGCGATTACCGCTCACCGCGTACTCACCCGGGGTATGAGGCTGACGCACCTGCTTGTAGCTCAGCATGTTGAGCTCGCGCAGCATCTGGGTCTGGGAGAGCCGCTGGCTGGGATAGAGCTCCAGCGGGCGGCTGTAGACCATCACCGGCAACTGCCACTTCTCGCCGTCGAAGCGCTCGCGCACCTTGGTGTCGAGATAGATGCCAAACACCACCATGAAGGCCGCCACCACCAGAGAGAGCTTGAAGCCCAGCCAGAACAGGGTGCGCCAGATGGTGCGTTTGGGCGCCGCCTTCTTGGGCGTGCGCTTGCGTCGTTGGGTTGCCATAAATCCTCTTGTCGTTCTCCTCGCCATCCCGCTGATGCGAGCGGCCTGCGATGCCTGTTGTGGAGGGGGACTGTGCCACCGCCATCTTGTTCTGATCGTACCGACCGATCACTGTCCCGTCGGCTACTCCTGCAATCCCATCTTCTTCTTGGTCACCCGGGTCGGCATCGCCTCCAGCGGGTTGTCCGGCCAGTAGTGACGGGGGTAGCGCCCCTTCATCTCTTTTTTCACCTGCTCATAGGATCCCGCCCAGAAGGCGGCGAGATCCGCGGTGATCTGCAAGGGGCGCTGGGCCGGGGAGAGCAGCTCCACCACCAGGGGGACCCGGCCATCGGCCACGCATGGGGTGGCGCCCAGCCCGAACATCTCCTGGATGCGCACCGGGATCGCTGGCGCCTGACCCGGCTGGTAGCGGATCCGTACCCGGCTGCCGGTCGGTGCGGTGAAGTGGCTCGGCAGCGCCTCGTCCAGCCGCCTTGGCAGGGGCCAGGGCAGAGACTGGCGCAGGATGTCGCTCATGTCGAGCCGCTTCAACTGCTCCAGCCGGGTCATGCCGCTCACCGCCGGCAGCAGCCACTGCTCGAGGTCGGCCAGCAGGCTCTCCTCATCCATGGCGGGCCAGGCTTCGTCGGGCAGCCAGTCGCGGGCGCAGCGCAAGCGGGCCAGCAGCCCCTCGCTGCTCTCGTCCCAGGGCAGCACGTGCAGCCCCTTGCGCCGGATGCCCTGCAGCAGGCAGCGCCCCTTCTGTTCATCGGAGAGATCCGTCAGCGGCCGCTGGCCGAGCACCAGCTCGCCGAGCACCTGCTGGCGCTCCGCACGCACCCGTTCCTCCCGATCGTCCCAGTCGAACCACTGGCGCTCGCCGACCAGCTCGGGCAGCTGGCGCACCAACTCATCCAGCGCCACCGGCTCGGCGATGAAAATGCGGCTGCCGCGCTCGTTCTGACCCATTTCGACGGCCACGATGGCCCCCTGCCCCTGGCAGGGATGCCCTTCTACCAGATCGCAGCTCACCCCGCCACTGAGCTGATAGCGGCTGCCACTGCGCAGCTTGCCGATGCGATCGGGCCAGGCGAGGGCGCACAGCAACCCCAGCCATTGACCCTGCGGGCTGCTTGCCCGTACACCGAGCCGCTCGAACCAGCGGGCCGCTCCCTGGCGCAGGGCGCCCTGACGGCGGTGGAACAACACGGACAAGCGCTCCGATCCTCGCAGATCTTCTTCCAGCAGCGCCACCAGGAAAGCCGCATCGGCGACAATCCCTGTCAGACCCTCGGATTCCAGCTCCCGGGACCGCAGCAACATGCGGGCGAGGCGGGGATGGGTGCCGAAGGCCGCCATGGCACGGCCTGCCGGGGTAAGTTGTTGCTCACCCTCCGGGGCCATGGCGCCCAGGGCCACCAGCAACCGCCGGGCGCTGGCCACGGCGGCAGGGGGCGGCATGTCCAGCAGGGGCAGCGCCTCCACCCGGGCCCCCCACTGGGCGGCGTCCATCAGCAGGCCGGTGAGCTCTTGCGTCAGGATGTCGGGGGGACTCTGCTCGGCGAGGCGCTCCTGCACCTCGCTGCTCCAGAGCCGGTAGCAGACGCCGGGGCCAAGCCGCCCTGCCCGCCCCGCCCGCTGGGTGGCGGAGGCTTTGGCGATGGGCCGGGTCTCCAGCCGGGTGACGCCGCTCTTGATATCGAAGGTGGCCCGCCGCTCCAGCCCGCTGTCGATGACCACGGAGATCCCCTCGATGGTGAGGGAGGTCTCCGCCACGTTGGTGGTGAGCACCAGCTTGCGACGACCCGCAGGCGCAGGCTCGATGGCCGCTTGCTGGGCCGCGAGGTCAAGACGGCCATAAAGGGGAGCCAGGGTCACATCCCCTGGCAACCGCCCTTCCAGCCACTGTGCCAGCCGCTCTATCTCCCCCTGTCCCGGCAGGAACACCAGGGCACTGCCAGCCTGACTGGCGAGCGCCTCCAGCACCACGGCGCCAACCTGGGGCTCCAGCCACTGCTGGCGATTGGCGGGGCGATAGTGGTACTCGATGGGAAAGCCGCGCCCCTCGGAGCGCACCACGGGGGCACCTGGCAGCAGGCGCTCCAGGGCCATGCCATCCAGGGTGGCGGACATCACCAGCAGCTTGAGATCATCGCGCAACCCCTGCTGGCTTTCGATGGCGAAGGCCAGCGCGGTATCGGCGTGCAGGCTGCGCTCGTGGAACTCGTCAAAGATGACGAGCGACACGCCGGTGAGCTCAGGATCCTGCTGCAGCATCCGGGTCAGCACCCCCTCGGTCACGATCTCGAGCCGGGTCTGGCTGCTGGTGCGGCTCTCCCCGCGCACTCGCAGGCCGATGCGCTCGCCCACCTTCTCCCCCAGCTGACGCGCGAGGAAGCTCGCGATGTTGCGCGCCGCGAGGCGCCTGGGCTCCAGCATGATGATGCGCCCGGGCAGCCGGTGCTGGCGCACCAGCTCCAGGGGCAGCAGGGTCGATTTGCCAGCGCCGGGGGGCGCCTGCAGGATCACGCTGGTATGGCTGTCGAGGGCTGCAAAGAGTTCGGGCAACACCGGGACGATGGGGAGGGAAGACAAAGCGATGGGCACCTTCTGTGACACTTCTGAAAAGGGGTCCATTCTGCCACAGCCTCCCGGCCATCGTAAGCGCCCCTGCCGGGCAGGGGCAGGAAGCGTCAGGTGCAACACGGCAAGACATCCCGGGAGCGGCTGCCATAGAATGGCCCTTATCCGATGCCCATCACGAGGACCGACACGCCGCATGCCCAAACTCTTCTTTGCCCTGCCCCTGCCAGAGCTTGCCCCCGAGCTTGCGACCTGGCGAGACCAGCGCCCCTGGCCCGGCCAGCCGGTGCCCGAGAGCAACCTGCACCTGACCCTGGCCTTTCTCGGGGAGGCCGACGAAACGACCCAGGCTCGCCTGATCGCGGTCGCCGAGCGACAGCACTGCCCCCCTTTCAGCGTCCATCTGGATCAGACCGGCTGGTTTCAGCGCGCCAAAGCCGCCTGGGTGGGGCCCGGTGAGTGGCCGAACGAGCTGACTGTGCTCGCGAGGGCACTGCGCCGCCACGGTGAAAAACTCGGGCTGGGCAACGGCGAGCAGGGCTATCGCCCCCACGTCACCCTGTCGCGCAAGGCGGGCGAGGCCCCCGGCGAGCTGCCTGCGCCGGATTTTCTGCTCAGGGCCGATCGCTTCTGCCTCTATCAATCCGTCAGCACGCCGGACGGCGTCCACTACGAACCGCTCGCCTGCTGGCCCCTGCGGGCCCGCGTCAAAAACCCGCACCGCGAGGAGCTCACCCCATGATCTTCGATCCCCCCCTGCAGTCCGGGCAGCTGATCTCCCGCTACAAGCGCTTTCTGACGGATGTCACGCTCGACAACGGCGAGGTGATCACCATCCACTGCGCCAATACCGGTGCCATGACCGGCTGCGCCCTGCCGGGCACCCGGGTCTGGTACTCCACATCCGACAACCCCAAGCGCAAGCTGCCAAACAGTTGGGAAATCGCCGAGAGCCCGGCGGGTCACTTCATCTGCGTCAACACGGCCCGTGCCAACCAGATCGCCCGGGAGCTCATCGAACAGGGCGCCCTCGCCCCCCTGGCAGGCTATGCCAGGCTGCGCACCGAAGTGAAATACGGGGAAGAGAACAGCCGCATCGACCTGCTGCTGGAAGATGACCACAGACCGGATTGTTACATCGAGGTGAAATCCGTCACCCTGCTCGACGAGCGGGAGCAACCCGGCATGGGGTACTTCCCCGATGCGGTCACCACCCGCGGCGCCAAGCACTTGCGTGAATTGATGGCCATGAAGGCGGCAGGGCACCGGGCCGTGCTGCTGTTCATGGTATTGCACTCCGGCATCGCGAGAATGCGCCCTGCAGCCCATATCGATCCGCACTATAGTCAGCTTGTTGAACAGGCTATGGCGGCAGGGGTTGAAATTTTATGCTATCGCCCCCATGTTGGGGTGCAGGGCATGGTGGCTCAGGATTTTATCCCATTTGAATCTGACCATATGCTACCCGAGGGCAGAGAATAAATGCAGAAGTGGGTAACATTATTGATAAGGCTTGTTTGCCTCCCGTTGACCCTTCTGCTATAGATGTCGCCCTCAATTTATGGATGGCACGGGTAGCGTGCTGAATTAGGAGACAGGGCATGCCAACAGGCGAAAACAGGAAATCTCTGGGCCCCCTGGCCATTGCGGGTGTAGAGCCTTACCAGATGAAAGCCGGTGAGGAGTACATGAATGACCAACAGAAGGTACATTTTCGCAAGATCCTGGGAGCCTGGCGCAACCAACTGATGCAGGAAGTTGACCGCACCGTCGACCACATGAAGGATGAGGCTGCCAACTTCCCGGATCCCGTGGATCGCGCCGCGCAAGAAGAAGAGTTTGCTCTCGAACTGCGCACCCGCGACCGTGAACGCAAGCTGATCAAGAAGATCGAGAAAACCTTGCTGCTGCTCGAAGAAGATGACTTCGGTTACTGCGAGCATTGCGGCATCGAGATCGGCATCCGCCGTCTGGAAGCCCGTCCGACCGCAGACCTCTGCGTGGACTGCAAGACGCTGGCCGAGATCAAGGAAAAACAGATGGCTGGCTGATGCCGCCCATCCACAGGAACGAAAAGGGAGCCCAGGCTCCCTTTTTTATTGAGCTTTTGGTCGGGCCGTCCCAGAATGCAGCCTCAATGCATCGCCTACCCGAATTGCCATGGTCATGACATCCCCCCCCTCCCGACGCCCCTATGTGGGCCGCTTCGCCCCCTCACCGTCCGGTCCGCTCCACTTCGGCTCCCTGGTCGCCGCCCTTGGCAGCTTCTTGCAGGCCAGGGCGCAGCAGGGACGCTGGCTGGTGCGCATCGAAGACATCGACCCCCCGCGGGAGATGCCGGGAGCGGCTGACCTTATCCTCACCACCCTGGAGGCACACGGTCTTGGCTGGGATGGGGAGGTGATGTTCCAGAGCGCGCGCCATGGCCGCTATGACGAGATCATCGATCAGCTCTATCGGGCCGGGGATCTCTACTGGTGTCGCTGTACCCGACGCGAAATCATGGCCGCAGGGGGGTTCTACAACGGTCATTGCCGCACCCTGGGGCTGACCGCCGAGGGGTGTGCCGCCCGTTTGCGCCAGCACCACCCGGTCTATCGGTTCGAGGATGCGCTGCAGGGAGAGATCACCGTCCCCGCGGCGCTGGCGGAGGAGGACTTCATCGTGCGCCGCCGGGACGGGCTCTACGCCTACAACCTGGCGGTGGTGGTGGATGACATGGACAGCGGCATCACCGAGATCGTCCGCGGCGCCGATCTGCTGGAGCCCACTGTGCGCCAGATTGCCCTCTACCAGACCCTGGGGGCAGAGGTGCCCGCCTGGGTGCACTTGCCGCTGGCGGTGCAAGCGGATGGCAACAAGCTCTCCAAGCAGAACCATGCGCCGGCGCTGTCGCAGGACGAGGTACGACCGGCCCTGTGGCAGGCGCTGCACTTTCTCGGTCAGTGCCCGCCGCCCGAGCTGATGGCGAGCCGGATCGACGAGATCATCGGCTGGGGCATCGCCCACTGGCAGCTGGCCCGGGTACCCCGCCAGCAGAAGATCCCGCAAGGGCAAAGCTAGCCCCGGCTGCATTTCTTGCCCCAAAAGGACCAATCAAGGGGAAGCAGGCCACACCGTTTCTCATTTGGTTGGGGCTGAGCTATGATAGGCCGCTATTTTTTTGGCCTCCCGTCAATTTGAAGTCATAACGAGGTGTACCATTTTTTCCCAGATCGCAAACTTTTGCCGCAAAGTGCTCGGCAAGGAAGACGGCGAGCAGTCGGTGGAGTCCCCCATTCCGGCCCGTGTCGCCGGACAGCGCCGTACCTTGAGCCGTGACCAGCACCCGATTTCGCGCAAAGAGATCAGCGAGAATGCCCTCAAGGTGCTCTATCGCCTGAACAAGGGGGGCTATGAGGCCTACCTGGTCGGCGGCGGCGTCCGTGACCTGCTGCTCGGGAAGACCCCCAAGGATTTCGACATCGCCACCGACGCGACGCCGGAGCAGATCAAGGCGCTGTTCAGCAACTGCCGCCTGATTGGCCGCCGTTTCCGCCTGGCCCACATCGTCTTTGGTCGTGACGTGATCGAAGTGGCCACCTTCCGGGGTCACCACCATCAGGTCAATACCAGCAAGCATGTGTCGGCCCAGTCCGATGAAGGCATGCTGCTGCGGGACAACGTCTACGGCACCATCGAAGAGGATGCCGAGCGTCGCGACTTTACCGTCAACGCCCTCTACTACAGCGCCAAGGATTTCACCCTGCACGATTTCGAGGGCGGGCTGGAAGATCTGGCCGCGCGCAGGCTGGAGCTCATCGGTGACCCCGAGACCCGCTACCGGGAAGATCCGGTGCGGATGCTGCGTGCCGTGCGCTTCGCCGCCAAGCTCGACATGACCATCAGCCCGCGCACCGCCGCGCCCATCCGGGAGCTCGCCCCGCTGCTGCAGGACATCCCGGCCGCCCGCCTGTTCGAGGAGACCCTCAAGCTGTTCCTGGCGGGGGACGGTCTGGCCACCTACAAGCTGCTGCGGGAATACGGGCTGTTCCAGCCGCTGTTCCCCCAGGTAGCCGCCCTGTTCACGCCCCACGGCAACTCGCCCTACGAGCAGTTCATCGAGCAGGCGCTGATGGACACCGATACCCGGGTCCGTGAAGAGAAGCGCGTCACCCCCGCCTTCCTCTACGCCACCCTGCTGTGGGGCGCCGTCGAGGCCCGCGGCCGGGTGCTGGAAAACGAGAGCGGTCTGCCCTGGTACGATGCCTTCATGCTGGCCATCAACGAGGTGCTGGACAACCAGGTGCGGATCATCGCCGTGCCGCGCCGCTTCACCACGGACGTGCGCGACATCTGGGCCCTGCAGCAGCGCCTGACCCGCCGCCAGGGCAAGCACCCCGAGCGCGCCATGGAGCACCCGAAATTCCGTGCGGCCTTCGACTTCCTGTTGCTGCGCAACCGGGTCGAGCGCGGCCTCGGCGAGCTGGCGAGCTGGTGGGAGCGCTATGTGGCCTCCAACCCGGATGTGCGCCCGCAACTGCAACGGGAGGCGACCCGCCGCCCGGCGAGCGGCGAGCGCGCCGACTCCCGCAGCGGTGATGGCGAGAAGCGCAGCGGCAATGGCCGCAACCGCCGTCGCCCCCGTCGCCGCAAGCCGAAGTCGGCGGAGTAAGGATCCGCCGATGATCGAGGTCTTCGTCGCCATCGGCTCCAACCTGGCCGACCCCCTCGGCCAGGCTCGTCGCGCCATCGCCGCGCTGGCGACCCTGCCCGAGTCAGAGCTGCTGCAGACCTCCCACCTTTACGGCAGCCGCCCCATGGGCCCTGCGGATCAGCCGGACTACGTCAATGCCGTGGCGCGCCTTGCCACTCGCCTCAGCCCTCTGGCGCTGCTGGACGAGCTGCAGCGCATCGAGCAGGCACAG
The DNA here is from genome assembly GCF_002903485.1 of Aeromonas sp. ASNIH7. NCBI lineage: Bacteria > Pseudomonadati > Pseudomonadota > Gammaproteobacteria > Aeromonadales > Aeromonadaceae > Aeromonas > Aeromonas sp. ASNIH7. Next base: position 1,228,606 of record NZ_CP026226.1, read on the forward strand.
GGGCGAGTGCGCAAGGATGAGCGCTGGGGCCCCCGGACCCTGGATCTCGATCTGCTGCTGTACGGTGACGAGGTCATCCGACATGAGCGCCTGACGGTGCCTCACTATGGCATGAAGGAGCGGGAGTTCGTCCTGCTGCCCCTTGCCGAGATAGCCCCCTCCCTGGTGCTGCCCTGCGGCACCCCGCTCACCGAACTGGTTGCCCGCTGCCCGCGCAATGGACTCGCGATCCTGGCCGGTGCAGCAGGCGAGTAGAGAAGAGTAGGAACAACGTAATGAGCAAGATCACCATTACCCACCTGCAGAAGATGAAGCAGGACGGACAGAAAATCACCGCCATCACCGCCTATGACGCCACCTTCGCCAAGCTGTTCGACGACGAGGGCGCCCAGGTGCTGCTCATCGGCGACTCCCTCGGCATGGTATTGCAGGGCGGAGACGACACCCTGGCGGTCAGCATGGACGAGATGGTCTATCACACCCGCTGCGTGGTGCGCGGTACCACCAATGCCCTGGTGGTGACCGACATGCCGTTCATGAGCTACGCCACCCCGGAGCAGACCTACCAGAACGCGGCGCGCCTGATGGCGGCCGGTGCCCGCATGGTGAAGATGGAAGGGGGGGACTGGCTGTGCGACTCCATCCGCCACCTGACCCGCAATGGGGTGCCGGTGTGCGGCCATCTCGGCCTGACCCCGCAATCCGTCCACGTGTTTGGCGGCTTCAAGGTGCAGGGGCGCGACGAATTCCACGCCCAGGAGATCTACCGCCAGGCACTGGAGCTGCAAGCGGCCGGCATCCAGTTGCTGGTGCTCGAGTGCGTGCCCGTCTCTCTGGCAGAGCGCATCACCAAGGCGCTGCGCATTCCGGTGATCGGCATCGGTGCCGGCCCTGCCACCGACGGCCAGATCCTGGTGATGCACGATGCCTTCGGCATCACCTCGGGTTATGTGCCCAAGTTCACCAAGAACTTCCTGGCCGAGACCGGTGACATGCGTGCCGCCATTCGTCTCTACGTGCAGCAGGTGAGCGAGGGGACCTTCCCCGGCCCCGAGCACTGCTTCAACTGACTTTCTGTCGTCATGAGCGCGGGGGCCTGTGCCCCCGTCTCGCCCTCCCCCTGACGGCCCCCTCTTTTATTGATTCATCTGAAGGTGAACTGACGATGTTGGTTGTGAACAATCCCGCCGCGCTGCGCGAGCAGATCGGTCAATGGCATCGCGAAGGCCGCGCCATCGCATTCGTGCCCACCATGGGCAATCTGCATCAGGGTCATCTCACCCTGGTCGAGGAGGCCCGCCGCCATGGCGACAAGGTGGTGGTCAGCATCTTTGTGAACCCCTTGCAGTTCGACAAGGCCGAGGATCTCGCCAACTACCCCCGCACCCTGGAGCAGGATTGCGCCGCCCTGGAGGCCGCCGGTGTGGACCTGGTCTTCACACCGACGCCGGAGATCATGTATCCCCAGGGGCTCGCCAGCCAGACCTTCGTCGAGGTGCCCGGCATCTCCAGCCTGCTGGAAGGGGCGCTGCGTCCGGGGCATTTTCGCGGGGTCAGCACCGTGGTCACCAAGCTGTTCAATCTGGTACAGCCGAACGTGGCCTGCTTTGGCGAGAAGGATTACCAGCAGCTCGCGCTCATTCGCAAGATGGTGGCCGACATGGCCATGCCCATCGAGATCGTGGGCGTGCCGACCGTGCGGGCCGAAGACGGGCTTGCCCTCTCTTCGCGCAACGGCTATCTGACCGCTGCCGAACGGGCCATCGCCCCCGAGCTCGCGCGCACCATGAACTGGATTGCCGAGCAGATTGAAACGGGGAACAGTCACCTCCCCTCCCTGGTTGCCCAGGCCAGCCAACGCCTCGACAACGCGGGATTCAGGACGGATGCCATCGACATCGTCGATGCCGACACCCTGGAATCCGCCAGCGCCGAGAGCCAGCGCCTGGTGATCCTGATGGCCGCCTATCTGGGCAAGGCCCGCCTCATCGACAACCGGGTCGTCGCCCTGCGGGGCTGAGACACGGCAAGGAGACCACGATGTCCAAGAAGGTTTACTGCATCGCCCAGTTCCAGCCCAAGCCGGGCCAGGAGCAGGCCCTGTTCCGCGTCCTGCAAGGGCTCGAACCCGACACCCTGCGTGAAGATGGCTGCCTGCAGTACATCGTCACCCGCCATATCCAGAGCCCCTTTGCCGAGGGGGAGAGCTTCCCCATCGTCTTCAACGAGATCTGGCGCGACATGGCGAGCTTCGAGGCCCACTGCCAGCGCGCCGGTATCAAGGCCTTCTTCGAGCGCTACTGCCTCGCAGATGATGGCCTCGCGGCCAAGTGGAACGTCTGCGTCTACAGCGACGAGCCCGCGGACTACGACGCCCCGGCCCTCTGAGACCGACATGTGCAAATAAAAAGGCGCCCGAGGGCGCCTTTCTTGCTGGCAGGTGTGCGCCTCAGTGGCGCAGACCGGTGCCGCGGGAGATGAGCCACCAGGCCATCCCGTAGAGCACCAGGATGAAGCCGATGATGATGAGATAGGCGGTGCCGAGGGGCACGTCGGAGATCCCGAGGAAGCCGTAGCGGAACGCGTTCACCATGTAGATGATGGGGTTCACCTGGGAAACCCCCTGCCAGAACGGCGGCAGCAGGGTGATGGAGTAGAAGACGCCCCCCAGATAGGTCAGGGGAGTCAGGATGAAGGTCGGGATGATGCTGATGTCATCGAACGACTTCGCGAACACCGCGTTGATGAGCCCCCCCAGGGAGAAGAGGATGGAGGTGAGCAGCACGGTCACGCAGACGCTGAACAGGTGATGGATCTGCAGCGGCACGAAGAACAGCGACACCAGGGTGACGATGAGGCCGACACAGAGGCCGCGCGCCACGCCACCGCCCACATACCCCGCGATGATGATGTAGTTGGGCACCGGCGCCACCAGCAGCTCCTCCACGTTGCGCTGGAACTTGGCGCTGTAGAAGGAGGAGGCGACGTTGGAGTAGGAGTTGGTGATGACCGACATCATGATGAGGCCGGGCACGATGAACTCCATGTAGCTGAAGCCCCCCATGTCACCGATGCGCGAGCCTATGAGGTTGCCGAAGATGACGAAGTAAAGGCTCATGGTGATGGCGGGCGGCACCAGGGTCTGGATCCAGATCCGGGTGAAGCGGCTCACTTCCTTGGCCAGAATGCTCTTGAAGGCGATGTAATAGGTCATGGGGTTCATGCTTTGCGACCCTCCTCTACCAGATTGACGAACAGCTCTTCCAGCCGGTTCGCCTTGTTGCGCATGCTGAGCACCTTCACCCCCTGGGCGGAGAGCTGCTCGAACAGGCTGTTGAGGGACTGGCTCTTCTCCAGCTCCACTTCCAGGGTGTTCTCATCCTGCATCCGGCCGTTGAACTCGGGCAGGGCCGGTACGGTGGAACCCGGCACCAGATCCAGCAGGAAGGTCTCGCGACCCAGCTTGCCGAGCAGGCTCTTCATGCTGGTGTTCTCGATGAGACGGCCCTTGTCGATGATGCCGATGTTGCGGCACAGCATCTCGGCCTCTTCCAGGTAGTGGGTGGTCAGGATGATGGTCACCCCCTGCTCGTTGAGATCCTTGAGGAAACTCCACATGGAGCGGCGGATCTCGATGTCCACCCCGGCGGTCGGCTCATCTAGGATCAGCAGCTTGGGCTCATGCATCAGGGCGCGGGCAATCATCAACCGGCGCTTCATGCCACCGGAGAGAGTGCGGGCGGCCATGTCGCGCTTGTCCCACAGATCGAGCTGGCGCAGGTACTTCTCGGCGCGCACCTTGGCCTCGGCCCGCGGCACTCCATAGAAACCGGCCTGATGAGTCACTATCTGGCTCACCTTCTCGAACTGGCTGAAGTTGAACTCCTGGGGCACCAGGCCGAGCTGGGACTTGGCCAGCTCCAGATCGGTATCGATGTCATGACCGAATACCTTCACCTTGCCGGCACTCTTGTTGACCAGTGAGCTGATCACGCCGATGGTGGTGGATTTGCCCGCCCCGTTGGGACCGAGCAGGGCGAAGAAATCCCCCTGTTTGACGGTGAGATCGATGCCCTTGAGGGCTTCGACGCCCCCCTGATAGGTCTTCTTCAGACCGCTGATTTCCAATGCGTTCATTGCAACCCCTGTGATGGATGAGCCCATCTCGAGACAGAAAAGGCGGCTGTGACGCCGCCTGAAGACAGTCGATGGCGGGCCGGCCAGCCTGCCTTGCTACTTCGGACCCGGCTTACTCTTTCGGTACCACCTTGCCGATGAAAGGCAGGTTACGGTACTTCTGGGCGTAGTCAATGCCACAGCCCACCACGAACTCGTCCGGGATGGAGAAGCCAAGCCAGTCCACCGGCACCTGAACCTCGCGGCGGGACGGTTTGTCCAGCAGGGTGCAGATGGCCAGGGATTTCGGCTCGCGCAGGGAGAGGATCTCGCGCACCTTGTTGAGGGTGTAACCGGTGTCGATGATGTCCTCCACGATCACCACGTCCTTGCCTTTGATGTCGTCATCCAGATCCTTGAGGATGCGCACGTCACGGGTGCTGTGCATACCGGAGCCATAGCTGGAGGCAGTCATAAAGTCCAGGGTGATGGGCAACTGGCACTGACGGCAGAGATCCGCCAGGAAGACGCAGGAGCCGCGCAGCAGGCCTATCATGACCACTTCCTCGGAGCCCTGGTAACGGGCGGTAATCTCTTCACCCAGCGTGGCGATCCGGGCTGCAACCTCGGCCTCGGGGATCATCACCTCGACAATGTGTTTCATCACATACTCCAATAATGACCAAAGGGTTATTGGCCGTTCATTAACGTCAAAACCGAGGATTCTACCACTCCAACCAGTGGGCGTCAGGCATACGTGATGCTTTTATCGGCTTATTTTAATTGATAGAGTTAGCAAGCCTTCGGGCATTATCGGTGACAATACTATAAACACCATAATCAATAACTATTAGATGAAAAAACTATGGAACCACGCGCAGAAATAAGACGTCGAACCCGGCTTTCGCCGGAGGCTCGCCGTGATCAATTGATGGAGTGTGCCGTCGAGGTATTTTCCCGTCGCGGCATCGGCCGTGCGGGGCATGCCGAGATAGCCGAACAGGCAAAGGTCTCGGTTGCGACCGTTTTTAACTATTTCAATACTCGTGAAGATCTGGTCGACGAAGTGCTGACAGAAATCGAAGCCTTCGTACAGCAGATCCTCGAACAGGCCTACAACGGTCAGGGCTCCGCCAGGGAGAGCATTCACCGCCACGTGAAGCTGTTCGTTGACGCCGCCTATGACAAGCCCGATCACGCCAGCATCTGGCTGGAGTGGAGCTCCTCGGTGCGGGAAGAAGTGTGGCCTCGCTACACCCGGCTGCTGGACAAGGCGCTGGAGCGCATTGCCCCCCACCTGCAACGGGCCATCGACAACGGCGAGATCCAGAGCGTGCTGTCGGCGCAGGATCTGGCCCGCTCCCTGACCGGTTTTGGCTATGTGATGATGCAGATGATCAATCAGCCGCAGCGTCCGAGCCGGGAAGAGGTGACGGATTTCCTGTTCAAGTACGTGACGGCCCCCATCCAGGCCAGCTGACTCGTGCAGATGTTGACAACGCGGCGCCGGGCTTTACAGCCCGGCGCTGCTTTTTTGTCCGCTCCCCGCCGTATCAGTGGTTTGCATAACCCCAGCGACTGGTCAACTCATGCTCGACACCCAGGTGGTCGAGGATGCGGGCGACCATGAAGTCCACCAGATCCTCGATGCTTTTGGGTTCATGGTAGAACCCTGGCGCCGCCGGCATGATGGTCACGCCAAGACGGGCAAGCTTGAGCATGTTCTCCAGATGGATCGCCGAGAAGGGGCTCTCCCGGGGCACCAGAATCAGCTGGCCCCGCTCCTTGATCACCACGTCCGCCGCACGCTCCAGCAGGTTGTCCGAGGTGCCGTTGGCAATGGCCGAGACGGTACCCATGGAGCAGGGGCAGACCACCATCTGTTTGGGGGCCGCCGAGCCGGAAGCCACCGGCGAGAACCACTCCTCCTTGCCGCAGGCGACGATCTGACCCTCTTTGGCACCATATTGGCGACAGAGGTACGCCGACAGCTCCCTGGGGGAGCCCGGCCAATCCTGCTGCTGCTCGGTCTTGAGCACAACCCTGGCCGCCGAGGAGGCGAGCAGGAAGACCCGATAGTCCGCCTGCACCAGGCATTCCAGCAGGCGCAGGGCATAGGGAGCGCCGGAGGCGCCGGTCAGCGCCAGGGTGATGGCCTTGTTCATGATGCGCTCTGCAGCTCCTTGAGGCGGGCGATCAGCTTGTCGTGAATGCCGCCGAACCCGCCGTTGCTCATGATCAGAATATGATCCCCTGGGCGGCTCTCGGCCACCAGGGCGCCAATCAGGGCATCAAGGCCCTCGAATACCCGGGCAGGCCGGGTCATGTGGGCCGTCACCTCCCCCAGCTCCCAGCCGATGTTAGGGGGCTGGAAGAAGAACACCTCGTCGGCACCGTCGAAGCAACCGGCCAGCTCCTCCTTGTGAACCCCGAGCTTCATGGTGTTGGAGCGGGGCTCCAGCACCGCCAGGATGCGGGCCTTGCCCACCTTGGCGCGCAGGCCGCCCAGGGTGGTCTCGATGGCGGTGGGGTGGTGGGCGAAGTCGTCATAGACGCTGATGCCGGCCACTTCTCCTTTCAGCTCCATGCGCCGCTTGGGGGACTTGAACTGGCAGAGGGCGTTGATCCCGTGCTCCACCATGACACCGGCATGGCGGGCAGCGGCGATGGCCATCAGACCGTTGTTGACGTTGTGCTCTCCGATGCACTCCCAGTGCACCTCTCCCTGTTTTTCACCATCCAGCCACACCTCGAAGGCGGAGCCGTCATCGGCCAGCTTCACCGCCTTCCACTTGGCGTCGTCCTGGCCCACCAGCTCCACTTCGCTCCAGCAACCCATCTCGCGCACGGCGGTAAGGTTGTCATCGCCTTTGGGGAAGAGCACCCGGCCGTTGCTCGGCACGGTGCGCATCAGGTGGTGGAACTGGCGCTGGATGGCGGCGAGATCCGGGAAGATGTCCGCGTGGTCGAACTCCAGGTTGTTCATCACCAGCGTGCGCGGGTGGTAGTGGACAAACTTGGATCGCTTGTCGAAGAAGGCGCAGTCATATTCGTCCGCTTCAATCACAAAGAAGGGAGCCGAGCCGAGACGGGCGGAAACCGGGAAGTTGCCCGGCACGCCGCCGATGAGGAAACCGGGTTCCAGCTTGGCATACTCCAGCACCCAGGCCAACATGCTGGCGGTGGTGGTCTTGCCATGGGTGCCCGCGACGGCCAGCACCCAGCGATCTTTCAGCACGTGCTCCAGCAGCCACTGGGGGCCGGAGATATAGGGCAGATTGCGGTCCAGCACATATTCCACACAGGGGTTGCCACGGCTCATGGCATTGCCGATCACCACCAGATCAGGCGCCGGATCGAGCTGGGAGGGGTCGTAGCCTTCGGTCAATTCGATGCCCTGTTGCTCGAGCTGGGTGCTCATGGGGGGATAGACGTTGGCGTCGGAGCCGGTCACCCGATAGCCAAGCTGTTTTGCCAACACCGCCAGACCACCCATGAAGGTGCCGCAGATCCCGAGAATGTGAATGTGCATACCGCTGCCTTTTCCAGTAAAGGGAGTGCGCATTCTAGGGTCTGTTGACCCGGTGGCACAAGCCGCGCCCATGGGGAGCGAAGGCATCCGCGCCCGCAGACGACAGAAATCGGGCAAGCGCGGGTAAAAGCCACCCTCCAGCACGCCACCCGGCCCTTGAAATATGGTCATTTGACGGGACATCGCTATAATGTCGGCCTGCAAACTTGACTCCAACACTCAAAGGAAACGTCATGAGCCTGAACCTGGTACCGGCCGGCAAGAGCCTGCCTGACGACATCTACGTCATCATCGAAATCCCGCAGAACGCCGACCCGATCAAATACGAAGTCGACAAGGACAGCGGCGCCATCTTCGTTGACCGTTTCATGTCCACCCCGATGTTCTACCCGTGCAACTACGGTTACGTGAACGCCACCCTGTCCCTGGACGGGGATCCGGTCGACGTGCTGGTTCCGACTCCCTACCCGCTGCTGGCCGGCTCCGTCATCCGCTGCCGCCCGGTCGGCGTGCTGAAGATGACCGACGAATCAGGCGAAGACGCCAAGATCGTGGCCGTTCCCCACTCCAAGCTGACCAAGCAGTACGATCACATCCAGGATGTGAACGATCTGCCCGAGCTGCTGAAAGCCCAGATCCAGCACTTCTTCGAGCGCTACAAAGAGCTGGAAGCGGGCAAGTGGGTCAAGGTGGAAGGTTGGGGCGACAAGGCCGCTGCCGAAGCCGAAATCAAGACCTCTGCCGAGCGTTACGCTGCAAAATAAGCGTACTCCTCGCAAAAAAGGCGCCTTATGGCGCCTTTTTTATTGGTCGTTGCGGGGACGCTCCGGGGGGATCCCCCTGGATATAGAGGTCGCGCCCGTTTTGCCGATAGGGGCGGTAATAGTCATCACCGCAGCGATATTCCTGACCGGCACCTCCCACCAGATCGCAGTTGACCGGCAGCACCTCCAGCCACTTGATGGCCTGCTGGAAGCGCAGCCACTCCTGCCATTCATGCTCCCGGGCCAGCTGATCCCGCAGGGCGAAGGTATCCGCGCTGGACAATCCCTGATTGACGATGACCTGCCCCGCCAGCGCCGGCGTGGCCACCAATATCAGCAGAAACCGTGAAACAAGCTTCATGATGATTTCCCCCATGACTTATTTCCTGAATTAAATTTAAAGTCAGATCAGATAATTACCAATATATCTGTCACCAGACCAATCCAAATGCCGGTCACTCACCTAGTTGTTTATTATCAACCCAGGCGGAGGCGCATCATGAAACTGGCACAAGGCTTTCTGTGCAGTCTGCTCTTCGGCACCATGGCGCAGGCCAACGAGATCAACCTGAGCTGGCAGTGGCAATCTGCGGATGGTCAGCAAAAGCACCTGCAATTGACGGCGGATGAGCGCACCTTTTCAGCCAGCCGTCACGAGATGACACAGCTCGACACCGCCCTCAACTTCCCGCTGGAAACACTCTACTCCTACATCAGTCCACGCCTCTACAACAGCATCAACCAGATCAACCAGCACAGCCCGGAGACGGCCACCAAGTTCCGCAACCTGGAACAGGCCTTTACCCTGCACGACAGCAGCCTCGAATCCGCCCAGTTCTGGCAGGCCTACCGGCAATATCAGGAGGACGCCTTCTACGAGATGCGGGTCCAACCCTGCGTTCACCCGGCCAATCAGAAGCTGCCCTGTGTGCGCCCCAACTACTCCCAGCTGTTCTATCAGTTCAAGGGAGACCTCAAACCCCTGGCACAGCAGTTTTCGGCCAAGGATCTCGCCACCAGCGTCATCCTGCTGCAGGAGTGGCTGAGCGGCATCCCCACCCCGCCCGAGCAGATGGACCACTTCGCTCCGCCCTTGCAGGCCCTGCAGGACAACAAGGCCGACAGCGACGAGAAGGCGCTGCTCATGGCCAGTCTGCTGGCGGAGCTGGCGCCCCAGTACAGTCTCAGCATCATCTATCCGAACATCAGCATCGGCAGCGTCTCACCGGCCTGGCTCGCCATCACGGCCGACAGCGGCCTTGAGGGAGACACCCTGGTGATCGGCAATCAGCGCCACGTGCTGCTCACCGGTTCTCCCCTGCTGGCCCAGCAGATGACGATGGCCCAGATTCCCTTGATCAGCGAACCGCTCTACTAGCCTCTTCTGACCATCACTTGCTTTTGATGGATGACATGCCATCCTTGCCGCCGTCATTGGGGGGATGGCGCCCATGTTGACAAGATCACCGTCGCACCCTGCATTATTTAACACTTTTTAAACAGATCCGATCAGTTTAGGATGTTCAGGGTCCCATTCCCTCGACCCAAAAATCGTTATAACATCACAAAGGAGTGTCATCCGGATGAAACATCTCGTGCTTACTCTGGCGCTGCTGCCAACCCTGGTCATGGCCCACAACATCAAGGAATCAACCCAGGTGCCGCTGGTCAACATCAGCGACAAGGGGGAGCTGGTGCTCAAGGAGAAGGAGATCAGCTATCAGCCCTGGCAGAGCAAGGTCCTGACCGGCAAGGTCTTCCTGATCCAGCACATTGCGGGTCGCTCCAGCGCCAAGGAGCTCAATGCCCCCATGATCGAGGCGATCAAGGCGGCCAAGCTGCCCCACGACAAGTACCAGACCGTCACCATCATCAACAGCAATGACGCCATCTGGGGCACGTCCGGTTTCGTGAAGAGCAGTGCCGAGGACAGCAAGAAAGAGTTCCCCTGGTCCGCCATGGTGCTGGATGCCAAGGGGATGGCCCGCAACGCCTGGGCGCTTACCCCGGAAAGTTCGGCCATCATACTGCTGGATAAAGAGGGCAAGGTGCTGTTTGCCAAAGATGGCCAGCTCGATGCCGCCGAGATAACCAAGGTGATGGGGCTCATCCAGTCCCATCTCTGAATCAGAGAGAAGGGCGCTGATGGCGCCCTTTCCACAAGGGTCTATGGGTCGTTCCACACTGACAATCTGGGTGTTGCTGCTGGGCTGGTTGTGGATGCAACCGGTGCTGGCACAGCACCCTCTTGAAGCTGCCCTGCCCGATCACGGTCATGCCTGCACCCTCTGCGTCCTGCATCTGGATGGCAAGCTGGCACTGACGCCGACCCCCGTACTCCCTCCCCTCTCCTCTGGCATCGACCGGTATATCGGCACTCCCCAACCGAGGGCGGCCACCGGCACCACGGGACATCGCCGTATCCGCGCCCCACCGCCCCTTCATTGTTTCTTTTTTTGAACCAATCTTTTCTCTATTTATTCAAAAGGATTAACGATGAAAGCAGTCACCCTGTTGCTGGCCGCTGCCGCCTTCGGCGCCCAGGCCAATCACGACGAACACGAAAGCCACAGCCACGGTGCCCATGAGCACGGTCACGGCCACCTCAACCTGGTACTCGACGGCAACCAGCTGATGATCGAGTTGCAGGCCCCTGCCGCCGATCTGGTGGGCTTCGAACATGCCGCCAACACCGATGAGGAGAAAGCGCAGTATGCCAAGGCGGTGGCCCGCCTCCAGCAGCCCGACGCCCTCTTCCGTTTCGACCCGGCCGCCGGCTGCAAGCTGACCCAGCAGGAGCTGCAGGCCGCCAAGGAAGATCATGACCATGAGCACGAGCACGAGCACGAGCACGAGCACGAGCACGACAAGGCTGATGGCGCTCACGATGAACACCATCACGACGACGCGGGCCATGCGGACATGGGAGCCATGTACACCTACACCTGCGCTACCCCGGCCAAGCTCACCGGTCTCGAGGCCACCCTGTTCAGCCTCTACCCGAGCCTGGAGAAGCTGAGCGTGCAGGGCATACTGCCCACCGGCCAGACCGCCGCCGAACTGACTCCGTCCGCCAACAAACTGGGCTGGTAACACCATGAAACATGCCGTGGTTGAGATCCGTGATCTGGCCTTTGCCTGGCCGGGTCACGAAGCCGTCCTCGATCTGCCCGCCCTTCGCATCCACGAGGGTGAGCGCGTCTTCATCAAGGGCCCATCGGGTTGTGGCAAGTCCACCCTGCTCGGGTTGCTGGCCGGTATCCAGACCGCCAACCACGGCACCCTGGAGGTGCTGGGCCAGCCCCTGGCCCGGCTTTCCGGCCGCGCCCGTGACCAGTTCCGGGCGGCCAATCTGGGGTACATCTTCCAGCAGTTCAATCTGCTGCCGTTTCTCTCGGTGCAGGACAACGTCACCGCTGCCCTCACCTTTTCACCCGCCAAGCGGGCCCGCCTGACAGGGAGCCCCGAGCAGGAGGCGCGCCGCCTGCTGGCAGAACTGCAACTGCCGGATGAGGCGCTCCATCGCCCCGTCCACGCCCTCAGCATCGGCCAGCAGCAGCGGGTTGCCGCCGCCCGCGCCCTGATAGGCTCCCCTCCTCTGGTGATCGCCGACGAGCCCACCTCGGCCCTGGACACCGACAACCGGGCCGCCTTCATCCGGCTGCTGTTCGAGGAGTGCGACAAGCAGGGATCTACCCTGGTCTTCGTCAGTCACGATCCCTATCTGGAGCCCCTCTTCCCCCGGGTGGAGAACCTGCAACAGCTCAACCGGAGGGCGGCATGACCACACGCCATCATCTCGCAGCCCGTCCAGCCATCTCCCCTTCACTGCGGAGGCTTTCATGCTGAAACTCGCCCTGCAAAGTCTCTGGGCCCGTCGCCTCACCGCCGGGCTCACCCTGCTGGCCGTCGCCATCAGCGTCACCCTGCTGCTCGGGGTGGAGCGGGTGCGCAGTCAGGCACGGGACAGCTTCGCCAACACCGTCTCGGGTACCGATCTCATCGTCGGCGCCCGCTCCGGCCAGGTGAACCTGCTGCTCTATTCGGTGTTTCGCATCGGCAACCCCACCAACAACGTGGGCTGGGACTCCTACCAGGCCATCAAGACAAAGCCAGGCGTCGCCTGGACCATCCCCCTCTCCCTTGGCGACTCCCACAAGGGGTTTCGCGTGCTCGGCACCAACGGGGACTACTTCACCCACCTGAAGTACGGCCAGCAGCAGGCGCTCGTCCTGCGCGAAGGTCGCCCCTTCGAAACACCGTTTGAAGCGGTGCTGGGTGCCCAGGTGGCCGAAAAGCTCGGCTATCACCTGGATCAATCCATCGTCATCGCCCATGGCGCCGGCAACACCTCGTTCAGCCAGCACGACAACATGCCGTTCAAGGTGGTGGGGATCCTGGCCCCCACCGGCACCCCCATCGATCGCACCATTCATGTGCCGCTGGCGGGCATAGAGGCGATCCATCTGGGCTGGGACACAGGTCGTCACAGCAAGAACGTGACCCCGGAACAGGCGATGGCGCTGGATCTCACCCCCAAGACCATCACCGCCTTCATGGTGGGGCTGAGCAACCGGATCCTGGCGTTCCAGTTGCAGCGCAGCGTCAACACCTATCCCAGGGAGCCCCTGATGGCCATCCTGCCGGGAGCCGCCCTCCAGGAGCTCTGGGGGCTGATGAGCGTGGCGGAGACCGCCCTGTCGGTGATCGCGGGCTTCGTGGTGGTGGCGGGCCTCATCGGCATGCTGACCACCCTGCTCGCCGGCCTCAACGAGCGGCGCCGCGAGCTCGCCATTCTGCGCTCCCTGGGGGCGGGCCCTGCCCACCTCTTCCTGCTGCTGGCGCTGGAGGCGATGGCACTCACCACGGCGGGCATCGCCCTCGGGGTGGCCGCGCTCTATCTCGGTCAGGGGCTTGCTAGCCCCTGGCTGCTCAGCCACTATGGCCTGCAAATGAGCCTGGGTCTGCCGAGCGCCTATGAGTGGCAACTGCTGGGCCTGGTCTGGCTGGCGGGCATGGTGATCGGGCTGCTGCCTGCCGCCCGCGCTTACCGCTACAGCCTGAGCGACGGCATGAGCATTCGCGTCTGACCCGACGCATCCGACCAAGAGAGAAGAACAGATGATGAAGTGGAAAATAGTGGCGCTGCTGGCCAGCCTGCTGGTGCTGCCTGCCATGGCTGCAGATTACAAGACCATCGACTGGGATATCCTCATCCCGGAGGGGGAAAAACTGCTGCCACCGCCCCAGGTCAGCCATGATGGCGACTTCTCCTCGGTGCCGCAGCCGGTGGGGGGCGTCAACAAGAAGCTGGACAATCAGGAGGTGCGGATCCCCGGGTTCGTGGTGCCCCTGGAAGGGGATGCCAAGACCATCACCGCCTTCCTGCTGGTCCCCTACTTTGGCGCCTGCATTCACGTGCCGCCCCCGCCCACCAACCAGGTGATCTACGTGAGCTACCCCAAGGGGGCGCCGGTGGATGACCTCTGGGACGCCATCTGGGTCAAGGGCAAGATGCACACCGTCAGCTCCAGCCACGAGATGGCCACCGCTTCCTACTCCATGGACGCGGTCGAGGTCAGCGTCTACGAAGAGTGAGCCCCTGATGGCCTCCCCCGGGAGGCCATTTTTTATCCCGTGACGACCCCGGCAAAGGGATTGTTCATGGATCTGGTTGGAGTAACATTCACTACCAGACCTTGCCATCACGGAGCCAGCATGGCTGACCTGCCCCCCAAGAAAGAGAGTTCCATCCTGAGCAGCCAGGAGCAGACCCTGCGCCTGGCCCGCAGCCGCGGCATCGATGGCATGCTCACCCGCAACAGCGACAGCACCTTCGAGCAGCGCGCCACCTTTCGCCAGTTGGCGGAGCAGGCTACCCGCCAGCGCAATCTGGAATCCATCATGGTGATGGCCGCGCGCCACTGCGAAGAGACCGCCGCCGGCGGCGAGATAGACAGCGACTGGCTTACCCGCTTCCTGCAACTGGCCGAAGACATCAGCATGACCCCCATGCAGCAGTTGTGGGGCCGCATCTTCGCCCTGGAAGTCGCCACCCCGGGCCGCTTCTCCATCCGTGCCCTCAACACCCTCAAGGAGATGACCCAGCGCGAAGCCCAGCTGTTCCAGCGCATCTGCGCCCTCTCCTGCCACTACGAGGGCAGCGACGAGCAGCGTCTGCTGCTGGGCATGCACAAGGGGGCCAGCCTGCTCAGTCGCGCCAAGGTCACCCGGATGGGGCTCGGCAAATACCGGGTGCCCTACAGCGCCCTGCTGCTGCTGTGCGATCTCGGGCTGCTGCACCGTGGCGAGCTCGAATCCGGTCCCCTGCCCGCCGACGGGGTCGAGCTGGCCTTTGGCAACCAGCGCTGGCGTCTGCGCCAACGCCAGAGCAACCTCACCCTGCTCTATTACCGGCTCACCCCCATCGGCAACGAGCTTGCCCTGCTGCTGGACGAGCCCCCCCTGGAGGAGTACCTGCAGGATCTGAAGACCCTGCTCTCCACCCACCTGCAGATAGAGACCCAGATGCCGGCCCCGGTCAGCGAGCCGGATCTGCCCGCCTGAGGCTGGCGGAGGCCCCGGCCCCGCCTTGCCAAATTGCGAAACCCGCCCTGCCATTGCCAAAACGGCTCCCAAAAAGCGAATCCTGACGGCAGGGGCGGACGCGAGCCCGGGCCATGTTCCCCCCACTACGGGTTTTGAGCACAAAAGAGACATATAGAGCGCAATTTAAGCGGTTTTGGGCACTCTGGTGTACGAATTGCAACCAGACTCTCTTTCCTCTGTCAGGCAGGAAGTACCATGAGAGTCAATCAACCCGTTACCCAGCGTGAGCGCCTCTACCCGTCGCACCAGAACCTGATTTCCACCACGGATCTGGAGAGCCGCATCACCTATGCCAACGACGAGTTCTGCCAGATAGCCGGCTTCACCCTGGAGGAGCTGCAAGGGGCACCCCACAACCTGGTCCGCCACCCCGACATGCCGCCCCAGGCGTTTGCCGACATGTGGCGCCATCTGCGGGAAGGCAAAAGCTGGATGGGCCCGGTCAAGAACCGCTGCAAGAACGGGGATCACTACTGGGTCAACGCCTTCGTCACCCCCATTCAGGACGCAAGCGGCAAGGTGGTGGAGTACCAGTCGGTGCGCACGGCGCCGGACGACGCGATCAAGCAGCGTGCGGAGCGGGTCTATGAAGAAATGCGCCGCGGCAAGACCCCCCGGGCCCTGCGCCTGCCCCCCTGCTGCCACACCCTGGGGATCCACCTCTGCCTGATGGCGCTGCTGGCCAGCCTGGTCACCCTCGGCTATCAGCACGGCCCGGGCTGGCCTCTGCTCATCGGCGCCCTGCCTCTGGTGGTTGCGCTCGTCATCTGCCAGACCCTCTCCCGGCGCCTCGCCCGGCTGGAGACCCTGGCCCGCCACCGTTTCGACAACCCCTTGATGCAACTGCTGTATACCGGGCGGGTCGATCGCCTGGCTGCCGTCGAGCTCGCCATGAAGATGAACCAGGCCGAGTTCAATGCGGTGCTGGCCCGCACCCAGCAGACCTGCCAGCAGATCGTGCAGGCGGCGCAGACGGATCTGAACAATGCCGAGTCCATCACCGGCAACCTGCAGCAACAGCAGGCCCAGACCAACCAGGTCGCGACCGCCATCACCGAGATGACGGCGTCCATTCGCGAAGTCTCCCACAGCTCGAGCGCCTCCTCGGACAGCCTGGACAACACCGCCGTGCTGTTTCGGGAGGGCAATCGCAGCGTGCTCGATACCGTGGCGGCGGTGGAAGGGGTTCACGGCGAGCTGCTCACCTCCCGCGCCGTGATAGAGGCGCTGGCCAGCCAGTGCCGCGCCATCGACGGCATCCTGGACGTCATCAACAACATCGCCAACCAGACCAACCTGCTGGCCCTCAATGCGGCCATCGAGGCGGCCCGGGCGGGCGAGTCCGGTCGCGGCTTCTCGGTGGTGGCGGACGAAATCCGCACCCTGGCCATCAAGACCCAATCCTCCACCGGCGAGATCCAGCAGATGATAAGCCTCTTGCAGGCCAGCGCCGACGATGCCCAGCAGGCCATGGCGCAAGGGGAGCAGCTCTCCGCCAGTTGCCGCCTCAAGGCCGCCGCCACCGGCGATATCCTGCAACAGATAAGCGAACGCCTGTTGCAGGTGACCGCAGGCAGCAACCAGATAGCCCAGGCGGTGCAGGAGCAGTCCCTGGTCACCCAGGACATCCACCACAGCGTGCTGGACATCAAGCGTCTGGCCGACGACTCCAGCCAGGGCAGCCGCCACGCCGTGCAGGGCATCATTGCGCTCGTGAAGCAACTCGGGGACCTAGAGCGGCTGGTACGCCAGTTCCAGCAGCATCCCGCCACCCGGCCAACCAGCACCGCCCTGACCAGCGGCCAACCCTTGCTGGCCCGCTAAGCCTTCACGGAGCAAACCAGACCCAAAGACCGTGCGCTAACAATAAAAACGGGCCCCTGCCGTCACCGGCAGCGGGCCCCTCTTTTGGGTGGTGCATGGGCGTCTGAGCGGGTTTCAAATTCGAGTCGTCGACTGAACCCGCGGGTCTTTCACCCCGTCCCAACCACCTGCTCGCCCGTGCCACGCCGACCCTCTCGACTGCACCGCATGGCCCTCGGCAGGGCAATGGCCTTGCTCACTCCCCCATCCATACACCGTGAATGTTGGGCGTTGAGCGGGAAGCGGGAAGCGGGAAAGCGTCGGCCTTGAGATCCCTCTTATCCAACCTGCCGCAGGCCCCGCTGCCCCCCCCAATTTATTGATCTTACCCGAGAAATCGCCCGACCCCTCTTCCCTAACCAGCTCCGTTCGGTAACATGGCAATCGGGATCACCTCTTGTCGGAGTCAGCCATGAACCAGACCGGAGCCACAGGGAAAGCGCAGCAGGCTGGAGGCTGAAATTCAGGGGCGGTAGCCTTGCCTGAATGTTGGGAAGATCACGACCAAAGAGGTAAAAGTTTGAAAAGAAAACCAATAATAAAGCTTTCTCATATTCAAGAAGTTATCAAGTTATTTAATTCAATAAGCCAAGACGCGAGCTTACCTGATTCATATTACGAGATGTCTCGTTATATAAGCTCAACTGAATATGATGAAATGAATTTGTATGAACTTTCTTTTGAGCCTTATTTATATATAGCTAAGCAATGTGACATGAGCTTTTTCGCCCTGTATCGGAGCAAACAACGAATATATCTTGCTCATTGTAACGATGCCGGTCACCCCCCACCTCGATGGGAAGCCCATCCTATCAAATTATCCCAACTTAAGGATATTGAGTTGATGATGTTTTTATTGCGAGATCACGCCTATCAGCTAGTGCTCAGAAACAAGCAAGGTTTAGCCTATGAAATTTAAATAATTCAATATTCCAAAATAGATAAACCGATAAGATTGATAGCATGTGATTGCCACATTCTTCTTAGTATCAATCATTAAAAAAACACAACCATCATATTCAACATGAAAGTTCTATTAATGTTTTTTGGTTTTCTCTTTTTGACGAGTTCGGTGAACTCTCAGGAGATCATGACTCGCACAGCGAGCAGGGATGATGGCTCGCCTATCTCCTATTATCTTGTCCAACATGCCCATGGCGCAGATACACTGCTGTTGATCCTGCAAGGCTCTGATTGCAATAGTGTCTTGAAAATAGAGTCCATACTCACCGAGTATGAAAATGTCTGGCCAGAAGCTGATGTTTTGCTAATCGAAAAGTACGGCATCAATCGCAAGTTAAAATACAGTAGCGACCCGGCACGCAAAGACTGCCCTGCTCAATACCTTGAAAAGGACAGCCCTGCCCAGCGGGTAGCAGATATCAAGGCTGTGCTCGATACCGTTCGAAAAGATGGGCAATACAAGAGATTTATCCTCTTGGGTGGCAGTGAAGGGGCCGTTATCGCCAACCTGGTGACCGCAGATGTTGACTATATCGATGCCACCATCGCCTTTAATGGTGGTGGCCGCTGGTTTATCGATGACGTCTCACACAGCATCGCGGTAAAGCATAAAAACCCCGAAGAGGCGAGAAAAGAGATCGACGATTTCAAAGGGTTTGCCGAGCATGTTCTTAACAACGAACCCTTTGAGCTTGACGTCAGCGGGCATGGTTATCATTGGTGGCAGCAGATGCTCTCCATCGATCAGCTTGATACCCTTAAAAAAGTAAAGTCTCCTTTACTGATCGTGCAGGGGGGAATGGATACTTCGGTATCACCGCAAAAAACAGATGAGTTGGTGCAGCGCCTTAAAGAACTCGGGAAGAACAATATCGAGTATCGGCGTTACGAAGCACTGGATCATGGATTCAAGGACAGTGATGGGGAAAATCAGCGCAATGAGGTTGTGAGCGATATGAATTCATGGTTAAAGACAAATTTAAGTTAAGCAACTCTGACTAAAATTCTGCAACGCTTATCATTATTCATGTAGACCATATTTATAAAAACTGTCCTTTGGGGCTGTTAAAACAAGAATGTGTAATTTAAATTGGTACTTACTAGTCATTTATTCATCATAATTATAACTGTACGCTATGCTAAATTCAGATTGGTGACAGCCCTATAACTCAACAGATAATCTATATACGACATATTATCATAAACAGCAGCCACCTAGCTTTATTATTATTGAGATTACAATATTGAAATATACAATACAAAACAATACAAAACAATACAAAACAAAACAAAACAAAACAAAACAAAACAAAACAAACCAAACCAAACCAAACCAAACCAAACCAAACCAAACCAAACCAAACCAAACCAAATTAAATTAATGGAGCCATCTAAACCATGAATATATTAGCACTAAAAGAAAGAACCAAGAATCTCCTTTCGCTTGGAGAGTCGCATTTCAGAGAATTTAAATCTGCCTACCAAGGACCTTTAGATAATAAAAAGCCAGGTTCAATTAAGGATCTCAATAGATATATAGCAGAAGCCTTAGTTGCATTCTCCAATGCAGATGGAGGAAGTATAATTATTGGTGTCGAGGACGACGGAACTGTAACTGGCCTTCCATTTACGGAATCTGAAATTCAGAGTATGTTATCAGCATACAAAGATTACATACATACTGACAGTATTCTTCCCATTGAGATTGAGACAATAATTCGTGATTTAAACGAATGCACTGTTTTATTATTTTCAGTTTCTAAAGGGACGGATGAAATATATCAACTATCTGATGGTCGCTGTGTTGTTCGTAAAGATAAGCAAACTGTACCGGTATCTTTCAAACGAATACAGTTCGAAAGACAGGAAATATTATCAAGAAGTTTTGATCGTGCTTTTGTTGACGGGGCTACTGTTTCAGACCTTGATCAAACTCTAATTCAAAGTATTTCATCTTCATATTTAGTTGGCTTGAGTGTAGAATATTATCTGCAACAGACAGGCTTGGCTGAGTTTGGTTTAAATGACCTTAGGCTAAAAAATGCTGCCATTCTGCTTTTTGCTAAAGACATTTCCAAGTGGGCCCCAAGATGTCAAGTGAGAATAGTACAAGTAGAAGGGGACAATCTCAAAACAGGAAAAGATTACAATGTTGTCAATGATGAGATCATAACAGGAAATATATTTAGTTTAATCACAAACTCTTGGAATAAATTAAGACCATTTCTCGCATACAAGACAGAATTTGGAATGGAAGCAAAGTTTGAACAAAAATACATTTATCCTGAAGAAGCAATAAGAGAAGCATTAATAAATGCAATTACTCATAGAGATTACTCAATTCAAAACGGTATAGACATATTTATATTTAATAACCGTTTAGAAGTTTCTAGCCCCGGGAGACTACTCTCGACAATAAGTATTGATGATCTTCGTGCACTAAAAGGTGCCCACGAATCAAGAAACTCTCTAATATCTAAAATTCTTCGTGAAAATAGCTTTGTCCGAGAGCTCGGTGAAGGCATGCGCCGAATTTTCTCATTACTAGAATCTCAGGAGATGGAGTCTCCAATTCTAAACAATGCGGAAAATTACTTCTCCATAACATTTAAAAACAAATCAATATATTCTGCAAAAGAAGAAAGCTATCTAAATATATTCAACAAGTTCGAACTAACTGCAAACCAGAAGCGCATTGTCATTTTGGGAATAAAAAAAGATGAAATCAGCCCGCAAGACATTTATAAAGCGATGAACACAAATGATAGAGATACATATGATCGTGAGGTCACTGGTCTTAGAAGGCATGGAATATTGGTTCAAACTCGAACAAACCCCTCGGCTACAATACTTGCTAAAAAACTTAAAATAACAAAGCAAGCTATCGGTAGATTCAAAATAGAGATGCCTAAGTAAAATACTTAGAATTGAATGGAGGAACGCTAGCAATAAAATAGTTGCAAATAAAGATAACATCGATATCTGTCGATTAAACCACGCTGCCACTGTATGTAGGTTCGAATAGCGCAGCGTATTAGGACAATCGCAAATACCCACGCCACGGCATCAGCAGGGTGTACAGATCTAGTTATCACCTGACACCGGCCTCAAACCGGTGTCTTGTTTACGCTACTTTAGTGCGCACTTCCTTCGGTATCAATTTCAGACCCTTCTTGAACATGCTGTAGGGGGTCTGACCCTCCATCATCCTGCCCTGATGTGGCCGCTGGGTGTTGTAGTGTTCCAGGTAGCTATCCAGGTCTGTCTGCATCTGTTCTACCGACTCATACCAGGTCGTTCTCCCCTTGATACGGAAGTGTTCATCCAGCAGTGTGCGATGCAGTCGCTCGATAAAACCGTTGCTCTGCGGCCTGCGTACCTTGGTTGTCCGGTGTTCAATTCCCTCCAGTTGCAGAAACAGCTCGTAGGGATGATGGTCTGGGCGCCCACAGAACTCGCGCCCGTTATCTGACAGGATGGTATAGACCCGAGCCTCATGGGCTTCGAAGAACGGCAGTACCGTTTCATTGAGCACATGAACCGAGGTCACCGGCAGCTTGCTGGTGTAGAGCCGTCCCCAGGCATGGCGACTGTAGCAGTCCAGCACGGTTTGCAGATACACCTTGCCAACCCCCTTGAGCGCGCCGACGAAGAAGGTGTCAACCGCCACCAGTTCTCCGGTGTAGTGGACCTCAATCTGGCGTTCGCGAAACTCGGGGCTGAAGCGTTCTAACAGGCGGATCTGCTCGTCATTGAGCTCAATGGTCTGCTCCCGGTGGGTTTTCTCGAGGCGCAACAAGCGGTCGTGTTTGGAGAGCAAGTCGTGACGTTGCCACACGCCACGCACACCACCCGCACTGACATTGATGCCTTGCAGAGCCAGTTCTTGGGCGACCCGCAGCGGGCCATGAGTGGGTCTGGTGAGGGAGTAATCGAGGATGGCCTGTTCAATCTCAGGAGCGACCCGATTGGGATGAGCCCCTTTACACCCGGGCAATTTGTCGAGCAATCCCTCGGCGCCATAGGTCTGGTAGTTACGGCGAATTTCGTAGAACTGCTGACGGCTGTAGCCGATGAGCTTGCAGGCTTTGCTGACGTTATTGAGCTCTTTGGCGAGCTCTAGCAAGCTAAGTTTACGACGTGCTACTTTCTCGTTGGTGGTCATACGGTGACTCCAGATAACACGGTAGGGGTACCGTTTTGTTATCCGGTTTGAAGCCGTATGACCACTCCCTTTTGTGGGCAACTGTCAGGTGAATACCATCTCCATACAAGCAGGGATTGGGAAATCCCCTTGCGGGGTTGATATTGGCTACCTTGAGATGGCTCTTGGCTCACCGGTGCCACTATAAGCTGGAGTTATGGGTTTTACGATAAAGACCCAACTTTTGCTTATAGTGGCTGCCGCCAGCACACAAATGCTTGTTGCGGCCCACTTATCGGCCACAGGTCGCTTGCCAGATGTGCTACCGATTCCATGACACGCTCAGACAAAAAGAGGGTCGCTTTCCCCTTGCGACCCCCATCTGCGCCCTATTTGCTGCTTACGGCTTGCTGCCCGGGTGATTACCCGATTGCCGGAATAACGATCCGGCTTCCTGTGTAAGACGGCGCCACTCAACCACTACAGGTAGTTCCCCTGCCGCAGGGCGGTCAGCAGATCGTCTACCAGCGCATCCACCGGTTTACCAGCATTCAGCAGATGGATTTCCGGCTGCTCGGGGGCCTCGTAGGCGGAGTCGATACCGGTGAAGTTACGGATCTCCCCCGCCCGCGCCTTCTTGTAGAGCCCCTTGGGGTCACGCTCTTCACACACGCTAAGGGGTGCATCCACAAACACCTCGACGAACTCCCCTTCACCCACGAGATTGCGCACCAGTTGTCGCTCGGCACGGAACGGCGAGATAAAGGCGGTGAGGACGATAAGTCCCGCATCCACCATCAGTTTTGCCACTTCGCCGACCCGGCGGATATTCTCCTGGCGGGCGGCGTCATCGAAGCCGAGATCGCCGCACAGGCCGTGGCGCACATTGTCCCCATCCAGCAGATAGGTGTGCTTGCCCGAGGCGGCCAGCGCCTGCTCCAGTGCCCCCGCCAGGGTGGACTTGCCCGCCCCGGAGAGCCCGGTGAACCAGATCACCAGGGGCTTTTGCCCCTTCTGCTCGGCCCGGCTCTGTTTGTCGACGGCATGGGCATGCCACACGATATTGCTCATCCAACACTCCTTGATTGGCGCTCACGCCTCAAAACTTAAACTGTCCGGCACCGCGGGGAGCCGCCTCGGACTATCAGCCGACAACGTGCTGATGCCATGGCATTGCTCATCCAACACTCCTTGATTGGCGCTCACGCCGCAATACTGAAAACTGTCCGTTACCGCAGGGAGCCGCCTCGCACCATGAGGCGGCAAGGTGCTGATGCCCTGATATTGCGTATGCAACCCCCTGATTGGCGCTCACGCCTGGATGCCAGTGCCCTGGCACTCCCCTGCATCATAAGCAGCCTTGATAAAAGCTGCGTTAACATAAGCAGCCCTAACACATCCCCCGGTATCAGACCTTAAAACGGAAACAGCAGGGGCACCATGACGATCACCCCGATGCTGTAGGCCAGGGAGACAGGCAGGGCCAGCTTGAGATAATCCGGCATCTTGTAGTTGCCCGCCGCATAGACCATCAGGTTGGTCTGGTAGCCGTAGGGCAGGATAAAGCTGGAGCTCGCCCCGAACAGCACCGCCAGAATGAACGGCATGGTGGAGACGTCCATGCTGAGCGCCAGCTGGAATCCCATGGGGAAGGCCAGCGCCGCCGCCGCGTTGTTGCTCATCAGCTCCGTCAGCACCAGGGTAAACAGATAGATCCCCACGAAGGCGATAAAGGGACTGGCCCCGTTGAACTCCCCCATCAGCCAGTCGGCGATGAGCTTGGCCAGGCCGCTCTTCTCCAGCTGATCGGCGATGGCGAGCGCCCCGCCCACCACCAGCCAGATATCCAGGGGAAAACGGCGGCGGATCTCGTCCAGGGTCAGGATGCGTGAAAACAGCAGCGCCACCAGCATCACCAGCAGCCCCTTGAAGAGCGGCACCAGATCGAGCACAGACAGGGTCAGCACCCCGAGGAACCCCGCCACCACGGCGGCGCTGCGTGTGGCATCGAGCCGGGTGGAGGCCTCCAGCCCGCTCACCACCACGAACTCCCGGGAGAGGGACTTGTTGCCCGCAAACTTGGGGCCGGGGGCCAGCAGCAAGGTGTCCCCTGCGTGCAGCTCAATCTGGCCGAGGCCGCCGGTGAGCTGGGTCTCGCCCCGGCGCACCGCCAGCACCACCGCATCGAAGTGGGTGCGAAACTCCGCATCCTTGATGGTCTGCCCCACCAGGCGCGAGCTGTGGCTGACGATCACCTCCACCAGGTGCTGGCCGTTGAGGCGGTGCTGGCCGTAGAGATCCAGCCCTTTGAGCTCCTGCAACACGCCGACGCTCTCCACGTCGCCGCAGAACAGCAGCATGTCCCCCTCGTGCAGCTCGTGTTCCGGCTGCACCGGGCAGATCACCTGGTTGCCCCGGATGATCTCGGCAAGATAGAGGCTTTTCAGGCTGCGCAGGCCGTTCTCCTTGACGCTGCGCCCGGCCATGGGCGAGCCGGGGCCCACCTTGGCCTCGAGAAAATAGCCGGATTCCCGGCTCATCTCGGTGTCCTGCTCCGGCAGGTGGCGGGCAAACAGCAGCACGGCGATAAGGCCGGTCAGCAGGGTCCCCGCCCCCACCATGAAGAAGTCGAACATGCCGAGCGGCTTGGCCCCCATCTTGATGAGGAAGCTGTTGACGATGAGGTTGGTGGAGGTGCCGATCAGGGTCAGCACACCGCCAAAGGTCGCCGCGAAGCACATGGGCAAGAGCAGCCGGGAGGGCGCATGGTTGGGGTTGCGCTTGACCGCCCCCAGCATGGACGCCACCACGGCGGTGTTGTTGACGAACGCCGACAGGAAGGCTGTGGAGAACCACACCTTGACCAGCACCTTGTTGAACGAGCCGGTGCCCACCAGGTTGGCGAACCAGCTCATGACCCGGGTCTTCTCCACCGCGAGCGAGACCAGCAGCAACAGCACCAGGGTCAGCAGGGCGCTGTTGGTATAGCCCGCCACCACGGCGTTGATGTCCGCCAGGCCGCTCAGATAGGTGATGAGCACGGCGCCCGAGAAGAGCAGCGCCGGCCGGAGTTTGCCCTGGATCAGCAGGACGACGAGGGCAGCCAGCAGACCCAGCACCAGGGATTGTTGCCAGGTCATGGGCTTATTCCTTGCTTGCGTCGTTGCTGATGGTCAGCGCCTGCCAGTGGGGGAAGTGCTTGCGCACCAGGGCGTTGAGCTCCACTTCGAACTCGCTGTAGTGCCCTGTTGCCACTGTCGCGGCCAAGCCCTCCACTATCATGCCGGCGCCGACGGTGACGTTGCTCAGCCGATCGATCAGGATGAAGCTGCCGGTATCGCGGATCTCCTGGTAGGGGTCGAATGCCACCGGGTCGGTCAGGCTGAATTCGCACAGGCCGATCTCGTTGAGCTTGAGCTCGGAGGCCGGCAGCTCGTCGAGCTTGTTGATCTCGATGCGGTGGCGGATGGCCTCCACCTGACCACGGCTCTTCTTGGTCGCCAGCTTGACGTCATAGACCCGGCCCGGTTGCAGGGACTCCTCCCCCATCCAGACGATGTGGGCCAGCACGTTCTGGGTCACCTGGGGCTTTTTCGCCGCGTCCACCAGCAGGTCGCCCCGGCTGATGTCGATTTCATCGGCGAAGGTGACCGTGATGGCCTGACCCGGCAGGGCGTAGTCAAGATCGCCGTCGAAGGTGACGATGCGAGTCACAGTGCTCTCTTTGCCGGACGGCAGCACCGCCAGCTTGTCGCCCACCCGCAGGATGCCAGAGGCCAGCGTGCCCGCGAAGCCGCGAAAATCGAGGTTGGGGCGGTTGACGTACTGCACCGGCAGGCGCACCGGGTGACGCTCCAGCTCGCGCTCCACTTCCGCGCTCTCCAGCAAGGAGAGCAGGGTCTCGCCCTGATACCAGGCCAGCTTGTCGCTTGGGTTGACCACGTTGTCACCGTCCAGCGCCGAGACCGGCACGATATGGATGGTGTCGACGCTGAGCTTCTTGGCAAACTCGCGGTACTCCAAGCTGATGCGCTCGAACACCTCCTGGCTGAACTCCACCAGATCCATCTTGTTGACCGCCACCACGAACTGCTTGATGCCGAGCAGGCTCGCGATAAAGCTGTGGCGACGGGTCTGATCCAGCACCCCCTTGCGGGCGTCGATCAGGATGATGGCCAGATCGCAGGTGGAGGCGCCGGTGGCCATGTTGCGGGTGTACTGCTCATGGCCCGGGGTGTCCGAGATGATGAATTTGCGCTTGGCGGTGGAGAAATAGCGGTAGGCCACGTCGATGGTGATGCCCTGCTCGCGCTCCGCCTGCAGGCCGTCCACCAGCAGGGCCAGGTCCAGCTTCTCGCCGGTGGTGCCGAGCTTCTGGCTGTCGGACTCCAGCGCTTTGAGCTGATCTTCATAGATCTGCTGGGAGTCGTGCAGCAGGCGGCCGATGAGGGTGCTCTTGCCGTCGTCCACGCTGCCGCAGGTGAGAAAACGCAGCAGGCTCTTGTGCTGCTGGGCGTGCAGGTAGGCTTCAATGCCCTGTTCGCTGATGGCGGTCTGAATGTGGTTGTTCATGATGCGATTCCTTAGAACATTTTTTTAGAAATAGCCCTGACGCTTCTTCTGCTCCATGGAGCCGGCCTGATCGTGGTCGATGAGCCGCCCTTGCCGCTCACTCGAGGTGGTGATCAGCATCTCTTCGATGATCTCCGGCAGGGTGGTGGCATTGGATTCGATGGCCCCGGTCAGCGGGTAGCAGCCGAGGGTACGGAAGCGCACCAGCTCCTGCTTCACTTCGTCTTCCGGGCCGATGGGCATGCGATCGTCATCCACCATGATCTTGATGCCGCCGCGATCCACCACGGGGCGCATGGCCGCGAAGTAGAGCGGCACGATGTCGATGTTCTCGAGATAGATGTATTGCCAGATGTCCAGCTCGGTCCAGTTGGAGAGCGGGAAGACACGGATGCTCTCCCCCTTGTTGACCTGGCTGTTGTAGACGCGCCACAGCTCCGGGCGCTGGTTCTTCGGATCCCAGCGGTGGGACTTGTCGCGGAAGGAGTAGACACGCTCCTTGGCGCGGGATTTCTCCTCGTCGCGACGGGCACCACCGAAGGCGGCATCGAAGCCGTATTTGTTGAGCGCCTGCTTGAGCCCCTCGGTCTTCATGATGTCGGTGTGCTTGCTGCTGCCGTGCACGAAGGGGTTGATGTCCATGGCGAGGCCATCCGGGTTCTTGTGGACGATGAGATCCAGCCCGAACTTTTTGGCGGTCTCGTCCCGGAACTTGATCATCTCCTTGAACTTCCAGTTGGTGTCCACGTGGAGCATGGGGAAGGGGATCTTGCCCGGGTAGAAGGCCTTGCGGGCCAGGTGCAGCATGACGGAGGAGTCCTTGCCGATGGAGTACATCATCACCGGGTTTTCAAATTCGGCGGCCACCTCGCGGATGATATGGATGCTCTCGGCTTCCAGCTGTTGCAGGTGAGTCAGTCGCTCGCGGGTGACACCTGCACGGATGCTCTGTGCATCGGATGGCTGCAGTTGGGTCAGTCTTTCACGGTCCATGTCTGGGTCCTCGGTTCATTGCTATCGCACCTGCTCGGGGCGCGGTGTTGGTTCAGTTCGGTGCCGCCTTGGCCGCACCGTCAAATCGATTCGGGTCTCGCCTCTCAGGCCAGGCTCACCAGCTTGAGCTCGTGGCCGCTTTCTGCCTCCTGCCCTTGCCCCTGCTCGCCAAACCAGGCGAGTTGCTGGCGCAGGGCCACCACTTCACCGATGACGATAAGCGACGGGCTCACCGCCTGCTGGGCCAGTTCGGCCAGATCCGCCAAGGTGCCGGTCAGCACCCGCTGACGGGCCGTGGTGCCCCGCTCGATGATGGCGATGGGGGTGGCGGCGCGTCGGCCATGGCTCACCAGTTGCTGCTGGATATGCTCGGAGCGCATCAGCCCCATGTAGATGACCAGGGTCTGGTTGGTGGCCGCAAGCTGCTGCCAGTCGGGCTCCTTGCCCTCCTTCTGGCAGTGGCCGGTGATGAAGACGGCGCTCTGGGCATGGTCGCGGTGGGTGAGCGGAATGCCCGCATAGGCGGTGGCACCGGCAGCGGCGGTGATGCCGGGCACCACGGAGAAGGGAATGCCCTCCTCGGCCAGCACTTCCAGCTCCTCGCCACCACGACCGAACATGAAGGGATCGCCCCCTTTGAGGCGCACCACCCGGTTGCCCGCTTTGGCGTATTCCACCAAGAGGCGATTGGTCTCTTCCTGGGGCACGCTGTGGGCACCCGCCTTCTTGCCGACCGACACCAGGGTGGCGTCGCGGCGCACCAGTTCCAGGATCTCGGGGGAGACCAGCTGGTCATAGAGCACCACTTCGGCCTGCTGGATCTGTTGCAGCGCCTTGAGGGTCAGCAGGCCAGGATCTCCCGGGCCCGCCCCCACCAAGACAACTTCCCCCACCTCGGTTTGGGCTTTGTCGAGCCCCTCATTGAGCCAGCGCTCGGCCCCTGCCAATCGGCTTTCTCAATCAGACCGGCCAGGGTGTTGGAGGCAAAGGCGCGCTCCCAGAAGCGGCGGCGATCGGAGAGGGAGGCCAGCACCTGCTTGGCCCGGCGGCGCACCCGGCCGGAGAGCTCCGCCAGACCGCCGAGGTGGCGGGGCAGCAGGCTCTCGAGCCGCTCGCGCAACAGACGCACCAGCACGGGGGCCTTGCCGCCGCTGGAGACGGCCACCACGATGGGGCTGCGATCGATGATGGAGGGGAAGATAAAGCTGGAGCGCTCGGGGTCATCCACCAGGTTGACGAACAGACCGCGCTCGGTGGCGCTCTGGTAGACCAGGGCGTTGACCTCGAGATCGTCGGTCGCGGCCACCACCAGGATCTGCCCTGCCAGGTGGGCCGGGTCGAAACGCGCCGCCACATGGGTGAAGCGACCGGCAAATTCATGGAACTCGGGCTCGAGCATGGGAGAGACCAGGGTGATCCGGGCACCTGCCGCCAGCAGCAGGCGCGCCTTGCGCAGGGCAACCTCGCCCCCGCCCACCAGCAGTACCGGGCGGCCTTCCAACCTGGCAAACATAGGTAAATAATCCATCAGGGCCCGCTCCTCGGCATCGCGACATCTGGGGCGACTATAGGCAGGAGCGCTTATCCCTCAAAATAATAAAAAATGCTCTTTAATGCGTTTTGG
This sequence comes from Aeromonas sp. ASNIH7, assembly GCF_002903485.1. NCBI lineage: Bacteria > Pseudomonadati > Pseudomonadota > Gammaproteobacteria > Aeromonadales > Aeromonadaceae > Aeromonas > Aeromonas sp. ASNIH7. The sequence goes on from NZ_CP026226.1 coordinate 1,257,786, forward strand.
TAATTAGTAAAGCCGTGTGGCGGCAATAGAGAAGCGAATCTGCTTGTGGTGGATGGCACCAGACCCTAGGCTAGTGAAAGTGTTTCATAAGGAGCTTAATCATGAATGAGTCATTGATTGTATTGGGGATCTTCATATTCCTGGTACTCGCCACCCTGAGTGCCGGCATCAAGATAGTGCCCCAGGGTTACAACTGGACCGTGGAGCGCTTCGGCCGCTACACCCGCACCCTCTCCCCGGGCCTCAACCTGCTGATCCCCTACATCGACCGCATCGGCCACAAGATCATCATGATGGAGCAGGTGCTGGACATCCCGGCCCAGGAGGTGATCTCCCGGGACAACGCCAACGTCACCATCGACGCCATCAGCTTCGTGCAGGTGGTGGATGCCCGCAAGGCGGGCTACGAGGTCAACGATCTCACCAGTGCCATCCGCAATCTCACCATGACCAACATGCGGACCGTGCTCGGCGCCATGGAGCTGGACGAAATGCTCTCCCAGCGCGACACCATCAACGAGAAGCTGCTGCGCACCATGGATGCGGCCACCGCCCCCTGGGGCATCAAGGTGACCCGGATCGAGATCAAGGATGTGCGCCCGCCCCTCGCCCTGGTGGAAGCCATGAACGCCCAGATGAAGGCCGAGCGCCAGAAGCGGGCCGAGGTGCTGGAGGCCGAAGGGGTGCGCCAGTCCAAGATCTTGAAGGCCGAGGGGGAGAAGCAGTCCCAGATCCTGAAAGCCGAGGGTGAGCGTCAGGCCGCCTTCCTCGCCGCCGAAGCCCGGGAGCGGGCCGCCGAGGCGGAAGCCAAGGCGACCCACATGGTCTCCCAGGCGATTGCCGAGGGCGACATGCAGGCCATCAACTACTTCGTGGCCCAGAAATACACCGAGGCCCTGGCCCGCATCGGTGAAGGCCCCAACAGCAAGATCATCATGATGCCCCTGGAAGCGGGCAGCCTGATAGGCTCGGTGGCGGGCATGGCCGAGCTGTTCAACAAAGACGGCAAGGCGGGCAAATCATGACAGCCCTGTTCGAGGGGCTGACCCACTGGCACTGGCTGGGACTCGGCTTCGTGCTGCTGGCCATCGAGGTGATGGGGTCGGTGGGCTTCCTGCTCTGGACCGGCATCGCCGCCCTGGAGGTGGGACTCCTGCTGCTGGTCTGGCCCTTCGGCTGGCAGGCGCAGTTGCTGCTCTTCGCCCTGCAATCCCTGCTCACCACCTGGGCCTGGTGGCGCTGGCAGCATCGCCGGGATCACTCCGGGCTGGATGCCGCCGCTCCCATCAACGAGCGGATGCAAAGCTACATGGGCCGCGAGCTGACCCTGCTGGACGAAGTCAGCCAGGGAATGAGCCGGGTGCATCTGGACGACACCGTCTGGACGGTGCGCTGCAACGCGCCGCTGCCGGCCGGCAGCCGGGTCAAGGTGGTGGGGGCCGACTCCCACATCCTGCTGGTGGAACCCCTCGGCTGACCGGGCAGCGCCCTTCCATGGCCATAAAAAAACGGGCCCGGCGCGAGTGCGCCGGGCCCGTTTTTCAATGAGGTGCTGGCTTAGTTGGCCTTGGCATCGCTCACGGCAGCTTCAGCCTTGGTGGCCACGTCAGCGGCAGCCTTCTCGACAGTAGCGGAAGCTTCGGAAGCAGCCTTCTCGACGGTAGCAGACGCTTCGCTAGCGGCTTTCTCGACAGTGGCAGCAACGTCTGCGGCCGGGGTCGCAGCCGGAGCGGCAGCTTCTTCTTTCTGACCACAGGCGGTCAACATCAGACCCAGGATACCGGCTACCAGTACTTTGTTCATGTGCATACCCTCAAAAAAAGATGGAGAGATGGTGCAGGGACCATCACTGTACGCCCCGGCTCCTGTCGGCACACCGGCCGCTGGAGCCCGAAGGCGCGCGAAATATATCCCCATATGCGGCCGATGAAAACGCGTATCACAATGATATTTTCTCGTTGGCATGATAAGAAACACTGCTGCAACGACAAATATTAATATAAAACACCCATTCATCATCAGATTCGCACAACAAATCGCCAATTACCTGGCGATTGCCAGTCAGCCATTGCCTTTCTGTCAGGCTCTCGGCGCTGCCGGATTACGCCGTCAGTCAGACAGCTTCTGACAAGGCAGGCGCCGCCCCTGCTGGTCGCTCTGCCGGGCCAGGTCCAGCAAGGCCATCACCGCCAGGGCCTCGTCGGCCGGCACCGGGTTCTCCCCTTCTCCCCGGATGGCGGCGCAGACGCCGCGATAGTAGGCGCCGTAGTCCCCCGCCTCGCCAGCCACGGTCTGCTGCACGAGCTGACCGTCCCGGATCTGGCTGAGCTGGCCGGGGGCGGGATCCACGCCCCAGTCCGCCGCCGGAGGCCGCTTGCCCTCCTTGAGCTGCTCCTCCTGCACGTCCATGCCGAACTTGATGAAAGAGCCCTGACTGCCGTGCACCACGAAGCGGGGCATCACGGCCGACACCAGACAACTGCCGTGCAGAATGACCCGCATCTCGCCGTAACCCAGCACCACATGGAAGTAGTCGTCCGCCAGGGCCCCGGGGCGCTGCTTGCCCAGATCCGCCTGCAACCAGTCCGGCTGGCCGAACAGCTGGAGCGACTGATCCAGGATATGGGGGCCGAGATCGAACCAGAGACCGGAGCCCGGGCCGCCCGCCTCGCGCCAGCGCTGGCGCACCTCGGGGCGATAACGGTCGAAGTGGGATTCGAACTGGGCGACTTGCCCCAGCGCCCCCTCCGCCAGCAGACGGCGCACCGTGAGGAAGTCCCCGTCCCAGCGCCGGTTGTGGAAGATGCTGAGCAGCCGTTGCTGCTTCTCTGCCAACTCGACCAGCGCCTTCGCTTCGGCCAGATCCAGGGCGAACGGCTTGTCGATCACCACGTGCTTGCCCGCCAGCAGGGCCTCGCGAGCGATGGGGGCGTGGGTGTCGTTGGGGGTGGCGATCACCACCAGATCGAGGCTGTCATCGGCCAGCACCTGCTCCAGGGTGCCGACCCGGGTGCCGGGCAACGCGGCCTGTACCTTGGCGGCATCCCGGCTCACCACCCAGCGCAGGGTCAGGCCCGGGGTCGTGGCCAGGAAGGGGGCGTGAAAGGTCTGTCCTGCGAAGCCGTATCCCACCAGGGCGGCGTTGATTGTGTGGCTCATCCGGTTTTCTCCACGGGTCTGTGATCATGCGAGGCAGGCGAGGTCACCTGAAAAAGAGAAGGGGGCTCAAGGCCCCCCGAGTGTGCTCATCAGAGCACAGGATTTATTGCAAACACAAGCGGCGACCCTGGCGGGTCATCAGCATCACCAGCGGGGGCAGCAGCAGCCACATGTGCAGGGCAAGCTGGCTCAGGGGATCCGGCATCAGCCAACCGGTGATCCCCACCAGGGCGCCGGAGCCGCTCATCTGGAACAGGCCGAGCAGGGCGGCAGCAGTCCCGGCGCAGTGGCCGAAGGGGGCCAGCGCCATACCGGCGGCGGCGCCCAGGATCATCGCAAAACCGATGCTGGAGAGGAACACCGGGCCCATCATGGCCAGCGGGTGCGGGATGTGCATGGCCAGGGTCAGGGTGATGGCGGAGAGCAGCAGCACCAGCAGGCCGATGCGCAGGGTCCGTCTTGGCCCTACCCGGGCGATGAAGCGCGGGGCCAGGAAGCAGGCCAGGATGTTGAGGGCCGCATTGGCGGTGAACCAGTGACTGAAGCCACTCATGTCCAGCCCCAGGGTCACCATCAGTTGTACCGGCGCCGCCGTCACGTAGGCGAGGATCACCGCCATCGCCAGCATGCACAGCGCCGCGTTGAACAGGAAGCTCGGGGAGCGCAGCACCGGGCTGTAGCGGGACCAGCTGATGAGCGGGCCAGCACTGCTGGTCTCCTCAGGGCGGGTTTCCGGCATCCGCCACAGCAGCCAGCTGCCGACCACGACGGCGTAACCCGCCATGAACCAGAAGTTCGCCGACCAGCCCGCCTTGGCGGTGAGCCAGCCACCCAGCAGGGGCGCCAGTGCGGGGATGAAGCAGATGGCACCGTTCAGATAGGAGATCATCTGACCGCTCTTCTTGGGGCCATAGCTGTCACGGACCACCGAGAAGGCGGCCACCGAGGTGGCGCAGGCCCCGAAGCCTTGCAGCACCCGCGCCAGCATCAGCTCGCCCAGGCTGGCGGCAAAGCCGGCTGCCAGGGCGCTCAGGCCGTAGAGCAGCACGCCCCCCAGGGCAATGGGTTTGCGCCCGTAGCGATCGGCCAGCGGCCCCACCAGTAGTTGCCCCAGCCCCATGCTGAACAGGAACCAGGTAATGGTGCCCTGCATCAGGGTCACTTCGGCCCCCAGCTGCTCGGCCATCTGGGGGATGGCAGGCAAATAGATGTCGATGGCCAGCGGGCTGAACAACACCAGGAGTACAAGCAAAAGAATCAATGGCATCAGTCACCTCAAGCCCTAGGAATATCGATTGGGCCGCGAGTCTACTGACTCAGAGTAATGAATTGAAATGGTATTTAATCACTTCGGTTATTCCCTGCTGGAAACATGTATCTCTTCTACCTCTCAGGGGGTGGAACCAGGATCCCCCGTTGGCACCGGATCCCGGGCAATTGGCGCTTTTACTAAACCCCTCCCCCGCATAGAATGCGCAGATTATTTTTGCGGAGGTGTGTGATGAACAAGCTTGTCCTGGCAACAGGGAACCAGAAAAAGGTGAAGGAATTGGCCGCCATGCTGGCCGATATGAAGATCCAGGTGATCCCGCAGAGCGAGTTTGCAGTCTCCGATGCCGACGAGACCGGCACCACCTTCGTCGAGAATGCCATCATCAAGGCCCGCCACGCCGCCCGCGTCACCGGCCTGCCCGCCGTGGCCGACGACTCCGGTCTGGAAGTGGATCTGCTGCACGGCCGCCCCGGCGTCTACTCCGCCCGTTTTGCCGGTGCCGGTGCCAGCGACAAGGAGAACATCGACAAGCTGCTGGCCGAGCTCAAGGGCGCGCCGGATTACCTGAAAAGCGCCCGCTTCTGGTGCGTGCTGGTCTACATGCGCCACGCCGACGATCCCACCCCCATTATCTGCCAGGCCAGCTGGGAGGGGATGATCATCGACGAACCCCGCGGCCAGCACGGCTTCGGCTACGACCCCGTGTTCTTCGTCCCCGACCACGACTGCACCTCGGCCCAGATGCCGGCGGAACTCAAGAACCAGCTCAGCCACCGTGGCCAGGCCCTGGCCAAGCTCAAAGCGGCCCTGGCGGCGGTCAACTAAAGCGCTGTCTCCCGCCGCGTTGTCATCTACAATGGGGGCCGTCGGCCCCCGTTTCGTTCGCGGCGCCCCGCCCGTTGTCACCGGCAACCAGGGCCACCCGACCCCTTTTGATTGTTGAATACTGGAAATCCCATGCTGCAACTGCCGCCCCTCTCCCTCTATATCCACGTGCCCTGGTGCGTCCAGAAGTGCCCCTACTGCGACTTCAACTCCCACGCCCAGAAGGGGGAGCTGCCCCACCTCGAGTACGTGGCAGCCCTGCTGGAGGATCTGGAGCAGGATCTGCACTGGGCCCAGGGGCGCCCCCTCTCCTCCATCTTTATCGGTGGCGGCACGCCGAGCCTGCTCTCCGTCGACGCCATGCAGGCGCTGCTGGACGGGGTGCGCGAACGCATCGCCCTGACCCCGGACTGCGAGATCACCATGGAGGCCAACCCGGGCACGGTGGAGGCGGACAAGTTCGCCGGCTTCCAGCGGGCCGGTATCAACCGCATCTCCATCGGGGTACAGAGCTTCCAGCAGGAGAAATTGACCCGGCTCGGCCGCATCCACGGCCCCGAGGAGGCGCGCAAGGCCGCCGAACTGGCCCACGCCATCGCGCTTCCCACCTTCAACCTGGATCTGATGCACGGCCTGCCGGATCAGAGCCTGGACGATGCGCTCTACGACCTGCAGCAGGCCATCGACTGCGCGCCGCCGCACCTCTCCTGGTATCAGCTCACCATAGAGCCGAACACGGCATTCGCCTCCAAGCCCCCCACGTTGCCGGAAGATGACACCCTGTGGGACATCTACGAGCAGGGCCACGCCATGCTGACCGCCCGGGGCTATCAGCAGTACGAGATCTCGGCCTATGCCAAAGAGGGGTATCAGTGTCGCCACAACCTCAACTACTGGCGCTTTGGCGACTATCTGGGGATCGGCTGCGGCGCCCACGGCAAGGTGACGGATCTTGCCAACCAGCAGATCCTGCGCACCGCCAAAGTGAAGCATCCGAAAGGTTATCTGGATCCGAGCCGCCCCTATCTGGACAGCCAATGGCAGGTGAGCGCGGACGATCTGCCCCTCGAGTACTTCATGAACCGGTTTAGATTGTTTGAACCCGCCCCCAAGGCGGAGTTCGAGGCCTTCACAGGGCTACCGCTGGAGCGGGTAGAGACCATGCTCGCCATCGCCCGGACCAAGGAGCTGATCGAGGATCTCGGCGACAGCTGGCAGCTCACGTCCCTCGGGCATCGCTACCTCAACGTGCTGCTCGAACTCTTTATGGATGAGTGAGCACGGGTTCACTCTCTTGCGTCAAGACCGCAAGTCAGCACCAGCGAATAGAAAAACAATCAGGGCGCCATTGGCGCCCTGATTGTGTTAGCTGATGCCTTGCGGCAGAAACCCGCTCAGCAGCAGACGCTTGCCATCTGCTGTTGGCCGGGCTCCCACCGCTTGCCGTGCTTGGCCTTGCGCTGATAGCTGCCCTTACCCTTCTTGCTCGGCTCGACCCGGGCCTGGAACAGGGGGGAGGTCACCAGTGCCTTGAGGTGGTTGTCCTGAATGATGCCGCGCTGATGTTCGCAGGCGGGTTCGGCGGTGACACAGGTCACCTTCTTCTTGGCCATATGGGCTCCTTGATGGGGTTGTCGTGTTTGCCTATCGTCCCTGTCTGGAAGGGCAGGTGGCGAAAAACGCGCCGATTGTGCGCCTCTTGCCTCCCCCGTGCAAGCTGTCAGGCGGGGTGATAGATAACCCGCACCAGGCCGCTTGGCAGCACGGCGCTCGACACCGGTCTCAACCCTGCGGGGAGAGGCCCGGTAAAGAGCGGGATCCCGCCCCCCAGGGTGACCGGCACCCAGAACAGGGTCAGCTCGTCCACCAGGGCCCCCTGCAGACCCTGCCTCACCAGCTCCCCGCCATCCAGATAGAGGTGACGGCTTCCCCCCTGCCACAACTCGTCCAGCACCTGCGCCAGCGCCCCCTGCCTGAACGCGACCCGAGGACGGGGGTCGGCGGGCCTGTGGGTCAGTACCACCAGCGGCTTGTCCCCGTAGGGCCACTCGGGAAAGGCGCTTACGATATCGTAGGTGTTGCGCCCCATCAGCAGGGTGTCTGCGCTCGCCATCAGGGCGCTGTACCCGGTCTCCTCCGGCCCGTCGCCACCATAGGGGGCCAGCCATGCCAGATCGCCCCCCTCCCCGGCGATGAAACCGTCGAGGGAGAGGGCGAGAAAGGCGGAGACCCGGGGCCGGCGCAGCTCAGTGCTCATGGTCGTGATGCTCGTGGCGGGAAGGGGCGCCGGACTCCAGGGTCTCGAGGATGGCGCAGTGCTCCGCCGAGCGCGGGCCGCCGCAGCAGATGTCGGAGAGGGCCTTCAGGTTCTCGCGAAAACGGGTCAGCTCCAGGAGCTTCTGCTCCACCTGTTCGAGCTTGGTGTCAGCCACCGCCTTCACCTCCTGGCAGGTGACCTTGGCCTTGTTGGTGTCCAGGGTGAGCAGCTCGCCGATATCCGCGAGGGAAAAGCCCACCGACTTGGCGCGGATGATGAACTCCAGCCGCCGCTTGTCCTGCTCCCCGTAGAGGCGATAACCGGATTCGTTGCGAATGCCCGGCGAGATGAGGCCGTTCTTCTCGTAAAAGCGCAGGGTGTCGGCCTTCACCCCGCACGCCTTGGCCAGTTCACCGATCCGATACATGGTCCTCTCCCCCCGCATGACATTCCCGACATGGTACTCAATATAAACCGGCCTCCACTATCACCTCTTTGCCCGGCGATTGCCAGTCAAAGGCAGGAAAGCAGCAGCTAACCCCTCACTTGCCGGCCATTTATCCCCAAAACACTGAAAAGACAAACGTTTCACAAAAATTCACCAGAAAACGTTTAACGCCGCATCCCACAAGGGTTTGTCTCTTTAAAAAATCCACCACAGGTCACATTTTTTGTGTAGAATACGCGCCCACAAGAGAGCGTCGCGTCAAGCGGGCATTTCCTAAAACGCTTTTGCCAACGGCCGCCCCGGGCGAGAGTGGTTTGCGAAATCCCCCACTTCCATTTATTTGGGGACTCTCTGTGTGTTGAGCCTCGCCTCCCATGGAACGGTCCCCGTTATGCTGAGGACGATAGTGTGATGGAACAAGCTCGACCCATTCGCCGTGCACTGCTGAGTGTGTCTGACAAGACTGGCATCCTGGAATTTGCCAAGGCACTCGACGCGCGCGGTGTGGCCCTGCTCTCCACCGGTGGTACCGCCAAGCTGCTGGCCGATGCGGGCCTGCCGGTGACCGAGGTGTCCGACTACACCGGATTCCCCGAGATGATGGACGGCCGGGTCAAGACCCTGCATCCCAAGGTACACGGCGGCATTCTCGGCCGTCGCGACCGGGATGACGCCATCATGGCCGAGCACGCTATCTCCCCCATCGACATGGTCGTCGTCAACCTCTATCCCTTCGCCGCCACCGTGGCCAAAGCCGGTTGCACCCTGGAAGACGCCGTCGAGAACATCGACATCGGCGGCCCGACCATGGTCCGCTCCGCTGCCAAGAACCACAAGGACGTCACCATCGTCGTCAAGGCCTCCGACTATGACCGCGTCATCGCCGAGATGGATGGCAACGGCAACAGCCTGACCCTCTCCACCCGCTTCGATCTGGCCATCGCCGCCTTCGAGCACACCGCCGCCTATGATGGCATGATCGCCAACTACTTCGGCACCCTGGTGCCCTCCTACGGCGAAAACAAGGAAGGCGACGAAGAGTCCCGCTTCCCCCGCACCTTCAACAGCCAGTTCATCAAGAAGCAGGACATGCGCTACGGCGAGAACAGCCACCAGGCTGCCGCCTTCTACGCCGAAGAGCAGGCTGCGCCGGGCTCGGTGGCAAGCGCCATCCAGCTGCAGGGCAAGGCCCTCTCCTACAACAACATTGCCGACACTGATGCGGCGCTGGAGTGCGTGAAGGAGTTCAGCGAACCGGCCTGCGTCATCGTCAAGCATGCCAACCCCTGCGGCGTCGCCATCGGTGACGACCTGCTGGCAGCCTACGATCGCGCCTACCAGACCGACCCCACCTCGGCCTTTGGCGGCATCATCGCCTTCAACCGCGAACTGGACGGCGAGACCGCCGCGGCCATCGTCGCCCGCCAGTTCGTGGAAGTGATCATCGCCCCCAGCATCAGCCAGGCAGCCCGCGAGGCGGTCGCCGCCAAGCAGAACGTGCGCCTGCTGGAGTGCGGCCAGTGGACTGCCCCGGCGCAAGGCTTTGACTTCAAGCGCGTCAACGGCGGCCTGCTGGTGCAGGAGCGCGATCTGGGCATGGTGACGCTCGGGGATCTGACCGTGGTCAGCCAGCGTCAGCCCACCGAGGCCGAGCTGCAGGATCTGCTGTTCTGCTGGAAGGTCGCCAAGTTCGTCAAATCCAACGCCATCGTCTACGCCAAGAACGGCCAGACCATCGGCGTCGGCGCCGGCCAGATGAGCCGCGTCTACTCTGCCAAGATCGCCGGCATCAAGGCCGAGGATGAAGGGCTGACCGTGGCGGGCTCCGTCATGGCCTCCGACGCCTTCTTCCCGTTCCGCGACGGCATCGATGCCGCCGCTGCCGCGGGCATCTCCTGCGTCATCCAGCCAGGTGGCTCGATGCGCGACCAGGAGGTGATCGACGCCGCCAACGAACACGGCATGTGCATGGTGTTCACCAACATGCGTCATTTCCGTCACTGACAGCCCAGGGCCGCCGATGGCGGCCCTGCCTCTTTAGCACCGGATCCTTTCCACTGGCAGTGCCACCGCAGCGCCAGTGAACTCAGACAGAAGCGAGCGAGACGATGAAAGTACTGATCATTGGTAACGGCGGCCGTGAACACGCCCTGGCCTGGAAGGCCAAACACTCCCCCCTGGTGACCCAGGTCTTCGTGGCACCGGGCAATGCGGGCACCCAGCTTGAGCCGGGCATCGAGAACGTCGCCATCCAGGCCACCGACATCGAGGGCCTGCTGGCCTTCGCCAAGGCTAACCAGATCGGCCTCACCATCGTCGGACCGGAAGCCCCCCTGGTGAAAGGGGTGGTCGATGCCTTCCGCGCCGCCGATCAGACCATCTTCGGCCCGACCGCCGCCGCCGCCCAGCTCGAAGGCTCCAAGGCCTTCACCAAGGACTTCCTGGCCCGCCACGCCATCCCCACCGCCGATTACCAGAACTTCACCGAGGTGGAGCCAGCGCTGGCCTATCTGCGCGAGAAGGGCGCTCCCATCGTCATCAAGGCCGACGGTCTGGCCGCCGGCAAAGGGGTGATCGTCGCCATGACCCTCGACGAGGCGGAAGCGGCGGTGCGTGACATGCTCTCCGGCAATGCCTTCGGCGATGCCGGCGCCCGGGTGGTGATCGAGGAGTTCCTGGACGGGGAAGAGGCGAGCTTCATCGTCATGGTGGACGGCGAGCACGTGCTGCCCATGGCCACCAGCCAGGATCACAAGCGCGCCTTCGACGGTGACACCGGCCCCAACACCGGCGGCATGGGGGCTTACTCCCCGGCGCCCGTGGTGACCGACGAAGTGCACCAGCGCGTGATGGAACGGGTGATCATGCCGACCGTGCGCGGCATGGCTGCCGAGGGCAACGTCTACACCGGCTTCCTCTACGCCGGCCTGATGATCGATGCCGAGGGCAACCCCAAGGTGATCGAGTTCAACTGCCGCTTCGGCGACCCCGAAACCCAGCCCATCATGCTGCGGATGCAGTCCGATCTGGTGGATCTCTGCCTCGCCGCCTGTGCCGGCCAGCTGGATCAGAAGGAAGCCGTCTATGACCCCCGTGCCGCCATCGGCGTGGTGCTGGCGGCGGGTGGCTATCCCGGCGACTACGCCAGCAATCACCCCATCAGCGGCCTGCCGGTGGACGAAGTGGCAGGGGAGAAGGTGTTCCATGCAGGCACCCGCCTGGAAGGACACACCAGCCTGACCCAGGGTGGCCGCGTGCTGTGCGCCACCGCCCTCGGCCACACGGTGCAGGAAGCCCAGCAGCGGGCCTATGCCCTGGCTGGTCGCATCCAGTGGGACGGCATCTTCTATCGCAAGGACATCGGCTGGCGTGCCATCGAGCGCGAGCAGGCCGAATAAGGGCCGGATCCCGATCACTCAAAGGGCCTGCGGGCCCTTTTTTTGTTGCACGGCGTCTGTTCGGGCAGTGGAATCATCCATGGATGGTGGCTTTCAAAAACAAAAACACCTGAAAAACTCACATGACGTTAAAAAATCTATTTTTGATAAATAATGGCAGCATGATTCACTGCCTGCGAGCCCCTTCCCGGACCAGATGCGCGCCCTTGTATCCCTGCCGGAGGCGAGATCCGGTGGCCGTTCTCTTTCGGCTACATTCCCACAGCAATCCCCTGCACAATTCGTCACAATTGGTCGCACTTTCTTCATACAATGATCGCCCTTTCATGGCATCATGATGCGTGAAACCGCACTCAAATGAGTGCTATAACAACCTGCAATCTCGTCGTCTCATAAGGAAATCCCATGCTGAAAACTGTGCGTCCCCTGCTGCTGCCCCTGATGTTCGGCCTGATGGCCCTGCCTGCCATGGCCGGCGATCTGGAGCAGCCGATGAAGAAGATCGGCTTCAACTACAAGCAGGCCGTCAAGGCCGACGACGCGGCCACCATGGAGAAATACATCAAGGAGATGAAGGCCCAGCTGGACGTCGCCAAGAGCAAGAACATGCCCGCCGCCAAGAAGGAGAAGTTCCTGGAAGGCATGACCGAAGTGCAGAGCGAGCTGGATGCCAGCCTGGCAGCCCTCCAGGCCGGTGACGAAGCCAAGGCGCGCGAGCACCTGGCCAAGGTCAACGACCTGAAGAAGGAGTACCACAACTATGCCAAGCAAAAAGGCTGATCCCTTCCACTGGGATGCTCTGGTGCGCCTCACCCACTGGGGTGTGGCGGCCATCTGTATCGGCAACCTCTGGCTCAACGAGGCGGGCGAGGAGTGGCACGAGCGGATGGGATACGCCGTCATGGTGCTCATCGGCATACGCCTGCTGTGGGGGCTCACCTTCGCTCGCGGCCACGCCCGCCTGCGCGCCCTCATCCCGAGCCGGGAGGATTTTCGCCATCAGGCCGACGCCCTGCGCGAACGGACCCCGCCCACCCCGGGCCATCACGGCAGCGGCAAGCTGGCGGTCTGGGCACTCTGGCTGCTGGTACTCGCCACCGCAGGGACCGGCTGGTTCCAGAACACCGAGACCGGCTTCGATCTGGGGGCGGACGACTGGCACGAGTGGTGCACCTGGGCACTCCAGGGCATGATCGCCCTGCACCTGTGCGCCATCGCCTACACCTCCTGGCGCCAGCGCAGCAACCTGGTCACCCGCATGCTGCCAGGGCGTCGTGCCCGGGCCAGTGCCGGGCAGCAGGAACCCAACGTCTGAACGTTCACGGGGCCTTGCGGGGCCCCTGTTCATCCCCTTCGCTACCCGCTTGACGGGATCTCGCACCGATCTGCTCCCCTCTGCCCCCTCCTGCTGCCACCGAATAGCATGAAAGCATTTTCATTCACATTTCTTAATTAATTCAGCCTGTTCGATTTTCAACCACGTCGATTTCATGAATGCTACGGAGCTGAACGAGGTTGTTTGTTGTCCGTTCGACTACACGACAGTGATACGTCAATAACAAGATCGAAGGGAAAATCGTCATGCACAACACACTGTTTCGAACCGCCCTGCTGGCGGCGGCACTCGGCTCTTTCAGCCACACTGCCAGCGCCGAAGGAGTCATGGTTCACCTGTTCCAATGGAAGTTCAACGACATCGCCAACGAGTGCGAGACCGTGCTCGGGCCCAAGGGGTTCGGTGGCGTCCAGATCACCCCGCCCGCCGAGCACAAGCAGGGCAGCCAGGTCTGGTGGACCGTCTATCAACCGGTCAGCTTCAAGAATTTCAACAGCTTCGGTGGTAGCGAGGCAGAGCTCAGAAGCATGATCGCCCGCTGCAACGCGGCCGGGGTCAAGGTCTATGCCGACGCCGTCTTCAACCAGCTGGCATCGGGTTCGGGCACCGCCACCGGCGGCGGCAGCTACAACTCGGGGCAATACCAATATCCCCAGTTCGGCTACAACGACTTCCATCACAGCGGCGACATCACCAACTACGGCGACAGCAACAACGTCTGGAACGGCGCCCTCTACGGCATGCCGGACCTCAATACCGGCTCATCCTACGTCCAGGATCAGATCGCCACCTACATGAAGACCCTGCTCGGCTGGGGCGTGGCGGGCTTTCGCATCGATGCGGCCAAGCACATGGCGCCGGCCGATGTGAAGGCCATCCTCGACAAGGCAGGCAGCCCCAGAGCCTACCTGGAGGTGATCGGCGCAGGCGGGGAGTCCCCCGACATTCAGCCGGGCCGCTACACCTACATCGACACCGTCACCGACTTCAAATATGGCACCGATCTCGCCGCCAACTTCAACGGCCAGATCAAGAACCTCAAAACCCTGGGCGAGAGCTGGGGCCTGCTCCCCTCCAACAAGGCCTTCGTCTTCGTGGTCAACCACGACCGCGAACGCGGCCACGGCGGTGGCGGCATGCTCACCTTCATGAGCGGTGCCCGCTACGATCTGGCCAACACCTTCATGATGGCCTGGCCCTATGGCTGGAAGCAGGTAATGTCGGGCTATCGCTTCGAAAACATGGGCACCTATGAAACCGACAAGGGGGCGCCGGGCAGCACGCCCTGCACGGACAGCCAGTGGAACTGCGAACAGCGCCGACCGACCATCATGAACATGGCCCTGTTCCACAACCGGACCGAAGGCCAGCCCGTCAGCAACTGGTGGGACAACGGCAACAACCAGATAGCCTTCAGCCGCGGTGACAAGGGCTTCGTCGCCATCAACAACGAGAGCGGCAGCCTGGTGGCCTCGGTGCAGACCGGCCTGCCGGCCGGCGAGTACTGCAACCTCCTGGGGGGCAATGACTACTGCAGCGGCGGTTATGTCACCGTCGATGGTAGCGGCAAGGCCAGCCTGAACGTCCCCGGCATGAAGGCGGCCGCCATCATCGCCGGTTGCACCAAGGCCAGCCCCTGCGGCGGTTCCGTCCTGCCGGGCAACAAGTTCAGCAGCATGAACCTGCGCGGCACCCACAACGCCTGGGGCAACACCCCCATGACCGTCGATGCCAACCGTGTCTGGTCCGCCACCCTCACCCTGACCGGCACCGGTGACGCCACCGGTGCCCAGCGCTTCAAGTTCGACGTCTTCGGCAACTGGGCCGAGAACTACGGCGACAACGAAGGGGATGGCATCGCCGACAAGGGCAGCAGCAAGGATATCCTGGTCAGCGGGGCGGGCACCTACCGCATCACCCTGAGCGAGAGCGATCTGCGCTACACGGTCACCCCCTCACCAGCAACCAGGCACCGGTCGCCGCCCTCTCTCCCAAAACCCTAAGCGTCAAGGCGGGGGAGAGCGTGGTGTTCGACGCCTCCGCTTCCAGCGATGATGGCGGCGTGGTGAGCTACAGCTGGTCCAGCGGGGGCACCGCCACCACGGAGACAGTCCGGTTCGATACCCCGGGTACCCATACCGTGACGGTCACCGTGACCGATGCGGAAGGGTTGACCGCCAGTGCCAGCGCCACCGTGACCGTCACCGACGACAACGGCACCTACGCCAGCGTACTGCCCACCCTGAACTTCCGCGGTACCCCCAATGCCTGGGGATCCCTTGCCATGACGCTGATCGCCGACAATCAGTGGGAAGCCCTTGTCACCTTCGACGGTCAGACTAACCAGCGCTTCAAGTTCGACGTCAAGGGGGACTGGACCCAGAACTACGGCGACACCAACAAGGACGGCGTGGCCGAACTGACCGGCAGTGACATCCTGACCTCGGTCACCGGCCAGTACCGGGTACGTTTCAACGATCAGACCCTGCAATACAGCCTGACTCCGGTGAGCGTCACCTATGCCAAGAATGTCGCCAGCCTCAACATTCGCGGCACCACCAACAACTGGGGCACCACCCCCATGTCCCTGGTCGGGGATCACCTCTGGCAGGCCAGCGTCACCTTCACCGGCAGCGGTGATGGGAACGGTGGCCAGCGCTTCAAGTTCGACGTCAAGGGGGACTGGACCCAGAACTACGGCGACACCAACAAGGATGGCGTGGCCGAGCTGGCCGGGGCAGACATCACCACGGCAGTGGTCGGTGCCTATGTGGTGCGCTTCAACGACCAGACCCTGGCCTACAGCCTGAGCGCCCAGTAAGGCTGGACACACGCCAGGGCGATTGCGCCCCGGCGCCGAGCCAGGCCTCCCGCCATCGGCGGGAGGCCTTTTTCATGGCTCCATGACCCGTTCCCCGCCAGCCTGTCGGCAGGCATACTGATCCTTCATCCCCATGCAGGAGCACATATGAAACAGTTGAACACCCTCAAGGCCGAGGGACGGATCGAGGAAGCCCGTCAGCACGGTCTGCTGCAACTCATCGCGCACCCGGCCCACGCCGAGCTGCATTACGAAGTGGCCGGACTGCACGACATGCTGGGGCGAGAGGCCGAGGCCATTCCGCTCTATCAGAAGGCCGTGTCGCTGGGGCTTGGCGAGGCGTCGCTGCGCGGGGCCCTGCTTGGACTTGGCAGCTCCTATCGCACCACGGGCCGTCATGCCGAGGCGCTGGCCACCTTTGACGAGGCCCTGGCCCGCTTCCCCGATGCCGTGGAGTTCAAGGTGTTTCGCGCCATGACCTGCTACAACCTAGGGCGCAGCAAGGAGGGGATGGAGACGCTGCTGGGGATCCTCGCGACCACCACCACGGATCCCGCCCTGCTTCCCTACCGGCGCGCCATGGCGCTCTATGCCGAGGATCTGGACAGACGCTGGTGAACGCCAGAAACGACAAAGCCGCTCAAAAGAGCGGCTTTTTCTGAAAATGGTGGCCCCTGGGGGACTTGAACCCACGACCAATCGATTATGAGTCGACTGCTCTGACCAACTGAGCTAAGGGGCCATTGATGCTGGTTAGCGGCGTGGATTATAGGGGATGGCGGATACCCCGTCCATAGTCAGATCAACCACTTGGCGAGATTTCATCCATATTCAAGCGGTTCCATGACCCCTCTTCACGCCCATGCCAGCACGGATAAAACAAAGCCCCGCATGGCGGGGCTTTTTGTTGCAATGTCAGGCTGACAGAACCCGGGACTACTCGTCCAGGAAGCTGCGCAGCACTTCCGAGCGGCTCGGATGGCGCAGTTTGCGCAGGGCCTTGGCTTCGATCTGACGGATACGCTCACGGGTGACGTCGAACTGCTTGCCCACTTCCTCGAGGGTGTGGTCGGTGTTCATGTCGATACCGAAGCGCATGCGCAGTACCTTGGCTTCCCGTGCGGTCAGCCCGGCCAGCACTTCGCGGGTCGCGTTGCGCAGGCTCTCGCTGGTGGCCGCATCCGCTGGCAGAGCCAGGGTGGTATCTTCGATGAAGTCGCCCAAGTGGGAGTCTTCGTCATCACCGATGGGCGTCTCCATGGAGATGGGCTCCTTGGCGATTTTCAGTACCTTGCGGATCTTGTCTTCCGGCATGCCCATGCGCATGGCCAGCTCTTCCGGGTTCGGTTCACGACCCATCTCCTGCAGCATCTGGCGGGAGATGCGGTTGAGCTTGTTGATGGTCTCGATCATGTGCACCGGGATACGGATAGTACGGGCCTGATCCGCGATGGAGCGGGTAATGGCCTGACGGATCCACCAGGTGGCATAGGTCGAGAACTTGTAGCCGCGACGATATTCGAACTTGTCGACCGCCTTCATCAGACCGATGTTGCCCTCCTGGATCAGATCCAGGAACTGCAGACCGCGGTTGGTGTACTTCTTGGCGATGGAGATAACCAGACGCAGGTTGGCCTCAACCATCTCTTTCTTCGCACGGCGGGCTTTGGCCTCACCAATGCTCATGCGGCGGTTGATATCCTTGATCTGGGCGATGGACAGACCGGTCTCTTCTTCGATCTGCTGCAGCTTGCCGATGGAACGCAGTACTTCTTCGTCCATCTCGAGCAGACGGGGAGACCACGCCTTGCCGGCCTGCTTCTGGTATTCGAACCAGGCAGTTTCGCACTCGTTGTTGGTGAAGGCCGCGACGAAGGTCTTCTTCGGCATCTTGGCCTGCTCAACGCAGAGCTTCATGATGATGCGTTCCTGCACGCGGACACGCTCCATCATCTCCCGCATATTGTTGACCAGGCGATCGAACTGCTTGGGCATCAGGCGGAATTGACGGAAGACATCGGCCAGCTGGGCGATGGCATTCTGGGTGTCGTCGTGGGCACGACCATTCTGCTGAATGGAGAGACGAGTCACCTCGTACTGGGCACGCAGTTCGCCGAATTTCTCGCGAGCGACTTCCGGATCCGGGCCACCGTCGCCGTCATCGTCGGAGTTGTCACCGTCTTCGTCTTCGTCCTCATCTTCGTCTTCGTCTTCGTCGGCGAGGTCGTCCTCGCTGAGCTCGGAGCCGATATGAGTGGCGGTCGGCGCCACGTCATCCACTTCGTTCGGATCGATGAAGCCGGAGATGATGTCGGACAGGCGAAGCTGCTCGGCTTCGTACTTGTCGTACTGTTCGAGCAGATAGGTGATGGCTTCAGGGTACTCGGCGACGGAGCTTTGTACCTGGTTGATACCGTCTTCGATCCGCTTGGCGATGTCGATCTCGCCTTCGCGGGTCAGCAGTTCGACGGTACCCATTTCCCGCATGTACATGCGGACGGGATCGGTCGTGCGACCAATCTCAGATTCAACAGATGCCAGAGCCTGGGCCGCTGCTTCGGCAGCGTCCTCATCGGCGGTACCACCTTCAGCCATGATAAGGTCATCGGCATCCGGAGCGTTTTCAACCACTTGAATGCCCATATCGTTGATCATCTGGATGATGTCTTCGATCTGGTCTGAATCGACAATGTCTTGCGGGAGGTGATCGTTCACCTCGGCATAGGTCAGGTAGCCCTGTTCTTTACCTTTGGCAACGAGGAGTTTAAGCTGAGACTGCGGGGTTTGCTCCATAGAACTCATCCGGTTGGTGTTGCTAGGTTGCGCGTACAGTGCGCTGCTGCGCAAATAGCCAATTCTAATAGAAAACCGCCAGACATGCTATGTCTGGTTGCGGCGTCGGTCATGAGAAACCCCTGCCCGCAGTGTTGTCGGGGCCAGGTGGTTATAAAGTGTTTGCTTTCAATCCCGTCGATTCGGGCAACGCTATTCATATTGGGACTGCTCACTCAAATATCAAGCCCCACTCTCATTTCTTTTCTCAATCTGCACCTCTCTGATCAGCATCATCAGCTCCTGAGTTTCTTCAGAGCTTAGCCCTTCCTGCGCCACCTTGGCCTGCAATTCTTCGATCCGTTGCTTCAGGAAAAGGTTGATGAAACCGACAAAGGTATCCTGCAATTCTCCCAGAATATCGGGCTCCTGGTCGAGCTTTACCTCTTCAAACAGGTCATGCATCGCCAGCTGGGCAAGTATTTCTCCCTCTTTTGTGCCGCGCCAATGCTCCAGCAGGATACCCGTTGTCACTCCCGGCTGGATCAGGATCTGCTGGTGCAGTTGCAGCAGGAAAGGGATCCCCTGCAGGCGCAGCCCGGCCAACTCGGGCATGGCCGGCAGCTCGGCGGTGATCGCCGGATACTGCACCATCAGGGCCAGAGCCCTGCGGATCGGCGTCAGTTTGGTCGCCTTGGGTTTGTTAACTTCCGCCTTGGGCTGGCTGTTGCGGGCAAACAGCTCGGCAATCCGCTGCTTGTTTTCTCCCCAGCGCATCATGCTGGAAAGTCGGGTAATCAACCCCTCGCGAGTGAAACCTTCCGGTACCCGACGAATCAGCTCGGCGGCCTTGTTGGCCACTTCAAACTTGCCTGCCTCACCGGAAAGAGCCGCATCGCGCCCGAGGCGTTCGAACATGAAATCCGCAAACGACTGGGCCTTGTCGAGCAGCGCTTCGAACCCCTCCTTGCCGATCTGGCGTACCAGCGAGTCGGGATCCTCGCCATCCGGCAAAAAGACGAACTTGAGTTCACGGCCGTCCTGCAGGTGGGAGAGCGCGTTATCGAGCGCCCGCCAGGCCGCTTCCCGACCGGCGTTGTCGCCGTCGTAGCAACAGACCACCTCTGCCGTGGTACGGAACAGGGTGTGGATGTGATCGCTGGTGGTCGCAGTCCCCAGTGCCGCCACCGCATAGTCGATGTCGTACTGGCCGAGCGCCACCACATCCATGTAGCCTTCCACCACAAGGATCCGGCGCGGATCCTTGTGTGCCTGCTTGACCTCATAAAGGCCGAACAGCTCTCGCCCCTTGTGGAAGATGGGGGTTTCGGGGGAGTTCAGGTACTTGGGCGTGCCATCCCCCAGCACTCGGCCACCGAAGCCGATGACCCGACCGCGTTTGTCCCGGATCGGAAACATGATGCGATCGCGGAAACGATCGTAGCTGCCCGGGCCGCTGTCACGGGGGATCAGCATACCGCCCGAAATCAGCAGTTGTTCGTGATCCCTACTGGCGCCAAAGCGGCGACGCACCTGATCCCAGTCCCCAGGGGCATAACCGATGTTGAAGCGCTTGACCACCTCGCCAGTCAGGCCCCGGCCTTTCAGATACTCCACCGCCTGAGGCGCGTTCTTGAGATTGCTCTCGTAGAAGCGCGCAATCTGGTTCATCAGCTCGAACAGATCCTTGCTGACGGCTGGTTGGCTATGGCTTGATCCACTCGCCGTTTGCTCACGGGGGACCTGCATACCGTGCAGGCTTGCCAGCTCTTCGATGGCATCGGGGAATTCCAGGCCGTCGTACTCCATGACAAAGCCGATGGCATTGCCGTGGGCACCACAACCGAAACAGTGATAGAACTGCTTCTCCTGGCTGACGGTAAAGGAGGGGCTTTTTTCGTTATGAAAAGGGCAGCAAGCCTGGTAGTTCTTACCGGCTTTCTTCAACCGCACACGGGAGTCGATCAACTCGACTATGTCCGTGCGTACGAGCAGATCATCGATAAAGGATTGCGGGATCCTGCCAGCCATAACCGTCCTGTTTCATTGCATAGGAAATAAAAAAGCCGCGCATTCCAGTGGGAAGCACGGCTTCTTCGACCAAACAAGAGAGTTGCCTGTTACGCCAAGCGGGTTTTCACCTGAGCACTGACGGCGCCGACATCGGCACGCCCCTGAATTTTTGGCTTCAAGACAGCCATGACTTTACCCATGTCAGCCATGACGGCAGCACCACTTTCAGTGATGGCTTGCTCGATCAGGGCGGCAATTTCGTCTGCGGTCAGCTGTTGTGGCAGGAACTCCTGCAGCACAACGATCTCGGCGGACTCTTTGTCGGCGAGATCCTGGCGACCGGCAGCTTCAAACTGGCTGATGGAATCGCGACGCTGTTTGACCATTTTGGTCACGACAGCGAGGATCTCTTCATCATTGAGCTCGACACGGGTATCGACTTCACGCTGCTTGATTTCTGCCATCAACAAGCGGATAGCACCCAACCGAGGCTTGTCTTTGGCAAGCATGGCGAGCTTTTGCTGATCCTTGAGTTGATCCTTCAGAGACACGGCATGATCCCTTGATTAGTACAGGCGGATACGACGTGCGTTTTCGCGGGACAGCTTCTTGGCGTGACGCTTGACAGCGGACGCTTTGGCGCGCTTGCGAATGGTAGTCGGCTTCTCGTAGAACTCACGGCTACGAACTTCGGACAGGATACCGGCCTTTTCGCAAGAACGCTTGAAGCGACGCAGAGCAACGTCAAACGGCTCATTTTCACGGACTTTGATTACTGGCATGTGCCTTTCACCTCAGTGATAAATTGTTAGCTGACCTTCAATCGATCAGCATGTCTTAAAATGGTGCGAAATTATACTCTGGACAGGGAATGAAAGTAAACCCGCAGAGATCGCTCTGGTTTAAAAAACCCGCGAAGGTTACCATAGCCGTCTCATTTTAGCAGTGAAATTTTTTAGCAATGCGTGTATTGGGCATAGAGACATCCTGTGACGAAACCGGGATCGCGATCTTCGATGATCAAAAAGGGATCCTTTCCCACCAGTTGTACAGCCAGGTCAAGCTGCATGCGGACTACGGCGGCGTCGTTCCCGAGCTCGCCAGCCGGGACCATGTACGCAAGACGATCCCCTTGATCCAGGCCGCCTTGAAAGAGGCCGGACTTGGCAAGGATGACATCGATGGCATCGCCTATACCGCGGGGCCAGGTCTGGTTGGCGCCATCCTGGTCGGGGCGACCATAGGCCGCTCGCTGGCCATGGCCTGGGACAAGCCGGCCATCGCCGTACACCACATGGAAGGTCACCTGCTGGCCCCCATGCTGGAAGAGAAGGCCCCCGAGTTCCCCTTCGTGGCGCTCTTGGTTTCCGGCGGGCACTCCATGCTGGTTCGGGTCGATGGCATCGGCAGCTACCAGTTGCTGGGCGAATCGATCGACGATGCCGCCGGTGAGGCGTTCGACAAGACCGCCAAGCTGATGGGTCTGGACTACCCCGGTGGTCCGCTGCTCTCCCGGCTGGCAGAAAAGGGCACCACTGGACGCTTTACCTTCCCGCGTCCCATGACCGACCGTCCCGGGCTCGACATGAGCTTCTCCGGCCTCAAGACCTTTGCCGCCAATACCATAGCAGCCAATGGCGACGACGAGCAGACCCGTGCCGACATCGCCCGGGCGTTTGAGGATGCAGTGGTCGACACCCTGGCCATCAAGTGCCGTCGTGCCCTGAAAGAGACCGGTCTCAATCGTCTGGTCGTGGCAGGCGGCGTCAGCGCCAACCGTCATCTGCGCGCCCAGCTGGCCGAGCTGATGGAGAGCCTCAAAGGTGAAGTCTTCTACCCGCGCACCGAATACTGCACCGACAACGGCGCCATGATCGCCTATGCAGGCATGCAACGCCTTAAGGCGGGAGTCTTCGAACCCCTGGTCGTCAAGGCCGTGCCGCGCTGGCCGCTGGATACCCTGGATCCGGTGTGATCCTGACGATCCACGACAAAAAGAAAGGGGCCTGCGGCCCCTTTTTCATCTTGATGACGGTATTCATACCCGTTTAGTTGGTGCGGAACAACGCTTCGATGGAGAGTCCCTGCCCCAGCAGGATCTCCCGCAAGCGGCGCAACCCTTCTACCTGGATCTGACGCACCCGCTCGCGGGTCAGACCAATCTCGGCGCCCACGTCTTCCAAGGTGGCCGGTTCATAGCCGAGCAGACCGAAACGGCGGGCCAGCACTTCGCGCTGCTTGGGATTCAGCTCCTCCAGCCAATGCACTATGCTGCTGCGCATGTCATCTTCCTGGGACTCCAGCTCGGGCCCCATGCCGCGCTCGTCGGAAAGTACATCCAGCAGCGCCTTGTCGCGATCGCCACCAATGGGAGTATCCACCGAGGTGATCTTCTCGTTGAGCTTGAGCATGCGATTCACATCGTCCACAGAGCGATCCAGTGCAGAGGCGATATCCTCGGCGGTCGGCTCATGGTCGAGACGATGGGAAAGCTCGCGCGCAGTGCGCAGATAGACGTTCAGCTCCTTGACCACATGGATGGGCAGACGAATGGTCCGGGTCTGGTTCATGATGGCCCGCTCTATGGTCTGGCGGATCCACCAGGTGGCATAGGTAGAGAAACGGAAGCCTCGCTCGGGGTCAAACTTCTCGACCGCGCGAATAAGACCGAGGTTGCCCTCTTCGATGAGATCCAGCAGCACCAGGCCGCGGTTGTTGTAGCGCCGGGCAATCTTGACCACCAGGCGCAGGTTGGATTCAATCATGCGCTTGCGCGCCGCTTTGTCGCCACGCAGAGCACGGCGGGCGTAGTAGACTTCCTCTTCGGCCGTGAGCAAGGGGGAGAAACCTATCTCCCCCAGATAGAGCTGGGTGGCGTCCATTACCTTGTTCAGCTCGGGCGCCATCAGTTCATCGGAAATGGTTTCTTCGGCTTCGGCCGCCACTTCCTGAACCTCTTCTTCCTCCTGAACCTCCAGCTCCTCGTCGAACTCTAACTCTGCATCCTGCATTACCAGTTGTTCTTGGCTCATGATATCTCTCCCTGACCTACACCAGAGTAAGACTCAGCTCTCTGAGTTAACGCTTTGGCAAATAGCCCATCGGGTTGATCGACTTGCCTTTGTACCGGATTTCAAAGTGCAAGCGCACATCCGGCGCATCCGTGCTACCCATATTGGCGATAACCGCTCCGCCCTTCACGGTGTCTCCCTCCTTGACCCTCAACTCATCGTTGTGAGCGTAGGCGGAGAGGTAGTCATCGTTGTGCTTGAGAATTATCAGCTTGCCATAACCTCGCAGTGCACTGCCCGCATAGACCACTTTGCCGCTGCTCGCAGCGTAAATGGGTTGGCCCTTCTGGCCGGAAATGTCGATGCCCTTGTTGCCTTGTTCCGCAACGGAGAAGCCTTCAACGATCCGCCCTTTGGTCGGCCAATGCCAGGAGAGTGTTGACGAGGAACTGACGGTTTTTTGTTCTTTCGCCTGAGCGTATGCTGTTGACGAGGCAGGAGCAATCGTTTTCTGAGCAATAAATGGTGTGGTCGTACCTGCCGGAGCCGTGGCCAGGGGTTTGGGCCCCGTGCTGGTCA
Organism: Aeromonas sp. ASNIH7; assembly: GCF_002903485.1. Lineage (NCBI taxonomy): Bacteria > Pseudomonadati > Pseudomonadota > Gammaproteobacteria > Aeromonadales > Aeromonadaceae > Aeromonas > Aeromonas sp. ASNIH7. Next base: position 1,281,678 of record NZ_CP026226.1, read on the forward strand.
CAACCGGTGTGGTTGCTGCCACCATCTGACCACCCGAGGAACCCGCTCCCCCCACATTGAGCACCTGGCCCACGTGCAATGCATAAGGAGCCTGGAGGTTGTTGCGCTGGGCCAACGCCTGGTTGGAAAGACCGAACTGGCGACCGATGCTGCTCAATGTATCGCCACGGCGCACCTCGTAACTGCCAGACCCCGTCACGCTGCCACGACTGACAGGGCTGCCGACGGTTGCCACCGCCATAGGGGCGGAAGCGCCATCGAGCCTGAGCTGCTGGCCGGGATAAATGTTATAGGGGGGAGTGATGCCATTGATGCTGATAAGCGAAGCCACATCCATGCCAGAACGAAATGCAATGGAATAGAGAGTGTCTCCTTTGACCACGGTGTACCCGTTGCCTGCAATGCCGGGCTTGGTCATACCTTGACGCACGGGGATGGTCGAAGCGACCTGATCATTGCCCAGGCTGTGCACCGGAGCCGCAGTCTTGCTGGAGGAACAGGCAAGCAGCAGCCATGACAACACGACGACACCGCTACCTTGCCAAACACGCGAACACATAGTGGATCCTTAACGACTAAACCAGAAATAGGCCGCAACGGCCAAACCAATACAGAGCCAGCCCAGCACATCCACATAGTGCATCAGCTTGCGCTCCATCTTCTCGCCGCCCCAGCGCATCAGACCTGCAACCAGGAAGAAGCGCATGCCACGACCGATCAGCGAGGTCAGGATGAAAGGCAACAGTGCCATGTGGAGCAAGCCAGCCGTGACGGTAAACACCTTGTAGGGGATCGGCGTGAAGCTGGCAATAAAAATAACCCAGATGCCCCACTGCGCGAACCACTGCTCGGCCAGGGCAATCTTGTCCTCATAGCCAACCGAGGTCACCAGCGGCTGCACCACTGGCTCCCACAGGGCATAGCCGAGCAGATAACCAAACAGGGCGCCCAGCACCGAAAAGAGAGTGGCCAGCGCGGCATAGTGCCAGGCGCGATGAGGTTTGCCGAGCGCCATGGGTGCCAGCATCACATCCACCGGGATGGGCCAGAAGATGGATTCAATAAAGGCGGTGATGGCCAGATACCAGGGGGCATACTTGTGGCGTGCCCACTGCATCACCAGAACATAAAGGCGGGAAAACAACTTCACTCGACATCTCCGTCAATCAGGGGAACGAAACGTACCGGCTCCAGGATCCGGCTGGTGAGCTGGGAGCCCGATCGCTCGATGAGCTGCAGGGTCTGCTGACCATCACCCACCGGCAACACCAGACGACCACCGTCAGCCAGCTGATCGGTCAGGGCCTTGGGGACCTCACTGGCCGCCGCAGTCACCAGAATGGCGTCGAAAGGGCCCTTGTTGGGCCAACCTAGCCACCCATTGCCGTGCTTGGCCGACACATTGTGCAGATCGAGCTGGCGCAATCTACGCCGGGCCTGAAACTGCAGCGACTTGATCCGCTCCATGGTGTAGACATGCTCCACCAAGTGGGCCAGTACCGCCGTCTGGTAGCCCGATCCCGTCCCGATCTCCAGCACATGGGCTGGATCGTTCTGGATCAGCAGCTCGGTCATGCGCGCCACGATGTAAGGCTGGGAGATGGTCTGCCCATGGCCGATAGGCAGGGCCGTATTGTCCCAGGCCTTGTGGGCCATGGCCTCATCCACGAACAGCTGGCGCGGCACCTTCGCAATCGCCGCCAATACGCGGAAATCGCGGACATCCTGGGCAATCAGTTGATTCAACAGGCGCTGTACTATCACAACGTCATCCCTGCAGATCCAGCCACGCGCCCAGGGTCGACAGACTGCCGTAGGCCGTCATGTCGATGGTCAGGGGAGTGATGGAGACATAACCCTGCTCGATGGCGGCAAAGTCCGTTCCCTCTCCCGCATCCTGCTGGTTGCCGGGGGGGCCAATCCAGTAGACGGGCTGACCACGGGGATCCTCGGTGCGGATCACCGACTCCGCCCGGTGGCGATTGCCAAGACGAGTCACCCTGATCCCCTTGATCTGCTCGAGCGGCAGGTCCGGCACATTCACGTTGAGGATCTGATCCGCAGGCAACGGATGCACCATCAGCCCCCGCACCAGCTGGGCGGCGTAGTGGGCCGCACTGGCGAAATGAGTCTTGCCCACCAGCGAAACGGCGATGGAGGGGAAACCAAGATGACGCCCTTCCGTCGCGGCCGCCACCGTCCCCGAGTAGATGACGTCATCCCCCAGGTTGGCCCCGTGATTGATACCGGCCACCACCATGTCGGGCTCAGGGCGCAACAGTTCGTTGACCGCCAGATGAACGCAGTCGGTCGGCGTCCCCTTGACCGCATAACTCTTGATGCCGTGAAAACTGGACGCATCGAGGCGGGTGACCCGCAGCGGTACTTCCAGCGTCAGGGAGTGGCTGGCACCGCTGCGGTTGCGATCCGGTGCCACCACCACGACCTCGCCACAGGCACGCAACGCCTCGCTGAGGGCGCGAATGCCCTCGGCGTGTACCCCATCGTCATTACTGACCAGAATTCGCATCGGTTGAGTTCCTGAAACCGTGATCGGCCTCTTCGGCCAGCATTAACTCTCGTACCACGCTGGTGGCAAAGGCACCGGCAGGCAGGAAGAACGACAGGGTCAGCACCTCGCCCTCCCGTTGCCAGCTCATCTGCTCCGGCTTGAGCAGCAGCGGACGCCTGTCCTGATCCAGCCCGGCTTTCTCCAGTCCTTCGCACCAGTCACCATAAGGAGCCAGCACTTCTTGCTCGAACTCGGCAGCCGCGCCCTGGCTCGCCAGACGGCCACGGCCCCACTGGGGAGCGGTCAGCTGCACGTCTCCGGAGGCAAGGCGTGCCTCCAGCTCGGGAGTCACGCTCTCTTCGCTGAAGATGGAGTGGCTGCCCTTGAGCATCACGCAGTCGCCTGCCAGCAGCTGATGGGCCAGTCCCTGCTCGATGCGGGCGCTGACGATGGCATTGAACAGCATGCTGCGGGCGGCGGACAGATAGAGGGAGCGCTTGTTGCGATCCTTGATCCGTTTGCCGGCGAACATCGCCTTGGCGGCCTCCAGGTTGTTGCCACCTCGGCCGAAACGCTGCTCGCCGTAGTAGTTGGGCACCCCCTGGGTTGCTATCGCCTGCAAACGGGATTCCAGCCCGTCGGCCTGCTCCAGCCCGGTGAGACGCAGGGTGAAGTGGTTGCCCTTGAGATAGCCGACCCGCAGCTTCTTGTTGTGGCGCTTCACCTCAAGGATCCGGATGTTGTCGTTCTCGATGACCGAGAGATCCGGCTCGCCCTTGCCCGGCAGATGGATGCCGAACCACTGTTCGGTCACCGCATGGCGATCTTTCAGACCAGCCCAGGTCACTGCATTGCGGGCAACCCCGGCCGCATCGGCCAGCAGGCCAGCCACCCAGGCGGTATTCTCGCCAGTTTTGCGTACCCGGACGAAGATGTGTTCCCCCTCGCCGCAAGGTGCAAACCCGAGATCTTCATTGACCACGAAGTCGGCGGCCTCGGCCTTGAGGATGCCGCGAGCAGTGGGCGTCCCGTGCAGATAGGCAAGTTGTTCAAGCATCATTGTTTCACCAGCAAGACGACGGCTTCGGTGGCGATCCCTTCCTTGCGCCCCGTGAATCCGAGTTGTTCGGTGGTGGTCGCCTTGACGTTCACCCGGTTCAAATCACATTGCAGATCCGCGGCCAGCACGGCGCACATGGCGTCGATATGGGGGGCCATCTTGGGGGCCTGGGCGATGATGGTCACATCCAGGTTGCCGATGGCATAACCTGCGCGCTGCACGCGGGCAAAGACATCCCGCAGCAGGATGCGGCTGTCGATGCCCTTGAATTCGGCTGAGGTATCGGGAAAGTGGCGGCCGATGTCACCGGCGCCGATGGCCCCCAGCAGGGCATCGCTCACCGCATGCAACACCACGTCGCCATCGGAGTGGGCCAGCAGGCCCTGTTCATAGGGCACCGCCACCCCGCCCAGCATGCAGGGGCCGACCCCGCCAAACTTGTGAACATCAAAACCATGTCCGATCCGCATCATGCCTGCGCCCTCCTCAATACACGGAAATCTGTCTCATCAAAACCATGTCCGGTGCGGATCATGCCTGCTCCTCTGGGGATGAATCGGGTCGTGCCGACCGGCACGCACGTTGTTGCTGTAAATAGAGCCCGGCCAGGGAGAGATCTTCCGGCCGGGTCACCTTGATGTTGTCGGCCCGCCCTTCCACCATGCGCACGGGGAAACCGGCGCGTTCCATGGCGGAGGCTTCATCGGTGATGGCAGCGCCGAGCGCCAGCCCCTCCTCCAGCGCCCGCTTGAGGGGGCGGACCAAAAACATCTGGGGCGTCAGGGCATGCCAGAGCTGCTCGCGATCCACGGTGGCGAGGATATTGCCGGCCGCATCGGTGCGCTTCATGGTATCGCGCACCCGGCTGCCGAGGATGGCACCGCCAGAGGCCATGGCGGCAACAATGAGCGCATCGAGATCCTCATGGGTCAGACAGGGCCGGGCGGCGTCATGCACCAGTGCCCACTCCCCTTCTGCCACGTGCAACGCATTGAGCACGGAGAAGGCGCGCTCGCTTCCCCCTTCCACTCGCAGCACCCGCGGGTCAGTGGCCACGGTCAAGGTCTCAAACCAGCTGTCGTGGGGCGCCAGCGCCACGATCACACGGGCGATGGCGGGATGGGAGAGCAAACGCTCCAGGGTGTGCTCCAGAATGCATTTCCCTGCCAGGGACAGGTACTGCTTGGGGCAACTGGCCCCCATGCGACTACCAATACCGGCAGCCGGGACGATGGCGGTCAGGCCGCTCAGGCTATCAGTCATCGTAGGGGGCACCATCAGGCTCCGTCACCTGATCCTTTTCTTTGGGAATGATTCGGTAGAAGGTCTCGCCCTGCTTGATATAGCCAAGATCGTTGCGCGACAACTCCTCGATGGCCTCAAGGCCAGAGGTAAGATCGTCGATTTCCCGGTAAATCAGACTGTTGCGATCCTTGAGTACCAGGTTGTCCTGTTGCTGCCGCTCGATGGCGGTGGAGAGTTCCCGATAGTCGGAGAGGCCGTTTTTCCCCAGCCAGAGGTCATATTGCAGCCCTCCCAACAGGAGGAGCAGGATAAGAGTGAGTAGCCGCATGCACTGAGTCTCCTTCAAGCGGCCTAGTTTCCCATATTCGCAGGCAAGACAAAAGAAAGCCTGTGTGCCGGATGGGTTGGTCGGAATAAAAAATGCAGGTCGCACACGCCCATAAGCGCAGAACGAAAAAGCCCCGCCAGATGGCGGGGCTTTGTGAAGCATGAACGCAGGCGAAAATTAAGCCTGGTTCTTCACTTCTTTCAGACCACGGAACGGAGCCTTGGCACCCAGGGCTTCTTCGATACGGATCAGCTGGTTGTACTTGGCAACACGGTCAGAACGGCTCATGGAACCGGTCTTGATCTGGCCAGCAGCGGTACCCACAGCCAGGTCGGCGATGGTCGCGTCTTCGGTCTCACCGGAACGGTGGGAGATGACGGCAGTGTAGCCAGCGTCTTTGGCCATCTTGATGGCAGCCAGAGTTTCGGTCAGGGAACCGATCTGGTTGAACTTGATCAGGATGGAGTTGGCGATGCCGTTGTCGATACCGCGCTTCAGGATCTTGGTGTTGGTTACGAACAGGTCGTCACCCACGATCTGGATTTTCTTGCCCAGTTCGGCGGTCTGGTAGGCGAAGCCTTCCCAGTCGGATTCGTCCAGGCCATCTTCGATGGAGACGATCGGGAACTTGGTGGTCAGGTCAGCCAGGAAGTCGGAGAAACCGTTGGAGGTGAAGATACGACCTTCGCCCTTCAGGTTGTACTCTTTCTTCTCTGCGTCGTAGAACTCGGACGCAGCGCAGTCCATGGCCAGGGTGATGTCGGTGCCCAGTTTGTAACCGGCAGCGGCAACAGCTTCAGCGATCACTTCCAGCGCTTCGGCGTTGGATTTCAGGTTCGGAGCGAAACCACCTTCGTCACCGACGGCAGTGTTGTAGCCCTTGGACTTCAGCACTTTGGCCAGGTTGTGGAACACTTCTGCGCCCATGCGAACGGCTTCTTTCAGGGTCTTGGCGCCAACCGGCTGGATCATGAACTCCTGGATGTCGACGTTGTTGTCGGCGTGCTCACCACCGTTGATGATGTTCATCATGGGCAGCGGCATGGAGTAGACACCCGGGGTGCCATTCAGCTCGGCGATGTGGGCGTACAGCGGCATGCCTTTGGCAGCAGCGGCAGCTTTGGCGTTGGCCAGGGAAACAGCCAGGATGGCGTTGGCGCCGAACTTGGATTTGTTCTCGGTACCGTCGAGGTCGATCATGATCTGGTCGACAGTGGCCTGGTCCTTGGCATCTTTACCCAGCAGAGCCTGAGCGATCGGGCCGTTGACGGCTTCGATGGCTTTCAGCACGCCTTTACCCAGGAAACGGCTCTTGTCGCCGTCACGCAGTTCCAGCGCTTCGCGGGAACCGGTGGACGCGCCAGACGGAGCGGCTGCCATACCAACAAAACCACCTTCCAGGTGAACTTCGGCCTCAACGGTCGGGTTACCACGGGAGTCGATGATTTCACGACCGATCACTTTAACGATCTTGGACATGTGTATTTCCTCAGGTTTCGTAAAAAAACAACAAAAATATGCCAAAAAAAGCGGCTGTGGCACAGAGCCCCAACCGCATTTATTTTCAATTACTTCAAATTACGCTTCTGATACTCGCCCGCCGCCTTCACAAAACCGGCGAACAGGGCGTGGCCATCACGGGGAGTCGAGGTGAACTCCGGGTGGAACTGCGCGGCCACGAACCAGGGGTGATCCGGGATCTCGATGATTTCCACCAGCTTCTTGTCGGCGGAGAGACCGGTCACCTTCAGACCTGCCGCTTCAATCTGCGGCAGCAGCTTGTTGTTCACTTCATAACGGTGACGGTGGCGCTCGTAAATGGTCGGGCTGCCGTACATCTGACGGACCTTGGAATCTTCCACCAGGTGGCAGAGCTGGGAGCCCAGACGCATGGTGCCGCCCAGATCGGACTTCTCGGTCCGGGTCTCGACGTTGCCTTCATCATCCACCCACTCGGTGATGAGACCGACCACGGGGAACGGGCTGTCTTTCTTGAACTCGGAGGAGTGAGCCCCTTCCATGCCCGCCACGTTGCGGGCGTATTCGATCAAGGCAACCTGCATGCCCAGGCAGATACCGAGGTACGGGATCTTGTTCTCGCGGGCATATTTGGCGGCCAGAATCTTGCCTTCCACGCCGCGTTCGCCGAAGCCACCCGGTACCAGGATCGCATCCAGACCTTCCAGCAGCTCGGCGCCACGGGTCTCGATGTCCTGGGAGTCGATGTACTTGATGTTGACGGAGAGACGGGTCTTCAGGCCACCGTGCTTGAGCGCTTCGTTGACGGACTTGTAGGCGTCCGGCAGAGAGACATACTTGCCCACCATGCCGATGGTGACTTCGGCAGTCGGGTTGGCCTCTTCATAGATGACCTGTTCCCACTCGGCCAGGTCGGCTTCTTTGCACTCGATGCCGAAGCGCTCGGTGATGTAGCCGTCCAGCCCCTGGGATTTCAGCAGCGCCGGGATCTTGTAGATGGAGTCGACATCCTTCATGGAGATGACGGCGCGCTCGGGCACGTTGCAGAACAGGGCGATCTTGGCACGCTCGTTGGCCGGAATGGCGCGGTCGGAGCGGCAGATCAGCACATCCGGCTGGATACCGATGGAGAGCAGCTCCTTCACGGAGTGCTGGGTCGGCTTGGTCTTCACCTCGCCGGCGGCGGCCAGGTAAGGAACCAGGGTCAGGTGCATGAACATGGCATTGTTGCGACCCACGATGGCCGCCAGCTGACGAATGGCTTCAAGGAACGGCAGGGACTCGATGTCGCCCACGGTACCGCCCACTTCGACGATGGCAACCTGATGGCCTTCGGCACCGGCAATCACCCGCTCCTTGATGGCGTTGGTGATGTGCGGGATCACCTGGATGGTGGCGCCCAGATAGTCACCACGACGCTCCTTGCGCAGCACGTCCGCATAAATGCGGCCGGTGGTGAAATTGTTGCGGCGGGTCATCTTGGTGCGGATGAAACGCTCGTAGTGGCCCAAATCCAGATCGGTTTCGGCCCCGTCCTCGGTTACGAACACTTCACCATGCTGGGTCGGGCTCATGGTGCCCGGATCCACGTTGATGTACGGGTCCAGTTTCATGATGGTCACATCCAGACCACGGGCTTCCAGAATGGCTGCCAGAGAAGCTGCGGCAATGCCTTTGCCGAGGGATGAAACAACGCCACCAGTCACAAAAATATATTTGGTCGTCATGCTGAACCTGAAAGAAGTTTAGGGAATTTTAAGGGGTGCTTCGGGGATGAAGCAGGACGGGGAAACAGTATACCAAAACCCCCACTCCCAAACAATGAACAAAAATCTATCAGGCTCCCCGCCGCCCCGTCTTGCGCCAAATCAACTTTGCTCGGTTTCCTTGGCCTTGTCCCAGGCCTCGTCCAGCTTCTCCAGGGAGCAATCCGTCATTTTCAGACCTTCTGCGGCAATAAAGTGTTCAACCTGACGAAAACGACGCTCAAACTTGGTGTTGGCAGCCCTCAGCACCTGCTCGGGATCCTTGCCCAGATGGCGCACCAGGTTGACTGTGGCGAACAAGAGATCACCAAGCTCGTCGCTCACCCGCCCCTCGTCCACATCCGCCATCAACGCCTCTTCCATCACCTCGTCGATCTCCTCGTGGATCTTGTCCACCACGGGCCCCAGCGTCTTCCAGTCAAAACCGACGGTAGCGCAGCGCTTCTGGATCTTGGCTGCCCGGGTCAGGGCAGGCAGGGAGAGGGGGATATCGTCCAGCACGCTCTCCTTGTCGAGCGCCGCACGCTCTTTGGCCTTTTCCGCCTCCCAGTTCGCTTTGACCGCCTGCTCGTCACCCAGGTCGGCATCGGAGAAGACATGGGGGTGGCGGCGAATGAGCTTCTCGCTCACGGTATCGACGATGTCGGCAAAGTCGAACAATCCCTGCTCCTTGCCGAGCTGGGCATAGAACACGACCTGGAACAGCAGATCACCGAGCTCCCCCTTCAGCCCTTGCCAATCTTCGCTCTCGATGGCATCCGCCACCTCGTAGGCCTCCTCCAGGGTGTGCGGCACTATGGTCTGGAAGCTCTGCTTGAGATCCCAGGGGCAGCCCCCGTTCGGGTCACGCAATCTGGCCATGATGTCGAGCAGTTGGGGAAGGTCGTAGCGTTGGGACATGGGTAACTCACTTTCGATTCGGTAAATGGGGTTCATCAATATCCGCTCACGCCACTGTTCCACATGATGTGGAGCCATGGCGGACGGAGATGGGGCGCGTGATATCCGTCTTCAATGCTCTGCAAGGAGGGAGAAAATGCAGACCGGCCACTGGGGCCGGTCGGTTGAGCATTACAGCCGCTTGGCGCTGATCACGTCGTTGAGCTGACTGAGCTTGGCCAACGCCCGGTTGAAGGCGTTGATGTTGTAAATCTCCAGCTCCATGTCTATTTCGGCGGTCTGCTCGCGCACGTTGGAGCGCGAACGCACTCCCATCACGTTGATCTTCTCGTTGGCGAGCACGGTGGTGATGTCGCGCAGCAGGCCGGATCTGTCGTTGGAGAGAATGCGGATGGTGAGACCGTAACCGCCGGAGTAGTTCTCCCCCCAGACCGCATCGATCAAGCGCTCCGGGTTGCGACGCGACAGCTCCTTGAGCTGCTCGCAATCCTCCCGGTGGATGGAAACCCCCCGTCCCATGGTGATGAAGCCCTGGATGGCGTCCCCCGGGATGGGCTGGCAGCAGCGGGCGATGTGAGTCATCAGGTTGCCCACCCCTTCCACTACTATGTGATCCTTGGGTTTGGGGCGGAAGGGCACATTGGCCTTCTGCTCCAGCTTCTCCAGCAGACGGCGATCTTCTTCTTCCGCCGTCGGCTTGTTGTAGCGGGTATCCAGATAATTGAGCAGCTGGTTGATGCGGATGTCGCCGCTGCCGATACCGGCCAGCAAATCTTCCAGCTCCTCCGCATGGAAGCGCTCCAGCACTACCTTGTCCACCTTGGAGAGGGTGAGGTTGTGTCTGTCCAGCTCTTTCTCCAGCAGCTCCTTGCCGGCGGCGATGTTCTTGTCCCGGTCCAGCTTTCTGAACCAGGTGGCCACCTTGGCCCGCGCCCGGCTGGAGCGCAGGAAGCCGGCGTTCGGGTTCATCCAGTCGCGGCTCGGGTTCGGCTCCTTCTGGGTGATCACCTCCACCTGATCACCGGTTTGCAGCGTATAGGTGAAGGGCACGATACGACCGTCGATCTTGGTGCCGATGCAGCGGTGACCGATCATGCTGTGCACGTGATAGGCGAAGTCGAGCGGCGTCGCCCCTGCCGGCAGGTCGATGACATCGCCCTTGGGAGTGAAGACATAAACCCTGTCCTCGAACACCTGACTGCGCAGATCGTCCAGCAAGGAGCCGCTCTCCGAGAGGTCCTCCTGCCAGGCGAGGAGTTTGCGCAGCCATTCGATCTTGTCTTCGAAGGTGCTGGTCTTGGCAGCGGCCTGGGCCCCTTCCTTGTAGCGCCAGTGCGCAGCCACACCGAGCTCCGCATCCTGATGCATCTGCTCGGTACGGATCTGGATCTCCACCGTCTTGCCCTCCTCCCCCACCACCACGGTGTGGATGGACTGGTAACCATTGGGCTTGGGGTTGGCGACATAGTCGTCAAATTCGCGGGGAATATGGTGGAAATGGGTGTGAACGATACCGAGCGCCGCGTAGCAATCCTGCAGCCGCTTGGTGATCACCCGCACCGCGCGCACATCGAACAGCTCGTTGAATTCGAGGTGCTTCTTCTGCATCTTGCGCCAGATGCTGTAGATGTGTTTCGGTCGGCCATAGACCTCGGCCTCGACGCCGGCCTCGGCCAGGGCATCGCGCAGAGACTGCACGAATTCACGGATGTAGCGCTCGCGGTCGAGCCGTTTCTCGTCCAGTTGCTTGGCGATCTGCTTGTAGGTGTCCGGGTGCAGGTAGCGGAAGGCGAGATCCTCGAGCTCCCACTTGAGCTGACCGATACCGAGGCGGTTCGCAAGGGGAGCATAGATGTTGGTGATCTCCTGGGCCATCAGCACCCGGGTCTCCTCATCCGCTTTCTTCGCCTCACGCAGGCAGGCGATGCGCTCCGCCAGCTTGATGACCACGGCGCGCACGTCCTCGACCATGGCGAGCAGCATGCGGCGCACGTTGTCCACCTGCTCCGGCGAGGTTTCGCTGCGGTGAAGGGTTTGCAGGGAGCGGATGGCCTCCATCTCCAGCACCCCTTCCACCAGCTTGGCGATCTTGGGGCCGAAGTCCTCGTTCACCTTTTCCTGGCTGATGAGACCGGCTTCGACGAAGGGATAGAGAATGGCGGCCTTGAGGGTGGCGAGATCCATGCTGAGCATCAGCAGGATGCCCACCATCTCGACCCCGCGCACCAGCAGGCGGTTGGTGAGCGCTTCGTCACCCAGGGTCAGGCAATACTGGTAGACGGTTCGCAGCTGATTCTTGTCACTTTCACTCAGGGTAAGGGAACTGACCCACTCATCCAGAGTGAAATTGTCTTTCAAATGAATATCGCGCACCGCAACCATGGTATCAATCCTTAAAAGTGTGGGGTCGAAAGCCGATGCTCTCCTCATCCCCTCATCAACTGATGACTGCCTCAAATGGGGATGCATGAAAGAGTTTTCAAGGCATGTCACCGCGCAAGGTGACAGGGCTCTTCCCCGCATCCGATCCACTATCGACAACCTAGATTACCCTAATCACTCCCGCTCAAACAGCGCTGCCGCCGCTGGAAAACCAAGATAACCGCATTCTGCCCTGCCCGTTGAAGGCAGCGAAAAACACCTGTTTTACCTCACTCTGGCAGCATCATGCACATCGAAAAATCATCACGACCGCATCTTGATTCATCCAGAATAATGCGGTCGCCTCGACTCAGCCCCGTTCGAACAGCGCCATGGACTCCAGATGACCAGTGTGGGGGAACATGTCCAGCATCCCCAGACGGGTCAGCTTGTAGCCCCCCTGCACCAGCACCTGACTGTCACGGGCTAGGGTGACCGGGTTACAGGAAACATAGACCACCCGTTTGGGGGAAAGTGCCACCACGTGGCTCATCACCTCCAGCGCCCCGGGTCTGGCCGGATCCAGCAGTACCAGATCGAACCCTTCCCGGGCCCAGGACATGCCCACGATGTCGCCGCTCAAGTCCGCCTTGTAGAAGCGGGCGTTGTCGATACCGTTGCGGCGGGCATTCTCCTGTGCACGCGTCACCATGGCGAACTCCCCTTCCACCCCCACCACTTCGCGGGCCTGACGGGCCAGCGGCAGGGTGAAGTTGCCGATGCCGCAGAAGAGGTCCAGCACCTTGTCATCCTTGCCTGCGTCGAGCCAGCTCAATGCCTGCTCCACCATGCGCTGGTTGACGGGCCCGTTGACCTGGATGAAGTCGCCGGGAGCGAATGCAAGAGATAGGCCATCCAGCGTGTAACTTGGCTGAGACTGTTGACGCAGAGGTTCGATCTGCTCGTCCGCCGCCTGCAGATAGAGGTCTATCCCCTGGGCGGTGGCAAACTCGGTCAAGTGCGCCCGATCCGCCTCGGTGGGGCGACCGGTGTGGCGCAGCAGCATCAGAATGCCCTGCTCCCCCTGAATGAGTTCCGCATGGCCCAGTTCGCGCTGGCTTTTCAACCGGTTGAGGCATTCGCGCAGAGGGGCGATAAGAGCAGAGAGGGGCTCGGCCAGCACAGGACAGCCGGCAATCTCTACCAGATCGTTCGACTGGCGACGACGAAAGCCCACCCGGGTACAGCGACCGTTCTTGTCAAACTTGATGGCCAGACGGCAGACCCGGCGGTAGGCGCGGGACTCCCCCGTCAGCGCAGGTGCCAACGCTGGCGCCTGGATGTTGCCAAGGCGCTCGAACAGGCTGACCAGTCCCGCCTCCTTGGCCGCCAGCTGATCTCCCTCTCCCAGGTGCTGGGCACTGCAACCGCCACACTCGCGATAGTGGTCGCAGAAGGGGGCGACCCGGTTGTCCGCCGGGGTCACCACCTGTTGCAGGGCGGCGTGGGCATAGTGCTTCTTGTCGTCGATGATGCGGGCCTTGATGGCCTCGCCGGGCAGCGCCCCTTCGACGAAGATGGCCTTGCCCTGATGACGGCCGACGCCGACACAGTGGTGATCCAGACTGTCTACCGTAAATTCAATACGTTGGGGCTGGGTGGATTTCTTTTGGGGCTTGAAAAACTGGGCCATAAAACTTGGTGCCTATAGGTGGCTATGTCATGATTGTGGAATCTGCGGCAGACCATTGTCCCACAAGAATAATCGTATGACCAAATACGGCCTGAGGGCCCCAGCCGCGGCATCCGCCCCATCGTCCATTCTGACCAAAAGTGGCCCATTGATATGACCGGATACGGCCTGAGACCCCGTACAGCGACATTGACTGTATTGCCTGCCCGACCCCGGTGCCTGCATGCGCCCCGGATCATGGCCTCTCTTGCGAAAGGCGGGTCGGCGGCATGACCAAGTACGGTCTCAGGGCCCGGGTGCTGGCCTTCACCATCTTGCCGACCCTCATCATCGGCGGCCTCATCGCCGGCTATTTCACCTTCCACCGCTATCAGCAGCTGGAAAACAACCTCATCGATCAGGGCATCAACATCATCGAGCCCCTGGCCATCGCCAGCGAATACGGCATGACACAGCACAGCCGCGAATCCCTCAAGCGGCTGATCGGGCTCACCCATCGCAAAAACTCGCCCTTCATCAAGTCCATCGCCGTCTTCACCCAGGAGAACCAGCTGTTCGTGACGTCCAACTACCACAGGGACTTCAGCCAGCTTCGTCTGCCGGACGGCAGCGTCATCCCGGCCCTGACCAGCGTCTCCGTCAACGGCGATGACATCATACTGCGCACCCCCATCCAGGCAGAGACCAGCCTGGACGGCTTCCCGCTGCCAAGCGATCTGGAGCCGCCGGTCATCGGCTACATCTCCATGCAGCTCGCCACGGACAGGGCCATCGTCCTGCAGTACCGCGACGCCTTCTTCGCGGTCATCATCGTGCTCATCGGGCTGGCCATCAGCGCCCTGTTCGGCTTCCGTCTGGTCAAGAGCGTGACCCAGCCCATCACCGACATGGTGCAGGCGGTGCACCGGATCAGGGAGGGGCGACTCGATACCCGGGTCAGCGGCCAGCTCACCGGCGAGCTGGACATGCTCAAGAACGGCATCAACGCCATGGCCAAGGCGCTCTCCGAATATCACGAGGAGATGCAGCAGAACATCGATCAGGCGACGTCGGATCTGCGGGAGACCCTCGAGCAGATCGAGATCCAGAACGTCGAGCTCGACATGGCGAAGAAGCGCGCCCAGGAGGCCGCCAGGGTCAAGTCCGAGTTCCTCGCCAACATGTCCCACGAGCTGCGCACCCCGCTCAACGGGGTCATCGGCTTCACCCGCCAACTGCTCAAGACCAGCCTGACCCCGAGCCAGACCGACTACATGCAGACCATCGAGAAGTCGGCGCGCAACCTCCTTGGGATCATCAACGACATCCTCGACTTCTCCAAGCTGGAGGCGGGCAAGCTGCAGCTCGAGCACATCCCCTTCAGCCTGCGGGACACCCTCAACGAGACCATGCACCTGCTGGGGCCGAGCGCCCACGACAAGCAGCTCGAACTCTCCCTCCAGGTGGATGCCGCCGTGCCGGACTACCTCACCGGCGACCCCATGCGCCTGCAGCAGGTGCTCACCAACCTCACCGGCAACGCCATCAAGTTCACCGAGCGCGGCAACGTGGACGTGCGTGTCGAGCAGACCGGGGAATCGAACGGCAACAAGGTGCGCCTGCGGGTGCTGATTCGCGATACCGGCATCGGCATCTCGGAAGAGCAGCAGCGCCAGTTGTTCCAGGCCTTCAACCAGGCTGACTCCTCCATCTCCCGCCGCTATGGGGGCACCGGGCTCGGGCTCGTCATCACCCAGAAGCTGGTGCAGCAGATGGGGGGCCAGATCCGCTTCGAATCCGAACTCGGCAAGGGGTCGGTTTTCTCGTTCCACCTGGATCTGGATGTCTCACCCCTGCCCCAGAGCGAGCGGCTTCCGCTGGATCGCATCCAGGGCAAGCGGGTCTGGCTGCTGGAGCCGGATCCCTTCACTCACGCCTCCCTGCTTGCCCTGCTGGGAGAGTGGCACCTGGATGTGCACTCCCTGACGGTGGACGAGGAGTGGCCCCCGATGAGCAGCCAGGACATGGTGCTCATCGGCAGCAGCACCCTGCACAGCCCACAGCAGGTGATTGCCCGTCTCGACGGACTGGACGGCCAGCAGAACACCATAGTGCTGCTCAGCAGCCACGAGCCGGCCCTCTACGACGCCATGCTGGCCCACGGCGCCGTCCACTGCCTCTCCAAGCCCATCAACCATCGCAAGTTGCTGCACGCCCTGCTCTCCCCCGAGGCGGTACGCCGTGCCCCCCTGCCCGCGCCGACGCCGCGCAGCGTGCAGGCGGTCAAGGTGCTGGCGGTGGATGACAACGCCGCCAACCTCAAGCTCATCGCCGCCATGCTCAAGGAGATGGTGACCGAGGTGGTGGTGTGCAAGAACGGCAAGGAGGCGGTCAACCTGGCCCAGAGCCAGCCGTTCGACATCATCTTCATGGATATCCAGATGCCCGTCATGGACGGCATCAGCGCCACCCAGGCGATCCGCCACCACTCCCTCAACACCGAGACCCCCATCGTCGCGGTCACCGCCCATGCCATTCCCGGTGAGCGGGAGCGCCTCATTCGCCAGGGCATGGACGACTACCTGGCCAAACCCATCGACGAGGGGATGCTGGCGCAGCTCATCACCGACTTCGCCCACCGGCGGCACCAGAATCACGGGGATCAGCAGATAGACTGGCCCCTCGCCGTGCGTCAGGCCGCCGGCAAGCCAGCCCTCGCCCGGGAGATGCTGACCATGCTGCTGGCCAGCTTCGACGAGGTGGAGCCCATCCTGGCGGCGGCGCTGGAAGGGAGTGCCGACGATGCAGACGTGCTGGCCCAGCTCCACCGCCTCAACGGTGGCTGCGCCTACTCCGGGGTGCCGGGTCTGCAACGCCTGCTCTCCCAGCTCGAGCAGCAGCTGCGCGACGGGGTCGCCGTGAGCGATCTGGAACCCGAGTTGCTGGAGCTGCAGGATGCCCTGGAGCAGGTGAGGCAGGAGGCCCCCCGCTACCTGGCCCTGACCGACTGAGGCGCTTTTTCTGACTGGACAGGCGGCAGGTGGTAACATCTGCGCCGTTTCCACAGGAGTCAACATGACCAACAACGATATTCTGCGCCGCCTGCGCTATGCCCTCAGCATCAGCAACGACCAGATGGTCGAGATCTTTGCCAAGGGCAACCTGACCGTCACCCACGCCCAGCTCCACAGCTGGTTGCTGAAAGAGGCGGCGGAAGGGGAAGAGCAGGACCCGGGCTTTGTCCCTTGCCCGGACTCGGCACTGAGCCAGTTCCTCGACGGCTTCATCGCCCTGCGCCGCGGTGTGCGGGAAGATGCCCCGCCCCAGGTGATCCCGAACCGGATCAACAACAACCTGATCCTGCGCAAGCTGCGCATCGGCCTCAACTACAAGGAAGAGGAGATGCTGGGCACCCTCAAGCTCGCGAACTTCAACCTCTCCAAGTCCGAGCTGAGCGCCCTATTCCGTGCCAGGGATCACAAGCACTATCAGGATTGCGGGGATCAGATCCTGCGCAACTTCCTGATTGGCCTCACCACCAAATACAGGCCCGGGCCCTGATGACCGCCTCCGGCCAGGTGCGAGGCTAGACCATGGGCTGGCGCCGCCTGCTGGCTCCACGCCCGACGAGCGGCGGCGCGTGCCGGTTCGCGGCGCGCTGGCGCTGGTCACTGCCCCTCATCCTGCTGCTCGGCGCCTGCCAGCCTGCGCCCTATCGTCTCAATCAGGAGCATCAGAGTGCCAGCCAGAACGAGCGCATCGCCTTTCTCATCCTGCACTACACGGATGAAGAGGATGCCCGCTCCCTACGCCTGCTGACCGAACCGGAGCACAAGGTGAGCGCCCACTACCTGATCCCCCGCGACACCGACGAGCAACCGTTCCCGGTCTACCAGCTGGTGCCCGACAGCCAGCGGGCCTGGCACGCCGGACGCAGTCGCTGGCATCACTACGCCGGGCTCAACGCCAGTTCGCTCGGCATCGAGATAGTGAATCTCGGGTATGACGAGAAAGACGCGGCCCTGCCCGCCCATCTGAGACACTGGCAACCCTATCCTCCTGCCCAGATCGCCGCCCTCGGCGCACTCGCCCGGGATCTGGTCGAACGCTACCAGATACCCCCCACCCAGGTGCTGGCCCACAGCGATGTCGCCCCCGAGCGCAAGCAGGATCCCGGCCCCCGGTTCCCCTGGCGCGAGCTCGCCCTGCGCTACGGTGTCGGCGCCTGGCCCGACGAGGCCCGGGTGGCCGAGCTGCGCCAGACGCAGCTCATCCCCTGGGATGCGCTGCAATGGCAGCAGCAGCTTGCCCGTTACGGCTACGGCCTACCCCAGCACGGCGCCTGGGATGAGCAGAGCCGCGCCGTCCTGCGCGCCTTCCAGCTTCACTTTCGCTCCGCCCTGGTCACCGGCGAGCCGGATGCCGAGTGCCAGGCCATCCTCACCGCCCTGCTGGAGCGCTACTTCCCGGAACCAGGCTGAGGCGCCCCTTCCCTTTCGCCCTCTGCACACGGATGCCCGGCCCCCTGCCAGATGAGCACGGGGTTCACCCCGCCTTCCACTCCTGAAAACCACAAGGGACGCCGAAGCGTCCCTTGTGGTTTTCATACCTGCGAAGCGGCATCAGATCCCCTGACGGGCTTCCTGCATCAGCGCACGCATGTCGCTGACCGCCTTGGCCAGACCGTCGAAGGCGGCGCGACCGATGATGGCGTGACCGATGTTGAGCTCATAGAGCTCGGGGATGGCGGCGATGGCCTTGACGTTGTGGTAGTGCAGACCGTGGCCCGCATTGACCTTCAAGCCCTTGCCAGCGGCGTAGGAAGCTCCGGCGGCGATGCGCTTGAACTCGGCGTTGCGCTCGGCATCCGTGGTGGCATCGGCGTAGCGGCCGGTGTGGATCTCGATGAAGGGAGCACCGCTCGCGGCGGCCGCATCGATCTGCAACGGATCTGCATCGATGAAGAGGGATACCTGAGCACCGACGGCCGCAAGACGGGTCACCGCATCGGTCACCTTGTCCAGCTGGCCCGCCACGTCCAGACCACCCTCGGTGGTCACCTCGGTGCGCTTCTCCGGCACCAGGCAGACAAAGTGGGGCTTGATGCGGCAGGCGATGCCGATCATCTCCTCGGTCACCGCCATCTCCAGGTTCATCCTGGTCTGGATGGTCTGGCGCAGGATCTCCACGTCCCGGTCGGTGATGTGGCGGCGATCTTCCCGCAGGTGGACCGTGATGCCATCGGCACCGGCCTGCTCGGCCACGAAGGCGGCCTGTACCGGATCCGGATACTGGGTGCCGCGGGCGTTGCGCAGGGTGGCGATATGGTCGATGTTCACACCCAGGTAGATCTCGCTCATTGCTTACTCCTTGATACAGGTCATCTGTGAATGCCGGAGCGGGTGGAGCCCGCTCCTCTGTCCATGTGCCGCCGCAGGCCGGTTCTGGTCGCGGCGACAGCATTATTGTTCATGAAAGGCGATGTCATAAACACAAAACATCACCAGATAATAAAAATCAGCTTGAAACACTGCCTTTTCGCTTCAAAAAGAGCTCCCTGCTCTTCAGTTGACGCTTGCCGAGATAGGGCTGCAGCGCCAGTCGGCTGAAACGCTTGGCCGCCTGCAGCAAGGGAGGCGTGTCAAAACGCCCCTCGGCGAAGGCCAGCAGGTGGGCGCCGAGGAACAGGGTACGGGGATCCGGCGCCCGCTCGCAAGCGACAAAGCCGAGCTCCCGCTCGAAGCCGTAGAGCAGGGTGGGGTCGATGGGGGAGTCGTCGTCCGCGGCATATTCGAAGTCCACCGCGTAGCCCAGGGCCTGCAGCAGCAGGAACTCGAAGCGGCGCAGGGGCAGCTCCGGGGTCTCGCCGTCCGCCAGGGCCATGATGGCACGGGCATAGGCGTCGAACACCTCGGGGAAGGGGGTGTGCGCTTCCAGCAGGTAGTAGACCAGCTCGTTGAGATAGAGGCCGTAGAAGAGACGATCCCCGCCGAGGCGCAACGAGTGATCCGGGCACTCCACCTGGGTGAGGTTCTTGAGATCCCCCTTGCCGCGCCAGGCAATGGTGAGCAGGGTGAAGGGCTGAAGCAGCCCCTTCAGAGAGGAGCGTGGCCCGCGGGAACCGCGAGCCACCAGGGTGAATCGACCGCTATCCTGGGTGAAGACCTCGACCAGCTGGCTGGTCTCCCGATAGGGCCGACTGTGGATGACGAAAGCCGGGGTCAGCAATCAGTCGTCGCCATACCCGAGGCTGCGCAGGGCCCGCTCGTCGTCGGCCCAGCCGGACTTGACCTTGACCCACAGCTCGAGATGCACCTTGTTCTGGAACAGCCGTTCCATGTCGATGCGCGCCTCTGTGCCGATGGTCTTGATCTTCTCGCCCTTGTTGCCGATGACCATCTTTTTCTGGCCTTCGCGCTCCACCAGGATGAGCCCGTGGATGTGGTAGAGACCGGTCTCCTCCACCTTGAAGCGCTCGATCTCCACCGTCACCGAATAGGGCAGCTCCTCGCCGGTGAAGCGCATCAGCTTCTCGCGGATGATCTCGGAGGCCATGAAGCGGGAAGAGCGGTCGGTCACGTAATCTTCCGGGAAGAAGTGGACGTTCTCCGGCAGCAGATCCTTGGCCCACTCGCGGATCTTCTCCACGTTGGTGCCCTTCTCGGCGCTGATGGGCAGGATGTGAGCAAAGTTCATCTGCTGACCCAGCCACTCGAGGTGCGGCAGCAGATCCTCTTTCTCCTTGACGTTGTCGATCTTGTTGACCGCCAGCACCACGGGGCACTTGAGGTGGCGCAGCTTGCCCAGCACCATCTCGTCATCCTTGGTCCAGTGAGTGCCGTCCACCACGAACACCACCATGGCCACGTCCCCCAGGGAACTGGTGGCGGCGCGGTTCATCAGGCGGTTGATGGCCCGCTTCTCCTCGATGTGCAGACCCGGGGTATCCACATAGATGGTCTGATGGTTCTCCTCGGTGTCGATCCCCAGGATCCGGTGACGGGTAGTCTGGGGCTTCTTCGAGGTGATGCTGACCTTCTGGCCGAGCAACTTGTTGAGCAGGGTGGACTTGCCCACGTTGGGGCGGCCCACGATGGCGACAAAGCCGCAATAGGTGGTATCTGTCATGACCGCGTTCCCAATGCTGATGGAGTGAAATGAGCGCACAGTGCCGGATCCGTCATGGTGCTCATGACAGCCGTTCCAGTGCTTGCTGCGCCGCGGCCTGTTCGGCCTTGCGGCGGCTGGAGCCGATCCCGACCAGGGGGCCATCCAGCCCATCCACTTCGCACTGGACGGTGAACTCCTGGTTGTGGGCCTCGCCCTTGACGTTGGTCACCGTGTAGGTCGGCAGGGATTTGCGGCTGCCCTGCAGGATCTCTTGCAGACGGGTCTTGGGATCCTTCTGTTCGATCCCGGGCTTGATCTCGCCAAGGCGGCTGGCATACCAGCCGAGCAGGAGGCTGCGCACCCGCTCCAGATCCGTGTCCAGATAGATGGCGCCGATCACCGCCTCGACGGTGTCGGCCAGGATGGACTCGCGGCGAAAACCGCCGCTTTTCAGCTCCCCCGGCCCCAGGATCAGGTGATCCCCGAGGTCGAATTCCCGGCCCAGCTCGGCCAGCGTCTTCTCGCGCACCAGGGTGGCGCGCATCCGGCTGAGATCCCCTTCCGCCGCCTGCGGGAAGCGGTGGAAGAGGTCATCGGCAATCACCAGACTCAGGATGGAGTCCCCCAGAAATTCCAGGCGCTCGTTGTGACGGGACCCTGCGCTGCGATGGGTCAGTGCCCGGGTCAGCAGCTCAGGATCCTGAAAGACATGCCCGAGACGGGACTGCAGTCTGTTCATCTTGATATTCATTTACTTGATTCCGCCAATGCGGTTGAAGCGCACACCGGTCGGCACCCAGCTCGGCAAGCTGGATCCTTCCTCGCGCTCGAATTCGAAACTGATCCAGATGGCGACCGCCTTGCCCACCAGGTTCTGCTCGGGCACGAAGCCCCAGAAACGGCTGTCGGTGCTGTTGTCGCGGTTGTCACCCATCACGAAATAGTGGCCTTCCGGCACCACCCACTCGTCGGGGTAGGTGCCGGGCTGGCGATAGTAGCGGTCCACCAGGTCCGGCATCAGCGGGTTGCGCAAGGTCTCGTGGGAGACATCACCCAGCTGTTCGGTGTAGCGATCCAGCGGGATCCCCATCTGGCTGAACTCGCCGCGCTGCTCGAACTTGACGTCCAGCTTCTGGAAGCCAGGGCACGTTTTCCCTTCCTGCTCATCGCACTTGGGCCGGATCATCAGCTCCTTGTTGCGATAGATGACCCGATCGCCGGGCATGCCGACCACCCGCTTGATGTAGTCCACCCGGGTATCCAGCGGATACTTGAAGACCACCACATCACCGCGCTTCGGCTCACCGGTCTCGAGGAACTTGGTGTTGGTCACCGGGTCCTTGAGGCCGTAGGCAAACTTCTCCACCAGGATGAAGTCGCCCACCAGCAGGGTCGGCATCATGGAGCCGGACGGGATCTGGAACGGCTCGAAGATGAAGGAGCGCAGGATCAGCACCAGCGCG
This sequence comes from Aeromonas sp. ASNIH7, assembly GCF_002903485.1. NCBI lineage: Bacteria > Pseudomonadati > Pseudomonadota > Gammaproteobacteria > Aeromonadales > Aeromonadaceae > Aeromonas > Aeromonas sp. ASNIH7. The sequence continues at coordinate 1,303,574 of NZ_CP026226.1, forward strand.
ATCACCGGGAAAACCCCGCCGGTCTGTTCGATCCAGACCGGCATGGGGGCCACCTTGGCCAGTGTCTTCTCGTCCACATCCGGACCGGCATTGGCACGGGCGGCGGCAATCTTGGCCGCCCGCTGCTTGGCCCAGACCAGCTTGTCGAGCGTCCAGATGATGCCGGTCAGCAGGGTGACGACGACGAGGATCAGGGAAAAGGTGCTTGCCATCGATTAATCCTTTCCGACGTGGAGAATGGCGAGGAAGGCCTCTTGCGGCACGTCCACACGGCCCAGAGACTTCATCCGCTTCTTGCCTTCTTTCTGCTTGTTCAACAGCTTCTTCTTCCGGCTCACGTCACCACCGTAGCACTTGGCGGTGACGTCTTTACGCAATGCCTTGACGGTGCTGCGGGCGATGATCTGGTTGCCGATGGCGGCCTGGATGGCGATGTCGAACATCTGGCGCGGGATCAGCTCGCGCATCTTCTCCACCACCTGGCGACCGCGATACTGGGCGTTCTCCTTGTGGGTGATGATGGCCAGGGCGTCGACCCGCTCGCCGTTGATCATGATGTCCAGACGGACCATGTCGGAGGTTTCGAAACGCTTGAAGCCGTAGTCCAGGGAGGCGTAGCCGCGACTGGTGGACTTCAGACGGTCGAAGAAGTCGAGCACCACTTCCGCCATCGGGATCTCGTAGGTCAGCGCCACCTGCTTGCCGTGGTAGACCATGTTGGTCTGTACGCCGCGCTTCTCGATGCAGAGGGTGATGACGTTGCCCATGTACTCCTGCGGCAGCAGGATGTGGCACTCGGCGATGGGCTCGCGCATCTCCTTGATGTTGTTGATGGCGGGCATCTGGGCCGGGCTGTCGATGTGGATGGTGGAGCCATCGTTCAGCTCGATCTCGTAGACCACGGTCGGTGCGGTGGTGATGAGATCCAGATCGTATTCACGCTCCAGACGCTCCTGGATGATCTCCATGTGCAGCATCCCGAGGAAGCCGCAGCGGAAGCCGAAGCCCAGCGCCGTGGAGCTCTCCGGTTCGTAGAACAGGGAGGCATCGTTGAGGGAGAGCTTCTCCAGCGCATCGCGGAAGGACTCGTAGTCATCGCTGGAGATGGGGAACAGGCCCGCATAGACCTGGGGCTTCACCTTCTTGAAGCCGGCCAGCGCCTTCTCGGCACCGTGCTTGGCCAGGGTCAGGGTATCCCCCACCGGCGCACCGTGGATGTCCTTGATGCCGCAGACGACCCAACCTACCTCGCCACAACCCAGGCCGTCGGTGTCCACCTGCTTCGGCGTGAAGATACCGATGCGATCCACACCCCACACCTGACCGGTGCTCATCACCTTGATCTTGTCGTTCTTCTTCAGGGAACCGTTCTTGATCCGCACGAGCGACACGACCCCGAGGTAGGAGTCGAACCAGGAGTCGATGATCAGCGCCTGCAGCGGCGCCTCCGGATCCCCTTCTGGGGACGGGATCTTGGCGACGATCTCTTCCAGCACCAGATCGACACCGAGGCCGGTCTTGGCGGAGCAGCGCACCGCGTCCACCGCGTCGATGCCGACAATGTCCTCGATCTCCTCGGCAACCCGCTCGGGCTCTGCGGCCGGCAGGTCAATCTTGTTCAGCACCGGCACCACTTCCAGATCCATTTCCATGGCGGTGTAGCAGTTGGCCAGAGTCTGTGCCTCAACCCCCTGACCGGCATCCACCACCAGCAGTGCCCCTTCACAGGCAGCCAGGGAGCGAGAAACCTCGTAGGAGAAATCCACGTGGCCCGGGGTGTCGATAAAGTTCAGCTGATAGGTGTTACCGTCTTGTGCCTGGTAGTTCAGGGTCACACTCTGTGCCTTGATGGTAATGCCGCGCTCGCGCTCCAGATCCATGGAGTCCAGCACCTGGGCCTGCATCTCGCGATCGGACAGGCCGCCGCAAGTCTGGATCAAACGGTCCGACAGGGTCGACTTACCGTGGTCGATGTGCGCAATAATCGAAAAGTTACGAATGTGTTTCATCGAGCAAGAATCACTCAAAATTAAGTTAGGGTCGGATATGAGGGCAGGATTTTACTGGATAACCCGGTCGACGGCCAATCTTTAGTCGGCGGGCCCCACAAATAGCGCCTTGTCTGGCGGGCGTTGGGCACCTGGATGCCCTCCGCCAGACCAGGCCCCTCAAGAGAGATGACGGGTATTGAGCACCACCCCGAGCATGCGGGGACCGTATTCCCCCTGCTCGAGCCGGTCAGAAAAGTAACGAACCAGTAAAAATCCGATGGCGCCGCCCAGCAGACAGCAGAGGATGGTCACCCCCTCTCCCGCCGACAAGAGCGGCACCAGCCAGAGCTGGCCGAGCAGGGCGCCCAGCAGCAGACAGAAGAGCGGCAGCACGTACACCAGGGCCGCACCGCGCAGGATGCTGGCCTGAGGGATGCCCAGGCGGATCTGCTGGCCCACCGCTACATCGCCGGTGAGGGCGACCCGCAGCCGCTGCGCCTTCATGGGAAAGGCCTTGGCGACGGTGCCGGTCCCGCAGCTGGATTGTTGGTGGCAACCGCTGCAGGCGGATCGCCGCTCGCACTCCACCCAGGCGTGATTGCCGTCGATGGCCACTACTGTGGCCAGCTCTTCACTCATGTTACTCACCTGATGACTCCTCACAGGGGGCGGTGGATGCACCGGATCTCAGCACGGCGGCACCCTCAGGGCAAGTCTCACGGCAAAGACTCACTGCACCGCCTCGTTGCGGGCCAGCGGCTGCACGGCCTCGGCGATGCGCTTGGCGGTTTCGGCGGGCACCTCGCCCACCACGGTGATCTCTACCCCGACCTCGTTGACGAAGCTCACCAGCGAGGTGGCCCCCTGGCGAATCAACTGCTGGCGCACCGCCTGCTTGGGATCGACCCGGGAAACGTAGACGGAGAGATCCACCAGCCCGTCGGAGAGCATCATGTAATCCACCGGCAGACTGGTGCTGACCAGCTGATGCCGATCCTGAGAGAGCACCTTGAAGCCATCGGGCAACCAGGTCAGGTGCCAGTTAAGGGTCTGCTGGGGAGCGGGATAGGCATCTTCCAGCGCCAGCGCATCCGGCAGCTTGCTGCGTGCCAGGGTGACCAGCCAGGGGGCCGGCGCAGATTGCCTGTCCAGATCCACCCCCAGCACCTGCTCCACCAGATTTCCTTCCCGATCCACCATGTCCACCCGCAGCAGCAGATGGCTCTGTTCGTCAATCCAGAGCACGAAGCCGTACTTGTCCGCCTCCTTGGGCACCAGCCGTACCACTTGTGCCACCAGGCCGGCCACCCGGCTGCGGCCCGCCAGCACGGGGTCATAACTCTCCATCACCCGGGGCAGCGGCATCCTCACCAGGCTCGACCAGACCCCGGGGAAACGCGCCCCCTTGAGGGTGTAGGGTTCATGGGTGTTTTCGAAGAAGGTGTATTCGTTCTGGCGTTGCAGGAACTCCACGGCCTTGCCGTCGAGATAGCTCAGGTGAGCCACCTCCTTGCCATCGATGATCCCGTGGCTGAAACGGATAGGCTCGAGGCGCCCCTGGCGGGCCTTGACCATGGACAATTCGAAGTTTTGTTGCGAAACGGCACTCTGCATCTGCTGCAACAAGGCCTCGGCCGACAGATCGTCGGCCGAGGCCTTGGCACAAATCAACAGGAGAGAGGCCAGCAGGATACGGCTGGACTGGCGCACGATCTGATCCCTAAAAATGCGTTATTCCTGAATCTGCTTGTCTTGCAGCAGACGCTGTTGCAGTTGATGGTCGCGCAGGAAGGCATTGATGCGCTCGCGCTGCTCCTGCATCTGCTGCTCGCTCAGACCTTGCTGACGCACACCGGTCCGGCTGCCATCCTGGGGATAGTGCACGCTCACCGGCGCAGCACTGCCACCCACGGGTATGGTATTGAGCACCGGACTGGCCGGTACACCATCCTTGCCCTGGTACTGCTGCACGCCGAAGATGACGGCGGCAGCCACGGAGGCGGCAATGGCATACTGCCCCACTTGCTGGCCAAAGCGGCGAACGAAGGGGATCACCTTGCCGGCGGGCTGCACCTGGGGCGCAGCAGGCTGTGCCGGCTTGGGCGCCAGTATGGCGGGTTCATCCTCCAGCGCCAGCATGATGCTGTCGCTGAGATCCAGTTGCAGATTGACCGGCAGGTCACCCCGCATGGCATCACCGATCAGATGGTAACGCGACCAGGTATCCTGCAGAGCGGGATCCGTTCCCAGCTCGTTCAGTACCTCGATTTCGCTAAGGTCGCCATCCATCAGGGCTGAAAGTTGCTCTTTATTTGCCATAAGTTTGCCTGTCTTTCCCCAGTTAATGCTCGATCAGAGGTTGCAGCTTTTTATCGATTGCTTCCCTCGCCCGGAAGATGCGGGATCTCACCGTACCCACCGGACAATCCATGATCTCCGCAATCTCCTCGTAGCTCAGCCCTTCCATTTCACGAAGGGTGATCGCCGTTCTCAAATCTTCTGGCAAGGCTTCTATGGCGGTAAACACGGTACGCTTGATCTCGTCGGTCAGCGCCAGGTTTTCCGGGGTGGCCACCTCTTGCAGGGCTTCACCACCACCATAATATTCAGCCTCGTCCGCTTCGACATCACTGCTGGGCGGTCTGCGCCCCTGTGACGTCAGGTAGTTTTTGGCCGTGTTGACGGCAATCCGGTACAACCAGGTGTAAAACGCGCTCTCGCCACGGAATGTCGGCAACGCACGGTAGGCCTTGATGAATGCCTCCTGCGCCACATCCGGTACATCGCCCGGATTGTTGACATACCTGGCCACCAGGTTGACCACCTTGTGCTGGTACTTGCGTACCAACAGGTTGAATGCATTTTTATCGCCACGCTGGACCCGTTCAACCAGCTGTTCGTCCAGTAGATTCTGGTCGCTCATCAGAGCCGTAAAACCCCCATCAGGTTATCGTTTTTCTTTTCCGGCCCCTTCTAAGCGCACAAGTTCAGACAGGAGGAATCAGGGAAAGTTCGCTTGCATTGAAAAAAATGTGATGCGGGCTGCATCACAACCCCCCTTGGGCTACCATGGGGCCAGTTCTTAATCCAGGCCAATGATACTTATGAAAGCAAGTGTTGAATACCTTTGCGACGTACTCATCATTGGCAGCGGTGCCGCCGGTCTGTCCCTCGCGTTGCGATTGGCAGACCAGGCCAAAGTCCTGGTTCTGAGCAAGGGGCCCATCAGTGAGGGGGCCACTCTCTATGCGCAAGGAGGCATCGCTGCCGTGTTCGACGAGACCGACAGCATCGAATCCCACGTGAGCGACACGCTCAACGCCGGCGCCGGGTTGTGCGACCCGGCGGTGGTGGAGTTCACCGCCCGCAACGCCCGCGACTCCATCCAGTGGCTCATTCAGCAAGGGGTCCCCTTCGATCAGGAAGAGGATGCCGAGGGGGAATCCCACTATCACCTGACCCGGGAAGGGGGTCACAGCCATCGCCGCATCTTCCACGCGGCCGACGCCACCGGCAAGGCGGTGCAGCTCACCCTGATCGACCAGGTGCGCGCCCACCCCAACATCCAGCTGATGGAGCGCTTCAACGCGGTCGATCTCATCACCACCCGCAAGCTGGGTCTGCCGGGCAACAAGGTATTGGGAGCCTATGTCTGGAATCGCAACGCCGAGCAGGTCGAGGTGATCCGCGCCCGCTTCGTGGCGCTGGCCACCGGCGGGGCCTCCAAGGTGTACCAGTACACCTCCAACCCGGACGTCAGCTCTGGCGACGGCATCGCCATGGCATGGCGCGCCGGCTGCCGGGTGGCGAACCTGGAGTTCAACCAGTTCCACCCCACCAGCCTGTTCCACCCTGACGACCCCAACTTCCTGCTGACCGAAGCGCTGCGTGGCGAAGGGGCCTACCTGCGCCGTCCCGACGGCAGCCGCTTCATGCCGGAGTTTGACGAGCGGGCCGAGCTGGCCCCGCGGGACATCGTCGCCCGCGCCATCGACCACGAGATGAAGCGCCTCGGGGCGGATTGCATGTATCTGGACATCAGCCACAAGCCGGCGGATTTCATCATCAAGCACTTCCCGACCATTTATGAGCGCTGCCTCGCGGTCGGTATCGACATCACCAGGGAGGCGATGCCCATCGTCCCGGCGGCCCACTACACCTGTGGCGGCGTGATGATCGACAACAACGGCCAGACCGACATCCCCGGCCTCTATGCCATCGGCGAGGTGACCTATACCGGGTTGCACGGCGCCAATCGCATGGCCTCCAACTCCCTGCTCGAATGCGTGGTCTATGCCCACCAGGCGGGAGCCGACATCCTGGCCAAGCTGCCCACCAGCGTGGCGCCCCCCAGCCTGCCGGCCTGGGACGAGAGCCAGGTGGATGACTCGGACGAGCAGGTGGTGATCCAGCACAACTGGCACGAGCTGCGGCTGATGATGTGGGACTACGTGGGCATAGTGCGCACCAACAAGCGCCTGGCCCGGGCCAAGCGTCGCATCGATCTGCTCAAGCAGGAGGTGCAGGAGTACTACGCCAACTTCCGGGTCTCCAACAACCTGCTGGAGCTGCGCAACCTGTTGCAGGTGGCCGAGCTCATCGTCAACTGCGCCCTGGAGCGCAAGGAGTCTCGCGGTTTGCACTACAACCTGGATTATCCGGACATGCAGCCGGACTCCAAGCCAACCGTGCTGACCCCGGATCGGGAATGACGCCGGATCTGGAATAAGGCCGTTGCGTTCGATTCGGGCGTATGCCCTCCCCCAGATGACCCCGCCCAGGCGGGGTCATCTGCTATGAGCGGCAGATGTAGCAGGTAGAGAGACGCCCCTAGCGGACAGCGAGGTGGATGGCGCGGGCCAGGGCGCGGTAGTGTGCAGGGGCCAGGGCATCGGAGAAGAGCCAGAGCTGCCCCTCGGAGCCCTCCACCGTCTTCAGCCGCAACCAGAGCACCCCGGGCAGGATGCGGCTGCGGGGATCCAGCCGATGGCGCGCCCCTTGCCACTCGAGCCACTCCCCATCCCAGACGAGCACGCCGCTCGCCGCCGGATGGCGGCGCAACGCGCGCCACAGACTCAGCCCCCAGACAGGGAGGAACAGCCCCCATTGCCAGCCCTGGATCAGGCTGGCGACGGGCAAGAGCAGCAACAGAAACAGGATGCACAGCAGCAGACGCTGCTGGCGGGAGGCGATCACGGGCATCACTGCCCGCTGGGGAGACGCGAGGCTGGCCATGAGGGGTGGCGGTCGCGAGTCGGGCTCAGCGCAGGCTGTCGTGGCGGGCCTGATTGCGCTCGAGGATCAGGGGGATCATGGCGGCAAAATCGGGATCCTCGGGCACGCCGTGACCCATGCACCAGCGGAACAGCTCGGGATCCTCGCACTCCAGCAGGCGGATGAAGGTGCGCTGTTCGGCCTCGCCGAGGCCATCGAACTCGTGCTCAAAGAAGGGCATAAAGATCACATCCAGCTCGAGCATGCCGCGACGGCAGGCCCACTTCAGGCGGGACTTCTCACTTGGGTTCAACATGGAACTCTCCTTACAAAGACCGGGGAATGGTAGCAGCAGGATTTTCCGGCTGACAAACATTCCTTACGTCTTTACCATGCAGGTCACATACTTTCTGTCTCTGGAATCCCATCGTGAGCCTGCCGACCCCTCTTCTTCCTGCCGAGCCGACCCTGTTTTCCCTGACCAACCTGGCCATCACCCGCCTCGGCGGCCCGGATCGCGCCAAGTATCTGCAAGGTCTGGTCACCTGCGACGTCAACGCCCTGCAACCGGGTCAGAGCACCCTCGGCGGCCACTGCGATCCCAAGGGCAAGCTGTGGAGCGATTTTCGCCTGCTCTGCCTGGAAGACAGCCTGCTGATGTTGACCAAGCCGTCAGTGCTGGCCCGCCAGCTGCCGGAGCTCAAGAAGTTTGCGATCTTTGCCAAGGTCGAGATCGGCGAGTTTCAGGGCAGCCTGACCGGACTGGCCGGTCAGGGGACGGACGACTGGATGGCACAGCACTTCGCGCTGACCGGCACCGGTCTGGTGGAGGGCGGCATGGTAGTCAGGGTGGAGGCGGACCGCTGGCTGCTGGCGACCACATCCCCGCAGGCCCTGAACCTGCCGGTGGGCGACGAAGGACTCTGGTGGGGGCTGGAAATCAAAGCCGGTCTCCCCCATCTGGAAGCGGTCCACCAGGGGGAATACATCCCCCAGATGCTGAACCTGCAAGCCCTTGATGGCATCAGCTTCAACAAGGGCTGCTACATGGGGCAGGAGACGGTGGCGCGCGCCAAGTATCGCGGCGCCAACAACCGCGCCCTCTTCGTGCTGAGCGGCACTGCCGCAACGCAGGTAGCCAGCGGTGACACCCTGGAGATCCAGCTCGGTGACAACTGGCGCCGCAGCGGTCTGGTGCTCAACGCCTGGCAGCAGCAGGGTCAGGTGTGGCTCACCGCCGTGCTGCCCAAGGACACCGAGGCCGACGCCCGCTTCCGCCTCAAGCTGGAAGAGGGCTCCAGCCTCGGTCTGCAACCCCTGCCCTATGCGTTGATCGACTGAATCCCCCCTAGCGAGGCACCCGCGCCAGCAGTGCCTCCTGCAACCAGCGCCCCGCCTGCCCGAGCGGGCGGGCGCGATACCACTGCAACTCCAGCGCCAGTTCCGCCTCGGCGATGAAGTCCGGCTTGAGCACCACCAGCTCCCCCCGCGCCAGGGGCCGGTGCAGCAGAAACTCGGGCACCGCCGCCCATCCCAGCCCCAGTTTCACCAGCTCCAAGATCCCGAGATCCCCCTCCACCCACCACACTTGCGCCGAGAGGCGGAAGCGATGGCGCTCCGTCCCCTCCCGCCGTCCGGTCACCATCAACTGGCGAGCCCCTTGCAGGTCGCTCTCCTTCAACGGCGTCTTGTGGGCCAGGGGGTGATCCGGAGAGACCACCAGGGGCATGGTGACCGTCCCCAGGGAGCGGGAGACCAGCTCCCGCTCGGGGTGCGCCTTCTGATAGCTGATGCCGAGCTGGGCACGGCCGCTCTTGAGCAGCTCGGTCACGTCCTCCATCAGCGGGAACAACAGCTCCAGCTCCACCGCCGGGTAACGGTTGGCGAACTCCTCCAGCAGGGAGCCAAGCCAGGGCAGGTGGGAGTCATCGTCGATAGCCAGGGTGAGGCGCGACTCGACGCCGTTGGCCAGCTCGCCGGCAATGGCCTGCAGTCGCTCGCTCTGGGCCAGCAGCACCCCTGCCTCCTGACAGATGCGGGCACCCGCCTCGGTCAGCACGGGATAGCGGCCGCTGCGATCGAACAACGCAAGGCCGAGATCGATCTCCAGGTTGGCGATGGCAGCACTCACCACCGACTGGGCCTTGCCCAGCCTGCGCGCAGCCGCCGAGAACGACCCGGTCTCGGCCGTCGCCAGCAATGCCTTGAAGTGTTCCAGTGAAGGGGTCATGAGCCTGCTCCGCCGTGCTGTTGTGTCGTCACATCTATCTATTTTAGCGATAGATACCAACGTGAATCTATCCGGTTTTGGCGATACATTGCCGCCATTCCCTGACCAAAGAGAGAGACAGACCATGCGTACGACCCGTGACCGCCTGCGCCACGCCATCGGCTTCGAATTGATTGGCCTGCTGATCGCCGCCCCGCTGGCCAGCTGGGTGACCGGCGTCGGGCTCAACCACATGGGCCCCCTGGCCCTGTTCTTCTCGGTGGTCGCCACCGTCTGGAACTATGTCTACAACATCGGGGTGGACAAGCTGCTGCTGCGCTATCAGGGCCACACCCACAAGGCGCTGTGGCAGCGGGTGCTGCACACCCTGGGGTTCGAGGGGGGCCTGCTGATCGTGGCTCTGCCGGTGATGTCCTGGTGGCTCGACATCGGCCTGCTGGAGGCGCTGGTGCTGGATATGGGCTTCGTGCTCTTCTACCTGGTCTATGCCTTCGTCTACAACTGGAGTTACGACAAGGTGTTCCCCATTCCCATGGGACAGGTGCAGAAGGCACTGGGATAAGCGATTCGAGGGGTAAGGGCGAGGCACCATCATGCGATGGCATGATGGTGCTGAAGAGGGCCTCGCGGGGTCAGGCCTGTGCCTTGACCTCTTCCGGCGGGGTATCGTCCTGCCTGGTTTCCTGGCGCATCATGGCTTCGAGGTCGCTCTGGTACTGGTTCAGCATGCGCTGGGCCGCCACCATGTCCCCCTTGTGCAGGCGCTCGAACAGATGATGCTGCACCACGCCGTTGAGGTACTCCACCGTGATGGGTTGCTCCAACGCCGACAACAGCTCCTCTTTTTCCAGCTCCGCATTGATCTCGTCGACACTGGTACGCAGCAGACCGGCCAGTTGCACCAGCATGCGGCGCTCCCCTTCACGCAACAGGCTCAACATGCGGTTTCTCTGCTGCTCATTCTGTTGGGTCATACATTTCCTTACGTAGAATTGGAACAAGCCCGCTCATTCTGCCCTGTCCTTTTCACAGCGTCCATCTCGGGCGCATGACTTATTCCGGGTGCGGGGGGCCGGGTGCTATTTGCCCCCCGGCCCGGTATAGTAACGGCTGATCCAGGGGGCCCGTGCGCCCCATTGCCGAGACCGTCCATCCCTATGACCGACGCCATTCTGGTGCTCTGCACCTGCCCCGACGAGACCAGTGCAGACCGCCTCTGCGAGCAGCTGCTCGACCAGCGCCTCGCCGCCTGCATCAACCAGCTGCCCGGGGTCACCTCCGTCTATCGCTGGCAGGGCAAGACGGAGCGAACCCGGGAGATCCAGCTCGTCATCAAGAGTCGGGCCGCTCTGTTCGAACCCCTGCGCCAGTGCATTCTCGCCCACCATCCCTACGAGGTACCGGAGATCCTGGCGCTCCCGGCAAGCCAGGGCCACCCTGCCTATCTCGACTGGTTGACACAGGAGACCTCATGACCGCCTCTCGCCCCCTCCCTTTCCTGCTGATGCTGCTGGGCCTGCTCTGCGTCCTGACGACGGCCCCCGCCCGGGCCAGCAGCCAGGATCTGCTCGGCAGCCTCGGCATCGAGACCCAGCCCCGATTCCTCAAGGTGGATCAGGCCTTCGCCCTCGAGAGCGAACAACAGGGTGATCGGCTGCTGCTCCGGATACGCATCGCCGACGGCTACTACCTCTATCGCCACAGCATCCGTGTGAAGGGAGAGAACCTCGCCTTCGACGAGCCCGTCCTACCCCCCGGCACCGAGCACGAGGATGACTTCTTCGGCAAGAGCCGGGTCTATTACCAGGAGGTGCAGATCCCCGTGGCGCTGACCCGGGTCGGGGACGCGGCCAGCCTCACCCTGAGTTACCAGGGCTGCACCGAGGGACTCTGCTACCCACCCACCGACAAGCGGATCGCCGTCGAGCCCCTCGCCGCCCCCGCCCGGGCGGAAGCGGCGGCCAGCCTTCAGGGCACCGACGGGCCGGGCAGCCAGCAGGACAGGCTGGCGGCCGCCCTCGGCAGCCAGGGGTTCTGGATCAGCGTCGCCGCCTTCTTCGCCCTGGGTCTCGGCCTCGCCTTCACCCCCTGCGTCTTCCCCATGTATCCCATCCTGACCGGGATCATCGCCGGGGCCGGGCATCGCCTCTCCACCCGTCGCGCCTTCCTGCTCTCCTTTGTCTATGTGCAGGGGATGGCGGTCACCTATACCCTGCTCGGGCTCGTCGTCGCCTCGGCGGGCCTGCAATTCCAGGCGGCCCTGCAGCACCCCTATGTGCTCATCGGCCTCTCGGTGATGTTCGTGCTGCTCGCCCTCTCCATGTTCGGGCTCTACACCCTGCAACTGCCGAGCAGCCTGCAAACCCGTCTCTCGGGCTTCTCCAACCGCCAGCAGGGCGGATCCGTGGCCGGCGTCGCCATCATGGGCATGATCTCGGGACTGGTCTGCTCCCCCTGCACCACGGCGCCGCTCTCCGGGGCCCTCATCTACGTGGCCCAGAGTGGCGACCTCTGGCTCGGCGGTGCGGCCCTCTATGCCCTCTCCCTGGGCATGGGGCTGCCGCTGCTCTTGCTCGGCACCTCTGGCGGCAAGCTGCTGCCCAGGGCCGGCGCCTGGATGGATGTGATAAAGCAACTCTTCGGTTTTGCGCTGCTGGCGGTGCCCATCCTGCTGCTCTCAAGGCTCCTGAGCGACCTCGTCGCCACCCTGCTCTGGCTCGGCTGGGGGCTGGTGCTGTGCGGTTATCTCTATCACCACAACCAGCATCGCGCCCATTCGGTGGGCAAGAGCCTCGGCGGCTTCGTCCTGCTGCTGGCGATGATGGGCCTTGTGGTGGTGGGCAAGGATCTGCTGCTGCCACCCGAGGGGGCCAATGCCGCCGCCCAGACCCAGGCCCCCCGCTTCATTCGCATCAAGACCCTGGACGATCTCAAGGTGCAGCTCGCCGCCGCCCGCGGCAAGCCGGTGCTGCTGGATCTCTACGCCGACTGGTGCGTGGCCTGCAAGGAGTTCGAGCACAAGACCTTCAGCGACCCCGATGTGCAGGCGCGCTTCAGCGAGATGGTGCTGCTGCAGGCGGACGTCACCGCCAACGACGACGCCGACGTGGATCTGCTCAACGGCCTCAACGTGCTGGGATTGCCGACCCTCCTCTTCTTCGATCGCGATGGCAACGAGGTGAACGGCCAGCGGGTGACCGGCTTCATGGGGCCTGTCGAATTTCTCGGCCAGCTGGACAAGCTGCGCTGATACCGGGTGGCCCGTGCAACCGTGTGGGCCCCCGGTTTGACCGCCATTTTTCCGGCAATCCCTTGTATATGACCGACGCCGTGGCAGAATTTGCCCTTTCCCGTCTCGTTCGTCCGGAGTTTTGATGAAAAAGTGGTTCATCCCCCTGCTGGCCCTCTGGCTTTATGGCTGCAACGCAGGTCCCGGTGAAGAGACCATCCAGAGCCAGGTCACCGCCAGGTTGCAGGCGGGCACAGATGCTGACCTGTTCGACATCCGCGACTTCGCCGTGCTCGGCAAGGAGGAGCGGATGGAGGGGGTCTATCTGGTCAAGGTGAGCTACCAGCTCCACTTCAAGCAGGGACTGGATCAGTTGCAGGTGCTGCACGACGAGGATCTCGTCTATGACAGGGTCGGCCCCTTCCAGCAGGAGATGGGGCTGATGGAGCTCGAGCGCAAATATGGCGACTTCGAGGCAGGCCAGGCCCTGGCGCAGGAGACCCAGGTCTGGATGATGAAGACGGAGCAGGGCTGGCGCCTGGCCGAGCCAGACGCGACGCAGCAGGGATAATCCCGAGCCCCCCTCCCCCTAGAGCAGATCCTTCAGCCGATACCAGAGCATCCCGAGCGCCAGCAACGGAGAGCGCAACGCCGGGCCACCCGGGAAGGTCATGTGAGGGACGCGGCTGAAGAGATCGAAGCCCCGGCTCTCCCCCTTGATCGCCTCCGCCACCAGCTTGCCCGCCATGTGGGTGGCATTGAGGCCATGGCCCGAATAGGCCTGGGCATAGAAGACGTTGGGATGCTGCTCGAGGCGGCCTATCTGGGGCAGCCGGTTGGCGCCTATGCCTATCATGCCCCCCCACTGGAACTCGATGGCGGTACCCGCGAGCTCGGGGAAGACCCGCAGCAGCTTGGGCAGCATGAAGGCCTTGATGTCGCGGGGGTCACGGCCCGAGTAGTTGCAGGCCCCGCCAAACAGCAGGCGACCGTCCGCCGACAGCCGATAGTAGTCGAGCGCCACGTTCTGATCGCACACCGCCATGTTCTGTGGCAGCAAGCGCTGGCGCAGGCGCTTTTCCAGCACCTGGGTGGCGAGAATGTAGGAGCCCGCTGGCAGCACCTTGCCCCCGAGATCGGGCTGGAGGTCGCCCAGGTAAGCGTTGCAGCCGATCACCAGGTAGTCCGCGCTGACCCGGCCGTGGGCCGTGGTCACCTCGACCCGCTCGCCGTAATCGATGTGGGTCACCCTTGAGTGTTCGAACAGGGAGACCCCGAGACTGGCTGCCGCACGCGCTTCGCCGAGGGCAAGGTTGAGAGGATGCAGGTGACCGGAGCCCATGTCGATCATCCCGCCGATATAGCGATCCGACCCGACCACGGTGTGCATCTCCTCCCGTGCCACCATTTTCAGTGCGGGCCGGTAACCCAGGCTCGCCAGGTGCTCGGCATCCTCCTCGAACCCCTTCAGGTGGCGCGCCTTGGTGGCGAGATCGCAATAGCCCCAGGTGAGATCGCACTCGATATTGAAGCGCTCGACCCGCTCGCGCACCAGCTGTACCGCTTCGATCCCCATGAGATCCAGCTCCCGCACGCCCGCCTCGCCAATCCAGCGGGCAAACTGGCTGGTATCGTGGCCGATGCCGCGGATCAGCTGGCCGCCGTTGCGCCCCGACGCTCCCCAGCCGATGCGGTTGGCCTCCAGCAGCACCACCTTGTAACCGGCATCGGCCAGATTGATGGCGGTGTTGAGGCCGGTGAAACCGCCACCAATGACGCAGACGTCCGCATCCAGCTCACCACTGAGCTCGGGCCACTGCCGATGGTCGTTGCGAGTGGCCGCGTAATAGGAGGCCGTGTGTTCCTGATGTCCCTGTCTTCCTGTCTGCATGCTCAGCATCCTGCCTGGTTGCATTCGTTTACTAAATTAAACGGGTGTCATCGATAATACCCAGCCCCCCATCCCCAATCCAGCCCGTCAGGATCACAGAAATGCAAAAGGCGCCCCGAAGGGCGCCTTTTCATGCAATCAAGGTGCTGCGAATTACAGTACGTCGATGGCATTCAGGTCGGAGAAGGCCTTCTCCAGACGCGCGATCATGGAAGTCTGACCGGCACGCAGCCATACGCGCGGATCGTAGAACTTCTTGTTCGGCTTGTCGGCACCTTCCGGGTTGCCCAGCTGGCCTTGCAGGTAGGCTTCGTTGGACTTGTAGAAGTTCAGCACGCCTTCCCAGGTCGCCCACTGGGTGTCGGTGTCGATGTTCATCTTCACCACGCCGTAGGAGATGGATTCGCGGATCTCTTCCAGGGTAGAGCCGGAGCCACCGTGGAACACGAAGTCCAGGGACTTGGCAGGCAGACCGAACTTCTCGGAGACGTACTTCTGGGAGTTGTCCAGGATCTTCGGAGTCAGCTTGACGTTACCCGGCTTGTATACACCGTGCACGTTGCCGAAGGAGGCAGCGATGGTGAAGCGCGGGCTGATCTTGGACAGACGCTCGTAGGCGTAGGCCACGTCTTCCGGCTGGGTGTACAGGGAGGATTGGTCCAGGTGGCTGTTGTCCACGCCGTCTTCTTCACCGCCGGTGCAGCCCAGTTCCAGCTCCAGAGTCATGTTCATCTTGGCCATGCGGGTCAGGTACTCGCAGCAGATGTCGATGTTCTCTTCCAGAGACTCTTCGGACAGATCCAGCATGTGGGAGGAGAACAGCGGCTTGCCGGTTTCGGCAAAGTGCTTCTCACCGGCGTCCAGCAGGCCGTCGATCCACGGCAGCAGCTTCTTGGCAGCGTGGTCGGTGTGCAGGATCACGGGAACACCGTAGGCTTCGGCAACGGCGTGCACGTGCTTGGCACCGGAGATGGCACCCAGGATGGCAGCTTGCTGGCCTTCCAGCTTCAGACCCTTGCCGGCGGTGAACACGGCACCACCGTTGGAGAACTGTACGATAACCGGGGCTTTGACCTTGGCGGCAGCTTCCAGCACGGCGTTCACGGAGTCGGTACCGACGCAGTTGACGGCCGGCAGAGCGAAGCCGTTTTCCTTGGCGATGGCGAACACTTTCTGAACGTCATCACCAGTGATCACGCCGGGTTTTACGAAGTCGAAAATTTTCTTAGACATGTTTAATCGTCCTGTCTCGTATGCCGTTAATAAAAAGTGGGGGGTTCATCATGAACCGGCACAGCGGCCACATGATAAACGAAACGGGAGGCTTTTGCCCCCCGTCCCGGGTCAATTAGGCTTTGGCGCGCTCTTCGAGAATCGCGACAGCCGGCAGTACCTTGCCTTCTACGAACTCCAGGAAGGCGCCGCCGCCGGTGGAGATGTAGGAGACCTTGTCGGCGATGCCGAACTTGTCGATGGCAGCCAGGGTGTCACCACCGCCAGCGATGGAGAAGGCCGGGGAAGCGGCGATGGCTTCGGCGATCACCTTGGTGCCTTCAGCGAACTGGTCGAACTCGAACACGCCGACCGGGCCGTTCCACAGGATGGTCTTGGCGTTCATGATGATGTCGGCCAGGGCCTTGGCGGAATCCGGACCGATGTCGAAGATCATGTCGCCGTCAGTCACGTCGGACACGGACTTGATGGTGGCCGTGGTGGATTCGGAGAACTCGGCACCCACAACCACGTCGGTGGTCACCGGAATGTTGGTTTCGGCAGCCAGTTTCTTGGCGGTGTCGATCAGATCGTGCTCGCACAGGGACTTGCCGACGTTGTGACCGGCAGCAGCGATGAAGGTGTTGGCGATGCCACCACCGACCACCAGCTGGTCAGCGATCTTGGAGAGGGATTCGAGTACGGTCAGCTTGGTGGAGACCTTGGAGCCGCCCACGATGGCAACCATGGGGCGCTCGGGCTTCAGCATGGCTTTGCCCAGGGCTTCCAGTTCACCGGCCAGCAGGGGGCCTGCACAGGCAACCGGCGCGAACTGGGCCACACCGTAGGTAGAACCTTCGGCGCGGTGAGCAGTACCGAACGCATCCATTACAAAGACGTCACACAGGGAGGCGTATTTTTTGGCCAGCTCTTCGGTGTTCTTCTTCTCGCCTTTGTTGAAGCGGCAGTTTTCCAGCACAACCAGCTCACCGGCGGCGACGTCTACGCCATCCAGGTAGTCTTTGGCCAGACGAACCGGGCAGGACAGTGCGTCTTTCAGATAGTTGACAACCGGAGCCAGGGAGAATTCTTCGTTGTATTCACCCTCGGTCGGACGACCCAGGTGGGAGGTGATCATCAGCTTGGCGCCCTTTTCCAGAGCCAGCTTGATGGTCGGCAGAGTCGCAACGATACGTGCATCGGAAGTGACCTTGCCGTCTTTTACCGGCACGTTCAGGTCAGCACGGATCAGAACGCGTTTGCCCGCCAGATCCAGGTCGGTCATCTTGATAACAGACATATTCAGTCCTCTATATATTTTCAGGTAATGTTAAAAAAACAGTAACCTTGCGCCCGGTGCAGACTTTCAGCCTGCGGCCATCATGGCCCGGGTGGTATCCAGCATGCGGTTGGCGAAGCCCCATTCGTTATCGCACCACATCAACATCTTGACGAGGTTGGCATCGCTGACCCGGGTCTGGGTACCATCAATGATGCAGGAGTGTGCATCATGATTAAAGTCTACGGAGACCAGTGGCTCTTCCGTGTAGTCCAGAATACCGTGTAATGTACCTCTGGATGCCCGTTGCAGGGCTTGATTTACGTCACTAACTGTCACTTTTTTACGAACAGTAATGCTCAGATCCATGGCGGTTACATTGATGGTCGGTACCCGTACCGCGATCGCCTCGAACTTGCCGGCAAAGTGGGGAAGGATACGTTCCAACCCCTTTGCCAGCTTGGTGTCCACCGGGATGATGGACTGGCTGGCTGCCCGGGTTCTGCGCAAGTCGCCGTGATAGGCATCGATGACTTGCTGATCGTGCATGGCCGAATGAATTGTCGTAATAGTACCACAATTTATCTCGAATTCTCGATGCAATGTTTCGATGACGGGGACCACGCAGTTGGTGGTGCAGGAGGCGTTGGAGACGATCCGCTCCCGCCCGGTCAGCACCTGGTGGTTGACCCCGTAGACGATGGTGGCGTCCACGTCCGCGTCCGCCGGATGGGAGAAGAGCACCTTGCCCGCTCCCGCCCCCAGATGCAGCTCGGCATCGGCCCGGGAGCCGAACACCCCGGTGCAGTCCAGCACCACGTCCACCCCCAGCGCCCGCCACGGCAAGTTCGACGGATCCCGCTCGGCAAACAGGGCGATGAGATCCTCCCCCACCTGCATGCTGTTGCCCGCCAGTTGCACCGGATAGCGGAAGCGACCGTGGCTGGTGTCGAAGCGGGTCAGGTGCACCATGGCCTCGGGGGCCGCCAGCTCGTTGATGGCCACTATCTTGATAGTCTTGTCGCGGCCGCTCTCGTAGAGGGCCCGCAGCACGTTGCGGCCGATGCGGCCATAGCCGTTGATGGCAATCTTGATCATGGAAACGTTGTGTCCTTAGCTGCGACAAAGGGATGGGAGGAAGGGGCGACTCACGAGAGCAGTGCCTCGCGAAAGACGCCGCGGGCCAGCAGTGCGGCACCGAATACCCCGGCGCTGTCCCCCAGGGCCGGCGCTATCATGGGGGTGGCGAAACGGGGGTTGAACAGGAAGGGCAATACCGTTTCGCGCCCGGCGCGATAGAGGCTCTGCACATTGCCCACGCCGCCACCGATGACGATGACGTCCGGATCGAGAATATTGATCACGTTGGCGAGGGCCTGGCCGAACAGCAGGTGCAACCTGTCCATGGTGAGCCTGGCGACGTGATCATGGGCACTGGCCGCAGCAATCTGGGCGAGCGAGAGACGGCGTTTGGTCCTGGCCTCGTACCAGGCCTCCAGCGCCGGGCCGCTGATGAGGGTTTCGACGCAGCCGCGCTTGCCGCAGTAGCACTCTGGCCCCTCCGGCAACAGGACGTTGTGCCCCCACTCCCCGGCGATGCCGTGGTGACCGTTGAGGATCTGGCCGTTGATGACGATGCCGGCCCCGACCCCGGTGCCCATGATGATGCCAAACACCACTTTTGCATCGGGATGCTGCTGGCGCACCGCCCCCAGATGGGTTTCCGCCAGGGCGAAACAGTTGGCGTCGTTGGCGATGAGCACGGGGACGCCCAGCCTGCGCTCCAGATCTTCCTTGAGCGGCTTGCCGTTGAACTCGGTGGTGTTGCTGTTTTTCAGCAGCCCGGTCTGGGGGTCCCGGGCCCCCGGCGTCCCCATGCCGATGAGTGCAGGACGCTGACCGAGTTTGGCGGCACACTCGTCCACCAGTTTGGCGATCTGGCCCAGCATGTGCTGGTAGCCGCCGTGCCGTTCAGTGGGAATGCGGTGGCGCAGCAACACCTCGTCGCCATCGAGCACCACGCACTCGCACTTGGTCCCGCCAAGGTCGATGCCCCAATCCCACGCCTGCTTCTCCATCCAGCCTCCTGCCCCTCAACGACCCCATCCCGGCCACGACTGCCAACATGGGGGTGCAGTGTAACCCGAGCCGCAACCAGGATGCAGCCCCCTGTGTCACGGACAGCAAAACGGGGCCCGCAGGCCCCGTTCATCACGCTGTTTGCCGCGCTCAGCGACCGTGGTACCGGGCGGAGAGCTCATGCACCGCGTTGACGAACACGCCGGCATGTTCCGGGTCCACATCCTGATGGATGCCGTGCCCCAGGTTGAAGACATGACCGTTGCCATGACCGAAACCGGCCAGAATGGTGGCGACCTCTTCGCGGATCCGCTCCGGGGTGGCGTAGAGCATGGAGGGGTCCATGTTGCCTTGCAGCGCCACCTTGTCGCCGACCCGGCGTTTGGCGTCCGCGATGTCGGTGGTCCAGTCCAGCCCCAGGGCATCACAGCCGGTGGCGGCGATCTGCTCCAGCCACTGGCCGCCGTTCTTGGTGAACAGGGTGACCGGCACACGGCGGCCCTCATGTTCACGGATCAGGCCATCGACGATCTTGTGCATGTACTGCAGGGAGAAGTCGCGGTAATCGCGCGGGGTGAGCACGCCGCCCCAGGTGTCGAATACCATGACCGCCTGGGCACCCGCCCTGATCTGGGCGTTGAGATAGCTAATCACGCTGTCCGCCAGCTTGTCGAGCAGCAGATGCAGGGTCTGCGGCTCTGCATACATCATCTTCTTGATCTTGGTGAAGGCCTTGGAGCTGCCCCCCTCCACCATGTAGGTGGCCAGGGTCCAGGGGCTGCCGGAGAAGCCGATAAGCGGCACGTCGCCCTTGAGCTCGCGGCGGATGGTGCGCACCGCATTCATCACGTAGCCGAGCTCGTCTTCCGGATCCGGGATGGGCAGGGCCTGCACGTCGGCCATGGAGGTGATCGGGCGCTCGAAGCGCGGGCCTTCCCCCTGTTCGAAGTAGAGGCCCAGCCCCATGGCATCGGGCACGGTCAGGATGTCGGAGAAGAGAATGGCGGCATCGAGTGGATAGCGGCGCAGGGGCTGCAAGGTGACTTCACAGGCCAGCTCGGCGTTGCGACACAGGGACATGAAATCCCCCGCAACGGCGCGGGTCGCCTTGTATTCCGGCAGATAACGGCCAGCCTGACGCATCATCCATACCGGGGTCATGTCCACTTCCTGGCGCAGCAGGGCACGCAGGTATCGATCGTTTTTCAGCTCTTTCATCCCAGTTCCTGAGTCATGTCACGCATAAAATGGCGGACATGATACCACTTTGTGCAAGGCTGAGGGCGCCCCTGACGCCGCACATCGCCGCAGGAGTGCAAAGATGTGAGGGGGCGCATACAAGCGCCCCTGTTTTCCCTCAACGCGCCTCGGCGAGGCACTGTTCGATGAGCCGGCGCGCTATGGTGCCATGAGGGGGCAAGCGCGGCAGCCGGTCAGCCTCAAAGAAGCCTGCCGCCACCAGTTCGTCATCCTGCACCCGGATCTCGCCGCTCTCGTAGTCGGCGGTGAAGCCCATCATCAGGCTGTGGGGGAAGGGCCAGGGCTGGCTCGCCACGTAACGCACATTGGTCACCCGGATGCCGCTCTCCTCGAACACCTCCCGCGCCACGCACTGCTCCAGATTCTCCCCCGCCTCCACGAAGCCGGCCAGCACGGTATACATGGGATCATCCGCCTGATAGTGACGGCGGTGGGCTGCCAGCAAGATGGCCGGCCCCTTGCGCACCGCGACGATGATGCAGGGGGAGATGCGCGGATAGACGACATGGCCGTGATGACACCCCTGGGCCCACTCCCCTTCCCTCGGGGTCATGGGGGCGCCGCACTCACCGCAGAAACGATGGGTACGGCGAAAAGTGGCGAGCTGCCAGGCCCGCCCTGCGAGGCGAAAGCCCTCTTCGTCCCCCGCCACCATGAGCTGGCGCAGCGGGGCCATGGCCCCGGTCTCCGCCTCGCCCCCCAGATCCAGCAGATGGCAAGGCAGGCCGTCCCACTCGTCGAAGCGCTCGAAGGGGGCGGTGTGCAGATGGGTGGGCAAAACGGCACGGGGCCCTTGTGGAATGCGCCCCTGTTCATCCAGCAGGACGAGGTGATCGCCCCCCAGCACGAACCAGAAGGCCTGTTCAGTTGATGACATATGATGAAGGCTCTTGTTGAGAATGCGCGCGGCACAGGATCGTTCGCCTCATCTTACGAGCGGGAAGGGCCGATGGCGACCCCCGACATGGCCCTCTTCTCGCCAGACACACCATGAAAAAAGGCCGCCTCTGGCGACCTTTCATCCTGTTGACCGCCCGGGCGATCAGTTCATCCAGCGCTCGCTGCTCTTGCGACGGCGCGGGAGCATGGGCAGGAGGATCCCGAGCAGGATGCCGCCCCCACCATGGCACCACCGCGGATGAACCAGTCCATCTGCATGTCGTGCTCACGGTTGTCATAGCTCTGGGTCAGGGCGTCGTTCTGTTCCTTGAGGCTGCTCATCTCGGCGCTCTGGCTGTCCAGACGGGCTTTGAGGCTGGCGATCTCCTTGCTCTGCTCGGCGATCTTGCCATCCTTCTCGGCGAAGCGTTTCTCGTTGTCGCCATTGAGGTTCAGCAGACGGGCCTTGGCTTCGTCCAGCTCTTTCTGAACCTGGGGAAGGCGTTCACGCAGGCTGATCTCCCCCTGCAGCTCGCTGTTCTTGATCCAGCCCTCGCGGCCACGACCGTCCACCACCTGGGTGAATCCGGCCTCCTGGTTCACCGCCTTGACCTCCAGCGGCTCACCGGCCTTGACGCTGCCGAGGATCCGGTACTGGGTACCCGGACCGTTGTGGATATAGGTAAAGATGTTGTCTGAAACATAGCGGGTATCGGCCAGTGCCTGTTGGGCACACAAGCAGATCAGGATCCCGAGAAGGGCGCGCATGGTCGATCGATTCTCTTCGTTGGATTAGGTTGCAGGCCGAATGTTAAGCCGCCTGCGGGTCAAAGGACAAGCAAAGAAAAGCGCCATCTCCCCGAGTGAGAGCTGTCTCGCAGCGCCGCCGGTTTGCCACGCGACCATTCCAGACGTCGTACCTACTTCTGTTTCAGCGCCTGTACCTCAGCGCGCAGGGCCTTGAGCTCTTTGAGCAGTTGCGCCTGCTGCTCGCTCTGCTGGCGTCGCCACACCGCGGTGTCGTCGTTGGTCTTGCCGGGATGGACGAACAGGCTGGCCATGAAGCCGCTGAGGGCGCCAAACAACCCCACTCCAAAGAGGATCAGCAGGCTGGCGACGAAGCGCCCCTCCTCCGTCTTGGGCACCAGATCCCCGTACCCCACGGTAGAGAGGGTCACCAGCGTCCACCAGAAGGCATCGTAAGGAGTCTGGATCTGGCTGCCGGGTTGCCCCGTTTCCAGCCAGTACATGACGCCGGAGCCGACCCCCAGCAACAGGAAGAAGAGGAAGAGAATGCCGGAGAGGGTGGTTTCGTTGCGTTCACGACGGAACATGGCCAGCAGATCCGGTCTGTCCCGGAGCAACTGGTAGACCCGCCACAGCTGGATGAGCCGCGCCCAACGTAGTTGTTCCACCATGGGCAGGCTGCCGGGCAGATAGAACCAGTTGCTCTTGAAGAAGGCCATCCTGTCGGAGGCGCGCGCCCAGCCATAGGCGAAGTGAGCGAGGAAGAAGTAGCAGATCAGGCTGTCGACATCATAAAAGAGCTGCAAAGTCTGGGGGCTCAGTTCACCGTGCCCCAGCCAGCGAGCAGCCACCAGGCAAACCGAAATCACGGAGAGAAACCCCATCAGCAGATCCATGGTACGCAAATGAGTTAAGTGATGTCGCATACATTTTCCAACTTTAAGCACGGTGCAAATTAATAAAAAGGAAGATAATGCCGATAGCTATGACGGCAAAGGAATAATGGACGTTGAAAGGAGAAAAATTATGCAGTTGAACCCGCTGGAGAGGCGCATGAGCAACATCCGACTGGTGCCCAAGGTGGTGCTGCTCATGGTGTTCAGCACCCTGCTGCTGCTGGCCAAACTCTGGTTCGATGCCAGCAACCTGGAAGCGACCCTGCTCAGCGAGGGCATTGATGCCGCCATGGCCAACACCATCGCCGATCGCCTGCTCTGGACCGGGCTGGTGGAGACGGCGCTCATGGGGGTCGTCTTCGTGGTGCTGCTGCTCACCGGCTCCCGCCTCATGGTCAAGCAGGTCCACTACCTGGTGGGGCTGCTGGAGCGTTTCGCCAACAAGGATCTCAGCCACAGCGTGCTGCTCAAGTCCCGGGACGAGTTCGGCGACATCGCCAAGGCGGTGGCCCACTCCCAGGAGAACCTCAAGGAGGTGTTCGGGACCCAGCGTGCCGCCTGCAAGGAGCTCAACGAGATCGCCTCCCAGGTGACTCTCTGCATGGATGAGGCGAACGAGGCCATCAACGAGGAGTTCACCCAGATTGAGCAGCTTGCCAGCGCCATGAGCCAGATGGTCGGTGCCATTCGAGAGGTGGCCAACCACGCGGAGCAGGCGTCCCACGCCACCGCCGAAACCAGCCAGCTGGCCGAGGAGGGCAGCCGCTGCGTGGCGGCTACCGTCAACACCATCGACACTCTCTCCGGCAACATCCAGCGCTCCTCCACCGTGGTCAACGAAGTGGAGCACGGGGTCGATCGCATCGGCTCCGTGGTGGACACCATCCGCAGCATCTCCGAGCAGACCAACCTGCTGGCCCTGAACGCCGCCATCGAGGCCGCCCGCGCCGGTGAAGCGGGTCGCGGTTTTGCCGTGGTCGCCTCCGAGGTGCGCGAACTCGCGAACCGTGCCCAGGCGGCCACCGTCGAGATCCAGAAGATGATCGAGCAGCTTCAGGGCAACGCCCGCCAGGCCGTCGGCCTGATGGCCGAGAGCGTGCAGCAGGCGGACAAGGGGGTGGAGCAGGTGACCCAGGCTGGTACCCAGCTCGACACCATAGTGCAGCGGGTGCAAGGAGTGGCCGACATGAACCGCCAGATCGCCGCCGCCTCCGAGCAGCAGAGCTCGGTCGCCGAGGAGATGAATGCCAACCTGGAGCAGGTCAAACAGGTGGTGGAAGGCTCCGTCGTGGTGCTGCGGGAGCTGAAAGATGCCTCCGAACTGGTGGAACACCACAGCCAGACGCTGGACAGCCATATCCAGGCCTTCAAGCTGGCCTGATGCTGGCCTGATGCTGGCCTGATGCTGGCCTGATGCTGGCGCCCATCGTCAAACCTTCAGGCTGGCCTGAGGTCGTGATTTGAGTACACTGGAAGGCCCCCTTAGGGGCCTTTCTTTTTTCATCACGGCAAGGAGCCAGGATGCAGACCACAGAACGTGCGCTTGAGATAAGCGACGACAAGGGGCGCCTCGACGTCCCGCTCATTCACCGTTTCCTCAGTGAAGAGGCCTACTGGTGCCTCGGCATTCCCCTCGCTACCCTGCAGCGGGCCATCAACCACTCCCTGTGCTTCGGAGCCTATCTCGACGGCCAGCAGGTCGCCTTCGCCCGGGTCATCACCGACAAGGCAACCTTCGGTTATCTCGCCGACGTCTTCGTGCTGCCCGAACATCGCGGGCGCGGTCACAGCAAGGCCCTGGTGGCAGCCATCCTCGCCCACCCGGAGCTGCAAGGGCTGCGCCGTCTCTCCCTCGCCACCTCCGATGCCCACGGCCTCTACGCCGGCTTCGGTTTTGTGCCGCCGAGAAGCCCCGGCAGCCTGATGGAAATCTACGACCCCGAGATCTACCGGCGTCCCTGAGCCCGGCCGATCGCCAGATCCGTCGCCGGATCACCTTCCGGGCAGCGGCGCTGTGACGCCAGCGCCCGGGAGTGCTAGATTGGCAGCCGGCATTTCACTCTCCCTGCAGACTCGTCAACCACAAGGATGGCAACCGTGGCCCAGCACTCTCCCTCTTTCTCCGCCTTCTCTCCCTTGTTGCAGGAGCAGGCCCTGCGCCACTGGCAGCGGCTGCTCGCCCTGGCGCCCCAGTATGACGCACTGCCCGAGCCCACCCGCCAGACCCTGCTGACCCTGCTCGGCCTCTCCGACTTTGTCGCCGACTCCCTTATCAAGCAGCCGGGGCTGCTGGCCGAGACCCTGGCATCGGACGCACTGACCCGGGCCGAGCGCTGGCCCGCCTATGAACCTGAGCTCGCAGCCCTGCTCGCCGAGGTCGCGGACGAGGAGGCGCTCAAGCGCATCCTGCGTCAGTTCCGCCGCAGCCGCATGCTGGTGATCGCCTGGCGCGAGCTGCTCGGGGAGTCCGAGGTCGAAGAGAGCTTCATCCATCTCACCAAGCTGGCGGATGCCCTCATCTGTGGAGCCCGCGACTGGCTCTACGCCAAACAGTGCAGCGAGCTGGGCACCCCCATGGACGGCGATGGCAACCCCCAGCCGCTGCTCATCCTCGGGATGGGCAAGCTCGGCGGCGGCGAGCTCAACTTCTCCTCGGACATCGACCTTATCTTCACCTTCCCCGAGAACGGCTACACCGTTGGCGGGCGGCGGGAGCTCGCCAACCAGCAGTTCTTCATCAAGCTGGGGCAGCGTCTCATCAACGCCCTCCACCAGCCCACCCAGGATGGTCAGGTGTTCCGGGTCGACATGCGGCTGCGCCCCTTTGGCGATGCGGGGCCGCTCGCCATCTCCTTCGCCGCTATGGAGGACTACTACCAGCATCACGGCCGCAACTGGGAGCGCTACGCCATGGTCAAGGCGCGGGTGCTGGGCCCCCAGTGTGAACACGCCACGGCCCTGACCGAACTGCTGCGCCCCTTCGTGTTCCGCCGCTACATCGACTTCGGCGTCATCGACGGCCTGCGCCAGATGAAGGCGATGATCGCCGCCGAGGTGCGCCGCAAAGGACTGGAGGGCAACATCAAGCTGGGGGCCGGGGGCATTCGCGAGGTGGAGTTTATCGCCCAGGCGCTGCAACTCATCCGTGGCGGGCGCGAGCCCGCCCTGCGGGTACGCCACCTGCCCGAGGCGCTGGCCGCCATCGCCCAGGGGGGCGCCCTGGAGGGGAGCCAGTGCGAACGCCTGCTCACCGCCTATCGCTTCCTGCGCCGGGTGGAAAACATCTTGCAGGAGATCGGCGATCAGCAGACCCAGACTCTGCCCACCGAGGATCGGGATCGCCAGCGGCTCATCGCCACCCTCGGCTTTACCGACTGGGACGCCTTCATGGCCCACCTCGATGAGGAGATGGCCGCCGTCCATCAGGAGTTCGTCGCCGTGGTGGGGGAAGAGAAGGAGGCCCCCGCCCACCTGGAACAGCTCTGGCTCGATCTCTGGCGCACCGAGCTCGATGCCGCCGAGCTGGAAAAACTGCTGACCACGCAGGGAGTGGTGGAGCCCGCCCCCCTCGGCGCCGCCCTGCTGCGTTTCAAGGAGGAGTACAAGCGCCGTCAGGTGGGGCCCCAGGGGCGTATCGCCCTGGACTGGCTGATGCCGGAGCTGCTGCGGCTGGTGGTGGCGAGCCGCGAGCCCGCCCGCCTGTTCGAGCGGGTCTGCACCCTGCTGACTCGCATCTTCACCCGCAGCGCCTATCTGCAACTGCTGGCGGAAAACCCCGCCGCCCTGCGCCAGCTGGTACGCCTGTGTGACGAGAGCAACCTGGTGAGCGAGCAGCTGGCCCGCTACCCCATCCTGCTGGACGAGCTGCTGGATCCCCAGCACCTCTACCACCCCACCCCGCTGGATCAGTACAAGCCCCAGCTGCGCCAGTTCCTGCTGCGCATCCCCGAGGAGGATGTGGAGCAGCAGATGGAGGCGCTGCGCCAGTTCAAGCAGGTGCAGCTCCTGCGCATCGTCGCCGCCGACATCGCCGGCGCCCTGCCGCTGATGAAGGTGAGCGACCACCTCACCTGGCTGGCGGAGGCGATCACTGAGGAGGTGGTCAATCAGGCGTGGGCCCAGATGAGCGAACGCTACGGGGTGCCGCCCGAGGTGGCGGTGAGCGGCCAGCGCGGCTTTGCGGTGGTGGCCTACGGCAAGCTGGGGGGCATCGAACTCGGCTACGGCTCGGATCTCGATCTGGTGTTCCTGCACGGCGGCGACCCCAACAGTTACACCGATGGCCGCAAGCCCATCGACAGCCGCCAGTTTTACCTGCGCCTGGCCCAGCGGATCCTGCATCTGTTCAGCACCCGCACTCCGTCCGGCATCCTCTACGAGATCGACATGCGGCTGCGCCCCTCCGGCGACTCAGGCCTGCTGGTCTCATCGCTGTCGGCCTATGAGCAGTACCAGCAGCAGGAAGCCTGGACCTGGGAGCATCAGGCCCTGGTGCGAGCCCGTCCCATCTATGGCGATGATACCGTGGTCGCCGAATTTGCCCGCATCCGCCGCGACGTGCTGGCCAAGGAGCGGGATCTGCCCACCCTGGCCCGCGAAGTGCGGGAGATGCGCCAGAAGATGCGGGATCACCTGCTCAAGGCGGGAGAGGGAGAGTTCGATCTCAAGCAGTCCCCCGGTGGCATGGTGGACATCGAGTTCATCGCCCAGTACCTGGTGCTGGCCCATGCCTGCGGTGAGCCGGACGCCCTCACCCGCTGGTCAGACAATGTGCGCATCTTCGATGAGTGCGTGATGGCGGGGGTACTCACACTGGAGCAGGCAGAGGGGCTCAAGCAGGCCTATCTGGAGATCCGCAACCTCGGCCATCGCCTCAATCTCTCGGAGATCTCCCGCAAGGTGGGGGACGATCAGTTGCCGCGAGAGCGGGGCCATGTGCTGGCGGTCTGGCAACAGCTGCTGGGATAATAAGCAGAAGGGGCGCCATGGCGCCCCTTCTCGTTGACGAGAGGCTTGTTGAAGATGACCTAGCGCCCACCTGCCACATCAATGAAGGTGCCGGTGGCATAGGAGGCCTCGTCCGACAGCAGCCAGGCGATGGCGGTCGCCACCTCACGGGGTTCGCCGCCCCGTTGCAGCGGAATGGCCCCCTTGATCCTGTCCACCCGGCCGGGCTCGCCGCCGTCGGCATGCATGTCGGTGTAGATGAAACCCGGACGCACCCCGTTGACCCGGATCCCCTGGGCCGCCAGCTCCAGCGACAAGCCTCTGGTCAGCACGTCGACTGCCCCCTTGGCGGCGGCATAATCCACGTACTCCCCGGGGGAGCCCAGCCGGGCAGCGGCCGAAGAGACGTTGACGATGGCGCCCCCTGCCGTCATGCGGCGCACTGCCTCGCGGCAGCAGAGAAAGCAGCTGGTGACATTGGTGGTCAGAGTCTGGTTGATGCGCTCTGCGCTCATCTCCAGCACCCGCATCTGGGGCTGCAACCTGCCGGCGTTGTTCACCAGGTGGGTAACGGGGCCGAGCCTCGCGTCCATCTCCTCGAACAGGCGCACCACCTCGGCCTCCACGCTGACATCGGCCTGCACCGCGATGCACTCGACCGGATGGGTGGCCAGGATCTCGGCCACCACCGCCTCGGCGGACGCCCTGTCCTGACGATAGTTGAGACAGAGATGGTAACCCTGCGCCGCCAGATAGCGGGCTGTCGCGGCCCCGATACCTCTGCCACCGCCGGTGATCAGCACCCGTTTGTTCATGAACCCTCCTGGTTCCCGGTTTCGAAGACTATTTCGCATAGTACCTCATGTTGCCGACCACACCTCGTCCCGTAACGCCCGGCACCACAGCAAAGAGCCCGCACGGGGCGGGCTCTTGATGACAACAACGGGAGGGTGGCTATTTGAACAGGCCCTTGAGCAGCTGGTCCGCCACCCCCTTCACCCCTTCGTTGTCGGCCTTGTCACCCAGCAGCTTCTTGAGACCGCGCTCGGCCTCCTTGCGGGCCTTCTCCTCCAGCACCTTGTTGTTGCTGAGCAGTGCCTTCACGTCGAGCTTGTAGCTCGGCGCCTGCCAGTGGCCGCCGATGCGCACCGGTATGGTGATGTCCTTGAGCTCGTCCACCGTCTTGCCCCCCTGTCCCTTGCTGCTCTCCACCACGGAGGTGAGGAACAGGAAGTCGAGGGTCTCCGGCACCAAGGCGGTCTGGCCCTGCCCCTTCACCCGCAGGGCGGGGGCAAAGAGCTGGATGTCGTCGCTCCTGGCAATCCCGTCGGCAATCTGGAAGCTGGCGGTGAGGGCGCTGAAATCGGTCTTGCGCACCTCCTTCACCTGATCCGCTCCCTTGCCGGTCAGGGTGGCCCGCGCCTCGCGGATCATCTCCGCCAGGTTGATGCCGTGCAGGGCACCGTCGCTCAACTTGAGGTTCACCTTGCCCTGCATCCGGCTGCGCAGCGCCTGCTCGGAAAGACCGCTACCCTGCACCTCCACCTCCAGATCCCCCTTGCCTTCCAGCAGGTCGGTCTGGGCCAGGGTCTGCAGCAGGGGCCGCACTTCGACTCCCTGCACCCGCTTATGCACCTGATAGCGGGCCGGCTGCTGACGGGCATCAAGCACGCCGCTGGCGGTCACCTGGCCGCCGGCCACCCCGGCGCTGAACTGCTTGAGGGTGAGCTGGCCACCGGCCAGGGCCAGTTGCAGATCGACGGCGCTCAGATCCAGCCCCTTGAGGCGCAGGCTGCCCAGTTGCAGTCGGCCAGCCAGGTCCACCGACTTGAGGGCGGTAAGATCCGGTTCGGCCGTGGAGAGCGCCCTGTTGGCGGGCACGGCGGTCTGTGTCGGCGTTCCGGCCGGTGCAGCCGCTCCCGAGGTGGCGGCCACAGGTGCAGCCTTGGCCGGTTGACCGAGCCAGCCGTCGAGATCCAGCTTCTCCCCCTTGAGGTCAAAGTCCACTTTGGGAACGGCCCCCAGACGAACGGCGCCGCTGCCGCTCAGCAGAGCATCATCCACCCCCATCACCAGGTTGCTGAGGGTGACGGCCTGCTTGTCCAGCTCGGCGCGGGCAAAGCCAGCGAGTTTGAGCTGCATCTGCGGGCGCGGCAGGGCATCGCCGCTCAGCTTGGCGGCCAGCACGGCATCCGAC
The DNA here is from genome assembly GCF_002903485.1 of Aeromonas sp. ASNIH7. Classification (NCBI taxonomy): domain Bacteria; kingdom Pseudomonadati; phylum Pseudomonadota; class Gammaproteobacteria; order Aeromonadales; family Aeromonadaceae; genus Aeromonas; species Aeromonas sp. ASNIH7. Next base: position 1,333,625 of record NZ_CP026226.1, read on the forward strand.
AGCTCCAGCAGTTGCCGGTTTTCATCGAGGCGCGCCTTGAGGGTCCCCTCCAGCGTACCGGCCAGGGTCGGCTTGTCCGCCGCCCCCTGTGCCCCGCTGAGGCTAAGGCTCAGACTGCTCCACTCCCCCAATGCCAGCCGATCGGCCTTGAGGGAGAAAGCATCCAGCCGCTGGGTCGGCTGGTTCAGGCTGCCGCTGAGATTGAGATCCTTAAGCTCGCTCTTCATGGCCTCCCGGGCCGGTTTGAGCTGGGCCTGACCCTTGAGATCAAAGGCCAGATCCCCCTGTGCCCCCTTGGCCGCCAGGGTCACCGGTACCCACTCCCCCGGGGTCAACTGCCCCAGATCGAGATCCAGCCTGTCGAGCCGGGAGACGGTACCGCTGCGGTCGTCCCGCACCAGGGCGCTGGCATCCACCAGCGCGATGCCTTGCAGGCTGATCTGCCAGGGCTGTTTGTCACTGGCGGCTGGGGGCGTCGTTGCGGCGGGCTCGGAGGTCGCCTCCCCCTTGGGGTCGGCGGAGGCCTGGAGTAGATCCCTCAGGTTGGAGCTGCCGTCAGCCCTGGTCTGGATAAACAGATGAGCGCCGCTCAGGGTCACCTTGCCGATCTCAAGTCGGTGGGAGAGCAGCGGCAGCAAGCCTACCGAGGCCTCACCCTGCTCGAATCGCACCAGGTCGGGCTCGGCAAAGCCGGCGGGGTTGCGTAGCGCCACCTTCTCGAGGGAGAGGCCGAGGCTCGGCCAGAAACGCCAGCCGATATCCCCTTGTATCACCAGCTCGCGGCCGGTGCTCTTGCGCACCTGCTCCGCCAGCTGGGGCTTGAACTGGTTGGGATCGATGAGAGACACCAGGGCGGCGATGGCCACCACGGCCGCCAGCGCCAACCCCAGCAGGATGTAGATGATCTTCTTCACGATGGACTCCTTGAATGCGGATCTTGTGGCTGACTATACCACCGGGGGGATGACAGATGGGGCCCGTCTGCCAAAACGGGCCAGCGGCGAGACAGGGATGGTCGCAGCTAGTGCAGCCAGCGCAGCTCTTCCAACGCGCGGCAATAAAAAGGGCCCCGCAGGGCCCTGATGATAGTGGATGGCTGGCGCCCGTCTCGCCCGGATCAAGGCTGACGCGGCAGCTCCCTGTAGCCCATCTCGTACAGGGTGAAGGCATAGATGTCCGCACTCTGCTCGATAAGTTTGGCCACCGGCGTGCCCGCCCCGTGCCCGGCATTGGTCTCGATGCGGATGAGCTGGGGATGGGGGCCGGCATTGTCGGCCTGCAGGGTGGCGGCAAACTTGAAGGAGTGGGCCGGCACCACCCGATCGTCGTGATCCGCCGTGGTCACCAGGGTCGAGGGGTAGCTGACCCCGGGCCGGACGTTGTGCAGGGGCGAGTAGCCCTTCAGGTAGTCGAACATCGCCTCGCTGTCGGCGCTGGTGCCGTAGTCATAGGCCCAGCCCGCCCCGGCGGTGAAGGTGTGGTAGCGCAGCATGTCGAGCACCCCCACCGCCGGCAGGGCGACCCGCATCAGATCCGGCCGCTGGGTCATGACCGCCCCCACCAGCAGACCGCCGTTGGAGCCACCTCGGATCGCCAGCCGATCGGTGCGGGTGTAGCCCTCGGCCTTGAGGTACTCGGCCGCCGCGATGAAATCGTCGAACACGTTCTGCTTGTTCTGCTGGGTGCCCGCCAGGTGCCAGGCCTGGCCGTACTCGCCGCCCCCGCGCAGGTTGGCCACCGCATAGACGCCCCCCAGATCCAGCCAGTTGGCTACCGACACGCTGAAGCTCGGGGTCAGGCTCACGTCGAAGCCGCCATAGCCGTAGAGGATGGTCGGGTTGCTGCCATCGAGGTTCAGCCCCTTGCGGTAGCTGATGATGAGCGGCACCCGGGTGCCGTCCTTGCTCTGGTAGAAGCGCTGCTCGGAAACGTAATCCTCCGGTTTGAACGGCGCCGCCGAGGCGCGATAGAGGCTGATGGCGCCGCTCTTGGGCTCGAACCGGTAGAGAGTCGGCGGCTGGGCATAGTGCTCGAAGCCGAAGTAGAGGGCGGGATCGTCGTGCTTGCCGTTGAAGCCACTGACGCTGCCAAGGCCGGGCAGCGCCACCTCGCGCACCCGCTTGCCTTCGTAGTCGAACTGCTCGACCCGGGCGGTGGCATCCACCATGTACTCGGCAAACAGATAGCCGCTGCCGCTGTGTACCGTCAGCACCTGCTGACGCTCGGGGATGAGATCCCGCCAGCGCGCCGGACCCGGGTTGGCGGCATCCACCGTCACCAGCCGGCCGTTGGGGGCGTCCCGGTTGGTCAGCAGATAAAGGGTGCCGCCCTGGTTGTCCACCAGGCTCACGTCCGCATCCAGATCCCCCTGCACCGTCAGCAGCGGCGCGTTCTCCTGGCCCAGATCCTTCACATAGAGGCGGTTGCCGGAGGTGGAGTTCGCCGCCGAGATGAGCAGGAAGCGGTCATCTTCGGTGACGGTCGCCCCCACGTAGCGGTGGTGCTGGGCCGGGATGGCGCCGAACACCAGCCGGTCATCCTCCTGCGCCGTGCCGAGCCGGTGGAAATAGACCTTGTGCTGATCGGTCCTGGCCGACAGCTCGCTGCCGTCGGGCTTGTCGTAGCTCGAGTAGAAGAAGCCCTCGTTGCCGAGCCAGCTGATGCCGCTGAACTTCACGTCCCTGAGGGGCGCCTCCAGCGGCTGCTTGCTCTCTACGTCCATCAGGTGGATCTCGCGCCAGTCGCTGCCGGCCAGCGACAAGGAGTAGGCCAGGATGCGGCCATCGCGGGAGAAACTCAGCTGATCCAGCGCCGTGGTGCCGTCGGGGCTGAGGGTATTGGGATCGAGGAATACCTCCGCCGGCTTGCCCTCCAGCTGGCGCCACAGGACGTTTTGGTTCTGCAGACCGTCGTTCTTGAAGAAGTAGTGGTAGCGCCCCTCGCGAAACGGCGCCCCCTCCTTGGCGTAGTTCCAGGAGGCGGCCAGCTTCTCCTTGATGGCGGCGCGATACGGGATCTGCGCCAGGTAACCCTGAGTCACCCGGTTCTGGGCCTTGACCCAGGCCTCCGTCTCGGGGCTGCGGTCATCCTCCAGCCAGCGATAGGGGTCGGCCACGGCCTGGCCGAAATAGTGATCCACCTGCTCACCCTGGCGGGTGACCGGGTAGTGAAGGCGCGTATTCCCTGACATGGCATCCTCTCTGGTTGGCTGGCCGCTGCACGCACAGAGCAGTGACAGGGCCAGCAGGCTGACAATGGCTCGCATCGAGGCGGCTCCCTGCGGTTTGAGTGAGCGGGCAGGTTAACAAAGCGCGCCGGATGGCCCAACCCCCCGACCGGTGGCAGAGGGTGGCCCGCCGACACGGGGGAGCCATATGAATTTTTTCGCTTAAGTTTGCCGCTTTATTTTGTTTGTTATCCGGCCCTTGGGTCACAGGATGGAATAAGACACCAGCCAACGTGAGCCATTCAGGATAAAGCATGCCGTACAGCTACCTATCACATCTACGTTGCAGCAAGACCGGCGAGATAGTGAATGCCGATCAGCCCCAGCAGTTGAGCCCGGTCGGTGCCCCCTTGCTGGCCAGTTACGACCTCGAGGCCCTGAAACAGGCCTGGCACCCGGCCGCTCTGCTGGGGCGCCCCGCCAGCCTGTGGCGCTACCACGAGCTGCTGCCGGTGCGCGACCCCGCCCAGGTGATCACCCTGGGGGAAGGCTTCACCCCTCTGCTGCCCCTGCCCGCTTTCGGCAAACAGATCGGCATTCCGGATCTCTGGATGAAGGATGAGAGCATCATCCCCACCGGTTCTTTCAAGGCCCGCGGCGCCGCGGTCGGCGTCTCCCGCGCCCGGGAGCTCGGCATCACCCACTTCGCCATGCCCACCAACGGCAACGCCGGTGCGGCCTGGGCGCTTTATGGCGCCCGCGCCGGCTTGCGCAGCACCATAGTCATGCCCCAGGCGGCACCCGCCATCACAAGACTGGAGACCTCGCTGGCCGGTGCCCGCCTCTATCTGGTGGATGGCCTCATCAGCGACGCCGGTCGCCAGGTGGCCGAGGCGGTGGCCGAGCAGGGGCTGTTCGATGCCTCCACCCTCAAGGAGCCCTATCGCATCGAGGGCAAGAAGACCATGGGGCTGGAGATAGCAGAGCAGCTCGGCTGGACCCTGCCGGACGTCATCCTCTACCCCACCGGCGGCGGGGTTGGTCTCATCGGCATCTACAAGGCGCTGCGGGAGTTGCAGGAGCTGGGCTGGGTCAAGGGGCCGCTGCCGCGACTGGTGGCGGTGCAGGCGAGCGGCTGCGCGCCCATCGTCCAGGCCTGGCAGCAGGGGGAGCGCGAATCGCGCTTCTGGCCCGATTCCCAGACCCTCGCTTTTGGCATCAACGTGCCCAAGGCGCTGGGGGACTTTCTGGTGCTGGACGCCCTCTATCGCACCGAGGGGTGCGCCGTCGCGGTGGACGATGGCGCCATCCAGCGCGAGATCCGTCAACTCGCCGCGCGCGAAGGCAGCTTCGTCTGCCCGGAAGGGGCGGCCGCCTTCGCCGCCGCCCGCCAGCTGCGGGAAGCTGGCTGGATACAGGGGGGCGAGCGGGTGGTGGTGCTCAACACCGGCGCCGGCATCAAGTACCCTGACGCCATCACGGTCGTGCCCCAGCGGCTGCGCCGCGACGGGAGGATCCCGGCATGAGCTTCGACTGGTCCTTTGTTCTCACTACCCTGCCGACGTTCGGCCAATCGGTCTGGGTCACCTTGCAGCTCGGCGCCATCGTGATCCTCACCTCGCTCGCCGTGGCGATACTCAACGTGACGCTGCAAAGCCTGCACAAGCCCTGGCTGAACGGGGTGATCCGCGCCTATGTGGAGCTGGCCCGCAACACGCCGCTCTTGATCCAGCTGTTCTTTCTCTACTTCGGGCTGCCGGCGCTCGGCATCTCGCTCTCCGGCTTTGCCACGGCGGTGATCGCCATGACCTTCCTCGGTGGCGGTTACCTCACCGAGGCGCTGCGGGCAGGCGTTCAGGCAATCCCCCCCAGCCAGCTGGAAGCAGGCCGGGCCATCGGCCTCTCCCGTTGGCAGCTGCTGCGCCACGTCCAGCTGCCCCAGGCCTGGCTCGCCAGCCTGCCGGCGCTGTTTGCCAACTTCATCTTTCTGCTCAAAGAGACCACGGTGGCTTCGGCGGTGGCGGTGCCCGAGCTCCTCTACACCACCAAGAACTACATCGCCCTCTACTACAAGACCTACGAGATGCTGGCGGTGCTGACCTTGATGTGCGTGCTGATCTTTCTGCCGCTCTCCCTTGCCCTGCGCGTCGTTGAAAGGAGGCTGCAACATGGTCAGTTCGGTCATTGAGCAACTGATGAAGGCACCTATTGTCCTGCTGCCGCCGTCACTCGCCACCCATGCACAAGAAAGGAGGGATCACTATGGCCAGTCCGGTCACTGAGCAGTTGGCGCAGGCGCTGCCGCTGCTGGCGGTGGGCGCGGGCCAGACCCTCGCCATCTCCCTGCTCGCCATCCTGTTCGCCACCCTGGGCGGGGTCGGTTACGGCGTGCTGGCCCAGCAAGGGGGAAGGCTGACTCGGGTCGTGCTGCGGGTCTATCTGGAGCTGTTTCGGGTGGTGCCCGTGCTGGTCTGGCTCTACCTCTTCTTCTTCGGGCTGCCGATCTTCTTTGGCCTGGATATCCCGGCCTTCTGGTGCGCCGTGCTGGTGCTGGCCCTGTGGGGCGCCAGCGAGGTAGGCGAAGTGGTTCGCGGCGGCCTCAACTCCCTCGCCCGCGGCCAGCAGGAGGCTGGCCTGGCGCTCGGGCTCTCCCGCTGGCAGCTCTATCGCCACGTGCTGCTGCCCCAGGCGCTGCAACGGCTGACGCCGCCGACCATCAACATCTACACCCGCATCATCAAGACCAGCTCCCTGGCGGTGCTGATCGGGGTGGTGGAGGTGATCAAGGTGGGCCAGCAGATCATCGAGCGCACCTATGGCTCGCTGCTTATCTACGGTCTGCTGTTCCTGTTCTTTTTTCTGGTCTGCTATCCGCTCTCGCTCGCCTCGCGCCGGCTGGAGCAACAATGGGGTAATGCGGTATGACACCTCTGCTTGAGCTCAATGCTGTCAGCAAACAATTCGGCCAACACCGGGTACTGGACGAGGTCAGCCTCACGGTGAACGCCGGGGAAGTGATTGTCATCCTGGGGCCAAGCGGTTGTGGCAAGAGCACCTTGCTGCGCACCCTCAACGGGCTCGAACCCATTCAGGGGGGCGACATTCGCTTCGACGGAGAGTTGCTGGATGCCAGCACCGACTGGCAGCGGCTTCGCCAGCGCATCGGCATGGTGTTCCAGAGCTATCACCTCTTCCCCAACCTGACGGTGCTGGAGAACGTGCTGCTCGGCCCTGTGCAGGTGCAGAAGCGGGAGCGGCAGGAGGCCCTGCTGCAGGCGGAGCAGCTGCTGACCCGCATCGGTCTGTGGGAGCGGCGCCATGACTATCCGCGCCAGCTCTCCGGCGGCCAGCAGCAGCGCATCGCCATCGTGCGGGCCCTGTGCATGAACCCCCAGGTGATGCTGTTTGACGAGGTGACCGCAGCGCTGGATCCCGAGATGGTACAGGAGGTGCTGGAGGTGATCCGGGATCTCGCCGGCAGCGGCATGACCCTGCTCATCGTCACCCACGAGCTGGCGTTCGCCCAGGCGGTGGCGGATCGCATCGTCTTCATGGACGGTGGCCACATCCTGGAGCAGGCCGCCCCCCATCAGTTTTTCGAGAGCCCGCGCAGCCAGCGTGCGCGCCAGTTCCTCGCCAAGTTTTCTTATACAACTGTCAGCAAACGAAAGGAGTCAGCATGAAGATAATTACCTCGGTCCTGTTTAGCGCCCTCATCGGCCTGGGCCTCGCCAGCGGCGCCGCCCAGGCAGAAGACGGTTCCCTCGCCAAGATCAAGGCGCGGGACAAGCTCATCGTCGGTGTCTTCACCGACAAGCCGCCGTTTGGCTATGTGGACGAGAAGGGCAACTACGTCGGCTTTGACACCGATCTCGGCCGCCGCTTCGCCAAGGATCTGCTGGGGGACGAGAACAAGGTCGAGTTCGTGGCGGTGGAGCCCGCCAGTCGCATTCCCTTCCTGCAGAGCGACAAGGTGGATCTGATCCTCGCCAACATGACGGTGACCCCGGAGCGGCGGCAGGTGGTGGACTTCACCAACCCGAACCTCAAGGTCGCGGTGCAGGTGCTGGTGCCGGAAGGCAGCGACGCCAAGAAGCTCGACGATCTGGCCGGCAAGCGGCTTATCGTCACCACCGGCACCACGGCCGACATCTGGCTGACCCGCAACCACCCGGACTGGAAGGTGCTCAAGTTCGAGAAGAACACCGAATCCCTGCAGGCCCTGGCCCAGGGCCGCGGCGATGCCTATGCCCAGGACAACCTGGTGCTGTTCAGCTGGGCCAAGGAGAACCCGGGCTATCGGGTGCTGCCCGAGAAGCTGGGCTCGGAAGACCCCATCGCGCCGGCGGTGAAGAAGGGCAATATCGAGCTGCGTGACTGGGTCAACGACCGTCTCGCCAAGCTGGGGGAAGAGAAGTACCTGCTGAAACTCTACGACCAGTATGTGCGCGACAAACTGAGCGCCGATACCGATCCCAACGACGTGATAGTGGAAGGAGGCAAGTGGCAGGGTTGAGCCCTGCCCCCACAGCAGTGCTGAGTGTGAAGTGTGTGATCTTTGGTTCCGTTGGTCTGCAAACCGCAAGGTTTGACCTTTCCAGGCGCCCCCTCCAGGTGGCGCCTTTTTTTTGTTTGCAAGACCCCGGCAGGCGGGACACCCGCTCTGTGAGCCAGCTCCCCCTGCCCCGGGATGCCCTGTGCCATCCTCACTGAAACGGCAGCGGGAGGAGAAACCCATGTGGATAGAGGCCGAGCCTGTCTACGGCGCCCTGGTGTCCCTGGCCATCGGACTCATCATCGGGCTGGAGCGGGGCTGGCAGGTGCGCCAGCTCGGAGACAACCAGCGCATCGCCGGGATGCGCACCTATGGCCTCATCGGTCTGCTCGGCGGGGTCTGCGCCCTGCTGCTGCCCACCCTGGGCGCCTGGCTGGCCCTGCTCGGTCTGCTGACCGTGGTGACGGGGTGCGGCCTCTCGGTCTGGCTGGCCCAGCGCTGGCAGGGGGAGTTCGGCCTCACCAGCTCGGTAGCCATGGTGCTCACCTACCTGCTGGGGCTGATGTCGGTGCTGCAGAGCCCGAGCGAGGCGGTGGCCTGCGCCGTGCTGGCGGCCCTCCTGATGGGGCTCAAGGGCAAGATCCAGCAGGGGATGCTGTTCTTGAGCGAAATGGAGTTTCACGCCACCCTGCGCTTTCTGCTTATCTCCCTGGTGCTGCTGCCGGTGCTCCCCGATACCGAGATGGGTCCCCTCAATGCCTTCAATCCCTTCAAGATCTGGCTCATGGTGGTGATGATCGCCGGCATCTCGTTCTGTGGTCACTTCGCGGTGCGCCTGCTCGGCACCCGCTCCGGGCTGGTGCTCACCAGCATGCTGGCGGGGCTCGCCTCCTCCACCGCCCTCACCCTGCAATTTGCCCGCCTCAACAAGGAGCAGGGAGGGCTGGAGCGGCTGCTGGCCACCGGCATTCTGCTGGCGGGAGCCACCATGTGGCTCAGGCTGCTGGCACTGGTGCTGATCATCCACGGAGAGCTGGCGCTGCGTCTGGCTGTCCCCCTGCTGCTGCTGGCAGCCATCGTCTACGGCTTTGCCTTCTGGTTCTGGCGCCAGCGGGAAGAGATGCCGGACGGCCCGGTACAGCCCGAAACCCGCAACCCGCTGGATCTCGCCACCGCCATCAAGTTCGGTCTGCTGCTCGCCCTCATCGGCTTCATGGCCACCCTGCTGCAAAGCAAGGTGGGCAACTCCGGGGTCTATCTGCTGTCGCTGGTCTCCGGCATCACGGACGTGGACGCCATCACCCTCTCCCTCTCCCAGCTCGCCCAGAAGGAGCTGGCCCTGGAGGTGGCGGCCAGGGGCATACTGCTCGCCGGGCTGGTCAACTCCCTGGTGAAAGGGGTGCTGGCACTGGTGATTGGCGGACGCAGCCTGGGGCGGCGGGTCTTGCTCCCCTACCTCGTCTCCATCCTGCTCATCCTGCCCCTTGTCCTGTGACGTGATGGCGTGATGACAGGATGACGGGGATCACCTGACGGGCCCGGCACTCTGACACCCCCTCCCCTTGTCGCGTATACTGCCCCCTCTTGCAGCAGGAGGAGATGACCATGGCAAGCGACTGGGACAAGGTACTGGCGGGGGGCGCCCTGGACAGCCAGAGCGAGGAGATAGCGAACGACCGCATTCGCGGCCAGGCGCTGCTGAGCCGGCTCAACGCCTCACCGGCGGGGGATCACGTCCTGCGCCAGCAGATCTGCCGCGACCTCTTCGCCCACTGTCCCGACTCCTGCTGGATCAGCACCCCCTTCACCTGCGAATTCGGCCGCAACATCCACATCGGCGAGAAGACCTTCTTCAACTTCAACATCACCATTCTCGACGTGGGCGAGGTGCACATCGGCAACCATGTGCTGCTGGCCCCCAACGTGCAGATCTACACCGCCACCCACACCATGGACTATCTGGAGCGACGCAACTGGACCGCCTACAACAAGCCGGTGCGGATCGGCGATGACTGCTGGATTGGCGGCGGGGCCATCATCTGCCCAGGCGTCACCATAGGGCCCCGCTCCATCATAGGGGCTGGCGCCGTGGTCACCCGGGACATCCCGGCGGACTCCCTGGCGGTGGGTAATCCGGCCCGGGTGATCCGCACGCTACAACCGGGCGAGACTCGGGATCAGGCGTGCCTGTCATGATGGCCCTTGCCCTGCTGCCTTTGGGTTGGGCAGGCTGGCTCGGCGCGCACGATGCCAACTGGTGGCCGCTGGCCCTGATCCTGCTGATGAGCCTGCTGACCCTGGTCGTCTACGCCTGGGACAAACGCCAGGCCATTCGTGGCGGCTGGCGCGTCCCCGAGGCCCGCCTGCATCTGCTTGAGCTGTGCGGCGGCTGGCCTGGCGCCCTGGTCGCCCGCCAGTGGCTGCGCCACAAGACCCAGAAGGGGAGCTACCGCCTGCGGTTCTGGGCCATCGTCTGGGGGCAGTTGCTGCTGCTCGGGATCTGGCTCGGCTGGCCGCTCTGGCCGCTCTGAACAACCAGGCGGGCATTGCCGCCCAGGGTCGGGTATGAGACAACGACAGCACGGGAGACAGATCCTCTCGTTCAAATATTGAAAGGAGTCATTCATGACCATGTGGACAGGTATCGTTCTGATCGTCTTTATCAGCGTGTCGTTCAGCTATCTCACCAAGCGCGCCCGCTACCAGATGGGGGATGCCCGCATTACCGACCGTCTTGGCAAGCAGGACATGATCATCAAGGAGTTGCAGGAGCGCATCGCCAATCTGGAGGCCATCGTCATCGAGGAGGAGAAACGCCGCCCGTTCAAGGATCTCTGATCCGGCAAGCCGGGTGGCAAACCAACCAGCCCCCGGGCTGCAAGGGTTTGCCGCCGCCCCCGTTCGCACCCGCTCGCCCTCTGCCTGGCAAAAACGAAATTCACAGCAGGATCAATCCCCTGCCATTTTTCGGCTGAATGCTCGCCAAGCTGGCCCGTTCCCTGCTCCGTCATGACATCAGTCGTACGGAGAGTGACATCATGATCGCCATCGGCACCCTGCTTCCCCTCGCCTCCCTTGCCATCAAGCTCGGCAGCAAGCTGCTGGGCGACGGTACGCCGCCCACCCAGACCGAGCCCGCCGTGCAGGAAGAGCGGCTTGCCCCCACGGTGCAGAGCCTGTTCCAGCGCCTCGGCATCCAGGAGGCTGACAGCGAGCAGAACCGCCCCGCAATCAACCACTTCATGGGGGCGCTGATGCAGACCCTGGGCCAGGAATCCTCGGGCCAGCCCCTGCCCCAGGCCATCGATGCCGCCCGCACCCAGTTGGCAGACGGCACCCAGAGCACCCGCCTCGACGCGCTGCAGAGCGAGCTCGACACCCTCAAGGGCTCCCTCGGCAACAGCGGCCTCAACCTCGATTAGCTGCTCTATGCCTTCAAGCAAACCCTGCCCCAGGGCCCGGGGGAAGGCGTAGGCAAGCTGCTCAATGCCAGCGCGTGAGCGGGAGTGGAACCATGAAAAACGGCAACCTGGCGGTTACCGTTTTTTTTCGGGCGGCTCCCTGGGTGCCACGCTAGGACTGTGAAGGAGGCGGGCTCAGCATGGCGCCGGCCAGTGCGGTCTGCCCGCGCTCCTGCAGGGCATTGGCCGCTCCCAGGCGATCCGCCGCCTCCTTGTTCTGACCCAGCTTGAACTTGCCGACCAGCCGCTCAATCTCGATCTCTATGCCCACCACGGCCTGCACCATGGTCTCGAGATAGTCTCTCGGTGCATCCGCCATCTTCCAGGGAATGGACTCTCCCGCCTCGTGGGTACGGGTCAGGGTCGCGAGCAAGCGACGCACGAAGCGGGCATCGTCCCTCACCCGGATACGGCCATGGGCGTGCACCACGGCATAGTTCCAGGTGGGCACCTGCTTGTGATGAACCTGCTTGCCCGGATACCAGCTGGGGGAGATATAACCCTCGGCGGCGCGGAAGATCACCAGCACCTCGTCGCCGTCTTTCACCTCCTGCCAAAGCGGGTTGTTGCGGGCCACATGGGCCCGCAGCACCCCGTGGGCCCCCTGCTCCCCATCGAACTCGAACGGCAGGTGGTTGGCATCCAGCCCCCCTTCACCACAGGTGATCAGGGCCCCCAGAGGGTGCGCCTGCATCAGCTGGTGCAGCGCCTCGGGGTCGGTAACGGCGAAATGGGGTGGCAGGTACATGGGAACTCCTTGATCCGGTTGACGCGTCCATACGCATTGCAGCGGGATCATGCCCTGCCCGGCACGGGCCGTCACCCCGAATGTGCCCACTGAGCCAGTTCATTGCCGCAGGTGAACGCAATTCCACATCATCATCCACAAACGCGATATAACACCCTATGTTCACGATGCGAATATCACCTTAACAGCCCAAGTGAATGGAAAAACAACATCAATGACAAAGATAATTCCGCTTTACCCCCCTCCCCCCTTCGCCAGATAGCCGATACGGTAGATCTCGCCCCCGGCAGGCAAGGGCGATGAGAGGGACGGGAGAAAATCCGCCTCCAGCCATTCCCATCGGGTGAGACCCCAGCCGCTCACCATGGCCTCGCCGTGCAGGTCGGCCAGCTGGTCGTGGGAAGCGACCTTGGTGCGCCGCAGCCTGGCCATGCAAGCCCCGTCGAGGGAGGCCGGATCCGGCGACCGCAGCAGATGCCAGGTCTCGATGCGGGGCCAGCCGAAATGCCGGGTGAGCGCCGCGAATCCCTCGCTTGCCAGGAATCGGTGCATCGCCTCGGCGCTGTGCCACACATAGAAGGGGGCATAGCGGTTCTCCTGCCCCGGCAGGGCCCCATCGTCCTGACGGCTGTAGAGATAGGCCTTGAACAACAGACCGGGAAAGCCGTCCAGTCTGGCGCCATTGCTGGCGATCCGCTGCTCGATCAGCGCCATGTCGTAGTCTGCGGGCAGGGTGAATCGGTAGTGCATGGCGATCATGAGGCCACCTCCTGTCTGAACATCCGGCCCTGGCCGAAACTCCACGCCTCGGCATCGGTCTGCTGGATCACCACCATGAGGTTGTCGGGATGGATCCCAAGCTCGGCCTCAAGGCGCTCGGCGAGACGTGCATAAAGCCGCTCCCTGGTCGCGGTGCTGCGCACCTTGCCCGCCAGGATCTGGAAGAGGATGAAACCCTGGTCCCGGCGGCCGGTCTGGTAGTGGGGGTCATAGATGAGCGCACTGGCAGGCAAGATCTCGAGGATCTGGAATTTATCCTCCGGCGGCACCTCGAACACCTCCACCAGGGTCTGGTGGTAGAGGGCGCTGAGTTGTTGCAGGTGTGCGTCGCTCATCCCCTCGCACAGGGTGATACGGGTCAGCGGCATGGGGTCACCTCCTCGCGGGGGGGCAGATAGCCCACGGCCGTCACTGCGGCGGGCAAACCGGCGTAGAAGGCAAGATGGGTAAACAGCTCTTCCAGCTCATCCCGGGACAGGCCGTTTTGCCGGGCGAATGCAATATGCCAGGGCAGTTGTTGCACCCGGCCCAGGGACGCCAGGATGGCCAGGGTGATCAGGCTGCGCTCGCGTGCCGAGAGGGTGGGGCGCTGCCAGATATCGCCAAACAGCGTCTCTTCCGCCAGTCGGGCGAGTCGGGGGGCAAGCTGCGCCAGGGCGGCGCGATCGGGAACATCAGGTGTCATGGCAATCTCCTTGGTGGATGAAGCCACTCTCCCTCACTGCTACAATTTAAAAAATCGAAATATTCAAGACCAATCATCCCGATTATAAGGATAGTTATGTCACCCCTTCCCCCCAGCCTGGATCTCGATGCCCTGCGCAGCTATGTGCTGGGGCTGGAGTGCGGCAGCTTTGCGCTGGCGGCGCAGCGGCTGTGCCGCTCCACCTCGGCGGTCAGCGCCCAGTTGAAAAAACTCGAACAGCAGTGCGGCACCGATCTGGTCATGAAGCAGGGACGTCACCTGGTGCCGACAGCCAGCGGTGAGCGCCTGCTGGGCTACGCCAAGCGGCTGCTGGCGCTCAATGACGAAGCCGTGCTCGCCCTCAAAGGGGAACTGCTGCAAGGGGAGATCCGGCTCGGGGTGCAGGAGGACTTCGGTGAATCTTTGCTCCCCGCCGTGCTGGGGCCCCTCTGTCGCCAGCACCCGGCCCTGCGCATGACGACCCGCATCGATCGCAACGGGGCTCTGGTGCAGGGGATCAGGGAGGGCACCCTCGACATGGCTCTCGCCTGGCAGCCACAGGGAGAGCGGGAGGATCTTCCCCTCATCAAGGTGGTGCAACTGGCCTGGATTGCCCACCCCGAGTGGGACCCCGTCCCTTTGCTCGCGCGCGGGGAGCCCCTGCCCCTGGTGCTCTTCGATGCCCCCTGCCTGATGCGGGCACGGGCCATCCGCGCCCTCGACGATGCAGGGATCCCCTGGCGGATCGCCTTCACCAGCCAGAGCCTGGGCGGGATCTGGGCCGCCGTACAGGCCGGGCTCGGGATCACGGTGCGTTCCGCCATCGGCATGCCGGCCAGTCTCGCCACCCTCGGCGGCGTGCTGCCCTCACCGGGCACCCTGGGGGTGGTGCTACTCGCCGCCAGCCATGAAACCGACGAGGCCAGGAGCCAGTTGCAACGACTGCTCACGGACGCCGTACATCATGCCAGCGCCGGACACAGGGGCTGAACAGCGCCTGGTCAACGCGCCCCACGGCGCCGAGGCGTACCCATAAAAAAACGGCAACCCTGGGGTTGCCGTTCTGCCTTCTTGTTCCCATGGCGAGCCGCTTGGCTTAACCCGCCCGTTTGGCCAGCCAGGCCTCGGCGGCGGTGAGGGCTACCTCTATCTGCTCGCGAGCGACGCCTCCCTTGGCAACCCGCTTGGCCAGAGTCGCTTCCAGCTCCAGGTTCGGGTAAACATCCTCCCCCACCACGGGGCTGAAGCGCTGGAACTCGGGGAGGGAGAGCTCTTCCAGGGGCTTTTTCACCTGGATCGCATAGACCACGGTCTCGCCGACGATATGGTGCGCCTCACGGAACGGGATGCCCTTGGCCACCAGATAGTCCGCCAGCTCGGTGGCATTGGCGTAACCGCCCTGGGCCGCCGCCATGGTCCGCTCGCCATTGACCTTCAGATCGATCAGCACCAGCGCCGCCATATCGAGGCAGTCGTGCCAGGTGTCGAGGGCGTCGAACAGCCCCTCTTTGTCTTCCTGCATGTCCTTGTTGTAGGCCAGCGGCAACGCCTTGAGGCTCATCAACATGCCCATCTGGGCGCCGACCACCCGGCCGGTCTTGCCACGAATGAGCTCCAGCGCGTCCGGGTTCTTCTTCTGGGGCATCAGGGACGAGCCGGAGGTGACGGCGTCAGACAGCTCGACAAAGCCCGCCTCGCCGGTGTTGTAGAAGATGAGGTCTTCGGCAAACCGCGACAGGTGGGTCATGGAGAGGGACGCCACGTGCATCAGCTCCACCACGTGATCCCGATCGGAGACCGAATCCAGGCTGTTGCGGGTAGCGCCGGCAAAGCCCATGTCGAGCGCCAGGGCTTCGCGGTCGATGGCATAGGCGGTGCCCGCCAGGGCGCCGCAGCCAAGCGGGCTGGTGTCGAGGCGCTTGAGGGCATCCTGCAGACGGGAATGGTCCCGCTCCAGCATCTCCACATAGGCCAGGGCCCAGTGGGCGTAAGTGACCGGTTGGGCACGCTGCAGGTGGGTGTAACCCGGCAGCACCGCGGCCTGGTTGGCACGGGCGGAGGCCACCAACCCCTGTTGCAGGGCGGTGATGGAGCCGAGCAGCAGTTCGCCCTGTGCCTTGCACCAGAGTTTAAGGTCGGTGGCGACCTGATCGTTGCGCGAGCGACCGGTGTGCAGCTTCTTGCCAAGGGCGCCGACGGCGTCGATGAGCTGGCTCTCGACCCAGGAGTGGATGTCTTCGGCGTCCGAGTTCAGGATCTGCTGGGGATCCTGCTGCACGGAGGCGAGCAGTACCTCCATCGCCTGCTGCAGCTTGCCCTGTTCACCCTCGGTCAACACCCCCACCTTGACCAGCGCTTTGGCCCAAGCCATGGAGCCTTGAATATCCTGCTCCGCCAGACGGTAGTCGAACCGCAGCGAATCGTTGAACTGCTTGAACCGGCTATCGGCTCCCTGACTGAAGCGTCCACCCCAAAGTGCCATACTGCTCTCCTTGAATGCGTTGTCGGCGGCCCCTTGCGCCGTCGAACTTGAAATCTTGCCCTGTTTTTCTGCGAGCCTGTTATCTCACAGAAGCGGCCAGGGCGCAGCCGCTCTTGTCACACCCGATGAGGATGGCAAAGGGCCTCTCTGCCTGTAAAAGAGGGGGCCATGCCCCCTCGTATCAACGGGTGATAGCGCTTGCTTAGCCGTGGGTATGGTCGCCACCGATGGCTTGATGCTGCTCTTTCATGGCGCGGATCCGGCTCGCCAGGGTGTAGAGACGGATGAAGCCTTCGGCATGGCTCTGGTCGTACACTTCGTCGGCACCGAAGGTGGCGAAGTCTTCGGAGTAGAGGCTGTTCGGCGACTTCTTCTGCACCGCGGTGACCTGACCCTTGTACATCTTCAGCACCACTTCACCGTCGAGCTCCTCGGCGATGGCGTTGGCGGAGGCGACAATGGCCTTGCACAGCGGGGTGAACCAGCGACCGTCATACACCAGGTGGGAGAACTCGGCACCCAGCTTTTCCCGCCAGGCGCGGGTCGGTCTGTCCAGTACCAGCTCTTCCACGGCGCGCAGTGCGGCAACCATCACGGTACCACCCGGGGTCTCGTAGCAGCCACGGGACTTCATGCCCACCATCCGGTTCTCGGTGATGTCGATCCGGCCCACGCCGTGCTTGCCAGCACGTTCGTTCAGGGTGGTCAGGATCTGGTGCGGGCTGAGCGGCTGGTCGTCAACGGCGACCACTTCGCCCTTGGCCACGGTCAGCTTGACGTATTCCGGCTCGTTCGGGGCATCCTCTGCAGAGACGGTCCACTGCCAGACGGCTTCGGACGGCTCGTTCCAGGTGCTCTCCAGCTCGCCACCCTCGGTGGAGATGTGCCAGGCGTTGGCGTCGCGGCTGTAGATCTTCTTCAGGGTCGCCTTGCAGGGGATGTTGCGGGCTTCCAGATAGGCCAGCAGATCTTCCCGGGAACGCATGTCCCACAACCGCCACGGGGCGATCACTTTCAGTTGGGGAGCCAGGGCAGCTACCGCCCCTTCGAACCGCACCTGGTCGTTGCCCTTGCCAGTGCAACCGTGGGAGATGGCATCAGCCCCTTCCGCCAGGGCAGCCTCGACCATCGCCTTGGCGATCACCGGACGGGCCATGGAGGTACCCAGCAGGTAGGTGCCTTCATAGACGGCGCCGGTCTTCAGGGTCGGGTAGACATACTCTTTGACGAACTCTTCCCGCAGATCCTTGACGATGCACTTGACCGCGCCGGAGGCGATGGCCTTCTGCTCGATCCCTTCCAGATCGTCACGCTCCTGGCCCACGTCGGCGACGAAGGCGATGATTTCAGCGTCATAGTGCTCCTTCAGCCAGGGAATGATGGCCGAGGTATCCAGTCCGCCCGAGTAAGCCAGTACGATCTTGTTGATTCCGCTCATTTACTTCTCTCCGTGATGATTCGATAAAAAGGGGTGATTCCGGGTCGGTTGCCGGATTACTTCTGGCCCTGTCCGAACAGGGTCAGCAGCACGGCGTTCTGGATATGCATCCGGTTTTCTGCCTCATCCATGATGAGGGAGGCTGGGCCGTCCATGACCTCCGAGGTGATCTCCAGCTCCCGGTGGGCCGGCTGGCAGTGCAGCACGTGCTGGATGCCGGTCCGATCGAGCAGGGCCTGGTTGATCTGATAAGGCATGAAGATATCTTTTACCTGCTCCATTGGTGTGTTGTCACCCATGGAAACCCAGGTATCGGTATAAACCACGTCAAAGCCTTCGATATCCGCGACATCATCGCTGATATGTATGGTCGCGCCAGATTGAGCTGCCAGCGCCTGGGCCTGCAGGAAGATCTGGGTATCCGGGCCATGACCTTTCGGGCAGACCAGGGTCACGTCGGTGCCGAGGGTCGCCCCCAGCAGCAGCAGGGAGTGGCTCACGTTGTTGCCATCGCCGAGATAGGCCAGCTTCACCTTGGCCAGATCGCTGTAGTGCTCGCTGATGGTCATGAAATCCGCCAGCCCCTGGCAGGGGTGGTAGAGGTTGCACAGGCTGTTGACCACAGGCACCGAGCCGAACTCGGCCAGCTCGACCAGGGTCTGGTGATCGAACACCCGGGCGACGATGGCATCACACCAGCGGGACAGGTTGCTGGCGAAATCCTTCACCGACTCCCGCTTGCCGAGCGCGCCGTTCTGCTGATCCAGATAGACGCTGTGACCACCCAGTTTGGCGATGCCGATGTCGAAGGTGACCCGGGTACGCAGGGAGGGCTTCTCGAACAGGGTGACCACGCTCTTGCCCGCCAGGGCCTGGCTGTATTTCTTCGGATCGGCCTTGACCGCTTTACCAAGCGCCAGCAGCGCCTCGATCTGGGCCTTGCTTAAATCACTGTCTTTCAGAAGATGTTGCATCGGATTGTCCTTTTCCCGGTGGAGATCAGAGGGTGACCTGGGTGCCAACAGCGCCGCCAGCCAGCAGCTTGAGCAGCTGATCCGGGTAGCGCCAGCTGGCGACACAGACCGGCTTGCCCAGGGTTTCTGCGGCGTGCAGGGCGGCTTTCACCTTGACGGCCATGCCGTCCGTGATAACGCCCTTCTCCATCAGGTCCAGCGCGCTCTGCTTGTCCAGTTGCGGCACCAGCTTGCCCTTGCCATCCAGAATGCCGCTCACATCCGACAGCATCACCAGATCGGCGCCCAGCGCTTCGGCGATGGCGGTGGCCGCCTGATCCGCATTGACGTTCATCATCTGTCCGTCGGCGGTAATGCCGATGGAGCTCACCACCGGCAGGAAGCCCTGCCCCAGGATGCCGGCCACCAGCGCCGGGTTGCCCGGTTTGCAGTCACCGACCGCACCGAGATCCGGATCGAGCTGGGTCACCTGGCACAGACCGCCGTCGGCGAGGCACAGACCCACAGCAGGAATGCCGGTGGAGATGGCCTTGGCCATCATCATCTTGTTGGCGGTCCCGGCCAGGGCACCGGCAATCACGGGGATCTGCTCGAACGGGGTCACCCGCAGGCCGTTCTTCTTGGTGGAGGTCATGCCCAACCCCTTGAGCAGGTCGTCCACCAGGCAGCCACCACCGTGCACCAGCACCAGAGGACGGTGCTGATCATCCAGGAAGGTCTTCAGGGTGGCGAACAGGGCGGTCAGGGCCTCGTCGTTCTCGATCAGGGCACCACCCAACTTGATTACCAGCGTCTGCTTGTCCATCTTCTCGATCCTTTCTTAAAGCGTTAAATCAGGCCGGTGGCCGGTTCAAAACCAAACTTGATATTTATGCACTGCATGGCTTGCGAGGCGGCCCCCTTGAGCAGGTTGTCGATGGCAGAAACCACCACCAGCATGTTGCCCTGCTGCTGCCAGGCGATGTCGCAGTAGGGCGTGCTCGCCACGCCGCGGATGGAGGGCATCTGGCCGGTGAGGCGTACCAGCGGCTTGCCTTCGTAGGCCTTGAGGTAGGCCTGATCCACCTGGGTCTGCGTCACCCCTTCAACCAGTTGCACATAGATGGTGGCCAGGATGCCCCGCACATAGTTGCCGAGGTGGGGCTGGAACAGCACCTCCTTGCCGAGGTGGTGGCTGATCTCCGGCTGGTGCCTGTGATTGAAGGTGCCGTAGGGATTGAGGCTCACTTCGCAGAAACTGGTGTTGATGGCGGCCTTGCGACCGGCCCCGGAGACGCCGGAAACCGCATTGATGATGGGCTGCCATCCCTGGGCAATCAGCCCGGCCTGTTGCAGCGGCTTGAGGGCGCACAGGGAGGCGGTCGGGTAGCATCCCGGCACGGCAATCAGCTGGGCGGCCTTGACGGCATCGGCATTCCACTCGGCCAGACCGTAGGCGGCCTGCTCCAGCCACTGCTCATTCTCGTGGGTGAAGCCGTAGAAGGAGGAGTAGAACTGCTGATCGTTGACCCGGAAGGCACCGGAGAGATCGAACACCGGCAACCCCTTGGCCAGGAACTTGGGCGCGAGTTCTGCACTCACCTCGTGAGCAGTGGCCAGCACCACCAGATCGGCCTGGGTCAGGATCCGGGTCATGCCGTCTTCGTCCAGGGGCAGCAGCGGCTGATCCAGCTTGCCCACCCACTGGGGATGCAGGGAAGAGAAGCGCTTGTGGGCGTCCTGGCTGCCGGCGGAAACATAGAGGCCGAACAGCTCGAGTTGTGGATGGTTCTGGACCAGAGCGGCCAGTTCGGCCCCCGCGTAGCCACTGGCACCGACGATAACGGTCTTAAGCATGTTTGAGTATTCCAAGTCTGGGTTCGAAATTCACAGCATGGTGCTGCGGTGCAAGGGGTCGGCTATCGCCCCTTTGATGCAACGAGTGCGGAGGGGCAATTCAGGCGGATATGCGTCGTCGGTTACAGATCAGGTGACAGAACATTAACTTTCCCTTACAACTAGAAGCCTTGTCGATGAGCACTCGAACAGAATATTCATGCACTCACTTTGCATTTGTATTTTCTAACAGAAACACTCCGGGGACGCAAGGAGGAGCTGATGGCCAAACTGGATTTTTTTTCACTTTATAAGAATATTATTGCGATTCCCTCTATCAGCAGCACGGATACTCGCTGGGATCAGAGCAACGAGGCGGTGATCCGGCTGCTGGCCGACTGGTTCGGCCAGCTTGGATTCCAGTGCGAGGTGACGGCCCTGCCGGATCTGCCGGGCAAGTTCAACCTGGTGGCGACCTATGGTCAGGGAGAAGGGGGGCTGCTGCTGGCGGGCCACACGGATACGGTTCCCTTCGATGAAGGAGCCTGGACCAAAGACCCCTTCAAGGTGACCGAAGAGGGCAACCGCCTGTACGGGCTCGGCACCATCGACATGAAGGGCTTCTTCGCCTTTATCGTGGAAGCGCTCAAGGAGGTCGACCTCAAGACCCTGAGCAAGCCGCTGCGCATCCTGGCCACCGCCGATGAAGAGACCACCATGGCCGGGGCCCGCGCCATCGCCGCCGCAGCCGAACTCAAACCCGACTACGCGGTGATCGGCGAACCAACCGGGCTGGTGCCCGTGGTGGCCCACAAGGGCCACATGTCGGAAGCCATTCGCATCACAGGCCGAAGCGGCCACAGTTCGGATCCCGCCAACGGCGTCAACGCCATGGAGATCATGCACAAGGCCATGGGTCAGGTGCTCAGGCTCCAGCAGGATCTGAAGGAGAAGTACGCGGATCACCGTTTCGCCGTGCCCCAGCCCACCCTGAACCTCGGCTACATCCAGGGGGGCGACAGCCCGAACCGCATCTGCGGCTGCTGCGAGCTGCACATCGACATGCGCCCCACCCCGCAGGTGGGCCCCGACGAGCTGATGGGCATGTTGAAAGAGGCGCTCTCCCCCATCGAGATCCACCAGCCCGGCTGCCTGCACCTGCAGCACCTGCACGAACCCATTCCGGCCTATGCCTGCCAGGATGACTCCGAGCTGGTGCGGGAGGCAGAAAAGGCGAGCGGCCGGGCCGCCGAGTCCGTGAACTATTGCACCGAAGCCCCCTTTATCCAGCAGCTGGGTTGCGAGACCATAGTGATGGGCCCAGGCCATATCACCCAGGCCCACCAGCCCGATGAATACCTGGATCTGTCGTTCGTCAAACCGACCACGGCGGTGCTGCAGCACCTGATCCGGCGCTTCTGCGTCTAGCCAAACAGGGATGTAAGTAAGTTACATGACAGGCGCCTTGGGACAGGTGAGGGAAATACATGTTCTGAATCGGCTTGTTATTTGACCTTGCGCAGACAATCTGGGTAGATTGTCCCCCTAAGATGACGGAGCATATGTTGTAATCGCACAACAATAAGTGAGGTCGCCTCCCGCCTGGAAGGTCAGGAGGCACCAACAAAATAAGGATGTGGAATGAACGAAAAGTACGCCGCACTACGGGCCAACGTAGGCATGTTGGGCCAACTGCTGGGTAAATCCATCAAGGATCATCAGGGGCAGGCCTTCCTCGACAAGATTGAGACCATTCGCCAACTGGCCAAGTCTTCCCGCAAGGGAAACGAGGCAGACAGAGAGCGCCTGCTCGACACCCTGCGTACCCTCTCCGATGACGAACTGCTGCCCGTGGCCCGTGCCTTCAGCCAGTTCCTCAACCTGGCGAACGTGGCGGAGCAGTTCCACACCATCTCCCGTCGCTGCGAAGAGCAGGTCTGCACCCCGGACCCGCTGGAGCAGATGTTCGACAAGCTGAAAGCCTCCA
Source organism: Aeromonas sp. ASNIH7 (assembly GCF_002903485.1). NCBI lineage: Bacteria > Pseudomonadati > Pseudomonadota > Gammaproteobacteria > Aeromonadales > Aeromonadaceae > Aeromonas > Aeromonas sp. ASNIH7. The sequence continues at coordinate 1,355,656 of NZ_CP026226.1, forward strand.
ACCTGTCCCAGGAGGCCATCATCCAGGCCGTGCGCGAGCTGGACATCGATCTGGTGCTGACCGCTCACCCCACCGAGGTGACCCGTCGAACCCTGATCCACAAGCACGTGCAGCTCAACGACTGCCTCGAGGCCCTGGAACTCTCCGATCTGCTGCCCCGCGAGCGGGACAAGATCCAGAGTCGCATCGAGCAACTGGTCAACCAGGCCTGGCACACCAACGAGATCCGCGAACAGCGCCCGACCCCGGTGGACGAAGCCAAGTGGGGCTTCGCCGTGGTAGAAAACAGCCTGTGGCCGGCTATCCCCGAATTCATGCGCAATCTGGACGAGCGCCTGCAACACCATCTCGGTGTGCGGCTGCCGCTGGACGCCGCGCCGGTCAAGTTCACCTCCTGGATGGGCGGTGACCGCGACGGCAACCCCTTCGTCACCGCCAAGGTGACCGCCGAAGTGCTGGAACTGGGCCGCTGGATGGCGGTGAGCCTGTTCTACAAGGACATCAAGGAGCTCACCTCCGAGCTCTCCATGGCCGATTGCACCGACGCCGTGCGTGCCAGGGTCGGCGACAATCCCGAGCCCTATCGCGCCCTGGTGCGTGAGCTGCGCGAGCAACTGCGCGAGACCCAGGAGTACCTGACTGCCAAGGTACAGGGCCAGGCGAGCGAGAGCCGGGATCTGGTCAAGAGCACCGCCCAGCTGCGCGAGCCCCTGGAGCTCTGCTACCACTCCCTGCATGCCTGCGGCATGGGCAATATCGCCGACGGCATGCTGCTGGACGTGCTGCGCAAGCTGGCCTGCTTCGGCATCCACCTGGTCAAGCTGGACATCCGTCAGGATGGCGAGCGTCACGGTCAGGTCTTCTCCGAGCTGACCCGCTACCTGGGTGTGGGCGACTACGCCGAGTGGAGCGAAGAGGACAAGCAGGCCTTCCTGCTGCGCGAGCTGAACTCCCGCCGCCCCCTCATCCCGAGCGACTGGGATCCCAGTGCCGAGACCCGCGAGACCATCGACACCTGTCGCGTCATCGCCCAGCACGACCCCGATGCGTTCGGCATCTACATCATCTCCATGGCCGGTGCCCCGTCCGATGTCTTGGCGGTCCAGCTGTTGCTGAAGGAAGCCGGCTGCAAGTTCCGCATGCCGGTTGCCCCGCTGTTCGAGACCCAGGAAGACCTGATGGCGGGCACCGCCGTGATGGAACGCCTGCTGTCGGTGGACTGGTATCGCGGTTACATCCAGGGCCGTCAGTACGTGATGATCGGCTACTCCGACTCCGCCAAGGATGCGGGCATGATGGCCGCTGGCTGGGCCCAGTACGCCGCCATGGAATCCCTGGTGGCGCTGGCTGAAGCCAACAACATCCGCCTCACCCTGTTCCATGGCCGCGGCGGTACCGTCGGCCGTGGCGGCGCCCCCGCCCATCAGGCGATCCTGTCGCAACCCCCGGGATCCCTGCGCGGCGGCCTGCGGGTCACCGAACAGGGGGAGATGATCCGCTTCAAGTTCGGCCTGCCGAAGGTGGCCATCCAGAGCCTGAACCTCTACACCAGCGCCGTGCTGGAGGGGAACCTGCTGCCGCCACCCAAGCCGAAAGAGAGCTGGCGCGCCGTGATGGAGCAGCTGGCATCTGTCTCCTGCGATCACTACCGCAGTATCGTGCGCGGTCACCCGGACTTCGTGCCCTACTTCCGTGCCGCCACCCCGGAGATGGAGCTCGGCAAGCTGCCGCTTGGCTCCCGCCCCGCCAAGCGCAAGCCCAACGGCGGTGTCGAGAGCCTGCGCGCCATCCCCTGGATCTTCGCCTGGACCCAGAACCGGCTGATGCTGCCGGCCTGGCTCGGCGCCCACAAGGGATTGCAACAGGCCATCGACGACGGCCAGAAGAGCGTGCTGGACGAGATGAGCCGCCAGTGGCCCTTCTTCCGCACCCGTCTCGAAATGCTGGAGATGGTGTTCCTCAAGGCCGACCTCTGGCTGGCGGAATACTATGACACCCGCCTGGTGCCGGAGAACCTGTGGGCACTCGGCACGCAGCTGCGTCAGGAGCTTGCCGACTCCATCGAAGTGGTGCTGAAACTGCGCCCGCAGGGCGACCTGCTGGACGATCAGCCCTGGATCAAGGAGTCCATCAAGCTGCGCAACCCCTACACAGACCCGCTCAACGTGCTGCAGGCCGAGCTGCTCAATCGCTCCCGCAACCACCCGGAGACCCTGCACCCCGAGCTGGATCAGGCGCTGATGGTCACCATCGCCGGCATCGCCGCCGGCATGCGCAACACCGGCTGATCCCGGACCGTTGCAAACAAGGGCGCCCCGGCGCCCTTTTTCGTCTCTGCCGGGCACGGGGATCCCGATATTGCCGCCAGCACAGCCCCCTCTAAGGGAAAAAAACATCCACAACAAACAGGGCGCCATGATGGCGCCCTGTTTTATTTCGCGATATGGCCTCTCATCAGGAGACCTGGTTGCGACCACGACGTTTTGCCTCGTAAAGTCGCTGATCCACGCACTGAAGCCAGTCATCCATACGCCTGTAACTCATCTGATAGGGCGTGAGCCCCACGCTGATGGTGACGGTGATCGCCTGGTGCTGGTACAGGAAGGTGTGCTGCTCCACCTGGCGCCGGATGCGCTCCATGATGATGTGGGCCTCCTCCAGGGTCGTGCCCCGCAGCAGCAGGATGAACTCCTCCCCGCCAAATCGCGCCACCAGATCCTTACTGCGTACCGCCTGCATCAGGAGCCCCGCCAGCGACGCCAACACGGCATCTCCGGCAAGGTGTCCATATACATCATTGATTTGCTTGAAGAAGTCGATATCTATCAAGGCCAGGCAGCAGGCCTCCCCTTCGGCGGGATGGTGCTGGACGTGATCCAGCAACACGTTTGCCTGCTGGAAAAAGCTGCTGCGGTTGGGCAGCTTGGTCAAGAAATCGTGCTCGGCGTTGAAGCGCAGCACCCGCTCCATGCGGCTGCGTTCGTCCTCCAGGTTGCGGGCGTGGATAAGGGTGCCAAGGGCCGTGGTGAGGGGCTCGAGCAGGCTGACATGGGTCTCGTCAAAACCACCCGGGCGGTTGGCCAGGGCGATCATGCCGATCGCCTCTCCCTTGTGGCGGATGGGAATGCCGAGGAAGCTCTCCAGGTGCGGATGACCACGGGGGGAGACACCGCGACTGGCTGGATGGCTCGGCAGATCGTTGCAGCACACCAGGGTATTGTGGGTCACCACGTGCCCAAACAGGTTGTCGAGCTTGCTGAAGATGAGCCCGCCCCGGCTCTGGCGCTGCTGCTCATACCAGGCATGGGTCGCCTCGTCCCAGGAGACATTGGAGATGGAGGGGACATAGAGACTGGGACAACCATCCTCGTACTGGATGATGCCGATGAAACCATAGGAGCTTTCGCTCACGCTCAGCAGCCGCTCGAAGACGGTGTCGCAGGCGGAGCCGAGATTGCGATCGAGCAGAAAACTCTGGTGAGCGGCCACCACGATGTCAAACAGCTGGCTCTGCTGCTCGACCCGCTGCTTGGCCATCACAGCCGAGGTAATGTCGTGCGCCAGCTTGACCACCCCCAGCAGGATGCCTGCCTCGTCGGTCACGGGCATGTAGGTGGCATGGAGCCAGAGGGGGTTGCCACCTTGCCTGACCCGGCGAAACTCCCCCGACTGGATCTCGCCACCCAATACTCTCTGCCAGAAGAGATCATGCTCGGCCTGCAGATCCGGCGGCAAGAGCATGAGATGGGACTGGCCCACCAGCGCTTCGGGGGGATAACCCAGCATGTCGCAAAACAGGGGATTGACCGAGACCATGCGACCATCGAGATCGAACTCGACCATGCCATAGGCCCGATCAAGGGCGGTCAGCCTGGCGAGGGTCTCATATCGATCCACCGCGTCGATATCGCGAGCGCAAAGTGCTGTGGTATTCATGGCTACGATTCCTTTCGATCGCCGGCGCATTGCATTGGAATGCGGGGACAAGTGCCCAAATCATAGGATCCGGCACCCGGTTACGCTAACACAGGCCCCGATTGGGTGTGAAGACTGGTTCTTGCCACATCCGGCTCCCGGGCGCAGACTGTCTGGCCTTGCCACGGTTCGAGGAGACCCCATGACACCCGCCATCAACTTGCTGAAAAAGCTCAAGATCCCCCACAGGCTCTACCCCTACGAGTGTGAAGCCCACGACGACTTCGGCAAGCATGCCGCCACCCAGTTGGGTCTGCCCCAGGCGCAGGTGTTCAAGACCCTGCTCGCCCATCACGACAAGCAGGCGGTGGTGGCCATCGTGCCCTCCTCGGGCATGTGCAGCCTCAAGCAGCTCGCCAAGGCAACCGGGCTCAAGAAGGTGGAGATGATGAAGCCGGCGGAAGCCGAAAAGCTGACCGGCTACAAGGTGGGCGGCATCAGTCCCCTGGCCCAGAAGAAGCTGCTGCCCACCGTGCTGGACGACTCTGCCATGGCCTTCGACGAGATCCTGGTGAGCGGTGGCAAGCGGGGGCTCTCGGTCGGCGTGGCCCCCGGGGACATGGTCCGGCTGATGAACTGGATTGCGGCCCCCATCGGCGATCATCACGACTGAACAAACAAAAGAGGCGCCATGACTGGCGCCTCTTGCGTCTGGATGTCGGATCTGGCGCCTTGTGTGCGAAGGATACCCAAAGCCCCGGCACCGGAAACCGCCCCGTCCCCGCGGGTGATCTGTCGCCCTCAACACGCCGCAGAGCGGCAGGCGGCGGTCAGTTCGGAGAGTCGGCGACGCTGACGCCCGGCATGGTCGAAATTGCCGTCCTCCAGCCAGCGCTCGAAGCACCCTTTCAGGGCGGGCCACTCGCTGTCGATGACGGAGAACCAGGCCGTATCCCGGTTGTGTCTCTTGTCCACCCGCGCCTGACGGAAGGTCCCCTCATAGTGAAAGCCCAGGCGCAGGGCCGCCTGGCGCGAAGGCAGGTTCAGGGCATTGCACTTCCACTCGTAGCGACGGTATCCCAGAGCAAAGGCATTGGCCATCATCAACACCATGGCCGCCGTCGCCAGCCGTGACTGCTGCATGGCGGGGGAGAAGTGAAGCCAGCCCACCTCTATGCTGCCCGCCAGGGGGTCGATGCGCAGGTAGCTCGCCAGTCCCAGCGCCTTGCCGCTCGCCTCGTCCACGATGGCGTAGAACTGGGGATCCCGCTTGGTGGCGACCTCCCGCAGCCAGACCCCCATGGCGGCCTCGTCCGCGAAAGGGCCGCTGGTCAGGTAAGTCCACATGGCCCCGCTGTCGGCACTGAATGCCTGCCACAGATCCCCCAGGTGGCGCTCGGGATCAAGGGGCTCGAGACGACAGCCCCAGCCATGCAGGGCGCGGTGGGGAGGGAACTCGGCGCCGCGCCATTCTGGCAGTGCACGCCCCAGAGGCTGCCCAAAGTCGTTGAAAAGGGCGGCGCCGGACAGGGAGGCGTCGCCCCCCTCATTGCAACGTTCAACAGGCACAGGCAATTCCCCCTCCCAGCAGTACTCCGGGCTCGCTGCCCGTGGCGACGGCGAAACCGTCCTGACGCCACCAGTGCAGACCCCCTATCAACTCCTTGACCTCAAACCCGAGGGACGCCAGCTTGTAGGCCCCCTGGGTCGAACCGTTGCAGCCGATGCCGTCGCAATAGCAGACATACACCAGGTTCCGGTCCAGTACCGCCGTGGTCGACGCCGTCATGGTCCTGTGGGGGAAGGAGATGGCGCCGGGAATGTGCCCCTCGGCATAGTGTGCGGGGGAGCGGGTATCGATGACCACGATCCCCGCCGCCCCGGCCAGCAGATCGGCGGCCAGATCCGCCGGATCGGTACGAAACTTCAGCTGGGCCTCGAAAAAGGCGCTGGCTTCGGCGGCCCCTGCCACCCCTGTGCTCAATACATGACTCATCCTGAACGCTCCTGATGACTAGATGACGATCTCTGTGGTGACGACGGTGGTGACCGAGTTGGCGATGAAGCACTCCTCATGGGCCTGGTGGTGCAACTGCTCCAGATCCGCCAGGGCGGGCTCCTGCTCTCCCCCGAAGATCACCCTGGGACGCAGGGTGACCCGGGTCATGGCGAGGCGACCTTGCCCGTTTTTCGCCATGATGCCGACCGCTTCGTCCCGGTAGCTCTCTACCCGATAGCCCGCCTTCGCCGCCAGCCAGAGGAAGGTGAGCATGTGGCAACTGGACAGGGCCGCCACAAGCGCCTCTTCCGGGTCCACATGTTCCGCCACCGAGTAAGGCAGCGGCACCACATGGGGAGAGGAGGAGGCCGGCACCCTGACCCCGCCATCAAACGCCCACTCATGGGCCCGGCTGTAACGCTGATCGACGAAGGGCTCATGCTCCCCCCGCTGCCAACTGATGGTGGCACTGTATTCCGACATGCAGACTCCTTGTGTTGCCAATCCGTGCCGCCTGCTGGCGCCACCCTGTGACCACCAATGTAGCGACAAAATGGCCTTGCCACGCCGACCAATTTTGCCAATATGGGCAGACCAATTTCATCGGGCCGCCACCATGACCATCCACCCCACCCGCTCTGCCCGTCGGTCGCCAGCCCCACAGCCGCGCCATGCCCTGCGGGCAGGATCCCTGCCTCGAAAGAGGCGCAACCCCCCCGCCAACGGGAGCGCATCATGACCGTTCTGCCAACGCTCTTCGCCAGCCAGCAGCAAGGGGATCTGCCCCTGCACGAACAACTGGTGCGTACCCTGCGCGAGGCCATCCTGGCGGGCCACCTGCCCCTGCACAGCCGCCTGCCCGCCAGCCGTCTCCTGGCCCGGGATCTCGGGATCTCCCGCAGCACGGTGGAACTGGCCTATGGCCGGCTCGAGGCGGAGGGGTATCTGGTGCGCAAGGTGGGCGCCGGCAGCTTTGTCGCCCTGGCGGCGGTGCGCCCCGCGCCGCGCCCGCCCCAGTCAGCGGCTGGCCTCTCCCGCCGCGGCCAGGAGATGGCCCTGGGTGGCGCCTGTCACGACGTGCCCGAGGTGGGCACCACCTTTGCTTCCAGCCAGCCGGATCCCCGTCTCTTCCCCCAGGCACTCTGGGGTCGGCTGATGCAGCAACAGTGGCGCCAGCGCGCCAGCGACTGGATGAACTACGGGGATCCCCAGGGGCTTGGGGAACTTCGCGCCGCCATCAGCAGCTATCTGGTGCAGTCACGCGGCGTGGTGTGCGAGCCGGATCAGATCCTGATCCTCACCAGCTCCCAGCAGGGGATCCTGCTGGCGACCCAGTTGCTCATCGATGCCGGTGACACCGTCTGGGTGGAAGACCCCGGTTATCCCGGGGCTCGCACCGCCATGGAGAGCGCCGGTGCCCGGGTGCATCCGGTGCCGGTGGATGAAGAGGGACTCAACCCTCATGGGGATCATCCTGCGCCGCGCCTCATCTATTGCACCCCGGCACACCAGTACCCCCTTGGCGTCCCCATGAGCCTGCCCCGCCGCATGGCGCTGCTGGCCGAGGCAGAGCGTCACGGCGCCTGGATCCTGGAGGACGATTACGACGGGGAGTACCAGTATGATCAGCGTCCCCTGCCCGCCCTGCAGGGACTCGACGGCCAGGGGCGGGTGATCTATGTGGGCACCTTCAGCAAGGTGCTGTTCGGCTCGCTGCGCCTCGCCTACCTGGTGCTGCCCAGGCCGCTGATGGACTCCTTCTGCCGCGCCCGGGCCGCCGTCGACGGCCACAGCAACCAGTTGCAGCAAGCGGTCACGGCAGACTTCATCCGGGGCGGGCACTTCGCCACCCACCTGCGCCAGAGCCGCCTCCTCTACCAGAGCAGACGGGATCTGCTGCTGGCGGAACTGGCCGAGCACTGCCCGGTGCTCACTCCCATCCACAGCGGCGCCGGCCTGCAGTGCGCCGTGCTGCTGCCCCCCGGTGGCGAGGCGCGCTGGACCGATGCCGCCAACGCCTGCGGGCTGGGGCTGCGCCATCTGGGCCAGTTCTACCTGGGCCCGCCGACGCTGGAAGGGTGGCTGCTCGGCTTTGGCTGCCTCGACAACCAGACGCTGCGCCAACTCTGTCGTCGCCTGGGTCTCTTGATGAAATCCGCATGACCCCCTTCTCAAGAGGTCAGATCTGCCAGAGCCTGATAGCGCTGTGTCGACGGGAATGGCCCGTCTATACTGGGCACAATCCCGTTGCCGAACCCGGTCAAGATGCATCGAATCCTGCTCCTTTTGCTCGCCCTCTCCCTCCCGTCCCTCACGATGGCGGCCACCCGCTTCACCCTGATCACCGGGGAAACCCAACAGGATGTCCGCATGAATTATTACCGGGCGGCGATGAGGCTGGCGCTGGAGAAAACACGGCCCGATTACGGCGACTATGAACTGCTCGACGCCATCAGGATGAACAAGGCGAGGATGCGGCTCGAAGTGCAAACGCCGGGCAAGAATGCCCTCTTCATCGTCGACAGCTGGCCCCAGGAGATCCCTCAACCCGGCGTCACCCTGGTCCCCTTCCCCATCGATCTGGGCGTGCTCGGCTACCGGGTCTGTTTTGTCGGCAGCGCCCGTGCCCAGGCCCTGGCCGGGGTTCACACCCTGTCCCAGTTGCAGCAGTTCACGCAAGGGGTGGGCACAGGCTGGCGGGATGCCGACATCCTGCGCTACAACGGCTTCAGAGTGCAGGAGGTGGATAACTATGAGTCACTGTTTCGCCTGGTGGCCCGTGGCCGGATCGATCTCTTCTGCCGTGGTGCCAACGAGATATTGAGCGAGTGGAAAAACCACAGACCCGGCCTGCCGGGGCTGACCGTGGATAGCCATGTCGCCCTCTTCTATCCGCTCATCCACTCCCTCTATAGCCACGCCACCTACAGCAAGGAGCGCGAGCGCCTTTTGCGCGGCCTGCAACTGGCCTGGAAAGATGGCTCCCTGCAGCGCCTCTGGCGCCATCATTTCCAGCCTTCCCTGGTCTTTGCCCGGCTCGATTCACGCCAGATCTTCCGGCTGACCAACCCGCAGTTGCCCGACGAGAGCACCGACTACCGCTCCTATCTCTATGACCCGATGAGGGATGACTTTGGCATCGCTCCCTGACTGGCTCGCCGGTTCTCCCCTGTCAGGCAGGCTCCCCTTGCGCACTCTCTGCCTGGCGCTGCTGCTTTGGTTGCTGCCGACCTGCGTCATGGCCGCCCCCGGCAGCATTCGTGCCTGCATGGAGAACAGTGATTCGCCTCCCTGGTTGCTGATGTCCGGCGAGGGGATAGTGCAGTTCCACCTCAAGGAGGTGGCAAACCGGCTCGGGCATCCCATCATTCTCACCCCCCTGCCCTGGAAACGCTGCCTCTCCCTCGTCAGCCAGGGCCAGCTCGATGCCGCCGTCAAGCTGAGCTACAGCGAAGAGCGTGCTCGCACCATAGGGGTCTATCCCATGCGACACGGGGCACCTGATCCCGCCAAGCGCCTGCTTACCGAGAGCTACAGCCTCTACCAGCCAAAAGGCGGACAGGTTCGCTGGGATGGCCGGCAGCTCGTCGCCCATGGCGTCATTGCGGCGCAATCCGGCTTCTCCATCGTCGCCCAGCTGCAGGAGAGCGGTGTCAGGGTGGATGACTCCAGCAGGGAACCACTGATCCTGCTCAAGAAGGTCGCGATGCAGCGCGCCGTTGCTGCCGCCCTGCAAACCGGGGTCGCAGAACGGACCCTGGCCGCCCACCCGCAGTTGCAGGCCACACTCGAGCGGATCACCCCTCCCCTGGTCGAAAAACCCTACTACCTCATCTTCTCCCACCCCTTCCATCAGGCCCACCCCGATCTCAGCCAACAGGTATGGGACGAGATTGAGGAGGTGCGACACTCCGCAGCCTATGCCCGCTTCGTCACAGGCATGGCGTCACCGGGGACCCCCTAACCCCAGACCCGCCCCTCAGCCCTGTTCGCGGCACAGGGCAAGCCAGGCCTCGGCGGTGCGGGAGAGGTAGCGCTCCCCTGGCCAGATCACCCCGAGCCGCCAGCTCAGCGCCGGGGCCAGAGGGCGCAACACCAGCCCGTCCGGCGTCAGCCGCCGGCAGATGGGCTCCGGCAGGAAGGCGACCCCCATGCCGCTTCGCACCATGGCGGTGAGAAAGTCCCACTGGCTGCTGCGGGCCGCCACCTGGGGCACGAACCCGGCTTGCTCGCAGGCCTGCTCCAGCCGCTCGCTCAGGGTGAAGGCCTGGGTATAGAGCAGGAAGGGTTCGTCCCGCAGAGCCTCCAGCCGGATCTCGCCCCCCTCGCGCCAGCGGGGCAGGTCCGGCAGCACCACCCGGATGGGGTAACTGTCCAGATCCAGGGCGCAGAGAGCCCCCTCTTCCCTGGTCGGCAGCATGGTGATGGCGAGATCCAGCTCCCCCGCCAGCACCGCCTGCTCGATGCGCCGCCCGCCATATTCGACGATGGAGAGCTCCACACCGGGGTAGCGGCTGCGATAGGTACGAATGAGATCCGCATAGACATGGCCCACCATGGGCGGGATGCCGAGGGCAAGACGCCCGGATTGCAGGCTCTGCAGATCCGCCAGCTCCGCCTCCAGCTGCTGCATCTCCGCCAGGATGGTCTGGGCCCGATTGAACAGCACCTGGCCGCTGTCGGTCAGGGTGAAGCGGCGACCGACCCGGCTCAGCAGGGGCTGGCCCAGCTCCTCTTCCATGTTGCGGATCATTTTGCTGATGGTGGGCTGGGTGACGAACAGCTTCTCGGAGGCGCGGGTGAAGCTCTGCTCCCGCACCAGCTCGACGAAGTAACGCAGGGCTCGAATATCCATGATGCTCTCTTGACGGGGATGGCTGGCTAAATCATGCCTCTTTGGCATGAGTTTGATAATTTAAATTCATTTTTTGCAGGTTTGGTCCCTCTCTATACTGTGAGCAGGTTCACAGAAAGACGCTTGCCATGAAAACCCTCTGCCTTCGCTGGTTGCAAACCCCCTTCCAAATCGCCCTGCTGGCGGCCATCTGGTTGCTGGCCGACATCGCAGTGCGCACCTTGCACCTGCCCCTGCCCGCCAACCTCACCGGCATGTTGCTGCTGCTGGTCTGCATCCTGCTCGGAGTGGTCAAGGCCCAGTGGTTCAGTGCCGGGGCCCGCTGGCTGCTGGCGGAGATGCTGCTCTTCTTCGTCCCCGCCGTGGTGGCCGTGGTCAACTATCAGGAGCTGCTGCTGCAGGAGGGGTGGCGCATCATGGTGGTCCTGATCGTCAGCACCGTGCTGGTGCTCGGCACCACGGCGCTGGTGGTGGACAGGGTCTATCGCCTCGAGCTGAAGCTGGCCCGCCGGAGTCGCCGCCATGTCTGACACCCTGCTCGGCCTGCTCTGCTTCGCCCTGACCCTGCTCTTCTACTACGCCAGCAAGTGGCTCTATGGCAAAAAGCGCATCCTGCCCCTGATGCCGCTGCTGCTGGCCCCCACCCTGCTGGTGGCCGTGGTGATGCTGTTCCACATTCCCTACCGGGACTACATGGCCGAATCCCACTGGCTGCTCTGGCTGCTGGGCCCTGCCACCGTCGCCTTCGCGGTGCCCGTCTACGAGAATCGCCAGCTGATGCGCCGCCACTGGCTCTCCCTCTCGGTCGGGGTCGTGGCGTCCGTGGTGATGGCGGTGGGCAGCACAGTGCTGCTGGCCCGCTGGCTCAACCTCTCCGAGCTGTTGCAGCGCAGCATGGCCATGAGATCCATCACCACCCCCTTCGCGGTGGAGGCGACCCGTTCCGTGGGTGGCAACGCCGATCTCACCGCCCTGTTCGTGGTGCTGACCGGCGTCATCGGCATGGCGGTGGGAGAAAGCGTGCTCACCGTGCTCGCCATCCGCAGCCGCCTTGGCAAGGGCGCGGGCTTTGGTGCCTCGGCCCACGGGGCCGGGACAGCCAGGGCCTATCAGATGGGCAACGAGGAGGGGGTGGTCTCCAGCATGGTGATGATGATCGCCGGCATGGCCACCGTGCTGCTCGCCCCCCTCCTGGGCCGGCTGTTCTGGTAACTCCGCTACCCGATAACAGAAGAGGCGCCCTGGGGCGCCTCTTCTCATTGCATCGTGTCACGCAGCCTCAGAGGCTGGCGCAGATCTGCCAGAGATCGTACTGGATGGCGGCGGCCGTCACTTCCCGGCCCGCTCCCGGCCCCTGGATCACCAGGGGGTTGGTGCGATAGCTGTCGCTCTCGATGGCGAACACGTTGTCGCAGGGCAAGAGGTTGGCAAACGGGTGATGGGGCTCCAGCGCCTCCAGCCCGACGCGGGCCTTGCCGTCGTGCTCGAAGCGGGCGACATAACGCAGCACCTTGCCGACCCGGCGCGCCCCCTCGAAGGCGGTCTGGATAGGGTCATCCAGCTCCTTGAGCCTGTCCATGAACTGATCGGCGGTCACCTTGCGCAGCGTGACAGGCACCAGATTCTCCAGCTCGATGTCGGCGGAGTCGAGCTCGAAGCCCGCCTCCCGCGCCAGGATGAGCAGCTTGCGGCGCACATCCTGACCGGAGAGATCCTCCCGGGGATCCGGCTCGGTCAGGCCGTGTTGCCACGCCTCGTCCACCAGTTCGGAGAAGGGGCGAGTGCCGTCATACTGCTGGAACAGCCAGGAGAGGGTGCCGGAGAAGATGCCGGAGACCCCCTGGATGCGGTCACCGCTCTGACGCAGCATCTGGATGCTGGACTGGATGGGCAGCCCGGCCCCCACGGTGGCGTTGTAGCGCCACTGCACCTGATGGTCGCGGCAGGTCTGCTTGATGCGCTGGTAAAACTCGCTGTCGGCGGCACCGGCAAACTTGTTGGCGGCGATGATGTGGATGCCGAGCTGGGCAAAGTCCGGGTAGTAGCGGCTCACCGTCTCGCTGGCGGTCATGTCGAGCGCGATCAGGGAGTCAAAACTGTGCTGCTCCAGCTGGGAGAGCAGCTCCGGCCAGATGAGCGGCTTGGGATGGAAGTTGTCCTGTACCTTGAGGGGATCCAGCCCCTCTTCGTCCAACAGCCCGCCCTTGGAGTCGAAGACCCCGTAGAGGGTGAGCGCCAGATTGAGCTCATGCTCGAGGCGCGCCTTCTCGCGGGCATAGAGCCCCAGCCAGTGACCGCCGATATTGCCTTTGCCGAACACCACCAGCCCGACCCGGGTCGGGCGGCTGAACAGGGCACTGTGCAGAGCGATGAGCAGCGGCTCCAGCACGATCTGGCGCAGCACGGCCACCAGGCTCAGGCCGTCTTTGGCCACCTGCACGAACTCCAGAGGCTGATCCGCCAGCAGCTGGTAGAAACGGTGGCACTGCTCGGCATTGTCGGTGACGCCGGCCCCCACCAGGGCGACCAGGCTGAACCCCTCCTTCTGGATGAGGCCGGTAAAGTTGCCCTGCAACTGGAAGTCACGGAGCACCTCGAAGGCCCCTTGTGCCACCTCCAGGGTGTAGGCCAGACGCAGGACCCGCCGATCCGGCTGGCGCTGCAGGGTGAGCGGATGGAGGCGATGGCGGGCCAGATGGGCCTCGATGGCCGCCACTGTCTGCTCAAAGTCCGTCTGCGGCAACACCTTGAGCTCGATGAGAGCGATCTGATCCACCGAGGAGACGATGCGGGCACCGCCGGAGCGGGGCGCACGGCGCAGGATGTGGGTACAGCCTTCGTCCGGATTGTAGCTGCAGCGCAGAGTGAGGCGCTGGCGGCTGTCGGCCACCGGCTGCAGGGTACGCGAATGCAGCACCGAGGAGCCCAGGCGCGCCAGCTCGTTGGCCTCGGCCAGACTCAGGCGCTCCAGCAGACGAGCCTCTTTCACCCGGCGCGGGTCGGCACTGTAGACCCCGGCCACGTCGCTCCAGATGGTGGTCGACTCCCCGTCCGCCAGCGCCGCCAGGAGGCTGGCACTGTAGTCGGAGCCGTTGCGCCCCAGCAGCAGGGAACGCCCCTCCATGTCGGCGGCGATGAAGCCGGTCACCACGATGCGACCGGCGTGCTCGGCCAGGCGGGCCTTGAGCAGCTCGCTGGAGAGGGCGGTATCCACCTTGATGAGGGCGCCGTCTTCTGCGCGCAGGAAACTGCGAGCATCGAGCCAGGCGGCCACCTCACCCCGGCTGGTGAGCAGGGCAGCCAGCAGGCGGGCGGACCACACCTCGCCAAAGGCGAGCAGGCCGTTGCGCTCGAAGCGGTCAAACTGCCCCTCCAGGGTCTTGGCAATCAGCTGCATGTCGTCCGTCAGTTGCTGGCTCAGATCGAGGTGAAGTTCCCCTTCCAGCAGGCCGTCGATCAGGCTCTGCTGATAGGCGTGCAGGGCGGTGATGGCTTCGCCTGCGGCCTCATCCCCCGCTTCCGCCAGCTCCACCAGCTGGATCAGCCGGTTGGTGGTCTTGCCTGCGGCGGAGACCACCACCAGCTCGTTGCCCCCCACCTGTTGCTCGACGATGCTGGCGACCCGGCGATAACAGACCGGATCCGCCAGGCTGCTGCCGCCGAACTTGTGTACATGGCGCCGCTTGAAGACTGCCTCTGTTGCCACCACACACTCTCCTTGTTGTTGTTCCATTACTTCACCTGCTCTGCCTGTTGTGCCAACTGCGCCTGTTCAAACCCCTGGGCCAGATCGGCCACCAGATCCTCACCGTGTTCGATCCCCACCGACAGGCGCAGCAACTGGGCACTGATACCCGCCGCCTGCTGGGCCGCAGGGGTCATGGCCCTGTGGGTCATGCTGGCCGGATGGGCCACCAGACTCTCCACACCGCCGAGGGACTCCGCCACCGAGAAGAGGCGCAGCCCCGCGAGGAAGGCGCGCAGCCCCGTCTCGTTGCAATCGAGCTCAAAACTTAGCATGGCGCCAAAGCCGGACTGTTGACGGCGCGCAATGTCATGGCCCGGATGGCTCGGCAGGCTGGGGTGATAGATCCGCTTGACCAGCGGCTGCTGCTGCAAGAAGGCGAGGATGCGATCCGTGTTCTCCTGATGGGTGCGCAGGCGCGGAGCCAGGGTGCGCAGGCCCCGCAGGGTGAGGTAGGAGTCAAAGGCACCGGAGGTGAGCCCCAGGCAGTTGGCCCACCACACCAGGGAGTCGGCCAGAGCCTGATCCTTGGCGATCGCCACACCCCCTACCACGTCGGAGTGGCCGTTGATGTACTTGGTGGTGGAGTGGACCACCACATCGGCACCAAGGGCCAGAGGCTGTTGCAGCAAGGGGGAGAGGAAGGTGTTGTCCACCACCACCTGGGCCCCCACCCCGTGGGAGGCCTCGGCGATGGCGGCGATGTCCACCACCCGCAGCAGCGGGTTGGAGGGGGTCTCCACCCACACCAGTGCGGGTTTCTGGGCCAGCGCGGCGGCCAGCGCCACCTCGTCTCCCTGATCCACGAACTGCACCTGGTAGTGGCCCTTGGCCGCCAGATACTCGAACAGGCGCCAGGTGCCGCCGTAGCAGTCGTGGGGGGCGATCAGCAGATCCCCCGCCTTGAGCAGAGCCGTGGTCACCAGGTGAACGGCCCCCATGCCGGTGCCGGTCACCACGGCGCCGGCTCCCCCTTCCAGGGCCGCCAGGGCGTCCGCCAGATTGGTGCGGGTCGGGTTGCCGGAACGGGCATAGTCGTATTGACGGGGCTCGCCAAAGTCGGCAAAGGTGTAGTTGCTGGAGAGGTAGATGGGGGGCACCACGGCACCGTGCTGCGTGTCTGTCTCAATCCCGGTGCGTACCGCCAGGGTGGCCTTGTGGGTCATGTCACTCTCCTTGATGGGTTGCCGGAGCCGGTCCGCCTCGTGTCGTCCAGCCCCGCTCTCATTTTCGCTGGCCGGACTGCCGGCCCATGGTGCACCACACTACGCCACCTTAAAAAAGCCGTCAACACTTCTAGACGTCTAAATGGCTTTGCTGTTGGATTGCCATTGAATTCCTTAAGGGTTAAAATCCGCGCTCACGGCCAAACGACTACAGGTGGAACATGGGTACAGAGTGGAACGGCGACTACGTCAGCCCCTATGCAGAGCACGGCAAGAAGAGCGAACAGGTCAAGAAGATAACCGTCTCGATCCCGCTCAAGGTGCTGAAGGTGTTGACCGATGAGCGCACCCGTCGCCAGGTGAACAACCTGCGTCATGCGACCAACAGCGAGCTGCTCTGCGAAGCCTTCCTGCACGCCTTCACCGGCCAGCCGCTGCCCTGTGACGACGACCTGCGCAAGGATCATCCGGACAGCGTCCCCGCCGAGGCCCGCGCCATCATGGAAGCCCTTGGCAAAGAGATCGAAGACTTCGACGCCGAGTAATGCGGCTGCCCATGGCAAACGATGCATCCCTTTCAATGACGCGGCCCGGTGCCGCGTCATGCTTATCTGCCACCTCCCCCTTCAGCCTGCGTCACTACCAGAGCGACATACAGAGCCACAGTCATGACCACGCCCAGCTGGTGATCCCCCTCGTCGGCCCCCTCGAGATCGAGGTGCAGGGCCGGGGATGTCGCCTCGCCCCCGGTTTTGCCTGCATCATCGCCCCTGGCCTTCGCCACGACTACGCCGCCGACCCGGCGCACGTGTTTCTGGTGCAGGAGAGCCACTGGCTGCCGGCAGCCCTGGGGGACCACCCCTTCGTCGAGCTGGATGAGGCTCAGCGCCACTACCTCGCCTTCCTGCACCGCATGGTGGCCGAGGGGCGCTACGTGGCCGGCATGGATCAGGTGTGGCTCGGGCTGCTGACCGAGGGACGCGGCATGGGCCCCGCCGTCGCTCCCCGCATAGCCCCTCGTATCGCCAAGGTGCAGCGTCATATGGAAGCCCACCTCGCAGACCCCCTCACCAACGAGGAACTCGCCGCCATCGCCTGCCTCGGCCTGAGCCAGTTCAAACACGCCTTTCGCCAGCAGGTGGGCACGAGCGTCTCCCACTACCTCAGGATGCGGCGCATGGCGCTGGCCCGCACCCTGCTGGCCCAGACCGCCCTGCCCATAGGCGAGGTGGCCAGCCGCTGCGGCTACCAGAACCAGGGGGCCTTTGCCGAGCGTTTCCTGGCCGAGACCGGACTGACCCCTTCCCTCTGGCGCCAGCAAAACGGCCGCCTGCCGTAATCGGTCGGCTCTTTGCCGAAGACAATCCCCGGGCATTCGAGGCATGCTGAGGCTCATGCAAGGTATGAGCAACGAGGAGCCAAGATGCAGACCATAAGCTGGCAGGATTTCGAGATGGTGGAGCTCAGGGTGGGCACCCTGGTGCGGGTCGAGCCCTTCCCCGAGGCGCGCCGCCCCGCCTACAAGGTGTGGGCGGATTTCGGCCCCGAGATCGGGGTGCGCAAGAGCAGCGCCCAGATCACCGACCTCTATCGACCGGAGGATCTGGTGGGCCGCCAGATCGTCGCCGTGGTGAACTTTCCCCCCAAGCAGATAGGCCCCATCCAGTCGGAGTTTCTGCTGACCGGCTTCTATCGCCCGGATGGCGCCGTGGTGATCGCCATCCCCGAGCAGGCGGTGGAGAATGGCGCCAAGCTGGGGTGAGACACGGCAAGGCAACCAGAAAGCAGAAGCAAGAGAGGCGACCCCCGGGGTCGCCTCTCTTGTTTGATGCTGACGGCCTGGCTTATTTCAGCAGGCTGAACAGCAGGGCCGAAACCGCCAGGGCACCGGTCAGCAGGATGAAGCCGTTGACCCAACGGTGACGGAAACGGGCCAGCGCCTCCACCTTGTAGATGGCCACCACCGGCATGATGAAGAGGATCATGGCGATGACGGGGCCGGAGAGGGTCTCCATCAACCCCAGAATGCCCGGGTTGATGATGGCGGCGCCCCAGATGGCGAAGAACATCAGGGCGATGCCGAGCTTGTCCGCCTTCGCCAGCGGCAGGCCGGTGGGCTTGGCGATCAGGCTTTTCAGGCTCTCGCGGGCACCGAGGAAGTGGCCGAGGAAGGAGGAGCTGATGGCGATGAAGGCGATGAGCGGCCCCAGGGTCACGATCACCGGGTTGTCGGTGATGTTGGCGAGATAGGAGAGCACGGAGACGTTCTGGGCCTTGGCCTCGGCCAGCTGGGCCGGGGAGAGGCTCAGCACGCAGGAGAAGACGAAGAAGAGCACGAAGCCCACCAGCATGACGGTGGTGTTGCGCAGGATCAGGCCGCTCTTGGTTTCGGCCTGCTCCCCGTATTCCCGGCGCTGCACGTTGGCAAAGCCCGAGATGGCGGCGGCGTGGCTGAAGGCGAACACGGTGACCGGCAGCGCCAGCCAGACGGTGTTGAGGAAGCTGGCGCCTTCAAAGGCGGTCACTTCCGGCCACTGCCACTGGGGAATGAGGTAGCAGGAGAGGGCCAGCAGGATCGCAGCCAGCGGGTAGACCATGACGGCGAAGGCCCGCAGCATCGCCTTCTCGCCGGCCAGCATCACGGCGATCATGGCGAACACCAGCACGCCGGAGAGCATCACCCGATCCGGGGAGGCCAGGCCGAGCTGATTGACCATGAAGCTCTCCACCGTGTTGGTCAGCCCGACGCCGTAGATGAGCAGGATCGGGAAGATGGAGAGGAAATAGAGCGCCGAGATGAGGCGCCCGGCCATCTTGCCGAAGTGCTCCTCGGCCACCTCGGTGAAGTCGGCCTGGGGACGCGACGACGAGAGCACGAAACGCGCCAGCCCGCGGTGGGCCAAGAAGGTCATGGGACCGGCCAGCACGGCGACGATGACGAGGGGCCAGATCCCCCCCAGACCCAGGTTGATGGGCAGGAACAGAATGCCGGCGCCGACGGCGGTGCCGAACAGGCTGATGACCCAATGGGTGTCGTGGCGACGCCAGCCGGTGCTGGCCATGGTGGAGGGGGAACCGGACAGCTCCCGTGAGACGTCTGCAGATAAACTCATCGATAAATCACTTCTACGTAGTATTAAAATCTAAAAATATTGTGCTCCTTTAGCATTTAATTCTCAAAAAGGGAGACTGGCAGATCTCACTGGCAAAGCCCTGTTCCACCAGTGAGATTGGGAGGAAATTTCACCCCGGATTATTCAATTAATCCTGACATTAACCAAAAGTTAGGAATATAAAACCAAAATCAAAATCGACGTCGATTTTTTGTTTCGATGAAATGCATGTTTTCAGAATTTACTGAAATTTATGCCAGTGCAGCCAGATTGGATGTGATGATCCACTGCCGTTATCGCCATCACTAGCGAATCTCCCTAAAATCCCCGTAACCAGCCAGTGGATCACACCAATGCAATCAGGCGACCCTATGGTCGCCTGATTGCATTCCCTGCGAGCTGGTCGACCCGTCAGTGGGCCAGAATGCGTCCCCAGGCGAGATCCGGGTCCCCCATCACGATGAAGTCCGGGTTCTCCAGCGACTCAGTCTCGTTGTAGCTCAGCGGTTGCAGCGCCAGGCTGAGGATGCGGCCCCCTGCCGCCTCCACGATGCACTGGGCGGCAGCGGTATCCCACTCCCCGGTGGGGCCCAGGCGCACGTAGCAATCCGCCACGCCTTCCGCTACCAGACAGGACTTGAGGGAGCTGGAGCCGAGCGGGATCAGCTCGTAGTGGATGGCCGGGTTGAGGCGACGGGTCAGGTTCTCCAGTTTCTGGCGGCGGCTGATGGCCACCACCAGGGAGTCAGGCTGATCGTGTTCATGATGGATGGCGCTGATGGGACGGCTCTCGCCGTTCGCCTCCTTGAAGGCGCCGTGACCACGCACCGCCCAGTAGAGCAGATCGGATTCGGGGGCATAGATGACCCCGAGCACCGGGACATTGTCCCGCACCAGGGCGATCAGGGTGGCGAAATCGCCGCTGCCTGCGATGAACTCGCCAGTGCCGTCCAGCGGGTCCACCAGCCAGTACTGGCGCCAGTTCGCACGCTGGCTGAAGGGGATGTCGGCCGCCTCTTCGGTCAGCACGGGGACATGGGGAGTGAGCGCTGCCAGCGCCTGTTTGAGGTAGGCATCGGCAGCAAGATCGGCACTGGTGACCGGGGTCGCATCCTCCTTCAACTGGCGTTCGAACTGACCGCCGCGATAGATCTCGTGAAGGATCCTGCCCGCCTCACGGGCGATCTCCTTGACCTCGGGTATCCAGGCCAACAACTCCTGCATGGTGCTTACCTCTGCCTCTGATTACCAAACAGACCCTCTGCGGGCTAATTTCCCTGCTCCGCCAGCCATTTGCTGGCCAGCAGCAGGGCACTGATGCTGCGCGACTCGGTGAAGTCCGGTCGTGCCAGCAACTCGTCGATCCGGTTGAGGGGCCAGGGGATCACCTCGAGAGGCTCGGGCTCGTCACCGACCCGCTGCTCGGGGTAGAGATCCCGCGCCAGCAAGATGTCCATCCGGCTGGAGAAATACCCCGGCGCCAGCGACACCTGCTTGAGCAGGGTCAGGCTGCTCGCCCCGAAGCCCGCCTCCTCCATCAGCTCCCGGTTGCCCGCCTCGAAGGCATTTTCACCGGGGTCTATCAATCCCTTGGGGAAACCCAGCTCGTAGGAGTGGGTGCCCGCCGCGTACTCGCGCACCAGCAGCAGGGTGTGGGCATCGAACAGGGGCACCACCATGACGGCCCCCCGGTTGCCGCCGCGCATCCGCTCGTAGACCCGCTCCTCGCCGTTGGAGAATTTCAGGTGAAGGGACTCCACTTTGAACAACCGGCTCTCGGCCACGATCTCGGCCTTGAGGATCTCCGGCTTGCTCTTGTCATGGGCCATGGTCTCGACACTGAGGTGGACGGGATTGCGCTTGTGGGGATCGCTCATCGGGGGCTGACTGCTCGTTAAAAAATCGTGTTTCAAGAGTAAACGACTCCCCTGCCGAACACCACGGGGCAAAGAGGGGAAAGATGCCTGAAAAATCCGTTATAATGCGCCCCGTTTTTCCCATCACCACAGACATCGCGAGGCCCCATGTCGACTCCCCTGCCCTGGCACCAGATTGATACCGTGTTGCTCGACATGGATGGCACCCTGATCGATCTCCATTTTGACAGCCACCTGTGGCAAACCCTGGTGCCGGCGCGCTACGCCGAGCGACTCGGCCTGCCGCTGGCCGAGGCGAAGGCGCAGATAGACACCCACTATCATGCGGTCAACGGCACCCTCGACTGGTACTGCGTGGATTACTGGACCCGGACGCTCGGGCTCGACATCCGCGCCCTCAAACAGGAGATCCTGGAGAAGATCCAGTGGCGCCCCAACGTCATTCCCTTCCTGGCCGCACTCAAGGCCGCCGGCAAGCAGGTGGTACTCTTCACCAATGCCCATCCCGCCAGTCTGTCGGTGAAGGATGCACGCCTCGGCCTCGCCCAGCACCTAGATCTGATGGTGAGCACCCATGAGCTCGGGTGGTCGAAGGAGAGCCAGCACTGCTGGCAGGCACTGGCCGAGCGGCTGGCGTTCGACCCGGCCCGCACCCTCTTCGTGGATGACAGCGAGCGGATCCTGGCCGCCTCGGCCGAGTT
This sequence comes from Aeromonas sp. ASNIH7, assembly GCF_002903485.1. Lineage (NCBI taxonomy): Bacteria > Pseudomonadati > Pseudomonadota > Gammaproteobacteria > Aeromonadales > Aeromonadaceae > Aeromonas > Aeromonas sp. ASNIH7. Next base: position 1,377,027 of record NZ_CP026226.1, read on the forward strand.
CGGCATCGCCCACCAGCTCGGCATCCGTCACCCCGACAGCCAGATGCCGCCGCTCACCTTCCAGCACTTCCCGGCGCTCGACGACTACGCCGACCTGCTCCCTCTCGGCGCCTGACACGCACAAGGCCCTCTTCACGAGGGCCTTGTCACATCAGCTCAACAGCCTGCCGAGCGCATACCGTTCATGAAAGCCCTCATGCCGCATCGCGCGGGGCCAGCACCCCCATGCTGGCCAGGTAGTCGAGGGCGCTTGGGGTGAAGCCAACCTCCGTGAGGTGCGCCGCCGTGAAAGGGGCTGCATGCAGAGGCAGGCCGCGGCTCACCCGTTCCATCCAGTCCGGATTGCCAAGGGCCGCCGTGCCCACCGCCACCAGATCGGCGCCGCCGGCCAGAGCCCGCTCCGCCGAATCTGCGTCGCTAATCTTGCCCGCCACCATGAGCGGCACCCGCCCGGCCAACCCGACCCTTACCGCCTCCAGCAGGGCGCCGCCGTCGGGATCCCCCGCCACCGCCTTGAAGCTGTCCCCCATGGAGAAGTGCAGGTAGTCGATCCCCTCGTCCGCCAGCAGGCGCGCCACCGCCAGCTGATGGGCCAGTTCGATGCCCTGGATATGGGCATAGCTCTCGGGGGAGAGACGCACCCCGACCAGGAAGCCCCGAGGTAGACGGGCGCGAATGCCGCGCACTATCTCCACCAGGATCCGCGCCCGGTTGGCGAGGCTGCCCCCCCAGCGGTCGGTGCGCAGGTTGTGCAGGGGGTTGAGGAAGTTGCAGAGCAGGAAGTGGTGGGCTGCGTGCAGCTCGATCCCGTGCAGGCCGGCGCCATGGGCCCGTTCGGCAGCGCTCACAAAGGCGTCAATGAGCGTCAGAATCTCCGCCTCGCTCAGCCCCTTGACCCCGAGGGGGTAACGCCCGCCCGGCGCCAGCGCGCACGGGCCGACCGGCGCCCCGTCGTTCAGCTCGGGCAGAGCCCGCATCCCGCCGTGATGCAGTTGCACCACCGCCAGCGCCCCGGCCTGCCGCGCACTGTCGGCCAGGGCCGTGAAGGCCTGCTGCTGAGCGTCCGTCATCAGGGCAGGCTGCCCCGCCCAGCAGCGCCCGCCGGGCTGCACCTGGGTGGCGGCGGCGATGAGCAGGCCGAAGCCGCCACGGGCGCAGCGCGCCAGCCAGTCGAGCTCGGCCTGGCCGGGATCACCGCCTGCACCGCTCATGTTGTGGGTCAAAGGGGCCAGCACGGCCCGGTTCTTGAGCCGCAATCCGGCTCGCTCGAAGTGGAAGCTGTCGCCCAGTGTCTTGTTCATCGTCCTCTCCCGGGATCGCAATGGCATGGCGGCCACTATAAACCCGGGCCAGGAGGATATAATCAGGCACACAAGCAAGACATTCATTCCCAGCAAGACACAATAGGCCACCCCTCATGAGTCACCACAAGCTCGACACCCTCTACCTGATGCGCCTGCTGGTCGCCATCGTCCGCTGCGGATCCTTCGCGGCGGCGGCGGCCCAGCTCGGCATCACCCCGAGCAAGGCGTCAAAAGATCTGCGCCACCTGGAGCAGAGCCTCGGCAGCGTGCTCCTGAGTCGCACCACCCGCCGGGTGCAACTGACCGACGCAGGAGAGCTCGCTTACCGCCAGGCCGACCAGATGATCGCCCTGCACGAGCAGTTGCTGGACGGCCTGCAGCGCCGCCGCTCGGCACTGTGCGGGGAGCTGCGCATCACGGCGCCGGATCTCTGGGGAGAAGTGGTGCTGACTCCGGTGCTGCTGCGCTTTCGCGCCGACCACCCGGAGGTGCGGATCATCGCCGACTTCAGCAATACCCCGGCCGACCTGCTGCGCGACAACCTGCACGTGGCGTTTCGCAGCACTGAGCTCGGCACCCAGCCCTACCTGGCGCGCCCCATCGCGGTGGACGATCTGGTGCTCTGCGCCAGCGCCGACTACCTCGACCGCCACCCGCCCCTCACCACACCGCAGGATCTGCACCAGCACAGCCTCATCACCCGCAGCCAGGAGTACGGCCGCCACGAGCGCTGGCCCCTGCTTGCCCAGGGGCGCGAGATCCCTCTCGAGGTAGCGGGCGAACTGGCCTTCAGCAGCAAGAAGGCTGTCCACCAGGGGATGCGCCAGGGACTGGGGATAGCCCGCCTGCCGCGCTACCTGGTGGCGGCCGAGCTGGCCGAGGGGGTGGTGCGCGAAGTGCTGCCGGACTATCGCCCCAAGGGGGCCTATTTCTACGCCCTCTATACCCAGCGCCGGGCCGAGTCGGCCCTGGTCGGCCACTTCCTCGACTACGTCATCGAGGCGCTCACCCCTTCATGAGCGGATCACCAGGTGGTACTGCTTCTTGCCCCGGCGCAGCAGCAGGTAGCGGCCGAACAGCCGATCGTCGGCGGTGAGCGGCTCATCCCGGCGGATCGCACCGTTGACGCTGACGGCCCCCGCCGCCAGCAGCTCGCGGGCGATCCGCTTCGAGTTGGCCAGGCCGCACTCCACCAGCAGGGTCACCAGATCCGTTTCCCCCTTGATGGGGCTGCTTGGCATGCCATCTTGCGCCAGCTGGGCCAGATCGCTCTCCCCAAGGCGCGCTACCTCGCCACTGAACAACGATTCGCTGATGCGCTGCGCCGCCGCCAGCGCCCCCTTGCCGTGTACCAGTTCGGTCAGCTCGTCCGCCAGCACCTGCTGGGCCAGCTTGCGCCCCTGCCGCTTCGCATCCTCCGCCTCCAGCGTCTCAATCTCGGCCAGCGGCATAAAGCTGTAGTAGCGCAGGAAGCGGTAGACATCCTCGTCCGCGGTGCCGAGCCAGAACTGGTAGAAGGCGTAAGGGGAGGTGAGCGCCGGGTCGAGCCAGATAGCGCCCCCCTCGGTCTTGCCGAACTTGGTGCCATCGGCCTTGGTGATGAGCGGCAGCGTCATGCCATAGACCTGGGCCTGATGCAGGCGGCGGGTGAGGTCCATGCCGCTGGTGATGTTGCCCCACTGGTCGTTGCCGCCGATCTGCAGGGTGCAGCCGAGGCGCTGGTTGAGCACGGCGAAGTCCTGGGATTGCAGCAGGGCGTAGGAGAACTCGGTGAACGAGATGCCCTGATCCGGACGGGCCAGGCGCTGGCGCACCGATTCGCGGGCCAGCATGGCGTTGACCGAGAAGTGCTTGCCGATGTCCCGCAGAAAATCGAGGGCGGACATCTGCCCCATCCAGTCGGCGTTGTTGACCAGCAGCGGCGCCTCCAGCCCGTCGCTCGCCGGCAACAGTGCGCTTATCTGGGCCGACAGGCTGGCGACCCAGCCCTGCACCGTCTCGGCGCTGTTGAGGGTGCGCTCGCTTGCCTTGAAGCTGGGATCGCCGATAAGGCCGGTGGCCCCGCCCACCAGAGCCACTGGGGTGTGGCCCGCCAGCTGGAAGCGGCGCAGCATCAGCAGTGGCACCAGGTGGCCGATGTGCAGACTGCCAGCGGTGGGATCGAAGCCGCAATAGACGGTGCGCGGAGTGGCAAGATGGTCGGCCAGCGCCACCGGGTCGGAATTCTGGGCCACCAGGCCGCGCTGGGTCAGCTCATCGAGCAGGTGAGGATTTGTCATGGGGGGCTCCAACAGCAAGAGAAAGAGGGCCATCCTCGCCGTTTGCAGTGCTGGCAGATATGTCCCCCAGGGGACAGTTTTGCCACTCCCGTGCTAGCATCCTGCCATCGTGGGGAAACCATTCCCTGACCCGGAGCCCATCGCCATGCCCCCGTCTCCTGCCACGGATACCCTGAGCCTGACCGCCGCCGTCGATGCCCTGCACGGCAGCGGCTTCCCGGCAGCCCTGGTGCGCCTCATCCAGCAACAGGTGGCGTTCGACTGTGCCCTGCTGCTCGGGGTGGGGCAACGGCCCGTCTACCTCTACGACAACCTGCATCATCAGCGGGCCCTATTGTTCGACCGCTACCTCACCCGCCACTTCAGTCAGGATCCCTTCATGCAGGCGCTGGAGCAGGGGCTGGGTGCCGGGGTCTGGACCCTGGCGCAGGTGTCGCGGGGGCGGCTCGACCCCGAGTATCGCCACCACTTCTATCAGGCCACCGGCTGGCAGGAAGAGGTGGGGCTGATCCTGCCGGTGCGCGGCGGCCTCACCCTGATGCTGTTTCTGGGCCGTCTCGACAAGCGCAGCTCCCTCAGCCGTGACGAGCTGGTCAGGCTGGAGGCACTGTTCCCGCTGGTCCACTCCCTGTGTCGCCAGCACTGGCGGGAAGAGACACCCCGCCTGGCCCGCAGCCCGGCCAGGTCAGATGGCACTGACCTCAAGGGAGCCGTGGAGCAGGCTATCGCCAGTGTGGGGGGAGATCAGCTAACCCGGCGGGAGCGCCAGGTGGCGGGTTTGCTGTTGCAGGGGCTGGATACCGAGGCCATTGCCGGTGCGCTCGGCATCGGCAGCGGCACGGTGAAGAATCACCGCAAGCATCTCTACGCCAAGTTGAACCTGCACTCCCGGGCCGAGCTGTTCAGCTTCTTCCTCAATCACCTCATCACGGCGCCAGCCGGCGCGCCCCCATAACGACACCACCCCGCCGGGGCGGGGTGGTTCAAACCATGGGCAACGCCGTCAGATGCGGCCCTGATAACGCAGCGGGAAGCGCCCCTGCCCATCGGGCTGGCCGAGGAAGGGGAGCCCCTGTTTCATCTGGTCCGGCAGCTCAGGACCCGGTTTCAGGGTGCCCTGGAACAGGTACTGGCGATTGGCCTGCAACTCCAGCTTGCCCAGCACCTGCACCGCCTCCGAGCCCTGCTTGATCTCGGCCACCAGCCGGGAGTCGAGACAGGTGAGCGTGATCTCGGGATCCCCCAGGGCCAGCTTGCCCGCCGGGGTGTCCGCCTGTGCGTCATACCAGTGAAGATCCCCGTAAAGGTTGTCGCACCAGGGAGAGCCCTGGGCAAACTGATCGATCTTGAGCTGCAACTGACCCGCCGCCGTCAACGGGAAGGGGGGTCTCATCGGCACCCGCTCCAGCACCCAGGGGGCCGGTGCATTCAGGGTGATGTCGCGCCCGAAAGCGGCACCGTTCCAACCCAGGATCCCCTGCCCGTTGAGTCCGCTGCGCTCGCCAAAGCGCACCGACACCTCGGGCGCCAGCCGCAGCAGGGACCAGCCATCGAGATCCCAGCGCAACTGGGTGAGGGACTCGCTGGCATATTGCACCCGGGCGGCCTGACCGCTCCAGAGGGTGCCGCTCACCCCCTCCAACCGCACCAGATTGGGGGGCAGCGGCAGATGGCGCACCACCAGGGATGCTGGCAACTGGGCCAGCAGGAAACCGAGATAGGCCAGCAGGAAGAGACTGGCGATCACTATTTTTCGCTTCATTGGGAACGACTCAACTGCAAACGTCTGACCTTGACCAGCCCGGGGGCCAGCCCCTCGCGGGCCAGCTCGATGATCTGCACCTGGACGCCGTATTGATCCGAGAGGGTCGCAAGCCAGATCAGCAGATCATCGAACGGCACCGTGTCTATCCATACCTGCAGCTCCTGACCCTGGGGCTGCAAGCGGGCAATCTTGATCTTCTGGTTGAAGGCGGTGCGGTTCACCACACCGTCCAGGGTACCGCCGGTATCGATCTGGCGCCCCTGTCCCCCCTGCATCGCCAGCACCTCCTGTCCCTTCTCCTTGAGCCAGGCCAGGGTCTGCTGCTGGTTCACCACCTGCCGCTCGCGCTCGGCAATGCGATTTGCCACCGGCTGCCAGATCGCCCAGTAGAAGAGCCCGATGAGCAGCACGCTGCCCCCCACCGCCACCAGCCGCTGCTCGCGGGCACTGATGCCGCGCCACCAGCTCTGCAGTTTGTCCATCATGACGACCTCCCCTTGAGCACCAGCGCCCCTTCGACCTTGCCTTCGGTGCTTCGCACCTCACCCTGCTGCACCTCGAAGCGCTTGCCCGCCAGCTCGCGGAAACGTTCGATCTCGGTGAAGCCGGGGGCCGTCACCTGCAACCTCAGCTCGCCCCGGGCTGCATCGAAGCGCAGCACCTCGGGCTTGAGGCCGGGCACCTCGGCAAACACCGGGGCCAGTTCGGTCAGGAGCAACAGGACGCCATCCTGGGGAGCCTGCCCCAACTGCTGGAGGTGCTGGGTCATCTGGCTGCGCACGTTGACGATGCGCGTCTCCCCCGGGAAGATCCGGGTGTAGACCTGCCGGATCTCCGCCTTGAGGGCCTTGTCCTGTTCCGCCAGCTGGTGCAGATGCACACCGCGCTGCACCAGGGCCACCAGCAACAATACACCTGCCAGCACCGCCACCTTGCGCCACTGCAACCAGTAGCGGGCGTATTCGGTCTGGGGACGATAGGGCCCCTGCAACAGGTTGGCCTGGCAGGTCAACGCCCCTTTCGCCAGCAACAGCATGGGCAGTTCCGGGTCAGCCCCCTGCCAGTTGCCCGCCGCCATGGCGGGGATGGGAGTATGGCAGTGAAGGGTGACGGGTTCGGTCTGCGCTGCCAGCAGCATGGCCAGCAGGGATTCCTCCGCCACTATGCCCTGACGGGGGCCCTGGCGGACCAGCCACTCCTCCCCCAGTTGCAGGGCTGACCAGCCATCGGCGGCGAGCGGCAGCGCCAGCACGTCGGGCAGCAGGTGCAGGGTCTTGAGCCCTGCCTGCTCCAGCCAGCCGAGCCAGGAGTGCATCTTCCCCTTGTCCACCGCCATCAGATCCACCTCGCGGCCCTGATGGCCGAGCACCACCAGGTGCAGATCGTCCACGTCTGAGGCGATCTGCTCCTCCAGCAGATAGGGCAGGGCCGCCGCACTCTGGCGGCTGTATTTGCCCGGCAGATTGACCCGCCGGAAGATAAGATCGCTGCCGGGCACCAGGGTCACCACGGGGCGACCACCGGCACGCTCCTGCAGCTCGCCGAGGGCGTGCGCCGATGCCAGGATGCCGGAGGCGATGATCTCCTGCTCCTGCGCCGACCAGACCAGCCAGTGCACTGGCTGCTGCGCATTGGTCCCCAGACGGATGACCAGACTCTCGCTCACTAATGTCTCTCCTGCCATGCCCGCTCCTCCCTCAGGGGGGCGGGCGCACAGCCATGGGTTGCAGTCCAATCGGGGGATGCGCAGGGCAGCTGAACCGCCCCACGCCCCCTTGTTATTCGGCGCCGCCGCTCAGGCGACGCAGCATCACCAGCTTGTTGTCCTTGCCACGCTGGAAGACGGTCTCAAGCCTGGCGCGGGTCTCCCCCACCTCCGCCAGCAGGCGGGCCTCGAAGAAGCTGCTCTTGATGTCCAGGGCGCCATCCAGCCCGGTGATGGCACCCGGCTGAACCTGCAACTGCTCCGTCATCTCCTGCTTGTTCTTCCACCCCTTCTTGGGGCGGCTGGTCAGCACCCGCTTGGCATCGTCCAGCCCGATCTTCCCCTGGTAGAGCCCCACCAGCAGGGCCGCCTGCTCCGGCCGGATGGTGTTGATGTTCACCACCAGCTTGTCATTGGGCAGGGTGCACACATAGGGGGCCAGCCGGGCGTACAGGCTGGCGCTCACCCCGCGCACCGCCCGCAATTCGTCGGTGCCCAGCATCCGCTGGTTAGCCACCAGGTAGGGGGGATTGAGTCCCTCGTAGTAGGCATCCTCGGCCCCGTTGCTCGAGACCAGCTGGGTATCCTTGTCGGTCCAGTCGCGGATGGCGTCCGTCAGCTGCACCGCTTCGTAATCATCCACCTCGAGTTGGGCGAGCAGGGCCCGGAACACCTTGAACTGGTAAGGCTGGGCCTCGAGATCGTCGCCGTTCTCCCCCTCCTTGAGGGGCACGCTCAGGCTGTTGAGGTTGAAGCAGGATTGCAGATCCCGCACCCGGCCCGAGAGAGTGCCATCCTCCACCGGGAAGACCCCGTCCTCTCGCGCCCAGTTCTGTCCCAGACTCACCCGATCCGGGTCATCCTTGAAGTCCTGGTTCAGCACCTTGATCACCAGGGCCTCCGCCGACATGGCATACCACCAGGCCTGCTTGCCCAGGGTGAGGTTGGCGGTGCGGCGCAGCTCCAGTTGCAGGCGGCCGCTCATGTTGCTGGCGACGATCACCATCACCGCGAGGATGAGCAGCACCACCAGCAGGGCCATGCCCCCCTGGCGGCCCAGTGTAGTGCGGGATCGGCCCCGGCCGCGCTTAATTGCCATTGTCCGCTCGCTGGCCACCAGCACCGATCAGAAACTGGCGACGTCGAATAGTGCCGTCATCCTCCGTGACGGACAGGGGAAAACGACGATCAGTTACCATTCTCTGCCCTCTGGCCACCAGCACCGATCAGGAACTGGCGGCGTCGAATAGTGCCGTCATCCTCCGTGATAGACAGGGGAAAACGACGATCAGTTACCATTCTCTGCCCTCTGACCACCGGCTCCGATCAGGAACTGGCGGCGGATGGTGCCGTAGTCTTCAAGCTCCAGCTCCACCGCCAGCCCGTAGGGCAGCAGGTCGCGCTGGGTCCACTCTTCCTTCCACTGTCCCTTGTCGTAGAAATAGAGGCGCAGCGCCGTCACGCCAGTCAGCACGGGCTGAATGCGCGGCTCGGTGCCAATGGCCGGATCCGGATAGAGGTAGCTCAACCGCTCCAGGGTCTGCCCCTTGAGACGCCAGCCCACCCGTTGCAGGCCGGAGCGCGGCAGTATGCCGTCCGGATTAAGCCAGCCGCCGCGAATGAAGGCCATGCCCCAGTCGTCGCTCTGCTGGCCGAAGCGGGACGCCGCCAGCAGCACCTTGTTGTTCTCGCCGTCGATGCGACCGCTGCGCGGCACCATCTGGGTAATGTCCCGCTCCAGCAGGCTGAAGGCGAGCTGCAGTTCCGAGAGACGGGCCTCCTTGCGCTTGGCCACCTCGTCGCTGGTCAGCACCCCTTGCAGCACCTGATAGGCCCCCAGGCTCAGGGTGGCGAAGATGGCGATGGCCACCAGCATCTCAAGCAGGGTAAAGCCGCGGTGGTGCGATGGGCGGGTGTTGCTCTGGATCATCGGCTGACACCGGCTCCGGATCATGGACGCACGTTGATGAATGTTCATCGGCTGAGATAGGTCCGGATCATGGCCACCGGGCTGTCGGCCTTGGGCGCGGTGCGCACTTCCATGTCCAGCGCCCTGAAGTTGCTGTCCGCCGTGGCGACGCCGCGATAGCGCCAGTACCAGGTCTGCCCGGCCATCTCCTCGTCCCCTTCCACCCAGCTGTCTCCCGGCCACTTGCCTTCGAGCTTCTGCTGCACCAGCTGATTCTCCACCACCCAGGTCGCCAGGGTCTTCTGCTCCAGATAATTGAGGCCGGCCAGGTGTTCGCTCGCGGTCTTCATCACCGCCAGCCCGGCGATGGCAAACACCGCCAGGGCCACCATGACCTCCAGCAGCGTCATGCCGCGCACCCGGGCGGGGCCGCCCGACAGAGCGGTGCGACGCGCTAGAACGCCCCCTGCGGGCCTGGCGCTCTTCACTCTTCTTCCTCTTCATCCTGCAGCAGGGAGAGACGACCGAACTCGTCCCCCCTGACGGTGCGCAGGTAGTGCAGATCCTCGTCCTGCTGGCTCAGGGTCAGCACGAAGGGAGAGAGCTCTCCCCCCGGAAAGACCAGGATCTGGGGTGTCCGCTCACGCTCGTCCCGACCCTGCTCCTGGCGTTCATCCGACGCAGTACGCCAGTTGAAACCTTCCAGCTCCACCGCCAGGGTCATCCCCTCCGGCAACGTCACCGGCCCCAGCAGCCTGTCACCGGTCAGTGCGCGCCACTTGCGATCCTTGGGATCCCGGGACATAAACTGCCAGCCGTTCTCCTCGACCCGCAGCCCCAGCAGCCTGCCATCCATGACCGAATACTCCTGGGCCTGCTGCAGGGTCGCCATGAAGCGGCGCGCCTGCTTGTCGAGCTCCCGATCCCCCCTGGCGCCCCCCATGCTGAGGGTGACGGCGGTCGCCACCAGTCCCATCAACATGGCGACCAGCAACACTTCCAGCAGGGTAAAACCGGCCTGGTGACGGGCCCAAGAGGCCACCTTCATTCAGGCAGCCCCGGGGTGGCCCGGTGAGCACGACGCGGCGGAATCACTTATTGGAAGTCCTTCAGGTTCCAGTTGCCGATGTCGTCATCGGTCCCGGCTTCGCCGTCCATCCCCATGGAGAAGATGTCGATCTTGCCGAACTGGCCCGGGCTCAGCAGCTGGTACTGGTTGCCCCAGGGATCCTGCGGCAGGCGCTTGATGTAGCCCCCTTCACGGTAGCTGCGCGGCTCAGGGGATGCGGTCGGCTTGTTGACCAGGGCATCCAGCCCCTGCTCGGTGGTGGGGTAGCGGTTGTTGTCCAGCTTGTACATGTCGAGGGCGTTTTCCAGCGCCACTATGTCGGAGACCGCTTTTTGCTGATCCGCCTTCTCCTTGTTGCCCATCAGGTTGGGCACCACCAGACTGGCCAGGATCCCCAGGATCACGATGACCACCATCACTTCCAGCAGGGTAAAACCCGATTGACGACGCTTTTGCATGACTGACTCCCTAACGAAATGAGATGGCATGAGCCATCAACGATTAACTGTTAAACCACGATCGTTCGATTGAATGTGCAGGTTCGAATGGCGAAGCCTATTCGGGCACCCGACCCTCACAGATTCACCATATTGTTGAGCTCGAGCGAGTTGACCGCGGGATCGACCGATGTCACACGCACGCCAGCCTCACAGATTCACCATGTTGTTGAGCTCCAGGATCGGCTGCAGGATCGACATCACGATAAACAGCACCACCCCGGCCATGGAGACCACCAGCATGGGCTCGAACACCCCGAGGGCGATGTTCACCTGGGTTTCGAACTCCCTGTCCTGGTTGTCCGCCGCCCGCTCCAGCATGCTGTCGAGCTCGCCGCTCTGCTCGCCCGAGGCGATCATGTGCAGCATCATGGGCGGAAAAATTCTGGTTTCATCCAGCGACTTGCGCAGGCTGGTCCCCTCCCGCACCCGCTCGGTGGCCTCACCGATGCGCATGCGGGCATAGTCGTTGGAGAGCACTTCGCCGGCGATCTTCATTCCCTCCAGCAGGGGCACGGCGCTGGCGTTGAGGATGCTCAGGGTGCGGGCAAAGCGGGCGGTGTTGAGACCGCGGCTGACCCGACCGATCACCGGCAGGCGCAGTATCACCTGGTGCCAGCGACGACGACGCTTGTCGTCGGTCAGCCACCAGCGCCAGATCAGGCCGCCAATGCCAAGGAGCAGCAGGAACCAGAGGCCGTAGTGCTGCAACAGCTCGCTGGTGCCGATGAGGAAACGGGTGGTGCCCGGCAGTTGCTGGCCCATGTGTTCGAACTGGGCCACCACCTTGGGCACCACGGCGGTGAGCAGTATGGAGATGACCCCCACCGCCACCAGGGTGAGGACGATGGGATAGATCATCGCCTGCAGCAGCTTGGTGCGCATGTGCTGGCGCTGCTCGGTGTAATCGGCGAGACGGTTGAGCACCTTCTCCAGGTGACCGGACTTCTCGCCGGCCGCCACCATGGAGCGGAACAGCTGGTCGAACACATGGGGGAAGGCCCCCAGCGAATCGGCCAGGGAATACCCCTCCACCACCTTGCTGCGCACCGTCGCCACCAGGCTGCGCAGGTGGGCCTTCTCGCACTGTTCGGCGACTGCCTTGAGGGCCTCCTCGATGGTGAGACCGGCCCCCACCAGGGTCGCCAGCTGGCGGGTGATGAGGGCAAGCTCCGAGGTGGAGGCGCCGCGGCGAAACAGCACGAAGCGGTTCGCCTCCCGTTTGGCCTTCTCGGTGGTCTCGTTCACCTCGAGGGGGGTCAGCCCCTGCTCGCGCAGCAGCTGGCGCACCTGGCGGGCGGAATCCCCTTCCAGCACGCCGCTCTTGTTGCGCCCCTTGCCGTCGAGGGCCTTGTATTCAAATGCCGCCATTTCAGTCTTCCCGGGTCACGCGCAGCACCTCTTCGAGGCTGGTCTGCCCCTTGAGTACCTTGTCGATGCCGTCGCGGCGGATGCTGGGGGTGTGACCCCGGATCAGCCGCTCGATGGCGAGCTCGCCGCTGGCGCTGTGGATCGCCTCGCGCACCGCCTCGTCCACCACCACCAGCTCGTGGATGCCGGTCCGGCCGCGATAGCCGGTGTGGTTGCACTGCTCGCAGCCCACCGGACGCCAGATCTGCTGATCCGGCGCAAGCTCGATGCCCATGGCAACACGCTCCTGCTCGGTGACAGGGTGCGGTGCGCGGCAATCCGGGCAGAGGGTGCGCACCAGCCGCTGGGCCAGTACCGCCAGGAGCGACGAGGAGAGCAGGAAGGGCTCGATCCCCATGTCCCGCATCCGGGTGATGGCGCCGATGGCGGTGTTGGTGTGCAGGGTCGACATCACCAGGTGACCGGTGAGGGATGCCTGCACCGCGATCTGGGCGGTCTCGAGGTCACGGATCTCCCCCACCATCACCACGTCCGGATCCTGGCGCAGAATGGCGCGCAGGCCCCGGGCGAAGGTCATGTCCACCTTGCTGTTGACCTGGGTCTGGCCCACCCCTTCAAGGTCATATTCGATGGGGTCTTCGACGGTCAGGATGTTGCGATCCCGGGAGTTGATCTCCGAGAGGGCCGCGTAAAGGGTGGTGGACTTGCCCGAACCGGTCGGGCCCGTCACCAGGATGATGCCGTGGGGCTTGCGAATGAGTTCGCTGATGATGTTGCGGTTGGCCAGCGTCATGCCGAGCTGCTTGAGCTCAAGGCGCACGTTGTTCTTGTCGAGCAGTCGCAATACCACCCGCTCGCCGTAGCTGGAGGGCATGGTGGAGACCCGCACGTCCACCGCCCGGCCGCCGATGCGCAGTGAGATGCGGCCATCCTGCGGCACCCGCTTCTCGGCGATGTCCATGCGCGACATGACCTTGATGCGCGACACCAGCAGGGAGGCGAGCTTGCGATGGGGGCGCAGGATCTCCCGCAGCACCCCATCGATGCGAAAACGGATCACCAGGGCCCGCTCGAAGGTCTCGATGTGGATGTCAGACGCCTCTTCTTTTATCGCCTCGCTCAACATGGCATTGATGAGGCGAATGATGGGGGCGTCGTCGTCGGCATCCAGCAGATCCTCGCTCTGGGGCAGCTCTTCGGCCAGGGCAAAGAAGTCCATCTCGTTGCCGAGATCCTCCATCAGCTGACGCGCCTCGGAGGAGTCACGCTGATAGTGGGCCATCAGGAGCGTCTCGAACTCGTCGTTGCCAAGCTGCTCCACCGCGAAGGCACAGCCCGCCACCCGTCGCACCTCCAGCAGGGTCTGGGGGGAGATCCCCTGACGACAGAGCAGCACCGGGGCACCCTGGCGCTCGGTCAGGATGGCCCCGAAGTTGCGGGCAAACGCGAACGGCAGTTCCGGCAGGGGAGCCGGCAGCTCGCTGCCATCGAGCTGATAGGCGGCCATCAGGGCTTGCTCTGCACGAAGGGCTGCTCCTGCACCTGGGCGCGCACGCCGGTGGCGGTCGCCTGCTGCTGGGCCTGCATTCTCTGGATCTGCTGCTGCACCTCGGGGGACATCATCACGTCCTGGCCATAGGCGGGCAGCACCTGGCGAGCCGGCGAGGTGGCATAGCCCTCTTCCGCAGCCCGGCTCAGCTGTTCGGCCCTGAACAGGGTGTACTTGTTGCTGGAGACCCCGGAGTAGACATTGGCGTCACGCAATATGGTCGGGCGGATGAAGACCATCAGGTTGCGCTTGGCGGTGGAGGTCTTGGAGGAACGGAACAGGTAGCCCAGTACCGGAATGTCCCCGAGCAGGGGCACCTTGGAGATCTGCTCCTGGGTCTGTTCGTCCATCAGGCCGCCCAGCACCACTGTCTCGCCGCTCTTGACCAGCACGGCGTTCTTCACGGTACGGGTATCGAAGGTGGGGCCCAGGTTGGCGGTCCCGGTCGCCTGCTTCTGTGCCACGCTGGAGACCTCCTGCTCGATGTTGAGCAGCACGGAATCTCCTTCGTTGATCTGGGGCGTCACCACCAGCTTGGTCCCCACCGTCTTGCGCTCTATGGTGTTGAACACCTGATCGCTGGTGGTGGAGCTCTGGGAGCCGCTCTGCACCGGCACTTCCTGACCGACGTTGAAGGAGGCCTCCTTGTTGTCCATGGTGACGATGCTCGGGGTGGAGAGGATGTCGTTCTTGCTGTTGGTGGAGAGCGCCGTCACCAGCGCCGCCCAGTCCCCGTGATAGAAGCCTGCCGCCATGCCGCTGAAGCTGCCCGCCAGGGATGACAGGCCGTCGGTGTTGCCGTTGTCTTTGTAATCCTTGGCGGCGATGGCCAGGGAGCCGATGGGCAGACCAGTGTCGGTGAACTGGGTGCCGCCGCCATTGGTGTTGGCCCACTGCACCCCGAGGTTCATGCCGTCACCATCCGATATCTCGACGATGATGGCCTCCACCAGCACCTGGGCACGGCGAATGTCGAGCTTGGCGATCACCTGCTCCAGCTCGGCCATCACGTCCGGCTGGGCGGTGATCACCAGGGCATTGGTGGTCTCGTCGGCGGAGATGGCGAGCTGGCCGCCGCCGATGCTGGCGCCGCCCGTGGCCGTGGCCGCCGCCCCGCCCTTCTTGTCGGCGGCGATGCTGGAGCTGACCCCCTTGAGGACGTCCACCAGATCCTTGGCCTTGCCATATTTCAGGTAGAAGACCCGGGTGTTGCCCTGGCTCTGCAGATCCCGGTCGAGCTGGCGCACCATCTGGATGATGCGGGCACGGGCCTTGGGCTCGCCGCTGATGACCACTGAGTTGGTGCGCTCGTCGGCCACCACCTTGGGGGAGAGCAGCAGCGAGGCGTTGGCCCCCTGATTGCTGCCATCCTTGTTGAGGTTGGTCACCAGCCGCACCATCTCGCCGGCGGAGGCGAACTTGAGCTTGATGACGTCCATGTCCTGATCCCCCGCCTTGTCCACCCGGCGAACCACCTCCACCAGGCGGTTGACCACGGCGGCGCGGCCGGTGATGAGCAGCACGTTGGAGGGCTCATAGTGGACCACGTTGCCGCCGCCAGCGTTGTCGTTGAGCTGACGCAGCAGGGGGGCCAGTTCACGGACCGAGACATTGCGCACCGGTACCACCCGGGTCACCATCTCGTCACCCACGCCGGGGTTGGTGTCATCCACCACGGGGATGGCCGAGGTCTTGGCATCCTTGGAGCGCACCACCTTGAGCACGCCGTTGTTCATGGGCACCACGGCAAAGCCGTAAACGTCGAGCACGCTCAGGAAGAACTGGTAGTACTGATCCTCGTTGAGCAGGTCATAGCTGCGCACGTTGATCTTGCCGCGCACCGATGGCTCTATGATGATGGTTTTGTTCAGGTTCTTGCCGACCGTGTTGATGAACTCCTCGATGTCGGCGTTCTTGAAACTGGCGGAATACTCGGTGGCCCAGGCAGAACCGGCCATCATCAAGGCTGCCGCCATGGTGGCCAGACGCCAGCCCTTCCCTTTATTTGTCATTCTTGGTGCTACTCCAATTCATTATTCTGACAAGCCGACATAGACGTCGTAGAGCTGTCCTTGCCGCTCGACGGTGACGGTCATTTCCGTGGCGCCCGCCACCTGCTGCATCGCCTGCATGGCCTGGGCGTTGTCACGCAGATCCAGGCCGTTGATGCTGACCGCCAGATCGTTAGCGACCAGTCCGAGTTGATTGAACAGTTCCGGATTGCGACCCGGGTTGAGGCGATAGCCGGTCATGCGACCGTCCACCCGGACCGGAGAAATATTGAGGTAATCGGTGATCTTGCCCGGGTTGCCCAGCAGTTCGCTGCGCACGGAGGAGAGCCCCTCCTGGCGGGCCGGTTTGGGCAGGGGCTTGCCATACTCCTCCCCGTCCAGCATCAGGGTCTCGTCACGGCCGTCCCGGGCGATGATGACCCGATCGGCAAACACCTGGCGTATCCTGGCCTGGGTACCGTCGATGTAGTCCCCGATGCCGTAAGAGTTCTGTGTCCCGTTGTGGGCGATGATGGCGATGGACTTGGCGGGATCCGAGCTTGCCAGCACCCCGTTGAGCTGGGCGTTGAGCTGGGTTTTCGGGGCATCCGCCGCCACCGTCTCTGCCGCCTTGTCCGCCTGGGGTTGCAGCGCCTTGCCAAAGAGAGAGAGGCGGCTGAGGTTGCCAAGATCGAGGCGATCGCCACCACTCCCCTGCACCGAGGTGACCGAGGGTTGCCAGGGGGTCAGGGGAGCGGGCTGGGCCAGTTCGTACAGGCGCCAGGTGAGCACGGCACACTGCTGGGCCAGCAACAGCAGCAGAAGCCAGAACAGGGGCTGGCTGAAACGGGAGAGTGGCATGGCCTTGCAGCGAGCCAGAAGGGAAGTCAACAAATCATCCCTGAACGGTAGCGTCATCTTTCTCAAAATTGTCTGGCATCCAAGTCGGTTGGCTATTGTGTACGGCAATGGACCCAGAGACAACCGACCGGATGGGACCAAGGGGTGAAAATTCAGTTTCCGTCACACCCGGATGCCCCCTGTTTCTATCCCGGGGCCCGCCTCTGGTATAATCAGGCACCTTTTCAGCCATTCCGGAGCCGATCCATGTCGAATCCAGCACAAAGCAGCACTCAGGTCCGTCTCGACAAGTGGCTGTGGGCCGCCCGCTTTTACAAGACCCGCAGTCTGGCGCGGGATCAGATCGACGGCGGCAAGGTGCACTACAACGGCCAGCGCACCAAGCCGGGCAAGGCGGTCGAGGTCGGCGCCCTGGTGCGATTCTGGCAAGGCCAGGACGAGCGGGAGGTGCGGGTGCTCGAGGTGAGCGAGCAGCGCAAATCCGCCCCGCTGGCCCAGCAACTCTATGAAGAGACAGAGGCCAGCCTGAAGAAACGGGCCGAAAACAGCGAAGCCCGCCGCTTCAACAGCCAGTTTGCCCCAAGCCCGGAGCGCCGACCCGACAAGCAGGAGCGACGCCAGCTTATCCGGGTCAAGCAATCCTAATCCGCGTCTGTGGCCCCTTTATGACGACAGGTGGAGGAATTAGTTCCTAACCACCTGTTTAACAATGTGTTTATTTTTCCCCAAGAACATCCTAGGAAACCATGATGAGTAACCAAGACCTCCTGTATCGCTATCTGTTCGAAGAGTACGAAGTGCGTGGGGAGCTGGTCCAGCTGGATCGTACCTACCGCCACATCATCGACGCCCAGAACTACCCGGTACAGGTGCAGCACCTGCTGGGCGAGCTGCTGGTTGCCACCAGCCTGCTGACCGCCACCCTCAAGTTCGAAGGCTCCATCACGGTGCAGCTGCAGGGGGACGGTCCGGTGCGTCTGGCCGTCATCAACGGCGACAACAACCAGCAATTGCGCGGCGTGGCACGCTATGAAGGGGAACTGCCGACTGACGGCAAGCTGCAAAGCCTGATCGGCAACGGCCATCTGGTCATCACCATCACCCCGGATCAAGGAGAGCGCTATCAGGGCATCATCGCCCTGGAGGCCGACACACTGGCGGCCTGTCTGGAGCACTACTTTGCCCAGTCCGAACAACTGGCCACCCGCCTCTGGATCCGCACCGGCCACCACGAGGGCGAGCCCCGTGCGGCGGGCATCCTGCTGCAGGAGCTGCCGGCCCAGAGCGAGGATCACAGCGAAGATTTCGACCACCTGGTCCAGCTCACCACCACCATCAAGGACGAAGAGCTGTTCGGTCTGGACGCGGAAGAGATCCTCTACCGCCTCTACCACCAGGACAAGGTACGGGTGTTCGATCCCCAGGCCATCGAGTTCCGCTGCACCTGCTCCCGCGCCCGTTGCGAAGGGGCCTTGCTGCAGATAGACAAGGAGGAAGCGGTATCCATGGTGCAGGAGCTCGGCAAGATCGACATGCACTGCGATTACTGCGGCGCCCACTACGAATTCGACGGGATAGACATCGAAACCCTGTTCAGCAGGGCTCCCGGTAATGATGCAAACCAGTTACACTAATCAAAGGCGGGCAAAACCCGCCTTTAACTTAAATAACAAAAAAATACCCTATTTTATAAAGTTTGATGGCGATCGCTAAAAACTACCACCTAGGTGGTAGCATGAACGTCAGATAGAACCCTACACACCTCTGAACCCAGGAGAATACAATGACAATCGTGGTAGAACCCACCCTGGCCCAACAACTGAAGCTGGACCAATACGGTATCAAAAACAGCCAGGAAATCGTTCGCAACCCCTCCTATGAGCAGCTTTTCGCTGAAGAGACCCGCTCAGACCTTGAGGGCTTCGAACGTGGCGTCGTCACCGAGCTTGGCGCCGTCAACGTCAACACCGGCATCTTCACCGGCCGCTCCCCTAAAGATAAATATATCGTCAAAGATGCCACTACCCAGGATACTGTGTGGTGGTCTGACCAGGGTAAAAACGATAACAAGGCGATTACCCCGGAAGTGTGGTCACATCTGAAAGGGCTGGTCACCAAACAGCTGTCCGGCAAGCGTCTGTTCGTGGTGGACGGCTTCTGCGGCGCCAACCCGGACACCCGCCTGGCGGTGCGCATCATCACCGAGGTGGCCTGGCAGGCGCACTTCGTGAAGAACATGTTCATCCGCCCGAGCGAAGAGGAGCTGAAGACCTTCAAACCGGACTTCGTGGTGATGAACGGTGCCAAGTGCACCAACCCGAACTGGAAGGAGCAAGGTCTCAACTCCGAGAACTTCGTCGCCTTCAACATGACCGAGAAGATGCAACTCATCGGCGGCACCTGGTACGGTGGCGAGATGAAGAAGGGCATGTTCTCCATGATGAACTACTTCCTGCCCCTGCGCGGCATCGCCTCCATGCACTGCTCCGCCAACGTGGGCAAGGATGGGGACGTGGCCATCTTCTTCGGCCTCTCCGGCACCGGCAAGACCACTCTCTCCACCGATCCCAAGCGTCAGCTGATCGGTGATGACGAGCACGGCTGGGATGATCACGGCGTGTTCAACTTCGAAGGGGGCTGCTACGCCAAGACCATCAAGCTCTCCGAAGAGGCCGAGCCGGACATCTACCACGCCATCCGCCGCGATGCGCTGCTGGAGAACGTGACCGTGGCCGCCGATGGCACCATCGACTTCGACGACGGTTCCCGCACCGAGAATACCCGGGTCTCCTACCCCATCTATCACATCGACAACATCGTCAAGCCGGTCTCCAAGGCGGGTCACGCCACCAAGGTGATCTTCCTGACCGCAGACGCCTTCGGTGTGCTGCCCCCGGTCGCCAAGCTGACCAAGGAGCAGACCAAGTACCACTTCCTGTCGGGCTTTACCGCCAAGCTGGCCGGTACCGAGCGCGGCATCACTGAGCCGACCCCGACCTTCTCCTCCTGCTTCGGCGCGGCTTTCCTCAGCCTGCACCCGACCAAGTACGGCCAGGAGCTGGTGAAACGGATGGAAGCGGCAGGGGCTGAAGCCTATCTGGTCAACACCGGCTGGAACGGCACCGGCAAGCGGATCTCCATCAAGGATACCCGTGGCATCATCGACGCCATCCTGGATGGTTCCATCGAGAAGGCGCCGACCAAGGTACTGCCGGTGTTCAACCTGGAAGTGCCGACCGAGCTGCCGGGCGTCAACCCCGCCATCCTGGATCCGCGAGACACTTACGCCGACCAGGCCGAGTGGGATGCCAAGGCGGCCGATCTGGCCGGGCGCTTCATCAAGAACTTCGAGCGCTTCACCGACAACGACGAAGGCAAACGCCTGGTCGCGGCGGGCCCGCAGTTGTAAGAAACGCGCCTCGCGTCTCACAATCCCGTACCGGTCAGCCCTGCTGGCCGGTATTTTTTTGGCCGATGCGCGGCATATGGCTCCCGCCAAGCCTTGCCTTGACGGCCCTTGCGCGTTAGATTCAGCCAAACTTTATACAATATACAATTTTGCAACCTGCCCGTGACCCCAGCATGACCCCACCTTACAAGACCCGAACCCAGATGGTGATGGAGAACCTCCGCGGCCGGATATTGCGTGGCGAGTTTGCTGCGGGCGCCCCCCTGCGCCAGGACGCCATCGCCAAGGAGCTGGCGGTGAGCCGCATCCCGGTGCGGGAAGCCCTGATGCAACTGGAAGCTCAGGGGCTGGTGAAGTTCGAGGCCCATCGCGGCGCCGTGGTGACCATGCTGGATGCCTCGGCCATCGAGGAGCTCTTTTATTTGCGGGCACTGCTCGAAGCCGATACCCTGTTCCACGCCGTCGACCTGATGACGGAGGAGACCTTCGCCCAGGCGCAAGCCATCCTCGCCCAGTTTGATCTGGCGCTGGAGTCTGGCACCCAGATCGAACACTGGGCCGAGTTGAATCACCGCTTTCACGCCACCCTTTACCAGGCAGCCAATCGCCCCCAGGCACTGGAACTGATCGCCCAGATCAATCTGAGCTGCGACCGCTATGTGCGTTTCGAACTGCTGTTCGCCCAGGGCGGCGTGGACAAGGCCGAGCGGGAGCACGCCCGACTCCTTGAACTGTGCCGCGCCCGGCGCAAGCACGAAGCAGTGGTACTGCTCAAGCAACACATCGAGGCGGCAGGCCAGTCGATCAGACAGATCCTGGCAAGCGGCCACCATCAATGAACACTCACATCACCACAAGCTGGCAATAACGACATGAACCATTTCGAGATTATTGAAACCCGCGTCGCCCAGGTCAGGGCCACACTGGCCACGCTGGAGCTGGACGCCTTCATCGTTCCCCACGACGACGAGCATCTGGGGGAGTACATTCCCGCCTATGCCGAGCGGCTGGACTGGATCACGGGTTTCAACGGCTCCGCCGGGCTCGCCATCATCATGGCGCATCGGGCGGCCCTGTTCATCGACGGTCGTTATACCGTGCAGGCCCGCATGCAGGCGCCGGCCGAGCTGTTCGAGTTTCTCCACCTCAATGAAGACCCCCACGTGCAGTGGCTGGCGGAGCAGTTGCCCTCAGGCTCCCGGGTCGGTTTCGATGCCCGCCTGCACAGCCTGGCCTGGTATCAGAACGCCAAGGCGGTGCTGACCGAGCGCGGCATCGAGCTGGTGCGCATCGATGAGAACCCCATCGATCTGCACTGGAGCGATCGTCCCGCTCCGACCAAGAGCCCTGTCATCCTCTACAGCGAGGAGCTGGCGGGCCAGTCCAGCCAGGCCAAGCGCGAAATGCTGGCCAGCGACCTGCGCAAGCGCGGGCTGGATGCGGTGTTGCTGACCCAGGCCGAGCCCATCAACTGGCTGCTCAACCTGCGTGGTCGCGACGTGGAACGCCTGCCGGTGGTGCTGGGCTTTGCGGTGCTCTACGCCAACACCACCATGGATTTCTTCGTCGATACCGACAAGATCGACTGCTTCGCCTTCAGCCAGCACGTGGGGCAGGATGTCTCCGTCTACCCCATCGACAAGCTGGGTGACGTGTTGCAGCGCATCGGCGAGGATCAGCAGAAGGTGCTGGCCGACCCCAACACCGCCAACGCCTGGACCCAGCTCGTGATGGAAGAGGCGGGCGCCATTCTGGTGGCCGGCCAGGATCCCACCATGCTGCCCAAGGCGTGCAAGAACCCCGTGGAGCTGGCCGGCATGCGTGCCGCCCACCTGCGCGACGGCGTTGCCGTCACCCGCTTCCTGGCCTGGCTGGATCGCCTGATCGCCAGCGGCGAGTTCGACGGTGTGGACGAAGGCACCCTGGCCGACCAGCTGGAAGCCTTCCGCCACGAGCAGGAGCACTATGTGGAGCCGAGCTTCGACACCATCTCGGCACTCGGCCCCAACGCCGCCATGTGCCACTACCGCCACACCAACGGTACCCCGCGCGCCTTCGGCCAGGACAGCATCTATCTGGTGGACTCCGGCGCCCAGTACCTGGACGGCACCACCGACATCACCCGCACCGTCAAGGTGGGTGAGGTGACCGACGAGCACAGGGCCATGTTTACCCGGGTGCTGCAAGGTCATATTGCCCTGGATCAGGCCCGCTTCCCCCGCGGCACTGCCGGCATCCAGCTCGACGTGCTGGCCCGCATGCCCCTGTGGCAAGCCGGCTACAACTACGACCATGGCACCGGCCACGGGGTCGGCCACTTCCTCAGCGTGCACGAAGGCCCGCAGCGCATCGCCCCCAAGGGCAGCCTGGTGGCCCTGCAGCCGGGCATGGTGCTCTCCAACGAGCCGGGCTACTACCGGGAAGATGCCTTCGGCATCCGCTGTGAAAACCTGGTGGTGGTGACCGAACAGGAGGCCCGTGGCGAGCTGACGATGCTGGGCTTCGAGCGACTGACCTATGTGCCGTTCGACATCCGCCTCATCGATCGCAGCCTGCTGAGCCCGGCGGAGTTCCGCTGGATCAACGAATACCATGCGGAGGTCTACCGCCGTCTGAGCCCGCTGCTGGAGGGCGAGGATCTCGCCTGGCTGGAGCAGGCGACCAGCCTCCTCTGATGACACAGGGCCTGCGGGCCCTGTTTCTTTATCCGCGGCATGCCACAAATGCCCCCCTTGCATCGACTCCCCGCCCCTTCTACCCTGTGCCTCCTTTTTGGCTGCCCCGCAGCAGAGACCCGATGAGAGGAGCCCCGATGCACTCGTCCCCCGTATTGCGCCTTGCCACCCACACCGACATGCACGCCATCTGGCAGATAGATGCCGATGTCTTCGGCGAGGATGTCTACCCCGGTTTCTTCTTTCGCCAGGCCATGGATCTGTGGCCCGAACTGCTGGTCGTCGCGGAGCGGGAAGGCCGGCTGCTGGGCTATGCCCTAGGCGGGCTTGGTCAGGATCGGTCGCAGGGCTGGCTGCTCTCCCTCGCGGTGCGCCCCGAAGCGCGCGGCTTCGGCCTGGCCGAGCAAATGATATTGCAGGTGGAGCAGGGACTGCTGAAACTGGAAGTTGAGCGGGTCAGACTGACCGTTGATCCCGCCAATCCGGCCCAGCGCCTCTACTTCAGGCTGGGTTATCAGCAGTTGGCAGAAGAGAGAGGCTACTTCGGGCCAGGCGAGGATCGCCTGCTGCTGGAAAAAGCCCTGACCTGACCATCCACCACCGGCACGGGAGCCTTCCGGCCACATAATTGGTTACACTTTGCGGGTTTAATGCGCAATCTGGTTGGCGTAAAGTGCAATTCATCACCAGATTAATCCGATGCCCGCCCAGGAGGCCCATCATGTTCAAACGTATTGCTCTCGTCACCCTGCTGGCGGCCACCACCGCCATCACCGGCTGTGCCAACAGCGACGTCTACTCCGGCGATGTCTACACCAAGGATCGCGCCAAGCAGGTACAGACCGTCAGCTATGGCACCATCCTCTCCACCCGCCCCGTCAAGATCCAGGCCGATGAGAACTCCCTGATCGGCACCATTGGCGGCGCCGTGGTCGGCGGCCTGCTCGGCAGCACCATAGGCGGCGGTCGTGGCAGTGACATCGCGGCGGCCGGTGGCGCCATCGCGGGTGCGGCGGCCGGCAAGGCGGCAGGGGACAAACTCAACCAGGTTGACGGGGTCGAGCTCGAGATCAAGAAAGAGAACGGCGAATCCATCGTAGTGGTACAAAAGGCCAGCCCCACCTTTGTGCCTGGCGCCCGGGTCCGCATGACCCAGGGCAACGGCACCATCAACGTGGCCGTGGTGAACTGATAGCGCCGTTCAAGGTGCAACTGCCATAAAAAAGGTGAGCCCGGGCTCACCTTTTTGCGCTCTGCACCACTTAAGATTCACTCCCCCAGATGCAGCCAGGCCGCGATGGACAGCTGCAGGCCCACCAGGTCGGCATGGTGGAACAGGGCATGCAGTGATGCACGATCCCCGGCCACCTGCATCATCAGATGCTGTTGCGCCTGTAGGTCGGCCAGCCAGGAGGGGGGCACCGTCAGCGTGCCTGCCGCCTCAGCAACCAGGGATACCCCCTCGAGCAGGGCATGCAGCGCCCGTTGTTGTTCGCCAGCATCGTCACTCTCGAGCCAGAGCTGCTCATGATACTGCCAGTGCTGCATACCCAGGGTAATGCTGGCCTTCTGATCTTTGCCCTCAATCCTTTGCAGGGGCTGCACGGCCAGTCGCTTGCCAAGCCCAGCCAGCCTGTATCCGCGCTGCGCCTTGGACTGGGCACCCAGCCGCAATCCCCCCAGCGCCGCCAGCTTGCTCGCCAGGGTGAACAGGGCGCGGGCATCACCGGATTTCAGCTCCAGCTCCAGCTCGTCGATCCCGGTACGCCCCAGGGCACCGGCAATCTCCCCCTGATCCCAGGCCAGCTCGATCTCGGCATCTCCGAATGCGATCAGCCAGTGGCGGCGCAGGAAATCGGTGCTGAACTGGGCCACCAGACGGCTCTGGAGTTCATCGCGCACCACCAGACTCGGCCAGATATCGGCAGGAAAGGCTGACAGGGTCGGAATGGTTCCCTCCACCGGGGCGTTGTACTCGGGTCTGGCGTGCAATCCGCCCACGACCTGCCCCCGGCACTTGATGGTCTGCTCGGAAAAATCATCGCTGCGACGAATGCGCAACCCCATCTCGAGCCCACGCAAACCCAGATCGGGCGTGTCGAAATAGACGTTGCCAAGAGTGGCTTGATTGGAAGAGATAATCTCTAGTGAATTCAGAATGTTGGAGAGGGATTCTTGAATATTGCTGGTGACGAAAAACTTTATCTCGATCTCAGTTTGCATAGTCATTCCGGGCTGGCGGGCAACTTTGGGGGGCATGTTCAGGGTCGCGAGGATATAATGCCAGCGACAGTTCACGATTAATTCACGGTTTTATTGATGGCACAGTTCGGTTACCATGCGCCCCTCATAAAATCGTATCGAGTGTTTTTTCACCGACACAGGTTTGGCCATGCCAGTAAATACTATTTTGGGTCTTTTTGCCAAGTCCCCCATCAAGCCGCTGCAGAAGCATATCGTCAAGGTTCACGTGTGCTGCGAACAGCTCATTCCCTTCTTTGATGCCGTTGCCGAAGACCGCTGGGAAGATGCCGAGAAGATCCGGCAACAGATCGCCCAGCTGGAAAAAGAAGCGGACATCCTCAAGCGCGAAATCCGCTTGAAACTCCCCCGCGGCCTGTTCCTGCCGGTCGCCCGTACCGATCTGCTGGAGCTCTTGACCCAGCAGGACAAGATTGCCAACCGTGCCAAGGATATTTCTGGTCGCATGCTTGGCCGCAAGATGGAATTCCCCACCGAGATGCGCGCCGATTTCATGGCCTATCTCAAACGCTGTATCGATGCGACCGCCCAAGCCGAAAAAGCCATCGGAGAACTCGATGAGCTGCTCGAAACCGGCTTTAAAGGACGTGAAGTTGAAATGGTTGCCGAGATGATCCACCAGCTGGATCTCATCGAGGACGATACTGACACCATGCAGATCGGACTGCGCCAACAGCTGCAAGCCGTTGAGCACAAATACAATCCGATCGACGTTATGTTCCTCTACAAGATCCTCGAATGGGTAGGTGACCTGGCTGATCAGGCAGAGCGCGTTGGCGCCCGTCTGGAATTGATGCTGGCTCGTTCGTAATCGACTGACTGGGTAAACACTACTAATGGACATTATCGCGAATTACGGCACCACCCTGGTGCTCGTGGCGGCCTTGTTCGGCTTTTTGATGGCCTGGGGCATTGGTGCGAACGACGTCGCCAATGCAATGGGCACATCGGTCGGCACCAAGTCCCTGACCATCCGTCAGGCGATCATCATCGCCATGATCTTTGAATTTGCCGGTGCCTATCTGGCCGGTGGCGAAGTGACGGCAACCATCCGCAGCGGCATCATCGACAGCAACGCCTTTGCCGACACGCCGGATCTGCTGGTGCTCGGCATGATCGCCTCCCTGCTGGCTGCGGGTCTGTGGCTGATCCTGGCCTCCTATTTCGGCTGGCCCGTCTCCACCACCCACTCCATCATCGGCGCCATCGTGGGCTTCGCCGTGGTGAGCATCGGTCCGGAAGCGGTACAGTGGAACAAGTTTGGCGGCATCGTCGGCTCCTGGGTAGTCACGCCGGCCATCTCGGGCATCATCGCCTACTTCATGTTCATCAGCGTGCAGAAGCTCATCTTCAACACGGACAATCCCCTAGACAACGCCAAGCGCTATGTCCCCTTCTACATGTTCCTGACGTCCCTGGTCATCTGCCTGGTGACCATCAAGAAGGGGCTGACCCACGTCGGTCTGCACCTGAGCAATGGCGAAGGCGCGCTGCTCTCCGTCGCCATCTCCATCGCGGTGGCGTTTGCCGGCTGGATCTATATCCGCGGCCAGCAGTACAACCCGAAAGATGACAGCAAGATGCACTTCGCCAATGTGGAGAAGGTGTTCGGCATCCTGATGATCATCACCGCCTGCGCCATGGCCTTCGCCCATGGCTCCAACGACGTGGCCAACGCCATCGGTCCGCTCTCTGCAGTCGCCTCCATCGTGGCGGCCGGCGGCGAGATCGGCGGCAGCTCCCACATCGCCTGGTGGATCCTGCCCCTTGGCGGCATCGGCATCGTCATCGGTCTGGCCACTATGGGCGAGAAGGTGATGGCGACCGTTGGCACCGGCATCACCCACCTGACCCCGAGCCGTGGCTTCGCGGCCCAGCTGGCCACCGCCGCCACCGTGGTGATCGCTTCCGGCACCGGTCTGCCCATCTCCACCACCCAGACCCTGGTCGGTGCCGTCATGGGCGTCGGTCTGGCACGGGGCATCGCGGCCCTGAACCTGGGCGTGCTGCGCAACATCGTGGTCTCCTGGGTCATCACCCTGCCCGCGGGCGCCATCCTGGCCATCGCCATCTTCTACGTGTTGCAGGCCTGCTTCTCCTGAGCAGCCCACGCCGCACGACAAAAAGCCCGGGTCATTGACCCGGGCTTTTTTTATGCTTCGCCCATATCACGCCGTCGATTGAGCGTCGATCGGCTGCAGCGTTTACTCCTCGATAAAGGTCCACTCGTCGCGCACCCGGCTGATGGCATCGAGCCGCCGCTTGGCAAGCTGCTCGCGGATTGCCTCCCCTTTGAAGCCGGCCGCCACTATCTCCTTGACCGGCACAGCCTGCGCCGCCTCCAGGGCCTGAGCGACATAGTCCGGCTGACTGTAGACCTTCTCTTCGAAGCCGGTACGACCGTGGAAGTCGGCGCGACAGGCATCGAGCAGCTGGGCAAAGCGCTCCGGTCTGCGCCAGGCATCGGCCTTGTCGAATACCTTGAGCAGGGTCGCGGGCTTGAGCTCGAAGGCAATGTGGATATGGGTGTGCAGGTCGCTCACCAGCAGTGCCAGATCGCGACACTCGTTCGGCACCCGGAAGCGCTCGCAAAAATCGCGAATGAGAGGCAACCCCTTCTGGCCATGGCCATGATGGCTCGGCCAGAAGGCGGGCGGGGTCAGCCCCTTGCCAAAGTCGTGGCAGAGGGACGCGAAGCGCACGGTCAGTTCGGGGGAGAGACGACATGCCTGCGCCAGCACCATCATGGTGTGGATGCCGGTGTCGATCTCCGGGTGCCATCTGGCAGGGGCCGGCACACCGAACAGGGCATCGAGCTCGGGGAAGAGCGCCTTGAGTGCGCCGCATTCGCGCAGCACCTCGAAGAAGATCTGGGGTGTCGGCCCCAGCAGCACTTTTTCCAGCTCCTTCCAGACCCGCTCCGGGGTCAGGTGGGCCAGCTCTCCAGCCTCCGTCATCTCGCGCATCAGCCCCAGCGTCTCGGGGGCCACCACGAACCCCTGGGCATGGAAACGGGCGGCGAAGCGCGCCACCCGCAGGATGCGCAGGGGATCCTCGGCAAAGGCCGGCGAGACATGGCGCAGCAACCGCGCCTCCAGATCCTGTACGCCGCCGTAGGGATCGTGCAGTTGCCCGTCCTCATCTTCGGCGATGGCGTTAATGGTGAGATCCCGGCGCAGCAGATCCTGCTCCAGCGTCACCTCGGGGGCGGCATGGCAGACGAAGCCGGTGTAACCCTGCCCCTGCTTGCGCTCGGTGCGCGCCAGGGCGTACTCCTGCTGGGTTTTGGGGTGAAGAAAGACCGGAAAGTCTCGGCCCACCTGGGTGAATCCGAGACCCAGCATCTGTTCCACCGTGGCGCCGACCACCAGGTGATCCCTGTCACCCTGGGGCAGTCCCAACAGGCGATCCCGTACCGCCCCTCCTACCAGATAAATCTGCACGCGCACTCTCCCTCGATAAACTTGCCCCGATGATACCGCTTTTGGCCAAGAGAGACGATGTGCCCCCACCGCACCGGGCTCGCCATCACTCGGCCGGGCGGCCACTTCCCGCCATCGTCCTGGGTGAGTCAGCCCGTGGTTCGAGCCAGCTCCCCTTATGGTATCCGGGTCTTTGACATCCCTTTTGGGAGGCTTTAACCTGCCGCCCATAACAATGGAATGGATCCTTATGTACACACAGTTCTTCGGTCTGTCGGAGCCCCCGTTCTCCATCTCGCCCAACCCCAAATACCTCTATATGAGCGAGCGTCACGGGGAGGCCCTCGCCCACCTCAACTACGGGTTGCAGGACGGTGGCGGCTTCGTGTTGCTGACCGGGGAAGTGGGTACGGGGAAAACCACCGTCTCCCGCTGTCTGCTGCAGCAATTGCCCGCCGACACCGAGATCGCCTACATCCTCAATCCCTCTCTGACCGAGCGGGATCTGCTGGCCGCCATCTGCGACGAATTCCAGTTGCCCTACGGCGAAGAGGCCAGCCTCAAGCAGTTGTTCGACCTTATCCGGGATCATCTGCTGGCGAATCTGGCGGCAGGCAAGCGCAGCGTGGTGCTGGTGGATGAAGCCCAGCACCTGCTGCCCGGCGTGCTGGAGCAGTTGCGACTGCTCACCAATCTGGAGACAGACGAGAAGAAACTGCTGCAGGTGGTGCTCATCGGCCAGCCCGAGCTGCAACAGATGCTGCGCCAGCCCCTGCTGCGCCAGCTGGCGCAGCGGATCACAGCCCGCTATCACCTGCTGCCGCTGTCGCGCCAGGATGTGGATGCCTATGTCCGCTTCCGGTTGCAGGTGGCAGGCTGCGTCCAGCCCATCTTCACCCCCAGGGCCATCCAGACCCTGCATCGCCTCTCCGGGGGCATTCCCCGCCTCATCAACCTCATCTGCGACCGCGCCCTCATCGCCGCCTTTGCCCGTGGCAGCCACAAGATAGTGCACGGGGACATCAGCCAGTCCGCGTATGAGGTGAGCGGTATTCGCGACGAGGGGAGCTGGCAATCCGGCCTCACGGTCGCCCTGGTGGGCGCCCTGCTGGTCGCCGCCGGCTGGTGGGGCTGGCAATTCTTCGGATTCTTCCCAGCCCGCCCCCTGGTCAAGGTCGAGGTACCGGTCAAGGTGGATGACACGCCAGAGCAGCAGGCCCAGCTGACCCGCGCCATCAATCAGGCGCTAGAGCCGGACGTCGCCATGCAGAATCTCTACAAGGTATGGGGCTACCAGGCCGAGCTGGAGGAGGCAACCTGCGACAATGCCCCCCGTGCGGGCCTGCGCTGCCAGGAGGGAGAAGCCTCCCTGGCGCAATTGCAGGCGCTGCAATACCCGGCCCTCATCAGTCTCACCGACGAGACCGGCGGCCTCTATTACGCCACCCTGGTCAGCCTGGGGGCGGACAAGGCTTCCCTGCTCATCGGCAACCAGAGCTGGCAGGTGGACAGGCAGTGGCTCTCCGACGCCTGGGGCGGCAGCTACACCCTGCTCTGGCGCATGCCCAGGGGCAACGTGCCCCTGATAGCGAGCAATGCCGGGGCTGCCCAGGTGCAGTGGCTGGACAACGCCCTTAGCCGCGCCATGCAGCAACCCGATCGCAAGGTGAGCCGCTTTGATGCCACCCTCAAGAACAAGCTGCAACAGTTCCAGCGCGAGCAGGGACTGACCCCGGACGGCATCGCCGGCAGCAACACCCTGCTGCGGCTGAATGTGGCCTCCGGCGAACCCATGCCCAGGCTGGAGGATGAATCCCTGCGAGCCAGCACGCCGGTCGATCTCGACAGCGTGGCGGATGATGAGACGGATCCCATGGTCGAGGAGGCCTCCTGATGTCCACCCTGCTCAAGGCCCTGCGCCGGGCCGACCAGCCCCAGTTCACCCCCCATATGCCGCTCATGGGTCTGCCCGTGAGCCAGGAAGAGGAGCCCAACCGCCGCTGGATCTGGTGGGCCCTGGTGCCCCTGGCCCTGGTGATGGGCGCCGCCGCCAACTATGGCTGGCACCTCTATCACCTCAAACCCGTGGAACAGCAGGTCGAAGTGAAGGAAGTGGTGACTCCTCCCTTCGTGCGGGTCGAACCCAGGCCCATGATCACCCGGCCGCTGCCGCCCCCCCTGCCGGAGCCAGTGGTCGCTCCAAGACCTGCCGCAAGCCCGGCTGCGACTACCGCAAACCAGGGGGACAGAGTCTGGCAGAACGGCTGATGGCCGCCCTCAACAACACGCCGCTGGTGGAAGAGAGTGCGCCCCAGGCTCAGGTCCAGACCAGTGCCATCCCCCTCGGCGCCCTGGCCCCGGCCCTGAAACAGCAGGTGCCGTCCCTGACCTATGGTGCCCACAACTACTCCTCCGACCCGGCCAAGCGGGCCGTCGTGCTCAATGGACGGGAGTGGCGCGAGGGCAATGAGATCGCCCCCGGCGTCATCCTGGCAGCCATCGCCCAGGACTACATCGTCCTGCAGGTCGACGGCCAGTATGCCAGCCTCAAGGCGCTGCAAGACTGGCGCGGCTGATCTGCCGGCATCCGGTGGCCCTCCCCCGGGAGGGTCACTGCCCATTCAGAGGGAGCCCGAGAGCTCCCCTTTTTAATCAATAACCTACACTCGACCATTGCCATGCGCCGGGTCGGGGATCGCCCTCCTGATGGCGGGCGGACTTATCATCAGAACATGAGCACACTGTGAGCCACTCAGACAACACCACCTTCGCCACCCGCATTCTGGACTGGTACCAGATCCACGGCCGCAAGACCCTGCCCTGGCAGCAGGACAAAACCCCCTACCGGGTCTGGGTCTCCGAGATCATGCTGCAACAGACCCAGGTTGCCACTGTCATCCCCTATTACGAGCGGTTCATGGCCCGCTTCCCCGACGTGCTGGCCCTGGCCAATGCCACCATCGACGAGGTGCTGCATCACTGGACCGGGCTTGGCTACTACGCGCGCGCGCGCAACCTGCACAAGGCTGCCCAGCAGATCCGCGATCTGCACGGCGGCCTCTTTCCGGAACAACTGGAAGAGGTGATGGCCCTGCCCGGCATCGGTCGCTCCACCGCCGGGGCCGTGCTCTCCCTCTCTCTGGGCCAGCCCCACGCCATCCTGGATGGCAACGTGAAGCGGGTACTCACCCGCTGGCTGGCGCTGGCGGGCTGGCCGGGCCAGAAGCAGGTCGAGCACGATCTCTGGGAGCTGGCGACCCGCCTCACCCCGCGCGTCGGGGTGGCCCAGTACAATCAGGCCATGATGGACATGGGGGCCACCGTCTGCACCCGCAGCAAGCCCGCCTGCGAGCGCTGCCCGGTGCAGGCCGATTGCCAGGGGCTGTCGCAGGGCAACCCCACCTCCTACCCTCACAGCAAGCCGAAGAAGAGCATTCCGGCACGCAACGGCATTATGCTGATCATCCGCCACGGCGATCAGCTGCTGCTGGAGAAGCGTCCGCCGCAAGGGATCTGGGGCGGGCTTTACTGCTTCCCGCAGGTGGAATCCCTCACAGAGGTGACCGGACGACTGCGGGAGTTGGGGCTGGAGGATGCCGCCTATCAGGAGCTCGCTGGATTTCGTCACACTTTCAGTCACTTCCACCTCGATATTCGCCCTTTGCTGATCGAAATAGCTGTTCCGCCCGCCCCCCTGCTCATGGAAGCGGATACCCGACTCTGGTATAACTTACGCCATCCTGCCGAGGTGGGATTGGCGGCGGCCACGGCCCGTCTGCTCGCCTACCCGGACTTACAACCAGACTTGCAACCACAGAGGTCAACATGAGCCGTACCGTATTTTGCCTGCGCCTGAAGAAAGAAGCGCCGGGTCTCGATTTCCAACTCTACCCCGGTGAACTCGGCAAGCGGATCTTCGACAACATCAGCAAGGAAGCCTGGACCGAGTGGCAGAAGAAGCAGGTCATGCTGATCAACGAGAAGAAGCTGAACATGATGAATCTCGAGCACCGCCAGTTGCTGGAAAAAGAGATGGTCAGCTATCTGTTCGACGCGGGTGAAGTCCAGATCGACGGTTACACCCCTCCCAGCCAGTGAGCGGGAATCGAGTCAAAGGGCCAGCGTCCCCCTGAGTCGTCGACATGCCGCAGGGTGACACCAATCCTGGCTCAGGCCAGTCAGTGACGGGCGGCCCCACCGCCCGGTTTGAGGATCTTATGGGTCGTTTTTTTGGGCTGCTGTGCGCCCTGCTGTTTCTCTCTGCCTGTTCATCCACACCCCAGACCAGCGGGAGTGGCGATGATGATCTGGTCAACGGCAAGGACGTGCGCGGTTTTGAACACATGATCAGTGCGCTCTCCCATAACGTGAACGAGATATGGGGGCGCGAGGCGCTGTTCGCGGGCAAGTTTGACTACGTCAAATACACGGATCAGTACAAGAGCCGCGCCCACATCGATTTCTCCAGTGGTCACATCATGGTGGAAACCGTCTCGGGTCTGGATCCCCGCGCCCACCTGCGCCGCGCCATCATCGAAACCCTGCTAACCCCGGACGATCCGGCAGAGGTCGACCTCTATTCCGACCGTGAGATCATGCCAGGTGGCGAGCCCTTCCTCTATGGCCAGGTGCTGGACAACCAGGGACAAGCGATCCGCTCCAGCTGGCGTGCAGAGCGTTATGCCGACTATCTGATCGCCAACGCGATGAAGAAGCGCACTCTCGGGATCCGCAACATCTTCTTCATCGACATTCCCATGGTGGCCAACCACGAAGACAGGCGCGGCTACAAATACGCCAGCATCATCCGCGACGCCTCCCGCAAGTACGGGGTCGCCGAAAGTCTCATCTACGCGGTGATCAAGACCGAGAGCAGCTTCAACCCCTATGCGGTCAGCCACGCCAACGCCTATGGCCTGATGCAGGTGATCCCGGCTACCGCTGGGCGGGATGTCTATGTGAGGGTCAAGGGCAAGGATGGCCAGCCGACCAGGGAAGATCTGTTCAATCCGGCCTACAACATCGATGTGGGGACCGCCTACCTGCACCTGCTGCAGACCGTCTATCTGGCGGATATCCAGGATCCCCAGTCCCGCCGCTATGCGGTGATCTCCGCCTACAACGGTGGTGCGGGAGGGGTGCTCAACACCTTCTCCAACGATCGCAAGGCGGCCCCCGGCATGATCAACCGCCTCTCCCCCGAGGCCGTCTATCAGGTACTGACCGAACAACATCCCAAGGCAGAGGCTC
Source organism: Aeromonas sp. ASNIH7 (assembly GCF_002903485.1). Lineage (NCBI taxonomy): Bacteria > Pseudomonadati > Pseudomonadota > Gammaproteobacteria > Aeromonadales > Aeromonadaceae > Aeromonas > Aeromonas sp. ASNIH7. The sequence continues at coordinate 1,410,345 of NZ_CP026226.1, forward strand.
GCCGCTATCTCTACAAGGTCAATCAGGCCGAGAAGGGGTTCAAGCGAACCGTCGCAAGCCGGGCTGGCTGATGGCATGCAAGAAGGGCGCTCCCGGAGCGCCCTTCTCATTTACTGTGGCCTGAAAGCTTACTTGGCGATGAAGCCGCCCTTGCTCAGGGGCGCTGCCCCCACCTTCTCCAGGTGTTCCACCTCGACTTCGGTCTTGTTCCAGCTGTGGTCCACCTCGCCGCGCACGCGGATCAGATCGTCAGGACCCACCTCGGTACCGCGCCACACGTCACCGTCCACCTCCACTTCCACCTCGCCGCTGTCGTCACGGAACAGGTAGTTTTCGCCACCCAGGTGTTTGACCAGCTTGCCTTCCAGGGTCACCCACTGATCATCGGCCACGTCTTTCAACTGGGCGACCGATACCTTGTTCTGCTCCTTGGGGCCGGTGTAGGCCGCCATGGCGAAAGAAGAGACGGACATCAGGGCCACCAGGGCGATTGCTTTTGCGTTGTTCATTTCATGCTCCTGTCTTTGCGGTATGAGGGCATCTTGCCCGGGGGCGCGTGAAACAAACGTGAAGCCTCCCCATTCAGGGAGGAGTGATGTGATCGCAAGCGATTAACTGGCCACGGCATGCTGCAAAAATGTATTCGAATGGATACCTTTTCGTCTGGCCATGCGGGTTCCCAGCCCGCCGCCATCGAGGAACAGTCCGCAGGCCCGTCCTGCCCCATCCATGAGAACAGCTACATGAAAAAATGGCTTTTGTGTTTATTGGGACTCTTCGCCCTCACGGCCCATGCCGCCGAGACGCGCCCCCCCTTCTCCCGCATCGTGATGTTTGGCGACAGCCTCTCCGACACCGGCAAGATGTACGACAAGATGCGTGGTTACCTCCCCTCCAGCCCTCCCTACCATCAGGGCCGTTTCTCCAACGGCCCGGTCTGGCTGGAGCAGCTCAACCAGCACTTCCCGGGCCTCGCCATCGCCAACGAGGCGGAAGGGGGCGCCACTGCCGTGGCCTACAACAAGATCTCCTGGAATCCCAAGTATCAGGTCATCAACAACCTGGACTACGAGGTGACCCAGTTCCTGCAAAAGGATGGCTTCAAGCCCGACGATCTGGTGATCCTCTGGGTCGGTGCCAACGACTACCTTGCCTATGGCTGGAACACCGAGCAGGATGCCAAGCGGGTGCGCGATGCCATCAGCGATGCGGCCAACCGCATGGTATTGAACGGTGCGAGGCAGATTCTGCTGTTCAACCTGCCTGATCTGGGCCAGAACCCCTCGGCCCGCAGCCAGAAGGTGGTCGAGGCAGCCAGCCATGTCTCCGCCTACCACAACCAGCTACTGCTGAACCTGGCACGCCAGCTAGCCCCCACCGGCATGGTGAAATTGTTCGAGATCGACAAGCAGTTTGCCGAGATGCTGCGCGAGCCGCAGAACTTCGGCCTGAGCGACACCGAGAACGCCTGCTACGGCGGCGGCTATGTGTGGAAGCCCTTTGCCTCCCGCAGCGCCGCCACCGACAGTCGACTGGCCCCCTTCAATCCCGAGGAGCGTCTTGCCATCGCCGGCAACCCTCTGCTGGCTCAGGCCGTCGCAACGCCCATGGCGCGCCGCAGTGCGGGCGAGCTGAACTGTGAAGGCAAGATGTTTTGGGACCAGGTCCACCCCACCACAGTGGTACACGCCGCCCTGAGCGAGCGGGCTGCCGCCTTCATCGAACAGGAGTACGAATTCCTCCCTCGATAACGGAGGCCATCCTGCCAGGGCCGGCGCTTCGCCGGCCCTCTTGCCGACAAGGGCAAGCAACCCCATATGACACCCATCACAGATTCGAGTCACGGTTCCCCGGCGGTCTTCTGTCTCCACTATGATGCAGATGGATATCACAATATGTTTTATATCAGTTGCTTGTAGATCGAGAAAAGCGAGCTACGTTTAAACGTGTTGTGGTCGAACACAGGCCCAACCCACGAGGCGAGGCGACATGAATTCGCGCTCCCCACACACAAGATTGCAGAGGCATCTATGAACAAAACACTGATTACCTTGCTGGTTTCAGGCTTGCTTGCGGCCAACGCCCAGGCAGCCGGACAAGACAACACCTGGTATGGCGGTGCCAAACTGGGTTGGTCCAACTTCTACGGTGTCGATGAAAGCAACGCCATCGCCATCACCGACAAAGACGACGATGAAGTCGGCGCCGGTGCCTTCGCCGGTTACCAGATCAACCAGAATCTGGGTGTCGAACTCGGTTATGACTACCTTGGCAAGCTCAAGTACAGCGGCACCCGCAATGGCGCGGCCTTCAATGACTCCGTGCAAGCCCAGCTGGCCCAGCTCACGCTGAAACTGGGCTTCCCGGTTGCGGACAATCTGGACCTTTACGGCCGTGTCGGGGGCGGCTATGGCTGGACCGACAGCGATCAGCTGGAAAACGACAGCCGCTTCACCTTCGTCGGCGCGCTCGGTGCGGAGTATGCCCTGAACCTGGATTGGGCAGCCCGCCTCGAATACCAGTACAGCACCCCGTATGGCAGCCGTGACGATACCGGCCTGCGCATGGACAACGGCCTGCTCTCCCTGGCCGCCGTCTACCGCTTCGGTCAGGTTGCACCGGCTCTGCCGGTCGCAGCTCCCGCCCCCGCGCCCGAGCCCGTGATGGTCGACAAGCAGTTCACCCTGAGCTCGGACGTGCTGTTTGACTTCAACAAGGCCACCCTCAAGCCCCAGGCCGGGCAGGCGCTGGATACCCTCTACAGCCAGATTGAAGAGGAAAGGCCTAAAGACGGGTCGGCCACCGTCATCGGCTATACCGACCGCATCGGTTCCGAGGCCTACAACCAGAAGTTGTCCGAGCAGCGTGCCCGGACCGTGGCCGATTACCTGATTGGCAAGGGGCTGCCCGCCGGCAAGGTCAATGTGGAAGGGCGTGGCAAGCAGTCTCCCGTCACCGGCGACAGCTGCACCAGCAAATCCAAGCGCGAGCTGATCGTCTGCCTGGCCCCGGATCGCCGGGTAGAGGTCAAGGTACAGGGCGTCTCGGAAGTACAGCAATAACGACGACCCCAAACAAAACGGGAGGCCATGGCCTCCCGTCTTTTTTTATGCTTCCTCAGCTGCGCGTGCGCACATCCGCCGCAATCTGATCGAGCAACAGTTGCCAGCCCTGCCCCAGCTCGTTCACCAGGGCGCCATACCCATCGGCAGGCAGCACCCGCTCCTGCTGGAAGGGAACATCTCTCAACACGACCCCCTCCTCCGTCAGCAGGCGCCAGCGACCGCTAAGCAGGGCGCGGCCGTCGTGCCGCCCCTGGAAACGCTCGACCGAGATGCTCAGCACAGGCCCCTTGCGGGCCCCGTCCTGACGCACCACCCAGCCAGGCAAGCGACTGGAGAGGCCATTGAGGGTCAACTGGTTCAACTGGGCATCGAGGGAACCTGCCCAGCGATGGTACTCGGCAAAGTGCAGCTCCTTGCCCTCCAGCTGATAGACCAGGCTCATCCGGTCAAGCTGACCGGACAGGGCGACGGGGCGCAGCACCAACTGGTGCTGCGGCTGCGCCGTGGTGACACTCGACGGCGCAGTGTCGGCATCCAGCGAATAGTAATGCAGCGTCGTCGGCGCACTGCCACATCCCGCCAGCAGGCCCAGCAAGGCCAGCGTCATCATCCGTTTTTTCATCATTTTCCTCGCTTGGGCTCCGGATCCCGCGGACGAGCGCGGTCAAAGATCAGTGAACTCGGCTGCTCGTTCAGTGAATGGACCAGAGGTTGCAACTCGCTCATCAGCTGGTTGAGGGATTGCACCGACTGGCGCAGTTCCTGATTGGTCTGGGAACCGGCATCATAGGTCTGCAACGTCTCCTGCAACTGCTTGAGGCTCTGGTTGAGGGAGGCCGGCAACTGCTGGGTCGACTGCTGACCAGTAAACTGCTCCAGATTCGCACTCACGGCACTGACATGCTTGAGCGTCTTGTCCAGCGTCATCAGGGTGCTGTTGACCTGAGTGAGGGTGGTGGCCATGTCCATGTCGACGAACTTGTCGAGGATGAGGTTCACCTTGCGCTCGATCTGATCCAGCCCGGCCTGGGCGGTCGGGAAGACCTGATAGCCCGCCATCTTGAGCGGCTGATAGACTGGCGCATCCGGATAGAAGTTCAGATCGATCACCTTGCCCCCCGTCAGCAGGCTGGCGGTCTTGAGGCTGGCCCTCAGCCCTTCCTTGAACTGCTTGTTGAACAGGGCCCGCCACTGCTCCTTCTCCGCATTGGCATAACGGTGGGAGAGACGCTGCACCTCGATGCGCGCCAGCACCGGGATCTGTCGGCTCTTGAACAGCTGGACGCCCTTGTCGTCGATGAGATAGGGAGCCGAGATCACGGTACCGACCCGGATGCCGCGATACTGTACCGCCGCGCCGGGATGCAGCCCGCCCACATCATTGTCGAACAGGAAGACATAGTCGATGAACTGATCCAGGCTACCGGCCAGCACGCTCTCCTCGTCCTTGAACAGCACGAACTCGTCGTTCTGTTTCACCGGTTCCCCCGGCAACCAGCCGGGAGGCAGCCCCATGGTGATGCCGCCGTTGATCAGGCTCTCCAGCGAGTCCATCTTCACCTTCATCCCCTCGCTGCTCATGGAGACCTCGAAGCCGGGCGTCAACCAGAACCGGGAGTTGCTGCTCACCAGGACGTCATAAGGCGCGTTGATGAAGAGCTGGTACTGCATCTCGCTCTTCTCGGGCAGGAACTTGGCCTCTTCGACCTGACCGATGGTGAATCCCTGATAGCTGATGGGGGAACCCGCGCCCAGCGCGTTGGCATCCCGGCTGGACAGGGATAGCCGCAATCCCCTGGCATCCAGGGATGCCAAGGGCGGCCTGTCCAGCATGGCGTATTCGCTTCGCGCCGTGCCCTTCTTGCCGGGAGAAAGCTCGATATAGGCACCGGAGAGCAAGGTGCCAAGACCGGAAACGCCCTCACGCCCGACCCTGGGCTTGACCACCCAGAACTGGCTGTCTTTCTTGAGCATGCCGGCGGCGGCATTGGTCAGGCGAGCCTTGAGCACGGCATGGCTATAGTCCTCGCTGAGCTCCACCGTCTCGATACGGCCCACCTCCACTTCACGAGAACGGATCACCGTCTTGCCCGCCACTATGCCCTCGGCGGTCGCCACCGTCAGGGTGAAGCTCGGCCCTTGTGAATACCAGTGCTGGAACAGCATCCAGGCGCCGATGAAGAGGGCCAGCAAGGGCACCATCCAGATAGCGGCAGCCGAACTCATGAAATCAGAGCCCGGTTTCCACCTTGTCTTACGCTCACTCACGTTCGCGTTCTCCTTGTTGTAAATCCCAGATCAGGCGGGAATCGAAACTCATGGCAGCCACCATGGTGACCAGTACGACCCCGGCAAAGGCGACGGCCGCAGGGCCAGGGTAGATGGTCATCAGATTGTCCAGGCGGATGAGGCCGGCCAGGATGGCCACCACGAAGACGTCGATCATCGACCAGCGCCCCACAAATTCGGTCATGCGATAGAGCTTGAGCTTGCGCAGCGGCGAGGCCGACTGGCCACTTTGCACCGCAAAGCAGAGCCACAGCAGCGCCAGGATCTTCACCAGGGGTACCACCACGCTGGCGAAGAAGATGACGGCGGCGATGGGGTAGGACCCCATGGCCCACAGCAGTACCACCCCCCCCATGATGGTCGAGGGACTGTCATCCCCCAGAAAGACGGTATCCATGATGGGGTAAAGGTTGGCGGGAATATAGAGGATGATCGAGGTGACGAGCAGAGCCCAGGTGCGGTTCAGGCCACCCGGTTTGCGCTGGTGCAGGTGATCGCCGCAACGCACGCAGGTATGGGCATCCCCCTCATTCAGGGCGCCGCAAATGTGGCACCCCACCAGCCCGGACGCCAGGGCGCTGGCCTCGGGATCCACCTCTCGGGCGGCGGTCGGCCCGAACAGTCGCTGCCACAGCCACATCCTGTCCAGGGACGAGATCATCTTGATGAGCAACAGGGTATAGCCGACGAAGGCCCAGAACGACAGCCCCATCTTGATGTCGGCCATGCCCATCAGCTTGACCAAAGAGATGAGCACCCCGATGAGGAAGACATCGACCATCAGCCAGGGCTTGATCCGGCACAGCAGGCGGCCGAGGGATCTCAGGGCATGGCTGTGCAGATCATTGTCGAGGCGCCACAGCACCAGCATGATGGAACCGATGTAGACCAGCGGCAGGCCGATCAGGGTCAGGCTCAGCACCACTCCCAGAAACAGGTAACCCTGATCCACCAGGGTGGTGATGCACTGCAGGAAGGTCATCTCCTGCCCCACCCCCTTGGCCGAGAACGACATGAAGGTAAAGGCGTTGGAGAGCACGAACATGATAAGGGCGGCAAAGCCGTAGGCCAGCGGCCTGCGCTCCTGCTCCGGCAGATGGCGGCTCAGGGTATGGCCGCAGCGTGGACAGCCGCTCGCCTCTCCCACGACCAACGTCGTGGCCGGCACCAGCAGATCACACTCTTCGCACGCCGTTGCGTCATGGGTATAGGTGGTTGGATGTTGGTGTGAAACCGGATGCAAATTGAGACCCCAGCGTGAGGCCCGCCACGGGGCCAGAACCGCCAATTATTGCAGCTGTTGCCCACGCCCACCAGCCCTGTCGTTGCACCATCCGCGGCGGGGATGAGAATGACTTTGACAAGGCAGTGACCATTTAGCACAATCAAACGCCACTTTTTTTCCGCGGGACAATAATTTATGACAACCGAATCCCCAAGCTACTCCACTATCGAGCAGGCCTTCTCCCTCGGGAACGGGCAAGATTCCGCCCTCAACTGGTTGCGCAAGAACCGCAGCCAGGTCGCCATCTTCCTGGTAAGCGGCATCAAGCTGGAGGGGACCATCAGCGGCTTCGATCAGTACAGCGTGCTGCTGACAGATGCACACGGCAACCAGCAACTGGTCTACAAGGCCAAGATTTCCACCATCGCCATGCACTCCGGCCGCCCTGCGGTCAGCATCCAGCGCGCCCGCAAACCACGCGTCTCCATGGCGCCGCGCCCCCATGGCGCACCCAGCCGTTATGACGACAACCAGGGTGGTGGCAGCGAGCAGTAAATCTCGCCCCCGCCCATCCTGACGGTGTCGCTGCGTCAGCCAGTGACATCTGCTCCCCACTCTCATGTTTCGCCTGTCCCGTATGAGAGTGGGGCTTCTCTCCCGAGCAGGTTGTTAACCCGCTCGTCTTCGTTACTCAGTAGGTCAACCCGACCGGTTTTCCCTCTCTGACCATGCAGACCTGCATGCCGGCCGCTTCACCGGCCTGTGCGCCTATGCCCGTGTCCTCGAACACCAGACATTGACCGGGCTCGGCCCCCAGGCGTCGCGCCACCAGCAGGAAGGTGTCTGGATGGGGTTTGTGCAGCTCCACGTCGTCGGCGGTGACCACCACGGGGAAATACCGATCCAGCCCTGTGTTACGCAGCACCGCTTCGGCATTGATACGGGGAGAGCCTGTCCCTATGCCCATGGGGATCCGGCCGTGATAGCGTTCCACCAGATCCAGCATGGCCGGGAAGGAGGTGGCCTTGTGCAGGTTGGCGACATAGTGTTCGGTCTTGCAGCGTGTCACCACCAGGGGATCCAGCGCGATCTGCTGCACTTCGGCCACCAGCAGGGCTATCTTGCGGCTGGGCATGCCTCCCAGCTCATAAAACCAGTCGGCGTCGAACCGAAAGCCAAACTCGCGGGCGGTGTGCTCCCAGGCGGCCAGGTGCAAGGGCATGGAGTCCACCAGAGTGCCGTCGAGGTCGAAAACCAGGCCTTGAAATCCGGATAGGGTCATGGTGCAGGATCTGTCTGTGAAAAATGGGCCCCCATTCTAGCCAGAGCGCGGGCGCATCGCCATGCGCCAGATGGCGAGAAACGCTTGCCACCTCATTTATACAGGGCGATGCCAGGAGGTAGCCCCCACGCAGGTGTCAGCGATAGGCCAGGGTACAGGCCCGCCCTTGTGATTTGGCGTGATAGAGTGCCTGATCCGCCTGCTCGGTCAGGGTTTGCCACTCCTTGTCCGATGACGGGACCAGATAGCTGAACCCGATGCTGACGGTGAGTGTCGCCGCCACCCGGGAAGCCGGATGGGGAATTTGCAAGGCGTCAAGGCCGTGGTGGATCTGCTCCGCCAGCCGCTCCGCCTCTCCCGGCTGCGGTGAACACAGCAGGATGACAAACTCCTCCCCCCATAGCGGGCCACCAGGTTGGTACGCCGCCGCTCGGTATCCTGCAGCAGTGCCGCCACCCGCTGCAGGCACTGATCCCCCTTGCCGTGGCCGAAGTGATCGTTGTAGGACTTGAACTCGTCCACATCGATCATCAGCACCGCCAGCACGCCCTGATGGCGGCGAGCCCGCTCCCACTCCCGTTCCATGGTGATGTCCCATTGGCGGCGGTTGGCGATGCCAGTCAGGGGATCTTCCAAAGACAGCAGAGAGAGGCGCCGGTTGGCCTCCTCCAGCGCCCGGTTGGTATCGGCAAGTTGCCGGGTCCGCTCCTGCACCCTCAGCTCCAGCTCCCGATTGAAGCGCTCAAGCTTCTCCTGGGTGCGCTGGCGGATCAGCAACTGGGAGAGCACGGCGGCATACTGCTTGAAGATCTCGCTCTGATACGCCTTGAGGGGGCGCCGCCAGAGCAGGTTGTCGGCGGCGATCCAGCCGATGGGGGTACTCCCGTCCCAGAGCGACACCATGGCGTTCCAGCCGCGACCCACCTCCTGCTTCTCGTAATAGAGAGGCGTGTCCTCCAGCACCAGGACATAGTCCTTGCGACGCAGCGCCTCCTGCACCGTGGGATGATCCGGAATGGGGCTGATGAAATGGCGCTCGTCGATGAGCTCACCCGCCTCGTTGGTACCCCAGGTACCGTGCATGGTCTTGAATTCACTGTCAGTCAGGAAGATGGCGATGCGATCGAACTGCAACTCCTGGCGGGCCAGTGCCACCGCGTCGTGCAGCAAACGATCCTCACTCTCGCAGCGGGAGAGCTTGACCCCCACCTGATGCAGCGCCTGCAGCATGCTGAGGAAAGAGTCCTGCAGGGCCTGGCTGCGCACGAGGTCTGCCTGGGTGTGGAGCCGCTGATCCCGCTCCAGATCCACCTGCCCCGCGAGTCGCCGGCTCTCCAGCTCGGCGGCGAGATAGTGCATCAGCAACTGGATGCTCTGCTGCTGGCGCCGGGGCAGGCGATCGAGACGGCGCCGGGTCTCCAGATAGACCACGGCCTCCAATCCCTTGTGGCGTTTGAGGGGGAAGCTCGCGCGCAGGCGCGGGATCTCGGGTTCGACGCTCTCCCGCTCCCAGATGGCACGGGTCGGCGCGATGGGCTCCACCAGCAACTGGCCGAGCGCAAGGGAACGTTCGATGAAGAGGATGGGCAACTCGAGGGAAGAGAGGATGTCAGCGCTCAGGCAGAGCAGACCCTGTTCCGGGCGATAGTGATAGAGCTGGGGCGTCGGAGCACGCAGCCACAGATAGATCTGTTCAGCCTCTGTTTTTTCCCTGACCGCAGACAAGGTCACTTCACAGAGATGTTCAAAACTGGTGAAGTGCTCCGGATCCCATTCTTCCATGCCAAATCATCCTTGGTTGTATCCAAGCGAGTATATCGGCAAAGCCCGGCCATTAATTGACCGGGCAATCAAAAGCGAGATCCAGAGCCCAGTTTTTACAACAGATTCAATGCCTGCATGGCACTGCGGATGCGCTCGCGGGTGGCCTCGGAGAGCGGCATCACCGGCAGACGGCACTCTTCGCTGCACAGACCCAGCAGGGAGACCGCATACTTGGCCCCTGCGGGGCTCGGCTCGGCGAACATGGCCTGGTGCAGCGGAATGAGCTTGTCCTGCAATTCGCGGGCAGCTTGCCACTCACCGGCCAGCGCCAGGTTCTGCACCTCGGCCACCAGCTTGGGGGCCACGTTGGCCGTCACCGAGATGCAACCCTGGCCACCACCGATGTTGTAGGCCACGGCGGTGGCGTCTTCACCGGAGAGCCAGGCAAACGGCTTCTTGATGAGCTGGCGTTCAACCCAGGGGCGGGCCAGATCACCGGTGGCATCCTTCACGCCGGCAATGCGCGGCAACTCGGCCAGACGGGCCAGGGTCGCCGGCTGCACGTCAACGATGGCGCGGGGCGGAATGTTGTAGACGATGATGGGTTTGGTGGTGGCGTCGTGCACCGCCTTGAAGTGGTGGTAGAGCCCTTCCTGATTGGGGCGGTTGTAGTAACCGGCCACATGCAGGGTGGCATCCGCTCCCATCTGCTCGGCATAGCGGGTGTATTCAATGGCTTCAACCGGGTTGTTGGAGCCTGCACCTGCGATCACGGGAATGCGCCCGGCCACCAGCTTGACCACCAGCTCCACCACGCGGCAATGCTCATCGTGGGTCAGGGTCGGGCTCTCCCCGGTCGTGCCGACCGGCACTATGCCATGGGTTCCCTGCTCTATGTGCCACTCTACCAGGCGAGCCAGTGCGGCCTCGTCCAGCTGGCCCTGTCGAAATGGGGTGATCAGGGCAACTATCGAACCTTGAAACATGGGATTTCCTTCTCCTAAACAGATGGATTGGTCAATAAAAAGCCCCGGTACGGGAGTCGCTACCGGGGCTTGAATCGTCTCAGGGATGAGAGGTTACGCGCGCACGCCAGCAGGCCCGATTGTCAGGCTGTGTTTATGCTTTCGTTTCGATACGCATGACCGCATTGCATCATCTCTGGGTAAATAAGGCGTCTGGGCATATTTCGGGAACACGGCATAAATGTCAAGGCGAAAGCGGCCATGTATAATGGCCGCCCAAAAATGCGTGGAGAGACCCAATGAGCCGTCCTGTCAGTGCCGTCAGTCAGATGCTGGAACGTAACCAAGCCCTCTTTGTCGGCAAGCGGCTGTTGGTGTGCGGTGCCCTGGAGGATGATTATCCTCGTCAACTGGCCGAGCTGGCACAAAGCCTGACCGTCTTCACCACGGATTACTGCTATTACCGCAGCCAGCAGGCCGCTCTGGGAGACGCCATCCTGTTCGATCACCAGCTGGGTGGCGCCCCCCGCTTCGATGCCCTGCTGCTGCTGATGCCCAAGGCCAAGGCCGAGGCGCAATACCTGCTGGCCATGATGACGCCGCTGCTCGAAAGCGGGGCCGACCTGTTCCTCGCCGGCGAGAACCGGGGCGGCATCAACGGGGCAGACAAGCTGCTGGCACCTTATGGCGAGAAACCGATCAAACGCGACTCTGCGCGCCGCTGCTCTCTCTACCACGGCATGCTCGACAAGCCGGTCGTCCCCTTCGAGCTGGACGCCTGGTTCAGTCGCTATGAGTGCCAGGCAGGCGACACCACCCTGACCGTCATGGCCCTGCCCGGGGTCTTCAGTGCAGACGGCCTGGATCTCGGCACCCAGATGCTGCTGGCGAGCCTCCCCCCCGTAACGGGCAAGCTGCTCGACTTTGGCTGCGGCGCCGGCGTCATCGGTTCCGTGCTGGCCAAGCGCAACCCGGCCCTGGCTGTCACCATGGTGGATATCAATGCCCTGGCACTGGAGTCCAGCCGCCGAACCCTGGCGGTCAACGGTCTGAGCGGACGTGTTCATGCCTCCGATGTCTATTCCGACATTGCCGAAACATTCCAACAGATTGTCTCGAATCCCCCCTTCCATGCCGGGCTCAAGACCTTCTACGCCGCCACCGAAACCTTCCTGGCAAAGGCACCTGAGTACCTGACCGCAAATGGCACCCTGACCATAGTCGCCAATGCCTTCCTGCGATACCAGCCTATACTGGATGCGCACTTCAAACAGACCGAGGTGATCGCGGGCGACGCCAAATTCAAGGTGTATCTGAGCAAAGCTTAAAGAAGTGCAACGGTTGTAATAAAACAAGTAGAGAGTGCCAGACGGGATCTGTTAAGGTACCAAGAAAACGTTCACCACCCCTTTAGGGGTGTTTTTTTCGCAGCAACATGAAAACCTTTTCAACATCATGATCTCAGGGAGAGAACGACGATGGCAGGCATACTCACCATGATACTGGCAGGCGGTGAAGGTACCCGACTGCAACCGCTGACCACCACCCGCAGCAAACCCTCCGTGCCCTTTGGCGGCAGTTACCGGTTGATCGACTTCGTGCTCAACAACTTCGTCAACGCCGACTTCCTGCGCATCTATGTACTCACCCAGTTCAAGTCCCAGTCCCTTTATCTGCACATGAAGAAGGGCTGGAACATCGTCGGCATCACGGATCGCTTCATCGACCCCATTCCGGCCCAGATGCGAATGGGCAAACGTTGGTATGACGGCACCGCAGACGCCATTTACCAGAACCTGCGCTTCATCGAGATCTCCGACCCCGAACACGTCTGCATCTTCGGCTCCGATCACATCTACAAGATGGACGTGAGCCAGATGGTGAGCTTCCACAAGCAGAAAGCGGCCGCCCTGACCGTCGCGGCACTGCGCATGCCCATCGAGGAAGCAAGCGCCTTCGGGGTGATCGAGGTGGATCAGGAAGGGCGCATGATTGGCTTTGAAGAAAAGCCCCGTCACCCGAAACACATCCCCGGCGACCCCACCCAGGCCCTGGTCTCCATGGGCAACTACATCTTCGAGACCGAGGCCCTCTATCGGGAGCTCAAGCGGGATGCCGCCGAGGAGAACTCCAGTCACGATTTCGGCAAGGACATCATTCCCAGCCTGTTCCCCCGTGCCCCCGTCTACGTCTACGACTACAGCACCAACGTGATCCCGGGCGAGAAGCCCAACGTCTACTGGCGCGATGTGGGGACGCTCGACTCTTACTGGCAGGCACACATGGACCTGGTGGCCGACGATGCCCCCTTCTCTCTCTACAATCGCAAGTGGCCGCTGCACACTCATTACCCGCCCCTGCCCCCGCCACCTTCATCGATACCGACGACTGCAAAGTCAAGATCGCCAACTCCCTGATCTCCGGTGGCTGCTTCATTCAGGGCAGCCAGATCCAGCGATCCATACTGGGATTTCGCTGCAACATAGGCCCCTGCAGCCACATCAGTGAATCCGTGCTGCTGGGGGATGTGAAAATCGGCGAAGGTTGCTCCATTCGCCGCGCCATCATCGACAAAAACGTTGAAATTGCACCCGGCACCGTGATCGGTGAGAATCTGGACCATGACAGAGAGCGGTTTACCGTATCCGAAGGCGGTATCGTCGTGGTACCTAAGGGAGCAAGAGTTGGCTATTAACCCACTGAAAATCCTGTTTGTAGCCTCGGAGGTTGAGGGGCTGGTGAAGACCGGGGGCCTGGCGGATGTGGCCAAGGCCCTGCCGCAGCATCTCGCCCGTCAGGGGCACGATGTGCGCATCATTATGCCCTTCTACAAGACCATCAAGCGCCGGGACGAGGCCACCCTCCTCGCCTCGCGCTGGCTCCCCACCCCCCAGGATCGCAGTGATATCAGCTATCGCATCCATCAGCTGGAACTGGACGGGATCTGCGTCTATCTGCTCGATTGCCCGCACTATTTCGACCGCCCCCAGCTCTATGCCGAGAACAACCAGGCCTATCCCGACAACGGTGAACGCTTTGCCTTTCTAGCCGCGGCGGCTCTGCATGCGTGCGAACAGCTGGGTTTCGCTCCCGACATCGCCCACTGCAACGACTGGCACACCGGTCTGCTGCCGCTGCTGCTGAAAACCCGTCATGCCCACAACCCCTTCTTCCAGCGCACCCGGTCGGTCATCAGCATTCACAACGCGGCCTTTCAGGGGGTATTCGATCGCCAGCAGTTCTGGGCCGTGCCGGAAATCCACGACTACGAGCAGCGCATCAACTACGACTATGGTCACATCAATCTGCTCAAGTGCGGTGTGCTCTACGCAGACAAGATCAATGCGGTCAGCCCCAACTACGCCAGCGAGCTGCTGACGCACCCGGGCGCTCACGGCATGGCCAGCGTATTCCAGCAGCGGGCTGCTGACCTGCGTGGCATCCTCAACGGCTGTGACTATCAGGACTGGGATCCCGCCTTCGATCCTCTGTTGCCCGCCACCTATGATGCCGACAACCTGGATGGCAAACACACCTGCAAGCGCATCCTGCAGCAGGAGACGGGGCTCCCCGTCGGCAACCTCCCCATCTATGGCATGGTGTGTCGACTGACCGAGCAGAAAGGAGTACACCTGCTCATCCCGGCGCTAGACAAGTTCTTGCAACATCAGGTCCAGGTAGTGATCGTGGGCTCCGGTGATCCCTCTCTCGCCGCCCAGTTGCAAAGCATTGCCCAGCAGCATCCCGACAAGTTTGCCTTCATCAATGCCTATGACGACCGTCTGGCCCACCTGGTGGAGGCCGGCGCCGACTTCTTCCTGATGCCTTCTCTGTTCGAGCCATGCGGGCTCAACCAGATGTACAGTCTGGCCTATGGCACCCTGCCCCTGGTGCGGGCTGTCGGCGGATTGAAAGATACCGTCGTGGACTGGGATGCCGACCCGACGCACGCGACCGGTTTCTGCTTCAACGATCCCACTGCCAGCACCTTGCTCGATGCCATGCGCCGCAGCCTGCTCCATTATCTGCAGGAGCCGGCACGTTTTGCCCGTGTGCAGCACCACGCCATGAACACCCGCTTCGACTGGGCAGACTCCGTCATCCTGTACGAACAGATGTATCAGGATGCGCTGGCCACCGTCTGACGCCGATTGCTGAAGTTTTGTGCCCTTGGCACGCCTTTATCCGTCAACAGCGAAAAAAGTCCCCTTTGGCTGTTGACGCCCCCCCAAAACTCTATAGAATCCCCCACCGCAGTGATGCGAAGGTGGCGGAATTGGTAGACGCGCTAGCTTCAGGTGTTAGTGTCCCACGGATGTGAGGGTTCGAGTCCCTCTCTTCGCACCATACTGCAACATGCTCTTATCAGACGGCATGTAAATTCAGACTGATAACCCGATGTGCGAAGGTGGCGGAATTGGTAGACGCGCTAGCTTCAGGTGTTAGTGCCCCCCGGGTGTGAGGGTTCGAGTCCCTCTCTTCGCACCATGCTTTTGTCAGACAGCATGTAAATCCAGACTGATAACCCGATGTGCGAAGGTGGCGGAATTGGTAGACGCGCTAGCTTCAGGTGTTAGTGCCCCCCGGGTGTGAGGGTTCGAGTCCCTCTCTTCGCACCATGCTTTTATCAGACAGCATGTAAATCCAGACTGATAACCCGATGTGCGAAGGTGGCGGAATTGGTAGACGCGCTAGCTTCAGGTGTTAGTGCCCCCCGGGTGTGAGGGTTCGAGTCCCTCTCTTCGCACCATGCTTCTGGCATGTAAAACACAGAAAATGCGCTCCAACCGCATTTAAAAACCAGCTGGAGAAAATCAGTGTGCGAAGGTGGCGGAATTGGTAGACGCGCTAGCTTCAGGTGTTAGTGTCCCACGGATGTGAGGGTTCGAGTCCCTCTCTTCGCACCATTATTCTGCAAAGGCCCGTTACGAGAGTAACGGGCCTTTTGTGTTTTCATGCCCCATGGCTATGCTGTTGAAGATGCTGCGCCACCACGGGGGTTTTCCCATGATCCTGGATACCGATATTCACAACTTCTATGAGCATCTGGTGCTCAAGGAGATAGAAAAACAGGGGTTGGCTCGAACATTGACCCCCTATCAGCTGGCAGACCTCTGCTGCCTGACACTCAACCAGCTTCCTTCCCACTATATCCGCCACGATGTCGACATGATCTACTTCACGACAGACGCCGAACGCAGCGAGATGGAGAAGAAGGTCATCGCCTCCCTGCGCCAGGCCTACGACAAGATCCAGGCCGTCCCCACTCGCCAGGCTTAATGCCAACCCTGCTGCCAGAGCAGAGTGACGACCCCTGTTATTCCCGCAACCGGCAGCAGGATCAACACCGGTCTCAGCCTGGGTTCCAGCATGACCCAGGCAGCCAGCAAGAACCCCAGGCTCCAGAACCCGTATTCCTTCTCCTGACCCCAGACCAGCACCGCCAGAAGGGCGGCCAAGAGCAGAGCGCGTGCTATCCAGTTCATTGGCATTGGTCCGAAAAAGATTAATGATAACTATTATCATCTTTGGTGTTGCCATCTGCAATCGAACTTGCCTATGGATCTCCGGCTATCAAACGGTGTCGATTGAACAGTGAAAAATGCCGATTAGATCAACTATTTTGTGGGATTTTAAAATTTTAAAGCTGTTTTGCCGAATGAGCAGGGATTTTACACCTCCGCTTTATGGTAGATTGCGCCCTCTTTTGGTAAGCCTCTCGGGATCGACGCATCCGCAGGACGAGAGGGGCTGACCTTGGCGAGCAAGAGTTTAGGGAGCGTCTATGCAAAACCAACAACACCACATCCGATTGCCGGGCATGTCGCAAGTATTTGCCTGCCTGGCCATTTTCCTGGCCCTGGCCTTCTCCTTCACCAGCGTGCTGGATCTGCCAATCCAGCTGGCACTGTTCATCGCCTGGTTCGTCATCATGGGACTCGGCATCAAGCTCGGCCATGATTACAAATCCCTGGAACAGGCGGCAGTCGACGGCGTCGCCAAGGGGATGGGGGCCATCCTGATACTGATCTCCGTCGGTGCCCTGGTGGGCACCTGGATTGCCGGCGGCATCGTCCCCAGCATCATCTACTTCGGCCTCAAGGTGATACACCCCTCCATCTTCCTGCTGGCGACCCTGATCATCTGCTCTCTCACCTCGCTGGCCACCGGCACCTCCTGGGGCTCGGCGGCCACCGCCGGCATCGCCATGATGGGTATAGGCCACAGCCTGGGGGTACCCGCGCCGCTGGTAGCCGGTGCCGTGCTCTCCGGCGTCTACTTCGGTGACAAGCTCTCCCCGCTCTCCGACTCCGTGGTGCTGGCCTCGACCATGTCCAACGTCGACGTGATGGAACACATCAAGGGGATGCTGCCCATCAGCCTGTTCTCCTACGTCATCACCGCCGCCCTGTTCACCGTGGTCGGCATGCAGTATTCCGGCAACGTCAGCCTGGAGCAGGTCAATCTGGTGATGGACGCCCTCGACAAGCAGTTCAACATCACCCCCATGGCCATAGTGCCCGTGGTGCTGGTGCTGGGCCTGTTGGCCAACCGCAAGCCCGCCTTCCCGGTGATCAGCTTCGGCGCCTTGCTGGGTCTTGTCTGGGCCATCGTCTTCCAGGACATGGATCCGGTGAAGGCAATGCACTCCGCCTACAGCCCGTTTGCCATTACCTCCGGCGTCGACTTCATCGACAACATCCTCGGCCGCGGCGGCATGGAGTCCATGCTGGGTTCCGTGGCCGTCATCATCTTCGGCTTGGGCTTCGGCGGTCTGCTGGAGAAGGTCGGCATCCTCTCCGTCATCGCCAGTGCCTTCGAGAAGCGCATCAACAGCGCCGGCAGCCTGACCAGCCACACCATCGGCACCGCCTTCTTGGCCAACGTGTTCGGTTCCGCTATGTATGTATCGCTGATCCTGACCCCCAAGATCATGGCCAAGAACTACGACAGACTGGGGCTGGCGCGCAAGAACCTCTCCCGCAACGCCGAGTTTGGCGGCACCCTCACCTGCGGCATGGTGCCCTGGAGCGACAACGGCATCTTCATGGCCGGGGTCCTCGGGGTAGCGACCCTCGACTACCTACCCTACATGTGGCTCAGCTTCACCTGCATCATTGTGACCATCACCCTCGCCTATCTGGGCAAGGGAGTGAACCGTGTACCGGTCACAGAGGCGGTGACAGCCCGCTAATTTCCGTAAAAACAACGACAAAGGCGCCATCACGGCGCCTTTGTCTGGGCGCGATTCGAGGTTAAGCTGGCACTCACCTTGATCGCACGTGGCAGGACGCCCAGATGAACTTCACCTTTCGCCAGATCCGCTATTTCGTGGCGGTGGCCGACAGCTTCTCGGTGAGCCGGGCAGCCGCCGAGCTGCACATCTCCCAGTCGGCGGTCACCAGCGCCATCCGCGAGCTGGAGACCGAGCTCGGCGCCGCCCTGTTCGAGCGCAACCCGCGCGGCGTCAGCCTCACCACCCAGGGCCACCAGTTTCTGCTGCACGCCCGTCGCATCCTAAGCGCCATGACCGAAGCCAGCCACTCCCTCAAGGCGGTGGCCCAGCAGGATCAGGGGCGGCTTACCATAGGCGTAACCACCCTGGTTGCTGGCTACTACCTGTCGGAAGCGCTCGGCCGCTTTCGCCGCGCCTTCCCGGCGGTACAGATCGAGGTGAAGGAGGATGAGCAGCCCTATCTCGAACACCAGATCGTCAACGGCGAGGTGGATGTGGGGATCCTGATGACCAACCGCACCATCCGCCAGGAGGCGTTCGATACCGAGCTGCTGACCCGCTCGCCGCTGCGGGTCTGGCTCGCCGCCAACCCCCCCTCTGCGCCGAGTCGACCCTCTCCCTCAAGGCGCTCGGCGAGGAGCCCATGATCTCGCTGACCGCCGACCAGCTGGACCAGATCATCGGCGGCGGCCTGCGCCGCTACGGCATCTCGCCGCGCATCGTGCTGCGTACCGCCTCGGTGGAAGCGGTGCGCAGCCTGGTGGCGAGCCAGCTCGGGCTCGCCCTGCTGCCGGACTTTGCCTACCGCCCCTGGTCGCTGGAGCAGGAGCGGGTCGAGGCCCGCGCCATCAAGGAGCCCATCCCCGCCATCGACATCGGTCTGGTGTGGCGGCGCGGCTCGCGCCTTGACTGGGCCGCACGCGAGTTCATCGACATCGCCAGAGATCAGAGCCGGCTGCGGGCCCGCCAGCACCTCCCCCGCTAGGACTGAGCCTGAACAGCCGTGACTCCGGCAAAAAAATCAGATTCATCTGCACTCGATATCGATTTTACAGATACCAAAGCCGCTAAAAATTGAAATTCTCATTGCTCACGGCTTCTCCTACGCTCATGACTGGTTAACAGGATGTTAATTGTCAGCGTGGCATCACAACCGTGCCCGCCCCAGCAAGGAGAGCAAGATGAAACTGACCCCCCTCACCCTGGCCCTGATCCCCGCCCTGCTGGCAGGCCAGGTCCAGGCTGCCCCCACCACCCTCGGCAAGGGTGAAGGCCAGCTCAACATAGTGGCCTGGGCCGGCTACGTGGAGCGCGGCGAGACCGACAAGAACTACGACTGGGTGACCGGCTTCGAGAAAGAGACCGGCTGCAAGGTCAACGTCAAGACGGCCGCCACCTCGGACGAGATGGTGGCGCTGATGAACGAGGGGGGCTTCGATCTGGTGACCACCTCCGGCGATGCCAGTCTGCGTCTGATTGCCGGTGGCAAGGTGCAGGTGCTCAACCTGGCGCTCATCCCGAGCTACAGCAAGATAGACCCCCGCCTGCAGAATGCCCCCTGGCACACGGTAGACGGCAAGCACTATGGCGTGCCCTACCAGTGGGGCGGCAACATCTTGATGTACAACACCAAGGTGTTTCCCAAGGCGCCCGACTCCTGGAACGTGGTGTTCGAGGAGCAGACCCTGCCGGACGGCAAGTCCAACAAGGGGCGGGTGCAGGCGTTCGACGGCCCCATCCACATCGCCGATGCCGCCCTCTATCTGATGAGCCACCAGCCGGCGCTCGGCATCAAGGATCCCTACGAGCTGAACGAGGATCAGTACAAGGCCGCCCTCGACCTCCTGCGCCAGCAGCGCAAGCTGGTGGGACGCTACTGGCACGATGCCTTCGTCCAGATCGACGACTTCAAGAACGAGGGGGTGGTGGCCTCCGGCTCCTGGCCGTTCCAGGCCAATACCCTGATCGCCGACAAGCAGCCTATCGCCACGACGGTGCCCAAGGAGGGCGTCACCGGCTGGGCCGATACCAGCATGGTGCACAGCGAGGCGAAGAACCTCACCTGTGCCTATCAGTGGCTGGAGCACTCCCTCAACAACAAGCTGCAGGGGGATCTCGCCTCCTGGTTCGGCTCCGTGCCCGTGGTACCGGCCGCCTGCGAGGGCAATGCCCTGCTCGGGAAAGAGGGGTGCAAGACCAACGGCATCGACAACTTCGATCGGGTTCACTTCTGGCGAACTCCTGTCTCCCAGTGCAAGAGCCAGGGAACCTGCGTGCCCTACTACCGCTGGGTCTCGGACTATATCGCCATCCTGGGTGGCCGCTAAGACCGGATAACCAGATGGGGCCGGACAGGAGTCCGGCCCGCTTCCCACACAGACAAGGACGCCCCATGAATGCCGTACAATTTGACCGGGTCAGCCGCCACTATGGCGAGGTGAAGGCGGTCGACGACATCTCCTTTCAGATCCCGGCCGGTGAGTTTTTCACCCTGCTGGGGCCGAGCGGTTCTGGCAAGACCACCTGCCTGCGGATGATTGCGGGCTTCGAATACCCGAGCGACGGGGAGATCCGGCTGTTCGGCGAGCCCTGCTCCACCGTGCCCCCCTACGATCGCAACCTCAATACCGTGTTTCAGGACTACGCCCTGTTTCCCAACATGGATGTGCGCGACAACATCGGCTATGGCCTGATGCTCAAGGGCGTCGCCAAGGCGGAGCGTTACCGCAAGGTGGACGAGATGCTGGAGCTGGTGCGCCTGCCCGGCGTCGGCAACCGCAAGCCCGGCCAGCTCTCCGGCGGCCAGCGCCAGCGCATCGCCATCGCCCGGGCACTGATCAACCAGCCGCGCATCCTGCTGCTGGACGAACCGCTCGGGGCACTCGACCTCAAGCTGCGCGAGCAGATGCAGCTCGAACTGAAAGCCTTGCAGCGCCAGCTCGGCATCACCTTCATCTTCGTCACCCACGATCAGCAGGAGGCGCTCTCCATGAGCGACCGCATCTGCATCTTCAATCAGGGCAAGATCGAGCAGATTGCCGCGCCGGATACTATCTACGACGCCCCCGCCACCCCCTTCGTCGCCCGCTTCGTCGGCACCGTCAACCTGTTCGAGGGGGAGCAGGCCCGCCGTCTGTGCGGCGATGCTAGCCAGATGATGGTACGCCCGGAGCGGATCCGGCTCGCCGAGGCCGGCACACCAGGCTGGTCCGGGGAGGTGCGCGAAGTGGAGTACCTCGGCCCCTTCGTGCGCTACCGGGTCGATCTCGGCGAGCAGCTCGAGCTCATCGTCAACCACCCCAACGAAGGCCAGGCCCGCCTGCCCCGTGGCGCCCGGGTCAGCCTCAGCTGGCCGGAGCAGGCGATCCATCGCCTGCACACCGCCCCTCTGGGAGCTCAACCATGAGCGCCCCCACAGTGCGAGCCTTGCCATGAGCCAACCCACTGCCCCCCTCTCCTATCGGCCGCTGCGGCGCCTCTCTACCCTGCTCTACGGGCGGCCAGGTCTGCTGCTGGCCATCCTGCTCGGGCCGCCGCTGCTGTGGCTCGGCATTATCTATGTCGGCTCCCTGCTGATGCTGCTCTCCAACGCCTCCTTCGGGCTGGACGAGTTCAGCGGCCAGATCCGCCACGAGCTGGGGCTGCAGAACTTCGTCGCCCTGCTGCGGGCGGAGAACCTGGACGTGATCCTGCGCACCGTCGGCATGTCGCTGCTGGTGACCCTGGCCTGCGCCCTGCTCGGCTTTCCGGTGGCCTACTACATGGCGCGCTACACCAGCGGCAAGACCCGGGCCCTGTTCTACGTCGGCATCATGCTGCCGCTCTGGTCCAGCTATCTGGTGCGGGTCTATGCCTGGAAGCTGATCCTGGCCAAGGAGGGGGTCATCAGCTGGCTGGCAGACACCCTGGGGCTGGACTGGCTGCTGGACGCCATCCTCTCGCTGCCGGTGATCGGGGGGCCGTCGCTGTCGTTCTCGCGCATCGGCACCTTCATCGTGTTCGTCTACGTCTGGCTGCCCTTCATGATCCTGCCCATCCAGGCGGCGGTGGAGCGGATCCCGCGCTCCCTGCTGGAGGCGAGCGGCGATCTCGGCGCCACCCCGGCCCAGACCTTTCGCACCCTGATCCTGCCGCTGGCCCTGCCCGGCGTGGTGGCGGGCTCCATCTTCACCTTCTCCCTGACGCTGGGGGACTACATCATCCCCGGCATCATAGGCAACTCCACCATGTACATAGGTCAGGTGGTCTACATGCAGCAGGGCACGGCGGGCAACCTGCCCTTCGCCGCCGCCTTCTCGCTGGTGCCGATCCTCATCATCGCCATCTATCTGGCGATAGCAAAACGCTTGGGGGCCTTCGATGCGCTCTAATACCTCCATAAAACGGGACCACGGCAGCCAACCCTCCGGCTTGCTCAAGTACGCGGCCATCGGCGGGCTGCTGTTTCTGCACTTCCCGATCCTGTTCATCTTCCTCTATGCCTTCACCAGCGAGAGCAAGAGCTATCAGTTCCCGCCCCCCGGGCTCACCTTCAAGTGGTTCGAGGTGACTCTCAACCGCCCCGACGTGTGGCGCGCCATCCAGCTGTCGCTGGAGGTAGCTGGGCTGGCGACGCTGACCGCCATGGTACTCGGTACCCTGGCGGCGGGGGCCATCGCCCGCAGCCGCTTCTTCGGCCAGGAGGTGGTGTCGCTCTTGCTGGTGCTGCCCATCGCCCTGCCCGGTATCGTCACCGGCATCGCGCTGCGCTCCGCCTACGGGGTGATGGAGATCCCCTTCAGCTTCTGGACCATCGTCATCGGTCACGCCACCTTCTGTGTGGTGGTGGTCTACAACAATGCCCTGGCGCGCTTTCGCCGCACCAACCAGTCACTCATCGAAGCGTCGATGGATCTCGGGGCCGACGGCTTCCAGACCCTGCGCTACGTGATCCTGCCCAACCTCGCCACGGCGCTGCTGGCGGGGGGCATGCTGGCGTTTGCCCTCAGCTTTGACGAGGTGATCGTCACCACCTTCACCGCCGGCCAGCAGACCACGCTGCCGATCTGGATGTATCAGGAGCTGATCCGGCCACGGGACAGGCCGGTCACCAACGTGGTGGCGCTCATCATAGTGGTCTTCACCACCATTCCTATTCTGCTTGCCTACTACCTCACCCGCGACGGCCAGGACGTCGCCGGCAGTGGCAAATAACGACTCAACGCGTGCGCAAGGATGCAACCATGAAACTCTCTACCCAACTCTTGATCGACGGTCAGTTCGTCACCGGTGACGGCCAGGCCGAGCCCATCCTCAACCCGGCCACCGGGGAACTTCTCGCCTCGGTGCCAGAAGCCTCGTTCGAGCAGGTGAACCGGGCGGTGAACGGCGCCCAGCGCGCCTTCGCCCAGTGGAGCCGCACCACCCCGGCGAGCCGCAGTGCCCTGCTGCTGCGCCTGGCCGACGCCATCGAACGCCACGCCGAGGAGTTTGCGGCGCTCGAATCTCTCAACTGCGGCAAGCCCTATCTGGCGGTGCTCAATGACGAGCTGCCGGCGGTGGTGGACTGCTTCCGCTTCTTCGCCGGCGCGGCCCGCTGCCTGCAGGGGCCGCTGGCGGGGGAGTACATCGAGGGGCACACCAGCATGATCCGCCGCGACCCCATCGGGGTGGTGGGCAGTATCGCCCCCTGGAACTATCCGTTGATGATGGCGGCCTGGAAGATGGCCCCCGTGCTCGCCGCCGGCAATACGGTGGTGCTCAAGCCCTCCGAGCAGACCCCCCTCACCGCCCTGCGCCTGGCGGAGCTCGCCAGCGAGCTCTTCCCCCGCGGCGTCATCAATATCGTCTGCGGCCGGGGCGAGAGCGTGGGGGCGCCGCTGGTGGAGCACCCGCTGGTGCGCATGGTGTCGCTCACCGGTGACATCGCCACCGGCCAGAAGATCCTGCAGAGCGCCGCCCGCACCATGAAGCGCACCCACCTGGAGCTGGGGGGCAAGGCGCCGGTCATCATCTTTGACGATGCAGACTTGGAAGCCGTGGTGGCCGGCATTCGCACCTTCGGCTTCTACAACGCCGGCCAGGATTGCACCGCCGCCTGCCGCATCTATGCCCAGGGCAAGATCTACGACAAGTTTGTCGCCGCCATGACCGAAGCGGTCGCCTCCATCAAGGTGGGCGGTCCGCGCGAGGAGGGGGTGGAGATGGGGCCGCTCATTTCGGACCGGCAGCGCAACCGGGTGGCCAGCTTCGTAGAGCGGGCCCAGAGCAGCGGTCACGTGGAGGTAACGGCGGGAGGCAAGATCCGCCCCGGCAACGGCTTCTTCTTCGAGCCGACCCTGATCGCCCATGCCCGCCAGGAGGATGAAATCGTGCGCCGCGAGGTGTTCGGCCCGGTGGTGTCGGTGACCCGCTTCATCGACGCCGAGCAGGTGGTGCAGTGGGCCAACGACTCGGACTACGGCCTCGCCTCATCGGTCTGGACCCGGGATCTCGGCCTTGCCAGCAAGGTGGCCAGCCACCTGCAGTACGGCTGCACCTGGATCAACACCCACTTCATGCTCACCTCCGAGATGCCCCACGGCGGCATGAAGATGTCCGGCTACGGCAAGGATCTCTCCCTCTATGCGCTGGAGGACTACACGGTGCCGCGCCACATCATGGTCAAGCTCTAGGCTCCACTCCGTCCCCCTGAAAACAAGATGGCCCCAAGGGGCCATCTTGTTTTGCATCAGGTCTGTGCATCCCTGCAGTGCACCAACGCAGCGTCACCGTTCACCCGACCGCGACCCGCATCAACATCATGACAACCGCCACAGCCAGTGGTGATCCAGAATAAGCAGACCAAACAGCAGCATCAGGTGATAGATGGAGAAACGGAAGGTGCGTATCGCTTGGCCGGGCCGATCCCCGTACTTCAACAGCCAACCATGCCAGCAGAATCCGAGGTTCAACCCAAGGCTGCCGACCAGGTAGACAAGCCCCGACATGCCGATCAGATAGGGCAGCAGACAGACGAGCGTCAGGATCAGCAGATAGAGCAGGATGGCGGTCTTGGTGAAATCGGTGCCGTGGGTGACCGGCAGCATGGGAATGTCGGCACCGGCATAGTCATCGCGCCGGTGGATGGCCAAAGACCAGAAATGGGGCGGCGTCCAGGTAAAAATGATCATCACCAGCAGCCAGGGCTCGGCCGAAAGCTGTCCCGTGATGCTGGTCCAGCCCAAGAGCGGTGGCATGGCTCCCGCCAATCCGCCGATGACGATATTCTGCGGCGTGGCCCGCTTCAGCAGCAGGGTATAGACGACCGCATAGCCGAACAGGCTGGCCAGGGTTAGCCAGGCAGTCAGGGGATTTACGCCCCAATGGAGCAGAACAAACCCCGACAGTGCCAGACAGATCGCGAAACTCATCGCCTGCCCCGGCGTGATCCGTCCCATGGCGACCGGGCGCCAGCGCGTTCTGCGCATCCGGGCATCGATGCCGCTATCCAGAGAATGGTTCATGGCCGCCGCCCCGGCAGCGAGCAGTCCAATCCCCGCCAGGCCCAGTATCATCTCGTCCAGAGAGGCGCGTGTCGGCTCGGCCAGCAGCATGCCCACCCAGGCGGTCAGGAGCAGCAGGGCGACCACCTTTGGTTTGGTCAACTGACAATAATCGCGCACCCGGCGGAGGGCAAAGCGCTGTGCCCGCCCTCTCCCATTCATGTCCGGCTCCTGACCATCCCAGGGGATGGCAAGGGGTCGTGATGATGCAAAGAGAGGCTCCCGCGCGCCAGCACACAACAGGCCAGCAGGTGGGCGGCCACCAGATTGTGTGCAAGGGCGTTGGCCAGCGGCAGGGCCAGATGGACGTTCGCCAATCCCAAGGCAATCTGCACGGTCAGCAGACCCAGCAACAGCCAGCCAAACCCTCTCAGGGGGGTCCGCTGGCAGAGCAGCGCGAGGGCGAAAGCTCCCACCAGCAAGGCCGTGGTCAGCGCTCCCAGGCGATGGGCGATGTGAATGGTCTGGCGCGCCTCCTTGCCCAGCACGCCGAACTCATAGCTGGCGTGCCCCAGAGGGAGATGAAAGGCTTGCGCCCAATTCAGCTCTGCCTGCCAGTTGCCCTGGCACAAGGGAAACTCCACACATGCCATGGCCGCATAGTTCGCCGACGTCCAGCCCCCCAGCGCGATCTGCAGCAGCAACACGCCACAGGCCATGCTGCCAAGCCAGGAAACGCCCTGGTGTACGGGCGGGGGTGAAGGGAAACCTGCCAATTCGGCCCGATAGAGCCAAAGCAAGGTCAGGATGGCGAAGCCGCCCAGCAGATGAGTGGTCACCACCAGGGGATGCAAGGCCAGGGTCACCGTCCACATACCCAGTGCCGCCTGATCCGCAACCAGCACCAGCAAGATGAGCGAGAGGTGGCGCAGTCGGCCGCCTGTACGCCAGCCCAAGCCGGACAGGAGCACAATCACGCCTCCCAGCACCCCGGCGAAGTAGCGATGCACCATCTCGCTGCGCGCCTTGTGAGGAACAAGCGGGCTGGCCGGATAGCGCTGTGCCGCCAGTTCCGCATGCTCGGCGCGGGGAATGGCCAGGGAACCATAGCAACCAGGCCAATCGGGGCAAGCCAACCCGGCATCCGTCAACCGGGTATAAGCACCGAGCGCGATGACAAGAACTGCCAGCACAATGGCCGCGGAGGCCAGCCTCTTGTGCATCTTCATATGCCGCCTCGCTGACCGTGCAGTAGCCAGAAGATGCGAGTTCCATGCCGGCTGCATCGTCACTGCACCCCACGCTGATACTTGAGCAGTTGCTGCAGATCCGACAGTACCGCCTTGCCAAGCAACGGCCAGGTCGTCGTGCTGCCGGGTACCTCGTAACGCAAGATGGCCAGCCCGCGGTCGTCCACCAGCAGTATATCCCCCTCCCTCATTTCACTGTTTGCCTCGTGAGGTGGCGTCAACTGGACCAGCTCCAGCTTGTCCAGGTTGCGGCCAAGTGCAGCCTGGATGCGCGCCATCAGCACAGGGACCTGCCGGCATTGCCCCTCGCAGCGAGGGGCCACCAGATAGACCAGTCGCCATTGGTGCTGATGGGCAGGAAGCGGTTGCAACAGGTAGATCTCCTGGTGCAGCCAGTGCCCCTTGCTGCGCGTGCCGGGTTCATACCAGCCCTGGTGAAGAGTCAGAGCCGCCAGCACCACAGGCAGCAGGATCACCGCAGCAAAGAGCGCTGGCACCCTCCAGCGTTGCCATCCGCTCATGGGGAGCACCTCCTTGTCAGCATGACCCCCCTGACAGAACCACCAGCGCCAAGCCGAGCCATTGCACCGCATAGGCCCGGTGTTTTTCAGGAGGCATGACATTGTGCTGGTAGTGATAGAGGAATGGGGTTCGTCTTTGATACAACACGGCGTCTGCAAGCGGGGCTCCGATTGCCTGTCGCAGGATCTCGACCCTGATGGATTGCAGCCGGTTCGGGTAGGGGCCTGGTTCTATGTTCTGTCCCAGCAGGAAGCCGCCGGGAGCCATGCGCAGCACACCTTCAAGGGTCATTGCGGCGGGGATGGCGGGATTGGGTAATTGCGACCTGTCGGATGGTGCGGGCACCCATCCCAGGTTGACCAGCAACAGTGAGGGTCCCCCCTCTGCGCGTACCGGGATGAGCACGTCATAGCCAACCTCCCCGTTGACGATCTGGTTGTCCAGCAACCAGACATAAGGGCTGACCCACTCGGCTTTCCCTTGCAGAGGCTGGCCATCCAGTGACTCCGGGTGTTGCCAGTCGATCTGGGCCAATGTCCTTGGCCCGGCCTGCTGCATCTTTGCCATCTGCGCCAGCCAGGCCGTTTTTTCCATTCCGCGCTGCCACTGCCAGAACGCCAGCTTGCACAAACCGGCCGTCACAACCAGAGTGAACAACAAGACGAACCAGCGTCTGTGATGCCATGGTCGTCGCTTGTCTCGTGCAGCCGAATCGCGCATATCGAGGAGGATCCCAAGATGTTGATCAAGGTCGTTCTGGTACTCATGCTGCTGCTCATCATCGGCCAGCTGTTTCACGCCCTCTGGCTGATGCTCAGTGCAGGCAATACGCAAAAGATGTCGGTACCTCTGGGCCGGCGCGTCTTCTTCTCCCTGCTGGTGGTCATCATACTGCTGCTCTCTCTCGCGATGGGCTGGCTGGAGCCCAACCCGCGCCCCTACTGAGCACGGCATCAAAGCAGGTAGACAAAGACGAACAGACAGAGCCAGACCACATCGACGAAGTGCCAGTACCAGGCCGCAGCCTGGAAAGCGAAATGACGCTGTGGGGTGAAATGATCCCTCAACATGATTCGCAGCCAGATGATGGTCAGGAAAAGGGTGCCCAGCAGCACGTGCAGTCCGTGGAACCCGGTCAGAATGAAGAAGGTATTGCCATAGATGCCGGAATCCAGCCGCAGCCCGAGATCCCTATAGGCATGCAGATACTCATAGCCTTGAAACCACAGGAATGTCAGCCCGAGCACCACGGTGGCCAGCAACATCCCCTTGAGCCGCATGCGTCTGCCGTTTTCCAGACTCATGTGTGCAAACAGCAGGGTCACGGAGGAGCCAAGCAGGATCAAGGTATTGATGAGGGGGATCCCCTGCCAGGGCATGGCCTGGGTCGTGGCCCCGCCGGGCGTCTTGAGCAGGGGCCAGTGAGCGGTGAAATCCGGCCACAGCAGCTGGCCCGTCATCACCCTGTGGCCCGCACCATCCAGCCAGGGCACCGCAAGCTGGCGGGCATAGAACAGCACTCCGAAAAAAGCCAGAAAGAACATCACTTCGGAGAAGATGAACCAGACCATGCCCTGCCTGAAGGATCTGTCCATCTGGGCGCTGTAGAGCCCGGTCATAGACTCCCGGATGATGTGACGGAACCAGCCAAACAACATGAATGCCAGCAGCGCGACACCGGCCATCATCAGATACCGGCCGAAACCGGTCTGCCCACTCGCCACTTCATTGACCAGATGCCCCGCCCCCAACGCCAGGAAAAACAGTGCAATGGCACCAATGATGGGCCAGCGACTCTGGTCCGGGACATAATAGGTCTGGTTCACCTTGGCCATGGTCATTTCCTCTGTGCGAGTGCCGGTGCAGGTACGGACTCCGTGATGTCATAGAGCGAGTAGGAAAGCGTGATGGTATTGATGCTGTCCGGTAGTGCCGGATCGATATAGAACTTGAGCGGCATCAGCTTGCTCTGTCCTGCCCTCAGCTCCTGGCGATTGAAACAGAAACACTCCACTTTCTTCAGATAGGCTGCGGCGGGACCGGGAGAGACCGACGGGACCGCCTGACCCACCATATACCGCTCCGTGGGATTGAACACCCGAAAGTTGACCATCTTCACCTCCCCCGGCCGCACCGATAGCCGAGCCGTCTCACCGCTGAACTCCCACGGCATCCGGGTATCCGCATGAGCAAGAAACTCGATCTGGATGCTCCGCCTGCTGTCGATCACCGCCCGCTCCGTACTGGCCGCTTGATCAGACGTCTTGCCATTGAGGCCGGTGATCCGGCAGAAGACGTCATAAAGCGGCACCAGCGCAAAGGCAAAACCAAACATGACGAGCACGACCAGAGCCAGTTTTCTGAGCAAGGGGGCATGACTGACCTGGGTCATATGACCTCCCTAACGCTCTTCCGACCGGATATCCGGCGGAGTCTGGAAACTGTGATAGGGAGGGGGAGAAGAGAGCGTCCATTCCAGCCCCTCGGCCCCCTCCCATACCCGATCGCTCGCCTTGGCTCCGCCTCTGATGCATTTGACCACGCCCCAGACAAACAGCAGTTGGGACAGGCCGAAGGCAAAGCCCCCCAGGCTGATCAGCATGTTGAAGTCGGCAAATTGCAGGGCGTAATCGGGAATGCGGCGAGGCATGCCCGCCAGCCCGACAAAATGCATGGGGAAAAACAGCACATTGACCGAGACGAGCGAACACCAGAAATGCCATTGGCCGAGCCGCTCGTCATACATGTGCCCCGTCCATTTCGGCAACCAGTAGTAGGCCGCAGCCAGGATCGAGAAGACGGCACCGGTCACCAGCACATAGTGGAAATGGGCCACTACGAAATAGGTGTCGTGATACTGAAAATCAGCCGGCGTCATGGCCAGCATCAGCCCGGAGAAACCGCCAATGGTGAACAGAGTGATGAAGGCGATGGCAAACAGCATGGGGGTCTCGAATGTCAGAGAACCACGCCACATGGTGGCAAGCCAGTTGAATACCTTTACCCCTGTCGGCACAGCGATCAGCATGGTGGTGTACATGAAGAACAGCTCCGCCACCACGGGCAATCCGGTGGTGAACATGTGGTGAGCCCAGACCATGAAGGAGAGCAAGGCGATGCTGCTGGTGGCATAGACCATGGAGCGATAACCGAACAGCTTCTTGCGGGAGAAGGTCGGAATGATGCTGGAGACGATGCCGAAAGCCGGCAATATCATGATGTAGACTTCCGGGTGCCCGAAGAACCAGAAAATGTGCTGAAACAGGACAGGATCCCCCCACCGGCCGCATCGAAGAAACTGGTCCCGAAATACTTGTCCGTCAGCACCATGGTCACCGCAGCCGCCAGCACCGGCATGACAGCGATGAGCAGAAACGCCGTGATGAGCCAGGTCCAGACAAACAGCGGCATCTGCATCCAGCCCATGCCCGGCGCCCGCAGGTTGAAGATGGTCACGATGACGTTGATGGCCCCCATGATGGAGGAGATCCCCATGATGTGAATGGCAAAGACAAACAGGGCCGTGCTGTTGCCGCTGTACTGGGTGGACAGGGGGGCATAGAAGGTCCAGCCAGAACTGGGGCCGCCTCCCTCCATAAACAGGCTCGACAGGAGGATGAGGAAAGCAAACGGCAGGATCCAGAAGCTCCAGTTGTTCATGCGGGGCAGCGCCATGTCAGGGGCTCCAATCATGATGGGGATCAGCCAGTTGGCGAGGCCGGTGAAGGCGGGCATGACGGCACCAAAGACCATGATGAGGCCATGTACCGTGGTCATCTGGTTGAAAAACAGGGGTTCCACCAGTTGCAGTCCGGGCTGGAACAGTTCTGCCCGGATCACCATGGCCATGGCACCACCGGTAAAGAACATGGTGAGGGCAAAGCACAGATAGAGGGTACCGATGTCCTTGTGATTGGTGGTGTAGAGCCAGCGCCTCAGACCGGCCGCCGGCTGGTGGGCGTGCTCGCTGTGCAAGGTATCCGTGATTCCATCACTCATGCCGACGCCTCACTTGTCCTTGTCCGAATTGGCCGGGTTGAGAAGGGACTGCACCTCGGCTGGCTGCACAAGGTCGCCGGTCTTGTTATCCCAGGCATTGCGTTCATAGGTAATGACGGCGGCGAGTTCCTGTGCCGTCAACTGTTTGCCAAAAGGTTGCATCGCCGTACCACTCCGGCCGTGCAACACCGTATCCAGATGCTGGGCACGATGCTCCGCCTGTGTGGTCACCTTGCTGCCATTGAGCGCCGGGAAGATGCCGGGCAATCCGGTACCCGCGGGCTGATGACAGGCCGCACAGTGCCCCAGATAGACTTTCTCCCCCAGCGCCATGGCTTGTGGCAACGTCATGGTCTCCGCTGCCAGCGCCTGTTGCTGTGCCTTGGCGGTTGCCTGCTCGTCTCCCTTCCTGGCAATCCACGCCTCGAACTCCTCTGCGGATTTGGCCACCACAACCACGGGCATGAAACCGTGATCCTTTCCGCACAGCTCGGCGCACTGCCCACGATAGGTGCCCGGCTTGTCGATCCGCGTCCAGGATTCGTTGATGTAGCCAGGATTGGCATCTTTTTTCACGGCGAAGGCGGGAACCCACCAGGAGTGGATGACATCGTCCGAGGTCATCAGGAAACGGATCTTCTTGCCGACCGGCAACACCAGAGGGTTATCCACCTCCAGCAGATAATGGCCGCCCTTGGGGGCATCACCGGAGATCTGCTGTTTGCTGGTCGCCAGCAGGGAATAAAACGCCACCGGATACTCGAGGTATTTGTAATGCCATTTCCATTGCGAGCCCGTGACGAGGACGGTGAGATCGGCCTTGGAGGTATCCTCCATCTTCAACAGGGTCGAGGTTGCCGGTGCCGCCATCGCGATCAGTATCAACACGGGGATGGCCGTCCACAGCAACTCGATGCGGGTGCTTTCGTGAAACTGGGCGGCTTTGGCACCGCGCGATTTTCGATGGTGCACGATGGACCAGAACATGATGCCGAAGACGAGCAGACCGATGACGCAACAGATATAGAAAATCGTCATGTGCAGGTCATAGACCTGCTGGCTGATGGCGGTCGCCCCGCGCGTCATGTTGAACCGGATCTCATTGGCAAAGGCGCTGCTGCTGATGAACCACATCATCATTCAGGCACCTGCCTGAGCTGCATCGTTTCTCACATTGCACTCCCTGTGCACGTTGGAGAAGATGGCCTGCATTCCATACACCAAAAGCTAACCATCTGAAAATAATGCATTTATTAAAATTCATTTCACATTCAAGTATTAGTCCATATTCAGAAAAAACCAAAATGCAGACAGCCCTGACCAGGCTCATCAGAGCAGTGGCAATAGGCAAAACGCGAGCAGGGAAGAGGGAGAAACGGGTCCCGGGGTGGCCACGTCTTGAACGGGGAGAGCTTTAGCCATGGTGAGTCGAATCGATGTGCAGAACCCGGGAGGGGCCATGGGTTCCTCCCGGGCTCCGCGGTTTTCTGCCGTGCCAGAGGCGGGTGTCAGCCCGCTGGTGCTTGCTGAGCCAGCAGTCTGGCCAGCAGGGAGCGCAATGCTTTTATCAGGGCGGGTTTGCCCGCGACACCCTGTCGGGCAGCCAGCTCGGACCAGGACGCATATTGCCAGATGGTGGCGATCAGCAACCGTCGTTCATCCTGACTCAACGCATCCAGCATCATCACTTGCCGGAGCAGCCAGCGTTGCAGTGTCCCCTGGCACAATTCGAATGGCTTGTGATGGTGGGCAAAGCAATCGAGTTCCCGATGCTCGAATTCATCCAGATCCGGCACATGAGTGACAGGTCCGCCTCTGAGGGATAGCCAGACCAGTTCGGTATCCAGCCTCTTGAGTTCACCCGCCAGCAGGGCCGGCAACTGGCTCATGAAACGCTGTCGCCATTGCGCCAGCTCGGCGTGATATTCCGATTGCAGCGGCATCAGCAGCAAAGCTGCATGACTGCCGCTGGCCGCATCGCGCTGCAGACCCAAACGCAGCACCTTCAATCCCGCCTTGAGCCAGAATGGCAGCAGATCTGGGCTGGCGGAGAAGGCAGAACCCAGATAATCGACCCCTAATGCCCGGTAATGTGATACCAGCTTGTCCAGCAACCGGGACCCCAGCCCGAGACGATGAAGGGCAGGATGGATGGCGATGCGCATCACCCTGGCATAAGAGCGCTCCCCCGCCGTCACGAAACCGGCGTGGGCCAGCAGCGACTGGGGCAGCAGATGTCCACGAGGGCGCCTTCGTCCGGCCCAGATCGCATGTGCCAGATCAGGGGGTATATTGCCCTCCCGCGCGACCAGCGCCACCCCGAGCAACTCCTGTCCCTGCTCCATCAGATGAATGTCGAGATCCGGCCCCTCCAGCAAATACCGCAGATCACTGGGGCTGGTCTGGTAGTGAGCCAGCACGAGCAGGCCGAACACCCGATTGAGCAGCGCGTCATCACGGGCCAGCTCATCTTGTCCGACCAGGCGCCAGGTCGGTGATGTCGGGGGATGAGGTGCCGATATGTCAGCATTCAGACCAAGGAGCCGGAAGATCAGAGGCTCCAGCGGATCGCTCAGGCTCCAGCGAATGGGCTCCACCAGGCGCAGCTCCTGCCAATCCGGGGTTTGCTCATCGAGTATCCGCTTGAAGCGCAGATGAAAGCCGCGCCCCGTCCCCTCATAGCCGTGCTCCGTTGTAGCGAAGACAATACGACTGTGGCGGGCCAGCATGGCCTCCAGCAGTGGGGTCGGGATGGCGGCGGCTTCATCTACCAGCAGCAGATCCGCCAGCACGTCTCCTTGAGCCACCCGATCAGGGGACACATAGCTCAGACCGGCCAGCCGCTCAGGCATCTCTGCCAGCGCGCGCTCTGCATGGGCAAAAAGTGTCGCCACTGTAGCGTGGGAAGGGGCCGTCACCGCTATCGTCAAGGCCGGATCCCGACTCAGCAAGTCGGCGCTCGCCAGCCCCAGCACGGCGCTCTTGCCACGACCGCGATCGGCACTCAGCACCAGGGGGCGGCGGCGATGGCCGTGCAACACGTTGTGGATGGCGGGCAGCGCACGGGCCTGATCCGCGCTCAGCGGCCGGTCTCCGTCGAGAGGCTGCCAGGTAATATCACAAGAGGCAGGCGTCAGATCTCGCGCCGGATCTTCT
The DNA here is from genome assembly GCF_002903485.1 of Aeromonas sp. ASNIH7. Taxonomy (NCBI): domain Bacteria; kingdom Pseudomonadati; phylum Pseudomonadota; class Gammaproteobacteria; order Aeromonadales; family Aeromonadaceae; genus Aeromonas; species Aeromonas sp. ASNIH7. The sequence continues at coordinate 1,444,562 of NZ_CP026226.1, forward strand.
TCCAGCAACCGTACCAGACGGGAGATGAACCCCTGCCCGGCACGATCGACCTCCTCTGGCTGGGCGACCAGCCTCTGACGATCAGGGTCTGGGTAGGTCGGCCATGCCTCCCGCGGCGGGGTCAGCAGAAGCAAGAGCCCCCCAGCCCTCAATGTCCCCGCCAAGGCACCGAATGCATCGGGGTGAAAACCGCTGAAGGCATTGAATACCAGGGTGTCGCACTCCTGACCGAGCCGTTGAAGCGCCTTGGCGGCAGGCTGCGGAGCATGACGCTCAGGACCCTGCCCCAGCCAGAACACCGCCCCCCACAGCAAGGATTCGGCACGAACGATGCAGTCATCCTGCTCCCCTTCCAGCCAGATCAGACGCCGCTCGCCGGCATGAGCGATAGCGTGGCGCAAGGCTGACATCATGGAGCTGGGCTGGCGTCTGGCTTCACACGGGGTTCAAACATGCGCTCCCCCATCTGGTCGATGAAGGTATGGGCCTTTTGCACCATGAAGCGCTCGGCATCCGCCGGGTTGGCAAAGAGATCGGAGCGGATGAAGCGATGGGTCTGTAACTGCCCGTCGATCTCCCTGGTGATGCGACCTGCCAGCCTGTATTGCCCCCCTTCCGCCATGGGCTCGGGATAGATGAGATAGCCCATGTATTCGATGGGCTCAACCTCGGGGCTCTGGGCGATCTCTCCCTTGAACAGGGCATTGAATAGTTTTTTGAACATGTTCGCATCCTCTCTTATAAAGGCATTCTCCCCAAGGGTGGAATCACTGGCAAGCACGGGATCTTATTACCATTCGTTCTTTGCACTACGAACTATTCTCATTTAGATTTCATCTCATTCCAGCATGAGGTCCAGATTATGTACGTGTGTTTGTGCCGCGGCATCACAGATAACCAGATCCGCAAGGCGGTACAGGCAGGCAAGACTGAATTCCGACAGTTGAAACAGTCGCTGGAAGTCGGTGCCCAATGTGGTAAATGTGTGCGCATGGCGATGGAGATCATCGCTACCGAAATCGACAAGATGGAGTCAGAGCAGGCACCGCTCTATTACGAAGTGGCGTAAAACCGCCGACTTCTCATCTTCATCTCTCCTTCTGCCCTCCAGGGGACGACTTTCCCCCATCACGTTATGGTCATGTTTCTGGACTAAGCTCTAGTGATCGTTGCCTAGGCTCGAAAACGAGGAGTAATGTCGATGAAAGGAGATCCCAAAATCATTGCCCACCTCAACAAGGTGCTGGCCAATGAGCTGGTTGCCATCAACCAATACTTCCTGCATGCCCGCATCTATGATGACTGGGGCCTCAAGGGGCTGGGGCACAAGGAGTATCACGAATCCATCGATGAGATGAAACATGCCGACGAGCTGGTCAAGCGGGTGCTGTTTCTGGAAGGGCTGCCCAACTTGCAGGATCTGGGCAAGCTGCGCATCGGTGAGACGGTGGAAGAGATGCTGCGCTGTGACTTGTCTCTGGAGATGGACGCCATCCCCGACCTGAAAGTCGCCATCACCTATGCCGAGTCCGTGCAGGACTACGTCAGCCGCGACCTGTTCCAGGAGATCCTGGAAGATGAAGAGGAGCATGTGGACTGGCTGGAAACCCAGCTCGATCTCATCGCCCGTATCGGTCTGGAAAACTACCAGCAATCCCAGCTCCATGCCGAGTCATCCTGAATCGCGATGACATCAAGAGACAATCCCAACCCGCCCAGGCGGGTTTTTTCATGGCACCAGCGGCAGAGATCTTGCCCAACGATACGGTAGCCAACCTGGTTGCTGACAAGGCAGGCCAGAGGCTGTCAGGATGGCAGGCGCCGGATTGAACCGCCTCCGGGATCACAGTTACGATGCATGGGGCAGCGGCAGGCGCCGCTTTCGATTAGGATACGACCCCATTCCCATCATTTTGCTACGGATGACCTCCATGGAACTGATTGCACGCGAGATGGCGCCCCACAAACGGGTTGCCCTGGTGGCTCACGACAACATGAAAGCCCCTCTGCTGAACTGGGTGCTGCGCCGCAAGGAGGAGCTCAAGCTCCACCATCTCTATGCGACCGGCACCACGGGCACCCTGCTCGGCAAGAAGGCGCAGCTGCCCATTACCTGCCTCTTCTCCGGCCCCATGGGAGGGGATCAGCAGCTCGGCGCCCTCATCGCCGAAGGGAAGATAGACGTGATGATCTTCTTCTGGGATCCCCTCAATCCCGCCGCCCACGATCCTGACGTCAAGGCCCTGCTGCGCCTCGCGGCCGTCTGGAACATCCCGGTCGCCACCAACGAGGCGACGGCGGACTTCATCATGGACAGCCCGCACATGCAGCAGGCATTCAGCGTCCAGGTGCCCGACTACGCCGGCTACCTCAAGGCCAGAACCGAATAAGCAACGCCAGACAGCAAAGAGCCGGAACAGATGTCCGGCTCTTTTCTTTTATGGGGATGGGGAAAGGTCAGCGCTGGAGGCTCTTCTGCGCGAACTTGGGTCTGGCGTTCATGATCTGCTCCACCTGCTCGTCGCTCATCTTGCCCCGCGACAGTCCCAGAACCTTGTAGGTCAGCAGAGGGCGAGCCGGCAGGGCGATCATCAGGGCGCGGATCTGGTTCTCGTCTTCCTTCTCTCGCGCCGGCTTGCCGTAGGCGTAGGTGAGCACGCCGGCATCCATCAGGTTTTTGACGGCGGGTTCGGTGATCGGCAGGTTTATGACGCTTTTCCGTTGCAGTACGAACTCCCGCAGCACCGCCTTCTCGTTGAAGTCGAGGAAGCCAATCATCTGGGCCAGTTGATCCTGCTGGCGGCGGGACTGCCACTCGTCACAGGCCCACTCCCAGGCGATCAGGAAGCCCTGACTGCAGAAATAGGAGATGGCGATCAACATGCCGACCCCAAGCCAGGCCGCATGAGCCGTGGCCCACTGGCTCACGGCACCTTTCATCAATCCGGCCGGAAACAGCAGGATGATGCTGCAGCAAAGCAGCAGCCAGACCATCAGCCAGTTGAGGCGATTAAGCTGGTAAAAATGTTGGATCCACCGTTTCATCGTTCACCCTTCCCAAGTCAATGTGGACAGTAGCCAACTCGTAGCAATCGCTGTGCCAGCACAAGGATTCCCGTAAAAAGATCAGGATCCCGGACGGGAGAGTCGAGGGGTTGTCACATCCTTTTACAACTTGTCGCGCGGATCATCCCCTGTTGGCCTTGCGCCTCACCGAGCCACTTGGTAAAAAGCCCGCACTGTCACTGGGGAGTAGCAACCCGCCCGAAATCCGGGCAGGGCCCATGTCAACACTCTTGGATCCACAGATCCATGGCATGGGCGGCGATAGCACCTATCGTCCTGCAAGACCTTTGGCCTCGATATGCACGCCAGCCGGGCGAGCCGTATCGGGTCCATCGGTTGTTCTGCTCGCCTGGCGGTTACTCATCATGCTGATCACCCTGCTGTTATTTCTGATCTCTGCCGTCACCATCTATCTGGCCTGTGAATACTTCGTCAACGGCATCGAATGGACCGGCCATCATTTCAAACTGTCCCAAAGCGCCACCGGTTCTCTGCTGGCCGCCCTCGGCACGGCCCTGCCCGAATGCATCGTCACCCTGACCGCCCTGCTGATGGGGGATGCCCCCGCCCAGCAGCAGATAGGCATAGGTGCGGCCCTCGGCGGCCCGCTGGTGCTGGCCACCATAGGCTATGCTGCCGTCGGCGTGACCCTGCTGCTGTGCATGAGCCGGGAGCACAGAGCCATCAATGGCGAGGTGCAGCGGGAGATAGGCCGCGATCAGACCTGGTTTGCTGGCATCTTCCTGTTGGCCGTGCTGCTTGGCATGGTGGCCTTCACCGGTAAAACCTGGCTGGCCCCCCTGTTCGTGCTGATGTACCTCCTCTATGTGCGACGTGAGCTGAAACAGACCGACAGCCACGATGCCGAATTGCCCTCCCCCCTCAAGCTGGATCCGCACGCCAGGATCCCGGCGCTCGGCAAGGTGCTGCTGCAAACCCTGGTGGCGCTCGGTGTGGTGGCGCTGGCGGCTCAGCTGTTCGTCCATCAGCTGGAGAGCATGGGCGAGCTGTTCGGCCTCTCTCCGGTGCTGGCGGCCCTGTTGCTGAGCCCGGTGGCCACCGAAATGCCCGAGCTGATGAACGTGCTCATCTGGGTGCGGCAGGGCAAACACCGGCTGGCACTGGCCAATATATCGGGGGCCATGATGATCCAGGGCACCATTCCCAAGGCGTTCTGCCTGCTGTTCACCCCTTGGCTGCTGGATAGCACCATGATGGCCTCCTCCCTGGTCACTCTGCTGGCGGTCACGCTGCTGTGGTGGGGGTTCAGTCGGGAGCGGATGACGGCGGGCAGGCTCGCCCTGGTGGGGCTGATTTACCTGGGTTTCTGCGGCTGGCTGATGATGAGCTGAGGGCCGGCCTCTGCCTCTGGCGCAACAAGAAAGGGCAGGATCCCATCCTGCCCTTCATCTCACGGGGTAGTGTCAATCAGACCGATCCGAGGTCTTAGAACTGCTGGAACCAGCGCTGGATCTGGGCCGGATCCTTGCTCTGGGTCAGGGCGAGCATCAGCAGCACCCGTGCTTTCTGCGGGTTCAGGGTCTCGGCGGCGACGAAGCCGTACTTGGCATCATCGATCTCCGCATCCAGGGTGGTGGAGCCGGTCGGCACGCGGGCGGAGCGCACCACGCGAATGCCGTCCTTGCTCGCCTTGGCCAGGGTGTCGAACAGGGTGTGGTAGAGGTTGCCGTTGCCCACCCCGGCACTGACGATGCCGTCAAACTTGGCATCCACCAGGGCCTTGGCCGGCAGGTCCGAGGCGTTGGCGTAGCTGTAGACGATGCCGACCTGGGGCAACTTGTCGAGCTTGCTCACGTCGAACGGGGTCTTGCTGGTGTGCTGGCGGGCCGGGCTGCGCTGGTAGTCGATCTTGCCGTTGTGGATGTAGCCGAGCGGGCCGAAGTTGGGGGAAGCGAAGGTCTGCACTCCTGTGGTGTTTGTCTTGGTGACGTCGCGGGCATCCAGCACTGTGTCGTTCATCGCCACCATGACGCCACGCCCCTTTGAGGCGGGGTCGGAGGCAGTCACCACGGCGTTGTAGAGGTTCATGGGGCCGTCGGCGCTCATGGCGGTGGAGGGGCGCATGGCGCCCACCAGCACCACCGGCTTGTCGCTCTTGACGGTCAGGTTGAGGAAGTAGGCGGTCTCCTCCATGGTGTCGGTGCCATGGGTGATGACGATACCGTCCACGTCATCCCTGGCCAGCAGCGCGTTGACCCGCTTGGCCAGCGTGAGCCACACCTCGTCGTTCATATCCTGGGAGCCGATCTTGACCACCTGCTCACCCTGCACGTCGGCCACGTTTTTCATCTCGGGCACGGCGGCGATCAGCGTCTCGATGGCCACCTTGCCGGCCTCGTAGTTGGACTGGGTGGCGGACTGGCCCGCCCCGGCGATGGTGCCGCCGGTGGCCAGAATGTGCACGCTGGGCAGCGCCATGGCCCGCCATGGCCATGGGGGAGAGGGTCAGGCCGAGTACGGCGGCGATCAGGGTCTTGCGAATGGGAAGGGTCATGCTGCAATCCTTTTGGATGAGGGAATTGCAGCATTTTTATTCTTTTTAAACGGGATTTAAGTGATCATTCTCACCAATAAAAAGAAGTAAACAGAATATTAGTCTGATTTATACCAATTAAGTGATAATTCACTCTACCTGAAAGCCTCTCGCCTCGATCAGGGCGATCAACTCGGCTTTGCTCAGCTCGCTCTCGATGACGGCCTTGCGGCTGGCAAAGTCGACCGTGGCGGTGCGGACTGCTGGCTGGGCCAGCAGGGCCTTTTGCAGGCTGGCAGCGCAACCGCCGCAGGACATGCCGGTAACGGTGAGTTCGATGGTCATGGGCTCTCTCCTCTGTCGATGTGCAATCAGCCTAAAGCTGCCGCCTCCGGCAAGGTCAAGGGCGAATGCCGATCCCGTCAACCCCGGGTCGTGCATCATGGCGGCGCCCCATCACCCCATCAGTCCCAGGTAGTTCATCAGGGTGGCCCCCAGGCTGGTGGTGACGAGCGAGCCCAGGGTGGTGGTGGCGATGATGTTGGCCGCGAGGGCACTGTCACCGCCCATGGCACGGGTCATCACATAGCTGGCGGCGGCGGTGGGGGTAGAGCTGATGAGAAACAGGATGCCGAGGGCCTGCGGGCTGAAGCCGAGCGCCCAGGCCCCCAGCACCAGCAGCACGGGGATGCAGCACAACCGGTTGACCGTGGCCCAGCCGGTCAGCATGGCGCCGCCGCGCAGGGCCTTGAGGTTGAGGCTGGCGCCGGTGCACAGCAGGGCCAGCGGCAGGGTCATGTTGGCGAAATAGTTGCCCGTGGTGATGACCAGCTGGGGCAGTTCGATGCCGAGCAGACCGAAGGGCAGGGCCGCCAGAATGGCGATGATGAGGGGGTTTTTGACGATCCCCTTGAGTATGGGGGCGAGCCCCTTTCCGCCCCCCAGGCTGCGGGTCAGGGTGATCACCGCGAGCACGTTGTAGAGCACAGTGATGGAGCCCACCAGCAGGGCGGCGGCCCCTATCCCCTCCGGGCCGTAGGCGTTTTGCACATAGGCCAGCCCCATGATCCCCATGTTGCCGCGAAAGCTGCCCTGCACGAAGATGCCCCGCAATTTCTGCTCGCTGATGAAGCGGGCCGCCAGCACCTCCAGCACCAGGAAACCGGCGAGGGTGCCGAGCAGGCCGTAGAGGATGAGCCAGGGGCTCGGCATGGTGGAAAAATCGGTGCGCACCATGCTGAGAAACAAGAGCGCTGGCAGGGTGACCTGGAACACCAGACGGGAGGCGGACTCGACGAAGCTGTCGGGCAAGAGACCCAGCCGCTTGAGCCAGATGCCGAGTACCAGCACCAGACAGATGGGGCCCGTGATGGAGAGAGAGAAGTGCAGACTTGCCAACAGATCCATGATGCGCGTCCTGTGCAACGGCGAAGAAAGTCGCCTGGGAAAGGGCATTCTAACGCCATGGGCTTGTATTCACAGGAGTTAATCACAACAATGTCTGCATCCCGATTGTCGCCCTCCCCTGTCACGGATCCCCCATGGAAAAGAAACTGACCATCCTCGATATCGCTCGCCTCAGCGGGGTCGGCAAGTCGACCGTCTCCCGGGTGCTCAATCAGGATCCCAAGGTCAATGCCCAGACCAGGGCCAGGGTCGAATCGGTGATCGCCCAGCACGGTTTCGTCCCGAGCAAATCGGCGCGGGCCATGCGCAGCCAGAGCCAGCAGGTGGTCGGCATCGTGGTGTCGCGCCTCGACTCCAGCTCCGAGAACCAGGCGGTGCGCGGCATGCTGGAGACCCTCTACCAGCGTGGCTACGACGCCGTGCTGATGGAGAGCAAGTTCTCCCCCGCCAAGGTGAGCGAGCACCTGGCGGTGCTGGAGCGGCGCGGGGTGGACGGCATCATCCTGTTTGCCTTCAACGATCTGGACTATGCCGCCATGGCGCCGCTCAGGGAGAAACTGGTGCTGATGGCCCGCGAGCGCCCCGGCTTCTCGTCGGTCTGCTTCGACGATGACGGGGCGGTGCGCGCCGTGCTTGCCCACCTCGGAGAGCGTGGCCTGACCGAGGTCGCCTATCTCGGGGTGGAACGCAGCGATCTCACCACCGGGTTGCGTCGGCATCAGGCTTACCTCGACTACTGTCGGGAACAGGGGCGCACGCCCCGCAGCGCCCTCGGGGATCTCGGTCTGCAAAGCGGCTATCGGCTCGCGGCCGAGCTGCTCACCCCCACCACCCAGGCCATGGTCTGTGCCAGCGACACCCTGGCCATCGGCGCCGCCAAATACCTGCAGGAGCAGGGGCGCACCGACATCCTGGTGAGCGGCCTTGGCAGCAATCCCATGCTGACGTTCCTCTTTGCCAACACCCTCAGCCTGGATTTCGGCTACAAGGACGCCGGCATCCTGGCCGCCAGACAGCTGCTCGACCAGATTGAAGAGGGGCAGCCCCCCAGAGCGACCATCGCCCCCTGTCAGCCCCTGTAGTCTATCTTTTCCTCCATTCCCGGCGTTTTGCGCTTTTTGTGACCAGCGCCACGAATTGGGAACGTTCCCATTGCCGATGCCAGCCACTGGCTTCATGCTGATTGGGAACGATACCAATAAACGGGCGGTCCTTGGCCAGCCGGTAAAGACACGACCATTATTCATGGAGTCACAGAGGGAAGGCTCATGTCAAAAGTCAACACACAGCATCTGGCGCAGTTGATCGAGCGGATCGGCGGCAAAGAGAACATCACCACTGTCAGCCACTGCCTGACCCGGCTCAGGTTCGTGCTGGCCGATCCGGCCAAGGCCGATCCCAAGGCCATCGAGACCATCCCTTCGGTGAAGGGAAGCTTCACCCAGGGCGGCCAATTCCAGGTGGTGATCGGCAACGAGGTGGATCAGTGGTACAAGGCGCTCACCCAGGAGATCGGCGTGAGCGGCGGCAGCAAGGAGGCCGCCAAACAGGCCGCCCGCCACAACATGAATCCGCTGGAGCGCGGCATCTCCCACCTGGCGGAGATCTTCGTGCCCCTGCTGCCCGCCATCATCACCGGCGGCCTGATCCTGGGTTTTCGCAACGTCATCGGCGATATCAAGATGTTCGACGACGGCACCCACACCCTCACCGAGATCAGCCAGTTCTGGGCCCAGGTGCACGCCTTCCTCTGGCTGCTGGGTGAAGCCATCTTCCACTTCCTGCCGGTGGGTGTCTGCTGGTCTGCGGTGAAGAAGATGGGCGGCTCCGAGATCCTCGGCATCGTGCTGGGTATCACGCTGGTGTCGCCGCAACTGATGAACGCCTATGGCATCGGCCAGCAGACCCCGGAAGTGTGGGACTTCGGCCTCTTCGTCATCCAGAAGGTGGGGTATCAGGCCCAGGTCATTCCGGCCCTGCTGGCGGGTGTCTTCCTCGCATGGGTGGAGACCAGCCTCAAGCGCATCATCCCGGCCTATCTCTACCTGGTGATTGTGCCCTTCATCTCCCTGCTGCTGGCGGTGATCGTGGCACACGCCCTGATCGGTCCGTTCGGCCGCTGGATTGGTGACGGCGTCGGCTTTGCCGCCAAGGCGGCCATGACGGGTTCGTTTGCCCCCATCGGCGCAGCCCTGTTCGGCTTCCTCTATGCGCCCCTGGTCATCACCGGCATCCACCACACCACCAACGCGGTGGACCTGCAACTGATGCAGAGCATGGGCGGCACCCCCATCTGGCCGCTGATCGCCCTCTCCAACATCGCCCAGGCGTCTGCGGTCGTCGGCATCATCCTGATCAGCCGCAAGGAGAACGAGCGGGAGATCTCGGTCCCGGCCGCCATCTCCGCCTATCTCGGGGTGACCGAGCCGGCCATGTACGGCATCAACCTCAAGTACAAGTTCCCCATGCTGTGCGCCATGGTGGGCTCAAGCTGTGCGGCTCTCATCTGCGGCTTCGCCGGGGTGATGGCCAACGGCATCGGGGTGGGCGGCCTGCCAGGCATCCTCTCCATCCAGCCGCAATACTGGGGCATCTACGCCATCGCCATGCTGGTGGCCATCGTGGTCCCCGCCCTGCTGACCCTGCTGGTCTACAAGCGCCAGCAGGCTGCCGGCAAGCTGGATCTGACCACGGCCTGATCCACACAACCTCGGCGGAGCCCTGGCTCCGCCTTTTATCGTTGCCCTGTTCCAACTAATCCGGTTTCAACCAATGAGCGAACCAACCATGACACAGACACCCTGGTGGCAAAGCGCCGTGATTTACCAGATCTACCCCAAAAGCTTTCAGGATTCCGGCGCCCGTGGCACCGGTGATCTCAAGGGGATCATGGCCCGCCTCGACTACCTCAAGACGCTGGGGGTCGATGCCCTCTGGCTGACCCCGGTCTACGTCTCCCCCCAGGTGGACAACGGCTACGACATCGCCGATTACCTCAACATAGATCCCGCCTACGGCACCATGACCGACTTCGAGGCCCTGCTGGGCGCCGCCCATGCGCGCGGCATCCGCATCGTGATGGACATAGTGGTGAATCACACCTCCACCGAGCACGCCTGGTTCAAGTCGGCGCTGGGAGACAAGAACAGCCCCTATCGCGACTATTACATCTGGAAAGATCCGGTGGACGGCGGCGTGCCCAACAACTGGCAATCCAAGTTTGGCGGCAGCGCCTGGGAGCTGGACCCGGCCACCGGCCAGTACTACCTGCACCTCTTTGCCCGCGAGCAGGCGGATCTCAACTGGGAGAACCCGGCCGTGCGCGCCGAGGTGAAGAAGATCATCCATTTCTGGGCGAAGAAAGGGGTCGACGGTTTCCGCCTCGACGTCATCAACCTCATCTCCAAGGATCAGGCATTCCCTGACGACGAGGTGGGGGATGGCCGCCGCTTCTACACCGACGGGCCGCGCATCCACGAATTTTTGCAGGATGTGAGCCGCGACGTCTTCGCCCCCGTGGGGGCCATGACGGTGGGCGAGATGTCTTCCACCAGCCTGGAACACTGCCAGCGCTATGGCGCGCTGGATGGTTCCGAGCTCTCCATGGTGTTCAACTTCCATCACCTCAAGGTGGATTACCCGGGCGGCGACAAGTGGACCAAGGCCCCGTTCGATTTCCTCGAACTCAAGCGCATCTTCAACCACTGGCAGAGCGGTATGCATGGCAAGGGGTGGTCGGCGCTGTTCTGGTGCAACCACGATCAGCCGCGCATCGTCTCCCGTTTCGGCGATGAGGACGAGCATAGGGTGGTCGCCGCCAAAATGCTGGCCAGCACGCTGCACGGCCTGCAAGGCACCCCCTACATCTATCAGGGGGAGGAGATCGGCATGACCAACCCCGGTTATCAGCGCATCGATGACTATCAGGATGTGGAGAGCCGCAACATCTTCGCCATCAAGCAGGCGGAAGGGATGAGCGAGGCCGAGATCCTCGCCATTCTCGGTGCCAAGTCCCGGGACAACTCGCGTACTCCGATGCAGTGGAGCGCCGCCTCCAACGCCGGTTTCACCAGCGGGACGCCCTGGCTCAAGCCTGCCGCCAACTACCCGGTGATCAACGCCGAGGCGGCGCTCGCCGACCAGCACTCGGTGTTCTGGCACTATCGGGATCTCATCGCCCTTCGCAAGGCGCACCCCATCTTCACTCAGGGAGATTATCAAGAGCTGCTGACCGGGCATCCGCAGATCTGGGCCTATGTCCGCCGCACCAACGGTCAGACCCTGCTGGTTGTGAGCAACTTCTACGGCGAGCCGGTGGAGTTTGCCTTGCCTGCCGAGCTGCAAAGCGGGGAGGGGCGACTGCTGCTTGGCAACTACCCGGATAGCCCGGCCCGCCCGCAATCCTGCAAGCTGCGCCCTTACGAATCCCTGATCTGGCTGATGGAGCAATGATGACTGACGCAACAACAGTGCAGCGGCCCGCCGTGCGTGGCCCCGAGTGGCAGAAGATGGTGGCGGGAGCGCCCTATGATGCAGGGGACCCCGAACTGCGGGCTGCGCGGGAGCAGTGCCGCGCCCTGCTGGGAGAACTGAACCGGGAGCGAACCGATGCCCCTGACTGGGATGAGCGCCTCACCCGCCTGCTGGGTGGCCGCGCAGAACGCTGTTTCATCACGCCCCCTTTCTTCTGCGACTATGGCGCCAACATCTTTGTCGGCGAGAATTTCTACGCCAATTTCAACTGCACCATCCTGGATGTGTGCGAGGTACACATAGGCGACAACGTGCTGCTGGCCCCCGGAGTGCAGATCTACACCGCTACCCACCCGGTGGCGGTAGCGCCGCGCATCAAGGGGGTGGAGTTCGGCAAGCCGGTGCGTATCGGCAACAACGTCTGGATTGGGGGCAGCGTCGTCATCTGCCCGGGCGTCACCATAGGGGACAACAGCGTCATCGGGGCGGGATCAGTTGTCACCAGAGACATTCCGGCAGGCGTGGTGGCGGTCGGCAATCCCTGCCGGGTCTTGCGCCCCATGACGGCAGAGGAGCTGGCGCCCGGAGAACCTGGCTGACACAGAAGGGGCAGGCCGTACCTGCCCCTGTTCGTTTCCCTGACGGCGCTCCCGCAATGCCGGCAAGGCTTCGGCGCAACCCCCTCTTTACCCGGGCAGCAAGGCGCCGCAACGCTTGTGCTGTCCCATGACCACCAGAGTCTTGAAACTGCGCACCTGGTCCCTGGCATGGAGCACCCGACGGGTGAACTGCTCGTAACTTTGCATGTCCCTGGCGGCCACTTGCAGCACGAAGTCCTGCTCCCCCGTCACATACCAGAGATCCATCACCTCGGGTTCCCGCTGCAGGCTGGCGATCATCTCATCGACGATGCGGCCATGATCCCGCTCCAGGGTCACCAGCACCAGCATGGTGATGGGCCAGCCCATGGTGGACGGTGCCACCAGCGCCACTTCCCGCTCGATGAGACCGGACTCCCGCAAGGCGCGGACGCGGCGGTAGCAGGCTGGGGCGGAAAGACCGACCCTGTGGGCCAGCTCCGGCGTGGGCAGACGAGCATCCTGTTGCAGCTCGGCGAGGATGAGCAGATCAAATTTGTCGGTCATGGGGTTCATTAGATAAAAATTATCGCACAAGGCCAGTATTAGACCGGTTTACCCAAGTATCCAGATATATTTTATTGCTCATCGTCCTGCCCGGTATGAACACCATGCAACCCAATCCCAATGCCCTCTCCTCTCTTCTGGCCGTCCTGCTCGCCATGTTGTCGATCACCCTCGGCGCCTCCCTGGCCAAATCCCTGTTTCCCTTGCTGGGTGCCGCAGGTACGACCCTGTTCCGGCTGGGGTGCGCCGCCCTCCTCCTCTCCCTGGTGTTTCGCATCTGGCGTGCCCCCTCGACCGACGCACCCTGCTGGGCGCCATCCCCTACGGCCTGTCGCTTGGGGCCATGAACCTGCTCTTCTATCTGGCCATCGCACGCATTCCCCTCGGCGTAGCCCTGGCCATCGAGTTCATCGGCCCCCTGACGGTGGCTCTGATCTCCTCACGCCACCGGGCGGACTTCATCTGGCTGATACTGGCCATCGCCGGGCTGCTGCTGCTCTTGCCCCTGCGGGCAACACAGCAGGCCATCGATCCCCTGGGTGCCGCACTGGCTCTCGGGGCTGGCCTCTTCTGGGGGCTCTATATGCTCACCGGAAAGCGGGCAGGAGCCTTGCTGGGCGCACAGGCTCCGGCGCTGGGCATGTGGGTGGGCACCCTGCTGGTATTGCCCTTCGGGCTTGAGGGTGCGATCGAGGCTTCATTCACCGTCCCCGTGATCCTCACCATCATCGGGGTGGGGCTGCTCTCGAGCGCCATCCCCTACTCTCTCGAGATGTTTGCCCTGCGCCGCCTTCCCCTCAAGAGCTACGGCATTCTCACCAGCGGTGAACCGGCCATGGGAGCCTTGATGGGACTGGTATGGCTGGGCGAGCAGTTGCCCCCGTCCCAATGGCTCGGGATAACCGCCATCATCGCCGCCTCCATGGGCACCACCTGGCAGGCGGGTCGTCGACAAGCCGGCTCCGCCTGAACCAAAAAAAATCGGGGCCGGCGATGACCGGCCCCGGGGATGGTACGAGCGCGTCAGGACGAGTAGTCGTAACAGCGTTTGAGCTCGCCGAAGTCATAGAAGAAGCTGCCCACCGCAATGGGGGAGCAACCTGCCTTGAAGGCGAGCTCCTTCTCGTTGTAAAGCATCTTCACCAGCACCCGGCCGGCCTCGTTGCGGTAGACATCCCACTGGATATTGGCCGCATAGGGAGAGACCCAGCCGCCACGCCATTCGTTGTTTTCCTGGCTCATCAGCACGCCGGGCTGGGCGCTCTGGCGGCTCCCTTCCAGCTTCATCAGGGCCGCCAGCGGGATCAGGGTCTCCGCATGGGCGAAGCGCAGCTTGGCGACATGCTCGCCCGCCTCTTCCACCACCTGGGTCTGTACCTCGTTGAAGAGGCCGTCAAGCAGGGGCTGGGCCACGGCGTAGGTGGTGCTCTGGCTGGCAAGACTCGGCCCCTTCTCGTAGAAGTCCTCGGCATCGGAAAGGTAGGAGAACCAGGCAGACTCCTCTGGCGTGATGAACTGCTCGAAATCCCAGGACCCGCCTTGTGCCTGCGCCTCCCGGATCATCCCCGGGCCGATGATGAAGAGGTTGTAGAGCATGAGGGCGGCGTCCACCTCGTCGCGCACATGGGTCTTGCCGCCGTCTTCCGGATTCACCGCCACGTAATCCACCCCGGCGGCCAGCTCGTCGACGAAGGCCTTGCTGTAGAGACGCTCGAGCATCTCGCGGGCCATCACCCGGGTCCTGGGCAGGGCCTTGAGCGCATCGAGGGCCTCGGTCAGCTCGGGAGCGGGAGCCACCCCGTTATCTTCGTCCCCGACAAAGGCCTGATAGGCCTGGAAGGTGGGCAGATACCGGGTGTACTCCCCCTGCGGCTCGGTCTTGTGGAAGTAGAGCTCGAACTTGTTGCGCAGCCCCTTGTCGATCTCGGAAGGGTTCTCCTGGCTGACGTAACAGTCGGGGCTGTCTGTCACCAGAGAGACCCGTTTGGCCAGGCTCTGCATGAAGAAGTAGGCGCTTTCGTTGGCGCGATCCTTGCCCGATGTCTCGACCTTGAGGCAGAGGGGAGTCGATTCAGTGGCCAGCAGGGTGGGCAGCCGTTCGGCGAGCCGGGTCGCCAGGTTGGCGTGCTCCTCCTTACCGAGCGCACTCAGCAGGCCATAGCCGAGGGTCTGGTTGGCGGCCGTGACGGCGTCCACCTTGGCGCCGAGCCGTTGGCCCAGCTCGGTCAAGGCCCCCTGCCTCGCGGCATCCTCCCACACCAGCTTGGTCAGCACATCGTATTTGGGGCTGGACAGCGAGCGGGAGCCATGGCGTGCCACCAGTTCGGTGAAGACGGGACTAAAGCCTTCAGGGGCAACCTCATAGCTGTTCATTGCCTGACGGGCGGCATAGACCGCCTTGGTGCTGTATTGATAGTCGCCGACGGCAGGCGAGGAGGAGTCGTTGCCCGAATTGCAGCCGCTCAGCAGGGTGGCCGCCACGCAGGCGGCAAGGGAAGAGACGCGAAACATAGCCATCCTTGAAGCAGTTTTAAAATGAAACCGCACAGTACGCACCGGATGTGACAATCCGGTGTCAGGTCTGGGACATGCACCTCTCTCCGGAAGGGTGACTCCCCTCCAACCCGTCTATGTCCCCCCCACAAAACATCATTCATATTTTTTGAACGTGTAGGCCAGTTTATCTCGCTAACAATGACCGGGTGAGGCGCTTAATATTCACGCATCGCTTAGGCAGGAGCGCCAAGCCGCAAAACAACTGGTCGTTCATGGCCGTCCCCCATCCATATGGGTGACAAACATCCGTGACAAAACAACACACCATTTGAATGACCTCTTGCAAGGATGCATTGATGCAGGCCTGTCAGGCCTTGCCAATGACATAAAAACCAAGAGAGTGAATGAACATGAAAAACGTGATCAAGATGCTGGCCGTTGCAGGCCTGATGAGCGCCGGTGTTGCCCAGGCTTCCGTCCCCGCCGACTTCAACGCCACCCCGGGTGTGCTGTTCGTGAACTGGCATGCCAGCGCCGCCATGGCCGGCAAGGCCAACCCCATGCTGGAGGTGCGCGATGAATCCGGTGATCTGGTAGCCTCCGTCCACGCCAACCTGATGGGTACCCAACAGGTACAGATCCCGAGCCGCGCCCAGGGCAACCTGACCGTCAGCCTCGGCGATCAGAGCAGCGATTACCGCATCCCGTTTGGCATCGGCAGCGGCAATCCCCGCTGATCAACGCAGACGACTTCCCTCCAGGGTCTGGCAAAGACACGCCGACCAGGCGAGAGATCAACGACAAGGGCGCCATCAAGGCGCCCTTGTCGTCGTTGCCGTCGGCACGCACGGCTACTGGGTGAAGACGGGACCGAAGCCGGATCCCCACAGGATGGCCGTGGCAGCCAGCACGCAGACCAGCAACACCAGGCCGACCGTCACCACTGAGCTGGCGTAGATGAATCCCTGCTCCTTGGTGATGTGCATCAGGATGGGCACGCCGATATAGAGCAGGTAGACGGAATAGGTCAGCCCGACCAAACCGATGAGCATCACGAACCAGAGATGCGGGAAGAAAGCGGAGAAGCCCACCATGAAGAGTGGCGTGGAGGTGTAGGCCGCCAGCTCCAGCGAGGTCGTGTAGCTGGGATCCGAGCCGAAGGTATGCCCCATCCAGTGCACCAGATAGGAGAGTGCCAGCACGCCGATGATGAGGGTCACGTACATGGCGACCGACAGCTTGAATGCACTGTTGGCGGTCAGGGTGATGGGATCACCGACCCCGATGCTCCAGCCGATGTGAACGGCGGAATAGTAGGCGCAGATGGGAGGGATAAGGGCCACGAGCAGGATGTGGGTCAGACTGTTTCTGAAGCTGTCGTGCCGCTCGTCTATGGTATGCCATTCGGTGTGGGGATGGGCATACAATCCCCATAAGTGATTCAATATCATAGCGTTATTCCTTCTCTACATCGGTGGTTGGCGGATCGATACCGGGCTTTCTCCTCTGATTGCGTCATGTCCGGGCGCTGGTGGCGCCATCGCTTGCCATGGCATGCGATGACTTTAAATAAAGTCGCTCCACCGCCGCTGCGTCAAGCAGGGTCGCCGAGCCAGCCGGGAGGGATGGGAAGACAGCAGGAGGGCACCGGAGGCGGGCACTGATGGCACCCGCCGCCGGCACTCCCGTCAATACTGCTTGGTTTTCGAGGCAAAACCCGCGAGGAAGAGACCGGTCAGGAACATGCCGCAGAAGGCTTCGATGGCCGACAGCAGTTGCAGCGGCGAGGAGGTCTGGGAGATGTCCCCATAACCCAGGGTCACGAAGGTGACGATGCTGAAATAGAGGGAGCGCCCCAGATGGCCGTGGGTTGCAGACTCCGGTGCCAGGAAATAGGTCAGGGTCGCCAGCAGGATCACCCCCATCGACATCAGCAGGCTTCTGATGGGACGCTCCCCAAACCCCCAGGTGATGAAGCTGATGAACTTGCCCGCGCACTTGAGATAGCACAACAGGGAGAGCCAGCACTTCGTCATCGGACCGCTGCGCAACCAGCGCTCCCGGAACAGCTCCCGCGGGCTCGCCAGGGACTTCATCTCGTGCAGCTTCTCCTTGTAGTAGCACTCGCCGGCGTCGACGGTGTCACCCACGCTGGAGAAGAGACGCTTGGCATTGCGATAGAGTTTGCTCGCCTCGTTGTGGTCGATCCGCCCATTGTCGTTGTAGACCACCTCCACCTTGTCCAGGTTGGTGTGCTCCATGGTGGCATCGAAGTTCTTGGCGCTGACGCTGAAGTTTTTCAGCACCGCCCGGGAGGAGTGGAAGCGGATCTCCTCGCACTCTATGGTGAAGTCCTGAAAGACCCCGTCCTCCAGCGCCAGCTCCCGCTTCTTGGCCCAGGCCCTGTGGTCCCACAGCAGGGAGTCGAACAGATCGAGCCCGATCACCCCGCCATTGACCCTGACCCCCTTGGCCGAGCAGTGCCACAGATAAACCTTGGAGTTGTTGACGGCCCCATCGAGAGAGAGCTCGTCGAGACAGGTAAAATCGAGCAACCGGCCGGAGATGATGGGGCTTTTGAGGGTAACACCGCCGATGTTGAGCAGACGATGCTTGCCCAGCACCTGGGCCTCCCCCTTGTTGTTCTCCGAGACCGAAAGCAGGCTTTGCACCCGTTTCACCTCGTCATTGCCATGTTTTCCCGCCAGCCACATGCTGTAAGGCTCGAAACGGGTCTCCGAGCGAATGAGGCCGCTCTTGCGCAGGGATTCCAGTGCACTCGAGGCGCTCTCATACAGGCGGACCTTGTCGTCGCTCATGTAGACACAAAGGCTCAGCACGCAGCGGGAGCTGATGAAGCGGGCGATGCCGATCTGGAAGATCACGCTTTTTTCTATCTTCTGCTCCGCCATCCAGTCGTCGAAATGGGGCAGCGACGCCACCAGCAGCGCCCAGATACGGGGATAATCGTTCTCACGCCGCCACTCGTTGAATTGCTCGGGGGAAAGCTGCCAAAGCTCTGTTGCATTCATAGATGACCTCAGTAATGGAGATGTTCTCGTCGGTGATTCTCTGTCAAGTGCAACCAATAGAAGCGAGCTTACAACAGCAACGAATGGCCCCTAAGAATCAGGAGAAAAAAAGTTAACCATTTGAAAAAAATGCATAAATGCTTTCTCACACACCAAAAAAATGAACGCTCAGAGATAAAAAAAACTCCCGACCGGGAGCTTTTTTTATGGGCAGTACGCGATGGCGTTACGCCTCCAGGCTGATGCCGATGTTGGAGACGCCGTCCTGGGCCGCGAAGGCGCGGATGGCAAGGATGCGGTCGCTGTCCCGTTCATGGGCCACCCGTTTGAGCAGTTCGACCTGGAACTCCAGCTCCGCTTCCATGTACTCGTGCTCATAGAGCTCCTCATCGCTGAGATCCCGCTCTTCCAGCATCTCGATGAAGCCGGCGACCGTGCCGACAGACGCATGGCTGGCGTCGTTGGCCTCTTCCCCCACCCGGCAGATCACCGAGTTGTAGGCACAGCCCAGCGCCACGCAGGCGTCCAGTGCCGGATAGGCGCCGTAGGATTCAAACTTGCGGGGATCGGGAATGTAGACTTCAAACGCTTCCAGAATGGCACCAAGATTGACGCGGGATCCCTTGACCGTCAGGTAGTTCCACATCTGATCCAGCGCGTGACGGAATGCCCTCGCATCCCCGAAACCGGAAGCCTGGGTAAAGAGCACATAGTTGGGGTACATGCGCTCTGCCAGCGCCAGGGTATAGACGGTTTGCTGCCAGGGCTGCAGCTCGGCCAGTCGCTTATAAAACTTGTCACCAAACACTGGAGTCGGATCCTTTGCAAAATGTGGGGCAGATTGTAGCCCACGAGGGCCCCGTCTAAAAATGAAAAAGCGCCCTGCTCGACTATCTTGCCCGATCAACTGGGGTAAGATGGAGACAGCATCCCTCTCGCCTTGCCATAAACACGATAAGGAACAAGAGTATGAGCCAACGTACCCTGCTGCTGTTGAGTCAGGACAACAGCCACTATGAACGCCTGCTCAAGGCGGCCCATCTTCCCCATCTGCACATTCTTCGGGCCGACAATCAGGCCGAGGCCGAACAGCTTATCGGTGACGCTCATATCCTGATGGCCGAGCCTGCCCGGGCCAAGCCGCTGCTGGCCAAGGCCGGCAAGCTCAGCTGGCTCCAGTCCACTTATGCCGGGGTCGACGTGCTGCTGGACGCCAGTTGCCGCCGCGACTACCTGCTCACCAATGTCCGCGGCATCTTCGGCCCCTTGATGAGCGAGTATGTGTTCGGCCATCTGCTCAGCCTGACCCGCCAGTTGCCACTCTATCGCGAGCAGCAGCAGCAGGGCGTCTGGCAGAGCCATCCCTATCAGGGCTTGAAGGGAAAGACGCTGCTGCTGCTCGGTACCGGCAGCATAGGGCAGCATATCGCCCACACCGGAAAGCATTTTGGCATGAGGGTGCTCGGCATCAGCCACAGTGGCCGTGAGCGTGCCGGGTTCGATCAGGTGTACCAGTTGCCGGCTCTCAACAAGATGCTGGCCCAGGCCGATGTCATCGTCAGCGTGCTGCCCGCCACCCGCGAGACTCGCCACCTCTTCACCGCCGAACGCTTCGGCCACTGCAAACCGGGCGCCATCTTCTTCAACGTCGGTAGAGGCAATGCCGTCCATGAGGGGGATCTGCTGGCGGCACTGCAAGCCGGCAAGCCCGCCATGGCGGTGCTCGATGTGTTCGAGCAGGAACCCCTGCCCGCTGACAGCCCGCTCTGGCACCAACCCAATCTCATCGTGACGCCCCACAACAGCGCCTACAGCTTCCCGGAAGATGTGGCCCAGATCTTCATCCGCAACTACATCCGCTTCATCGATGGTCAGCAGCTGGACGGCAGGATCGACTTTGACAAGGGTTATTGAAGCCGTTCTGCAATGAAAAGGCCCCGCCAGTTGGCGGGGCCTTTTTCGTCAGGAGGGAGCCGTTCAGCCCGCCTCCATCTCTTTGCGGTAGCTCTTCACCTTGGCGAGGAACTGACGCTTGTCCTTGCCGGAGAGCGGCTCCGCCATCGGCAGCTTGATCTTCATGGGATCCACCGGGCGGTTGTTGATGCGTACTTCGTAGTGCAGGTGAGCACCGGTGGAGCGGCCCGTGTTGCCGGAGAGGGCAATCTTGTCACCCATCTTCACCTTCTGGCCCGGCTTGACCAGCAGCTTGCTCAGGTGCAGATAACGGGTCATCAGGGTACGGCCGTGCTTGATCACGACATAGGTGCCTGCCAGCGGGTGGCTGGTTGCCTTGAGGACCACACCGTCACCGGTCGCCATGATGGGCGTGCCTACCGGCAAGGCAAAGTCGGTTCCCTCATGGGGCCGGACCTGCCCGGTAATGGGATGACGGCGATTCGGGTTGAAACTGGAGCTGACCCGGTAACGGCTGTGAGTCGGATAACGGCGGAAGCCGCGCTCCAGGCTGTTTGCCTGACCGTCATAATAGTTGCCATCTTCCGACAACCAGGCTGACACGGCCTTGCCCTGGCTGAACACCTCGACCCCCAGCAACTGGGTATTGCCCGTACTCTTGCCGTCGACCGTCTCCTGACGGACCAGCACCTTGAACTTGTCACCCTTTTTCAAATCCTTGGCGAAGTTGAGGCGCCACTGGAACAGGTTGGCAATCTTCTGGATATGGTTGGCCGGGATACCGGCATTGCGGGCGCTGACGTAGAAGCTGCCGTTGATGACACCGTCATAGCTCTTCTGCTGCCACTCTACCTCTTCATTGAGCATGTTGGCGCTATAGGTGTCGTCGGTACGCTCCAGCACCAGGGTCTGCTTGATGTTCAGGCGGATCTTCAACTGCTGCAGAATGTTGTCCTGATCGATCAGCAACTCGATGGTCTGACCGGGTTTGAGACGCGCCAGGTTGTTCTTGGCATCCGCATCCAGCACCTTGTAGAGGGTGGTGGTGGACAGCCCCAGGTTGTTGAAGATGGTGGTCAGGTTCTCGCCGTTGCGAACCCGGTAATCTTGCCATTGAGGCGTGGCATCGGCCGGGATGTCGTCTTCGGGAGCGGCTGACTCGACCAGCTCGTGATCCGGAATGTCGTTGAAGTCGGTGTTGTCTTCGTTGGTTGCGGTGCCCGTGGTGGCGATCGGCAACTCCAGACGCAGTGGCCGCTCCAGGATGTCACCGGGAGCTGGCAATACGGCTACCGCTGACAGCGTCATGGCCGTGAGCAATAGCATGGCATAGAAATGCTTGCGGGGAACCGGGGGTTCCCAATTGGCAGCCTGGGCTACCAAGGGACGGAGACGTTTCATCCGCTATCCTGTTATTAGATCTAAGGGTGGTGGTTGTGGGTCTGTTTTTATGAGTTTTTATTATGAAAACCGAATATCTGGCTTTTAGACCTAAATACTTACAAAAAGTTCATAGCTCCATGCACGAAACTCACATTTTATGCATAACCTTCCAGCATGGGCAGAAATGATCGTCATTTTCAGCCATTTTTTTCTATTTTTAAGAACCAAGTCCGGTTGTGGTGCTCTCCGGCCCAGAAAATGTTGCAAAAACATCTCCATGGAGTGGGTATGTCATTGGCAAAATTGTTAAATGTAATCATCCTAATCCTCTTCACCATCGGCGCCGCGCTGCTGCTCGTGCTGGAGATCACCACGGTACGACAGTCTATTCTCGACCAGATGTCGGCCAACCTTGAAACCGCCATCACCGCACTGGGGCTGGTGCTGCAGGGCACTCTGCTCAACGATGACAAGGTCCTTGCCGAGACCATAGTGAACGCCATGTTCGACGGAGGCTTCGTCAACTCCGTCGTTCTGCTGGATCCGGATGGCCAGGTGCTGTTCCAGAAGGTGTTCCACACCGCACAGCAAAATGTTCCAGGCTGGCTCCCCTCAGTTATCGACATGCCACCGGTCAAGATTGAGCAGGAGTTGACCGACGGCTGGCGCATTCTCGGTACCCTCACGCTCGAGGGACACAAGGGTTACGCCTACCAGCATCTGTGGAACGCCATCAGTCGTACCGGACTTGCGCTGCTCGCCGGCCTGCTGGTGTTCAGCCTGGTAATCACCTGGGTGTGCCGCCGCCTGCTGCGCCCCCTCGAACAGATCAGTCTGCAACTGGCCCGAATCCGCAAACGCCAGTTCAGCGGCAACCTGCCAACCCCGTGGCTTCGCGAATTGCAGGAAGTCGTTGTCTCCATCAACCAGCTGGTCTCTGAACGCAAGCGGGACCTGCTGCAACAGCGGCTCAAGATCACCCAGCTTGGCAAGCACGACGCTCTCCCGACCCACCAGAAGCTCGTTGGGCTGGTCGACACCGATGGCAACACCTATCAGCAGCATTTCTTCTCCACTCAGGGGAGTATCAGGCTCTACAGCCGCCTGCTACCCAAGCACCCCCCCACCACGGACAGTTCGCCGGATGAAATTCGGGGGCTGCTCAACGACTGGCTGACTCAGAAGGCGGAAGGGCTCCAGCTGCCTCTCAGCCTGCTCGGCCACCCAGACTGGGCGCAGTTTGCCCCCGTGCTGACCAGCGCTCGTGGTAAGACGCTGGACTGGCGCTGGGATCTGGCGATCTTCCCCCCCCTGGCCGAGGAACGACTGACCGCACTCCAGTCCCAGGGGATTGAGCTGGCATTCAGCAACATCCCGATGAACAACGACAATCTGGCCAGGCTCGACCCCATCAGACCTGTCTTCATCAGTTGCCAGCTCACCCAGTCCCCCCTTTATTGGAACCTGCTCTCCCAATGCCTCCATGCTTCCGGCTACACCTTGCTGGCGGAAGCCGGCGACGTAAGCGATGTGGACATGCTGCGCAGTTGGGGCATCGATGGTTATGCCACTCAGGAGAATGCATCATGAGGATCCCGCTGCTGCTGCTCGCCCTGCTGTGGCAACCGACCCTGCACGCGACCACCATGACCATAGGCACAGGGGGGGAGCAAGGCATCTATTATCAGGTCATCAAGGAGTTCTGCAGACTGGCCAAAAAAAGTGACCCCACGATGCCCTGCAAACTACAGGCCAGCTCCGGGTCCATCGAAAATCTCCGCCAGCTGAAAACGGGAGAGGTACCCTATGCGCTCGTCCAGTCCGACTGGCTCTATCAGGCCAGCCAGGGCACCGGGCCTTTCGCTGCCCAGCCACAACCCGAGCTGAGGGCGCTCTTTGCCACCCACGCCGAACCTTTCACCATAGTGGTGCGAGCCGATGGGGATATCACCACCCTGGAGCAGCTCAAGCTGGCCCCCATCGACATGGGCCTGAAGAGTTCAGGGACTCGTCAAACGGCATTGGCCCTGTTCAATGTTCTGGGCGCAAAGGAGCAAGATCTCGATTTGAAGAGCGTCGCCAATCTCTCCGAAGCGTTGTGCAATAAACAGATCGATGCCTATGGCCTTGTCATGGGTCATCCCAACCGCATCGTGCTGGACACCGCCAAGCGCTGCGCCGTGCGCTTCCTGGCGATCGAGGGGCCCGTAAGGGACCAGCTGCTCAAGGGGGTCAGGTATTATCAGCGCAGCCAGGTGCCGGCACGCATCTACCCGGGCAACCTCAAGGCAACCCCCACCTTCGCCATCGCCGCCACCCTGGTGACCAATGCCGCCACTCCCGATGACGAGGTCTATCGGCTGACCCGGGCCATGCTGAGTCAGCAAACCAGTTTCAACGAACAGACCTATGGCTATGCGAACCTGTTTCACAAGGCGCGCAACAAAATAGGCCCGGTGCTGAGTGTCGAACAGCATCCGGGCGCGGGAAAATATTTCGAGGAGTTGAAGGCGGCGGGCAAGTTATAGCTGGCGACGGGGGGAGCGCAAATGCTCGCTGGAGAAGCGGCTCTGCATCGAGGTCCACTGGGCCAGGCGATCGGCACTCCCCGCCAGGGTTCCCTCGCGACGGGATTTCATGATCCAGATGCTTTTGGCATCGAAACTGTAAACCGGCTGCAGATCATTGCGCTTGCTCCCCGGCAGGATGCGGCCATTGATGTTGTCCAGCACCAGGGGATCTGACTTGATGGTCGGGAAGTACAACGTCACCATGTGGAATTGGTTGTAACGAATTGCCTTCACATAGGCCAGCCGCAGCTTCTTCTCGTCGACCCCCAGCTCCATCAGGGTATAGTACTTGGCGATGCTGTAGTCCTCGCAATCCCCTCCTCTCGCCCCGATGAACTCCAGCGGATTGGCCCAATAATCATCATCCCCCCACAGTCTGGGATCCTCGCTGTAGGTCAGGTTGTTGAAGTAGTTGTTCACCAGCTCCAGCTTCTGCTGGTCCGTCGTTCCGGCTCTTGGCGTCAGCAGACGAGAGAAGGCCTCGGACCGCTGGATCGCTCTGGCGCCATAGACCGCCTGCATTTTTGCCCTGAGTTCCGGGCTGGCGATGTGTTCGGAAAGACCGGATGCCTGTATGCCGGATCCCAGCAGGGTCAGCGTGCAGGCAGAGACGAGCAACCATTTCATGACTGACACTCCATATCAGATGCTGGAGGTCAGTATAGTTGGCCGCGCCGCCTCTATCGTCAATGTCGGGCAAGGCCTAGCGGCACTGGGCGAAGGCATCCGCCAACTGCTGCATGAATTGCGGATAACCGTCCGGACCGAGCGGCACCTGCTCGCCGACTTCGTCCAGCAGCAGCACCTTGGCCCCGGTATTGCGGGCAACCGACTCGATCACCGCCGGGGAGAACTGCGGCTCGGCGTAGATGCAGCTCGCCTTTTTCTCTTCCAGCGCCTTGCGGATGTCAATCAGCGTCTTGGCTCCCGGGCGACGCTCCGGGCTCACGGTGAAGTGTCCCTTGGAGCTCATGCCGTAGTGACGCTCCCAGTATCCATAGGCTTCGTGGAACACGAAGTAGCCCTTCTGATCCACCGCGTTCATCTGCACGGCGATCACCTTGTCCAGGGCGTCAACCTTGCCCTCGAAGGCCGCGAGATTGGCGGCATAGCGCGCCTGGTTGGCAGGATCCAGCTTGCCCAGTTCGGTCGCGATCGCCTCGGCAATCACCTTGGCCTGGGTTGGACCCAGCCAGATGTGGGGATCCACCCCTTCGTGGTGGTGCCCTTCATGGCCCTCGTCGTGCGAGCCGTGGTCGTGGGCGGCATGGTCATGATCCTTGTCATCATGGTGATGATCGTCATGTTCCCCCTGGGTCGCATAGTTGTACAGCGGCATGCCGGGAACCTGGGTCAGGGTCAATACATGAGGATGCTGGGCCAGGGGTTTGGCCATGAAGCCTTCCAGCTCGGGACCGACCCACACCACCAGATCGGCCTCCTTGATATTGCGCATGTCGGAAGGGCGCAGGGAAAAATCGTGGGGCGACGCACCGGTGGGCAGCAGCACCCCGGGCTCGCTCACACCATCGGTGATCGCCGCCGCGATGAAGCCCAGGGGTTTGATGGTGGTCAGCACCTCGAGGGCACGGACAGGCAGACTCACCGCCATCAGGGCAGTGATCAGAGCAAGAATTCGCATAGAGGTCTCGTCAGGGTGTGTGTGTGTGATAATATAACAAACCAACGTCGCTGTTATATTATAACTCTCACAGGCTGTAAACCCCGGAGCTGTCATGACCCAACTGGTGGAGCTGAAAGAGGTCTGTCTCTCATTTGACGGACGACTCGTGCTCGACAAGGTCTCCTTTACCCTGAACAAAGGCAAAATCACCACCCTGGTCGGCCCCAACGGGGCGGGCAAGAGCACCCTGAGCAAGCTGGTGCTGGGCTTGCTCAGCCCAGATTCGGGGGACATCGTTCGCCGCCGCGATCTGCGGGTCGGCTATGTACCCCAGCGCCTCTATCTGGACCCCACCCTCCCCCTGACGGTGCGCCGCTTCCTGCAACTTGGCAAGAACAGCCGCCTCTCCATCGAGGAGGCGCTCAATCGGGTCGGTGCGCAGGAGCTCTTGGACAACCGGATGCAGAAGCTCTCCGGTGGCGAGATGCAGCGGGTACTGCTGGCCCGCGCCCTGCTGGTCAAACCCGAGCTGCTGGTGCTGGACGAACCGGTGCAAGGGGTAGATATCACGGGCCAGATCGAGCTCTATGCCCTCATCAGCCAGCTGGCCGCCGAGTTCCACTGCGCCGTGCTGATGGTCTCCCACGATCTGCACCTGGTGATGGCCAGCACTCACGAGGTGATCTGCCTCAATCGCCACGTCTGCTGCCACGGCGAGCCGGAGAGCGTGGCCCGCCACCCGGAATTTGCCCGCCTGTTCGGGCGACCGGAGCGGGAGGTGCTGGCGGTCTATACCCACCATCACCACTGCGATGGCGAACACCATCATCATGAACCGCAGGCCCCCGTCATCCGCCTGCCCTCTCGCAACAACTAGGATCTTCACGTGGACAGCTTTCTGTTATACGCCCTCGCGGCCGGACTCGGCATCGCCCTGCTGGCCGGGCCGCTTGGCAGCTTCGTGGTGTGGCGCAAGATGGCCTATTTTGGCGACACCCTCTCCCATGCCTGCCTCTTCGGCCTCGCCCTCGGCATCCTGCTGCAGGTGGACCTCACCCTGGCGGTCGTGGTCTGCTGCCTCGCCATGGCCATGCTGCTGGTCATCATGAGCCGCAACCAGCAGGTGGCCACCGACACCCTGCTCGGCATTCTGGCCCACAGCGCCCTGTCGCTGGGTCTGGTCACCCTGAGCTTCATGGACAACGTGCGGGTGGATCTGATGGCCTACCTGTTTGGCGACCTGCTCTCGGTGCAGCCCATGGACCTGCTCTGGATCTACGGCGGCGGCGCCCTGGTGCTGCTCACCCTGTGGCGACTCTGGGATCCCCTGCTCTCCATGACCATCTCGGAAGAGCTGGCCCGGGTGGAAGGGGTGCGGGTGGATGTGCTGCGCTGCGTGCTGATGTTGCTGATAGGCCTGGTCATCGCCGTGGCCATGAAGTTCGTCGGGGCGCTCATCATCACCTCCTTGCTGATCATTCCCGCCGCCACCGCCCGCCGCTTCAGCCAGACTCCGGAGCAGATGGCCGGCTTTGCCGCCCTGACAGGCTGTCTCGCCGTGCTGGGGGGCCTTGCCCTCTCCTGGTATCAGGACACCCCGGCCGGTCCCTCGGTCGTAGTCTGCGCCACCACCCTCTTTGTACTGAGCCAGTTCAAGCGCACCTGACCCGCTCCTGATGGCCCTGGTCTCGCCAGTGCCATCAGGCCTCCCGAATCAGACTCCTGCGTCGTGGGCTGTGCCGTCCATTCTGCATAGGGCCCCCAGCCCGTTCAGACGCGCCTGAGAGGCTCGTTTTCCCCGGGTCTCAGGCTCGCCTGCGACTCCTGCCACAGCCACTGACGCAACCGGCTGATGGCGGGTTCATGGGCGCGCGAGCGCTTGAAGACGAAATAGAAGTTGTCGCCGGTCTCGAGGGCGTGCAGGGGCAGCCGCACCAGACGCGGATCTTCCGGCTGCAACATGTAGTCATTGATGAGCGCCATTCCCTGGTCCCAGTTCGCCGCCTCCAGCGCGAGCAGGATATGGCTGAAATGGTGCACCCTCGCCTCGGGGGGAATGGTCAGCCCCCCCATTTCGGCCCAGCGCCGCCAATCTTCCCCCTTCTCGCGGTAGATAGCCTGGATGGAGAGCAGCGGCAACTGCCACAAGGTGGCGGGCCACTCCCCTTCCACCTGCTGCCACATCCGGCGACTGCATACCGGCATCAGCCGCTCCCGATAGAGCAGATCGTGCATGTAGCCCGGCCCTTCGGGGGAGACGGTGATGAAACCGTCCGCCACCCTGTCGGAGAGCTCGGGATCTTCCGCCACCATCTCCAGGCTGAGATCCAGCTCGGGATAGAGCTGGCGCAGCCCGGCCAGGCGCGGGATCAGCCACTTCACCGCAAACGAGCTGTAGACCGCGAGCCGCACCCGCATCTCGCCTCCACCGCGCAACTGCTCGCTGCTCTGGGCAATCTGGACCAGCCCGGCGGCGATCCCCTCGAAATAGATCTCCCCCTGGGGCGTCAGGGAGAGCAGCCGCCCCTGGCGCAGCAGCAGCCGCTCCCCCAGAAAATCCTCCAGCAGACGGATCTGGTGACTGACCGCACTCTGGCTGACATTGAGCTCCAGGGCGGCGCGGGAAAAACTCAGCAGGCGGGCAACCACCTCGAAATATTGAACGGCGCGCAGGGGGGGCAGCTTCATTATCCAAATTTCTCATGCGTGATGATTTTTTATCATTTTACTGGATAACAGGCCGCGGGCTACCCTCCCCTCATCTGAATCTGGAGGTGGTATGAATGCAGTCGGAATAGGCATCCTCTATCTGGTGCTCGGCAACATGGTGGCGGTCTTCTCCGATGCCCTGGTCAAGGTGCTGGAGCCGGACCAG
Organism: Aeromonas sp. ASNIH7; assembly: GCF_002903485.1. NCBI lineage: Bacteria > Pseudomonadati > Pseudomonadota > Gammaproteobacteria > Aeromonadales > Aeromonadaceae > Aeromonas > Aeromonas sp. ASNIH7. The sequence goes on from NZ_CP026226.1 coordinate 1,473,041, forward strand.
CCCATCTTCCAGTTTGTCTTTTTCCGCCAGCTCTCCGCGGCCCTGCTGCTCGCCCCCTGGCTGCTCTGGTCCTGGCGGCGCAACCCGCCGGTAGCCCTCAAGTGGCACCTGCTGCGGGCCCATATCTGGGCCGTCGGTGTCTGCCTGATGGTGGTCGCCCTCACCCGGCTGCCGCTCGCCACCGCCAACGCCCTCTTCTATGCCGCCCCGCTGCTGATGGTGCCGCTCGCGGTCTGGCTGGCGGGGGAGGCACTCTCGCGCCAGAAGGTGCTGACGGCGCTGCTCGGCTTCGTCGGAGTGCTCATCGTGCTGCGCCCGACCGAGGTAAACTGGGCCGCCCTGGCGGCGCTCGGGGTGGCGCTCTCCCTGGCGGTCAACAACCTGCTGATCAAGCGCATCCCGCTCCAGCAGCCCATCGCCCAGACCCTGTTTTTCACCAATGTGCTGAGCATGCCCTTCATCCTGGCGCTGGCCTGGTGGGAAGGGGGCGAGTGGCAATGGCAGATGTGGTGGCCCGCCTTCGGCTCCTCGGCGCTCATCATGGTCTATGCAGGATTGTGCGTGATGGCCTATCGCAAGGCGGAGGCGAGCAAGATCGCCTCGGCGGAGTACACCGGGCTGCTGATGGCGGTCGCCATCGGGGTCTGGCTGTTTGACGAACAGCCAGGGCTGCCGCTGCTGCTGGGGTGCCTGTGCATCATACTGCCGCTGGTCGCCATGGCCCGCAGCAAGCCCAAGCCCCAGGCCGAGCCGGCGCTCTAGCCTGCCGGGTCAAGCAGGGGGGCGACCCGCTGCTGCAGATGGGGGATCACCCCCTGCTCGAACCAGGGGTTCTTCCTGAGCCAGAGGGTGTTGCGCGGGGACGGGTGCGGCAGCGGCAACCAGGCCGGGCCATAGTCCGCCCAGTGTCGCACCGTCTCGGTGAGCGATCCTTTCGCCGCCGCCCTCAGGTAGTAAGCCTGCGCATACTGGCCGATGAGCAGAGTCAGCTCGATGTTGGGCAGCAGCATCAGTACCTTGTCGTGCCAGGTGGGGGCACATTCCGGGCGCGGCGGCAGATCCCCCGACTTGCCCCTGCCCGGGTAACAGAGCCCCATGGGCATGATGGCGATGCGGGATTCATCGTAAAAGGTGGCCTTGTCCACCCCGAGCCACAAGCGCAGCCGATCGCCGGAGGGATCATCCCAGGGGATGCCGCTGGCGTGTACCCGGGTGCCGGGGGCCTGGCCGATGATGAGCAGACGGGCGCGCTCGTTGCCGCGGATCACCGGCCTTGGGCCGAGCGGCAGGTGGGCCTCGCACAGGCGGCAGGCCCGGATCTGTTCAAACAGGGGATCGAGTCGGTTCATGGGCCCGATAGTACCAGAGTTTTCTCCCCGCTCCCGCTTGTGAAAGGGGCGGCGGATACTTATCATGCAGCCGCCATTGTTTAGTTTAATAAACGGAGAGAGATGAAGAACTGGATGGGCACCGGCAGCGCGGCCCTCTCATTCGTGCTGTGGGGCATGCTGCCCCTCTATTACCAGTTCATGCCCGAGATCAACATGTGGGAACTGCTTTCCCACCGGGTGCTCTGGTCCGTGGTGCTGCTGGGAGGCCTGCTTCTGCTCCTCGGCCAGCGGGTGCCCTGGGGGGCCCTGCGCGGCGATCCCCGGCAGCTCGGCCTCGTGCTGCTGGCGGGCCCCGTGATGTCCATCAGCTGGTGCATGTTCACCTGGTGCCTGACCACGGGCCAGGTGCTGGCCACCAGCCTCGCCTTCTTCATGACCCCGCTCTTCAACATCGCTTTTGCGGTGCTCTTCCTCAAAGAGAAGCTCACCCCGCAAAAACACCTGGCGGTGGCGCTCGCCCTGGCGGGGCTCGCCTACATGCTCTTCTCCTACGGCCAACTGCCCTGGTTCTCCCTCGTGATGGGGGCCAACTTCGCCCTCTACGGCCTCATTAAGAAGAAGGTGAGACTGGACGCCGGTACCAGCCTCTATCTGGAGTCCCTGGTGCAGTTGCCCATCGCCCTTCTCATCATCGGCTGGCTGACCTTGCAGGGCACCAGCCAGTTTATGGCCGGTGACTGGACCGAGCGACTGCTGCTGATGGGCAGCGCCCCCGCCACCCTGCTGCCGGTGGGGCTGTTCTGCTATGCAGTGGCGCGCACGCCCATGAGCACGGTGGGGCTGTTGCAATACATAGAGCCGAGCCTCGCCTTCCTGCTCGCCCTCTTCTGGTTTGGCGAGATCCCGGATCCGGTGAAATCCGTGGGCTTTGCCTTCGTCTGGGCCGGCCTGCTGGTGAGCCTGCTGCCCCTGCACCGGCTTGGGCGCCAGCGGGCCAGGTGGCGCACCTCGTGACCCTCGCCACCACCACTCCCTCCCGCTGGTTTGTCTATCTGGTGCGCACCGGCACCGGGGCACTCTATGCGGGGATCAGCACGGATCCCGAGCGGCGACTGCGTCAGCACCAGAGCGGCAAGGGGGCCAGAGCCCTGCGCGGCAAGGGGCCCCTCTCCCTGGTATGGCAGCAGGAGGTCCCCAGCAAACGCGAGGCGCTGCGCCTCGAGTACCGCCTCAAGCAGCAGAGCAAGGCGTTCAAGGAGCGCCTGGTACACGAGCCGGCGCTGTGGCACGGCTGGAGCCTTTCCTGGCTTGCCAACCCGCACACCGACCCTGTGTCGCCCCCATAAAAAGGGCCACTGCAAGCAGTGGCCAAGGAAGGATGCGAAATCAGGGAGGCTTAACGGTAGGTGTTCGACTGCTTGCGCCTGTTGCTGAGGAGCCAGCACACCACCAGCACCACCAGCAACCAGGGCGCCAGCTTGATGATGAGGGCAAACATGCCGGCCAGGGCGCCAAACAGCACGAAGACCCCGCTCACCAGCAGCATGGCCAGCACGGTGAATCCGGTCAGCGCCATGCCGATCAGCACCAGGATCAAGACGATAAATTCCAGCATGTTGTGCTCCTCACGGGCTTGCACTTGCCGACGGGGCGATCCGGAGATCACCCCAGCCAGCGTTGAAGTTCACGGCGGGGAGGCATGACGAGCACCCCCACCAGATAGAGCGCCAGGGCCAGCGGCGGCATCAGGATCAGGGCGAGCAGGGCCACCACCCGCACCGTCACTCTGGACACCCCCAGCCCTCTGGCAAGACCGGCGCAGACCCCGGTCAGCTTGCGATGGGCGAGATCCTTGGGCCAGGGTGTCATGTTATGCCTCCACCTTCTGACCCTTGAGCCGGGCCAGTTCCCGCTCAATCTCGTCGTTCAGCTCCAGCTCGCGGAACTGGGCCTCGAGGGACGGATTCTGCCCCAGGGTCGCCGCCTCCAGCTGGGCCTCCAGCTGATCGACACGGTTCTGGAAGCCGTCGAAGCGGGCCACCAGCTCGTGCATGCGCTGGTTGTCCACCTGGGCACGGGCGCGGATGCGGCTGTGGGCGGTCTGTTCGCGCAGGGTCAGCATCTTCTGCTTCTCCCGCGCCTCGGTCAGCTTGGCCGCCAGTCGCTCGCTGTCGGCGGTGAGCTGGGCCAGCACTTCGGCCACCCGCGCCTTGTCCTCTTCCAGCCGCTCGCACTGCTTCATCTCCGCCAGCTTCTCGGTGAGGGCGGCACGGGCCAGATCTTCGCGGCCCTTCTGGATGGCGAGTTCGGCCTTGGCTGCCCACTCCTGGATCTGGTTGCGCAGCGCCTGCTGATGGCGCTCCAACTGTTTCTGTTCGGCGATGACGCGGGCGGCCTGGGTTCTCATCTCGACCTGGACCTGCTCCATCTCCTCGATCATCAGCCGCAGCATCTTCTCCGGCTCTTCGCTCTTGTCGAGCAGGCTGTGCAGGTTGGCATTGATCACGTCGGTCAGGCGGCTGAATACGCTCATGGTCTGGCTCCTTGTTGATGGGGTGTCACTCTCTTCCCATGACATTACAAGAGCCGTGCCAGAATATTTTTTCCTTTATTTACAATTAGATGAAAGTTAACAATGGATGTCCATTGGATACAATGTGGTGAAAAAAACCAACAAGATGGTGATTTTCACCAATAAAAAAGGGAGCCAGCGGCTCCCTCTCTTCTCTGCAACCGGGCTCAGGCCGCCGGCCGATGGCCAAGCTTGCCATCCAGCTCCGCCAGCTTGGCTTCCATCTTCTCCCGGCAGGTGTCGGAGAGCTCGCGGATGCCGGCGGCGCCGTGCTCCTTGCTGCACACCGGGGCCATCACTTCCAGCAGCACCTCGCCGTTGTCCCAGCGGTTGAGATCGACCTGACCGAAGTAGCTGGAGCAGACGATGGGCACCACGGGCACCTCGGCCTGGACGGCAGTGTGGAAGGCCCCCGCTTTGAACGGCAGCAGACCACGCCCCTGGGAGCGGGTCCCCTCCGGGAACATCCAGATGGAGGTGCCACGATGCTTGATGCGATCCACCACCTGGCCGATGGTGCCGATGGCGCGGGAGCGGTTGGAGCGGTCGATCAGCACGTTGCCGGAGAGCCAGAAGATAAGGCCGAAGAAGGGGAGCCACAGCAGGCTCTTCTTGCCCACCGCCACCACGCCGGGCTGCACGGCGCCGGTCACGGTGAAGATGTCGTAGTTGCTCTGGTGATTGCAGACATAGACCGCCGGCCCCACCGATTTGACCTCGTCGGCCACCGTCACCCGGACCTTGAGGCCGATCAGCGGGCAGACCGCATGATACATGCGGGCGAAGACATAGACGTTGTTCGGGTGGCGCGGGCGCACCAGACAAAGCAACAGGCCGAACAGGAACCAGAAGACGAGCAGCAGTGCCAGCAGCAGCACACGGGCAAGTTTGAGCATCGAACACCTCGGAATTTGACTCGGCGCAGTATACTGGTCCCCCTTTTAGCGAACAAGCGTTCGCCAGACAGAACCGACCAGCCCCGGACGCCACCGGCCACCCCGGCTTGCCCCACCCGCCATTGCCCGCTAGGATGTGGCCATCTTGATGAACGGGGCGAGCATGATTTTGCAACAACGCGCGGCGACACGACTCCTGCTGCTGGTCTGCCTGCTGGTGCTCAATTGCGCGGCCCAGCCTCTGGCCCGCCTCGCCCTGCTCGATCACGCCGTGAGTTGCCAGACCCTGCCCCAGTTCGCCTCGGCCGACGACCAGGCCGACAAGGGCACGCCCGCCAGTGTGCAGCCCAGCAGCTGCCAGCTCAACGGCAAGTGGCTGAGCGCCGCCAGTCTGCTGTGCGTGGAGCAACTCTTCTTCGCCATCGCCTTCGTGATTGCCCTGCTGGTGCCCCTGTCACGGCGCGCGCCGGCACTGCCTCCCCCCATCAATGTCTCGCCGCCGGAGCGGCGACTGCACCTCACCCTCTGCGTCTGGCGGGAATGAGTTCAGCCGCGTTTTTTCAGCCTGCTGTCACTCATTTTTTTGCGAGACCCAACACATGTCGAATCTCTTCAAGGCGGCCCTGCTACTGGGCAGCCTGCTGTGGCAATCCAGCGGATTGGCCAGCGATACGGGGTGGCTCACCCGCCCCCAGAACAGTCACGCCAAGGTCAGGCTGCAAGCCGACCGCAGCGTCCCGGATCAAACCCGCATCCTGCTCGATGTCCAGCTGGAGTCAGGCTGGAAGACCTACTGGCACAGCCCGGGTGAAGGGGGCATAGCGCCCCAGATCCTGTGGGAGCAGCCGGTCGGCGACTTCCAGTGGCACTGGCCCACGCCGCGCCCCTTCGAGGTGGCCGGGCTCAGCACCCAGGGCTATCAGGAGCAGGTACGCTTCCCCCTGAGCCTGGGCTACCCGGCCGGGCAGCCGCTCAAGGGCACCTTGCGCCTCTCCACCTGCAGCAATGTCTGCATCCTGACCGACTACCCCTTCACCCTGGCGGCGGATGGGCAGGCGCCGACCGGTTTCGACTTCGCCTGGGCCCGGGCCATGAGCACCCTGCCACAGACGCTGCCCGCCGACACCCGGGTCGAGCTCGGCTACCAGCACAACCAGCTGCAACTGCGGGCCGAGCGGGCAGAAGGCTGGCAGGAACCTGCGCTCTTCATCGATGCGCTGGAGGGGGCCGAGTTCGGCAAGCCCGCGCTCGAGGTAAGCGGCACCACCCTGATCGCCCGGGTGCCGGTCAGCGATGGCTGGCAGGGGGATGCCCCAGACTTGCGCGGTCAATCCCTCGGCCTGCTGCTCGGTAGCGGCGAGCAGGCCTGGCAGACCCGCGCCACCATCGCCGATCCCCTCGCCCTGCCGGCCCCGGAGCAGCCACTTCTCTGGCTGCTGGGGGCAGCACTGCTCGGCGGTCTCATCCTCAACCTGATGCCCTGCGTGCTGCCGGTGCTGGCTCTGAAACTCGGCACCGTGTTGCAGCAGCGGGAGCGCGAACAAGGAGGCGTGCGCAAGCAGTTCCTCGCCGCCAGCGCCGGGATAATCACCTCCTTCTGGGTGCTGGCGGCCATGAGCAGCCTGCTGCGCGCCACTCAAGGAGCCGTCGGCTGGGGGATCCAGTTCCAGAGCGCCGGTTTCATCGGCTTCATGGTGGCGGTGACCCTGCTGTTTTGCGCCAACCTGCTGGGCTTGTTCGAGATAAGGTTGCCCAGCAATCTCAGCACTCGCCTCGCCACTCGCGGCGGCGAGGGGCTCGGCGGTCACTTCCTGCAGGGGAGTTTCGCCACCCTGCTCGCGACCCCCTGCTCCGCCCCCTTCCTCGGCACCGCGGTGGCCTTTGCACTGGCGGCGCCCCTCGGCCAGCTCTGGCTCATCTTCACGGCCCTCGGCCTTGGCATGAGCCTGCCCTGGCTGCTGGTGGCGGCCCTGCCGCGCCTCGCCCTCTGGCTGCCCAAACCGGGCCGCTGGATGGGGCGACTGCGCATCCTGCTCGGGCTGATGATGCTGGGCTCCAGCCTCTGGCTGGCGAGCCTGCTCGGCAACCATCTGGGCAGCACGGCCACCGGCTGGCTGATGGCCGCCATGGTGCTGGCGCTGCTGATGGGCATCCTCTGGCGCTATGGCCTGCGCGGTTTCACGCTGGCCCTCTCCCTCTCGGCACTCATCGGCGGCGCCCTGCTGCTGGGGGGCGCCCTCACGGTGAAAGGGGGTGGCAGCGTCGATCGCATCGCCTGGCAGCCCCTCTCCGAACAGGCCATCACCGACGCCCTGGCCCAGAACAAGCGGGTCTTCGTGGATGTGACCGCCGACTGGTGCGTCACCTGCAAGGCCAACAAATACAACGTGCTGCTGCGTGACGAGGTGCAGCGCGCCCTGTCGGCCCCGGACGTGGTGGCCCTTCGCGGCGACTGGAGCCGGCCGAGCGATGCCATTTCCGCCTTCCTGCGCCAGCGTGGCGCCGCCGCCGTTCCCTTCAACCAGATCTACGGGCCCGGCCTGCCGGAAGGGGAGGTCCTCTCTCCCCTGCTGGACAAGGCCGACTTGCTCGACAGCTTGCACAAGGCCGGCCTCGTTCAGGCCGATGCCACCCATTTCTAAGGAGAATGCCATGAGACTGCGAACCCTGACCCTCTGCACCGCCCTGGTAGCCGCCACCCTGGGCACCCCCACGCTGCACGCCGCCCCCTTCACCCCGGAGCAGGAGGCCCGCATCAAGGAGCTCATTCGCGAGACCCTGATCGCCAACCCCGGGATCCTCGACGAGGCAGCCGAATCCTGGGAGAAACAGAACGCCGCGACACAGCAGGCCCAGATGAGTGACTTCATCAAGGGCAACCAGGACGTGCTGTTCAACAGCCCCACCAGCCCGCGCCTCGGTGCCAAGCATCCCAAGCTGACCCTGGTGCTGTTCACCGACTACAACTGCCCCTACTGCAAGCAGTTCGACCCGGCGGTCGCCAAGCTGCTCGCGGCCTATCCGGACGATCTGGGGCTGGTGATCAAGCTGCTGCCTTTCAAGGGGCAGACCTCCGCCAAGGCGGCCCAGTACAGCCTGACCCTGTGGCAACAGGATCCTGCCCGCTTCCTCCCCCTGCACGACAAGCTCATGAGCAAGCAGGGGATGCTGACCGAGACGGACATCAACAAGGCGCTGGCCGCCACCGACAACCTGACCCTCAAGCCCGCAGGCAAGGCCACCGAAGAGCTGCGCAACAGCCTGCGCATCGGCACCCTGCTCGGCGTGCAAGGCACCCCGGCGACCCTTATCGGCAACCAGCTGGTGCCGGGCGCCATTCCCTATGACGAGCTGGAACAGCTGGTCAAAGCCGAGCTGGCCAAGCGGAGCTAAGCCATGGCCGAGGATCCAGGCATAAAGGCCCCCCGCTGGCGCCGCTGGGGCAAGGAGGCGCTCTGGCTGCTGCTGATGGCGCTTGTCATCACCACCCTGGTGGATCTGTGGCGTAGCCCCACCCTGCCGGCGGGGGCCATGGAGGCCCCCTTCACGCTGCAGGACGGCACCATCACCACTCTGGCCGAGCAGAGCCGCGGCAAGCCCCTGCTGGTCTACTACTGGGCCAGCTGGTGCGGGGTGTGCCGCTTCACCACTCCCACGGTGGAACAGCTCTGGCAGGAGGGCGAAAATGTGCTGACGGTGGCCCTGCGCTCCGGCAGCGATGAGCCGTTGCGCGCCGGGATGGCGAAGAAGGGGCTGACCTTCCCCACCCACAACGACGAGTCCGGGGATCTGGCCGCCCGCTGGCAGGTGGGGGTGACGCCCACCTTCCTCGTCATCAAGGATGGGGCTCTGGTGAGCAGCACCACCGGCTGGAGCAGCGCCTGGGGGCTCAGGTTGCGGCTGCTCTGGGCAAGCTGGTAGCCCCCTTCATGCCAGAGATGCAAAGAGCCCGGTATCGCTACCGGGCTCTTTTTCATCAGAGGGCTGACAACCCGTCCTATTGGGCGGCCTCCATCGCCCGCTTCTCCAGATTGGCCTTGATGTCGAGACGCTCAGACTCTCCGATCACCCCGTCACCGTTCTTGTCCAGGCGAGAGAAGAGCGCCTCCTACCGCGCCATGAACTGGGCCCTGGTGGTCTCCCGCGACGGCTTGAGCTGGCTCATCCGCTCCGGGACCGGCTTGCCTGCCTGCTGCATCACGCCAGCCAGCTTTGCCAGGTTGGCCTCTTTCTCGGCAACCGACAGCACGCCGTCACCGTTTTTGTCCTGCAAGGCGAAGCGCTGGGCGGCGCGCTCCATGAACTGGGCCCTGGTGACATCCCCCATCAGCGGCGAGGCGGGCAATATGTCGCTGGCAGAGGCGGCACTGCCTGCCAGCGCGAGCACGAAAAACGCGGACTTGACCATGGCGATGACTCCTTGTGACGGCAGAATCCGGATGGTTCGGACAAGAGGGGGTCGGGCAACGCCAGGGCCTGCCGCCCCCCTCTGCCAGTGTAGCCCCGCCGCCATCTCGCACCGCCCGCTCTTTTCGTACAGAAAGACCGCACTTTCATGGCAGAGGCGCCGGCTTTCCGTTAAAATCTCCGGTTTTTGCCGAGCCTGGTTTGCCGACGTTCCGCCACCAGGTCGACACAGGATGAATTCCACCATGCCAGTGAGGCAGGATCCGTCATGAACAACTACTTCCGGGTGTTGGGCGTCAAGTCCAATGCCAGTGAAAACGACATCAAAAAAGCCTATCGACGGCTGTCGAACCAGTACCACCCCGACAAGCTGCACGGGGCGAGCGAAGAAGAGAAAGAGCAGGCAGCCGCCCGGCTGCACCAGGTAAAGCAGGCTTATGAAGTGCTGTCCGATCCGAAACAGCGGGCCGCTTTTATCAAGGATTTCAACAACGTCATCGTGACCGATCCCGCTGCTGCCATGCAGGAGATGTGGGACCAGTTCTACCCCTGAGCCACCAGGCAAGAAGAGCGACTATGCAAAAAAAATGGGACCAGGCACGGCTCAAGGCCCTGCAAAGCGATGCCAGCGAGAACATCGAATCCTACCGGGATCAGGATGACCCCAAGGGGCTCGAACAGTTCACCGACCAGATGAAGGCCCTGCTGCTGGCCGACATGAGCATGCTGGAGTTCATGCCCGAATACCTGCCGCTCGCCCTCTATGGCCGGGTGCAGTTCCCGCCCAAGGCCAAGTCGCAGTGGAACAAGTGGCTCGCCAGCGGTGAGCAGCCCTCTTGGGACGAGTTCAAGGTGAGCGTCGGTTTCAACAACGCCATCCTGCCGCTGGTCAAGGCGGTGCGGGCACAGAGCGAAGATCAGCTGATGGAGGCCTGCGCCGTGCTGTTCCTCCTGGACAACCCGCTGCCCCGCGGCAGCCACCGCGGTGATGACAACTATGAGTTGCGGGACGAAGAAGAAGAGGAAGACGGGGAAGATGCCGACGCCGACTACCACGGCGGCAGTGACCGCTATGGTGATGACGACGGCGATCAGGATATGTACGACGAAGTCCGTTTCTAATTGGGGCAAGGCATGAGCAACAGTCTGATAGAAATTACCGCCATCGAGATCAAAGAGCTGGCCGTCATCGAGCCGAAGCAGGCCAGCGAGAAGTTCGAGCTGATCGCCAAGACCATGTCTGACGACCAGCTGGCAGAAGTGATTGAAAACATTGATATCGTTACCCTGACCCAGATCAACGGCCAGCACGACATCTCCTTCCCCTCCATCATCTCCGAGCTGATGACCCCGGAGCGGATCCGCGACATCGTCTGCCAGCAGCCCCTCTACTGGGAAGAGGCGATCAAGAACAACGCCGACGAGCTGCAGCAGCACACCTTCGACTTCCTCAACTACCTGATCCGCACCCAGGAGAGCGAAGCCAAGCAGCGGGAGATCCTCGAGTGCGTGGCCGAGGATCCGGCCGGCCTCTTCTACCTCGCTATCCCCTTTATCGAGTTTTATCGCGGCGATCGCTATGAAGAGGACGAGGGCTATCGCGACGTGCTGCACGCCGAAGAGGAAGATCTCGAAGAGTCCCTGCGCTACAGCGAGCGCCAGCAGGCCGAAGACAGCCACGACTATGCGCTGGACGACCCCCGCAGCCTCTTGATGCTCATTCGCGAGCTGGCCCCCGAGGTGGAAAAATCCATCAAGTCGCTGCTGCGCAACGAGCACTCGACCTGGGACGGCATCATCAACAAGTTTGCCGCCGAGCTGGTGATGCAGGCCAAAGAGAAGAACAAGGTCGAGGAAGACGAGTATGGTGACGTCGACGACATGTTCAGCTTTCTGGATTAAGGAGCCCATTCATGCAGTTAGTCATTCGCGATGCCAACCAGGGCCCCTTTCTGACCCAGGTGCTGCGCTTTGGCCGCGACAATGAACGTTTGACCGAGCAACAGCTCGCCGCCATCAAGGGCAAGGCGGTGCTGATGAGCCTCAAATTCGCCGACAAGTACTACAACAAGTACAAGATGCACCTGCTGGAGCAGGCGGCCCACGACGTCATCGGCGTGGTGAGCCTCGGTCTGCAGGAGCTATCCCAACGGGATCCGGCCAAGGCCCTGGCCCTGTTGCAGGCACCGGAAGGCCCCATCAAGCCGTTCCAGAAGGGCTGGTCCATGCTCATCACTGTCAGCCCCAAGCAGGCTGGCAACAGCCTCTACGGTGACGTGGATGCGCGGCTCTTGGACAAGATCTCCAGCCCCCCCGATGTGGAGGAGTGGCAAGGGTGGCAGGAGTACGAGAAGGCGCTGACCGAGCACAACAAGAGCCGCCTGATGGAGCTCATCGACCAGCACTTCTTCGCCTGCGAGAGCGACCACCCCACCATGGAGGACAAGCTGGCCGAAGCGCTGCTCTACCGCATCCTCTGCGGCAAGGGCAGTGGCGCCGCCCCCCTCAAGGTGAAGCAGGATCTCAAGCGCAAGCTGGCGCGGGAGATTGAGCTCGACGAGCGCTGGTACGACACCGACTACCTCGCCGCCCAGCTCACCCTGATGCTGAGCGCGTTGCCCGCCGACATGGCCACCGCCCTGCGTCAGGAGCTGAGCCCGGGCTTTGTGCCCAACCTCCTCCACACCCTCGGCTTTGTGCGCCAGTACCAGCAGTTGCAAAAAGAGGACGCCTCGCCGGAGAAGCTCGACAACATGGAGATGCGCGCCGGGATCCGCCACCCCCTGCTCGGCTGGCCCCTCTACCACGACTTCTGATGACGGGCTTTCCCCTTCACGCTGTTCCAACGCCCGGCTTGCCGGGCGTTGTCATTTTTGCAGCTCGCAGATGGCGGCGCCGACCCTATCTGGCAATGGTCCACATGGCGCTCTGCATCCCGGTCTCCCGAAAATCGATCACCACGGGATAGACGTTGTCACAGCCCGTCACCGTCCAGCGCTCCTGCCAGTGGCGACTGCCCGGCTCCCCCTCGGGAAGTTGCAACACCACGGGCACGAAGCGCTCCGGCGCGTCACACCCCTTGGTGGCCACCCAGGATGCGACCCCCACCATGGCATCCCTGATCAGCTGCTGATTGGCCAGGGTACCTTCCTGCACGGGTTCACTCGGACTGGCCTCGGCCTGGCACACCAGTGGAAAAAGCAACAGCAGGGCACAGGGTCTCATCGCACCTCCAGAGGGGTCAGTCAAAAAGTGGTTCGTTCGGGGCTTTCATCATGACCCGAAACGGCGCCAGACAGAAGAGGCCACCAGGGGGAAAGCAGGCGCAGGATCCGGGGTGCGGTGGCGTGCACGCAAGGCGGACTACCTCCTAAGCGTCATTGGCCCACATTTTGTCAAGGATATAATGACTCCCCCATACAAGCCGCCGGGGAACGAGCCGTGAGCAGAAAGCCGGACCGCATGACAGCCATGCAGCAGATCATCGACGCCGTGAAGGCGGAATTTCCGCTCTATCAACCGGATACCTTCAAATGCGGGCCGGACAACACCTGCATCGGCTGCCCCAAGAAGCTGATGGAGCTGGTGGATACGGACCTCTGCTACTGGCAATATCAGATCGATCGCGGCATCCCGCCCAGCTTCGACGAGCTCAACCGCTTCGGCAAGATGTGCAAAAATATCCGCCGGGCCCTGGTGCGCAATGGCCGCATTCCCGCCTGACGAGAAGCAATATGCTGCCTTCATCGGTTTTTTATGATGGTTTTATCCACCAGAATGAATCACCACCTTATTTAATGGCTAAGCACACCTTGTTCACCGCCTATCGTGCTGATGGCCGACGCAGGTTCATTGCCCCAAGGAGCACAATATGACTCAGGAAAGCATCCAGACCCGCTACACGCTGGATCCCGCCCTTGCCAGCGCCACCGAACTGGAGCAGGTCATCGCCCGGGCCATCGAGGCCAACAAGCAGGACTTCTTCCCCCTGCTGGAGCGGCTGGTGGATGTGGGTGACAGCCGGGTCAAGCTCAGCCAGAAGGATCCCCTGCGGGTGCTGGGGGTGGAACTCGACGAGGCTCGCACCGGCGGCACTGCCCGCCTCGGCTACGAATCCAACTTTTCCGAGAGCTGCCGCCTTATCGACGAATACGACCAGCACCAGACCAGCGTGGCCTTCACCCTCGACGGGGATCAGCTCGTTTTCGATCTTGAGCTGCCCATCGAGTGGAACTTCGACAACTGATTGGCGGCGTTGCCATTCCCCTGGCGTGTTGTACCCAGCGGCGCCCCTTTCCCCCCTTTCTGGTGTAGGGTTGTCTGCACAGCAACGGATAGACATCCCGAGGATCACCATGGGTGAGCATCAACCTACAGCAATGCCGGTATTGAATGACAGTGAGCGCCTCGGGCTCGAGCGCAAGAGCGCCGGGGATTTCCCCCTCTATCGCCAGGATCCTCACACCCCGTCTGCCCGTGGCTGGGCTCTCATCCTGCTGGGGGTCATCCTGGGGTTTGCGGCACTCTCCGCCCCCATCGACTTTTTCAAGACCACCTCAGGGGGCTTTGTGCCCGCCCTCCTGTTTCCTCTCATTCCTCTGGCCGTGCTCGCCATGGTGGCGGGAAAAGGGTGGCGCTCACTGTTTCGAACGCCGACGCGGCGGGATTGTCTCTTGATGCTGGCGATTACCGGCATCAACATACTGGTCTCAATCGCCGTTGCCATGGCCATGCAGCACCTGTTCCAGCTGAATGCAAACCCGGTCAACGCCATGCTGGCAGAGGCGTCCAATACGGCGCGCATCCTCTTTTATCTCAAGACGGCGCCCCAGCTCTTCGGCGAGGAGGTGATCTCCATCCTGCCTTTTCTGGCCATCCTCTGGTGTTGTCACCAGAAGCTCGGCCTGCCCCGCAAGTCCGCCATCCTCATCGCCTGGCTATCGACGGCTCTAATCTTCGGAGCCCTGCACCTGCCCACTTATGACTGGAATTTTCTGCAATGTTTTCTGGTGATCGGCACGGCCCGCATCGTGCTGCTCAGTGGCTACATCATCACCAAAAACATCTGGGTATCGACCGGCTCACACATCATCAATGACTGGCTGCTGTTTAGCCTGATGCTGCTTGGCAGCCACACAGGCACCTGATGCACGCAATACACAGGCTGGCCATGGATAGAGAGAGCCGTAGGCGTGCCCGCAGCATGGCGGCAGCCTGTTTTCGCGAACGTCTGATGACGCTTCGCTAATCAGACCTACGGCCCTACCGGTAAATACCATCACACAACCACGTTGGTAAAAACTGGCTCGAATCACAATAAATAGCGATCCAGTTCTGTTAAGCTGCTTGTTGTATGGATTTTTTAAATTGTTGGGCTTCGTTAAACGCAGCTAATCTGTCTGACGAACTATATAGTTTCGCTTTCATTATTTGGCTTCATATGGTTCCAGAACCGTTTCATTTATTAAGGACAATGAATGCACATTAAAATTTCAGCATTGATAACGTCGCTTGGAAATTTATCAACCTCTATATCTCAATGCAATCTACCAGACCAAACTTTTGATACAAAATATGGTTGGAATTACCTTCACATTTCCCCTGTAGATATAACAAACACAATTTCAAACATAATAAAGAGGCTCAATCAATATGCAGCATCAGAAATTCCAGAAGGATTAAGTAAAACAATTGGAGAACTAACGGAAAGTATAAACAAACAGACTGACGATGTTACATCATACCTTCTGGATGATGCAGGAAGAATTTCCGCCATAGTTCCATCGATTTTATTTCTCTTACAGATAGTAAATAACGAAATCGAAACTGAATTATTTTCATGGGATAGCATAAACAGTAATAAACTCGTCCCTAAAAACCTTAAAAACAGACTTAGAGCCTTAGATTCACAGCTTAATCCGTCATTCCGCACCTGATTTTGCTATTTTCAGTGCTTGACGGCGATCGGCCGTTCTGATCTATTACTCTCTTTTGCAGGTAGATCATCATGGCCGCACCCGCTATCTCGATCCGTAACCTCGATCACCTTGGTTTGGTCGCCGCACTCTGCCAGGAACTGGGCATTGCCCGCATGATCGATGCCTTGCTCCCCAAAACCCCGCCTTTCAAGGTCTCACATGGTGAAGCCTTGGTCGCCATGATAGTGAACGGCCTCGGCTTTCACAGCAGCACCCTGCACATGTTCCCGCAATTCTTCGCTAACAAGCCGGTTGAGCGCCTGATTGGCCCCGGGATCTGTGCTGATGACCTCAATGATGATGTGCTCGGTCGCTGTCTCGATGCCCTCTTTGAGGCCGATGTCAGCGCCTTGTATCAGGTGATGGCGGCGCAAGTTGTCGAGCGGCTGGGGCTCAAAAGCACCGCAGTGCACCTCGATATTACCAGCTTCCACGTCGATGGCGCCTATGACTGTGCCGATGGGGATCTGGTCGGTAAGCTGCAACTGGTGCGTGGTTATAGTCGTGATCACCGGCCAGAGCTGAATCAAGTGATCCTTGAGCTCATCTGTGAAAATCAGGCCGGCCTACCTGTCTATATGCAGGCCCTGAGCGGCAATAGTAATGACACCAAAGCCTTTGCCCAGACCGTTCGTCGCCATTTGAGCAGTCTCAAGGCCGCGCAGGAGTGCCGTTATCTGGTCGGCGATGCCGCACTGTACTGCGCCGATACCTTGCAATTACTGGCGCAACAGCAGCAACTATTTGTGACCCGGGTGCCCGTCACTCTCAATGAGGCAAAGCAGGCCGTGGCAACCATAGGTGCACAACCGCTGACCGCTCTGGGCAATGGCTATCATGGCCGTTGGCAACACGCGAATTATGCCGGGGTCGCGCAACGTTGGTTGCTGGTGCGCAGCGAACAAGCCAGCCACCGCGAGCAGCAGACATTGGCCAAAAACCTGCTCAAAGACAGTACCCGCGAGCTCAAAGCCTTCGCCAAATTGTGTGCCCGACGCTTTGCTTGTGAGGCGGATGCCCAAGCTGAGTTGAGCTGTTTTACCGCCAGCTTGATGCTGCTGCAACTGGATGCCGAAGTGGTAGGTGAACCCGTTTATACAGGACGTGGCAGACCCAAGCGTGGCGAAGAGCCAATTGGCCATCAGTTTCAAATCACTGGGTTGGCGGCAACTAGCCTGGCTTGCGTTGAAGAGGCCCACAACCAGACCGGGGTGTTCATCCTGGCGACCAATGACCACAGCGATACGCTGACCATGGCCGAACTTTTGGCCACCTATAAAGCGCAGCAGAATGTCGAACGGGGCTTTCGTTTTCTCAAGAGCCCGGAGTTTTTAACCTCCTCACTGTACCTGAAAAAGCCGGAGCGGATTGAAGCGTTGCTCATGGTGATGACCTGTAGCCTGATGATTTACGCAGCGTTGGAGCACCGGATCCGGCAGGGATTAGTGGAGCAGAATCGCAGTGTGGCGGATATGAAAAAGAAACCGACCCAGCAGCCGACGGCCCGTTGGATCTTTTTGCGCTTTGGTGGCATCCATGAATATCGACTGGGAGAAGCTCCGCCACAAGTAACGGAGCTAACAGGAGACCAGCAGATCATTTTGGAGGTATTGGGTGAGCGCTATCGGCAAATTTATTCCTAAATCAGGTGCGGAATGTCGGATGCAACAAGCGCGTTGGCCATGGCGAGGATACCAACGTCATCAGGTCGCTACCGAACACGGCCAGCGCATCTTGCCGCAGACAAGGCCTATAGCAGCAAAGCCTTTCGAGCCGAGCTACGGCGGAGAAGGATAAAAGCGGTCATTCCGCAACGCAGCGACCAGCAACGGCGCCATAAGGGGCGTCCATTGGTACTGGACAAGGTGCATTACCGCAGGCGCAATGTCGTGGAGCGGTGCTTCGGTTGGTTGAAGAAGTTTCGCCGGTTTTCAACGAGATATGAAAAGCTAGCCAAGAGTTTTGCAGCCTTTATCAAACTGGCTTTCTGCCTTCGCTACTTGCGCGAGTTATGTGTGGACAGAAAACCAGCATTTTGAGAACACAGCCTAAATAACTGATCCCAATAGTGCTACACCTTCGCTGTGCCATAGCCATTCCCCGGGAAAGGAGACACGGTATCCATGAAGTGTTTCACTCGGGCCAGCAGGTTTGCCATCCCTCTGCATTGATGATTGCGCGTGATGGTTTCATGTAACTTGTGCCATAGCCGTTCTATGTGATTAACCCAAGGGCTGTAAACTGGCTGGAACACCAGGCAGAACTTGGGATTCTTCTTCAACCATCGCTCGGTCTGTTTGCTTTTGTGAATGATGTAGTTATCGAGGATCAACGTGATGGTTTTGGCTCGTCGGTAGTGGTGGCGCAGCTTTTCCAGCATGGCAATAAACAGCGATGAGTTTTTCTTGATCCCGCTGACGTAAAGTACCCTTCCGTTGCCTGCGTGGAGAACGCCTGCCAGATAATGCTTGGCATTCTGCCCCGGTGTGACAACCCGCTTTTGCTGCGCTCTGAACATCCAGTCGGCTCCTAATTTGGGATTGAGGTCTATATCGACTTCATCCTCATAAAACACCGGATTATCGGCATCACAGCGGGCCAGCGCGGCGTCGATATTCGCCATTTTTTCCTGATAGGCTGGGTCTTTTATCCGCAAGGTCGGCACGGGCCTGCGCCAGACAATGCCCATACGAGGTAACCATCGGCGGAGCGTGGAGGCTGCCACATTGAGCCCTGTTAACCGATTGATTTTTATAGCCAATAGTTCAGTACACCAACGGCTGCGCTGATAACCAAAATCTTGCGGAGAAAACTGCATGAGCAGCACCAGTAAGGTGACAATCTTGGCGATAGGTAAGACTGGGGCACGGCCAGCCGGTAAGGCTTCTAGCGCATCTATGCCTTCATCTCGATACCACCGAAGCCAACGACCGATGGTCGAGCGCGCAGCGCCGGTAAGGTGATGAACATCGGTGATCGTGCGTCCTTCATGTAACAGCAAGATGGCCATCAAGCGACGAGCATGTCCTTTATCACGGGTGGCATGGATGATTTTGTGAATGCGGCGCCGTTGTGGTCGTGGCAGAGGTGGTAGGATAGGCATCAACTCAGTCCTTTGGGTGTGGCTTGTTTTGTTTAGCGACTAATCAGATCGCACAAACTGGACTGAGTTCCCTTCCTCCGGTGATCTACTATTCGGAACAGCTATTTAGGGGCGTACCAAATGAACCATGGGGTTGGGAGTTGGAGAAAATCCCGGGGTGATCACCCCCTAAGTGATCACTTTTTGTGTTACAGGCGATCATTATTGCCCTGTGTGGGTATCGGGTTGGCATAACCCAATAAGAATGCGGGCTACAGCCCTGCTTACATTCCCAAATGTGGTAAAACGATCGCTTTTGACTGTACGGCTCTAGTGCAAAAACAGGATCGCTTACTCTCGGCAAATATCGTAGTAACTCACAGTAAAATAAGGGTTTTTATTAAAAGCGATCGTTTTGCATAACGATCCTTTTTCTCTACTATCGGCGATCCCTTTTCTGGCTAGCTAGGATCGTTTTTTGTGATCACCAGTCCCCTGATTCACCGCAAGCCCAGTCCTGGCAAGGGATTGCTGGTAGGGGCTAGCGTACACGCCTCTTCGACCACCCCCGAAAAATGAAAAACCCTTTGTCCTGTTACGAGTGATCATTTGCAGATCACCCTTGAGTTTCGCTGTATCGAAAGCGGAGGATTGATGGCGGTGAGGGAGCAAGAGAGGTATTGGTTCACCAAACAGCCTGGCTCACGAAAACAGCATGTCCCCTGTGGTAAACTGCCCGCATTTCCGTTTGGTCCTGAATATGCCTCGGCAGTTCCCCATGTTTTGAGAATCCCAATGACCACCAATATCTCTTCCCTGGCTAGCCTGATCTGGTCGGTTGCCGACCTGCTTCGCGGTGATTTCAAACAGTCCCAGTATGGCCGCATCATTCTGCCTTTTACCGTACTGCGTCGTCTTGAGTGTGTGCTGGCTCCAAACAAGGCCAAAGTGTTGGCTACAGTTGAGAGCAATAAGGCATTGCCTGACACAGTAGCCGAATTGGCTAAAGATAAGCTGTTACTAAGTGCAGCAGGCCACGCCTTCTACAACAGTTCGCCGCTGGAGCTGGCCAAGCTGGGTGAAACCCATGTGGGTGATAACCTGGATGCCTACGTGCGGGCCTTCTCCAAGGATGCTCGTGAGATCTTCGAGCACTTCAACTTCGATGCCAGCATCAACCTGTTGGAAGATGCCGACCTGCTCTACAAGGTAGTTCGCTCCTTTGCCAACGTGGATCTCTCCCCGGAAGCGGTAGACAACTACCACATGGGTCTGGTGTTTGAAGAGCTGATCCGCCGCTTTGCGGAAAGCTCCAACGAGACAGCCGGTGAGCACTTTACCCCTCGCGATATCGTGCGGCTCACCACCTCCCTGGTGTTTGCCGGTGATGATGAGGCTCTCGGCAAGCCGGGCATTGTGCGTTCCATCTATGACCCCACCGCAGGGACCGGTGGCTTTCTCTCTTGCGGCATGGAGTATCTGCACGAGCTGAACCCCGCCGCACGGTTGGCCACCTTCGGTCAGGAGCTCAACCCCGAGTCCTACGCCATCTGCAAGGCCGACATGCTGATCAAGGGGCAGGAGATCAGCAACATCAAGCTGGGCAATACCCTCTCCGATGATCAGTTGCCCTACAAGACCTTCGATTACTGCCTCTCTAACCCGCCATTCGGGGTGGACTGGAAGAAGGTCGAAAAGCAGGTACGGGATGAAGCGAGCAAACTAGGCTTTAACGGCCGTTTTGGCCCAGGCTTACCCCGTGTATCTGACGGCTCCTTGCTGTTTTTGATGCACCTCATCGCCAAGATGCAGCAACCCACGGCCGAGTGTACGGGTTCCAAGATCGGGATTATCCTCAACGGCTCACCGCTCTTTACCGGTGGGGCAGGCAGTGGCGAGAGCGAGATCCGTCGTTATATCCTCGAACACGACCTGCTGGATGCGCTGGTGGCCCTGCCCACCGATATGTTCTACAACACGGGCATTGCCACCTATATCTGGGTGCTATCCAACCACAAACCGGCCGAGCGTAAGGGCAAGGTGCTGCTGATCAACGCCAGCGATATGCACAGCCCGATGCGTAAATCATTGGGCTCCAAGCGCAAGCAGCTGAGCGATGAGGCGTTAAGCGAGATCGTCAGCCTCTACAGCCGCTATGAAGAGAGCCCGATCGCCAAGATTTTTCCCACCACTGCTTTTGGCTATCGTCGTCTGACCATCGAGCGGCCGCTGAAACTGGCATTCTACCCGCAGGATGCCGAGCGCCTCGCCAGCCTCACTGCCGATAAGGGCTGGGCCAAGCTCGATGGCACCTTGCAATCCTCCATCCTGACTGCCTTGGGCCAGTTCGCTGAGGCCAAGTTGCTCTCTCGCGACAAATTCAAAAAGCAGCTGACCAAGCTGCTGGGGGAGGTCAAGCTGCCTGCTCCGGCCTTCAAGCTGTTGGTGAACCATCTGGCTGAGCAGGACGATGCCGCCGAGGTGTGTAAAACCAAAGGTGAGCCGGAAGCCAACCCGGATCTGCGGGATAACGAAAATGTGCCGTTGGGCGAGGACATTCACGAGTATCTGAAGCGGGAGGTGCTGCCCCATGTGCCGGATGCCTGGATCGACACCAGCAAGACCGATCCGCTCGATGGTCAGGTGGGCATCGTGGGCTACGAGATCCCCTTTAACCGCCACTTCTACCAGTACCAGCCGCCCCGCGATCTGGCGGCCATCGACGCCGATCTCGATGCTGTAGCCAAGGAGATTATGCAACTGCTGGGGGCGGTGCATTCATGAGTCAAGCTGAGGCATCCCAGTTGCTAGGACTGGCGGGTAAGTATCGTCCCTATCCGGAATATAAGGGGGCAGGGGTGGAGTGGGTTGGTGATGTACCAGAACATTGGCGAGTTGGCCGCCTTGGATCGTTTGGTTATTTCATCGCTGGTTGTGGTTTTCCTCATGAAGATCAAGGGCGTCAAGATGAGATTTACCCTTTCTATAAAGTGAGTGATACAAACCATGTTGGGAATGAAAAATATTTATCAAAGGCTGATAACTACGTAAGTAAAGATATAGCTAGTAAATTGGGTGCTCGTATATGTTCTGCCGGGGGGATTATGTTTCCCAAGGTCGGGGCTGCGTTGCTTGGAAACAAGAGGCGAATTCTTACTCAACCATCCATCACGGATAATAACACGATGGTATATTTTTCATACGAAGGAGACTCATCGTATTGGTATTATTGGCTAAGCCTGTTAGATTTTGGTCAATTGAGCAACCCTGGCCCAGTCCCATCTATTAACGAATCACAGCTTAAAGATTTTGTTGCTATCTGTCCTACTCAAGGCGAGAGACAACAGATAGCAGCCTTCCTCGACTACGAAACCGCACGGATTGATCGGCTGATTGCCCAGCAACTGCGGTTGATCGAACTGCTGAAAGAGAAGCGGCAGGCAGTGATCTCCCACGCCGTCACCAAGGGCCTCAACCCCAACGCCCCCATGAAAGACTCCGGCATCGAGTGGCTCGGCCAAGTGCCGGAGCATTGGATCCATAACTTTAAGCTTGGTGCTGTAGCCGAGCAAAATAGAGGCAGTTTTGTAAATGGACCATTCGGCAGTGATTTGCTTTCAAATGAATTAACACAAGAAGGTGTTCCAGTAATCTACATTAGAGATGTGAAACCTTCCGGCTACTATCGTAAAAGCACAGATTGTGTTACACCCAAAAAAGCCAAGGGAAGGTGCGAACAAGTCCCTGATATGAGATCATGTTTGTCATCTGGAGCCATGAAAAAGGGTTCATCATGAGTCATCAACTTACCTTCGCCGACAGTGAATTCAGCAGTAAGCGCCGTCAGACCAGAAAAGAGATTTTCTTGTCCCGCATGGAGCAGATTCTGCCATGGCAAAACATGGTGGAAGTCATCGAGCCGTTTTATCCCAAGGCTGGTAATGGCCGGCGACCTTATCCGCTGGAAACCATGCTACGCATTCACTGCATGCAGCATTGGTACAACCTGAGCGATGGCGCGATGGAAGATGCTCTGTACGAAATCGCCTCCATGCGTCTGTTTGCCCGGTTATCCCTGGATAGCGCCTTGCCGGACCGCACCACCATCATGAATTTCCGCCACCTGCTGGAGCAGCATCAACTGGCCCGCCAATTGTTCAAGACCATCAATCGCTGGCTGGCCGAAGCAGGCGTCATGATGACTCAAGGCACCTTGGTCGATGCCACCATCATTGAGGCACCCAGCTCGACCAAGAACAAAGAGCAGCAACGCGATCCGCAGATGCATCAGACCAAGAAAGGCAATCAGTGGCACTTTGGCATGAAGGCCCACATTGGTGTCGATGCCAAGAGTGGCCTGACCCACAGCCTAGTCACCACCGCGGCCAACGAGCATGACCTCAATCAGCTGGGTAATCTGCTGCATGGAGAGGAGCAATTTGTCTCAGCCGATGCCGGCTACCAAGGGGCGCCACAGCGCGAGGAGCTGGCTGAGGTGGATGTGGACTGGCTGATCGCCGAGCGCCCCGGCAAGGTAAGAACCTTGAAACAGCATCCACGAAAGAACAAAACGGCCATCAACATCGAATACATGAAAGCCAGCATCCGGGCCAAGGTGGAGCACCCATTTCGCATCATCAAGCGACAGTTCGGCTTCGTGAAAGCCAGATACAAGGGGTTGCTGAAAAACGATAACCAACTGGCGATGTTATTCACGCTGGCCAACCTGTTTCGGGCGGACCAAATGATACGTCAGTGGGAGAGATCTCACTAAAAACTGGGAATAACGCCTTAAATGGCGAAGAAACGGTCTAAATAGGCTGATTCAAGGCATTTACGGGAGAAAAAATCGGCTCAAACATGAAGAAATGAAATGACTGAGTCAGCCGAGAAGAATTTCCCCGCTTATTCGCACCTTCCCAAGCAGCTGAATGTATGTAAGGTTGAACCTGGTGATGTTTTGGTGGCGAAAGTAGGTTCTCCTCCTGGCGAAGCTTGTATTTACCCCAACTCCGAACCAGAGGCAATAATTACTCAGGACGTTGTCAGAATTCGAGTGAACAAGCAGCTTTGTGATGCTTATTATTTATCTTGCTTGCTCAACTCAACGTATGGAAAGGCAATTGTTGATGATATCAGCGTCGAGTCTACTAGAAAGAGATTTGGGCTCGGTGATTACAAACAATTAAAAATACCTTTGCCACCTTTAGATGAACAGATCCAGCTCGCGAGCTGGATTCGCGACCAATGCGATAAGTTGGACATGCTGAATACTAAGGCTAAATGTACCATTGATTTGATGCAAGAACGCCGCATCGCCCTGATTTCCGCCGCAGTGACCGGCAAGATCGACCTACGGGGCTGGACTCCACCTAAATAACTGATCCCAATAGTGCTACACCTTCGCTGTGCCATAGCCATTCCCCGGGAAAGGAGACACGGTATCCATGAAGTGTTTCACTCGGGCCAGCAGGTTTGCCATCCCTCTGCATTGATGATTGCGCGTGATGGTTTCATGTAACTTGTGCCATAGCCGTTCTATGTGATTAACCCAAGGGCTGTAAACTGGCTGGAACACCAGGCAGAACTTGGGATTCTTCTTCAACCATCGCTCGGTCTGTTTGCTTTTGTGAATGATGTAGTTATCGAGGATCAACGTGATGGTTTTGGCTCGTCGGTAGTGGTGGCGCAGCTTTTCCAGCATGGCAATAAACAGCGATGAGTTTTTCTTGATCCCGCTGACGTAAAGTACCCTTCCGTTGCCTGCGTGGAGAACGCCTGCCAGATAATGCTTGGCATTCTGCCCCGGTGTGACAACCCGCTTTTGCTGCGCTCTGAACATCCAGTCGGCTCCTAATTTGGGATTGAGGTCTATATCGACTTCATCCTCATAAAACACCGGATTATCGGCATCACAGCGGGCCAGCGCGGCGTCGATATTCGCCATTTTTTCCTGATAGGCTGGGTCTTTTATCCGCAAGGTCGGCACGGGCCTGCGCCAGACAATGCCCATACGAGGTAACCATCGGCGGAGCGTGGAGGCTGCCACATTGAGCCCTGTTAACCGATTGATTTTTATAGCCAATAGTTCAGTACACCAACGGCTGCGCTGATAACCAAAATCTTGCGGAGAAAACTGCATGAGCAGCACCAGTAAGGTGACAATCTTGGCGATAGGTAAGACTGGGGCACGGCCAGCCGGTAAGGCTTCTAGCGCATCTATGCCTTCATCTCGATACCACCGAAGCCAACGACCGATGGTTGAGCGCGCAGCGCCGGTAAGGTGATGAACATCGGTGATCGTGCGTCCTTCATGTAACAGCAAGATGGCCATCAAGCGACGAGCATGTCCTTTATCACGGGTGGCATGGATGATTTTGTGAATGCGGCGCCGTTGTGGTCGTGGCAGAGGTGGTAGGATAGGCATCAACTCAGTCCTTTGGGTGTGGCTTGTTTTGTTTAGCGACTAATCAGATCGCACAAACTGGACTGAGTTCCCTTCCTCCGGTGATCTACTATTCGGAACAGCTATTTAGTGACAATGAGGTAACCGCATGACGCTTTCTAGTGCTTTGCAATACCCTCAACTTGCCAGCCATGCTGTGCTTTCTGAGTGTCGTTGTTACCGCTACGCCTTAAGTCGGGTATGGGATAGCAGCAAACCTTATGCCCTGTTTATTGGACTGAACCCATCCACTGCAGATGAGACAGAGGATGATCCTACTATTCGCCGTTGCATAGGTTTTTCAAAAAGCTGGGGCTATGGTGGCTTGGTGATGGCCAACCTCTTCGCCTATCGGGCTACCGACCCTGATGATATGAAAGTAGCCGTAGAGCCGATTGGTATTGCCAATAATGATTGGCTTACCGAGCTCGCTAATAAAGCAGGGGGGGTAGTGGCTGCATGGGGGAATCATGGGGCTTTTAAGCAACGTTCATCCCACGTCCGAGGCTTTTTAACTGAACTGCATTATCTGAAACTGAATCAATCGGGGGAACCTGCTCACCCTCTTTATCTCAAGAGTACCCTCACCCCAATTAAGTGGACTAAATAGGGTATGTTATCGATTAAACGGAAGTGAAATAACAATGGATAACAAAGTACGGGAAAAGGCATTTCAAGACCATATCATCACGCAGCTGGCCGCTTCGGGCTGGCTGGTGGGTGAGTCGTCTCACTACGATAAAGAGCGAGCTCTCTACCGGGAAGACTTGGTCGCCTTTGTGCAAGAGAGCCAGCCTGAGGGGTGGCAGAAATACTGCAAGACCTATGGCGAGCAGCCGGAACGCCACCTACTGGATGGTGCGGTGCGCCAGCTGAAACGCAGTGAAGGGGGAACCCTGTGGCTGCTGCGTAACCAGATTGAAGATCGCGGTCATCGACTCAAGGTTGCCAGCTTCAAGCCTGATCATGACTTGAATCCCGAGCTGCTGGCTCGCTATCAAGCCAACCGGCTGCGGGTGGTGCCCGAGTTAGTCTATAGCCCCCACGGCTATGATGGCCGTATCGATCTGACCCTCTTTTTGAACGGCATCCCGGTAGCGACATTGGAGCTCAAATCTTGCTTCAAGCAGTCGCTGGAGAATGCCAAGAAGCAGTATCGGGAAGATCGCTTGCCCAAGACCAATGGGCGTGATGAACCACTACTGAGTTTTCGCCGCGGGGCGCTGGTGCACTTTGCAGTGAATCAGTTCGAGGTGGCGATGACCACCAAGCTGGCGGGCGACTCGACTTTCTTCCTGCCATTCAATCAGGGCACCCGTGAGGGTGGGGCGGGTAATGATCAGCCCTTGCCAGTGAATGGTGAGGAGGGCATTGCTACCGGTTATCTGTGGCAAGAGATCCTGCAACCGGATAACTTCCTGCGGATACTGAGTCGCTATCTGCACCTTGAGGTGAAGGTAGAAGAGGATGAGCTGGGGCGGCAGAAGAAGAAAGAGACGATGATCTTCCCTCGCTATCACCAGTGGAAAGTGGTTCAGAATTTGTTGGCCACGGTGGGGCTAGAGGGGGCTGGTCAGAAGTACCTGATCCAGCACTCGGCAGGGTCTGGCAAATCCAACTCGATTGCTTGGCTGACCCATCAGCTGGCCTCGCTCTACCTGGATAAAGGGGAGAAGCTGTTCAATTCGGTGATCGTGATTACCGATAGAACGGTGCTCGACAGCCAGTTGCAAGAGACTATCGCCCAGTTTGACCATGCTGATGGGGTGGTGAGTCGCATCAACCGGGAAGAGGGAGATGGCTCCAAGTCGGCACAACTGACCGAGGCACTGGCCAGTGGCACGCCCATCATCATCGTCACCATTCAAACCTTCCCTCACGTACTCAAGGCCATTCAGGAGTCGACCACGCTGAAAGGCTCTCGCTTTGCGGTAGTTGCCGATGAGGCGCACTCAAGCCAGACCGGCAGTACGGCTCGCCAGTTGCGTGAAGTCTTGATGGCCGAGCAGCTGGATGGGGAAGAGGAACTCAGTGGCGAAGATGTGATGAACATGACGCTGGCCGCTCGCGGTGGCAGCCAGAACATCAGCTACTTCGCCTTTACGGCAACCCCGAAGGGTAAAACGCTGGAGCTGTTTGGCCGCCCAGCAAACCCGGCGATGCCGCTTGGCCCGGATAACAAGCCCAAGCCATTTCATGTTTACTCCATGCGTCAGGCCATCGAGGAGGGTTTTATCCTCGATGTACTGAAGAACTACACCAACTATTCGCTTGCTTACAAACTCGCCATGAAGGCAGAAGAGGCGGATAAGGAAGTGGATGCCAAGAAGGCTCGCATCCGGCTATCCAAGTGGGTGCGGCTACACCCGCACAATATCGGCCAGAAAGTGGCGATCATCGTTGAGCATTTCCGCACCAACGTGGCCAATCTCCTGGGAGGGCAGGCCAAGGCGATGGTTGTGACGTCGAGTCGGCTGGAGGCGGTTCGCTACAAGCTGGCGTTCGACAAGTATGTAACAGAGCAAGGCTATGGTGCTATTCGCGCCATGGTGGCGTTCTCTGGCGA
The DNA here is from genome assembly GCF_002903485.1 of Aeromonas sp. ASNIH7. Lineage (NCBI taxonomy): Bacteria > Pseudomonadati > Pseudomonadota > Gammaproteobacteria > Aeromonadales > Aeromonadaceae > Aeromonas > Aeromonas sp. ASNIH7. The sequence continues at coordinate 1,500,318 of NZ_CP026226.1, forward strand.
CATCGAAGAGGAAGGGCAGAGCTTTAACGAGCGGAACATGAACCCCGAGCTTAATGGGCGGGACATGCGTAAGGCATTCGATACTCAGGACTATCAGGTGATGCTGGTGGCCAACAAGTTTCAGACTGGTTTCGATCAGCCCAAGCTGTGTGCCATGTATGTGGACAAGAAGCTGACAGGAGTGGATTGCATCCAGACCCTTTCTCGCCTCAACCGCACCTATCCTGGCAAGGAGAGCACCTTTGTGCTCGATTTCGTGAATGATCCGCAGGATGTGCTGGAGGAGTTCCATAAATATTTTGAGACAGCCACTCTCGATACCGTCTCCGATCCTAATCTGGTCTATGACCTGTTCCACAAGCTGAAAGCGACGGGCATCTTTACCTGGAGCGAGGTGGAGGCGTTTAGTGATGCCTATTTCGATCCCAAGCGTGGGGCCGAAGCCTTGCCCGGTTATATCAAACCGGCTGTCGAGCGGTTCACCAAACGTTACAAGCTGGCGAGTGAAGCTGTGTGGGAGTGTCGCCAGATGCTCAAACGCATCGAGCGGGAGGGGGGATCTGCGACTGACAAGGTAAATGCCGAACGGCGGGTCAAAGAAGCGACCGAAGCCCGGGGCGAGCTGGATCTCTTCAAGAAAGATCTCAATAGCTATGTGCGGTTCTATGAGTTTGTCTCCCAGATCACCGCCTTTGATGACGAATCATTGGAGCGGCTCTGCGTGTTCGCCCGCCACCTGCTGCCGATGTTGCGTCAGGAGGTACTGGAGGAGGATGAGATTGACCTCTCCCAAGTGTTGCTGAGCCATTACAACCTCAAGGCCAAGCGAGCTCAGGATCTCAAGCTCAAAGCTGATGCAAGCGGCAATGGCTTGCAGGGCATCTCGGCGCTCGGCAGTGCCAAAGCAAAAGAGGAGAAGAAAGACTTCCTCTCTCACATCCTGGAGCAGTTGAATGATCTGTTTGGTACAGAGGTGACTGATGGAGACAAGCTGGATTGGCTACAGGGGATGGCCAGCAAGATTGCGGAAAACCAGCCCTTGATGGATCAGGTGCGAAATAACCCCCGCGACGCCATCATGCTGGGTGACTATCCCAAGGCGGTTGATGCGGCCGTGATCGAGCGGATGGATATCCAGAATGGCATGTCGCTGGACTACCTCTCTCGACCCGAGGCGGCCAATATCATCCAGGGTTTGATCCTGGACCTGCTGTTCAAGGGATTCGGTAAGCCATTGCAAAGGAAGCTATGAGCAGTGTGAACTGGAATGATCTGTTGGCCCACCTCAAGGTGGTGGTGCCAGCAGGCAGCGTGACCAGCTATAAGGTTCTCTCGCGGCATTTTTATGGCCATGACCATGGTACTCAAGCTATTGCTTCCATGCTGAAGGCTGCCGTGGCAGCAGATGTTCGTCATGCGATTTGGACCAACCGAGTGGTAGGGGCTGATGGGAGCGTCGTTGATGTAAACGGACAGGCGGAGCAGCTGCAGGAAGAAGGTTGGCTGTTGCCACTCAAAGAGGTGAGAGAGTGATGGGACAAGATGGCTTTCGCGTACCAAGCCGAATCCATGATATTGGCTCGTTGGTGGTTCAGACCAAGCAATGGAGCTCAAAACCCTCGGTTGAAGATCTCTGGATGGCCTATCTTCTCGTTTGCGTTCCTGCAGAGCGAACGAATGATGAAATTCATGCCCTACAGTCATGGTTCTATCAAGAGGTTGAGGAGCAGGGGTATGAGCTCCTGCTAAGCTTGTAAGAGAAGGGACCGTTTGAGGTCTTTTGGGTGGCTACATCAAAGATCCTTGCGTTACTGTTTGTTCATGAATAGCATGATGTTCATGAATCATGAACAAGAAAGAATCATGAACAACGAGATTGAGCTGATTGAAGTAGCCCTAGGCAATCTACCATCACATATCTACTGCCAATTACTTGATGATGCGAAATTGCATACTCGCACCGACAGGCCTTTTACTGATGCCTCTCTGCAGTTGCAGGTAGGGGGTGAACACTATGAATTCGATATTGAAGTAAAGCTTGTTCGCCGCAAGGAAACGCTTCGTCAACTCATTCCCTACGCAAGCCCGAATCGATTACTTATTTGCAACCATTTGACACCATTCCTTGCTGACTTTTGTGTAGAGCATAAACTGAATTTCATTGATGAGGCGGGTAATGCTCGGGTGAACTGTATGGGCTTAAACCTATGGATTGATGGTAAATCTCCCCAGCAACAGCTCTTTAACTCTCACAAAATGAATACGGCAAACAAGCCAAGTATCGGCGTAGTGAAGCTGCTCTTTCCCATTCTTGCTCATCCCCATCTACTTCAATACTCTTTTCGAGAGATAGCTGAGTTAGCTGGTGTTTCATTGGGAATGGTTAGCAAAGGTCTTGATTACCTTGAATCTGAAAAATTGATCAGCATGGGAAGCAAGAGACGTATTCTCGATGAAGCGGCCCTTTACCGCTTGTGGATCGAATACTATCGTACCACTTTGAGGCCAAAACTAGGTGGCATCAGACTTGATCTAACCTCATCCTGGCAACAGATTGCACTAGAAAGTTCAGATTATTGGGGGGGCGAGGTCGCCGCAGATGAACTCACCCATTACTTAGAACCATTTGAGCTACAACTCTTCACATTTAGTCCTATACAACGAAAAATAGCAGCGTTGAAAGTTAGGCCCCATCCTAACGGCAGGCTCTGGTTGGTCCCAGCATTTTGGGGCAAAACTTTGGATATCAACACTAAAGCAAAGGCGCTGCTGGCTACTGCAGAACTACATGCCAGCAACGACTCTCGTAACATAGAGGTTGCTCAAAAAATATATGAAAAATATCTCCCTTACCATAAAGAATCCTATAGATGAAAACTATAAAACGGTTTTCGTATTGATTGATGAAATAGCCAGATCGCAACAAATCTATTATTTTATTGCAGGTGCCATGGCTAAATAGCTGTTCCGAATAGTAGATCACCGGAGGAAGGGAACTCAGTCCAGTTTGTGCGATCTGATTAGTCGCTAAACAAAACAAGCCACACCCAAAGGACTGAGTTGATGCCTATCCTACCACCTCTGCCACGACCACAACGGCGCCGCATTCACAAAATCATCCATGCCACCCGTGATAAAGGACATGCTCGTCGCTTGATGGCCATCTTGCTGTTACATGAAGGACGCACGATCACCGATGTTCATCACCTTACCGGCGCTGCGCGCTCGACCATCGGTCGTTGGCTTCGGTGGTATCGAGATGAAGGCATAGATGCGCTAGAAGCCTTACCGGCTGGCCGTGCCCCAGTCTTACCTATCGCCAAGATTGTCACCTTACTGGTGCTGCTCATGCAGTTTTCTCCGCAAGATTTTGGTTATCAGCGCAGCCGTTGGTGTACTGAACTATTGGCTATAAAAATCAATCGGTTAACAGGGCTCAATGTGGCAGCCTCCACGCTCCGCCGATGGTTACCTCGTATGGGCATTGTCTGGCGCAGGCCCGTGCCGACCTTGCGGATAAAAGACCCAGCCTATCAGGAAAAAATGGCGAATATCGACGCCGCGCTGGCCCGCTGTGATGCCGATAATCCGGTGTTTTATGAGGATGAAGTCGATATAGACCTCAATCCCAAATTAGGAGCCGACTGGATGTTCAGAGCGCAGCAAAAGCGGGTTGTCACACCGGGGCAGAATGCCAAGCATTATCTGGCAGGCGTTCTCCACGCAGGCAACGGAAGGGTACTTTACGTCAGCGGGATCAAGAAAAACTCATCGCTGTTTATTGCCATGCTGGAAAAGCTGCGCCACCACTACCGACGAGCCAAAACCATCACGTTGATCCTCGATAACTACATCATTCACAAAAGCAAACAGACCGAGCGATGGTTGAAGAAGAATCCCAAGTTCTGCCTGGTGTTCCAGCCAGTTTACAGCCCTTGGGTTAATCACATAGAACGGCTATGGCACAAGTTACATGAAACCATCACGCGCAATCATCAATGCAGAGGGATGGCAAACCTGCTGGCCCGAGTGAAACACTTCATGGATACCGTGTCTCCTTTCCCGGGGAATGGCTATGGCACAGCGAAGGTGTAGCACTATTGGGATCAGTTATTTAGGGTATGAGGCAAAACGCCAACCCAACTGCTTCAACACCGTGTTCAAGCGACGGAACACCATCCTGTGATTTGAATGACTCAGGTTGTAGAAATCAGTCAGCTCCTCACAGGTCACGCCGGGGTCTGTTGCGACGATCAGAATATAGGCATGGTGCGGATGCCACTCCATTGCAACGACAAGAGCAGCCAAGTGATTGATCGGCCCCAGCTTGGCTATGGCATGGTCTCGTTCTGCTCGTTCCATCAATCGACGGTTAGACTGCCCGACATTCCGAGCCCAGGCATTACGATACCGAAAAATGTCTTCGACTCCCGGTGCTGGCTTGCACAATCGTTCTAGCTGCTTGCGTTGGCGTTCTGCTCGTTTTTGCTCCTTTAGCCGCTGCTTTTCCTCTTTTGCTATCTCTTTGGCATACCTCTTCAGAATTTCGTCGATCATTCGCTTCTGCTTCACGTTGGGCTTGGTGGATCATCATTGGCTTGGCCCGCTAATCCCCTGAAATGTTTTACCGCTTTTGGTGCCTACCCAGCCTACCCCCGTTGCAGGCCTTACCAAGACTGGCTTGAGACGTGTAGGGTTCAACATTCAGACCCTACCCATACCCTACCCCAGCACCGTTTGGTTAATCAGAGCAGCCTAGATTTGCAACCAAGCCAAATCAGCCATGACGGTAGGGATAAAGATGACCAGTAGGGTTTGGGTAGGGTTAGAGAATACTCACCCTACCTCTTTATATCCCTTGCCTGGCAAGGCTTTCAGCTGTGCTAGGTAGGGAGGGTAGGGTTTGTAGATGAAAGTCCTAGGTATCATCAGGTACAGCGGCCAAGCTCATCATTCCGTCATCACTATGCCGTCATTACTGATCGGCGTAGACCGCTTGGGGTAAGAACATCTCCGCTACCTCGGTCAACATAATGTTGGTTTGCGATTTGCCCTTGATCACCCGACTGCAGTATTGGCGGCCATACTCTTTGGCTGCTGCCTTAAGCGCACGGCTAAAACCTTGAACTGATAGCGGGCGCCCCAGACCGTGGTACTCCATGAAGGCAAGGTAGGCATGATAGAGATAGCGTCGGGGTTCCCGCTTGATCTCCGGATTCCCCCCCATCATCAATCCCTTGGGTTCATCCAGAAAGAGCACCATCCCGCAAAGGTCGATCACGGGGTCGGTGGCTCGTTTGATGATCAAGGCATCATCGGAGTTACGCTGTTCCAGCAATAAGTGACGGGCATGCTCAGGTTCGGCGAACTGGGCTAACAGATAGCGGATCACCACCGGCAACTCGGCGGCAATCTTGTCTCCAAGCAACGGGTCTTTATCCGCTTCGGCCACAACCCGGTCAAAGGTAAAGATCACCCTACGTCGGGATATTCCCCCATTGCGTTCAGTAATGACCATAGGCTCGTTATTGGTGGCCAGCACAACAGCCTGAATGACAGTGGCAAATTGTTTCTCATACTTCCCATCGATCTCGACCAAATCGCCCCCGGTAATGGCCTTGATGCCACTGCCATCACCGATGTATTTGGGCTGGTCAGGCAGCACAATCAGCCGTTTATCGACAAACTGGTAGCGACTTTTAGCGTGGTCCAGTGAGGCCATGTTGCCGGAGCCAGTGTTCCGTTTTCCACCAGCTAACAGGATTGCCACATTGGCAAAGATGCTCTTACCGCTGCCCCCCTCACCGGTAACCTCAAGGAATAGCTGCCAGTCATAACGGTTTGCCAGCACCATATATAAGGCGGCATTGATGCGAGCCATCTTGGCGGCGTTGTTATCGACTGCGTGAGATAACCACCTAGTGAAGTTGGGGGCATCCCGCTCGAGACATTCATCAACGAGTGGCGGAGCATAGTTGATGCCGTTGTGCGTGAGCAGCCCATTGCTGGGCGAATGTGGCCGAAACTGGCGAGTTGCCATGTCATAAACCCCATTAGCAAAGCCGATCAGCTCTTTGGTAGGCTGACCCATGGTTGGGATCATCAGCTTCATAGTGGAAACTGTGGTGGCAATACCTTTGTCACTGAACGGAACTCCATGCTCGATAAAGATGGCAGCCATTTCGCGGCGCAGTTCTGTATCTGTCCATGGTGTCCATAGGCCACCGTCATAGCGATAGACACGCTCGGACTCAAGGCTGATAGCAACTTGCCCCAATCGTTCGACCAGTAGTGCAGCCCGCTGACTAGCACTCATTTTGTCTATCATGGTGGCTGGTGGCTCATGCTCCCGTTGGAGCTGGTTCACCACGATCTTCCTGGATTCATCTCCCTTCTGGCTGGCGTTTTGGCTTTGGCTAGTCGCCAGTCTGGTGCTGGCGCTCATGATGGCCTCTTGTGTGTTGCTCAGCCCATGAGCTTGGTGGTAATCGTTCCAATCCCCGGCCTCTGGTGGAAATATTGCACGCCCGCCCACTGCTTGTGCTGCTTGCTCAGTCTGGTGCTTGGTAGAGTCATTACGCTGGCCTGTTGCGTTATCCAAATCGTGATCACCACAGATGATGATTTCGGCGTCTGGGTTCTGACTTCTAGCAATCTCAGCCACGTTCATCAGATTGTTGGCAGTCATCGCGCAATAGACTGTTGCCCCTGTCGCCTGCTGGACTGATAGACCGGTGGCGTAGCCTTCCACCACTGCCACCAGCGCCCCACCATCAATGCGATGATATACACCAGCCTTGCGGCCACCACCCAAGGTGTGTTTCAAACCATCTTCGTTGCGAATTAGCTCCACGTTCACCAGATTCCCTGCACCATCGAGCAAGGGAACAATCACGCTACCGACAGGGAACACCTCACCGTTTATCGTTTCTTTGGTACCGCTGATCGCGCTCTGGCGTTCCGCAAAACCTTTCCTTGATAGGTAGGCGCTACCACAGCCACGCGAATGAGCATTCATGATGCGGCAGGCGCGTGCAGCAGCTTTCCTGTGGCCATCTTCCCGCTTTCGGGTTTCCTCTTTGACCTTGACCTGTTGTTGGTGGATGCGCCCCCGTTCGACAGGATCTAGCCCACCGGCCGCTGTATGGAGATGGTATTCACCTGACAGGTGCCCACAAAAGGGAGTGGTCATACGGCTTCAAACCGGATAACAAAACGGTACCCCTACCGTGTTATCCGGAGTCACCGTATGACCACCAACGAGAAAGTAGCACGTCGTAAACTCAGCCTGCTAGAGCTCGCCAAAGAGCTCAATAACGTCAGCAAAGCCTGCAAGCTCATCGGCTACAGCCGCCAGCAGTTCTACGAGATTCGCCGTAACTACCAGACCTATGGGGCTGAGGGCTTGCTCGACAAACTCCCCGGCTGCAAAGGGGCGCATCCCAACCGGGTCGCTCCCGAGATTGAGCAGGCCATCCTCGATTACTCCCTCACCAGACCAACCCATGGCCCGCTGCGGGTCGCGCAAGAACTGGCTCTGCAAGGCATCAACGTCAGTGCGGGCGGTGTGCGTGGCGTGTGGCAACGTCACGACTTGCTCTCCAAGCATGACCGCTTGTTGCGCCTCGAGAAAACCCACAGGGAACAGACGATTGAGCTCAATGACGAGCAGATCCGCCTGCTCGAGCGCTTCAGCCCCGAGTTTCGCGAACGCCAAATTGAGGTTCACTACACCGGGGAACTGGTGGCGGTCGACACCTTCTTCGTCGGCGCACTCAAGGGGGTGGGCAAGGTGTATCTGCAAACCGTACTGGACTGCTACAGCCGCCATGCCTGGGGACGGCTCTACACCAGCAAGCTGCCGGTGACCTCGGTCCATGTGCTCAACGAAACGGTCCTGCCGTTCTTCGAGGCTCACGAGGCGCGGGTCTATACCATCCTGTCGGACAACGGGCGCGAGTTCTGCGGGCGCCCTGACCATCACCCCTACGAGCTGTTCCTGCAACTGGAGGGGATTGAGCACCGGACCACCAAGGTACGCAGGCCGCAGAGCAACGGCTTTATCGAGCGGCTACATCGTACCCTGCTGGATGAACACTTCCGTATCAAGGGGAGGACAACCTGGTATGAGTCGGTAGAGCAGATGCAGACAGACCTGGTGTCATTTTCAGAAGACGACTGCACCAATTGACGGGGCGTAACGCCAGATGTGCAGGCGACTCCTGACAACGCAATATCAGAAGTCATCTGCACCAATCTCGACTATGCTCAATACTCGTGTGCACCAAAGCGAGGTGTGAGCATGGCGTCAGACACATCATTGATTGCCGAGCAAGGCGTGGCCACCCTGCCCGATGCGGCTTGGGCGCAGGCCCGGCAACGGGCGGAAATCATCGGGCCGCTGGCAGCGCTTGATGTGGTCGGGCATGAAGCCGCCGATGCCGCTGCTCACGCGCTTGGCCTGTCCAGGCGGCAGGTGTATGTCCTAATCCGCCGTGCCCGGCAAGGTGCTGGGCTTGTGACGGACCTGGCTCGCAGCCGATCCGGCGGCGGAAAAGGCAAGGGACGCTTGCCGGAATCAGTTGAGCGCATCATCCGCGAGTTGCTGCAAAAGCGCTTCCTGACCAAGCAGAAGCGTAGCCTGGCAGCGTTCCACCGCGAGGTCGCGCAGGCTTGCAAAGCGCAAAAGCTGCGGGCGCCGGCGCGCAACACCGTGGCTCTGCGGATCGCCGGCCTCGATCCGCTCAAGGCCACTCGCCGCCGGGAAGGTCAGGATGCGTCCCGCAGCCTGCAAGGTGTCGGTGGTGAGCCTCCCGCCGTGACCGCGCCACTGGAACAAGTGCAGATTGATCACACGGTCATCGACCTGATCGTGGTGGACGAGCGCGACCGGCAACCGATTGGCCGTCCGTATCTGACCATCGCCATCGACGTGTTTACCCGCTGCGTGCTCGGCATGGTCGTCACGCTGGAAGCGCCGTCATCTGTTTCGGTCGGCCTGTGCCTTGTGCATGTCGCCTGCGACAAGCGTCCCTGGCTGGAGGGTCTGAACATAGAAATGGAGTGGCCGATGAGCGGCAAGCCCAGGCTGCTCTACCTGGACAACGCGGCCGAGTTCAAGAGCGAAGCGCTACGCCGAGGCTGCGAGCAGCATGGCATCCGGCTTGACTATCGCCCGCTCGGGCAGCCGCACTACGGCGGCATCGTGGAACGGATCATCGGCACGGCGATGCAGATGATCCACGACGAATTGCCAGGGACGACCTTCTCCAACCCTGACCAGCGCGGCGACTACGATTCCGAAAACAAGGCCGCCCTGACGCTGCGTGAGCTGGAGCGCTGGCTCACATTGGCGGTCGGCACCTACCACGGCTCCGTGCACAACGGCCTGCTCCAGCCGCCGGCAGCGCGCTGGGCCGAAGCTATCGCGCGGACCGGCGTGCCAACCGTCATCACTCGCACCACGGCTTTTCTGGTCGATTTTCTGCCCATCATCCGCCGCACGCTGACCCGCACCGGCTTCGTCATCGACCACATCCATTACTACGCCGATGCGCTCAAGCCGTGGATAGCTCGGCGCGACCGCTTGCCTGCGTTCCTGATCCGGCGCGACCCGCGCGACATCAGCCGCATTTGGGTGCTGGAGCCGGAGGGGCAGCACTATCTGGAAATTCCATACCGCACCTTGTCGCACCCGGCTGTCACCCTCTGGGAACAACGACAGGCGCTGGCGAAATTGCGGCAGCAAGGGCGCGAACAGGTGGATGAGTCGGCGCTGTTTCGCATGATCGGCCAGATGCGCGAAATCGTGTCCACCGCGCAGAAAGCTACGCGCAAGGCGCGGCGCGACGCGGATCGACGCCAGCATCTCAAGGCAACGGCAGTTCTTTTCAAAACCACGCCACCACCGGACGCGGACATGGCTGACCCGCAGGCAGACAACCAGCCACCTGCCAAACCGTTCGACCAGATTGAGGAGTGGTAGCCGTGGAAGAATATCCCATCATCGACTTGTCCCACCTGATGCCGGTGGCCCAGGGCTTGGCCCGTCTTCCGGCGGACGAACGCATCCATCGCCTTCGCGCTGACCGCTGGATCGGCTATCCGCGAGCAGTCGAGGCGCTGAATCGGCTGGAAGCCCTGTATGCGTGGCCGAACAAACAACGCATGCCCAACCTGCTGTTGGTCGGTCCAACCAACAACGGCAAGTCGATGATCGTCGAGAAATTCCGCCGCACCCACCCGGCCAGCTCCGACGCCGACCAGGAGCACATTCCGGTACTGGTCGTGCAGATGCCATCCGAACCGTCGGTAATCCGCTTCTACGTCGCGCTACTTGCCGCGATGGGCGCGCCATTGCGCCCGCGCCCACGGCTGCCGGAAATGGAGCAATTGGCGCTGGCACTGCTACGCAAGGTCGGCGTGCGCATGCTGGTGATCGACGAATTGCACAACGTCCTGGCCGGCAACAGCGTCAACCGCCGGGAATTCCTCAACCTGCTGCGTTTCCTCGGCAACGAGCTGCGCATCCCGCTGGTCGGGGTCGGCACACGCGATGCCTACTTGGCGATCCGCTCGGACGACCAGTTGGAAAACCGCTTCGAGCCGATGATGCTGCCGGTGTGGGAGGCCAACGACGATTGCTGCTCACTGCTGGCCAGCTTCGCGGCTTCGCTCCCGCTGCGGCGACCCTCGTCGATTGCCACGCTGGATATGGCCCGCTACCTGCTCACGCGCAGCGAGGGCACCATCGGCGAGCTGGCGCACCTGTTGATGGCGGCGGCCGTCGCTGCCGTGGAGAGCGGTGAGGAAGCGATCAACCATCGCACGCTCAGCATGGCCGATTACACCGGTCCCAGCGAGCGGCGGCGGCAATTCGAGCGGGAACTGATGTGAAGCCAGCGCCACACTGGCCACTGCATCCGGCTCCCAGGGAAGGCGAAGCCTTGTCTTCGTGGCTCAACCGCGTGGCCCTTTGCTATCACATGGAGGTGTCCGAGCTGCTGGAGCACGATCTTGGTCACGGCCAGGTTGATGACCTGGACACCGCGCCACCACTGGCGCTGCTGGCGATGCTCTCCCAGCGGAGCGGCATCGAGCCGGACCGGCTGCGTTGCATGAGTTTCGCCGGCTGGGTGCCTTGGCTACTGGACAGCCTTGATGATCAGATTCCAGACGCATTGGAAACCTATGCGTTCCAGCTCTCGGTGCTGCTGCCGAAACTCCGCCGTAGGACGCGATCCATCACGAGCTGGCGTGCCTGGCTGCCCAGCCAGCCGATACATCGCGCCTGCCCGCTCTGTCTGAACGACCCGGCAAACCAAGCCGTACTGCTTGCATGGAAGCTGCCCCTGATGCTGAGCTGCCCGCTGCATGGCTGCTGGCTGGAATCCTATTGGGGCGTGCCTGGGCGGTTTCTCGGCTGGGAGAACGCCGACACTGCGCCGCGCACCGCCAGCGACGCGATTGCGGTGATGGACCGGCGCACCTGGCAGGCACTGACGACCGGCCATGTGGAGCTGCCGCGCCGACGCATCCACGCTGGATTGTGGTTTCGGCTACTACGCACGCTGCTCGATGAGCTGAACACCCCGCTTTCGACGTGCGGAACCTGCGCGGGGTATCTCCGCCAAGTCTGGGAAGGCTGCGGGCATCCGCTGCGTGCTGGGCAAAGTCTGTGGCGACCGTATGAAACCCTGAACCCGGCAGTACGGTTGCAGATGCTGGAGGCGGCGGCAACGGCAATCAGCTTGATTGAGATGAGGGATATAAGCCCGCCGGGCGAGCATGCAAAGCTGTTCTGGTCCGAACCCCAAACCGGTTTCACCAGTGGCCTGTCGGCGAAAACGCCGAAGCCCGAACCCGTCGATCACTGGCAACGGGCAGTCCAGGCCATCGATGAGGCCATCATTGAAGCGCGGCACGACCCCGAGACGGCACGCTCGCTGTTCGCGTTGGCTTCCTATGGTCGGCGCGACCCCGCTTCCCTGGAACAGTTGCGCGCCACCTTCGCAAAGGAAGGCATCCCCCCGGAATTCCTGTCACATTACGTGCCTGATGGACCCTTTGCATGTCTTAGACAGAATGACGGGTTAAGTGACAAATTTTGACGACCAGAACTTTCCGGTGCACACTGTCACATAATCGAACGTATATGTGACAGGTACGACATGCTGATAGGCTACATGCGGGTATCGAAGGCGGACGGCTCCCAGGCTACCGATTTGCAGCGCGACGCGCTGATTGCCGCCGGGGTCGATCCAGTACATCTTTACGAGGACCAGGCATCCGGCATGCGCGAGGATCGGCCCGGCTTGACGAGCTGCCTGAAGGCGTTGCGAACTGGCGACACACTGGTCGTGTGGAAACTGGATCGGCTCGGACGCGACCTGCGACATCTCATCAACACCGTGCACGACCTGACTGGGCGCGGCATCGGCTTGAAGGTATTAACCGGGCACGGCGCGGCCATCGACACCACGACCGCCGCCGGCAAGCTGGTCTTTGGCATCTTCGCCGCCCTGGCCGAGTTCGAGCGCGAGTTGATCGCGGAGCGCACGATTGCCGGCCTAGCCTCGGCCCGCGCGCGCGGGCGGAAAGGCGGCCGGCCGTTCAAGATGACCGCCGCCAAGCTGCGGCTGGCGATGGCGGCAATGGGTCAGCCAGAGACCAAGGTCGGCGACCTGTGCCAGGAACTTGGCGTCACGCGGCAGACCCTGTATCGGCATGTTTCACCCAAGGGTGAGCTACGTCCAGATGGCGAGAAGCTACTCAGCCGAATTTGATGCCGGCATGAGGCAACGTAGCGACAGCGTGGTTTGTCTCAATGGGAAGCGCTCATGATCGATCTTTGAAGGCCCGCAGCAGTCGTGTCACAGACAGGACGAACAAACCGGTCAGCGTGAGGGCTGCGATACCCCAGTACTCTCCGATGAACGCGCCGGCCGTCGTGCCGGCCAGCACAATGGCGAGAATCGGCAAATGGCAGGGACAGGTGAGCACGGCCAGCGCGCCCCACAGGTAGCCGGTGATCGGTTTGTGCGTCTCGGACGGCAAGCGCTCGGGGCTGTTCATGGCAGACTCTCCGCGTGCTGTGCCGGCTCGGTCGGCATGGTGGCCAACTGCACCTCCAGATCGGCCAACGCTTCGCGCCGACGCTCGACGAACTGGCGCAGAACGGCAAGCTGCGCGGCCGCTTCATCGCCGTCCGCAGCATCCAGCGCCCGGCACAGCCGCGCCAGCGCGTCCAGGCCGATGCCCGCCTCGAAGGCCGCCCGCACGAAGCACAGCCGTTGCAAGGCGGCATCATCGAACAGGCCATAGCCGCCCGGGGTGCACGCCACCGGACGCAGCAATCCGCGCAGCAGGTAGTCGCGCACGATATGCACGCTCACCCCGGCATCAAGGGCCAGCCGGGACACGGTGTAGGCGCTCATTGAAAACCTCCTTTTTTTATCCAGCGCAGCAGGAAAGCTGCTTCACGTCCTTGTTGAAGGTCTGCGCCGCAAGCTTCAACCCCTCGACCATTGTCAGGTAGGGGAACAACTGGTCGGCCAGTTCCTGCACCGTCATGCGGTTGCGGATGGCGAGCACCGCCGTCTGGATCAGTTCGCCCGCTTCCGGGGCCACCGCCTGCACGCCGATGAGCCGTCCGCTACCTTCCTCGATGACCAGCTTGATGAAGCCGCGTGTGTCGAAGTTGGCAAGCGCTCGCGGAACGTTGTCGAGTGTCAGCGTGCGACTGTCGGTCTCGATGCCATCGTGGTGCGCTTCCGCCTCGCTGTAGCCCACGGTGGCGACTTGCGGGTCGGTGAACACCACTGCCGGCATCGCGGTCAGATTGAGGGCTGCGTCGCCGCCGGTCATGTTGATCGCGGCACGGGTGCCGGCGGCCGCTGCCACGTAGACGAACTGCGGCTGGTCGGTGCAGTCGCCGGCCGCGTAGATGTTCGGGTTGCTCGTGCGCATGCCTTGGTCGATAACGATGGCCCCTTGCGCATTGACAGTGACCCCCGCCGCGTCCAGCGCGAGGCTGCGCGTATTCGGTGCCCGACCGGTGGCAACCAGCAACTTGTCAGCGCGCAATTCACCGTGTCCGGTGGTCAGCACGAATTCGCCGTTCACATGGGCGACCTGGCTGGCTTGCGTGTGCTCCAGCACCTCGATGCCCTCGGCGCGGAAAGCGGCTGTCACGGCCTCGCCGATGGCCGGGTCTTCCCGGAAGAACAAGGTGCTGCGTGCCAGGATCGTGACCTGGCTGCCGAGCCGGGCAAAGGCTTGCGCCAGTTCCAACGCCACCACCGACGAACCGATCACGGCCAGGCGTGCGGGAATGGTGTCGCTGACAAGCGCTTCGGTGGAAGTCCAGTAGGGTGACTCTTTCAGGCCCGGAATCGGCGGCACGGCCGGACTGGCACCGGTGGCGACCAGGCAGCGGTCGAACGTTACCTCGCGCTCGCCACCCTCGTTCAAACGGACGACCAGGCTCTGGTCGTCCTTGAAACGCGCTTCACCGTGCAAAACGGTGATGGCTGGATTGCCGTCCAGGATGCCTTCGTATTTGGCGTGCCGCAGTTCATCGACACGGGCCTGCTGCTGGGCCAGCAGTTTGCTGCGGTCAATCGCAGGCACAGTTGCCGCAATACCGCCGTCGAACGGACTTTCCCGGCGCAGATGGGCAATATGGGCAGCGCGGATCATGATCTTGGACGGCACACAGCCGATATTGACGCAGGTGCCGCCGATGGTGCCGCGTTCGATCAGCGTGACCGTCGCGCCTTGCTCGACGGCCTTCAGCGCCGCCGCCATCGCGGCCCCGCCGCTGCCAATGATGGCGATATGCAAACCGGCGCCCTCAAGTGCATCACGGATTTTTGGTTCATCTTTGAAATCACCAACCCGGATCGAGCCTTGATAACCCAATGCGGCGATGGCGGCCAGCAGTTGGTTGTGGCTCACGGCGGTGTCTGCCATGACTTGCGCGCGGCTTTCTGGATAGGACACCACAGCGGCATTCACGCCGGGAATCTTTTCCAAAGCATCTTTGACATGGGTGGCGCAGGATGTGCAGGTCATGCCATTCACGGTGATTTCGGTCATTTTTTTACTCCATTGAATTTCGGGGTGCAGCAGGCATCGGCTTGGCGTTTTCGTTGGATGGCGTAGATGGTCAAGCCGATGAAAATCGCCAGCGCAGGCAGCAGCACATAGTCCAGATAGCCGGTCAGCGCGGACAAGCCGACCACACCGAGCAAAATGACCAGAACAGGGGTGAAGCAACACAGCGCCACGAGGGTTGTGCCAATGATGCTGACCCGCAGCAGTGTCTTCGGGTCTTTCATGATCAGTTCTTGACTGATGATGGGTAGCCCGCATCCTCGGTAGCCTTGGTCAGTTTCTGCACGCTGGTCTTGGCATCATCGAAGGTGACCACCGCTTCGCGCGTCTCGAAGGTCACGTCAACTTTACTGACGCCATCGACCTTGGAAATCGCCTTCTTGACAGTGATCGGACAGGCCGAGCAGGTCATGCCCGGTACGGACAGCGTAACGGTCTGGGTGGCGGCCCACACGGGGGCAACAACGGCAGCGAGGGCAAGGGCGGAAAGCAGCTTTTTCATGGTGAACTCCTGTGATCAATAGAAAAATGGCACGACGTAGGGAAATCCGAGCGCGACCAAAACCAGCACGGCCACGCCCCAGAAAATGAGCTTGTAAGTAGCTCGCACTTGGGGAATCGCGCAAACCTCACCCGGTTTGCAGGCGGCTGACGGCCGGTAGATGCGCCGCCAGGCGAAGAACAACGCCACCAGCGCCACGCCGATAAAGATGGGGCGATAGGGTTCCAACACCGTCAAGTTGCCGATCCAAGCGCCGCTGAACCCCAAGGCGATCAGAACCAGCGGCCCGAGGCAGCAAGCCGAGGCGAGGATGGCGGCCAGCCCGCCAGTGAAGAGCGCGCCGCACCCGTTTTGAGGTTCAGACATACGTTTGTCCTTTCGAATCTGAATTGGATAGCTTAAGCTTACTTCCGTAGTTATGTACGGAGTCAAGCGATATGGAAAACAATTTGGAGAACCTGACCATTGGCGTTTTCGCCAGGACGGCCGGGGTCAATGTGGAGACCATCCGGTTCTATCAGCGCAAGGGCTTGCTCCCGGAACCGGACAAGCCTTACGGCAGCATTCGCCGCTATGGCGAGACGGATGTAACGCGGGTGCGCTTCGTGAAATCAGCCCAGCGGTTGGGCTTCAGCCTGGATGAGATCGCCGAGCTGCTGCGGCTGGAGGATGGCACCCATTGCGAGGAAGCCAGCAGCCTGGCCGAGCACAAGCTCAAGGACGTGCGCGAGAGGATGGCTGACCTGGCGCGCATGGAGGCCGTGCTGTCTGATTTGGTGTGCGCCTGCCATGCGCGGAAGGGGAACGTTTCCTGCCCGCTGATTGCGTCACTGCAAGGGAAGAAAGAACCGCGCAGTGCGGACGCGGTGTAGCCCGAGGGAACTACGCCTTAGCGTGCTTTATTTTCCGTTTTCTGAGGCGACTCCAACGTCAGAAAAGACCGTGCGGTCGACTTTTGATATTTCGTGCTGTCGCCTTCTGAAAGTGACATCGGGATCCTCGGCCGACAAGGTGCAACAGCCGACGATGCCGTCGCTGCAACTCGCGACTAGGAGCTCGGATCTCAGGACGAAGGTCTCCGCGAATGTCCGGTCGATCCGCGCGACGTCCCAGGCGGGCGTTCCCTTGGCGGACATCCACGCCGCAGCGTCGTGCATCAGCCGCACAACCTCGTCGATATCACCCGAGCAGGCGACCCGAACGTTCGGAGGCTCCTCGCTGTCCATTCGCTCCCCTGGCGCGGTATGAACCGCCGCCTCATAGTGCAGTTTGATCCTGACGAGCCCAGCATGTCTGCGCCCACCTTCGCGGAACCTGACCAGGGTCCGCTAGCGGGCGGCCGGAAGGTGAATGCTAGGCATGATCTAACCCTCGGTCTCTGGCGTCGCGACTGCGAAATTTCGCGAGGGTTTCCGAGAAGGTGATTGCGCTTCGCAGATCTCCAGGCGCGTGGGTGCGGACGTAGTCAGCGCCATTGCCGATCGCGTGAAGTTCCGCCGCAAGGCTCGCTGGACCCAGATCCTTTACAGGAAGGCCAACGGTGGCGCCCAAGAAGGATTTCCGCGACACCGAGACCAATAGCGGAAGCCCCAACGCCGACTTCAGCTTTTGAAGGTTCGACAGCACGTGCAGCGATGTTTCCGGTGCGGGGCTCAAGAAAAATCCCATCCCCGGATCGAGGATGAGCCGGTCGGCAGCGACCCCGCTCCGTCGCAAGGCGGAAACCCGCGCCTCGAAGAACCGCACAATCTCGTCGAGCGCGTCTTCGGGTCGAAGGTGACCGGTGCGGGTGGCGATGCCATCCCGCTGCGCTGAGTGCATAACCACCAGCCTGCAGTCCGCCTCAGCAATATCGGGATAGAGCGCAGGGTCAGGAAATCCTTGGATATCGTTCAGGTAGCCCACGCCGCGCTTGAGCGCATAGCGCTGGGTTTCCGGTTGGAAGCTGTCGATTGAAACACGGTGCATCTGATCGGACAGGGCGTCTAAGAGCGGCGCAATACGTCTGATCTCATCGGCCGGCGATACAGGCCTCGCGTCCGGATGGCTGGCGGCCGGTCCGACATCCACGACGTCTGATCCGACTCGCAGCATTTCGATCGCCGCGGTGACAGCGCCGGCGGGGTCTAGCCGCCGGCTCTCATCGAAGAAGGAGTCCTCGGTGAGATTCAGAATGCCGAACACCGTCACCATGGCGTCGGCCTCCGCAGCGACTTCCACGATGGGGATCGGGCGAGCAAAAAGGCAGCAATTATGAGCCCCATACCTACAAAGCCCCACGCATCAAGCTTTTGCCCATGAAGCAACCAGGCAATGGCTGTAATTATGACGACGCCGAGTCCCGACCAGACTGCATAAGCAACACCGACAGGGATGGATTTCAGAACCAGAGAAAGAAAATAAAATGCGATGCCATAACCGATTATGACAACGGCGGAAGGGGCAAGCTTAGTAAAGCCCTCGCTAGATTTTAATGCGGATGTTGCGATTACTTCGCCAACTATTGCGATAACAAGAAAAAGCCAGCCTTTCATGATATATCTCCCAATTTGTGTAGGGCTTATTATGCACGCTTAAAAATAATAAAAGCAGACTTGACCTGATAGTTTGGCTGTGAGCAATTATGTGCTTAGTGCATCTAACGCTTGAGTTAAGCCGCGCCGCGAAGCGGCGTCGGCTTGAACGAATTGTTAGACATTATTTGCCGACTACCTTGGTGATCTCGCCTTTCACGTAGTGAACAAATTCTTCCAACTGATCTGCGCGGGAGGCCAAGCGATCTTCTTCTTGTCCAAGATAAGCCTGTCTAGCTTCAAGTATGACGGGCTGATACTGGGCCGGCAGGCGCTCCATTGCCCAGTCGGCAGCGACATCCTTCGGCGCGATTTTGCCGGTTACTGCGCTGTACCAAATGCGGGACAACGTAAGCACTACATTTCGCTCATCGCCAGCCCAGTCGGGCGGCGAGTTCCATAGCGTTAAGGTTTCATTTAGCGCCTCAAATAGATCCTGTTCAGGAACCGGATCAAAGAGTTCCTCCGCCGCTGGACCTACCAAGGCAACGCTATGTTCTCTTGCTTTTGTCAGCAAGATAGCCAGATCAATGTCGATCGTGGCTGGCTCGAAGATACCTGCAAGAATGTCATTGCGCTGCCATTCTCCAAATTGCAGTTCGCGCTTAGCTGGATAACGCCACGGAATGATGTCGTCGTGCACAACAATGGTGACTTCTACAGCGCGGAGAATCTCGCTCTCTCCAGGGGAAGCCGAAGTTTCCAAAAGGTCGTTGATCAAAGCTCGCCGCGTTGTTTCATCAAGCCTTACGGTCACCGTAACCAGCAAATCAATATCACTGTGTGGCTTCAGGCCGCCATCCACTGCGGAGCCGTACAAATGTACGGCCAGCAACGTCGGTTCGAGATGGCGCTCGATGACGCCAACTACCTCTGATAGTTGAGTCGATACTTCGGCGATCACCGCTTCCCTCATGATGTTTAACTTTGTTTTAGGGCGACTGCCCTGCTGCGTAACATCGTTGCTGCTCCATAACATCAAACATCGACCCACGGCGTAACGCGCTTGCTGCTTGGATGCCCGAGGCATAGACTGTACAAAAAAACAGTCATAACAAGCCATGAAAACCGCCACTGCGCCGTTACCACCGCTGCGTTCGGTCAAGGTTCTGGACCAGTTGCGTGAGCGCATACGCTACTTGCATTACAGTTTACGAACCGAACAGGCTTATGTCCACTGGGTTCGTGCCTTCATCCGTTTCCACGGTGTGCGTCACCCGGCAACCTTGGGCAGCAGCGAAGTCGAGGCATTTCTGTCCTGGCTGGCGAACGAGCGCAAGGTTTCGGTCTCCACGCATCGTCAGGCATTGGCGGCCTTGCTGTTCTTCTACGGCAAGGTGCTGTGCACGGATCTGCCCTGGCTTCAGGAGATCGGAAGACCTCGGCCGTCGCGGCGCTTGCCGGTGGTGCTGACCCCGGATGAAGTGGTTCGCATCCTCGGTTTTCTGGAAGGCGAGCATCGTTTGTTCGCCCAGCTTCTGTATGGAACGGGCATGCGGATCAGTGAGGGTTTGCAACTGCGGGTCAAGGATCTGGATTTCGATCACGGCACGATCATCGTGCGGGAGGGCAAGGGCTCCAAGGATCGGGCCTTGATGTTACCCGAGAGCTTGGCACCCAGCCTGCGCGAGCAGCTGTCGCGTGCACGGGCATGGTGGCTGAAGGACCAGGCCGAGGGCCGCAGCGGCGTTGCGCTTCCCGACGCCCTTGAGCGGAAGTATCCGCGCGCCGGGCATTCCTGGCCGTGGTTCTGGGTTTTTGCGCAGCACACGCATTCGACCGATCCACGGAGCGGTGTCGTGCGTCGCCATCACATGTATGACCAGACCTTTCAGCGCGCCTTCAAACGTGCCGTAGAACAAGCAGGCATCACGAAGCCCGCCACACCGCACACCCTCCGCCACTCGTTCGCGACGGCCTTGCTCCGCAGCGGTTACGACATTCGAACCGTGCAGGATCTGCTCGGCCATTCCGACGTCTCTACGACGATGATTTACACGCATGTGCTGAAAGTTGGCGGTGCCGGAGTGCGCTCACCGCTTGATGCGCTGCCGCCCCTCACTAGTGAGAGGTAGGGCAGCGCAAGTCAATCCTGGCGGATTCACTACCCCTGCGCGAAGGCCATCGGTGCCGCATCGAACGGCCGGTTGCGGAAAGTCCTCCCTGCGTCCGCTGATGGCCGGCAGCAGCCCGTCGTTGCCTGATGGATCCAACCCCTCCGCTGCTATAGTGCAGTCGGCTTCTGACGTTCAGTGCAGCCGTCTTCTGAAAACGACACCTGGATAGCTACCTGGAGCACTACAACACCCAGCGGCCACATCAGGGCAGGATGATGGAAGGACAGACTCCCTACAGCATGTTCAAAAAGGGTCTGAAATTGATACCGAAGGAAGTGCGCACTAAAGTAGCGTAAACAAGACACCGGTTTGAGGCCGGTGTCAGGTGATAACTAGATCTGTACATGAGGTTGAGGTCTTGCATACTGCTTATACTCCCTTTCCTGTTGCTCTTGGTGTTCTGCGGTTTGGTCGGGGAGTATTTAACGCGATGTGATAGGTTTTCTTTTAGAACAGAAGTCAGCTCACTTCTGTTCTTGACTTTTTCAATATTTTGGCTGCACTAACGATATATGAAGGGATAACTCCCCATGCTTCAGCAACAAACCGAGCCCATGGCTCATCTTCTTTATTTGTCCTGCATGGGACTCCTGATGCAGTCAGCATTACTTTTGCGGCCTGTACAGCATCAAGTTGAGATTCTTTCATCTGATTCTGAAGCTCAGTATCTTCTTTAATGAGCTTGATCGATCTCTCTAAAGAAGCGATATCATCAATATACAGTGACTCAAAACCACCTTCGCTCGCTGTCTGAGCGTGTAAGTGTAGAATCAGATCCTCAAGATACTCCAAGGTAATCTCGGAATCTGACAGAGGTAGATCCTTGTTGCGCATTCCTTGTCGGGTATACCCTCTCCCCCATACTTTCCCCAGGCAAGGGTTTAGCAACGCGATATCCAAGGCTAATCTAACAAGAGCGTACGATATTTCTTCTTCACTTTTCCCTGTTACTTGAGCCATGAATCCCTTTTGGAAGCCAATCTTGTGATATTCAATGTAGGCAGCCACAGCCAGTCTTGGAATTTTGTATCTATGAGGAGAGACCCTATTTCTAGCTCGGATAGTAGCAACTGACGGTGCTGTGATGTCTGAGTCAGCCCAGCGGAGCTCAAGCGCATTCAGTTCAAAATTCAGTAGTTCATCAGTCCACCCAATTTTCCGCAACTTTGCGCTATAACTGATGGCCTCTTTGGCTACTTCACGCTTTATCGTCAGGCGAGGTGTTTTATTTTCCCAGCTCCCAATATGGTATTGGTCATTTTGGCGCTCGACTTCATCATCAGATGTTACTTTTTTGGCTGTGATGTCGATTGATACTGAGTCTATTAATTGACCATCTTTTGTAATGGCCAACCTCGGGCGACCATTTGGGGAGAAGTACGGAATTCCTTCCTCTCCATCAAAAATGATGGGGTTATCATCTGGTGATTTTTGCCATACGACTAAACCCTCCAGAAAATCGCTGTTTATATATTGATCACTCATCTACTACATCCCCAGACAAACAAAAGCCCCTCGCATCCATAGATGCGAGGGGCTCAAGCTAACATGTTCAATACATCTAAGCTGCACAGCCTAATT
Organism: Aeromonas sp. ASNIH7; assembly: GCF_002903485.1. Lineage (NCBI taxonomy): Bacteria > Pseudomonadati > Pseudomonadota > Gammaproteobacteria > Aeromonadales > Aeromonadaceae > Aeromonas > Aeromonas sp. ASNIH7. The sequence continues at coordinate 1,522,208 of NZ_CP026226.1, forward strand.
GATTAACCCCCCATGAGATTACCAAATACCCGATCAGTGAGTTTGGCTTTGTGGGCATTGCACAAATGGGAATATCGCTGGGTCATGGTGATCGACTTATGGCCTAACACCTCTGCGATCTCCAGAATGCTGGCACCATTCATCGCCAACAAGCTGGCACAGCTATGTCGAAGGTCGTGAAAATGGAAATCAGAGAGCAACGCAGCTTTCTTCGCAGCCTGCCAGTGGTAGTCAAACTCGGTAAACGGTCGATTGAGGCCAGAAGGGTGAGGGAAAACAAAGCTGGCACCAATCTCACGAAACTGGGAGAGCTCAGTAAGCAAGTCAGCAGTCAGAGACAGAACCCTCTGACTACCATTCTTGGTAACCGCCAAGTGAGCAGTTCGCGCGTTGAAATTGATGTCTGACCACTTGAGGCCGATCAGCTCGCCCCTCCGTGCTCCAGTGGTCAACGCCATATGAACCAGCATATGAAGTCGCCCCCACTTGCTCAACTTGGTGGCCTTCATCAATCGAGCCAGTTCATCTGCCGACAAAAAGCGTGTGCGAGCATTGTCTTCCCGCTTCTGCTTCACTTCCAGGCAAGGATTTACCTTGAGGTCATAGCGATCGCACATGTAGGCAAATACTGCTGACAACGCGGCTTTGTAGCGGTTCAGAGTCGCAGGAGCTTTCCCTTCTGCCTCCAGAATCGAGATGGCGTTCTTGATCCGCTGGCGGTTGACCTTGTTCAACGTCTTGTCGCCAAGATGTTCAACCCACCAGCCCAGACGCTGGGGTACAGACTTGTCTCGCCCCTTGTGCTGTTCAAGGTACTCATGAATAGCTTGTTGAATGGTGGTGCTAGTGAGGGTGACGTTGGTTAAGGCATCTGCCAGCTCGTCAGATACGGTGATCTGAGCCAGGAACTGCTCTGCGTCTTTTTTGCGGGTAAAAACTTTGGATACACGGTTGCCGTTACGCATGAACTGAACGCGATAGGACTTGCCGGTTTTTCGAGTGAGAACTTGGATACTTGCCATTGGTTGAAACCTCTTGCACAGATTTGCACATGAATGAGTGTTATCAACCGCAGAAACTTTGAGCAGGAGCGCTCTTGAGCGCTATAACCTGTTGACCAAACAGGGGAAAAGAATGGTGCCCGGGGTCGGACTCGAACCGACACGTATTGCTACGGCGGATTTTGAATCCGCTGCGTCTACCGATTTCGCCACCCGGGCAGCTGCGAGGGATTATACGAATGGCGCTTGGCCATGCAAGGTGTTTTTCTTGCGCCCACCGTTGTTTGCTCATTTATTCAACGCCTTGCCGATGCCAGGCCAGTTACATAGAATGCCCGCATCATATTAATGGAATAATCATCATGGCCAAGCGCAAGACCCCCTCCCCTCTCCAGCCTGCTCCCCGGCATCCGTCTGCCGGTCTGCTGCGCCGTCTCGGCGCCCTGCTCTATGACTATCTGGTGGTGATTGCCCTGCTGATCATCGCCGGCTTCATCGGCATGGGGGTGGCCCACCTGCTGCTGGCCACCGGCATGGCGCACGTTCCCGAGGGCAAGGATGCCGCCTGGCTGCTCACCAGCCCCCTCTACAGCGCCTGGCTGGCCTTCGTCATCTGCGGTTTCTACACCTGGTTCTGGGTCCGCGCCGGCCAGACCATTGGCATGCGGGCCTGGCGCCTGCGCATCCAGAACCTGGACGGCAGCAACATTCGCGTCACCCAGGCCCTGATCCGGCTCGCCACCTCGGCCTTTGGCCTGGGCAACCTGCTGTGTGTGTTCAATCGCGCCCGCCCCCGCGCCTTCCAGGACATCTGGGCCGAGTGCGAGGTGGTGGTACTCGGCAAGACGGAAAACCTGGATCAGCTCAATCGCTGATCCCAAGACGGCAACGAAAAAGGGCACCCCGAGGTGCCCTTTTTGTTGACCAGAACTGAGTGCTTGCAGCCCAGAACCTTGACGGAAACGGTGCATCGAGAGCAATGGCCGCCTGTTGTCAGCAGCCCGCCGTCCTTCAGGCCGCTACTGCTTGCGGCTCAGGATATAGAAGGAGATGCCGCCAAACAGCAGGCTGGGTGCGATGGCCGCGAGGATGGGCGGGACCGCATAGACCAGGCTGACCGGGCCGAACACCCTGTCGCTCACATAGACCGCGAAGCCGGTCATGATCCCCATCAGCATCCGCGCCCCCATGCTCACCGAACGCAGCGGGCCGAAGATGAAGGAGGAGGCGAGCAGTATCATGGCCACCACGGAGAGCGGTGAGAGCAGCTTGCGCCACATCTCCAGCTTGTAGCGTCCGGCATCCTGCTTGTTGGCATCCAGATAACCGATGTAGTCCCGCAGCCCCGAGATGGGCAGGTTTTCGGGATCGATACTGACCACCCCGAGCTGCTTGGGGGTCAGCTCGGATTGCCAGGCCATCTGGGCATGCTGTTCGTCCTGGATCCGGGTGGGATCGTCAAACCGGGTGATGTGCACCTGTTTCAGCAGCCAGTGGTGATCCTCGAACACCCCCTCCTTCGCCTGCACCACGTCGATCAGGTTGCGGGACGGAGTGAAGCGGTAGAGGGTGATGCCGGTCAGGGCGCCATCGTTGCGCACCCCGTTGATGTTGACGAAGTTGTTGCCATCCCGTGCCCAGACCCCGTAGGCCGAGACCGTGAGCCGCCCTTCCGACATGGCCCCCGCCTTGATGTCATCCGCCATCCGCTTGGCGGCCGGTGCGACGTACTCGCCCATCAGCCCCACCAGCAGCATCAGGGGAATGGCGGTCTTGAGCGCCGCCATGACGATGCTGATCTTGGAGCGTCCCGCCGCCTGCATCACCACCAGCTCGGAGCTGGTCGCGAGCTGGCCCAGGCCGATGAGGCCACCGAGCAGGGCCGCCAGGGGGAAGAAGAGCACCGCCTCCTTGGGCATGGAGAGCAGCACGTAGTAGAGGGCGTTGAGCATGTCGTAGTTGCCTTCCCCGACCGCCTTCAACTGCTCCACGTACTTGATGAGCGCGGCCAGCCCGACCAGGGTCAGCTCGCACAGCAGGATCGACATGAAGATGACCCTGCCTATGTATCTATCGAGAATGCCGAACATCAGCAGAGACTCCCAGGTTGCAGCATCATGCTGACTTTCTCTTGAACAATTGCCCTTTGACCCCGTTCCACCAGCTGGTGCCCTGCAGGTTGAGAGGCAACCCTATCAGCAGCAGATAGACCAGGGGCACCAGGAACATCCCGGGCCAGTGGGGCAGACGCCCGCTGTCGATGGCCGACCGGGCGGCACTGAGCAGCAGGAAATAGGAGAGATAGAGCAGGATGGCCGGCAGCAGCCTGGCGTAACGCCCCTGACGGGGATTGACCCGCGCCATCGGCACCACCAGGAAGGTGAGCACCAGGATGGAGAGGGGCAGCGACAGGCGCCACTGCAATTCGGCCATCAGCTGGTTGTCCTGGGTGCCGAGCAATGCCAGGGTCGGCTTGGCCGCCGCCTTGCGGTTGGATCGCTCCATCTCCTGCTGGCGGATCACCAGGCTGTATTCACGAAACTCCGAGACCTGGAACTGCTTGCCGGTGAAATGCCCCTCGTAGCGCGAGCCATCCTTCAGGGTCAGCCACTGCAAGCCGTTGCTGTCGGCGGTCACCTGCCCCTCGTTGGCCACCACCACTGACGGGGGTGAGCCCCCCTCGGCCCGTTGCAGCACGAAGATTTTCTGCAACTCCGACCCCTTGTCGTTCAGATCCTGGATGTAGGCCACCAGGCGCCCCTTGTCGAGCTCCATGAAGCGGCCGGCCTGCAGGAAAGAGATACCGGGATCGGCCTTGAACTCGTCGATCACCTGGTACTCCCGCTCCTTGGCCTGGGGGGCGACCCAGCCGGTGTTGAACGCCGCGACGGCGGCGGTCAGCAGGGCCAGCACCAGGGCGCTGCCCATGATGAAACGGTGACTGAAACCCACCGCGTGCATCACCGTCATTTCGCTTTCCGCGTACAAACGGCCGTGAGCAAACAGAATGGCTAAAAACAGACTGATAGGCAGCATCAACAACGCCATATTCGGCAGGTTGAGCAGCAGGAGGGTGGATACCAGGCGCGTCGGCACCTCACCATCGGCGGCATCGCCAATGATCTGGATAAATTGCTGGCTGACGAAGATAAGCAGCAGCACGAACAGCACCGCCAGCTGGGTTTTCAGGGTCTCCCTGAACAAATATCGGAAAACGATCACAGTCATTCCCAAGTAAACTTGTGTTTTTAGTCGAATGCCTGAAAAATAGGGCCCTATATTGGATTTTTACCAGTTTGAACTGCGGAGCCTGTGACTGTTCGCTCCGCCTCTGATACCCCAACAAGCACCGCATTATTCAATAAATGGTGCCTTTTGTCTTTAGGATGTAGGAGATTCCATGGAGTTCAGTGTAAAGAGTGGCAGTCCTGAGAAGCAACGCAGTGCCTGCGTCGTGGTCGGCGTTTTTGAGCCCCGCCGCCTCTCTCCGGTTGCCGAACAGCTGGACAAGATCAGCGACGGCTACCTCAGCTCGCTGCTGCGCCGTGGCGACCTGGAAGGGAAACCGGGCCAGATGCTGCTGCTGCATCAAGTACCGGGCGTGCTCAGCGAGCGCGTACTGCTGGTCGGGTGCGGCAAGGAGCGCGAACTCGACGAGCGCCAGTACAAGCAGATCATCAACAAGACCATCACCACCCTGAACGAAACCGGCTCCATGGAAGCGGTCTGCTTCCTGACCGAGCTGCACGTCAAGGGTCGGGATACCTACTGGAAGGTGCGTCAGGCGGTTGAAACCACCAAGGCGGGCCTCTACAGCTTCGATCAGTTCAAGACCAACAAGGCCGAACCGCGCCGTCCGCTGCGCAAGCTGGTCTTCAACGTGCCGACGCGTCGGGAACTGACCATAGGCGAGCGCGCCATCAACCACGGCCTGGCCGTGGCGAAAGGGGTGCGCATCTGCCGCGACGTGGCGAACATGCCGCCCAACGTCTGCAATCCCGCCTACCTCGCCTCCCAGGCCCGCCGTCTGGCGGATGCCTATGACAACATCACCACCAGGGTGGTGGGGGAGCAGGAGATGGCCGAGCTCGGCATGAACTCATACCTCGCAGTGGCCCGCGGCTCCGAGAACGAAGCCATGATGGCCATCATCGAGTACAAGGGCAACGCCGACGCCAAGCCCATCGTGCTGGTGGGCAAGGGGCTGACCTTCGACTCCGGCGGCATCTCCATCAAGCCGGCAGACGGCATGGACGAGATGAAGTACGACATGGGTGGCGCCGCCTCCGTGCTCGGCACCATGCACGCCCTGGCCCAGTTGCAGCTGCCCATCAACGTCATCGGCGTGCTGGCGGGCTGCGAGAACATGCCGGGGGGCAACGCCTACCGCCCTGGTGACATCCTCACTACCATGTCCGGCCAGACCGTCGAGGTGCTCAACACCGACGCCGAAGGCCGCCTGGTGCTGTGCGATGCCCTGACCTATGTGGACCGCTACGATCCCGAGACCGTGATCGACGTGGCGACCCTGACCGGTGCCTGCATCATCGCCCTGGGCCACCATACTTCTGGCCTCTTGGCGAACCACAATCCCCTGGCCCACGAGCTGCTCAACGCCTCCGAACAGGCCGGCGATCGCGCCTGGCGTCTGCCCCTGTTCGACGAGTATCAGGAGCAGCTGGAAAGCCCGTTCGCGGACATGGCCAACATCGGTGGCCGTCCGGCCGGTACCATCACCGCCGCCGCCTTCCTGTCGCGCTTCACCAAGAAGTACAACTGGGCCCACCTGGATATCGCAGGGACCGCCTGGAAGAGCGGCAAGGAGAAGGGCTCCACCGGCCGTCCTGTGCCCCTGCTGACCCAGTTCCTGCTCAACCGGGCCGGCGTGGCGGACGTCGAAGACAAGGAGTAATCCCCTTCCCCATCGACTCGAAGAGCGATGCGAGAAGGCGTTACCCTGTATCACAAGGAAGAGGCCTGCCTCTTCCTTGTTTCATTGAGAGAATCCGGGAAGTCCGTGCCAGACGCGGCTCCCGAAGACGGCCAATCGCTGTCCGTCACAGCCAAACGGGACCGACCTGATGAGCCAAGTGACCTTTTACCTGATGAGCCAGCCCGATGATGCGGATGCCTCCGCCGTCGAGCGCCTCGCCTGCCAACTTGCGGCCGATGGCTGGAGCGCAGGCCACCTCTATCTGCTGTGCGAGGACGAGGCCCAGGCCCTGCGTCTGGACGAGCTGTTGTGGCAGTTGCCGCCCGATCGCTTCGTGCCGCACCAGTTGCAGGGGGAGAGCGGTCAGGCCCCGGTGGAGATAGGCCATCAGCCGCCACGGCGGCGCTATGCCTGCCTCATCAACCTGGCCCGGCAGACACCTTTGTTTGCAGGACACTTCGCTCAAGTGGTAGATTTTGTCCCCACTGACGAAACGCAAAAGCAGCAAGCCCGCGAGCGCTACAAGCACTATCGCCAGGCGGGCCATACCCTCGAGATGAGGGATCAGCCCGTCCTTGCCGCACCGGATCCGGCGCAGCCCTGACTGTGCCACCCTCGATCCACGACGAATCAACACCAGACTCCATCCATCCAGAATACGGCGAGACCATGGAAAAGACTTTTAATCACAACGCCATCGAACAGGCGCTCTATCAGCACTGGGAAGCCCAGGGTTACTTCAAGCCCCACGGCGACACCAGCAAAGACTCCTTCTGCATCATGATCCCGCCGCCGAACGTCACCGGCAGCCTGCACATGGGTCACGCCTTCCAGCAGACCCTGATGGACACCCTGATCCGCTACAACCGCATGCAGGGCAAGAACACCCTGTGGCAGGCGGGTACCGACCACGCCGGTATCGCCACCCAGATGGTGGTTGAGCGCAAGATCGCCGCAGAAGAGGGCAAGACCCGCCACGATTACGGCCGGGAAGCCTTCATCGACAAGATCTGGCAGTGGAAGGAAGAGTCCGGTGGCACCATCACCCGTCAGATGCGCCGTCTGGGTGACTCCGTGGACTGGGAGCGCGAGCGCTTCACCATGGATGAGGGCCTCTCCGCCGCCGTCCAGGAAGTGTTCGTGCGCCTGTACGAAGACGGCCTGATGTACCGCGGCAAGCGTCTGGTGAACTGGGATCCCAAGCTCAACACCGCCATCTCCGACCTGGAAGTGGAAAACCGCGAGATCAAGGGCCACATGTGGCACCTTCGCTACCCGCTGGCCAACGGCGCCAAGACCGCCGAAGGCCAGGATTACCTGATCGTCGCCACCACCCGTCCGGAAACCATGCTGGGTGATACCGCCGTCGCGGTAAACCCGGAAGACCCGCGCTACAAGGCGCTGATCGGCCAGCACATCCTGCTGCCGCTGGTGAACCGTCTGATCCCCATCGTTGCCGACGAACACGCCGACATGGAGAAGGGCACCGGCTGCGTGAAGATCACCCCGGCCCACGACTTCAACGACAACGAAGTGGGCAAGCGCCACAACCTGCCGATGATCAACATCTTCACCCTGGACGCCCACGTGCGTGCCGAGGCCGAAGTGGTCGATACCAATGGCAACCCCAGCACCGCCTATGACGCCGCCCTGCCGACCGAGTTCGCCGGGATGGAGCGCTTCGCCGCCCGCAAGGCCATCGTCGCCAAGCTGGACGAGCTGGGCCTCCTGGCCGAGATCAAGGATCACGTGCTGCAACAGCCTTACGGCGATCGCGGCGGCGTGCCCATCGAGCCCATGCTGACCGACCAGTGGTACGTGCGCGTGGCCCCCATGGCCAAGACCGCCATCGAGGCGGTGGAAGATGGCCGCATCCAGTTCGTGCCGAAGCAGTACGAAAACATGTACTTCTCCTGGATGCGCGACATTCAGGACTGGTGCGTCTCCCGTCAGCTGTGGTGGGGTCACCGCATCCCGGCCTGGTATGACGATGCCGGCAACGTCTACGTGGGCCGCAACGAAGAGGAAGTGCGCGCCAAGCACAGCATCCCGTCCGTGACCGTGCTGCGTCAGGACGAAGACGTGCTCGACACCTGGTTCAGCTCCGCCCTGTGGACCTTCTCCACCCTGGGCTGGCCGAACAACACCGAGGCACTCAAGACCTTCCACCCGACCGACGTGCTGATGAGCGGCTTCGACATCATCTTCTTCTGGATTGCCCGGATGATCATGATGACCATGCACTTCATCAAGGACGAGAACGGCCAGCCGCAAGTCCCGTTCAAGACCGTCTACATCACCGGCCTCATCCGTGACGAAGAAGGCCAGAAGATGTCCAAGTCCAAGGGCAACGTGCTGGACCCCCTCGACATGATCGACGGTATCTCCCTGGAAGACCTGCTGGAGAAGCGCACCGGCAACATGATGCAGCCGCAGATGGCCGAGAAGATCGCCAAGCGCACCGCCAAGCAGTTCCCGGAAGGGATCAATGCCCACGGCACCGACGCCCTGCGCTTCACCCTGGCGGCGCTCGCCTCCACCGGCCGTGACATCAACTGGGACATGAAGCGCCTGGATGGCTACAACAACTTCTGCAACAAGCTGTGGAACGCCTCCCGCTATGTGCTGATGAACACCGAAGATCAGGATTGCGGCTTTGCCGGTGGCGAGATGCAGTTCAGCCTGGCGGATCGCTGGATCCAGTCCCAGCTGCAAGTGGCCATCCGAGACTTCCGCACCGCCCTCGATACCTACCGCTTCGACATCGCGGCAGGCGTCTTGTACGAATTTATCTGGAACCAGTTCTGTGACTGGTATCTGGAGCTGACCAAGCCGGTGCTGACCAAGGGTTCCGAGGCCGAGCAGCGCGCTGCCCGCCACACCCTCGTCAGTGTCCTCGAGACCCTGCTGCGCCTGGCACACCCGATCATCCCGTTCATCACCGAAACCATCTGGAAATCGGTCGCCCCGCTGGCCGGCGTACACGCCGACACCATCATGATTCAGGCTTTCCCGGAATTCGACGCCGCCAGGGTGGACGACGCCGCGATGGCGGATCAGGAGTGGGTGAAGGAGTTCATCGTCAGCATCCGCAACATCCGCGCCGAGATGAACGTGGCCCCGAGCGTGCCCCTCAACGTGCTGCTCCAGTGCGATGCCAAGGATGCCGAGCGCGCCCAGGGCAACGAGGCCTTCCTCAAGTCCCTGGCCCGTCTGGAATCCATCCGCGTACTGGCGGCCGGTGAAACCGCCCCGCTGTCGGTCAAGAAATTGATCGGTGCCACCGAGCTGATGATCCCCATGGCCGGTCTCATCGACAAGGAAGCCGAACTGGCCCGTCTGGCCAAAGAGGTGGCCCGTCTGGTGGGCGAGTGCGGCCGCATCGAAGGCAAGCTCGGCAACGAAGCCTTCGTCGCCAAGGCGCCGGAAGCGGTCATCATCAAGGAGCGCGAGAAGCTGGAAGATTACCGTCTCCAGCTGACCAAGCTGGAAGCTCAGCAGGCCGAGATCGCCGCGCTCTAAGCCACAGCGCAACATGACAAGCCCCCGTTTATCGGGGGCTTTTTCATGTCAGGGGTTCAGTTCTCCCTCTCCTGCCCCGCAGTTTTATCCCTCCCGCCGGGACGATATTCAAAAATTCACGAGCCAAATCACCTCCTTTCACAAGCGCAGAGCCCGCAAATTCATTACACTGCCAGCGGTCTTTTCTATCGGGAGTGCTGCTGCAGTATGGAAATATTGATCCTGTTTGGATTGATTTTGCTCAATGGCGTCTTCGCCATGTCGGAAATCGCCATCGTGACGGCACGCAAGGCACGCCTCGCCAAAATGGCGAGCGAAGGGAGCCGCTCCGCCGCCATCGCCCTCAAGCTCGGGGAAGATCCGACCCATTTCCTCTCCGCCGTGCAGATCGGCATCACCAGCATCGGCCTGCTCAACGGTATCTATGGCGAGTCCCTGCTGGCCCAGCCCTTCGCTCTCTGGCTGCAGGAGTGGGGGCTCTCCCCCAAGAGCAGCAGCCTGCTCGCCACCGTCATCGTGGTCGTGCTGGTCACCTATCTCTCCATCGTGGTAGGGGAGCTCGTGCCCAAACGCCTCGGACAGCTCAGCGCCGAGCGCATTGCCTGTCTGGTAGCCCGCCCCATGCTCTGGCTTGCGACCCTGACCCGTCCCTTCGTCTGGTTGCTCTCCGCCTCCACCAACGCCAGCCTGCGGCTGCTGCGGGTCGATCAGCGCAGCAGCAACAACGTCACTCAGGAGGAGATCCACGCCATGCTGGTGGAGGGCTCCGAAGCGGGGGTGATCGAGGACCATGAGCACACTATGTTGCGCAACGTGTTCCGCCTCGACGAACGCAGCCTGGCCTCCCTGATGGTGCCGCGCAGCGACATACGCTATCTGGACCTGTCACTGCCGCTGGAAGTGAACCTCCAACGTCTGGTGGAATATCGCCACAGCTTCTTCCCTGTCTGTGACGGCAGCCTGTCGGATCTCGTCGGCATCCTCAACGTCAGCAAGGTGCTGCACGCCTACATCAAGGGAGAGCCCATCGATCTGGCAGCGCTGACCCAGGACGGCAGCCTGCTGCCGGAGACCCTCAACGGCCTGGAGCTGCTCAACCACTTCCGTACCCACTCCGAGCACATGGTGCTGGTGGTGGACGAGTATGGCGAACTGCAGGGGCTGGTCACCCAGCAGGATCTGCTGGAAACCCTGGCCGGCGACTTCCAGCAGGAAGATGGGGAGGACAACTGGGCCTTCCAGCGCGCCGACGGCAGCTGGCTGCTCGACGGCCTCATTCCACTGCCAGAATTGAAGGACTGTCTGGAGCTGGTTCGTCTGCCGGAAGAAGAAAAACATCACTATCACACCCTTGGAGGGCTTATCATGCTGCTCCTTGGCCGCCTTCCCCAGACCGGAGACCTGGTCACCCTGGAACAGTGGCAACTGGAAATCGTGGATATGGACGGCCTGCGCATCGACAAGGTGCTTGCCATGCCCTTGACCGACCAACCCAGCTAACCTGCGGAGTTTGCATGTATGGAGCAGTTTTACCACCTGGCTCACGCCTTTATGCATCAGGATCTGGCGACACTCTCTGATCCCAAGATGGTCTTCATGGTCTATGTCGTCCTGCTGACCTTCCTGGTGCTCGAGAATGGCTTTATCCCCACCGCCTTCCTGCCAGGGGATACCCTGCTGATCCTGACCGGCGTGCTGATCTATCAGGGGGTGTTGCCGATGGCGGTGGTCCCGCTGCTGATCATGGCGACCTTCGTCGGTACCTGGCTTGGCTACATGCAGGGGCGTTTCCTCGGCCACACCCGGATGTATCACAGGCTGATGTCCCATCTCGATGACAAGCACAAGGAGAAGGTGCACTACCTGCTCAACAAGTACGGCATCATCACCCTGATCACCGCCCGCTACATCGCCTTCGTGCGTACCGCCTACCCCTATATCGTCGGCGCCAACGAGATCCCCCAGGGGCGCTTCCTGGTGGTCAACCTGATCAGCTCCATCATGTGGATCTGCCCCCTGGTCGGGCTGGGTTACTACCTGAGCCACACCAAGCTGGCCGCGCAGTATGAGTCCCAATTTCTCAGCGTCATTATCTACCTGCCGGTCGTGCTGCTGGTGGGCGGCCTCATCGCTCTGGTCTGGCGCTGGTGGAGCAGACGCAAGCCCGGCGTCTCCAGAGAGTGAGACAAACCACAGGGTCGCCCACAGGCGGCCCTTTTTTATGGAAAATAGTGGCGAATTCCCCCTGCTCGCTCTTGTAAAGCAGGGGCAAAAATGAGTGAATCTAGCGCCTTTTTTCGCTGTGGATGGAGTTGGTTGTATGGGGTGTTGGATTCGCGCAATCGCGCTGGTAGGTGGATTGATGGGACTGCTGGGTTCGCAGACAGCCCTGGCGACCCCCGACCCGGCCAAGCTGCAGCTCAAATCGGGCAGTGCCCTGGTGATGGACGTCAACACCGGCAAGACCCTGTATCAGAAAAACCCCACCCGGGTGCGCCCCATCGCCTCCCTCACCAAGCTGATGACGGCGCTGGTGGTGCTGGATGCCCGCCAGAATCTCAATCAGACCCTGACCATTGATCAGAACGACAGGGACAACATCAAGCACACCTATTCACGGGTGCGCATGGGCACCCAGGTCAGCCGCCGCGACGCCCTGCATCTGGCCCTGATGTCCTCCGAGAACCGCATGGCCTCGGCGCTTGCCCGCCACTACCCGGGGGGTCGCCAGGCCTTCATCCGCGCCATGAACAACAAGGCCAGACAGCTCGGCATGCGCAACACCCGCTACTATGACTCCACCGGTCTCTCCACCCGCAACGTCTCCACCGCCCAGGATCTGGCCAAGCTCCTCTCTGCGGCCTATCGACAGCCGCTGATCCGTGAATTCACCCAGGACACCAGCAGGGAGATGCGCTTTCACAAGCCGGCCTACAGCCTGATGTTCAACAATACCAACCCCCTGGTGAAGAACCCGGACTGGGATGTACGCCTCTCCAAGACAGGCTATACCGACGAGGCGGGCCGCTGCCTGCTGATGCGTGCCAAACCGGATCGTCAGGAGCTCGCCATCGTACTGCTCAACTCGGTGGGCAAACGCACCCCTGTCGGGGATGCCAACCGCATCCGCAAGTGGCTGAAAAGCTGATTCTCTCAACGAAGACATGAAAGGATGCCGCGGCATCCTTTTTTATTGCCCGCCAAACGCCACAGCAGACCGCCAGAGGGCGCCAGCCCCGCACAGCATAGTGCGTTATGGTAAGGGCACCCAGGTCGCCACAGGCACGGCCACGGGATGCGTCAGCAGCCTGCCAGGCAAGATACGTCGAGAGTGGTTACCCAGGGGCACGTGCAGCCAGGGGGAACCGTCCCCCGTGGGGGCGTCAGGGAGAAGGATACGAGAGAGACAACCCCATGATGGGGAGGAGGAAATCGCCCATAAAAAAACAGCCCCGACTGACGTCGAGGCTGTCTGTATGGTGCGCCCGAGAGGATTCGAACCTCTGACCACCTGGTTCGTAGCCAGGTACTCTATCCAGCTGAGCTACGGGCGCTCACAACTTGTTGCACTGCTTGAAATATGGTGCGCCCGAGAGGATTCGAACCTCTGACCACCTGGTTCGTAGCCAGGTACTCTATCCAGCTGAGCTACGGGCGCTCATAAATTGTTGCACTGCTTGAAACATGGTGCGCCCGAGAGGATTCGAACCTCTGACCACCTGGTTCGTAGCCAGGTACTCTATCCAGCTGAGCTACGGGCGCTCATAAATCATTGTATTGCTTGAAATGGTGCGCCCGAGAGGATTCGAACCTCTGACCACCTGGTTCGTAGCCAGGTACTCTATCCAGCTGAGCTACGGGCGCCCTGTTTTCAAACGATAAAAAAAGCTTACTCAACAGTAAGCCTTCTTTAGTGCCGACTTGCTGATGGTCAACACATGACTCCAAGAGTCAAATATGGTGCGCCCGAGAGGATTCGAACCTCTGACCACCTGGTTCGTAGCCAGGTACTCTATCCAGCTGAGCTACGGGCGCAAAATGGCGGAGAAGGGGGGATTCGAACCCCCGATGCGGGTATAAGCCGCATACTCCCTTAGCAGGGGAGCGCCTTCAGCCTCTCGGCCACCTCTCCGTTTGCGGGGCTGATAATACTTCACAGGGATTTTTAGTCAAACACTTTTTTGGAGAAAACAGAGCGTTCGCTCAGCATTTGGCCAAAGAGTGGAATATTCAAGCAATATCGACACTTACCCAGTAGTTTCGCGCTCTGCAGGCCGATTTGCAGGCCCCTGAAAAACAAAAGGCGACATCCGGGATGTCGCCTTCAGGCAGCCATGAAATGGCTTAGAAATTCGGTTGGCCCGGGACTTTCTCGGCCTGTATCCGCATGTAGATCTCTTCGCGGTGTACGGAAACCTCTTTCGGTGCATTCACACCGATACGAACCTGGTTCCCTTTTACGCCCAGTACGGTAACGGTTACTTCGTCACCAATCATCAGGGTTTCCCCTACACGACGAGTCAAAATAAGCATTCGCTTGCTCCTGTATCCTGTTTTGTATTTATATCGATATGCGCCATTATCTTACAAAGATACCGATATGGTAAATGGTTGAAACTAAATCAATCAGGGATTGTTTCCCAAGGGCTGCTCATGAGGCTCTTGATCCAACCCGAACGCCGAGTGCAACGAACGCACGGCCAGCTCCAGGTACTTCTCGTCAATCACCACGGATATCTTGATTTCAGAGGTGGAGATCAGCTGCATGTTGATCCCTTCCTCACCCAATACCTTGAACATGGTGCGCGCTACACCAGGATGATTCCACATGCCGACCCCGACGATGGAGACCTTGGCGATCTCTCCGTTGCCCTGCACGCAGGCGGCCCCCAGCTCGCTGGCGGTCTCCTCCAGCAAGGCGCGGGCCCGGCGATAATCATCGCGATTCACCGTGAAGGTGAAGTCGGCGGTACCATCCCCCATGGTGTTCTGCACTATCATGTCGACATCTATGTTGGCGTCGCTGATCGGATTCAGGATCTGCGCGGCCACGGTCGGCCTGTCCGGCACACCCAGAATGGTCAGGCTGGCCTCGTTGCGATTGAACGCAATGCCGGATACCAGGGGTGCTTCCATCCTCTCACCTCCATATGTGATTAAGGTTCCCTCTCCGTCGACGAAACTCGACAGCACCCTTAGCGGCACGCGGTACTTGCCCGCGAACTCGACCGAACGGATCTGCAACACCTTGGCTCCGAGACTCGCCATCTCGAGCATCTCCTCGAAGGTGATGGTATCGAGGCGACGCGCCTTGGGCTCGATGCGCGGATCCGTGGTATACACCCCGTCCACATCGGTAAAGATCTGGCACTCATCGGCCTTGATGGCCGCAGCCACGGCCACCGCGGTGGTATCCGACCCCCCTCGGCCCAGGGTAGTGATGGCATTGTGCTCATCGCGCCCCTGGAAACCGGCGATCACCACCACCTTGCCGGCACCGAGTGCGGCTTCCACCTGCTCGGTGTCGATACGGGTGATGCGCGCCTTGCCATAGGCGGAGTCGGTGTGGATGCGGACCTGATCACCGGTCATCGAGACTGCGGGGCAACCGCGCTTGTTGAGCGCAATCGCCAGCAGTGCAATAGTGACCTGCTCACCGGTGGAGATCAGCACATCCATCTCGCGCCGGTTGGCATCCTGGTCCAGCTGCTGGGCCATGCCCAGCAACCGGTTGGTTTCGCCCGACATGGCGGAGACCACCACCACCACGTCATGTCCCTGGGCACGGGTCAGTTGAACCCGCTCAGCAACTGCCTCGATCCGCTCAAGCGTGCCGACCGAGGTGCCACCGTACTTCTGTACATAGAGTGCCACAGATCACCTCGCCCGCTTACAGGCGCTCTTCCAGCCAGGAGTGAACGGATTGCAGCGCCGCCGGCACCGCCTCAGGCTGGGTACCACCCGCCTGTGCCATGTCGGGACGACCACCGCCCTTGCCACCCACCTGCTGGGCCACCAGATTGACCAGCTCACCAGCTTTGACTTTGCCGGTCAGGTCATTGGTCACGCCCGCGATCAGGTTGACCTTGCCATCACTGCTGGTTGCCAGCAGCACGACACCGGATTTCATCTGGTTCTTCAGCTCGTCCAGCATGCCGCGCAGGGATTTGGGGTCGACCCCTTCCAGGGCGGCAACCAGCACCTTCTGGCCATTGATGTCGATGACCTGGCTCAGCAGGTCGTTACCCGCCTGCGCCGCCAGCTTGGCCTTGAGCTGTTCCAGCTCGCGCTCCATCATCTTGGCCTTGTCCAGTACCTGACGAACCTTGTCGGCGATGGAGAACTGATCGCCCTTCACCAACGCGGCAGCCTCTTCGATCTGTTCACCCAGCTGGTGCATCAGATCGATGGCGCTCTTGCCGGTGACCGCTTCGATACGGCGCACGCCAGCCGCGATGCCGCTCTCGGCGATGATCTTGAAGAAGCCGATGTCACCGGTGCGCTTGGCATGAGTACCGCCGCACAGCTCGGTGGAGTAGTCGCCCATGCGTACCACACGCACATCGTCTTCATATTTCTCGCCAAACAGCGCCATGGCACCGGCTGACTTGGCCTCTTCCAGCCCCATCAGCTGGGTGGCCACCTCGTGGTTGGCACGGATCTGGGCGTTGACGAGCTCCTCGATCCGGCGAATGGTCGCCATGGTCAGCCCTTCGAAGTGGGAGAAGTCGAAGCGCATGCGCTCGGCGCCCACCAGGGATCCTTTCTGGGTCACGTGCTCACCCAGCGCCTGGCGCAAGGCAGCGTGCAGCAGGTGAGTCACGGAGTGGTTAAGGGCGATGGCCTGACGACGGTCGCCATCGACCACGGCCTCGACCTCGGCTCCCTTCTCCAGGGTACCCAGTTCCAGATAGCCCTTGTGGATGATCGCCTTGCCCGCTTTCTGGGTGTCGGTGACGGCGAAGATGCCGTCATCCACCTTGAGGATTCCGCTGTCACCCACCTGACCGCCGGACTCCGCATAGAAGGGGGTCTCCGCCAGCACGATCACTGCCTCTTCACCGGCGATAAGGCCATTGACCTCGACACCATCCTTGTAGATACCGACCACCTGGGTGTTCTGGCTCAGCTGTTTGTAACCGGTAAAGGGGGTCTCGAAATCGAGCTTCAGCACGTCGTTGTAGTTCACGCCGAAACTGGAAGCCTCTTTCGCGCGGGCGCGCTGCTTCTCCATCTCGGCCTTGAAGCCCTCTTCGTCGATGCCGATCTCGCGCTCGCGCACCACATCGGCGGTCAGGTCGGCCGGGAAGCCGTAAGTGTCATAGAGCTTGAACACCACTTCACCCGGGATAACCTTGGCATCACCGAGGTTGGCCAGGACGTCTTCCAGCAGCAGCAGACCTCTGTCCAGCGTGCGGACGAACTGCTCCTCCTCGATGCGCAGCACTCGCTCGACCAGCGACAGCTGGGCGATCAGTTCCGCCGCCACATCCTTCATCTGCACGGCCAGCTCGGCAGCCAGCTTGTAGAAGAAGACGTCGGTAGCACCCAGCTTGCGGCCGTGACGCACGGCGCGGCGGATGATGCGGCGCAGCACGTAGCCGCGACCTTCATTGGAGGGCATGACACCGTCAGCCACCAGGAAGGCGCAGGAACGGATGTGGTCCGCGATGACGCGCAGGGACTGGTTGCTCAGATCCGTGGTGCCGACAATCTCGGCCGCCTTCTTGATCAACGCCTGGAAGATGTCGATCTCATAGTTGGAGTGCACCCCCTGCATGATGGCGGAGATACGCTCCAGACCCATGCCGGTATCCACGGACGGACGGGGCAGCGGCTCCATGGTGCCGTCAGCCTGACGGTTGAACTGCATGAAGACCACGTTCCAGATCTCGATGAAGCGGTCGCCATCCTCTTCCGGTGAACCGGGAGGGCCACCCCAGATGTGATCGCCGTGGTCGTAGAAGATCTCTGTGCAGGGACCACATGGGCCGGTATCGCCCATGGCCCAGAAGTTGTCGGATGCATAAGGAGCACCCTTGTTGTCACCGATGCGCACGATGCGATCGGCCGGCACGCCGACCTCTTTTTCCCAGATGTCGAAGGCTTCGTCGTCAGTCGCGTAGACGGTCACCAACAGGCGCTCTTTGGGCAGCTTGAGGGTACCGGTCAGGAATTCCCATGCAAACCGGATAGCGTCCTGTTTGAAGTAGTCACCGAAGCTGAAGTTGCCCAGCATCTCGAAGAAGGTATGGTGACGGGCGGTATAGCCGACGTTTTCCAGGTCATTGTGCTTGCCGCCAGCCCGCACGCAACGCTGGGCCGTGGTGGCACGGTGATAGGCACGCTTGTCGGCGCCAAGGAACACGTCCTTGAACTGGTTCATCCCTGCGTTGGTGAACAGCAGGGTCGGATCGTTGTGCGGTACCAGCGAGCTGGAAGAGACAACCTGGTGTCCCTGAGTGCGGAAATACTCGAGAAACGCAGCGCGAATCTCTGACGTGGACATGTACATGGAAAATCCTGCTTGATTCGAATACGAACTTTTAACCGCATTAATGTAAGTTTTCTGCAGGGTAAAGTAAAACGTGGGGACCCTTGACGGGTGAAATAGCCCCCAAGGGGCCAGCGTTTGACAGCAGCACCCACAAGCACGTCGCAACAGGGGGGCTTCGGGATGCCTCGCTCGACCACAGGGCCGCCATCGACAGACCTGGCGAAGGGCTGATATTCCCCACCAGCCGCACCGCACACCAAGGGGAATCCTGCCCATAGGTCCAGCCTCGGTGCGCCACTATTGCTCGCCTTGCATGGCTGAGAGGGCGTAACGGGCTTGTTCCTGGGTAAAACCACGCCCCATCAGATATTTGAGCCACTTCATGCGCAGTTTGAAGTCGGCAAGGTCGGTCGCCTTTGCCCGACGCGACAACAACGCAAGCGCCAGTTCGAACCAATCGAGCTCGGGTTGATCCAGGGCAGCCTCGATCTGGGTGTCATCCAGCCCCTTGCGGCGCAGGTCGAAGCGGATCCTGAGCGGACCATGGCCTTTGGCCGCACCAGCCCGCACCGCCATGGCACCGTAACGATCGTCATTGACCCAGCCATAGCCACGGCAATGGTCGAGTACAACGGCGACCACCTCCTCCTCGAATCCCTTCTGACGCAGGCGTCTGGCCAGATCCGACTCGGCACTTTCGCGACGGGCCAGACTGCGCATGGCGTAGGCACGGGCGGCCGCCAGCTGCTCTTCAAAGGTCAATTCGACGGGCTCGCCCGTTCCGTTCACAGATTCATCCGCCATAAACAACAAGGCCGGGTATCAACCCGGCCTTTCCTCATTCCTTATTCGAACTCTTGTTCGTTTTCAGCTTCAAACTCGTCGTATTCGGCAGCCGTGGCCTTCTCTTCCACCGGCGCGGCGCCGGAGAGCAGCAGCTCGCGCAGCTTCACTTCCACCTCGGCAGCCAGTGCCTTGTTTTCGGAGAAGAGCTTCATCACGTTGGCTTTGCCCTGGCCGATCTTCTCGCCGTTGTAGCTGTACCAGGCGCCCGCCTTGTCGATCAGCTTGTGCTTGACGCCGAGATCCACCAGTTCGCCCTCCTTGGAGATACCGGCACCATAGAAGATCTGGAACTCAGCCTGCTTGAAGGGTGGCGCCACCTTGTTCTTGACGACCTTGACGCGGGTCTCGTTACCGACCACTTCGTCACCCTCCTTGATGGCGCCGGTACGACGGATGTCCAGGCGCACGGAGGCGTAGAACTTGAGCGCGTTACCACCGGTGGTGGTCTCCGGGCTGCCGAACATGACGCCAATCTTCATCCGGATCTGGTTGATGAAGATACACAGGCAGTTGGCGTTCTTGATGTTGGCGGTCAATTTACGCAGCGCCTGGGACATCAGACGAGCCTGCAGGCCGACGTGGGAGTCACCCATTTCGCCTTCGATTTCCGCTTTCGGGGTCAGGGCCGCCACGGAGTCGACGATGATGACGTCGACGGCATTGGAGCGCACCAGCATGTCGCAAATCTCCAGTGCCTGTTCACCGGTATCCGGCTGGGAGATGAGCAGGTCGTCGACGTTGACGCCCAGCTTGGCGGCATAGATAGGATCCAGTGCGTGCTCCGCATCGACGAAGGCACAGGTCTTGCCCTTCTTCTGGGCTTCGGCGATCACCTGCAGGGTCAGCGTAGTTTTACCGGAGGATTCCGGACCGTAGATCTCGACGATACGACCGCACGGCAGACCACCGATCCCCAGCGCCACGTCCAGAGAGAGGGAGCCGGTGGAGATGGCTTCGATATCCATGGTCTTGCTGTCGCCCAGACGCATGATGGAGCCTTTGCCAAACTGCTTTTCGATCTGGCCCAGCGCAGCCGCCAGTGCCTTCTGTTTGTTCTGATCCATGCCAATCTCCGCTGGGAATCGTGAGTAAGAAGTGAAGTTGGGCTAAGTATACTGTTTATGCATACAGTATCAAGCCCAATTTATTTGAGCAGTGCCAGGAGTCCGGACAAGGCCTGTCTGACCGCCTGCTGGCGCACCTGATGGCGATCCCCATCGAAACGTGCGAGCAGGGAGTGGTGACGACCGGTACGATCTGCCCAGGCAAACCAGACAGTGCCGACCGGTTTCTCCTCGCTGCCACCACCAGGCCCGGCGATACCGCTGATGGCCACGCAGATACCCGCATCGGAGCGAGCCAGGCAGCCCCGGGTCATCTCCAGCACCACGGGTTCGCTGACGGCGCCGTGGCGCAACAGGCTGTCGATGCTGACGCCGAGCATCTGCTGTTTGGCTTCGTTGGTGTAGGTCACGAAACCGCGATCGAACCAGGCCGAGCTGCCGGCAGTATCCGTGATGGCAGTGGCAACCCCGCCACCGGTGCAGGATTCCGCCGTGGCGGCCAGCCAGCCTCTGGCCAGCAATGCCTCGCCCAGTTCCCGGGATAAGCGGGAGATCTCTGCTTCAAGTCCCATCATCGCGTCCTCTTCCGGCCTCTTCCAGGCGAAATATGGCGCTCATTATGCAGTTGCCCCGCCCCTCGGGCAACCGACCCCGGGGCCACTGCGTCAGCAAGTTGTCGTCGCTTAAGCTCCAGTACATGGCTGCTCATTATCATGCTCCAACACCGCCATGCATGCGGTATCCATCCCATCAGACCAAGGAGAAAGCCGGATGAAGCATCCGTTCAACGTCGCCATGACAGCCCTCGCAATGTGTATCGCCACCCATGCCTTTGCCACCGAGGGCACCGCCGAGCTGCAGAGCGAGACCACCCTGGCCCAGGAGCTGAACCTCTCCAGCGCGCAGGTGGAGCAGATCCAGGGGCTGCGCGAGCAGGCCACCAGGGAGCTGGGCTCAATCAAGCTCGACGCAATCGGCCAGGACGTCATCGCCAACATGATCAAATCCGGCAAATGGGATGAAGTGGCGGCGAGAAAGCAGTTGCAGACCATCAGCGACGTACAGGCCGAGGCCCGCTACCATCGCGCCCACTACCTGTTCGAGGTGAGCCGGGTGCTGACGCCCGAGCAGAAAGCCAAACTGCACGAGATGCTGAGCGGCGACGAAGCCATGTACTGAGGGTGACACTCTCCCCATCTCTCCCATCCCCGTATCCGTGCGGGGATGCTATTTCTCCTCCCCCATGCCTCTTCTGGGCCAGGCTCCCCCCAGGCCACTCTGGTCAGCATCAGCCGGATGCACAGATCCGCGACGGGACGCCAGCTTTGCCCCCAAGACGGAGATTCCTCCTCACCATCTTGCCTCGAGCATGTAGAATGGCCCCCAGATTCAGACCCATGACGGCAGACGTTTGCCCGCAAGAGCACCTTCTGGAATAGCACATGACAGCACAATACCAAGCGCCAGGCGCCAACTTGAGCGCCCATACCCCCATGATGCAGCAGTATCTGACCCTCAAGGCCGAGAACCCGGAGATCCTGCTGTTTTATCGCATGGGTGACTTCTACGAGCTCTTCTACGACGACGCCCGCAAGGCCTCCCAGCTGCTCGACATCTCCCTGACCAAGCGCGGCCAGTCGGCCGGCAGCCCCATCCCGATGGCCGGGGTGCCCTATCACGCCATCGAGGGGTATCTCGCCAAGCTGGTACAGCTCGGCGAATCGGCCGCCATCTGCGAGCAGGTGGGGGACCCCGCCACCAGCAAGGGGCCGGTGGAGCGCAAGGTCATTCGCATCATCACCCCGGGTACCGTCTCCGACGAGGCGCTGCTCAGCGAGCGGCAGGACAACCTGATCGCCGCCGTCTACCACGATGGCCGCCGCTTCGGTTACGGCACCATGGACATCGGCTCCGGCCGCTTCTTCATCAACCAGTTCGAGAAAGAAGAGACCCTGCTGGCGGAGCTGCAACGCACCAATCCGGCGGAGCTCCTCTACCCCGAATCGTTCGCCTTCCTGCACCATGTCGAGGGTCGCCGCGGTCTGCGCCGCCGCCCGGAGTGGGAGTTCGAGCTCGGCACCGCCCGCAAGCTCTTGTGCCAGCAGTTCGGCACCCAGGATCTGGTGGGCTTTGGGGTCGAGCAGAGCGAGACCGCCCTGTGCGCCGCCGGCTGCCTGATGCAGTACGTGAAAGACACCCAGCGCACCGCCCTGCCCCACATTCGCAGCGTGCGCCTGGAGCAGCCCGATCATGCGGTCATCATGGATGCCGCCACCCGCCGCAATCTGGAGCTGACCCAGAATCTGGCCGGCGGTCACGACAACACCCTCTCCGCCGTGCTCGATTGCACCGCCACGCCGATGGGCAGCCGCCTGCTCAAGCGCTGGATCCACCAGCCGATCCGCGATCGGGTGATCCTCAAAGGTCGCCAGAGCACCATCAAGGAGCTCATCGAGCAGAACCTCTATGACGAGCTGGGCGGTTTGCTGCGCCAGGTCGGCGATGTGGAGCGGGTGCTGGCGCGCCTCGCCCTGCGCAGTGCCCGCCCGCGCGATCTCACCCGGCTGCGGCAGGCTTTCGCTCAGCTGCCCGAGTTGCAGCGGCTGCTGGCGGAGAGCGAGCACGAGGCGGTGCAGCAGCTGCGCGAGCGGGCCAGCACCTTCCCCGAGCTGCTGGACCTGCTGGAGCGTGCCGTGATGGAGGTGCCGCCGGTGCTCATCCGCGATGGCGGCGTCATCCGTGAAGGGTTCAATCAGGAGCTGGACGAGCTGCGGGATCTGGCCAATGGCGCCACCGCCAGCCTGGCCCGCATCGAGGAGCGGGAGAAGGCGCTCACCGGCATCAACACCCTCAAGGTGGGCTACAACAAGGTGCACGGCTTCTACATCGAGGTGAGCCGCGCCAACAGCCACCTGGTGCCGGCCCACTACATCCGCCGCCAGACGCTGAAAAACAACGAGCGCTACATCATCGATGAGCTGAAGAAGTACGAGGACAAGGTGCTCACCGCCCAGGCCCAGGCGCTGGCGCTGGAAAAACGTCTCTATGAAGAGCTGCTCGACGCCCTGCTGCCGCATCTGGGCGATCTGCAGGAGTCTGCTGCCGCACTGGCGGAGCTGGACGTGCTGGCCAACCTGGCGGAGCGGGCAGAGACCCTCGACTATCGCTGCCCCACACTCATCGACGAGGATCAGATCCTCATCGAGGCGGGCCGCCATCCGGTGGTGGAGCAGGTGATGACCGACCCCTTTATCGCCAACCCGATACGGCTGGAGCGGGAGCGGCGGATGCTGATCATCACCGGCCCCAACATGGGCGGTAAATCCACTTACATGCGCCAGACCGCGCTCATCGTGCTGCTGGCCCATATCGGCGCATTCGTGCCCGCCGACAGCGCCCGCATCGGCCCCATCGACCGCATCTTCACCCGCATCGGAGCGTCGGATGATCTCGCCTCCGGCCGCTCCACCTTTATGGTGGAGATGACCGAGACTGCCAATATCCTCAACAACGCCACCGCCCGCAGTCTGGTGCTGATGGACGAGATTGGCCGCGGCACCAGCACCTACGACGGCCTCTCCCTGGCGTGGGCCTGCGCCGAGCAGCTGGCAAGCAAGATTGGCGCCTACACCCTGTTCGCCACCCACTACTTCGAGCTGACCCGCCTGCCCGAGCTGATGAGCGGGCTGGCCAACGTCCACCTGGATGCGGTGGAGCACGGCGACACCATCGCCTTCATGCACGCAGTACAGGAAGGCGCGGCCAGCCGCTCCTACGGCCTGCAGGTTGCCGCACTGGCCGGGGTGCCGAAATCGGTGATCCACCAGGCCCGCCACAAGCTGCATGAGCTGGAGAGTGCCACTCCGGTCGCCGCCGGCGAAAGCCGTCCGGCTCCGGTCACTCTCGCCCCGCAACCCCATCCTGTGGTGGAGAAGCTGGCAGCAGTTCGCCCGGACGAGCTGACCCCGCGACAGGCCCTTGACCTGCTCTATCGACTCAAGCAGATGCTGTAGCTACCGACCGCCGAACAGGCATGAAAAAGGGGAACCGCGAGGTTCCCCTTTCGTTTGACCGAACCTGTCATCAGCCCGGACCGATGCGATCCATCAGGCTCAGATTGACCGACCCCGGATGGCGCTTGAGCTTCTGCCTGTATTCGAACTGGTGCTGGCTCTCCTGTTTGAGCCCCTGCATCAGGGAATAGCACATGGCCAGCATGATGACCGAGAAGGGCAGCGCGGCGATGATGCTGGCGGCCTGCAGGGCGGCAAGCCCGCCGGAGACCAGCAGAATGGCCGCGACCAGCCCCTGCCCCAGTCCCCAGATGGCGCGGTGCAGCACCGGGGGATCCTGATCGCCGATGGAGAGCAGCGTCGTAATCACGAGCGTGCCAGAGTCGCTGGAGGTGATGAAGTAGGCGCAGATAAGCAGGGTCAGCACCCCCTTGGCAATCCAGCCGAAGGTCTCCCAGTGCAGCAGTTCCACCGTCTTGTAGAGCGCCATGGTGACATCCTGATTGACCGCTTCCACCACGCCGCCGCCACCGAACAGCTCCAGGTTCATGGCAGTCCCGCCGAACACGGTGAGCCAGAGCATGCCGAGCAGGGAGGGCACCAGCAGGACACCGAGCACGAATTCACGAATCGTGCGTCCCTTGGAGATGCGGGCGATGAACATGCCGACAAAGGGTGCCCACGCAATCCACCAGCCCCAGTAAAATGCTGTCCAGCTAGACTGCCAGGCCGAGGTACCGTTGGCTTCGGTATTGGTCCAGAAGCTCAGCTTGACGATGTTCTGCAGGTAATCACCGATGTTCTGCACATAGGCGTTGAGGATGTAGGTGGTTGGCCCCAGCACCAGGAAGAGGCCAAGCACGAACACGCTCAACCAGATATTGAGTTCGGAGAGGATCTTCACCCCGCGCCCGACACCGGAGATGGCCGACAGGGTGGCAATCAGGCTGATGCCACCGATGAGCCAGAGCTGGTTCGCTTGTGACACGCCCATCCCGAACATCTGGTTGAGGCCGGTGTTCATCTGGGAGACGCCCAGCCCAAGGGAGGTCGCCACCCCGAACACGGTACCGAACACCGCCAGCACGTCGGCGGCATGGCCCCAGAAGCCGTAGATGCGATCGCCAAGAATGGGGTAGAGCACGGAGCGGATGGCCAGCGGCAACTTGCGCCGGTAGCTGAAGAAGGCCAGCGACAGGCCGACGATCACATAGATGGCCCAGGGGTGCAGACCCCAGTGGAAGAAGGTGAGGCGCATGGCGATCTGGGCCGCTTCCGGCGTCATGCCTTCGGTGATGAAGGGGTTGCCCTGCAGGTGATACATGGGCTCGGCGATGCTCCAGAACACCAGGCCTATGCCCATGCCTGCGCTGAACAGCATGGAGAACCAGGCAAAGTAGCCAAACTCCGGTACCTGGTCGTCGTCGCCCAGCCGGATGCTGCCAAAGCGGCTGAACATCAGGTAGACGGCGAAGAACAGGAACAGGGCGACCACCAGGATGTAATACCACTTGAAGCCAGCAATGATGGTGTCCTTGGCCCCGGTAAACCAGGTGCCTGCGGTATCCGGATCAAAGACGCCGAACAGCAGGAAGAGGGTCACGACGGTGAGGGCCGTCATGGCCATGGTGGGATTGAGGCCTTTCAAAAGCCCTTTGGTTGCTCGCATCGGGCCTCCTTAGTCGTTGTTGAAAAAGTCTTCACCCACGTGATCGCCGGCACCGCCGATGGCGCGATAGGCCAGACGACCTGCCACCTGCTCACGGTGATCCACCAGGGTCACCGACGGCTGACCGTTCACTGCGTGGCGTTTGCCAAGGAAGATAGCCATGGGCACCCCCAGATTGGAGACACCGCTGGTTATCCAGAGGCGGTTGAAGTCATAGGAGCCACCGATGAACTCCAGCTGTGCCAGCCCATTGTCCAGACCCGCCAGATAAAAGTTCATGGCACTCTCGTCGGGGAAGAGGTGAACCAGCACATAGGCATAGCGCAGCTCATTGACCAACTCCTTTAGACTGAAAGAACCTGTGTTGCTGCAAGAGAGCGGCAGCTCGCCATCGTAGTGGTGTACCTTGAGGTTGTTGGGGTCCTCGTCATAAGCAGGTTGATAACGCACAAATGCCGCGGTATCCGGCAGTTCATAGCGAACTCTGACCACGCGCAGATCGGCAACCAGGGACTTGATATCCAGGTCGTCATGCATGATTTCACTCCTCAAATATCGGGTTGGAATGGGGCAATTGTCCGATAACCTAACACAACATTCATTAGAGCTGAAATCATTACATCAAAAACCATATTGACCTTGTTATGGATTAGGCGGAGAATTTCGCGCCTCTCCACAGCCCTGCGATGACCCAGACCCCATGGAAAAACATGATGAAGTGCTGATCGCCCTGCGCCAGATCATCCGTGCCATCGACATGCACTCCAAGCGCTTGATCAAGGAAGCCGGCCTGACCTCGCCCCAGCTCCTGCTGCTCAAGGGTATCGACGAGCTTGGCCAGATCTCCATGCGCCAGTTGGCAGATCACACCAACATGAGCCAGGCCACCGCCACCACCATCATGGACCGACTGGAGAGCCGCCAGCTGGTGCAGCGCATTCGCAGCGAAACCGACAAACGCAAGGTGCATGCGACGCTCACCGACGCGGGACGCGCCCTGCTTGCCCAGGCTCCGACCCCCTTGCAGGAGAGTTTCATTCAACGCTTTCAGGCGCTGGAGAACTGGGAGCAGGGGTTGTTGCTCTCTTCCCTGCAACGCATCTCCGCCATGATGAATGCCGACGGCATCGATGCCGCCCCCGTGCTGAGTGTCAGCCCCCTGACCGAAGAGCGGGCCTGAAATCCTGAAGTCCGTTTACATGTTTTCAGTTAACTTCTGGCACTCAGAACCCGATGTACCGCATCGGGGATTCTGCATTGCGAGGCCTAATGCGATCATTCTAGGTTATAACTACCCACCACCTTATGCACCATCTTCCTCGTCTACACCAGGTCCTACGGGCTTTGCTACAGCAACTCTCCTTTCAGTATCCCGTTCACCCGCTCTGCCAGCGCATTCTGATAACAGTCATACCCATCAGTCATCGAGTACTGTACTCCGTACCGTTCATACAGCGTCTGATTCAAGCCTGAGCAATACTGCACCCTGCCGTCCGAGTGATGGATAAACTCCCCGCTGCCACGCCGTTGCTTCAGTGCTCTGCGCCATCACAACCAACTCAGCATGCATCCCTTCGTGCACGTGATGCCCCGCTATCTTACGCGAGAAGGCATCCGTCACCAGGCTCAGGTAGAGTGGCCCGCTCTTTGCCGGCAGGTAAGTGATGTCGGCAACCAAGACCTGCCCTGGCGCCACCGCAGTGATTTTCACCGGGCCGGGTTTGAGCAAGTTGGGATGGCGATAGAAACGCTGAAAACTGTGGAGCGTCTTGTGATAGGCCCGTTTGGGCTGCACCAACAGACGGTGCTCGGCCAATATCCTAAACAGTCTGTCCCACCAGACCGTCAGCCCAGCATCGTCTTGGCCCTGCAGCAGATAATGCTACTTGTGGATGCCCACCCGTAGTGAACTTTGCGCACAAAGCTCACTACCTGCTGCCCTTGTGCATGACGCAGGTCGGCGACCCGATTGCGATTGTAGTCAGCCTAACGGTTTATTCCGAGGAACCAGCAAGCACTGAAGATGGTCAGCTTTTCGACATACCGCTGCGAGAGAGCTTACCAGGTCGTTTTTTACGATTGAGGCGCCTTCAAAGAACTGAGCCTCCAGGCTCATCAGCGCCAGCTACTCGAGCTCCTTGATACGCTGTTCAGACATTTGGTTGTCGGGATCAGGCATGATGTGATCCTGCCAGCTCTAATCGATGCTCCCTGGCTCCAACCCTGCAGACCATGCTTATGCAACCATACCAGAATGGTCGAATTGCCCTGAATGCCATATTGGAATTGTGTCTACTGGTAGGTGAGTTCACCTTTTTCAATCTGCTCGACCAGGGACAATTTAAACCTCAGTGAGTAATCGCGCTGTGTGCGTTTCACACCTTGTCCCATCGAGATCTCCATCTATTCGGGGAAGAAGGTATAAGCCATATTCAGGACGGGGACAACGGGAAAAGAAAAAGCCCAGCATTGCTGCTGGGCTTTTTAATTGGCTCCTCCTGCTGGGCTCGAACCAGCGACCTGCGGATTAACAGTCCGTCGCTCTACCGACTGAGCTAAGGAGGAATTATTCGTGGTGCCCAGAGACGGAATCGAACCGCCGACACGGGGATTTTCAATCCCCTGCTCTACCGACTGAGCTATCTGGGCAAATGGTGCCGGCTACCGGAATCGAACTGGTGACCTACTGATTACAAGTCAGTTGCTCTACCTACTGAGCTAAGCCGGCACACTTCAAACCATTGTGCATGAACACGTTTTTATTTCATGGCACCAAAATATGGTGCCCAGAGACGGAATCGAACCGCCGACACGGGGATTTTCAATCCCCTGCTCTACCGACTGAGCTATCTGGGCGTGGGCGCTATTAAACGGATTTTAGGGCAGGTGGTCAACGGGAAATTTCACTTTTCGTCTCGTTCGTCTCTTTTTTGCGCAGCATCATCCATTTTCATCACTTCTGCTGGTGGGACCGCTCCCCGGCGCCCCCAGAGGCGGGACTCCTCCCCCTTGAGCAGGCGGGTAATATTCTCGTGATGACGGATCAGGATGAGACAGGAGAGCAGGGAGACCGGCAACGTGTATTCCGGTTTGAGCAGATAGGTAAAGAGCGGAGTCAGCAACACGGTCACGATGGACGCCAGTGACGAATAGCCGCTCACCAGCAGCACCAGCAGCCAGGTGGTGATGACGGCGCCCCCCATGGCAAACCCAATGGGCAACATGGTGCCGAGGGCGGTGGCGACGCCCTTGCCACCACGGAAGTGGAAGAAGAGGGGGTACATGTGGCCCAGACAGGCGGCCACCCCGATAAAGCCGAGGTAGACGGGCTTGATCTGCAGATACCAGGCGAGGTAGACGGGGGCCATCCCCTTGAGCACATCGAGAAGCAGTACGATCAGCGCCGCCATCCGGCCGCCGAGGCGCAACACATTGGTCGCCCCCGGGTTGTGGGAACCATGGTCACGGGGATCCGGCAGACCCGTGATGCGGGAAACCAGCACGGCACTGGACAGCGAGCCGCCCAGATAGGCCAGAATAATCATCAAAATCGTCAGGGCCGTCATCTTGGTCGTTTTTACCACGATATGAATGGGGTATGATGCGGGCCACATTCCCAGGCCCGGGCTTGCCCGAAAGCGTGTCGCCCAAACCGGCCGCCAGCGGCAATCTGCTTGCCGGGCCTGCATCCCTGCGCTGTTTTCACAGCCCATCAAGAGTAAAGAAGAAGTACTGTCATGGACAAGGTGTTTATTCGCGGACTCGAGGTTTTGACCACCATAGGGGTATATGAGTGGGAGAAGGGCATTCGCCAGAAGCTCTGTTTCGACCTCGACATGGGGTTTGACAACCGCCCAGCCGCCGCAACCGACGATATCAATCTGGCGCTGGATTACGCCACCCTCTCTCGCAAGATCTGTGATCACGCCCAGGGCAAGATAGTGGAGCTGGTCGAGACCATGGCCGAGCAGGTCGCCGCCCTGGTGCTGGAAGACGAGCGGGTACAGTGGGTCAAGGTGACCCTGACCAAACCGGGTGCCGTGCCCAATGCGGCAGGCGTCGGGGTCGAGATCCTGCGCCATCGCACGCCGGCTGCGAGCGCCAACTGATGACCCGCATCTATATCAGTCTGGGATCCAACATCGATCGGGAACGCCATATCCGCGCCGGCCTCGATGCCCTGCACGCCGAATTCGGCGAGTTGCAGGTCTCCAGGGTATTCGAAAGCGAGGCGGTGGGCTTCAACGGCCGCCCCTTCTACAACCTGGTGGTGGGTGCCGATACCGAGCTGCCCCTGGCGACCCTGTGCCAGCGCCTGCGCGCCATGGAGTTCGCTCACGGCCGCGAGCCGGATGCCAAGAAGTTCGCCCCGCGCACCCTGGATCTCGATCTGCTGCTCTACGGCGAGCTGGTCTGCGAGACACCGCTGGTGCTGCCCCGCGGCGAGATCCTCACCAACGCCTTCGTGCTCTGGCCGCTGGCGGAGCTGGCTCCCACATTCCGCCATCCCATCGATGGTCGCACCATCGGTGAGCTGTGGGCAGGTTACAACAAAGCCTCCCAGCGCCTTGACCCCATTCCCTTCCACTGGAAAGCGGGCGAATTGCAGCATCACTGAACAACAAGGGCACACTCGGGTGTCCTTGTTGATGACTCCGCTGATGACGGATAAGAAACAGTGATTGGGCCTGCGCCGGTGCAAGTGGCAGGATGACCGCCATCACAGGAGAACCCCATGCCACTCGATGCCATTCACGACTTCAACCGTCAGTTGCTCACCGGCCTACCCCACCAGCACTTCGAGCACGAACCCATCCTCGATTACGCCACCGACGAGCGGGTCAAGGCTCGCCTCGGCTGGCAGGCCGAGTTCAGCAAGACCCTTTTCCTCAAATTCAAGGATGGTCGCTTCGCCCTGCTGCTGACCCACAGGGACGGCCGGCTCGACAGCAAGGCGGTCAAGGCGGCGCTCGGTGCCAAACCCTCCATCTGCACCGCCGACGAGATGCAGACCGAGATT
The DNA here is from genome assembly GCF_002903485.1 of Aeromonas sp. ASNIH7. Taxonomy (NCBI): domain Bacteria; kingdom Pseudomonadati; phylum Pseudomonadota; class Gammaproteobacteria; order Aeromonadales; family Aeromonadaceae; genus Aeromonas; species Aeromonas sp. ASNIH7. Next base: position 1,552,773 of record NZ_CP026226.1, read on the forward strand.
GGCTGCCTGCCGGGAGCCGTCTGCCCCTTCCTGCCCCGCGCCGACATCCCCCTGCTGGTGGATCCCGTGCTCATGAATCACCACGCCTTTACCTGGACGCCGGGCCACCCCGAGCAGACTTTCCTGCTGGAGACCACCCACCTGGCCGGACTGCTGGCCCGATTGCCCTGCGACGTGAGCTACCTGCCCGCCCCCTGAGCCTGGGACTCAGCGCTTTTCCCGCGCCAGCTGGGCGAAGATCAGCGCCGCCAGCATGGACATCAGACCGATGCACAGATAGGTGAGGTGGAACCCCTCCAGCCAGCGGCCACTCTCCTCGGGCTGGCCGATGGAGAAGAGCCCCAGCAGGCTGGCGGCGATGGCCACCCCCAGGCTCATGGAGAGCTGCATCACCACCGACAGCAGACCGTTGCCGCTGCTGGCGTGCTCGCTGCTGAGATCCTGCAGGGTCAGGGTGTTCATGGCGGAAAATTGCAGGGAGTTGATGGCGCCAAAGACCGCCAGCCACACCAGCAGTACGCCGTGGGGCACCTGGTTGTCGATGAAATAGAAGCTCGCGATCATGGCCCCGAGCGCCAGGGTGTTGCCGATCAGGATGCGGCGATAACCGATGCGCGGAATGAGCTTGTTCACCAGCGTCTTGGTCAGCATGGCGCCGATCACCGTGGGGATCATGGTCATCCCCGCCTTGCTCGGGGAGAAGCCGAGCCCCAGTTGCAGGAAGAGCGGGGTGAGAAACGGCATGGCGCCGCTGCCGAGGCGGGCAAACAGATTGCCCCAGATACCGATGGCGAAGGTGGACGTCTTGAACAGCGCCAGACTGAACAGGGGCTGCTCCGCCGTGGCGGCATAGAGCCAGTAGCTCGCCATGGCGGCCAGGCCGAACAATACCGCAAACAGGGCCCAGCCGGTTGAGATGCTATGCTCCCCCAGGCCTTGCAGACCGACGGATACCAGCACCATGCCGACACTGAACAGCACAAACCCCTGCCAGTCAAACCTGGCGGTGTGCTGGCGAAGGTCGGGCATGAAGTGCCAGCTCGCCACGAAGCCGAGCAAGCCCACCGGCAGGTTGATGAGGAAGACCCAGTGCCAGCTCGCCACCTCCACCAGCCAGCCCCCCAGGGCCGGGCCGATGAGGGGGCCGAGCAGACCGGGGATGGTGACGAACGACATCACCCTCAGCAGCTCATGCTTGCTGTAGACCCGCAGCACCGCCAGACGCCCGATGGGCATCAGCAAGGCCCCCCGACCCCTTGCAACACCCGGGCGATCACCAGCATGGGCAGAGTGTTGGCGATGGCACAGGCCAGGGAACCCAGGGTAAACAGCAGGATGGCGACCAGATAGACCCGGCGGGTGCCGAATCTGTCCGCCAGCCAGCCGGAGGCGGGAATGAGCAGGGCCACCGTCAGCATGTAGGCGATGATGACGGACTGCATCTGCAGCGGACTCTCGCCCAGGGCCTCGGCCATGCTGGGCAGGGCGGTGTTGAGGATGGTGCCATCCAGGGTCTGCATGAAAAAACCGACCGCCGTCAGCCAGGGCAGCCATTTGCGCTGGGCGGGCGTCACCATCGGGGAGCTGTCAGGCATGGTTCTGTCTCTCCTCATCACATAAGAAAAGACCCGCACGAGCGCGGGTCATATCAGCATATCAGGCATCCGGCTGGCCGAGCATGGCCTTGAGGTGCTCTTCCAGGCTGGGTTCGGGGGCCTTGAGGGTTGAGAGGAACAACTGCTCTATGCCTACCCTGTCCTGGCTCTTCACGATGAACACCAGCCGGGACTGGGCCTTGCCTTCGGGCCACTCCCCCAGCGCCTGCAACGGATAGAGCTGGCCGTGCACCCCGTGGATCACCACTGGCTGGCTCTCCCCTTCAAGTTGCAATATCCCCTTGAGACGCAGCAGGGCATCACCGTATTGCGCCTGCACCGCATCGATGGCGGCCAGCAGGCGGGAGGGCTTGAGCGGCTCGCCGATGCGCAGGGAGAAACTTTCGATATTGCCGTGCTCGAAGCGGGTGGGCGCGGCCGTCCCCACCTTGGCGGCAAACGGCGTCATCTTCGGCTGCATGGGCGAAGCCAGCCCCTGTTTCGGGGATTCGGTACGCAGCCAGGCCAGCAACTGGCGCACGTCGCGCCCCGCCGCCTCGTTGTAGGCGCCGAGCTTCTCCAGCACCGCGGGTGAGAGCACGCCATTGCTGACCCGCTGGATGGGAGCTGCCGGATTGAGGGTCGCCAGTTGGGCTTCCACCCGAGCAAGGGTCTCTTCATCCACCAGATCGCCCTTGCTCACCACCAGCAGATCCGCCAGCGCCACCTGTTTGACCGCCTCATATTGAGCCGCAAGCTGCTGCTCGATATGACCGGCATCCACTACGGTGACGGTGCCGTCGAAGCGGTAGCGCTGGGCGATAAAGCCCTCTTCCCTCAACGTGAACAGCACGGGGGCCGGATCGGCCAGACCCGTGGTTTCGATGATCAGCCGTTTGAAGGGTTTGATTTTGCGCTGGATGGCTTTCATGAAGAGCCCCTGCAGCGCCTCCACCAGGGATCCCTGCACCGAGCAGCAGATGCAGCCGGAATCGAGCAGCACCACCTGCTCGTCCACCTGCTGTACCAGATGGTGATCCAGCCCCACGGAGCCGAACTCGTTGATGAGCACGGCGCACTCCCCGAGCTCGGGCTGCTTGACCCAGTGGTTGAGCAAGGTGGTCTTGCCGCTGCCGAGAAAGCCGGTCAGCAGGGTCACGGGGATGCGGGTGTCTTGCATGTCTGTCATCGGGTTGCCCCCCCTCTGATCGGCAGGAGGATGAGTAAGCGAGTGTCTTGCATATCGGTCATGTCAGATCCTTACCGGTTGGCGAACAGGTCGCCGAGCCAGCGGTTTTCGAAACGGCCATGGGGGTCAAGCTCCCGCTTCAGGGCCAGGAAGTCGTGCCAGCGCGGCAACAGGGCCGGGAAGTCGTAGAGGTCCATCGCCAGGTGCTTGCCGAAATGGGGAATGCCGCCGAGGGGCACCAGCAGTTGCTGCAACTCGCGCATCTGCTCCATGGAGCCCCCGACAAAGGTCCCGTCCGCCGCCAGATAGACCAGAAAACCTATCCAGCACACCGACTTGTCATGGGCGGCACTGAGCCACGCCACGGAGGGACCGGTGCAGCGCAGGATGAAGGGGTAGTGCAGCACGCCGGGGTTCGCCTCCTGCCATGCCTGCAGGATTGCAAGGGCCTCCTCCATGCGTTCGAGGGGCACGGCCACCTCGCAGTTGATCTGGGGAGCAGGAATTCCCTTGCAGAGGATCTGGTAGACGTTGCCCACCAGATCCGAGGCGTCCTTGAAGCGGCGTACCGTCTCGAAGTGCTCGCCTGCTCTGGCCTCGTCCTTGGTGTCTCTGGCCATCTTCTGCAGGGTCGCGTCTATGGTGGCATTGAGCGCCAGGTTCATGCGCTCATCCATGTCTCCCTCCAGCACCAGCGGCTCGCTGCCCCCAGCGCGGTAGCGGGCCACCTCGTCATCGGAGGCGGGATCCACCAGCCAGATGTGGCTCTCGCCGGTCCAGGCGAACCACCAGCTCTTCACGAAGACGTGCTCCCGGTTGAGGCGCTCGTTGTGTTCCAGCAGGAAGGGGTAGTCGGTGGTGAACTTGGTGCAGCGCATGATGCGGTTGGGCACGGTGTTGAGGGTCACATCCAGCAGGATACCGAGCATCCCCATGCCCATCACGAAGGCGCCGAAGCGCGGATCGGTGCGCTCCACACGGATGATGTCGCCGCTCGCCAGCATCACGGTCAGGGCAGCCACCGCATCGCACAGGGCGGACTGGTGCAGTCCCTGCCCATGGGTGCCGGTGCTGAGCGCACCGCCCAGGGTCTGGATGCCGATGACGCCGGGGGATGCCGGCAGCATGCGATCCATGGCGATGAGGTCGGCATAGACGGTATCAAGCGGCGTCCCCGCCAGGTAGGTCACCGTATCGGCAGTCTTGTCCAGCTGGCCGCGCAGGTGGTGCAGGTCCACCAGCAGCGCCTGGCTGCCTTCCGCGTAGACGCTGTGGATGGGTTCGAAAGAGAGGCCGGAGCCGATGAGCCGCAGCTTGCGCTCGGGGTATTCCCGCAGCAGTTGCTGCAGCTCGTCACGGGTCGTCGGGCGCCACACCTGATCAAGGGCGCCGAGGGGGTTGGTTCTGGACCAGTTGAACAGCACCTCCCGATTGCCAATCGCCTTGATGCTGTGAAATGCCTGGAACCTGACCGTCATACCGCGCCTCATCTGACTTCAAAATGAGCGCCAATTCTACCGAAAAGTGGCTGCCAAGGCATGAAAAACAAGACCCTACAGTCGGGGGTGGATAGGGGGAGCGCCCCTCCCCGCCTCAGCGCGTTTGCTGGGTCAATGCCAGCAACATGCCGAATCCCACCAGCAGGCCCCCGAACACCCGATCGATCCAGTGGCGTACCGCCAGCAGTCGGTCCCGCACCGCAGGGGTGGAGAAGAAGAGCGCCACCGCACCAAACCAGAGGGCGTGCGCCAGCGCGATGAAGGCGCCATAGCCGATCTGGACCGCCAGCGGCGTCTGCGGCTGCACCACCTGCATGAAGAGGCTGACGATGAAGATGGTGGTCTTGGGATTGAGCACATTGGTCAAAAATCCGGTGCGCAGCGCCCCCAGGCTGGAGAGGGCAGGCTGACAGATGCGCTCTTCATCGGCAGCCGGTTTGGCCCGCAGCATCTTGATGCCGAGGAAGATGAGATAGGCGGCCCCCGCCAGCTTGATGAGGTTGAACAGCCAGAGGGATTGCTGGATCAGCAGGCCCACCCCCAGCAGGGTGTAGGCCACGTGCACGCAGACCCCGGCCGCGATGCCGATCGCCGTCAGCACGCCGGTGCGGCGCGAGAGCAGCAGGCTGTTGCGCGACACCATGGCAAAGTCGGGCCCGGGGCTGATGACGGCAAAGAGGGTAATGGCCACTACGGCTAACAGTTCGGTCATGAAAAGAGTCCTGATTAGAGAGGATATCGGCTATTTTATTTGCCAATAACACCAATAACGAACGATGATTTCTGACATGAATGGTGAAAAAAACTCACAAAAAGCCCTCTCGCTTCCCTCCCTCACCGCCCTGCGCTGTTTCGAGGTGGCTGCCCGCACCGAGCATTTCGGCCGCGCCGCCGATGAACTGCATCTCACCCATGGCGCCATCAGCCGGGCGGTACGACTGCTCGAGGAGGATCTAGGGGTCATGCTGTTCGAGCGGCGCCAGCGCCGGGTCTTTCTGACCGACGCGGGTGAACGGTTCTATCAGGCGGTCAGAGAGGGGTTGGGCAGCATCCGCCAGACGGCGCAGGCCCTGCGCCAGCAGAGCCGTCCCCAGTCGCTGGTGCTCTCCTGCGAACCCACCCTCCTTATGCGCTGGCTGATCCCGCGCTGGCCCGCCTTCCAGGCTCTGCACCCGGAGCTGGACGTACACCTGATGACGGGCGGTGGCGCCCTCAGCTTTGGCAGCGGCATCGATCTCGCCATCCGGCGCAACGACTTTCACTGGCCTGCCGAGCTCTACAACCAGTTGCTGTTCGAAGAGCGGACCGGCCCTGTCTGCCCGCCGGGCAAGGTGGCGCACTTCTTTGAATCCAGGGGGGATGTGCAGGCCCTCAGGCCAACGGCCCCCCGTCTGCACACCAAGACCCGTCCGGGCGCCTGGTTGGAGTGGCAGCAGCACGCAGGCATGCCCGCCAACGAGGAGGTGCCGGGTCAGACCTTCGAGCACTTCTATTTCAGCCTGCAGGCGGCAGTCGCCGGGCTGGGAGTCGCCATCGGCCCCTACCGCCAGGTGTGCGACGATATCGAGGCCGGTCTGCTGGTGGCACCGCTCGGCTTCGTCCCCGACGGCACCGGCTATCACCTCCTCGCCCCCGCGCCACCCGAACCCGGCAGCCCCCACGACATCCTGGTGAACTGGCTGCACAGCCTGGTGGGCGCGGCCTAGCCCTGGGCGGTGCGCCCGGCGGCGACCTGTATCTCTCCCGCCGTCAGCTCCCGGCAGAACTGGCGTATCGGCATGGGGCGGGCAAACAGGTATCCCTGCAGATACTGGACCCCCTTGCCTCTCAGATAGGCGGCCTGCTGCTCCGTCTCCACCCCTTCGGCCACCAGGGACAACCCCAGCCGTCCCCCAAGGTCGATGACGTTGTCCACGATGTGCTCGGAGAGGGACTCCGTCCCGATACGGCCGATGAAGGAGCGGTCGATCTTGAGATAGTCCACGTGGAATTGCTGCAGATAGATGAGGCTGGAGTGGCCGGTGCCAAAGTCATCGATGGCGAGCTGCACCCCCATCTCGTCGAGCTGGCGAAACAGGGAGAGGGTCTGCGGGCTGGTCACCAGCAGCTCCCGCTCCGTGAGCTCCAGCACCAGCACCACCCGTCCCGGCACGAAATGGCCGAGGAAGTCGCGGCACTCCGCCACCAGGGAGAGGTCCCGGCAGTGGATGGCACTGATGTTGAAGCTGATGTGAAATGCCTCGGGCAGCTGCTCCTGTACCGGGTGGAGTGTCTTGGCCACCGTCTTCATCAGGTTGACCGTCATGGGCACGATCAGGCCAGACTCTTCCGCCTGGGGGATGAAGAGATCGGGGCGGATCAGCCCCTCGGTGGCATGTTGCCAGCGCATCAGTACCTCGGCTCCCACCATCTTGCCGCCCTTGCTGGCGATCAGCGGTTGCAGATAGGGGACAAATTCCTTGGCTCGCAGCCCGCGCCTCAGCTCGTCCGTCAGGGCCCCCGGCCGCCCAAGCAGCCACCACACCAGCAGTGAGAGCACCAGCGAACTGACTCCCAGCCAGATCAGTTGCAGATGGCGAGCCTCCCACAGGGCACGCCAGTAGATCGGCATGGCATAACCGGCGTGGATGGTGAAGGGGTAACGCTGGGAGGCGAGTATCAGGGCAAACTTGCTGTGCAGTTTCGGCGGATCGCTTTGGAAGTGGCCGGACTCATCGAGCCAGGCGGACCCCACCTGCAAGAACAGCTCGCTGGGATCGCTGCTCAGGGTAAGCATGAAACTGAGCTGACTGCTGTCAATGGCGCTCAGTGCCGCATCACGCCCCCGCTCCTGACGCACCACCAGCAAGGGGTGATTCTTGCGCACCAGGTTGCCGCTCATCAGCAGCAACTTGCGATCCGTGTAGCGGGAGCCGTCATCCACTTCCCTGGCAGGCCCGAACAGCGAGGTGCAGTTGATGATCCCCTGTCGCACCAGATTGATGGAGCGCAGGAACGGCTCCAGCGCCACCCGCTTGCGCAGCAGCAGCAGGTTGTCGCTGCAAGGTCGACCGGCCAGCGGCAATACCTCGAGGTTGGCCCGCTCGGCCTGATCCAGCATGCGCTCCAGCAAGGTTCTGGCCTTGCTGGCTGACGCGCTGGCATCGTTCTTCAGCTCCTGCTCGTAGCTGTCGTGCACCATCCACCCTCCCACCACCAGGGGCAGGGCCAACACCAGCAAGGCACAACCAAGGCGCCACTTCATGCGGGCCAGATCAATCCGGAACAGAAACATAGCAACCACGCCGCAATGCGCGGGCCCGCTTCGCAGGTACCGCGGTATAAAAGTGCCCACCAGGAAACGGTGGGGCCATCATGGCCAGACAACGAAAGCGCAACGCGCGTACCAGGCAAATCGACGACGCCGTTGCTGGGCATGGCGGGTCATTATCGCGCAGCCCCCTGAAATGGAAAATGCCGCGTCGAGACGCGGCATTGTTATTTTCAGTGGTCAGACCGGCGAGTCTCAGACCGCTTGCTGCAGGATCACCGCATCGGCCTTCTTGGTGTAGGAGGCGATCTCGTTGAAGTTCAGGTAGCGGTAGGTGTCGGCCGCAGTGGCGTCCAGGGTCTTGGCATACTGCAGGTACTCGGCCACGGTCGGGATCTTGCCGATGATGGCGGCAACTGCAGCCAGCTCGGCAGAGGCCAGATAGACGTTGGCACCCTTGCCCAGGCGGTTCGGGAAGTTGCGGGTGGAGGTGGAGACCACGGAGGCCCCTTCCGCTACCCGCGCCTGGTTGCCCATGCAGAGGGAACAGCCCGGAATCTCGATGCGGGCACCGACCCGACCAAAGATGCCGTAGTAGCCCTCTTCGGTCAGCTGATCCTTGTCCATCTTGGTGGGCGGCGCGATCCACATGCGGGTCGGCAGCTCGCCCTGATACTTCTCGAGCAGTTTGCCGGCGGCGCGGAAGTGGCCGATGTTGGTCATGCAGGAACCGATGAACACCTCGTCGATCTTGTCACCCGCCACGTCGCTCAGCAGACGGGCATCGTCCGGATCGTTCGGCGCGCACAGGATCGGCTCCTTGATGGTGGCCAGATCGATCTCGATGATCTCGGCGTACTCGGCGTCCTTGTCCGCTTCCATCAGCACCGGGTTGGCCAGCCACTCTTCCATCCCCTTGATGCGGCGGGTGATGGTGCGCACGTCGCCGTAGCCTTCAGAGAGCATCCACTTCAGCATCACGATGTTGGACTTCAGATACTCGATGATCGGCTCTTTATCCAGCTTGATGGTGCAACCGGCGGCGGAACGCTCGGCGCTGGCGTCCGCCAGCTCGAATGCCTGTTCCACCTTCAGGGTCGGCAGACCTTCGATCTCGAGGATGCGGCCGGAGAAGATGTTCTTCTTGCCCGCTTTCTCGACGGTCAGCAACCCTTTCTGGATGGCGGCGTAGGGGATGGCATGGACCAGGTCACGCAGGGTGATACCCGGTTGCAGCTCGCCCTTGAAGCGCACCAGCACGGATTCCGGCATGTCCAGCGGCATCACGCCGGTGGCGGCGGCGAAGGCCACGAGGCCAGAGCCCGCCGGGAAGGAGATACCAATGGGGAAACGGGTGTGGGAGTCACCACCGGTACCCACGGTATCCGGCAGCAGCATGCGGTTCAGCCAGGAGTGGATGACGCCGTCACCCGGACGCAGAGAGACACCGCCGCGGTTCATGATGAAGTCCGGCAGGGTGTGGTGAGTCTGTACGTCGATGGGCTTGGGGTAGGCCGCGGTGTGGCAGAAGGACTGCATGGTCAGATCGGCGGAGAAACCGAGGCATGCCAGGTCTTTCAGCTCGTCGCGGGTCATGGGGCCCGTGGTGTCCTGGGAGCCGACCGTGGTCATCTTGGGTTCGCAGTAGGTGCCCGGGCGAATGCCCTTCACGCCGCACGCCTTGCCCACCATCTTCTGGGCCAGGGTGAAGCCTTTGCCGGTGTCGGCGACAGGCTGCGGACGACGGAACACGGTGGAGAACGGCAGACCCAGCGCTTCGCGGGCCTTGTCGGTCAGGCCGCGGCCGATGATCAGCGGAATGCGGCCACCGGCGCGCACTTCGTCGATCAGCACCTCGGTCTTCAGTTCGAACCGGGCCAGCACCTCGTCGGTGCCGTGGCGGGTGATCTTGCCCTCATAGGGGAAGATGTCGATGACATCGCCCATCTCCAGTTTGGAGACGTCCACTTCGATGGGCAGGGCGCCGGCATCTTCCATGGTGTTGAAGAAGATCGGGGCAATCTTGCCGCCGAGGCAGACGCCGCCGGCACGCTTGTTCGGCACGAACGGAATGTCGTCGCCCATGAACCAGAGCACGGAGTTGGTGGCGGATTTACGGGAAGAGCCGGTACCGACCACGTCACCCACGTAAGCCAGCGGGAAGCCCTGCTCTTTCAGGGCATCGATGGTCTTGATGGGGCCGATGACGCCATCCTTGTCCGGGGTGATGCCGGGACGGGCGTTCTTCAGCATCGCCAGGGCGTGCAGCGGAATGTCCGGGCGGGACCAGGCGTCCGGCGCCGGCGACAGATCGTCGGTGTTGGTTTCGCCGGTCACCTTGAACACGGTGACGGTGATCTTCTCGGCCAGGGCCGGGCGGTTCAGGAACCACTCGGCGTCGGCCCAGGATTGCAGCACCTGCTTGGCGTGGGCATTGCCCGCCTTGGCCTTCTCTTCCACGTCGTGGAAGGAGTCGAACATCAGCAGGGTGTGGGAGAGACCCTTGGCGGCAAGAGGAGCCAGGGTCGCATCGTCCAGCAGGTCGATCAGCGGCTGAATGTTGTAACCACCCTGCATGGTACCGAGCAGCTCGACGGCTTCGGCGGCAGTCAGGATGGGGGAATGGGCCTCGCCTTTGGCGACGGCAGTGAGGAAGCCGGCTTTCACATAGGCCGCTTCATCAACACCCGGGGGAATGCGGGAGGACAACAGTTCTTTCAGAAAGTCCTGTTCGCCGGCGGGCGGATTCTTGATCAGCTCAACCAGGGCGGCGACCTGCTCTGCGTCCAGAGGTTTGGCAACCACGCCTTCGGCGGCACGTTCTGCGACGTGTTTACGGTATGTTTCAAGCACGACTAATTCCTCTTTGGTCTTTTTTTTGGGGTTCGCCCAAGCTCGCGGCGATCGTCCTTGCGGGACACCCGTAGGGTGCCCCCCACTATATAAGTTTTAACGACTAATTAAAATCCAAACCCTGTACAGTTATTCATCAAACCAGCATAACCATATAAACCCATTAGGTTTTTTTAGAGTGACAAGCCGCCCACCCAAGGTGAGTTAACAAAAAGGCAGCATTTCGCCCTTATTGGAACGTAGTGCCCAATTGCAGATAGAACATGTCGTGCCCCCCCTCCGCCACGCCATAGCCGAGGAAGATGGGACCGAGGAAACTCTCCACCCCCATATAGAGGGAACCCGAGGTATAGGAGGATTCGATGCTGATGTCCTCTCCCTTGTCCCAGACCCCCCCTTGCTCGAGGGAGCCCCCGAGGAACAGGGGGGCCTTGAAGGCACCGAAGTCGTTGTCCGCCACCCGGTAGATGTAGCGCAATCCGCCGAACAGGCTGTAGCGACCGCTCAACTGGTAATGCTGGAAGCCGGACATGCGGAACAGCCCCCCCAGATCCTGCACGAACAGCGGTACCGTCTCCTGGGAGCTTGAGCCGCCCCCTTCCAGCATCAGGTTGAGGCTGTGCCTGTCCCAGGACCAGGGCTTGATCATCACCAGCCGGTAATTCACCCCCTCGGCCTGCTCGGAGGGGCCGTCCGAGGGATCGAGATCGACGTAGGAGTAGCCCCCCTTGATGTCCCAATAGACCCCCTGATAGGGGAAGTAGCGGCTGTCGAGGGTGTCGTGCTCGAAGCGGATGTAGGGTCCCCAGGCGGAGGCATCGGCATCCGCGTTGGTGAGGTTCTGGATCTCCACGCTGCCGATCTTGCCCTCCAGCCCAAGGGAGAAGCGGCTCCAGGGCTGGCGATTCCAGCCGACGGCGAGATCCACGCTGGTGAAGCTGTACTCGGAGTCCAGATAGCTGACCCCGGACGACGACCTGCTCTCTTCCGGGAAGAAGACCCGTCGCTGGGTCTTGTCGTAGGCCAGGCTCGTCTCGCCGAAGTAGGTCTGGGAAGGCTCCAGTGGGGTGTAGAAGTCGGTCTTGAGGTGCTTGGCGGTCCCGAGGGACGCCTCGGTCAGCCACTCGCCTCCCCAGTCGTTGACGTTGGTCAGGGTGTAGGACATGCCGACGTTGTAGTTGGATCTGCTCTCGAAGTCATCGGAGAAACCGAGCTGGAAGTTGAGATAACCCGGCCCCCAGTTCTTCTCGCTGGCGTCCACCACCAGCACGTTCTCCCCGTCCCGCTCCTCCACCTCGTAGGTGATGCGATCGAACGACTCCAGGGCGTAGAGGCGACGGATCCCCGCCTCCAGGCTCTCGTAGGTCTGCACCTTGTCCGGACGCACGTTCAGCATGGCCCGCACCGTGTCGTCGGAGAGGCGCGACTTGTTGATGATCTCCACCTTGTCGATGTAGTAGGCGGGCTGGCCGCTGCGCTCGGCGCGCCGGCTCAGCTTGCCGTTGCGATAGTCGGCGTAGGCGGCGGGCGAGAGAGAGAGCGCATCGAGCCGGGCCGCTGCACTGTTGGCGACCGCCTCCCCGATCTTGATCCCCTCCGGCATCAGGGCGAAGTCGGCGATCCCCATGTTGCCGAACTCGGGGGTCAGCAGGATGTCCCCGGGGCCGAGCAGCGCCTTCTGCTTTTCGGTCCCCACCTGGGTCATGTAGGTAGTGAGCTGATCGATCATGGCCAATCCCGACTTGAGGGACTCCCGGGTACGCAGCTTGGCGCCGATGTCCACCGCGATCACCACGTCGGCCCCCATGGCCTTGGCCACGTCCACCGGCATGTTGTTGACCGTGCCGCCGTCGGCCAGGATGCGGCCGTCCCAGTCCACCGGCTTGAGGGCACCGGGAATGGACATGGAGGCCTGCATCGCCTTGGCGAGGCTGCCGTGATCCAGCACGAAGGGGGTCACCGTCTCCATGTCGGTCGCCACCGCGCGATAGGGGATAGGCAGGTTGTCGAAGCTCTTTTGCGCCGGCAGGTTGGAGGTGGCGTGGCGCAGCAGGCTGGCCATGGACTGTCCCTGGAAGAAGCCGTCCGGCAACTGGGTCTGGTCACCGTTGACCCCGATGTCGGTGCGCAGCTGGTACTTCTCGGTCTGCTGCTTCTTGCGCAGGGAGAGCTCGTCGCGCCCCACCTTGTCCTGATAGCCCTTGTTCCAGTCGATGGCCAGCGTCGTGCGCTCCACCTCCTCGGCGCTGAGCCCCATGGCATACATGCCCGCCACATAGGAGCCCATGCTGGTCCCGACGATGATGTCCACCGGGATGTGCTTTGCCTCCAGCACCTTGAGCACCCCGATATGGGCCGACCCCTTGGCCCCGCCGCCGCTCAGTACCAGGGCGATCCTCGGACGATCCATCTTGGTTGCCCCCGGGTTTCTGGCCGAAGGCGCGGGATCATTGGCTCCGGCCGCCGCCATGAACGGCAGGGTCGCCAGCAGGAGCACGAGCAGGTGGGTCCATCCCCGATGAAAGATGCGCATATGAGAGTCCATAAATCCGGTGCGAGTCGAGCGGGCAGGCCGCCAGTCAGGTGCAGCCTACTATAAGTGCAAGCACTTTAACCGCAAGCCGGGGTGCTGGCGAGGGGTCGCCCCGCTTGCAACAATGTCTCGGCAAAATCGGGCGCCAATCCAGTCCAATCCGGGTGTGAGCGCAAACGTTAATCGACAATAAACGCCCCCGCCGCCTCAAGAGCGCGCCAAATCAGCCGCTATTATGAGTTCAACCCTGGTTCACACTTCCGAGTCACCCTTATGTTCGCAAGCCTGACACTGAAACAGAAAATTCTGGCCACCGTCATCCTCGCCGTGGCCCTCTCCTGCCTGCTGGTGGGCTATTTCAGCCAGCGTTCTGCCCAGCAGCTGATCGAGAACCGCATGTTCGAGCAGGAGCTGCCCAACCTGACCCAGCGCATCGGCAAGGAGATCGAGAAGGATCTCACTTCGGTCGCCAATGCCGCCAGACAGCTTGCCAACGACCGCTTCGTGCTGGACTGGGTCGAGCGCGGCATGCCAAAAGAGCAGGAGTCCATCCTCATCAACCAGCTCAAGGACATGACGAGCCAGTATGGCCTGGTCACCGCCTCCTTCGCCGATCGCCAGAGTGCCGCCTACTACAACCAGGACGGTTTTCTGCGCATTCTTAATCACGAGCAGGACAACTGGTTCTATGACTACACCAAGAGCCGCCAGGATCTGATGCTCAGCATCTTTCGGGAGAGCAACGGCGAGGTGAAACTGTTCGTCAACTTCCAGCAACTCGACGGACGCGGCCTCGCCGGCCTCGCCAAATCCCTCGACAGCATGGTCAGCATGCTCGCCAACTTCCGCATCGGCGACAGCGGCTTCGTCTTCATGACAGACGGCAGCGGCAAGGTGAAGCTGCACCCCGACGCCGCCCGCATCGATCGGGACAACCTGACCCAGCTGGCCAGCGGCAGCAGCACCAACCTGCTCAACAAGCAGCCCTTTGCAGCCACCCGTGCCGAGGTCGACGGCCAGCCCGTGATCCTGGCCAGCAGCTACATCCCCCTGCTCGACTGGTATCTGGTGGCCCAGGTGCCGGAGGCCGAGATTTATGCCGAACTGGACAGAGCGCGCCTGCACATGGTGCTGGTCAGCCTGGCCATCGCCGTCGGCATGGGGCTGCTCGGCGTTCTCCTGGCGGGCTCCGTGAGCCGCCCCCTCAACGAACTGGCCCGCCTGTTCCGCGAACTCGGCAGCGGTGATGGCGACCTCACCCATCGCCTCAAGGTCGATGGCCGTGACGAACTGGCCCAGGTGGCGACCGGCTTCAACAACTTTGTCGCCAAGATCCACGGCTCCATCGAACAGGTGGCGAGCAACTCCCGCCAGCTCGCCGCCACCGCCAACGAGGTGGCCGCCAAGGCCCAGCTCACCCAGCACAACTGCACCGCCCAGCGGGATCGCACCGTCCAGGTCGCTACCGCCATCCACGAGATGGGGGCCACCGTCACCGAGATCGCCGGCAATGCGTCTCTCGCCGCCGACGTCGCCAAGCAGGCCAACGAGCAGGCCGATGCGGGGGCCCAGGTCGTCGCCCAGGCCCGTCACGGCATCGTCGGCCTCTCCGGTGAAATCGAACAGGTCGCCGGGGTCATCGAGTCCCTGGCGAGCCAGACCGACTCCATCGGCAGCATCCTCGACACCATCCGCAGCATCTCGGAGCAGACCAACCTGCTGGCCCTCAACGCCGCCATCGAGGCTGCCCGCGCTGGCGAGCAGGGCCGTGGCTTCGCCGTGGTGGCCGACGAGGTGCGCAACCTCGCCAGCCGCTCCGCCGCCTCCACCGCCGAGATCCAGGGCATGATCAACAGCCTCCAGGAGCAGAGCGCCCGCGCCGTCAGCGCCATGGCCCAGGGGCGCAACCAGAGCCTGCGGGTGGTGACCCAGGCCGACGAGGCCAACGGCGCCCTCGACCAGATCACCGGGCACATCACCCAGATCAGCGACATGAACATCCAGGTCGCCACCGCCACCGAAGAGCAGTCCAGCGTGGTCGGGGAGATCAACCGCAACGTGGAGGACATCAACCAGCTCACCATGGAGACCGCCGACATCGCCCACCAGTTGACCGAGTCCAGCCGCAGCCTGCAGCAGCTCTCCGGCGAGCTCGACAAGCTGGTCGGCAACTTCCGGTTATAAGATGAAAGGGCGCTGCGGCGCCCTTTTTTCACCGGGTCGACAGGGAATACCGACCCCCATGACGGCGAACCGTCATGACAAGCCGCTACAGTAGCGACACAGCAACACACCAAGGAGTCAACATGCTGGCAGGCAACCTCACCATCAAAACCCAACTGATCCTGGCCGTCACCGTGCCCTGTCTCGCCCTGCTGCTGGTTGGCGCCGCCAGTCTGCGCAGCATGGACAACATCAGGCAGCAGGCCGAAGAGCTGTTCCAGAATACTGCCACCCCCATGCGGGCCATGGCGGAAGTAGCCTCCCGCATCCCGCGCATGCGCGTCGGCATCGACATGATGCTGCTGCAGGACACCTCCCTGCGCGACGAAAAGGGGGTGCTGACCCGGGTCAAGGAGACCCGCGAGGAAGACATTCCCGAGATGCGCCAGGCCATGGAGCAGGCCGTCAAGGCTCAGGTCGATCCGGACGCCCGGGCCAAGGCCCAGACCCTGCTCGATCAATTCACCCGGGTGGAGCGGGAGGAGCTGACCCCCATGTTGCAGGCGCTCTCTGACAACAAGATGGACGAGGCACGCGCCATCTACCGGGATCGCTACAGCCAGAGCTACGGGGTCATGCGCAAGGGCGCCAATGAACTGCTCGACGGGTTGATAGGTCAGGCCCAGCATCGCAACGACCTGAGCGAAAACAGCTATGACAGCGGTCGTACCCAGATGATCGCCATCATCGTCATCGCCATCGCCATCTCGCTGCTCGTCTCGACCCTCATCCTCATCGGGCTGCGCCGCCGGGTCTCCTTCCTGCAATCCCATATTGGCGAGGTGGCCCGCCACCTCGCCCTCGACAGCCGCGCCAGTCTCACCGGCAAGGACGAGCTGGCCGAGATTGCCCACAGCTTCAACCAGTTCGTGACACGGATCCACGGGGCCATCGTGCAGGTGGCGAGCAACTCCCGCCAGGTGGCCGCCACCGCCAGCGAGGTGGCCGCCAAGGCCCAGCTCACCCAGCACAACTGCACCGCCCAGCGGGATCGCACCGTCCAGGTCGCTACCGCCATCCACGAGATGGGGGCCACCGTCACCGAGATCGCCGGCAATGCGTCTCTCGCCGCCGACGTCGCCAAGCAGGCCAACGAGCAGGCCGATGCGGGGGCCCAGGTCGTCGCCCAGGCCCGTCACGGCATCGTCGGCCTCTCCGGTGAAATCGAACAGGTCGCAGGGGTCATCGAGTCCCTGGCGAGCCAGACCGACTCCATCGGCAGCATCCTCGACACCATCCGCAGCATCTCGGA
This sequence comes from Aeromonas sp. ASNIH7, assembly GCF_002903485.1. Lineage (NCBI taxonomy): Bacteria > Pseudomonadati > Pseudomonadota > Gammaproteobacteria > Aeromonadales > Aeromonadaceae > Aeromonas > Aeromonas sp. ASNIH7. Next base: position 1,569,167 of record NZ_CP026226.1, read on the forward strand.
GCAGACCAACCTGCTGGCCCTCAACGCCGCCATCGAGGCCGCCCGCGCCGGCGAGCAGGGCCGTGGCTTCGCCGTGGTGGCCGACGAGGTGCGCAACCTCGCCAGCCGCTCCGCCGCCTCCACCGCCGAGATCCAGGGCATGATCAACAGCCTCCAGGAGCAGAGCGCCCGCGCCGTCAGCGCCATGGCCCAGGGCCGCAACCAGAGCCTGCGGGTGGTGACCCAGGCCGACGAGGCCAACGGCGCCCTCGACCAGATCACCGGGCACATCACCCAGATCAGCGACATGAACATCCAGGTCGCCACCGCCACCGAAGAGCAGTCGAGCGTGGTGGGTGAACTCAACCGCAACGTGGAGGACATCAACCAGCTCACCATGGAGACCGCCGATATCGCCCATCACTTGACCGAGTCGAGCCGCAACCTGCAGCACCTCTCCGGCGAGCTCGACAAGCTGGTCGGCAACTTCCGCCTCTGAGCGTCCGGCACCTCTTCCTGACCCGCACCAGGGCGCTTCGGCGCCCTTCTTCATGACCACGGCAAGCCGTGACGCACGGGGGATACACCGCCTCCCACCGCCCTGCCACATGCCTCATAATCAGGAAAACGCGAGGAGGTATGATGGGCAAGCTGGTCGTGATGATAGTGCTGGGGGGGCTGCTCAGTGCCTGCAGCAGCGGGCCCGTGCGGGTACACGGGGCCGATGTGAGCGTGGACGATACCCGGATCCGGGTCAGTGATGGGGATCGCGGAGGCTACGGTACCTTCTGCCCACCGGGACAGGCCAAGAAGGGGCGCTGCTGAGCGCTGGGTGCCGAAAGACAGACAACAAAAAGCCGCTCCATGGAGCGGCTTTTCTTATGAAACGGGCAGAAGATTATTTTTTCTTCTTGGCCTTGGCGTTCGGCAGGTCGGTGATGGAGCCTTCGAACACTTCGGCAGCCAGACCCACGGACTCGTGCAGAGTCGGGTGAGCGTGGATGGTCAGCGCGATGTCTTCGGCGTCGGCACCCATCTCGATGGCCAGACCGATTTCACCCAGCAGTTCACCGCCGTTGGTGCCCACGATGGCACCACCGATGACGCGGCCGCTCTCCTTGTCGAAGATCAGCTTGGTCATGCCGTCGGAGCAGTCGGACGCGATGGCGCGACCGGAAGCAGCCCACGGGAAGGTGGCGACTTCGAAGTTCAGACCCTGTTGCTTGGCTTCCTTCTCGGTCAGACCCACCCAGGCCATCTCCGGCTCGGTATAGGCGATGGACGGAATCACTTTCGGGTCGAAGTAGTGCTTCTTGCCGGCGATGACTTCGGCCGCCACGTGGCCTTCGTGTACACCCTTGTGGGCCAGCATGGGCTGACCGACGATGTCGCCGATGGCGTGGATGTGGGCCACGTTGGTACGCAGCTGCTTGTCGACTTCGATGAAACCGCGCTCGTTGACGGCAACACCGGCCTTCTCGGCATCCAGCATCTTGCCATTCGGTACACGGCCTACGGCAACCAGCACGTTGTCGTAGCGAACCGGCTCGGCCGGGGCGTGCTTGCCTTCGTAGGAGACGTACAGGCCGTCTTCACGGGCTTCAACGGCGGTGACCTTGGTCTCCAGCATGATGTTGAATTTCTTGGCAACGCGCTTGGTGTAGATCTTGACGATGTCTTTGTCGGCAGCCGGTACCAGCTGGTCGGCAAATTCCACCACGTCGATCTCGGAACCCAGGGAGGAGTACACGGTCCCCATCTCCAGACCGATGATGCCGCCACCGATGACCAGCAGCTTGCCAGGAACGGTCGTCAGCTCCAGCGCATCGGTAGAGTCCCATACGCGGGGGTCGTCATGGGGGATGAACGGCAGCTTCACCGGACGGGAACCGGCAGCGATGATGGCGTTGTCGAAGGTGACGGTGGTCTTGCCGTCGGCGCCTTCCACTTCCAGGGTGTTCGGGCCGGTGAACTTGCCAAAGCCGTTCACGACCTGGACTTTACGCATCTTGGCCATGCCAGCCAGACCGCCGGTCAGCTGGTTGATGACCTTCTCTTTCCACAGACGCACCTTGTCGATGTCGGTCTGCGGGGCACCGAAGACGATGCCGTGCTCGGCCAGCGCCTTGGCTTCTTCAATGACTTTGGCGACGTGCAGCAGTGCCTTGGACGGGATGCAACCCACGTTCAGACAGACGCCACCCAGGGTGGAGTAACGCTCGACGATAATGGTATCCAGACCCAAGTCAGCCGCACGGAAGGCAGCGGAATAACCGGCAGGGCCAGCACCCAGTACTACGACCTGGGTTTTGATTTCTTTACTCATCATGACCTCTTTGTCGTTCTTATATCCCCGGACAGCACAGTCTTATGCCAAACAAGGCCGCTGCAGCCGTGAAAAAAACGGGGCAAGTTTACAATCCTGTTAACGAAATGAGAAGCAAAAAGGGCGGGCTCTGGGCCCGCCCTCTCACTTACAGGACCAGTCGACGAATGTCGGACAACACACCACTCAGGGTGGTGATGAAGCGGGCACCGTCGGCGCCATCGATGACGCGGTGGTCGTAGCTCAGAGCCAGCGGCAACATCAGACGCGGCACGAACTCTTTACCGTTCCACTTCGGCTTCATCTCGGACTTGGAGACGCCCAGGATGGCCACTTCCGGCGCGTTGACGATCGGGGTAAAGCTGGTACCGCCGATGCCACCCAGGCTGGAGATGGTGAAGCAACCGCCCTGCATGTCGGCAGCGGTCAGCTTGCCGGCACGGGCCTTCTTGGAGATCTCGGCCAGATCGCGGGACAACTCGTGGATGCCCTTCTTGTTGACGTCGCGAACCACCGGAACCACCAGGCCGTTGGGGGTATCCACCGCCACACCGATGTGGATGTACTTCTTCATGATCAGCTTGCTGCCGTCTTCGGACAGGGCGCTGCAGAAGCGCGGATGGGCTTCCAGGGCCTTGGCGGCCGCCTTCAGGATGAACACCAGCGGGGTGATCTTCACGTCCAGCTTCTGCTTCTCGGCCAGGATGTTCTGCTCTTTGCGGAACGCTTCCAGATCCGTGGTATCGGCTTCGTCGAACTGGGTGACGTGGGGGATCATGGCCCAGTTGCGGTGCAGGGCAGGACCGGAGATCTTCTGGATACGGGTCAGTTCCAGCTCTTCGACCGGGCCGAACTTGCTGAAATCAACCTTCGGCCAGGCCACGACGCTCATGCCGTTGCCAGTGCCGGTGCCGGCAGCCGGAGCGGACTCGGCGCGCTTGACCGCATCCTTCACGTAAGCCTGCACGTCTTCTTTGACGATGCGACCCTTGCGACCGGAGGCTTTCACCTTGGCCAGGTTGACACCGAACTCGCGCGCCAGACGGCGTACTGCCGGGGAGGCGTGGACGTAGGCGTCGTTGGCGACGAAATCGGAGGCGGCAGCAGCCTGGGCAACCGGCGCAGGAGCGGCGGCAGCCGGCGCGGCAGCAACGGGCGCTGCGGCAGGAGCCGGAGCAGCCACGGCAGCCGGAGCGGCACCCGCCACTTCGAATACCATGATCAGGGAACCGGTGGAGACCTTGTCACCCGCCTTCACCTTGATCTCCTTGACCACGCCAGCGAACGGCGCAGGCACTTCCATGGAGGCCTTGTCGCCTTCCACGGTGATCAGGGACTGGTCGGCTTCAACCTTGTCACCCACGGCGACCATGATTTCGGTCACTTCCACTTCGTCACCGCCGATGTCCGGCACGTTGACGTCCTTGGCACCGGCGGCAACCGGAGCAGCGGCAGCCACGGGGGCAGCAGCAGGAGCCGGCGCGGCAACAGCGGCCGGGGCAGCGCCCGCCACTTCGAAGACCATCACCAGGGAGCCGGTAGAAACCTTGGCGCCGGCGGCGACCTTGATCTCGACCACGCGGCCGGCGAACGGTGCCGGTACTTCCATGGAGGCCTTGTCACCTTCCACGGCGATGATGGACTGGTCGGCTTCAACCATGTCACCCACGGCAACCATGATCTCAGTCACTTCGACTTCGTCACCACCGATGTCCGGCACGTTGACGTCCTGGCGAGCGGCAGCAGCAGGAGCGGCGGCCGGCGCGGCAGCAACCGGGGCAGCAGCCTGGACCGGAGCCGGTGCGGCAGCACCCTCGGATTCGAAGACCATGATCTGGGAACCGGTGGCAACCTTGTCGCCCACCTTGATCAGGATCTCTTTGACGATACCGGCGGCCGGAGCCGGGACTTCCATGGAAGCCTTGTCACCTTCCACGGCGATCAGGGACTGGTCCAGCTCGACCTTGTCACCCACGGCCACCATGATCTCGGTGACTTCAACTTCATCGGCACCGATATCCGGCACCATAATCTGTTTGGACATTGCGCTTTATCCTCTTGCGTGCATCCGCGTGGCTGCCTGAGCATCACCACGCGCATCCCGCGTTATCCGTTTAAACCCAGGCAAGGTCGCGCCGGATACCCGGCGCGACACTCAATCCTCTTACGCGTACAGCGGGTTGACCTTGTCGGCATCGATGCCGTACTTGGCGATGGCTTCGGCCACAACCTGCTTGTCTACCTCGCCGCGCTTGGCCAGTTCGGTCAGGGCAGCAACCACTACGTAGAACTCGTTCACTTCGAAGTGACGACGCAGGTTGGCACGGCTGTCGGAGCGGCCGTAACCGTCGGTACCCAGTACACGGTAGTTCTCGGTCGGAACGAAGGCACGCACCTGATCGGCGAAGGACTTCATGTAGTCGGTCGCAGCGATGGTGGCTTCGGAACCCAGTACCTGAGCGATGTAGGGCACACGCGCTTCGGCGGTCGGGTGCAGCATGTTCCAGCGATCCGCGTCCTGACCGTCACGAGCCAGTTCGTTGAAGGAGGTGACGCTGAACACGTCGGAACCCACGCCGTACTCGCTGGCCAGGATCTGGGCGGCAGTGCGCACGTGACCCAGGATGGAACCACAACCCAGCAGCTGTACCTTGGCCTTGGTGCCGGCCACGGTTTCCAGCTTGTAGATACCCTTGCGGATGCCTTCCTCTGCGCCTTCCGGCATGGCCGGCATGGCATAGTTCTCGTTCAGGGTAGTGATGTAGTAGAACACGTTTTCCGGGTTCTCACCGTACATGCGGCGCAGGCCGTCCTGTACGATCACCGCCACTTCATAGGCGTAGGACGGGTCGTAGGAGATGCAGTTCGGGATGGTGTTGGCCAGGATGTGGCTGTGACCATCTTCGTGCTGCAAGCCCTCTCCGTTAAGAGTGGTACGACCGGAGGTCGCGCCCAGCAGGAAGCCACGGGCTTGCTGGTCACCGGCTGCCCACGCCATGTCGCCGATCCGCTGGAAGCCGAACATGGAGTAGTAGATGTAGAACGGGATCATCGGGCAGTCGTTGGTGCTGTAAGAGGTGGCAGCAGCCAGCCAGGAGGACATGGCGCCCAGCTCGTTGATACCGTCTTGCAGAACCTGACCCTGCTTGTCTTCCTTGTAGTAGGAGACGATGTCGCGGTCTTGCGGGGTGTACTGCTGACCGTGCGGGCTGTAGATACCGATCTGGCGGAACAGGCCTTCCATACCGAAGGTACGGGCTTCGTCAGCCAGGATCGGGACGATGCGCTTGCCGATGGACTTGTCTTTGAGCATCACGTTCAGGGAACGCACGAACGCCATGGTGGTGGAGATTTCGCGCGCCTGTTCACCCAGCAGCGGACCGAAGGCATCCAGCGCCGGGATTTCCAGCTTGGTGGTGCTCTCGCGCAGACGGGTCGGTACATAGCCCTTCAGTGCGGCACGGCGGGCGTGCAGGTACTTGTGCTCTTCGGTACCCTCTTCGATCTTCAGGTACGGCAGGTTTTCCAGCTGCTCGTCGGTGACCGGCAGGTTGAAACGATCGCGCAGGTGACGCACGGAGCCCAGATCCATCTTCTTAACCTGGTGAGCGATGTTCTTGCCTTCGGCCGCTTCGCCCATGCCATAACCCTTGATGGTCTTGGCCAGGATCACGGTCGGCTTGCCCTTGGTCTGTGCAGCCTTGGAGAAGGCGGCGAACAGTTTGCGGGGGTCGTGACCACCGCGGTTCAGGGCGAAGATCTCCTCGTCGGTCATGTCTTTGACCAGCGCGGCGGTTTCCGGGTAACGGTTGAAGAAGTGCTCGCGCACGTAGGCACCGTCGCGGGACTTCATGGTCTGGTAGTCACCGTCCACGGTCTCGTTCATCAGCTGGATCAGCTTGCCGGAAGTGTCTTTCTTCAGCAGCTCATCCCACTTGCGACCCCAGATGACCTTGGTCACGTCCCAGCCAGCGCCGGCGAACAGACCTTCCAGCTCGTTGATGACCTTGCCGTTGCCGACAACCGGACCATCCAGACGCTGCAGGTTGCAGTTGACCACGAACACCAGGTTGTCGAGCTTTTCACGCACGGCAACGGTCAGGGCACCCTTGGCTTCCGGCTCGTCCATCTCGCCGTCACCCAGGAAGGCGTAAACGGTCTGCTCGGAGCAATCCTTGATGCCACGGTCGGTCAGGTACTTCAGGAAACGCGCCTGATAGATGGCGGCGATGGGGCCCAGACCCATGGAAACGGTCGGGAACTGCCAGAATTCCGGCATCAGTTTCGGGTGCGGGTAGGAAGGGATACCCTTGCCATCCACTTCCTGACGGAAGTTGTCCAGCTGCTCTTCGGTCAGGCGACCTTCGGCGAATGCGCGGGCATAGATGCCCGGGGAGATGTGACCCTGGAAGTAGACCAGATCGCCACCGTCCTTCTCGTTGCGGGCACGGAAGAAGTGGTTGTAGCAGACTTCGTAGATGGTCGCGGAAGAAGCGAAGGAAGACATGTGACCACCCAGGTCCAGGTCTTTCTTGGAGGCGCGCAGCACGATCATCATGGCGTTCCAGCGGATGATGGCGCGAATGCGGCGTTCCATTTCCAGGTCGCCCGGGTAAGCCGGCTCGTCGCTGGACGGGATGGTGTTGATGTAGTCGCGGTTTGCCTTGGCAGCCACGTCCACACCGCTTGCGCGGGCTTTCTCGGCCAACTGTTCAAGGATGAACTGAGCGCGTTGCGGACCCTCTTCACGCAGCAGGGATTCCAGAGAGGCAAGCCACTCCAGCGTTTCTATCGGGTCCACATCGTTCTTCAGGATATCAGACATGGCTGGTTCCTATGTTGTTGTGATTGCACGGCATTGCACGGCGAAGGGCGCAAGCATTCGACAATTAAGAAAGCCTTGTGGGATTAGTTTTCCTGCTGACGGATCCGACGCATGGATCGCTGGATCCGGCTGTCTTCCCTCTGCATATCCAACAAGGTGTCCTCGATAAAGGCCAGGTGCTCATGACAAGCAGCCCTGGCCCGCTCCGGAGCCCCCGACAGGATAGCCTCGATCAGGCTCGCACGATGGCGACGGATCTTGGCGACCACTCCCGGACGGCGATTCAAAATTTCGTTATTGCGTAAAATGTTCTGCTCGAGCATGGGGCCCATGGCCCGCAACAGGTGCAGCAGCACCACGTTGTGGGAGGCCTCGGCCACGGCCAGATAGAACTGGGTCACGGCGGCCGATTCGACCACCAGCGACCCTTGCTGACCGGCTTCTTCGATGGCGGCTTGCGCCAGGCGAATCCGTTCGAAATCAGCCTCGGTGCCCCGCAGCGCCGCATAGTAGGCACAGATGCCTTCCAGCGCGTGACGAAACTCCAGCAGGTCGTACTGGGCTTCCGGGTGAGTGCTGAGCAGTTCGAACAGGGGGTCGGCGATCCCCTTGCTCAGGGCATTTTGTACGTAAGTGCCACCGCCCTGACGACGATACAAGAGTCCTCTCGCTTCCAGGCGCTGGATGGCTTCGCGCAAGGAAGGGCGCGACACCTGAAACTGGATGGCGAGTTCCCGCTCGGGCGGCAACTTCTGACCCGGCTGCAGGCTGCCTTCCAGAATCATGCTTTCCAGCTCGGCGACGATGGCGTCGGCCAGCTTCGGCTGAGTTATCTTGATATAGGGCATGAGGCTACTTTGTTAAATTGGTATTACCAATTTTATGGTTGGGGCGAAAATTAGCAGAGGGCTTGAAAAAAGTCCACCCAAAAGATGATCTGAATCAAGAAGCCCGGTTGCCACTTTGGGGGTGAAAACGCGGAATCATGACATAGCTCATAGAAAATGGTCTGACCAATATTTGTGAACTTGCTCACCGATAACATTTGGCCAACAACATGAAAAATGGCTTGCCAGACAAGGCAAGCCATTGATTCTAAAAACACAAAATAATTTTTAGATTTTTCACTCAAAGTGAAGCTTTTCCCGATAGCGAGGCCATTCGAAACTGTCACCCGGATCCGTCTTGCGGCCCGGCGCGATGTCGCAGTGGCCGACGATACGGTCCGCCGTGATGGCGGGATAACGCTGAACAATCGCCCGACTGAGGTCCGACAGCACCTCGTATTGCTTGTCGCTGTAGGGAAGCTCGTCGGTCCCTTCCAGTTCGATCCCGATGGAAAAATCGTTGCACGCCTCCCTCCCCTCCCAGCTCGAGACTCCCGCATGCCATGCCCTGGCGCCAAAAGGCACGTACTGTACCAGTTCCCCATCGCGGCGGATCAGGCAGTGGGCCGAGACCCTCAGTTGATGAATACCGGCGAAATAGGGGTGAGCACCGGGATCGAGGCGCCCCAGAAACAGATCGTCGATAAAGGGGCCACCAAACTGCCCGGGGGGCAGGCTGATGCCGTGTATCACCAGCAAGGAGACATCCTCCGGGCTGAGCCTCTCATTGTGATGGGGGGAAGGCACCTTGCGGGCCTGCTCGCACCACCCTTCTCGATCGATGGAAAACAGGGTTGTGGGTTGTGTCATCGTCTGCTCGACTCACAAATGGAAGCGATGTGCCTCTGGCGGGATGGGAAAACTGGGAACAAGTCTCTGAATTCATGGATAACGCTATGTTAGGCTGAGCCATTCACTCGCGCGATATGGGACACACTATGCACCCGATGGCACGCCGTCTCTGGCTGCTCGCCTGGCTCTCGCTGCTGGGTCTGCTGACCCTCTACTTTCATGGTCGTGAACAACCGTCGGTGACCGCCAGCGGCGATCTGCTGCTCAGGGCCGATGCCAGCGGCCATTATCGTCTGGAGGGTGCCATCAACGACCAGCCGGTGCAACTGCTGCTGGACACAGGAGCAACCCGGGTGACCATACCGAGCCAGGTGGCCGCCCGGCTCGGCCTCGTCGCCACGGGCCGTAGCCGTGTCAACACGGCAGCCGGAGAGATCCAGGTCGAAACCGGCCGGATCGAAAGTCTGGCGATGGGTCCGCTGACCCTGTACGATTTGTCCGTCTTTATCAATCCGGCTGCCGACGGGGAGGAGATCCTGGTGGGCATGAATGCCCTGGGCAGGCTGGAATTGCGCCAGAAAGACAGGCAATTGCTTCTCAGACCCTTGCAGGAATAAGGCATGTTACAACAGGACATCCGCCGCGCCGTGCGCGCCGCACTTCTCGAAGACTTGGGCGATGCCCTCACCGCACTGGATCAACCGGATGCCAGCGCCGACATCACGGCCCTGCTGATCCCGGCCGATCGCATCTCGACCGCGCGAGTCATCACCCGCGAGGCGGGCGTCTTCTGCGGCCAGCCCTGGGTCGACGAGGTGTTTGCCCAGCTCGGTGGTGAAGTGAAGGTCGAGTGGAAAGTGCAAGATGGTGAACGCCTTGCCCCCAATCAGGAGCTGTTCCGCCTCCATGGCCCCGCCCGCGTGCTGCTGACCGGCGAGCGCAATGCGCTGAACTTCGTGCAGACCCTTTCCGGGGTCGCCACCCTGACTGCCCGTTATGTGGCCGAGCTGGAAGGCACTGACTGCCGCCTGCTCGATACCCGCAAGACCCTGCCCGGCCTGCGCAGCGCCCAGAAGTATGCGGTCACCTGCGGCGGCGGCAAAAACCACCGCATCGGTCTGTTTGATGCCTACCTCATCAAGGAGAACCACATTCTCGCCTGCGGCGGCATCCCTGAAGCAATCAGCGAAGCGCGCCGTCTCAATCCGGACAAACCGGTGGAAGTCGAGGTCGAATCCCTGGCCGAGCTGGAGCAAGCCCTGGCCGCACGGGCCGACATCGTGATGCTGGACAACTTCGACATCCCCATGATGCAGGAGGCCGTTCGCCTCAATCAGGGCAGAGCCAAGCTGGAAGTCTCCGGCAACGTCACCCTCGATACCCTTGCCGGATACGCCGCGACCGGGATCGACTTCATCTCGGTGGGAGCGCTGACCAAGCATGTGCGGGCACTGGATCTCTCCATGCGCTTTGTCGCGGCTTGAGCAAGCCCCATCCGTTGCTCGTGCCCAAAAATATTACAGGGCTCGAAACTTGCAAAAGGCGCCATCGGCGCCTTTTCTTTATGCAGGATCCCACGACATAAGGAGTGTGAAGATGGGCCCTCCCGCCTCATGACAAGTGCCAATGGAAGCCATTTAATCTTTGATTTTTCTACACATTTCACTAAATGACATAAAAGTGGCTAACAAGGTCCCCGCCTCTGTTGCCAACCCGAAGCGCTCGGATAAGATACCAGCGTGGATAGCATTCCACCGGTGCTTATCAGGAAACATGGAAAAAAGGATATTTCACATGAAAAGACAGTCAGGGTTTACGCTAATCGAATTGATGATCGTCGTTGCGATCGTCGCCATCCTCGCCGCCATCGCCTTGCCGGCGTATCAGAGTTACACGAAAAAGGCTAAAGCTACTGAAATAACAGCAGCCATGGGACAAGTAAAAACAGAGCTAGAAGTATGCGCACAAACAGCATCATTGCCTTGTAACGCTACGGGGGTGGCATCCAGATTTGTCACTGGTGTTTCTGGGTCAATTGCTAGCGGTGGAGCAGCAACAATTACTGGTCGAGGTGCTGGCGACATTGCCGATGTCACTTGCACACTAGATGGTCAACTCAGTGGAGGAAAAGTCACTTGGGAGACCGTATCTGGCGCAAATTGCACATAATCATATAATGACCTCTAGCCTCAATAGCGGCCTGGCCACCAGCCTGGCCGCTTCTTCCCTCCTCAGTGAGCCGGACTCACAGCGCTATCTGAGCCAGGCCAAGGCGCAGCGCAAGCCCTTTGTCACCTTCCTGATTGAAAATGACATCCTCGACAGCAAAGCCCTCGCCGATTTCTGCGAGCTGGAATATGGGGTACCTCTGCTGGATCTGGCGGCCTTCGATCTCGCCGAGATCCCGCAGAAATACCTCAATCAAAAGCTGATTGAAAAGCACCATGTCCTGCCCATCTACACCCAGGGGCATACCCTCTATATCGCCATGTCCGATCCGACCAATGTGTCGGCTCTGGAGGATTTTGGCTTCAGCTTCGGCCTGCATACGGAAGCCCTGCTGGTCGAAGAGAGCAAGCTGACCGCCGCCATCGGCAAGCTGATGGAGAGCGAGCAGGATACCCTGGGCATGGATCATATCGACGAGGCCGAGATCTCCGAACTCGAGGTCTCCGACGAGAGTTCCCGCCTCGACGAGAGCGTCAACACCGCGGACGATGACGCCCCCATCGTCAAATACATCCACAAGATCATGATGGATGCCATCAAGCGCGGGGCCTCCGACCTGCATTTCGAACCCTACGAGACCAAGTACCGGATCCGCTTTCGGGTAGACGGCATACTGCACGAAGTCGCCACGCCGCCGGTCAACCTGGCCAACCGCTTCGCGGCTCGCCTCAAGGTGATGGCGCGGCTCGACATTGCCGAACGGCGCCTGCCCCAGGATGGCCGCATCAAGCTCAAGATTTCGCGCAACAGATCCATGGACATGCGGGTCAACACCCTGCCCACCATGTGGGGCGAAAAGATCGTGATCCGGCTGCTGGACTCCTCGGCCGCCCGGCTCAATATCGATCAGCTCGGCTTTGACGACCGGCAGAAGACGCAATACCTGCACGCCCTCTCCAAACCTCAGGGCATGATCCTGGTCACCGGTCCCACGGGGTCTGGCAAGACGGTCTCACTCTATACCGGCCTCAACATCCTGAACACCAGCGAGGTCAATATCTCCACCGCCGAAGATCCGGTCGAGATCAACCTGCCCGGTGTCAACCAGGTGCAGATCAATCCCAAAGCGGGGCTCACCTTCGCCAGCGCCCTGCGCTCCTTCCTGCGCCAGGATCCCGACATCGTCATGGTGGGGGAGATACGGGATCTGGAAACCGCCGAGATCGCCATCAAGGCCGCCCAGACCGGTCACCTGGTGCTCTCCACCCTGCACACCAACTCGGCGGCAGAAACGCTCACCCGGATGATGAACATGGGGGTGCCGGCCTTCAACATCGCCTCTTCGGTCACCCTCATCATGGCCCAGCGCCTTGCCCGCAAACTCTGCGATCACTGCAAGGCGCCGGAAGTGGTGCCGGAAGCCGAGTTGCTGGAGCTGGGCTTCACCCAGCAGCAACTGGCCGCCGGGTTGCGGCTGTTCAAGCCCGTGGGATGCAAGGAGTGCTCGGGAGGCTACAGAGGCCGGGTCGGCATCTATGAGATCATGCTGATGTCCGACAACATCGCCAAACTCATCATGCAGGGAGCCAACTCGCTGCAGATTGCCGCGATAGCCCAGAAGGAAGGGATGCGCACCCTGCGTACATCCTGCCTCGAGAAAGCGCGTCTTGGCGTCACCAGCCTGGCCGAAATCAACAGGATCACCACCAACTGAGTTCGCAGTGCCCGAGTCATCTCGCCGGGTGAAGCCGCTGCCATCACCCTGATGACCTTCTTCAAGCCAAGATGAGCCGGACAGGCAGCAGCATCCGGCCACCGTCGCCCAATTGCAGGATGCAGTGATGGCCACATTAGCTCAAAAACGCAACGCACCGAAAAAAGTCTTCTCCTACCGCTGGCACGGCGTCAACCGCAAGGGACAGAAGGTCTCAGGCGAGCTGCAAGCCGACAGCATCACCACCGTCAAGGCCGAGCTGCGCAAGCAGGGCGTCAACGTCACCAGGGTCAGCAAGCAGAGCCAGGGGCTCTTCTCCAAGGGCGGCGCCAAGATCAAGCCGATGGACATCGCCGTTATCTCCCGCCAGATCACCACTATGCTCTCCGCCGGCGTGCCTCTGGTGCAGAGTCTTCAGATCATTGCCCGCGGCCACGAGAAAGCGGCGGTGCGCGAGCTCATCGGCCAGATCGCCGCCGATGTGGAAACGGGCACCCCGCTCTCGGAGGCGTTGCGCCGCCATCCCCGCCACTTCGACGACCTCTATTGCGATCTGGTCGAGGCCGGGGAGCAATCCGGTGCCCTGGAGACCATCTACGACCGTATCGCCATCTACCGCGAGAAGAACGAAGCCCTCAAATCCAAGATCAAGAAGGCCATGTTCTATCCGTCCATGGTCATTCTGGTGGCCATCGTCGTCACCTCCATCCTGCTGCTCTTCGTCATTCCCCAGTTCGAGGATATCTTCAAGAGCTTCGGTGCCGAGCTGCCTGCCTTCACCCGGTTCGTCATCGCCATCTCCCGCTTTATGCAGGAGTGGTGGTACGCCATCTTTGGCGGCGCTGCTCTCGCCGTCTTCCTCTATGTGCGGGCCTGGCGAAAATCCCAGAAAGTCAGGGACAACACGGACAAGTTCATCCTCACCATTCCCGTGGTGGGCAACATACTGCACAAGGCGGCCATGGCCCGTTTTGCCCGCACCCTCTCCACCACCTTCTCCGCCGGTATCCCGCTGGTGGATGCCCTGGTCTCGGCGGCCGGAGCATCCGGCAACTATGTCTATCGCACTGCGACCATGGCCATTCGCAACGAGGTGGTGGCCGGCATGCAGATCAACGTCGCCATGCGCACCGTGGATCTTTTCCCCGACATGGTGACCCAGATGGTGATGATCGGTGAGGAATCCGGCGCCATCGACGACATGCTCTCCAAGGTCGCCGCCATTTTCGAACAGGAGGTGGACGACATGGTCGACGGCCTCACCAGCCTGCTCGAACCCATCATCATGGTGGTGCTCGGGGTGCTGGTCGGCGGCATGGTCGTGGCCATGTACCTCCCCATCTTCAAGCTGGGCTCTGTGATACACTGACCCCCTCGACAGAGGGCCGGGCGGTGCATTTCCCCCGGCCATCTGCCATCCCCGTTCCCGACACAAGCGATTGATCTATGGTGCCTTTGATCGAACTGGCCCAGGGCTTGCCCTGGCTCTATCTCTCCTTGATTTTCCTTTTCTCCCTGATGGTGGGCAGCTTCCTGAACGTGGTGATCCATCGTCTGCCCATCATGATGGAGCGGGCCTGGCATGCCGAATACAGCGACTATTTCGGTGACGGTGAAGCGACTCCTCCTGCAACCGGACGATACAACCTCATGGTGCCTCGCTCCCGCTGCCCCCACTGCGACCACCCCATAGGGGCGCTGGAGAACATTCCCCTGCTGAGCTGGCTATGGCTCAGGGGGCGCTGCCGCAACTGCCACGCCCCCATTTCGGCTCGCTATCCCCTGGTCGAGCTGCTCACCGCCCTGCTGTCGGTCTCGGTAGCAGCCGCGCTTGCCCCCGGCTGGGGCACCCTTGCCGCTCTGCTGCTCACCTGGACATTGGTCGCACTGACCTTCATCGACCTGGACAAGATGCTCTTGCCGGATCAGCTCACCCTGCCCCTGCTCTGGGGTGGCTTGCTGTTCAATCTGGCGGGCGGTTTCGTGCCCCTGGCCGATGGGGTGGTCGGCGCCATGGCGGGTTATCTGGTGCTCTGGAGCCTCTACTGGGCCTTCAAGCTGCTGACCGGCAAGGAAGGGATGGGCTATGGCGACTTCAAACTGCTGGCGGCGCTGGGCGCCTGGCTCGGCTGGCAAGCCTTGCCCATCGTGCTGCTGCTCTCTTCGCTGGCGGGCGCCATCATCGGCATCGGTCTCATCCTGCTGCGCAACCACCACCAGGGCAAACCCATTCCCTTTGGCCCTTATCTCGCCATCGCGGGCTGGATAACGCTGCTGTGGGGCGATAGCATCACCCGCTGGTATCTTGATGTCGTGCTCTAGCAAAAGGATCTCTGACCCATGTATGTAGTCGCAATCACAGGGGGAATCGGCAGCGGCAAGACCACGGTTGCCAACCGCTTTGCCGAGCTGGGCATCGAGGTGGTGGATGCGGACATCATCGCCCGCGAGGTAGTGGAGCCCGGCACCCCTGCTCTGGCTGCCATCGCCGCCCATTTTGGCCCGGATGTCGTTGCCCCCGATGGCCAGCTCGATCGCCGCCGGCTGCGAGAGCGGATCTTCACCGACTCACAGGCCAAGGAGTGGCTCAATGCCCTGCTCCATCCCCTCATCCGCAGCGAGATGCTGCGCCAGTGTGCGGCAACCCGCTCCCCCTACTGCCTGCTGGTCGTCCCCTTGCTGGTGGAAAACAGGCTCACTTCCCTCGCCGATCGGGTACTGGTGATCGATGTGGACGAAGCGACGCAAATCAAGCGTACCTGCCGCCGCGATGGCGTCAGTCGGGAACAGGCCCAGGCGATACTGGCGTCCCAGGCGAGCCGCAGCGAGCGCCTGGCGATGGCCGACGACGTCCTGGACAACCAGAGTGGTACGAGTGAGACCATCGGGCAGCGAATTTTCGCCCTGCACCAGACATATCTGGCATTTGCCTCTCAACAAGCCCACCAACTGTGAGTACACTAGGCCGGTTTATGGCTGGCCAGGATTAGGCATGATTTACGATTTTCCCCTCAATGAAAAAAGCCGGACCTATCTTCGTCTGGAGTCCCTGTTTTCCCAGATCCGCGACAATCTGGAGAGTGACCAGTCCTGGGCACATATCGCCTTCTTCAAGGGGTTGTTCGATTTGCAGGAGTTGCTGGAGCGTGGTGACCTGCGTGCCGATCTCATCAAGGATCTGGAGCGCCTCGGCCAACGCCTGAGCCACTGGGCCAGTCTGCCTGACGTCGATCTCGAGCAGATCCAGCGGATGCAGCAGGAGAGTACCCAGCTCTCCCGCAACCTGCTAAACTCCCCGCGCCCCGGCGCCCGTCTGAAAGAGGATCGCCTGCTCGGCTCCATTCGTCAGCGCTTCTCCATTCCGGGAGGTCTGTGCGCCTTCGATGTGCCGCAACTGCACCACTGGCTGGCGACCCCGGCCGTCACCCGCCACCAGCAGATGCAGCAATGGCTGAGTGACATCACCCTGCTGATGAACGCCATCTCCCTGTTGCTGCGCCTGTGGCGCGAGTCGGGCAACTTCAGCGACCAGGTGGCCACCAACGGCTTCTTCCAGGATACCGCCGAAGGGGCTGAACTGATCCGCATCCGTCTGGCGGGCACCCAGCCTTGCTATCCGACCCTGAGCGGCCACAAGAACCGCTTCGCCCTGCGCTTCCTGCCGACGACGGAGCAGCAGATAGGCGACGTCTCCTTCCAGCTCGCCTGTTGTTGAGGAGCGCCCCATGGTGACCAAGGTAAAGTGTCCGACCTGTCAGAGCGAGATCGAATGGGGTCCGCAGAGCCCGTTTCGCCCCTTCTGCAGCAAGCGCTGCCAGCTGATCGACCTCGGCGAGTGGGCGGATGAACAGAAGCGCATCCCGGGCGAGATCAACCCGGATCTGCTGCCCGACCCGGAACAGGGCGATCCCTGGCAATAAACACTTCACGATCAAAAAAGGGCCCTCAGGCCCTTTTTCGTTGGTATCGATTCCCTTTCAGGCTAGCGAGGCCTGCAGCCGCGCCACTATGGGGCCATTGGCATCGGGGAAGTGGTAGTTGTGCAGCTCTGCCAGCGGCACCCAGCGGCACTCCTGCCCTTCCTTGCCAAACGGCTCGCCCAGGAAGCGGGTCACCTTCCAGATATCCAGCAGCACCTGCTTGTCCGGGTAGTCGTGGTGCAGCTCCATGAAGGGGGCGCAATCCTGCACCCGGATGCCGATCTCCTCCCACAGCTCCCTGTCCAGCGCGGTGAGCAGGTCTTCCCCCGACTCCACCTTGCCACCGGGAAACTCCCAGCGATCCCCCTGATGGCGATCGGCTGAGCGTTTGGCGATGAAGATATCGCCCCGTTCGTTCTCGATGACGCCCACCGCCACCCAGATCCGTTTCTTCTGTTCCATCATTGTCCTCAGCGTAAACACGGCAAACGGGCGATCCAGGGGGCAAGCCGAATGGCCTGCCGATCCCCCCGGGCCCTGAAGAGATCCTGCCCGACATGCTCATTGCCCGGCGGCGCAACCTGTGGCCAGGGCACCGCACCGGGCGGAGTGAAACAACGATCGTGTACCCGCGCGCTCTGGCGCAGATAGCGCCATAAACAGTCTCGCAAGAACCACTGGTCGATGTTCGGTGTTTCCATGGTACTGGGCTGATAGCTCGCCATCAGCGGCGCAAGGGGAGGCAGCACACCGGCCACACCGCCCCACATGCCGGCCAGCACCAGATCGGTGTGGCTCCACCAGTCACGCATGATATGGAACCAGCGCCCCGATGCAAGCCAGTCATCGACCGCCAGCCGCTCCCGCAGATTCAGCACGGAGTCCGCATCGCGCACAAGGAAGCGCCCCACTCCGGGATCATTGGCGACCTGGAAGCGCCAGCAGAGGCGCTGACGCTGGGATTGACCATCGGGCTGCACCTTTATCTCGGCGCCATGTTCCTGCAGGCAGGCCAGAAACCCCTGAGGGACACTGCCATCCACATAGAAGCGCACCCGCCAGCCCGGATAGAGGTAAGCTGCGGCCAGCACATTGTCGAGCGCTCCCCGCAAATAGCGGGGCTGTGCTCCCCACAAGGAGAAGGCGATGACTGCCTGCTTGTCCCCCTGCTCCGCGAGCCAGACATCCGGCCCCTCTGCCGGCAGCACCCACCCCGCGACGGGCTGCGAGACGGCCTCATCCTTGAGAGTCAGGGCACGGGTTCCCGCTTGTGCCGCTTCTTCATGGCGTCCTAGCTTGGCAAGGGAAGTGCAAAGTCCGTCATGGACCAGATAATCATCCGGCTCGCGCCGCACCAGTTCGACCAGGTGCGTCACGGCCCGCTCATGTTGATCGGAGCGCGAGAGGCAGACACAGAGATTGCGCAGCACCTCAGTGTTATCGGGCGCGGACCGGTACGCCAGCGTCAGCACCTGTGCCGCCGAAGCGGGATCGCCGGACAAAAAGAGGTAATAGGCAAACTGCAGTTGCAGGGGAACGGATTTGTTCGTCTCTGCGTTCAGCCTGCTCAGCACACAACGGATCGCCTCCTGGCGTCTCTCCTGCAGCCAGTGCCCATGTGCCTCCCCATCCCATCCCGCTGGCAATCTGCTCATCGTCCCCTCCTTGGTCCGAAAATGAATACACCGCCCGGAGGCGGTGTATTCATCATGGCAGGGTGTCAGGTCAGCTGACCGTGACAGTGCTTGTATTTTTTACCCGAACCACAGGGGCAGGGATCATTGCGCCCGATCTTCTGCTCGTCGCGCACGAAGGTGGTATGGCCCTCCGCCCCACCCGTATCCTCGTCAGCCAGCTGGTTTTCGGCCGTGGCATGGGTGTAGGTACGGGGAGCGGCTTCGGCCTGCTGGCGCTGCTGCTCTTCCATCGCCTCCACATCCCGCTCCTGCACCTGTACCCGGCTCAGGATGCTGACCACGTCGCGCTTGAGGGTCTCCAGCATCTGGGTGAACAGATCGAAGGATTCGCGCTTGTACTCCTGCTTGGGGTTCTTCTGGGCGTAACCGCGCAGATGGATGCCCTGGCGCAGGTGATCCATGGCCGCCAGGTGCTCCTTCCACAGACCATCCAGCGTTTGCAGCATCACCGCCTTCTCGAAGTTGCGCAGCACCTCCTTGCCGACCAGCTCTTCCTTGTGGGCATAGAGCTTGGTGGCTTCATCCAGGATGCGTTCACGCAGCTTCTCTTCATACAGCTTGTCGTCTTCCGCCAGCCACTGCTGCAACGGCAGATCCAGGGCGAAATCGGACTTCAGACGCGCTTCCAGACCCGGCACGTCCCACATCTCTTCCAGGGACTGGGGCGGGATGTACTCGTCGATGATGGCGCCGTAGACGTCGTCACGGATGACGTGAATAGTCTCGGAGATGTCGTTGGTGTCCAGCAGTTCGTTGCGCTGCTCGTAGACCACCTTGCGCTGATCGTTAGCCACGTCGTCAAACTCGAGCAGGTTTTTACGGATGTCGAAGTTGCGACCTTCCACCTTGCGCTGGGCATTCTCGATGGCCTTGGTCACCCAGGGATGCTCGATGGCCTCGCCCTCTTCCATGCCCAGCTTCTTCATCATGCCGGTCACGCGGTCGGAGGCGAAGATCCGCATCAGGGTATCTTCCATGGAGAGGTAGAAGCGGGAGGAACCCGGATCACCCTGACGACCGGAACGGCCGCGCAGCTGGTTGTCGATACGGCGGGATTCGTGACGCTCGGTACCGATGATGTGCAGACCACCGGCCGCCAGTACTTCGTCATGACGCACCTGCCAGGCCGCTTTCAGCCCGGCAATCTGCTCGCTTGACGGGTTTTCCAGCTGGGCGATCTCCGCCTGCCAGTTGCCGCCCAGCACGATGTCGGTACCACGACCGGCCATGTTGGTGGCGATGGTGACGGCGCCGGTCTGGCCGGCCTGGGCGACGATCTCCGCTTCCATGGCATGGAACTTGGCGTTCAGTACCTTGTGCGGGATATTTTCCTTGGTCAGGATGCCGGAGAGCAGCTCGGAGTTCTCGATGGAGACTGTACCGACCAGCACGGGCTGGCCGCGCTTCACGCACTCGCGAATGTCCTGCACGATGGCCGCGTATTTCTCCTGGGCGGTCAGGTAGACGAGATCGCCCATGTCCTTGCGCACCATCGGCTTGTTGGTCGGGATGACCACGGTATCCAGGCCATAGATCTGCTGGAATTCAAAGGCTTCGGTATCCGCAGTACCGGTCATGCCCGCCAGCTTGTCGTACAGACGGAAGTAGTTCTGGAAGGTGATGGAGGCCAGGGTCTGGTTCTCGTTCTGGATCTTGACCCCTTCCTTCGCCTCGACCGCCTGGTGCAGACCGTCTGACCAGCGACGACCCGGCATGGTGCGGCCGGTGTGCTCGTCGACGATGACGATCTCGTCCTTCTGGACGATGTAGTCGACGTTGCGCTCGAACAGGGTGTGCGCACGCAGGCCGGCATTGACGTGATGCAGCAGGCTGATGTTGGTGGCGGAGAACAGGGAGTCATCCTCGGCCAGCAGCCC
This sequence comes from Aeromonas sp. ASNIH7, assembly GCF_002903485.1. Lineage (NCBI taxonomy): Bacteria > Pseudomonadati > Pseudomonadota > Gammaproteobacteria > Aeromonadales > Aeromonadaceae > Aeromonas > Aeromonas sp. ASNIH7. The sequence goes on from NZ_CP026226.1 coordinate 1,589,353, forward strand.
CTCTTTCTTGAGCAGCTCTTCCACGAAGATCTGGCCGTTTTCGGTCAGCAGCGCCTGGCGGTTCTTCTCGTCCACCGTGTAGTGGCCGTCGCCGGTGTACTCCTCGGAGTCTTCCTTGTCCTGCTTGACCAGCAGCGGGATCAACTTGTTGATCTGGGTGTACATGGCGGAGCTGTCTTCCGCCGGACCGGAGATGATGAGCGGGGTGCGGGCTTCATCGATGAGCACCGAGTCCACCTCATCCACCAGCGCGTAGTTGAGCGGACGCTGTACACGCTGCTCCGGCGAGAATGCCATGTTGTCGCGCAGGTAGTCGAAACCGAATTCGTTGTTGGTACCGTAGGTGATGTCGGCAGCGTAGGCATCGCGCTTCTGGGACGCATCCATGCCGGGCACGTTGCAGTCCACCGTCATGCCGAGGAAGGCGAACAGCGGGCGGTTGGCTTCCGCATCACGCTTGGCCAGATAGTCGTTCACCGTCACGACGTGCACACCGCGGCCGGTCAGGGCGTTCAGGTAGGCCGGCAGCGTGGCCGTCAGGGTTTTACCTTCACCTGTCTTCATTTCGGCGATGCGGTTGGAGTTCAGCACCATGCCGCCGATCAGCTGGACGTCGAAGTGACGCATGCCGAACACACGGCGGGAGGCTTCACGGACGGTGGCGAACGCTTCCGGCAGCAACTGCTCCAGTGTTTCGCCCTGCTCCAGACGCTGACGGTACTCGGCGGTCTTCGCCTGCAGTTCCTGATCGGACAGTGCCTCGAACTGAGGCTCCATCGCATTGATTTGTTTTACAATTTTGCGCAAAGCCTTGAGCGTTCTGTCGTTCCGGCTGCCGATAATCTTGGTGAGCAGTGTGCTAATCATGGGTACCAACTGTTTTGGTTATATAAGCGTTCCGTCACTGGAACCTGAAGAAAAAACCTAACCCCGTCTGGCATTCAGAAAGCGCGCGGGGTTGACCTGACGACCATCTTTCAACACTTCGTAATGCAAATGAACTCCGGTTGCACGACCGGTTCGCCCCATCAGGGCAATCTTCTGGCCCTCATCGACCAGGGTGCCCACATCCACCAGTAACTTGGAATTGTGGGCATAGCGGGTGACCAGACCATTGCCATGGTCAATCTCCACCATGTTGCCAAACTCCGGATGGCGCCCCGCCCAGCTGACAATCCCCTTGCCTGTCGCCAGGATGGGGGTGCCGGGCCTGCCGCGGAAATCCACCCCTTTGTGCATCTTGGCGCGACCGTTGAACGGATCGACCCGCCCACCGAAACCGGAGGAGATCCAGACACGCTCCTGCTTGACCGGTGAGCCGGGGATGAATCCCGCATCGGTGATATGGTGGTTCATGATAAAGGATTCAAGTACCGACAGCTGTTCTTCGCGGCTGCTGAGCTGACGGCTGAGGTGTTCCATGGAATCTTGCAGTTCACCCAGGCTGACTTCCAGGTCTGCATCGTAGGAAGGGCCGCCCATCGGGGGCAGCTCCTTGAAGTTGAACTCCTCGGGATCGAGGTCCGCCTTCTCGGTCAGGCGCTCGCCGAGGGCGTTGAGGCGACCAAGTTGTCCCTGCATGGTGCCCACCTGGGCGGCCAGCATGGCAAGCTGTTCGCGGGCTTCATCGGCCCCTTGCGTGGATTTTTGCTGCTGCGCCAGGGTCAGCGCCACTTCCAGCGCCTCCATTTTCTGCTGCCAGCTCTGCCAGAGCCAGCCGCCCCCCAAGGCCAATACAGTGAAGAGAATACCGCCGACCCAGGCCAGACGTTGTTTGGGTAAGTGCAACCTGCGGCGCTGCTTACCGTGGAGGATCAGGGTAATGCTCATAGAAATCTGTCTTCTCGGTCAGGTGAGGCCAAGGGCCTGCACGGGCAATAAAACCGGGAGATAATCGGTATTAAAGGATGGAATAAACAAATGACAGGACGTCGGTGCGGAGAGATGACCGACGTCCTGTTGCACAGCTATCAGGCCAGAACCAGACCGTTGTCGTAGTAAGCGATAGGCGCTTTGTCGCCCTCACCCTCGAAGGTCACCAGTTCCCAAGCCTCTTGCTGGGCCAGCAAGGCACGCAGCAGCTTGTTGTTCAGGGCATGGCCCGTCTTGTAGGCACGGAATTCACCGATGATACTGCGATTGCACATGTACAGATCGCCGATGGCATCCAGCATCTTGTGCTTCACGAACTCGTCTTCGTAGCGCAGACCATCTTCGTTCAGCACCCGGTAGTCATCCAGCACCACGGCGTTTTCCAGGCTGCCGCCCAGTGCCAAGTTCTGGGAACGCAGGTACTCGATATCACGCATGAAGCCGAAGGTACGAGCACGGCTGATCTCTTTCACGAAGGAGCTGCCGGAGAAGTCCAGCACGCAACGCTGGTTGCGCCCTTCAAACACCGGATGCTGGAAATCGATCTCGAGATCCATCTTGAAGCCGTTGCGATAGGGGTGGAATTCCGCCCACTTGTCGCCGTCTTCAACCCGGATGCTCTGCTTGATCCGCACGAACTGCTTGGGTGCGTTCTGTTCACGAATACCCACTTCCTGCAGCAGATAGATGAACGGATGCGCACTGCCGTCCATTACCGGGATCTCGGGGGCATCAACCTCGACATAGAGGTTGTCGATCCCCATCCCGGCCAGAGCGGCAGACAGATGTTCGATGGTCGACACGCGAACACCGGCTTCGTTCACCAGAGCGGTACAAAGCACGGTATCACGCACCTGATCGGCGTTGGCTGGCAGCGCGACCACAGGATTCAGATCGGTACGCAAGTAAACGATCCCTGTGTTAACAGGCGCCGGACGGAACGTCATAGTGACTTTCCGGCCCGAATGCAGGCCCACACCGGTGGCCTGGACACTCGTTTTCAAGGTTCTTTGTCTAATCATGGGCGTATCCGCTTTAACAGCTCAAATTCCTGACCAGATGGTCGTTGCCGGGCCATCTTAGCACAATCCTTAAGCAACAAACAAACCAGAGCCATCAGAGGCTTAGTCTGCCTGCTTGCGCAGGAACGCAGGAATATCGAGATAATCCGGTTCGCGACGAGCTTGCGGCTCGGCGTTCACCACCTTGGCCGGGGCCTCTTCCATCACGCGAGACTGCAGGGCTTCGCTGATCAGGGGCTGACGGGCCGGACGCTCTTGAACCATGTTGTTCTTGACCAGAGTGATGTCGGGCTTGCGCTCGGCACCGATACCGGTCGCCACTACGGTAACACGCAGTTCGTCGTGCATTTCCGGGTCGATTACGGTACCCACCACCACGGTAGCGTTCTCGGACGCGAAGGCCTTGACCGCGTTACCCACGGTCTCGAACTCTTCGATGGTCATGTCCATGCCAGCAGTGATGTTGACCAGGATGCCGCGGGCACCGGCCAGATCCACGTCTTCCAGCAGCGGGCTGGAGATGGCCTTCTCGGCCGCTTCTTCGGCACGGTCGTCACCGGAGGCGGAGCCGGTACCCATCATGGCGGTACCCATCTCGCGCATCACGGTACGCACGTCCGCGAAGTCGACGTTGATGAGGCCCGGGCGGGTGATCAGCTCGGCGATGCCCTGTACTGCACCCAGCAGCACGTCGTTGGCCGCCTTGAAGGCGTCCAGCAGGGAGATGCCGCGACCCAGCACCTTCAGCAACTTGTCGTTGGGGATGGTGATCAGGGAGTCGACGTTCTTGGAGAGCTCTTCGATGCCGTGAGCGGCGAAGCCCATCCGCTTCTTCCCTTCGAAGGAGAACGGCTTGGTCACGACGGCAACGGTCAGGATACCCATCTCGCGGGCCACTTCGGCCACGATCGGTGCAGCACCTGTACCAGTACCACCACCCATGCCGGCAGCGATGAACACCATGTCGGAACCGGTCAGCAGCTCGCGCAGCGCTTCCCTGTCTTCCATGGCGGCGTCACGACCCACTTCCGGGTTGGCCCCGGCACCCAGACCCTTGGTGATGCCACCGCCGATCTGCAGGGTTGTATTGGCACTGGAGTTGCGCAGTGCCTGGGCGTCGGTGTTCACGGTGATGAACTCGACACCTTCGATGTTTTGACGAACCATGTGCTCGACTGCGTTGCCGCCGCCGCCACCCACACCTATCACCTTGATGACGGCTTCGTCAGTGTGGCTATCCATAAATTCAAACATGTTGTCTCTCCGCTTTATTTGCCTGACTCAGCAAAATCTTTAGAACTCGCCACGCAACCAGTTGCTGACCCGTTTGACCAGCCCACCTACGCTTGCCTTGGCGGCATATTCCTTGTTACTGCCGGTGGATTGGTTGGTGCGGCCGTACTGCAACAACCCGACCGCAGTCGAGTACACCGGTGCCTGTACGTAGTCACTCAATCCCCGGATATTCATGGGCTCGCCCACCCGGACCTGGCTCTGGAAGATCTGCTCTGCGCACTCCACAATGCCTTCGATCTGGGCCGCGCCACCGGTCAAGACCACACCGGCGGCCAGCTGATGCTTGACCCCCTGTGCCTTCAATTCGCTCTGCACCCGCACCAGCTCGTCATTCACCATGGAGAGCAACTCGGTGTAACGGGGTTCAATCACTTCCGCCAGTGTCTGCCGTTGCAGGCTGCGCGCCGGGCGACCGCCGACACTGGGCACTTCGATATTGTCTTCCTTGCTGACCAGGCGGCCGAGGGCACAGCCATAGCGCACCTTGATCGCCTCCGCATCCAGCGGCGGCGTGCCGAAGGCATAGGCGATGTCGCTGGTCACCGTGCTGCCGGCATAGGGAATCACCTTGGTGTGACGCAGGGCACCGCCGGTAAAGAGCGACATGTCCATGGTGCCGCCACCGATGTCCACCACGCAGACACCCAGCTCCTTCTCGTCTTCGGTCAGCACGGCGTAGCTGGAGGCCAGGGCGGAGAAGATCAGCTGATCCACCCGCAGACCCACCTTCTCCACACACTTCTCGATGTTGCGCGCCATGTCGTTGTGGCAGGTGATGAGATGCACCTTGGCTGCCATCCGCACGCCGGAGAGGCCGACCGGGTTCTTGATCCCTTCCTGATAGTCGATGGCGAACTCCTGGGGCAGCACGTGCAGCACCCGGAGCTCGTCAGACAACCGCACCGACTTGGCGGTGTGGATGACGTTGTCCACATCCTCCTGGGTCACCTCTTCGTCGGAGATGGGCACCATGCCGGTCTCGTTGCGGCAATCGATGTGCTTGCCGGACAGCCCCAGATAGACAGAACTGATCTGGCAGTCTGCCATCATCTCGGCCTCTTCCACCGCGCGGCGCAGGGACTTGACCACGGAGTCGAGGTCATTGACCCCGCCCTTCTCCATACCGCGAGAAGCGTGGCTGCCCATGCCGATGACATTGAGTTCGCCATCAGGCAATACTTCGCCAACCAGTACCGCCACCTTGGTCGTGCCGATATCCAGTCCGACAATCAAATTTCTATCTGCGGTGTTGGTCATTCACTTTCTCTTCGCTTTTCTTCCAGCCAACTGCCATCCCGGTGTCGTATCGAAGATCCACGTAAGCAACCCGCTCACGGGGCTCGATGACCGGAAAGGCATCGATAAACCGCTGCAGACGAAGCGCGATATCCGAGCGCCCCACAAACAGCTGAATGTTGCCATCCAGGGTCAGTTCCCAGGCATGGCGGGGGGTCAGATTCACCCCCAGCAACTTGTATCCCTTGGCCGCCAGCAGCGTTTCGTACTGATGGCTGGCTTCCAGCACCTTGGCGGCCTGATCATCGGGCCCGGACAACTGCATCAGGGGCTTCTTCACCCTGTCCGGGGCACTGAATACCTCACCCTTGGTGTTGACGAAGCGGTTGCCGTTCCAGCGAGCCGCCACATCCTGTTCCGTGAGATAGACCTTGATCTTGTTCGGCCACTTCTTTCGTACCGAGACCTGGGCCACCCAGGGCAGAGCGTTCAGACGCGCCTGCAATTCGTTCACATCCAGCTCGAAGAAGTTGCGAAGTTCGGCACCATCCAGCACGGCAGCACGCAACTCATCGGCCTTCAAATATTCGTGTTGCCCCTGCAGCAACAGCTCGCTCATGGGCAACCGACTGGCATCCGTCAGCCAGTCTTTAACATCCAGCGCAGTCTGGTAGAGCCCCCACATGACCAGGATGAAAAATGCCACCCCGGCGATGAAGCCCCCCTTGGTGCGCCCTTGTGCCCTTGCCTCCACCCGATCGATCCCCGTAAAACGCGCCATGCCGGCCACTTGCAGACCGGTTCGCCATTATATAGGCCTCGGCTTGGCGGTCAAAATACTCATTGGGCCCTCAGGCACCGGATTTCATGCTATCCACGCTCAATTTCATCTCGCCGAGACGACGGGCCAGTGCACCGACGTTACCCGCCCCCTGGGTCAATACCAGATCTCCCTCGCCAATCAGGTCGGCCAGCACCGCGGGCACATCGTCCGGCGTTGCGACAAAGATGGGCTCCAGGGTGCCGCGGGAGCGGATGGAACGGCACAAGGCTCGGCCATCGGCACCGGGAATGGGCTCCTCACCGGCGGCATAGACCTCCAGCATCACCAGCACGTCCACCTTGGAAAGCACGTCCGCGAAATCTTCGTAGAGATCCCGGGTCCGGCTGTAGCGGTGCGGCTGGAACACCATCACCAGCCGCTTCTCGGGCCAGCCGGCGCGAGCGGCGTTGATGGTCACCTTCACTTCGCTCGGGTGATGACCGTAATCATCCACCAGCATGGCCTTGCCACGGCCGGTTTCAAACTCGCCATATTGCTGGAAGCGGCGCCCCACCCCTTCAAACTTGGAAAGTGCCTGGATGATGGCCTCGTCGCCGATGCCGTCTTCGGTTGCCACCGCGATGGCGGCGGCGGCGTTGAGGGCGTTGTGGATGCCCGGCAGATTCAGGGTCACCTCCAGCTCACCCGCCCCTGCACGGCGCACCCGGAAGCGGCTGCGATTGCTGGTCTGCACGAAGTCCAGCACCTGCACATCGGCATCATCGCTCAGACCGTAGGTGAGGGTAGGACGGGCGATCTCCGGCAGCATGCCGCGGATCACGGGGTCATCCACGCACACCACGGCCAGACCGTAGAACGGCAGGTTGTGCAGGAAATCGATGAAGGTGGCCTTCAACCTGGAGAAATCGCCACCATAGGTGTCCATGTGATCCGCTTCGATATTGGTCACGATGGAAACCATGGGTTGCAGATGCAGGAAGGAGGCGTCGCTCTCGTCCGCCTCGGCAATCAGATAACGGCTGCTGCCCAGGCGGGCATTGGTGCCGGCGCTGTTGAGCAGACCGCCGATGACGAAGGTGGGGTCGCGATCCGCCTCGGCATAGATGCTCGCCACCAGACTGGTGGTGGTGGTCTTGCCGTGGGTCCCGGCGATGGCGATACCGTGACGGAAGCGCATCAGTTCCGCCAGCATTTCGGCGCGGCGCACCACGGGAATACGCAGTTCGCGGGCAGCCAGCAGCTCGGGGTTGTCCTGCTTGATGGCGGTGGAAACCACCACTACGCTGGCACCGTCCACATGCTCGGCACTGTGACCGACAAAGATGTGTGCGCCCAAAGAGGCCAGGCGTTCGGTCACCCCGTTGCGGGCCAGATCAGAGCCGGTCACCTGATACCCTTCATTGGCAAGCACTTCCGCAATACCGCCCATACCGGCGCCACCGATGCCGATGAAGTGGATGCGACGCACGCGGCGCATTTCGGGGATAACGGTACGCAGTTTTGCCAGTTCAACCTTGGTCATAGTTCTTTCTCAATTCGCGGCCACAGGCCATTTTCATTCGGCGACATTCATCAGTTCGAAGACAGAAGCGGGGCCTTGGCGGCACATCTTGGCCTTCCATCTCGTTTGGCTCAGCCGGTGGCGAGCCGTTTGCACTCATCGGCAACCCGTTCGGCAGCATCGATGATGGCGACCCGGCGCGCGGCCTGGGCCATGTTCAACAGAGTTTCCCTGCGCCCGGCGAGCCAGGAGAGGCGCGACGCCAGCGCCGCCGGCGTCAGCTCGGACTGGGGCAGGAACTCGGCCGCACCGCCGTCGACCAGGGTCAGGGCGTTGCGGGTCTGGTGATCGTCCACCGCATGGGGCAGGGGCACGAAGATCGCGGCCACACCGGCAGCGGCCACTTCGGAGACGGTCAATGCGCCGGCGCGGCACACCACCAGGTCAGCCCAGGCATAGGCATCCGCCATGTCCTTGATAAATTCACTCACCTCGGCCTCGACCCCCAGCCCGGCATAGGAGGCAGCCACGGCCTCCCCGTTGCCCTTGCCGCACTGGTGACGCACCTCGATGGGCACACCGGCAGCTGCAACCGCAGGAGGCACCTGCTCGTTGAGGACCCGGGCCCCCAGGCTGCCACCAACCACAAGCAGGCGCAGAGGATCGCTGCTGCTACGCAGCTGGGGATCCGGCAGCGCCACCACCTCGGGGCGCACCGGGTTGCCCACCACGGCGGTGCGGGCATTGGGGGCGAAGGCACCGGGGAAGGCCATCAGTACCCGCCTGGCAATACGGGCCAGCAGCTTGTTGGTCAGGCCGGCGGCGGCATTCTGCTCGTGAAGCAGTAGCGGAATGCCGGACAGCCAGGCGGCCACGCCACCCGGGCCGGAGGCAAAGCCCCCCATGCCCAGCACCACATCGGGCTGGATGGTCTTGAGCACCTGGCGGGCCTGAAGCACGGATTTGATGACACGGTAGGGCGCCGCGAGCAGACGCTTGATGCCGTTGCCACGCACCCCCTGGATGTCGATGAAGGAGATGGGATAACCATGGGCAGGCACCAGCTCCGCCTCCATCCGGTCGGCAGTGCCGAGCCAGTGGATGGTCCAGCCCTGGGCCTTGAGGCGATCGGCGACGGCCAGGCCGGGGAACACATGGCCCCCGGTACCACCCGCCATCACCAGTAACGTCTTGCTCACGCAACCTCCCGCACGCGCGCCTGGGCACTCGCCTGGCGCAACTCGAAATCGATACGAATCAACATGCTCACCGCCACCATCATGATGATGAGACTGGAGCCGCCATAACTGACCAGCGGCAGGGTCAGCCCCTTGGTAGGCATCATGCCGCTGGCGGCACCGACGTTGACGAAAGTCTGGAAGCTGAACCAGATGCCGATGCCGATGGCCAGATAACCTTCATAGAGCCGCTCGGCCACCAGCGCCTGGTGACCCAGCTTGAGCGCCTTCACCGCCAGCGCAAAAATCAGGAAGAATGCGCCAAGCACCCCCACGTAGCCCAGCTCTTCGCCCAGAATGGCGAACACGAAGTCGGTGTGGGCCTCCGGCAGGTACTCCATCTTCTGGATGGAGTTGCCGAGCCCCTCGCCAAACCAGCTCCCCCGACCAAAGGCCATCAGGGACTGGGTCAGCTGATAGCCGCTGCCAAAGGGATCGGCCCAAGGGTCGAGGAAAGAGGTCACCCGCCGCATCCGGTAGGGCTCCGCAATGATCAGGGTCACCACGGCGCTCACCCCCACCAGGATGAGACCGATGAACTGCACCAGCCGGGCACCGGCCAGGAACAGCATCCCGAGGGAGGTGACGAACATCACCACCACTGACCCGAGATCCGGCTGGGCCAGCAGCAGGATGGCCACCACGAACAGCACCGCCATGGGTTTCATGAAACCGATGAAGCGTTCGCGCACCTCGCTCTGGCGGCGCACCAGATAGCCCGCCAGATAGACGAACAGCGCCAGCTTGCCGAACTCAGCCGGCTGCAAGTTGAAGGGGCCAAGCGGCAGCCAGCGTACCGAACCGTTGACGCTGCGGCCCACCAGCAACACCATCACCAGCAGCACGATGGCCAGCAACAACATGGGGCCGTTGTAGTGCTGCCAGCGTGCCATGGGTACCTGCAACACGAACCAGGAGATACCCAGCGCCATCACCAGGAACATGCCGTGGCGCTTCACGAACATGAAGGGATCGTTGTTGATGGCGATCCCCTCAGGAATGGAAGCTGACGCCACTATCACCAGCCCGACGCCCATCAGGGCGAGAGCCAGTACCACCAGCTGCCGATCGTAGAGACCGGCGGGGCGCGCCGGTAGCAACCAGCGCTGCAAGAATCCCGCAACCACGCGCAGGGCGTTCATAAGCCCATCACCAGTTCGGTGAAGCGATCGCCGCGCGCTTCAAAGGATTTGAACTGATCCAGGCTCGCGCAGGCCGGCGCCAGCAGCACCCAGTCTCCGGGCCTGGCATCGGCCGCCGCCTTGGCGACAGCAGCGTCAAGATCGGCGACCCGCTCGGTCTGTTCGCCCAGGGCCAGCAGCACCTCGGCATCCTGACCAAAGCAGTACATGTGATCGATCTGGCTGCCGAGCAGGGCCTGCACCGGGCCGAAGTCCTGCCCCTTGCCTTGGCCACCTGCCAGCAGCAGCAGGCGGCCCTTGACCGCTTCACGCACCCCGGCCACGGCGGCCAGGGTCGCCCCCACGTTGGTGGCCTTGGAGTCGTTGATCCAGCGCACCCCATTTACCTCCCGCACGAAGCGGGCACGGTGAGGCAGGCCTTCAAAGCGGCGTAGCACGGCAAGTTGTGCCTCGCGGGGAATGCCCACCGCATCGCACAGGGCCATGGCCGCCAGGGCATTGGCCTGGTTGTGGGCACCCACTATCTTCATCTCGTCCACCGCCAGGAGCGGCTCACCGTGCAAAGTCAGCCAGTGACGGCCCTCCAGCTCGCAGCGACCGTAGCCGTTGCAGTCGAGGCCGAAACTCTGCCACACCTGACCCACATCGGGCAGGGTCTGGGGATCGTCGCGATTGATCAGGATGTGCTGGGAGTGCTGATGGATCTCCATCTTGGCGGCGCGGTAATCCGCCATGCCGGCATAGCGATCCATATGATCTTCACTGAGGTTCAAGACCACGGAGGCGGCAGCCCGCAGGCTGTAGGTGGTCTCGAGCTGGAAGCTGGAGAGTTCCAGCACGCAGAGATCCATGGGCTGCTTGAGGAGCGACAGCGCCGGGGTGCCGATATTGCCCCCCACACCGACCTTGAGTCCCGCCTCGGCGATCATCTCACCCACTAGCGTGGTGACCGTGCTCTTGCCGTTGGAGCCGGTGATGGCGATGACGGGCGTCTGGGTTTCACGCACGAACAGTTCGATGTCACCGACGATGCGCACTCCGAACTCGGCGGCGGCCTTCAACTCCGGAGTCGCCAGGGCGATGCCCGGGCTCGCCACTATCATGTGCGCCTGCTTGAGCCGCTCCGCGTCCAGCCCGTGGATGAGCTCCACCTCGGGGGGAAGCTCGTCCTTGCCCGGCGGATTGGCACGGGTGTCCATCACCAGCGGCGTGACGCCGCGGTCGAGGAAGTAATCGACGCAGGAGAGTCCGGTTTTGCCGAGTCCGATGATGATGACCATGGCTTACCTCACCTTCAGGGTGGCGAGGCCAAGCAGCACCAGCATGAGGGTGATGATCCAGAAGCGCACGATGACGCGCGGCTCCGGCCAGCCCTTCTTCTCATAGTGGTGATGGATGGGGGCCATGCGGAAGATGCGCACGCCGCGCAGTTTGTAGGATCCGACCTGCAGGATCACCGAGACGGTCTCCATCACGAAGACCCCCCCATGATCACCAGCAGGAACTCCTGGCGCACCAGCACGGCGATGGTACCGAGCGCGCCGCCCAGGGCCAGGGAACCCACATCCCCCATGAAGACCTGGGCCGGGTAGGTGTTGAACCAGAGGAAGCCCAGGCCCGCGCCCACGATGGCGGTACAGACGATCACCAGTTCGGAGGTGTAGGGCACGTAGGGAATGTGCAGGTAGTTCGCGAAGTTGACGTTGCCCGTCGCCCAGGCGATCAGGGCGAAGCCCCCCGCCACCATCACGGTGGGCATGATGGCGAGGCCATCCAGGCCATCGGTCAGGTTGACCGCGTTGGAGGTACCGACGATGACGAAGTAGGTCAGCAGGATGAACATCAGGCCGAGCTGGGGCATCACATCCTTGAGGAAGGGGACCACCAGCTGGGTCTGGCCATCGTGGGTGGCCGTGGCGTAGAGGAAGACTGCCACACCCAGCGCGACCGCGGACTGCCAGAAGTACTTCCAGCGGGCGATGAGGCCGTCGGTGTTCTTGCGCACCACCTTGAGATAGTCATCGGCAAAACCGATGGCGCCATAGGCCCCCAGCACGAACAGCACCAGCCAGACATAGGGGTTGTCGAGGCGGCACCAGAGCAGCACAGAAGTGAAAATGGCTGCAATGATCATCAGGCCGCCCATGGTCGGGGTGCCCTTCTTGCTGAGATGGGATTCGGGACCGTCGTTGCGGATCACCTGGCCGAACTTCATGATCTGCAGGCGACGGATGAGGCGCGGCCCCATCCAGAGCGCCACCACCAGACCGGTGATGATCGACAGGATGGCGCGAAACGTCAGGTAGGAGAAGACGTTGAAGAAGGTGAAGTGCGGGGTGAGCAGTTCCGCCAGCCAGACTAGCATGTGGCTGACTCCTGATGGCCCTTGACCATCTCGACGATATCTTCCATGCGGGAGCCACGGGCGCCCTTGACCAGAATCGAAATTTCCTGATGTGTCTTTATCATTTGCGCAAGCACTTCAAACAACGACGCTTTGTTATCGAAATGTCGGCCAGCCGCGGCATCTGCGGTGTGGCGACTCTGTTCCCCTACGGTCAGCACGGCATCGAGGCCCTGCTCACGGGCGTGGTGTCCGACCCGGGCATGCTGCGCGGCGGACTCCTCACCCAACTCTTTCATGTCACCGAATACCAGCACCTTGTAGCCGTTCATGGCGGTCAGGGCATCGATACCCGCCAGCACGGACTCCACGCTGGCGTTGTAGGTGTCATCCACCAGGGTGAGGCCACCCCAGCGTTGCACGCAGAAACGGCCCTTGACCGGCGCCATCTGCTCCAGCCCCGCCTTGACGGACGCAAGCGATGCGCCCAGGGCCAGGGTCCCGGCGGCAGCAGCCAGGGCGTTGGCCACGTTGTGGCGGCCCGGGATGGCCAGGGTCAGGTTCACCTCTCCCTGGGGCGTCACCATCACGAACCCGGCACAACCCTGCTCGTTGAGCACGATGTCGCGGGCGTGGAACGGCTGACGCTGATCCTCGAGGGAGAAGGCGCAGTGGATGCCCTTTTCACGCCACTTCGGCCAGAACTCGTTGTCGGCATTGACGATGGCGGTGCCGCCCTCGCCTAACCCTTCGAAGATTTCGCTCTTGGCATGGAACACCCCTTCCAGGGAGCCAAAGCCTTCCAGGTGCGCGGCAGCGACGTTGTTGATGATGGCGGCGTCGGGTCTGGCGAGCGACGTGGTCCAGGCGATCTCGCCCGGGTGGTTGGCTCCCAGCTCCATCACCGCGAACTGGTGTTGCGGCTCGAGGCGCAGCAGGGTCAGCGGCACCCCCACCTCGTTGTTGAAGTTGCCGGCGGTGGCCAGCACCTCCCCTTCACAGCGCAGGATGGCCGTCGCCATCTCCTTCACCGTGGTTTTGCCACAGCTGCCGGTGATGGCGAGCACTTTCGGATTGATGCGCTCGCGCACCAGCCTGCCCAGACGCCCAAGCCCCTTGAGGGTGTCGCCCACCACCAGTTGTGGAATGGCCAGCGGCAATTCGCGCTCCACCAGCAGGGCACTGGCGCCGGCGGCAACCGCCTGGTCGCAGAAATCGTGGGCGTCGAAACGCTCGCCGCGCAGGGCCACGAACAGCGCCCCCGCGCCCAGGGTACGGGTGTCGGTGCTGACCGCCGTGATCTCATGGTCGCCCCCGATCAGACGGGCATCGAGCACCTGCGCCAGGTCGGCAAGCCTGAGGGTCATCATTTGAATGACTCCATTAATGTGTGCAAGGCGGCTGCGACGGTTTCCCGATCGCTGTAGTGCCGCTTGTCGGTTCCAATGATCTGATAATCCTCGTGGCCTTTGCCGGCCACCAGGATGATGTCCTCTTTGCTCGCTTGACTCAGTGCCAGCTGGATTGCCTTGGTCCTGTCGTGCTCAATCTGCACGGCGCCGGGATCGCGAAGACCCGCCACCATGTCGGCCATGATCCGGGCCGGCTCCTCGGTACGGGGATTGTCGTCGGTCAGGATCACGCAGTCCGCATGCAGCTCCGCCATGGCAGCCATCATGGGACGCTTGCCGCGATCCCTGTCGCCACCACAACCCACCAGGCACCAGAGCCGGCCGTGACAGTGCACCCGCAGGGCCTGCAATGCCTTCTCCAGCGCATCCGGGGTGTGGGCGTAATCGACCACGGCGAGCGGCGCATCGCCACCGCCGAAGCACTCCATGCGACCGGTCACCGGTTGCAGTCTGGGGGCCGTCGCCAGCAGGTCATCGAAGTCGTAGCCGAGCACCAGCATGGCGCCCATGGCGCCCAGCACGTTGCTGACGTTGAAGCGGCCGAGCAAGGGGGCGGATAATACACCATTCCCCCAGCTGGAGTTAATGCGCGTATCAAAACCTTGTTGGTGGAAATGGGGATCCTGCGCCGTCAGTTGTCGTCCGGCATGGTTTTCAATCGGACCATGAACCCCGAAGGCCACCGCACCGGGATAGGTCGCCAGCCATTGCCGTCCCAGATGGTCATCGGCGTTGATGACGGCGCAAGGCTCATCCACCAGCTTCAGCAGCTCCTCCTTGGCGGCGGCATAGGCCTCCATGGTGCCGTGATAGTCCAGATGATCCCGGCTCAGGTTGGTGAAGACTGCCGCGGCAAACGGCAGGGCCGCCACGCGATGCTGCACCAGACCGTGGCTGGAGACCTCCATCGCCACCAGATCGGCCCCCTGCTGCTGCAAGGCGGCCAGATTGGCCTGCACCTGGACCGCGCTGCCCGTGGTGTTCTCTGCTTCGATGAGCTCGCCAAACAGACCGTTGCCTATGGTGCCCATGACCCCGGCCTTGCCCCCCAGCAGGGTGCGCCAGTTGGCCACCAGCAGGGCCGTGGTGCTCTTGCCGTTGGTGCCCGTGATGCCCACCAGTTGCAGCTTTTGCGCAGGGTGACCGTAGAAATGACCGGCCAGCTCGGAGAGACGAGCGGGAAGATCCCTCATGCCGATGCAGGGGATCTGGGTCGCCGGAGGGACGAATTCTCCGTCCTCCTCAAACAGCACGGCGGTCGCTCCCTGAGCCACCGCCTGTTCGATGAAGCGCCTGCCATCCACCTGATGGCCACGAATCGCCACGAAGAGCGAGCCGGGACCGACCCGCCGGCTGTCGAGCTGGAGATCGGTGAGGGAAAGCGCCGGGGCATCGATGCCGAAGCGGCTCATCAGTTGATCAAGTGTGCGGGGCGGCATGGGAAGCCTCCGAAAATGCGGGAATGCGGGCGCTCTTACACGCCATGGAAAACGCCCCGACAGCAGCGGGGCCGATGGAGAAAGCCGGATGCCCGTCAAGTACGCGGTGCGCCATTGTTGGCCTCCGTGCGGGCAAGCTTGGCGGGTACCTCGGGCGGGATCGCATCGGGACGGATGTTGAAGAGCTGCAACACGCCTCCCATGGCCTCCGCAAAGGGCGGGGTCGCCACGGCACCGCCGTAGTAGGCATCCCCCTTGGGCTCGTTGATCACCACCACCATGACGAAACGGGGATTGCTGGCTGGCGCGAAACCGGCAAACCAGGCCATGTAGTCCTTGCCATAGCCCCCAGCCACGGCCACCTTGGCGGTACCACTCTTGCCACCGACCCGATAACCGGGGATCTGGGCCTTGGGAATGGCATTGCTGACCACGTACTCCAGCGCCTGCAACATGGCAGCGGCGTTGTTGTGATCGATGACCTGCTCACCCTTGGGCGGCTTGGTCACCTTGATGATGGAGAGCGGTACCCGCTTGCCCTTGTTGGCCAGGGTGGCGTAGGCGGAGGCCAGCTGCAGCGGGGTCACTCGCAGACCATAACCGAACGACAGGGTGGCTCGCTCGATGTCGGACCAGCGGCGACGCTGGGGCAGCATGCCGCTGCTCTCCCCCATCAGGCCGCTGCCGGTGTCCATGCCGAAGCCCACCATGCTCAGGGTGTTGATCATCTCCTGGGCCGGCATCCGCAGCGCGATGCGCGACATGCCGATGTTGGAGGAGTAGCGCAGGATGTCGTACAGGTTGGTCGCCTTGTGGATACTCACGTCACGGATCTGCTTGGCCCCGATGAAGAGGGGGCCGCCCGGGATGAAGTCCTTCCAGCTGGTGACACCGGCTTGCAAGGCACTAAGCAAAATCAATGGCTTGACCGTGGAGCCCGGCTCATAGGTATCGGTCACCACCCGGTTTCGCACCCGGAAACTCTGGTACTGGCCGCGGTTGTTCGGGTTGTAGGAGGGGGTGTTCACCATGGCGAGCACCTCGCCGGTCTTCACATCCAGCATCACCATGGAGCCGGAGGTGGCCTTGTTCTCGTCGGTAGCCCGTTTGAGGGCGCGATAGGCCAGCGCCTGCACCCGCTGATCGATGCTCAGTTGCAGATCGTTGGCGTGCTTGCCCTCTTTCACCAGGCCCAGGCGCTCGATGACGCGGCCCTGCCTGTCCTTGCGCACCCTCATCTCGCCAGGGGTTGCGGTCAGCCACTCGTTGTAGCTGCGCTCAATCCCCTCGATGCCGCTGCCATCGATGTTGGTCACCCCCACCAGGTGGGAGCTTATCTCGCCGGTCGGGTAGAAACGGCGCGCCTCGGGGCGCAGATAGATGCCCCCCAGCTTCAACCCCTTGATGTACTCGGCCACCGCAGGCGTCACCTGACGCTGCAGATAGACAAAGCGCTTGCTCGGGTTGGCGATGCGATGCTTGAGGGTGTTGATGTCGAGCTTGAGCACGGCGGAGAGTGCCAGCCAGGCACGCTCGTTGTGGATGGCACCGGACTCATGCACCGTCTTGGGATCGGCCCAGACCGCTTCGACCGGCACGGATACCGCAAGCTGCTCGCCATTGCGGTCCGTGATCATGCCGCGCACCGCCTGGGTGGAGGTGGTGCGCAGGGAGCGCATGTCCCCCTCCTGGCGCAGTCTGTCCGGATCGATCACCTGGATCCAGGCCAGCCGCAGGATCAGCCCCGCAAACGCGATGCCGATGAAGAAAACCAGGGTACGAAAGCGCCACGGGTAGAGTGAGGGTGCTTTCGCCTTGGCTTTGTCCTTTGCCGGAGCCTTGGTGGCGGCCTTGCGTGTCATGGTTGTGTAATTACCTTTTCAGTGGTCACCAGGGGACGAGCCATCTGCAACTTGTCCATGGCCAGACTCGCCACCCGGGAGTGCTCAGCCAGTGTGCCCTGTTCCAGCAAGAGGTGGCGCCACTCGATGTTGAGCCTGTCCTCCTCCGCCATCAGATCGTTCTGCTTGGCCGTCAGACCCCGGGTCATGTTGGTCACCAGGATCACCGCAAAGGCGGTGACCAGCACGGCGACGGTCAACAGGACCTGCAACTTGTGGCGCCAGAGATCCGCAACGATCTCCCTGGCGAGGTGAACGCGCACGTCGCTCATCGCTTACTCCGCAAGACGCTCTGCGACCCGCAGCACCGAGCTGCGGGACCGGGTGTTTTCATTGACCTCGTGGTCGGAAGGCTTGAGTGCCTTGCCGATCGACTTCAGCTTGCGACCACCGGCCAGCTGGGCTTCGGTCAGAGGGATCCCGTGGGGTACTTCCGGACCTTTCTCATGCTTGCGAATAAAATGCTTTACCAGCCGATCTTCCAGAGAGTGGAAGCTGATGACGGAGAGACGACCGTGAGGAGCCAGCACGTCCAGCGCGCCGTTGAGGGCGGTTTCAATTTCGTCCAGCTCGCTGTTGATATAGATGCGGATGGCCTGGAAGCTACGGGTCGCCGCGTGCTTGCCCTTCTCCTTGCTCGGGTTGACCCGGGCAATCATCTCCGCCAGCTGGCGGGTGCGCACATAGGGCTCTGTCACCCGATCGTGCACGATGGCGCGAGCAATCTTCTTGGCGAAGCGCTCCTCACCGAAGGTTTTCAGCACCCAGGCGATGTCGTCCACATCGGCACGGGCCAGCCACTCGGCGGCGCTCTGACCGGAGGTGGGATCCATCCTCATGTCGAGCGGGCCGTCCTTCATGAAGCTGAAGCCACGTTCGGCATCGTCAAGCTGGGGGGAGGAGACACCGAGATCCAGCAGGAAGCCATCGACCTTGCCCAGCAGGCCGCGCTCGGTCAGATAGCGGGTGATGCCGGAGAAGGGACCGTGCACGATCTCGAAACGGGGATCCTGGATCTTGGCCGCCTCGGCAATGGCCTGGGGATCCCGGTCGATGGCGATCAGACGGCCGTTCGGGCCCAGATGCTGGAGAATGAGACGAGAGTGACCCCCCCGGCCAAAGGTACCGTCGACGTAGATACCGTCCGGCTTGATGGCCAGCCCTTCGACGGCTTCGTGCAACAGCACTGTGATGTGTTCAGCGGCTTGGGTCATTTATAAAGAAAAATCCTGTAGTCGTGGTGAACTTGCCCAGTCGTCCTCGGGCAGGCCCAGGATGTCGTCGTTGATCTGTTGTTGCCAGCGGGCTTCATCCCACAGCTCGAATTTGTTGAGCTGGCCCACCAGCATGACTTTCTTGTCCAGCCCGGCATGGCTGCGCAGCGGTTGGCTGAGCAGCAGACGGCCATTGCCATCCAGTTCGCATTCGGCCGCGTGGCCGAGCAGCAGACGCTGCAGGCGGCGTTCCGCCGGGTTGGTGCTGGAAAGGGTCTTCAGCTTGCGCTCCACCTCTTCCCATTCATTCAGGGGATAAAGCAGCAGACAGGGATGGGCGATGTCGATGGTGCAGACCAGCTGACCGTCGCATTCGTCGCGCAGCCAATCACGAAATTTGGTCGGAATCGCCAACCGCCCCTTGCTGTCCAGGCTGATGGCGTGAGCGCCACGCAACAAATTGCAGTCCCCGAAGGTGAGTTATGGGGGCTAGATGCCCAATAAAACCACTTTGATCCACTTTTCTCCACCATGAAGTTTAAGGACGAGCAGGGGGCTTTTCAAGCAAGGATCTCGGGCATGGGGAACATATTGACGCAGCGTGATGGGACTACCGATTAAATGAATTGATTTTCCACAAGTTATTTGTGTTACCCGCAACTCGATTAATTTTCAGCAATTAAAAAACTGACAAATTGCACGAATAAACATCAGCCATGCAGGCCGCGCTTCTCCAGCGCCATCACGATATTCAGAACATGGAAAAATTCCACATAACAGATTGATATAAAATACATTTGTTAAACATAGCTAGCCCAACAGTAAATATCACGAGTCAACCGAGGCAGTACTTTATGGTTAATAAAAAGAGCCTTGCGATAAATCGCAAGGCTCTTCAGGAAAGAGGTCGGAGTCGGCCTGTAAGCCGGGTTCTGTACCGGGTTGCCCCGGGTAGCAATCATTCCTCTAGGCCAGCAATCGCTCGCTGGCTCAAGCAACCTACCCGCCCCCAACGCGGGCCGCGCCAATAGGGGCCTATTTGGTCTTGCTTCGGGTGGAGTTTACCGTGCCACGAACTGTTGCCAGTCGCGCGGTGCGCTCTTACCGCACCCTTTCACCCTTACCTGATCCCTTGCGGGCCATCGGCGGTCTGCTCTCTGTTGCACTGGTCGTAGGCTCGCGCCCCCCAGGCGTTACCTGGCACCCTGCCCTGTGAAGCCCGGACTTTCCTCCCCTCCGCCCGTCTGTCCCGAGGGACACAACGACGAAGCAGCGATTGCCCAGCCAACTCCGAGGCGCGGATTATAGCCTCGCGAGACGGACGGGGTAAACCGTCAATTCCGGTTTACGGCAATTAATAGTGCTCGAGGCCGTATTTGTAGAGGGCGTTCTTCTTCACCCCGTGGATCTCGGCGGTGAGGGCTGCCGCCTTCTTGAGGGGCAGCTCGCTGACCAGCAGGCCCAGGGTGCGGATCGCCTCCGCAGGCAACTCGTCATCCACCTTGCTGGCACCGGCGACCACCAGCACGATCTCCCCGCGGCAACGGTTATCGTCCTCTCCGAGCCAGGCCAGCATCTCGGAGGCGGGCAGACCGTGGATGGACTCGAAGGTCTTGGTCAGCTCGCGGCACACCACCACCTGGCGCTCACCAAGGATGCGAGCAATCGCTTCCACGGTATCCTGCACCCGGCGCGGGGATTCGTAGAACACCAGAGAGCGGGTGTCTTCGATGACGGCTTGCAGGCGATCATCCCGCCCCTTGGCCTTGGCCGGCAGAAAACCCTCGAAGGCGAAGCGGTCGGTGGGCAGCCCGGCGGCGGACAGCGCCGTGATGGCAGCGCAGGGACCGGGCAGCGGCACCACCTTGACCCCGGCTTCGCGACAACGGGTGACCAGGTGATAACCGGGGTCGCTGATGAGCGGCGTCCCCGCATCGGAGACCAGGGCCACGCTCTTGCCCTCCTTGATACGGGCGATCAGCACATCCGCCTTTTGCTGCTCGTTGTGATCATGCAGGGCAAAGGTCGGTACCGAGATCTGGTAGTGGCTGAGCAGGATCCCGGTATGCCGGGTATCCTCGGCGGCCACCAGATCGACGCTGCGCAGCACGTCCAGTGCTCGCTGGGTGATGTCGGCCAGATTGCCGATCGGAGTGGGGACTATATACAGGGTTGGGATGTCACTCATGGGAGCTCCGAGTGTCCCGACAATTGTGTCGCCATATTGGCCCGTTTACACTATGGAGAATTTCAACACTGGTCGGGGAATGAACTTGAACCGGGTTATAAAGCAGCTAAGTGTATCACGACTCTTCGGCATCCTACTCGCGGCAGTCCTGCTCGCCGCCTGTGCGTCGGAGCCCAATCAATCTTCCGGACAACCCGGCATGCCGTCGGCCTTCTCGGATCTGACCAAGAATGCCCAGTGGTATCTGGAGCAGGTGGATCCCGCCAAACCGGCAGAGGCCTTCGTGTGGCAGATGATGGCGGCGCGCAGCTATCTGGCGCTCGGCCAGGCCAAACCGGCTGCCGCCCTGTATCAGCAGTTGCAGAAGCAGGCGAAGAGCCCGGTGCAGCAGGCGCAGTTGCAACTGCTGCAGGCACACCTGCTGCTCGCCCAGGGCAACGCCAACCAGGCGCTGATCCTGCTGGAAGGCAAGCCGGATGTGGTGCTGGATGCCGATACCCAGAAGGACTGGTACCGCCAGCGTGTGGTGCTGCAGCTCGACATCAACAACAAGTTTGGTGCGGCCAAGTCGTTGATCCTGCTGGAACCTTATCTGGCCAAGAATGAGCTGGCCACCAATCACCAGCAGATCTGGTCACTGCTGAAAAGCATGACCCCCTCCACCCTGCAGGCGCTCGAAGAGGAGCCAGCTCCCGATGTGACCACCGGCTGGCTGCGTCTTGCGGCGCTGGTGAACGAATTCGGGGCACAGCCGAGCCAGCTGGCCCGCCAGCTTGCCGGCTGGAAGCAGAGCTTCCCTAACCACCCTGCCCAGAGCGACATGCCGGCCGGCCTTGGGGATCTCGCTATCACGGACAACGGTTCGCTGCAGCAGATCGCCGTCTTCCTGCCGCTCTCCGGCAACCTGGAAGCCCAGGGCGCCGCCATCCGCAACGGCATGTTGATGTCCTACAAGGAAAATCAGAGCCAGTTCACCCTGAACTTCTATGATACCCAGGGCAAGGCGATGGGGGACCTCTACAAGCAGGCCATTCAGGAAGGGGCCAACATGATCATCGGCCCCCTGCTCAAGGATCAGGTGGAGGAGCTGCTCAAGTCGAATCCGACCGTGCCGGTGCTGGCGCTCAACGAGCTGGACAAGCCGATCGTCAACGACAACACCTTCTATTTCTCGCTCTCCGCCGCTGCCGATGCGAGCCAGGCGGCCCAGTACCTCTATGGTCAGGGCTACCGCAAGCCGCTGCTGATCGCGGCACAAGGCCGGATTGGCTACAGCAGTATCAAGGCGTTTGAGCAGGCCTGGGCCGGCGTCAGCCAGGAGAAGCCCGTGGTTGCCACCTTCGGGGCGCGCAACGAAGTGCAGGGCATGGTCAAGAACGCTCTGAGCGGCCGTTCCACCGCACGAGCCGGGGAGATTGTCCAGCTGTCCGATGCCGCGCCGCGCAGCATCGACGCCGTCTATGTGGTGGCCAACAGCCTGGAGACCCGGATGATCAAGCCCTATGTGGACATCTCGGTCAATCCCATGGGCAGCCTGCCCATCTACAGCAGCTCGCGGGGATACGACGGCGGGACGACCGAGGTAGCATCCGAGCTCAACGGCATGCATATCTCCGACATGCCACTGCTGCTGGGTGGCTTCGAGACGCAGCGTGAACAGATAGCCCTGCTCTGGCCCCAGACCCAGGGCGACCTGCTGCGCCTGTTCGCCCTCGGCTACGATGCCGTCAGCCTGGCAGGCAACCTGCCGCAAATGCGCAAGGTCAATGCCATGCAGCAACCCGGCATGAGTGGCCAGCTGAGCGTGGATCCCCAGGGCAACATAGTGCGCATGCTGGACTGGGCCACCTACCAGAATGGCAAGCTGGTCAGCGACAGCGCAGCCCCCCAGCTGGAGGATGCGACTCATGAAGAGGCTACTGACACAACTTCACCAGCAGTGGTTGAACCTGTTGCCGTCGGCAGCGACGAGCAAGGGACAACACTTTGAGCAAATAGCGGAACGCTGGTTGCAGGCCCGCGGCCTGCAACCCGTGACCCGCAACTACCGCTGCCGTGGCGGCGAGATCGATCTCATCATGCGCCAGGGAGAGACCCTGGTGTTCGTTGAAGTGAGATATCGCGCCAACGCCACCCATGGCGGTGCAGCCAGCTCGGTCACCCGGCGCAAACAGCACAAGATCGTGCTGGCCGCGCGCCACTATTTCAAGCAACATGCCATCAATGAGGCCAACCAGGCCTGTCGATTCGATGTGATCGCGTTCGAGGGCGACCAGCCGGACTGGATCCAGAACGCGTTTTAAGAGGACCCCATGACTGATCCCATCAAAGAGAATTACACCGAAAGCATCCAGACCAAGATAGCCGCCGCCGAAGCACTGCCGGATGCCATCCATACGGCAGCCCAGATGCTGACCATCTGCCTGCTCAATGGCCACAAGGTGATGGCATGTGGCAATGGTCCTTCCTCGGCATTGGCACAGCTGTTCATTTCCGAACTGGTGAACTGCTATGAAACTCCTCGCCCCTCCCTGCCCGGTCTCGCCCTGACGCCCGACATGGCGACCATCAGCGCCATCGCCACGGATCACGGTTTCGAAGAGGTCTATGCCAAACAGATACGTGCTCTGGGACAACCAGGCGACATTCTGGTGGTCATCACCACGACAGGCAACAGCCGCAGCCTGATCAAGGCTGCGGAGGCCGCCCTCTCCCGCGACATGACCATCATTGTTCTCGGTGGCGGAGACGGGGGAGAGATCGCCGGTCTGCTGGGCCCCAATGACGTGGAGATCCGCGTTCCTTCCGCTCGCCGTCCCCGTATTCTGGAAGTGAACCTGTTGACCCTGCATTGTCTCTGTGATCTCATCGACCAGACACTTTTCCCGCAACAGGAAGACTGAAACCATGAAAAAGCCTATTCTCGCTCTTGCCCTGCTGACCGGCGTCCTGCTGCTGCAAGGCTGTGCTGCCGTGGTGGTCGGTGGCGCGGCTGGCACCGCCAAGGCGAGCGGCGATCGCCGCACCCTGGGTGCCCAGTGGGACGATCAGACCATAGAGCTGAAAGCCGCCAACCTGTTGGCCGACAACAAGCCCCTGAGCGCCGCCAGCAAGATCAGTGTCTACAGCAACAACGGCCGTGTGCTGCTGGTGGGTCAGACACCCTCTGACGCTTACAAACAGGAAGCGGGCAGAATCGTGAGCCGGATTGAAGGGGTTCGCCATGTCTACAACGAGCTGCGCCTTGGCAAACCAGTCAGTATCGGCGTGCGCAGCAATGACACCTGGATCACCTCCAAGGTGCGGGCCGACATGCTGGGCACCAAGAACTTCGACAGCGCCAAGGTGAAGGTTGTCACCGAGAATGGCGAGGTGTTCCTCATTGGGTTGGTCACCCGCCAGGAAGGGGATCAGGCCGTGGAAATCGCCCGCCACGTCAGCGGCGTTAAGCAGGTGATCAAGGCCTTCGAGTTTGCCCAAAATTGACCATCTGGCAGGATGAAAAAACGCAGCCTTCAGGCTGCGTTTTTTATTTGATGACTTTCAGGGTCGGGCGACCGCTCGGGCGCGGTGGTTCCGGCTCGGGGTCAACCGATGTGGGTGTCTGTGCCTGTTCCAGCCAGAGGTCATACCCAGGCTCCGGCGGGAACAGGGTCCCCACTCCGTTCTCCCTGGCATGGATGGCCAGTACGGCCGCCATGGGGATATAGACCTGCTGCGATACGCCACCGAAACGGGCGCTGAAGCTGACAGCGTCATTATCCATGTGGAACTGGCCCACGGCCCGGGGGGCGATGTTCAGAACAATCTGGCCATCCTGCACGAACTGCATCGGTACCATCACATGGGGAATGTTGGCATTGACCACCAGATGAGGAGTCAGATCGTTATCCAGCAACCAGTCAAAAAACGCCCGCAGCAGATACGGGCGACTGGGTGTCATTGTCGGTTCCATGCTCATACGCCGGCGCGGATCTCGCGCTCGGCTTCGGTCAGGGAAGCCTGGAAGGATTCGCGCTCGAACAGGCGCACCATGTAGGCCTTCAGCTCCTTGGCGCCACGACCGGTGAAGTCGATACCCAGGCTCGGCAGACGCCACAGCAGCGGAGCCATGTAGCAGTCCACCAGACCGAACTCCTCGCTCATGAAGTAGGGCATCTCGCCAAAGATGGGGGCGATGGCCAGCAGGTTGTCACGCAGCTCGGCGCGGGCGGCTTCGGTATCCGTGCCCGCCATGATCTTGTCGGCCAGGGAGTACCAGTCCAGCTCGATGCGGTGCATCATCAGACGGCTGTTGCCGCGCGCCACCGGATAGACAGGCATCAGGGGCGGGTGCGGGAAACGCTCGTCCAGGTACTCCATGATGATGCGCGAGGTGTACAGAGCCAGCTCGCGATCCACCAGGGTCGGCACAGTGTTGTACGGGTTCAGCTCGGCCAACTCGTCCGGCAGGTTGGCAGGATCCACCTGGCAGATATCCACGCTAACACCCTTCTCCGCCAGGACAATGCGCACCTGATGGCTGAACATATCGTTGGCACCGGAAAACAGCGTCATTACCGAACGCTTATTGGCAGCTACAGCCATTGAACCCTCCCGTCATTAAAAAGCAGAAACGGCAATGAAGCATGTCTGTCTTCATTGCCGTGCGTCATATTACTCCGATCTGGTCGCTTAGTGAACGTCGCGCCAGAATTCCTTCTTCAACAGCACAGTGAAGATGAAGAAGATAGCGATGAAACCGAGCACCCAGAAGCCCATGCGTTCGCGCTCCTGCTGCACCGGCTCAGCCGAGTAGACCAAGAAGTTTACCAGATCCAGTACCGTCTGATCATATTCTTCGTTGTTCATTTCACCGTTGCCGTCAGATTTGATGCTGACAACCTGCTGGACATCGACGCCATCGACTTTGTGGGTCGTGAATTCGGCGCGGGGCGTCCCCTGCAGCGGCTCCAGTACGTGAGGCATGCCCACGGACGGGAAGACGGCGTTGTTCACTCCGAACGGTCGGGTCTCGTCCACGTAGAAGGAACGCAGATAGGTATACACCCAGTCAGCGCCCCGCACCCTGGCGACCAGGGTCAGGTCGGGGGGCGGCGCACCGAACCACTTGGCCGCATCCTTCTCGGACATGGCGCTCTTCATCAGGTCGCCAATCTTGGCGCCGGTGAAGATCAGGTTCTCCTTCATCAGCTCTTCCGGAATGCCGATGTCGGCGGCCACCCGGTTGTAACGCTGATACTGGGTGGAGTGGCAACCGGCACAGTAGTTCATGAAGGTGGCGGCGCCCCGTTGCAGGGATGCCTTGTCGCTCAGGTCGTACTCCGCCTTGTCGAGGGGGAAGCCGCTGCCCGCGGCCAACACCAGACCGGGCAGAAGGGCCAGCACTGCAAAAATTATTCTTTTCATTTGAATGTCACCCTCTCCGGCAGCGGCTTGGTGCGCTCATTCTTGCTGTAGAAGAACAACAGGACGAAGAACCCGAAATAGCCCAGAGTACAGATTTGGGCGATCAGGGTCAGCGTCGGGGTCGATGGCAACACCCCCAGCACACCCAGAATGATGAAGCAGACCACGAACTGGGCGATGTTCAGCTTGTGCAGGGTGCTGCGGTAACGCACCGAACGCACCTTGCAGCGATCCAGCCAGGGCAACAGGAACAGCACCACGATGGAGAGGCCCATCATGATGACCCCCAGCAGCTTGTCAGGCACCGCACGCAGGATGGCGTAGAAGGGGGTGAAGTACCAGACCGGGGCGATATGCGCCGGTGTCTTCAGTCCATTGGCCACCTCAAAGTTCGGTTTCTCGAGGAAATAGCCCCACATATCCGGCTTGAAGAAGATGATGGCACAGAAGAAGAACAGGAAACCGGCTACCCCGATCATGTCCTTCACTGTGAAATAGGGGTGGAACGCGACCGCATCCAGTGGCCAGCCGTTCTCGTCCTTGTGCTTCTTGATGTCGATGCCATCGGGGTTGTTGGAGCCCACCTCGTGCAGCGCCAGGATATGCATGGCCACCAGCATCACCAGCACCAGCGGCAGAGCGATGACGTGCAGGGCAAAGAAGCGGTTCAGGGTCGCACCCGAGATGACATAGTCCCCCCGGATCCACAGGGTAAGATCGTCACCGATAACGGGGATGGCACCGAACAGCGAGATGATGACTTGGGCCCCCCAGAACGACATCTGCCCCCAGGGCAGCAGGTAACCCATGAAGGCCTCGGCCATCAGTACCAGGAAGATCAGCATGCCGAAGATCCACAGCAGTTCCCTTGGCTTCTGGTAAGAGCCGTAGATCATGCCGCGGAACATGTGCAGGTAGACCACGATGAAGAAGGCGGATGCCCCGGTTGAGTGCATGTAACGCAGCAGCCAGCCGTAATCCACATCCCGCATGATGTATTCCACGGAAGCGAAGGCACCTTCCGCCGAGGGGTTGTAGTTCATGGTCAGCCAGATGCCGGTGATGATCTGGTTGACCAGCACCAACATGGCAAGCGAGCCGAAGAAGTACCAGAAGTTCAGGTTCTTGGGCGCCGGATACTTGGCCATATGGTCGTTGTACATGGCCGTGAGCGGGAAACGATCATCGATCCAGCCCATGAGTTTGGCAAACATGGTCAGGCCTCCTTGCCGTCGGCACCGACCAGAATGGTGGTGTCGCTAAGAAATTGGTATGGCGGAATGACCAGGTTCAGCGGTGCGGGGACGCCCTGGAACACTCGACCAGCCATGTCGAATTTGGAGCCATGGCAGGGGCAGAAGAAGCCGGAAGTTACCCCTTGAACCTGCTCGCCGAAGCTGTCGGGCAAATAGGAAGGGGAGCATCCCAGATGAGTGCAGATGCCAACGGCCACGAAGATTTCCGGTTTGATGGATCTGTAGCCATTGTGGGCATAGTCCGGTTGCTGTGGCTCGTCTGACGCAGGATCCCGCAGCTTGTCATCGTGTGCAGCCAGAGCATCCAGCGTCTGCTTGGTGCGCTTCACCACCCAGACCGGTTTACCGCGCCACTCGACGCGGATTAGCTGACCCGGCTCCAGCTTGCTGATATCCACTTCAACCGGGGCGCCTGCCGCCTTGGCTTTGGCACTCGGATTCCATGACTTAATAAACGGCACTGCGGTAAAAGCAGCTCCTACACCGCCAACGGCAACCGTTGACCAGGTAAGAAATCTGCGGCGACCGGTATCAACTGGCGCATTGCTCATCCAAAAACTCTCCCATGTGGACTCCGCTCATTCTTATAGTGTCCCTGTTTACTTCTCCTCTCCCTCTGACAACTGCGATGGAAGCGGAGTGGCAATTGACACAGAAAGACCATGGAAATTTTAAAGAAAAGATAACAATTTGACAAGAAAGGGAGTCGATGGGCAAAAACAATAAATACACAATTTTTTGTCTTTTGTGACGTATGCTTAGCATTGTCACATGTAACATTACCAATAAAAAAAGCCTGGCAAATTGCCAGGCTTTTTTGACACTCCTGAGAGTGCGTACCAAAAGCGAATTAACGCTTGGAGTACTGCGGACGCTTACGCGCTTTGTGCAGACCGACTTTCTTACGCTCAACCTTACGGGCATCACGAGTAACAAAGCCAGCTTTACGCAGTTCGGAACGCAGGGTCTCGTCGTACTGCATCAGAGCACGAGTGATACCGTGGCGGATCGCACCAGCTTGACCGGAGATGCCACCACCGTTAAC
The DNA here is from genome assembly GCF_002903485.1 of Aeromonas sp. ASNIH7. Lineage (NCBI taxonomy): Bacteria > Pseudomonadati > Pseudomonadota > Gammaproteobacteria > Aeromonadales > Aeromonadaceae > Aeromonas > Aeromonas sp. ASNIH7. The sequence goes on from NZ_CP026226.1 coordinate 1,617,652, forward strand.
GGTGATGTACAGATCCAGTTTCTCGGTCATCTCGACCAGTTCCAGCGGCTGACGAACTACCATGCGGGCAGTCGGACGGCCGAAGTATTGCTCCAGGGAGCGCTGGTTGATTACGATTTTACCGCTACCCGCTTTAATAAATACGCGAGCAGTGGAGCTTTTGCGACGGCCGGTACCGTAGTATTGATTTTCTGCCATGTTGCCAGTTCCCGTTAGATATCCAGTACTTGAGGTTGCTGAGCAGCATGAGCGTGCTCTGCGCCTGCGTAAACTTTCAGCTTACGGAACATGGCACGGCCCAGCGGCCCCTTCGGCAGCATGCCCTTGACGGCAGCTTCGATTACCATTTCCGGCTTACGCTGAATCAGCTTGTCGAAGCTGATGGACTTGATACCACCCGGGAAACCGGAGTGAGCGTGGTACATTTTGTCGGTAAATTTCTTACCGGTTACGTGTACCTTCTCAGCGTTTACAACGATGATGTAGTCACCGGTGTCAACGTGCGGAGTGTACTCGGCTTTGTGCTTACCACGCAGACGAGCAGCGATCTCGGTTGCGATACGACCCAGAGTTTTACCTTCTGCGTCCACAATGTACCAGTCACGTTTTACGGTTTCTGGCTTGGCAACGAAAGTTTTCATTAAGTTAAACCCAATTACCTGTTACAGACCCAATTGCTTATGGGGGCTCTCCCACAAACAACAAACGATGGCCTACCTGTACCCCTTCGAATACAAGTAAAGCTTAAAGTGTTGCTGTCTTATCGACAGCTGTAACGTGGGCCGGGCGATTATAAGTGAAGTTGCCTTAAATATCACCTGCTAATTTCACTGCCATGAAGCTAGCAAATGTCGCCCGACCCTACCTGCCGCAGATGCCCATCCGACTGGCAGGCGCGGTATTGTGACTAAGGAAGGTGCACTCTGGCAAGGTATTCGTGCGATTGCATTTCCTGAAGCCGTGAAAGGCAACGCTTGAATTCGAAATTCAGCAAGCCTTCGCCATAGAGCCCGGTCATGGGGACCGCCGCCGATATGATGAGCTTGACGTGCCGTTCATAAAACTCATCCACCATGGCGATGAAGCGGCGGGCCGCGTCATCCGTGCCGCTGCCCATGGGTTGCACATTGGCCAGCAGGACAGTGTGGAACTCACGGGCCAGTTCGATGTAGTCGCCCTGGGAGCGTGGAGTACAGCACAGCTGTTCAAACTCCATATAAAGCACCCCTTCCCCCACGCCCAGCGCACTCAGTTGGCGATGGTTGACTTCCAGTGCGGCGGCAGTCACCTGCCCAATCCCGGTCAACTGGCTGAAATAACGATCCAGGTTGCTCCTGGCCTGCTCATCCAGCGGGAAGTGATAGATCTCTGCCTGTTCAAGGGTTCGCAGCCGGTAATCGACACCGCCATCGACATTGATCACCTCGCAGTGACGCTCGATAAGCGCGATGGCAGGCAGGAAGCGAGCACGCTGCAACCCGTTGCGGTAGAGATCCTGAGGGGGGATGTTGGATGTGGCCACCAGCACCACGCCATGGCCAAAGAGTTCCTGGAACAGAGTGCCGAGCAGCATGGCATCCGTGATATCCGAGACGAAAAACTCGTCGAAGCAGATGACGTCGGTCTCGTCGGCCAGCTTGCGGGCGATCAGCTTGAGCGGATCGGACTGACCGGTCAGCCCTTTGAGCTCGCCGTGCACACGGTGCATGAAACGGTGGAAGTGGATGCGCAGTTTGCGCTCCCCCGGCAGGCTCTCAAAAAAAGTATCCATCAGCCAGGTCTTGCCTCTGCCCACACCGCCCCACATATATAACCCCTGGACGGGGTCACGGGTTTTCGGCTTTTGCAGCCAACCCAGCAGGCCACGGGATCTGGTCGGAGTCGGGCTTACGCACAGATCCTGATAGAGTCGCTCCAGGCGGGCGATTGCCATGGCCTGGGCCGGATCGGCCACAAAGCCGGGGCGCTGCAAATCCTGCTGATATTTTTGCTGCGGGGTCATCCTGTAAACCGCCTCCAAGTCCCTGAATGAGGGACAAAATGGTATCACGCTCTCGGGGGCACGGTATAGTGCCAACGAGGCGTTGCGGTCCATCCGACCGCTTCAAATTCATCGTGTTAGCTGTAACAAGGAGCTTCTATGACTCTGTTTAACGGGATCCTGCTGGCGATCGCCGCCCTGATCATCGGCGTGCTGATCGGCCGCTTCTCTGTCCGTAGCCGGGATGCCGGACGCCTGGAACAGGAGCTGAAAAAAGCCCACAAGGAGCTGGAAAGCTACCAGGGGCAGATCACCACCCACTTCGCCGACAGCGCCGCCCTGATGGAGCAACTGGCCGAACAGTACCAGACCCTTTATCGCCACATGGCGGAACAGAGCAAGTTCCTGGCCAAGGTACAGGAACCACTGTTCCGCGAACCCGAAGTGGAAGAAACAGGCGATGCCGCCAACAGCGAAGAGCCGGGCCTTCCTCCTCGCGATTACGCCGGTGCATCCGGCCTGCTCAAGCAGCCGGGCTGATCGTCGGTTGAACTAATTACGCTTTATCGTGGTCAGACCTTGACGATTGCACTGCAACTTTTTCTGGGAGCTGTTTCTCATATGCGTAAATCTCTTTCTGTATTCAGTGTCTTAGCCCTCAGTGTCGGTATCGCCATGTCCTCAGCACCGGCGCAGGCCGCACTGCCCCTGATGGCGAACAACCAGGAGATGCCGAGCCTGGCCCCCGTCCTCGAGCAGGTGACCCCTGCCGTGGTCAACATCTCCGTCTCTGGCAAGAAGATCACCCGCCAGCGCCTGCCGGAACAATTCCGCTTCTTCTTCGGCCCCAACATGCCTGACGAGCAGGTGAGCGAGCAGCCCTTCCAGGCGCTTGGTTCCGGCGTCATCATCGATGCCAAGAAAGGCTACGTGATCACCAATGCCCACGTGGTCCACGAGGCGGACGAGATCAAGGTCAACCTGAAGGATGGCCGTGAGTATGCAGCCAAGAAAATAGGGGAAGACAAACAGTCGGATATCGCCCTGCTGCAAATCAAGGCCGAGGATCTGGTGCAGATCAAGTTCGCCGACTCCGACGAGCTGAGAGTCGGTGACTACGCGCTGGCCATCGGCAACCCGTTCGGCCTGGGCCAGACCGTCACCTCCGGCATTGTCAGCGCCCTGGGTCGCAGCGGCCTCAACATCGAAAATCTGGAGAACTTCATCCAGACCGATGCGGCCATCAACTCCGGCAACTCGGGCGGCGCCCTGCTCAACCTGCGCGGGGAGCTGATCGGCATCAACACCGCCATCCTGGGCCCCAACGGCGGCAACATCGGCATCGGCTTTGCCATCCCGTCCAACATGGTGCGCGATCTCTCCGAGCAGATCGTGAAATACGGCGAAGTGCGCCGTGGCCAGCTGGGGATTACCGGCACCGAGCTCACCAGCGAAATCGCCAAGACCTTCGGCTACAACAAGAAGGACGGTGCCTTCGTCAACCAGGTCATGCCTGACTCCGCCGCCGCCAAGGCAGGCATCAAGGCAGGCGACATCATCATCAGCATCGATGGCAAGCCCATCCGCTCCTTCGGCGAGCTGCGTGCCAAGATCGCCACCATGGGGGCCGACAAGCAGGTCTCGCTCGGCCTCATCCGTGACGGCAAGGAGCAGACCGTCAAGGTCACCCTGAAGAAGGCGGATGACAGCGAGATCCTGGCCAGCGCCCTGCATCCGGCACTGGAAGGAGCCAAGCTGAGCACCACCACGGACCCCGTGACCGGCGTGGCCGTCTCCGACATCGATCCCCGCTCACCGGCAGCCGCCTCCGGCCTGCAAAAGGGCGACATCATCATCGGGGTCAACCGCCAGCGCATCAACTCCATGGGTGAACTGACCAAGGTGTTGAAAAACAAGCCGGAAGTCCTGGCGCTGAACATTCAGCGCGGCGACTCCTCGCTCTATTTGGTGATCCGTTAAGCCCCTCACACCCGCGGCAACCGCCGCGGGTGATTTTTATCCATCGATAATGTTATTCTCTGCCCGCAGCCTGTACGGACGAGAAAGACATGAAAATCCCACCTCTGATCAGCTACTTGGGCAAGTCCGTCGGCTTTGGCCTCGCCATGGCTGCGCTTTTGTTGCTGGTGTTTCCCAATTTTCGCGGCGGCGCTCCCCTGCCGGGCCTCATCACCAACGCCCGCGAGCTGAGCTTCTCCTACGCGGCCCATCGCGCCGGCCCTGCCGTCGTCAACATCTACACCCGCAGCTTCGCCGGCAATCGCGGTGAAAAAGCCGAACTCAGACCCCAGGGGCTGGGGTCCGGCGTCATCATGAACCAGCGCGGTCACGTGCTCACCAACTATCACGTCATCGCCGATGCGGACCAGATCATCGTCGCCCTGCAAGATGGTCGGGTATTCAGTGCAGAGCTGGTCGGCACCGACAAACTGACCGATCTGGCGGTGCTCTACATCGAATCGGACAACCTGCCGGTGATCCCTCAGGACCCGGATCGTCTGCCGGACGTGGGAGACGTGGTGCTCGCCATCGGCAACCCCTACAACGTCGGCCAGACCATCACCCAGGGCATCATCAGCGCCACCGGCCGTATCGGCCTCTCCAGCATGGGGCCGGACAGCAATGGCAGACAGGATCTGCTACAGACCGATGCCGCCATCAACGAGGGCAACTCCGGAGGCGCCCTGGTCAATGGCCGTGGCGATCTGGTGGGTATCAATACCGCCGCCTACCACCTCAACGGCAATCAGGAGAGCTATGGCATCAGTTTTGCCATCCCCTACAAGCTGGCCAAGCGCATCATGGACGAGCTGATCGCCAACGGCCGGGTCATCCGCGGCTACCTCGGCATCTCCAGCGTCGAGATCAATCCCATCGTCGCGCGCATGCTGAACCTGGGGGACTTGCAGGGGTTGGTGGTGGAGAGCCTGGATCCCAATGGCCCAGCCACCAAGGCCGGTCTCAAACGTGGGGATGTGCTGCTCAAGATCAACGGAGAGGCCATCACCGGCGTGCGTCCCGTCATGGACAAGATCGTCGAGAGCCGCCCCGGCACCAAGCTCACCATCTCGGTGATCCGCAACGGCAAGCCGCTGGACGTCGATGTCATCATCGAAGAGGACCTGCGCTACCAGAATCAGACCCTGCCGACCAGCAGTGCGGCACCCGCCACCTGAGGGGCGGATCCTCGCAGGGCCCGACAGGGCCCTTTTTTGTGCCCGCTTTCCTCCGGCTCCCACCTGTGCGTGAGACAGCTCACACATTGCGCCAATGAGCAATCGGGCGAAGGCGACGTCAAAACGCGCCACCGATCACACTCCCTTGCCGCCAGTCCGCTCCTTTCCTCTTCCTGAACGCCAAAAGGGCTTCTTTTGATGCCTTTCCCTCCGGATTTCCACTTCGAATCGGAAAAAACCTGCCTCCTCCCGCACTCTCCTCCGCTTTATGGTGAGCCCATCCTTTCTGCCAGCCTGGAGAGCAGACCTTGAATACCGACACCCATGACGCCCCCCTGACCCCGGACAGCCCGGCACTGCTGCGCAAGACCGACCTGACCCTGGCCCGCATTCACAACCTGCTGGCGGATCAGGGCATACGCCCCAACGACGTGCAGCAGCAGATGCTGGCCTCCCACGTCAAGGCCATGGTGTGGCGCTCCTACAGCGGGGAGTCCCTGCCGGAGGTCGACCTCAGCCTGTTCGAGGAGATCTCCCCCCTCTCCCTGCGCCTGGCCGAACAGGTCGTCGCCTGGCTCGACCGCCTCGCCTACGAGGAGGCGCACCTCTTGTCCGTCCATTTTGAAGTGGCCAAAGAAAACGAACTCAGCTCAGTAAAAGGAGAAAGCTAAATGACTGCCATCAAACTCGTGATTGGAGATCGTCTCGGCAAGGGTCAGAAAGTGGGGGCAGGCGCAGAAGCCGCCGGCGCCACCGTGACCGTCATCCCCGGCATGGCCGCCGACATGAAGCTCGGTGATGTGATGAACAAGGAGCAGGCCGACCTTGGCATCTCCTTCTGCGGCAGCGGTGGCGCGGGCGCCATCACGGCCCAGACCAAGTACGGCTACAAGTGCCGCTACGGCATGCGATCCATCGAAGAGGGTGTCACCGCCATCAACGAGGGGTGCGTGGTACTGGGCTTCGGCTTCATGGACAAGGAAGAGCTGGGCCAGAAGCTGATCGAAGCCTTCGCCAAGAAACACGGACGCGCCTGATGAAAGAGCACTTCACCACCCGGATCACGGTCAACGGCAAGGGGGCGACTCGCCAGCAGGCGTTCGCCGCCGCCCTCAGCCAGGTGCAACCCAGCCTGCTCAAGGAGAGCCCCAAGGTGATGCTGCGCATCGAACCCCTCGAAGTCGAGGTGATCGAGGCCGAGGAGTCGGTACGGGTGGAGAAGTTCCTGTTCTTCTTCCTGCCACGCCAGCGCCACGAGTTCCGGGTCCGGCTGGCGATCACCGTCAAGGTCACCAGCCTGGATGTCGACAAGGTGGATTTCACCCGGGCCTGACCCCACAACCAAAAGGACAAGTTGGATGTTTCTAATCATTTTGATGAAGTCACTCATCATCGGCGGCCTGGTAGGCGTCGGGGTGGGGGCTGGCGCGGCGCGGATGTTCCACGCCCCGACCGTGCAGGGGATGGGCGCGTTCCGTACCCTGGGCGAGCTCAACTCCTGCGAAGGGGACCCCGCCTCCCACTTCTCGTTCGGTCTGGGCTTCTTCTTCAACGCCTGGGCCTCCACGGTCGCGGCCGGCGCCTTCACCCAGGACGTGGATCACCGCATCCTGCCGAACTGGGGTGCAGCGGCCCTGATGATCAAGAACCGGGATCTCGCCACCACCCTCCATGATCCCAAAAAGATGGCCATCGCCTGCGGCATCATTGGTGCCATCGTGGTCGCCTTCCTCAACAGCACGGCCGCCGCCGTACCTGCCGCCCTGCAGGTGACCGCGGTCAAGGTGCTGGTGCCCGCCGCCAACCTGCTGGTCAACACCGTCATGCCGGTGATCTTCTGGCTGGCCGCCATCGAGGCAGGCAAGAAGTCCGGCTTCTGGGCCACCATCTTCGGCGGTCTGGCCCAGCTCATCATGGGCAACGCGGTACCAGGTCTGGTGCTTGGCATCCTGATCGGCAAGGGGGTGGAAGAGAGCGGCTGGAACCACGTCACCAAGGTGATGATGAGTGCCATCGTCCTGCTGTTCGTGCTGAGCGGCTTCTTCCGCGGCTTTGACATGAAACTCATTGAATCCTTCCACCTGGGCGTTCCCCTGTGGCTGGAAAACGTCCACAACCTCATGAGCGGCAAATAAGGAAGCACACCATGGATGAGAAACTGAGAAACAACTTCTGGTATGCCGACTGGTCCTTCCCCATCTTTGTCGGTTTGCTCTCTTCCGGCGTCTTCGCCGGCACCCACATGTTCTACCTCTACGGGGTCGGCGCCTTCAACGAGGTGGCCTTCGTTGCCATGCTCAAGGCCGGCATGGACACGGGGGCCTATGGTGCAGTCGCCGCCTTCGGTGCCAGCTTCCTGTTCGCCCGCATCATCGAGGGCTCCCTGGTGGGGATCCTCGACATCGGCGGCGCCATCCAGACCGGAGTCGGCCTCGGGGTGCCCGCCCTGCTGCTGGGGGCCGGCATCGTCTATCCGGTGGAAAATTTCACCGCTTCCCTGATCACCGGCATGGGGATTGGGATGGCCATCGGCTACGTGATCATCCTGGCGCGCAAGTTCACCATCAACCAGAGCAACTCCACCTACGGCGCAGACGTCATGATGGGGGCTGGCAACAGCTCGGGCCGCTTCCTCGGTCCCCTCATCATCCTCTCCGCCATGGGCGCCTCCATTCCCATCGGGATAGGCTCCCTGCTGGGTGCCCTGCTGTTCTACATCTGGGAGAAGCCCATCACGGGCGGCGCCATCCTGGGGGCCATGATGTTCGGGACCGTCTTCCCCATCGCCCTGGCTTAATCCAAGGCCGTCTCTTGGGCGGCATTCAAGAACCTGTTTGCGCTCTGTCGCGAGAGGTCGTCAGCAAGGTGAAGAGCAACACATGAGCCTTGGAAGCGGTCTCGCAGTAAGAGCGCAAGCAGGTTACAAGAGGGATATCAGCATGTACGACACGATCATCAGGGCGGGACGCCTGGGAAACGGGCAGCTCGTCGACGTCGCCATCAAGCATGGCAAGATAGCGGCGCTGGGTTCGCTGCCAGAAAGCACAGAGGCGAAGCAAACCCTCACTCTGGGCGGGCAGGTCCATGTGAGCGCCGGCTGGATTGACGGCCACACCCACTGCTACCCCGCCTCCCCCCTCTATCACGATGAGCCGGACAAGGTGGGCGTGGAATCCGGCGTCACCACCGTCATCGACGCCGGCAGTACCGGGGCCGACGACGTGGACGACTTCCAGCGTCTCGCCGCCGGCTGCAAGACCCGGGTGCACGCCCTGCTCAACATATCCCGCATCGGCCTGCTGCGCCAGAACGAGCTGGCGGATCCGGCAGACATCGATCCCGCCCTCGCCCAGGCGGCCATCCGGCGCCATCCCGGCTTCATCGTCGGCATCAAGGCGCGCATGAGCGGCAGCGTGGTGGGTGAAAGCGGTCTGCAACCCCTGCGCATGGCCAAGCAGATCCAGCAGGCCAATGGCAACCTGCCACTGATGGTGCACGTGGGCAACACGCCGCCGGATCTGGACGAGATCGTCGCCCTGCTGGGGGAGGGCGATCTGCTGACCCACTGCTTCAACGGCAAGCCCAACCGCATCCTGACCCCGGCGGGTGAACTGCGCCAGGCGGTACGCGAAGCGATGCGGCGGGGACTCTTGCTCGACATCGGCCACGGCGGCGCCAGCTTCAGCTTCGAAGTGGCGGAGCTGGCCATTGCCCAGGGCATCCTGCCCCACACCATCAGTTCAGACATCTACTGCAAGAACCGCATCAAGGGGCCCGTCTACAGCCTTGCCCACGTGATGTCGAAGTTCTTCGCCATCGGCATGACCCTGGAGCAGGTGCTCGCCTGCGTCACTCACCAGGCCGCCGATGCCCTGCGCCTGCCCGGCAAGGGGCGACTCGAGGTGGGCGCCGATGCAGACATCACCCTGTTCGAGGTGAGCTGCGGCCCCACTCTCTTTACCGATACCGAGGCCGGCACCCGCAACGGTGACCGGCAACTGCTCCCTCTCGCCGCCCTGGTGGGCGGCGAACTGGTTCTGACTCACTACGGGAAATCACACCATGCCTTCTGTGTATGAGAAATACCGGCTCAAACCGGTGATCAACGCCTCCGGGCGCATGACCATCCTCGGCGTCTCCACCCCCGAGCAGGAGGTGGTCGATGCGGTCAACTTCGGCCTCGGCCACTACTTCGAGGTGAAGGATCTGGTCAACAAGACCGGCGCCTACCTGGCCGATCTGCTGGGCGTTGAAGATGCGGTGGTGGTCTCCTGCGCCAGCGCCGGCATCGCCCAGTCGGTGGCCGCCGTGATCGTGCGCGGCGACCCCTATCGCCTCGAGCAGTTGCATGCTCATGCCCACGACGTGCCGAGCGACATCGTGCTGCCCAAGGGCCACAACGTGAACTTTGGTGCCCCCGTCGGCACCATGGTCAACCTGGGGGGCGGCAGGGTGGTGGAGGCAGGCTACGCCAACGAGTGCTCACCCGCCCAGCTGGCCGCCGCCATCCATGCCAATACCGCCGCCATCCTCTACATCAAGTCCCACCACTGCGTACAGAAGAGCATTCTGTCGGTGACCGAGGCGGCCGAGGTGGCCAAGGCCCACGGGATCCCGCTCATCGTCGATGCAGCGGCCGAAGAGGATCTGCGTCTCTACTACAACCAGGGGGCGGATCTGGTCATCTACAGCGGTGCCAAGGCCATCGAAGGGCCCACCAGCGGCCTGGTGCTCGGCAGACGTCAGTATGTGGAGTGGGTCAAGCAGCAGGCCAACGGCATCGGCCGTGCCATGAAGGTGGGCAAGGAGGGGATCCTCGGCCTGACCCACGCCATCGAGCGCTACCTGGCCAAAGAGAAGGAGAGCGGCACCGCCATGGTCGCCAAGATGACCCCCTTCATCGAGCGCCTCAACCAGCTGCCCGGCGTCAGCGCCAAGGTGGTGTGGGACAGCGCGGGGCGCGACATCGCCCGCACCGACATCGCCTTCGACCACCAGCAGATCGGCATGACCACGGTGGAAGTGGTCTCCCGTCTGCAACAGGGTACCCCCGCCATCTACTGCCGCGGCTACAAGGCCAACGAGGGGCACATCGAGATAGACGTGCGCAGCGTCACCCAGCCCCAGCTCGACCAGATCCACTCCGCCATTGCCCACCTCGTTCAGGAGAACAACTGATGTCTCTTACCCCCAATTACTACAGCGATCGGGTCTGCCTCAACGTGCTGGCAGGTTCCAAAGAGAATGCCGTCGACATTTATGAGGCTGCCGAGGGCCACGTCCTGGTCGGTGTGCTATCCAAGAACTACCCGGACATCCCCTCTGCCGTCGCCGACATGCAGGCCTACGCCAAACTTATCGACAACGCCCTCTCCATCGGGCTGGGAGCCGGTGATCCGCGCCAGTCCGCCATGGTGGCCGAGCTAGCCCGCCAGTTGCAGCCTCAGCATGTCAATCAGGTGTTCACCGGGGTCGGGGCCAGCCGGGCGCTGCTCGGTCAAGCTGACACCCTCGTCAATGGCCTTGTCTCCCCCACCGGCACCCCCGGCATGGTGAAGATCTCCACTGGCCCCCTGAGTAGCCAGCAGCCTGACGGCATCGTCCCCATCGATACCGCCATTGCCCTGCTCAAGGACATGGGGGGCAGCTCGGTCAAGTTCTTCCCCATGGGGGGACTCGCCTGCCGCGCCGAGTATCAGGCTGTGGCCGAGGCCTGTGCCCGCCACGGCTTCTGGCTGGAGCCCACCGGCGGCATCGATCTTGAGAACTTCGAGGAGATTGTGCGGATCGCGCTGGAGGCAGGAGTCGAGAAGATGATCCCCCACGTCTACAGCTCCATCATCGACAGTGTCAGTGGCCAGACCAGGCCGGAGGATGTGCGTACCCTCCTCGCCATGGTGAAGGCACTGCTGGCATAGCAACCCCACAGGCACCGACCCGGTCACTGGGCGGTGCCTGGCTTGTTAATGACCCCCTTGTTAACATCGACCCACCATGCGCGACAGGAGTCCCCACCCCCTCATGACCAAGCTGCCCCACCCCAGACTCCAGCAACTGCTCGCCCTGCTTCACGCCGAGCCCCTGCCACAAGAGGAGCTGGCTCGCCGTCTCAATGTGTCCACCCGCACCGTGCGTACCGACGTGGCGACCCTGAACGAGCTCATTGCCACCCGGGGCGCCCACCTGATCCATCAGCGGGGCAGCGGTTACCAGCTCAAGATCTACAATCAGGGACTGTTCGATGCGCTGCTAGCCGCCCAGGGGCAGGAGAGCCCCCTGCCTCGCACCAGCCGCGAGCGGGTGCTGCACCTCCAGGTCTTGCTGCTGACGGCGGAACAGGGGATCAAGCTCGACGAGCTGGCGGACACCTGGTATCTGAGCCGGGCGGCTTTGCAAGGGGACATGACGGAGGTGCGGGAGCGGCTCGCCCACTTCGGGCTCACCATCGACAGCAAACCCAGGGTGGGGATGCGCATTGCGGGAAGCGAGATGGCGATCCGCGCCTGCCTCACCCAACTGCTCTGCCAGGAGCTGCTGCACCAGCATCCGCTCCAGAGCCTGTTGCCCACCCTCTGCCCCAGCAAGACGCTGGAGGTAGTGGGCAACCACATTCACGAGCAACTCGGTCGCCATCAGCTACGCCTGGCCGACGAGAGCCTGCAGCAAGTCACCGTCTACTGTGCCGTCGCCCTGCTTCGCCAGGCGTCTGGCCACGAGTTGCGCCAGTTTGCCAGCGACGACATCACCCCCCCCTGGCAGTGGTGGCCCGCGACATCTATGCCGAGCTGCCGACCCTGACTTCACCGGTGCAGGAAGAGATCGCCTGTCTCGCCATCCAGATCCAGGCTCGCCTCACTGCAGAGACGCCCCTGCTCAGCCCGGCCATGGCGGCCGAGAGCGAGCAACTGACTGCACACCTGCTGGGTTACATCCACCAGCACTACCCCTATGACCTGCGCGGCGACCCGCAATTGCGAGCCGACCTGCAGACCCACATCGGCGCCATGCTGCTGCGGGTCAAATACCAGATTGGCAGCCACAATCCCCTGGCGGATCACATCAAGCAGTATTACCCCCTCGCCTACGACATCACCCTGGCGGCCATCTCTGAGTGGATCAGGCAGACCCCCTACCGATTGACCCACCACGAGATCGGCTACCTGGTGATCCACATCGGGGTCGGCCTGGAGCGCCACTACGACATCGGTTACACCCGGCGCCCCCAGGCGCTGCTGCTGTGCGATGCGGGCAACGCCACCTTCCGGGTGCTGGAAGCACGCATCCGGCGGGAATACCCCCAACTGCTGCTGACCACGCTGGAGTCGGTGCGGGACTATGAAGGACTGGTGCGAGTCGAGCAGGATTTCGTCATCAGCACCCTCAAGGTGAGCGAGAAGAATGCTCCCGTGGTGCAGGTCTCCCCCTTCCCGACCCAATACCAGCTGGAGCAGCTCGGCAAGCTGGTGCTCGTCGATCGCACCCGTCCCTATCTGCTCGACAAGTATTTCGATGCCGACCACTTCATGATGCTTGATGAACCCATCAGCCAGGGGGCGCTGTTTGATCGCATCTGCAGCCAGCTTGAGGCGGAGGATCTGGTGCAGAGCGGATTCCGGGGATCCTTGCAGGAGCGGGAGCGGATCGTCTCCACCCTGCTGGGGGACGGCATCGCTCTGCCCCACTCCCTCGGCCTGCTGGCGCGCCGCACCCTGGTCTATACCGTGCTGGCCCCCCAGGGGATCGACTGGGGCAACGGCGAGAGCGCTACCCTCATCTTCGTGCTGGCCATCGCCAAGGCGGATTATGAGGAAGCCATGGGACTTTATGATCTGTTTCTGGCACTGATGAACGAAAAAGCCAGCAGAAGTCTGCTGGCTTGTCGGGATTTTGCCGCTTTCAAGGCGCTGGCTCGCAGCGCACCTTGAGCACGCCGAGGCGTATTACTCCTCATTGAAGCCCGAGGTGAACAGCGCCACCACGGCGGCCAGGGCCTCCACCTCTTCGGGGCCCTCCACCTGCACCTCCACCTGTTTGCCCTGGGCGGAGTCCAACATCAGCAGGCCGATCACGCTGTCCGCGTCGGCCTCGACTCCCTCTTCGTTGCGCAGCAGCACGTGGGCATCAAACCCCTGCACCAGCTCGAACAGCATCATGGCCGGTCGGGCGTGAATGCCTAACTTGTTTTTGACTTCTACCGAGGCGGAAACGGTCATCTGAGCATCCTGTGGATCTGTCAGGCGGGGTTTGAACGCTTGTCCAACGTGCGATGGCGGATCTGCACGTTCTTGCCAAGCAACCGGAATGCGCTGGCCAGCCGCTCGGCGATGAACACCGAGCGGTGTTGTCCGCCGGTACAGCCGATCCCGACGGTCACATAGCTGCGATTGTTGCGCTCCAGGTGGGGCAACCAGGTCCCCAGCATATTCTCGATCTGCTGGATGAACAGCATGACATCCGGCTGGCTGGAGAGGTAGTTGGCCACGGGCTCATCCTTGCCGGTGAAGGGCTTGAGCTCCGGGATCCAGTGCGGGTTGGGCAGGAAACGGGCGTCGAACACGAAGTCCGCATCCTTGGGAATGCCGTACTTGAAACCGAACGACTCGAACACCAGCACCAGTTCGTTCTCTTTCTTGCCGAGCACCCGGGTTTTGATGAGCTCGCTGAGATCGTGGATGCTGAGGTTGGTGGTGTCGATGCGCAGGTCGGCGGTCGAGGAGAGCGGTGCCAGCAGGTGGGTCTCTTCCCGGATCGCCTCGTCCAGCGAAAGCTTGTTGCGGGACAGAGGGTGCAGACGGCGGCTCTCACCGTAGCGTTTGAGCAGGGTCGCGTTGTCCGCATCGAAGAAGAAGCTCGAGAACTTGACTCGCCCCTCGTTGCGCACCTGGCTCAGCAGGTTCTCCAGCCTGTCTGCCTGGGCAGGCAGGTTGCGCACGTCGATGCTGACCGCCAGCTTGTCATACTGGCTCTCCACCGACACGATCAACTGGGGCAGCAGGTTGACCGGCAGGTTGTCCACGCAGTAGTACCCGAGATCCTCGAGCACCCTCAGGGCCACCGTCTTGCCGGAGCCCGAACGACCGCTTACTACAATTAACTGCATCTTGTCCCCTCACGCCAACGTGGCTGTGTCAGACCCGGCCTCAGGCCGACGTCATGATCTGATAGAGTTCTTCGTCGCTGGTCGCCTGGCGCAGCTGGCGGCAGACGGCCTTGTCACCCAGTTTGGATGCCATCAGGGAAAGAGTCTTGAGGTGCTGCTTGCACTCGCTTTCCGGCACCAGCAATGCAAAGAGCAGGTCAACCGGTTGATTGTCGATAGAATCGAAAGGGATGGGCTCGGAGAAGGTCATCAACACGGCGGTCGGCGCGAAGGCGTCGTCAATCCGGCCGTGGGGGATGGCGATACCGGCTCCGATCCCGGTACTACCCATCTTTTCTCGCGCCAGCAGGCTTTCAAACAGGACCTGGCGGGAAGCGCCGAGGCGCTCTGCGGCCAGTTCACTGATGATCTCGAGCGCGCGTTTCTTGCTGGTACAAGGGACCGCACTCTTGGTGCAGTCCCGACTCAGTATGTGTTCAAGTTGCATAGTTATTTTTGATTTAACTTATCTTTGTGCTTGATGATCTGCCGATCCAGTTTATCCAGCAGGGTATCAATCGCCGCATACATGTCGGCATGCTGCGAATTGGCGAACACCTCTCCCCCGCTGACATGCAGCTTGGCTTCGGCGATCTGGTTCAGTTTTTCGACGCTCAACACCACGTGTACGTTGTTGATATGGTCAAAGTGACGCTCGAGTTTGGCAAATTTGTTGTTCACATAATCACGCAGAGCTTCGGTAATCTCGACATGGTGTCCGGTCAGGTTAATTTGCATAACGTCTTCCTTTTGTTTGCCTAAACCAGGCGTTTGCGCTGATTGGATGGCGGGATCAACAAGGATTCACGGTACTTTGCGATCGTGCGTCTCGCCACCATAATACCCTGTTCGGCCAGCAAATCCGCGATCTTGCTATCACTAAGCGGCTTGGCGGGGTTTTCCGCCGTCACCAGCTTCTTGATCAGGGCGCGAATAGCGGTCGATGAGCACTCTCCTCCTCCCTCCGTATTGACGTGACTGGAGAAAAAAAACTTCAGTTCAAAAATGCCGCGGGGCGTATGCATGTACTTCTGGGTCGTGACCCGTGAAATGGTCGACTCATGCATCTCCACCGCTTCCGCGATGTCGTTGAGTACCATGGGTTTCATGGCCTCTTCGCCGTACTCGAAAAAGCCCTGCTGCTGCTCGACGATGCAGCTGGCCACCTTGAGCAGGGTGTCGTTACGACTCTCCAGGCTCTTGATGAACCACTTGGCCTCCTGCAAATGAGAACGGATGAACTGGGTATCCGTGCTGCTGCGGGCATTGCGCGCCATGGCCGCATAGGCCTCGTTGACACGGATGCGCGGAGCAGAATCCGGATTGAGTTCAACCACCCACTTGCTGCCCTTCTTGACCACGGACACATCCGGGATCACGTACTGGGATTCACTCTGGATGATGCCGTTGCCGGGTCTGGGCTCCAGTTGCTGGATGAGATCCAGCACCTCCTTGAGATCGCTCTCCTTGAGGCGGGTCTTGCGAGCCAGGGTGCGGTAGTCGCGATTGCCGAGCAGGTCCATGTGTTCGCGGATCACCTCTCTGGCTTCGTCGAGCCAGGGCAGGTCCGGCGAATACTGGCCGAGCTGGATCAGCAGACACTCTTGCACCGAACGGGCGGCGATGCCGACCGGATCGAAATGCTGCACCCGCTTGAGCACGGCTTCGATCTCATCCAGTTCGACTTCTACCTCCTCGCTGCTGACTGCAGCCTGAATATCCTCGAGGGTGGCAGTCAGATACCCGGATTCGTCGATGGCATCGATGATGGCAAGGGCGATGGCCGCATCCACATCACTGAACGGGGTGAGCCGCATCTGCCACAGCAGGTAGTCTTGCAGGTTCTCGGTGGTCTCCCCCTGATAGACGCTGTCTTCCCCGTCATGGATGGGGCCTGCACTCTGGGCTGTACCGGCCGAGTAGACCTCGTCCCAGGTGGTGTCCACCGGCAGTTCATCCGGCATGCTCTCCTGGGCCATGGCATCGCTGGAGTCGAGTTGACTGGCGTCCTGTGTCTCTGCCTGACTGGTTTCCTGCGCCTCGTTCTCCTCTTGCTCCAGCAAGGGGTTGTTGTCGAGCGCTTGCTGAATTTCCTGCTGGAGTTCCAGGGTGGAGAGCTGGAGCAGACGAATCGCTTGTTGTAATTGTGGCGTCATGGTCAGGGACTGACCGAGACGCAACTGTAATGTCGGCTTCATCTACGTCGGGATATCCTTATGTTCAGCGAGGCAGTCACCTAACAAAAATGAGGGGTGCCCCCTTACTATAGACTGAATTGATCGCCCAAATAGACGCGCTTGACCTGCTCATCGGCGAGGATATCGGCCGGCGCGCCCTCGGCAATCATCTTGCCGTGGCTGACGATGTAGGCCTTCTCGCACACATCCAGCGTCTCTCTGACGTTGTGGTCCGTAATCAGCACACCCAACCCGCGTTCTTTCAGATGCTGGATGATCTTTTTGATATCGATGACTGAAATAGGATCAACACCTGCGAAAGGCTCATCGAGCAGAATGAATCTCGGCTCTGCCGCCAGCGCCCGGGCGATTTCCACCCGGCGCCGCTCCCCACCCGAGAGGCTCTGGCCCAGGCTGTCGCGGATATGGGTGATATTGAACTCTTCCAGCAACTGTTCGACCTTATCCTCCCGCTCTTCGCGGCTCAACCCCTTGCGGGTCTGCATGACCCCCATCAAGTTGTCGAACACCGACAGGCGCCGGAAGATGGAGGCCTCCTGAGGCAGATAGCCGATGCCATTGCGGGCACGGATATGCATGGGCTGCAGGCTGATGTCCTGCTCGTCGATGGTGATGAGGCCAGCATCCCGCTGCACCAGGCCCACGATCATGTAGAAGGAGGTCGTCTTGCCCGCACCGTTCGGGCCGAGCAGGCCCACGATCTGGCCCGTTCCCACCTCCAGGCTCACATCGCTGACCACCATGCGGCGCTTGTAGCTCTTTTGCAGACCCGTTGCTTTTAACACTGCCATGGCTGTTGTTTCCTACTTCTTCTGATCGGCGGGTTTGTCAAAGTTCTCCACCTGATCCGGCAGGAACACCGTCTTGACGCGCTGGGTGGGCCCCTTGCTCTCGGCAATCATCTTCTGCTTGACGATGTCGTAGCGAATGAGATCGCCGGTCACCTGGCTGTCTTCCTGCTTGAGCTGGCCATTGCCGGTGATGGTCACCAGCCGGTTCTTAAGCTCGTAGCGGATGCTGTTGCCATGGGCATTGACCGGTTTGCCGTTGTCCAGCACCTGGAAGAAAGTGGCTGGGTTGCCATACGCGGTCATGACCTCGGCGCCCTTGTCGCCGGAGCGGATCACCACCACCTTGTCGGCCTTAATCTTGATGGTGCCCTGGGTGATGATGACATCCTCGCTGAAGGTGATGCGGTTGTCCTGCATCTCGGCCACCTGCTTGACCGCATCCACATAGACCTTCTCGGCAAAGTCGGACTCTTTGGCATTCAGGGAACCGCACAGCAACAGGGCCGTGAGGGCCAGATTAACGTTTTTCATTGAAATAAGTGGCATGGCCTTTATCCAGTAACTCGAAATATTTACGTTCCAGGTGACCCTTGAGGCCAACGCCCTCGGTCTGGAACTCCTGGCCCACAATGCTGATGTGCTGGTTGCTTCTCATCCCCTGCGTCACCAGATCCAGCTCCAGATAGGAGGTATCCAGCGTGGAGATGAAGGAAGCGGGCAGCAGACCGTCCAGATGCACCTTGTCACGGAGGATCACATTGTCATCGGTGTTGAGCACCCCGGTTTCGGCCGTCAGCTTCCATTCGGCCGCGCCCTTGTCATCGAACATGTAGACCACCGGCTTGGTGAAAGTGGCCTGCTCGAGCACCTGGTAGTACTCCGCATATTCGGATTCCAGCCGCTCGGTGCGCTTGCCCTGCTCGTTGAAGCGGGTCGTCACCAACTCTCTGGCGGTGAAGTCCGGTTGAAAATTTTCCGTCTTGGTGGTCGGCTCGGGGACCAGCTCGATCTCCCCCAGCTGCCAGGCCGCCAGCGCAGCCAGAAACAGCAGGCCGAACAGTACAGTCTGTTTGTTCATCGCGACGCCTCGGGTTGATAGTCAGCCAATCCCTGGGCCTGCAAGATCAGGTCGCACACCTCGCGCACGGCCCCGACGCCACCGCCAAGCCGCGTCACCAGATCCGCCTTCGCCAGCACAAGCGGATGGGCGTCGGCAACGGCGATACCCAGGCCGCAAGCCTGCATCACCGGTAGATCGATGGTGTCATCTCCCATATAGGCGGCTTGCGATGCATCCAGCCCGAGCTTGGTCAGCAAGGCCTCGAAGTGGGGAAGCTTTTTGTCTGCACCCTGCACCAGGTGCTGGACTCCCAGACTCTTCATGCGATCGCTGACGATGCGGGAGTTTCGCCCCGTGATGATGGCAATCTCGATGCCCGCATTGAGCAGGGCACGCATGCCGGCACCGTCACGGGTGCAGAAAGTCTTCAGCTCTTCGCCGTTATTGCCCATATAGATGAAGCCGTTGGAGAGCACCCCATCCACATCGCACACCAGCAGGCGGATCTGCGCCGCCTTCTCGTACTGGCTGCGCGTCACCGGACCATAGAGGGTCGGTACGTCTTGCATCAAATTACTCCGGCTTTCAGCAGGTCATGCATGTTGAAGGCACCCAGCGGGTGTCTCTCCCCATCCACGACCAACAACCCGTTGATTTTCCTGGTTTCCATCAGCTTGACGGCCTCGGCCGCCATCATCTCAGGCCCTACGGTAACACAGTTCACCGTCATGACGCGGCTGATGGGGGTGTGATGAATATCCACCTGCAGGTCCAGAATGCGGCGCAGGTCACCATCGGTGAACAGACCGGCAAGCAGCCCTTGATCGTCCACCACCGCCGTCATGCCGAGCCCCTTGCGGCTCACTTCCAGCAGCGCCTGGCTGATGGTGGCATCTATCCCCACCTTGGGCAACAGCTCGCCGCTGTGCATCAGATCGCCCACTCGCAACAGCAACCGCTTGCCGAGGGACCCGCCCGGATGCGACAGCGCAAAGTCATCGGCGGTGAAACCACGGGCCTCCAGCAGGGCCACGGCCAGCGCGTCCCCCATCACCAGGGTGGCGGTAGTGCTGGATGTCGGGGCCAGACCGAGGGGGCAGGCCTCTTTCTCCACCTTGATGCACAGGTGCACGTTGGCCTCTTTCGCCATGGTGGAAGCCGGATTGCCTGTCATGCAGATGAGTGGAATGCCGCGGCGCTTGAGCACCGGCAGCAGGGCCAGGATCTCGTCGCTCTCGCCGGAGTTGGAAATGGCGATGATGAGATCCCCGGCTGAGATCATGCCGAGATCCCCGTGGCTCGCCTCGCCCGGGTGCAGGAAGAAGGCGGGCGTTCCCGTGCTGGCCAGGGTCGCGGCAATCTTGTTGCCGATATGACCCGACTTGCCCATGCCGGTCACCACTATCTTGCCGCCACAGCGCAGCACCATCTCGCAGGCACGCTCGAACGCCTCGTCAAGGTACTGGTAGAGTCCATCAATGGCTTGTTTTTCTATGTCCAGCACCGCTCGGGCGCTGCGACGGAAATCGAACAATTCAGACACTTTTTCAGGCTTTACAGACATAAAGGCACAGCTCCGGGCCGAAATTTGCTGCGGGATTATAAAAAAGTCTGCCGAGATAAGCGAATCGGATGCGGAATGGGCGGTCATTGACGCAGGTTGTTACATAAAACTGTCGCGTACTTGGGGGGGAAACCCGCTCAATAGTTGTTCCTCGCTGTTGCTTAGACCTAGACTAGCCCATAAAATTCGCTCTTCATTTATACCGGATGGACAATTGTTTGAACGATGACCTGATCACCATCTCCGACCTGACCTTCAGTCACGGGGATCGGCTGCTGTACGACAGGATCAACCTGACCATTCCCCGTGGCAAGGTCACCGCCGTCATGGGTCCGAGCGGGATCGGCAAGACCACCTTGCTGCGCCTGATCGGGGGCCAGCTCAAGCCTGAGTCCGGTCACATCCTGTTTGACGGGGAAGACGTTCCCACGCTCTCCCGTTCACGCCTGTATGAAGTGCGGAAACGGATGAGCATGCTGTTCCAGAGTGGCGCATTGTTCACCGGCATGACCGTCTTCGACAACGTGGCCTTCCCGCTGCGGGAGCACTCCGGCCTGCCGGAAGAGCTGATCCGCACCATCGTCATGATGAAACTGCAGGCTGTCGGTCTGCGCGGGGCGGCCAAGCTGATGCCGTCCGAGCTCTCCGGTGGCATGGCGCGTCGCGCGGCCCTGGCGAGATCCATCGCGCTGGATCCGGATCTCATCATGTATGACGAGCCCTTCGTGGGGCAGGACCCCATCACCATGGCGGTGCTGGTGAAGCTCATCAAGGAGCTCAACGATGCCCTCGGCATCACCTCCGTCATCGTCACCCACGACGTGAAGGAGGTGCTGAGCATCGCCGACTACGCCTACATCATCGCCAACCGCAAGGTAGTGGCACACGGCACACCGGAACAGCTGCGCGAGGAGCACAATCCCGAAGTCGAGCAGTTCCTCAAGGGATTGCCCGACGGTCCTGTTCCGTTTCATTTTCCGGCAGGCGACCTGCTACAGGATCTGTGATGTTGACAAGTCAGATAAGCAAGCTGGGCCGCAGCGGTGTGCGTTTCATCAACGCCGTCGGCCGGGCAACCATCATGCTGTTTCATGCACTGGCAGGACGACCCCAGCCACGCAAGCACTTCCCGCTGCTGGTGCAGCAACTGTATGTGGTGGGAGTGCAATCCGTCGCCATCATACTGGTGTCCGGCCTCTTCATCGGCATGGTGCTCTCCCTGCAGGGTTACAACGTATTGAAGGATTTCGGCGCAGAGCAGAGCCTGGGGCCTCTGGTTTCCCTCTCCCTGCTCCGTGAGCTGGGCCCTGTGGTCACCGCCCTGCTGTTCGCCGGTCGTGCGGGCTCCGCCCTCACCGCCGAGATCGGCCTGATGAAGGCCACCGAGCAGCTCTCCAGCCTGGAGATGATGGCGGTCGATCCGCTGCGCCGGGTCGTGGCGCCCCGCTTCTGGGCCGGGGTCATCAGCATGCCGCTGCTGGCCTTCATGTTCAGCCTGATCGGCATCTTTGGCGGCAAGCTGGTTGGTGTCGACTGGCTGGGGGTGGACGAAGGCAGTTTCTGGTCCGCCATGCAGGCCTCCGTCGACTGGCAGGACGACATCATGCAGGGCGCCATCAAGAGCCTGATCTTTGCCCTGGTGGTGACCTGGATAGCGCTCTTCAACGGCTATGATGCCAAACCGACCTCGGCCGGGATCAGTCAGGCGACGACCCGTACCGTGGTTCACTCATCCCTGGCCGTGCTCGGTCTGGATTTTATACTCACCGCAGTCATGTTTGGATAAGGGAAAGATGAAGTTCAGCAAAGTAGAATTTCTGGTTGGCGCCTTCATGCTGGCTGGCATCGCGGCCATTCTGGCATTGGCACTGCAAGTGGCGGGATTGAGTTTCAAACCGGAAGGAGAAACCTATACCCTGCGCGCCCATTTCGATAATATCGGCGGCCTGAAAGTGCGCTCGCCGGTCAAGGTCGGCGGCGTCGTCGTCGGTCGTGTCAGCGACATCACCCTGGATCCCAAGAGCCAGGTCCCCATCGTTTCCCTGCAGATGCAGAAGAGTGCCGGCGAGTTCTCCGAGACCAGCACCCTCTCCATCCTGACTTCTGGCCTGCTCGGTGAGCAGTACATCGGTCTGGCACCGGGGTTCAGCGATGAGGAGATGGGCACCAGCATGCTCAAGGATGGCGACATGATCGAAGACACCAAGTCCGCCATCGTGCTGGAAGATCTGATTGGCAAGTTCCTCTACAGCCAGTCCTCTCCGGCCAACACACCCGCAACCAAGGAGTAACCATGTTCAAGAAGATCGCCCTGATGCTGGGTCTGATGACCAGCATGCTGTTCTCCCTCGTCGCCCGTGCGGATGTCAATACTTCGGACCCCTATGCCCTCGTGGATCAGGCCGCCCAGCAGACCTTTGCCCGCCTGAAGGCCGATCAGGCCCAGGTGAAGAGCAACCCCGATCACCTGCGCGTCATCATCCGCGAGGAGCTGCTGCCCTACGTGGACAACCGCTTCGCCGCCTACAAGGTGCTCGGCAACCAGATCAAACAGACGACCCCTGCCCAGCGTGACGCCTTTGTCGACGTCTTCACCGAGTACATGGTGAGCTCCTACGCGGACGCCCTGGCACACTTCGACAAGCAGACCGTCAAGGTCCAGCCTGGCAAAGCCGCCGAGAGCAACATCACCGCCGTCAACGTCAGCGTGAAAGAGGCCGGCAAGCCGGACATCTTCCTCGAGTTCAAGCTGCGCAAGAACAACAAGACCGGCGAGTGGAAAGCCTTCGACATGGTTGCCGAAGGGATCAGCCTGCTCTCTGCCAAGCAGAACGAGCTGGGTGGCCTCATCCGCCAGAACGGCATCGATGCGGTGATCGCCCAGCTGCGTGAACACAACGCCAAGCCGCTGGTGATCAAGTCATGATCCTGAGCGGTGACTTGCAGGCCCCGCAGGTCAACGATCTGTGGCAACGCCGCGCCGACTGGTGGCAGGACGATCGGCTCGAACTCGGTGCCATCACTACCCTGGATTCCGCCGGCCTTGCCCTGCTGGTCAAGTGGGCCAAGGCGGCCCTGGCACGGGGTGCCACTCCGACACTGGTGGGTGCCTCCAACGATTTCCATACGCTGGCCAACCTTTACGGGGTGGCCAGCCTCTTTCATTCAACCCCGCTCACAACTGAGGACTCATAATGCAAGTCTCTGAAATTGAAGCGATACTCCTCGAGGCTTTGCCATTGTCCGAAGTCCATGTCAAAGGGGACGGCAGTCACTACCAAGTGATCGCCGTCGGCGACATGTTTGACGGCATGAGCCGGGTCAAGAAACAACAGGCCATCTATGCCCCGCTGATGGACAAGATCGCCACCAACGAGATCCACGCTCTCTCCATCAAGGCCTATACCGACGCCGAGTGGAAACGCGAGCGTAAATTCCAGCTGCCCTCCTGATTTGGTAAAGAAGTAAACCATGGACAAATTCAAGATCACCGGCCCCTGCACCCTCTCCGGTGAAGTGACCATCTCCGGCGCCAAGAATGCCGCCCTGCCCATCCTGTTTGCCACCCTGTTGTGTGACGAAGAGGTTCAACTCTCCAATGTACCGCGCCTGAAAGACGTGGGTACCACCCTCAAGCTGCTGGAGATGCTGGGCGCCACCACCAAGGTCAACGGCAACGTGACCGTGCTGACCGGCGCGGTAAACAATCATGTCGCCCCCTACGAGCTGGTGAAGACCATGCGTGCCTCCATCCTGGCCCTGGGCCCGCTGGCAGCCCGCTTCGGTGCAGCAGACGTCTCCCTGCCCGGCGGCTGTGCCATCGGTGCCCGCCCGGTCAACCTGCATGTCCACGGCCTGGAGCTGATGGGGGCGAAGATCGTCATCGAAGAGGGCTACATCAAAGCCCGCGTCGACGGCCGCCTGAAAGGTGCCCACATCCTGATGGACATGGTTTCCGTGACCGGTACCGAGAACCTGATGATGGCTGCCACCCTGGCTGACGGTCGCACCGTGATCGAAAACGCCGCCCGTGAGCCGGAGGTGGTCGATCTGGCCAACTTCCTCAACGCGCTCGGAGCTAACATTCAGGGCGCAGGCACCGATACCCTGACCATCGACGGCGTAGAACGTCTGCACGGTGGCAGCTACAGCGTGCAGCCCGATCGCATCGAGACCGGCACCTTCCTGGTGGGCGCCGCCGTGACCGGTGGCAAGATCACCTGCCGCAACACCGACCCCAGCCTGCTGGAAGCCGTACTGGTCAAACTGGAAGAGGCTGGCGCCCTGATTGAAAAGGGTGACGACTGGATCACCCTCGACATGACAGGTCGCACCCTGAAACCTGTCACCATCAAGACCGCCCCCTACCCGGCGTTCCCGACCGACATGCAGGCCCAGTTCACCGTGCTGAACGCGGTCGCCCAGGGCACCGGCATGGTCACCGAGACCATCTTCGAGAACCGCTTCATGCACGTGCCCGAGCTGGTTCGGATGGGTGCCGACATCGAACTGCAGGGCAATGTGGCCATCTGCCGCGACACCCAGCAGCTCAAGGGTGCCCAGGTGATGGCGACCGATCTGCGCGCCTCCGCCAGCCTGGTGCTGGCCGGCTTCGTGGCCGAAGGGGCCACCATCGTCGATCGCATCTATCACATCGACCGTGGCTACGAAGACATCGAGCACAAGCTGCAAGGCCTGGGTGGTCGCATCGAGCGCATCAAGGAATAAGCTGGCTTCACCATGAGCCGACGATAAAAAGGCCCCCTCGCAAAGCGAGGGGGCCTTTTTCATGACTCCGAATGGCGGCACCCCCTTCTCCCATTGCGGGAGAAGGGGCGGGGATGAGGAGGACAAGCAGACACCCTTTCCCCGAGGGAGAGGGTCAAGGGCTCAGGCGGTCAGCCGCTCCAGCTCGCCGATAAGCCAGATGGCCTCCTGGCGATGGGAGCCGCACACGTCCGCCATGGGGCGAAAGCCGCTGCACACCGCCGGGCGCTCCGGCTGGCCGAAGATCTTGCACCCCAGGTGCGCATCGAGCTGCACACAGGGCACACCGGCGGGCTTGCCGTCCGGCATGCCGGGAATGGCACTGCTGATGCTGGGGGCGATGCAGCAGGCACCACATCCCTGACGACATTCCATGTGATGTTTCCTCTGTGGGGCACTGCAGTGTAGCAAGGAGTCCGGTTGCTCCTAAGCCTTATCCCTGCCCGGGCACCCTGGCGCCCTGCAGAGCGCAAAAAGCCCGGCAGTGCCGGGCTTTTTGCTGCGGGAGTCAGCACATCACAGGATGATGTCGCGTACCACGCTGTCCTTGCGATCCAGGAAGTGGATCGACTTGATGCGACGGCATGAGAGTACGTGACTTGCCGCTACCGCCATCCTCCTGCTTACAGGATGATGTCGCGTACCACGCTGTCCGTGCGATCCAGGAAGTGGATCGGCTTGATACGACGGCATGAGAGTACGTGACTTGCCGCCACCGCCATCCTCCTGCTTACAGGATGATGTCGCGTACCACGCTGTCTTTGCGATCCAGGAAGTGGATCGACTTGATACGACGTATGGTGCGCGATTTACCGCGGATCAGCAGGGTCTCGGTGGTCGCCATGACGCCGTCGCTGGTGATCCCTTCCAGCAGATCACCCTTGGTGATGCCGGTGGCCGAGAAGATGACGTTGTCATTCTTGGCCAGATCTTCGAGCTTGAGCACCTTGCTCACGTCGATGCCCAGCTCCTCGCAGCGCGCGATCTCCTGTTCACCCAGGGCGCGAACCTCGGGGCTGTCACCCTTGACCTGGTGGCGGGGGATCAGGCGAGCCTGCATGTCGCCGTCCAGGGCGCGGATCACCGCGGCGGAGATCACCCCTTCCGGCGCGCCACCGATGCCGTAGAGCATGTCCACTTCGCTGTCCGGCAGACAGGTGAGGATGGAGGCGGCCACGTCGCCGTCGGGAATGGCGAACACCCGCACTCCCAGGCCCTGCATCTCCTTGATCGCCTTGTCATGACGCGGCTTGGCCAGGGTGATGACGGTCAGACGGGAGAGGGGCTTGCCGAGCGCCTTGGCCACGGCCTTGAGGTTCAGCTCCAGGGCCTGATCGAGATCGATGGCGCCTCTCGCCTTCGGGCCCACGATCAGCTTTTCCATGTACATGTCGGGGGCCTTGAGGAAGGATCCCTTGTCGCCCACCGCCAGCACGGCCAGGGCATTGGCCTGACCCATGGCAGTCATACGGGTCCCCTCGATGGGGTCGACCGCGATGTCCACGGCGTCGCCCTGACCCGTGCCCACCTTCTCGCCGATGTAAAGCATGGGGGCTTCGTCGATCTCCCCTTCGCCGATCACAATCTCGCCATCGATCTGGATCTGATTGAGGATGTGACGCATGGCCGCCACGGCCGCGCCATCGGCGATATTCTTGTCACCACGTCCGAGCCACTTGTAGCCAGCCAGTGCAGCCGCTTCCGTCACTCGGGAAAATTCGATTGCCAGTTCACGTCTCATCGCATATCCAACCTTAGGAGCTCGAAAACGGGCGGCATTCTACCACAAGGGCAAACCTTTGCGCGTAAAAGTGGCGACCAGCCACATAAATCCCGGTTTTCATCCCGCTGACATGGAACCGACACGGTTTGTTCATTGCACGGTCACCCGACTGTCATCTGTCACTTCTAGCATGGCCCCGTCTTTTAAAACAAAAGCTTGCAACACAAGGGATCATGATGAAAAAGCTGACAGTAGTAGCATTGGCTCTTACCGCCGCCTTCCAGGCTCAAGCCGTTGAAGTGTACAAAAACGAGAGCACCCTGCTCGACCTCTACGGCCGCATCTACGCCGGCCAGTTCTTCGGCGAGAAGAAAGAGCTGGACGCCAACGGTGACATCAAAGACGAATACAGCGACAAACAGGGAGCCAACCAGTTTGTCCGTCTGGGCGCCAAGGTAGAGAGCGAGATCAACCCGGGTCTCAAGGCGCTGGCCCAGTACGAACTGCAGATGTACATCAACGACAGCGAGAAGACCGTCAGCGAGAACTCCGACAACCTGCGTACCCGTCTGGCGTTCGCCGGTGTCGGCGCCAACTGGGGAACCGTCACCTTCGGTCGCCAGAAGGGGGCTCCTGGCTTCCTGGCGGACTGGACTGATGTCTCCCTCTCCGACGGTTACGGCAACGAGGCACTGGGCGCCAAGACCGACACCTTCGCCACCAACCGCGCCGGCTCCGTGCTGAAGTACTCCGGCCTGTTCAACGGTTTCCAGGTAGATACCAGCTACAAGTTCGATGGCGGTGACACCGAAGAGACCTCCAGCAAGGACAGCGATGCCGCCTACGGTGCCGCCGTGGCCTACACCTTCCCGTTCAACCTCTCCCTGGGGACCGCCTACAACGTGGGCATCCGCGACAAGAGCGGTGAAGAGGATGCCAAGCTGTGGCTGCTCTCCGCCAAGTACGACAACAAGGCCCTCTACGCCGCCCTGAGCTATGCCGACGGCAGCGACTTCCTGGCCACCGGCAAGGATCACACCGGCTGGGAAGGGGCACTGGGTTACAACTTCGAGAGCGGCTTCGGCCTGATGGCCCTGTGGAACAAGCAGAAGGTGGAGCAGGCTGGCAAGTCTGACTACGACTCCATCGACTATTACACCCTGGGTGCCCAGTACAAGTTCAACAAGAACCTGCGCGTCATCGGCGAGTACCGCATCAACAACCTCGACAGCCATGACAGCGGCAAGCTCAACACCAAGGATGACTTCCAGCTGGCGGCCCGCTACGACTTCTAAGTCGGCAACCACCTGACGACACGGCGCGCAGAGCACTCTGCGCGCCGTTTTTTATTGCGTCAGGCCAGGGGTTTATACGCCGACACCAGCAACAGCATGGGGCGCTCCGCCTCCTCCGCCAGGGCCGGGTTGGCCGCAATCTGCGCCGCCGTCGGCCCCCACTCCTCCACGCGGCGGATCTGGAACCCGGCGGCGACAAGGGCATTGAGGTAGGAGCCCAGGGTGCGGTGATACTTGACCACCCCCTCCGCCAGCCAGTTGCTGACCCGCTTGCCCTCGGCCTGGTAGCCGTTGACGGGCCAGGAGCGGCGTCCCTCTGCATCCACCAGCCAGCCTTGCGGCTGCGGGCAGGTGAAGATGGGGTGCTCCACCGAGAACACCAGGCTGCCGCCAGCCACCAGCGCACGGTGGATCTCCGCAAACAGCGGCGCCACCTCGGGCAGGTAATGGAGCGCCAGGGAGCTGTAGATGAGATCGAAAGGCTCATCGGACAGCGCAAGACCGTCCAGATCCCCCTGCCGATAGCGGATGGCCTCATCCCGGGTCAGCTCGGCGGCACGGGCCAGCATCTTCGCGGAGAGATCGATACCGACCACATCGGCAGCCCCGAGATCTCTGGCTGCCCGGCAGAACCAGCCATAACCGCAGCCCAGATCCAGCACCCGCTTGCCGGCAAGATCCGGCAGCATGGCTTGCAGCGCCGGCCACTCCGGCGCCCCCGCCAGCCCGTGAAGGGAGCGTGGCAGTTGGGCATAGCCCTCAAAAAACCCTGGTTCATCATAGATATTTTGTGACATTGCACTGTTTCCTCTTGAAGATGGTCAGCCTCTCTGGCCAACGACCCGGCCCTTGCCAAGCATACCCGTCGGTCATGACAGACCATAAAAAAAGCAGAGACCCGGGCGGGCCTCTGCTCTGTCTCGCACCCGCAGCCTGGCTGCGGGGCAACAAAAAAGGCCATAGACGAGGCAACGTCTATGGCCTTGGTTCAGTCGTGCGGCAAGGTCACGGCTCCCGCGAGGTAGCGAGATCCGGTCGTCACTGCACGATGAATGGATGGGAGGTCTGGGCCTCCACCGGCTCCGGACAATGCTTCATCGTGCGCATCTGTACGGAGTTCATTCGGGTCACTCGCTGATCCGAAGCATAAAGGGTCATGTCACTCACCCGGCCGGGCCGGTTCCATCAACACATTGAAAAATCTGGTGCCACTCTAGGGGACAGGAGTCTCAGAGGCAAGCCCGGCAGATCATGTTTGCCGACCCTCTCACCCCAGCTTCTTCTGCCAGAACATGGCCCGGCCCACCTCGGGATCGAGCTCATAACCCGCAAAGCCGCTGGCGCGATAGGCAGCCTGGGCCACCTTGTTCCCCTCCAGCACCTCCAGGGTCAGCTTGCAGCAACCGAGCTCCCGGGCGAGCCGCTCCGCCTCCGCCAACAGCTGCTTGCCGATGCCGTGGCCGCGATGGGCAGGGTGCACCGCCACGTCGTGGATATTGAGCAGCGGCTGACAGGCGAAGGTCGAGAAGCCCTCGAAGCAGGTGGCAACGCCAGCAGGCTCCCCATCGACCCAGGCCAGCAGCACATGAGCACCGGGTCGCGCGGCCAGGGCTTCGGCCAGATTCGCCTTCACCTCGTCCGCCAGTGCACTGCCGCCCCCCATCTCGTCCCTGGCGTATTCGTCCAGCATCGCGATCAGCGCCTCGCCGTGGCGAGGGTTGTGCAGATCCGCCCTGATGATCTCGACCATGTTTCTCTCCCTGTGTGTGCCGGATGGTGCGCCAAGGCGCGAGGCCACCATGGTAGCGTCCCCTCCGAACCGAACCAAGGTTCCCCCGGCCTTTTCCCCGAGGTTCCAGCCCCCTCAGTGCCTGCCGCCAATGATCTCTTTTTCTTGCATCTTCTCCTTGCAAGGCAAATGAAAATCAATATCATTAGCAACCTCTCACGATGAGAGAAATCAATAATTACAATAAAATCAACAATTTCAGGCCGATTGGTCGACAAAGAGTCACACCCAGATGAACCATTCCAACTCCCCGCGCGCCTTGCTGGGCGTCGCCTTGCTGGCGGTTTGCACCAGCCCCCGTGCCGAAGACGAAACCCTGACCGTGGTCGGCAAACGCAGCCAACATGAAGAGGTCGCCACCGCGACCCGTACCGCCACCCCGGCCAAGCTGGTGCCCCAGAGCATCGAGACCGTCAAGGCAAGCGAGCTGACCGCCTTCGGCCAGCCCACCCTGAGTGAAGCCCTGACCGGCATCCCTGGCGTCAACGCCAGCGGCGACACCCGTTTTGACGGCGTCACCATCCGCGGTTTCAGCGCCAGCAACGACTTCTACCTCGACGGCCTGCGCGACGACATGCAATACACCCGCGACCTTGGCAACATCGAACGGGTCGAAGTGCTCAAGGGCCCCGCCGCCGTGCTCTACGGCCGTGGCAGCACGGGCGGCATTGTCAACCGGGTCAGCAAGGTTCCCCAGAAGGGGCAGGCCTCCAGCGTCAGCGCCCAGGTCGGCAGCTTCGACAGCCGACGCTTCGCCGCCGACCTCAACGGCGAGGCAGGAGAGCGGGTACAGGTGCGCCTGAACCTGGCCCAGGAAGACAAAGACAGCTTTCGCGACGACGTGACCAGCAAGCGCACCCTGCTGGCCCCCTCCGTCAACTGGGAGATCACCGACACCCTGAACTGGCTGGTGCAATACGAGCGCAACGAGCACGATCGCACCCCGGATCGCGGCATTCCCGGCGTCGATGGTCGCCCGGCGGATGTCCCCATCGAGAGCGTCTACAGCGACACCCGCCGCGACTTCATCGACGATGTGGCCCAGTCCACCCGCTCCCGCTTCACCTGGGACATCAACGATCAGTGGCAACTGCGCCAGCAGCTCGGCTACACCACCCTCGACAGCCAGTTCGACAATACCTATGTCACCAGCGTCAAGGGTGACAAGGTGACCCGCGCCCGCTGGCAGCAGGATCTCAAGGCCAGCAGCCTCACCAGCAACACCGAGGCGGAAGGCCAGCTGCAAACCGGCCCCGTCGCCCATCGTCTGCTGGTGGGCCTGGAGCAGGGCTGGCAGGATCGCACCCCCAAGCTCTACCAGAACGCCAACCCGATCCCGGCAGGCAACCTCTATGATCCGGGCTCCCTGCCCACCTACGACGGCGCCATGAAACTCTCCAGCGACGCCCATCACAGGGTGCGCGGTGTCGGCCTCTATGTGCAGGATCAGCTCAGCCTGGGCGACTGGCACCTGCTGGCAGGCCTGCGCCGCGACGACTTCACCGTCACCAGCCGCCGCAACGACCTCGACAAGGAAGAGACCCTCTCGGTCACCAGCCTGAGTCCGCGCCTGGGCCTGGTGTGGAACCCCATCGAGGAGCATGCCTTCTACACCTCCTACAGCAAGACCTTCACCCCGGTGGGCGGCGAGCTTATCGGCATCACCCCGGGGGACAAGAACAACAACCTGGATCCCCAGCACACCCGGCTCTATGAAGGGGGCGTGAAGAGCGACTGGCTGAACGGCCGCCTCGCCACCACCCTCTCCCTCTACCGGCTGGAGATGTACAACAAGCGCAGCAAGGATCCGCTGGATCCCACCCGGGTGATCCTCACCGGTCTGCAGCGCACCGACGGCATCGAGCTGAGCGCCCGTGCCCAGCTGACCGACGAGATCTATCTGCGCGGCGGCGTCGCCATCCAGGATGCCGAGCAGGTCAAGGCAGATGCGGACCTGCAAGGCAAGCGACCGATGAACGTCTCCCGCCAGAACGGCCAGCTGTTCGCCGGCTACCAGAGCGGCAAGCAGGGCTGGTTCGGCGAGACCGGGATGACGGCGGTGGGGGATCGCTTCGCCGACAACGCCAACACAACCACCTTGCCCGGTTACGCCCGCTTCGACGCCCGTGCCGGCTACCGCTGGCCCCAGTGGGAAGCCCAGCTGAGCGTGGAGAACCTGACCGATCACGACTACTTCGTCAGCGCCACCAGCGCGGCCCAGATCATGCCGGGCACGCCCCGTCAGCTGCACCTGACCGCCGCCTACCGCTTCTGATCCTCCCTGTTTACCGACCCCTCTGGCCAGCGTTCGCTGGCCAGATTGTTATGAAGCACCGAACGATGACACGCAGAAAACTCCCCCTGCACAACAACAAGTGGGTGCGCCGCATCCACGCCTGGGCAGGCTTTGCCACCCTCACCCTGATGCTGATCTACGGCCTCACCGGCCTCTGGCTGCAACACAGGGCCGTGCTGCCCCTGCCCGGTCCCCACACCGCCAAGTCGAGCGAAGAGATAGTACTGAGCACGCCGCTGGCCAGCCCGGATGAATTGAAAGCCCTGCTGCAACAGCGTTATGCAGACATGTTCGAGGAGGGGCGACCCCAGATCACCCCGCCCCAGACCCTGCCCACACCATCCGGCTCTCTCACCTTGCCGGCCCGCTGGGAGCTGCGCGGTGTCACCCTGAGCGAAAGCGTGGCCGCCAGCTATGTGGAAGGCACTCTGCTGGTGCGCACCGAGCTGCAGCAGGCCAACTTCGCTGCCAGCCTCAACCGGCTGCACCGTGGCATGGGCACCGGCCTGCCGTGGCAGCTGGTGGGGGATCTGGCGGCGCTGGCCATGCTGCTGCTGGCCCTCACCAGCCTGCTGATGTGGAACAAGCTGCACGGCCCGGCCGCGCGCGGCATCGCCCTGCTGCTGCTGGGCGCCCTGGTCACCGTGCTGGTGGCCCTGCTCTAGCCCTTTTACCGACACCAAAACGGGATCCCGCTCCCGGCGGCGGTAACCTTGCCCGCACCTCGGGTAACAAAGGGTAACCGGCCGCCGATGGGGGTCACAGTTGGCGACCAGGCGGCTGGATAGGGAACGCCTGCGGCTGATAGGGTGCGCCCAGCTCCCGAACGCCGCGAGGAATCATGCGCATCTCCAGCATCGAATGCGGGCGAGTGGTGGCCATCCTGGCCGTGATGACCATCCATCTCTCCCCCTTCAGCAACCCCTTCGACCCCGCCCTGTGGGACGGCACGCCCTACCCTCTGGTCGGGGCCGTCATCAACCAGCTCTGCCGCTTCGCGGTGCCGCTGTTCTTCCTGTGCGCCGGTTACTTCTTGCAACCCGCCCTCGCCGCGGGCCACCCGCTGACGGTCGCACTGCGCTACTGCCGACCCCTGCTGGGGCTCTGGCTGGCGTGGAGCCTGCTCTACGTGCTGATCCCCTTCAACCCGCTCGCGGCGGTGAGCGAGGGCTACCTGCCCGCCATGGCAGGCCAGTGGCAGATGCAGCTCGGGGATCATCTCAACGTCTGGTGGGTGGGCGGCATGATCCACCTCTGGTTCCTGCCCGCCCTGATGGTGGCGGTGCTGATCCTGGGGCTCTGCCAGCAGGTCCGCCTGCCGAGGCTGGCCCTGCTGCTGGGGGCCCTGCTCTACGGCCTGGCCCTGATCGGTGGCTCCTATGGCCCGCTGCTGCCGGGGGGCGAGTGGGCCCTGCTGACCCGCAACGGCCCCTTCTTCTCCCTGCTGTTCGTGGCGCTTGGCGCCGAGCTGCGCCTGCGTGCCTGGCAGCCGGACGCCAGGCGCTGCGCCCTGATGATGATGGCGGGGATGGGGCTCTACGCCCTGGAGGCCGCAGGTCTGCTGCGCATTGCCGCCGTCCCCCTCGCTCGTCACGATTTCCTGCTGGGTTCGCTCCCCTGGACGCTGGGGCTGTTCGGCCTGCTGCTGGCCAACCCGGCATGGGGCAAAGGCAGCTGGCTGGAGCGCCAGGCCCCCAAGGTGCTCGGCCTCTACTGTCTGCACATGATGCTGGTGGTGTGGCTGATGATCTTCGGCCCCCAGGGCAAGCAGGTGTGGTGGGAGCTCCTCAAGGTACCCGCGCTGCTGGCGCTCACTCTGCTCGGCTACCGACTGCTGGCGGCCACCGCCCTCAGCCGCTGGTTGCTGCGGGCTCGCTAGAAACAGGACCCTGACCAGCCAGCAGATCAACGTGGTTCAGCGCAAAATCGTGCATCTGCTGGAGCAGGGGGATCAGGGCGACGCCAAGCGGGCTCAGACAGTACTCCACCCTGGGCGGTACGTCGGGGTAGAGGGTGCGGATGATGACACCGTCGCTCTCCAGCTCCTTGAGCTGGGCGGTGAGCACCTTCTGGCTCACCTCGGGCAGGCAGCGGCGCAGGTCGCCAAAGCGCCGGGTCTGTTCGCGCAGATGAAACAGAATGGCCGGCTTCCATTTGCCGGTCAGCAGGCGCAATACCTGATAGGCGGGACAGGGCAGTGAGGGCACGGTATGGCTCGTGAGTGGTTACTTTGCGGTAACTATGCCACGAAAATGTGCCTTCTTGCAGCCAAGATGCTGGCTTCCTATGATGCGGATTCCGCCAATCAACGCCCACGAGAGGTTTATCATGCCCAGCCTGCTGCAGATCCATTTCAACTTCCCCGCCCAGATGATGGGACCAGCCCTCACTGCTGCGGCCATGCCGCTGGCCGACTCCATCACCCGGGAGCCCGGCTTCATCTCCAAGATCTGGACCGAGAACCCCCGCACCGGCGAGGCGGGCGGCATCTATCTGTTCGAGGATGAGGGGAGCGCCCTCGCCTACGCCACCATGCATGAGCAGCGGGTGCTCGCCATGGGCGCCAGCGCGGTGCAGTACAAGGTGTTCGACGTCAACGAGCCCCTCAGCCGCGTCACGCGCGGTCTGGTGTGATCTCCTCGCCCAGCAGCAACCGGTAGCAGGTATCCTGCTGCCAGATGAAGCCCAGCCGCTCAAATAGCCGCTGGCTGGGCAGATTGTCCGGTTCGATATCCGCAAGCAGGGTGATGATGCCAAGCTGGCGGGCATAGGCGATCAGGGCGCTCAGCGCCTCCCCCATCAAACCTTGTCCCCAGTGGCTGCGGGCCAGCATGCAGCCCACCTCCGCCTGGCGCAGGCTGGCGCCGGCCGCAAAGCTGTGCAAGCCGCAGGTACCCACCAGGCGGCCGCTGCCGCGTAACACCAGCCCCCACTCCAGCGACTCGCCGCCAGCCAGCAACCGCTCGACGCTAGCCAGCATCTGCGACACGGTGGCAAGGGAGGGAAACGGCGGCTCCCCGACGAAGCGCATCACCAGGGGATCCCCGTAGATGGCGAAGAGATCGGCAGCATCCCGCCCATCGAAGGGGCGCAGTCGCCCCCTTGGCGTCAGCAGTACGGGCAGTTCACGGGGCAGGGATGGCACGGAGTCGTATCGCCTTGTCTGGTCAAAGGAGCCCAATCATGAGGCTCAGAACCTCAGGGTCAAGCCGATATTGGCCTGCCACTGGGTGATCAGCTCCCCTCGCACCCGAAAGGCGCAGATCTCGGGGTTGCAGAGAAACTGGCTGTCGTCGTTGACCAGGGCACCATAACCGCGCACCTCGGCCCGCACAGCCAGATGTTCGGTCAGGCGCGGCTGCACCCCGAGCGCCAGGGACATGGAGGGGGCCGTCTCGCTGTCGTAGGCATCGAAGCGGGTGACCCCGATCCCGGCGCCGATATAGGGGGCCATCAGGTTGTCCGAGAGAGTCAGGGCCCCGGCAAACTGCAGGGTGTCCACCGTCAGCCTGTCGGGCAGTTCGGGGGACACCCGGGTCGACTGGTGGCTGTAGAGCAGCTCCACCATGCCGGGGTCATCCACCTCCCTGCTGATGAAGAGGCCCCAGTTGCCCGAGCTCTCCCCCTGCAGGGAGCCGATGCCGGCCGAGTGCGGCGTGGGGGTGGGTTCATCCATCGCCTCGAAGTCGATGGACGAGCTGTAACCCAGGAAAGGGGTCAGCTGCCAGCCCGACACCGCGGGCTCGGCCGCCCAGCCCGTCAGCGGTAACCACAGTCCCAGCACCATCATCGTCGCTCTCGTCACGCTCTTCTCCCCGGTTCACATGGATTGCGTCAAAAAGCATATCAGAGCCTGTTCCATCCGACCCTGGACGGGGGCTGTATCGCCCCATTTTGGCGACCCGCCCCCGCTCCCGGCGCATCCTTGCCATCAAAACTTGCGCCGGCTCACATTATTCATCTGGGATTAACCTCGCCCCCGTAAGCTGTCGGCGCCACAGGGGTGGCCTTAACAGGACGAGGATCTCAGGAATGGTTGCCGCGCAACTCAACGACCCACAAAGCACGCTCTCCGATACCCTGAGGGCCACCGCTCACGCCATCGAAGAGAGCCACATCAGCCTGCGCCAGATGCTGGCCCTGGTGGGCGAGCAGGGCATGCTGCTGTTTTGCGTGCTGCTCACCGTGCCCTTCCTGCTGCCGGTCTCCATCCCCGGCGTCAGCACGCCCTTTGGCCTCTTGATCCTCTTCATCGGCACCGGCATCACCCTCAACCGGGTGCCCTGGCTGCCCGCCGTCCTGATGGAGCGCCGCTTCGCCGCCGAGCACATCAAGCCGACCCTGCACAAGGGGGCGGATCTGCTGGCCCGCATCGATCGCCTGATCCGGCCCCGCCTGCTGATCCTGACCGGCAGTTACGCCATCAATCGCTGCAACGGCCTGCTCATCATGTTGGCCGCCCTGCTGCTGATGTTGCCGCTCGGCGCCATCCCCTTCACCAACGCCATGCCCGCCTGGGCCATACTGTTGCTGGCCGTCGGCATGTTGCAGCGGGACGGTCTCTTCGTCGCCCTCGGCTATACCCTGGTCGCCGCCACCCTGGTCTGGTTCAGCGTGCTGGCCATCGGCCTGCTGATGGCGGGCCAGAACATCTCGACGCTGTTTGGCTGAGACGGCGCCAAGACGCAGACAAATGAAAGAGGGCGACACAGGGTCGCCCTCTTTCGTTGCAGGCCTGGCCGCTTTTCAGGGATCCCCCGCGTGGGCCACCTGGTTGCGCCCGCCCCGCTTGGCCCGATAGAGCCACTCGTCCGCCCGGGCCAGCACGGTGCCGAGATCCTCGCCCGGCCGGATCAGGGTGGTGCCCAGGCTCACGGTCACGGGGGCCGGATCCGGCGCCAGGGCCGCCACCGCGGCGCGGATCCGCTCCGCCACCTTCAGCAATATCCCCTCGTCTATCTGCGGCAGCAGGATCAGAAACTCCTCGCCACCGCTGCGCACGAAGAGATCCTCCCCCCGCAACTGGGCGGAGACGCACTCGCAGACCCGGCACAAGACCTTGTCACCGGTCTGGTGGCCGAAGCGATCGTTGATCTGCTTGAAGTGATCGAGATCCAGCATGATGAGGCCGGTGAGATGCTGCCCCTGCACCCTGTGGTGATACTGGTCGAAGAAGAAGTGGCGGTTGTAGAGGCCGGTGAGCTGATCCGTCTCCCCGAGCCGCTTGAGCCGCTGTTGCAACTCGTGCTGGCGAGTGATGCTGCGGGTCATCCAGGCCACCGCCCGCTTCCCCTCATATAAAGAGGGCAAGGGCGCTATCTTGCCCTCGAAACGCTGCATTCCCTGGGGCCCGGCGTCGGCGTCGATGCCGTCCACCTCGGCGGGGGAAAGGTCATACTCCACCACCTGCACCTGGCCGCTGGCGAGGGCCTGAGCCACCTGCGCCATCACCCACTGCGCCTTGTCCTCGGGCAGCACGTCCAGCAGTTGTCTGCCGATCAGCGGGTTGCCGTTCTGGTAGGACTGCTGCTCCATCCCGCCGATGTACTCGATGTAGTAGCCATCTTCGCTGAGGATGAAAACGGGATCCGGCAACTGGGCCATCACTTCGTAGAGTTGTGCCACTGAGAGCGCCATCCGAGCTCCTTGCTATCCGTGGGAGTGGGTCCCTGTACTCCTGTTATACAAGACTCATGGAGTATCGCACAGGGGCAGAAAGTTGCCTGCCGGGCGGGAAGGATGCGGTCGGTGACGTGTTCACCGGACAAGCCTCCGGCAAAGTGAATGGTAGCAATCGGGGATGCTGTCAGAACCAGAATTGTCAGACAGTCAGGAAGGTTTTTTTTCCTTCAGGCAGTGCGACATGCCAACCCAGTGACGTCAGGGGCGCCACAGGGGTATTCCCGCCCCCGGACAAGGGGGCAAGGCCGGATCCCGGTCAAGAGGGATCCGGCGAGCTGGCATCAACGGGCAGCGGATCGACTGGCGTTCCAGAGCAGTTCGCCGCTCTTGAGATCCATCAGGCTCATGGCGAGCCGGTAGCGGCCCCCTTCAGAGAGGAGATCCCCGTAGAGCATGTAACCCGCCCCGGTCTGGCGACCCAGACGCACCAGGGAAGCGGGGTTCATGCCCCCTGCTGGTATTCGAGCTGACCCGTGATGGCCGCCACCTGGCCCGGGTCTGCGAAGCGAAAGCCGCTATTGGCCTGAATGCGCTGGATCATAGCCACCGCCAGGGGCTGGGTGCTGAAGGGCTCACCTGTACCGTTCTGGGGCGCCATCAGCAGCAGTACCGGGCTGCTGCCCGCCAGCGCCTGCACATCGGCGGCCTTCAGGAAGTCATCGGCCAGGGCGACCGCCAGCCCCGTCGGTGCCACGGGTTTGGGGGCAGGCACCGGCTCGGCCTTGTCAGGCTCGGCCACGGGTTTCTCTGGTTTGGTCACCGGCTTGTCCGGCTCGCCGACCGGCGCAGGCGTCCCCCCATAGGGATTGACCGCACATCCGCCCAGCAGCAGGACACCCACCATCAACAAGGAACGCAGCTTCATCTTTTCTCTCCGCCAGAAGTGTGCAAGGCGCACTTCGTCCATCATCCATTTTGACGGAGCCAGACTCCGCCGCCCCTCCATGCTAGAGACAAACCCGCCCCGGGTCGATGCGCACATGGGCAGGGGGCGACAGAGACTGGCGAAGCGGAGGGCACAAAAGGGTGGCAAGGCTCCACCCGATTCCGTTAGGGTAGCCAGAGCCCAGACCCCAGAGGAGCCCCCATGCACGGACCCGATCCCGCCAACCCTCACCCCATGAACGGCTTCCCCCAGGTGTGCTTTATCAAGAACACCATCAAGGGACCCAATATCGAGGTGGGTGACTACACCTATTACGACGATCCGGAGGATGCGGCGGGCTTCGAGCGCAACGTCCTCTACCACTTCCCCTTCATCGGCGACAAGCTCATCATCGGCAAGTTCTGCGCCATCGCCCGCGGGGTCAAGTTCATCATGAACGGCGCCAACCACCAGGCCTCCGGCTTCTCCACCTACCCCTTCTTTATCTTCGGCAACGGCTGGGAGAGTGCCGCCCCGACCCCTGGCAGCCTCCCCTACAAGGGGGATACCGTCATCGGCAACGATGTCTGGATAGGCTATGACGCCCTGATCATGCCAGGGGTCAAGGTCGGCAACGGCGCCATCATCGCCGCCCGCTCCGTGGTCACCGGCGATGTGCCCGACTACGCCGTGGTCGGCGGCAACCCCGCCAAGGTGATCCGCTATCGCTTCGACGACGACACCATCGCCCGTCTCAACGCCCTCGCCTGGTGGGACTGGCCGGTAGAGCAGATCAGCCGCAACCTGCCGCTGATCAGCGGCGGTGAGATAGCTGCGCTGGAAGCGGCAACCCGTTAGAGACAACCACCATCAAGCAGGAAGCACTATGCAGCTCACCCCACCCCAACCGCCTCAGGACGATGAGATCGAAGCGCTGCGCATTGGCCTGACGGGCTACAACGTAAGCCAGGCAGGCACTCAACTGTTCGAACTTCGGCGCGAGCGGATCGCCAGCTTTATCAAGGATGAAGAGGGCAAGGTACACGGCGGCATCATCGCCGACATCAAGTGGGGCTGGCTGCACGTCGACTGGCTCTGGATCGACGAAAGCATCCGCCGCGATGGCTGGGGCGGCCGCCTGCTCGGCGCCATGGAGCAGTACGCCCAAAGCAAGGGCATCACCAACTACCATCTGGAAACCACCAGTTTTCAGGCTCTCCCCTTCTACCAGAAGCAGGGTTACGAAGTCTTTGGCCAGCTGCCCGATATGCCGCCGGGGCATATCAGTTACTTTCTGAAAAAGCAGGACAAGTGATGACACTCCCGCGCCTTGCCAACGCCAGACTCGTGATCCGCCCGTTCGAACCGGCCGATGCCGACGAGTTTGTCCGCGCAGCCCATGAATCCATCGAAACGGTCGGAAAATGGATGAGCTGGTGCTCCCCTTCATTTACTCAGGACAGCGCGCAGGAGTGGTTTGCCAGCTGCGATCAGGATCGCGCGGCGGGACGCGCCTTTGATATGGGCATTTTCTGCGCCACCACCGGCCAACTGCTGGGTGGCGCAGGAATCAACCAGCTGTCACCCCATCATCGCTACGGCAATATCGGCTATTGGGTACGCCAATCCTGCCAAGGATGCGGTATCGCCCGACAGGCGGTCGCCCTGCTCCGTGACTTTGGCTTTCAGCAGTTGGGACTATTTCGGCTGGAGATCGTGATGGGAGTTGGCAACAGCGCCAGCGAAGCGGTTGCCATTGCCGCCGGGGCTACCTTTGAGTGCCGGGCTAGAAATCGCATCTTCCTACATGGCCAGCCTTTTGATGCGCATATCTATTCGCTTGTTCCTACCGCCAGTATTCTGCCGACGGTTATAACGTGATTTAACCGTCTTTTTATTAACAACATGAAATATCACCTGAACTTAAAATCACTATAGTCATATCGGATATTATCAGCCCACAACAACCATAAAACAACAGCACAGACAAATAGAAACCACTCGAATTAATTTCTAAAAAAACATAACAAAGTATCTTCCAGGTTTAATATGAACCTCCTCACACTTCCGAAAACAAAGTCTTATTAAAACCTTGGAATATATATACACTTTATAAACTCACTTAATCCTATTAGCCTGTAAGGTATGTCATGTATAACCAATTAACTGATTTAGATGAATTATTGTCAAAAGTGAAGAGCAGATTTTCAAAGGAGTATTTGAGAGAAGCTATAACATCTTATAGATCTGGCGCATATCGAGCAGCAGTTACATCAACATGGATCTCTATTTGTGTTGATGTAATCGAGAAGACGCGAGAACTTGCACTAGGTGGCGATGCAGAAGCAATAAAAATCGAGAAAAGGTTAGGAAATATAACGCCTAATGACTTCAAAAGTATGCTTGATTTTGAGAACGATGTGCTGCGTATTGCATATGAAGACCTAGGATTAATCTCGTTAATTGAAAAGACGCATCTAGAGCGAATAAAAGAAGATCGAAATATTTGTGCTCACCCGACCTTTTCATTAGATGGCGCCCAGTTTATCCCTCCCCCTGAAATGGTACGTTCATATATATTTCAAGCATCAGCCTATCTATTAAATCAGCCGCCGATAAAAGGAAAGTCAATCCTTGGTAGCATTTACAGTTTAATTACTAAATAGCTGTTCCGAATAGTAGATCACCGGAGGAAGGGAACTCAGTCCAGTTTGTGCGATCTGATTAGTCGCTAAACAAAACAAGCCACACCCAAAGGACTGAGTTGATGCCTATCCTACCACCTCTGCCACGACCACAACGGCGCCGCATTCACAAAATCATCCATGCCACCCGTGATAAAGGACATGCTCGTCGCTTGATGGCCATCTTGCTGTTACATGAAGGACGCACGATCACCGATGTTCATCACCTTACCGGCGCTGCGCGCTCGACCATCGGTCGTTGGCTTCGGTGGTATCGAGATGAAGGCATAGATGCGCTAGAAGCCTTACCGGCTGGCCGTGCCCCAGTCTTACCTATCGCCAAGATTGTCACCCTACTGGTGCTGCTCATGCAGTTTTCTCCGCAAGATTTTGGTTATCAGCGCAGCCGTTGGTGTACTGAACTATTGGCTATAAAAATCAATCGGTTAACAGGGCTCAATGTGGCAGCCTCCACGCTCCGCCGATGGTTACCTCGTATGGGCATTGTCTGGCGCAGGCCCGTGCCGACCTTGCGGATAAAAGACCCAGCCTATCAGGAAAAAATGGCGAATATCGACGCCGCGCTGGCCCGCTGTGATGCCGATAATCCGGTGTTTTATGAGGATGAAGTCGATATAGACCTCAATCCCAAATTAGGAGCCGACTGGATGTTCAGAGCGCAGCAAAAGCGGGTTGTCACACCGGGGCAGAATGCCAAGCATTATCTGGCAGGCGTTCTCCACGCAGGCAACGGAAGGGTACTTTACGTCAGCGGGATCAAGAAAAACTCATCGCTGTTTATTGCCATGCTGGAAAAGCTGCGCCACCACTACCGACGAGCCAAAACCATCACGTTGATCCTCGATAACTACATCATTCACAAAAGCAAACAGACCGAGCGATGGTTGAAGAAGAATCCCAAGTTCTGCCTGGTGTTCCAGCCAGTTTACAGCCCTTGGGTTAATCACATAGAACGGCTATGGCACAAGTTACATGAAACCATCACGCGCAATCATCAATGCAGAGGGATGGCAAACCTGCTGGCCCGAGTGAAACACTTCATGGATACCGTGTCTCCTTTCCCGGGGAATGGCTATGGCACAGCGAAGGTGTAGCACTATTGGGATCAGTTATTTAGCGAATCATTCCCTGAAGAATCAGAAAAAGCATTTATTGTTCTTAAAGCTGACCAATATCTTGGCAGAGTAAAAGACTCCGTATATAGAAACGTCACAATAATATTATTTAAAAGACTATTCAAAGACACCGCTCCATTGAGTTTCTCTCTAATGCGCAAAATAACCTCTGCGTTATCCTCTATAGAAAGACTAAATTCAACTGAGTATGTAACCACATGTAGGGAAAAGCTTACAGACATCTTATCCAACACAGATGATAACAATCTAAAAAGATTCATAGTTATCACTTCAATCAAGCCAGACTTATGGAGTTATATTAGTGAAGCTATAAAGAAAAGAGTGGAACAAACAATAAAAGTAATGGAAGTGACATCGTTGATTGAATATCGACTAACTAAAGCAAGTGAAAACATTGAAGATGTAAAATCATACTTTATTTCAGCTATCGCAGGGAAAACGGATGATGAATTAAAAAAATTGGTTAAAGAGTCGCCTTCCCCATTATTAGTAAACAAGGCTATAAATATTTTTGTAGAGTCTGGAAGCTTTGCTTCAGCGTATAATAATGGTGTTAATATTCTTCTCCATCATGGTGAATTCATAGACGATGATGGTTTGAAGCTTGTTTTTGAAAAATCGCTCAGCAGCTCTTGGAGGGGAATAAATCAAATTCTTAATGCTGGTGGCATTGGTGATGTATTTGCTGAACTTTACTTAAAAACGAAATGTAAGGTATTAAACCATAAGAAGTTATGGAAAGACTTCTGGGAGGAATTAAATGAAAAAGGGTTTGAATATCCACCTCTTGATGCACTAATGACTGTACAGATCTAGTTATCACCTGACACCGGCCTCAAACCGGTGTCTTGTTTACGCTACTTTAGTGCGCACTTCCTTCGGTATCAATTTCAGACCCTTTTTGAACATGCTGTAGGGAGTCTGTCCTTCCATCATCCTGCCCTGATGTGGCCGCTGGGTGT
Source organism: Aeromonas sp. ASNIH7 (assembly GCF_002903485.1). Taxonomy (NCBI): domain Bacteria; kingdom Pseudomonadati; phylum Pseudomonadota; class Gammaproteobacteria; order Aeromonadales; family Aeromonadaceae; genus Aeromonas; species Aeromonas sp. ASNIH7. The sequence continues at coordinate 1,660,802 of NZ_CP026226.1, forward strand.
TGTAGTGCTCCAGGTAGCTATCCAGGTCTGTCTGCATCTGCTCTACCGACTCATACCAGGTTGTCCTCCCCTTGATACGGAAGTGTTCATCCAGCAGGGTACGATGTAACCGCTCGATAAAGCCGTTGCTCTGCGGCCTGCGTACCTTGGTGGTCCGGTGCTCAATCCCCTCCAGTTGCAGGAACAGCTCGTAGGGGTGATGGTCAGGGCGCCCGCAGAACTCGCGCCCGTTGTCCGACAGGATGGTATAGACCCGCGCCTCGTGAGCCTCGAAGAACGGCAGGACCGTTTCGTTGAGCACATGGACCGAGGTCACCGGCAGCTTGCTGGTGTAGAGCCGTCCCCAGGCATGGCGGCTGTAGCAGTCCAGTACGGTTTGCAGATACACCTTGCCCACCCCCTTGAGTGCGCCGACGAAGAAGGTGTCGACCGCCACCAGTTCCCCGGTGTAGTGAACCTCAATTTGGCGTTCGAGAAACTCGGGGCTGAAGCGCTCGAGCAGGCGGATCTGCTCGTCATTGAGCTCAATCGTCTGTTCCCTGTGGGTTTTCTCGAGGCGCAACAAGCGGTCATGCTTGGAGAGCAAGTCGTGACGTTGCCACACGCCACGCACACCGCCCGCACTGACGTTGATGCCTTGCAGAGCCAGTTCTTGCGCGACCCGCAGCGGGCCATGGGTTGGTCTGGTGAGGGAGTAATCGAGGATGGCCTGCTCAATCTCGGGAGCGACCCGGTTGGGATGCGCCCCTTTGCAGCCGGGGAGTTTGTCGAGCAAGCCCTCAGCCCCATAGGTCTGGTAGTTACGGCGAATCTCGTAGAACTGCTGGCGGCTGTAGCCGATGAGCTTGCAGGCTTTGCTGACGTTATTGAGCTCTTTGGCGAGCTCTAGCAGGCTGAGTTTACGACGTGCTACTTTCTCGTTGGTGGTCATACGGTGACTCCGGATAACACGGTAGGGGTACCGTTTTGTTATCCGGTTTGAAGCCGTATGACCACTCCCTTTTGTGGGCACCTGTCAGGTGAATACCATCTCCATACATAATGACCACTGATGGGCTCATCATAATAGACCCCGTAGATGCCTAGTACCACAGGGGGCAATGAACGAAGTGAAGTGCACCTCTCGTCACAATAGCGGAGCAATGCGCTCCGCTTATTGCACCCTACGCAGGCTACATAGCCGCCACCGGCCACCCCTTTCCCCCAAATCGGCCACTGCTAATGGTCGCAATGACCCATGCGATAAGCTGAGCAGCAGCCACGATTTTTGCACTGGCGAAACGATATCAAGAATCATCGTCGCACCAACGAAACAATCCTGTTGGAGCAAACAAAGCAAAGCGGCAAGCAGTGGCGGGGAGCTGCCCCTCCGATCTGCTTGCCGCTATCTCTTACTGCAGGTGTAAACGTCGTTAGCGACCCAAGAAGGGTTCCCAATCTTTAAACACCGGCTGCAAACCCGCCTGCCGCACGGCGGCGGCGACTTCCCCCACCGGGCGGTCGTCGTGGATGGCGAACTGCTCCAGCTCCTCTTTATCCCCCTCGGCATAGCCACCCGGCTGGGTGCGGGATTCTGCCGACATCTGGGTGATGCCAAGGCGCACCGCGCCGTTGCGAAACGTAGCCGACTCGCGGGTGGAGAGGGACAAGTCCAGCGTCGGCGAGAAGAGGCGCCAGGCGCAGATAAGCTGGGCCAGCTGGCGATCCGACATGACCACGGCAGGCTCCAGCCCACCGGTGCAGGGGCGCAGGCGCGGGAAGGAGAGCGAGTAGCGGCTCTGCCAGTGGTGGCGCTCAAGCCAGGCGAGGTGCTCGGCGACAAAGTAGCTGTCGGCGCGCCAGTCCGAGGAGAGACCGATCAGCGCCCCCAACCCTATCTTGTCGATACCGGCGCGGCCAAGCCGATCCGGCGTGGCGAGGCGCCATGCGATGTCCTGCTTGTTGCCGCGCAGGTGATGGCGGGCATAGGTGGGGGCGTGGTAGGTCTCCTGATAGACCATGACCGAATCGAGGCCGAGGGTCTTGAGCTCGGCGTATTCGTCTTGGGAGAGGGGCTGCACCTCCATCCCCACCGTGCTGAAGTGACGGCGGATGATGGGCAACACCTGCCGAAAATAGGCGAGCCCCACCTTGTGCTCATGCTCGCCGGTCACCAGCAGCACGCTGTCGAAACCGCGCGCCTTGATGGCCAGACACTCGCGCTCTATCTCTTCGCTATTCAAGGTCTTGCGCTTCAAGCGGTTGCTCATGGAGAAGCCGCAGTAGGTGCAGTCGTTGGCGCACAGGTTCGACAGATAGAGGGGCACATAGAAGCCGATGGTGTTGCCAAAGCGCTGGCGGGTCAGGCGCTCGGCCTCGGCTGCCATCTGCGGCAAATACGCCTCGGCGGCCGGGGAGATCAGCGCCATAAAGTCGGCCAGGGTGCGGCGGGAGGTAGTCAGCGCCCGCTCTACATCGGCGGCGGTCTTGGCGCGGATCTGCATGCCGATATCGTCCCACTCCAGCTCGAGCCATCTATCGAGAAAACTCTCCAACTTTCTCTCAACCCCCTCCCGGCCTCCCCCTTCACAAGGGGGAGGTGTTAATCCGCCCCCCCGATCTCCTACTTCACAAGAGGGCGGAGTCGACACTCCCTCCCCTGGCAAGGGGAGGGTCGGGGTGGGGTCATTGGCATGCTGACTCATAGCGCCCCCAGAAAATCGGTAAGCGGGCTGGAGGCTTGGGCCTGCAGGGCGCGGGCGCCAAGGCCTGCCTCATAGGCGCAGCGCCCGGCAGTGCAGGCCAGCGCAAAGGCGCGGCCCATGGCGACCGGGTCGCCACTCACCGCAATGGCGGTGTTGACCAGCACGGCGTCGGCACCCAGCTCAAAGGCGGCCGCGGCGTGGCTTGGCGCACCTATGCCCGCATCCACCACCACGGGCACATTGGCCTGCTCGACGATGATGGAGAGAAACTCCCGGGTCACCAGCCCCTGATTGGAACCGATGGGGGCGCCGAGCGGCATCACGGCAGCGCAGCCCACCTCTTCGAGCCGCTTGCACAGCACGGGGTCGGCACCGCAGTAGGGCAGCACCACAAAGCCCTCTTTCACCAATTGTTCGGCGGCTTTGAGGGTCTCTATGGGGTCGGGCAGCAGGTAGCGGGGATCGGGGTGGATCTCGAGCTTGAGCCAGTTCGTCCCCAGCGCCTCGCGGGCCAGGTGGGCGGCAAATACCGCCTCGGCGGCGGTCTTGGCCCCCGAGGTGTTGGGCAACAACTTGACCCCGAGTTGCCGAAGGGGCGTGAGGATATCGTCGTGGGCCTTGCCCGGTTCGAGCCGCTTGATGGCCATGGTCACCAGCTGGGAGCCACTTGCCTCGATGGCGGCGGCCATCAGTTCCGGGCGGGCAAACTTGCCGGTGCCGGTGAAGAGGCGCGAAGAGAAGGTGTGATCGGCAATCTTGAGCATGTCAGCCTCCGGCCACTGCGATAAGAAGAGATGAGGCCCCGCCGCAAGGCAGGGCGCTCGAAGATGGGACTGCGAGCATCATGGGTCAGCCTCCCGCGATGGCGGTGAAGAGGTGAAGTTCATCCCCGTCATTGAGACGGGTCTCGGCCCAGCGGCCACGGGGCAGCACGGCGCCGTTGAGGGCCACCGCTACCCCCTGAGGGGGAATCTCCTGCACCGCCAGCAGCTCAGTCAGGCGCTGGCCGGTGGGCAGCGTCAGCTCGATATCGTTCAATCGGATCTTCATGGTTAATTCTCCAGGGCCGGGTGGGTGCTGCCGCAAACCGGGCAATCGGGGTCGGGAGCCAGCGTGAGGGTCTGCCACTGATGGGTCAGGGCATCAAACCGGCGCAATGTGCCCGCCACCGGGCTCGGCATCCCGAGCAGCAGTTTCAGTGCCTCCAGCGCCTGCAAAGAGCCCATCACCCCGACCAGCGGGCCGGTGACACCGCTGGTCTCGCAGCTCTGACTCACCTTGGTATCCAGCGGATAAAGGCAGGCGTAGCAGGCGTGATCGCTGCTGGTGCGCACCATCAGCTGCCCCTGCCAGCCCACTGCGGCGGCACAGACCCAGGGCTTGCCCTGGGCCACGCAGGCGGCGTTGATGGCCTGGCGGGTGGCGAGGTTGTCGCAGCAGTCGATCACCAGATCCACCTCGGTCACAAACTCCGGCAGGCTGGCGGCATCGAGTCGCTGATTGATGGCAATCAGCTCCACCAGCGGGTTGTGGGCGGACAAGCGCTCGCGGGCCAGCTCCGCCTTGGAGTGGTTGACCGCCTCGCTATCGAACAGGATCTGGCGCGGCAGATTGCTGGAGTCCACCGTATCGCCATCGGCCAGCCACAAAGTGCCCACCCCGGCCCCCGCCAGATAGAGGGCGAGCGGCGAGCCGAGCCCGCCGAGACCGACGATCAGCACGGACTTATCCTTGAGCCGCGCCTGACCGGCTTCCCCCACTTCCGCCAGCATCAGCTGGCGGCCGTATCTCAGATACTCTTTGTCACTAAGAGAAGCGGCATCAGAGCGCATGTTCTGCCTCCCGTATCACGCAGGCCGAGCGCGGTTCATCCCCCGCCCCCACGGCAGCGAGCAGCCGCTCGGTCGCGCCCTGCCAGTCATCGCTCGCCGTGATGGCCGAGACCAGCGCAATGCTGCCGACCCCGCTTGCCTTGACCGCCGCCACCCGCTCCTCGCTGATGCCACCGATGGCCACCGTGGGCCACTGCGCCATCAGGGCGCGGTAGTGGTGCAGCCGCGCCAGCCCCTGGGGGCGCGAAGGCATCGCTTTGGTGTTGGTCGGGAAGATATGGCCCAGCGCGATATAGGAGGGGGCAAGCTCGCGGGCCCGCATCAGCTCGAAGTAGCCGTGGGTGGAGATGCCAAGGCGCAGCCCCGCCGCCTGAATGGCGGCGAGATCGGCGGTCTCCATATCCTCCTGCCCCAGATGCACGCCCCAGGCGCCCGCCTCGATGGCCTGCTGCCAGTAGTCGTTGATAAAGAGCCGCGCCCCATGGCGGCGACCGAGCGCGACCGCATCACGAATGGCCGGCGCCACCTCTGTGGCGGGCAGATCCTTGATCCGCAGCTGGATCGTCTTGACCCCGGCCCCCAGCAGGCGTTTGAGCCACTTGACCGAGTCCACCACCGGATAGAGGCCGAGGTGGTGTTCGGTCGGCGCAAAGGGGCCCTGCGGCAGACGGGCGCTGCTTGTTTCATACAATCCGAAGCGGCGATCGAGCGGTGAGCCCGCCAGCACGGCACGGGGGAAGTGGGCAAGATCGGCAGGCCAGCCGAGATGGGCGATGGGCCCCGGGCCTGCCCCCACCCCCTGCGCCGCCGCCAAGCCCTGTTGCAGGTAGGCCCGCGCCAGGGTGATGGCGTCCTCCAGCGGGTAATCCTGCGCCACCACGGCGGCGATGGCGCTGGCGTAAGCGCAACCGGTGCCGTGGCCGTGGCGGGTATCGAGGCGCGGCGCGGCGAGCCAGAATTCGCGGCTCTCGTCCTGGTAGTAGTCGAGGCAGAGATCCCCGCCCCATTCAAGGTGGCCCCCCTTGACCAGCACGGCGCGAGCGCCGAGTTCGCGCAGCCGCCGGGCGGCGAGGCGCACCAGCTCGGGACTGGTGGCGGGCAGGCCGGTCAGGGCTTCCAGCTCGGGACCGTTGGGGGTGATCAAGGAGAGGCGCGGCAGCAGGTGCTCGCGCACCGCCACCAGCATGCCGGGCTCCGCCATGGGGGTGCCGGTGCTGGCGATGGCCACCGGGTCGTAGACCACGAAGGGGGCCGGGGTGGCTGCCAGGCGACGGGCCAGCACCTCCACGTGCAGCCGGGTCGGCAGCAGGCCGATCTTGATGGCGGCGGGTGGCAGATCCAGCCCCAGGGCATCGATCTGGGCGGCGAAGGTCTGCATCAGCACGGGGTCGACCATCTTCACCGCCACCGAGTTCTGGGCCGTGATGGCGGAGATGACGGAGCAGCCGTGCACGCCGAGGTCATGCATTGTGTGCAAGTCGGCCTGAATGCCGGCCCCACCGCCGGAGTCGGACCCGGCGATGGTCCAGACCACGGGGCGGGCCTGCGTCACGGCGGGCAGGTCGGCGGGGCTGACAGCCCCGCGCTCGCTGCTCACGCCTCCTCCCCTGCGGCCTGCTTCAGGGTCGCCGCCTGATGGTAGATCTCGCCGCCGGTCTCCTTGAAGGTTTCAGCCATGCGGGCCATACCGCTCTCGACCTCGGCCACCACCCGCTCCTGCTGACCGTCCATGCCGACCAGCTTTATCTCTACGGCTTCCAGCTTGGCGGCGTAGTCGCGCACGTCCTGGGTGATCTTCATGGAGCAGAACTTGGGCCCGCACATGGAGCAGAAGTGTGCCACCTTGCCGGACTCCTGAGGCAGGGTCTCGTCGTGGTAGGCGCGGGCGGTGTCGGGATCCAGGGCCAGGTTGAACTGATCCTCCCAGCGGAACTCGAAGCGCGCCTTGGACATGGCGTTGTCGCGGATCTGGGCGCCCGGGTGGCCCTTGGCCAGATCCGCTGCGTGGGCGGCGATCTTGTAGGTAATGAGCCCCTGCTTCACATCCTCCTTGTTGGGCAGGCCCAGGTGTTCCTTGGGGGTCACGTAGCAGAGCATGGCGCAGCCGTACCAGCCGATGAGCGCGGCGCCGATGCCGGAGGTGAAGTGATCGTACCCCGGGGCAATGTCGGTGGTGAGCGGGCCCAGGGTATAGAAGGGCGCCTCGTGGCAGTGCTCCAGCTGCTCGGTCATGTTGCGCTCGATCATGTGCATGGGCACGTGGCCGGGGCCCTCGATCATCACCTGCACGTCGTATTCCCAGGCAATCTTGGTGAGCTCGCCCAGGGTGCGCAGCTCGGCGAACTGGGCCTCGTCGTTGGCGTCATAGACGGAGCCCGGACGCAGACCGTCCCCCAGCGACAGACTGACGTCGTAGGCGGCGCAGATCTCGCAGATCTCGCGGAAGTGCTCGTAGAGGAAGTTCTCCTTGTGGTGCGACAGGCACCACTTGGCCATGATGCTGCCACCACGGGAGACGATGCCGGTGAGGCGCTTGGCGGTCATGGGCACGAAGCGCAGCAAGACGCCTGCGTGAATGGTGAAGTAGTCCACCCCCTGCTCGGCCTGCTCCAGCAGGGTGTCGCGGAACAGCTCCCAGGTGAGATCCTCGGCGATGCCGTTGGTCTTCTCCAGCGCCTGATAGATGGGCACGGTACCGATGGGCACCGGGCTGTTGCGCAGGATCCACTCGCGGGTCTCGTGGATGTAGCGGCCGGTGGAGAGATCCATCACGGTATCGGCGCCCCAGCGGGTGGACCAGACCAGCTTCTCCACTTCCTCTTCGATGCTGGAAGTGACCGCCGAGTTGCCGATGTTGGCGTTGATCTTCACCAGGAAGTTGCGGCCGATGATCATGGGCTCCGCTTCCGGGTGGTTGATGTTGCTGGGGATGATGGCGCGACCGGCGGCCACCTCATCGCGCACGAACTCGGGGGTGATGTTCTGGGGCAGTCTGGCGCCAAAGCCCTGACCCGGGTGCTGGGTGCGCAGGAGCTCGGAGCGCACTCGCTCGCGGCCCATGTTCTCGCGGATGGCGATAAATTCCATCTCGGGGGTGACGATGCCTTGGCGGGCATAGTGCAGCTGGGTGACCCGGCGGCCCGGCTTGGCGCGGCGGGCGCTCGGCAAATGTTCGAAACGCAGGTGATCCAGCCCCTCGTCCGCCAGGCGCTCCTGAGTGAAGGTGGAGCTCAGCCCGTCCAGCGCGTCGGTGTCAGCACGCTCCAGCACCCAGGCTTCGCGCAGGCGCGGCAGACCACGGCGCACGTCGATGGGGGCGGCCTCTTCCCCATAGGGGCCCGAGGTATCGTAAACCGGCACCGGCTCGTTGGGCTCGAACTGGGGAGCCTCCTTGGTGCCGCCGACGAAGGTGTCGGCCAGCTGGATTTCCCGCAAAGGCACCCGGATGTCAGGGCGAGAACCCTGGATAAAGATGCGGCGGGAGTTGGGGTGAGCCATCCCCTTGAGGTTGTCGATAAAGGTCTGGGCGCTGGAGCGCTGCTCGCGGCGGCTGGATTTGGTGGTATCAGAAACATTGGTAGACATAGCAAAACTCACATTAACTGGTTGAAGTTATGGGTGTTTGCTTGTCTGGAGTTCGAGGAGAAGATGAACTTGCGGCGGGGTGTGCTCGGGGGAGTGAGCCGGGCATGGATCTTCCCTGCTCTGCCGTCCCTCTGCCCTGTGTGGCAGATCCGCAGGCCTGACGGCCCGGCGGGACAACCTCCCCCTGTGCGCCTGTGGCAGCCAGAGGCGGTCTGCCTCTGGCTGGCGGGAAGGTGTGCCTTCCCCGGCGCGGTAACCCGCAAGTTACCCTTGTTTCCCTTCGCAGGTCTTAACCTGATCAGGTTCCACGGATCCCGAATTAACGGTCTCAGCTTAGCGTCGTTCGACGGTCAGCACTCCGACAAGATGTGCGCCAGTATAAGTGGGGAAATTTAAAGTACAAGCCATTAACAAGGGGAAAGGGAGAGAGGTCTCACTCTTCGGCGTCGAGGGGATCCTCGGGGTCAGGAATGAGGATATCGGTGAGGCGGCCCTCTTCATCCCGGCTCAGCACCAGGCGGCGACCCGGTTGCAGATCGGCGGTGCTGCCGTTGATCCAGCGAGTGTCAGCATCAAACACCAGCACGCCGAGATCCTGTAGCAGCAATGCCTGCTGATTATGGGTGAGCAGTCGATCCTCCGCCCGCCGCCAGCTGGCCCCGAGCGCCGGATCCGGCGCCCCGTCGAGCACCCGGATCGTCTCGGCGACGCCGTAGCGGCTCTGGATCGCGAGGTGCATGCCGGGCACGAGCCCGTCCGGCTGCGCCACGCCGTGCAGTTCGGCACTGCCGAGCTCCAGCTCAGCCCCCTGGAATTGCAGGCGCACCCCGTCGTTGTGCTCCAGCTCCACCAGCCAGAGCTCGGCGTCGTCGGCAAGGGTGCAGAAGGGCAACAGCAGCAGGCAGAGTGCGGTTCGGGTCATGGCAGGCGGTCCGGGGTCACGGGGTGAGGTTTAACTATGGCCCCGGACGGGCAATTTTTCCCGGTCCGCCCTGACCGGTCAGTCATCCTCCCGGCACTGGCTCAGGCGCATGCCGTCAAACTTGCACTCCAGCTCCAGCCAGCGTCCCTCGAACGGGGAGAGGCTCCCATCCGAGGTGACATAACCCCAGATCCGTCCCCCTTCCACCGGCCCTTCCAGTTCCATCTCGTCCTCCTCCTCCAGCGCCTCCACCTCGCGAACGAGCCGCCGCTCCCCTGCCGCCGTCTCCTGCACGACCCCTTCCAGATCGACCCAGGTCCCGCCGAGATCGTCCTCATCCAGGCCATCCTTGAAGCGGGTGCGCTCATCGATCACGAAGGGAATGCCGTTGACCATCAACTGGCCAAGCTGCCAGGTGGTGCGGCCCGTGAGCTTGAACTCGGCCGCCTGCACCAGACCAAAAGGCAATAGAATCAATAACCAGAAGGCGCGGAGAGACTTCTTCATCGGGGATCCTCGGGGTTACACTGGCACACAGGATGACCCATCCGGTGTGAAATGGCCGTGAAATAGCGGCACAGACCAGGAGATCAGAGCATGAAAATACTGGTGGTGGAAGACAGTCCCCAGGTGGCGGAGACCATCATGGACTATCTGGCGCTGGCCGGGCACAGGGTGGACTGCGCCTATCACGGCCAGGCGGCCCTGCAACTGCTGGCCCAGGAGCGCTTCGACGTCATCATCATGGACGTCATGATGCCGCGCCTCGACGGCCTGCGTACCGTGGAGCGGCTGCGTGCGGACGGCATCGCGACCCCGGTGCTCTTTCTCACCGCCCGTGACAGCCTGGAGGACAAGCTGGCAGGCTTTCGGGCGGGGGGCGACGACTATCTGGTCAAGCCGTTCGCCATGGAGGAGCTGGAGGTGCGCCTGGAGGCCCTCAGCCTGCGTGGCCCCAGAGGGGACATGGGCGTGCTCTGCTTTGGCGATCTGACGGTGGATCCCGCCAGCGGCCGCGCCACCCGCGCCGGGGTGGAGCTCAAACTCGGCAAGATCCCGTTCCAGATCCTCACCCTGCTGGTGAAGCGCGCGCCCCAGCTGGTGACGCGCCAGGAGGTGCTCGACACCGTCTGGGGCGACGAGGAGCCCGACTCCGACGCCCTGCGCAGCCACATCTATGCCCTGCGCAATGTCCTCGACAAGCCCTTCCCCACCCCCATGCTGGAGACCCTGCACGGCCAGGGCTACCGGCTGGTGACCCCATGACGAACCCGACGCCGCCCCTTGCCCCCGGCCTGCCGAGCCTGCGCCGGCGCCTGGTGCTGGCGCTGGGAGGGGCCGGTCTGCTGCTGCTGGTGATCCTGAGCCTGCTGATGGTGGTGGCCGAGAACAAGATGGAGGAGCTGAGCCTGCGCCACTGGCTGGAGGCGGAGGCAACCCGCTATGACGACGACTGGTTGCGCCTCGGAATGGCGGCCCCCGCCCCCAGCCCGCGCCAGTTCTCCAGCTACTGGACAGAGGCGGGCCGCCTGCCCGCCTGGCTCAAGGCCTACCAGAGCCCCGGCTTCTTCGAGCATCAGCTGGGCCGGGAGGACAAGCACTTCCTGGTACGCGCCCACCCCTCGGGTCAGGGGCTGCTCTATCTGGTGTTCAACGACGATGCGGACGACTACCTGGACCCTTACGAAGCCAAGCTGCATCTGGTGACCCGCCTCATCGGCCTGGCTCTGCTGCTGGGGAGCCTCGCCTTCGGCATCTGGCTGGTGCGTCACATCACCAGGCCGCTGGAGCGGCTGCGCCAGCGGGTCGCCCACCTGACCCCGGATCAGGGGGACTTCGTGCCCGATGCCCCCTGGCAGGAGCTGCGAGAGATAGAGCAGGCGCTGCTGGCGGGCAAGCACGAGGTAGCCGCCGTGTTTGCCCGTGAACAGGAGTTCAGCCGCTTTGCCAGCCACGAGCTGCGCACCCCCAACATGGTGATCCAGGGATCCGCGGCCCTGCTCGGCAAGGTGAATGACCTGCCCGCCCCGGCAGCCCGCGCCGTCAGCCGCATCCGCGCCGCCGCCGACGAGATGGCCCTGCTCACCGAAACCTTCCTGCTGCTGGGACGCAAGGAGGCCGTGGAACGCCCGCCCCAGCAGGTGGCGCCGCTCATTCGCCGGGAGCTGACCCGCCTCGCCCCCCTGCTGCAACGGGAGACGCTGGACATTCGCCTGCAACTGGACGAGGAGAGCGAGGTGCAGGCTCCCCTCTCTCTGCTCGCCATCGCCCTCGGCAACCTCTTGAAAAACGCCCTGAGCTACGCCGAGGGGCACATCGAGATCACCCTGCACGAGCAGGTGCTCACCATCAGCAACCCCACCGCCGCCGCGCCGGATCAGATCCTCGGCTACGGCTGCGGCCTCACCATCATCCAGCGCATCTGCGAGAAGCTGGGCTGGCAGATTGAGACCCACCTGGTGGAGGGGGTCTTCAGCGCCCGGCTGGTGATGATCCCCGGCGCCCCCGGGGCGGTATAACCCCCTCATCCCCGGCCCTTCTCCCCGGCTGTTCAACACAGCGGGAGAAGGGAGACAGTTCCCGGCAAGCCCGCTGCCTTCCAGCCCACCCGCCAGATAGCAACAAGGCGCCCGAGGGCGCCCTGTGTTTACCTGTCTGACACTCGTTTTGGACTCATTCCGCCGGCTTGTGCTTGCGGCTCGCCTTGAGCTCGAGGAACTCGATGATCTTGCCCGCCACGTCCTTGCCGGAGGCGGCTTCCACCCCCTGCAGACCGGGGGAGGAGTTCACCTCCAGCACCAGCGGGCCGCGGGCGCTACGCAGGATGTCCACCCCGGCCACGTCCAGCCCCATGATCTTGGCGGCCTGCACGGCGGTGGCACGCTCTTCCGGCGTGATCTTGATGGCTTCGGCTGTGCCGCCCCGGTGCAGGTTGGAGCGAAACTCCCCCGGCTGGGCCTGGCGGCGCATGGCGGCCACCACCTTGCCGTTGACCACCAGGCAGCGGATATCGGCGCCGTTGGCCTCGCGGATGTACTCCTGCACCAGGATGTTGTTGTTGGTCTGGATAAAGGCCTCGATGACGCTCTCGGCGGCCTTCTGGGTCTCGCACAGCACCACGCCAATCCCCTGGGTGCCCTCCAGCAGCTTCACCACCAGGGGGGCGCCCCCCACCATGGTGATGAGATCCGGTACGTCGTGGGTGCTGTGGGCATAGCCGGTCACCGGCAGGCCGATGCCGTGGCGGGAGAGCAGCTGCATGGCGCGCAGCTTGTCCCGGGAGCGGGAGATGGCCACCGAGCTGTTGAGGGCCATGGTGCTCATCATCTCGAACTGGCGCAGCACGGCGGTGCCATAGAAGGTGATGCTGGCACCGATGCGCGGGATCACGGCGTCATAGCTCTCCAGCTCCCGTCCTTCGTAATGGATGGAGGGGCTGTGGGAGGCGATGTTCATGTAGCAGCGCAGGGTGTCGAGCACCTCGACCTGATGCCCACGGGCCCGGGCCACCTCGACCAGACGGCGGGTGGAGTAGTTGTTGGGCTCACGGGATAAAATGGCAATATTCATGGAAATGGCAGACCTGATAATCGGACTGGAGAGTATAAGGTGCCATGAACGACTGGCAACGCCAATCCTTTCCCCTCACCATGCGCGGTTCTGCAAGAACGGGCAAAAACCGAGAGTGCTGCACTCAAGAACGGACCGTTCTGCAAGACGGCACCAGCCACCAGCCCTCATGCCGGATGGCGCACAGCGACGTCAATGGGGGCCGCGCAGCCCTTGTTGCAACTCAAGCAGCAGGGCGACCTCCTGCAAACGGCGCGCCGTGGTGCCGGCCCAGCCTCCCAAAGGCACGGGGACCAGCAGGGTCTGGGCGATGCAGTGGCAATAGAGGGGACCCTCATGTTGCCAGCCCCGCATCCCGTCGACGTCGTGATGGTGCAGCCACTCCAGGTTGCCGCGGCGAAGCAGCTCGATGCGCCGCCCGTCTTTGAAGTGCAGGCAAAGCCCCTTCTTCTCCACCCCGGGACCGGCATACTTGTCGAGCCAGAGGGTCAGGGGCACCCCTGCCGCCTCGCCGCGCAGGCAGGCCCGCCCCTCGGCGGTCTCCAGATCCCCGCGCCGGATGGGCTGCCCCAGCCGGTCGCAGACGCCCTCCGCGATCAGGTGCAGGCGGTCGTCCCCACCCAGGGCCACCAGCAGCTCCCGGATCATCGCCAGCAGATGGGTACCGATGTCGAGGATCACCCCGTCTGGATGGCGCAGGACCCGCCGATCCGGCTCCCCGGTGGCGAAGTTGAGGGCATAGGGATGCCCAGCCTCGTCCAGGCCGCAGGGTTCCAGCAAAAAGCCCTCCACCGCGCTGATATCGGCGAGGGTGGCCAGCCCGACCCCGGCGCCCTCTGGTTCCCGAGGCTGCCAGCCTTCATCCAGTTTGCCGCTCAGCAGCAACTGCTGGACGGCATTGCGGGCCATCCAGTGATCCAGCGCCAGCACCCTGGCTGCCACCTCGGGGGCCGCCAGCAGGGCGTGCAGGCGATCGTGCTGGGCCAGGGTGGCTACCACGGGTTTCTCCACCAGGATGAGGGGAATGGCGCTGGCCAGTACCTGCTCCAGCACGGGCAGATGCAGCAGGGAAGGGGTGGCGATCACCAGCCGATCCAGGGGTTCGGCCAGCAGGGCTTCCAGGGTCGGGGCAGACATGACGCCGGGCAGGGTGATGGCGGGATCAAAACCCCATATCTCGGTATTTTCCGCCAGGGCGGCGAGTGCAGGCAGATAGGCTGTCTGCACCACGGCCCCCAGACCGACAAATCCAATCTTCATGGCAACCTCGATATGGCGTGCATACCCGGCGTCTGCCCCGCACTGCGTGAAGCGGGGCAGACGGGGATCAATGCAGGTTGGGCCCCAGCCAGCGTTCGGCCTCTGCCAGGGTCATCCCCTTGCGCATGGCGTAGTCTTCCACCTGGTCCTGCTGGATCTGGGCCACCGCGAAATATTTGCTCTCAGGGTGGGAGAAGTACCAGCCGGATACCGCCGCCCCCGGCCACATGGCGTAGGACTCGGTGAGCTGCATGCCGATGGCCTGCTCCACGTCCAGCAGCTCCCAGATGCTCCCCTTCTCGGTGTGCTCCGGGCAGGCCGGGTAGCCCGGCGCCGGGCGTATTCCCTGGTAATTTTCGCGGATAAGCTCTTCGTTGCTGAGCGCCTCGTCCGGGGCATAGCCCCAGTGCACTTTGCGCACCTGCTCGTGGAGGTATTCGGCAAAGGCCTCAGCGAGGCGATCGCACACCGCCTGAATGAGAATGGCGTTGTAGTCGTCGTGGTCCGCCTTGTAGGCCTTGGCGATGGCCTCCTCGCCGATGCCGCCGGTCACCGCGAAGGCGCCGATCCAGTCGGGCTTGCCGCTCTCTTTCGGCGCCACATAATCCGCCAGACAGTAGTTGGGAAAGCCCTGCTTCTCGCTCTGCTGGCGCAGGTGGTGCAGCACTTTTTTCACTTCAGTGCGGGACTCGTCGGTGTAGACCTCGATGCTGTCCCCCACGGCGTTGGCGGGGAACAGGCCGACGATGCCGGCACAGCGCACGCTCCGATCTTTTTCCAACTGGTCCAGCATGGCGTTGGCGTCGGCGTAGAGGCGCGTCGCTTCCTCCCCCACCACCTCATCTTCCAGGATGCGGGGGAACTTGCCCGCCAGCTCCCAGCTCAGGAAAAACGGCGTCCAGTCGATGTAGGGGCGCAGCACAGAGATGGGCACGTTTTCGAAGGTCTGCACGCCGGGCTCCCGGGGCGCCGGGGGCTCATAGCCCACCCAGTCCAGCTGATGGCGGTTGGCCCGGGCATGGGCCAGGGAGACCGGCTTGGAGCGCGGCTGCTTGCGGGCATGCTGATCCCGGGCAATCTCGTACTCCTTGTCGATGCGGGCGACGAAGGCGGGCTTGAGCTCCGGGCTCAGCAGGCTCTGGGCCACCCCCACGGCGCGGGAGGCGTTGGAGACATAGACCACAGGCTCGGAGTAGTTCTGCTCTATCTTCACCGCGGTGTGGGCCTTGGAGGTGGTGGCACCGCCGATGAGCAGCGGCAGCTTGAACCCCTGACGCTCCATCTCTTTCGCTACGTGCACCATCTCGTCCAGGGACGGAGTGATGAGGCCCGACAGGCCGATGATGTCGGCGTTCACTTCCCGGGCCGTCTTGAGGATGGTCTCGCAGGAGACCATGACCCCGAGATCCACGATCTCGAAGTTGTTGCACTGGAGCACCACCCCGACGATGTTCTTGCCGATGTCGTGCACGTCGCCCTTGACGGTGGCCAGCACGATTTTGCCGTTGCTGGAACCGCCGGACTTCTCCGCCTCGATGTAGGGTTGCAGGTAGGCCACCGCCCGCTTCATCACCCGGGCCGACTTCACCACCTGGGGCAGGAACATCTTGCCGGCGCCGAACAGATCGCCCACCACATTCATGCCATCCATCAGCGGCCCCTCGATGACGTGCAGCGGCTTCTCGGCCTGGGCGCGCGCCTCCTCGGTGTCCTCCTCGATAAAGTCGGTGATCCCCTTGACCAGGGCGTGTTCGAGCCGCTTGCCCACCGGCCAGCTGCGCCACTCCTGATCCCGCGGATCCTCAGCCTGGGCCCCCGCGCCGCGATACTTCTCTGCGATGGCCAGCAGCGCCTCGGTGGCGTTGTCGTTGAGGTTCAGCACCACCGCCTCGACCTTCTCTTTGAGCTCGGCCGGGATGTCTTCGTAGATGGCAAGCTGGCCCGCGTTGACGATCCCCATGTCCATGCCGTTCCTGATGGCGTGGTAGAGGAAGACAGCGTGGATGGCTTCGCGCACCGGCTCGTTGCCACGGAAGGAGAAGGAGACGTTGGAGACACCACCGGAGATCATGGCGTGGGGCAGGTGCTCCTTGATGTCCTTCACCGCCTCGATGAAGTCCACCGCGTAGTTGTTGTGCTCGTCGATGCCGGTCGCCACCGCGAAGATGTTGGGGTCGAAGATGATGTCTTCCGGCGGGAAGCCGACGCGGTCCACCAGAATGCGGTAGGCGCGCTGGCAGATCTCGAACTTGCGGGCACGGGTATCGGCCTGGCCCACCTCGTCGAACGCCATGACGATGACGGCGGCGCCGTAGCGACGCAGCAGTTTCGCCTGCTCGATGAATTTGTCCTCCCCCTCCTTCATGGAGATGGAGTTGACCACCGGCTTGCCCTGCACGCACTTGAGGCCCGCCTCCAGCACCTCCCACTTGGAGGAGTCGATCATCACCGGCACCCGGGCGATGTCCGGTTCCCCGGCGATGAGGTTCAGGAAGCGCACCATGGCCGCCTCGGCATCCAGCATCCCCTCATCCATGTTGATGTCGATGATCTGGGCGCCGTTTTCCACCTGCTGCTTGGCCACATCCAGCGCCTCGTCGTAGAGCCCCTCTTTTATCAAGCGCTTGAACTTGGCCGAGCCGGTGACGTTGGTCCGCTCACCCACGTTCACGAACATGGAGTCCGCCGTGATGATGAGAGGCTCCAGGCCCGACAACCGGCAGGCCACCGGCAGATCCGGCAGGGCACGGGGCTTGATGCCCGCCACGGCGTCAGCCATGGCGCGGATGTGGGTCGGGGTGGTGCCGCAGCAGCCGCCCACCAGGTTGAGGAAGCCGCTTTGGGCCCACTCGCGGATATGCTCCGCCATCTCTACCGCGTCCAGATCGTACTCGCCAAACGCATTGGGCAGACCGGCGTTGGGGTGGGCGCTGACATGGGTCTCGCTGATGCGGGACAGCTCCTCCACGTACTGGCGCAGCTCGTCCGGCCCCAGCGCACAGTTGAGGCCGAAGGAGACCGGTTTGACGTGGCGAAGGGAGTGGTAGAAGGCCTCGGTGGTC
The DNA here is from genome assembly GCF_002903485.1 of Aeromonas sp. ASNIH7. Lineage (NCBI taxonomy): Bacteria > Pseudomonadati > Pseudomonadota > Gammaproteobacteria > Aeromonadales > Aeromonadaceae > Aeromonas > Aeromonas sp. ASNIH7. Next base: position 1,677,717 of record NZ_CP026226.1, read on the forward strand.
TGGCCCGAGAGGGTACGACCGGAGGCGTCCGTGATGGTGCCGGAGATCATCACCGGCAGGCTGTAACCCAGCTCCTCAAACACCAGGTCCACCGCGAAGGCGGCCGCCTTGGCGTTGAGGGTGTCGAAGATGGTCTCGATCAGGATGATGTCGGCACCGCCCTCGATGAGGGCGTGGGTCGATTCGGTGTAGGCGGCAACCAGCTCGTCATAGGTGACGTTGCGCTTGCCCGGGTCGTTCACGTCTGGCGAGATGGAGGCGGTACGGTTGGTGGGGCCCAGTACCCCTGCCACAAAGCGCGGTTTCGCCGGGTCTTTGGCGGTCCACTCGTCCGCCACGGCGCGGGCCAGGCGGGCCGCCTCCCGGTTTATCTCGGCCGAGAGCGCTTCCATCTCGTAGTCCGCCATGGCGATGCGGGTGGCGTTGAAGGTGTTGGTCTCGAGGATGTCGGCCCCGGCGGCACAATACTGGTCGTGGATCTCGCGAATGACGGCGGGACGGCTCAACACCAGCAGGTCGTTGTTGCCCTTGATGTCGGTATGCCAGTCGGCAAACCGCTCCCCCCGATAGTCCGCCTCACCGAGTTTGTAACCCTGGATCATGGTGCCCATGGCCCCGTCGATGATCAGGATCCGCTCCTTGAGACAGGCTTCCAGCCTGGTTGTGACATCCGCTTTCTTGTTCGACTCTCTGCTCGACACCGCTCGTACCCCTTACATCCATGCAACTGCGTGATGCCCATCCTAGCAGCAATCAAATTAAATGGAAATCTAGCCGTCTATCTGTCCATGGCAGCGATTAAATATAACCATAAATAGGTAATGAGCATGATCTAACCCGGGAGTACCCTATGCCCGTCCTCAAGAGGGATACGTGCTTGCTGTTTACCAAAGAGAAAAATAACTATGAGCGTCTACTACACACTCTGCTTCCTGGCAGCGTTGGCGATCTTCATCGCCTTTGCCAACCAGTATGTTGTGAAGATCCAGACCACCATCGCCATCACTGCGGGCTCCATGCTGATCTCCGCGCTGCTGGTGCTGTTTGGCAAACTGGGTTGGTTCAATCTGGAGCCTCTCGCCATCAAGACCATGGAGAGCATCGACTTCCAGAACTTCCTGTTGAAGGGGATCCTGGGCTTCCTGCTGTTCGCCGGCGGCCTTGGCATCAACCTCAAGGCGTTGCGTAGCCAGAAGTGGGAAATCACCATTCTGGCCATAGCCGCCACCCTGCTCTCCACCTTCCTCATCGGCTACGGCTTCTGGTTCATCGCCAAGCTGCTGGGCTGGGATGTGCCGCTGGTCTACTGCATGTTGTTCGGTGCCCTGATCTCCCCCACCGACCCCATCGCCGTACTGGCCATCGTCAAGAAGATGAAGGCGCCACCCCAGATCGCCATCCAGATCGAGGGGGAATCCCTGTTCAACGACGGTGTCGGTCTGGTCATCTTCGCCACCGTGTTTGCCGTGGCCTTTGGCGGCGTGGAGCCCACCTTCGGCAGCGTGGCCGGTCTGTTCCTGCATGAGGCTCTCGGCGGCATCCTGTTCGGGGCCGTGCTGGGTCTCATCGCCCACGTGATGATCAGCGCCACCGACGACGGCTCCCTGGAGCTGCTGCTGACCCTCTGCATCCCGACCGCGGGCTTCGCCTTCGCCAACATGATCGGCGTCTCCGGCGCCCTGGCCATGGTGGTGACCGGCATCATGATCGGCAACTGGACCCGTCACTCCGGCTTCTCCGAGCAGAGCCAGCACCACCTGGATCACTTCTGGGAGTTGATGGATCAGTTCCTCAACGCCCTGCTGTTCCTGCTGATCGGTCTGGCACTGGTGCTGCTGGACCTCGACTGGCGCGACTGGATCCTGCTGGTCATCGCGGTACCGCTCTGCCTGGCCGCACGCTTCATCAGCGTCTCCATGCCCTATGTGGCGTTCCGCAAGTTCCGCAGCTACAACACCTTCTCGGTGCGCATCCTCACCTGGGGCGGCCTGCGTGGCGGTCTGGCCATGGCCATGGCCCTGGCACTGCCATCCGGTGTCATGATGATCCCGGAACACAACGTCGATCTGCGCCAGGTGATCCTGGTGATGACCTACTCGGTGGTGATGTTCTCCATCGTGGTACAGGGCATGACCATTACCCCCATGATCACCGCCGCCAAGAAGGCCTGCGGCGACGCCTGAGCCCGTCCCTGACCGGCAATGAAAAGGGCTCCCTCGGGAGCCCTTTTGTCGTCCCCGTGGCAGTGAAAAACAGGGAATGATTGGGTGAACTCACAATTAGTGTTTGCTTTTTACACATTTCGAGGAGAGAATGCGCGCCGGCTAGTTAATCAGCCCTGATTATGTTCGCAATGCTTCACCTCACGATGAATCCTGCCAGTACCCGCATAACCTTCTTCTGATTTACTCGCCTTGAGAACCGTTCAGGCTGTCTGCCTGCGTTGCCCGGCTCTCACGGTGCAGACCCGATCTGCCCACTCCCAAGTAGCATCATGCATCCGCATGGTCCTTGGCGCCTTCCTTGAAAGTGCAGACGCCCCTGAACCGGGCTGGGTATTCCTGCGCGCTCGTCCGCCATCGTGCTGACCGCGCCCATTGACCTGACATTTGCCAATACAAGGAGCAAACACTTAATTTATATAGAGAAATACCATGATGAAACACGTACAAATCCGCAAACCCCTGCGTCGCAGCAAACCCATCAACCTGCCCGTGCAAGAACACGACGACGATGCGTTCCTGATCCAGTTCAGCACCCGCTTCAGCGGCGGCTTCGCCATCTCCTGTGATGGTATCGCCGGCGAGTTCTCCATCGAAGAGCTCAACTGACTTTGCCTGCCCACCGGCAGCGCCCGATGCAGACAGGCCGCAACTCACGGCGGCCTCCTTGCCTGACGTCATAGTCTGCATGGCCCCGCTCCCAGAGCAGTGGCTAGACTCCGCAAGTCTCCTTGTCCGGCGCCTCCAGCAGCAGGCACTCCTCCTCGCCGGCCCCCAACCTGACCCGTTTGCCCTGACTCAGCCCCAGCTTGGCGAGTAGCCGGACCGAGCGCTCATTGCCCGGGGTGACGATGGCGACCACCCGCTCGATGCCGAGCCGTTCGCGGCCATCTGCCATGGCCGCCCGCGCGGCTTCGATGGCATAACCCTGACCGCGCCAGGCGGGCAGGAAGGCATAGCCGATGTCTTCACAGGGCAGGGTATCGCGCTTGATGAGCCCGCAGATGCCGAGCCTGGCCCCGTCTTCCCGCCGCACCACCAGATAGAGTCCGTGACCGTGGCGGGCATAACTGACCGCAGGCCCCTGCTGGATGTAGTTTTCGGCATCCGCCAGGGTACGCACCCCGCGATCGCCGATGTAGCGGTGAAAATCACCATCGTTGAGCAGTTCGAGAATGAAGGGGGCATCGACAACGGTCAGTTCGCGCAGTTCCAGGCGCTCGGAGAGGATCATGGCATGGGCTCGTTCGGCAGAGAGAGTGTCCAAGACTGCTCTCGCCCCGTCCCCTTGGCAAGACCCGGACGATATTTTCGCCCCCGGGAGCCGCGTCCCCGCTATACTGCCCACCCCATGGAACAGGCAGGAGAACGGCCATGACCGATACCCCCGAATTTTTTGATGAAGAGACACTGCTGGAGATGGTGGAGAACCAGCTCGCCGACGGCCATCCCCTCCAGGTGAAAGCCACCCTGATGCGCCTGGTGATGAAGGGCACCCCGCGGGAAGAGGCGCTGCAATACATCGCCTGCGCCCTGGGCGCCGAACTCATGGCCATGGAAGCCGAACAGGGCCCCTTCAACCTCGTCCGTTACGGCGAGTTTCTCGACAGCCTGCCCGAGATGCCCTGGGCCGAATGACCCGGGCCGATTAGGCAAGCCCCGGCGCCAGCCATTATCATTACTGCCACCACCAATGACGGGAGTATGGGGATATGCGCTGGCAAGATCGCCGTGAGAGCAACAATGTGGAAGACCGACGCCAGCAAGGCGGCGGCAACGGGGGCGGCGGCCTGCCCATCGGTGGCAAGGGGCGCCTGATCCTGCTGGTGGTGGTCATGGTGGCGGGGTACTACGGCGTGGACCTCGGCCCCCTGCTGCAGGATCCGGCCCCGCAGAGCCAGCCCCAGCGTCAGAACTCGTCCCAGGCTGCCAACGATCCCCTCGCCCGCTTCACCTCGGTGATGCTCGCCTCCACGGAGGACGCCTGGGGCGAGATGTTCCAGCAAAGCGGCAACCACTATCAGGCCCCCAGACTGGTGCTCTATCGCGGTGCAACCCGCACCGGCTGCGGCCAGGGGCAGTCGGTGATGGGGCCCTTCTACTGTCCGGCCGACAGCACCGTCTACATCGATCTCTCCTTCTATCAGGACATGCGCGACAAGCTGGGGGCCGACGGCGACTTCGCCCAGGGCTATGTGATCGCCCATGAGGTGGGCCACCACGTGCAGAACCTGCTCGGTATCTCCACCAAGGTGCGCCAGCAGCAACAGGGGCTGAGCCAGGTCGCCCAGAACCGGTTGTCGGTCAAGCTTGAACTGCAGGCGGACTGCTTCGCCGGGGTCTGGGGCCACTACATGGAAAAAGAGCAGGTGCTGGAGCGCGGCGATCTGGAAGAGGCGCTCAACGCCGCCCAGGCCATCGGCGACGACAGGTTGCAGCAGCAAGGTCAGGGCCGGGTCGTTCCCGACAGCTTCACCCACGGCACCTCGGCCCAGCGCCTCGCCTGGTTCAAACGCGGTTTTGACAGCGGCAAGCCCGCCAGTTGCGACACCTTCGCCGCCCGCTGAAGGGGACAAACGCAAAGGGGCCGATTCCTCACGGAGCCGGCCCCTTTCCTTTCTCACCCGAGGGGGTCTTCCCTCATTCGGGATCCTCCGCCAGCAGATCGGTGAAGACGAAGCCGTCCCGCAGCACCGTTTCCCCCACCCGGATGGGCAGGGGATGCAGGAACATGGGGCCGTCCCAGGCCAGGGTGTGAAACTCCCCGTTCTCGCCGCAGGGATCCACCCCGGCGGGCAGGGCAGCCAGGAAGGCCGGGCCGAATTCATGACCACCTAACCCGGCGTCCAGCTTGCCCGGATCCAGGGTGCAGACCCTGGCCTTGAGCCCGGCGTCGATCATCGCCTGCGCCAGCTCGGTCGTGTCGCAGCCCCAGAGCGGGAAGAGCGGCGTGATGCCGGTCCCCGCCAGTTGCCGCTCCCGATAGGCGCGCACATCCTCAAGAAAGAGATCCCCGAACGCCATGTGGTGAATGTCCTTGGCCTGCACATCGGCGATGAAGCCTGTCATGATGCGCCCATACTCCTCGTTGCTGCAGGGCCAGGGCAGGTCGATGGTGGTCAGCGGCAAGCCCACGCACTCAGCCTGTGCCAACAACAACTGCTTGCGCACCCCGTGCATGGCCACCCGCTCGAACGCCTGGTTGAGGGTGGTGAACAGCCCCACCACCTCGATGGCCGGATCCTGGCGCAGGCGATGCAAGGCCCAGGCGCTGTCTTTTCCGCTGCTCCAGGAGAGCAGTACCTTTTTCTTCGTCATGATCTCTCCAGCTACTTGCCGCACCGTGCTGCAAGACAGTGTTGCGAATTGTGCGATTTACATTGCGGGACACAAAAGCATACCCTCGTGGGTGAGCGTATCCCCGCAGCACACCGGGGAGAATAACTAAAAAAACGATGGGAAACATAAGGATATGAGTAAAGTCAGCACATCGCACGACCACGGTCGCCCCCTCAATCGACAGGATTACAAAACCCTGAGCCTGGCGGCGCTGGGCGGCGCCCTCGAATTCTACGACTTCATCATCTTCGTCTTCTTCGCCGTGGTCATCGGCGAGCTCTTCTTCCCGGCCGACATTCCCGAGTGGCTGCGCCAGTTCCAGACCTTCGGCATCTTCGCCGCCGGCTACCTGGCTCGCCCCCTGGGGGGCATCATCATGGCCCACTTTGGCGATCTCATCGGCCGCAAGCGGATGTTCACCCTCAGCATCATCCTGATGGCCTTGCCGACCTTGCTGATCGGCCTGCTGCCCACCTACGCCGTGCTCGGCATCGCCGCCCCCCTGCTGTTGCTGCTGCTGCGGATCCTGCAAGGGGCCGCCATCGGCGGGGAAGTCCCCGGAGCCTGGGTCTTCGTGGCCGAACACGTGCCCGCCCGCCGGGTCGGTGTCGCCTGCGGTACCCTCACCGCAGGGCTGACCGCCGGCATCCTGCTCGGCTCCCTGGTGGCCACCGCCATCAACCGTGGCATGAGCCCGGGCGATGTGAGCGACTGGGGCTGGCGTCTGGCCTTCGTGCTCGGCGGCGTGTTCGGCATCGTCGCCATGTACCTGCGCCGCTGGCTGCACGAGACTCCGGTCTTCGCAGAGATGCAGGCCAACAAGTCCCTGGCCGAGGAGCTGCCCCTCAAGACGGTGCTGCGTGAGCACAAGGGCAGCGTCGTCGTCTCCATGCTGCTGACCTGGCTGCTCTCCGCCGGCATAGTAGTGGTGATCCTGATGACCCCGACCTATCTGCAGAAGGTCCACGGCATCAGCCCGGCCGATGCCCTGACCGCCAACTCCCTGGCCATCGTCGCCCTCACCCTGGGCTGCATCGTCTATGGTCGCCTGATCGATGCCATCGGCAGCGGTCCTACCTTCATCCTGGGCTCCCTGCTGCTGGCCGGCGCCACTTATACCTTCTACCACAGCCTGGCAGCCGGCACGGATCAGCTGGTGCCCCTCTACATGCTGGCGGGCTTTGCGGTGGGGATCGTCGGCGCCGTGCCCTACGTCATGGTCAATGCCTTCCCGCCGGTGGTGCGCTTCTCCGGGCTGTCGTTCTCCTACAACGTGGCCTACGCCATCTTCGGCGGCCTCACCCCCATGCTGGTCACCCTCTGGATGAAGGAGGACGTGCTGGCCCCCTCCCACTATGTGGTCAGCCTGGCCGCCCTCGGTTTCGTGCTCGGCATCTGGCTCTGGCTGCGCCAGCGCGGCCAACGCCAGGCCACCCCGCAGGCCGCCTGATCCTTCCCAAGCAAGCCCCGCACTGTCGGGGCTTGTTCTTTGCGGATATCATCGACCGGGTGGCGGTCCGCTGCGGACCTGCCAGCTCACCCCAATCCGTCCATCTGCCCGAGGTCCACTATGTTCTTCCAGGTCGTCTTTCTCGCCTTGCTGGCCCTGCTGCCCATGGTCAACCCGCCCACCACGGCCACCCTGCTGCTGGGATTGAGCAAGGGCATGTCCCGCGAGCACATTCGCCGCCAGATCAACATGGCCGCCCTCTATCTGTTCGCCACCCTGTGCGTCAGCTTCTTCATCGGATCCTCCATCCTGGATCTGTTCGGGATCTCCATTCCCGGCCTGCGCCTGGCCGGTGGCCTCATCATCGCCTTCATCGGCTTTCGCATGCTGTTCCCCTCGCCAAACCAGTCTGCGGGGGTCGAGGCCAACCAGAATATCGCCTTCGTGCCCCTGACCATGCCCAGCATGTGCGGACCCGGCACCATGGCGCTGGTGATCAGCGGCGCGGCCCAGATCGCCGAGCTGCCGGCCGAGGCCGATCGCGTCGTCATCTATGCCGCCATGGTCACCGCCTTCGCCCTGATGAGCCTGATCAGCTGGGGTGTGCTCAAGCTGGCAGATCCCGTGTGCAAGATCCTGGGGGCCACCGGCATCGACGCCATGACACGCATCATGGGTTTCCTGCTGGTGTGCATGGGTATGCAGTTCTGCATCAACGGCGTCAAGGAGGTGGCGCAGGATCCCGTCTTCCATGGTCAGGTGATGGAACAACCCGCTGCCGCCTTGCCGACCCATGCCGGATCCACCGCCCTCGATCATCTCGCCGTGCCGCGCCAGCCCTGATTGAAAACGGTGTCATTTTTCGTGCAAATCCCTCCTGATCTTGCGCCTGATCATATTGCCTTCATCTTGATGGGGTAGTCTGGTTTTTGTACAGGCAGGGTTCAGAAGGTTGCCGCTAGCGTGGCATGTGCTGACCCCATCACTTGAGGAGATATGCAAATGGAAAAGATGCTGACCGAGATTGGAAGCTACAGCCTGTTTCATGAGTATCTGAACGTGGTCGGTGCCGCCAGCCCCGCGCTGACCCGGATCAAGACAGGATGGGAGTTCAAGCGAAAGGATCGCCTGCTCGCCCAGATAAGGGTGGATGACCACGGCCACGCCCGCTTCTTCATCGACGCCCGCGCCATTTCGGTCAACTGACCCGACCCCTTTCCCAGCCCCGGCGCCTGCCGGGGCTTTTTATTGCTTGCGCGTTCCAATAAAAACCCCGGCGCCGGGCCGGGGTTTACAAAGGTGTGTGACCTTACTGGGTGCCGCCCACGGTGAGCTGATCCAGCTTGAGGGTGGGCTGGCCGACACCGACCGGCACGCTCTGCCCCTCCTTGCCACAGACCCCGACTCCGCGATCCAGCGCGAGATCACGGCCCACCATGGAAACCTGGCTCATCGCCTCGGGGCCGTTGCCGATCAGGGTCGCCCCCTTGATGGGCGCGGTGATCTTGCCATCCTCGATGAGGTAGGCCTCGGAGGCGGAGAAGACGAACTTGCCGGAGGTGATGTCCACCTGGCCGCCACCGAAGTTGGGGGCATAAATGCCTTTCTTCACCGAGGCGATGATCTCCGCTGGATCGTACTGACCCGCCAGCATGTAGGTGTTGGTCATGCGCGGCATCGGCAGGGCGGCGTAGGATTCGCGGCGGCCGTTGCCGGTGAGCGGCACGCCCATCAGGCGGGCGTTCTGCTTGTCCTGCAGGTAACCCTTGAGAATGCCGTTCTCGATGAGCACGTTGTAGCCCCCCGGCGTCCCCTCGTCGTCGATGGAGACGGAGCCGCGCCGACCCGGCAGGGTGCCGTCATCGACGATGGTGCAGTGTTTGGAAGCCACCTGCTCGCCGATGCGCCCGGCAAAGGCGGAGGAGCCCTTGCGGTTGAAGTCCCCTTCCAGACCGTGACCCACCGCCTCGTGCAGCAGCACACCGGGCCAGCCGGCACCGAGCACCACCGGCATGGTGCCGGCCGGGGCGTCGATGGCCTCCAGGTTGACCAGGGCCTGGCGTACCGCTTCGCGCACATAGCCAAACGCCCGGCTCTCGAGCCCGTCCAGCTCGAGGAAATGGTCATAACCGAAGCGGCCACCGCCCCCCGCGCTGCCGCGCTCACGGCGATCCCCCTTCTCGGCAATGACGGTCACCGAGAGGCGCACCAGGGGGCGCACGTCGGCGGCCAGGGTGCCATCGGTGGCGGCCACCAGGATCTCTTCATAGACCCCGCTGATGGAAGCCATCACCTGATTGATGGCGGGATCCAGGCTTCTGGCGAACTTGTCCATCTGCTCCAGCAGGGCTATTTTCTGCTGCTTGTCGAGGGTCTGCAGGGGATCCAGCGCCGGGTAGAGCAGGTTTGCTTCGGTGCGAGCCCATGCCTTTACCTTGCCCTGCGCACCGGCGGCGGCGATGCCGCGAGCGGCAGTCACCGACTGTTGCAGCGCCAGCAGGCTCAGCTCGTCCGAGTAGGCGAAACCGGTCTTCTCGCCGCTGACGGCGCGCACCCCCACCCCCTGATCGATGTTGTAGCTGCCATCCTTGACGATGCCGTCCTCCAGCATCCAGGACTCGTGCCAGCTGCGCTGGAAATAGAGGTCGCCGAACTCCACCTGATGGCTCATCAGGCTGCCGAGCAGCTGTTGCAGCCGCCCTTCGTCGAGATCGTTCGGGGCCAACAGGGAGGCACTAACCTGGCTCAATAGACTCAAATCTTTCTCTCCACTCTCATGCGAGATGTCGTAACGGTTAAATCCACGGCCGCGGGCTCACAACAGGCGGGCGTGTTGCAGCACCGGCATGGTGCGTTTCAATTCATCGACCAGGGCCCCATCCAGCGGCGCCAGCACAGTGCCCTGCCCCGACGCCCGACAGGCCAGCACCCGGCCCCAGGGGTCGATCACCATGCTGTGGCCCCAGGTCTGGCGCCCCGTCTCGTGGGTGCCCCCCTGGTTGGCGGCCACCACGTAGCACTGGTTCTCGATGGCACGGGCCCGCAGCAGAGGCTCCCAGTGCGCCTCGCCGGTGACGGCGGTAAAGGCGGCAGGCACCAGCAGCACCCGGGCACCGGCCCGGGCCAACTGGCGGTACAGCTCGGGAAAGCGCAGATCATAACAGATAGAAAGGCCGAGGGGACCAAAGGGGGAGTCCACCAGCACAGGCTGATCACCCGGGCTGAAGGTCTCCGACTCCCGGTAGCGGCCGTGATTGTCCGCCACGTCCACGTCGAACAGGTGGATCTTGTGGTAATGCCCCTTGAGCTCGCCGTCGGGATCGAACACCAGGGTACTGGTGTGAATGTGGTCGGCACCGGCGATGGCGGTGGGCATGGCTCCGGCCACCAGCCAGATGCCGTGGGATTTGGCCCAATCAGAGAGTTGCTGCTGGATTGGGCCATTTCCCAACGGCTCTGCCCCGTCCAGATACCCCTGCCGCTCGCCAAAGAGGGCGAAGTTTTCCGGCAGCAGCACCAGCAAGGGGCGCTCCCCGGGCAGACTCGCCAGCTCGGCGGCGATCCGCTCCCGGTTATCCTGCCAGGTACGACCCGATATCAACTGCATGGCGGCTAGCCACATGACGCGCTCCTTCTGTTGGGCGAGCCGGTGACACAAGGCCTTCTCGGCTCGCGGGGCAATATCCGCACTCTTCTGTTGGGCGAGCCGGTGACCGGTGACAGAAGGCCTTCACGGCTCGCGGGGCAATATCTGCACTCTTCTGTTGGACGAGCCGGTGACACAAGGCCTTCTCGGCTCGCGGGCAATATCCGCACTATGAGGGGTTTGGCGGCCGGGGGAAAGTCCCCCAGCCCGGTGCATGCCCTCAGCGCTGACCCGAGCCCTGATGCTTGGGATCGAGCAGGAAGGGGGTGACCTCCTTGGCGGGCAGGCCGGGCGCCACCGCATCCACCGTATCCTTCTGGTGCTGGTTGAGCTTGATGCGGGCGCGATCCCGCCCCGCCTCCACCAGCCTGGGGGCGTCCAGCGGGCCGGAGACCCGAAAATCGATGCGGGTCACCACGTCCACCACGGGCTCCAGCAGCTTGGAGAGGGCCAGCACATAGAGCCCGGTGATGGGGGTCAGGGAGAAGGCCGCCACCACCGGCAGGGTACCCCCCAGGTTCGGGGAGAAGCTCAGATCAAAGTCGAGCCGCCAGCGCACCAGATCCGCGATGCCCTTGCCCCGCAGGTTGCCCGCGGCGCCCTTCATGTAGAAGTCGTTGTTCTCCACCACCCCCTGATTGACCTTGGCGGAGGCGGACATGGACTCGAAATAGAAGCCCTTGTCGAAGACGTCGCGAAAATCGAGGCGCAGCTTGCGCATCAGGGAGTCGAGGCTCAGCAGGGAGAGCAGTCGGGCCCCCTTGTCGTTGACCTCCCGCAGGGTCCCTCCCTCCAGCTGGTAGTCGGCACTGCCCGCCAGAGTCGGCAGGCTCAGGCGGTAGGGCACGTCACGCCAGTTCAGATCCAGCGCCAGCTTGCCCGGGGCATCCCCGATGGGCGAGGTGTAGCCGAGCCGCTTGAGCAGGAGCTCGCTGTTGCGGGTCTCGAGGTTCACCCTGGCACGGGTCTGCATCTGGCTGCCACGGGCCAGCCACTCAGCGCTGCCGCGCAGGGTGCTGCCCGCCAGGCGCATCTCCAGTCCCTTGAGATCCAGCCGGTTGGCCCCGGGCAGCAGCTCCCCTTTCACCTCACCCAGGGGCAGCTCGCCGAAGCGGCAATCCACGCAGCTGAAGGTGAGCCAGGGAATGGCATTCATGATGGCCCTGTCCTGGCGCTCATCGGGATCCGGGCTGAGATCGGTCCCCTTGCCGGACCAGTAGATGCGGGCAAACTTGGCATCGATGGGGCGCCCATCGGCCACCGGCACCCGCACCACCCCCATCACGTCGGGGCTGTCGATCATCACCTCGGTGGCCTGGTTCACCGGCCCCAGGGTGAAATGTACCGCCTTGAGGCTGGCACTGCCGATGTCGGCACGGGCCAGCTGGCCATCCACCCACCACTCCTGGGGCAAGAAAGAGGGGCCCACCACAGCATTGTCACTCGGCGCCGAACCGGCCGGCAGCCACTGCTTGAGACGGGCCAGCCAGCCGGCCACGTCCGCCTGCTGCTGGTTGATGGCGAGCAGCATGGGCTTGTCCTGCATCACCCGCGCCCCGGGCTGGCCGATGTTGACCCGCACCCGGCTGAGGTAGGGGACGCCGTCGCCGTACACCAGGCGGCTCTGCATGTCGATGTCCGCCCCCAGCACGGCACGGATGTCGGCGCTGCCATCCCGCCCACGGGCTGTCACTTTGAGGGGCAGCCGGGTACCCGCCGCCTTGGTCAGGGGCACAGGCAGATCCAGCCCCATGCCCTGCAGGTTGGAGTCCAGCGCCAGCTGGAAGCTGAACGCCTTGTTCTCGGGCAGGGTCAGCCCCAGGGTACCGGACCAGTTGCTGCGCCCCTGGAGCATCTCGAGGGCCGGTATGTCCCGGCGCTGGCGGCGGCTGTCCCACTGCCCCTGGAACTTGAGATCGGCCTGATAGCCGTGGGGCAGTTGCCGCCCCTGATAATCCAGGGTCAGCGGCTGGTTCCACAGGCTGGCCTTGAGGTTGTGAATGCGCGTCTGCTCGTTGTCATACTCGAGCGTCCCTGCGACCCCGTCGAGGGGCAGATCCAGGGAGGCGATCCTCACCTTGTTGTCCTTGAAGCTGGCTTCCCCGCTGGCCTTGACCTCCCCCTCGCCATCCAGCGGTATGTCGAGCTTCACCGTACCCTTCATGGGGCCGCGGATCTCCACCTCCCGCAGCGCCTGACCGACGGATCCCCCCAGCGGCGAGTCCTGCAAATAGTCGCTGATGGCCTTGCCCTCACCCTCAACCTTGGCATCCACGTAGAGGTGAGCCCCCGGATAGAGGTCCGGGATCCAGGCGTGCACCGAGTCGGAGCTGGCCTTGCCGAGCTGGGTGGCGCGGCTGTTCATGTCGAGGCTGGCGTTCTGGAACAGCAGATCGATCTGCAGGTCGGTCAGCGGCTGCCAGCCCGGGAAAAACTCGTAGGTGGCCTGTTGCAGCGGCACCGCCACCTGGAAGACGCCCTTGCCGTTGTCGTAGGGGAAGTCACGGAATTCGCCGTACCAGAGCAGGTCGGCCCCCTTGGCCTTACCCCCCTTGATGGCGCCGCTCAGGTAGCTCACCAGCCCCTCATCCATCACCGCCAGGGGGTAGTAGCGATCCGCATGGGCCGCGTTCTTGACGTCGATGCGCCCGGTCAGGGCGAGGAAGGGGTGCTCGAACAGCTCGAGGCGAAACCGGCTGGCGAGGCGCAGATCCGGGTTGTCCAGGGCAATGTCCTGGCCATAGAGCACCCAGCCTTGCGGCGCCCGCCACCAGTCGAGGGCCGCACTCAGGCTGTCCACCGGGATGGGTTCCTTGAAGTGGCGGGCCGGATCCACCTTGCCCTTGCCCAGGGTCAGGCGGGCACGCCCCCCGTTCGGGGTCAGCCAGAAGTCGCCGTCCAGCTTTTGCAGACCGGGCACATCGTGCCAGGCCCGGGTCCCGAAGCCGCGCAGTTGCCCCTGCAAAGAGAGCCCCTGCCAGTCCCCGTCGGCTTGCAGGACCAGCTCCTGCAACTGGCCCCTTGGCCGGGTGCGCTTGAGGGTCTCAGTCAGCTCGGGATAGAGGCCGGAGACCAGCTGGCTCAGGTTGGCAATCTGGTCGAGATCGATGGCGGGCACATAGCCCTGGATGCGCGAGCCGATGCGCTCGAGCTGCAGGCGGCTGTGCAGCCAGGTGGCGCCATCGAGCTTGAAGGTGACGTCGTGGCTGGCGAGCTGCCACGCCTCGCCGTCCCGGCGCAGCTGGATCTTGCCCCCCTGCAGGTCGAGGCGGTGCGGCTCCCCCTTGATCTCGTCTTTCCAGATCAGGTGGTTGTTGCCAAAGGCCAGCAGGGAGTTGCCGAGCCTGCCCTTCTCGAACTCGCTCCAGAGCTGGAAGTCGAGCTGGCCGCTCACCGGCGGCGCGCCGGCGTGGATCCTGGCCAGCATGGGGCTGATGTCCAGCTCTCTGGCCCCCAGATAGAGCTGGCCCTTGAGGCGGTCGAGCCGCACCTCGGGGGCATCCACATCGATGATGAGGTCCAGGGTGCTCTCCCCCACCCCGTTGATGAGATAGGCCTTGCCGACCCCCTGATGCCGCTTGCCGCGGTTCTGCCAGCGCAACTGGGCGATGTCGAGGGCGCGCACCTCCCCCAGTGCCGTGGTGAGGCTCAGGCGAGTGTCGTGAATGTCGAAGGTGGAGAGCTGGGTCAGCAGGAAGCGCAGCAGGGCCTCCTGCTGGTTCGCGCTCTTCCCGCTGACGGGGGTGGCGGGCTGGGTCATGTCCAGCGCGATGTTGCCGTCGCTCAGGATCAACTGGCCAAACACCGGTCTGAGTTCGTTGAGGGAGCGCCAGAAGTCGAGGTGGGCCCACACCTTGCCAAGGCGCAGGGAGAAACGCCCCGAATCGGGGGCGATGGCCAGTCCTTCCAGCCCGATTGCCGGACCGCGGGGAGTCCACTCCAGCCCGACGTGATCCACGCTCACCTCGAGCTGACTCTCCCCGAGCAGGGTCCCTATCACGGCCGCCCGGTGCTGGTTGAGCAAGGGGCCGCCCAGTCGTACCACGCTGACCAGAACGGCCAGCAGCACGAAGAAGACTCCGAGGGCCAACCAGCCCCGACTCAGCCAGCGATAGACCAATTACATCATCACCACATCGAACTGTTCCTGCCCACAGAGCGGCTCGGAGACCACCCTGACCTGCTTGCCGATGAAGACTTCAAGCTCCGCCAGACTGTGGGACTCCTCCCCCCGCAGGTAATCGGCCACCGAGGGGGCCGCATAGACGGTGAACTGATCCGCGTCGTAGGCGCGGTTGACCCGGATGATCTCCCGCAGGATCTCGAAGCAGACCGACTCCACCGTCTTGACCCGGCCGCGCCCCTTGCACTCGGGGCACTCGGCGCAGAGCACGTGCTCCAGGCTCTCCCGGGTGCGCTTGCGGGTCATCTCCACCAGCCCGAGCTGGGAGAAACCGTTGACGTTGGTCTTGGCCCTGTCCTTGGCCAGCGCCAGCTCCAGGCTGTGCAGCACCCGGCGACGGTGATCCTCGGACTGCATGTCGATGAAGTCGATGATGATGATGCCGCCGAGGTTGCGCAGCCGCAGGTGACGGGCGATGGCGGCAGTGGCCTCGACGTTGGTGTTGAAGATGGTCTCTTCCAGATTGCGATGGCCGACGAAGGCCCCGGTGTTGATGTCCACCGTGGTCATGGCTTCGGTCTGGTCGATGATGAGGTAGCCGCCGGATTTCAGCTCCACCTTGCGCTCCAGGGCCCGCTGGATCTCGTTCTCCACGTCGTAGAGATCGAAGATCGGCGACTCGCCGGTGTAGTACTCCAGCTTGTTGGCCAGCTCGGGCACGTACTCCTCGGTGAAGCGCTTGAGCTGATCGAAGCTCTGGCGCGAGTCGACCCGGATCTTGTCGAGCTCGGCACCGACGAAGTCACGCACCACCCTGAACGCCAGGCTGGGATCCTCGTAGAGGATCTTGCAGGGGGGATACTTCTGCTTGCGCTCGAGGATCTTGCGCCACAGGCGCTTCAAGAAGGCGGCGTCCTGCTCCAGCTCCTGCTCCCCCACCCCTTCGGCGGCGGTGCGGATGATGTAGCCGCCCAGTTCGTCCACATAGCCGGCCACGGTGCGCTTGAGGCGCTCGCGCTCCGCCTCGGATTCGATGCGCTGGGAGACCCCCACGTGGGCACTGCCCGGCATGAAGACCAGATAACGGGATGGCAGGGTGATGTCGGTGGTGAGGCGAGCCCCCTTGGTACCGAGCGGGTCTTTGACCACCTGTACCATGATGTCCTGCCCCTGGCGCACCAGTTCGGCGATGTTGCCGGCCTGGAACTGCTCCTTCTCCTTGATCGCCACGCACTCGGTATGGGGGACGATGTCGGAGGCGTGCAGGAAGGCGGCCTTGTCCATGCCGATGTCGACGAAGGCGGCCTGCATGCCGGGCAGCACGCGGCTGATCTTGCCCTTGTAGATGTTGCCCACGATGCCGCGCTTGGCCTGACGCTCCACATGCACTTCCTGCAGCAGACCGTTCTCGACCAGGGCGACCCGGGTTTCGGAGGGGGTGACGTTTACCAGCAGTTCTACCGACATAAGTTACCTTGCCTTTCTAGTTTTGAATTCTGGCACGACGAACAACGGGTAACTCAGCAGCGCACTGCTGACGAGAGGATTACCGGGTCTGCTCGAGGTGCTGCTTGATCAACAGGTCCGTCTCCAGCAGGGGCAGGCCGACCACGGCACTGTAGCTCCCCTCGAGGCGACTGACGAATTTGCCGGCAATGCCCTGGATAGCATAAGCGCCCGCCTTGTCGCACGGCTCGCCGGTGCGCCAGTAGGCTTCGATCTCGGCCTCGTCCAGCTTGCGAAACGCCACGTTGGTGGTGACCAGTCGCACATCGCACCGCTCCGGGGTGGCCAGGGCCACCGCCGTCATCACCTGGTGTACCCGCCCGGAGAGGGCTTCCAGCATGTCCTTGGCGTCCAGCAGGTCGGAGGGTTTCTCCAGCACCCGCTCCCCCAGCACCACTATGGTATCGGCCCCCAGCACCGGCAGCGCCGTGGGCGCCGCGGCCACACCGGCCATGGCCTTGTCGCGGGCCAGCCGGCAGACGTAATCCTGGGGCTTCTCACCGTCGTTGCGCAGCTCCGGCACATCCAGCTTGAGGACCTCGAAACGGTAGCCCAGGCGGGTCAGAAGCTCGTGCCGGCGGGGGGAGCCCGAGGCGAGATAGAGTTGCAGTTCGTTGTGCTTGTTCATACTTCACTCAATGAGACGATGCGCAGTTACAATGCGTTGTTTTTATTCACATTCACTTGATATTGAAGCGACGCCGCACCTTGCGCAAGACCATAAAAATCCAGGGCCATATTAACATCGTCGTCAACGTCGACCAAAAGTAGGCGAAGTTGAGGCTGGCCCGGCTGAACAGATGCTCCGCCCAGAACACGGTGATCTTCCCCACCAGGGAGAGCAGACCGATGATCAGCGCCTGCTGCCAGAGGGAGAAGTTGCGGATCTTCTGGAACTGGAAGGCCGCCAGGTAGGTGGTGATGGCCATGGCCATGGCCCGCACGCCGAGGGTGCTGCCGAGCAGCACGTCCAGCAGCAGGCCCGCCACCCAGGCGGTGCCGACGTTGGTCCGGTGCGGCAGCGCCAGCGCCCAGTAGATGAGCACCATGGCGAGCCAGTCCGGACGGAAGGGTTCGAATTGAAAGGGAAGCGGCAGGATGGAGAGGCACAGGGCCAGCAGGATCGAACACCAGATCCAGATCCTGCCGCTGGCGGGTTGCAGCATCAGCGCGTCGCCCCCGCCGCCGAGGTTGCCGTGGCCGCCGAGGCGCTCGCCGCAGGCTCAAGGGCATCCTTGTCGTGTACTTCCGGTTTCTTGTCGGTCCACAGCAGCAGCAGGTAGCGCAGACGGTCCAGCGCCACCAGCGGCTTGGCCTCGATCTGGGCGAAGGGCTTGCCCTCCACGTAGTCGGAGCGGGTCACGGTCGCCACCGGATAACCTTCCGGGAAGCGGCCGCCCAGGCCCGAGGTGACCAGCAGATCGCCGACCTGGACGTCGGTGTTGCGGGGCAGGTTGCGCAGCTCCAGCTTGTCCAGCTCGCCGCTGCCGGAGGCGATGGCGCGCAAGTCGTTGCGCAGCACCCGCACCGGGATACCGTGGCTGGAGTCGGTGATGAGCAGGACGCGACTGGTGGTGGAGCCCACGTGGAGCACCTGACCGACCACCCCCTGATCGTTGATCACCGGCTGGCCGTTGTAGACGCCATCCAGCGCCCCCTTGTTGATCAGCACCTGATGGCTGAAGGGGTCGGAATCCACCGACAGCAGCTCGGCCACCATCTTGCGGGACTCCTTGTGTACCGGCGACCCCAGCAGCTCGCGCAGACGCTGGTTCTCGTGCTCCAGCTGATCCATCTTGAGCAGGCGCGAGCGCAGGGTGAACAGTTGCTGCTCCTGCTGCTTGGTCTGCTCGATGAGATCGGCGCGGGTCTGCACCTGGGTCGACATGGTGTCGAGCAGGGTGCCGGGGGCGTTGGCGATGTATTGCAGCGGGCTCACCAGGGAGCTCAGATAAACGCGGACATGGCTGAACACACCGAAGCGGGAATCCGCGACGATGGCAGCGACGGAGATGATGACGGCGAGAAACAACCGTAACTGAAGCGAAGGGCCTCTACCGAAGATGGGTTTCATGAGTCGTCAAAAAAGAGCCGGCGCTCGGCCGGCTTTGGGTCTTATTCGTAGTGGAACAGATCGCCACCGTGCATATCGATCAGCTCCAGCGCCTTGCCACCGCCACGGGCGACACAGGTGAGGGGATCTTCAGCCACGACGACCGGGATGCCGGTCTCTTCCATCAGCAGACGGTCGATGTCCTTGAGCAGGGCACCACCACCGGTCAGCACCATGCCGCGCTCGGAGATGTCGGACGCCAGCTCGGGCGGGGATTGCTCCAGGGCCACCATGACGGCGGAGACGATGCCGGAGAGCGGCTCTTGCAGCGCTTCCAGGATCTCGTTGGAGTTCAGGGTGAAGCTGCGGGGCACACCCTCGGCCAGGTTGCGACCGCGCACTTCGATCTCGCGCACCTCTTCGCCCGGATAGGCGGAGCCGATCTCGTGCTTGATGCGCTCGGCGGTGGCTTCCCCGATCAAGCTGCCGTAGTTGCGACGGACGTAGCTGATGATGGCTTCGTCGAACTTGTCGCCACCGATACGGACGGACTGGGAGTAGACCACGCCGTTCAGGGAGATGATGGCCACTTCGGTGGTACCGCCACCGATGTCCACCACCATGGAACCGGTCGCTTCGGAGACCGGCAGGCCGGCACCGATGGCGGCAGCCATGGGTTCATCGATCAGGTAAACCTCGCGGGCGCCGGCGCCCAGAGCGGATTCCTTGATGGCGCGACGTTCCACCTGGGTGGAGCCGCAGGGTACGCACACCAGCACGCGCGGGCTGGGGCGGAAATAGTTGTTGTCGTGAACCTGCTTGATGAAGTGCTGCAGCATCTTCTCGGTCACGTAGAAGTCGGCGATCACGCCGTCTTTCATCGGGCGAATGGCGGAGATGTTACCAGGGGTACGACCCAGCATCTGCTTGGCGGCATGACCGACAGCAGCGACCGATTTGGCGTTCCCGCGCTCTTGGCGAATGGCGACAACTGAGGGTTCGTTAAGGACGATCCCTTGATCTTTTACATAGATCAGGGTGTTGGCAGTTCCCAAGTCGATCGACAGATCGTTGGAAAAGACGCCTCTGAGCTTTTTGAACATGGCTACGGGAAATCCTAAGAATTTGGAGGTGCAGAAAACCGGCTAACTTTACCAATGCCCACCCCAATGGGCAAGCGCTCAAACTGTCGCCAATCAATCAGGCGCGACAAAAATGCGAGTCATCACTCACCCGCTCAGGCCGACAAACACTACGAAACAAGGAGATAAGACGCCGCTGTACAGCAATGCGTCTATCTCCCCGTGTCAGCCCGGGTGTCAGGGCATCACTTCGCGGCGATAAATAATTCTGTCATTACCCCGATCCCGGCCAAAAATGGCCTCTCCCAGCAGGTGATCCGCCGTGGCCGGATCCGCCAACCAGACGGGTTGGGATGGCTGTTGCTCCAGCACGATCCGATAGGGAATGCGCACCGCCTGATTGGGCGGCGCGAAGTGGAACCGGGTCTCGCCTGCGTCGAAACCGACCTGAGTACCGCCCGGAGCCACATTGCCGAGACCAAGGCGAATGCGGGTACCGTCTTTGAGGATCAGATCCCCCGTCGCGGAGTCATAGCGTTGCTCCGCATCGGTAAAGACGATACCACCTCCCGCCAGGGAGATCTGGGTACAGATATCTTGCGAATTGGCTCGCCTATCTTGCGAATTGGCTCGCCACAGGCCCCCTTCGAAATATTGCACCTGCAGGGGCAGCGCCAGCGGGGCGCTATCGACCCCCTGACGGGTGCTGGCGAGCAGCCGGCCGTAGTAGGCGATCATGGTATCGTCCGATCCCTTCGGAATGGAGAGCTGTTTGGCGGTGCAGTTCACCCCGCTCTGGCAAGTGCCGCTGACGGACGGATTCATGTTCCGTCCGCTGAGGAAGCTGGTCTCAGGAGTCTCACCGTCCGTTACTCTGAGCCCTAGTCGCAGGAGCGGCAAGGGCTCTTCCGGTGCGGTCAGGCTAGGGGTCAGTTCGCGCAGCCGCATAAAGCGGGTTTGACCTGACTGCTTGCCTGTTCCTTCGGTCCAGCTGGCGGCCAGCGGCGCCAGCCGATTGGATCTGTCCACCCCGTCCTGATTGTTGGCGGCCACCAGGGTGAGGGCCCCCCTGGCAAAGGCATCACGGTAGTTCCTCGTGACACTCCCTTCCTTGTTGCGCGCCTCCACCACCGTCTGTACCCCGAATGGCTGGCTCATATAGCTGAAACCACCGCAGGCCGGGGTGACGGTGCCGCTCGTCATGTTGAAGTCCCAGGGTACGAAGCGCCCCAGCGGCACGCTGGTGGCGGGAGGGATGGTGTAACCGAAATAGTCCGTTGATACTGTGCTTCCCTCTGGCGACGTTGCCACCGGTGGCGTCGCCTTGATCCTGAAGACCCCGACCTCGTTGAGACTGAGGGCGGGGGTATTGAGGCCGGCACTGGCTGCAACGTGGCTGTACTTGGTCGGAGTGACCTGGGCGGCCACGCCCCCCTGAGGGGCCACCAGCTCGCTGGTCAGGGCGATGTCGGACAACACGAAGTTGGGGGTGGTGCTATTGCCGGTGCAGATATCCTCATCGGTGTCGCTCTGCCACGCCATGGCCCGGATATTGAGCGAGAAGCTGTCTCCCGTCCTCTTGAACACAGGGCAGGTGATATCCCCTGCCGCACAGGTCCCCTGGGTGGGCGTGATGCAGAGCCCCACCGGGCGGCTCACGAACAGATCCGACCCCGTCATCACCAGCCCTGCGGTATCCCCGCTGCCATCGTGGCGGGCATTGAGTCGCATCTGGCCCGCATCCGGATAGCGAACACTCTTCAACGTCGCCTTGCCTTGACCATCGAAGGTCAAATTGAGGGTTGTCGCCGCTGGCGAGACTACATTGGCGGCATAAGTCGAAATCGTCTTGCCATCTATCGCCATCTGACTCCCGGCAGAATTGTCATTCGGGGTGACATACGTTCCCCAGAAGCCGACCGAACGCTCACCGGTAAAACCGGGGACACACTGCTGGGTCGCATTGTCCTTTTTGACGGCACTGATCACTACATCTTGGGGCCTGTTGGCCAGGGTATCCGGCACATTGAACAGGAAGCCGCTGTCGGCAAAGCTCAAGGTACAGGCGGCGGCGCTCAGGGCGCCGCTGCCCGCCCGGCAAAGCGTCTCGCTAAGCGGCTTGGTGGAGGGAATAGAACCACTCACCCCCACCTTCATGACACTCGCCAGATTGTTGCGCAGCTGCAATTTGGCGGTGCCGTTGCTGAAGGTCACGGTAGCGGTGTTGCCGTTGTAGCTCACCTGGCTGTCGGCTATCCAGCCGTTGCTGCCATTCTTCAGGGGGGTCAGGATGGCGCTCACCTGGTCCGTGAACAGCTGGCTGCAACTGGCGTTGGCGCAGGCCCGGATGGTGAGGGTCTCGGGGTTGCAGGTCAGGGCCTGACCGGAGTGATCGAACTCGAAGTGATCGATCGCCGCGGTGACGGGGGGGACATCTTGTCATTGATGGCGGTGGTGCCAGACATAAACAGGGAGCGACTGGTCGTTCTACCGTTGATAACGCTCGCGTTATTCATGTTCAATGCCTGATCGGCATATACCAGGCCGTTGACCAGGCTTTCACCATTCAAATTGACATTCTGGTATCCAAACAGCAGCACAGATCCCGTCTTGGCTGCGTTGAGACGCCCGCCATTAAACTCCACCGCGTTGACGAAGATACGTACATTGCCCCGGGTTTCAATCTCCCCGCCCTGATTGACGACGAGTCTGTCTATCCAATAATCCCCGGCGGGCAGCACCACTTTTGCTCCCCCCAAAGCGAGAGACTGGATTCTGTACTCTTGACGGGTGCTGGAGAAGGTCAGGGTGCAGGCACTGTAGAGGCTGATAGTCCCGAACTGGTATTGGCTGGCGCTACCCAGGGTTAGCTGTTGTCCCGCGCTGCAGTACCCCAGGCTGCCATCGTTGCCGGAACTGCTCAGAAAGCGGTTGCCACCCGAGGTAGACAGACCGCGGATGGAGCGGCCCGTGATGGAGCAGAGCCGGCGCGATCCACTGGCGTTGTCACAGCCATCCAATGGCATTCCAGATCCCTGATTCGAGTCACAGAAATTCAATGCGGCACCTGCCGTGCCCGTTATTTTCGCCTGGTTGTTCTGGGTCAGCATGGCGTTATCCTGGCCGGTACAGACCGCGTTGTTATTGCCGCGATGGCCCTGAACCACAGCCGGGAAATAGGTGTCACTGTCAACGGTTTCGAATCCATGAACCATGCCAGAGAGCATTGTTAAGACCAGCAACCAGAATCTCATGGATTCACTCCATCGAAAGCTTCCGCCACCAGGGTGCGGCTGACGGCAAAGTCCGGGTTGGGGCCACTGTTGGCCCCGGGTTCACCACAGCGCCCTTCGCTGCTGAAGCGATAACCAGTCTGGGTCACGCCGGCCACGCTCACCGGCAGCTTGGTGCAGCTGACACTGGCCTTGCAGCCCGCCAGCCCAGCCTCGGTGAAAGTGAATGTCAGGGGGCCGCAGGCTTGCCCCTGCCACTGGCCGCTCGGGTAGAGCCGGTACAGGGCAATCTCCAACCCGCTCTGGGCCGCCATCAGGGCACGCACCCCGCGCACCTCCACCGTGTGCTTCTCGCTGCTGTCCACTAGGAAACGCCCCATGGCCGCCGCCAGCAGGGCCATGATGACGATGACGAAGAGCGCGATCAGGATGGCGCTGCCCCGCTGGGACCTCACCATGGAGGGAGTGTCAGGGCACATTGAGGGTCTCCAGCTTGTGGTGGAAGACGACGTGCTCGTCGCGCTGCTCAAACACTAGCCGCAGCCCCACCTCGCTCGAGCTGAAGGCGGCAGGATCCCGATAGAAATAGGATTCGGAGGGTCGAATATGTTCTGCCATCAGGGCGTGTGTTGATTCACGGTATCGCATCAAAGTACCCTGAGTGTCGATACAATAACGCACCTGCTGATTAGCAAAATAAATGCGTTTGGCGGGGGACTCCCTATCAAACGCCGCATCTACGGTCACAGTTCCGATCTTAGTTGTTGGCTCGAAGGAGCCATCCCCCACCACATTGGCCACACACTTGCCATGAATGCATCCCGCTTCTAGGCCACCCTCTCCTGTAATGGGATACACGACAGCCCGATAGCCATCAGTAGGAAGCTCGCCGGCGGATGAAGCCACCATAGTCAGCTCGAAATTACCTGCTACGGATTTATTGAGGCTCAGATAACGACTGGCGGTGGCGATGGGCCAGAAGCGCAGGCAGGTCCCCTGATCCGCCCCCTTGCCCGCCTCATCCTCGATGCGCACCGAACCGGGGACCGCATCGCGCAGCTCGCGGTTGAGCCGCTCCAGGGCGAAACGGGCATCGCTCATCAGTTGCTCGCGGCGGCTGGCATCTCCGTAGATCTGGGTACCGATGCCGATAAACTGGCTGGAAAATGTCGCCATCACCCCGAGCAGCAGGATCACCATCACCAGCTCCACCAAGGTGAAGCCCCCCTCACGCCCGGGTCGGACGCGGTCACGGGCGAGTCTGGCACATGGGTGTTCCCACGCGACATCACGGGAATGTGGCTTGCCCATCAGTAGTTCCCCCGATAGAGGCCGAAGACCAGCTCGCTCCCGTCCGGCAGGCGCACGGTCAGGGTGATGCGCTTGCCGATGGACTCAGCCCCCTCCCCCGCGCTGCCAAAGAGGGTATCCGGCACCACCGCGATCTTCACCTGGTAGCGTCGATACTCCTCCTCGCTGCTCGCGGCCGAGGCCTGAGTAAAGTAGCTGGCGTCCACCCAGCGGCCTGCCGTGTCGAAATCGTCCACGTCGTTGAACCCGTAGGGGCGGGTCTCGCCACCATCGGGGCCATAGTCGGCGCTCGCCGTGCAGGGGGGATAGGTAAAGGCGGGCACACCGGCCGTCTCGCCACAGCGAAAACGGCCGCCGTTGTGATCGGAATGCTCGTCGAAAGACTTCTCCAGCATCTCGCCGAGAATGCGCTGGGCGAGCTGGGCGGCGCGTACCTGCTGCACCGGATCCACCGCCTGGGGTGCCTGATTGATGAGAAGCCCCAGGACGCCGGTCAGGGCGATGGCCAGCAGCACAATACCGACCACGAACTCGATCAGGGTGAAGCCGCACCGGGCCTTAAGGGAGGGCATGGATATAACCTTCCGGCTCGATGCGCAGCCGGGCGCTCTCCTGCCCGCTGCTCACCGCCAGATTGCAGCCATTGACGCAGGTTGAGGGTGAAAGCGGACGGCCGCTGCGCTTGTCGAAAGAAAAGCTCCCTTGAGGCAGGGAGAGGCCGCCGGAGGCGGTGATGACTCGCCCCCGGCTCTGCTCGTCCGCACTCCAGCCGGAGATGGGCTTGGGGGTACAGCTGCCAAGCAGGGTCAGATGACCGAAGCGGCTCGGCTCCACCACCAGCTGGGTGCAGCGCGCGTCCCCTTCCTGCATGTTCATGGTCTGCACCAGCCGCAGCCGGGCCACCAGCTCGTCACGCAGGGTATGGGTTTCAAAGCCGCCTTTGCCCAGCCATTTAGGCACGGCAAAGGCGGCCAGAATCCCGAGCAACAGGATTACGATAACCAGTTCTATCAGGGTGAAGCCCTTGTTTCTCGGCATTTGCTTGCTCATTGAATAATGAAAAAGCGAGGCCGAAGCCTCGCTTGTCAACACGTATTACTTACAGTTTTGCAACTCGGTTTTGAAAGGAACAGTATCACTGGTTGCGGCTGTGTATTTTACGGTACAAGTATTGCCACTGGTATTAGCAGGGGCAAAAGTTGACTCGAGAGCAGTTGCGCCAGAAGCTGCAACCCAGCCGTCCAGGGTTACAGCAGCGGAAATGGTATCAGCGGTCGGGTAGCCATAGATAACCTTGACACCGGTCATTCCATTCAAGTCAGTACCACCTGCCGCAGATGCCTTTTCCTGCCCATTCAGAGCTGCCTTGCTATAGACCAGATTGGCAGCGCTGGACAACGCTGCCTGCACGCCCTGCGCGGCAGACTTCTTGGCATCATCCTGCAGATTCAGGAACTTGGGCGCGGCGGTGACCGCCAGAATGCCCAGGATGATGATCACGATCACCAGTTCGATCAGGGTAAAACCCGCTTGCTTCTTCATTACGTTTTCCTCTGTTTATCAATTGATATTGGTAGTCACCTGGCCGGAGGCCGGGCGGTAACTGAAACTCATGAACTCATCCGTGCTCCCTTGCGGGTCCTGATAGCGCCCATCACTTCCCTTGCTCAGGCTGTTGACCAGATAGTAACGGCAGACCGAATCCAGTCCATTGTTGCTCACCGTGGCATAGAACTTCAGGTCATTGCCGCTACCGCGCACCTCGTCAAAACGGGCAGTAGCCTTGGGAGGATTCTGCAACAACCCCTCCCAAATATTGAGGCAGCGGGCCGCCGTCAGGCTGGCCGGATCCACATCGGGCGTGCCGCTTGCTGCCGTGTCCATGGGATACCCGGGAGAGAGCTCGCCATTGCTGACCTGACTGTCGGTCGGCGTGGTCAGATAGAAACGCGAGCCGTCATAGAGCACTGTGTTGAGTCCATCCTGCCTGGCACGCCCTTCGGCCTCCCACTGGGCCCGCACCAGGGACACTCCGGTGGCGAAACCGCCAGACACCCCTTCCACGCTCGCCTTCTTCGCCTCGTCGGTCACATCGAGAAAACGGGGCAAGGCGGTGACGGCCAGGATCCCCAGGATCACGATGACGATCACCAGCTCAATCAGGGAAAAACCGGCCATCTGACCGGGCCCCTGGCCGGGTATCACTCTCTTTGTTGCCATGCTGCCTCCGTAATGTTCCGCATTATTTCATGCAGATAGAAAAAAATCATGTCGCCGAGACGCTAGAACGATACTGTTCAAGATTTGTTCAGCAAACTGCCGTCGGCGAAGCGATAGATCAACCAGTTAGCCTCCCAACCAAATTCGCATCCCCCCCCATCCGGGCTAGCCAGCACCTGCAGGGTGGGCATCGACAGCGCCTCCTGGCCGAGCAAGGCCGACCAGAGCCCGCGGCAGTTCTCGGACGGTGACTGTAGCGGCAACACCGCCAGCGGCCAGCCTCGCCCATCGAACTGCCAGGCCCGCCCCTCTGCATGGAGCACGGCGGGGCGCCGCTCATCGAGCCAGCGCCCGTGCAGCCGCTGGACCCGCTCGGCAAACTGCTCCCCCAGCAGGGTCAGGCTGACCGCCAGCGCCTCTTCCCTGTGGCTGCGATAGCTCAGGGCCAGGGTGGCAAGGATGACCAGCAGCAGGATGCAGGCGATCAACCGCCTGTAGCCTCCCAGCCAGCGCTCATCCTGCTCGGACTGTCTGCTCATCGCATCACTTGCCCCGCACGGCCCGCATCATCTCCCCGCCATTGGGAGAGTGAAGATGCTGGTTGCACAGATAACTCACGACTGACCCCGCACCGCTCGCATCATGTCCCACATGGGAGTGAAGATACCCAGCGCCAGCACCAGTACCATGACCGCCACTATGCCGATGAGGATGGGTTCGATGCGGGCGGTGAGGCTCTTGAGGTCATAATCCACCTCACGCTCGTAATACTCGGCCGCTTCGTGCAGCAGCTCGTCCACCTGGCCGGTCTCCTCCCCCACCGCGATCATCTGCATTACCAGAGGGGTGAAGAGGCCGCTGGCGCCGGCGGTGCGCAGCAGGCTCTCGCCGCGCTCGATGCCGCCCCGCATGTCGCGGATCTGTCCCGCCATCCAGGCGTTGTCCACCGCGTCGGCCACCAGGGTCAGCGCCGTGTTGAGCGGCACCCCGGCCTTGAGCATCATGGAGAAGCTGCGGGCAAAACGGGCAAGCAGGGAGCGCTCTATGATGGAGCCGACGATGGGCAGCCGCAGCTGCCATCTGTGCCAGGCCAGCCTGCCTTTGGTGGTGGCGACCCAGCGTCGCCAGCCGACGACGGCGCCCACCAGGATGGCGAGCAGCAGCCACCAGTAGTGAACGAAGAAGTGGGAGGTGGCCAGCAGGATCCGGGTCGCCAGCGGCAGCTCCACCCCGAACTTGGCAAACATCCCGGCAAAGACGGGGATCACCATGATGTTGAGGATCACCATGGCGACGGCGATGGCAATCAGCACGAAGGTGGGGTAGCGCATGGCGGTCTTGATCCGCTTGCGGGTCTCCAGCTCCAGATCGAAATAGTTGGCGAGCTGCAGGAAGGCCTCCTCCAGCTGACCCGTGTTCTCCCCCACGTGGATGATGGCCACGAAGAGGCTGCTGAACACCTTCGGGTGCGACTGCATCGCGCTCGACAGCGGCCGGCCGTTGGCCAGATCCTCCCCCAGAGCGTGAAGCGCCCGCTTGAGGGGCTTGCTGTGGGCGCTCTCCTCCAGCCCCGCGATGGCGCGCAGGATAGGGATGCCTGCACGGGTCAGGGCATACATCTGGCGGCTGAAGACCACCAGCTCCTCCAGCTTGACGCTCCCTTCCAGCAGCAGCGACCAGTCGATGCTGGCAGACCTGGCCTTGCCGGCCTTCAGCTCGGTGGGCATCACCCCGCGGCGCATCAGCTGCTCGGCGGCGGCCTGCTCGCTGACCGCTTCCACCACGCCGCTGACGGCCTGGCCCTGGCTGTCACGCCCCTTGTAGGCAAAACGGTTCATGGGCGACCCCGGCAGAGTAATTCAGTACGATCCAGATGCCTCATGCGTTACCCCAGGTCCTCGGCCAGCCGAAGCACCTCGTCCACCGAGGTGATCCCCTCGCGGGCATAGTCGAGCGCCGTCAGGGCCAGGGGACGGTAGTGCTCGTGCGCCCGTGCCGCCCGGGCAAACCCCTCGGCATCGTTGCGGCGCAGGGCATCCATCATGGGTTGATCCAGCTCCAGCAGCTCGTACACCCCGATCCGGCCCGCATAGCCGGTGAAGTTGCAGCTCTGGCAGCCTCGTCCCTTGCGATAGCGATGCTGCCCCGGCGCTTCACCGGAGAGCACCGAGAGCCAGGTGGCCTGCCCCTCGTCCGGCGCCGTCTCGCAGGCGCAGTGTTCACACACCCGCCGCACCAGGCGCTGGGCCACCACGGCCCGCAGGGCGCTCGCCACCAGATAGCCGGGCGCCCCCATGTCGATGAGACGCAGGGCGCTGGTCACGGCGTCGTTGGTGTGCAAGGTGGTCAGCACCAGGTGGCCCGTGATGGCGCCGCGCAGGCCGATCTCCACCGTCTCGTTGTCCCGCATCTCCCCCACCAGCAGGATGTCCGGATCCTGGCGCAGGGTGGAGCGCAGCACCTGGGAGAAGGTGAGCCCTATCTTGGGATTGACCTGCACCTGGCTGATGCGGGGCAGACGGTACTCCACCGGGTCTTCCACCGTGATGATCTTGTGGCTGGCCTGGTTGAGCTCGGAGAGGGCGCCGTAGAGCGTCGTGGTCTTGCCGCTACCGGTCGGCCCCGTCACCAGGATCATGCCGTGAGGGCGTTTGAGCTGACGACGGAAGCGGGTCAGGATGGCGGGGGGCATCCCGGTCTCGGCGAGCGACAAGATGCCGGAGGATTGATCCAGCAGCCGCATCACCACGGACTCGCCATACTGCACCGGCATGGTGGACATCCGCACATCCACATCGCGGCCGCGCACCTTCATATTGAAGCGGCCATCCTGGGGCAGACGCTTCTCCGAGATGTCGAGCCCGGCCACCAGCTTGAGGCGCAGCACCAGCGCCTGGGCGATGCGCACCTCGCTCAGGATGTTTTCGTGCAGCACGCCGTCGATACGCTGGCGAATGCGCAGCACCTTCTCGTCCGGTTCGATATGGATGTCGGAGGCACCCACCTGTACCGCGTCCTCGAACAGGGAGCGCAGCAGCTTGGCCACCGTCGCCTCCCCCTCGTCGGTTGCGGCATTGAGGCTGCCGGCCCCCAGCTCGAAGCCGGTCTCCTGGTGCTCTTCGTGCAGTTGCACCGCGAAGTTCTCTATCTCACGGGTGCGGCGATAGAGGCGATCGAAATACTCCAGCAGCTGGCCTTCACGGGCCACCGCCAGCACCAGCTCCCGCGGGCTGAGCAGGGCAGCGATGGCGTCGAGGGCGCTCAGATCCGCCGGATCCGACATCACCACTGTGACCTTGTCGTCGCTCAGGTTGACGGCCAGCGCCCGGTAGCGGCGCGCCTGCACCTCGGGCAACAGGGTCACGGCCGAGACGTCGATGGTGAGGTTGTTGAGATCGAAGAAGGGCACATCCAGCTGACGGGCGAGGAAGGTCAGCAGTTGCACCTCGCTGATGAAGCCGAGATCGATGAGGGTGGTCCCCAGCTTGCGGCCGGTCTGGCGCTGCTGCTGCAGGGCGAGCTGCAGCTGATCATCCGAGATGATCTGTTCCTGTACCAGCAAGTCGCCTAGGCGCATTTTCAGTCTGGGTTGTGCCATTGTTGCTCCGATCTCTGTTGCTTCACGCCCGCTGCCTGGTCCGATGGCATGGGCTCATCGAACTGCCGCTTTAATCAATGGGTCAGTTGGCCAATTCGTTGTTCAAGCCATTGGGTGGAGGCCTCCCCCAGATTGCCGTGCAACTGGGCATTGCGATAGGCATCCAGTGCCCGCTGACGGTGTCCCTGACCATCCTCCGCCACCCCCAGTCCTAGCCACCATCGCCCCTGATCCGGCTGCTGGCGCAGCAGCCTGACGTACATCTCGGACGCCTGGACAGGCTGCCCCAGCTCCTGGGCAAGACCGGCCCAGGTGGCGTAATAATCCAGATTGCTGGCAATATCGGGCTGATAGCCGGTGAGCCAGTCCAGCGCCTTCTGCCGATCCCCGCCGCTGATGGCCACACGGGCCAGCAGCAGACGCAGGTCCGCCTGCGCGGGATCCAGCCTCAGCCCCTCTTCCAGCACCTGGGCGGCCTCGGTCAGCCGTCCGGCGCCATAGAGCAGGCCCGCCAGCTGTTCCCGCGCCCCCTGGTTGTGGGGATCGTGGGCCAGCACTTCGTAGTAGCCATCCTGCGCCTCCTGCATCCGTCCCTTGGCCATGGCCGTGGTCGCCTTGCGCTCGGCCAGGGTGGCCAGCTCGGCGTCGGAGAGTTCCACCGTCTCGATCTTCAGGATCCCGGGTTTGCGCGGCGCGGCGGGTGCAGGCGCCTCTTCGGCGCCCTGCTCAGCAGCCAGCTCGGCATAGAGGTCCGGCTGCAGCTCCTCGTCGCTCGGGATCGTCTCGTCCCCCAGCGCTTCCTGCGGATTGCCCTCATCGGCGAGCACGGCCTCATCGGCCGGCGCCTGCTCGGCTGCGGAGGGGGCCACTCTCGCGGCGGTCGACTCGGCACTGGCGGTGGGCACCTTTGCCATTGGCGCGGCAGAGGAGACCGCCTGTGTGGTGGCCACCACGGCCAGGGGCGCGGATGGCGCCACCGCAGGGGCGGTGCGGGGGGCCTCGACCTGCGCCGCTGGCAGGGAGGCTCGCTGGCTCTGCTGCCAGAAGATCCAGGTGCGCCAGCCGAGGATCCCCAGGGCCAGGGTACACAGCAGGGTCAGCACCAGCATCCACCAGCCTTGCTGGCGCACCGGCGCCACATAGACGGCGGCTCCCTCGGCCTCTTGCTGACGCCTATCCAGATCTTTCAGCATCTGATTGATCACGCTCATGACCAGACTCCATACGCCAGGGCAGCGCCCAGCAACAACAACAGGGGCCACCAGAGGGTGAGACGGCCACGGCGGGCATCATCGGTATCCCGGATGGCGAGCCGGACCAGGGCGCTGTCGATCCGCCGCACACCGCGGCCATAGGCCAGCATCAGGCACTTCTGCGCCAGTATGTTGATGAGGCGGGGAATGCCGCGGGATGCGCGCCACAGCCTGCGCAGGGCGCGGCCATCGAACAGGGCGGCCCCGCGATAGCCGGACACCTGCAGCCGGTACTCCAGATAGGCCCGGGTCTCGTCGAGCCGCAGCGGCCGCAGGCGGTAGGAAAAACCGATGCGCTGGCGCAACTGGCGAAGACGGGGCTGCCCGAGCCTGGCATCCAGCTCGGGCTGGCCGAACAACACGATTTGCAGCAGCTTGCTGGATTCGGTTTCCAGGTTGCCAAACAGCCGGATCGCCTCCAGGGTCTCGTCCGGCAGGGCTTGCGCCTCGTCGATCAGCACCACCACCCTGCTCCCCTGCCGATGCAGGGAGATCAGATGGCGGTGAATACGATCCGTGAGATCCAGCTCGCTCTCCCCCGCCAACGTCAACCCCAGCTCCAGGGCCAGGGCCGTGCGCAGCTCCCCCGGAGTGAGATGGGGGTTGGGCAGCCAGGCCAGGCGCACCGGGCAGGCCTCGGAGCCGAGCTCGCTCAGCAGTTTGCGACAGAGCAGGGTCTTGCCGGTGCCGACCTCGCCGGTCACCTTGATGAACCCCTCCCCCTGGGAGAGCGCCCAGTTGAGCACCTGCATGGCCTCCTCGTGGGGGGCAGGCCGTAATAGAAACCGGTGTTCGGGGTCAGGCCGAAGGGGGCCTCCCGCAGTCCGAAGTGACTCAGATACATGCTCCCTCCCGGCCAGAGTCCAGGGCGCGCAGCCGCAGACAGCCCCGGATCAGCGACATGGCGCCACCGCCGTCGGGCAGGGCAGACTGGCAGCAGCCGGGAGGCGCCGCCACATGGGAGAAGGAGTGCTCAACAGGCGCGTCATCCCGGATCAGCCCTTGGGGGGATACCATTTGTCGAGCAGCTCGGAGGAGCGTTGCAGCTCTTTCTGCCAGGTGTCCTTTTCCACCACGGTGGGCTTGAGCAGGATCACCAGCTCCACCTTGCGGTTGCTCTCCCGGCGGTTGGTGAAGGCCTCGCCGACCCAGGGGATGTCACCCAGCAGGGGCACCTTGCTGACAATCTCCTGCCTGTCGGTCTTCATCAGACCACCGATGACGATGATGTCCCCATTGTTGGCCTGCACCACGGTATCGGACTCGCGGATGGAGCTCTTGGCCAGCGGCAACACCAGGGGATCGGCGGTGCCGACGTTGATGGTCTTGCTCTGCTCCTCGGTGTCGATGACGGAGGGGTGGATATGCAGCAATACCTTGCCCTGCTCGTCGATCTGGGGCGTCACGTCCAGGGCTATCCCCGAGAAGAAGGGGGTCAGCTCCACGTTCGGGGTGACGATGGGGGCCGAAGTCCCCGAGGTGGTGGTGGTGGTCGAGGCGTTGGTGACGAAGTATTCGTCCGTCCCCACCTTGATCACCGCTTTCTGGTTGTTGGTGGCCGTCACGCGCGGGCTGGAGAGGGTGTTCA
This sequence comes from Aeromonas sp. ASNIH7, assembly GCF_002903485.1. Taxonomy (NCBI): domain Bacteria; kingdom Pseudomonadati; phylum Pseudomonadota; class Gammaproteobacteria; order Aeromonadales; family Aeromonadaceae; genus Aeromonas; species Aeromonas sp. ASNIH7. Next base: position 1,710,341 of record NZ_CP026226.1, read on the forward strand.
CATCCCCCTGGGTCTTGAGCAGGCTGACCGCGACGTTGAAGTTGCCATCAGAGATGGTGAAACCGGCGCCGCCCCCCAAAGCCCGGAAGATCTGGTTGGGGGTCGAAGCGATGGGGCTGTCCATGAGGGAGCCGCCCCCCGTGATACCCTTGCCGCCGTCCCAGCTTGCGGAGAGGCCGCTCCAGTCCACCCCCTGCTCGTAACCCTCGTTGAGGGACACTTCCAGGATCCGCGCCTCCAGCACCACCTGGCGCTTGAGGTGTTCGCCGGACTGGTCCAGGAACTCGCGCACCGCCTTGAGCTCCTTGGGATAGGCACGCACCGTGACCAGGCCCGCCTGGGGACTGGTGATGACGGCCCGCCCTTCCCCTGTGCCGATCAGGGTCTGCAGGGAATCCCGCAGATCGGTCCAGTAGTCGTTGTTGCTGTCCGTCTCGATGCGGGTGCCATTGCTGTTGGTGTTGTTGTCACCGCTGGCGGTGTTGCCCTGGCTGTTGTTGTTGCCGCTGTTGTTCAGGCCGTTGTCGAAGTTGTTGTTATTGCCATTATTGTTGTCGTTGGCCGTCACCCCGCCTGTGCTCACCGAGGTACGGGAGAGACCGCGCCGGGCCATCATCAGGTAGTTGACCGGAATGGTCTCGGTGCGCAGACCGGCGGGATAGACGTGGAACACGTTGCCCTTGCGCTGTACGTCGAAGCCGTACATGTCGCCGACGGTCGCCAGCGCCTCCTGCAGGGTCACATCCTTGAGCTCTACCGAAATGACGCCCGCCACACCGGGATGGACCGCCACGCTGTAGCGGGAGCCCTTGAACAGGGAGCCGAAGAACTCCACCGCGTCCACGTCATGGGCCGCGATGCGCATCCGCTTCTCGGGAATGGTCATCGGCTGCTGGGGACGATTGAGCTGCAACAGCTCGCTCTGCACCGAGGGCGGCAGGGAAGTCAGGGGGGCGGTCGGGCTCTGCTCGCTCATCGCCTGCTTGAGTGCATCTTTGGCCTGTACCGGCTCGGGGTGACGATAGGTAGTGCAACCCGCCACCGCCAGCGCGAGGGGAAGCAGACAAAAAGGGTGTTTTTTCATGTTATTCGTGCACCTGACTCGCTATGAAACTCGACAAACCTGGCCCGCACCATCCCGTGCGACACCCACTTCACATCCGGATCTTGCTGCCAAACAGGGTCAGTGTCTGGCGTTTGCCCGCTTTTTCCAGCACCACGCTGTCGGCGCTGATCCCCACCAGCCGGAATCCGTTGACCTGCTGGCCGACCCGGTAGCTTTGACCGTCGAGCACCGCCAGGGCGGGCCCGCTCCCCAGGATGACGCTCTGCAACCTGGGCAGACCGGCCTCCTTGGCGACACTCGCCGCCGAACCGGATCCCGCCAGGGGCAAGGTGGGATCCTGCAGCACCTCGGCCTGGGCCTGCAGCGCGAGCAGGCTCCCCCACAGGGCCAGCCAGCGCCAGGATGGGAAGGCAAAAATGCGGGATCCCGTCCCGCCGACATGCCGCTTAACCACGGATGAACTCCTTGCTGGTGCTGAGGGTGTAGATCTCCATCGCTACCGCCGCCTTGGGATGCTCGACCACCCGGTAGTCAAAGCCCTTCCAGTAGAAGTGGCGAGGCAGGGCTTCGAGCGCTTTCAGGTACTGGTAGACATCGAAATAGCCGCCCTCCAGCTGAAGCCGGATGCCGTGCCTGAACAGGTTCACCTTCTGCTCCCCGGCCATCAGCGGCTCGGGCTTGAGGGAGGTGAGCGCCAGCATATGCAGGTTGGCGGAGCGGGACAACAGGGCCTCCAGCACTGCGGGCATTTCGTGGGCGGGGATCAGATCCACCGTCTGAGCCAGCAGCTCGGCATCCATCTGGCGCAGAGTGGTCTCGACACTGGCGAGCTGCTCGCGTACCTGGGCATCGGGATCCCGCCCCAGCCTGGCCTGCTTGCCCTGGTTTTCCAGGGTCAGGATCTCCAGATCCCGCTGCGCCGCAGCCAGGGCCTGCCGATCCTGGCCCAGCCGGGTGTCGGCGTCATCCAGCCAGCCATAGATGCCCATGGCCCCGAGCAGCACGACCCCGGTCAACAAAATGAGGATCCGCTCGCGCAGGCTGAGGGCTGCGATCTGCTGCGCCCATCCCTGCCATTGTGCCTTCATGTCCATCAGGGAGTCTCCCGCGCTATGCCACTGAGCTGGAAGGCAAGCTGGCCCTCCTTGTCCCGACTCAGGGTGAGCTCGCCAAACTGCTTGCCCGCCAGGGAGGGGGTCTGCCTGAAGCGGTTCACCCAGGCGGGCACGTCCTGACTGCGTTCGGCCACGCCCGCGAGGTTGATGCGCCCGTCGCTTATCTCGATCCGTTGCAGGGAGAGGCGGGGATCCCGCAGGCGGGCCAGGTCCGCCATCACCCCCGCATAGCCCTGGGATTTTTGCAGGGAGAGGTGGCCAAGCTGCTGCATCAGCGCCTGTTTGGCCCCCAGCTCTTCCCGCTTGTCGGCCAGTTGCCGCTGCAAGTCTGCATTCGCCAGATGGCGCGCCAGCTCCGCATCGAGACGCCTGGCCTCGCCGCGCTGCACGTCGAGCTGTGCCCGCACGCCAGCCAATTCACGATCGAGGCCCTGCTGTTGCCAGCCATAGAAGAGGGTGGCCCCCAGCAGCAGCACCAGGACGCCGCCCCAGACCAACGCCATCTGGGGCAGGCTGGCCCACAGACGTCTTGGCCGGAATTCGGCGCCATAGAGGTTGATATGGTGTTTCATCAGTCGCTCCTGCCCAGGGCCGCACCATAGGCACTGAGGTATTCGACTCCTGCCAGTACCGCCTTGTTTGCCATGGCCGACACCGGGAAACCGAACGTCTGTTCCAGGTGACGCACCAGTACCCCCATGGCGGAGGAGGCGATGGCCAGTTGCAACTGGCCGGGCTCGGGCAGCTTGAGATGGCCGGCCAGATAATCGATGGATCGCTGGATCTCCAACGCCAGCGCGTCGAGCTGGTCGGCATCTGGCTCATGGCTGCCGGTGAGGCTCGCAAATCCGCGCAACTGGCGGGAGAAGCAGAGTCCGCCCCGATGGAAGACCAGCAGTTGCAGCTCCTGCCCCCGGGGTTGCCAGAGCAGCATGCGCACCATCTGGTCCGCCTCGTAGAGGGCCGTCATGGCCAGTTCGTCACTGACGATGGCCTCCAGGGTCGCCGCGCCGTTGACCGCATCCGCCACCTGCTGCACCCGGCTCTTGGGCATGCAGACAACGTTGATGCGCGGACGCCCGGCAGGGGGCGTCGGCAGATCCACATAATCCATGGCGAGCTGCAACACCGGCTCGTTGACGAAATCCTTGATGGCCCAGGGCAGGGCCCCCGCCATCTCGGCATCGGGGACGGCGGGCTTGTCGATCTGGATCTGCTGATAAAGGCTGGCCGCGAGGGCCACCCGCACCTTAGACTTGGCCAGACCGTACCGGGAAAACAGCTCGGCCAGGGCCTTGGACCAGTCGTGGGGGCCGTTGACAGGCTGGCTGGCAAACACGGGAACGGGGTCCACGCAGGCCAGCAGAATGCGATCGCTGGCCAGCAGGATCCCGACCTGATGGCTGGAGGGAGAACGCCTGAACAGTGACTTCATCTGGATCTTCACCTGGCCGCGTAAAACGGACTAAACCTTAACATAAACAGGCTATTAGCCTCCAACTTTATGACAAACGACGCATCGACGGCCACGCTGGCACCCACGGGAGACGATCCCATGGCTCCCCTTCAGCTCCCCTCCCCCCTGCACCGGATCCGGCATCCTCTGCTGGCAGCCCATGACGTCACGCTCTGGTGCAAGCGGGATGATCTGATCCACCCGACCCTCTCCGGCAACAAGTGGCGAAAGCTCAAATACCATCTGCAACAGGCACAGATGCTGGGCAAGGGCCACATCCTCTCCTTTGGCGGCGCCTACTCCAATCACATCCACGCCCTGGCCGCAGCAGGACTCAGACTGGGAGTGCGTACCACGGGCATCATACGCGGTGAAGGGGATACCGTCAGCAATCCCACCCTGAAAGCGGCGAAAGGCTGGGGTATGGATCTCGTTTTTGTCGACCGGCAGGACTATCGCCGGCGCCAGGATCCCGAATGGCTTGCCCGGTTCGAGGATGACGACACCCTGCTGGTACCGGAAGGAGGCAGCAGCCCGCTGGCCATCCCCGGGGTGGCCGAGCTGGTCGACGAGGTGCCCTTCTCGCCGGATCTCTGGGTGCTGCCCTGCGCCAGCGGCGGCACCCTGGCGGGGCTCATCGCGGGCAAGCGGGCGCAGGAGCAGATCCTGGCCATCGCGGTGCTCAAGGGGGCCGACTTCATCACCGGCGAGGTATGCCGGTTGCATCCGGCGGCGGCCACTACTCCGGGCTGGCGCATTGCGCTGGATCACCACGATGGCGGCTATGCCAGGTTCAGTCCGGCACTCTGGCAATGGGTGCAGGCATTCAGTGCCGAAACCGGCTTGCCGCTGGAACCCATCTACAGTGGCAAGGCGATGTGGGGGCTGTTTCGCGAACTGGCGGCAGGCCGCATTGCGCGCGGCAGCAAGATCATCTTCATCCACACCGGTGGCTTGCAGGGGCTGGCGGGCCTGGAGGAGCAGGGCCGCCTGTCACCCCGGCCGGGACGCTAGTCAGGCAGATTGAGGGGCTCGGGGTCGGCAAACCAGGGACCTTGACCGGCATGCACGCCCAGGTGTCGCAGCATCTTCCACTCGTCGCCACTCTCCACCCCCACCGCGATGACCCGGGCCTGGGTATTGGCACAGCCCCCCACCAGACTGCGTACCGCCATCTGGTTGACCTGGCGCAGGTGGATCTCCCGCACCAGGCTGGGGTGCAGCTTGAGGAAGTGGATCTCGAACTCCTTGATGTACTGGGTGCTCACCACGTCCTGGCCCGCATGATCGATGGCCAGCCTGCACCCCAGCATGCGCATCGCCCGAAGCGGCCGCTTGAGGGCCTCGTAGTGGCGGGTCACCTGGGACTCCGACAACTGCAGGATCAACCCCTCGTTGGTACTGCGCGGCAACTGGAACAGCTCGAAGAAGAGCTCGCGCTGGAACTCGCGGGTGAGCAGGTTCTGGGCGCACAGAGAGAGGCTGATGGGGCAGCTCGATGCCGGTCGCTGGCGCAGCAGTCGCAAGGCTCGGGCCACCACCAGCCTGTCCAGCGGCAGCAGCAGACCGGCCTTCTCCGCCATGGGCATGAAGACCCCCGCCTGCAGCTCCCGGCCCTGCTCGTCGTGAAGGCGGATGAGCAGCTCCTGCTGCAACACCACCTGATCCCGCTCCTGCTGCACAGGCTGGACGTAGAAGTCGATGCCCTGCTCCTCGATGCGACGGCTGATCAGGGTGCGCCAGCGCACCGTTCCCTTGCTGCTCGCCTCCTCGTTAAGGGATTTCTCGAACAGGAACCAGCCGCTGTGTCCTTGCAGGCGCGCGCTCTTGAGCGCCAGCTCCGCCTCTTCCTGCACCTTGAGCAGGGAATCCTGTGCCTGATAGCAGACCGCACCGAGATAGACGGCGGTGTCGGCATTGACCGCTTCGGGCCAGTGCAGCCGCTGCAGACTCTTGAGCAACTGGCTGGCACCGTCCACCATCTCGCTCTCTGACATGTTCGGCAGCAGCACGGCAAAGACCTGACCGGCATAGCGCGCCTGCAGGGCTCCGCTGTGCTTTCGCACGAAGGCGGCGATGGTGGCGCTCGCCTCCATCAGGAGTTCCTGGCTCGGGCGCCCGCTCAGCTCGGGATCCAGCTCCTCCAGACCGGCCAGCTCGATCAGCAGCACACCGCCGCTGATCACGCTTGCCTCCATGATGGCGCTCTCCAGCCGGTTGTCGAAGAAGAGGCGATTGCCGATGCCCGTCGTCTTGTCGACGAAGGCGTTGCTGCGGATGAAGTTGTCGAAGCGGCTGCGCTCCTTGCGAGCGTCGGCCAGCTCGGTCAGCAGATGGGTGAGGGCCTGACTGGCCGAGACAGGCCACTCTTCGGCAGGATCATGGGCCAGCTTGGTCAGCTTGCCATCCAGGATCAGCTGGGCACGCTCCGCCAGCAGCTCGGCACCGCGCAACTGCTGACGCAGCCAGCGGATGGAGTACCAGAGCCCGAACACCACGATGAAGATACCCAGAGAGATGCCAAACATCGCCTTCATGGAGTACTCAAACTCCTTGAACGGCCTGTCCAGCTTGAAGTCGGCCCGCATCCCGGCCTGATTGGGGATCGCCTCGCTGTAGGCGATCAGCAGGCTCTCATCCGTCTGCTGCTGCACGTCGCGAAACCAGTAAACCCGCTGCTTGTCCTGACGGATCTCCAGCTCCACCACATGGGAGGCCCGCAACAGGGAGGGCAGCCAGCGGGCAAGGGCTTGCTGGTCATCGGTCACCCCGAGCTGCTTGTCGATGATCTCCACCAGGGAGTCGACCCGGTTCTGCTGCAGCTCCATTCCCATCTGGCGGAAACTGAAGACCCCGCCGAGCATCACCATGGCCATGGCCGAGATCACGCACAGCGTAATAAAAGAGACGAGTTGAGTGGTCAGTTTCATGTGCCTTTCCGTAGCCGACAGCATCCATAGGGCATCATGGTATCAGCCCAGACCAAACGCCGCCTATGGATGAAGATCCCGCTTCTGCAAATAAGCGGGCGGCTGCGTCATGCGGCGCCGTAGTGCAGGTCGCAAAAGAGAGAGGCATCAAGGGAGAGAGCGAGGGGACACAGGCTGAGGAGCGGACAGAAAAATGGTCCCACAACGGGGACCAAAAGAAACACTCATATCAAAACTAACACTCTGTGCTACTGACAAAAATAGATACAGGAGTATTGAACACACGGTGAGTCAAACCGCACCGCTACTTTAGCCACTTCAGATAAGCTGGACAATTGTCATTTATGACAGGTCAGCGATTGAATCTTGTTCAGGTGTGTAGCCATATCCTTTATTTATCAATTAATTATCGTTTTTGTTCCAAGTGTGACCAACTTGGCTCAAATCGATGCAGCTAATGCTATGATGCTTGAGTCTCAATCGGATTGTTTCATTTCATGGAAGAAGGATGCTCACCATGTCAGCACGATCTCCGCTATGGATTCCTCTGGCCCTCTTCTGTGTGCCCCCGCTGTTGATGCTGTTGCTCACCCCCCTGTTGAGCGACAAACTGGCTCACCACCTGTTGCAGACAAAGGAAAGGGCTCTGCTCGACTACCAGCAGGAGCGCAACCTGCTCCTGGATCACGATGTCCCCGCCCAACTCGCCCACTTTGCCTTCGATTGCGGCCCCACAGACATGGCGCTGCTGCGCTCACCCCAGTATTACAACCGCCATATTCGCCTGGCCGGCCTGCAGCTTGCCAACGGGAGCGGCTGCTCCACCCTGGGCCCCGCGCTGCCCCAGCTTGCCGACGCCGGCATGCCGGTCTCCCCTGATTTTCACCTCTCCAGCACGGCCCCCATGTTCGATACCGAACGCGAAACCCTGGTCTATGCGAGACGCAACGGCAATCTGGCCTATTGGGTGCTCGACAGCAGCTGGAGCCATGAGCTGCTGCGCACCCCCTGCAACGACTGTTTCTATCTGGAGTTCAACCACAAGCACCCGGCCCAGTTCGGGCTCTTTTTCCCCCGTGGCAACAAGCACATTCGAGAAGAGGCAAACCCGATGCGGCTGCTCAGTTTCGATCCCCAGCATCAGGTGGAGCAGACCCTCTGGGCTGGCGAGGCACTGAAACGCTACGCCCGCTCACAGATACACCGCGATGGCCTCTGGTCGGCCGGGGCGCTGGGGGCGCTGCTGGCTGCCCTCTACTGGAGCCTTAGAAACTACCGGCGCTCCCTCAAAGGATTGCTGCAAAGAGGACTGGCTCGGCGGGAGTTCATCCCCTTCTATCAGCCCATAGTGGACAGCAGAAACCGAAGGGTGGTGGGATTCGAGGCCTTGCTGCGCTGGCAGCGAGGACGGGATCTGGTGTCGCCAGGCACCTTCATCGCCTATGCGGAGGAGCAGGGGCTGATCCTGCCGATGACGGACCAACTGCTGGAGCGCATCCTGGCGGATCTCCCCGTCCTGGCCCCGCATCAGTGGGTCAGTGTCAATCTGGTGGCGGGCCATATCGAGCAGCCTCGTCTGCGCACCCAGTTGCAGCGCCATGGCTGGCCCTCGCCGGCCCGCCTCACCTTCGAACTCACCGAGCGGGATCCCATCAAGCACATCCAGGGGGCCATGGCGGAGATCGCAGCCCTGCAGGAGAGGGGCTATCACTTCAAGCTGGATGACTTCGGCACCGGTTATGGCGGCTTTGCCTACCTGCAACGGCTCGGCATTCGCCAGATCAAGATCGACAAGATGTTCGTGGATACCATAGGCACGGACGACCTCAAGCGCAGCGTGCTGGATGCCACCATCGCCTTTGGCCTCAAATCGGGCATGGAGATGATCGCCGAAGGGGTCGAAACCCAGGAGCAGGTGGATTATCTGCATCGCCACGGAGTCCACCTGATCCAGGGCTACGTCTATGCCAAGCCCATGCCCCTGAGCAAACTGAAGATCTGGCTGATGGCATGGCAAGAGGGCGAGACAACCAGCCCCTCCGACCCGCACTGAGGCGGTATCTGCCCCGCCTCTCACCCTTTGCAACAAAATGATGCTCCGCATGAGGAGCATCTCCCCTTATCATGGGTCTGTGCACCTTGGGTGCACCAAGTCGCTCCATACCCCGTCGGCCGAGGCCGCCCCGAGATGAGAACCACTGCCTATGAAGTCTTTTATCCGACAAGAGATTGCTCTGCCTGCCGGTCTGCTGACCCTGCTCTTCTTCAAAACCCTGGGGAGCGACCTGCTGGCAGAGACAACCCCCCTTGCGGTCTACCTGCCGGTGTCGCTGGCCCTGCTTGCCATCGTGACCTGGGCCATCTTCTCCGTCGTGCGTCACTCTGACGCCCTCGCCATCAAGCTCGGGGAACCCTTCGGTACCCTGATCCTGACCCTCTCGGTCATCTCCCTGGAAGTGGTGATGATCTCCTCCGTCATGCTGACCGGCGATCCCAATCCCACCATGGCCCGGGACACCATGTTCGCGGTGGTGATGCTGGTCACCAACGGTCTGGTGGGCTTCACCCTGCTGTTTGGCGGCTGGCGCTATCACACCCAGAACTTCAATCTGGACGGGGTCAAATCCTATCTGGTGGCCATCATTCCCCTGGCACTGCTCTGTCTGGTCCTGCCGAACTTCACCCAGGGCGGTACCCTGGGCAGCCTCTCCAAGGCCATGTCATGGATGCTGATCATCATCTCCATCCTGCTCTATGGTGTCTTCCTGCTGATCCAGACCCGCAGCCACAGCCACTTCTTCGTCGACAGCGATCACGAGGATCTCGAGGATCACCACGGCCCGCTGCAGAGCAACGTCTATCACACCCTCTTGCTGCTCGCCTACCTGGTGGTGGTGATCCTGCTGGCCAAGACCCTGGCCATCCCCATCAACTACGGGGTGCACGTGATGGAAGCCCCGATGGCGCTGGGTGGCTTCATCGTCGCCTGTATCGTGCTGGCTCCCGAAGCGGTCGGCGCCATCAAGGCGGCCTTCAACAACCAGTTGCAGCGGGCCATGAATCTCTACTTCGGCTCCGTGCTGGCCACCATCGCCCTCACGGTACCCTCCGTGCTCTTCATCGGCTCCCTGATGGGGCAGGAAGTGCGCCTGGGCCTCTCCCCTGCCGACATGGTGCTGCTCATCACCACCCTCATGGTCTGTAAAGTGACCTTCAGCAGCGGCCGCACCCACGCCCTGCACGGCGCCACCCATCTTGTGCTGTTTGTCGTTTACCTGTTCCTGATGTTTGAACACGGATAAGGCTGCCAGCACTCACCCCAGTGCTGTTCGTGGTTTATCTGTTCCGGATGTTTGAACACGGATAAGGCAGCCACCACCTGCCTGCTGCCACTCTGCGCAGCGCGCTTTCGATAGCCCCGACGCGGAGCGCGGGAGACGAAAATGAAAAGACCGCCCCATGGGCGGTCTTTTTTATGGTTGCTCAAGCTCCAATTCAGAGGCTGGGCAGGGTCCCGGCCGGGATCAGGTCGTTGTAGCTGGCACGGCCCAGCAGGGCGGCGGCCGCCTCGATGTCCGGTGCAAAGTACCTGTCCTTGTCATAGAAGCTGACCTCTTCCCGCAGACGGCCCTTGGCCAGCTCGATGAGCTCGGTGGAGCGCAGGGGAGCGCGGAAGTCGAGCCCCTGGGCCGCTGCCAGCAGTTCCACCGCCAGGATGCCGCGGGTGTTCTCGGCCATGTCCGCCAGCCGGCGACCGGCGAAGGTGGCCATGGAGACGTGGTCCTCCTGGTTGGCCGAGGTGGGCAGGCTGTCCACCGAGGCCGGGTGGGCCAGGGTCTTGTTCTCGGAGGCCAGGGCCGCCGAGGTGACCTGGGCGATCATGAAACCGGAGTTCACCCCGCCGTTGTTCACCAGGAAGGCCGGCAGGCCAGACATGCGCGAGTCGATGAGCAGCGCCATGCGCCGCTCGGACAGCGACCCGATCTCGGCGATGGCCAGGGCCAGGTTGTCGGCGGCAAAGGCCACGGGTTCTGCGTGGAAGTTGCCGCCGGAGATGATCTCCTCATCCTCGGCAAACACCAGGGGGTTGTCGGAGACCGCGTTGGCCTCGCACACCAGCACCTCGGCGGCCTGACGGATTTGGGTCAAGCAGGCGCCCATCACCTGGGGCTGACAGCGCAGGGAGTAAGGATCCTGCACCTTCTCGCAGTTGTGGTGGGACATGCCGATCTCGCTGCCGTCCACCAGCAGGTGGCGGTAGCAGGCGGCCGCATCGATCTGGCCGCGCTGACCGCGCACCTCGTGGATGCGGGCATCGAACGGCCGGCGGCTGCCCAGCGCCGCTTCAACGCTCATGGCCCCTATGGTGATGGCGCCAGCGTAGAGATCCTCGGCATGGAACAGCCCTTCCAGCGCGAAGGCGGTGCTCGCCTGGGTGCCGTTGAGCAGGGCCAGCCCCTCTTTCGGCGCCAGGGCGATGGGCTCCAGCCCGGCAATCTTCAGGGCAGTGGCGGCGTCGATCAGCTCGCCCTTGTGACGGGCCTTGCCTTCACCGATCAGCAGGCAGCTCATGTGTGCCAGGGGCGCCAGATCGCCGGAAGCGCCGACGGAGCCCTTCTTCGGCACCACGGGGTAGACCTCGGCGTTGATAAGGGTCATCAGGGCCTCGAGCACCGTCAGCCGGATGCCGGAGAAGCCACGGGCGAGCGAGTTGACCTTGAGCACCATCATCAACCGCACGGTGGCGTCATCCATGTACTCGCCAATCCCTGCCGCATGAGAGAGCACAATGGAGCGTTGCAGCTCGTCCAGCTGCTCCACCGGAATGCGGGTGTTGGCCAGCAGGCCAAAGCCGGTGTTGATGCCGTAGACCACCCGGTTTTGCTCGATCACCTTGGTGACCACGGCGGCGGAGGCGTGGATCCCCGCCAGGGCAGCCGGATCCAGGCTGACGTGTACCGGCTCGCGGCTGACACGGCGCAGGGTGGCGAGGCAGAGTTTGCCCGGTTGCAGATTGAGTTCGAACATCTTATTTCACCCCTTTGCCGGTGGCGTCGATCATCGGCAGATCCAGTTTCGCCTCATGGGCACAGTTGATGGCAATCTCGTAGCCGGCGTCGGCGTGACGCATCACACCGGTGGCCGGGTCGTTGCGCAGCACGCGGCCGACCCGCTTGGCGGCATCGTCGGTGCCGTCACAGACGATCACCACGCCGGAGTGCTGGGAGAAGCCCATGCCCACACCGCCACCGTGGTGCAGGGAAACCCAGGTCGCGCCGCCGGCGGTGTTGAGCAGGGCGTTGAGCAGCGGCCAGTCGGAAACGGCGTCGGAACCATCCATCATGGATTCGGTCTCGCGGTTCGGGCTCGCCACCGAGCCGGAGTCCAGATGGTCACGCCCGATGACGACCGGTGCCTTCAGCTCGCCATTCTTCACCATCTCGTTGAAGGCCAGACCCAAGCGCACCCGATCCTTGACACCGACCCAGCAGATCCGCGCCGGCAGGCCCTGGAAGGCGATGCGCTCGCGGGCCATGTCGAGCCAGTTGTGCAGGTGGGGATCGTCCGGGATCAGCTCTTTTACCTTCTGGTCGGTCTTGTAGATGTCTTCCGGGTCGCCGGAGAGCGCCACCCAGCGGAACGGGCCAATGCCCTCGCAGAACAGCGGGCGGATGTAGGCCGGCACGAAGCCCGGGAAGTCGAAGGCATTCTTGACCCCCTCTTCCAGCGCCATCTGGCGGATGTTGTTGCCGTAATCGAGCGTGGCGGCGCCGCGGGATTGCAGGGTCAGCATGGCTTCGACCTGACGGGCCATGGAGCGGCGAGCCGCCACGTTGACCTCGTCCGGTGCGCTCTTTTGCAGATCGCGCCATTGGGCCACGCTCCAGCCCTGGGGCAGGTAGCCGTGTACCGGGTCATGGGCGGAGGTCTGGTCGGTCACCACGTCCGGCGTGATGCCACGAGCCACCAGCTCGGCGAAGACGTCGGCGGCGTTGCCGAGCAGGCCGACGGAGACGGCGGTGCCGCTGCGTTTGGCCTCCTCGATCATGGCCAGCGCCTCATCCAGGCTGTGGGCCTTCTTGTCGACGTAGCGGGTACGCAGACGGAAATCGATACGGGTCTCGTCGCACTCCACGGCGATCATGGAGAAACCGGCCATGGTGGCGGCAAGGGGCTGGGCACCGCCCATGCCACCCAGGCCCCCGGTCAGGATCCAGCGGCCTTTGGGCTCGCCGTTGAAGTGCTGGTTCGCCACCGCGAAGAAGGTCTCGTAGGTGCCCTGCACGATGCCCTGGGTGCCGATGTAGATCCAGGAGCCAGCGGTCATCTGGCCGTACATCATCAAACCCTTTTTATCGAGCTCGTTGAAGTGCTCCCAGTTGGCCCAGTGGGGCACCAGGTTGGAGTTGGCGATGAGCACCCGCGGCGCATCCTTGTGGGTCTGGAACACCCCGACCGGCTTGCCGGATTGCACCAGCAGGGTCTGATCGTCCTCGAGCCGGGTCAGTACCTCGACGATCTTGTCATAGCAGGCCCAGTTTCGGGCAGCGCGGCCGATGCCGCCGTACACCACCAGAGACTGGGGATGCTCGGCAACATCCGGATCCAGATTGTTCATCAGCATCCGCAGTGGCGCTTCGGTGAGCCAGCTCTTGGCGGTCAGCTGGGTGCCGTGGGGAGCACGGATCACGCGGCTCGGATCGTGGCGGGGATCCTGGTGTTGTACAGACATAGACACTCCTTGTTTAGCGATGCAGTCAGGCGGCGCGGTGCGCCACTACTTGGTCAACTGGTGAACCAGGCGCGCGGCCACGCGGGCACTGCGGTTGTCCTGATCCAGGTTCGGGTTGTACTCGGCCAGATCGGCGAGCCTGAGCTTGCCGCTGGCCCGGATATGGGCGATAAGCGGTTCGATGACCGCCAGCTCCACGCCGCGAGCGGCGGGAGCGCTCACTCCCGGCATCACCGCCGCCGGCAGCACGTCGAGATCGATGGTGAGATAGAGGTGGTCGCAACGGGCGATGAAGGCATCCAGCCCGCCTAGCAAGGCTGGCAGCTCGGTCGGCGTCATCGCTTCGTCCAGCACGTGCCAGACTCCCAGCGCCTCGGCGCGAGCAAAGAGCGCCGCGGTATTGGCGGTTTCGGCCACCCCGAGACAGGCATAGTGAAAGGGAGTGCCCTGGGCAGCGCACTGCTCGGCAATCTGGAAGAAGGGGGTGCCCGAGCTCGCCTGCTCCTGTTTCATGCGTAGATCGAAGTGGGCGTCGAAATTGATGATCCCGACCCGCCCTTCGCCGCCAAGATGACGGTTCAGGCCGCTCCAGCTGCCAAACGCCACCTCGTGGCCGCCTCCCAGCACCAGGGGGAAGTGTCCCTGATCCAGCGCACTCGCCACCCGTTCGGCCAAGCGCCCGTGAGCGGCATCGAGATCGCCGTCCTCACAGGCCAGATCCCCGCCGTCATAGACGGGGGCGCCCAGATGCCAGGCCGTGTTGGCCAGCAGCTTGCGCACCGCCAGCGGTGCACCGGCCGCACCGACCCGCCCCTTGTTGCGGCGCACCCCTTCGTCACAGGCAAAGCCGAGCAGCACCACGCCGGGTTCGCGACTCCCCTGCCAGGGTTGCACCCTATCGTGCCAGCGCAGGGCCAACTCACCGTCTTCGGGATCCTGACGCCCCTGCCAGACCGACATGTCGATCCCGTTGAACTTATCCATGAAGGGTTTCCTCCCCGTTGACCACACGGCTCACCAGCTGATCGACACCGATGAGGTAGCTGATCTCGGCCGGATGGCCGCAGTTCCAGACAAGGAAATCCGCCAGCATGCCGACCTTGAGCTGCCCCAGCCGTTCCTGCTCGCCAAGCGCCCTGGCGGCGTGGCGGGTCACCCCGGCCATGGCCTCCACCGGGGTCAGGCCAAACAGGGTGCAAGCCATGTTCATGGCCATGCGCAGGGAGACGATGGGAGCCGTGCCCGGGTTGATGTCGGAGGAGACAGCCATGGGTACCCCCGCCTTGCGCAAGGCAGCGATCGGGGGCAGCTTGGTCTCCTTGAGGAAATAGAAAGCGGTGGGCAGCAGGGTGGCGACCACGCCACGGTGGGCCAGCGCCAGGATCCCGTCCTGATCCAGATATTCCAGATGATCCACCGAGAGGGCGCCGAAGTGGGCGGCGAGCGTGCTGCCCCCCAGGTTGGAGAGCTGATCCATGTGCCCTTTCACCGCGAGGTTGTACTGATCCGCCGCCAGATAGACCTGCTCGGTCTGGGCAAGGGAGAAGCCGATGTGTTCGCAGAAGACATCCACCGCATCCGCGAGACCTGCCTCGGCCGCCGCCGGGATGATCTCCTGGCAGATGGTCTCGACCCAGGAGTCGGGATCGTCGCGATACTCCGGCGGCACCGCATGGGCCGCCAGCAGCGTGGTCTTGACCCGGATGGGCTGCGTCTCTCCCAGACGACGGGCCACCCGCAACATCTTGAGCTCGTCTTCCAGGGTGAGGCCGTAACCGGACTTGATTTCGACTGTGGTGACCCCTTCCCGGATCAGGGACTTGATCCGCGGCAACGCCAGCTCATAGAGCCGCTCCTCGCTGGCTGCCCGGGTGGCGCGCACCGTGCTGATGATACCGCCCCCCTTGCGGGCGATCTCCGCATAGGGGACTCCCTTCTGGCGAAGTTCGAACTCTTCGGCGCGGCTGCCGGCGAAGATGAGGTGGGTGTGGCAATCGATGAGACCGGGGGTGACCAGCTTCCCCTTCATGTCCTGCCAGGAGGCGGCATAGGGGCCCTTGAGATCCTGCATGGGGACCAGAGCGTGGATCTTGCCATCCCGCACGCCAAGGGCATGGGGCTCCAGCAGGCCGTAGTCCGCCAGATCGGGGCGCAGGGTGGCGGGTGTCACGTTGAGCCAGACCCGCTCGCAGTTCAACAGTTCCATGTTCATACCGACCTCTAAATGTATATACAATGATTTATAGCCGATCTCTGAAAAGAAAGAAAGGATCAAGTTCACATCTTGATAACAGCGGCTTTATTAGAGTGTAAGCACAAAAAAGCCCACCGAGAGGTGGGCTTTTAAATGCTTAATATGTATATACAATTATGCGAGACGCGTCTTGGAGCTCAGCTTATAGCGGGAACCCGGCGACAACAATCTGGCATAGGAGACCAGAAAGCCGTCTGACCAGGTGCGCCGGTGCAGCAGCAGGCAGGGGGTGTCGACCCTCACTTGCAGCAGTCCGGCTTCACCAGCACTCGGCAACACGGCTTCTACCACGTGCTCCATCTCGGAGAGGGGGCAGATCTCCATCAGATAGCTGTTTGGCGTCTGCTGGGTGAAATCCTGCTCTCCATAGCCGGGCAGTCGCTCGGCATCGACGAAGCGCTCCTCCAGTTGCAGCGGCTCCCCATCGGCCTGATGGACGATGAGGCTGTGAAAGGTGGGCGCCCCGACCCGCAGGCCCAGACGCACCGCTACTTTCTCGTCGGCGGCCTGACGTTGCAGCCGGATCACCCGCGCGCTGTACTCGCTGCCCCGCTCGGCGATCTCGTCTGCAATATTGCGAATCGCCAGGAGCGGCGACTCGGTGCGCCTGTCGGCCACAAAGCTGCCGGATCCGGCGGTGCGCACCAGCCAGCCTTCGGCCACCAGTTCACGCAGCGCCTTGTTCACCGTCATGCGGCTCACGGCAAACTGCTCGCACAGGGCGGCCTCGGTCGGGATCCGGTCGCCCGCCTGATAGTGGCGTTCGCGGATCCCGTCCAGGATGTGCTGCTTTATCTGAAGGTAGAGCGCAGGAGCCACCGGCTGGTCCTCAGCGACGACGGTGGGGTGGACGCATGTCCGGCCAGGCGCGATAGACGTCCGGGATCTGGTCAGGGCCGCTGATGCAGAGATCGAGATCGTGCAGCAGGCCATCCTTGATGCCGTAGATCCAGCCGTGCACCGCCAGCTCCTGCCCCTTGCGCCAGGCATTCTGGATGATGGTGGTGTGGCAGACGTTGGCGACCTGCTCGGCCACGTTCAGCTCGCACAGGTAGTCGAAGCGCTCGTGCTCATCCTCGATGGCTTCGAGCTGTTCGCCGTATTTGAAGTAGACGTCCTTGATGTTTCGCAGCCAGTTGTCGATGAGACCCAGCTCCTGGTTCTGCATCGCAGCCTTGACCCCACCGCAGCCATAGTGGCCGCAGACGATGATGTGCTTCACCTTGAGCACCTCCACCGCGTATTGCAGCACCGAGAGGCAGTTGAAGTCGGTGTGCACCACCAGGTTGGCGACGTTGCGGTGGACAAAGACGTCCCCCGGCAAGAGCCCCATCAGCTGGTTGGCGGGAACCCGGCTGTCGGAACAGCCGATCCAGAGGTACTCGGGTGCCTGCTGGGCGGACAGGGTAGCGAAGAAATTGGGATCCTCGGCCTTGATCCGTTCCGCCCACTCGCGGTTGTTGGTAAACAAGTCGTTCAACAGTTTCACTTCTGCTCTCCCTACTGTGGCAGTGGCGGCAACATACCATACACAAGGGTAACCAAGGCAAGGCCGACCAGATCCCCGCAAAACAAAAACAGGGCCATCAGGCCCTGCTTCTTACCGGAGGAGGCCGTCAGGCATCCATGGCATCTTTCAGCTTCTTCAGCGCGTTTTTCTCAAGCTGGCGCACCCGCTCGGCGGAGACGCCGTAAGTATCGGCCAGCTCCTGCAGGGTGGTCTTGCTCTCGTCATCGAGCCAGCGGGCACGGATGATGTGCTGGCTGCGCTCGTCCAGGGTCGCCATGGCCGCACTCAGGCGACGGGTGGCATGGCTGTCCCAGTTGTCGTTCTCGATGTTCGCCGCGAGATCGGAAGATTTGTCTTCCAGATAGTGCACCGGCGCGAAGCCACCCTCGTCTTCATCGTCACCGACCAGATCGAAAGCCTGATCGTAATTGCTCATGCGCGCTTCCATCTCGGTGACGTCGGCAGCGGATACCCCGAGGTCGGCAGCCACGGCCTGCACCTCTTCGTGGTTCAGCCAGCCCAGACGCTTCTTGGACTTGCGCAGGTTGAAAAACAGCTTGCGCTGGGCCTTGGTGGTCGCTACCTTGACCATGCGCCAGTTGCGCAACACATATTCGTGGATTTCGGCCTTGATCCAGTGCACGGCGAAGGAGACCAGACGCACGCCCACGCTCGGGTCGAAGCGTTTGACGGCTTTCATCAGGCCGATGTTGCCTTCCTGCACCAGATCGGCCTGAGGCAGGCCATAGCCGGAGTAGCTCTTGGCCACGTGAACGACAAAACGCAGGTGCGACATAACGAGCTGGCGTGCAGCTTCGAGATCCCCATCCTGCTGCAGACGCATCGCCAGTTCGCGCTCTTCCTCTGCGCTCAGCACAGGGATCGAGTTGACGGCCTGGATATAGCCTTCCAGACTACCTTGCGGAATCAGAGCCATAGTGCGTTGCAATGAAGTTCCCATGTTCTACCTCTTACTTTTCAATCGAATCAGTCTAACACCCTGAGAAGACGTGTCTACCGACCAGGTATCATTCTGCGTGCTGCATCATACATCACCCCAGCATGAACCCGGCCTATCTTAGGCTGACGGCATGAATCATAAATGAACAGTCAAAAAAAAGGGGTCACAGTAAAGGACCCCTGAAAAGTAGCATGCTAAGTCCATTGTTGCGGAGCTCGCAACCTTCACATGCTTGCCAAGTCAGACGAGCAAGGCATAGGGGCCATACCCGTATTCATTCTGCTGCAGTCAATAGACCATTGATAAATCAAAAGGTTCAGAGGATCCACATATGATCCTCGGCGCAGACACCATTCAGATTACTCTGAGAAAGTGGCCCGTGCCAGAAACGGGCCACTCTTTTACTTGATCCAGTTCGCAAAATCCAGCGCTTTAAAATGCTGACAAATTAATCAGGACGGTTCTATGTCGCGAATGTGCCTGTGCACCGAGAACCAGGAGGCGATCAACCCCAGCAGGGCGCCCAGCAGTATGAGATTGAAGCCGTCGAACGCCCCCATCCCCACCAGACGGAAGTTGCTGTTGTAGAGCCCCGCCAGCTCCTTCACCACCCCCTCGCTCCAGATCACCATCACCTCGGTCAGCCACCAGGCCAGCATGCCGCCGATGACCCCAAACCAGATGCCCGTATAGAGGAAGGGACGGTGGATGAAGGCATCGGTCGCGCCCACCAGCTTGAGCACTTCAATCTCGGAACGCTGGTTGAGGATATTCAGGCGCAGGGTGTTGCCCACGATCAGCAACACAGCGGAGAGCAGCAACACCGCGATACCTGTAATGGTGTGGCGCAGCAGGTTCATGATCCCCTGCAACCGGGTCAGCCACTGCAGATCCAGCTTGCCCTGCTCGATACCGGGCTCGTTCTCCAGCTTGGCGAGCAGCTCGGCGGCCCCTTCGGGATTCTGCCAGCGCGGATCCGGGATCACGCTCAGCACCGGCGGCAGCGGGTTGCTGTCCAGATAATCCAGGGCATCACCGAAACCGGAGATCTCCCGAAATTCCCTGAGCGCCTCGTCACGGTTCATATAAGTGACGGACTCCACCTCCGGATAGAGCAGGATCCGCTGCTTCATGTCGAGGATGCTCTGCTCCGGCAGATCCTTGCGCAGATAGAGAGAGATCTGGGAGCTGGTCTGCCAGCTCCCCTCTACCACTTCGGCATTCTTCAGCAATACGTGGAAACAGGAAGGCAGCGCCAGACTCACGCCAAGTACCGCCAGGGTCATCAGGGAGGCGAGCGGGTTGCGCCACAGCTCACCCAGGCTGGCAAAGGCCTGACGCACATGATCCACACCATACATCATCAAACGACGCAACGGTGGCTGTTTATGACGAACAATAGCCATCAGCGATCCTCCCCGGACGAATACATGCGACCCGCCTTGAGGGTCAGGGTGCGGTAGCGCATCCGGGCGATCAGCCCCAGATCGTGAGTGGCAATCAGCACGGAGACGCCGAAGCGGTTGAACTCCTCGAACAGGCGCATGATGTCCATGGAAAGCTGGGGATCCAGGTTGCCGGTCGGCTCGTCCGCCAGCAGCAGGGGGGGTTTGTTGACGATGGCGCGGGCGATGCCGACCCGTTGCTGCTCACCACCGGAGAGCATGCGCGGCTGGTAGCGCTCCTTGCCGAGCAGCCCGACCTTGTCCAGCGCCGCCGCCACCCGTTTGTTGATGTCCCCATGGCTGTAGCCATCGATCACCAGGGGCAGGGCGACGTTGTCGAACACGGTACGATCCATCAACAGGCGGTGATCCTGGAAGATCATGCCGATCTGGCGGCGCACGTAGGGGATCTGACTGCGCTGGATGTGGCTGACGTCATCGCCGTGGAAGAAGACGCGGCCGTCGGTCGGCCGTTCCATCACGCTGATGAGCTTGAGGAGGGTACTCTTGCCCGCCCCCGAATGGCCGGTCAGGAAGGCCATCTCCCCCTTGCGCAGGTGAAAACTGACCTTTTGCAGCGCTTGATGACCGCCACTGTAGACCTTGCTGACCTTGTCAAAACGAATCATAACGGTTCCCTGAGATTGACAAACCCCGACCGGGATAAAGCATGGGGCGCTCACTCCCCCGTACCGGCACAACACCTGGATGACAACATCGGTCGCAACCATGCCGCGTGTCATCCTTGCCCGGATGAGCCATGCCTGCGCCCTCATAGTGACATACCCCGACCGGAGTCGGGGTATGGAACACGTGCTCGTCACGGCCGGGCCGACTCATGTCAGCCGGATTTATTCTTCGCGGCTGAAGAGCGCCTCGATGAAGTCGTTGGCGACGAACGGGCGCAGATCGTCGATCCCCTCGCCCACCCCGATGTAGCGGATCGGGATCTGGAACTTGTCGGCCACCGCGAAGATGACGCCCCCCTTGGCAGTGCCGTCCAGCTTGGTGAGGGTGATGCCGGTCAGACCCACCGCCTCGCTGAACAGCTTGGCCTGGCTCAATGCGTTCTGGCCGGTGCCTGCGTCCAGGGTAAGCATGATCTCGTGGGGCGCCGCATCGTCCAGCTTCTTCATCACCCGCACCACCTTCTTGAGCTCCTCCATCAGGTTGCTCTTGTTCTGCAGGCGGCCGGCGGTATCGGCGATCAGCACGTCAGCCCCGCGGGAGCGGGCAGCCTCGATGGCGTCATAGATGACGGAGGCGGAGTCGGCACCGGTGTGTTGGGCAATCACCGGAATGTTGTTGCGCTGACCCCACACCTGCAGCTGCTCGACCGCAGCGGCACGGAAGGTATCGCCAGCGGCCAGCATCACGCTCTTGCCCTCGGCCTGGAACTGTTTGGCCAGCTTGCCGATGGTGGTGGTCTTGCCGACGCCGTTCACGCCGACCATCAAGATGACGTAAGGCTTCTTGCTGGTGTCGATCACCAGGGGCTGCTCGACCTTGGCCAGCATCTCGCCCATGTCCTGTTTGAGCAGACCGTAGAGCGCCTCGGCATCCTTGAGCTGCTTGCGGTCCGCGTGCTGTACCAGCCCCTCGATGATGCGGGTGGTGGTGTCGACGCCAAGATCGGCGGTCAGCAGCTGGGTCTCCAGCTCTTCGAACAGATCGTCATCGATCTTCTTGCCGCTGAACAGGCCGAAGAAACCGGAACCGATATTCTCCCTGGTACGCACCAGGCTGCGCTTGAGGCGGGCAAAGAAGCCCTCCCGCTGCGGCTTCTCCTGAGTGTCGTCGTCCACCTTGGCGGCCAGTGGCAGAGCGGCCAGAGCGGCGGCCTCAGCCTCCATCGCGGCGACCAGACGCAAATCTTCCGCTCGCTGGGCCTCTTTGGCGACACGAGCTTCCTCGGCAGCCTGAGCCTCGGCGGCAACACGGGCCTCTTCCGCAGCACGGGCCTCGGCGGCAATACGGGCTTCTTCCGCGGCACGGGCTTCGGCGGCAAGACGAGCTTCTTCCGCAGCGCGAGCTTCGGCGGCAATACGGGCTTCTTCTGCAGCGCGAGCCTCGGCGGCAATACGGGCCTCTTCTGCAGCGCGAGCTTCGGCGGCAATACGGGCCTCTTCCGCAGCGCGGGCTTCGGCGGCAACACGAGCTTCTTCTGCTGCACGAGCCTCGGCGGCAATACGGGCTTCTTCTGCGGCACGGGCTTCGGCAGCGATGCAATCCTCTTCCGCAGCGCGAGCCTCGGTGGCAATACGGGCCTCTTCCAAAGCGCGGGCTTCGGCGGCGACAATGGCTTCGTCTGCGACTTGAGCTTCGGTTGAGATCAAGGCCTCATTGACGATGACGGGCTCAAGCTCGCCCTCCGGCTCTTCCACAACCAGGGGGCCTTCGTCAGGGCCGCTCAGCAGCGCTTCGGGCTTGGCAGCGGGGGCATCAGCCGGGGCAACATCGGCGACAGGCGCGGGAACAGCGGCGGCCTCCGACTCGACTACCGCCGGGGTAGCGTCGGGCGCCTGCGATGGAACGGCCTCAGCCTCTTCTTTCTTGCGGCCGAAACCCAGCCAGGAAAACAAACCTTTTGCCATCTAAAAATACTCACATCAAAGGCTGACTGCTAAGATAGCCGTCCCTCGGCGGGTCGGCATAAAAATGAACCGCCTTATACTATCACTTTATTTTCTGACGACGAAACGCGATGCCCAGAGTGAAATCCAGCCGTAACAGCCCGAGCAAGAGCCCGGCCCCTCAGGGGCGAGCGGGCGTGGTACGAATCATCAGCGGCCAATGGAAGGGGCGCAAACTCCCCGTCAGGGATGTGGAAGGGCTCAGACCCACCACGGATCGCGTCAAGGAGACCATCTTCAACTGGCTGGCTCCCCACGTGCGCGGTACCCGCTGTCTGGATCTGTTCGCCGGCAGCGGCGGGCTGGGGCTGGAAGCCTTGTCCCGCTATGCCGAACAGGTCACCCTGATCGAGATGGACAGAGGCGCCGCCGACCAGCTCAAGAAGAACCTGACGACCCTGGGCAGCAGCCAGGGGCAGGTGATCCAGGCCGATGCCGTGAGCTGGCTGCAAGGCCCGGCCACGCCGTTCGATCTGGTCTTTCTGGACCCACCGTTTCGTCGCGAGCTGCTGCCCCAGGTGTGCGAGCTGCTCGAGCAGCGCGGCTGGCTGGCATCCGATGCCCTCATCTATCTGGAGCGGGAAAAAGAGATGGCCGATCTGGCGCTGCCCGCCAGCTGGACACTACTCAAGGACAAGCAGGCTGGTCAGGTCTGCTATCAGCTCTATCTGCGGGACACCAAGCATGACGCTGCTGTTTAAAGGGGAGATGGGCACAGTCCCCTTCTCCGTCAATTTGGACAACGGCTCAAGGACAAGCAGGTCGATCACATCAGGCCTGCTATCAACTCTATGTACGGGAGGTAAACGATGAAGCGGGTGTTTAATCTGTTGGCGATGGGGGTGCTGCTGTTCTTCTGGTTCGGTGTGGCACTCGCCCTGCTGGGCACCCTGCCGGGCAAACTGAACGGCTTTCTGCCGGTGTGCGGCGTCATCGTGATATTGATGCACTGGGTACAGGCCAGCATGATCAAGGCGGCCTGCAAACCCTACTTCGCGGTCACTCGTCTCGAATTCACCCAGGTGCTGATCTTCGGGGTGTTCGGCATGATGGATATCCGCACCAAGCTGCAGGCCATCATAGACGCCAGGAAGAAGGGAGAGACTCCCCCCAGGGCCGACTAGGCCACCCCCGGCCCGACCAGAAGGAGTGATTCGTCACTCCTTTTGCGTTTTTCCGAGGCTGATTCCCAGCTTGATGGAGAGAGCGGCGAGCAGCAGCAGCATGGCAATGAGGGAGAAGAAGTTGCTGCCAAGCTCGGGGTACTGCACCTTGACCAGGGCAGAATGGCCGAACACGCCGATAAAGAAGCAGAGCAGAATGCAGCTGGGTGTGTTGCCCACCATGGGCTCATGGCGATAGTGCTGATAGAGCTGGCTGGCCGCCAGCAACAGGGCGATGAGGGGGTAGAAGGAGAAGGGGACGACCGACTCCGTCAAGGCCGACAGGAAGGCATCGCCACAGATACCGATCAGCAGGGCCAGCACCAGGGGCTTCTTCGGAATCGCGTTCGGTTCATGCATGAGGCTGTCCATCCTTGCGTTATGTGAGAGATTCGTGGCGCTTGCGGTTCTGCACCTCGGCGCCCATGGCGATCATCCGCAACTGGCTGATGGTGCGCTCCGACAGTGCCTTGCACTCTTCCGGAGTCATGTCGAGGGCGTCTGCACCGGCGCTGAAGACGATGGTCACCATGGCCTCGGCCTGGATATAGGCCTCTTCCCGTGGCGCCTGCGTGGTGGCTTCCAGATAATCGGTCAGCTCGGCGATGAAGTGCTGGATCTCCCGGGCCACCGCCTGACGGAATGCAGCCGAGGTGCCGGAGCGCTCGCGCAGCAGCAGCCGGAAGATGTTCGGGTTGTTTTCGACGAATTCCATGAAGGTCTGCACCGAGGTGCTGATGACGCTGCCACCACCGGCAATGCGCTGGCGCGCCTGGCGCATCAGTTGGCGCAGGGTCAGCCCTCCCTCGTCCACCAGCGTCAGCCCCAGCTCTTCCATGTCCCGAAAGTGGCGATAGAAGGAGGTCGGCGCTATGCCCGCCTCTCTGGCCACTTCCCGCAGGCTGAGGTTGGAGAAACTGCGGTTGGCGCAGAGTTGACTGAACGCCGCCTCGATCAGCGTACGCCGGGTTTTTTCTTTTTGTTGCGCGCGAATACCCACGAAAACAGTCACCTTGAGATTAGCGAGGCCAGATGATAACCCGAAGGCGGGGCCGGGATCAGGTTTGTCTCCGACTTTTTTACCATTGACCCGCATTCCGGCTCAATGGAGAATAGTGAACAGCTGTTCGCTGAAAGGAGCCGAGTGAAATGGACCGCCCCCCGATCATCATGACCAACACCCTGCTGTTCGCCCTCTCCGGGCTGACGGCACTGATAGCGGTCCCCTGGTATGGACTGAGCCAGGGCTACGACCTCTGGCAGTGGCTCTGCTTCCTGCTGCTGTTCTGCTATTGCGGCATCTCCATCACCGCCGGCTACCACAGGCTCTGGTCCCACAAGGCCTACAAGGCGCACCCGGCCCTGCAATGGATCTTCGCCATCGGAGGCGCGCTCGCCCTGCAAAACTCGGCGCTGCACTGGTCCTCGGATCATCGCCGCCACCACCGCCACGTGGATGACAACCAGAAGGATCCCTACAGTGCGGGTCGCGGCTTCTGGTACTCCCACATCGGCTGGATGCTGCGGGAATACCAGCGCGATACCTACCACGACTACAGCAATGTGCGCGACCTGCAAAACAACCCCGTGGTCGCCTTCCAGCACAGGCACTATCTCGCCCTGGCTCTGGTCACCAACATCGGCATTCCGCTGCTGCTCGGCCTCCTGCACGGGGATTTGCTCGGCATGATGCTGCTGGCCGGGGTGCTGCGCATGGTGATGACCCATCACACCACCTTCTTCATCAACTCCCTGGCCCACATCTGGGGCAGCCAGCCGTTCACGGATCGCAACAGCGCCCGGGACAACGGCATCCTGGCCTTCTTCACCTTTGGCGAGGGCTATCACAACTTCCATCACCTGTTCGAGAACGACTACCGCAACGGCATTCAGTGGTGGCAGTTCGACCCCACCAAGTGGCTGATCCGCACCGCCGCCTGGTGCGGGCTCGCCAAAGACCTGAGATCCTGCCCGGAGGAACGCATCGAACAGGCCAGGCTGGAGATGCAGCTCAAGCGCGCCCAGGCCAGAGTGCACAAGCAGGACGACAGGGAACGCTGGCAGGCACTGCTGCAGGAGGAGTACGACAAGCTGAGCCTGCAGATCCAGCACTACTATGCCAGCCGCAAGTCACTGCTGGAGCAGCGCAAGCGCACAGCCCTCGCACGCTACGACAGGCTCAGGCTGCAACTGGAGTACCGCACGTTGCGAGACGGTTTCCTCGTTGCCAAACGCAACTGGAGTCGTCTGCTGGCGGGCCTCGCCTGATCGCCGAAACATCACGCAAAAGACCGCCAGCAGGCGGTCTTTTTTATTGGACAAGCAGACGGCGGGCATAAAAAAATGGGGCAACATTCGCATGTCACCCCCTCGCAAATAGCATGTTCCATATTGGGCTACCGCAACCACGGGGGTCTGTCTGGCATCACGGGTTTCCGCTCCCGATCTGCCTCGCCTGCCGGAGCAATCCGGTTGGCCCATTTCCCCTGTTGCCGTCACCCACACGGCAGACCAGCCGCCGTGTTTGTCCTTGCACTCGAGATACTACGCAGTTAAATAAAATAAAAAACCGTTCTACACGCACCTCTATGCAGTCGAGGCCCCTGGATTGTTACTGCACTCTTAATATAAATCGATTAAAAACAATACGATGCAATCCAGTCCCGTCTTTGGATGGCAAACGTTATCCTCGAAGGCGCACAAGGCTTTGCGAGATCTCGCACAAGGCGGATCCCACTCACAACCAACGGTGCAAAGGTAACCAATCGCTCAATTGCGCCAGCAGGCGCCGCCATGCAGAGGGGGACGCCGCCACCGGGTGCACGGCCTGCTGCAACCAGCCATCGATGAGTTGCTGCAACTCGTCGCACAGCGTCGGGCTATGGAGGTGCAGCATCAACTCGGTGTTGAGCATCAGGGAGCGGGGATCCAGGTTGAAACTGCCGAGCAGCGCCTCCTCCTTCCCCATCAGGATCAGCTTGGCATGCAGACTGAACGCCTCCGTCGTCAGCTCGAACAGGGTGATCCCCTGACGCTCGAGCCAGGGGCGGTGACGTCGATAGGCGCCATAGACCAGGGGCACATCCGTGCTGGCCAGGGAGTTGGTCAGGATCTCGATGTCGACCCCCTGCCGTCGCTGCCCCTTGAGCCGGCGACGCAGCCCCCGTGTCAGGATCAGGTAAGGGCTCACCAACCTCAGGGCCCCCTGATTGCTCGCCAGCATGCGTCCCAGCAGGGGCGCCGTGGTCGGCCGGGCGACCAGCCCCTTGCCGGGGCGATCGAACCAGCACTGCCCTCGCCCGGGATGCCAGCAAAGGGGAACGGGGCACTCATCAAACAGAGTGGCCGGCAGATCATAGGCGGCCGCCATGGCGGGGTCGGTCAGGGTCAGCAGGAAATCGTTCAGGGCCCGGGTTTCGGCTGGCAGCAAGGGGCGTCTCAACAGGCGACGGACCGGGTGGCTCCAGCGACTGTGCCAGAACAGCGCGAACCCCTGCTCGGCCTGCTGACAGAGGGGGCCGCGGCAGAGCAGATCCAGGTCGATGAAGTGAGGCGACATCCCCAGCCCGAAGTAACGATCACCGATGTTGCGCCCGCCGATCACCGCCTGGCTGCCATCCACCAGCAGCAGCTTGTTGTGCATCCGGTGGTTGATGCGGCGAAAGCTCAGCACCCCTTCCAGCAACAAGGTAAGGGGACGCCAGCCCCGCAGCCAGAAGGGGTTGAACAGGCGTACCTCGATGCCCGGTTCCGCCGCCACCGCCTCCAGAAAGCGGTTCTCCCCGCCGTAGAGATCGTCGATGAGCAGTTGCACCACCACTCCGCGCCGGGCCGCCCGCACCAGCTCCGCCAGCAGCAGCTTGCCGCTGCCGTCCTCTTCCCAGCTGTAATACTGGGCGAGGATCCGGTGGCGAGCCTGGCGGATCAACTGGCATCGGGCCTTGAGGGCTGCACCGGGATCGGCGAGCAAGGCAAAGTCGGCGGGGATCAAGGGTCATCTCCCTGTCATCTGGTGGTGGCATAACCCAGACAACCGCCCCGATAACCCAGTGTCAAGGAGCCGATGATGGAACTGCGCGACCACCCCTCCCTCAGTCAGAGACCCCATGCCAGCCAACCGGATCCCACCCCGGCCAGGCTGTTGATGCCCTGGTACCAGCAGCACCGGGATCTGGGCTGGGAACCCCTTGCGCAGCATCATGAGGATCCCCTCCCCGGCCGGCATTGACAGGCTCAGGGCTGCACCGCCTCGATGGCCTCTGACTTGCCCTCTAACTGGGGCAGGCTGAAACGGTAGGCCACGTAGTATTTGTAGATGGTGCCAACGTAGTTGATGGGCCCCTGGCCCACGTCGTTGGCCACCAGCTGCTCCACATTGCCGAACCAGACGTTCGGATCCAGCCCCTTGTCGGCCGCCTTGGCCTGCAATGCCTGGACCCGGTTCGGACCCGCATTATAGGCGGCCAGGGCGAACAGATGGCGATTGAGCCTGTCCATCCCGGGATCATTGAAGTAGGTGTCCAGGATGAGCCGCATGTAGCGACAGGCCGCCTCCACATTGCCCTCCAGACTGGTGAGTCTGGCGCCTCGGATCCCCACCTCCTTGCCGGTACTCGGCAGCAGTTGCATGATGCCGACGGCCCCCCGGTGAGAGCCGACATTGGGATTGAGCCCCGACTCCTTGTAAGCCAGCGCGGCCAGCATCAGCCAGTCCAGCTGATACTTGTCCGCCTGGGCCTCCAGTACCTTGCGAATGGTCGACAGTCGCCCCAGCGGGTCCGGTGCCAGTATGTTGCTCATGCGATCGCTCTGCGCCAGCAGGCGGCGCAATGTCATGTCACTGTAGAGGGTCCGCTTGCTCGACTCCGAGATGTAGGCGTTCACCGCCTTGAGCAGCTCCGGGCTGTTGTTGCGCAGGGCCCAGGCGCTTCGCCCCTTGTCCCGCAGCGGAATCAGCCTGTGGGCCTTGAGGCCGCCAATCATGTCGAGCCAGATCCGCCCCTTGAAGCTGTCGGTGACCGTCAGCGGAATGATCCCGGCTGACACCATCTCCAGCAGGTCCCCGTCCTGCAGGTATTCGGGAACCGTCTCGATGTAGACCGGGGGCAACCCCAGCTCCCGAAACAGCCAGTTGAGCTGGTGCAGACTCTCGAAATAACTGGAGCTGGCGCGCACCCAGATCCGCCGGCCGGACAGCTGGGTGATGCGATTGAAGGCAGGGAGCTCCCGCTGGCTCACCACCCACTCCTCTATGGGGGCGATCAGCGGCTGGGAGAAGGTCACCTGCTCGCGCCGGGTGGGGGTGACCGTCAGGTTGGCGGCCACCAGATCCCCGCGCCCCTCGGCCAGATAGTCCAGCAGCTTGTCCTGGCGCACCGGGATATAAATGATCTTGAGCTTGAGCTTCTCCTTGGCCAGGTAGGTCTGGTTCAACCAGCGCTCGAATCCCTGAAGCTGATTGACCAGGATGCCGTACTGGGCTCCCTTGTCGAAAAAGAAAAACCCCCGCTCATAGACCACCAGGGCCCTGAGCTCTTTTTTTTGCAGGATGTGTTCGAGATCACCGGCCTGGGGCAGCAACTGCGGCTTGAGATCCGCCGCCAGCAGAGGGAGAGAGCAGAGAGCCAGCAGGGCCCAGATCCATCGCCGCATCATGATGTAACCACCTCGCTGTGGGCCGGTGCGCACCGTCGGGTCTGTCAGAGAAGGCGCCTGCGCCAAGTCATGGGGCGTCGCGGGATCTTCTGCCGATCGGCGCATGCCGGACGGAAAACGGATCGTCCGTGGGATAACTCACTATACAACGCAAAGGGAGGGAAAAAGCGAGGGGCAGAGCAAGACGGCAGGCAAGCCTGCCGTGTCATCACGATCTCAGAGGGAGCGGGCGCGCATCTCGAAGATCAGCTTCTCGGCGGTGCAGGTGAATTGCAGGCGGGCCTTCAGGATCACGCCATCCGGGCCCCGGCTCAGCTCGCTGCTGCTTTTGGCTTCGGCAGTGACCTGCTTGGCCAGCGCCTCGTAAGCCGCAAATTTCTCGCGGGCGTCGGCTTCTGCAGCAGCCTCGATCACCAGCTCCATGACGTCGTCACCTTCGCCGATGATGGTGCCAATT
The DNA here is from genome assembly GCF_002903485.1 of Aeromonas sp. ASNIH7. NCBI lineage: Bacteria > Pseudomonadati > Pseudomonadota > Gammaproteobacteria > Aeromonadales > Aeromonadaceae > Aeromonas > Aeromonas sp. ASNIH7. Next base: position 1,739,719 of record NZ_CP026226.1, read on the forward strand.
TCGGCGAAACAGCCGCAACTGTCACAGGTCTCGTTCAGTTCCACTTTCTCGTCTACAGACATACGTTCACTCCTACTTATTCCGGATATTGTCATCGTCGCGCAAGGCGTTGCGAAAATCCCTGATGGCAGTGCCCAGATCCTCACCGGCGCCAGCCAGGCGTTTGCTGCCAAACACCACGACGACGACCACGAGCAGGATCAGCAGATGCCAGATATGAATGCCACCCAGTCCCATAGGGAGACTCCTGACTGTTAGATACCTGGAGGTTGTATCAAAAGAAAGCGTATCGATTGTTGGGCAAAATCAAGGCAGGTGCAAGTTGGCGAAAAAATCGCGCAAAAACGGCGACGAGGCGCAAAAAAAATACGGCGACCATGGGCCGCCGTATGAGTCGGTGCTACTTGTCCCCTCAACCGCTACATCCTGTACCAGCCGCCACCAGGGCGAGAGACCCGTCGAGCATAGGATCGCCAAGATATGAAAACAAATGGTATATATTCATCTAGGAATTGAAGAGGATTCATATCATGTTGCTGGAACAGCTTGCACGCATAGACCTTAATTTGTTGATAATCCTGCAAGTCTTGCTGGAAGAGCGCAACGGCAGCCGGGCTGCACGCCGTTTGCACCTGAGCCAGTCCGCCGTCAGCAAGGCCCTCGGGCGGTTGCGGGAGACCTTTGACGATCCCCTGTTCGTGCGCTCGGCCTACGGGATGGATCCCACTCCGCGCGCCCTGGATCTCCAGCAGCAACTACAACCCATACTGCTCTCCCTGGACAACCTGATCCAGCCGCCGGACTTCGATCCCGCCAGCACGGAGCGGGAGTTCGTCATTGCCAGCATGGACAGCGCCTTCACCCTGTTTGCCCCCCTCTACCTGAGCGAACTGAAGCGTCAGGCTCCTGGCATCCGCCTGCGCTACGAGGAGTGGACCGAGCACAGCCTGACCGAGATGAGCCAGGGCCAGGTGGATATCGCCTTCACGGTGCGGGAGAACTGCATCAATTCGGATTTTCGCCTCGACACCCTGCCCAACGCCATCTGCCAGCGGTTGCTCACCATCGACGATCTCACCTGCCTAGTGCAGCGGGATCACCCTGCCTTGCAGGAGCCCGAGTGGGATCTCGCCCGTTACCTCGCCTACCCCCACGTGCAGACCTACTGCGAGGGGCGGGATCGCTGGATGCTGGATCACAAGCTGGCGGAGCAGGATCTCTATCGCCGGATCGAGGCGACCGTGCCCTCCTTCGAGGCGGCCCTGCGCATGGGCATGCACTCGGACATGATAGTGACCCTCTCCCGCCTCTATGCCCGCCACGCGACCCAGGTCTATCCCCTGGTGCCGCTGCCGCTGCCCATCGCCCTGGACAGCATCTCTCACCTGCTCATCTGGCATCAGCGCCACGAGGAGGATCCGGGCCATCGCTGGCTGCGGGAGACCCTGCTCGCCCTCATCATGGGCAAGCTGGAAACCTCGGCGGATGGCCCTGCCGCTGCCGCCTGACGCGCAAAAAAACGGGGCTCAAGAAGCCCCGTTTCACGTTGACATCAGCATTCGCCCCGTCAGTTCTGACCCGTCACCGCCAGATAGTGGTGTACCCCGTCCAGCAGCATCTGCACCGAGATCATCACCAGCAGCATGCCCATCAGCCGCTCCACCGCGGTGAGTCCTCGCTCACCCAGCAGCTTGTTGAACAGCTCGTAGAACATCAGGATCACGGCGCTGGCCCCCCAGGCCATCAGCAGGGCCAATGACCAGTCCACCATCCGGGTCGGCTCCTGGTTGGCCAGAAGCAGCAGGGAAGCCAGGATGGAGGGGCCCGCAATCATGGGGATGGCCATGGGCACCAGGAAGGGCTCCTCCCCCGCCGCCAGCCCGGTCACGCCACCGGGGCTCGGGAAGATCATCTTGATGGCGATGAGGAAGAGGATGATGCCCCCCGCGATGCTGACCGCCTCCTGACGCAGGTTGAGGAAGCTCAGGATCTGCTGACCGGCGAACAGGAAGCCCATCATGATCACCAGTGAAAACAACAGCTCCCGCAGCATTACCTTGCGTCGACGCTTGGGGTCGACATGGCGCAGGATGGAGAGGAAGACCGGCAGGTTGCCCAGCGGATCCATGATCAGAAACAGCATGACGGCAGCGGAGAATGTGTCCATAGAGCGCCCGGGCAGAACCTTTCAACAAGAGGGGAAGGAGGGCGAAATATAACAAAGGTGGCGGGATTCGGCGAGCGCCCCACCGCGCTCGCCGCTGGCGATCATCCGTGGTTGCAGATCTTGTCGGCGCGGGTCTGGAACCCTGACTCCGAGTCGATGAACTTGCCGCGCCTGGCCAGGAAGTCGATCAGGACGTCAGCATCCATCTCGCTGGCGCTGCAGGTGTGGAACCGGGCCTCGGCACCGAAGCGCGAGGCGATCGCCGCCCTGAGGCTGGCCCGGGTAAACGGACTCTCCTGCTCCAGCATCATCTCCATCACTTCGTGACCGTGTATCGATTGGGACATCTCGAACCTCTTTAATCATCATGTCAGATGACAATTAAAGCCCGAAGCCCGGAGAGGGTTCTTGATATAGGCCAACAAAACGCCTTTTTTAACGCCAGCGGGCTGGTCGTGAGCGCCGCTTTGTCGATAATGTGGCAACCTGACGGGGGGATGGCTACACTGTCGCCCCTTTTTGCCACCGCAGACAGAAAATAAGGACATTGGCGTCATGCTGTTCCATGGATTGGTCTTCAAACCCTGGCGGATCTGGACCCGTCGCCCGCTCTGGTTGAAGACCCTGCTCGGCATGCTGACCGGGATAGGTCTGGGGCTCTGCTTCAGCGAGCAGGCCCTGCTGCTCAAGCCCATCGGCGTCCTGTTCGTCAACACCATCCAGATGCTGATGGTGCCCCTCATCTTCTGTTCCGTCCTGGCAGGCCTCACTGCCCTGCTCAAGGGCAAGCGGCTCGACCGCATCGCCGGCAAGGCCATCGGCTTCTATCTCTGCTCCACCGCCGTCGCCATCTGCATCGGCCTGATGATGGGCTGGCTGCTGGAACCGGGCATGGGCGCCAATATGGGTCCTTATGAACGGGGCGCCATGGCGCAGCAACCTACCCTGGCCAGCGTGCTGAGCCACCTGGTGCCGCGCAACCCGGTGCAGGCCATGGGCGATGGCAAGATATTGCAGGTGATCGTGTTCGCCGTGGCCCTCGCTCTCGCCCTCAACGCCACCGGGCGACGCGGCCGCCCCGCCATCCTGTTCTTTACCTCTCTGGCGGAGGGCATGTTCAAGCTGACCCAGATGGTGATGGCCCTGGCCCCCTATGGCGTCTGCGCCCTGATGGCCTGGATGACCGGCAAGTACGGCGTCAGCCTGCTGTTGCCGCTGCTCAAGGTGATCGGCGCCGTCTACCTCGGCTGCCTGCTCCACGTGCTCGGCGTCTACAGCAGCCTGCTGCTCCTGATGGCGCGCCTCAACCCGTTGCACTACTTCAAGAGCATCGTCGATGCCCAGGCGGTGGCCTTCACCAGCAGTTCAAGCAGCAGCACTCTGCCCATCAGCCTGGCCTGCGCCGAACGCAGGCTCGGGGTCTCCCCCGCCATCACCGCCAAGGTGCTGCCCATCGGCGCCACCATCAACATGGATGGCACCGCCCTCTATCAGGGGGTCACCGCCCTGTTCGTGGCCCAGGCCTTCGGGGTGGATCTGCATCTGGTGGACTACCTGACCATCATCAGCATCGTCACGCTGGCCAGCATCGGCACGGCGGGCACACCCGGTACCGGGCTGATGCTGCTGACCCTGACCCTCACTGCCGTGGGACTGCCGCTGGAAGGGGTGGCGCTCATCGCCGGCATAGACCGGATCCTCGACATGGCGCGCACCACGGTCAACGTCTCCGGCGACATCCTGGTCTCCGTGCTCATCGCCCGCAGCGAGAAGGAGCTGGATCTCGCCACCTACCACGATGCCCATGCGGGGGATGACATCGACTTCACCCTGCGCTGAGGGCGCGAGGGGCGTTCAATGATCCTGGGGATCGTGATGGCAGCGCCAGCAGATATCGAAGTTGGCGCCGTTCTCCTCCCCGCACTGGCCGCACAGCCAGCCGTTGCCCTGGCGCTGCTGGTAGCGCTCGATGATCCGGCCCGCCCGCTGACGATCCCGCTCGTTCACCATCAGGGTCACTTGCAGCAGATCCACCGGCAGCTCCCCGAGCGCGCCGGAGAGCCCTTCGCCGCTGAGGCGCACCCTGACTCCCTCTACCTCCAAGGCCCCTTTCAGGGCATGCGCCTCCAGGGAGTGAGAGGCGCGATACAAGTTAATCCACTGATCCATACGTTGTCCTCGAAACCCTTGCCAGTGCCGTCATCACCAGCACTACCATCATTCCAGGGCGAGCATCTTCCGGGAGTGCGATGCCCGATACAGATTCATCCACCGCTCCATACGTTGTCCTCGAAACCCTTGCCAGTGCCATCATCACCAGCACTACCATCATTCCAGGGCGAGCATCTTCCGGGAGTGAGATGCCCGATACAGATTCATCCACCGCTCCATACGTTGTCCTCGAAACCCTTACAGCAGCTTGTCGATACCGTAAGCCGGGCCGTTGGCCACCAGAAAATCGATGAATGCCCTCAGCTTGCGCGGCATCAGGCGCCGCTCGGGAAACAGCAGGTAGATGGGCACCCTGGGTTGCTGCCACTCCGGCAGCAAGGAGACCAGCGTCCCGTTCACCAGCTCATCATGGCACAGCATGGCGGGCAGGGAAGCCAGCCCCAGCCCCGCCTTCGCCGCCTCCCTGGCACAGGTGATGTTGTTGACCTGGAAGCGGGACGGGGGATCCACCAGCACTTCGCGATCATCCAGCTCGAAACACCAGTGCGAGGCGAGGAACCCCGTGCTGACCGCGATCCGCTCGTGATGCACCAGATCGGCGGGCCTCTGGATCACCGGGTGGCGCGCCAGATAGTCCGGGCTGGCGCACAGCAGCCGCTCGGTGCTCCAGAGACGCCGCGCCGCCAGGTTGGAGTCGCTCATGTCGCCGACCCTCACGATGGCATCCAGCCCCTCGCAGATGGGATCCACGATGCGGTTGGTCAGCTCCAGCTCCACCTTCATGCCCGGATAGGCTTGCAGGAAGTTCGCCACCAGCCTGCCCACCACCAGCTGTCCCGTCTCGATGGGCACCGCCAGCTTGAGGGTCCCTGTCACCTCCTGCTGGCTGGCACTGAGCATCAGTTCGGCCTGGGCCAGCTCCTCCACCGCCTTGCTGCAGCGTAGATAATATTGTTCACCGGCTTCCGTCAGGGTGAGCTGCCGGGTGGAGCGATAGAGCAACCGCGCGCCGAGACGCTGCTCCAGCTCGGCAATGCGGCGGCTCACCGTCGCCTTGGTCATGCCCAGCTCCTGGGCAGCGGCGGTAAAGGAGCCCTTGTCGACGATACGAACGAGGATTAAGGCAGCATTCAGGTCCATTGTTTCACCAGTGAAACTGTATATCTCATGAATGGATACTAATCGAAACAGTTGCACGATGTTAGCCTGCCCGCCACAGTTCAGGAAAACCAATATCATGAGTCAACACAAGAAGATCCCCCTGCTGGCCGCCCTGGTGCTGGCCCTGCTCGGCCTGCTGTTTGCCGGTTACTGGTATCTGCATGGCCGCTACTTCGAGAGCACCGACAACGCCTACCTGCAAAGCGAGGTGACCGGCATCGGTTCCAAGCTCTCCGGCTACATCAGCGAAGTACTGGTGACCGACAACCAGGCGGTGAAGGCCGGCCAGCTCATCGCCCGGCTCGACGACCGCGAATACAGGACCAAGGTGGCGGAGGCCGAGGCCGATCTGCACCTCAACCAGGCGACGGCGGATAACCTCGCCGCCACCCGTATCCAGCAGTTGAGCCTCATCCGCCAGGCCGAGGCAAAAGTCAGCTCGGCCAATGCCGAACAGGTCCGGGCCCAGCAGCAGGTGCGCCGGGTCAGCCAGCTCAATGAGCGTCACTACAGCTCCCAGGACAGCCTGGACGAGGTGCGGGCCGGCCTGCAGGTCAACCAGGCCCAGGCACTGGAGGCCAAAGCCGCCCTGCAGGCCGCCCGCGAGCGGCTGTTGGTGCTGGATGCCGAAGCCAAGCAGAACCAGGCCAGGCTGGCATTGAGCGAGGCCCAGCTTGAACAAGCCAGGCTGGAACTCGGCTACACCGAGCTGCGAGCCCCGGCTGACGGCATCATCGGCAAGCGCAGCCTGCGGGAAGGGCTCTACGTCCAGTCCGGTATGCAGGTGGCCAGCCTGGTGCCCCTGAGCCAGGTGTGGGTCGAGGCCAACTTCAAAGAGACCCAGTTGCAGCACATGCAGCCGGGCCAGAAGGTGGAGGTGATCCTGGATGCCTATCCGGATCAACCGGTCGAGGGGATCATCGACAGCCTCTCTCCGGCCACCGGCGCCAAGTTCGCCCTGCTGCCGCCGGAGAACGCCACCGGCAACTTCACCAAAATCGTGCAGCGGGTACCGGTCAAGATCCGCATCCCGGATCCGGGCTCCCTCGCGGGCAAGCTGCTGCCCGGCCTCTCCACCGAGGTGATCGTCGACACCCGCACCCCTGATCCCGTGGTGGCCGCCCACTGATGGACGCCATACCACGCCGCAACTGGATCGCGGTCATGGGGGGCCTCATCGGCGCCTTCATGGCCATCCTCGACATCCAGATCACCAACGCCTCCCTGAAAGACATTCAGGGGGCACTCTCGGCCACCCTGAGCGAGAGCTCCTGGATCTCCACCTCCTATCTGGTGGCGGAGATGATCGCCATTCCGCTGAGCGGCTGGCTGAGCCGGGGACTGAGCGTGCGGCGCTACCTGCTGTGGACCACGGGCGCCTTCATCGTCGCCTCCGTGCTCTGCTCGTTCAGCTGGAACCTCACCAGCATGATCGTCTTTCGGGCGCTGCAGGGCTTCACCGGCGGGGCGCTGATCCCCATGGCCTTCTCCCTCATCGTCAGCCTGCTGCCGCTGCACAAGCGGGCCACCGGCATGGCGCTGTTCGGCCTGTGCGCCACCTTCGCCCCCGCCATCGGCCCGACCCTGGGGGGCTGGCTGACGGAGCAGATGTCCTGGCACTACATCTTCTATCTGAACGTGCCGCCCGGCCTGCTGGTGATGGCCATGCTGGCCCACGGGCTGGACAGGAAGCCGGTGGACTGGGAGGTGATCAAGCGGGTGGATCTCATCGGTATCCTCACCATGGCGGTGGGTCTCGGCCTGTTGGAAGTGGTGCTGGAAGAGGGCAACCGGGAGGACTGGTTCGGCTCGAGCTTCATCGTGCGGCTCACCGTCATCTCGGTGGTGGCCCTGGTGTTCTTCGTCATCAGCCAGTTGCTGCGCCGCCACCCCCTGGTCAACCTGCGGCTGCTGCACAACCCGCGCTTCGCCCTGGCCTGCTTCGCCTACCTGGTGCTCGGCATGGGGTTGATGGGCTCCATCTATGTGCTGCCCCTCTACATGACCCAGATCCACAATTACAACGCCCTGGAAATCGGTGAGGTGCTGATGTGGATGGGGTTGCCCCAGTTGCTGGTGCTCCCCCTGGTGCCCAAGCTGACCCACAAGATAGATCCGCGCTATCTGGTGAGCTTCGGTTTTCTGGTCTTCGCCATCAGCTGCTTCATGAACGTGAACATGAACGCCGACTACGCCGGGCCCCAGCTGATCCAGTCCCTCATCGTGCGGGCCCTGGGGCAGCCCTTCATCATGGTGCCCCTCTCCCTGGTGGCGACCGCCAGCCTGACGCCGGACGAGATCCCCTCCTCCTCGACCCTGCTCAACGTGCTGCGCAACCTGGGGGGCGCCTTCGGCATCGCCATCATCGCCACCCTGATCGACAACGACACCCGGACTCATGTCAGCCAGATCGGCAGCACCCTGGCCGCCACCAGCATCGAGGGGCAGGCCTATCTGATGCAGCTGGCCCAGACCATGATGGCCCAGGGAGCCGGGCCGGAGCAGGCCCAGTTGCAGGCCCGGGCCATGCTGTCGAACACCATCAGCCGCGAGGCGGCCATCATGGCCTACAACCAGGTGTTCTACGTGATGGGTATCTTCCTGCTCGTCGCCAGCGCTCTGATGCTGCTGCTCAAGCAGCCGGCCCCGAGGGCCCCTGACGCAGAACCGGTCGAGGCGTGAAAGGTGGGGATCACATAGCAAAACGGGCCAGAAGGCCCGTTTTTCATGGCTGCCCGCTGGTCAGCCCGCCAGGGAGGCGGCGATCAGGAATTGGGCCGCGAAGTAGCTGCTCATGATCCAGGCCGTGGCATGGGGGAAGGGGCGGCGGAATCTGTCCAGCGCCAGCATGCTGTCGGAGAAGAGGAACATCAGCGCCCCCACCAGGGCGGCGGCGCTGCCGGCAGTGAGAGAGGCATGCCAGGCACCGGCAGCCACCCAGGCCATGGCGATGATCACCAGCATGTAGCAGAAGACGGGGATCCTCATCTCGCCGAGCTGGCCCCACAGGAGCCCGAACACCATGCCGGCCACCAACAGAAGCAGCAGGCCGTCCACCAGCTTGAGCACCAGGGGCCCCTGGGCGAAACCGACGATGTAGCAGAGGTGAGCGACAAAAAATGCCGCCAGCCCCTGGATGAAGCGATCCCGTGGCAGCATCAGCAGCACGTCCCCCGCCAGCGACAGGCAGAGACCGAGCAGGATCCAGGCGTGGGAGCCGTTGTGATCGTCGCCCTGGTAGCCAAACGCCAGGGCGATGATGAACAGCATGGTCAGGGGTTTGCTGATGTAGAACTGACGGGAGTCTGAGCCGTAAGCCGCGCGGATGTGCCACCAGCCCGATGCGATGATCAAGAAACTCAATAACATGCCCTGCTCCTCACCGGCTGCTCGCCCTGGGGCGGCAACCTCTTTAGTGCCCGCAAGAGTAGCAAATTCCCCCGGCCAGTGGCAGAGGCTGAAGCAGATGGCTCCCTACACCTAAAGTCTAATTGCCCCCATCCCCGCCCTCGGGCATAAGAGACAGCTCTGGAGGATCACCATGGAAGATGCTATGACCAACTACCTGCCCGCTATCGATATCATGATGTGCCATCTTGGCATCAGCTTTGAACAGGCCTGCGAGCAGCTTGGCCTCAGCCCGCAGGAGCAGCAGACCCTCGACCAACTGCAAAAACAGAAGCAGACCCAGTCCAACTGATGCCCTGGACTGATGACCCGAAGCGGCCGGCATCACAGTCCAGCATAAAAAACGGCGCCCGAAGGCGCCGTTTTTTATTGGGTGATGATCAGGGTCGAGCGACCCGGCGGCGTTGCAGCCAGACCACAGCCCCGAACAGCAGGAAGCCCGGCAGCCACATCAGCTCCTTGGGCCAGCGCTCGGTAGGCGCCTTGACGCTCAGGATCTGCTGATCCATCTCCAGCCCCAGATCGGCGGCCTGGCTGCCGAAGGTGACGGTGTCGATCAGGATCTTGCCGTCCTGCTCATAGGTCTGGATCCCCAGCTTGGCCAGACGATCCTCGCCACTGGCGCCCTCCGGCACCGGCAGCAGCACGGTGAAGCGGCGCAACTTGCCCACCGCATCTTCCCCTTCCATGCGCAGGCGCAGGGTGCTCTCGGCCTCCACCTGCCCCATGGTCTGGACCAGCTCGGCCGGGGCGGTGTCGCGATACGGGTCGTGCAGCAGATCCATCCAGAAGCCAGGACGGAACAGGGTGAAGGCCACCAGCAGCAGCAGCACGCTCTCGTACCAGCGGCTCTTCACCAGGAAGAAGCCCTGGGTGGCGGCAGCGAAGATCAGCATGGCGATGGTGGCCACGAAGAAGATCAGCACGCCGTGGGAGAAGTCCACGTTGATGAGCAGCAGATCCGTGTTGAAGATGAACAGGAACGGCAGCGCCGCGGTACGCAGGCTGTAGTAGAACGCCGTGATCCCGGTCTTGATGGGGTCGCCCTTGGAGACGGCGGCCGCGGCGAACGAGGCCAGCCCCACCGGCGGGGTCACGTCCGCCATGATGCCGAAGTAGAAGACGAACAGGTGCACCGCGATGAGCGGCACGATGAGGCCGTTCTGCTGACCCAGGGTGACGATCACCGGCGCCAGCAGGCTCGATACAACGATGTAGTTGGCAGTGGTCGGCAGCCCCATGCCGAGGATGAGGCTCAGCAGCGCGGTGAGGATCAGCATGAGCAGCAGGTTGCCCATGGAGAGGAACTCCACCAGATCCGCCAGCACCAGGCCGACGCCGGTCTGGGAGACGGCCCCGACGATGATGCCGGCAGTGGCGGTGGCAATGCCGATGCCGATCATGTTGCGGGCACCGGCAATCAGCCCCTCGCGCAGGTCCACTACGCCATCGGTGAAGGAGCCGTAGTCATGCTTGCCGTCGGTGCGCAGCCAGTTCAGCAGCGGTCGCTGGGTCAGCAGGATGATGATGAGCATCACCGAACCCCAGAAGGCCGACAGGCCGGGGGAGAGGCGCTCCACCATCAGACACCACACCAGCACCACCACGGGCAGCAGGAAGTGCAGGCCGGAGAGCAGCACGGCGCGGGTCTCGGGCAGCTCGTCCAGTGGCTTGTCCGGGTCTTCCGCCGGCAGCGGCGCGTTGCTCGCGGCGATCTTCAGCAGTCCCAGGTAGGCGACGGCCAGCAGCACGCTGATCCCCGGCAGGGCATAGTCACCCAGTACCGGCTTGAGCCAGCCCAGACCGTAGTAGACCGCCATGGAGAGGCCGCTGATGAGGGCGGCACCGAAGGCGAAGCCGGTCAGGCGACGCAGCCAGGGGCGCGGCTGACGGTTGCCGATGGGCTGCATCCCGAGCTTGAGCGCCTCGAGGTGCACGATGTAGAGCAGGGCGATGTAGGAGATGGCCGCCGGCAGGAAGGCGTGCTTGATGATCTCCACATAGGGGATGCCCACGTACTCCACCATCAGGAAGGCCGCAGCCCCCATGACCGGCGGCATGATCTGGCCGTTGACCGAAGAGGCCACTTCCACCGCGCCGGCTTTCTCCTTGGAGAAACCGACCCGTTTCATCATGGGGATGGTGAAGGTGCCCGTGGTCACCACGTTGGCGATGGAGGAGCCGGAGATGACGCCGGTCAGGGCCGAGGCGACCACGGCCGCCTTGGCCGGGCCGCCGCGCAAGTGACCCAGCAGGCTGAAGGCGAGCTGGATGAAGTAATGGCCCGCACCGGCGCGCTCGAGCAGGGCGCCAAACAGCACGAACAGGAAGACGAAGCTGGTGGAGACCCCAAGGGCGATGCCGAACACCCCTTCAGTGGTGATCCACTGGTGGTTGGCCAGCGCATGCAGGCTCACCCCGCGGTGGGCCAGCAGGGAAGGCATCCAGGGACCGGCCAGGCTGTAGGCCAGGAAGACGATGGCGATGACCGCCAGGGCCGGGCCCAGGGCGCGGCGGGCCGCTTCCAGCAGGAGCGGGATGCCGACGCAGGCCACCGCGAAGTCCATGGTGGTCAGGTTGCCGGGACGCTGGGCAAGCTCCTGGTACATCACGAACAGATAGCTGGCGACGGCGGCACCGACGAGGCCGAGGGCGATGTCGGCAAGGGGAACCCTGTCTCGCGGTGAGCTGCGCATGGCGGGGAACACCAGGTAGGCGAGCAGGATGGCGAAGGCCAGGTGAATCGAGCGTGTTTCAGTGTCGTTGAGGACGCCGATGCCGAGAGAGAAGGGCAGCGGCGAGGCTATCCAGAGCTGGAACAGGGACCAGATCAGCGCAAGACCCGCGATGATCCAGCTCATGGGGCCGACGGGCAGCCTGGCGCCGACGTCCTGGGCGATCAGCTCCTCGGCCGAGAACGCCTCTTGTTGTTGTGTTTGCGGCATAGTGTGACTCTGTAGGTACTGCAATAAATGAGACTCGCTCCCCCGAAGGAGGAGCGAGTCCGGGGCACATCCGAAGACGCAGCCGGATTACATCCAGCCACGTTCCTTGTAGTAGCGCACAGCGCCTTCATGCAGCGGAGCGGAGAGACCCACCTTGATCATGTCGGCTTCCTTCAGATCCGCGAAGGCCGGGTGCAGGCGCTTGAAGCGGTCCAGGTTGTCGAACACGGACTTGACCAGCTGGTAGACCACTTCCGGGTCAGCCTTGGCGCTGGTGGAGAGCACCGCCTTGCCACCGATGGACGGGGTCGGGGTCGGGCTGCCCTTGTAGAGACCACCCGGGATCTCGGCCTTGCTGTAGTAGCTCTTCTCGGCCAGCAGCTTGTCGATCTCGGGGCCGGTGACCGGCACCAGCACGGTGTCCGTGGTGGTGGAGGCTTCCTGAATGGCGCCGTTCGGGTGGCCGACGAAGTAGCTCATGGCGTCGATGTTGTTGTCACCCAGGGCAGAGGCCTGCTCGGCGGGTTTCAGTTCGGAGACCAGGCTGAAGGCGGATTTGTCCCAGCCCTTCACGGTCATGATCTCTTCAAAGGTGTCACGCTGACCGGAACCCGGGTTGCCGATGTTGACGCGCTTGCCCTTCAGGTCGTCGAAGCTGGCTACCTTGGCGTCCTTGCGGGCCAGGATGGTGAACACTTCGCTCTGCAGGGAGAAGACGGCGCGGATGTCATCCATCGGACCTTCGGCCTTGAACGGCTCGACGCCTTTCATCGCCTTGTACTGATGGTCGGACTGCATGATGCCGAAGTTGAATTCGCCGGAGCGGATGCCGTTGACGTTGGCAACACCACCGCCACTGGCCGGGGCGTTGCACTTGATCTGGTGATCGGCGGCGCCGCGGTTGAGGAAGCGGCAGATGGACTGGCCCGCCACGTAGTAGACGCCGGTCTGACCGCCGGTGCCTATGGTCACGAAGCGCTCCTGCGCTTGCACCGGACCACCAAACGACACACCGACCAGAGCCGCCGACAAGGCGCACGCCAAGGATAATCCTTTCATGTTCTTCATCCTTTTCATTGATTTATTTCACCCGTTTCCCGGGAGAATATGAGACAGACCCGCATCAAGACTGGGTTCGCCTATACGACCTCGTACGAGGAAATGGTCGAGCGGCACGCGCCCTTCCAGAAGCCACCATCATCCTGCGGTGAGATAATCAGCGTCATGCCGATCGGAGGTGATCTGACCAGAAACGGGTCAGTTCAAAAGCATTAACGCCCCGATTAAGCACATAACACCAACATAAATCAAACAAAACAGCAAAATGGCGGATTTAAATAGCGAGAAGTTTGAAGCGGATCATTCATTTCTCAAGGGCAGATTAATTACATGAACTATCAAAGGGAAGCAATAAAAAGCACGCCCAGATTCTTTCGCAACCCTTGACTGGCAAGGATTAGAAACCTGGTCCGTTATATTGCGAAGTGCTTACTGAACAGCATAAACACGACGTTAATGACGCTTTTGTCGCCAAGATGCAAAAACCCCGATCCGGGGCTGCCGGAACGGGGTTTGGTAACAAGCTGATTTCATTTGGGCCCGGCCATCACGCCTTGCTGCCAGCCAGCTCCAGAATGAAGGCGAACTCCAGGGCGATGTCCTCATAGGCCTTGAAACGGCCCGACTTGCCGCCATGACCGGCCTCCATGTCGGTGCTGAGCAGCAACTGGTTGTCGTCCGTCTTCAGCTCACGCAGCTTGGCCACCCACTTGGCCGGCTCCCAGTACTGCACCTGGGAGTCGTGCAACCCCGTGGTCACCAGCAGATTCGGGTAGGCCTGGGCCTTGACCTGATCGTAGGGGCTGTAGGCCTTCATGTAGTCGTAGTAGCGCTTCTGGTTCGGGTTGCCCCACTCGTCATACTCCCCTGTGGTGAGGGGAATGGACTCGTCCAGCATGGTGGTGACCACGTCGACGAAGGGCACCTGGGCCACCACGCCGCGATAGAGCTGGGGCGCCTGGTTGATGACGGCCCCCATCAGCAGGCCGCCGGCGCTGCCTCCCATGGCATAGACCTGATCCCTGGCGCCGTAGCCTTGCGCCACCAACGCCTCGGTCACGTCGATGAAGTCGTTGAAGGTGTTCTGCTTCTTGAGCAGCTTGCCCTCTTCATACCAGGTGCGGCCCAGCTCCTCGCCACCCCGGATATGGGCGATGGCGTAGACGAAGCCCCGGTCCAGCAGGCTCAGGCGTGAGCTGCTGAAGTCCGGGTCCATGCTGGCGCCGTAGGAGCCATAGCCGTAGACCAGCAGGGGATTGGTGCCTGCACCCCCCCTGCCTTCTTGAACTTGTCCTTGCGATAGACCAGCGACACCGGCACGGCCACGCCGTCACGGGCGGTGATCCAGAGCCGCTCACTGGCATATTGCGCAGGCACGAAGCCCGCCACCGGCTGCTGCTTGAGCAGAGTCCGCTTGCCGCTGTCCATGTCGAGCTCATAGGTGGAGGACGGCGTGGTCATGGAGGAGTAGCCATAGCGCAGGGCGCTGGTGTCCGGCTCCGGGTTGTAGGCAAGCCAGGTGACATAGGCGGGATCATCGAAAGCGATCTCCTTCTGTTCGCCGCTCTGCCAGTTGACCTGACGCAACCGGGTCAACCCCTGGCTGCGCTCCTCCAGCACCAGCCAGTCCCTGAACAGGGCATAGCTCTCCAGCAGCACGTCCGGATTGGGGGCGATCACCGCCTTCCAGCGATCCACCGGGCTCTCCTTGGTCTCATAGAGGCCGAAGTTCTTGCCGTCCTTGTTGGAGCGCACATAGAAGCGACCACGGTAGTGATCCAGGCTGTATTCGTGATCCACCTGACGGGGCAGGAACAGGCGTGGCGTCTGGCCCGGCACATTGGCATCAATGAGGCGCGCCTCGCTGGTGGTGGTGCTGGAGAGGGAGATGACGATGAAATCTTCCGAGGTGGTGGCGTAGAGGCTCACATAGAAGGAGTCGTCCTTCTCCTCGTAGACCAGGATATCCTTCGCGGGATCCGTGCCCAGCTCGTGGCGATAGACCTGGTAGGGCAGCAGGGTCTTGGGGTGCTTGCGCACGTAGAAGACCGTCTTGCTGTCGTTGGCCCACACCAGGTTGCCGGAGGTGTTCTCGAGGGTGTCGGCGGCCCAGGCGCCGCTCTCCAGATCGAGGAACTGGATCCTGTATTGACGGCGGGAGAGATAATCTTCCGCCACCGCCAGCCAGCGGTTGTTGCGGCTCACCTCGAGCGCCCCCAGGGCATAGAACTCGTGGCCTTCGGCACGCTGGTTGCCATCCAGCAGCAGGGCGGGCGCCCCGTCCCCTTCCACCTTGCTGCGGGAGTAGATGGCGTACTCCTTGCCCGGCTCGTAACGGGTCTGATAGCGGTAGCCGTTCTTCACATAGGGGACAGACTCGTCCTGCTGGGGAATACGGGCCACCATCTCCTTGTAGAGCTGCTCGCGCAGCGGCTTGATCGGTGCAAGCATGGCCTCGGTGTAGGCATTCTCTGCCTTGAGATAGTCCAGCACCTCGGGCTTCTGCCGCTCGTCGTCACGCAGCCAGTAGTAGTTGTCGACGCGCGTGTCCCCGTGTTTTTTCAGGGTATGGGGGTGCTTGGCAGCCACCGGGGGGACAATGACAGGCTGGGTGGAAGTATCGCTTGTAGGCATGGCGGACTCTTCGTTGGCATGGGAACAGGGCGCAGCAAGCAGGCAAGCCAGCAGCAACCCCCGGGAAAAGGTGAACATGTCGCATCCTTTGCGCTGTCACAGGGCCGCCCCTCCCGCTGGTGCTGCACGCATCCAGACGGCACACCGGCAGGCAGCGGGAAAAGCGTCCCTGAGAAAATAAAAATTGGCGATCAATCTGCCCCTTGTCGCCCGGGGTTGCAAGGGCTCCCCGGACATTCCCCCCCAAATCGACGAAAAAGGGCCGCCATCTCGCGATGGCGGCCCTCCTCCCTGACCGTAGGCGACACGGGTTCGCTCAGGTGTGCCTCACATGATGGAAGTGTGTCTGCTCACGGTCAGCATCCATCAGCCGGGGTAGCTCGACCAGACTTTGGTCGCGCCCTCGTCACTGATGCTCAGCACCTGATAGGGCTGCCCCGGAATATCCATGCCCGGCGCACTCTGGGGCATCCCCGGAATGGTCAGACCGCGGATCGCCGGTTTTTCCTTGAGCAGCTTCTGCACGTCGGCAGCGGGCACATGCCCCTCCACCACATAGCCATTCACCACCCCGGTGTGGCAGGAGGCCAGCTGCGGGGTGATGCCATGCTGCTGCTTGATCGGGTCAAGCTGCTCGGTTTCCACGACCTTGACCTCAAAGCCGTTCTCTTCCATGTGCTTGATCCATGTCTTGCAGCAACCGCAATACTGGGACTTGTAGACGGTCATCTGCCCGGTTGCCAGAGCAGAAAAACTGATGGTACCGGCCAGCACGGCCAGTAACAGGGACTTGTACATATCTCACCTCGGTTAAGAAGAAATGCCCGGAAAGGGAAACTCGACTCAGCCGTGGTGACGGGGCGGACGCTCGAGACGCTCCAGGGGCGCCTCCGGCATGAACAGAGAGGGAGAGAGGTATGTCGGCCTGTCGGGCTCAAGCCGGGCAACCGTCAGGCTGTCGCTGGTGAGCACCGTCATGGCGAGCGCCGAGGTGAAGCTGCCGCAGGGCATGGCTTTTTCCAGGGTACGCTCGCTCTGGCTGCAATGGGGCGTCAGGGTACAGAGATCGGTGGCCGCACGGCTGCCAAACGACATCAGCACCAGCACCAGACTCCACAGGGGGAGCCAGCGGCGGGCGCGAGCGAGTTGGCGACGGGTCAGGACCATGAGACGACTCAATGACGAAAGAGGGCCTATGGTAACCCTTGGCCCAGGGGGAGGGTCAACCCCTCCCCCGTTTGCATCAGGGTTGCTGACGGGTGGCTGCCAGCACGATCTCCCGCACGCAGACGTTGGCCGGCTGGTGCCAGGCGTAGAGCACGGCGTCGGCGATCACCTCGGGTGCAATGACGCCTCCCATCTGATCCTTCCAGTCGTGATAGCCCGCCTTGATGCGCTCGTCCGTGGTGTGGCTGAGCAGCTCGGTCTCCACCGCGCCCGGAGCGATGGTCACCATCCGCACGCCGACATCGGCCACCTCTTCCCGGATATTCTCGGTCAGGGCGTGAACGGCGAACTTGGTGGCGCAGTAAGCGGCATGGTTCGGGAAGGTCTTGCGACCGGCGATGGAGCTGATGTTGATGATGGTGCCGCTGCGGCGGGCCTTCATGCCGGCCAATACCGCATGCACGCCATTCAGAACCCCCATCACGTTGATGTTGAGCATCTGCTGCCACTCGGCGGGATCCTGCACGTCGGCCTGTCCCAGCAGCATGACGCCGGCATTGTTGACCAGACATCCCACCGGGCCGAATTGCGCCTCCGCCTGCGCCACGGCGGCCTTCATGGCGGCGGTGTCGGTGACATCGACCCCGATGCAGAGGGTATCGGGCAGGTTCAGCGCCTGCATGGGCTCGACCCGGCGGGCCAGCAACAGCAGCGGATGGCCGGCGGCGGAGAAGGCGCGGGCAATGGCGGCACCGATCCCGGCGGACGCGCCGGTGATCACCACGAGGGACTTGGACATGGAGTTTTCCTTCTGATGCGTTGAAATGGGCGTCAAACAAGGGCTGGCCAGCACGGGACCCAGTCACTATAGTCGCTACATCCATCGGCGATAAATATAGTTTTCCGCTGGTTATCATCTGAATTAACTATGGTATCCCCATGCTGGACCTGAGATTGCTGCGCTTCTTCATCGCCATCTATGAAGAGAAGAACATCACGGCGGCGGCAGCCCGCTGCCACGTGAGCCAACCCTCCCTCTCCGCCGGCCTTCGCCAGCTCGAAGAGAGCCTGGGGGACAGCCTCTTCATCCGGGGCAAGAAGGGGGTGGAAGCGAAGGATCCGGCCCACTATCTCTATCCCCACGCCGTCAAGCTGGTGGAAGAGGCGCGTCGCCTGCCGACCCTGTTTCGCCAGAAGGCGACGCGTGCGAGACTCAACATGGCCATCATGCCCGACCTCAGCCGCCGTCGGCTGGCGGGATTGCTTCGGCGGGTGCAGGGGGTGCTGCCCGAGCTGGATCTCACCCTCTCCGATTACGGCACCCCGGCCGACTGCCGGCTGACCCTGGATGCCCTGCGCCGGGAGGACGAGATCTTCCTGCCGCTCTGGGAAGAGGAGTACGTGCTGTGCGTTCCTAGGGGACACCCTCTTGCGGGCAGGGCGCGTATCGAGCTGGCTGAGTTGCAACACCATGATTTCATTGAGTGTCCCCCCTGCGAAGCCCATCAGCAAACCATAGGCCTGCTGGCCTGTGACCGGCTCACCCTCAATCTGGTGGCCAAGGCCGAGAGCAAGGGGCTGGTGATGGCGCTGGTGCTGGCCGGAGTGGGCATCAGCTTCCTGCCCGACGGGCTGGTGGAGGACGAAGCGGGCCTGTGCACCCTGCCCGTGAGCGGCCCCCGGATGTTCCGCCGCATCGGCCTCTGCTACCCCGCCCACCAGACCCTGAATCCGGCGCTGCGCGCACTGATCCCGGAACTGGCGGGCCAGGGAGCTTCTTGATAACGTTTCAGCTCACAGTCTGTCGCATGTGCCGGCAGCAGACCCTCTTCAGGAATCCCATGAAACGCATTCTGGTCATCTTTTCACACCCGGCGCTGCAGAGTTCCCGGGCCAACAAGCAACTGCTGCACGCCATCGAGGGGCTGGAGGGGATCACCCTGCACGATCTCTGCCAGCGCTATCCGGATATGTTCATCAACGTGAAACGGGAACAGGCCCTGCTGGCGGAGCACGACATCATCGTCTTCCAGCACCCCTTCTACTGGTACTCCTGCCCGGCCATCATGAAAGAGTGGATGGACCTGGTGCTGGAGTACGGCTATGCCTACGGCCCCGAGGCCCACGCCCTCAGCGGCAAGCAGTGGCTCAGCGCCATCACCACGGGGGGTGGCCCCGAATCCTACTGCCGCGCCGGCTACAACCAGCGCCCGCTGCTCGACTTCCTGCTCCCCTTCCAGCAGACCGCACAGCTGTGCGGCATGCGCTGGCTGCCCCCTTTCGTGCTGCACTCTTTCCACAAGATCGAGGATCCCGAGGCGCTGCGCCGCTGCGGCCAGGACTATCGCCAACTGCTGTGCGCCCTGCGGGACGAGCAGCTGACCCCGGCCCAGCTGGCCGAGAGCCCCTATCTGCGCGATCTGCTGGGAGTACTCCCATGACACACACTCGATCCGGGCGCAGGCCCGGCCAGCCCTCACCGGCATTCATCATGTTAAGGAGGAGCCGCTGATGGGACATGGATTGCTGTTTGATGCCCTGATCTACCTCTCGGCGGCGGTGATCGCCGTCCCGCTGGCCAAGCGGTGGGGGCTGGGCTCCGTCCTTGGCTACCTGCTGGCGGGGATCATCATAGGTCCCTTCCTGCTTGGTCTGGTGGGCGAGCAGAAAGACGTGATGCACTTCGCCGAGTTCGGGGTGGTGCTGATGCTGTTTCTGGTCGGTCTGGAGCTGCGCCCGGCCCTGTTGTGGCAACTGAAGGGGCCCATCCTCGGCACCGGGGGTCTGCAGGTGCTGCTCACCAGTGTCGCCCTGACCGGAGTGGGTTATCTTTTGGGTCTGCCCTGGCAGCAGGGGCTCGCCATCGGTCTCATTCTTGCGCTCTCCTCCACCGCCATCGTGCTGCAGAGCCTGCAGGAGCGCAAACTGATGCAGAGCGAAAGCGGCCGCTCCGCTTTCGCCGTGCTGCTGTTCCAGGACATCGCCGTCATCCCCATCCTGGCGATCCTGCCGCTGCTGGCCATCGCGCCGGTCGCCAGCAGCGGCAGCTCGGAGCTGGCAGGCTGGCAGCACGGCCTGCTGGTGGTGGCCGCCATCGCCGGCATCGTGCTAGGTGGCCATTACCTGATGCGGCCGGTGTTTCGCGCCATCGCCCAGTCCCACATGCGGGAGATCTTCGTCGCTGCCGCCCTGCTGCTGGTGATCGCCATCGCCGTGCTCATGGAATCCGTCGGCCTCTCCCCCGCCCTCGGCTCCTTCCTCGCCGGCGTGGTGCTGGCGGACAGCGAATACCGCCACGAGCTGGAAGCGGACATTGAGCCGTTCAAGGGGCTGCTGCTCGGCCTCTTCTTCATGTCGGTGGGTGCCGGCATCGACTTCAGCCTCTTTGCCGCCCATCCCCTGTTGATCCCGTCACTGGTGATCGGTCTGATGGTGCTCAAGTGGCTGGTGCTGATGGGGCTCGGCTTTGTCATTCGCCTCTCCCCGAACCAGCGCTGGACCTTCGCCCTGGCCCTGGCCCAAGGCGGTGAGTTCGCCTTCGTGCTGTTCTCGTTCGCCGCCCAGAACAAGGTACTGCCGGGCAGCACCATCTCACTGCTGACTCTGGTCGTCGCCCTCTCCATGGCGCTGACACCGCTGCTGCTTATCCTCAACGATCGGGTGATCCAGCCCTGGTTCGACTACCGCAACCAGAGCGACACCCCCGAACACGAACAGCCCGAGCTGGTGGAACACCCGGTCATCATCGCGGGCTTCGGTCGCTTCGGTCAGATAGTGGGGCGTCTGCTCCACGGCCACGGTATTGGCACCACCATCCTGGAGCAGGATGCCAGCCAGATAGAGATGCTGAGAAAGTACGGCTACCAGGTGTTTTATGGGGATGCCAGCCGACTCGACCTGCTGCACGCGGCCGGCGCCCACAAGGCCAAACTGCTGGTGCTCTCCCTCAATGATCCGGCCACCTCCCTCGAAGTGATCGAGATGGTGAAAAAGCACTTCCCGCACCTCAGAATACTGGCCCGTGCCCAGGATAGACCCCATGCCCACGAGATCCTGCGCCACGGGATAGACAGCGTGCACCGCGAAACCCTGGGGTCGGCCGTGGATCTTGGGGTAGAAGCACTCACCCTCTTGGGATTCAGGGCCAATCAGGCCTGGCGTGCGGGGCAGATGTTCAAGCAGTATGACAACCGGCTGCTGCGGGAACAGGTCAACTACCTGGACGACGAGCACACCTATATCAACAAGAGCCTGCAATACCGCGACATCCTCTCCGACCTGCTGCAAGACGATCAGGAAGGACAGGAGCGTACCCACGCCCATCAATGGAACAGCGGTCTGCCCGACAACGACAAGGAAGCAACATGATTGCCTATTACCCCATGCTCAAACACCTTCACATGACCCTGGCCCTGGTCAGCCTGCTGCTCTTCCTCTACCGCTGGAGCCTGGCGCTGGCGGGCAGCGGGCGGCTGCAACAGAAATGGCTGAAGGTGCTACCCCACATCAACGACACCTTCCTGCTGCTGTTTGGTGTGCTGCTGGCGGTGACCCTGCAGATGAGCCCTGGCCAGCAGCCCTGGTTGATGGCCAAGCTGATTGCCCTGGTGATCTACATCGGCCTGGGCGTCATGGCGCTCAAGCGTCCTGCCCGCGGCCAGAAGCTGGTGGCCGGAGTGGCCGCTCTCGCAGTATTCGGCTACATGGTGGGCGCAGCCATCACCAAATCAGCCTGGTCCTGGCTGGCGTAACGACGTGTCGAGGTGGGGGTCCGTCCCTCACCTCCTTCCCACCTCCCCCTCCATATTGCTTCCATTTCCTTCCAGTCACCCTGGTCGCGAGCATTCTCGCAAGGCTTGTTTTCAATAAAAAAAGGGCTCAAACAACCCCTTTAACTTGTTATTTTATCTTATTTATCAACACCTTGGTTCTTCATGTATGAAAATGGCGACAGTTGTCGCAGCAAAACTTGCGACATAGACTGTCGCAGGCCATGGCTAGGATACACTCAACGCTAAACCAGTGAAGGCATGCACCATGAGTAAGAAGCTGTTACGACAACTGACCTTGGCGCGTTGCATCCCGCACCGCCCTTACAAGCTGACCGCCAGCCAACTCCAGGTAAAACTGGAAGAGGAAGGCATTCACGTCAGTCTCCGTACCGTGCAACGGGACCTGGAAGAGATGTCCGGCATGGGACTGTTCGACCTCACCTCCGATGAGCGCAGCAAGCCTCATGGCTGGTGCTTCGAGCGCCATGGTCTCAATGACTTTGCCAACATCATGCCGCTCTCGCTGGCAGTGGCCCTGAAAACCTGGAGCGACCAGGCAAGCCAACTGTTGCCGGCAAGCGTGCTGACCGAATTGAACCCGCTGATCGACAAGGCTGGTCAGGTGATCCGCGACAGCCAGAGCGAACTGGCCGAGCGCTGGCTGGAGAGCGTGCACCAGTCACCTCGCCCCTTCGCCGGCAATCCTGAGATCCGCCGCAGCACCCTGATCCGCGACGCCCTCTGGCGTGGCCGCAAGTTCAGCGCCGAGATCCAGCGTGTCATCAAGGAGCGTACTGTCTGGCTCTGCTATGACCGCATCAATCCCCTCGGCATCCTGAACCAGCCCGATGGCCCCATCCTGCTCTGTACCCTCTCCGAGCTGGATCCCAAGGTCTACGGCATCCCGTTCGATCACATCAAGAACGTGGAGTTGACCAACTTCAGCGCGACCCAGCCGAAGGACTTCAATATCCAGAAGCTAATCCGCGACCAGGGTTATCAGGACGTCAGCGGTCCGATCCGCTTCGTCGGGCGCATCGATGCCAACTGCCCGACCCTGATCGATGGACAAATCCCGGGACATAACCCGCGTATGACCCGTTACGACAAGCGCAGCGTGGTGGTGGAGACCGAAGTGCAAGATACGCCCGAGTTCCGCTCCTGGCTGAACAACATGAGCGGCAACCTGGAGGTACTTGCACCCGAATCACTGCGCAAGGCCTACCCGACTCCTGGGACAAGGGTCAGCTAAAGAAACCAGCAGACAATACAAAGCCGAGATTTATCTCGGCTTTTGTCTACTTTTAAAGCATAAGTATTCAATTAATTTTGAACTCTTACACCCCTGATTGAAGCGGCTGTACCATCGTTTTCCTACCGATTTCTGCTTGTAAGAGATCTGCCATTCCCCCTGTAAGACCCCTCAGTGTTGAACCGTACGTGAAGCCATCCCGCACTGGGTATGCTTTCCGTGGAAACTATCTAAGTAACTGATAAACGTAGATAATATTCCACACAAGCCCATTTCTGCACCGCATGTCACGGAACCCAAGCCGAATGCACACCTTGTTCGAGCCCGTAATTGCCTTAGTATGGGTCTCACAAGGACGAGCTGATTCGGCAGGATGCAGAAACAGCGCATAAACAAGGAATAGTCTGCAGGATGTGGGCAAGGAACACCTCGGGATGGGGTTGATAGCCAGGATGGTTATCACAAGGATCGACAGGACAACCGCAGGATGTGGCAGTTGGATACCTCGGGATGAGGTTGAGTGGCACGGATTGTCGCTCATCAAGGATGAAAGGACACCGCAAGACGCGGTCAGGAACAGCTTCAAGATGAAGCGTGATAGCCAGGATGGTTATCAGTCAGGATGACGCAGGAACACCACGGGATGTGGTAATGGACACCTCCAGGAAGGAGAGGGTGAAGCAATCAGGACAGATTGCCAGGCTAGGAAGGCCACAGGACACCCCAACGGATTGGGAAGGGGAATTTCCAAAGGAAAGGATAGCGTCAAGGATTGCAGGGAGCATGGCAGTTCAGGGAATGGACGAAATGACTTGAGGGGACAGCATCTGCTGTCCCCTTTTCTTTTGTGCGGCCACACATCAGAGAATGGGATCAGCCTGAGCGGTCCTACAACATCACGCTTTTACCAGATATCCTCTGCATCCTGGATAACCCCATCAGATTCAGCCACAGTAGCGCACCTTACCTTTCCTGCGCCCTCCCTCGTCTTTGCTCAGCGACATCCACTAGGCCCTCAGAACGCAGCAGATCAGCCGCAACCAACCAGGATATTTCCTGGCGACTAACTCCAGGTAACGATGGCCACTGACTTCTGCTCAGCCAGGCAGATTGTTGAGTCATCCCTGAACTGTCTATATGTGTGACCACGAATGAAGCGTGGATGCCATTCGGCAAGGCGGAGATGGTCGTGTAGGGAGGTGAGGATAACCCGGCCAAGCCACCTGGCACTGAGGATGAGGGATTGGGTAAATGTCAGAAAGCAAAAAGGCCTTCCCGATAGGGAAGGCCTTTCAATTTAGTGGCGGAGCGGACGGGACTCGAACCCGCGACCCCCGGCGTGACAGGCCGGTATTCTAACCGACTGAACTACCGCTCCGCATTCGGTTAGCTTTCGCTAAATCTTTTGCTGCTTGTTTGTGAGGTGTCATCCTCGCAGCCAGTCATGTGATTCTTCACGTCACCGTTTAATTGGGTGCCTGGCAGTGTCCTACTCTCGCATGGCGAATGCCACACTACCATCGGCGCTACAGCGTTTCACTTCTGAGTTCGGCATGGGGTCAGGTGGTTCCACTGCGCTATTGCCGCCAGGCAAAATCTTAATCCAGAAAGCTGACGTGAATAACGACTTCGCTAGTGTGCGTTGTCATTACCACTGAATTTGAGTAGTTCGTTCATTCGCTACAAGGCCAGAAACACTTCTTGGGTGTTGTATGGTTAAGCCTCACGGGTAATTAGTATGGGTTAGCTCAACGTATCGCTACGCTTACACACCCCACCTATCAACGTTGTGGTCTCCAACGGCCCTTTAGGACCCTCAAGGGGTCAGGGATGACTCATCTCAGGG
This sequence comes from Aeromonas sp. ASNIH7, assembly GCF_002903485.1. NCBI lineage: Bacteria > Pseudomonadati > Pseudomonadota > Gammaproteobacteria > Aeromonadales > Aeromonadaceae > Aeromonas > Aeromonas sp. ASNIH7. The sequence goes on from NZ_CP026226.1 coordinate 1,764,302, forward strand.
CTCGCTTCCCGCTTAGATGCTTTCAGCGGTTATCGATTCCGAACTTAGCTACCGGGCAGTGCCACTGGCGTGACAACCCGAACACCAGAGGTTCGTTCACTCCGGTCCTCTCGTACTAGGAGCAACTCCCTTCAATCATCCAACGCCCACGGCAGATAGGGACCGAACTGTCTCACGACGTTCTGAACCCAGCTCGCGTACCACTTTAAATGGCGAACAGCCATACCCTTGGGACCGACTTCAGCCCCAGGATGTGATGAGCCGACATCGAGGTGCCAAACACCGCCGTCGATATGAACTCTTGGGCGGTATCAGCCTGTTATCCCCGGAGTACCTTTTATCCGTTGAGCGATGGCCCTTCCATTCAGAACCACCGGATCACTATGACCTACTTTCGTACCTGCTCGACCTGTCCGTCTCGCAGTTAAGCTGGCTTATGCCATTGCACTAACCTCCTGATGTCCGACCAGGATTAGCCAACCTTCGTGCTCCTCCGTTACTCTTTGGGAGGAGACCGCCCCAGTCAAACTACCCACCAGGCACTGTCCGCGAGCCCGATTCAGGGCCCTGCGTTAGAACATCAAACATACAAGGGTGGTATTTCAAGGACGGCTCCAGCGCAACTGGCGTCACGCCTTCAAAGCCTCCCACCTATCCTACACATGTAGGTTCAATGTTCAGTGCCAAGCTGTAGTAAAG
>NZ_CP026226.1:1770000-1900000 GCF_002903485.1 Aeromonas sp. ASNIH7
TCGGATGATGAATGTCCACCCGAGCGGTTATTACGCCTGGCTGCACCAGCCTTTATCTGCCCGAGCCCTGGAAGACCAACGCCTTCTTGGCCAGATCAAGCAATGTTGGCTAGAAAGCGGGGGCATCTATGGTTATCGCAAGATCCGGGATGACCTGCGAGAAATGGGCGAGACCTGTGGGAAACACCGGGTGGCGCGATTAATGCGTCATGAAGGTTTACGTTCACAAACCGGTTATCGCCGCCGTCCCGGTCATTATGGTGGCCGGCCAACGGTGGTTGCACCGAACCATCTTGAACGCCAGTTCGATGTGACTGAGCCAAATAAGGTCTGGGTAACAGACATCACTTATATCCGAACCCATGAAGGTTGGCTCTATCTGGCCGCGGTATTGGATTTGTTCTCACGACAAGTCATTGGTTGGTCAATGGGGCCACGGATCGACCGAGAGCTGGCTATCAGCGCGTTACTGATGGCGGTGTGGCGACGGCGACCGGAGCAGGAAGTGCTGGTTCATTCCGACCAAGGGAGCCAGTTTGGCAGCTATGACTGGCAGGATTTTTTGCGGGATCATCGGCTTAAGGCCAGCATGAGCAGACGTGGCAATAGTCATGATAACGCGGTGGCGGAGAGTTTCTTCCAGCTCCTAAAACGCGAGCGGATCCGACGTAAAACCTATGCGGATCGCGAGGAAGCCCGACAGGATGTGTTCGATTACATTGAAATGTTTTACAACCCCAAGCGCCGTCACAGTTTCAACCATGGGCTATCGCCAGTAGAGTGTGAGAAGCAATATTTCGAGAGGCTCGAAAGTGTCTAGAGAAGCCGGGGCGATTCACACGAACCTCTGTCGCTCAGGCAGAGATAAAGACTTAATCATAGAGACTATTGAAGAATCATCGCTCACTTACAAAGCAAGGCAGTAGAGGCAGTAGAGGCAGTAGAGGCAGTAGAGGCAGTAGAGGCAGTAGGCTGTGTTCTTAAAGTGATGAAGATATAATCTCACATCTTCTCAACAGCTTAAGATCCATTCCGTGTCCCGCCGTTATCAGCTGACTGATGCACAATGGGGGCTTATCGAGCCCCAGTTTCCTTCTCGAAGCCTGATCGGGCGCCCTACCCGTGAACCGCGCCAAGTGCTCGATGGCATTCTCTGGATACTCCACACCGGAGCTCCTTGGCGAGACCTTCCAGAACGTTTCGGACCATGGAATTCGGTCTACAACACCTTCCGGCGTTGGCAGGATGCAGGCCGGATTGATGCCATTCTGGAAGCGCTGCAACTCAAGCTCAATGAAGAAGGGCTCATCGATTTCGACCTGTGGTGCCTGGACGGCTCCAATGTCAGAGCATCCAAAGATGCTGCCGGTGCACGTAAAAAAACACCTCAATGAATCAAGCCCTTGGCCGTTCGCGGGGAGGTTTCGGCAGCAAAATTCACTTGGTCACGGACGGTCATGGCTTACCACTGAGCTTCTGCCTGTCACCGGGGCAATCAGCAGAAATCAGCTATGCAACAAGCGCGTTGGCCATGGCGAGGATACCAACGTCATCAGGTCGCTACCGAACACGGCCAGCGCATCTTGCCGCAGACAAGGCCTATAGCAGCAAAGCCTTTCGAGCCGAGCTACGGCGGAGAAGGATAAAAGCGGTCATTCCGCAACGCAGCGACCAGCAACGGCGCCATAAGGGGCGTCCATTGGTACTGGACAAGGTGCATTACCGCAGGCGCAATGTCGTGGAGCGGTGCTTCGGTTGGTTGAAGAAGTTTCGCCGGTTTTCAACGAGATATGAAAAGCTAGCCAAGAGTTTTGCAGCCTTTATCAAACTGGCTTTCTGCCTTCGCTACTTGCGCGAGTTATGTGTGGACAGAAAACCAGCATTTTGAGAACACAGCCTAGAGGCAGTAGAGGCAGTAGAGGCAGTAGAGGCAGTAGAGGCAGTAGAGGCAGTAGAGGCAGTAGAGGCAGTAGAGGCAGTAGAGGCAGTAGAGGCAGTAGAGGCAGTAGAGGCAGTAGAGGCAGTAGAGGCAGTAGAGGCAGTAGAGGCAGTAGAGGCAGTAGAGGCAGTAGAGGCAGTAGAGGCAGTAGAGGCAGTAGAGGCAGTAGAGGCAGTAGAGGCAGTAGAGGCAGTAGAGGCAGTAGAGGCAGTAGAGGCAGTAGAGGCAGTAGAGGCAGTATCAGAATCCACCAAAAGAAAAGCCGGGACAAGCCCGGCTTTTTCTTTTATCACTCAGCAGCTGCTTCAGCAGCGGCCGGGCGGTCTACCAGCTCAATGTAAGCCATAGGAGCGTTGTCGCCAGCACGGAAACCGCATTTCAGAATGCGAGTATAACCGCCGGCGCGCTCCAGGTAGCGCGGGCCCAGTTCATTGAACAGCTTAGCCACGATCGCGTTATCGCGAGTACGGGCAAATGCCAAGCGACGATTAGCAACGCTATCAGTCTTGGCAAGGGTGATCAGCGGTTCAACTACACGACGCAGCTCTTTTGCCTTAGGCAGAGTCGTCTTGATGATCTCATGACGAACCAGGGAGCTGGCCATGTTGCGGAACATAGCCTGACGATGGCTGCTGTTCCGGTTCAGTTGACGACCACTCAAACGATGGCGCATGACCTTATCCTTCTAACTAAATCTGTGAAACCCGTAATCTGGATTACTCGTCAGCGATGCTGGCGGGCGGCCAGTTCTCAAGGCGCATGCCAAGAGACAGACCACGGGAGGCCAACACGTCCTTGATCTCAGTCAGGGACTTCTTACCGAGGTTAGGAGTCTTAAGCAACTCAACTTCGGTACGCTGTACCAGATCACCAATATAGTGGATAGCTTCTGCCTTCAGACAGTTCGCTGAACGAACTGTCAGCTCCAAATCATCGACAGGACGCAGCAGAATCGGATCAAACTCGGGTTTCTCTTCTTTCTTCTCGGGCACGCTGACATCGCGCAGATCCACGAAGGCTTCCAGTTGCTCTGCCAGAATAGTGGCGGAACGACGGATGGCTTCTTCCGGATCCAGAGTACCATTGGTCTCCATGTCGATAACCAGCTTGTCCAAGTCGGTGCGCTGTTCCACACGTGCCGCCTCGACATTGTAGGCGATGCGAACGATGGGGCTGAACGCGGAGTCCAGCAGCAGGCGACCGATAGGACGCTCTTCATCATCGTTGTGAACACGAGCAGAAGCAGGCACATAACCACGACCGCGCTGAACTTTCAGGCGCATGCTGATCTCAGCATTTGCACCAGTCAGGTGGCAGATTACGTGCTCCGGGTTTACGATCTCGACTTCATCACCGTGAGTGATATCACCAGCGGTAACGGGGCCTGTTCCAGACTTGGTCAGGGACAGAGTTACCTCGTCCTTGCCTTCCAGCTTCACAGCGATACCTTTCAGGTTGAGCAGGATTTCAAGAATGTCTTCCTGTACACCTTCTTTGCTGCTGTACTCGTGCAGTACTCCGTCGATCTCGACTTCAGTAACCGCACAACCGGGCATAGATGACAGCAAAATACGACGCAGGGCATTGCCCAGCGTGTGGCCAAAGCCACGCTCAAGCGGCTCGAGAGTCACTTTCGCGTGAGTCGGGCTAACTTGCTCGATGTCAACTAGCCGCGGTTTAAGAAAATCTGTTACAGAACCCAGCATTGTGTCCTCTCTTTAGAAGCTAGCTTTACTTGGAGTAAAGCTCGACGATCAGCTGTTCGTTAATGTCGGCAGACAGGTCGGAACGCTCCGGCAGGCGCTTGAAGGCACCTTCCATCTTAGCAGCGTCAACCTCTACCCAAGTCGGCTTCTCGCGCTGACCAGCAACTTCCAGGGAAGCTTTGATACGCGCTTGCTTCTTAGCCTTCTCGCGAACGCAGATCACGTCCTCAGGGGATACCTGGAAAGAAGGAACATTCACAACGCGGCCGTTTACCATGATGGCTTTGTGGCTCACCAGCTGACGAGATTCAGCACGAGTGGCGCCGAAGCCCATGCGGTAGACGACGTTGTCCAGACGACCTTCCAGCAGCTGCAACAGGTTTTCACCGGTGTTACCCTTTTGACGGGCAGCGTCGCGGTAGTAGTTGCGGAACTGTTTTTCCAATACGCCGTAGATACGACGTACTTTTTGTTTCTCGCGCAGTTGCACACCGTAGTCGGACAGACGCGCTTTACGCGCACCGTGTTGACCAGGAACGGTGTCAATCTTGCACTTAGAATCAATCGCACGAACACCAGACTTCAGGAAGAGGTCGGTGCCCTCACGACGGCTAAGCTTAAGCTTAGGACCGATATATCTTGCCATCTTCTTTCTCCAACAATCCTAGACCAAGTAGCTACAGCGTTACACGCGGCGCTTCTTGGGAGGACGACAACCGTTGTGCGGGATCGGAGTCACATCAGTAATGTTAGTGATGCGGAAACCAGCCGCGTTCAGAGCGCGGATGGAAGACTCACGACCGGGACCCGGACCTTTGACCATGACTTCCAGGTTCTTCACGCCGTATTCTTTGGCGATCTCACCAGCACGCTCAGCAGCTACCTGGGCAGCAAACGGAGTGGACTTACGGGAACCACGGAAACCGGAACCACCAGAGGTAGCCCAAGACAGAGCATTGCCCTGACGGTCAGTAATGGTCACGATTGTGTTGTTGAAAGATGCATGAACGTGCGCAATACCGTCGCTCACTTGCTTTTTAACGCGCTTGCGAGCACGAGTCGGAGTTTTAGCCATTTTCTACCTTCCCGTTACTTCTTGATAGCCTTGCGCGGACCCTTACGGGTACGAGCGTTGGTCTTGGTACGTTGACCACGAACAGGCAGGCTACGACGGTGACGCAAACCACGGTAGCAACCCAGATCCATCAATCGCTTGATGTTCATGGAAATCTGACGACGCAGGTCACCTTCGACGGTGAATTTACCTACTTGTTCACGCAGACTCTCGATCTGAGCTTCGTCCAGGTCTTTAATTTTCACATTCTCAGCGATACCGGCTGCGGCACAGATGGCCTTGGAGCGGGTACGACCGACGCCATAAATAGCAGTCAACGCAATGACTGCATGTTTATGGTCAGGAATGTTAATGCCAGCGATACGGGCCACTATTCACTCCTACATATAGTAGATAACGACCACCACAAAGCCCGTGAGCGGATACGTGGCGGTCAACCAATACACAACAAAAGTTGGCTGGCTATATTAGCCAGCACAACTATTTGTTGCAAGTACTAACCGTAAAAAATTAGCCTTGGCGCTGTTTATGCTTTGGCTCGCTGCAAATCACACGCACCACACCGTGACGCTTGATGATTTTGCAGTTACGGCAGATTGCCTTAACGGAAGCACGAACTTTCATTGCTTAACTCCGTAACTACGCCGACCTTTAGCGGCCGTAGCCCTTCAGGTTGGCCTTCCTCAGGACGTCGCCATATTGATGAGACATCATATGGGTCTGAACCTGAGCCATGAAGTCCATGATAACTACCACGATAATCAGCAGCGAGGTGCCACCGAAGTAGAACTGTACGTTCCAGGCAGTCATCAGGAACTGGGGTACCAGACAGATAAAGGTAATATAGAGCGCACCTGCCAATGTCAGGCGAGTCATAACCTTATCGATGTAACGTGCTGTCTGCTCGCCCGGGCGGATCCCCGGGATAAAGGCTCCACTCTTCTTCAGGTTATCTGCTGTCTCGCGGGGGTTGAACACCAGCGCGGTATAGAAGAAGCAGAAGAAGATAATGGCTGCTGCATAGAGCATCTCGTACAAGGGCTGACCCGGCTGCAGGACCATAGAGACCTGTTGCAGAATGTCAGCGATCTTGCCCTCGCCCTGACCAAACCAGGAGGTGATGGTCCCCGGGAAGAGGATGATGCTGGATGCGAAAATCGCAGGAATCACACCGGCCATATTCACTTTCAACGGCAGGTGTGTGCTTTGCGCAGCGAATACCTGGCGGCCTTGTTGACGCTTGGCATAGTTAACGACGATACGACGCTGACCACGCTCCACGAACACCACAAAGTAAGTCACAGCGAAAACAATCAAGCCCAGCAACAACAACAGCAGGATGTGCAATTCCCCTTGACGTGCCTGTTCGGCCGTAGCGCCAATGGCATGAGGCAGACCGGCGACGATACCTGTGAAGATAATCAACGAGATACCATTACCAATCCCACGCTCGGTAATCTGTTCACCCAACCACATCAAGAACATGGTACCGGTGACCAGACTCACAACGGCTGTGAAATAGAAGCCCAAACCCGGATGAGTCACGAGTCCTTGCATCATATTCGGCAGACCTGTTGCAATACCAATGGCCTGGAACGTTCCCAAAACCAGCGTGCCCCAACGGGTATATTGGCTAATCTTGCGACGGCCGGATTCACCTTCTTTCTTGAGTTCAGCAAGAGCAGGGTGAACCACAGTCAGCAGCTGGATAATAATCGACGCCGAAATGTACGGCATGATCCCCAGTGCAAGAATAGAAGCACGCGAGAGTGCACCACCACTGAACATGTTGAACATCTCAATGATGGTGCCCTTCTGTTGTTGGAACAACTCGGCCAGTACGGCGGCGTCAATACCAGGGATCGGCACATAAGAGCCTGCACGGAACACGATAATTGCCCCGAGAACGAAGAGCAGACGGCTCTTCAGTTCGCTCAGACCACCTTGTGCTTTAACATCCAATCCTGGTTTCTTAGCCATTGTACTGATTATTCCTCGATTTTACCGCCAGCGGCCTCGATGGCTGCACGTGCACCCTTGGTGACGGACAGACCACGAACGGTCACAGCACGGTCAATGTTGCCAGACAGAACAACTTTAGCGAACACGATGTTTTTGGTAATAACACCGGCTTGCTTCAGAGTGCTCACGTCGACCACATCACCTTCTACCAGGGCGATTTCGTTCAGGCGCACTTCGGCAGAAACCAAAGATTTGCGAGAGAAGAAACCGAACTTCGGCAGACGGATTTTCAAAGGCATCTGGCCGCCTTCGAAACCGTTGCGGACCTTGCCGCCACCGGAACGAGAGGTCTGACCTTTAACACCACGACCACCGGTCTTGCCCAGACCAGAACCGATACCACGGCCCGGACGGTGCTTGACGCGCTTGGAGCCAGCGGCCGGAGACAGAGTATTCAGACGCATGCTTAGCCCTCCACCTTAACCATGTAATAAACCTGGTTGATCATGCCGCGTACGCAGGGAGTATCTTCCAGCTCAACGGTGTGACCAATGCGACGCAGACCCAGACCACGCAGAGTCGCCTTGTGCTTTGGCAGACGGCCGATAGAGCTGCGAGTTTGAGTTACTTTTACAGTGTTAGCCATGTCGCATTACCCCAGAATTTCTTCAACGCGCAGACCACGCTTGGCCGCGATCTGTTCCGGTGATTGACCGTGAACCAGAGCGTCGACAGTTGCGCGAACAACGTTGATTGGGTTGGTGGAACCGTAGGTCTTGGCCAGCACGTTGTGGATACCAGCAACTTCCAGTACGGCACGCATGGCGCCGCCTGCAATGATACCAGTACCTTGGGAGGCCGGCTTCATGAACACGGTGGAACCAGAGTGAACGCCACGCACCGGGTGGTGCAGGGTGCCGTTGTTCAGCTCAACCTTGTTCAGGTTACGCTTAGCCTGTTCCATCGCCTTTTGAATGGCGGCCGGAACTTCACGGGCCTTACCGTAACCGTAACCTACACGGCCGTTACCATCACCCACCACGGTCAACGCGGTGAAGGACATGATACGACCACCTTTAACAGTTTTCGAAACACGGTTTACTGCAATGAGCTTTTCTTGCAGTTCGCCGGCTTGAGATTCGACTTTAGCCATCTTCGACTCCTAGCTTAGAACTGAAGACCAGCGTCACGAGCAGCGGCAGCCAGAGCGGCTACACGACCGTGATACTTGAAACCGGAACGATCGAAAGATACGTTCTGAACGCCTTTGGCAATAGCACGCTCAGCGATAGCCTTACCTACAGCGGTAGCAGCATCTGCGTTACCGGTGTATTTCAGAGCTTCACTGATGGCTTTCTCTACTGTGGAAGCAGAGGCCAGAACTTCGGAACCGTTGGCTGCAATAACCTGCGCATAGATATGACGCGGGGTACGGTGAACAACCAGACGGGTAGCTCCCAGTTCCTGCATCTTTTTCCGAGCACGAGTAGCACGACGGAGACGAGCTGCTTTCTTGTCCATAGTGTTACCTTACTTCTTCTTAGCTTCTTTAGTACGCACTTGCTCGTTGGCATAGCGTACACCCTTGCCCTTGTAGGGCTCCGGAGCGCGGTAAGCACGGATATCGGCGGCGACTTGGCCAACCAGCTGCTTGTCCACACCACGCAGAACGATCTCGGTGGCGGACGGACATTCAGCGGTGACACCAGCCGGCAGCGCATGCTCTACCGGGTGAGAGAAGCCCAGTGCCAGCGCAACAGCATTGCCCTTGATGGAGGCTTTGTAACCTACACCAACCAGCTGCAGCTTGCGCTCGAAGCCTTGGGTAACACCGACTACCATGTTGTTGACCAATGCACGGGCAGTACCGGCCTGAGCGTCAGCACCAGCGATGCCGTCGCGCGGGGCGAACTTCAGTACATTGTCTTCTTTGGTCACTTCTACACCGGCGTGGATGGAACGAACCAGGGAACCCTTGCCACCTTTGATGGACAGTTCTTGGCCGTTCAGAGTCACCTCTACGCCAGCAGGAATAGTGACGGGTGCCTTAGCAACGCGAGACATTTCCGACCTCCTATTAAGCGACGTAGCAGATGATCTCACCACCCATGCTTGCCTTGCGGGCAGCACGGTCGGTCATCACACCTTTAGACGTGGACACGATAGCAACACCGAGACCGCCCATTACTTTCGGCAGATCAGTAGTGCGCTTGTAAATACGCAGGCCGGGACGGCTCACGCGTTGGATCAGTTCTACAACCGGCTTGCCCTGGAAATACTTCAGTTCGATTTCCAGTTCCGGTTTCACGTCACCAGCTACGTTGTAGCCAGCGATGTAACCTTCTTCTTTCAGCACTTTGGCGATAGCCACTTTCAGCTTGGAAGAAGGCATGGAAACCGCAACTTTGCTCGCCGCCTGACCGTTACGGATGCGGGTCAGCATATCCGCGATCGGATCTTGCATGCTCATAGTCTAACTCCCGAGATTCTTACCAAGAGGCCTTTTTGAGGCCCGGAATTTCGCCCTTCATGGCATGCTCACGCACCTTGATGCGAGAGAGGCCAAACTTCCGCAGGAAACCGTGCGGACGACCAGTGATGTTGCAACGGTTACGCTGGCGGGACGGACTGGAATCACGGGGCAGCTGTTGCAGTTGCAAGACAGCATCCCAACGCGCTTCTTCAGAAGCGTTCATATCAACGATGATAGCTTTCAGCTCGGTACGCTTGGTCGCGAACTTGGCTGCCAGCTTCGCACGCTTTGCTTCACGTGCTTTCATGGATGTTTTAGCCATAACCCTAACCTTACTTGCGGAATGGGAAGTTAAAGGCAGCCAGCAGAGCACGGCCTTCTTCGTCGGTATTCGCGGAAGTGGTGATGGTGATATCCAGACCACGGACGCGATCGACCTTGTCATAGTCGATTTCCGGGAAGATGATTTGCTCACGCACGCCCATGGAGTAGTTACCACGGCCATCGAACGCCTTGGCGTTCAGACCACGGAAGTCACGGATACGCGGTACGGAGATGCAAATCAGCCGTTCCAGGAACTCCCACATACGCTCGCCACGCAGGGTTACTTTACAACCTATCGGGTAGCCTTCACGAATCTTGAAGCCCGCAACAGATTTGCGTGCTTTGGTGATCAGCGGCTTCTGACCGGAAATGGCAGCCATATCGGCAGCAGCATTTTCCAGCAATTTCTTGTCAGAGATCGCTTCACCAACACCCATGTTCAGGGTGATTTTCTCGATCCGAGGGACTTGCATGATAGTCTTGTAACCGAACTGCTTGGACAGTTCATTTACTACATCGGATTTGTAGTAATCATGCAGTTTCGCCATCGTTAAACTCCAATTACTTCACAAGTTCGCCGGTGGATTTGAAGAAACGGACTTTCTTGCCGTCTTCAATCCGGAAACCAACGCGGTCAGCCTTGCCAGTGGCAGAGTTGAACAGCGCGACGTTAGATACATCGATGGGGGCTTCTTTGGTGACGATGCCGCCAGCCTGACCCAGTGCGGGTACCGGCTTTTGGTGTTTCTTCACCTGGTTGATGCCTTCCACGATTACCTTACCTTTTGCAATCAGGACTTGAGTGACTTTGCCACGCTTGCCCTTGTCTTTGCCGGTAAGAACAATTACTTCGTCTTCGCGACGGATTTTAGCTGCCATCGTTCGACTCCTTACAGTACTTCGGGTGCCAGGGACACAATCTTCATGAACTTCTCGTTACGGAGTTCACGGGTCACCGGGCCAAAAATACGAGTACCGATTGGCTGTTGGTTGTTGTTAAGCAACACAGCCGCATTGTTGTCGAAACGGATGACAGAGCCGTCCGGACGACGAACGCCTTTACGGGTGCGTACGACCACCGCGTTATACACATCACCTTTCTTCACTTTACCGCGAGGAATGGCTTCCTTGATGGAAACCTTGATGATGTCGCCGATGCCGGCATAACGGCGGTGCGAACCACCCAGAACCTTAATACACATTACACTGCGAGCGCCGGAGTTGTCGGCAACACCCAGCATACTTTGCATCTGGATCATCTTAGTGCTCCGCTTTGTTTACTTCTTATCCCTGATGGGATCTGGCTGCCTTCAAAAGGCGCGAAACTATAACACAGCTATTTTTGAAAAGGTAGCCTAAAAAACAAACGGCCCCGATGGGGGGCCGTTTGGGCTAAAAAGTACCGAATTAGGCCTTTTCTACGACAGCAACCAGGGTCCAGGACTTGGTCTTGGACAGCGGGCGGCACTCGCGGATTTCCACGAGATCGCCAGCCTTGCACTCGTTGTTCTCGTCATGCACGTGCAGCTTGGTAGTGCGCTTGATGATCTTACCGTAGATCGGGTGCTTTACCTTGCGCTCGATAGCGACGGTGATGGACTTGTCCATCTTGTCGCTAATTACACGACCTTGCAGAGTACGGATCTTGTCAGTCATTACGCACCTGCCTTCTCAGTCAGTACAGTCTTGATACGTGCGACGTCACGACGCACTTGTTTCAGAGTGTGAGTCTGAGCCAGCTGGCCGGTGGAAGCTTGCATGCGCATGTTGAATTGCTCACGCAGCAGACCCAGCAGCTCCTGGTTCAGTTCTTCGACGCTCTTTTGACGCAGATCTTGGGCTTTCATCACATCACCGTCTTAATTACGAAAGTGGTCTGAACAGACAGCTTAGCTGCGGCCAGGGCAAACGCTTCACGCGCCAGAGCCTCAGGTACACCATCCATCTCGTACAGAACCTTGCCAGGCTGGATCGGGCAAACCCAGTATTCCACGTTACCCTTACCTTTACCCATACGAACTTCGAGGGGCTTTTCGGTGATGGGCTTGTCCGGGAACACACGGATCCAGATCTTGCCTTGACGCTTAACGTGACGGGTCATGGCACGACGGGCTGCTTCGATTTGACGAGCAGTCAGTTGACCACGAGATGTCGCCTTCAGGCCAAAGGTACCGAAGGATACTTCGTTACCGGCATTGGCCAGACCGCGGTTACGACCCTTGTGGGTCTTGCGGAATTTAGTACGCTTAGGTTGCAACATTTACCGAATCTCCTTACTTGGCAGCGCGGCGCTTGTTGTCACGCTTGGGCTTCGCAGGAGCCTGCTCTTGAGCAGCGGCAGCATTGACTGCAGCCAGACCGCCCAGAACTTCGCCCTTGAAGATCCAAACTTTAACGCCGATCACACCGTAAGTGGTGTGGGCTTCAGAAGTTGCGTAGTCGATGTCGGCGCGCAGGGTGTGCAGGGGCACACGACCTTCACGGTACCATTCGGTACGCGCGATTTCAGCACCGCCCAGACGACCGGAAACTTCCACTTTGATGCCCTTGGCACCCAGGCGCATGGCGTTCTGTACGGCGCGCTTCATAGCACGACGGAACATTACGCGACGCTCCAGCTGGGAAGTGATGCTGTCGGCAACCAGTTTGCCATCCAGCTCCGGCTTGCGGACTTCGGAAATGTTGATCTGAGCAGGCACGCCAGCGATTGCGGCTACAGCTTTGCGCAGTTTTTCAACGTCTTCGCCTTTCTTGCCGATCACGACACCCGGACGAGCGGTGTGAATGGTCACACGAATGCTCTTGGCCGGACGCTCGATAGTGATCTTGGACAAGGAAGCGTTTTTCAGCTCCTTGGTCAGGAACTGGCGTACTTGGAAATCGCTGTACAGGTTGTCAGCGAAGTCTTTGGTGTTCGCGAACCAGGTAGAATTCCAAGGCTTGGTAATACCCAGGCGAATGCCATTAGGATGTACTTTCTGACCCATTGCTTATCTCCCAGCCTTAGCGTCGGATACCACTACAGTGATGTGAGCGGTACGCTTGAGGATACGATCCGCGCGACCTTTGGCACGCGGGCGGATGCGCTTCATGGAGGGACCTTCGTCTACCATGATGGTGGCAACACGCAGGGTGTCGATATCGGCACCTTCGTTGTGCTCAGCGTTGGCAATGGCAGATTCCAGCACTTTCTTCACCAGAACAGCAGCCTTTTTCGGGCTGAAGGTCAGGATGTTCAGAGCCTTGTCTACGGACAGACCACGTACTTGATCGGCTACCAGACGAGCTTTCTGGGCAGAAGTACGGGCATAACGGTGTTTAGCGATAGCTTCCATCATTTATCCCTTAGCGCTTCTTAGCCTTCTTATCAGCAGCATGGCCGCGATAAGTACGAGTCGGTGCGAATTCACCCAGTTTGTGACCGATCATTTCTTCGGTAACGAAAACCGGAACGTGCTGACGACCATTATGGACAGCGATGGTCAAACCGATCATGTTCGGGATGATCATTGAACGACGGGACCAGGTCTTAACCGGCTTTTTATCCCCGCTTTCCACCGCTTTCTCTACCTTCTTCAGCAAGTGCAGGTCGATAAATGGACCCTTCTTGAGAGAACGTGGCATGGTGATTCCTCTATGTTAACAATTACTTGTTACGACGACGTACGATGTACTTGTCGGTACGCTTGTTCTTACGGGTCTTGAAGCCCTTAGCCTTCTGGCCCCATGGGGACACAGGCTGCATGCCCTTGTTACGACCCTCACCACCACCGTGCGGGTGATCAACCGGGTTCATCGCCATACCGCGAACGGTCGGACGAATACCACGCCAGCGGTTAGCACCGGCTTTACCCAGTTGACGCAGCATGTGCTCGGAGTTACCCACTTCACCGATGGTAGCGCGGCACTCGGCCAGAACTTTACGTACTTCGCCGGAACGCAGACGCAGAGTTACATAGTTACCTTCACGAGCCAGGATCTGGATAAAAGTACCAGCGGAACGAGCCAGCTGGGCACCTTTACCAGGCTTCATCTCAACGGCGTGAACGGTAGAACCGACCGGGATGTTGCGCATCGGCAGGGTGTTACCTACCTTGATGGCAGCATCAGCACCAGAGGCGATTGCATCACCAGCTTTCAGGCCTTTCGGAGCCAGGATGTAACGACGCTCACCGTCTGCATACAGCACCAGGGCGATGTTTGCGGTACGGTTAGGATCGTATTCCAGACGCTCAACTTTGGCCGGAATGCCGTCTTTGTCGCGCTTGAAGTCGATCAGACGGTAGTGTTGCTTGTGACCACCACCGATATGACGAGTGGTGATACGACCGTTGTTGTTACGGCCACCGGACTTGCTTTTGCTGTCCAGCAGAGCGGCGAAGGGCTTGCCCTTGTACAGCTCTTGGTTGACGATCTTGACGACGTGGCGGCGGCCCGGAGAAGTAGGCTTGCACTTAACGATTGCCATTTTTCAGAACTCCTCTTACTCGGCTGCGCCCATGAAGTCGATGTCCTGACCAGCTTTCAGGGTCACATAAGCCTTTTTCCAATCGGAACGACGGCCTACGCGTGCACCTGCGCGCTTGGTCTTACCCTTCATGTTCAGGGTACGGACGGTCTCAACTTCGACCTCGAACAGTTTCGCAACTGCAGCTTTGACTTCCGCCTTGGTGGCATCAACAGCAACTTTGAACACGATAGTGTTCTGCTTTTCTGCGACCATGGTGCTCTTTTCAGAGATGTGCGGAGCCTTCAGAACTTTCAGCAGACGCTCTTCACGGATCATGCCAGCATCTCCTCGATTTGCTTAACTGCGTCAGCAGTCATCAGAACCTTGTCGAAAGCGATCAGGCTGACCGGGTCGATACCGGCAACGTCACGCACGTCAACTTTGTACAGGTTACGAGCAGCCAGGAACAGGTTCTCATCGACTTCAGCAGTCACGATCAGAACGTCAGTCAGTTCCATTTCTTTCAGCTTGGCGATCAGTTCTTTGGTCTTCGGCGCTTCGATGCCGAACTTCTCAACAACGATCAGGCGCTCTTGACGTACCAGCTCGGACAGGATGCTACGGATAGCGCCGCGGTACATCTTCTTGTTTACTTTCTGGCTGTGATCTTGCGGCTTAGCAGCAAAGGTCACACCACCGGAACGCCAGATGGGCGAACGGATGGAGCCAGCACGGGCACGACCAGTACCCTTCTGACGCCACGGCTTTTTGCCGCCACCAGACACTTCAGAGCGAGTCAGCTGCGCACGAGTACCCTGACGGGCACCAGCGGCATATGCAACGACAACCTGGTGAACCAGAGCTTCGTTGAATTCGCGCCCGAAGGTAGTCTCGGAAACTTCAAGAGCGCTCTTGGCGTCTTTCATTACCAATTCCATTACTATCTCCTCAGACGTTACGCTTTGACGGCAGGTTTGACGATCACGTTGCCGTTGGTTGCACCCGGTACTGCGCCTTTGATGAGCAGCAGGTTGCGTTCAGCGTCAACACGAACCAGTTCCAGGTTCTGAGTCGTTACACGCTCAGCACCCATGTGACCAGCCATCTTCTTGCCCTTGAATACACGGCCCGGGGTCTGGTTTTGACCGATGGAGCCAGGTACACGGTGGGACAGGGAGTTACCGTGGGTCATATCCTGGGTACGGAAGTTCCAGCGCTTAACAGTACCGGCAAAACCTTTACCCTTGGATGTGCCGGTAACGTCTACCAGCTTAACGTCAGCGAGAAGATCTACTTTCAGCTCGCTACCAACAGTGAAAGTTTCACCGTTGTTCAGGCGGAATTCCCACAGACCGCGACCGGCTTCTACACCAGCTTTGGCGAAGTGGCCAGCTTCCGGCTTGGTTACGCGGCTGGCTTTCTTGGCGCCAGTGGTAACCTGAATAGCGTTGTAGCCGTCGGTTTCTACAGATTTGACCTGAGTTACACGGTTAGCTTCAACTTCGATAACAGTCACCGGGATAGAAACGCCATCTTCAGTGAAGATGCGAGTCATACCCACTTTGCGACCTACAAGACCGATTGTCATTGTTATCAACCTCTTTCCGTAATTAACCCAGGCTGATCTGGACGTCTACACCAGCTGCCAGATCCAGACGCATCAGAGCGTCTACGGTCTTGTCAGTCGGCTCAACGATGTCTACCAGACGCTTGTGAGTGCGGATCTCGTACTGATCACGCGCGTCTTTGTTGACGTGCGGGGAGATCAGAACGGTGAAACGCTCTTTGCGAGTCGGCAGCGGGATAGGACCGCGAACCTGCGCGCCAGTGCGCTTAGCAGTTTCAACGATTTCCGCAGTGGATTGATCGATCAGGCGATGATCAAAAGCCTTCAGGCGGATACGGATTCTTTGGTTCTGCATTGACAGAGCTCCAATAGATAAAAGAACATAAACCAACACCGCCCGACCGGGACTACTCCCGCCAGAGGTGTGATTTTTCACGTTTCCTCCCATATCGGGAGGACTGTATGGCTGGCAACTCGTAAACGGGAAGCTCAGCAAGCAGACATATCGTCTGGCTGCCTCATGGGCAAGCGGAGGGGATTATACGGATTTTTTCCACTCACGCAAGTGAAGGCGGACAGATTGTGCGCAATTTTATGTGACAGATGGATCTCGCCAACGGCTGGGCAAGCCCTTGCCTGGCAGGGGTAACGACAATGTTGCAAACAGGCTGATAGACTGCGCCCTCGCCCCTGTCTGCGGAACCCATCCCATGCTCAAGAATCAGAAGAAAGCCTACCAGTACGGGCTCTGTGCCGTCGCCCTCTGGTCCACGGTGGCCAGCGCCTTCAAGATCTCCCTCGCCTACTTTGAACCGGTACAGCTGCTGCTGGTCGCGGCCTGCACCTCGACCCTGACCCTGGGGTGCATCGTGGCCTGTCAGGGCAAACTGCCACTACTGCTCGACTACATCAAGAGTCGCCCCCTCTACTACCTCGCTCTCGGGGTCCTGAACCCCTTTCTCTATTACCTGCTGCTGTTCAAGGCATATGATCTGCTGCCCGCCCAGCAGGCGCAGACTCTCAACTACACCTGGGCCATCACCCTCAGCCTGCTGGCCGTTCCCTTCCTCGGTCAAAAGCTGCGCCGCCGCGATGGCGTCGCCATCGTGCTCGGCTATTTCGGCGCCCTGGTGATCGCCACCAGGGGGGACGTGTTCGGTCTGCAGTTCGACAGCCCCCTCGGCGTCACGCTGGCGCTGGTGTCGACCCTGATCTGGGCCGGTTACTGGATCCTCAACACCCGCAATCAGGGGGATCCCGTCGTCAGCCTGCTGCTCGGCTTCCTCATCAGCCTGCCCTTCATCATCGTGGCGACCTGGTTGCTCTCGGACTTTGCCATGACTGCCTGGCAGGGATGGGCTGGCGCCATCTATGTGGGGCTGTTCGAGATGGGTTTCGGTTTCGTGCTCTGGCTGATGGCCCTGCGCCACGCCACCAACACGGCCCCCATCAGCAACCTTATCTTCATCTCGCCGTTTGCCTCTCTGGTGCTGCTCAACCTGTTGATCGGCGAAACCATTCACCCGGCAACCCCCATCGGGCTGGTTCTCATCGTCGCCGCCCTGCTTATCCAGCAACTCAAATATGGCAAGCGCTACCGCAAGGTGAGCGACCCCCACCCCTGACAGACAAAGGGCGTATCCCTCGATACGCCCTGCTTTCAATCCATCCACTCCAGCGGCTGGTTCTTGGGTAGCCGGATCTCCACCTGCAAGCCCCCCAGTTCGGAGCGCCCCAGCCTGATGGTGCCGTGATGCTGGGAGACTATCTTGGCAACGATGGCCAGCCCCAGCCCACTCCCGCCACCGGTGCGCGCCACATTGCCCTGGGTGAAGGGCTTGAGCACCCGGGAGTAGTCCTCTTCTGCAATCCCCGGGCCATTGTCGGAGAGTCGCAGCCGCACCCAGTGACCATCATCCCTGAGCTCGGCCTGCAACCGAGTCGCACCATAGCGCAGGGAGTTGCCCGACAGATTGTTGAGGATACGGCGAATGCTGATGGGATGGCAGGCCACACGCACCGCCTCCTCCGGCAGGAGCAGCTCCACTTCCAGTCCCTGATCGGTCTGCATCAGCAACGCATCGTGAATGAGCTGGGTCAGGTCGACGGGCCGGGCATCGAGCCCCTCGTTCGGGCGAATGTAATCGATGAACTGATCGATGATACCGTTCGACTCATCGATGTCCGCATTGATGCTCTCCTTGAGGTACTCATCCCCCGAGGACATCATCTCGGTTGCGAGACGAATGCGGGTGAGAGGGGTGCGCAAATCGTGGGATACCCCGGCCATCATCAGGTTGCGCTCCTCGATCAGCCCCTTGATGGAGCTCGACATGTGGTTGAAGGTGCGGGTCAGACGGCGCACCTCCCGCGAGCCCTGCTCCCCCAGGGCATCGGGAAAGTTGCCGCGCGCCACCGCCACGGCTCCCGCTTCCAGATCCTCCAGCGGCCGCACCAGCTGACGGGCAAAACGCCAGGCTGCAAACAGGGTCACCACCAGCAAGACGCTCATATAGAGGATGAGCGGTTCGATGTCGTCATCTTCAATTTCCGTCAGGGGAATGCGCACCCACATCTGGCTGGCCTGGGGAGGCTGGATCCAGATGATGTAGTGATCCTGGATTTCAACCCTGACCCTGGTATCCCCTTTCAATTCGCGGCTGATGCTCTGCTCCAGATAGGGGTAGGGCTTGGAATCATTCAGCCCGTGCTGCTCCGCCTCGCTCTGGGTATAGATGTCGCTGCCAGTGGTCACATAGACCAGCGCCTCGGCATCTTCACTGAGCGCCAGCTGGTTGTTGTCCACCGGGAAGATGAGTTTGACCTGGTTTGCCAGCAGGTGGCTGATCTGCTTGACGGTCGGCGCCAGCAGGTAGTTGTAGAAGGTAACGTAGGAGACGACTTGATAGACCACCAGCACGGCAGCCAGAAACCAGAGCATGCGGGAGAACATGCTGCCCACTTTCTTCATGCGTTCTCACCGTCCGGTACGAACACATACCCCAGACCCCAGACGGTCTGCAGATAGCGGGGCTGGGCCGGGTCCTGTTCCAGCAGGCGGCGCAGGCGGGAGACCTGCACATCGATGCTACGCTCGGTGGCCGTGTACTCGCGACCACGGGCCAGGTTCATCAGCTTGTCACGGGAGAGCGGTTCGCGAGGATGACTCACCAGCACCTTGAGCACGGCGAACTCCCCGCTGGTCAGGGCAACCGGTTCGCCATCACGGCTCAGTTCACGGGTCGCCAGATTGAGCTGGTAGGCCCCGAAACTCACCATCTTCTCCGCCGCGGAAGGGGCGCCGGGCAGCTCCACGGTATGGCGGCGCAGCACGGCGCGGATCCGGGCCAGCAGCTCACGGGGGTTGAACGGCTTGGGCAGATAATCGTCGGCCCCCATCTCCAGACCGACGATGCGATCCACCTCGTCTCCCTTGGCGGTGAGCATCAAGACGGGGATCTGGTTGCCGGCCTCGCGCAGGCGGCGGCAGATGGAGAGGCCATCTTCCCCCGGCAGCATCAGATCAAGCACCATCAGGCTGAAGTTTTCACGCGTCAGCAGGCGATCGGCCTGCTCCCCGTTGGCAACACCCCGCACTACAAACCCCTGCTCGGTGAGGTAGCGCTCCAGCAAGGAACGCAGTTTCAGATCGTCGTCCACCACCAGGACCTTGTATTGCTGACTCATTGCCACCTCTCTTCTCTGTCTCCCCTCATACTAGAGCCGCCCCCTGCAACCACAAAGCATAAATATGTTACCGGTTATTGCCCTCATTCGGCCCCAGAGCCGGGAAGGATGGATGGCCAGCTCTGCTTTTTGCTCGACAGGGCGGCGACAATGACTAAGATCCCGGGCTACCGGATGCAATTGGCGAGGGAGTGATAACCCCATGAAAACCAAACTCATTACCCGTGAAGGCTACACCAGGCTCCGGCAGGAGCACGACATGCTCTGGCGGGAGGAGAGGCCCGATGTCACCAAAAAAGTGGCCTGGGCGGCGAGCCTGGGTGATCGCAGCGAGAATGCCGATTACCAGTACAACAAGAAACGCCTGCGGGAGATCGACCGCCGCGTGCGCTACCTGCGCAAGTGCCTGGAAGAGCTGACCATAGTCGACTACTCCCCTCCCAGGAGGGCAAGGTCTTCTTCGGTGCCTGGGTCGAGGTGGAAAACGACGAGGGTGAGACCAAGCGCTTTCGCATCGTCGGCTATGACGAGATCTTCGGCCGCAAGGATTACATCTCCATCGACTCCCCCATGGCCCGCGCCCTGCTCAAGAAAGAGGTGGGCGATGAAGCCATGGTGCGAACGCCAGTGGGTGACGCCTGCTGGTACATCAATGAGATCAGCTATCCCAAATAAGCCAGGCCGACCCTCACTGCCAAATCGGCTGACAAGGCCAGGAGAGACCGAGCATGTCCGCCCACTGGGTATGAGAAACGTCATTTCTGCCAGGGTGGCATCCCGCTGCCCGACCCCATATAGTGCTCACACCCGGCGCCTTGCGGCGCCAACCGGCCCGCGCGGCAGTGGCCTGGCAGGTATCTAAAGTATCGCCAGGACAGACCCCCTGTTCGGCGACATAGCCCCACGCTGGCCAGTTAGACAGGACCCGACCAAGAGACCCTCGATGCAAAGCCACGTAATAGAACATCAGATCGCCGGTGAGCTGAATGCCCGCCCGGAACAGGTGCAGGCAGCCGTTCGCCTGCTGGACGAAGGCGCGACCGTTCCCTTCATCGCCCGTTACCGCAAAGAGGTGACCGGCGGTCTGGACGACAGCCAGCTGCGTACCCTGGAGAGCCGCCTCGGCTACCTGCGTGAACTGGCGGATCGCCGCCAGGTGATCCTGCGCTCCATCGAAGAGCAGGGCAAACTGACCCCCGAGCTGGCCCGCGAGCTGAACGAGGCCGACAGCAAGACCCGTCTGGAAGACCTCTACCTCCCCTACAAGCCCAAGCGCCGCACCAAGGGACAGATGGCCATCGAGGCGGGGCTGGAGCCACTGGCGGATTTGCTGCTGGGTGACCCCATGAAGGATCCCGAACAGGAGGCGGTTCGCTTCCTCAATGCCGAGCAGGGGATCACCGACGGCAAGGCCGCCCTCGACGGTGCCCGTTACATCCTGATGGAGCGTTTCGCCGAGCAGGCCGATCTCCTTGAGAAGTTGCGGGACTACCTGTGGCAGAACGCCACCCTGTGTGCCCGCGTGGTGGCCGGCAAGGAGCAGGAAGGGGCCAAGTTCAAGGACTACTTCGAACATAACGAACCCCTGCACAAGGCCCCCTCCCACCGGGTGCTGGCCATGTTGCGCGGCCGCAACGAGGGGATCCTCAACCTGGCGCTGGTCACCGGCGAGGATGAGGGTACCAGCCCTTGCGAGGGGATTATTGCCCATCACCTCAAGCTCAACCTGCAAAATCGCCCGGCCGACAAGTGGCTGCAAGGGGTGGTGAGCTGGACCTGGAAGATCAAGCTCTCCCTGCAGATGGAAACCGAGCTGATCGGCCGCATCCGCGAGTCAGCAGAGGAGGAGGCGATCAAGGTGTTCGCCATGAATCTCAAGGATCTGCTGATGGCGGCACCGGCCGGCATGCGCTGCACCATGGGGCTGGATCCCGGCATCCGCACCGGGGTCAAGGTGGCGGTGGTGGATGCCACCGGCAAGCTGGTCGATCACGCGACCATCTATCCGTTCGAACCCAAGCGCCAGGTTGACCAGAGTCTCAAGACTCTGAGCGAGCTGTGCCAGAAGCACAAGGTCGAGCTCATCAGCATCGGCAACGGCACCGCATCCCGGGAAACCGACCGCCTGGTGAGCGATCTGTTCGAGCGCTACCCGGCCGCCAAGGCGCAGAAAATCGTGGTCAGTGAAGCGGGGGCATCGGTCTACTCCGCCTCCGAGCTCGCCTCCCAGGAATTCCCGGATCTCGACGTCTCCATTCGCGGCGCCGTCTCCATCGCCCGCCGGTTGCAGGATCCCCTGGCCGAGCTGGTCAAGATCGACCCCAAGAGCATAGGTGTGGGCCAGTACCAGCACGACGTCGGCCAGAGCCAGCTGGCCCGCCGCCTCGACGCGGTGGTCGAGGATTGCGTGAACGCGGTGGGGGTGGATGTGAATACCGCCTCGGTCGCCCTGCTCAACCGGGTTTCCGGCCTCTCCCAGACCCTGGCCCAGAACATCGTCGCCTACCGGGATGAGAACGGCGCCTTCCAGCATCGTCAGCAGCTGCTGAAAGTAAGCCGACTCGGGCCCAAGGCATTCGAGCAATGCGCCGGCTTCCTGCGCATTCGGGGCGGCAGCAACCCGCTGGACGGCTCGGCGGTGCACCCGGAATCCTACCCTGTGGTGGAGCGGATCCTCGCCAAGCTGGAGCAGACCGTGGGCAGCCTGCTCGGCAACAGCAGCCTGCTGCGCACCCTCAAGCCCACCGACTACACCGACGAGCAGTTCGGGGTGCCTACCGTCACCGACATCATCGGCGAGCTGGACAAGCCAGGCCGCGACCCTCGTCCCGAGTTCAAGACCGCCGCCTTCAAGGAAGGGGTGGAGAAAATCAGCGATCTGGTGCCCGAGATGGTGCTGGAGGGTGTGGTCACCAACGTCACCAACTTCGGCGCCTTCGTCGACATCGGCGTCCATCAGGACGGGCTGGTGCACATTTCTTCCCTCACCGATCGCTTCGTCAAGGATCCCCGCGAGGTGGTCAAGGCCGGTGACATCGTCCGGGTCAAGGTGCTGGAAGTCGACGTACCGCGCAAACGCATCAGTCTGACCATGCGTCTGGATGAAAAAGCCGGCCAACCTGCACGCAAACCGACCGAGCCGCGTCACACCGGCAACGCCCGACCGAAACAGGCGCCCCGTCAGAGCGCTCCGACCGAGGGAGCCATGGGCAACGCCTTCGCGGCCGCCCTGTCGAAACTGAAGAAATAAGCCACCAGAATGCAAAAAAGCCCCGAAAGGGGCTTTTTCATGCCTGCACGGAGCGGGATCAAACGTCCTGACTCAGGCTATGCGGGGAGGCTGGCCTCACCGCTTGCTGATAGTGCCTGGCAATCACCTGGTTTCGATTGTCCATATAAGCACCGAGCGGGCCTGTGGTTTCCTGCCTGAGAGTCATCAGATCCTTGCGGGCCTGTGCCTCCTTGCCAGAGGCGGCACGGGCCACACTCATGTCTTGTGACGATGGTTCATCGGGCGCGAGTGCAGCGGCACGCACCTGCTGCATCTTGGCGATGGTCGCGGCGGGATCCCCGGGAATGGTCCCCATGTCGATGACCACCTCCCCCCCGGTGGCATAACGCTTGCCATCCGGCCCACGGGAAAACTGGTAGGTAGGGCTCCCCGCATGCTCGCCGCCGGCTGCCTGGTGAGCCTGCTCGTGCTTGCGAACTTCGAGATCCCGTTCGACCAGCGCAGCCACCTGACGCTGCTGCTTTTGCTGCTCCTGCTGTTCACCCTCCTGACGTTGTCGACGCTCCCCCTCCTCCCCCGTTGCCTCGACAAAACGGTGCGCCACCATCACGGGGCCGGTCTGGCCGTTCTCTTTCGTGGACGAGGATGGGGTGGCGGGATTGGCCTGGGCGGCCCGGGATCTCTCTTTCTGGGAACCGACGCCGGACTCGGCGTTGGACGCTTCGCTCTGGCGGCTGGGGGGCACCAGTTCTGCACGGCGGTTGTCAGTCTGTGCCGATTCCGTCTGCGGCTGCAGTTGATTCGGAATGATGGTCGGCAGACTGACGTTGATGTTCATGTCACACCCGGATATCGATCAGGGTGCCCAGCATGTCGCTGGCCGTCTGGATCACCTTGGCGGATGCCCCGGCATGCAGCTCGGCCACCTTGAGATTCACCAGTTCATCCGGCAACTGCACCTGATCACCCGCTGGCGTATTGAGACGGGCGATCTGGCTGGACGCCTGTCCGGCCAACTGCTCGGCCCGTTGGAACCCCTGCACGCCCGCCGTCATGGCTGATTCGATACGCATTGGCACACTCCTCTGTAGGGTTGGCTAATTATCCACCAACCTGACGAGTTATTGAAGCCTGCCGCTCAAATCTCAGTCAATGAACCGCCGCAGGAGGGTGATGAACTGCTCTGGATGGGAGATGAAGGGAGCATGGGATGCCTTCTCCAGCACCAGACTGTGGCTGGCAGGATAACGCGCATCCAGCAAGGGAATGGCGGCCTTCGGCACCAGGGTATCTAGCCTGCCGTAAAGACGCAGCCAGGGCAGATCCAGGCCGATCAGTTCATCCCGCAGATCGACCTCGGCCAGCAGGCCCAGACCCGCCTCCAGGGCCGCAAGCCGGGGAGCGGGTCGCTCCGCCAGCCAGTGACGCAACTGGCGAATGTCGTTTCTGGCGTGCTCGCTGCCCATGGCCTGGATCGCGAGGAAGCGCTCTATGGTCTGCATGAAGTCGCCGGCCAGCATCTGGTTGAACCCCGCCAGCACCTTGGGGGCAATCCCGGGCCACTCGTCGCGGCCCATGAAGCAGGGAGAACTGGCTACGGTAATGAGAGAGTGAAGGCGTTCAGGCATGGTCAGCGCCAACTGACTCGCCACCAGACCACCGAGGGACCAGCCGAGCAGATGGCATTTTTCAGGCAATATGGCCGCCACCTGCTCTGCCAGCCAGGGCAGGGTGTAGTCTGTCCCTGCTTGCAGGGGGCTGTTGCCAAAGCCGGGTAGGTCCACCAGATGCAGCCGATAGTGGGCAGCCAGTTCTTGGGCAATACCGTGCCAGACGGCCCCGTTCATGCCCCAGCCATGCAACAACACCAGGTCCGGGCCCTGGCCAAACCGCTCAACCGATACGCTCATCTAGACTCAAGATCCCTGTTTATCTGCTTGGAGCCTGCATGTTAAAGCGGCTGCTCGCCAAAGCAAGTCCGATCCTTGGCACCCAGTCCGACTGGCTCGGTCTGTGCCTGCTCTGTCGCCAACCCTGTGACGAGACGCCCTTGTTGTGCTCCTGGTGCCGCCACGCCCAGCGCCAGCACGACAGACGATGCCTGATGTGTGCAGCACCGCTGCCGGAGCAACATCGCGAGAGCGAACTGCTGTGCGGACGATGCCAGCGCAGACCCGCCCCCTGGGAGCGTTTGCAGGTGATCGGCGATTATCAGGCTCCTTATGCCCAACTCATCCCCCGGCTGAAGTATTCCGGTCAGATCCTGCTAGCGCCGCTGCTTGCCCGCCTGCTGGCAGACCATCTGGACCTCGCCAACCCACCGCAGGTCATCATCCCGGTTCCCCTGCACTGGTGGCGCCAGTGGTGGCGCGGCTTCAATCAGGCAGAAGAAATCGGCCATGCCCTGAGCGCACTCACCGGCATTCCTTGCGACACCCGCGTACTGCGCCGGACAAGGTCGACCCCGCAACAGACCCGGCTCAGTGCCGGCCAGCGGCGACGCAATCTGCGTGGCGCCTTCGAAATAGAACCTCACCACTACCGGCATGTGGCACTGCTTGATGATGTGGTCACCACGGGCGCCACCGCAGGTCAGCTCACCCGGTTGCTTCATGAGCACGGCGTCACCACGGTAGAGGTGTGGGCCATCTGCCGTACCCTCCGACACCTGAAATAACCGGGCAGGGATCCGGCCCGGGAGTCCGCTGGCGGCATGATTCCGATACGCCCGGGCTCACAGGCTCGCCATCGGCACGCTACCCAAGCCCCGCCAAGCGAGTTATCATGAATACCCTAGTCGTACACTCAGGTTTATGAGGATAGTGATGATCAGCATTTCCGACACCGCCCAGGCCCACTTCCGCAAGTTGCTGGAGAAGCAGCCTGATGGCACCAACATCCGGGTGTTTGTGGTCAATCCGGGAACCCAGAATGCCGAGTGCGGCGTATCCTATTGCCCACCCGACGCGGTCGATCCGGAAGATCAGCACCTGCCGTTCAGCGGCTTCGACTGCCTGGTCGATCCCCTGAGCGCCCCCTTCCTGGTGGATGCCACCATCGATTTCGTCACCGATCAGATGGGCTCCCAGCTCACCCTGAAAGCCCCGAACGCCAAGATGCGCAAAGTGGCCGATGACGCCCCGCTGATCGACCGTATCGAGTACGTGTTGATGTCCGAGGTGAACCCCATGCTGGCCGGTCACGGCGGCAAGGTCACCCTGGTCGAGCTGACCGACGACAAACTGGCCATCCTGCAGTTTGGCGGCGGTTGCAACGGTTGCTCCATGGTCGACTACACCCTGAAAGAGGGGATCGAGAAGCAGTTGCTGGAGAAATTCCCGGGCGAGCTCAACGGCGTCAAGGATGCCACCGAGCACCAGCGCGGCGACCACTCCTACTACTGATTTGCCCCCTTGCGGCAAAGAAAAGGCCCCGCCAGCTGGCGGGGCCTTTTGCATTCTGCGGCTGGCAGATCACTCGTCCTTCTTGTCTCGCGACAGCAGGGCGATGGCCGCCTCTTTCGGATTCTTGCCCTCGTAGAGCACCTTGAAGATCTGTTCGCAGATGGGCATCTCGACGCCACAGCGGGCCGCCAGCAGATGTACTTCCTTGGTGTTGCGATAGCCTTCCACCACCTGGCCTATCTCGGCCATGGCGGTGTCAACCGACTTGCCCGCTCCCAGCGCCAGACCGAAACGGCGGTTGCGCGACTGGTTGTCGGTACAGGTCAACACCAGATCCCCGAGCCCCGCCATCCCCATGAAGGTCTTGGCATCGGCCCCGAGGGCGGCGCCGAGGCGCTGCATCTCCACCAGACCCCGAGTGATGAGCGCGGTTCTGGCGTTGGCGCCAAAGCCGAGTCCGTCAGAGAGACCGGCACCGATGGCGATGACGTTCTTCACCGCCCCGCCCAGCTGCAGACCGATGAAGTCCGGATTGGTATAGACCCGGAACGAGCGGCCGCAGTGCAGCAGGTGGGAGAGATCGTCGGCAAAGTCGTCGTGGGTCGAGGCCACCGAGATGGCGGTCGGCAGACCGGCAGCCAGCTCGCGGGCGAAGGTCGGGCCCGAGATGACCGCCAGTGGAATGGCATCCCCCAGCACCTCCCGCGCCACCTCTTGCAGCAGACGGCCGCTGTCCGGCTCCAGCCCCTTGGTGGCCCAGGCGATCCGGGTATCCGGGCGCAGGAAGGGTTTGACCCGGGCCAGTACCTGGCCGAACACATGGCTCGGCACCACCAGCAGCAGCACGGGAGCGGCTTGCACCGCCGCCTGTAGATCCGACGTCAGTTGCAGATCGGCCGGGAAGGGGACATCCGGCAAGAATGCCTTGTTGCAGCGATCCTGTTCCAGCTCGGCGACATGGGCAGGGTCGTGACCCCACAGCAGGGTCGGATGACCATTGCGCGCCAGAGAAATGGCAAGGGCGGAGCCATAAGACCCCGCCCCCAGGACCGAGATTGTGATCTGGTCGGCCATTATCAGGCTTCCGCAGTCGCCTGCTGGGCCTGTACCTGCGCCATGTGCTGGGCGAACAGGGCGTCGAAGTTGACCGGAGCCAGGTTCAGTTGCGGGAAGGAACCCTTGCTCACCAGGTTGGACACCGCTTCGCGGGCATACGGGAACAGGATGTTCGGGCAGAAGGCCGCCAGGCAGTGGGCCAGTTGCGGCTCCGGCAGGTTGCCGATGGTGAAGATGCCGGCTTGCTGCACTTCGCACAGGAAGGCGGTCTCGGTTTCCAGCTTGCAGGTGACAGTCAGGGTCAGCACCACTTCATAGACGCTGTCGGCCAGGACATTGGTCTTGGTGTCCATGTCCAGCTTGACGTCCGGCTGCCACTCTTTCTGGAAGATGTGCGGGGTATTCGGGGCTTCGAAGGAGACATCCTTGGTGTAGACACGCTGGATGTGGAATTCCGGTTGCACTTCCTGGTTGTTGATTTCGTCAGCCATTTCGTTTGATTCCTTTTTAAGATAATGAGTGGGCGCAGGCCCTTAAATCAGCGTTTTTTGGTCACCGGCAGATTGTCTGCACGCCATTGGGCCATGCCACCGCTGAGCACATACACCTGCTTGAAACCGGCCTTGCTCAGTTGGCGACCCGCGCCACCAGCGGTCATCCCCGACTCGCACACCACTATGATGGGGGCATCCTTGTGCTTTTCAACCGGGCCCAGATTATTCGCCTGGATCTGGGCGAGCGGCAGGTGATGGGCCCCGGCCAGATGACCCTTGGCAAATTCATCCTGACTGCGAATGTCCACGACGGTGGCATTTTCACGGTTGATAAGCAGGGTAGCGGCGTGGTTGTTGACCGCCTTCACCGGAGAAAAACGAGCACGCACAGTGGTGT
Organism: Aeromonas sp. ASNIH7; assembly: GCF_002903485.1. Classification (NCBI taxonomy): domain Bacteria; kingdom Pseudomonadati; phylum Pseudomonadota; class Gammaproteobacteria; order Aeromonadales; family Aeromonadaceae; genus Aeromonas; species Aeromonas sp. ASNIH7. The sequence continues at coordinate 1,797,767 of NZ_CP026226.1, forward strand.
ACACCAGGGTGCCTGCCAGGCCCAACCAGGCTGCGGTCAGCAGCGGATTGCGGGCCGCGAAATCCAAATACTCTTGCATCTTCTACTATCCAGGGACCAAGACAAGGGCCCGAGTATACATGGGGCCCTGCATAAGATCAGCCATCTTGGCGGCAAAGCGAGAGCAAGCTCCCATCAGGGATGGCTGCCGATTCTTCCTCCTCCAACCGGGCCGAACGAGAGGATGCGCCATGCCGAAAAGAGGGGGGAAACAGAGGAAAACCCGCCGAGGCAGACAAGCCGGCAACATGCCTAAAACAGCGGGATAACAGTTAAAAAGCGAGGCTGGAGAGGGACTTGGCTATCAGGTGACTATTTCGGCAGATGTAGTAATATTACGCTAGTTTCACTTCCCGCAATTCATTCCTATCCGAGAGGACATAGCCTTATGTCAACAGCTAAGAAACCGCTGGTTCTGGTCATCATGGACGGTTGGGGCTACAGCACCAAGCAAGAGTACAACGCCGTTGCTGCTGCCAAGACCCCCAATCTGGATCGCCTGGCCCGTGACTACACCAGCACCCTGATCTCCGGCTCCGGCCTGGACGTGGGTCTGCCTGACGGCCAGATGGGCAACTCCGAAGTGGGCCACACCAACATCGGTGCCGGTCGCGTCGTCTATCAGGAGCTGACCCGCATCTCCAAGGACATCCAGGACGGCGACTTCTTCCAGAACGTCGAGCTGGCCAAGGCTGTCGACGCTGCCGTGACCAAGGGCAAGGCCGTGCACATCATGGGGCTGATGTCCCCGGGTGGCGTACACAGCCACGAAGAGCACATCATGGGCATGATCGAGATGGCCGCCAAGCGTGGCGCCGAGCAGATCTACTTCCACGCCTTCCTGGATGGCCGCGACGTCCCGCCGCGCAGTGCCCAGTCCTCCATCGAGCTGTTCGACGCCCTGTTTGCCCGACTGGGCAAGGGTCGTTTCGCCTCCATGATCGGTCGTTACTACGCCATGGACCGCGACAACCGCTGGGATCGCGTGCAGCAGGCCTATGACCTGATGACCCAGGGCAAGGGCGAATTCACCGCCGACAACGCCACCGACGCGCTGGCCGCTGCCTATGCCCGCGACGAGAACGACGAGTTCGTCAAAGCCACCCGCATCGGCGACGCTGTACCGATGATCGACGGCGATGCGCTGATCTTCATGAACTTCCGTGCCGACCGCGCCCGCGAAATCACCCGCGCCTTCGTCGATACCGACTTCACCGGCTTCGCCCGCACCGCCACCCCGGCCCTGCACTTCGTGATGCTGACCGAATACGCGGCCGACATCAAAACCGCCTGCGCCTATCCGCCCACCGCCCTGGTCAATACCCTGGGTGAGTGGCTGGCCAAGCAGGGCAAGACCCAGCTGCGCATCTCCGAGACCGAGAAGTACGCCCACGTCACCTTCTTCTTCAACGGTGGCGAAGAGGCCTGCTTCAGCGGCGAAGATCGCGAAATCGTAGCGAGCCCGAAAGTGGCTACCTATGACCTGCAGCCGGAGATGAGCTCCGAAGAGCTGACCGACAAGCTGGTTGCGGCCATCAAGAGCGGCAAGTACGACGTCATCATCTGCAACTACCCGAACGGCGACATGGTCGGCCACACCGGCGTGTTCGATGCGGCCGTCAAAGCCTGTGAAGCGGTCGACCACTGCATCGGTCGCGTCACCGACGCCCTGGCGGAAGTGGGCGGCGAGTGCCTCATCACCGCCGACCATGGCAACGCCGAGAAGATGATGGACGAAGAGACTGGTCAGGCCCACACCGCCCACACCAATCTGCCGGTTCCCCTCATCTACTTCGGTCGTAAAGCCGAGGTCGCCGAAGGTGGCAAACTGTCCGATCTGGCCCCCACCATGCTGACCCTGATGGGTCTGCCGGTGCCGCCGGAAATGACTGGCAAGCCCCTGATGATTCTGAAATAATCCTGCCCCATGCGGGGATGCGAAATTATTTCACAGAAAACCAGTCGCGTCGGCCTGTTGGCCGGCGCGCTGTTTTTTTGCCTGATCGGCGGTACCGGCACAGCCCAGGCTGCGAACCAGCAGCTGGGGGCCATGCAGTCCCAGATCAAGGAACAGCAACAGACCCTCAAGCTCAGCAAGCAGGAGCTTGCCAAGCTCAACACCCAGCTCAAGGCTGACGAGCAGGCCATTTCGGCTGCCGCCGCCAAACTCGAGCAGACCAGACAGCAACTCCGGCAGAACCAGCAGAAGCTGGCGTCCCTGCAGCAGGACAAGCTGGCACTGGAGCAGCAAGCCAAACACCAGAAGCAGTTGCTGGCCAAGCAGGCGGAAAGCGCCTTCCAGGCGGGCAACCACGATTACCTCAAACTGCTGCTCAACCAGCAGGATCCGGCCAAACTGAGCCGCGCCCTCGACTATTTCGACTACCTCAACAAGGCCCGTATCGAGGCCATTGAAGCCCTGCGCGCCACCCGTGACAAGCTGGCCAAGAACCAGCAGGCCACCAGGGAGACTGAGAACCGCCTCCAGACCCTGCTCGGCGAGCAGCAGGAGCATCACCAGAGCCTGCTGGCCAGCCAGCAGAGCCGTGCCAAGGTGCGCAACCAGTTGCAGCAGTCGGTGCAGGCCGACGAGCAGAAGCTCGACAAGCTGGTCAAGGCGGAGAAGGCGCTCAAGGCGCGGCTGGAAGAGCTGCGTCGTCAGCAGGAAGAAAAGGAACGCCGCGAACGGGCCGAGCGGGAGCGCCTCGCCAAGATCAAGGCCGAGCAGGAGCGCCAGCGCCGTCTGGAGGCCCAGCGCCTGGCAGCCGAGCAGAAGCGCATCGAGGAGCAGCAGCGGATCGCGGCCCAGCAGCGCCAGGTCGGCGAACAGCAGCGGCTAGCGGCCCAGCAGCAGCGCGTCGCCGAACAGCAGGCCAAGGTGGCGCAGCAGCAAGCTGCTGCCCGCAACAGCGCCAAGGCAAGCAGCAACGGCTACGGCGGTCTGAGCACGGGTGGCAACCTGCGCTGGCCGGTGCAGGGCCCCATCCTCATCTCCTACGGCTCGCCGCGTACCGCCGAGCTGAAGTGGAAGGGCACCCTAATCGGCGCCAGCGAAGGGACCCAGGTCAAGGCGGTGGCACCGGGCCAGGTGGTCTACGCCGACTGGCTCGACGGCTTCGGCATGCTGCTGGTCATCGACCACGGCAAGGGCTACATGAGCCTCTACGGCCACAACCAGTCGCTGCTGCGCCAGGTGGGACAAAAGGTGGAGCAGGGTGAGCCCGTGGCTCTGGTCGGCGACAGCGGCGGACAGGAGCGCTCCGGCCTCTACTTCGAGATCCGCTATCAGGGCGAGGCCATCAACCCGACCAAGTGGCTGGCCAGACGCTAAGCCCGCCTTGGCGGTGCCCGATCGGAGTCCGCTACCTCATCCCCAGCCCTTCTCCCGCGAGGGGAGCAGGGAGCAAAAGACAGCAACACCGCGTCGTTTACCACTTCACCCGACAAAAAGTCTGCATCGCGCAGGCTTTTTGCTTGCCAGGGGGGGCACCACACCGCCCGCCCCGATGATGAAAACTTACCTCTTTTCCACCCCGCTCAGGGGAAGACCACCAGCCCGATCTGCTCCAGCAGCCCCTGCTGCTGATCTTCAGTGATCTGCACCCCGGCGAGGTTGACCCGGCGCAGATCCAGACCGGGCAGATCGCACTGGCGCAGATCGCAGCCTTGCAGGTTGAAGCTGGTCCAGTCGATTTGCCCGAACTCGGAGCCGCTGAGATCCGAGCCCGCCAGGGAGGCGCCAAGCAGGTTGGCCCCCTGCCAGCGGTTGCCGGCAAGCTCGCACCGCTCCAGCAGGCAGCTTTCGAAGTTGGCGTAGCTGAAGTTGTTGCCGGTGAGGTGGGCCTCGCAGAAGTAGCTTTTGGCGGTGATCCGGTTGGCGAAGCTGGCGTGGGCGAAGTTGATCCCCATGGCCTGGCAGTCGCGCATCTCCAGCCCAAGACACTGGCTGCGGCCGAAGTCCGCCAGGGTGAGATCGCAGCGCAGGAAGCTCGCCTCCCGCAGATCGCAGCCCTGAAACAGGCATCCCAATTCCCGTTCCCTGTCATAGAAGCTGCAGTCGACGAAGCGGCACTCCCCGAGATCGAGCCAGGAGAAGTGACAGCCGATGAAGCGGCACCCCTGGAACTGCTCCCCCTCCACCTCCTGCTGCTCGAAGTGGATCCCCTCGAAACACCTGCCCTTGATCATCCCCTGCCCCCTGTTGATGGCGTCATATGCTGACATTGCCGTGCAAAAACGGTAATGTTACGTGTAACATTTTTTGCCGGATCCCCAGATGAACGACACCCGCAAGCGCCGCCCTACCCTGCAGGACATTGCCGACCTGACCGGTGTCACCAAGATGACCGTCAGCCGCTACCTGCGCGACCCGTCCGCCGTGGCCGAAGGGACCCGCGAGCGCATCGCCGCCGCGGTGGAGGAGCTCGGCTACATCCCGAACCGGGCGCCGGACATGCTGTCGAACGCCACCAGCAAGGCGATAGGCATCCTGATCCCCTCCCTCTCCAACCAGGTCTTCTCGGCGGTGATCCACGGCATCGAGGCGGTGACCCGGCCCGCCGGCTACCAGACCCTGCTCGCCCACTACGGCTACAGCCCGGAGCGGGAGGAGGAGCAGGTCGCCTCGCTCCTCTCCTACAACGTGGACGGGCTCATCCTCTCGGACACCCAGCACACCGAGCGCACCCGCAAGATGATCGCCACCGCCGGCATCCCGGTGGTGGAGACCATGGATCTGCCCCTCTCCCCCATCGACATGGTGGTGGGCATGGATCACCGGGCCGCCGCCCGGGCCATGGTAACAGAGATGCTGCGCCGGGGACGGCGCAAGGTGATCTACCTCGGCGCCCGGCTCGACGTGCGCACCCAGCTGCGAATGGAAGGCTACTACCAGGCGATGGCCGATTTCGGTCTGACCGGCCAGCACCTGCTGACGGAGCAATCTTCCAGCTTCACCCTGGGGGGAGAGCTGCTGGCCCAGGCCATGGCGCGCTTCCCCGATCTCGACGGCCTGTTCTGCACCAACGACGACCTCGCAGTGGGGGCCCTGCTGCAATGCCAGGCCAGGTGGATCCCGGTACCCCAGCAGGTGGCCATTGCCGGCAGCAACGCCCTCGACATCGGCCACGCCATGACCCCCAAGCTCGCCAGCATCGTCACCCCCCGCGAGACCATAGGTCGCGAAGCCGCCATCATGCTGCTGGCCCGCCTCGGCGGCCAGCCGCTGGCGACCAGGTGCAAGGACATCGGTTTCTCCCTCTATGAGGGGGAAAGCCTCGGCTGATCCCCGTCCATCATGGCGCGTTCGACCTCCATGATGGCGCCTTCTCCCCTCTCCCCTCGCCGCCCTCTGGCCTATGCTGGCTCCTCCATCCACCCTGTCAGGAGCAGACCATGCACCACACCGAACGATTGAAAGCCTGCCTGCAGCGCGTCATCTGCGATCCCGCCTTCCCCCTGGCGGAGCTCGACGCCTGGTTCACCCCCGACTACTGCCAGGAGGTGAACGGCGAGCGGCTCGACTACCCGGCGTTTCACCAGCACATCGCCACACTGCGCCGCCATCTGGCCGGGGCGAGCATCGAGTTTGTCACCACCCTGGCGCAGGGGGAGCGGGTGCACTCGACCCATGTGGTACGGGCCACCCGCCAGGACGGTGGCACCCTGGTCTGCAAGGTGAGCGGCCTCTTCACCTTTCGCGGCGATCGGATCTGCCACACCGACGAGGTGACCTGCCTGCTGGCAGGCAGCAAGGAGGATGCAGATATCGGCTCGCGACGCTGACTGCCGGCAACCCGCAGACACCGCCATGGCAGGTAGGAAGGCAGACAATGCGCCCTCAGGCCGCCGGTTCGCGCCGGGCAAGGCGCTGGAGGGCGCGGGACAAGGCGCCGGGATCCTCGTAGCCGAGCCGATCGGCGATCTGGGCCAGCGTGAGCCCCCGGTGCTGCAACTGGCGCGCCCGTCCCAGCACCACCAGCTCCCGCCACTGGCGAAAGCTGCACCCCAGCTGCTGGAGGAAGAGCCGGTTGAGGGTACGCACCGAGGCGCCGCAATCTGCCGCCAGCGCCGTCAGCGTCAGATGGATGGCGGGTGCCTGGCACACCCTGTCCAGCACCCGCAGCAGGCGCGGGTCCAGCGCCCCGGCGAGGGGAATGCGCGCCGCGAGCGGGTCGGCGCGCTCCAGCTCCTGGCCAAGCACCGTCAGATAGGCCCCTTTCACCTCCTCCTCGGCCAGCTCGGACAGGCGGGCGAAGAGGCCCGCCAGCAGTGGGCTGGCCTGCAAGGGGCCGAAGGCGGTACGGGCCGACGTCGGCACATAGAGGAGGGAGAGCCGGGAGCGGCGCAGCACGCGAAACTCGTGCTCCCACCCCGCCGGAATAAAGCAGATCTGGCCCGCCACCAGCAGTTCTCCCTCCCCTCGCCCCGTGATGATGCCGCCCCCGTCGTGCAGATAGCAGTATTGGGCATGGGGGTGGCAGTGCAGCGCGGTGAAGTGCCCTTGCGGGTAGGATGGATGCAGACAGGACATGAAGGCTCCAGGGGAGAGGGGCGGCCCCCGACCTTAAGCCAGGGCGAGGCCGGAAGCAAACGGCCCACCCCCTCCGGGGGCGGAAAAACAGCAGGCCACCCGGGGGTGGCCTGTTTAATTTTTCTAAACGATATTTGCTTAGCGTTTAACCAATTCAACCGCTTCCCGGGAGAGGCGGGTCACCTCCTCCCAGTTGCCGCTCTTGACGGCGTCTGCCGGCAGCATCCAGGAGCCGCCGACGGTGGCCACACATTTCAGCGCCAGGTAGTCGGCCACGTTTTTCGGGCCGATGCCGCCGGTGGGGCAGAATTTCACCTGGGGCAGGGGCGCCGCGATGGCGGAGAGTGCCTTGGTGCCGCCGTTCGCCTCGGCCGGGAAGAATTTGAGGTGGTCGTAGCCTGCTTCCAGCGCCTGCATCACCTCGGACGGGGTGGCCACCCCCGGGATCAGCGGCGCCGTGCTCTTGGCCGCGTGGGCCAGCAGGGCCGGGGTCATGCCCGGGGAGATGACGAAGCGGGCACCGGCAGCGACGGCGGCATCAAACTGCGCGCAGTTGAGCACGGTACCGGCACCGACCATGGCATCCGGCATCGCCTTGGCGATGAGGGCGATGGCGTCCAGCGCCACCGGGGTGCGCAGGGTGATCTCGAACACCGAGATGCCGCCATCCAGCAGGGCCTTGGCCATCGGCAGGGCCTGCTCCAGGTCGTTGATGACCATTACGGGTACCAGGGGGGAGGCGGCAAACACCTCGGCAGGGGTCACTTTCCAGTTCTGCATAGCTCTTCCTTAGTCAAAGATGGTGGCGCCGCACTCGGCGCTCGATACCGCGCGACGCATCACGCTGAACAGTTCACGGCCCCACCCCTCTTGTTCCAGGGTGAGGTCGATCTCGGCCTGGGTACGGCCACTCAAATCGGTCAGGCAGTCGAGGCGGCCGGACTCGGCATCCACCCGCAGCAGGTCGCCATCGGCGAGCAGGCCGATGGCCCCGCCGTGCAGGGCTTCCGGGGTGACGTGGATGGCGGCCGGGATCTTGCCGGAGGCGCCGGAGAGGCGGCCGTCGGTGACCAGGGCCACCTTGTGACCCGCCTTCTGCAGGTTGCCAAGCACCGGCATCAGCTTGTGCAGCTCCGGCATGCCGTTGGCGGCCGGGCCGTTGTGGCGCACCACGATGACGGCGTCCTGGTTCAACTCACCAGCCTTGTAGGCCGCCTCCACCGCATGCTGGGAGGAGAAGACCCGGGCCGGGGCCTCGATGACCCGATACTCGGGCGCGACGGCGGAAACCTTGACCACGGCGCGGCCCAGGTTGCCCGCCAGCAGCTTGGTGCCGCCGGTGGCCTGGAACTCGCTGCCAGAGGGGGAGAGCACGCTCGGATCCCCGCTCTCGCCCACCGGTTGCCACACCAGCTTGCCATCCACCAGTGCCGGACGGCTGAGGTAGTCCTGCATCTCGCCGAAGACCGGGGTGGCATCCATGTGGATCAGCCCTTCTTCGGCCAGACGACGCATCAGGCCGGGCACGCCCCCCGCCTGCTCGAAGGCGTTGACGTCCGCCGGGCCGTTCGGGTACATGCGCACCAGGAGCGGCACCACGTCGGAGAGATCGCTCAAGTCGTCCCAGGTCAGCTCCAGCCCGGTGGCGCGGGCCAGCGCCACCATGTGGATGCTGTGGTTGGTGCTGCCGCCGGAGGCGAGCAGGGCCACCAGGCCGTTGACCAGGGCGCGCTCGTCGATCACCGCACTCAGGGGGCGATAGGCCGGGGAGCCCGGGATCATGGCGCTGATGCGGCGGGCCGCTTCCTCGGTGAGGGCGTGGCGCAGCTCGCTGTGCGGATGCACGAAGGCGGAGCCCGGCAGCATCAGGCCCATGGCCTCGAACACCAGCTGGTTGGTGTTGGCGGTGCCGTAGAAGGTGCAGGTGCCCGCCGCGTGGTAGGCGCCGCACTCCATCTTGAGCAGGGCGTCGCGGCCCACTTCACCGGCAGCGTACTGCTGGCGCACCTTCACCTTCTCGTCGTTGCTGATGCCGCTCGCCATCGGGCCGGCAGGCACGAAGGCGGTGGGCAGGTGGGCGTGGGAAAGCGCCCCCATGATCTGGCCCGGGGCAATCTTGTCGCAGATGCCGAGCAGCAGGGTGGCGTCGAAGGTGTTATGGGAGAGGGAGACCGCGGTGGCCTGGGCGATGAGGTCCCGGGAGAAGAGGGACATGTCCATCCCCGGCTGACCCTGGGTCACGCCGTCGCACATGGCGGGCACGCCGCCGGCGACCTGGGCGCTGTGGCCGAGCTCGGCCAAGGCGCCTTTGATGATGTCCGGATAGCCCTGATAGGGCTGATGGGCACTCAGCATGTCGTTGTAGGCGGTGACGATGGCCACGTTGGCGCGGGTCATGTCGAGGATCCGCCCCTTCTCGTCACAGCTCGAGGCGGCCACGGCGTGGGCCAGGTTGCCGCAGGAGAGGGAGGCGCGGGTCTTGCCCTGATCGGCCTGGCGCTGGATGCGGGCCAGGAAGCGGGCACGGCGGGCGGTGCTGCGCTCGCGGATTCGGTTGGTCACCTGGGTGATCACGGGATGGGTCATAGCTTTCTCTCCAACTCTATATACGGGCGCGGTCGGCCGCAGCCGGGCGCGCGACATGGCTCATTGCGCCTGCGTCAGCGCGGTGACGGCACGGTCGACCACCTGTTCGAAGGTCCCGTCGATATCGATGCGAAACACGCCGGGCTCGCCATCCGGTCGCTCCAGGGTATCAAACTGGCTTTGTACCATGGCTTCGCGCATGAAGTGGCCCTGCCGTGCCCGCATCCGTTCGAGAATGAGGGACTGGCTGCCATCCAGAAACAGGAAACTCACCGAGTCGTTGCCCTCGCGGATCTGGTCGCGGTACTGCTTCTTGAGGGCCGAGCAGACGATGACGCCGAGCTCGTTCTTGCGCTCCAGGCTGTAGGCCGCATCGCGGATCCGCTCCAGCCAGGGGGCCCTGTCTTCGTCGTTGAGCGGGTTGCCCGCCGCCATCTTCTGGATGTTCGCGCGAGGATGCAGATCATCGCCGTCGATGAACTTGGCCCCCAGGGCATTGGCCACCTTGAGGCCGATGCTGGACTTGCCGCTGCCACACACACCCATCACGATAATGCACTTGCCCGCCATTATTTGACCTCTCTCTCACTTTTCAAAAAACGTTCGCCTGATGGGTTCTAAGCTACCACGTTACCGGTAACATGTTACCGGTAACGTTTCGCAATGTGAAGTGCAGCACAGAAATGTGCAGAACAACAACTAGAACCATTTGAGGACAATTTTATGGACGGAGCAATGAACACACCCGATGTCGCCTATCTGCTCTCGGTAGCGGGCGGAGCCATTGTCATGTTGCTGGTGCTGATCATGCGATTCAAGGTACATGCCTTCGTGGCATTGACCCTGGTCAGCATGCTGACGGCCCTGGCCACCGGGGTCACCTATGACCAGGTGATCCCCACCATGCTGACCGGTTTCGGCGGCACCCTGGCCTCGGTCGCGCTGCTGGTCGGCCTCGGTGCCATGATAGGCCGGATCCTGGAGATGACGGGGGGCGCCAAGGTACTGGCCGATACCCTGATCAACCGCTTCGGCTCCCACCGCGCCCCCTTCGCACTGGGTGTGGCCTCCCTGCTGTTCGGCTTCCCGATCTTCTTCGACGCCGGCCTCATCGTCATGCTGCCCATCATCTTCAGCGTGGCGAAGCAGTTCGGCGGCTCCGTCCTCAAGTATGCCCTGCCCTCCGCCGGCGCCTTTGCGGTGATGCACGCCTTCCTGCCGCCCCACCCGGGCCCGGTGGCCGCCAGCGAGCTGCTGGGTGCCAACATCGGTCTGCTCACCATCGTGGGCCTGCTGGTCGCGCTGCCCACCTGGTATCTGGGTGCCTACCTGTTCGGGCTCTGGTCCGGCAAGAAGTTTGAGCTGCCCCTGCCCCCGAGCTTCACTGCCAGCGCCGAGCAGCTCTCCGACAAGGCGCCGAGCTTCGGCCAGGTGATCTCCATCCTGCTGCTGCCGCTGGTGCTCATCTTCATGGATACCGGCCTCAATACCCTGGGCGTCATGGGCGTCATCGACAAGGGTGCGGACTGGGTCAACGTGCTGCGCATGGTCGGCAAGACCCCGGTCGCCCTGCTCATCACTGTGCTGTACGCCCTCTGGATGTTCCGCCAGAGCCAGGGCAAGGTGCAGCTCGAGAAGTTCTGCAACGACGCCCTGGCCCCGGTCTGCGCCGTCATCCTGGTCACCGGTGCTGGCGGCATGTTCGGCGGCGTATTGCGGGCGAGCGGCATCGGCACCGCGCTGGCCGACGTGCTCTCCGATACCGGCATGCCGGTGATCCTCGCGGCCTTCCTGGTATCCGCCGCGCTGCGGGTTGCCCAGGGTTCCGCCACCGTGGCCCTGACCACCACCGCCGCCCTGATGGCGCCGACCGTGGCCGCCACCACCGGCCTGAGCGAGCTGGACCTGACCTTCATCGTCATCGCCATCGCCGGGGGCGCCACCGTGCTCTCCCACTTCAATGACTCCGGCTTCTGGCTGGTCAGCCGCTTCCTCAACATGGACGAGAAGACCACCCTCAAGACCTGGACCGTGATGGAGACCCTGCTCGGCACCATCGCCTTCCTCATCGTGGCCACGGCCAGCGCCATCCTCTGACGGAAACACATCGGGGCCGCATCCGTCGGCCCCGATGTGATATTGCACCGACTTTTTACGGATTCTTGCTTGGGCCCATCGCCACAGATTGCTAGAATTGCCTATTCTTCGCCCCGAGTGGAACGCTTCATCCCGTGATTTCAGGCTTCTCTATGCATTCATCGGCACATTATCGACAGTTGCTGACCCGCTTACCCCAGATCGCCGTCGCCGCAGACCAGTTTGAAGTGCTCAACAGCGCCAAGGACTTCAAGAGCCGGATCCTGTCGCTCATCGCCCATGCGACCCAGCGCATCTATCTGATCGCGCTCTATCTGCAGGATGACGAGGCGGGACGGGAGATCCTCTCCGCCCTCTATGCCGCCAAGCAGCGCAATCCCTCTCTCGACATCAAGGTGTTCGTCGACTTCCACCGCGCCCAGCGCGGCCTGATCGGCAAGGGCAAGCAGGGGGGCAACCACCTGATGTACCAGGCCATGGCCGCCAGCCACCAACACCAGATCGAGATCTACGGCGTGCCGGTCAAGGGCCGCGAGCTGCTCGGGGTGCTGCACCTCAAGGGCTTCATCTTCGACGACACCCTGCTTTACTCCGGCGCCAGCCTCAACGACATCTACCTGCACCAGCAGGAGCGCTACCGCTTCGATCGCTATCACCAGATCCACAGCCCGGCACTGACCCGCAGCATGGTCAACTACGTGGATGACGTCTTCCTCGGCAGCGAGGCCGTCCAGCGACTGGATCGCACCGGCATCCCCGGCGCCAAGCAGCTCAAGGGACCGATCCGCCGCTTCAAGCAGCGCCTGCGCCTCTGCCAGTACCGCTTCGAGAGCATCCAGCCCAACGATCGGGAGATCGCCGTGACCCCCATGGTGGGCCTGGGCAAGCGGGGCAACCAGCTCAACCGGATGATCCGCAACCTGGTGCGGGCCACCGAGCGGGAGATCTTCATCTGCACCCCCTACTTCAACCCCCCCAAGGAGTTGAACAAGGACGTGGAGGCGCTGCTCAAACGCGGCTGCAAGGTGACCATCGTCGTGGGCGACAAGACCGCCAACGACTTCTTCATCCCCCCGGAGGAGAAGTTCTCCACCATCGGCGGTCTGCCCTATCTCTACGAGACCAACCTGCGCAAGTTTGCCGAGCGCAACCAGCACCACATCGACAACGGCCGGCTCAACCTCATGCTCTGGTGCTGCGAGAAGAACTCCTATCACCTCAAGGGGATCTTCGTGGATGAGGAGTGGGCCCTGCTCACCGGCAACAACCTCAATCCCCGAGCCTGGGCGCTGGATCTGGAGAACGGCCTGCTGGTACACGACCAGCACCATCACCTGCGCGAGCAGTTCAGTGCGGAGCGGGAGAACATCCTGGCCCACACCCGCCGCATCAGTCACTTCGACCAGATAGAGCAGATCAAGGATTACCCGGATCAGGTGCGCAAGCTGCTGGCCCGGATCCACAGGGTCAAGGCTCACCTCCTGCTCAAGCGCATCCTCTGACCGCCAGGGCGCCCCGTCAGTGAAAAGGCCTGCCGTTTCCGGCAGGCCTTTTTCATGGATGACCCTCCCCCCGCTCCCTTGCCCACCAGCCCGGAACGGCACAACGCGGCTTGCATCGAGGCCGCAACAACCCCTATCATCTGGACATATTTACAGTGTTTTCGGGCATCTAATTGATGAAATTGGATAAAATCTCCCTCGACAGCCTCAAGGGTGTCGGCAGCAAGATGCTGGAGAAACTCGAGCGGCTGGGGCTGGCCACGGTACAGGACCTGCTGTTCCACCTCCCCCTGCGCTACGAGGACCGCACCCAGGTGTGGCCCATCGGCGATCTGCCGCCCGGCCTGCACGGTGCCGTCGAGGGCGAGATCCAGGACACCCAGCTGGTGATGGGGCGCCGCCGCATGCTGGTGTGCCGTATCAGCGACGGCACCGGCAGCCTGACCCTGCGCTTCTTCAATTTCACCGCTGCCCAGAAAAACAGCCTGGCCCAGGGCCGCCTTATCCGCTGCTTCGGCGAGACCCGTCCCGGCAAGTACGGCCTGGAGATGGCCCACCCCGAGTACAAGCTGCTCGGCGAGGAGCAGGCCGGCCAGACCGAAGAGGCCCTCACCCCCGTCTACCCCACCACAGAGGGGCTGCGCCAGCTCACCCTGCGCAGCCTCACCGATCAGGCCCTGGCCCAGCTCGACCTCTACGGGGTCGAGGAGCTGCTGCCTGCCGGCCTCTATCCCCAGCAGATCGATCTTGCCGCCGCCCTGAAGCTGCTGCACCGCCCGCCCCCCTCGGTGGCGCTGGCCCTGCTCGAGAGCGGCCAGCACCCGGCACAGCAGCGGCTGGTACTGGAAGAGCTGCTGGCCCACAACCTCTCGGTCTTGGAGGTGCGCGCCCAGGCACAGACCCAGCTGGCCCGTGCCCTCAAACCAGCTCCCGAGCTGGTCCGGCAGCTGCTCGGCGCCCTGCCGTTCACCCCCACCGGCGCCCAGAGCCGGGTGGTGGCGGAGATCGGCCGGGATCTGCAGCAGAGCCACCCCATGATGCGGCTGGTCCAGGGGGACGTGGGCTCAGGTAAAACGCTGGTCGCGGCGCTGGCCGCCCTGCAGGCCATCGGCAACGGCTGCCAGGTGGGGCTGATGGCCCCGACCGAGCTGCTGGCCGAACAGCACGCCATCAACTTCGCCAGGTGGCTGGAGCCGCTCGGCATCAAGGTGGGCTGGCTGGCGGGCAAGCAGAAGGGCAAGGCGCGGGAAGAGGCGCTGGCCGCCATCGCGGACGGCAGCGTCAAGATGGTGGTGGGCACCCACGCCATCTTCCAGGAGCAGGTGGTGTTCCAGCGCCTAGCCCTGGTCATCATCGACGAACAGCACAGATTCGGCGTGCATCAGCGCCTCGCCCTGCGAGAAAAAGGAGAGCGGGAAGGGGTGCATCCCCACCAGCTCATCATGACCGCCACCCCCATCCCCCGCACCCTGGCGATGACCGCCTATGCCGACCTCGACACCTCCATCATCGACGAGCTGCCGCCGGGCCGCACTCCCATTACCACGGTCGCCCTGCCGGACAGTCGCCGCCAGGACGTGATCGAGCGGGTGAGGCTCGCCTGCGAGGAGGGCAAGCAGGCCTACTGGGTCTGCACCCTGATCGAGGAGTCGGAGGTGCTGGAGTGCCAGGCCGCCGAAGACACTGCCGCCGAGCTGCAAACCCTGCTGCCCGGCCTGCACATCGGCCTGGTACACGGCCGGATGCGCCCCGTCGAGAAACAACGGGTGATGGAGGAGTTCAAGGCGGGCATACTGCAACTGCTGGTCGCCACCACCGTCATCGAGGTGGGGGTGGATGTGCCCAATGCCAGCCTGATGATCATCGAAAACCCGGAGCGACTGGGGCTGGCCCAGTTGCACCAGCTGCGCGGCCGGGTCGGGCGGGGGTCGGTGGCCTCCCACTGCGTGCTGCTCTATCATGCCCCCTTGTCCAAGACGGCCCAGAGCCGGCTCGGGGTGCTGCGGGAGACCAACGACGGCTTCCTCATCGCCCAGCGGGATCTGGAGCTGCGCGGCCCGGGCGAGCTGCTCGGCACCCGCCAGACCGGCCTGGCCGATCTCAAGATCGCCGATCTGGTGCGGGATCAGCCGCTCATCCCGCAGGTGCAGAAGATGGCGCGCTTCTTGATGGACCGCCACCCAAACCATGTCGAACCCTTGATACGGCGCTGGCTCGGCCTGCGGGATCACTACTCGAATGCTTGACCAAGGCAGATGCAGAAGATGGTCACATTGCCTGATGGATAGGCACCCAAACCATGTCGAACCCTTGATACGGCGCTGGCTCGGTCTGCGGGATCACTACTCCAATGCCTGACCAAGCAACAGAAACAGGAGGAAAGCACTGATGAATTCCTGGCTGCGCGGCCTGCTCTACACCCTTGCCTTCCTGTTACTCTTTGTCTGGGTCGGGCTCGGCCTGTTCGATGCCGAGCGGGCCAAGGGGCCCATCGCCGGCTGGCTCAGCCAGCAGACCGGCGTGCCTGTCACCATAGGCCGGCTGGTGTTCAACCCGCTCCACCCCTACACCCTGCTGGCGGAGCAGGTGAGTTACGGCAACGCCGTGACCCTCGACAAGATCTATCTCGAGATAGAGAGCATCGACTGGCTGAACCGGGACGTGCGCATCGCCCATCTCGACCTCATCCGCCCGGCCATCAAGCTGCCGCTGCCCAACCAGTTGCCAAGCCTGCCGGTTCACTCCCTCACCATCAGCGACAGCACCATCGACAACCTGAGCCTGCAGAGCGAGGCCCTGACCCTGCGCGGCCTCAGTGCGTCCCTGAGTGACTGGGAACTGATCGACCCAAGACGCCAGCCCCAGGCCAACCTCACCCTGGGCATCAACCAGCTGGAGACCCCCATGTTCACCCTGGCCCGTCTCAGCCTCAAGGGGCGGCTGGAGGGGCAGGTGCTCAGCACCGACAGACTGGCCACCAACCTGTTCGACGGCCTGCTCGAGACCGGCATGGTGCTGAACTGGCCAGAGCGCAGCCTGCAACTGCACGATCTCAAGGCCCGCGCCATGCGCCTCGAGCTTGGTGACATCCCCACTGGCGAGTTCCCCCTGCGCCGCATCACCCTGGACAGGGGTCAGCTTGCCCAGGTGAGCATCAATGCCATCGATCAGGAGCTCTCCCTCAACAACTTCAACGGCCAGCTCACCGCCTTCGACTGGCAGGCGGGCAGCCAGCCCAGCGGCTATCTGGCGGGCACCCTGGGCGACATGGGCCGCGGCTTGTTCCAGCTTGAGGCCGTCGAGGGCAAGCTCGCCTTCTCCCCCCGGCAGCTGGATGCCGAGCTGCGAGGCAAGGCATACGAAGGGGAGTTCAACGTCGAGCTGGCTCTCGACACCCAGCAGCAGAAGCTCACCCTGAAGGATCTGGCCCTGAGCGGCATGGACATCAGTTTGCCCCAGGGGTGGTGGCAGGATTGGCAGGGCTGGCGCCCGCAACAGATCGACATCCGCAAACTGGCCTTCGACAAGCTCAAGGTGCTCTCTTTCGACGACACCCTGCCCCTCTCCCTGACCGGCTGGCAACTCTACCTGAACGATCTCGCCCTGCGGGGCAACCAGCCAGGCCCCCTGCTGGGGCGAGCCCGCATCGAGAGCAAGTGGTTCGAGCTGGTGTGGGACGGTCTCAGTGCCCGCAACGGCACCCTGGATGGCGAGCTGACCCCCAGCTCCTGGCAGCTCAATACCCTCGCCACCTCCCTGCCCGACGAGGGCTCCCTCAACCTGAGCGGCCAGTGGGGCAGAACGCCCGGGCAGGAGAGCCGTATGCAGTTGCAGGGCAAGCAGCTGGATCTGGAGCAGTGGGGCAAGTTGCTGCACTCCCCCGTCTCCTTCGCGGGCAAGGTGGATCTGGCGGCAGATCTGCAGGCCGACCTCAACGGGCAACCCGGCGAGCAGACGGCCAACTGGCGCCGGACCCTTCAGGGCAGCCTGAGCCTGGAGAGCAAGGATCCCTTCTGGGACAAGGTCGGCATCGACCCCCTGCTGGATGACTGGTTCAGGGAGCAGACCCCCCCCGATCTGACACCGCAGACGCTGTGGCAGGCGATGCAACGCGGAGACACCCCCTTCTATCAGATCAGGCTGGATGCCAGGGCGGAGCAGGGCAAGGTGCGGATCGAGCAAGGCGGTGCCTCCACCATCACCCACCTGCTGGCACTGCAAGGGGGTGTCGACCTGGCCGCAGATCAGTGGCAGCTCGACCTCGGGGTCCTGAACAAGGGACGCTGCGCCGAGCTGCTCGCCCGCTGGCGCGGCCCCCTCAATGCGCCCGACCTGGGCTGGAGTTTCCCCACGGGACAGGACGCCTGTGGCTGGGAGGCGGGTGTGCACTACCCCGCCCAGGGACGAAGCGGCCCGCTCTGGCGCCCACGGCCACCGGCCGCCCAATAACGAACAAGGCCTCGCGAAGAGGCCTTGTTGCTGTGAACATCAGGGATCAGCGTGCGCCGCGCTTGATGGGCAGCACCACATACTGACCGACAAACTCCACCGCCAGCTTGCGGCCGCTGAACAACTGCACCCGCAGGCTGAATTTGGCGGACTCTCCGCCCCTCAGCGGCTCGAGCACGGCGGGCATGCCCTCCCGGGCCACCCGCGCCTCCGGCTCTTCGCTCACCGGCCGGTAATACTTGATGTTGCCCTCGGCCAGCACGGTATCCCCTCCCAGCCCTGCCTCCTTGAGCTGCAACCAGATGAGACCCCAGCCCGCCAGCACGCACTGGCTGTAAATGCTGCCGGCGAACATGGTGTCGTGGACGTTGAGATTGGCCGCCAGGTTGGCCTTGAGGTGGAAGGTCTGGCCATCGTAGTGGGTGATGTGCACCCCCATCTTCTCGCTGATTGGAATACCCCGCGACCAGCGGGTGGTGAGATCCTGGCACCACTCCGGACGGTACTGGATGGTCTGCATGGGACTCAGGGACTTGATCATCTGGCGGTGAGGGATGCGGCCGAAGGAGACGGGGCCTTCCCCTACCTCGAGGAAGCCGCAGCGGCGATAGAACTCCACCGCCTCCTGGCGGGCGTTCATCACCAGCCGTTTCACCTTCTCGTCGCGGGCAAGCTGCTCGAGATCTTCCACCATGCGGGCGCCCAGCCCCTGGCCGCGAAATTCGGGTCGCAGCGCCATAAAGCGGATCTGGGCTTCATCGCCGCCCACAAAGAGGCGACCCACGGCGATGGGCGTTCCGTCGGGTGAGAGCATCAGCCGGTGAATGGCAACGGTATCGTACTCGTCACGCTCGGAGCCAAGGGGCAGATTGAAGGGTTTGCGCAGTAGTTCCCAGCGCAACTGATAGTAAGCATCCAGCTCCGCTGGTGTTTCTGGGGTGACTACCCGGTACATAAAGCGATCCTTGAGTGTGCGCCGACTGGCAGATGGAAGGACTGACGCAACCATTTCTCCCGGCGCAGCCTGTAGTAGGTATCCAGCTCGGCTGCCGTTTGGGGGGTGACCACCCGGTACATAACAACATCCTTGAGTTACACTGGTCGAAAGCCATCTTGCCGTGCAAATTCATGGACTTCAATCTGCAAGCGTACCAAGCCGATCACTTATTGCACCTCAGTGCCAAACCCGAACGCCGCGTTTCGGTGCTTGAAAATGCCCGTCATCGCTGGCTGGAAATGGACGGCGTGGTGCAATCCGCCATGAGCCTCCACCAGCCGGCACGCCTCTGTCTGCCTCATCAACGGAGCATCGCGGAGCAGTTGCCAAAGCAGGCAAACCGGATCCTGGAGCTGGGGTTGGGCGGAGGGGATCTCACCCGTCACCTGGCGGCACGCTGGCCCGATGCCCACCACGACTGCGTGGATCTGGATGCCGAGATCCTCACCCTGTTCCAGCAGTTCTTCCTCCCCTCGTCAGGGGGCTCGCCTCGGCTGCATCACGCCGATGCGCTGCACTTCCTGCACCAGAGCCAGGAGATCTACGATCTGGTGCTGCTGGATTTGTTCAGCCAGGACGGCAACCCCCTTCTGCTGTTCCAGGCTCCGCTCTATCAGGCACTGGCCAGCCGCCTGAGCGGAACCCTAATCATCAATCTGCTGCCCCGCACCCGGCTCGAACAGGCACAGGCTCTGCGACTGGCAGAGGAGTGGATAGGCCCGACCCACGTCCACGACGTGCCCGGCTACCGCAACGTCATCCTGCACGCGACCCGTCAGCATGGCCAGGGCGGGCGAGCACCGGCAGGGTGAAGAACCTGCGAAGTATGCAGGCATCGCGTCCTGCCCCTCCGGTGAGGCCTGCCCTGCCTGCCACCCTTATACCTGCAGCCAGAAGGTGACGGGGCCGTCGTTGAGCAGCCTGACCTTCATGTCGGCGGCAAAACGGCCGGTTTCGGTCGGCACGCCGCTCTCCCTGGCGCGGGCCACGAAGTACTCATAGAGTCGCTCGGCATCTGCGGGATGGGCGCCACCGGAGAAGCTGGGTCTCATCCCCTTGCCGGTATCCGCCGCCAGGGTGAACTGGGAGACCACCAGCAGGCTGCCACCCACCTGACTCACGTTGAGGTTCATCTTGCCGTTCTCGTCAGAGAAGATGCGATAGCCGCTCACCTTGTGCAGCAGCTTGTCGGCCTTGGCCTCGTCATCCCCCTGCTCCACCCCGAGCAGCACCAGCAACCCCTGGCCGATGGCCCCGGTCACCTCTCCCTCTACCGTTACGCTGGCCTCGCTGACCCGCTGAATCAGTGCAATCACATCCCTCTCCTCTCAAAACAGCACGACCGCCCATCCTGCGGGATGAGCGGTCGTCGATGCTACCAATAAATGCCCTGCCCGGGCCAACGCCTTTGTGTCGGGATCCGGTGTGATGGCCGGCCGGCGTCAGGCCAGCTCCTCTGCACCGGGCTTCTCGTACTCCCCGAGGCAGGCGGTGGTCTCGGCCCCCAGCAACACCACCAGCCAGCTCAGATACACCCAGACGAACAGGATGGGAATGGTCGCCAGGGCGCCATAGATGGCCTGGTAGGAGGGGAAGTTGGTGATGTAGATGGCAAAGCCACGCTTGGCCAGCTCGAACAGGGTGGCCGCCACCAGGGCTCCGATGAAGGCGTGGGTCAGCCGCACGCGGCAGTTGGGCACCACGGTATAGATCAGCAGGAAGGTGAGCACGGAGAAGAGGAACGGCAGGCTGCGCAGCAGCAGATAGCCGATACCGAACAGGCTGTCAGCCGCGAACAACCTGAGCGAGAGAATGTAGGAGGAGATGGCGATGCTGGCACCGATGAGCACGGGGCCCAGGGTCAGGATCATCCAATACATGGCGAATGCCTGGGCCAAGGGCCGGCTTCGGGTGGACCGCCAGATGTAGTTGAGATTCTTGTCGATGGCCGAGATGAGCATCAGGGCCACCACGATCAGGGCACCGATACCGACGGCCGTGGTGTTGGTGGCGTTGGCCACGAAGCCGTCGATGTACTCCTTGAGCATCTCGCCGGCGGTGGGGACGAAGTTGTGATAGACGAACTGCTCCATCGCCTGCTTCAGGCTCTGGAACACCGGAAAGGCCGACATCATGCCGAACACCACGGCTATCATGGGCACCAGGGAGAGCAGGGTGACATAGGCCAGGTAACCGGCGGTCACCGTCAATCTGTCCTGCTGGAAGCGGCCCCAGACAAACTGGGCGAAGTGGGCACCATCGTGGCGCAAGAAGGAGAGTGCATGGGCCAGACGGCCGCGGATCTGCTGCTGCATCTTGTTTCTCGTAAGCGTGATCATGCAGACATTGTGTCAGATAGGGTGGTCATTTGGCCACCCGCAGACCGGCCGGATGCGCCGCCATCGAGCTCAAACCCCATGCGCCCTCATGTCGAGCCCATAAAAAAAGAGGCCTTAAGGCCTCTCTTTGGTCTGTCGATGAACAGCTATCGATCAAGCACGACCGGCGCGCTTGCGATCCAGTTCGGTCAGCAGCTTTTTACGGATACGGATGGCCTTGGGGGTGATCTCCACCAGCTCGTCGTTGTCGATGAACTCGAGAGCCTGCTCCAGGGTCATGCGGATCGGCGGAGTCAGCACCTGGGCTTCGTCGGTACCGGAGGCACGCATGTTGGTCAGCTGCTTGCCTTTCAGGCAGTTGACGGTCAGGTCGTTGGAGCGGGAGTGGATCCCGATCACCTGGCCTTCGTACACTTCGGTCGCGTGACCGATGAACAGACGACCACGATCTTGCAGACCGAACAGGGCGAAGGTCAGGGCCTTGCCGGTGGCGTTGGAGATCAGCACGCCGTTCTGACGCTCACCGATGCTGCCACCCTTGTGCGGACCGTAGTGGTCGAAGGTGTGGTACAGCAGACCGGTACCAGAGGTCATGGTCAGGAACTCGGTCTGGAAGCCGATCAGACCACGGCTCGGGATGATGAAGTCCAGACGGACGCGACCCTTGCCATCCGGGGTCATGTTGGTCATCTCGCCTTTACGCAGGCCGAGCTGCTCCATCACGGAACCCTGATGCGCTTCTTCCACGTCCACAGTGACGGTTTCGAACGGTTCTTGCAGTTCGCCATTCACGGTACGCAGGATTACTTCCGGGCGGGATACCGCCAGTTCGTAACCTTCGCGACGCATGTTTTCGATCAGGATGGAGAGGTGCAGTTCACCACGGCCGGAGACGCGGAACTTGTCCGGATCTTCGGTCTCTTCCACGCGCAGGGCCACGTTGTGGACCAGCTCCTGGTTCAGACGCTCCAGAATGTTGCGGGAGGTGACGAACTTGCCTTCTTTACCGGCGAACGGCGAGGTGTTGACCTGGAAGGTCATGTTCACGGTCGGCTCGTCAACGGAGAGCGGCGGCAGGGCTTCGACGGCACTGTTGTCACAGATGGTGTCGGAGATCTTCAGCTCGCCCAGACCGGTGATGGCGATGATGTCGCCCGCTTGCGCGTCGGTCACTTCGGTACGGGACAGGCCCAGGTAGCCCAGCACCTGACCTACCTTGCCGGTACGCGGTTTGCCGTTGGCACCGACGATGGTGACCTGCTGGTTGGTCTTGACGCGACCACGAGTGATGCGGCCGATACCGATGACGCCCACGTAGGAGTTGTAGTCCAGCTGGGAGATCTGCATCTGGAAGGCACCGTCAACGTCGCCCTTCGGGGCTTCCACGTTGTCGACGATGGCCTGGAACAGGGGTTCCATGTTCTCGGACGGGACGTCCTGATCCAGGGTGGCCCAACCGTTCAGTGCAGAGGCGTAAACAACCTTGAAGTCCAGTTGCTCATCGGTGGCACCCAGGTTGTCGAACAGATCGAAGACCTGATCCATTACCCAGTCAGGACGAGCACCCGGACGGTCGATCTTGTTGATGACCACGATGGGCTTCAGACCCTGGGCGAACGCCTTCTGGGTCACGAAACGGGTCTGCGGCATCGGGCCGTCAACGGCGTCGACCAGCAGCAGCACGGAGTCAACCATGGAGAGTACGCGCTCAACTTCACCACCGAAGTCGGCGTGACCCGGAGTATCCACGATGTTGATGCGGTAGTCGTTCCAGCGGATCGCAGTGTTCTTGGCGAGAATGGTGATGCCACGTTCCCGTTCCAGATCATTGGAGTCCATGATCCGTTCCTGACCTTCGCTGGTGCGATCCAGAGTGCCGGATTGCTGCAGCAGCTTATCAACCAGAGTCGTTTTGCCGTGGTCAACGTGCGCAATAATCGCAATATTGCGTAAATTCTCTAACATTCTCGCCTCAAATCACCGGGTAAAATTGGGCGCTAATTGTACTCTCGCCTTTGTGATCTGCCTAGCAGAATTGCAACACATTCACGCACAACAAAGGATCAGGATCATGGACCCCGCAGCAAAAGGCTGCTTAGATGGCCTGGATACGCTGGCGCACCATCTCGGTGCACCAAAACGATCCAAGGTTGCACCACTTTAATGCAGCAACCGGCATGAGAACGGGTTTCTCGACAGCCTGAAACGGTGCAAGTGCCCTGAAATCAAGCTGTCACAAACTTGGCACGATACTGGCTTATGTGAATGTGACGACGCATTCACCCAAAGAGTTTTAACACCGGAGGTTACTTAGCATGTCAGCCCAGAACGTTTTGGCCCTGATCCAGGAACACGAAGTCAAGTTTGTTGATCTGCGTTTTACCGACACCAAGGGTAAAGAGCAGCACGTATCCATCCCTTCCCACCAGGTTGACGAAGACTTCTTCGAAGACGGCAAGATGTTCGATGGTTCCTCCATCGGCGGCTGGAAGGGCATCAACGAGTCTGACATGGTGCTGATGCCGGACCCGGCTTCCGCCAAACTGGACCCGTTCACCGAAGAGACCACTCTGAACATCGTCTGTGACGTGCTTGAACCCGCCACCATGCAAGGCTATGACCGCGATCCGCGCTCCATCGCCAAGCGTGCCGAAGATTTCCTGAAGTCCAGCGGCATCGCTGACACCGTGCTGTTCGGGCCGGAGCCGGAATTCTTCATGTTCGACAACATCACCTTCTCCAACACCATGGGCCACAGCTTCGTGAAGATCGAATCCGAAGAAGCTGCCTGGAACTCCGGTACCGACTACGAGCACGGCAACAAGGGTCACCGTCCATTCGTCAAGGGTGGTTACTTCCCGGTTGCCCCGGTTGACTCCTCCCAGGACATCCGTGCCGCCATGTGCCTGGTGCTGGAAGAGATGGGCCAGGTCGTCGAAGCTCACCACCACGAAGTGGCGACCGCCGGTCAGAACGAGATCGCAACCCGCTTCAACACCCTCACCCTGAAGGCTGACGAAGTACAGGTCCTGAAGTACGTGATCCACAACGTGGCCCACGCCTACAACAAGACCGTCACCTTCATGCCGAAACCCATGTTCGGTGACAACGGCTCCGGCATGCACTGCCACCAGTCCCTGGCCAAAGACGGCGTCAACCTGTTCGCAGGCGACCTGTACGGCGGTCTGTCCGAGATGGCACTGCACTACATCGGCGGCATCATCAAGCACGCCAAGGCCATCAACGCCTTCGCCAACCCAACCACCAACTCCTACAAGCGTCTGGTGCCGGGCTATGAAGCACCGGTCATGCTGGCCTACTCCGCCCGCAACCGTTCTGCCTCCATCCGTATCCCGGTCGTGCCGAGCCCGAAAGCCCGCCGCATCGAAGTACGCTTCCCGGATCCGGCTGCCAACCCGTACCTGGCCTTCGCTGCCCAGCTGATGGCCGGTCTGGACGGCATCATCAACAAGATCCATCCGGGCGATGCCATGGACAAGAACCTGTACGATCTGCCGCCGGAAGAAGCCGCTGAAGTGCCGACCGTTGCCGGTTCCCTGGACGAAGCGCTGTCCGCACTGGATGCAGACCGTGAGTTCCTGACCCGTGGTGGCGTGTTCAGCGATGACTTCATCAACTCCTACCTGGAACTGAAACAGCAGGATGTTGACCGCGTGCGCATGACTCCGCACCCGCTGGAGTTCGAGCTGTACTACTCCGTCTAATCCGCTTTCCCATGACAAACCCGCCATCTGGCGGGTTTTTTTTCATTCTGGCAACGGAAATACCGCCAAACGGGCACGATCGTGCAGAAAGATGATCCCGTTCACGGAGCCGTACCACCCTCGGCTGTTCACACCCCGACCCCGTGGTTTTTCTCTGATAGGATTAAGGTGAACCCCGTCAAGGAGAGATGGATGAACACTGTACCCTGGCTGCTGAGCCTCCTGCTGATGGCCTCCTGTTCCGCACAGGCCGCCCGCGTCTACTCCTGGGTCGATCCCCAGGGGGTGACCCACTACACCGATGCCCCTCCTCCCGGCAAGAGCGCAAAAGAGGTGGACCTGCGGGTCTCGCCGCTCATCGGCACCGCCCCCCACTCGGTCCAGGTGGACAACTTCAACAGCCTGACCGGTGTCGATGCCAGGAAAGCCCTGGAAGCGGCTCCCCTGGAGATCGACCTCATCTCTCCGGAACCGGGCAGCACATTGCGCGACAATACCGGCAACATCGTCTTCCAGGGCGAGATCTCTCCCCAGGTCCCGGTGCAATACGATGTGCGCCTGATCCTGAACGGCAAGGCGGTGCCCCTGGTTCACAACAGCCTGGCCATACGGGTGGAAAACCTCGATAGGGGCGCTTACGAGGCACGGCTCGAGTTGCTCGCCAAAGACGGTACGATCCTTGCTAAATCTAAGCCAACCACCTTTTACCTGCACAGGGCGTCGGTGAATCAGGCTCCCAGAGCCGCCCCCAAGGCCAATTAGGGGTGATGTGACGCACCGATGCGGGTAAACTTGATGCACTATATTGGTGCATTCCAGGTGTACAGCACCGTTTTAGGGAGAAACCTGTGCCAACCCGCTCGGACAACGCCAAGACACTCTTGGACAATCTGCTGACCGCCGTCATTCTCATGGATGAACGTCTCTGCATTCAATTCGTCAACCCGGCGGCAGAGCAGCTGCTTTCCCTCAGCGAACGACGACTGATCGGCATCGAACTGCCCCACCTGCTGGAGCACATCTCTCTCGATCTGCAGCGTTTCAAACAGTGCCTCATTTCGGGGCAGGGCTTCACCGACAGCGAAGTCACCCTGGTGGTGGAGGGGGAGCCCAGGCTGGTAGAGATCAGCGTCAGCCCCATGGCCGATCATGAACAGCGACTGATGGTGGTAGAACTGCGCAAGATCGATCAGCAGAAGAAGATCAGCCAGGAGCTGCAGCAACACGCCCAGCAGCAGGCCGCCAAGGAGCTGGTGCGCGGCCTGGCGCACGAGATCAAGAACCCCCTGGGGGGATTGCGCGGCGCGGCCCAACTGCTGCAAAAGGAGTTGCCCGACCCGGCCTTGCGTGAATACACCGGCATCATCATCGAGCAGGCCGATCGCCTACGGGTGCTGGTCGACAGGTTGCTCGGTCCCCAGCGTCCCGGCCGTCACCAGATGCACAACGTTCACTCCGTGCTGGAGCAGGTGCGCCGTCTGGTGGACCTGGAGCTGCCGCCGCAGATCCGCATCGAGCGGGACTACGACCCCAGCATCCCCGAATTCGAGATGGAATCGGACCAGCTGCAACAGGCGTTCCTGAACATAGTGCGCAACGCCGCCGAAGCCCTTGGGGATCAGGACGGCCTCATCCGCATCAAGACGCGCACCGCCTTCCAGATCACCATCCATGGCCAGCGCTATCGCCTGGCGGCCGAAATCAAGATCATCGACAACGGCCCCGGCATTCCCGACGCCATTCGCGACACCCTCTTCTACCCCATGATCACCGGCAAGGAAGGGGGAACGGGCCTGGGCCTCTCCATCGCCCAGAACCTGATCGATCAGCACAAGGGTCGCATCGACTGCATCAGCTGGCCAGGCCACACCGAATTCACCATTTATTTACCACTTCGCAAATAAGGGAACCTCATGACAGCAAAAGTGTGGATCGTCGATGACGACAGCTCCATCCGGTGGGTTCTGGAGCGCACCCTTGGCAGCGAAGGCTTCGAATGCGAAAGTTTCGCCGACGGCGAAGCCCTGCTGAGTTCACTGGAGATGCGCTCACCGGACGTGATCCTCTCGGATATCCGCATGCCGGGCATCGACGGCCTGAGCCTGCTGGAGCAGATCCATCGCCGCCAGGCCGATCTGCCCATCATCATCATGACGGCCCACTCGGACCTCGACAGCGCGGTCAACGCCTACCAGCGCGGTGCCTTCGAATACCTGCCCAAGCCGTTCGACATCGACGAGGCGGTCACCCTGGTACGCCGGGCCGAGAACCACCTCAAGGAGCAACGTACCAAGCGCAAGGCTCGCCAGCAGGAAGCCACCACCACCCCGGAGATCATCGGCGAAGCCCCTGCCATGCAGGAGGTGTTCCGCGCCATCGGCCGGCTGTCGCGCTCCAGCATCTCGGTGCTCATCAACGGCCAGAGCGGTACCGGCAAGGAGCTGGTTGCCCATGCCCTGCACAAGCACAGCCCCCGGGCCCACAAGAACTTCATCGCCCTCAACATGGCGGCCATCCCGAAAGATCTCATCGAATCCGAGCTGTTCGGCCATGAGAAGGGAGCCTTCACCGGCGCCAACAACATTCGTCACGGCCGCTTCGAACAGGCCGATGGTGGCACCCTGTTTCTCGACGAAATAGGCGACATGCCGCTGGACGTGCAGACCCGGTTGCTGCGGGTACTGGCGGACGGGCAGTTCTACCGGGTTGGCGGCCACCAACCGGTGCAGGTGGATGTGCGGATCATTGCCGCCACCCACCAGAATCTGGAGAAGCGGGTCGCCGACGGCGAGTTTCGGGAAGACCTGTTCCACCGCCTCAACGTCATCCGCATCCATATTCCGGCCCTCAAGGAGCGCCGGGAGGACATCCCCCAGCTGGCCCAGCACTTCCTGCTGCGAGCCGCCAAGGAGCTGAACGTGGAGGCCAAGAGCCTGCACCCGGATACCCAGACCTACATCAGCCGCCTCCCCTGGCCGGGCAACGTGCGCCAGCTGGAGAACGTCTGCCGCTGGCTGACGGTGATGGCCTCGGGCCAGGAGGTGCTGGTAGGCGATCTGCCCACCGAGCTGCTGACTCCCATCACCAGCACCGCCGAGCCGGGCCAGCCCGCCCTGACCGGTGGCTGGCAGCAACAGTTGCAGGACTGGGTGGCCGCCAAGCTGGCGCTGGGGGAGACCGATATCCTGGCGGATGCCATGCCCCAGTTCGAACGGATCATGCTGGAGACGGCACTGGATCACACCCACGGTCACAAGCAGGAGGCAGCCCGCCTGCTCGGCTGGGGCCGCAATACCCTGACCCGCAAGCTCAAGGAGCTCGACATTCCCTGAGCCCGCGGGAAAAACGATTCCCATCACGCCTTGAGGGAAAGCCTGACCAATCACACCCCGTTTGCTTGCAAACGGGGTATCTTTTTCAGGCGCCCCGCCTAGAATGGCAGGCTTTCCAACCCGACTCGCAGAAGGTGCCCCATGATTGACAGATCCCTCCCCCTGACCGACCTGCATCGCCATCTGGATGGCAACATCCGCCCGCAGACCATTCTCGAGCTGGGACGTCAGCACAACATCCGACTGCCGGCCGATGAGCTGGAAGCCCTGCGCCCGCACGTGCAGATCGTCGAGAACGAGCCGAGTCTGGTGGCCTTCCTGAAGAAACTGGACTGGGGCGTGGCCGTGCTGGCCGACTACGATGCCTGCCGCCGGGTCGCCTACGAAAACGTGGAAGATCTGCTGCGTGCCGGGATCGACTATGCCGAGCTGCGCTTCAGCCCGGCCTACATGGCGATGACCCACAAACTGCACCCACAGGGCGTGGTCGAAGCCATCATCGACGGCGTGGCCGCAGGCAGCCGTGACTTCGGCATCAAGACCAATCTCATCGGCATCATGAGCCGTACCTTCGGCACCGAGCAGTGCAAGCAGGAGCTGGATGCCTGTCTGGCTCATCGCGATCGCCTGGTCGCCATCGATCTGGCCGGCGACGAGCTGGGCTTCCCGGGCGATCTCTTCACCGACCACTTCCGCCGGGTGCGGGATGCAGGCATGCGGGTCACCGTGCACGCCGGTGAAGCCGCCGGTCCCGAGAGCATGTGGCAGGCCATTCGCGAGCTGGGAGCCGAGCGCATCGGCCACGGCGTCAAGGCCATCCAGGATCCGGCCCTGATGGCCTATCTGGCCGAACACCGCATCGGCATCGAGTCCTGCCTCACCTCCAACCTCCAGACCACCACGGTGGCGAATCTGGCCGATCACCCGATCCGCCAGTTCCTGGCCGCCGGCGTGCTGGCCTGCCTCAATACCGACGATCCGGCGGTGGAGGGGATCGACCTGCCCCATGAATACGAGGTGGCTGCCCCCGCTGCCGGCATGACGGTGAGCGAAATCCGCACCGCCCAGCAGAACGGCCTGATCCTGGCCTTCCTGAGCGAAGCCGAGAAGGCCGAGCTGAGTGCCCGCGCGGCTCAACGCTGAGCAGGGGTAAAACCCAATAAAAAAACCGCCGAAAGGCGGTTTTTTATTGTCCAACGACATTGCCCGGCCTAGATCACCCGGGAGAACTGCTGCTGGCGCGCCTTGTTGCGCAGGTAGACATCGAAGCACATGCAGATGTTGCGGATCAGCAGCTGACCGGTGGAGACCACCTCCAGCCCCTCTTCGGTCATGCGCACCAGACCGTCGTCGATGAAGGTCTGCAACAGATTGAGATCCTCGGCAAAATACTCCTTGAACACCAGGCCGTGGGCCTGCTCCACAGCGGCGAAGTTCAGGGAAAAATCGCAGATGAGGCGCTTGATCACCTCACGACGGATCAGATCGTCCCGATTGAGGGAGCACCCCTTCCACTGGGCATGGCCTAGTGACTCGACCTGGGCGTAGTAGGTTTTGAGATCCTTCTGGTTCTGGGAATAGGCATCCCCCATCATGCTGATGGAAGAGACCCCCAGCCCCAGCAGATCGCAATCCCCCTGGGTGGTATAGCCCTGGAAGTTGCGATGCAGCTTGCCTTCGCGCTGGGCGACCGCCAGCTCGTCATCGGGCTTGGCAAAGTGGTCCATGCCGATGAACTGATAACCCTGGCCGGTCAGGAAGGCAATGGTATCTTGCAGCATGGCCAGCTTCTCCTGCGGCGCCGGCATGTCCGCTTCTTTCAGCTTGTGCTGGGCGGCAAAACGGCTCGGCAGGTGGGCATAGTTGAAGATGGAGAGGCGGGCCGGGTCGGTTTTGAGCACCTCTTCCAGGGTGTGATGGAAGCTCTCCCGGTTCTGGTGCGGCAGACCGTAGATGAGATCCAGATTGGTGGAGCGGAACCCCAGCTCGCGGGCACGGACCAGCATGGCGCGGATGAAGTCGTTGTCCTGCTCCCGATTGACCGCAACCTGGACCGCCTTGTTGAAGTCCTGAACGCCAAGGCTGATGCGGTTGAAACCGAGCTCCCGCAGCACATCCAGCATGGACAATTCGATCTCGCGGGGATCCACCTCGATGCTGATCTCCCCCTCCTCGGCGAAGTGGAAGTGCTCCCGCAACATGGCCATCAGGCGACGAGTCTGGGGTTCGCTCAGATAGGTGGGTGTGCCGCCACCCCAGTGCAGCTGGGTGACCAGTCTCTCCTTGAACAGGGGGGCCTGGGCCTTGATCTCCTGTTCGAGGTAGTCGAGGTATTGATCTGCCTTGTGCTGGTGCCGGGTAATGACCTTGTTGCAACCGCAGTAGTAGCAGAGCTTGTGACAGAAGGGGATGTGCACGTAGAGAGACAGATTGCGTGCAGGATACTGGCCCGCTGCCTGGACAAAGTCCGGATAGCCGAACCCCTCGTTGAACTCCAGCGCAGTGGGATAGGAGGTATAACGCGGACCACTGTAGTTGTATTTTTCGATCAGGGCCTGATCCCACACAATCTGTTCTGCTTGCACGCTTGCTTCCTCTGTCTTTGTCATGGGCTCACCGGCTTAACTGAAAATCCTTCAGTCTGGCGACATCCTCAAGGATCTGCGCCTCCAGCTCGGCCTCGTAGCCGCTGCGTTCGAGATCCATCTTCATCACTTCATTGCGCTTGAGTGCCCGCCTCGCCTCATGGGTCGGCATCTCCTTCACCTTCTCATAGAGGCCGTAGAGCCCCGGGAACTCGGTGGCAAAGGCGCGGCCCCCCTTTATTTGCAAGGCATCCAGCAGATTGGTCAGCCGGATGGCGCCTTCTGAGTAGTCGCACTGACCATCTCGTACCGCGTGGGCGATCACCCTGACACTCTCCAGGATCCGCTCGTTGCGGGCCGCAATGGCGTGCTGCTGCATCTCTTGCTGGCGTTTGAGACGCGCCATCAGGGTGCCGGCATAGACGGCAAGCCCCAGCAAAATCAGGCCACCCAACAGGGCGGCCAGCATCCATCCACTCATCACTTTTTCTTCGGCTCGGGTTTGGCTTCAGGCTGGTAGTCCGCCTGAGAGAAACGCTCCCACAGCTCCTCTTCGGAGGCAGGCTGACTCGGCTCATCAAAATCGGCATCATCAAAATCCATGTCGCCATCTTCGTCATCGTCGTTGTCGATGATACCGAGCTCGTCCATCAGCTCCTGATAACGGTCAACCCGCTGATCGACCCATGCCTGCTCTGCGGCCTCCAGGGTTTCACCGGCATCCAGACGATCCAGCAAGGCATTGAGGCGATCATCATTTTCGATGGACGCCAGCTCCTGCTCGGGGGTCATCACCACCCGCTTCTCTTTCGCAGGCTTGGTCGCCACCGGCTTGCTGCCCTTCTCGTCGGCAATCAGCACGATGGGCTTGCGAGAGCCGATGCGTGGATCCTTGACCTGCTTGGAGCCACTCTTTTTGCCCGCCTGCTCGACCTGTTGGCGGGAGCCCGCCTTCAGGCCCTTGCGCTTGGCGGCGCGCTTGCGCTCACGACCTTCCTGGGCACTGGCATCTGATTCTTTGCGCTTGCCGGTAGGCTTGCGGTTGGGTTGTTTGGCCGACATGAATGACTCCGACAAATAACTGAATGGAAACCCCCGGAGCGTGTCGTCCGGGGAGGATGCTGAAGCGGGGAACAGTAAATATGGAACAAGAGTGGGATCCCGCACCAATTCGACCACGTTGGGTCGCTGAACACCGCAGGATCGGCATCCTCTGGGCATGTTGCTGGTATTTTGACACAGAATGTCTTGGCGGGTTAATGACCCAATAGAAAAAAGGCAGCCGAAGCTGCCTTTTTCCATCATGCGAGTTCCATTCCCTGGTAGCCAATCGCCTTATCCCTGGGCGAACCACGGCGCATCATTTCGTTGGATCATCCTGATCCTTATTGACCAGTCCTGAGTGTGCGTGTGTTTGTTTGTCTAACCCAAACCGGCGACATCCTGCCTCCCATCGGGGTGGTTGCCTCCCGCAGCCCCGCTCATCCCTGGCGGTCACCATCCTGGCTTTTTGCATCTATTGCTCATCGCATGCTCCGAGCAGACATCCTGTCAAACCGAAGACGGGTCTTGCTCCCTCTCTCCGGCCAATCCTGATTGCCTACTGTAACTTCTTCGCTGGATGACTCAATCAACCAAAGCACATTTCGAACTGGTACAAAGTAATGTTCTATTTCTTAATTCATTGAAAAACAAAAAATAAAATAATATACGTGAGCAATCTTTCAGACACGACCAGCCCCGTATATAGAAGATCTCTTACAGCAATGCAGGCTGTTTACGGGCGATCGCTACAACCTCAAAAAAGAACAGGGAACACAATGGTTCCCTGTTCTTTTCAACAAGATAACTAACAGTCTATATCAGTGAAGCCCCGCCACATACTTGGAGAGCGCCTCGATGTCCTGATCCGTCAGCTTCTTGGCCACATCCCGCATCATGCCATTGGGATCGTTGTCGCGGGTCGCCGAACGAAAAGCGGTGAGCTGGGCCTTGATATAGGCGGGATGCTGCCCTGACAGGCTGGGGTACTTCGCTTGCTCGACGCCGGAACCCCGTGGGCCATGACAGGCGGTACAGGCGGCCAGGCCTCGCTCCATGTCTCCCCCCATATAAAGCGCCTTGCCTGCGGCAACCACCTCATCGGGCACGGCAACCGGCGTCACCTTCTGGCTGGAGAAATAGGCGGCAAGATCGTCCATATCCTGCTCGGACAACGGCAACGCCATGGGTCCCATGACGGGCGCAACCCGACCAGTTTGGCCAGAAGCTGCAGCCTTCAGTTCAACTAATTGTTTTTTGATATATGATGCGTGCTGACCAGCAATCTTGGGATACATGTCGACTGGGCTGTTGCCGTCCGGTCCATGACAGGCCGCACAGACGGCAGCCTTGGTTTGTCCCGCAGCGGCATCGCCCTTGGCTTGTGCCATCCCAGTTACGCCAACCATCAGAGCAAGTGTAATGACTAGGTTCTTCATGGCGTTCCAACTTTCTCGTTATTAGGCTTCCAGATCCCATGCCGCTGAAGGCATGTTAAAATAAACGCGTTCAAGCGACGCCATTTTACACTATTTCACAAAAAAGTAACTCTATAACCCTCTATCTCTATGGGGAATTTACGTTGGATACACAAACTCTGAATTTCAATAAGGTGCATTTTGTGACCAGCGCACCCGACATCCGCCACCTGCCAAATGATGGGGGTGTCGAGATTGCGTTTGCCGGTCGTTCCAACGCTGGCAAATCGTCTGCATTGAATACCTTGACCAAACACAAGAACCTGGCACGTACCAGTAAGACCCCTGGCCGTACTCAGCTGATCAACCTGTTTGAGCTGGAACCGGGCAAACGCCTGGTCGACTTGCCCGGCTATGGATATGCCCAGGTTCCGCTGGAAATGAAGCTCAAGTGGCAAAAGTCACTGGCTGAATACCTGCAACGACGGGAGTCCCTGAAAGGGCTGGTGATCCTGATGGACATCCGCCATCCGCTCAAGGAAACCGACATGAACATGCTGGAATGGAGTTCACACCGTGAACTGCCGGTGATGCTGTTGCTGACCAAGGCGGACAAGTTAAGCCCGGGGCCCCGCAACAACCAGGTGATCAAGGTTCGTCAGGCGGTGGCAGAACTGGGCCCGCAGATCCAGGTTGAAGCATTCTCTTCTCTGACCAATATCGGCGTCGAGAAGCTGGCCCAGACCCTGAGCGGCTGGTACCTGTCCGAAGCAGACAACGCCCAGGCAGACGACGAAGATAATCAGAACGAGGAGTAAACGACTCCTCTCCCTGGCTGCAATTGGCGGAGTTGGACCTCCGCTGATTGAAAGGCTTTCATGATCCCCCCATCTCCGAGCCCTCCCTCCCCGCCTTCGCCACCTCTGAAGAAAAACCTCAAAAAATATATTTAAATCATACTGATAGCATGTTTAGACGCGAAAAGAATTAACTAATCATCAACCTGATACCGTTTTCATGGATATCGAGTAAAAAATCAGAATTGAAGGCCGTAACAAACGAAACTGAAATTTAATTACACGATGAGGCAATATAGGGATAAAAATGAGGCCGGTCTTGCCATTGCAAACCGGCCTGAAGAAATGAGTTCAAAAATTTGGGAAAAAGCGAGTTCTCGAGAACAAAGACGATTGGTTTTCCTCAAGAAACGCCTTCATTCTAACAAAGAACGGCAACAATTAAAGCATTTGCTCTAAATGTTGCGCATAAAAAAACGCCCCGACGATGACTCATCGGGGCTGCTATTCAGCCACATTCAATTACGTGAAATAAAAGGTCTGAAAGATAGAACATCTTACCTCTGTACCCTACGCCGACAACTGTACAGCAAAGCAGCAGAAAGTGAAAGTAATTTATGTAATTTAGTTTCAATGGTAGAAAAAAGAAAAAATATTCATAATTTTCATGCAGATAAAAAAATCCCCAGTACGAATACCGGGGAGTTATAAAGGTGACTAGCTAGCACTTCCTCAACTATCCAGTTAGTCAGCAGTCCGTTACAGAAGTTCCGCTGCTTTGAGAAAAAACTCAAAAAAATTCTGCGAGTGACGGCAAAGTAAAAGTAACTTATTGTTATGCAATGGTTTTATAAAAATGGCACCTGTTCTGCCACACACCCACCGCAGAACGACCGTTTCACATCACACGTGCCGTGCCGCATCACGAGGGAGCCCTTATCCAGAGATGCAGAATCTCTACATCAGACCTGCCGACAGCCCAATAGAACGCACAAGCTGGTTCACACGACGCCCAGATTGCGCTGCAACTCTCTCAATACCTGCTTGGTGCCGGGCCGGATCCCTCGCCATACGGTAAAGGCCTCAGCAGCCTGCTCGACCAGCATGCCCAATCCATCCATGGTATGGCGCGCGCCATGTTGTTTGGCCCAGCCGATGAAGGCTGTGTCCGTTGCGCCATACATCATGTCGTAGATCGCGATGTCCGGGTGGATGAGGGTTGGCGCCAAAGGTGGCAACTCTCCTTGCAGACTCGCTGAGGTGGAATTGATGATGAGATCGAACGGCCCCACCAACTGTTCATAGGATTGAGCCGTGATGCTGCCCAGATCCCTGAACTCCACAGCCAGCTGTTCCGCCTTGGCATGGGTACGGTTGACCACGACGATCTCGCCCGGCGCTTCCGCCAGCAGGGGGGCCAGGGCACCACGAGCTGCGCCACCGGCCCCCAGAAGCAGGATCCTGCTACCGGCAAGGTTCACTCCGTGAGCCTTGAGATCGGCGACCAGCCCGGCGCCGTCGGTATTGTCACCCAGCAGCACACCATCATCAGTCAGTTTGATGGTGTTGACCGCTCCCGCCCGCTTGGCCCTGGGGCTCAGCCGCTCCACCAGCCCGAAGGCTTGCTCCTTGAAAGGTACGGTCACGTTGCACCCCTTCCCTCCTTCGGCGAAGAAGTGGTTCAGAGCGCTGGCAAACTCATCGACAGCAGGTTCTGCCAGACCATACTCCAGCGCTTGCTGGGTCTGCCTGGCAAACAGGGTATGAATGAAGGGAGATTTGCTGTGGCGTACGGGGTGGCCAAAAACCAGATAACGATCCATCAAGGCGTTCCTTTTGAGAGCAATATCCCGATTTAACGGGTTTTCTCATGAAGGAACAAGCCGAATATCGGCCAATAAGAAGAGGCCATCATGGCCCCTCTGGTCACAACCACTCGCGCGGTTTGAGGTAGTCGCTGTAGAGCAATGCCTCCGGGCTGCCAGCCTCCGGCTGCCAGTCGTACTCCCAGCGCGCCAGCGGCGGCATCGACATCAGGATGGATTCGGTACGCCCCCCCGTCTGCAGTCCGAACAGGGTCCCGCGGTCGTAGACCAGATTGAACTCCACGTAGCGGCCACGGCGATAAAGCTGGAACGCCCGTTCCCGCTCCCCATAAGCAAGCTCCTTGCGTCGCTCGACAATCGGCAAGTAGGCCGCGAGGTAACCCTCACCCACTGCACGCATGAAGGCAAAGCAGTCGGCAAAGGGCCAGCGGTTCAGGTCATCGAAGAAAAGACCGCCCACCCCGCGCGTCTCGCCCCGATGCTTGAGGAAGAAGTAACGATCGCACCAGGATTTGAACTCGGGATAAATGTCGGTGCCGAACGGCTGACAGAGCTCACGGGAGACCTGGTGCCAATGCCTCACGTCCTCTTCGAACGGATAGAAGGGCGTCAGGTCGAAGCCGCCACCAAACCACCAGATCGGCTCCTCCCCCTCTTTCTCGGCGATGAAGAACCGCACATTCGCATGGCTGGTCGGTACATAGGGATTATGCGGGTGGATCACCAGCGATACCCCCATGGCCTCAAACCTGCGGCCAGCCAGTTCGGGACGATGTGCGGTCGCGGATGCCGGCATGGCATCGCCATAGACATGGGAGAAGTTGACCCCACCTTGCTCGATCACCGCCCCCTGACGCAGCACCCGTGTTCTACCGCCACCACCACCTTCGCG
This sequence comes from Aeromonas sp. ASNIH7, assembly GCF_002903485.1. Lineage (NCBI taxonomy): Bacteria > Pseudomonadati > Pseudomonadota > Gammaproteobacteria > Aeromonadales > Aeromonadaceae > Aeromonas > Aeromonas sp. ASNIH7. Next base: position 1,833,924 of record NZ_CP026226.1, read on the forward strand.
ACTCCAGGCATCTTCCACAAAGCGCCCGCATCCATCGGCCTGCTCCAGGCCACGGCAGATATCATCCTGCAATTGCAGCAGGAAGGCTTTTACCTGGGCCACATCCGGTTTGCTCATTTTATCTCCTGTCAGACAGGCATCATGCATGCACTGCCTGCACTTCTCGTATTGTCATGACCTCATCGCACAACCTGCATGAAACAGGGCCGTGCCCAACTCAGGATGGGCGAATAATGGCCCCGGTGAGGGCGTCCTTGATTTCGGACGGGTTGGCTTGCCCCCCGACTTCGCCGGGCAGAATGTAAGCCAGCTGGCTTGCCAGCAGATCGCCAATATCAGCCACCCGACGAGCGGGTTCATCACCGGTTAGATTGGCACTGGTGGACACCAGCGGTTTGCCAAATGCCCGGCAAAGCCCTTGCACCTGGGGATGGCCTGTGACCCGCACCGCCAGGGTCTCGAACTGACCGGTCAACCAGGACGGCGTCGTCGCGCGAGCGGGCATGATCCAGGTGAAGGGACCAGGCCAGCTCGCCTGCACGCGAGCAAGCTGCTCATCGCTGAGCTGGCTCAGGTCGATGTAGTCCTGCAATTGCGCCAGATCTGCCGCGATCAGGATCAATCCCTTCTCCACCGGCCGCTGCTTGATGGCCAGCAGCCGCTGCACGGCGGCTTCGGAATCAGGATCACACCCCAGACCAAACACGGCTTCGGTGGCATAGGCGATAACCCCTTCTCCTTGAAGGGCGGCAACCGCTTGTTCAAATTCATTTGGCATAAGCACATGCGACAGCCACGCTGCCGCCTCTCATCACTGGATTGTATGTTGAACCGACATGACGGCATCGGGGCCATCACTGCTGCGATATGGGCTATATCCCTGCTCCTCTTCAGTCATGCATTTCGGTTCAGACGCTTGAGTGCATCAGTGAACCGAGCAACCGCAGGGAGCTTGAGATGGCGACCAGGTCAGGATCAGGGCAAGTTGGGCGATGTGCATCGGCTCACAACCTCACGCTGACCAGCAATCCGCCTGCCTGATCATGGGCGGCGAGATTATACCCGCTCAATCTGGTGGGAGCATTTCTTTTGCGGGCAGACCCAGCGCAGGTTTCCCCGCACCTTCTTCTCGATCATGATGCCCCAGCCACACTCGGGACAGGGCATGGGAACCGGCTTGTCATTCACCACATACTTGCAGTTAGGATAGGCGTCACACGAGTAGAACTGTTTGCCATAACGGGACGTGCGGCTCACCAGATGACCTTTGCCACACTCCGGGCAGAGGATTTGGGTATCGTCACTCTCCTGAAGGGATTCGATATGCTGACAGGCCGGGTACTGGGTACATCCCACAAACAGACCGTAACGACCCTTCTTGATGGCCAGTGGATGGCCACAATCCGGACAGGACGACCCCTCGAGCACTTTCTCTATATCGCGGCCAGAGGGGGTGAGGGAGCGAATGTAATCGCAAGCGGGATAGGCTGAACAACCAAGGAAGGGACCGTGCTTGCCCTGGCGGATCACCAGTTCAGCACCACACTGCGGGCACGGCTCGCGCTCGAAGGCATGTTCGTGGGCAGAGAAGAGGTGGTGATCGATCTTTGACATGGGCCGCGCCTTGAAATCCAGATGGCCTGAATTCTACCAGCGCGGCACCGGGCTGTCAGTGGATGACGCCGTCCGACTCGTCAAACACCAGCTCTTCCATCTGCTGGTAGGCGTTTTCACTGCCTGGCACATTGAACAGCACCATCATGACGACCCACTTCAGATCGTCCAGCTCGATGTCCGGCTTGTCCAGCTCGAGCAACCGTTCGATGCAGATTTCACGGGTTTCGGCATTCAGCACTTGCGCCTGCTCTAGGAACAGCAGGAAACCGCGACATTCAGTACTGAGGCGAACCAGCTCCTGCGGCGCATAGATCCGCATAGAGCCCTGCTGGCTTGCGGTGACATAGACTTCCCGCTCGCTGTCGTGCAGGTTGGCCAGTCGCTCCAGCCAGTTGAGCGCTTTCTCGATCTCGTCCTTGTCGAAACCGGCCCGGCTCAGTTCGTCGGTGAGTTCATCCTGCTCGACCATCACATCTGCATCGCTGTGGATGTAGGTCTCGAAAAGGTACATCAATACATCAAACATGATTCGCCCTCCTCGCTCTGACGTATCCACCGGCTACCGCCATCACTGCACCAACCAGCTCCAGCTCTACCAACCTGCCCAGTACGACATCGACAGGAAGCCGGGCCCGTTCGGCAACGGTATCCACGCTCGTGGTCTCATAATCTACGTTATCCAACAAATCGGCATAAGGCAATTCGCTATTATGCTGCGCCTCGGAAGAACCGTTGGCAGGTCCAGGGGACAAGACCAGCCTTGGAAACTCTTCCAGGATATCGGCGGCATTCAAGACCAGCTTGGCACCCTGTTGAAGCAGACGGTTGCACCCTGCTGCCTGTGCATTTTGCGGAGCGCCGGGAACGGCAAAGACCTCGCGGCCCTGCTCCAGCGCATAACGGGCCGTGATGAGCGAACCACTCTGTTCTGCCGCTTCCACCACCAGTGTCCCCAGCGACAGGCCACTGATGATACGGTTGCGGCGAGGGAAGTGTTCAGCCAGGGGGCCTTGCTGGGGCGCCAACTCGGAAACAAGCAGGCCTTCCTGCTCGAGGATTTGCATCGCCAACCCCTGATGACGCTTGGGGTAGAGACAATCCAGACCGGATCCCAGCACCGCCAGGGTGATTCCGCCCGATGCCAGCGCCTGCTGATGGCAGACGCCATCGATGCCCAACGCGAGGCCGGAGGTGATCGCCAGACCACAGCCCACCAACTCGGCACACAAGCGTGTCGCATTGTCTTTGCCGGCATAGGTGGGGTGGCGGGTACCCACCATCGCCAACTGTGGCAGGGAGAGGGATGAGACGTTCCCGCGGCAGTAGAGCAAGAGCGGGGCGCCGGGGATCTCTTTGAGCAGGGCAGGATATGCGGGGTCATCGGGACAGAGGAGGTGATTGCCGGGCTCGGCGGCCCAGCTCAATCCCTGCTCCACGACAGGAAGAGGCCATCTCATCTGCTGAATCTGGGCACTCTGCAGACCAAGAACTCGCAGGGCGCCATCATCTGAGTCAAACAGAGTTGTGATGTCACCACCCACATGAGCCAGCAGGCGAGCGGCGGTGACCGGGCCTATGCCTGTAACGGCATCCAGCGTCAGCCATAGCGACAACCGCTCCAGTGGCAAGGACACGTCAGAAATTACTGACCTGATAGCCAGAGCCGACCAGATCCTGACTCTGCAGGATAAGACCGTAACTCAATTTGTCGTAGACCTTGAACAGCATGACTCTGGCAACGGCCTCGGCAGGCAGCGATGACTTGCCGGCAGAATAGAACGCCTTGTCATAAACGGATGAATATTCCCGGTATGACACCTTGCCATTCTTGTCCACCATCTCGGCTCCCGGGCGCAGGATCTCGAGCACATCGCCCGGGGCCACCTGATCACGCCCCCCCTTGTTGATGAGTACCACATCAAATTTGCCCCCACCATGTACCTTACTCGGCAGCTCGATCACATAGCCGGGGGAAATGGAGGGTGCCGCCTTTGGCATGAACACGGCAGAGATGCTCTCCTGCGACGGCAGCGGCATCACCTTGTCGCCCTGATACACCTCACGCCGGTTATGGGTCAGCGTCACTTTGGTGGTGTCGTGGGCAAGGTACTCCTCTGCCCGCACCGTGCCGACAAAAATTGCCTCCTGACCGAGCGACTCGCCGGTATGCTTGTCCTTGTATGCCACCCCCGGGCGATAGAGGCCATAACTCTGGCCCGGGTTCAGGGCTCCTTTCACATAGAGAATGTCGCCCTCCAGCATCCCGACATGCTTGTCATTGTTGCCGAGCACATAGGGCAGGTCCTTGCTCTGCTGGCTGTTGGCCAGAATGTGGTCGGTCTGCAGGAAGGGCGCTATCTCGCTCAGAGGCAAGGTTGGTATGGGATTAGCCTTGTTTTCATAGCGGTTCTTGGGCGAGAGACGGATGACCTGCTTGCCCCCCTGACTGGCTTTGCCGAGCCGAGGCTCACCATTGACCCAGCTCAGGTGCAGCACGTCACCGGGATAGATCCAGTGGGGATTGGCGATCTGCGGATTGATGTTCCAGAGGCGTGGCCAGAGCCAGGGTTCGGCCAGATACTGGCCCGAGATGTCCCAGAGGGTGTCCCCTTTTTGCACCACATAAGTCTCGGGGTAACCGGATTTGAGCGTCAACTGCTGTGCCATGGCGCCACCGGCCAGGGCTGTCGCCAGGCAGGCGACGACGATTTGCTTCAGATACATAACACTCCCTGTTACTTCTGCACGCAAAGTGTTGCTGTTTTTTGTCGGCGTAAATGACTAGAATTACGTCAATATTGACTGCGTTTATATGAAACTAAAGAAAAAATTATGGCCATTCTAGATGTATTGCGTTTCCCCGATGAGCGTCTGCGCACAGTCGCGGCCCCTGTCGAAGCCTTTACACCCGAGTTACAACACATTGTAGATGATATGTTCGAAACCATGTACGCGGAGGAAGGCATCGGCCTGGCCGCGACCCAGGTCGACATTCATCAGCGCATCATCGTCATCGATGTCTCCGAGAACCGCGAAGAACAGCTGGTGTTGATCAACCCGGAGATCTTGGAGCAGTCCGGCAGCACCGGCATCGAAGAGGGCTGCCTCTCCGTGCCCGGCAACCGTGCTCTGGTTCCGCGCGCCGAGTGGGTCAAGGTCAGGGCGCAAGATCGCCACGGCAACACCTTCGAGCTGGAAGCGGACGATCTGCTCGCCATCTGCATACAACATGAGATGGATCATCTGGTCGGCAAGCTGTTTGTGGATTACTTGTCCCCGCTCAAGCGCCAGCGCATTCGTCAGAAGCTGGAAAAGATGGCCCGTGAAGATCGCAAAGTCCTCTGAGGATCCGCTCCATTGAACAAGCTGAAACTGATTTTTGCCGGTACCCCCGACTTCGCCGCCCGTCATCTGGCGGCGTTGTTGTCTTCCGGCCACGAGGTCGTCGCCGTTTATACCCAGCCGGACAAGCCCGCCGGTCGCGGCCAGAAGCTCACTGCCAGCCCGGTCAAGGAACTGGCGCTGGCCCACGATCTGCCGGTCTATCAACCTGCCTCCCTGCGCAATGAAGCGGCGCAGGCCGAACTGGCCGCTCTGGGTGCCGACCTGATGGTCGTCGTGGCTTATGGCCTCATCCTCCCCAAAGCGGTGCTCGATACGCCGCGTCTGGGCTGCATCAACGTGCACGGCTCCCTGCTGCCACGCTGGCGTGGTGCCGCCCCGATTCAACGCTCCATCTGGGCGGGGGATGCCGAAACCGGCGTCACCATCATGCAGATGGATGTGGGGCTGGATACCGGCGCCATGATCCGCAAGGTAATCTGCCCCATCGCCAGTGATGAGACCTCTGCCAGCCTCTATGACAAGCTGGCCGGTCTGGGCCCGCAGGCACTGGTCGATACCCTGGACGCCATGGCTGCCGGCGATACCGCTGCCGAGCCCCAGGACGATGCGCTGGCCAACTACGCCGAGAAGCTCTCCAAGGAAGAGGCCCGCATCGACTGGTCGATGGACGCCGTTGCCATCGAACGCTGCATCCGAGCCTTCAACCCCTGGCCCATCAGCTGGTTCGACGTCGCCGGACAGACCGTCAAGGTGTGGCAGGCCGAGGTCGTCGCACAGGATCACGGCCAGGCAGCCGGCACCCTGCTCAAGGCCGACAAGCAGGGGATCGAGGTTGCCACCGGTCAGGGGGTGCTGCGCCTGCTGACCCTGCAACCTCCCGGCAAGAAGGCCATGTCCGTTTCGGATCTGCTCAACTCTCGCCGCGACTGGTTTGAACCTGGCACGCAACTGATTTGATCTGGATTGAATTGACACAAGCGGGGCCCTGGCCCCGACTTGTGCATCTAAGGTAACGCTATGAAAACACGCGCACAGGCTGCTCTCGTCATTCAACAGGTGCTGGATCAGGGCCAATCTCTCTCCGCCGTTCTGCCTGCTGCCCAGGAGAAGGTCGCCCCTCGCGATCGCGCCCTCCTGCAAGAACTCTGCTACGGCACCCTGCGCTGGCTGCCCCGCCTCGATGCGGCGGTCAGCGAGATGATGGACAAGCCGCTCAAGAACAAGAGCCGCATCTTCCACTACCTCATCCTGGTCGGCCTCTACCAGCTCATCTATACCCGCATTCCGGCTCACGCCGCCGTGGCCGAGACCGTCAACGCCGTCAAGCTGCTCAAGGGTTCTTCCCTGCGCGGCCTCATCAACGGCGTACTGCGCAACTTCCAGCGCAGCGCCGAAGTGATCCTGCTGCGCATCGACCGCGTCCCCAGCGTCCGCCTCGGCCACCCCGAATGGCTCACCAAGCGCCTGCGTCAGGCCTATCCCGATGACTGGGAGTTCATCATGGAGGCCAACAACCAGCGCCCGCCCATGTGGATCCGCAACAACAGCCAGCGCCAGAGCCGCGAGGCCATGCTGGCCCGCATGAGCGAGGCGGGCATCCCGGCCATGGCCGGTGTGGAAGGGGAAGATTGCATCCTGCTGGAGCGCCCCTGCGACGTGACAAAGCTGCCCGGCTTCGAGCAGGGTGACTGCTCGGTGCAGGACGGTGCCGCCCAGCAGGCCGCCGCCCTGCTCGATCCCCAGCCGGGAGAGTGGGTGCTGGACGCCTGCGCCGCCCCCGGCGGCAAAACCGCCCACCTGCTGGAACGCCAGCCGGCCCTTGCCGGCGTGGTTGCCGTCGACGCCGACGACAACCGCCTCAAGCGGGTGCAGGAGAACCTGGATCGCATCGGCCTTCAGGCCCAAGTGATCCACGGTGATGCCAGCACGCCGGATCTGTGGTGGCCACAGGGGCAGTTCGACCGCATCCTGCTGGATGCCCCCTGCTCCGCCACCGGCGTCATCCGTCGTCACCCCGACATCAAGTGGTTGCGCCGGGATCAAGACATCCGCGAGCTGGCCGAGCTGCAACGCCGCATTCTCGATGCCCTCTGGGGCAAGCTGAAGCAGGGCGGCACCCTGCTCTACGCCACCTGCTCCGTGTTGCCGGAAGAGAACCGGGAGCAGATCCGCGCCTTCCTGGCCGATACCCCGGATGCCCGCCTGGTGCCGTTGCATGCAGAAGACACCCCGGCCTGTCCGGGTCGCCAGTTCCTGCCCGGCGAGGCGGAGATGGACGGCTTCTACTATGCCAAGCTCATCAAGCTGTAGGCCGAACCGGCGGATGGCAGGCCCGGTGACGGGCCGCCTCATTACGAAGCAACAACCTTGAGTAAGATGGCCTTATGAAAATCATCATTCTGGGCGCAGGTCAGGTGGGTGGCACCCTGGCTGAGAATCTCGCCGGCGAGAACAACGACATCACCATCGTCGACACCGATAGCGAGCGCCTGCGCGAACTGCAGGACAAATTCGACCTGCGGGTGGTGAATGGCCACGGCGCCCATCCCAGGGTGCTGCGCGAAGCCGGCGCCCAGGATGCCGACATGCTGGTCGCCGTCACCAACAGCGACGAGACCAACATGGTCGCCTGCCAGGTCGCCTACTCCCTGTTCAACACCCCGAACAAGGTGGCGCGCATTCGGTCTCCCGCCTATCTGGTGGAGCGGGATCGCCTGTTCCTGCCCGAATCCGTCCCCGTGGATCACCTGATCGCCCCCGAGCAGCTGGTGACTGACTACGTGCGTCGCCTGATCGAGTATCCGGGGGCGTTGCAGGTGGTGGATTTTGCCGACGGCAAGGTGGGCCTGGTGGCGGTCAAGGCCTATTACGGCGGCCCCCTGGTGGGCAATGCGCTCTCCACCCTGCGGGAACACATGCCCAACATCGAAACCCGGGTCGCCGCCATCTTCCGCCAGGGGCGCTCCATCCGCCCCCAGGGCACCACCATCATCGAAGCCGATGACGAGGTGTTCTTCGTGGCCGCGGCGGGCCATATCCGCGCCGTGATGTCGGAGCTGCAACGCCTCGAGAGCCCCTACCGGCGCATCATGATCGTCGGCGGCGGCAACATAGGCGCCGGCCTTGCCCGCCAGCTAGAGAAGCGCTACAGCGTCAAGCTCATCGAGCGCAACCAGAAGCGGGCGGAGCAGCTCTCAGAACACCTGGAACACACCATCGTCTTCTGCGGCGATGCGGCGGATCAGGAGCTGCTGGCGGAGGAGCACATCGACCAGATCGACGTCTTCATCGCGGTCACCAACGAGGATGAGGCCAACATCATGTCGGCCCTGCTCGCCAAGAAGATGGGGGCCAAGAAGACCATGGTCCTGATCCAGCGCGGCGCCTACGTGGACCTGGTACAGGGCGGCTCCATCGACATCGCCATTTCCCCCCAGCAGGCCACCATCTCGGCCCTGCTGACCCATGTGCGCCGTGCCGACATCGCCAACGTCTACAGCCTGCGCCGCGGGGCGGCCGAAGCCATCGAGGCGATCGCCCACGGGGACGAGAACACCTCCAAGGTGGTGGGCAAGACAGTGGGCGATCTCAAGCTGCCCCCGGGCACCACCATAGGCGCAGTGGTGCGCGGTGATGAGGTGCTGATCGCCCACGATCGTACCCAGATACAGCAGGATGACCACGTGGTGATGTTCCTGGTGGACAAGAAGTACATCCCGGAAGTGGAGCGTCTGTTCCAGCCCAGTCCCTTCTTCCTGTAAGCCGGCCATGTCTCTGGCAACGGTATCCGGACCCGGCCCCTTTTCTCAGGAAAGGTCCGGGTCTTTTTTCAATCAACGACCAGGTTTTCTTGCATGATCAAGCTGCATCCCATCGTCTTCACGCTCGGGCTGGTGCTCTCCAAGCTGGCGCTCTTCATGTGGCTGCCCACCCTGCTGGCCCTGCTGACCGGTTCGGAAGGTTTCGTCGAATTTCTCAAGTCGGTCTTGATCACCCATGGTGCCGCCCTGCTCTGCCTCCATTACGGTCGCAAGGCAGAGTTTCACCTCGGCGTGCGGGAAATGTTCCTGCTCACCACCTCGGTCTGGGTGGTCGCTTGCGTCTTCGGGGCCCTGCCCTTCGTCTTCATCACCCATATCGACTTTGCCGACGCCTACTTCGAGACCATGTCGGGGGTCACCACCACGGGATCCACCGTGCTGTCGGGGCTCGACGGCATGGCCCACAGCATCCTGCTGTGGCGATCCATCCTGCAGTGGCTGGGCGGGGTCGGCTTCATCGTGATGGCGGTGGCGGTGCTGCCCTACCTCAACGTCGGTGGCATGAAGCTGTTCCAGACCGAGAGCTCCGATTGGTCCGACAAGAGCGCCCCCCGCGCCAAAACGGTGGCCAACAACATAGTGCTGGTCTATCTGGTACTCTCCATGCTCTGCTTCCTCGCCTACTGGGTGAGTGGCATGAACCTGTTCGAAGCGGTCAACCACGCCATGACGACCCTCAGCACCGGCGGCTACTCCACCTCCGATCAATCCATGTCCCACTTCTCCCACGCGGCGCACTGGATAGGCACCCTCTTCATGTTCCTCGGTGGCCTGCCCTTCCTGCTCTATGTGCAGGCTCTCTCCCGCCGTGACAACAGCCTGTTCAAGGATGCCCAGGTGCAGGGCTTCTTCTGGCTGATCGTCTGGGTGACCCTGGTCGTCACCTTCTATCTCTGGGTGAGAGACATCTACGGCTTCATGGATGCCTTGCGCATCAGCAGCTTCAATATCGTCTCCGTGCTTACCACCACGGGTTTCGGACTCGGCGACTTCGGCACCTGGGGCCCGCTCACCACCATTATCTTCATCATCCTGCTGGCACTCGGCGCCTGCTCCGGCTCCACCTCGGGCGGGCTCAAGATCTTTCGGGTCCAGGTGGCCTTCGCCCTGTTCAAGAAACAGATGCGCCAGCTGATGCACCCCTCCGCCGTGTTTCCCCAGAAGTACAACGGCCGTCCGGTCAACGACGCCATCATCCGCTCCCTGATCTCCTTCGTGCTGGTCTACTTCGCCATCATCCTGCTGATCGCCGCCCTGCTCGCCGCTATCGGGCTGGACCCCCTGACCGCCATCTCGGGCTCCATCACCGCCGTCGCCAACGTGGGCCCGGGCATGGGGCCTGTCATCGGTCCCAGCACCAACTTCGCCAGTCTGCCGGATGCGGCCAAGTGGATACTGTCGTTCGGCATGCTGCTGGGACGCCTCGAGATCCTGACGGTGGCGGTACTCTTCTTCCCCTCCTTCTGGAAGCAATAAGCAGCCGTCCAGGCTGTTGCATGAAACGAAAAGGGCAGCCAATGGCTGCCCTTTTCGTTGTCCCGGCGAATGACGATTCCCCTCAGTCCGCCGACTCCTCCCGCTCCAGCGCCCTGTCCACCAGCGCGTCCGGCAAGGGCTTGGTCACCTCGACCCCCAGCTCGCGAAAGCGCTCGGCCTGGGCGATCAGGTTGCCACGACCGTTGACCAGGCGGCCCATCGCCTTGTCGTAGCTCTCCTGCGCCTTGTGCAAGCTGCCCCCCATCTGCTGCATCTCCTCCACGAACAGCCGCAGCTTCTCGTAGAGGCGGCCGGCCCGCTCCGCTATCTGGCGCGAGTTCTGGTTCTGCCGCTCGTAGCGCCACAGGTTCTCTATGGTGCGCAGCGCCACCATCAGGTTGGTAGGGCTCACCAGCAGGATGTTGTGTTCCAGCCCGTAGCGCACCAGGGAAGGGTCCGCTTCCAGGGCAGCGAGGAAGGCAGGCTCCACCGCCACGAACATCAGCACATAGTCCAGGGTGCGCACCCCGGGCAACTGCTGGTAATCCTTGCGGCCCAGCTCGCGGATATGGTTGCGCACCGAGGCGACGTGCTCCTTGAGCGCCACCGCCTTCTCCAGATCGTCAGCGGCGTTGTACCAGCGCTCATAGGCGGTCAGCGACACCTTGGCGTCGATGATGATGTCCTTCTCCTGGGGCAGGTGGACGATGACGTCGGGTTGGTAGCGCTTGCCCTTGTCCACCTCGATGTTGACCTGGGTGTGGTACTCATGCCCCTCGCGCAGGCCGCACTCGGAGAGGATCCGCGCCAGCACCACCTCCCCCCAGTTGCCCTGCTGCTTGCTGTCGCCCTTGAGGGCCCGGGTCAGCGCCGCCGCCTCTTCGGTCATGCGGGCGTTGAGCTCGGCAAGGCGCTCCAGCTCGAACTTGAGGTTGTGGCGCTGGGCCGTCTCCTGGGCGTGGGTCTCTCCCACCTGGCGGCGAAAGCCCTCCAACTGCTCTTTGAGTGGAGTCAGCAGGAGATCCATGCTGTTCTGATTCAGTTCGCGGAAGTTTCCAGCATTTTGTTCAAAGATACGATTGGCGAGGTTCTCGAACTGCTGACTGAGGCGCTGCTCAGCCTCTTGCTGCAACTGCAGCTTCTCGGCGCTGGCGATGCGCTCGCTGCGCAGAGTCGCCTCGGCCTCCTTGAGGCGGGCGGTGAGCTTGAGCAGCAGGGTCTGCTGCTGATCCAGCTTCTGCTGAGCCAGCATCTTCTCGTCCTGCAGCGCGTCCCAGCGGTCCTGCAACCCCTGATGACGCTCCTCCAGCAGCAGCGCCTCTTCACGGCCGCTGCGCCGCCCCCACCACCAGCCGAACAGCAGCGCCAGCCCGCCAGCCAGCATGGCAGGCCACCAGGTCAGCAGCGGGGTCATCTGCGCCCCCGCTGGCGCAGGAAGAGTTCGAGATAGCGGTTGAGCAGCAACCAAATCAGCACATAGAGCAGGTAGGCCGCCAGCACCACCCACTTGTGGCTGTTGACCCCGGTATCCAGTTCACTGAACTCGATACCCTTGAGATGGCAGTAAGCCCACATCAGCAGGGGGAAGACATAGAGCAGAGAAGCACGCCACAGAAATAGCCACATGAGTTCATTCAATCCCGCAAAAAGACCCGCCTAGCTTACACAAGGGCAACCCGGCTTGCGATCCTGCCCGCCGCTATTCTCTGGCTTGCCGGCCTAAAACTGGATAAAATTAACCCCTAATAGGTATAGAGGTGGGCATGACGCATTTTTTCTGTCGCTGGCTGGCACACGCATGGGGGAGCCCCCGCAGACCCGAGGTGGTCTGCCATGAGGCACGCCCGCCCTGGGCCATCGACGAGTCCCAGTTCCTCACCCTCTGCACCCGTTGTGGCGACTGCTTCAAGGCGTGTCCCAACGGCCTCATCAAGCCCGCCGATCGCCCCGAATATGACGGCAGCCCCATCGCCGGTACCCCAGTGCTGGATCTCGCCTGTGGCCAGTGCAGCTATTGCGGCAGCTGCGCCAGAGCCTGCCCCACGGGCGCACTGGATCTCTGCCTCGGCCGTCAGGTGCAGACCCGGGTCAGGATAGAGGCGAGCTGCCAAGCCCGTCAGGGCTACTATTGCCTGCTGTGCGAAGATGCCTGCCCCCAGCAGGCGATCAAGGTCGGCAGCGAGGGAGTGACCGTCAACATGGCCGCCTGCGATGGCTGCGGCGCTTGCGGCCTCGCCTGCCTGCACGGAGCCATCACCCTTGTGCCCCAGCTCTGACCGCTGGCAATGACAGAGGGGCCCGCAGGCCCCTCTGTCATTCACCGTGGCATCATGCCATGGTCAGGATATTATCCTGCTCTATGCCGAGAAGGTGGCACAGACGAGTGGGATCCCGCACCGCATCCGCCAAAGTGTACTCCCCCAGCACCTCCAGGAAGGCGTGCATGGCGCGGCGTAGAATGCCCTGGATGCGGCAGCCCCCGGAGAGACGGCAGTTTTCGCGCTTGCAGTCCACCGGGCAGAGCACGTGCTCCATGTCCATCACCACATCGCGCAGGTTGATGGAGACGGCGGCACGGCCGAGGCGGATGCCCCCATGCTTGCCACGCACCGTCTCGATGTAACCCTTGATGCCGAGCTGATGCACTATCTTGACCACGTGATTGCGGGAGATGGCGAAGGTGTCGGCCACTTCCGTGATGGTCGACAGGCGATCACCGGGCTGGATGGCCAGGAAGGTCAGGGTACGCAGGGCGTAGTCGGTAAATCGTGTCAGTTGCATGGTCGCACTTGCCTCTTACTACAAGCCAGAAATCAGGACGACAGCCGGTGGCCAAAGAGGGGGTCTGCACATGCGTGCGCACGGGATGGGCTTCTTCGACCGAGTCGTGAAGTCACAAGGGTAAGAGCAGCCCGGGCGGGTGTCGACGAAGATGTACATAAATCGACACTTTCTTTGATTGATCGCAAACTTGCCGCCTCAGCGAGGGGTTTTGGCGGTTTCCGTCGACAAATCCCCACCTCTTCTACCATCGCCGGAGCCGTTGTCCGGCGAGTTCAGTGGGGCTGCTTCAGCCAGTTGCGCAGCGCCTGGGAGGGGATGGAGCTCTCGGAGGCCACCGCGAAAGCGCCCCAGTCCACGGCGCACTGCAGCGCATCGGCCATGGCCATGCCCCGCGCAAGACCGTGGATGAGACCGCCCGCGAAGGCATCCCCCGCCCCCGTGGTATCCACCACGGAGACCGGTCGCGCCGCCACCCTGACCTGCTCCTCCCCGTGAATGGCCACGGCGCCCGCCTTGCCCTCGGTCAGCACCAGCCATTCAAGCTGCTCCCCTGCGAGCTGGCGGGCATGCTGCCAGAGGTCGCTCACCTCGCCGAGATCGGAGCGGGAGGCCACCAGCACGTGGCAGGGGCGGCGGGCCTGCCCCCCCTTGGGATACTGGGCCACTACGAAACTCTTGGCGAGCATCTGGCGCATGTAGCCCACGATGGCGGTGCCCGGATAGTTCACATAGAGGCAATCCACCCCTTCGGTCGGCAGATCCCCCGGCAGATCCGGACGACGTGGGCGCCTGAGAATGGTGCGCTCACCGGTGGCGTCCACCAGCACCAGCAGCTCGCCGGTCTCGCCGCCAAAGCGTTCCACATGGCTGCAATCCAGGCCGTATGAGGCCGCCTGCTCCAGCAGCCAGTCACCGGTGTCGTCCAGCCCGACCCGGGAGGCGATGATCACCTCGTGCCCCGCCCACACCAATCCGATGCCGGTATTGGCGGCGCCGCCGCCGAGCCTGCGCCCCTGATCCACGTATTGCAGCCGCGCCCCCGCCACCAGGGGTTCGGCCAGGGAGAGCACATGATCACAGTTGAGATTGGCGAGCAGCAGGATGCGGGACATGGAAACCTCGGCGGGAGGAGGCCGACACCCCGGGGTGCCGGCACAGAAACGGAAGCGGGATCAGTAGACGGGCAGCTCCACCCCTGACAGCAGCTCGTCGATGCGCGCCTGGGTCGGCTGCTGCATCACGTTCTGGATCATCTCCTTGGTGAGATGGGGGGAGAAAGAGCTGATGAAGTCATACATGTAGTTCTGCAAGAGGATGCTCTTGCTGAAGCAGATCTGGGCCGGGCAAGGCTCGAACAGGTGCTCCAGATTGATGGCCACGAGGCCGGGGGCATCGCTATCGTTGGCAACCAGGGAGGAGATGATGCCGATGCCAAAGCCCAGCTCCACGTAGCGCTTGATGACGCCGGCATCCATCACCGTCATGTAGTAGTTGGGAGTGAGGCCGGCCGCCTGGAACACCCTGTCCTGCACCTGACGCCCGGTGGCGCCGCTCTCGTAGCTCAGGATGGGATACTGGCAGAGCTGCTCTAGGGTCGGCTTCTTCACCTTGGCCAGGGGGTGCTCCTGGGGCACCACCAGGGAGAGGGTCCAGAGGTAGGCGGGCAGCGCGATCAGCTCCTTGTCGAAGCCTATCTCGTGGGCCACGATGGAAAAATCCGAGTATCCCTTGCTGATCTGTTCCTTGGTGGCGGACATCACAGGATGCAGGTGGAACGAGATCTTGGGGTACTTTTTGGTGAAGTAGGTGACGCTTTTCGGCAGCAGGTAGCGGGCGATGGTGTGGGTGGTGTGGATGTTGAGGGTGCCCACGGTCGGATCCAGGTACTCCCGGGAGATGGCCTTGATCTTGCTCTCGATATTGAGCATGGCCTCGGCACACTTGATGATCTCCTCCCCCACCGGGGTGATCCGGTGCAGGTGCTTGCCGCGGCGCTCGAAGATGCGCACCCCCAGCTCGCTCTCCAGCAAGCCGATCTGCTTGCTCACCCCAGGCTGGCTGGTATAGAGCGCATCGGAGGCAACGGAGACGTTGAGATTGTGGTCCCGCACCGCGATCAGATACTTCAACTGCTGTAGTTTCAAGGTTGCCCCCTCACAGACTGACGCGGCGCTCGTCGATGGACTAGGCCGCCAAAAATGGCGGCCAGTGTATCATCCGGACTGGGCATATCGCCGCTTGATCCTTCATTTTGCTACAAAATCTAGCATCAGCGCGGTGGATATGACAAACGGGGTTCAGCGCGCGTCGGCCCCGATCGGCAGGATGCCGAGGAACTGCAGCAGCCACTGCATCATGGTGGCGGAATCCACCTCCCCTTCCAGGGAAGAGAGACTGCTCTGGTAATGTGCATCGGGCAGCCTGTCCCGTCGCCGCTCGATCAGGGCCCGGTTGTACGCCACCGAGAATTCCGGGTGCCCCTGGATGGCGACGATGTGATCCCCCTGCAGGAACATGAAGTTGGGGCAGAAGTCGTTGCCCGCGAGCAGGGTCGCCCCCGGCGGAAGCTGCTCCACCTGATCCTGGTGGCTTGCCAGGATGCGGATGGTGTCCAGACCCGGCGCCATCCAGGGTTTTGTCGTCTGCATGGCATGGACCGACACCCCCAGCCCCCACCCCTTGGTGGACTTCATTACCTCCCCTCCCAGCGCCTGGGCGATCACCTGGTGGCCGAAGCAGACCCCGGCCAGCTTGACGTTGGCATCGTGGGCCCGGCGGATCCAGTCGCGCAGCGCCAGGATCCAGGGGATGTCGCTGTAGGCATCGTGGCGCGAGCCGGTGATGAGCCAGGCATCGCATTCGGTCAGATCCGGGGGCAGATCGCCGTCGAGGGCGGACCAGACCCGAAATTCCAGCTCGGGGGCCAACGCCCGGAAACCCTTGATAAACATCTCGGAGTAAACGGGACCAAAATCCCCCACCAAATCGGGGTCCAGCCGGTCACAATCGAGAATACCCAGTCGCATCTGTTACTCCTTGACAGAAGCGCCCCCGCAGACCGGCGGCCTGCGGGGGCAAGAGATTAAAGCCATGGCAGCGAGCCGGGGGCTCACTTCATGGTCGGCATGGAGAACTCGGCGCCGGCGCGCAGGCTCTGGGGCCAGCGGGCGGTCACCGTCTTCATCCGGGTGTAGAAGCGCACCCCATCCGGCCCGTGCATGTTGAGCGGCCCGAAGATGGACCGTTTCCAGCCACCGAAGCTGTGAAACGCCATGGGCACCGGAATGGGAACGTTCACCCCTACCATACCGACCTGAACCCGCGTGGTGAAGTCCCTTGCGGTATCTCCGTCACCGGTGAAGATGGCGGTGCCATTGCCGTACTCGTGTTCGTTGATGAGGCGCAGGGCCGTCTCGTAGTCCGGGGCCCGCACGATGGCGAGCACGGGGCCGAAGATCTCCTCCCGGTAGATGCGCATCTCGGGGCCGACCCGATCGAACAGGCTGCCCCCGATGAAGTAGCCCTCGCCATGGCTCAGGCCCCGGCCATCCACCACCAGCTCGGCCCCCTCGGCCACTCCCTGATCCACGTAGCCGCGCACCTTGGCCAGGTGTTCCCGGCTGATGAGGGGCCCCATCTCGTTCTCCGGACTCTGACCGAGACCGGGGCCGACCCGAAGGGCCGCCACCAGGGGCGAGAGCTTCGCCACCAGGGCATCGGCGGTCTCGTCACCCACCACCACGGCCACCGAGATCGCCATGCAACGCTCGCCCGCCGCGCCATAGGCGGCCCCCATCAGGGCGGAAACCGCCTGATCCAGATTGGCATCCGGCATGACCACCATGTGGTTCTTGGCGCCGCCCAGGGCCTGCACCCGCTTGCCGTGAGCCGAGGCGGTGGCATAGATGTACTGGGCGATGGGGGTGGAGCCGACAAACGACACGGCACCGACCCTCGGGTCGGTCAGCAGCACGTCCACCACCTCCTTGTCGCCGTTGACCACGTTGAGCACCCCGTCCGGCAGGCCCGCCTGCTTGAGCAGTTCGGCCATGCGCAGAGAGAGGGACGGATCCTTCTCCGAGGGCTTGAGGATGAAGGTGTTGCCGCAGGCCAAGGCCACCGGGAACATCCAGAGCGGCACCATGGCAGGGAAGTTGAACGGGGTGATGCCGGCGCAGACCCCCACCGGCTGCATCATGGAGTGACTGTCCACCCCGCGGCCCACGTTGAGAGAGTGCTCCCCCTTGAGCAGGTGGGGAATGCCGCAGGCAAACTCCACCACCTCCAGCCCCCGGGTCAGCTCCCCCTGGGCGTCGGAGAAGACCTTGCCGTGCTCGCGGCTGATGAGCTGGGCCAGCTCGTCCCTGTGCTGCTCCATCAGCTCCTTGAAGCGAAACAGCACCCGGGCCCGCACCAGCGGCGGGGTCTGGGACCACTCCCCAAAGGCGCGCTCGGCGCAGGCAATCGCCTCGGCACACTCATCGGCCGTGCTGAGAACGACGGAGCCCTGCTGCTGGCCGGTGGCCGGATTGAAGATGGCACCGAAACGCTCGCTGCGACTCTCGGTCGTCTCGCCGTCGATGAAGTTGTCGATCCTGTAACTCATAAATCCTCCGTGATGGGTCATCCGTCCTCCCCTCGCCGCGCCGGGGCAGCACAGGGGGATGACGCCCGGGACGAGCGCCATCCTGTGTGATGTGGGGGTCAGTCCTGGGCCTGCAGGGCGTCCTGCAGCAGGGTGAAGAGATCGTCTATCTGGCTGCGCTCGATGATGAGGGGAGGCGACAGGGCGATGATGTCGCCGGTCACCCGGATAAGCGCCCCCTTCTCGAAACAGCGCACGAACACCTCGTAGGCCCGCTTGCCCGGTGCATCGGGCATGGATTCGAGCTCAATGCCCGCCACCAGGCCGTAGTTGCGCACGTCCTTCACGTGCTTGCAGCCCTTGAGGGAATGGGCAGCCTCCTCCCAGTAGCCCGCCAGCTCGGCTGCCCGGGTCAGCAGATTTTCGCTCCGGTAGATCTCGAGGGTGGCCAGACCCGCCGCCGCCGCCACCGGGTGGCCGGAGTAGGTGTAGCCGTGGAACAGCTCGATGGCCCCCTTGCCCGCCGCCATCATGTCGTCATAGATATGGTTTTGCACCAGCACGGCCCCCATGGGGATGGCGCCGTTGGTGAGCCCCTTGGCGCAGGTGATCATGTCGGGGATGACGTCGAACTCCTGGGCGGCGAAGGGGGAGCCGAGGCGGCCGAAACCGGTGATCACCTCGTCAAAAATCAGCAGGATGCCGTGTTTGGTACAGATCTCCCGCAGCCGCTTGAGATAGCCCTTGGGGGGCATGATGACCCCGGTGCTGCCGGCGATGGGCTCGACGATGACCGCCGCGATGTTGCTGGCGTCGTGCAGGAAGACAATCTTCTCCAGTTCATCGGCCAGGGTGAGGTCTTCTGCTGGCAATCCCTTAGTGAACGCATTTTTCCCTATGTTGAGGGTGTGGGGCAGATGATCCACCCCGGTCAGCAGGGAGCCGAACCACTTGCGGTTGCCGGGAATGCCCCCCACCGAGATGCCGCCAAAACCCACCCCGTGGTAGCCGCGCTCGCGGCCGATGAGCCGGGTACGGGTCCCCTGGCCGCGAGCCCGCTGCCAGGCCAGCGCAATCTTGAGCGCGGTGTCCACGGACTCCGATCCGGAGTTGGTATAAAAGACGTGACCGAATCCCTTGGGGGCGATCTCCACCAGCCGGTTGGCCAGCTCGAACGGCAGGGGGTGGCCCATCTGGAAGGTGGGGGCAAAATCGAGGTGGGAGATCTGCTGGGAGACCGCCTCGGCGATCTCGCGCCGACCATGGCCTGCGTTGCAACACCAGAGTCCGGCAGTGCCATCCAGTATCTTGCGGCCATCCTCTGAGTGATAATACATCCCCTCTGCCGACTTCAGGATGCGCGGCGCCGCCTTGAATTGCTGGTTGGCGGTGAACGGCATCCAGAATGCGGACATGTCGGGGGTATTGATGTCGCTGACAGGTTTCATGGTCACCTCATCCTTAAGGCGTTTAGTAACACCCGGCTCATGCCTATTAAATTAAACACCTGAATCCATAAAAAAGGGCTTTTATCGCCCGGCTTGGTGTCACCCCTCAGGGGTGGTATAAGATATTTAACACAATTTTAATAATAGTAAACAGTCAAGGAGTGTCTATCGATGGATATCGGTCACCGCCTCAAGGCGGTTCGCACCAAGGCGGCCCTCTCCCAGCGCGAGCTGGCAAAACGCTCCGGTGTGACCAACGGCTTTATCTCCCAGATCGAGAAAAATCAGGTGAGCCCCTCGGTGGCCTCCCTGCGCAAGGTGCTGGAAGGCATCCCCATGTCATTGGCCAGCTTCTTCACCGACGAGACGGAGATGGATTCCGAGGTGATCTTCCGTGCGGACGACATGCCGGATCTCGGCACCCACCCCATCAGCTACCGTCTGGTGGGTCACAGCCGCGCCAACCGCGCCATCGGCATGATGCAGGAGATACTGCCCCCGGGCGCCGACACCGGTGACGACATGCTGAGTCACGAAGGGGAAGAGTGCGGCATCGTCATCCGGGGTCAGGTGGAAGTCACGGTAGGCGAGCAGGTTCACCTGCTGGCACCGGGGGATGGCTACTACTTCGACAGCCGCACTCCCCACCGTTTTCGCAACGTGGGGGATCAGGAGTGCGTGCTGATCTCCGCCAACACGCCCGCCAGCTTCTGACGGGCCTTCTCCCGGAACAGCCCGCCGGGATCCCCCCTGCCCGGCCCAGGGATCAGGCCAGCGACACGGGCTCCCGCCCCGCCGCGCGACCCCCGACACCACAGGCCAGGGCCCCCGGTTTGACCCGCCGTTGGCCCGGGTTGTTCGGGGTCAGTGTTTAATGAATTGTTACAAGATGGATTTACAAGCGGCAGGATGTTTAGCATATTGATACGCGGAGACTGACTTTCTGCCGGTTCAAGGAGTGAACATGAGTGACCTGACCCTGGCCCAGTGGCAACACAAGGCCGCCCATCTGACCCTGCCCTCGCAAGCCTTTATCGACGGCACCTACCGGGATGCCGTCAACGGCGCCACCTTCGATTGCATCAATCCGGCCAACGGCCAACTGCTGACCAAGGTCGCCTCCTGCGACGCCGCCGATGCCGAGCTGGCGGTCAAGGCGGCCCGTGCCGCCTTCGACGACAAGCGCTGGTGCGGCCTCTCTCCCAAGCAGCGCAAGCTCATCATGCAGCGCTTCGCCGAGCTGATGCGCCTGAACCTGGTGGAGCTGGCACTGCTGGAGTCCCTGGATATGGGCAAGCCCATCGGCGACGCCATGGGGTATGACGCCCCCGCCGCCGCGAACTGCATCGCCTGGAACGCCGAGGCGATAGACAAGATCTACGATCAGGTCGCCCCGGTGGAAGAGTCCGCCCTGGCCCTGGTGACCCGCGAGCCCCTCGGTGTCGTGGCTGCCATCGTGCCCTGGAACTTCCCCCTGGTGATGGCCTGCTGGAAGCTGGGCCCGGCGCTCGCCACCGGTAACTCGGTGATCCTCAAACCCTCCGAGAAATCCCCCCTCACCGCCTTGCGCATCGCGGGTCTGGCGAAGGAGGCGGGCATCCCCGACGGCGTGTTCAACGTGCTGCCGGGCTTTGGTCACACCGTGGGCGAGGCGCTGGCCATGCACATGGACGTCGACTGCATCACCTTCACCGGCTCCACCAAGATCGGCAAGCATCTGGTGCAGTGCTCCGGGAAATCCAATCTGAAACGCGCCTTTATGGAGTGCGGCGGCAAGAGTCCCAACATCGTGCTGGCGGATGCACCGGATCTGGACGCCGCCGCCAGAAGCGCCGTCGGCGCCATCTTCTACAACCAGGGGGAAGTGTGCACCGCCGCCTCCCGCCTGCTGGTGCAAAACAGCATCAAGCCCCAGTTCATGGAGCGGCTGCTGGCCCACGCCCGCGAATGGATCTCGGCCAACCCGCTCGACCCCACCACCCGCATCGGCGCCATGGTGGACCACATCCAGATGGAGCAGGTCCTCAACTACATCGCCATCGGCCAGCAGGAGGGCGCCAAGCTGCTGCTGGGAGGCAAGCGCACCCAGCCCGAGGAGGGCGGCTACTATATCGAGCCCACCATCTTTGACGACGTGACCCCGACGATGCGCATCTTCCGCGAGGAGATCTTCGGCCCCGTGCTGGCGGTGACCGGCTTCGACACCCTGGAAGAGGCCATCGCCCTTGGCAACGACACCGACTACGGCCTGGCGGCCGCTATCTGGACGGCGGATCTCAACCAGGCGGTGAAGGGGTCGCGCGCCCTGCGCGCCGGCACCGTCTTCGTCAACAACTGGGATGGCGGCGACATGACCATGCCGTTTGGCGGCTTCAAGCAGTCCGGCAACGGGCGCGACAAGTCCCTGCACGCCCTGGAGAAGTACACCGAGCTGAAAAGCACCTGGATCCAGCTCGAATAACGTCATAAATGACGCTTATCAACAAAACAGGGGGAGAAATCCCCCTTTCTCATTTTTACTCTTTTATCCCCTCGCTCAATCGATATAATCGTCAAATAGCAAGCCATTAAATTTAAAGATAAAAATGCTGTTTTTTCTGGGAAGTGTACTGTTTCTGGTGGTGGGACTGCCGCTGCTGTTCTTCGTGCTGGGTCAGGGGGAAGCCTATGTCACCTGGGGCCCCTGGATCTCCGCCATCGCCCTCATGCTGTGGCTGCTGATGGACGTGGAGAAGATCCGCCGCGGGGGCGGTCGCTGAAGTCGCTCCTGCTGTTAAAATCCCGTCAGACCCATTTATTGTCTTCTTTCCCTGCAGAAGGATCGCTACACTGACTTTTTGCGATGTTTCCCGACATCCGCACTCCAGTGAAGGTTATCCGCATGCAACAACAGATCCAGCGCCAGGGCGTCCTCTATGCCCTCGGCGCCTACACCCTTTGGGGCCTGGCACCCATCTACTTCAAGTCCCTCTCCGCCGTGCCGGCCGCCGAGATCCTGACCCACCGCATGATCTGGTCCTGCGCTCTGTTGATGGTGCTGGTGCTGCTCGGACGCCAGTGGCACAAGGTGCAGGCGGTGCTGCGCCAGCCCAAGGTGCTGCTCACCCTGGCCTTCACCTCCGTCACCGTCGGCGGCAACTGGCTGCTGTTCATCTGGGCCATCAACAACGGCCACATGCTGGATGCGAGCCTGGGCTACTACATCAACCCCCTGTTCAACGTGCTGCTCGGCATGGTGTTTCTGAGCGAGAAGCTGCGCCGCCTGCAGTGGTGGGCGGTGGGGCTCGCCTTTGTCGGTGTTGCCGTCCAGCTCATCGCCTTCGGCTCCCTGCCCTGGATAGCCCTGGTGCTGGCCTCGAGCTTCGCCATCTACGGCCTCATTCGCAAGAAGCTGGCCCTGGACGCCCTCACCGGCCTGCTCATCGAGACCCTGATCATGCTGCCGCCGGCCGCCTTCTATCTGTGGGGCATCGCCGACAGCCCCACCAGCCACCTCACCCAGAATGACTGGCACCTGAACCTGCTGCTCATCGCCGCGGGCGCCGTCACCACGGCCCCCTGCTCTGCTTCACCGCGGCGGCCACCCGGCTCAAGCTCTCCACCCTGGGCTTCTTCCAGTACATAGGCCCCAGCCTGATGTTCATCCTGGCGGTGACCCTGTATGGCGAGGCGCTGGCGCTGGACAAGATGATCACCTTTGGCTGCATCTGGAGCGCCCTGGTGCTGTTCAGCCTGGATGGCCTGCGCAGCGGCAAGCGGCGCCAGGAGGTCGGCTGAGGCGCCGGCGCAATAATCTACAAGCCAAGGGGCCGCTTTCGGGGTATCAATAGGGGATGAACGCACCCCAATCCCGCATCCACTACTGGCAATCCCGGCTGCTGCCGGGGGTTGAACTCTCCCACTCCCACCACAGGGAGTTCAGCTATGGCCGCCACGTGCATCTGGACTACCACATCGGTCTGGTGCAGCGGGGCGGCCAGAAGTTCATCCACAAGGGGAACAGCCACAACCTGGTGCGCGGCGAACTCTCCACCGTCAACCCGGACGAAATGCACGACGGCCTCAGCCTGCTGCCGGAAGGGTACGAGGTGCGGGTCTTCTCCATCGCCCCCGAGCAGCTGGCCCGCTGGCTGCCGGAACACCCCGAGCCCTTTTTCCACCAGGGATTGCAGAGCCGCCCCGACCTCTATCAGGGCTTTGCCCGCCTGCACATGCACCTGGACGGCCCTTCCCCCGACGGCCTGCTGGCGGAGAGCCAGTTGCTGGCCCTGCTGGGCGAACTGTTCCGGCTCGCCCCCGAGCGCCACGCCCTGGCGGATCCCCAGCTCAGGTTCCTGCGCGACCATCTGCTGGCCCGGCTGGACGAGCGCCACACCCTGGAGGACCTGGCCGCCCTGTTCGGGCTGGATCGCTTCGCCTTCCTGCGTCAGTTCAAGAAGAAGACCGGCATGACCCCCTATGCCTGGCTCAAGCGGCTGCGCCTCGAACAGGGCAAGCGCCTGCTCGGCAGCGGTCTGCCGGTGAGCGAAGTGGCACTGGCGGTGGGCTTCTTCGATCAGAGCCACTTCCACCACGGTTTTCGTCAGGCCTTCGGGCTCACCCCGGCGGAGTATCGCCAGCAGATGCTGCCCGCCTGAATCGTCGCCGCTGCAATCTTTTACAATCTCCCGTCCCCCGTCCTGCCCCATGCTGTCACCTCCATACCGCTGTCGGAGGTCTTTTATGTTCACCAGCCTGTTTCTGACCCTGGGTCTCGTCCACCTCGTCGCCCTGGCGAGCCCGGGCCCGGATTTCGCACTCATCCTGCGCACCAGCCTGCACAGGCCCACCGCCCTCGGAGCGGCCCTTGGCATCGCCCTCGCCATCCTGCTCCACGCCACCCTGAGCCTGACCGGCATCAGCCTGCTGATCGCAAGCCAGCCCTGGCTCTTTCTCGCCGTGAAACTGGTGGGTGCCATCTATCTGGGCTGGCTGGGCTGGGGGGCGCTGAAAGCGGCCTGGCAGGGAAGCGGGGATCTGGCGCTGCGCGCCGGAGGCGAGCGGCCGGGCTGGCGCAAGGGGGTGAAGAGCGGGCTGGCCACCAATCTGCTCAACCCCAAGGCGATGCTGTTCTTCATGGGACTGCTGGCCGCCATGGTGACGCCCCAGGTGGATGGCCTGACCCGGGGATTGCTGATCCTGGAGCTGTTCCTGCTCTCCCTCGTCTGGTTCAGCGCCCTGGCCTGGAGCCTCTCCACTCCCCGCGCCCAGCACCTGCTCGGCCGCATCCAGCGCCCGCTCAACCTGATAACGGGCCTGCTGTTTGGCGCGGTCAGCCTCTCCATCCTGGTGGATCTGCAGGGGCACTGGCCAGCAGCCTGACCGGCACGTCCTTGTTGGCGGCAAGCAGAGAGGGGCCCTGACGGACGGCGCGACTACTCCCCGCGCCGCATCCCCTTGCGCAGGTAGACGTAACCCTCCCCCGGGCTGCCCCAGCGCTGATGGGCGCCGTTGTCATAGGCCCTGTCCAGCAGCCGGACGCTGTCCGGGCCGATCCAGAGGTACTGCACCAGGGTGGTGGCACCGCCAAAATCGGTGGCGCAATGCCCGACCCGGGTCTGTCCCTTGTACTCCCCGCCCGGCTGGCGGGTCAGCCAGATCTCGCACCCTTCGCGCAGGGAGAGTTGCTGCGGGGTGAGGGAGTCGAGCAGCTCGGGCCGACGCCAGGCGCCGGCAAAATCCGTGGCCCTCGGCATGGTCAGTTCGGCCATCAGGATGCGGCCATCGGGCAGGGAGGAGAAGCGGTAGATGCGCTGGCGAAACGGTCGCTGCGCCCGTTCGGTCAGAAACTGCTCCGCATAGACCCAGCGGAAGGGGCCCTCCCCGGGCCAGATCTCCACCAGCCGCAGCTCGGCGCTGGTGAAGCGGGCATCGAAAGTGGCCTGCTCCTGGCTGGAAAACTCCCCCGAGAACCAGGAGAGCAGGGGCTCCAGCCTCCCCTGCGTGGCATGGGGGCCGGGGGCCGTCACGAAGGGGACGGGCGCCGCCCAGATCAGGCTGGCGTAAAACAGCCCCAGCAGGGCCGCCATCAGCTGTGTCATCGAATCCTTCCGAGTCGCTTGCATGGCGGCGATTATATGAGCGAACGGTGACAATAACCTCTATCTTGATCAACTCCTTGAAGAGAAAACGAAAAATCCTCTCTGCAGGCGAAAGGAGGCGACGCACCCCCGCAGGCCACGGGGATGACGGCTATCCTTGCTGCGACCCGTCCCTGTTGCCGCCAAGAGGAGTCCCCCATGAACACAGTCACCCTGCACCGCGTACTCAAGGCCCCGCCACAGCGGGTATACCAGGCCTTTATCGAGCCGGACGCCCTGGCCAAATGGCTGCGCCCCCATGGCTTCACCTGCAAGGTGGCGGCGCTGGATGCCAGGGTCGGCGGCCAGTTCAGGATGTCGTTCACCCACTTCGCCAGCGGCCACACCCACGCCTTCGGCGGCGAGTATCTCGCGCTGGAGCCGGGCAAGCGCATCCGCTACACCGACCGCTTCGACGACCCCAACCTGCCGGGGGAGATGCAGGTCACCATCACCCTCACCCAGGTGCTGTGCGGCACCGATCTCGCCATCGAACAGGCGGGTATTCCGGCGGTCATCCCGGTGGAGATGTGCTACCTCGGCTGGCAGGAGTCCCTGATGCAGCTCGCCACCCTGGTGGAGCCCGAGATCCCCGCCGAGTGACCCGACACGGGGGCACCCCCGGTGGCCCCCGCACAGATACCCCTTGTGAGAGAGGGGCCTGATCAGGTATCTCTGTGGGCAGGGCGGGCTGCGTCCTTGCAGCGACCATCCACCGCCAGGAGCCCCCATGAAACGAGTCTTGATGATGACCATGGCTGCCGCCCTGCTGGGCGGGTGCGCCGTGAAGAACCAGGTCACCCACAGCCTGCAGGCGATCCCGCTCACGGCCTTCCAGCAGAGTGAAAGCAACCCCAACCAGCGTATCTACAAGGAGCCCGGCGTGGATCTGCGCCAGTACCATCAGGTGCTGCTCGATCCCTTGCAGTTCATCCGCCAGGAGAACGGCCAGTGGTATCTGCTGACCGCCAACGAGCAGAACGAGATAGGCCGCTACTACCACGCCACCTTCCAGCGGGAGCTGATGAGCCAGGGCGTCAAGATGGCTACCGAACCCGGTCCCGGCGTGATGCGGGTGCAGGCGGCCATCACCAACTTCGACCTGACCCACCCCGACCCCAAGCTGCGGGATCTGCTGCCCGCCAAGATCGCCATCAACGTCACCCGCGAGGTAATAGGCAAGGAGCCCTATCTGCTCAGGGTGGGCAGCATGGCCCAGTTGCTCGACGCCCAGAGCGGCAAGCTGCTGGTGCGGGTGATGGACGCTCGCGAGAGCCCGGACACCACCCACAAGGATTCCCCCATCACCGCCGAGGAGATGGAGAAGATGATCGATCAGTGGGCCGCAAGTCGCGCCAAACAACTGGCCGACAACCTGGGGCGCTGAGCCGGGCCGAAAACGACAAAGCCTGCCAGGGGGCAGGCTTTGTCGTCGCTGAAGCGCGGTTTATTGCAGGTTCAGACCACCCAGGTAATCCCGCTTGCCCAGATCCACCCCGGCCTGGCGCAGCAGGGCATAGGTCATGGTGAGGTGGAAGTAGAAGTTCGGGATGCCGTACTCGTGGACGCAGCTGTGGCCGTCCATCCCCTTGCCACCGGCCCAGTAGGGGTAGTAGTGGCCGCTCGCGTACTGGCTGAAATCCGCCTCCAGCTTGCCTTGCAGGTAGGCGATGGTCTTGGCCACGTGGGCGCGCAGATCCGCCATGGTCTTGGGATCATCCCCCAGCACCGGCGGCTCGCTCAGGCTGGCGGTGGCCACCACGGCGCGGGCGCTGTCACAGCAGATCAGCACCTGCTTGCTCAGGGGCAGCATGTCGACGATGAGGCGCTCATTGAAGAAGTTGTCCACGTTGAATTTCTTTGCCTCGGCGTGGGCCTCGGCCTTGGCCAGACACTGGTCCAGGTTGGTCAGCATCTTGATGAACTGGGCTGCGATATCACGATTCATAATGCACTCTCGGTTGGTTGAAGGCAGTAAAACGAGCGGCTCCACTATAGCGCATCCCCCTTGCAGTTCGAGCCCGAGGGGATGAAAAGCGGGGGCGTCCTCCCTGCCCTGCGACAGGCGGTGGCGATCACCGGCGGGCAGCGAGACCAGAGCGCCATACCCCGTCGCCGCACCGCGTCCCTCTTTCCCCCTTTTTTGATCTGTGACAGGCATCTCGTTTTTCGAGGGGCGTAGTCTGGAGCCCGTTGCCCCGGCACGGGCCGAGGCACCCATCCCACAAGGAGAATGCCATGAAGATCTACGATCGAAACCGCAATGTGCTGACCCTGGGCCAACGGGTGATGATTGCCGCCACCGGCGCAGTCGACACCCTCAAGGAGGCGCACACCGACAACCTGACCCCCTATGAGGCGGAACATGAGAAGTGCGTGCTGCTGACGAACAGCCAGGAGCGCTACGCCCCCATCGAGTTGATTAGACTAGGCTGATCCCGTTTTCCGTCACCCTACTCTTTACAATTCACCCGGCCGCCGCGTCCGTCGCTGGCCGGGTTTCTCTCTCCGCTCTACTCCTTCTCCGAGCCGCTGCCACCTTATGAGGGCGAGGCGATGCAGCTTGCCGGTATCCAGCCTGATTGCCCCGCTTCGTTGTGAACCCAGAGCCAGCCTGCCAGCTCCCGATCCACCCGTACCCGCTCCCCCACCGCCACGTCCAGCTCCCGGGCGGTATAGTCCTGGCGCGCCTGCGCCTCCCCGGCGCCGATCGGGGTCAGCAGGGACAGGGGCGCCCACCCCTCGTTGCCGTCTGCGGTAAAGGTGCGCACCCAGCCCGGAAACTCGTCGTCCTCGTAGCCGATGCGCACCCGCTCTCCGGCCCGAAAGGCGATGGGATTGGGGTAGCAGGTGTGGTGCGCCGTGGTGATCAACGCCAGCATTGTCTCGTCCTCCGACAGGTTCTGATGAGTAACGTCCAGAGTCATACCACAAGCCGGGCCCCGTTGCGTCAACCGGGCTCACACCCCCTGGCAGAGGGCACGCTCCCCCAGGGCGGGCCGACGACCCTGATCCCCACGATTCATTACTGTCAGTGAATTTTCATATCATCCGAGTGTCATTTCAGTGAACACATCACCGCCCTAGACTGCTTCTCGAACCTTAACGAGGAGTCTTGTATGAAACTCACCCCTATCCCGCTGCTGGCCGGCACCCTCGCCTCGGCCTTCTCTTTCAACACCTTCGCCGGTGACATCGTCTCGGTGCAGTTCAGCGATGGCCGCCCCGCCGTGACCGGGGTCGAAGCGGTCAACAACGCGCTCAACCCCATCGGCGTCAACGTGGTCACTGTCGACATTCCCGAGGCCGCCAGGCCGCTGCTTGAAGCCTCTCACCGCCGCGCGTTGACCAAAGCGGAGCACGGCGCCCTGATCTCGGCCTTCAACCTGAGTCAGGGAGAACTGCTGGAGCAAGCCAGGCTCGCAGGGCGCGCGCCTGCGGTGCAAGGGGGCGGCGTCGCCACCGAAGAGACCGGCGTCGGCCCCTACCCCAAGGTCTATGACCTGATGGCGCTGGACGAGCGCACCCGCAGCGCCGTGCTCGGCAAATATGGCCGCATGCACGTCAACTCCGCCGAGGACGGCACCGACATCGACGAGGTGATGACGGTGGTCAGCGGCGGCCCCTTCCGCTGGGGCTTTACCCTCAAAGACGGCAGCATCGCCCGCTTCCAGATAGACAAGGTGGGCCTTGAGGACAAGGCCGTGCGGATCAGCTATCACGGGCTCGGCATGCACGCCGGGTTGATGGATGCAAAACAGGGGCTGCTGGTAGCCTTCGCCCACGGCCCCAGAGCGTTCACCATGCGCTACCAGGCCGACGTGCCCCACGCGCAGTTGCTTGGCACCAACCCCTGGGCCGATGTCGGCATCACCCTGCCCCCCGCCCCTGGCAAAGTGCAGTAAGCCGGTGCGTGCCATCTGGCGGCGGGGCCCGGGCCCTGCCGCCTGCTTTTATGCCTGCTATGCCTGCCGTCACGGGCCGGGGAGCCCTGGGCTCATCGCCTCCCTTTCGTCTGCGTCTCTGTCGGGCCCGCCACGCCCCGGAGGGCCATGATCCGGGCCGGTCTGCCACGGGCAACTCTCTGTCTGGCGGGGGATGGGGGGTGGACACCCCGGGGAACCGCACTATTGTGATAAAAGTGCGCAATGATGGCGCCATCATTTACCAGTAGTGAATTAACGGGGGCAGGATGAACAAGATCACGGCGCTGAACGTCTTTCGCCGGGTGGTGGAAATGGGCACCTTCAGGGCAGCGGCGGACGATCTGCGCCTCTCCCAGGCGGCGGTCAGCAAGAACATCAACGAGCTGGAAGCCTTTCTCGGCATTGCGCTGATCAACCGCACCACCCGGCGGCTGAGCGTCACCGAAGCCGGCATGGCCTATTACGGCCAGATATGCGCCGTGCTGGACAGCCTGGAGGCCGCCGACCAGTCCATCATGGCTGCCTCCTTCAGCCCCAGGGGCAGGCTGAGGATCGGCATGCCCATGTCCTACGGGCTGATCCGCCTCAACCCCCTTGTCTGCGCGTTCCAGCGCCGCTATCCGGAAATCGGCATCGAGGTGATCCTGAGCGACGCCTACATGGATCTGGTGGATCAGGGGCTGGACGTGGTGATCCGGGGGGCTGGCACCCTGGAGGACTCCACCCTGCGCGCCAAACCCCTGTGCGAGGTGCAGCGGGTGCTCTGCGGCGCCCCCGACTACCTGAAGGAGGCGGGCCAACCCGCCCACCCGGCGGATCTCAAGGCCCACAACTGCCTGCGCTACAGCCTCTCCTCCTCCCCCAACAAGTGGTTCTTCACCCGGGACGCGGAGAGCGTGGCGGTGGAGCTGCCCCCCGCCAGCTTCTGCGCCAACAACGGCATCGCCCTGAAACAGGCGGCGGTGCAAGGGCTCGGGGTGATCCTGGTACCGGATGAATTCGTGTCGAACGACCTGTCGGACGGCACCCTGGTCAGATTGCTCCCCGACTGGCAACCCGACCCCCACGCCCTGTTCGCCGTCTACCCCTTCCACAAGGAGCAGTCCCGCAACGTGCGGCTCTTTATCGAATTTATCGTCAAGGCGTTTCAGCCGAGGTAAGTCAGACAGGCGGGAGCTTGGGATATCCGCCTGCATGTAGGTTCGATTAGCGAAGCGTAATCGGACGTTCGCGTAATCGGACAATCGGACAATCGAACGATCGCGTCACCGGTCCATCCCATCATCTGACAACCGCGCGACGGGGCCCACGAACGGATCGCCGGGCGGCAAGGCTATGCTTGACTTTTCTGCCGAAGATAGGGGAAATGCATGGCCAACTGGCGGCGGGCATGGTGGCCCGGAGGAACCTGGTTCTTTACCGTCAACCTGCTGGAGCGGCGCAACAACCGGTTGCTGGTGGAGCAGATCGACCTGCTGCGCCATAGCGTTGCCAAGGTGCAACAGGCTCACCCCTTCGCCATTCATGCATGGGTAGTGTTGCCCGACCATCTCCACTGCATCCTCTCTTTACCGCAGGGGGACACCGATTTCCCCCTGCGGTGGCGGTTGATCAAAAGCCACTTTTCCCGCGCCTTGCCGGTGACCGAGCGGCGTAGCCAGACCCGGTTGCGCCACGGGGAGCGGGGCATCTGGCAACGCCATTATTGGGAACACCTGATCCGGGATGAGCAGGATTACCGCCACCATATGGATTATGTCCATATCAACCCCCTCAAACATGGTCATGTCACCCGGGTGGCCGATTGGCCGTATTCCACCTTCCATCGTTACGTGGCGAGTGGCGTCTATCCGCCGGATTGGTGCGGGTCGGTGGATGGGGTGTTGGGAGGATTGGAGTAAACCCCTAAAAGGGTTGTT
This sequence comes from Aeromonas sp. ASNIH7, assembly GCF_002903485.1. Classification (NCBI taxonomy): domain Bacteria; kingdom Pseudomonadati; phylum Pseudomonadota; class Gammaproteobacteria; order Aeromonadales; family Aeromonadaceae; genus Aeromonas; species Aeromonas sp. ASNIH7. Next base: position 1,864,964 of record NZ_CP026226.1, read on the forward strand.
CCGTTGTAAACGTCTGATTACGCGATCGTCTTACGCGATCGTCCGATTACTCGATCGTCCGATTACGCTTCGCTAATCGAACCTACGCACTACGCACGTTGTCGCAAAAAACGGATTTATTAAAAACTTATTTGTATAATTCATATCTGGTTATTACTATGTGCTTTCAGTCATATGAATGGTAAAAATATTATGAAAGATTTCATTACCCAGTTAGGGAAGGTGCTAACAAGTCACTTGGCACAAAAACACACCATTCTAAATTATTGATATTAAATGGCTAAACTTTTTAGTTTTGGCGCATAGGGTACTTATTCGCACCTTCCTTAGAGCAAGAAACAAGAAAGGTTGACTTTGATTCTTTCGATATTTCTGTTAAAGAAATAATATCCATGTCATATGATGATATTATCGATGTTGCACCTGAATATCAGCGCCAATTTAGATGGCCAGCCGAAAATCAATCAAAATTAATTGAGTCTGTTTTTCTTGGCATTCCTGTTCCAAGCTTGTTTATGGCTGCTAACAGGGATGGAACGTGGGAGTTGATTGATGGTGTACAGAGATTAAACTCATTGATTCATTTCGCTGGTTCACCTGAACAGCTAAAGAAATTTTCTTTTGAGAGTCCTCTCGTATTAAAAGATTTGGAGATTTTGAGTGAGTTTAATGGTTGCACATTTGATGATCTTCCATCAACATTAAAACTAAAATTTTCACTTCGTCCTTTGAAAGTTACAACGCTTAGTGATAAAAGCGACATGAAAGTAAGATTTGATCTTTTTGAACGATTGAATACTGGTGGTATTAAGTTGACAGATCAAGAGATACGGGGCATGTGTATTTCGTGGTCAATTCAACGATTTCTTGACTGAACTTTCTCTCAATCAAGACTTTAATGCTGTTGTTAACTTACCTGACCCGAAGTTAAATGATGGTACTAAACAAGAGTTAATACTTAAGTTCTTTGCATATAAAAATAACCGTGATGAGTTTGATCATAGTGTCGTTGGTTTCTTAAATAATTATATGGCTGAGTCTGTTAAAAGTTTTGATTACTCTAAAGAACGTAAAATATTTGAGGAGACTTTTTCGTAAGTATTCACCGGAACAGTATTGACACAGGAAAAATGAGACGATCGTCTCTTGATCCCACTTTCCTGCTTGCTTGATCCTGCTCCTTAGATACGCTCCCCCCATGAGCAAAAACACCATGCATTCCGCGGGAATGCCCACCACTCTGGAGCAGGCCAACGAGCTGATTTATAAGCTCCTCGACCGCATCGCCGAGCTGGAGGACCGCCTCAATCAGCACAGCGGCAACTCCTCCAAGCCGCCTTCCAGCGACGGCCCCGGTGCACCGCCGCCGGCCCGCAAGCGTCCGGCGTCCGGCAAGCAACGGGGGGCGCAGCCCGGTCACAAGGGACATCGCCGCGAGCGGCATCCGCTTGATGCCCGCCTGACCCTGGTCCCGCATTACCCTGCCGCCGATTGCGCTTGCTGTGGCGGGGACATGGTGGCCCATGCCAAACCCTATCAGGTTCATCAGGTGTTCGAGCTGCCCGAGGTGAGCTATCTCGTCACCGAACACCAACTGTATCGTGCGACCTGCTCACGGTGTATCGGCACGACCCAGGCCGCACTGCCAGACAACGTCAGCAGCAGCCAGATGGGGGCCAATCTGCTCAGCTACATCGCGCTGCAAAGCGGCCAGTTTCACCAGAGCGTCAGCCAGATACAGCAGCAGCTCAAACAGCATTTCGGCCTGAGTTTTAGCCGGGGCGCCATCAGTGAGGCGCAGGGGCGGGTGAGTGCCATGCTCACCCCGACCTACCAGGCCATCAAGCAGCAGGTGCAGACGGCCACCCACGTTCATGCCGATGAGACCCGGCATCAGCGGGGTGGAGAGCGCCGCTGGATGTGGCTGGCGCTGAGCAAGATAGCCGTCTGCTTCATGACGGCCTATGGCCGTGGTCAGGAGGCGGCCAAGCGGCTGCTGGGCGCCGAGTTTGACGGGGTGCTGGTGACCGACCAGTACGCCGGCTACCGGTTTATCGACGCCGACCAGCGGCAACTGTGCTGGGCCCACGTGGCCCGCAATCTCGTGGCCATCGCCGAGAGTAGCGAGCAGTGCAACCAGCCCATCGGTGCCCGGTTGGTCTTGCTGGCGGATGCGGTGTTTCGTACCCGGCACCGTTGGGAAAGCGGTGCGTTGAGCAAGCAGAAATACCTGCGCAGGCTCGCGCGTTACCGGCAAAGCTGGCGAAGCCAGTTGGAGCGCGGCGCCCTGTTGTGCAGCAAACGCTACCGTGGACGATGCCAGTTGCTGCTGCGGGATGACGAGATGCTGTGGCGGTTTATGACTGACGACGAAATAGCGCTGACCAACAACGAGGCGGAGCGGGCGCTGCGTGGCTATGTGCTCTGGCGCAAGGGTAGCTACGGCGTGTGGTCTCACCGGGGCGAGCTGTTTCGCCAGCGCATCCTGTCGTTGGTGGAGACCGGCAAGCGATTGGGCCGCTGCCCACAGGAGTGGTTGAGGGCCGTGGTCAGGGCGTGCATCGAGAAGACAGATTATCCCATCCCGGCAGAACTGATGCCGTCAACCCCGTCCTGGTGAATAGATACACTTTTTCTACTTTACGCAAAGAATTACCATCCGGTATTAAAAGAGGTTCCCGTAAAAATACACCATATAACTTATATGAAGCTATTGCTGTTGGTGCAGCAGAGGCAATTGAAGCTGGATTCGATATAACAAATAGAAATGTTGTTACTTGGATTGATGATGCTGAGCTAAGGAAGGTGCGAATAAGCGGGGAAATTCTTCTCGGCTGACTCAGTCATTTCATTTCTTCATGTTTGAGCCGATTTTTTCTCCCGTAAATGCCTTGAATCAGCCTATTTAGACCGTTTCTTCGCCATTTAAGGCGTTATTCCCAGTTTTTAGTGAGATCTCTCCCACTGACGTATCATTTGGTCCGCCCGAAACAGGTTGGCCAGCGTGAATAACATCGCCAGTTGGTTATCGTTTTTCAGCAACCCCTTGTATCTGGCTTTCACGAAGCCGAACTGTCGCTTGATGATGCGAAATGGGTGCTCCACCTTGGCCCGGATGCTGGCTTTCATGTATTCGATGTTGATGGCCGTTTTGTTCTTTCGTGGATGCTGTTTCAAGGTTCTTACCTTGCCGGGGCGCTCGGCGATCAGCCAGTCCACATCCACCTCAGCCAGCTCCTCGCGCTGTGGCGCCCCTTGGTAGCCGGCATCGGCTGAGACAAATTGCTCCTCTCCATGCAGCAGATTACCCAGCTGATTGAGGTCATGCTCGTTGGCCGCGGTGGTGACTAGGCTGTGGGTCAGGCCACTCTTGGCATCGACACCAATGTGGGCCTTCATGCCAAAGTGCCACTGATTGCCTTTCTTGGTCTGATGCATCTGCGGATCGCGTTGCTGCTCTTTGTTCTTGGTCGAGCTGGGTGCCTCAATGATGGTGGCATCGACCAAGGTGCCTTGAGTCATCATGACGCCTGCTTCGGCCAGCCAGCGATTGATGGTCTTGAACAATTGGCGGGCCAGTTGATGCTGCTCCAGCAGGTGGCGGAAATTCATGATGGTGGTGCGGTCCGGCAAGGCGCTATCCAGGGATAACCGGGCAAACAGACGCATGGAGGCGATTTCGTACAGAGCATCTTCCATCGCGCCATCGCTCAGGTTGTACCAATGCTGCATGCAGTGAATGCGTAGCATGGTTTCCAGCGGATAAGGTCGCCGGCCATTACCAGCCTTGGGATAAAACGGCTCGATGACTTCCACCATGTTTTGCCATGGCAGAATCTGCTCCATGCGGGACAAGAAAATCTCTTTTCTGGTCTGACGGCGCTTACTGCTGAATTCACTGTCGGCGAAGGTAAGTTGATGACTCATGATGAACCCTTTTTCATGGCTCCAGATGACAAACATGATCTCATATCAGGGACTTGTTCGCACCTTCCCTAACTAAACTGACGTCTGGCGCTACTAACTCTAAGCCTAGAGTATTTTCTCGAATAAATTATTGCTGTGAAAGGTTTAAGGGCAATGTTTGATTCAACCGAGCAAGAAATTAGAGATAGAATTAGACAGTCGAAAGAAATTCTATCTCTGATTGAAAGATTAGAAGGAGGGAATAGTGCAAAGCTTGAAAAAGAGGCTGGAGAGGTCGATATAATAAAAATTCAGAAAGGAATTTTTTTCGTATCATTGTATTCCTCCATAGAGTACAGTCTTACTGCAAGCTCAGCATGCTTTTTAACCCTGCTTAATAAGCATAAGAGAAGGCCGATAGAGTATCATAAGTATATGTTGTGTACTATATTGAACTCCGAGTTTAACTCTGTTAGAGAATGCGGAAAGAAAAACTTATGGGAGAAAAAAGCCTCATTCTTTGATACTTTATTTTCAGATGACTTACTAAGTATTGATGCTAGTGTTTTCCCCGCTGATGGAATAAATATATCAGACAAACAAATAAAGGATGTTTGGAAATTTTTCAACTTGCCAGGTCATCATCTACCAGATAATAGTCTCAGACTGGTCCTTAGTGAAGTTAAGGACCATCGAAATGCTATCGCTCATGGTAGAGAGAAGGCGATTAATATAGGCTCTAGATATACGCTTGATTCGTTGAAAAAGAAAACTCAAGATATAGAGTCAATATGTTTTCATATATTAAATGGATTTAAAGAAGCCTTTTCTTTGGAAGCATATTTATCTGATGAAAAAACATAGTGTTGCATATGATCGTAGGTTCGAGTAGCGAAGCGTATTCGGACGATCGCGTATTTAAAGTTGTCGCGATAGGCAATATAAAAAAATCAACCCGGCCTAAGCCGGGTTGATTGCATCAAGAGGCAGAAAAAATCAGAGCGCTTCCAATCTGGCATACGCCGTCACCAGCCACTTGGCGCCGACGTCGTCGAACTGGATCTGCACCCGGCTCTGCTGGCCGACCCCTTCGAAGTTAAGCACTATGCCTTCCCCGAATTTCGGGTGCAGCACCCGCTGGCCGAGCTTGATACCGCTGGCGTCGAAGCTCTGCTGCACCTCGTTCTGGCTAAAGCGGCCATATTGCGTGGGTCTACTCACCTGGGTGCGCAGCCGGATCTCTTCCAGACACTCGGCGGGCATCTCGCGGATAAAGCGGCTCGGCTTGTGGAACATCTCGCGGCCGTAGATGCGGCGGCTCTCGGCATAACAGATGTAGAGCTTCTCCATGGCGCGGGTCATGCCCACGTAACAGAGGCGGCGCTCCTCTTCCAGCCGCCCCGACTCCTCGGTGGATTGCTGGCTGGGGAACATGCCTTCCTCGACGCCAACCAGCAGCACCAGCGGGAACTCCAGCCCCTTGGCGCTGTGCAAGGTCATCAGCTGCACCGCGTCGGCATATTCGTCGGCCTGATTCTCGCCGGACTCCAGCGCCGCGTGGGCGAGGAAGGCGGAGAGATCGCTCATATCCTCCAGCTCGTCCGGGCGCTGGTACTGGCGGCAGGCGGTGACCAGTTCGTCCAGGTTCTCTACCCGCGCCTGGGATTTCTCGCCTTTTTCCGCCAGATACATGGCCTTGAGGCCGGAGTTCTGGATGACGATGTCCGCCTGCTGGTGCAGGGGCAGCAGGGAGACCTGTTCCTCCAGCGCGTCGATGAGATCCACAAAGCCGCGCACCGCGTTGCCAGCGCGACCGGTCAGCACCTTGTCATTGAGCAGAGTCTTGGCGGACTGCCACAGATTCTGGCCCTGATCCCGGGCGTTATTGCGCAGGATCTCCAGGGTGCGATCGCCGATGCCGCGGGTCGGGGTGTTGACCACCCGCTCGAAGCTGGCGTCGTCGCCACGGTTGTTGATGAGCCGCAGGTAGGCCATGGCGTCCTTGATTTCCTGCCGCTCGAAGAAGCGCAGGCCGCCATAGATGCGATAGGGCATGGCGTCCTGCATCAGCGCCTCTTCCAGCACCCGCGACTGGGCGTTGGAGCGATAGAGGATGGCGCAGTCGGCGAGCAAGCCACCTTTCTCTTTCCAGTCCTTGAGGCGGCCCACCACGAAGCGCGCCTCGTCCACCTCGTTGAAGGCGGCGTAAAGGGAGATCGGCTCCCCCTCGGCGCCCTCGGTCCACAGCTCCTTGCCGAGCCGCTCGGCGTTGTTGGCGATGACGCTGTTGGCGGCCTTGAGGATATTGGCGGTGGAGCGGTAGTTCTGCTCGAGGCGGATGGTCTCGGCGCCCTGATAGTCGGTCAGGAAGCGCTGGATGTTCTCAATCTTGGCGCCGCGCCAGCCATAGATGGACTGGTCATCGTCACCGACGATCATCACCTTGCCGGTGTCGCCCGCCAGCATCCGCAGCCAGGCGTACTGGATGCCGTTGGTATCCTGGAACTCGTCCACCAGGATGTTCTGGAAGCGGTCGCGGTAGTGCTCGAGGATGTGCGGCTTGTTGAGCCACAGCTCGTGGGCGCGCAGCAGGAGTTCTGCGAAGTCCACCAGCCCGGAGCGATCGCAGGTCTCCTGGTAGGTCTTGTAGATCTGCTGATAGGTGCGGGTGACGGGGTCGCCGTAAAGGTCGATGTCGCCGGGGCGCAGCCCCTCGTCCTTCTTGCCGTTGATGTAGCCCATCACGGCGCGCGGGGCCCAGTGCTTCTCGTCGAGGTTGAGCGCCTTGAGCACCCGGCGGATGAGACGGTACTGATCGTCGGAGTCGAGGATCTGGAAATCCTGCGGCAGCCCTGCATCCAGATGGTGGGCCCGCAGCAGGCGGTGGGCGATGCCGTGGAAGGTGCCAATCCACATGCCGCGCACGCCGTCACCGATCACCTTCTCGACCCGGCCGCGCATCTCGGCCGCCGCCTTGTTGGTAAAGGTCACGGCGATGATGGAGAAGGGTGAACAGCGTTCCACCTGCATCAGCCAGGCGATACGGTGCACCAGCACCCGGGTCTTGCCCGAACCGGCACCGGCCAGCACCAGCAGGTTGCAACGGGGGGCCGCCACCGCGTCTCTTTGCTTGTCATTGAGCCCGTCGAGCAGGGTTGAAACGTCCATCACCACTCCTGTTTATTTATACAGGCGAGGATTATACGGCCTGAGCCGCCAGAGACCAACCGGCAGGATCAACGAAGGGGGCGGTGATAGTCCCGGTATTGGCCCAGTACCTCACCGGAAAAGCTGAGCAACCGGGCGCGGGGGGCATCCAGCACCTGCTGGACGGGATCAAATCGCAGTGAAGCGGCCAGCATGCGGCCCTCAGGCAGGGTCACTTCCGTGTTCCCCATCACCAGCATGCCGTCCTGATAATGCCCATGCTCGAAGCGCACGATGACGTCATTCACCATCAAGGTGCCCTGCTTGAGCTGCAGTGATGCTCGTTGCATCTCTCGCAACGCAAACAGACTGGACAATGACGGACGCCCGCTGGGCATCCGCTGCAAGTATTCGTGGGTGGTCAATTGATATTGCAACTGACCCTGACGATCGAAGACACGCTCCCGATAATCGGTGTAGCGCGTCAGCATGCCGGCAGCCTGTGCCACCGGCATCCACAACAGGAGCGCCCCCGTCAGGAGCGCTCCCACTGGTTTACAGCTGATCGGCACAGCTGACCTTGTTGTCATCCAGGTCGGTACAGGAGACGAAGACCTTGTCAAAGGTCGACCCGGCCACCGGCGTCATCTGGGTTGACCAGTCATAACCCACCCCCTTGGCATAGATGGCGGTGTGGCTCTCCTGATCTTCCTGCATCCAGCCGATGTACTTCAGTGCGCCGCGATCGCTCTGGGCAAGTGCCTTGAACTCGTCGCTCGTGATGAGACACATGGGCTCTCCCATGGCCTTGGACAGCTCGGCATCCCGCGCCCCCACGGCGCCATCACAGCCGCCGGTCACCTTGATGGTCATGTCACTGCGATCCAGCATCTCATCGAAGAACGGCAGCACATTGATGTTGTACTTCACCCCCACCTCTTGAGGCTGCCAGCCCATGCCGGTATTGACGTATCGGGTCTCGACGCTTTCCCACTGGATAGTGGGCACAGTGCCTGCAAAGTGGTTCGCCAGCTCCTTGAGAGTCGCGGCATTGGCCTCGATCTCATCCTGGGTCAACGACTCGTCCAGCTTGCTCTGATCGATGGTCAGAGCGAGGCTCACCGCATCCTTCAACTGCGACTTGGCCTTGGCCAACCGTGCTTTGGCATCGTCGGTCAAACGGAAGAAATCGGCGTGCGCCACCAGCGCATCCGGCTCGATTTCCTGCTGACTGAACTGGGTCTCGAAGGTGCTGCTGCTCTCTTCATAGGTGGTGGTCGGCTGCATGCCCCAGGTGTCCTTGATGTGCATACGCGGCAAGGTCACTTCTTCCTGCTGGGTGACATAGGCGCTGTCAGGACCGTACTGGTAGGAGGCGGCGATGTTGAGGGCCGATGCCATCGCCATCGCCGAGGCCCGCAGGGCCTTGGCACCGTCGAGGTTGAGGGTGACGGTATCGTCATCGCCATAGGTGGCGCTGTAATCCGGATCCTGGATATCGGCCAGGGCAGCCGCGACGTTTTCCAGGCTGTCGGCATAGGCGCCCATCAGCTTGGCCACGTCACGGGTATATCCCTTGCCACCTTTGAGCGCCACGGAGGCGGTGCCGGGGGTGTGGATGATGACATCCATCACCTTGGCCAGGCTGGTGCTGTAACCACTGCCAATGGCGGACGAGGTGAAGCCCAGGCGTTCAGCCACCACGGGGTTGTTGGTCACCTCCAGCATGGTCAGCATGGCCAGCACGATCTGGCGATCGGCCTTGCCGCTCTCACCGGTCTCGGCCTGCAGGGTCTCCTTGTACTCCTTGAACTTGCTCTCGACGTCCAGGTTTTTCAGATCGGTCAGTCCCTGCAGATCGCTCAGCACCTTGTCGACCGCCACGGAGCGGCCATTGACGCCAGCCAGGGTGGCGGAGAGGTGGGCTTTCGCCGCAGCCAGAGAGACGACGGCCTTGGTGAGGCCCGCTGTTTTCAGCGCCTCGACCAGGGAGGTGTTGAAGGCGTCATCGCTACCCAGTTCGACGATCCCCAGTTGCGCGACCTGCGCCTTGTCGAGGGTGATGCCGTTCTCCGGATTGCTGTCGCTGTCGAGCGTCTGCAGCAATGCCGCAATGCGGATCGCTTTCTCCTTGTCGTCACCCGCCAGGGTGTAAGGGGTCACCAGCGAGTTGCCCGCCTTGAGGGTCACCGCCCCCAGGCGTTGGTTGCCCAATGCGAATTCGCAGGTGTCGCCATCATCAAACAGGAATTCACCCTTGGCATTGGTGACACCGGTGTAATCGTTGCACCGATAGTCGAGGCCACCCACGACGGAATCCAGGAAGACGGCAGTGTGAAGAGGCTTGCTGCCGGTGTCGGTGCCACCGCCATTGTTGCCACCATTGTTGCCACCATTGCTGCCGCCACCGTTATCGTCACCACCGCCCCCGCAAGCGGTCAACATGACACCGGACAACACACAAGCCACTGCCATACTCAGCACGTTTTTTTTCATTTTTATCACCCGAACAAATGTCAAAAATACGGCCCCATCCCGGGGGCCAAGTTAATCCGGGTATAACCTAGCGTACCCATATGACAAACACCAATGCATTTCCATATGAGTGTGCTTGCCATCACGCAGGCCCCGAGCGAGCAGGAAAAACGGCCACAGACGACGGCCCTGGGAGGGGAAATAGCCACCCATCGTGGGCTGTCACACCCGGGGCGGACCTCCTGGCGATCAGCCAGCCCGCCCGCCGGCGTGGCGTCGATGAGGCCGCAGGGCTGGTGCCGATGGAAGCCAGTTTTTTCATCAGGGGAGGAAAACGGTTGCGCCTAACGTCATGAATCCAAACACAAATGTCGATCGAGCCCTATTAATCCCGGAATTTAATTCTGCAAAAACACCATAAAACAACCACTTATAAGGCAATTTGCTTATATTTCAAACCGTTAACGCAAACGTTTTTCCTCTATGATCCCCTTGACCAACGGGCTGGCTCACTTACAGTTAGCCAGCGTGCTTTATGACCTGCCAAGACAGGTTGTGGACCCTCACATAACAATCAAGGATACGATCGTGACTAAAGTGCTCAAGCTGGCCACCGTGGCCGCCCTCACCCTCGCTGCCCTGTCCGCCCAGGCAGCCTCCGAGCCCGCCGTCATCTATGACACCGCAGGCAAATTCGACAAGTCCTTCAACGAAGCCGTGTTCCGCAACGGCGTCGAAGTCTACAACAAGGACAAAGGCGTCAAGGTCAAGGAGTTCGAACCCCAGAACGAAGCCCAGCGCGAGCAGGGCCTGCGTCGTCTGGCCAGCCGTGGCAACGGCCCCATCGTCGCCGTCGGCTTCAACATGGGTTCCGCGGTAGAGAAAGTGGCCACCGAGTTCCCGAACACCCAGTTCACCATCATCGACATGGTGGTCGACAAGCCGAACGTCCAGTCCCTCATCTTCAAGGAGCATGAAGGTTCCTTCCTGGTGGGTGCCCTGGCGGCCATCGCCTCCAAGACCGGCAAGGTCGGCTTCGTGGGCGGCATGGACATCCCGCTGATCCGCAAGTTCCAGTGCGGCTATGAGCAGGGCGCCAAGTACATCAATCCGAAGATCGACGTCTATCAGAACATGACCGGCTCCACCCCGGCAGCCTTCGCCGACCCCGCCAAGGGTGCAGAACTGGCCAAGTCCCAGTTCGCCAAGGGCGCCGACGTGGTCTATGCCGCCGCCGGTGGCACCGGTATCGGTGTCTATCAGGCTGCCAAGGACGAAGGCAAGCTGGCCATCGGTGTGGATTCCAACCAGAACCACCTGCAACCGGGCACCATGCTGACCTCCATGGTCAAGTCCGTGGGTCTGGCCGCGTACAAGAGCTGGGATGACGCCGCCAAGGGCAGCTGGAAGCCGGGCATCCAGTCCCTGGGTCTGGCCGAAGGCGGGGTTGACTGGGCGCTGGACGAGAACAACGCCAAGCTGATCACCCCGGAAATGAAAACCAAGGTCGAGAGCATCAAGGCCGACATCATCGCCGGCAAGATCAAGGTGCACGACTACATGAGCGACAACTCCTGTAAGTACTGATCCTGCAAATACCGAGTCACTGCTACGACTCTCAACCAGTGATGACCGGCCCGCACGGGCCGGTTTTTAGTCTCTACTTCATGACCCGCAAGGACTGCATCATGGACCAGACAGATCGCTATGCCATCGAATTAAGGGGTATCGATAAGCGGTTCGGCGACGTGTACGCCAACAAGCAGATCGACCTTCAGGTTCGTAAAGGCAGCATTCACGGCATCGTTGGCGAAAATGGCGCCGGCAAGTCGACCCTGATGAGCATCATTTACGGTTTCTACCACGCCGACAGAGGCGAGATGCTGATCGACGGGAATCCGTTCAAACCCCATGGCTCCCAAGATGCGATTGCCGCCGGGGTGGGCATGGTGCACCAGCACTTCATGCTGGTGAACAACTTTACCGTATTGGAAAACGTCATCCTGGGGGCCGAGAACGGCTGGCGCCTGGGCAAGAGCCTGGCGGCCGCCGAGAAGCTGCTGGGCGAGCTGGCACGGGACTATGGTCTCGAGGTGCCGCTGCACGAGAAGGTCGAGGATCTGCCGGTGGGCCTGCAACAGCGGGTCGAGATCCTCAAGGCGCTCTATCGCGGTGCCCGCATCCTGATCCTCGACGAGCCCACCGGGGTGCTGACCCCGCAAGAGGCGGATCACCTGTTCGAGGTGCTGAAAAAGCTGCGGGATCAGGGGGCGACCGTCATCCTCATCACCCACAAGCTGCGGGAGATCCTGGCCATCACGGATCAGGTCTCCATCATGCGCCGGGGGGAGATGGTGGCCCATGTCGCCACCAAAGACACCGACAAGGAGCAGCTCGCCGAGCTGATGGTGGGCCGCAAGGTGCGCCTCAAGGTCGACAAGGGCACCGCTCAGCCGGGCGAGGCCAAGCTCAAGGTCGAGGGCCTCTCTTACGTCGATGACGCCGGGGTGGAACGGGTCAAATCCGTCAGCTTCGAAGTGCGGGCGGGGGAAGTGGTCGGCATCGCCGGGGTCTCCGGCAACGGCCAGTCCGAGCTGCTCAGCATGCTCGGCGGCATCCTCAAGCCCAGCAAGGGCGGCTTCACCATCGCCGGGACGCAGCGCCACGAGGTGAGCCAGAGCCACCCGGCCGACCCGGAGCAGGTGCGCAACTTCGGCCTCGGCCACATCCCGGAAGACCGCCACAAGATGGGGCTGATCAATCGCTTCGAGGCGAAAGAGGCCTTCATCCTCGGCTATCACCGCCGTGCCCAGTACAACAAGGGCTGGCTGCAGGACAAGGAGGCGATCCGCCAGGATTGCCAGGCCAAGATGGACAAGTGGGACGTGCGCCCGCCGAGCCCGGAGCACAAGACCGCGAACTTCTCCGGCGGCAACCAGCAGAAGCTGGTGATCGCCCGGGAAGTGGAGCAGGACCCGGATGTGCTGCTGGTCGGTCAGCCGACCCGGGGCGTCGACATCGGCGCCATCGAGTACATCCACCAGCAGATCATCGCCATGCGCGACAAGGGCAAGGCGGTGCTGCTGGTGTCGGTGGAGCTGGACGAGATCATGAGCCTCTCCGACCGCATTCTGGTCATCGCCGATGGCCGCATCGTCGGCGAGCTGGACGGCGCCAGGGCGGATGAACGCACCATCGGCCTGATGATGGCGAACATAGTTCCTGACGACGTGGCGGCAAGCCAATCACAAGGAGCCACATCATGAAGGTCACAACCACTTGTAACGGATTCGGCCTGATGATGGTCAACACACCAGTCCCCGACGATATCAAGGAGGCCCATTCATGAGCCAAGCACGTGTTCCTGCCTGGATATCCGTGGGCGTGCTGCCCGCAGTCAATATCCTGCTGGCCTTCCTGGTGTCGGCCATCCTGTTCTATTACCTCGACATCAGCCCCATCGAGGCAGCCGAAATCATGTGGTACGGCGCCTTCGGCACCGGCGAGGGGATAGGCTTCACCCTCTACTACGCCACCGGTTTCATCTTCACCGGTCTGGCGGTGGCGGTGGCCTTCCACGCCGGCCTGTTCAACATCGGCGGTGAGGGGCAGGCCTATATCGGCGGCCTCGGGGTCGGTCTGGTCTGTCTGCTGCTCGGGGACGTGTTGCCGTTCGCCCTGCTGCTGCCGCTCGCCATCATCGCCGGCGGCCTGTTCGGTGCGGCCTGGGCCTTCATCCCGGCCTGGCTGCAAGCCAAGCGCGGCAGCCACATCGTCATCACCACCATCATGTTCAACTTCATCGCGGCCTCCTTGATGGCCTACCTGCTGGTAGACGTCTTCAAGCCGCCAGGATCCATGGCCACCGAGAGCAAGGTGTTCGCCGTGGCGAGCTGGCTGCCGAAGATGAGCGAGCTGGCGGCCGGTTTCGGCATCGCCATGCCCAACAGCCCCCTCAACATCAGCTTCTTCTGGGCGCTGATCTGTGCGGCCCTGGTGTGGGTCTTCATCTGGCATACCCGCTGGGGCTACGAGATCCGCTCCGTGGGCGCAAGCCAGAGTGCCTCCGCCTATGCGGGTATCTCCTACCCCAAGGTGGTGATCCTGGCCATGGTGATCTCCGGCATGCTGGCGGGCTTCTTCGCCCTCAACGTGCTGCAGGGTGAGCTGCACCAGATCAAGCTCAACTTCGTGGAAGGCTTCGGCTTCACCGGCATCGCGGTGGCCCTGATGGGTCGCAACCACCCGGTCGGCGTCATCATCGCCAGCCTGCTGTTCGGCTTCCTCTACCAGGGCGGCGCCGAGCTCAGCTTCGAATTCGGGGTGGATCGCAACATCGTCGTGGTGCTGCAGGGTCTGGTGATCCTGTTCTGCGGCGCCCTCGAGCACATGCTGCGTCCGCGCATCGAGCAGGCCTACCTGGCCTTCGCCAACCGCTCAGTCGCGCAAGTCAAAGGAGCCTGACCATGTTCGAAATGCTGATTTTGATGCTGGATGCGACTATCCGTACCGCGCCGCCGCTCATTCTTGCCGCTATGGCGGGCATGTTTTGCGAACGCTCCGGGGTGGTCAACATCGCCCTGGAAGGCAAGCTGCTGGCCTCCGCCTTCGCCAGTGCGGCGGCCGCCGCCGTCACCGGCTCCGCCTGGATTGGGCTGGGTGCCGGGGTGGGGATCTCCATCCTGTTCGCCCTGCTGCACGGCTTCGCCACCATCACCCACCGCGGTGATCAGGTGGTGAGCGGCATGGCCATCAACATCCTGGCGGCCGGCCTGACCGTCACCCTGGGCCGTTACTGGTTCGATCAGGGCGGCCAGACCCCGGCGCTCTCCGGCGATGCCCGCTTCGCCCCCATCGACCTGCCCTATGCCAAGGAGCTCTATGACGTGCCCGTCATCGGCCAGCTCTACAGCGAGCTCTTGAGCGGTCACTCCCTGCTGGAGTACGTGGCCTTCGCCGCCGTGCCCCTGGCCTGGTGGGTGCTGTTCCGCACCCGCTTCGGCCTGCGGCTGCGGGCGGTGGGCGAAGCCCCGGCGGCGGTCGACACCGCAGGCATCTCCGTGGTGCGCATGCGTTACACCGCCCTCATCATCGGCGGCCTGCTGGCGGGGATCGGGGGCACCTATCTGGCGGTGGCCCAGACTGCCCAGTTCATCCCCAACATGAGCGCGGGCAAAGGCTTCATGGCGCTGGCGGCCCTGGTGTTCGGCAAGTGGCGCCCCTGGAACGCCATGGCGGCCTGTCTGCTGTTCGGCTTCCTCGACGCGGTCGCCATCCGGCTGCAAGGGGTCAGCATCGGCGATTTCCCGATCCCGGTGCAGGCCATCGAGGCGCTGCCCTACATCCTGACGGTCTTCCTGCTGGCCGGTTTCATCGGCAAGGCGGTGGCCCCCAAGGCCCTCGGCACCCCCTACGTCAAGGAGCGGGAATAGCCCCGCCCTTCATGCCATGCAAAAGGCCCGCACATGCGGGCCTTTTCTTTTTCGGGCGACGGCTCAGCCGATGGGCCGAACCAGGGCGGGTTGGTGGGGATCGCTGAGGCGCTCGGCCAGATAGTCCACCAGCAGCCGCACCTTGGGGGAGAGGTGGCGGTTGTGGGGATAGAGGGCCCAGATCCCCTCCTCGGGGGCCCGCAGCTCCGGCAGCAGCTCGATGAGCTCCCCCCGGGCGAGGTGGTCGCTCACGTAGTAGTCCGGCAGCTGGATGATGCCGATCCCCTTGATGGCCGCATCCAGCAGGGCGTGGCCGCTGTTGCACTGAAGCAGACCGCGTACCCGCACGCTGTGGGGTTTACCGTTCAGGGTGAAGTGCCACTCGTCCCCGTTGCCCACCAGGCAGGTGTGACGGGCCAGCTCCGAGAGACTGTTGGGCATGCCGTGGCGGGCGGTGTAGGCAGGGGAGGCGCACACATAGGGAACCCGCTGCGCCAGCTTGCGGGCCACCAGGGTCGAATCCTTGAGGTGGCCGAGGCGGATCGCCAGATCGAACCCCTCGTGCACCAGATCCAGCAACTGGTTGGTGAGGTTGAGGGTCACCTCCAGCTGGGGGAAGCGCACCATGAAGTCGTTCACCAGGGGGGCGATGCGGCTCTCGCCGTAGGAGACCGGGGCCGTGATGCGCAAGGAGCCCTGGGGCACCGCCTGATGGCGTCCCACCGCCAGCTCCGCCTCGTAGAGGTTGTCCAGCAACTGGCGGCAGTGACGAAAATAGATCTCCCCGAGTTCGGTGAGTCGCACCTGGCGGGTGGTGCGCAGCAGCAGCTTGGCCTGCAGCCTGTCTTCGAGCTGCGCCACCTGGCGGCTCACCTGGGCCACCGACACCCCGAGCTTGCGCGCGGCCGGGGTAAAGCCCCCCTGCTCCGCCACGCTGACAAATTCACAGACCCCTTCCCAGCCGAACATTATTACCTGTGTGTAAAAGTGATTTGATACTTAGCGTTATTATCACCAAATCGGCGGGAAACTACACTGGATCTCCGAACTCATTTCCGTTCATCCAACCACTACGAGGACGTCATTCATGGCACAGGTTCAGAGCATCAAGTGTAAAGCCGCCATCGCCTGGGGACCGGGTCAGCCCCTCTCCATCGAAGAGGTCGAGGTCATGCCGCCCCAGGCCGGCGAGGTGCGGGTGCGCATCGTCGCGACCGGCGTCTGCCACACCGATGCCTTCACCCTCTCCGGTGAAGATCCGGAAGGGGTCTTCCCCTGCATCCTGGGCCATGAAGGGGGCGGTATCGTCGAGTCCGTCGGCGAGGGCGTCACCAGCGTCAAGGTCGGCGATCACGTGATCCCGCTCTACACCCCCGAGTGCGGCGAGTGCAAGTTCTGCAAATCCGGCAAGACCAACCTGTGCCAGAAGATCCGCGCCACCCAGGGCAAGGGGCTGATGCCGGACGGCACCACCCGCTTCTCCAAGGACGGCCAGCCCATCTACCACTACATGGGCACCTCCACCTTCAGCGAATACACGGTGCTGCCCGAGATCTCCATCGCCAAGGTGGATCCGGCCGCCCCCCTGGAAGAGGTCTGCCTGCTGGGCTGCGGCGTCACCACCGGCATCGGCGCCGTGATGAACACCGCCAAGGTGAAAGAGGGTGAGAGCGTCGCCATCTTCGGGCTGGGGGGCATCGGCCTCTCCGCCATCATAGGCGCGCGCCTGGCCAAGGCCGGCCGCATCATCGCCATCGACATCAACGAGAGCAAATTCGAGCTGGCCCGCAAGCTGGGCGCCACCGACTGCATCAACCCGAACACGTTCGACAAGCCCATTCAGGAGGTGATCGTCGAGATGACCGACGGCGGCGTCGACTTCTCCTTCGAGTGCATCGGCAACGTCAAGGTGATGCGCGCGGCGCTGGAGTGCTGCCACAAGGGCTGGGGCGAATCCGTCATCATCGGCGTGGCCGGTGCGGGCCAGGAGATCAGCACCCGTCCGTTCCAGCTGGTCACCGGCCGGGTGTGGCGCGGCAGCGCCTTCGGCGGCGTGCGCGGTCGCAGCGAGCTGCCGAGCTATGTGCAGCGCTACATGCAGGGTGAGTTCAAGCTGGACGACTTCATCACCCACACCATGCCCCTCGAGCAGATCAACGAGGCGTTCGATCTGATGCACGAAGGCAAGAGCATCCGCACCGTCATCCACTACTGATCCCATGAGCGCCCCGCCCATCGCATGGGCGGGGCAAGGAGTCCTTACATGAATCTGGACATCATCAGCAGCAACAAGAGCTTCGGCGGCTGGCACAAGCAGTATCGCCACCGCTCCAATGTGCTGGGGTGCGAGATGCGCTTCGCCATCTACCTGCCGCCCCAGGCCCTCACCGGCCAGAAAGTGCCGGTGCTCTACTGGCTCTCCGGTCTCACCTGCACCGACGAGAACTTCATGCAAAAAGCCGGGGCCCAGCGCATCGCCGCCGAGCTCGGCATCGCTCTGGTAGCGCCGGACACCAGCCCCCGCGGTGAAGGGGTGGCGGACGATCCCGGCTATGACCTCGGCATGGGGGCGGGGTTCTACGTCAACGCCACCCAGACCCCCTGGCGGGATCACTACCAGATGTACGATTACGTCACCCGGGAGCTGCCCGAGCTCATCGAGACCCACTTCCCGGTCTCGACGAAGCGCGCCATCAGCGGCCACTCCATGGGGGGCCACGGCGCCCTCATCGCCGCCCTGCGCGAGCCGGGTCGCTACCGCTCGGTGTCGGCCTTCAGCCCCATCAGCCACCCGAGCCGCTGCCCCTGGGGCCAGAAGGCCCTCGGCGCCTACCTCGGCAACAACCCCCTGCTGTGGCAGGAGTGGGATGCCTGCCAGCTGCTGCGCCACCACGACAGCCCGCCCCTGCCGACCCTGGTGGACGTGGGGCTGGACGACCCCTTCCTAGCGGAGCAGCTCGGCATCGACACCCTGGCCGAAGTGGCCGCCACCCGGGCGTGGCCCCTGACGCTCAACCGCCATGCCGGCTACGACCACAGCTATTACTTCGTGGCGAGCTTCATCGAGGCGCACCTGCGCTTTCACGCCAACCACCTGGGCGAACCGGCCTGAGGCTGACCCGCTCGTGGCCGCCCCGTCAGCGGGCGGCCATTCACCCGGAAACAGGAGACAAGGATGCCTCTCTTCACCACATTGCTGGCCATGCCGGATCAGTTCGAGCGGCTGCTGGCACAGGTCCCCACCGACCACCTGGACTGGGAACCCGCCAACTGGGCCGGGATCCCCTCCGAGCGTTTCAGTGCTAGGGGGCACCTCTGCCACCTGCTGGACATCGAGGTGCTGGGCTATCAGGTGCGGTTTCGTCGCACCCTGGCAGAAAGCCTGCCGGAGCTCGCCTCCCTCGATGGCTATCAGCTGGCGCTGGACCATGATTACCCCCGACAGGATACCGCCACGCAGCTCGACCGCTTTCGTACCGCCCGCCTGCAGACCGTCGAATGGTTGAAGACGGTGCCGTCCGACGCCTGGCAGCGCCGCGCCCGCTATGGCGGCTATGGGGAGGTGACCCTAGACGGTCTGGTGCGCCTGCTCGTCAGCCATGACCACCAGCACCTCGCCGGCATGCAGTGGCTGCTGATGCGCCTGAACGCCGATCTGGGCCTCGCACTCCCCCTCGAGTGAAGCGTCGCCCAACAGTGTCGCATCCTGCAAAAAAGGCCCCGAGGGGCCTTTTTCATTGTTGCGATGATGGGATCAGCTCCCCAACCGGCTCACCTGGCCCGAGCCCGCGATCTCGCTGGTCAGCGCTGGGCTGCCCCAGTAGTTGACCGCTCCGGCACCGGCGATCTCTATCTTGAGCCGCGACCGGGCCCGCACCTCGACCTCGCCACTGCCGGCGATGCTCACCTCGACCTCCTCGCTGGCGAGCCCGGCTCCCTTGACACCACCGGCGCCGGCGATGTTCAGCGCCATCACCCGGGCGGAGCCCTGCCCCAGATCCAGGTTGCCCAGCCCGGCGATGTTGCCCTCCAGCCGATCCAGCGTCAGCCCGCTGGCGACGATGTCCCCCGTGCCCGCCAGGGAGAGCACCAGATCATCCCCCTTGAAGTCGCGCAAGGTGCCGTTGCCAACTCCCGCCAGTGCCAACTCGTGCAGCGTCGGCAGGGTGATGGTGATCTCCAGCGGCTGGGTGGGGTCGAGCCGGTAGCCATCCTTGACCTCGATCTCCAGCTTCTCCCCCTTCTCGGTGAGCACCAGATAGGGCAGCAGGTTGGCCTCCCCCTTGACCCTGAGGGTGTGGCTCTCTCCCGCCACCAGGTACAGGTTGGCGGGCACGCCCGCCAGCACCCGGGTCACCTCCCGCCCCAGGGGATGCTGCTGCTCCACCACGGCCCCCTCCCCGCGCACCTTGACGTCATCCTGCCAGCTGCATCCGGTCAGTCCCAGGGCCAGCACCACTCCCAGCATCCATTTCATCCCGCTACTCCTCGTTTCCTCTTTGCCGCACGGCGCGGCAGGTGAGTGGCAATCAGCAAACCCTGTGCCATATGGCTAACATCATGATTTATCTATCCATTTCAATATTTCGAGGCTCGAAGGGTCCATAACAAAGAGTCATTCAGACCACAATCTGGTCAATCTGACCACACCCGAAGGGGGGTGTTGACCCATTTTTTTGGTTGCCGCCCCGGTTCGTTGAGCCAATAGTGATACCTGGTGCGTATAGAGCACTCCATCGCTGCTTCACCCGCCAGAATCAACAAGGAGTCAGAGCGTGACCCAAGCCAGCCACTCATTCGTCCATCCGGGCCTGCCTGCCCCCACCCGCACCCCGCTGCTGACCGGCGACGATCCCGACCACAAGCGCCGCGAGCTGCTCGCCTACTTCTGCCAGACCTTCGATCTCTACGACTCGCTGTTCGACTGCCTGGCCGACGAGCGGGCCTGGTTCAACAAGGCGATCCCCCTGCGCCACCCGCTCATCTTCTACTACGGCCATACCGCCGCCTTCTTCGTCAACAAGCTGCTGGCGGCCCGTCTCATCGAGAGTCGGCTCGACCCACGCATCGAGGCCCTGGTCGCCATCGGGGTGGACGAGATGAGCTGGGACGATCTGGACGAAACCCACTACGACTGGCCCACGGTGGCCGAACTGCGTGACTACCGCGGCCGGGTGCGCGCCCTGGTGTGTGAGTTCATCGAGCGAATGCCGATCGAGCTGCCCATCCATTGGCAGAGCCCGGCCTGGGTCATCCTGATGGGGATAGAGCACGAGCGCATCCACCTCGAGACCTCCAGTGTGCTGATCCGCCAGCTGCCCCTGGCCTGGGTGCGCAGCCAGCCCCAGTGGCCGGTCTGCCCCGAGGCGCGCCACGATCTCGCCGCCGTCCCCGTCAACACCCTGCTGCCGGTGGCCGGCGGCCAGGTGCGCCTCGGCAAGCAGGATGCCACCTACGGCTGGGACAACGAATATGGCGAGCGCCACATCGAGCTGGCCCCCTTCCAGGCCAGCCGTATGCTGGTGAGCAACGCCGAGTACCTGGCCTTCGTGCAGGCGGGCGGATATGAAGCGCCCGCCTGGTGGGACGACGAGGGCCGGGGCTGGCGCCAGTATGCCAACGCCCGCATGCCCACCTTCTGGGTCGGCGACCCCCTCGAACCCGAGCAGTTGCAACTGCGGCTGATGACCGAGCAGGTCCCCATGCCCTGGGACTGGCCGGTGGAGGTGAACCAGTTGGAGGCCGCCGCCTTCTGCCGCTGGAAGGCGGATCAGACCGGCCTGCCCGTCCAGCTACCGAGCGAGGGGGAGTGGATGCTGCTACGGGAACAACTGGCCGGCGATCAGCCGGACTGGATGGAGGCCCCCGGCAACATCAACCTGGCCCGCTTCGCCTCCTCCTGCCCGGTGGATGCCTGCCCCCAGGGCAGCTTCTTCGATCTGGTGGGCAACGTCTGGCAGTGGACCAGCACCGCCATCGACGGCTTCGAGGGGTTCAAGGTGCATCCCCTCTACGACGACTTCTCCACCCCCACCTTCGACGGCAAGCACACCCTCATCAAGGGCGGGAGCTGGATCAGCACCGGCAACGAGGCACTCAAGTCCTCCCGCTACGCCTTCCGTCGCCACTTCTTCCAGCACGCGGGCTTCCGCTACCTGGTCTCACGCCATCAGGAGCCCGTCATCGTGAACCCTTATGAAACCGACACGCTCGTCGCCCAGTATCTCGACTTCCAGTACGGTCCGAACCACTTCGGGGTCGCCAACTACGCCGAGGCTCTGGCCGGTCTTGCCAGCGAGCTGTGCGGCCGCCATGACCGGGCGCTCGACATCGGCTGCGCCACCGGCCGCGCCAGCTTCGAACTGGCTCGCCGCTTCGCCCACGTGGACGGGGTGGACTACTCGGCCCGCTTCATCGACGTGGCCCTGACCCTGGCAAGACAGGACAGCTTCCGCTACGCGGTGCCGGTGGAAGGGGATCTGGTGGAATATTGCGAGGCGCGCCTCTCCCGCCACGAGCTCGGTCGCGAGCAGAGCGAGCGGGTCCACTTCAGCCAGGGGGATGCCTGCAACCTCAAGCCCAAGTACGGCGACTACGACCTGGTGCTCGCCTCCAACCTCATCGACCGGCTGCGGGAGCCCGCCCGCTTCCTGCGGGACATTGCTCCGCGCCTTCGCAGCGGCGGCCTGCTGGTGCTCACCAGCCCCTACACCTGGCTGACCGACTACACCCCCAAGGCCAACTGGCTCGGCGGCATCCGGGAAAACGGCGAGGCCCTCGGCACCTATCAGGCGCTGCAACGGCTGCTGGCGGAGGAGTTCGAGGAGCACATGCCCCCGAGGGACGTCCCCTTCGTCATCCGCGAGACCGCCCGCAAGTACCAGCACACGGTGGCCCAGCTCACCGTCTGGCGCAAACGCTGACGACGCGGCAAACGAAAGAGGGAGGCCCATGGCCTCCCTCTTCTTTATCCGGACCGCTTACCCCTCCTGAACCTGGGGCAGGGCCTCCTGCTCGCGGTAGCGGCGGGCCAGCACGGCGCACACCATCAGCTGGATCTGGTGGAAGATCATCAACGGCAGCACCATGACCCCGACGCTGGCGGCGGGGAACATGACGTTGGCCATGGGCACCCCGTTGGCCAGGCTCTTCTTGGAGCCGCAGAAGACGATGGTGATCTCGTCCGCCCTGTTGAAACCGAGGCGACGGCTGATCCAGACGTTCCACCCCAGCACCAGCGCCAGCAAGACGCAGCTCAGCAGCACGATGCTGGCCAAATCATACCAGCCGACCTGGTGCCAGATCCCCTGCACCACCGCCTCGCTGAAGGCCACATAGACCACCAGCAGGATGGAGCTCTGGTCCAGCTTGCCAATGAGCGGCCGGTGGCTGTCGACCCAGCCACCGATGAGGGGGCGTGACAGGTGCCCCACCACGAAGGGCAACATCAGCTGCACCATGATGGCCTGAATGGAGTGCCAGGTATCGACCCCCTCCCCCTGCACATTGATCATCAGCCCCACCAGCACCGGCGAGAGGAAGATGCCGAGGATGCTGGAGGCCGAAGCGCTGCACACCGCCGCCGACACATTGCCCCCCGCCATGGAGGTGAAGGCGATGGCCGACTGCACGGTGGCGGGCAGGGCGCACAGGTAAAGGAAACCGAGGTAGATGGCCGGGCTCAGCCACTGGGGCACCAGGGGCGTGAGCAGCAGCCCCAGCAGCGGGAAGAGCACGAAGGTGCTGGCCATCACCACCAGATGCAGTCGCCAGTGGCCGAGGCCCGCCAGCAAGTTCTGGCGCGACAGCTTGGCACCGTGCATGAAGAACAGCAGCGCCACCGCCAGCTTGGTCAACAGACCGAACCAGACGGCCACCTGCCCCTCACAGGGGAAGAAGGAGGCCAGGGCCACCACGGCAATCAGCACAGAGGTAAAAGGATCCAGACGCACGGGGAGTCTCCAGAGAAAGCGCGTCCCGCACGGGATGGGGACGACAGGGCACGGGGAAGGCGTCATCAGGCGGCGACCCCGGATACGAAGGGACAAGCTTACCCCGAACACCCTGTGGTGCAAAGTTGAGCGGCAGCTTCATTTGTTTCATTTTGTTAAACGATAATGCACATTCTCACAGCAAAACTAAACGATTTTGACCCTCCGGCCCCGGATCCGGCCAACAAAAAACGGGCGACCCTGGTCGCCCGTCTCCTGTTTGCCACATGCCGGTCAGCGCTGGCTGGCCAAGGGGCCGCTGCCCGCTTTCTTCTCGTTGCCACCTGACTTGCGGGCCTGACGCTTCTCGAAGCGGGAGATCCACCAGTAGGCCAGCGCCGAGAAGACCGCGGTCATGAAGACGTTGATGAAGAAGGCGCGCACCAGATCCACCCCGGCCGGGAAGGCGGAGGCGCTCATGCTCACCACGAAGATGGCGATCAGCACCGACACCACCCCCATCCCGAAGGTGCGCGATCCCATGCGAAACTCGCGCGGGGTGTCGTCATGTTTCCAGCGGAACACGAAGTAGGCCACCATGATGAAGATCGGCGGCAACATGGCAGTCCCGGCGGTGAGATTGATGGCGGTGTTCATCATCTGCTGCACGGATTCCGAGCCGAAGCCGTTGACCACCAGCATCGCGAACACGAAGACAAACTGCCACCAGGCGGCGCGCACCGGCACCCCGTGCTCGTTGAGCTGGGTGGTCTTCTCGCCGTAAACCCCCTGCGGGATCTCGGAGAAGTGGATCTTCACCGGCGCCGAGGTCCACATCATCATGGAGCCGAACATGGCGATGAACAGCACCACGCCGACAAAGCGGCCCACCAGCGCCTCGGAGAGACCGAAGTACTGCGCCATGCCGGTGAAGATCTCCACCATGCCGCCGGCATAGGTGAGGCTCTCGCGCGGTACGAACACGTTCACCAACAGGGAACCGACCGCATACATGGCACCGATGACGATACCCGCACTGATGATCACCTTGATGAAGGACTTCTGGCCCCCCTTCACGTCATTGAGGTAGGCCGCCGCTGTCTCGGCACCGCCCGCCGCCTGGAAGATCCAGCACATGATGCCGAGGGTCGCCCAGTTGACGGTGGGAGTCATCGCCTCCAGCGTGATGGGCTGGGCCGGCACATGATCGCCACCGAGGGCCATCAGGGCACCCAGCACATAGATGGCGAACAGGGCAAACACCCCGTAGGCCACGATCTCCGCAATCTTGCCGAGCCAGCTCGCCCCCTTGGTGGAGATATGGGTCGCCGCCGCAAACAGCACGATGGAGATGACCGAGGTGACCATGGGCGAGAAGCTGTACTCATAGCCCAGCATGGCGTAGGAGGCGTAGGCGATGACGTTGGGCAGCAGGGAGACGAACCAGAACAGGTTCACGAACCAGTAGAGAAACGAGCCCAGATAGGCCATCCGGGTGCCGAGCGGTTTTTTCAGCCAGTCGTACATCCCCGACTCGGAGTTTTTGTTGGCCGAGACGAACTCGGCGATGATGAAGACAAACGGGATGAAGTAGACGATGGTCGCCAGCAGGAAGATGGGGGCGGAGCTGAGCCCCAGCTCGATGTTGTTGTTGACGATGTTGCGCACGTTGAACACGGCGGCAAAGGTCATCGACAACAGGGCAAACTTGCCTATGGTGCCGCGTACGGATTCAGACATGGTGTCCTCCAATGGACTCGCGCTCCCTGCGGGGAGCGCTGTGACTCAGTGATGTGTTCGGCAAGGGTCTGTCGGCCCCGCGCGTTACTCTCTTGTTATGATCGGCCCGCGTGGACGACCTCGTTGGTGAACCGGTGCCGTCTCCCGCACCGGCTCGCAATACCCGTCAGACGATGGGGGTGCCCGGCGCCATCGGCACCCGCGGTTGCAACAGCACGCTCTGGCTCTCGTCCGGGGTCTCGGCGCACAGCAACATGCACTCGGAACGCTCGCCGCGCATCCTGGTGGGTTTCAAGTTGGTCAGTACCACCACCTCGCTGCCCATCAGCTCCTCTTCGCTGTAGTAAGGCACCAGACTGGTGACGGTCTGCAGCGGCCGCTCGCCACCCACGTCGATCTGGACGATGTAGAGTTTGTCGGCCCCGGGGTGACGCACCACCTCCAGCACCTTGCCCACCTTCATCTCGACCCTTTTGAATTCGGCAAACTCGATCGTCTCGCTCATGCTCTTTTCCTTTTCTGGTTCAACGGTTTGCGGGTGGCCAACGGCCACCCGGTTTGATGGGGTCATGACGGCTGGATGACGACCTGCGCCGCTGGCTCGGCCTCTTTCGCGCGCGCTTCGGCGCTGAGGGAGGCCTCGTATCGGTTGTATTTCCACCAGGCGAAGCCGAGGAAGATCACGATCCCGCCGACGTTGTAGAAGACGATGGTCATGATGTCGGCGCCGGTCGGGAAGGTGGAGGCGAGGAAACCCACCGAGAAGAGGACGATCAGCACCGATACCACGGCGATGCCGGTGGAGCGCGAGCCCATCTTGAAATCCCTCGGCAGGTGGTCGAGCTTCAGGCGCAGATTGAGGTAGGCCAGCATGATGAACAGCGGCGGCAGCATGGAAGCGGCAGCGGTCATGTTGATGACGGTGTTCATCAGATCCTGAGCGGTGTTGGAGCCCAGAGTCGGGATCACCATCAGCGGCAGCACGATGAGGTACTGGATCCAGGCTGCGCGGGCGGGCACGCCGTTCTCGTTCAGCTCGACCGTCTTCTTGCCGAAGATGCCGGCCGGGATTTCGGAGAAGAAGATCTTCACCGGGGTCGCCGTCCACATCAGCAGGGAGCCGAACATGGCGGTGAAGGAGACCAGACCGACGAAGCGGTTCATCAGGATCTCCGGCAGGCCGAAGTAGGCCGCCAGCCCTTCAAACACCTGCACCGAGCCGCCGGTATATTTCAGGGTGTCGCTGTGGACGAACACGTTGATCAACAGCGATGCGATGGAGTAGAGCACCCCGATAAAGATCCCGGCGACGATGATCACCTTCACGAAAGACTTGGAGCCCCCTTTCACGTCATTGACGTAGACCGCCACCGACTCGGCGCCACCGGCCGCCATAAAGATCCAGGTGGTGATGCCGAGGAAGGCCCAGCTGAAATCGGGGACCATGGCCTCTACCGTGATGGGGTCGGCTGGCTGTACGCCGCCCACCAGTGCCGCACCTGCCAGCAGAATGTAGGAGAGGGTCAGCAGCAGCATCAGGGACGAGGTCACCGAGGTGATGGGGCCGAGCATCTTGGCGCCGTTGGTGGAGACGTAGGTGGCAAAGGCAAACAGCACCATGCTCAATGCCGTGGTCGCCACCGGGGTGAGAATGTACTCGTAGCCGAGGAAGGCATAGGAGGCGTAGGCGATGACCCGTGGCAGCAGCGAGGTAAAGAAGAAGAGGTTCACGAACCAGTAGGTGTAGGCGGAGATAAAGGCCCAGCGACCGCCGAGGGAGCTCTTCACCCAGGCATACACCCCCGCTTCGGAGTTTTTGTTCAGTGACACGAACTCCGCAATGATCAGGCAGAACGGAATGAAGTAGAAAATGGTGGCCAGAAAGAACATCGGGGCCGAGGCCAGACCGATTTCGATGTTGTTGTTGATGACGTTGTTGAAGCTGAATACCGCCGCGAAGGTGAGCGACAGCAGACCAAACTTGCCTATCGTATTGCGTTTGGAATCAGACATGGTACATCTCCAGACCTGTAGTTATCTCGCGAAAGAGCGGGGCATGATGTGTAGGGTGAGCCCCGCCCTTCCGGCTTTGTCAGTGCAGAACCGGCGGCTTGTTATTTGTTTTTGAAGTAGCCGCCTTCGACGGTGACCTTGATGATCAGCTTGCGCACCGGGCTGTCGCCTGCGAACCGGTAAGCCTCGTCGTTCTCGAAGATCACCACCTGACCGTTGCCGACTTGCTGGCGCTCGCGCACCTCACCGGCCAGCCACTCGCGGTCCGTGGTGTCGTCATAGGCCTGCTCGACCCCCAGCTCCGACTTGGGGGCCCACTCCACCGTCTCTTCCCCTTCCAGGTAGTAGTGAACGTCGAAGTAGCGGCGCTGCCCCTCGAACAACGAGGTGGCCGGGCTGGCCCCCTCCTGCAAGCGGTAGGTGAGGGAGTCACCGATGGAGTGACAGATGCCGGGCTTGAGGTTCGGCAGGTTGTTGATGGCCTCCACGCAGCGGCCCCACTTCTTGCCCTCCCGGTAGATGTTTTTGAACAGGGTCAGGTTGTCCAGGGTGATCATGCGAGGTTCCTCCCGCCGTTGATGGTGAGATCGAGCCCGGCCAGCGCAGCCGGATTGAGGTTGCCACGGGAGATGGGCAGCAGGGTCAGGCCGAAGCTGAACGGCTCGAAGCGCACCCGCCAGGAGTCCAGCACCTCGGAGCCCCAGGAGTTGGAGCCGAGCCCCACCACCCTGTAATCCAGGTTGAGAGTGAGATAGCCACTCGGTTCCAGCTCGTTGATGTGTTGCGCCGCATGGATGTGCTCCCAGCTGTAGGGCCAGACGCTCAGGTTGATGGGGGCATCAGGCCGCACGTAGAGACCGGCGCCGTGACGGTTGGTCAGGGTCGCCCAGCGCACCTGCTGGCGGTTGCCGTTGTCCTGCGGGAAGGGGTAGTGCTCCCACATCTCGCTGACTGTGCTCTGGAAGCTGTCGATCCAGTTGCTCTGGCGGCTGTCCTGATAGTTCTCGCCCGGCCCCATACCGTAGTAGTGCACCCGGTCGAGATCCTGACGAATGCCCAGCTCGAAGCCGATCTTGGGGATGATGTCGTCATAGCCGCCGTAGGGCTGGCCGGACAGAGCCACGTGCAGCTGACCGTTCCGGCTCAGGGTATAGACGTAGCGGCAGCGCATGCCAAAGTCGAACACCGGCGGTGCGATCAGACTCTCCACCGTTACCTCGACCGCCTCACCCAGCTGGCGCCAGCTTAAGGTGCGGAAGTGCTCCTGCATGATCTGCAGGTGGTTCGGGTGCCACAGGCTCTCGTACTCCTGCTTGTGGTTGTCGATCATCGGCTTGAAGAAAGTGAGGCGCGGGGCTCGCTCGATGAGCTCGATACCATCCTGCTGCCAACTCACCAGCTTGCCGTCGAGGCGCGAGAAGCGCAGGGCAAAGCCGCTGCCGCTCAAGGTCAGCGTGAGGCGCTCATCGGCAATATGCAACGGGGTGGCGTTGGGATTGGCAAAGGGCTGCAGCTGGCGAGTCGATACCTTCAGCTGGAACTGGTACTGGCCCAGCTCGTGCTCCGCCGCGCTGTAGCGGGTCGCACTGGCCTTGATGACCCGCAGCTGGACGAAGGTTTCCCGCCCATCGAGGGATGGCAGTTCGAGCTGCAACTCGGTGGTGGCACCGGGGGCCACCCCTTCCAGCCGGATTTGCTGGCTGGCCAGCAGTTCGCCCTCGGCCTTCACTTCGACCAGCAGGCGGATGTCGTCGAGAGTGGAGAACCAGTAGCGGTTTTCCACCGCCAGCTTGCCGCTCGCCAGATCCAGGGCGCGCACCTTGACCGGGCAGATCACCTGCTTGTATTCGCGCAGCCCCGGCCCCGGGGTCTGATCCGGATAGATGAGGCCATCCATGCAGAAGTTGTAGTTGTTGGGGTAGTCGCCGTAGTCGCCGCCGTACTTGTAGACCGGGCGGCCCTGCTCGTCCTGATCCAGAATGCCGTGATCGCACCACTCCCAGATATAGTGGCCCTGAATGTGGGGATGGCGGTCAAACACCTGCTGGTATTCGCTCAGGCCACCCGGGCCGTTGCCCATGGCGTGGGCGTATTCGCAGAGGATACGCGGCTTGGCCATCGGGAACTCGCCGAAGCAGTTCATCTGGGAGACGCGGGAGTACATGGTACTCACCACATCCACCACCTCGGCATCGCGATCCTCTTCGTAGTGCACCAGCCGGGTCGGGTCGATCCCCTTGCAGCGCTGGTACATGGCTCTGATGTTGCAGCCGTAGCCGGACTCGTTGCCGAGCGACCAGATGATGATGGAGGGGTGGTTCTTCTGGGCGTGCACGTGGCGCTCGATGCGATCCACGAACACCGGCTCCCAGAAGGGATCGTCAGTGATGCGGCTGAGATCGCCGACGTTGGCAAAACCGTGGGTCTCCACATCGGTCTCTGCCATCACGAACAGGCCGTACTGGTCGCACAGCTCGTAGAAACGCGGGTCGTTCGGGTAGTGAGCGGTGCGCACCGAGTTGAGGTTGTGCTGCTTCATCAGCACGATATCGCGCTCCACCCGATCCATGCCGACCGCACGGCTCTTGAGGTGGTCGTTGTCGTGGCGGTTCACCCCGTGCAGCTTGAGGTAGTGGCCGTTGACGTAGAAGAGGCCATCCTTGACGGTGATTTCACGCACCCCGACCCGCTGCGGGATCACTTCCAGCAGCTCGCCCTGACCGTTGTAGAGGGAGAGTTGCAGCTGGTAGAGGTAAGGGTCTTCGGCACTCCACAGATGGGGGTTGGCCAGATCCAGCGTGAAACGGCAATCACACTTGCCGTCGATGGCGAGATGGTCGAGCGAGCCGCTGGCGATCTCGCTGCCCTGATCCAGCAGCGACCAGACCAGACGGTGATCACGGGCTGGCGCACCAAGATTTTCCAGCTGGATATCGCAGCTCAGGGTGGCGCTCTGGCCGGCAATCTGATTGCCATCGGCCAGCGCGGTGCGGATAAAGAAGTCCTGCACATGGGCGGCCGGTTTGCCCACCAGGTAGACGTCGCGGAAAATCCCCGCCATCCACCACATGTCCTGATCTTCGATATAGGTGGAGTCGGCCCACTGCATCACCCGCACTGACAGCAGGTTTTCGCCAACCTTGGCGTAGGCGCTGATATCGAACTCGGCGGTGAGGCGGCTCCCCTTGCTGAAGCCGACATAGTGGCCGTTTACATAGACCTCGAAGTAGGTCTCCACCCCGTCAAACTTGATGATCACCTGCTCGCCGTCCCAGGCCGGGCTCAGCGTGAAGCTGCGCTGATAGGCGCCGGTGGGGTTGTTGGTCGGCACGAAGGGCACATCGATGGGGAAAGGAAAACCTTCGTCGGTGTACTGCAGATTGCCATGCCCTTCCATCTGCCACATGTTGGGCACGGTGATCTGGCCCCACTCGTTCATGGGGCTGTGATAGAAGGCCTCCGGCACCTGCAGAGGATGGTCGAAGTAGTGGAACTGCCACTGGCCGCTCAGGCTCAGAAAACGGCGGCTCAGCTCGCGCTGCATGGTGGCCGCCAGCCCGTGATCGGCATAAGAGAAGAAGTAGGCGCGCGGAGCCAGCCTGTTTTCACCAATGAATTGGACGTTTTCCCAGTTATTCACATGTCCTCCCGGAACAAGGCAACGTTAACTGGGTAAACTCTAGATAAATATTTACTAAATATCAGTTTTGAATAGGTAAAGTTTTAACCTGATCACAGTGAGCGGATGGTT
The DNA here is from genome assembly GCF_002903485.1 of Aeromonas sp. ASNIH7. Classification (NCBI taxonomy): domain Bacteria; kingdom Pseudomonadati; phylum Pseudomonadota; class Gammaproteobacteria; order Aeromonadales; family Aeromonadaceae; genus Aeromonas; species Aeromonas sp. ASNIH7. The sequence continues at coordinate 1,895,359 of NZ_CP026226.1, forward strand.
TTGTGAGCGAGATCAGAAGCGGGAGACAAAGGAGGGCAAGGTATAGATGAGTGGCATGGATGTTGATGATAGCTGGCTGAATAACAGTAAAATCAACTATAAAACAATGTGATGTGACGTCATTGGATGATATGGCAAAGCAGTGTACTTGGGAGGAGTGTCGCACCACCGCAAGATGGTGCGACTAAAATGCAGGGTATTTTACTAAAATCAGCGCGTGGTGCCACGCAGGGTCAACTTGCTCGGTACCAGCACCCGGAGTGGAATATCACGCTCGTCACGCAGCCGTTCGACCAGCAAATTGACCCCCTGGGAGCCCATCAACTCGGAGTGGATCCGCACCGTTGAGAGCGGCGGGAAGGTGAACTTGGCAGTCGGAATATCGTTGACGCTGATAAGCTCGATCTGCTGGGGAATCGCCAGTCCCTTCTCGTGGATGGCACGCAGCACACCGATGGCGATGGAGTCGGAGGCGACAAACAGCGCCCTGGGCCAGTCACCGGCCAGCATCTCCTTCGCCAGCTTGTAGCCGGAAGCGCTGGAGAAGTCTCCGCGATAGAGGTCGCTCTCCTGTACCACGCCAAGCCGCTGGCCATAATCCCGGAAAGCCAGTTCCCGCAGATCCGGGCCATCATCCTGGCCACCGATATAGCCGATGCGCTGATGGCCCTCGGCGATGAAGAAGTCCACTACCTGCTGGCTGATGAGTGCCAAATCAACGTCAATCGAGTCAAAATCCCCCTGAGAGCGGCAATCCACGAACACCAGCTGGGCAGACAGGCCGCGCAGCACGGCCAGCCGTTCTTCCGGCAGATGGCCGATGACCAGGATGCCATCGACGGCAGAGAGCTCACGCCCCTCGGCACCGTTGTAGCAGTGGGCCAGCTCGATGTTGAGGCGGGTACACTGGGTCTCGATACCGTAGCGGATGGCCAGATAGTAGGGATCGTTGACCTCGGTGCTCTGGGGATAGGCGTAGACAGCCAGGAGCTGCAGCTTGCTCTTGTGCACTCCTTTGCGGGCGCTGCTGGTCTTGTACTCCAGCCGCTCGGCAATCTCGAAGATCTTCTGCCTGGTCTCGTCCTTGACGCTCAGGCTGGGATCCTCGTTCAGCACACGGGATACGGTAGCAAGCGATACCCCCGCCTCCTGTGCAATTTCCTTCAACGTAGCCATCAATACCTCGCAGGCAGCATCACGTGTTCATCGGGCAACGGCTAAAGAGTAACGAGCAATCCCTTGATAGCCCAGCATTTTTACTGAAATAGAAGCAGGGAATTGAGGCGGGAGGACAGAAATGCAAAAAGGCCTCCCGTATGGGAGGCCTCTTCTGAATAGGTGCCTGACAGTGTCCTACTCTCGCATGGCGAATGCCACACTACCATCGGCGCTACCGCGTTTCACTTCTGAGTTCGGCATGGGATCAGGTGGTTCCACGGCGCTATTGCCGTCAGGCAAAAGCTTGTACTGCTTGAAAATGGTGCTGATACCCAGAATCGAACTGGGGACCTCATCCTTACCAAGGATGCGCTCTACCGACTGAGCCATATCAGCACACTAACCGGTAAAGACCACGCTCAATGCGTAATCTAAAATTGGGTGCCTGGCAGTGTCCTACTCTCGCATGGCGAATGCCACACTACCATCGGCGCTACAGCGTTTCACTTCTGAGTTCGGCATGGGGTCAGGTGGTTCCACTGCGCTATTGCCGCCAGGCAAAATCTTAATCCAGAAAGCTGACGTGAATAACGACTTCGCTAGTTGCTTGTCATTACCACTGAATTTGTAAGTAGTTCGCTCATTCGCTACAAGGCCAGAAACACTTCTTGGGTGTTGTATGGTTAAGCCTCACGGGTAATTAGTATGGGTTAGCTCAACGTATCGCTACGCTTACACACCCCACCTATCAACGTTGTGGTCTCCAACGGCCCTTTAGGACCCTCAAGGGGTCAGGGATGACTCATCTCAGGGCTCGCTTCCCGCTTAGATGCTTTCAGCGGTTATCGATTCCGAACTTAGCTACCGGGCAGTGCCACTGGCGTGACAACCCGAACACCAGAGGTTCGTTCACTCCGGTCCTCTCGTACTAGGAGCAACTCCCTTCAATCATCCAACGCCCACGGCAGATAGGGACCGAACTGTCTCACGACGTTCTGAACCCAGCTCGCGTACCACTTTAAATGGCGAACAGCCATACCCTTGGGACCGACTTCAGCCCCAGGATGTGATGAGCCGACATCGAGGTGCCAAACACCGCCGTCGATATGAACTCTTGGGCGGTATCAGCCTGTTATCCCCGGAGTACCTTTTATCCGTTGAGCGATGGCCCTTCCATTCAGAACCACCGGATCACTATGACCTACTTTCGTACCTGCTCGACCTGTCCGTCTCGCAGTTAAGCTGGCTTATGCCATTGCACTAACCTCCTGATGTCCGACCAGGATTAGCCAACCTTCGTGCTCCTCCGTTACTCTTTGGGAGGAGACCGCCCCAGTCAAACTACCCACCAGGCACTGTCCGCGGCCCAGATTCATGGGCCTGCGTTAGAACATCAAACATACAAGGGTGGTATTTCAAGGACGGCTCCAGCGCAACTGGCGTCACGCCTTCAAAGCCTCCCACCTATCCTACACATGTAGGTTCAATGTTCAGTGCCAAGCTGTAGTAAAGGTTCACGGGGTCTTTCCGTCTAGCCGCGGGTACACCGCATCTTCACGGCGAATTCGATTTCACTGAGTCTCGGGTGGAGACAGCATGGCCATGGTTACACCATTCGTGCAGGTCGGAACTTACCCGACAAGGAATTTCGCTACCTTAGGACCGTTATAGTTACGGCCGCCGTTTACCGGGGCTTCGATCAAGAGCTTCGCTTGCGCTAACCCCATCAATTAACCTTCCGGCACCGGGCAGGTGTCACACCCTATACGTCCACTTTCGTGTTTGCAGAGTGCTGTGTTTTTGATAAACAGTCCCAGCCATCTGGTCACTGCGACTCCCGACAGCTCCATCCGCGAGGGACTTCACCATCAAGAGCGAACCTTCTCCCGAAGTTACGGTTCTATTTTGCCTAGTTCCTTCACCCGAGTTCTCTCAAGCGCCTTGGTATTCTCTACCCGACCACCTGTGTCGGTTTGGGGTACGATGACTTGTAATCTGAAGCTTAGAGGCTTTTCCTGGAAGCAGGGCATCAATGGCTTCCGCACCGTGGTGCGTTCGTCTCGTGTCTCAGTGTTGTGTCTCCGGATTTGCCTAGAAACACCACCTACGCACTTTCACCAGGACAACCGTCGCCTGGCCCACCTAGCCTTCTCCGTCCCCCCATCGCAATTACAAGTCGTGCAGGAATATTAACCTGCTTCCCATCGACTACGCCTTTCGGCCTCGCCTTAGGGGTCGACTCACCCTGCCCCGATTAACGTTGGACAGGAACCCTTGGTCTTCCGGCGAGGAGGCTTTTCACCCCCTTTATCGTTACTTACGTCAGCATTCGCACTTCTGATATCTCCAGCATACCTCTCGATACACCTTCGCAGACTTACAGAACGCTCCCCTACCACTCACGCTTAGCGTGAATCCGCGGCTTCGGTGCCTGGTTTGAGCCCCGTTACATCTTCCGCGCAGGCCGACTCGACTAGTGAGCTATTACGCTTTCTTTAAATGATGGCTGCTTCTAAGCCAACATCCTAGCTGTCTAAGCCTTCCCACATCGTTTCCCACTTAACCAGAACTTTGGGACCTTAGCCGGCGGTCTGGGTTGTTTCCCTCTTCACGACGGACGTTAGCACCCGCCGTGTGTCTCCCGGATATTACTTACTGGTATTCGGAGTTTGCATGGGGTTGGTAAGTCGGGATGACCCCCTAGCCCAAACAGTGCTCTACCCCCAGTAGTATTCGTCCGAGGCGCTACCTAAATAGCTTTCGGGGAGAACCAGCTATCTCCGAGTTTGATTGGCCTTTCACCCCCAGCCACAGGTCATCCCCTAACTTTGCAACGTTAGTGGGTTCGGTCCTCCAGTTGATGTTACTCAACCTTCAACCTGCCCATGGCTAGATCACCCGGTTTCGGGTCTACACCTTGCAACTAGACGCCCAGTTAAGACTCGGTTTCCCTACGGCTCCCCTATACGGTTAACCTCGCTACAAAATGTAAGTCGCTGACCCATTATACAAAAGGTACGCAGTCACCCCGAAGGGCTCCCACTGCTTGTACGTACACGGTTTCAGGTTCTATTTCACTCCCCTCACAGGGGTTCTTTTCGCCTTTCCCTCACGGTACTGGTTCACTATCGGTCAGTCAGGAGTATTTAGCCTTGGAGGATGGTCCCCCCATATTCAGACAGGATGTCACGTGTCCCGCCCTACTCGATTTCACATCAAGGTCGTTTTCGTGTACGGGGCTATCACCCTGTATCGCCGGCCTTTCCAGGACCGTTCCACTAACTTCCAAGATGCTTAAGGGCTAATCCCCGTTCGCTCGCCGCTACTGAGGGAATCTCGGTTGATTTCTTTTCCTCGGGGTACTTAGATGTTTCAGTTCTCCCGGTTCGCCTCGCTACGCTATGTATTCACGTAGCGATACCTAGCTTATGCTAAGTGGGTTTCCCCATTCGGAAATCCGTGAGTCGTAATGTCTCTTACCGAC
>NZ_CP026226.1:1902500-2052500 GCF_002903485.1 Aeromonas sp. ASNIH7
GATGGAGGCGCATTATAGGGAGCGAATTCGTTCTGGCAACCCCTCCCATGCAATAAAATTGCAAAAATCGGCACTTTTTTAGTTATTCATATCCAAGCACAGCTTTTATACAAACTTATCCACAGAAACCGGTGTCGTCTTGCTAGAATGGCCGAAAACAAGGAGGCCAAGATGGACTTGCGACTAAGACCTTACAAGGGAAAATGCCCGCAACTGGGCAATCGGGTATATGTGGATCCCTGCGCCACCCTGGTGGGGGATATCCAGCTGGGCGACGATGCGAGCATCTGGCCCATGGTGGCCGCCAGAGGGGACGTCAACCATATCCACATCGGTGCGCGCAGCAACATTCAGGACGGTACAGTGCTGCACCTGACCCGCAAGAGTGCCAGCAACCCTGGCGGCTATCCGCTGCTTATCGGCGAAGATGTCACGGTCGGACACAAGGCGATGCTGCATGGCTGCACCATAGGCGACCGGGTACTGGTCGGCATGGGTGCTATCCTGCTGGATGGGGTGATCGTTGAAGACGATGTGATGATCGGGGCGGGCAGCCTGGTGCCACCAGGCAAGCGGCTCGAGGCCGGCTTTCTTTATATGGGCAATCCCGTCAAGCAGGCCCGCCCTCTCAAGCCGGCCGAGATCGCCTTCCTGAAGACCTCGGCCGACAATTATGTGCTGCTCAAGGATGAATACCTGCAAGAGGCCTGACCCTGCAGCCACAAACAGGAAGCCCGGCATGATGCCGGGCTTCTCTGCTTACTATAGCTAGCCAATCACTGTGGTCAGGATCAGTGGGCCTGATCCCAGTTGTCACCAGTACCCGCTTCCACGACCAGCGGCACATCCAGTTCGGCCGCACCCGACATCTTCTCTTTGATGAGGGCGATGTACTCTTCCAGCTTCTCTTCGCGGATCTCGAACACCAGTTCATCGTGCACCTGCATCAACATGCGGATCGACTGGTCTTCAATGCCCCGGATCCAGCCATCCACGTTGATCATGGCCCGCTTGATGATGTCGGCAGCCGTACCCTGCATGGGGGCGTTGATGGCGGCCCGTTCGGCCGCCTTGCGCAGGCCCGCGTTGCGAGACTTGATATCCGGCAGATAGAGGCGACGGCCAAACAGAGTCTCCACATAGCCCTGGGCGTCCGCCTGCTGGCGGGTACGCTCCATGTACTCCAGCACACCCGGGTAGCGCTCGAAGTAGAGATCCATGTACTTCTGCGCTTCGGCGCGACCGATCCCCAGCTGCTTGGCCAGACCGAAGGCACTCATGCCATAGATGAGACCAAAGTTGATCGCCTTGGCGCTGCGACGCATGTCGCTGGTCACCGCATCGAGCGCGACGCCGAATACCTCGGCGGCGGTCGCCTTGTGGATGTCCTTGCCCTGGGCAAAGGCGGTCAGCAGCCCCTTGTCACCGGAGAGGTGGGCCATGATGCGCAGCTCGATCTGGGAGTAATCCGCCGCCACCAGCTTGTAACCGGCGCACGGAATGAAGGCCTGCCGAATGCGGCGCCCCTGTTCGTTGCGCACCGGAATGTTCTGCAGGTTGGGGTCGGTGGACGACAGTCGACCGGTCGCCGCCACCGCCTGGTGATAGGAGGTGTGCACCCGCCCGGTCTGCGGCTTGATCATCAGCGGCAGCTTGTCGGTGTAGGTGGACTTGAGCTTGGCCAGCCCACGGTGCTCCATCAGCAGACGCGGCAGATCATAGGTCTCCGCCAGCTCGGCAAGCACCTCTTCCGCAGTGGATGGCGCTCCCTTGGGGGTCTTTTTGATGATCGGCAGCCCCAGCTTGGTGAAGAGGATTTCCCCAAGCTGCTTGGGCGAGGAGAGGTTGAACTCCTGCCCGGCCAGCTCGTGAGCCTGTTTCTCCAGCTCTGCCAGACGCACTTCGATCTCCTGGCTCTGCTGGTGCAGCAACTTGGGCTCGATGGTGGTACCGAGTCGCTCCATCCGTGCCAGCACCGGCAGCAGCGGCAGTTCGATCTCGCTGAACACCTTGGCAAGGCCCGGCTCGGCAGAGAGCTTGCCCCACAGCGTCTGATGCAGACGCAGGGTGATGTCGGCATCTTCCGCCGCATAAGGGGCCGCCTGCTCCAGCTCGATCTGATTGAAGGTGAGCTGCTTGACCCCCTTGCCGGCGATCTCTTCGAACGAGATGGTTTCGGCATTCAGATATCTGCGAGCCAGGGAATCCATGTCGTGGCGGCTGGCGGTGGAGTTGAGCACATAGGATTCGAGCATGGTGTCGTAGGCGATGCCCTGCAGCTCGATACCATGATTGAGCAGCACGTTGCGATCGTACTTGAGGTTCTGCCCCACCTTGAGACGGGTCGGATCTTCCAGCAGCGGTTTGAGCTTGCCCAGCACCACGGCCTCGGTCAGCTGTACCGGCGCCCCCAGATAGTCGTGGCCGAAGGGCACGTAGGCCGCCTTGCCCGGCTCGATGGCAAAGGAGACGCCCACGACGCGCGCTTCCATATAGTCGAGACTGGTGGTCTCGGTGTCGAAGGCAAACAGCGGCGCCGCCTGCAACCGTGCCAGCCACTCATCGAATTCGGCCTCATCCAGGATGCAGCGATAGTCGGTTTTGATGGTGACTGCCGGGGCGGCACCTTCATCATCACCCTCGGCGTCACTCTCCTCAGCGCCGCCGGACTCCAACTCTTTGATCAGGTTGCGCAGCTCATACTCGCGATAGACCGCCAGTAGAGCCTCTTTATCGATGGGGCCAAGCTGCAGCTCTTCCAGACTCTGCTCCAGCACCACGTCGGTCTTGATGGTGGCAAGCACATAGGAAAGGCGCACCTGCTCTTCCTGCTCGCGGAACTTGTCGGCAAACACCTTGGAGCCACGGAAGCCGAGCGCCGCCACCTTGTCGAGGTTGGCGGCGATCTCGTCGATGCTGCCGATCCCCTGCAGCAGGGCCAGTGCGGTCTTCTCGCCGACACCTGTCATGCCGGGAATGTTGTCCACCTTGTCCCCCATCAGCGCCAGGTAATCGATGATGAGCTCGGGCGGTACGCCGAACTTCTCGATCACCCCTTCCCGATCGGTCTTCACATCCTTCATGGTGTCGATCAGGGTGACATGGTCGGAGACCAGCTGCGCCATGTCCTTGTCGCCGGTGCTGATGAGCACAGGCAGCTGTTTCTCGGTCGCCTGACGGGCCAGGGTGCCGATCACGTCGTCAGCCTCCACCCCTTCGACCATCAGGAAGGGGAAACCCATTGCCTTGATCATCTGGTGAATAGGGGCGACCTGGCTGCGCAGATCGTCCGGCATGCTGGCGCGTGTTGCCTTGTATTCGGGATAGATGTCGTCACGGAAGGTCTTGCCCTTGGCGTCGAACACCACGGCCACGTGGCAGTCAGGGTACTGCTTGCGAAGGCTGCGCATCATGTTGGCCATGACACGGACGGCGCCGCTAGGCAAGCCGGTCGAGGTGCGCAGATCGGCCTGCTGCGAGGCAAAGAAGGCGCGGTAAAGATATGAAGAGCCGTCGACCAGAATAAGAGGGTTGCTAGAGGCCATGAAAATCGTCCTGCCAAGAATAAACAGCCGCTAGGATGCCACAGGGCCCGCACCACACCAAGGGGACTCCCACCATCACCCCGGCGCACCGGTGGGGCATATTGCTGTGGATAACTCTGTGCTCAAAAATGGCACCATTGCATCACGGCCGTGACAAAGCTGTGGATTAAAACAAAAAATATCTTTTAAAACATTGCGTTGAGATCATGAAAACTCAACATGACGCACGCATCATGATCTCGATCAATGTGGAAAAAAATTCAAGGGGGGTACTGAGGCAGGATCCAAAACGAAACAATCCTAGCACAGGGAGATGACTTGACCAGCGGAGGTCGAACGATAACCATACAAAAGTACAACAATCTACCCTGGCTCACATTTTCAACAACGAGGAGTCTGTCATGAAAAAAGTGGCCGTGATCTTGAGTGGTTGTGGCGTGTTTGACGGCGCCGAAATCCACGAGGCCGTCATCAGCCTGCTGGCGCTGGCCCGTCAGGGAGCATCCGTTCAATGCTTCGCCCCCAATGTCCCTCAGCTTCATGTCATCAATCACCTGACCGGCGAGGTCAGCGAGGGAGAGAGCCGCAACGTGCTGGTCGAGGCGGCCCGCATCTGCCGCGGCCAGATCAGAGATGCGGCTGAACTGGATGCAGCCGACTTCGACGCCCTGCTGGTGCCGGGCGGCTTCGGCGCCGCCAAGAACCTGTGTGACTTCGCCATCCAGGGCGCAGAGTGCCGCATCCAGCCGGATGTGCTGAAGGCCTGCCAGAGCTTTGCCAGAGCCGGCAAACCGGCCGCCTACATCTGCATCGCACCGGCCATGATCCCGCTCATCTATGGGGCAGGCACCCTGGCCACCATTGGCAACGACGAGGGCGCCGCCAACGCCATCGAAGCCATGGGTGGCAGTCATCTCGACTGCCCGGTGAGCGAATTCGTGGTGGATCAGGAGCGCAAGGTCATCTCCACCCCTGCCTACATGCTGGCCAACAATATTGTGGAGGCGGCGGACGGCATCGAGAAGACCGTCAAACAGCTACTGGCACTCTGATTGCCCGGCAGACCAAAACAAGCGGGCCGCTCAAGGAGCGGCCCGCTTTCATTCCGGTCAGTCTAGACGGGATCAGATGGCATCGCCCATCTGGTCCATCTTGCCCAGCAGGGCACGCAGACGCTCTTGCCAGGCAACGTGCTCGTTGCGCAGTTGGTGGTTTTCGTCTTGCAGCTTGCTGTTCTGCTCTTTCAGCTCGTCCAGCTCCATCTTCAGCAAGGAGATGTTGTCGACAGCGGATTGTACTTTGGATTCGAGTTGCTCAAGGACTTCTAGTGACATATGCATACCTGTATGTTCAATTGCGATGCCCCACAGAGGGCGATTCAAGCGCGTGGAGCCAGCATACCCTGATGCGCTCGGCACAAACAAGCCAGCACGTTGCAAAATGCGCCCTGCGGCCCGGTATTGCTTAAATATGCGTCGGTTTTTCTCGCAGGCAGCAGGAACCTCGATCCCGGGCGTCCGCCGTGGCACAACCCGCCCTCCTGCCGATGCCGCCATCAGCCATGCAAGGCGATGAAGCCCCCCATCATCAGACAGGCCACGGCGTACATCAACAGGCCGTAGAGCAGGTTCCAGCGCAGCAGCAGCCCGGCGCTCAGGTTGTAGCGGGACGCCAGTGCCAGATTGGAGCCGGAGAGCGGGCTCGTCCCGGTCGCCAGCCCCCACCCCATGAGGAAGCACATGCCAAGCAGGCTGGGATCCGGTGCCAGCGGCCAGAGCAGCGGCGCCACCCCCGAGATGCTGATGAGAGGATGCACGCCCACTATGGCCACCAGGAAGATCAGCAGCAGGGTCAGACAGGCTTCCAGCCAGCCGAAGTGGTTGAACAGCGGCAGGCCGTGGCCACTGCCAAAGTCCAGTACTGACAGCGCGCTGTTGATGCCAGCCGCCAGCAGGCCGGCCCCCAGAAACAGCACAAGCTGGCCACCGATGGCCGGGAAGCGCTCAACCACCTGGCGCTTGAGAGCAGCCCCTCGCCCCGCTTGCGGCATGAACAGCAAGGCCAGCAAGGGCGCCACCAGGGCGATCACCGCCAGAATGCTGAGTCCGGGCCAGAAACGGTGGATCACCAGCACCAGCAGTGCCAGGGTCACCGGTAGCCCCAAGGTCTGGAGCCGCAGCGGATAACCTTCAAAGGTCTCCACGCCGAGCCGCTCTACCTGCCAGGCCGTCAGCCCCATGGCCAGCAAGGCCGCCAGTATGCCAAAAGGCAGTATGCTGCCCAATTGCAGACCCGGTGCATAGGTGAGGGCCACTGCCATGGCGACGAAGAAGGGGGACCAAAATGCAGCCGCACAGAAGATCCGGCTCAGCACCATGACCTGACGCCGCTCCAGCGTCCCGTTGCGCTCCAGCCGATCGCCGATGATGAAGAGCACCGAAAGATTGATGACGGCCCCCAGTAGATTGAGGCTGGCCATGGTGCTCCACAGCCCCTTGCGACCGGACCAGGAGGCGGTGCCGGTCAAGAGGCCGGAGGTAGCCAGATTGAGGGTGCTCACTGCGGCAAACATGGTCAGCATGTTGATGTTCGGCAAGAGCCAGTCACCTGGGCTGAGGCTGGCCCCCCGCCACCAGGAAAAGAGCAGCAGCAGGAGCGCCGCGCCGTAGAGGGCCAGCGCCTGGCGCCGTGCGGCACCCACCAGCCAGGGCCAGGTGAGCAGGGAGGCGGCCCAGGCCGCGATGGCGGCGGGCCAGGGGGAGAAGTCCAGATAAAGGTGCAGCAGGTTGAGCAGCCACATCCCCAGGATCAGAAAGCCTGACCAGCGCTTGACCATACAACGGCCTCGGTCAGGGGATCAGAGGCACTGATCCATGTCCAGGGAAGGTTTGTCGCACTCGGGGCGGCCCACAATCCTGGCGGGCACGCCAGCGACCGTGGTGTGAGGCGGCACCGGGTTGATCACCACGCTGCCGGCACCGATCTTGGCGCCGACGCCCACCTCGATGTTGCCGAGCACCTTGGCCCCCGCCCCTATCATCACCCCTTCCCGGATTTTGGGGTGACGATCGCCACTCTCCTTGCCGGTCCCCCCCAGAGTCACACTCTGAAGGATGGAGACGTCGTTCTCGATGACGGCGGTTTCGCCGACCACGATACCGGTGGCATGGTCAAACATGATGCCCTTGCCGATGCGGGCGGCCGGGTGTACATCCACGCCGAACACCACGGAGATCTGGTTTTGCAGATAGAGCGCCAGGGCACGGCGTCCCTGACGCCACAGCCAGTTGGCCACCCGATACCCCTGAAGAGCATGGAATCCCTTGAGGTAGAGCAGCGGGGTGGAGAAGAGGTCGACCGCCGGGTCGCGATCCTGCACCGCGCAGATGTCGGCGGCCACTGCGGCCAGCAGCTCGGGCTCGCTGCGCAGGGCCAGCTCGATCACTTCCCGCAAGGCGATGGCAGGCATGGTGGTGCTGTCGAGCTTGTTGGCGAGCTGGAAGCTCAGCGCCGAGCGCAAATCCCGGTGATTGAGAATGGTGGAATGAAAGAAGCTGGCCAGCATGGGCTCCTGGGCCGCCATGCTCTGCGCTTCCTGCTGAATTTTTTGCCAGGTTCTGGCAACCAGATCATCCATGTTGCAGCCTACTGTTGTTCAGGGTGAGTGCTTTGTCGTTCTTTTGTCAGCACCGAGATGGGGTCCATGTGAATGATCACATCCATCCGCTCGAAGGCCTGGCGGACGGCCAGTTCAGCCTCGTCGGCTATCTGATGGGCCCTGACCAGAGGCAGTTGATCATCGAGTTCCAGATGCAACTGCACGAAACGGGTCGGCCCGGATTGGCGGGTACGCAGGTCATGTACGCCATGCACCCCCTCTACGGCGCAGCAGAGGGCCATTATTCTCGCTTGTTCCTCCTCTGGCAACTGACGATCGAGCAGGGCCTGCACCGATTCGTAGCCGATATGGACAGCCCCCCACACCAGGAATAGACCGATCAGAATGGCAAACAGGCCGTCGGCCCAGTACCACCCCTGCCCCGCCAGCACCAGTGCCACCAGCACGCCGCCATTGAGCAGCAGGTCGGAACGGTAGTGCAGCATGTCGGCCTTGATGGCCACACTGTTGGTCTTGCGGATGACAAAGCCCTGGAAGCTCACCAGCAGCAGGGTCAGCACGATGGAGCCGACGCTGACCCAGATCCCGGCCTCCAGGCGCACCACGGGCACCTGATTCAGCATCGACGAGATGCCGTGCATCACCAGCAGCAAGGCGGACCCCGAGATGAAGGCCGACTGCACCAGACCCGCCAGGGACTCCGCCTTGCCGTGGCCGAAGCGATGCTCTTCGTCGGCAGGGGCCAGCGCATAACGGATGGCCAGCAGATTGATGAGAGAGGCGCTGATGTCCATGAAGGAATCGGTCAGGGATGCCAGCAGGCTGGATGAATCCGTCATCAGCCAGGCGATCAGTTTGCCCAGGATGAGCAGGGTGGCGGTGGTCACAGCGGCCATGCTGGCCAGGGTGACCCAGCGGGAATAGTGTTGGTGGCTCAAAACCGGCTTTCCTCCGACGCGTAAAAACTTATTATACCCTGACCCGGACGTCAGTTTGGCGTGCAAAATCAACAGAGTGACTCCCAGATGAACAAAATACTCCTGGTCGACGACGATCTCGAACTGACCCAGCTGCTCACCGAAATCCTGACCCTGGAGGGGTTTGAGGTCACCGTCGCCGAGGATGGGGAAGAGGGATTGCTGCGACTGGCAGAACAGGCTTTCGACCTGGTGCTGCTGGACGTCATGATGCCCAGACTCAACGGTTTCGCGATGCTGACCCGGCTGCGCAAGACCCACGACACCCCGGTGTTGATGCTGACCGCCCGTGGCGACAGCCAGGATCGGGTCAACGGGCTGGAGGCCGGTGCCGACGACTATCTCGCCAAGCCGTTCGACGACAGGGAGCTGCTGGCCCGGGTGCGCGCCATCCTGCGTCGAACCCAGAGCCAGGCTCCCCAGCGCGGAGCCCCGGACGAGCTGAGATTCATGGATCTGGTGCTGCAGCCCGGCCTGCAACAGGCTCGCTGCGACGATCAGTTGCTGGAACTCACCGCCACCGAGTTCGGCCTGCTGGAGTGCCTGCTGCGCAATCCGGGCCAGATCGTCAGCAAGGGCCTGCTCTCCGAGCAGGTGCTGGGCAAGAAGCTCGAACCCTTCGATCGGGCCATCGACATGCACCTGAGCAACCTGCGCAAGAAGCTGCCGGAGCGGGCCGACGGCCAGCCCCGCTTCAAGACGGTGCGGGGACGAGGCTACCTGTGGCTGGAGCAGGCATGAAATCGGCCCGCACCTTCAACGGCCTGTCCACCCAGATCTTCCTCTGGTTCTGGTTCATCCTGCTGCTGGTCGTGGCCGCGGTGGTGATCCTCCCCACCCTGGACCCCCGCAATATCATCCCGCTGCCGGCCCACGAGGTCACCCGTCTCAACAACAACCTGGCGGCGCTGCAACGGGGCGCGGATCCCGAGCAGGATTTCGATCTGGCCAAGGCCATCGATGCCGCGGGCCTCTTGCCGGTGGACAACATCTATCTACGCGATGCCAAGGGGCAGATGCAGTCCAGCACCCGGCTGAGCAAGTTCGTGATCCGTTTCATGCTCGACTCGGACAACCCGGCCAAGCCCATGCTGGGCAGCGAACACCAGCGCGCCATCGCCGGCCCCTTCCAGATGGTCCATCACGGCCAGACCTATCACGTCTATTTCGGTCTGAACGTCGAAAACTCCTACCTGTTCCTCTTCATCCAGATCCTGGATCACCCCATCCAGATCCTGGGCATCGCCATGCTGGTCAGCACCCCGCTCTGTCTGTTGCTCGCCTGGCGCCTGACCCGCCCCATACTGCAGTTGCAGCAGTCGGTCTCCCAACTCGCCCAGGGCAACCTGGAAATACAGATCCCCAACCTGGGGCGGCGCGACGAGATAGGCCAGCTGGCCGAACATGTCAGTCGCATGGTCGATACCCTCAAGGACATGATCCAGAAGCAGAAGCAGCTGCTCTCCGACATCTCCCACGAGCTGCGCAGCCCCCTGACCCGCATCCAGCTCGCACAGGCGCTGATCCGCCGCAAGCAGGGGGACAGCGCCGAGCTGGCGCGCATCGAAGGGGAGATAGCCCGGCTCGACAAGCTGATAGGGGATCTGCTGGATCTGTCGCGGGTGCAGCAACATGTGGAGGCGCCGGTGACGCTGCCCCTGGCGGAGCTGCTGGAGCCCATCCTGGATGACGCCATGTTCGAGGCAAACCAGAACGGCAAACAGCTCAGGCTCCCTTCCCTGCCCGCCGAATCCCTCACCATGTGGCCGGAACTGCTGGCGCGCGCCCTGGAAAATCCCCTGCGCAACGCCCTCAAGTATGCCCGCGAGTTCATCAAGGTGGACTGGTACCGGGAGGGACGGGAATGGGTGATGACCATACGGGATGACGGCCCTGGCGTGCCGGTGGAGCAGCAGCCCCGGTTGTTCCTGCCCTTCTTTCGGGTGGACGATGCCCGCAACACCAAGACCGGGGGCACTGGTCTCGGCCTTGCCATCGCCGCCGAGGCGATCCAGCGTCATGGGGGGACCATCCGGGCCAGCAGCAATCAGCCGACCGGACTGGTCATCACCATCCGTCTGCCCATGCCCTGACCTCCCCCTTTTCATCGGCACGGGTGCTGGGTATGCTGGCGCCCGTTTCGCACCAGTCCAGGATCCTTCCATGCTCGATATCGTGCTCTACCAACCGGAAATCCCCCCCAACACCGGCAACATCATTCGCCTCTGCGCCAATACCGGCTACCGGTTGCACCTGATAGAGCCCCTGGGGTTCGAGTGGGATGACAAACGGGTCAAGCGGGCCGGGCTCGACTATCACGAGTTTGCCGACGTCAAGCGCTGGCCTGACTATGAGGCGTTTCTGGCGGCCGTCGCCCCCCAACGGGTCTTTGCCTGCACCACCAAGGGACGCACCGCCCACTCGGCGGCCCGGTTTGCCCCCGGTGACGCCCTGCTGTTCGGGCCCGAGAGCCGAGGCCTGCCCATGGAGATCATCGAGAGCCTGCCATTCGAGCAGCGGCTGCGCATTCCCATGCTGCCCCAGAGCCGCAGCATGAATCTGGCCAACGCCGTCGCGGTGTTCGTCTACGAGAGCTGGCGACAGTTCGACTATTCAGGCTCGCTCTGACCGCTGACGATATTGGCAAGGCGGCCAGGATTCAGACTGACTGCGCCGTCCCCTGCCCCGCCAGCAGCCGTCCACCCCGCTCCAGTCGCCAGCAGAGCCAGCCCAGCGTCAAGCCACGACCTGCCATCAGGGCACTCATGGCGGCCCACAGGGCCGCCACACCCCATCCCTGGCAGAGCCACCAGATGGGAAAGAAGCCGGCAAACACCGCCACCAGCATGCTGTTGCGCATCTCCCGGGCCCGGGTGGCGCCGATAAAGACCCCGTCCAGCAGGAAGCACCAGACCGCCAGCAGCGGCATGGCCACCAGCCAGGGGAGCTGACGTTGCGCCTCGGCGATCACCGCCGGTATGTCGGTAATGTGGCGGATGAGCCAGTGGCCCCCCAGGGCAAACGAGAGGGTGAATGCCAGGGCGATCAGCAGCGCCCAGCCCAGATTGAGGACGATGGCCTCTCGCAGCAGCGGCCGATCGCGCCGCCCGATGGCGCGCCCTACCATGGCTTCCACCGCATAGGCAAATCCATCCAGCCCGTAGGAAATCAGCATCAGGAAATTGAGCAGCACCGCATTGGCGGCCACCGCCACATCCCCCAGCCTGGCCCCCTGGAGAGTCATGAACACGAAGCAGAGTTGCAGGCACAGGGAGCGGATGAAAATATCCCGGTTCAGGGCGAGCAGCCGCAGCAGGGCCGGCCACTGGCGCCAGCGCTGCCAGGCGTTGTGCCACACCCCGGGATCAAGTCGGCGCAGATGCCGGCTCACCAGCCAGAACCCCACCCCGAGCGTGCTGTAATCCGCCAGCAGGGATGCTGCGGCCACCCCTTTCACCTGCCAGCCCAATCCCAGCACGAACCAGGCGTCCAGCACCATGTTGACGAGATTGCCCAGGATCAGCAGCAGCATGGGACTGCGTGCATCCTGCATGCCCAGCAACCACCCCATGATGACCAGATTGCACAAGGCCGCCGGGGCGCTCCAGATCCGCACCGATACATACTGACCGGCATAGGTCTGTACCTCGGAAGAGCCGCCACCGAGGGCGATGATGGCAGGCAGGAACGGCAGCAACAGGAGCAACAGCGCCATGCCCAGTCCGATCGCCAAGCCCAGGGCCCGCGCCAGGGTGTCGAGCTGCCCTTCGGCATGGGCTGCACCCTGAGCCTGGGCAGTCAGCCCTGTGGTGGACATGCGCAGGAAGCCAAGCAGCCAGAACAGCAGATTGATGAAGGTAGCACCGACCGACACGCCGCCGAGAAACCAGGCCTGGCCAAGATGACCGATCACCCAGGTGTCCACCAACCCCAGCAAGGGTGTGGTGACGTTGGAGAACACCATGGGCAGGGCCAGGGCGAAGACGGCTCTGTGGCGGCGAGGATCCTTCAGCCAGGCGGGAATCAGCATGGTGCGCGCCGGGATCACTCGCCAGCCAGCCGCACGATGCGCGCGAAGTCGGCCACCATGGCCTGCATGTCCACGTGGGGCACCTCACCCGGTGCCACTTTGGGTCGGAAGGTGGCCACCAGCTTCCCCTCGGGGTTGATCAGCACGATGGAGGCGGAGTGGTCGATCAGGTAGTCCTTGCGATCCCCTTCCACGATGGAATAGACCAGCCCCAGATTGCGGACCAGAGGAAAGAGGGCACTGTGAGGTGCGGTCGCCGCCTTGAACTCGGGCTCGAAGAAGGCGGTATAGCTCTTCAGGCGGGCGCTGTCATCCCGCTGGGGATCCGCCGAGATGAATACCACCTGGCTAGTGGGGGCTATCTTCTTCAACGCCGGATAGACGCTGCGCAGATCCGCCAGCGTGGTCGGACAGACATCCGGGCAGTAGGTGTAGCCGATGAACAGAAAGCTCCAGTGTCCCGTCAGGTTGGCAGGGGTAAAGGGCTGTGCATCCGCATCCGTGAGGGTAAACGGGTTGATGTCTCGCCCCGCCGGGTAGTAATCGGCCTGTTCCGGCACCGCGGGCTGACTCCAGTAATAAGTCGCAGCAATGGCGCCGATGAACAGCAACAGCAGCAGGTAAAAACGTGGTTTAACCATATAAAACAAAGCCTTGCTTATGTTAGAAGCCCAGGGGGCAAAACCGGTAGGGGTCATTGTAACCCGCCCACCCCCGCCGCTGGCTAGTCTTGCATCCCGGCGGGAAAGCGTCTGTGCCATGGATCAGCCGCATCGGCGCCAAAACAAGAGCCCCGCTCTGGCGGGGCTCTTGTCTGTACAGGAAGAGGGATCAGGGCCGCAGCCTGTGCTGCGGCTGGGCACGTCTCAGGGGGACGCGCAGCGGGATGACGGGGGCAGTCCAGGGCTCATCCGGCAATCCGATGTCGTGATGACGGCGAAACAGACGAACCAGGCGGACAATCTTGTCTTTGGGGCACCCAAGCCAGATGGTCCAACCATCTCCCTTGTGATAGACCCAGAGCGCATAGAACCATGTCATCCGACTGCCCTTGATGAATCGGGTGATGGAAGATGCGGGCGCTGCGGCCGGCACCGGATCCCACGGCGAGCTTGAAGCCATACCTGTCCTCCTTGCTCAACAGGTCACGCTGACGGGTCTCTTTGTCCCCAACGACGAACCAACCACGGCAGCGTACTGACTGTACGAGTCCCCAGTCTGAGGCGACTCTCCCTTCTGCGCACCGACTCGGCGATCATGCATCCCTGCCATGGCGTACTGCCCGGTGCGACTCCCCCTTCCCTGATCACCGACCATGACAGGGGCCTTATCAAAGGATATATCCGAAATGCATGTCGTGCGGCGAGACTGTGCGCACAGGAAGGAGAAGCGAAAAGGTGGGGAGGGAGATGCCATCGGCAGATGAAAATGAAGAGGCCTCCCGCAGGAGGCCTCTTCATCGCATCGGATACTTACATCCAGTCGGCGTTGCGGATCACGCCGACCGCCAGGCCCTCTATGGTGAGGTGCTGACTGGCGAGATCCACCTCAATGGGGGAGAGTTCTTCATTTTCCGGCAGCAGCCACACCTGGCTGCCCTTGCGCTGGAAGCGCTTGACGGTGACGTCCTCGTCCAGACGTGCTACCACGACCTGGCCGTTACGTACCTCCTGGGTCTTGTGTACCGCCAGCAGGTCCCCGTCCATGATGCCGATGTTCTTCATGCTCATGCCCTGCACCCGCAGCAGGAAATCTGCCCGCGGGTGGAACAGCGCGGGATCCACCTGGTAGTGGCTCTCGATGTGTTCCTGGGCCAGGATGGGTTCACCGGCCGCCACCTTGCCGATCAGCGGCAGGCCGTTTTCTTCAGGCTGTACGTCCTCTTCTTCGAGCAGCAGACGAATGCCACGGGACGTGCCCGGCATGATCTCGATGACCCCTTTTTTGGCCAGGGCCTTCAGATGTTCTTCGGCCGCGTTGGCCGACTTGAAGCCAAGCTTCTGGGCAATCTCGGCGCGAGTCGGCGGCATGCCGGTCTCGTTCATGTTCGCCTTGATGAGCTCGAGTACTTCAGCCTGGCGAGGGGTAAGGGGTTTCATAGCATGGGCACCTGTCTTTTTATACAGCACACTGGCAGTATATACAGTGCTGGGGCCAAGGCAAGGCGCAACTGGCATTTGTCGCGACCCGACGCACATTTGTCCCTCCCCCCGCCCTGAAGTGCCGACTCATCGTACCTCTCGGCGACAAGCAGTCGGTGATTTGCTATGCTCACGCCGCATTTTTTTGGAGAGCAGACGCACATGTCCCTTGGACAGAAGATTTCCAGAGCCATCCTGCAATGGCCGGTCAGCGGCTTGGTCAATCACAAGAGCCTGCCGGAAAACCCCATCACCGAGCTCAAGCTGGATCCGGCCAGACCCATCGTCTATGCCCTGAAGACCAGCTCGATCACCGACCTGATGACCCTGCAACAGTGCTGCGAGGATCTCGGCCTGCCCGGCCCCTTCACGCCGCTGGAGCTGAACGGTCAACTGCTGCCACGCTACGTCTGTCTGGATCGTCCGCCTCCCCTGTTCGGCACGCGCAACAAGCCACTCCCCTTCCTGCAGGAGTTCCACCAGCTGCTGGACCTGCACAAGCAGGATCCGGCGCTGGACATCCAGGTAGTACCCGTCACCCTGTTCTGGGGCCGCGCCCCGGGCCGGGAAGGCGAGGAGGCCTCCGGCTGGAACATCATCAGCAGCCTGGCGCCAAACCGCCTGAAGAAGGCGCTGATCGTGATCCTGAAAGGGCGCGAGAACCTGGTGCGCTTCTCCCCGCCCCTCTCCCTGCGCTACATGGCGGACAAGCACGGCACCGACGAGGCCATCGCCCACAAGCTGGCGCGGGTGGCCCGTACCCACTTCAGCCGCCAGCAGCTGGCAGCCACCGGGCCCAAGCTGCCGAACCGCAACCTGCTGTTCAAGCAACTGCTGGATTCGAGCGTGATCCAGCAGGCCATCGAGGAGGAGGCCAGACGGGAAGGGATCAGCCTGGAGAAGGCGCAAAAGCGTGCCCACGGCTACATGGACGAGATCGCCTCCAATTTCTCCTATCGGTTGATCCGCCTCGGGGAGAGTTTCCTCGGCTGGCTGTGGAACAAGCTCTATCGCGGCCTCTCGGTCAACGGAGCAGAGCAGGTGCGTCAGCTGGCCCAGGAAGGGCACGAGATCGTCTACGTCCCCTGCCATCGCAGCCACATGGATTACCTGCTGCTCTCCTACGTCATCTACCACCAGGGCATGGTGCCGCCCCACATCGCGGCGGGCATCAACCTCAACTTCTGGCCAGCAGGCCCCATCTTCCGCCACGGCGGAGCCTTCTTTATCCGCCGCACCTTCAAGGGCAATCCGCTCTACAGCACGGTATTCCGGGAGTACCTCAACCTGCTGTTTGCCAAGGGCTACTCGGTGGAGTTCTTCACCGAGGGCGGGCGTTCGCGTACCGGTCGCCTGCTGCCCCCCAAGACCGGCATGCTGGCCATGACCCTGCAGGCCATGATGCGCGGGCTGGACAGGCCGGTGACCCTGGTCCCCGTCTACCTCGGCTACGAGCACGTGATGGAGGTGAACACCTACCACAACGAACTCAAGGGGAGCCGCAAGGAGAAGGAGAGCTTCCTGCAGGTGCTCGGCATCCTGCGCAAGCTGCGCAACTATGGCCGTGGCTTCGTCAATTTCGGCGAACCGCTGACCCTCAACAGCTACCTCGGCGAACATGTACCCACCTGGAAGGAGAGCATCGGCCGGGAGGAACGTCCCGAGTGGATGTCCCCCACCGTCAACCAGCTGGCCGAGCTGCTGATGACCCGCATCAACGATGCCGCCGCCGTCAACGGCCTGACCCTGAGTGCCCTGGCCCTGCTGGCCGCCGAGCGCCACGCCCTGACCCGGGACGAACTCCAGGCCCAGCTCAACACCTATCTGGACCTGCTCAAGCAGGTGCCCTACAGCCCGCACAGCACCATGCCGGACGAGGACGCCAGGACCCTGCTGGAGCAGGCGATGGAGCTCAACAAGTTCGAGGTGAGCGAGGACAAGCTGGGCCAGATCATCAGCCTGGACCGCTATCAGGCGATCCTGCTCACCTACTACCGCAACAACATACTGCACCTGTTCGCCATGCCCTCCCTGGTGGCGGCCCTGATCGAGCGGTGCGAGGGGATCTCCCGCAGCGAGATCGTCGCCCGCTGTGTCGACATCTACCCCCTGCTCAAGACCGAACTCTTCCTGCGCTATGAAGAGGACGAGCTGCCTGAACTGATCGATGCCCTGCTGGCCGAGCTGTTACGCCAGCAACTGGTCGAGGCACGCGACGGCGGCTACTGGGTCAACCCCGGCAACCAGATGCGCCTGCTGCTCTTGGCCGAAAGCATCCAGGAGACGCTGCAACGCTACGCCATCGTGCTGACCCGCATGCTGGCCCAGCCCCACATCGAGGCGGAGCAGCTGGAAGCGGACGGTCTGATGATGGCGGAACGCCTCGGCACCCTGCACGGCATCAACGCCCCCGAGTTCTTCGACCAGAAGCTGTTCAGCACCCTGATCCACACCCTGCGCAGCGAAGGCTATCTGGATCCGGGCTGCAAACCGGATCTCGGCCGCTTCCAGGCATTGGCCGACAACATAGTGCCGCTGCTCAGCAACAAGATCCGCCGCACCATCCAGGCGGGCAACCGGCTCTGAGGCGTCGACACCCAACAAAAAGGCCGCATCATGCGCAATGCTGATCAGTTAAGGATCCATTGACCGATCCTTCTGCTGTAGGACAATCCGGAACCAATCACTGGTTCCGGATTTTTTATGTCTATTGCAAACGATCTGAACGATGTTGTTGAGGCATCTGGCGACATGCTGGCTCGGCTGGCCATTTTTGCCGACCATATTCCCGACGAATGGATTACTGCCGCTGCCGCCTTGTCTGAAAAGGCCACTATCCGCCGACGCCGCTTACCTTCTGATATGGTCTTGTGGCTCGTCGTGGGGATGGCCTTTTTCCGCAATGAGCCCATCTCCGAGGTCGCTCGGCGCCTCAACATCTGTGCAGAAGGGTTGGCCAATGATGCCTTGCTCGCGGACAGTGCCCTGTCTCAGGCCCGTCAGCGACTCGGCAAACAGCCGCTCGAGTGGCTGTTCAAACAGTGCGCCGATGTGTGGGGGCGGGAACGTTATCCTGAAGACCATTGGCACGGTTTACAGGTCTTTGCCATCGATGGGGCCCTGTTCCGAACCCAGGATATGCCTGAACTCAGAGCACATTTCGGCTCGGGTAACACCTCAACCAACCGGCAGACACCCTACCCGATGCTGCGGTTGGTCACGCTCATGAATGTCCGCTCGCATGTCATTGCCAACGCGGCCATCAGCCCGTACCGCAAAGGGGAAATCCCCCTGGCCAGCGAGTTCATTCACTCATTGCCGGACAAGTCAGTGACCCTGCTGGATAAAGGCTTCTTCGGTGCCGACCTGTTGCTGCGTATTCAGGCCGAAGACACCGACCGTCACTGGCTCATCCCGGAACGCAAGGGGCTGGTATACACGGAACTTGAGCGCTATGGCGACGGTGACCGTCTGTTGCAAATGACGGTCTCGCCTCAGGCTCGCAAGAAAAACCCGGCGTTGCCGACACACTGGCAAGTTCGCGCAGTGACCTATGAGGTGGCAGGCAAGGAGAAAACGGTCTTTACCTCCCTGCCCGTGGCGCGATTCAGTGCAGCTCAGGTGGCGACCCTGTACCACGAGCGCTGGGAAATCGAGCTGGGATACCGGGATATCAAAAGCGCGATGCAGCACAACGCCATCACGCTGAGAAGCAAGAAAGTGGACTTGGTCTATCAGGAGCTGTGGGGATTGCTGCTTGGATACAATCTGGTCAGGCGGGAGGCCAGCCAGGCCGCCATAGCCCATCAGCGAGCGCCCAATGAGGTGAGCTTTAAGTTTGCCTGTCAGTTCATCGCGAACCAGATGGCAGTGATGGCGGGCGCGTTATCGCC
Source organism: Aeromonas sp. ASNIH7 (assembly GCF_002903485.1). Classification (NCBI taxonomy): domain Bacteria; kingdom Pseudomonadati; phylum Pseudomonadota; class Gammaproteobacteria; order Aeromonadales; family Aeromonadaceae; genus Aeromonas; species Aeromonas sp. ASNIH7. The sequence continues at coordinate 1,920,706 of NZ_CP026226.1, forward strand.
AGCCCATACGCCACGGAGGTTGGCGGAGTTGCGGGGCTGCATAGGCGTCATGTTCATAGAAAAACGCCCCAGGCCATCGAGACCCAGGGCGGTGAAGATATCAAAGACCCGTTTTCCGGTAAATCGCAATGCGGCTCCGCTTAAGTGAACAGCATTGCGCATCATGCGGCCTTTTTTTCATCAAGGAAGGGGGGCGGGTTAGAGGTAGTGAACCATCACCCCGAGCAGCACCAGCGCCCCCACGTAGTTGTTGTTGAGGAAGGCCTGGAAGCAGGCTTCCCGCTGCCGCTCCCGGATCAGTCGCTGCTGGTAGACGAACAGCGCCGCCGCCCCCAGCAGTCCCCAGTAATAACCTGACCCCAACCCCATCAGCTGCCCGACCCCCAGCAGGATCAGCAGGGTCGCCAGTTGCAGCGCGCCGATGATCCGCTTGTCGTGACGGCCGAACAGGATGGCGCTCGATTTCAGGCCGAGCTTGAGGTCGTCATCCCTGTCCACCATGGCGTACTCGGTGTCATAGGCGATGGTCCACAGCAGGTTGGCAAGAAACAACAGCCAGGCTTCCGGCGGCAGGGCATTGGCCTGAGCCGCGTAGGCCATGGGAATGGACCAGGAGAAGGCCATGCCGAGCACCAGTTGAGGGATGGGGATGAAGCGCTTCATGAAGGGGTAGCAGACTGCCAGCAGCAGGCCGGCAAAGGACAGGCTGATGGTGAGCGGGTTCAACGTCAGCACCAGGGCGAACGAGAGAAGCGCCAGCACGGCGAACAGCACCAGCACTTCCCGCTCGGCGACCCGCCCCATGGGCAGCGGTCGCCCGGCGGTGCGTTTGACATGACCGTCGAAGTTGCGATCCGCATAGTCATTGATGACACAGCCGGCGGAGCGCATCAGGAAGACGCCCACCACGAACACGGTCAGGATCCAGGGGTCAGGCAGGCCACCAGCCGCCAGACAGAGCGCCCACAGGGTCGGCCACAGCAGCAGCAGGGTACCGATGGGCTTGTCGATGCGGGCCAACTGCGCATAGGCCAGTCCCCGCTCCTTGGTTAACAGCTTCACTCCAGCTCCTTATCCGATGGCAACGAATGAGACGATAGCGAGGGCAGGAAAAGTTCATGGACCAGCAGTGGCCATTGCCCCAGAAACAGGCGGGAACGACGCCCCCAGACGGTGGCGGCCGGACACCAGGGATTGCTCGCTATCTCGAAACAGGCCAGTTGCAGGTGATCCCGCCGCGCCGGTGCATCACCGAAAATGCGCTCTCCCAGCGGCTGCTCTCCCAGATCCTGCAAACCGCCCCCCTGCAAGGCCGCTTCGGCAAACAGGGTCCAACCCAGGATGGCAGGCCCGCCATCACCGTGCAGGATCACCTCGCGGCACATGCCCACGGGGGCCGACACCGCCACCAGCGCCTGCTCGTCCACCGTCAGCGACACGGCGCGATTGCCGAGCAGTTGCACCGAGAGGTGATGATTGTAACGACGCAGGCGCCGGGTCATGGAATCGGCCTCCAGCAACCAGGGACGCAGCGCCTCGGGCGGTTCGCACTCTGCAGGCGCCCGCCACGGGACGAGCTGGACGAGGGGAACAGTCAACTCGGACTTCACAGCTTCACCATCCGGAGATTTCCGTTGTCAGGTTAAAAACCGGTTTATTATCCGTAAATCAATGGCGAATTGTAAGAACATCCGTGCTTGACGGCCCCGATGGCAGCATCAAAAATGGGGCATCCGTCGCTGCCGAGCCATCCAGATGAAGATCTTCAGAATTCTGCTGCTGTCCCTGGGGTGTACCCTCTTGAATACACAGGCCTTCGCCAATGAGGAAGAGACCACCGATCCCGCCTCCTCCGCCGTCCAGCCGGGATTCGCCTATCACGCTCTGGATCCGGACATCATCACCAACTACCTTGGCGACGGCAAAACCCTCGGCTATGTACGGGTGACGGTAGAGCTGATGGCCACGGACGCTGCCGACCTCAAGTTGCTGGAGCAGCACGACCCCCTGATCCGCGACGCCATCATCCGGCTGATTGGCAGCAAGACGGGCGCACAGATCAAGTCCCTGGTGAACCGGGAAGAGCTGCGCAAGGAGTGTGAGGCCAAGGTCAACGAACTGCTGGTCAAGGAGACGGGCAAGAAGGCGGTCCGCGAGCTCATCTTCACCAAATACCTGTACCAGTAACCACACCGGGAGGGGTCCTGCCCCTCTCACCCGTTGCATTCACTGTCGAGGACGTCATGGGTCACAAGACGCTGTGTGAGTGGCGCCGTCACGAGATCCCCGCCGATCTCAAGACGCTGCGCAAGATTGTGCGCAAACCCAAATTCGTGTGTGGCAAGTGTGCCCGCAGCGCCAATGACAAGGATTACCTGTGCCAGCCGCTGCGGCTGAAACATAAGGAAGGGTAGGTCCCTCTTCTCACGAAGAGGTTCACGCAAGATTTCAGAAGAGAGAGGAAGGCTGATTTATTGATCAGTCCAGCCATGGCGACCCTGTTCCAACAGGCGACGGGCCTGCACGTCGTTGGGACAAACGCCGCGATACTCCTCTCCCGACCGTCCTGCCAGATAGAGATGCTCGGGTCGGCAATACCAGGCCAGCCCCTTCTGGCGACCCAGCTCCCAAAGAGCAACGTCCACTTTTTCCCCGCACTGGGTCTGGTGAAAAGCCACCCGATCGCCAGCAAAACCGAGCTTGCCGTCCGCCTCTCCCACGTCGCTCCACACCTTCTCGCAAGGGTCGTCGGAGTTGGAAACACAGCCCCCGAGCAGGGCGGCACAAAACATGATGACGAGTGAGCGCATATTCATCCTTGGCGTCGTTGGAATCGTTGTTGAGCCGCTGCCTGCCTCGTACAGCGTCATTTGAGCAGTTCATTCTAACCAGCCCGCCCCGTTCTCACCAAGGGCTGCCCCCCTCGCCACACAAAAAATCGGGCGGGCACCAGGCCCGCCCTCAGGCGTTACAGGGAGTCACTGATCGTCGAGAGGGTCATAGTCCTGCCAGCTCTCGTCATCCAGCTCCTCCAGCTCGTCTTCCCAGGATTCCGGCTCCCAGTCATCATCGAGATCGAAATCAGGCGTCTGCGTACCCATGCTCATTCTCCTTGGATAGTGCACCGGCCTACAAAGTCTATCCAGAATAATGGTGCTCGCCAGTGGTTCCGCTCAGAGCTTGACCAGGGTGCAGCCAGCCACCTGGAGTCATGGCTCCGGTGGCATCCACGCTCTGCGTCAACCCGGTTGACAGACCGGGCGAACACGTCGGCTGGCAGTGCCCGCGCAGGGCGACGGTGCACCGACCTGGCCTTCGGTCACAACGCCTTGAACATGCTTGCCTCGCCCTGTCGTGGCATCGCTCGTCAGGTGCTCTGGCGCTTTTGCAATTGAAAATCCAGGGCGAGGCTCATGCCGGCCACCTCCTCGCCCGCCAGTTGGCGCAGGATCAGCTCCGCCGCCTCCCTGCCCATCTGGTGATAGGGGATCCTGACCGAAGTCAGCGCAGGATGACAGGCGCGCGCCACATCCAGATCGTCGAAACCGGCGATGGCGAGCTTGCCCGGCACGCTCAGATGGCGGCGCTGGCATTCGAACAGCACCCCGGCCGCCAGCTCGTCGTTGACGCAGATCAGCGCATCCAGTTCGGGCCAGCGCAGCAGAAACTCCCCCAGCATGGCCGCCCCCGTGCTGAAACTCGGCAGCTCAGAGGTATTGATGATGGCGTCCGGAGAGAGGTAGTTGTCCAGCAGCGCCTTCTGCCAGCCCTGCATGCGCTGCTGCAGCATCCACTGCTCCTGGCGGGCACAGAGAAAGCCGATGTTGCGATGACCGCGCTCGATGAGGTGGCGGGTCAGCTGATAACCGGCATCGAAGTTGGAGACCCCGACGTTCATGTCGATGGGATGGCGCGCCATGGCTCCCACCTCCACCACCGGCAAGCGGGCCGCCTGCAGGCGCTGCCGGATGACCTCCCCGGGATCCCCCCCAAACAACACCACGGCGGCCGGATTGTGCTGCAGGAAATTGCTGAGCAGGCTGGCCTCCTGCTGCTTCAGGTGCTGGGCATCCCCCAGCATGATCTGATAGCCCTCGGCGAGCAGGGTCTGCTGCAGCCCGGCAATCATGTCACCGCAGGCACGCTCCGCCAGGCTGGGGACGATGACCACTATGGTCTGGGAAGTGGCGGAAGCCAGCGCCCCCGCCGCCCGATTGGGGATATAGCCGAGTTCATCCACCGCCGCCTCGATGCGCTCGCGCATCTTGTCGGACACCAGCTCGGGGGTGCGCAGGGCGCGCGACACCGTCATGGCTCCCACGCCAGCCAACTGGGCCACGTCGTTGAGGGTCACCCGACCCGTGCTGCGGCGTTTTTTCGCTTCTGACATCCTTTCCCTTCCTCGGCATGCGGACATTCACTTTAAGGCAAAAGCGGGGCACTGACTATTTGCTCAAACCGGATTTTACCTTCTTTGAGGCCGATAAGGGGCAGGATGAATCCCTTCTGTGAGAGAAATGATAGCGCTATCACAGATCGATGTTAGCGCTATCTGGTAGCGCTAACTTTCGCGATCAAGCTCACAGTTATCAAAGGGCAAGATCGCTAGATTGGCGCCATCCTATCCAGTCCGGACACTACCATGCTGACCCAATTGCTGACCGAGGAGGTCATTTCCATCGAAGCGGGCGCCCGCGACTGGCGCCACGCCATCGAGCTGGCCACCGCCCCCCTGCTGGCCAACGGCACCATAGAGCCCTCCTATGTGGCGGCGCTCTATCGCTCCCACGAGGAGCTCGGCCCCTACTACGTGCTGGGACCGGGCCTGGCCATGCCCCACGCCCGCCCGGACGACGGCGTCAACCGGTTGGGACTGGCGCTGACCGTGCTGAAGGAGGGGGTCAACTTCGGCTCCGAGGGCAACGACCCGGTCCGGCTGCTGGTCACCCTGGCCGCCAGCGACAGCAACTCCCACGTGGAGACCATCGCCCAGCTGGCCGAACTGTTCATGAATGAAGAAGACGTGGCGGCCATCATGACGGCCACCAGCAAAGACGACATCTTGCGCATCCTGGCGCGTTATTGAGTGGCGCCCTGCGCCCGACAGAGGAAGAGAACATGAAGATTCTGGTTGTATGCGGACACGGCCTGGGCACCAGCCTGATGATGGAGATGAGCATCAAGAGCATTCTCAAGGAGCTGGCCGTGACGGCCGAGGTGGATCACCGGGATCTCGCCTCCGCCGGCAGCGAGAGCGCCGAGATCTTTGTCGCCACCCGCGACATCGCCGAACAGCTGGTCAGCATGGGCGTCAACGGCCGGCTGGTCTCGCTGGACAACATGGTCGACAAGGCCGCCATGAAAGAAAAACTCGCCATCGCCCTGCGCGAGCTGGGCGCACTCTAACCCCTTTCAACTGTCTGGGCGGCTGGTGAGCCGCCGCTTCCATCTGCTTGGAGCTGACCATGGAATTTTTCAATTTTCTGATGTTTGACGTGCTGTCGGAGCCGGCCGTGCTGGTTGGCCTCATCGCCCTCATCGGCCTGATCGCCCAGAAGAAACCGGTGACCGAGTGCATCAAGGGCACGGTCAAGACCATCATGGGCTTCGTCATCCTGGGGGCTGGCGCCACCCTGGTGGTGAACTCGCTGGGCGACTTCGCCACCATCTTCCAGCACGCCTTCGGCATCAAGGGGGTCGTCCCCAACAACGAGGCGATCGTCTCCATCGCCCAGCAGTCATTCGGCAAGGAGATGGCGATGATCATGTTCTTCGCCATGCTGGTGAACATCCTGATCGCCCGGCTCACCCCGTGGAAATTCATCTTCCTGACCGGTCACCACACCCTGTTCATGTCGATGATGGTGGCAGCCATCCTCTCCGCCGGCGGCATGAGCGGCATCCCGCTCATCGCGGTGGGCAGCCTGGTGGTCGGCGTCACCATGGTGCTGTTCCCGGCCCTCGCCCACCCCTACATGAAGCAGATCACCGGCTCCGATGACGTGGCACTCGGCCACTTCTCCACCTGCTCCTACGTGCTGGCCGGCTGGATCGGCGCCAAATTCGGCAACAAGGCCCACAGCAGCGAAGAGGTGCAGGTGCCCAAGAGCCTGCTGTTCCTGCGCGATACCCCGGTGGCCATCTCCTTCACCATGGGCATCATCTTCCTTATCACCTCCCTGTTTGCCGGTGCGGATTACGTATCGGAAGTCGCCAAGGGCAAGCACTGGTTCATGTTCTCCCTGATGCAGTCCATCACCTTCGCCGCCGGGGTCTACGTGATCCTGCAGGGGGTGCGGATGGTCATCGCCGAAATCGTGCCGGCTTTCAAGGGGATCTCCGACAAGCTGGTGCCCAACGCCAAGCCGGCGCTGGACTGCCCCATCGTCTTCCCCTACGCCCCCAATGCGGTGCTGATCGGCTTCCTGTCGAGCTTCGCCGCCGGTCTGGTGGGCATGGTGCTGCTCTACCTGCTGGGGCTCACCGTCATCATTCCAGGCGTCGTGCCGCACTTCTTTGTCGGTGCGGCGGCCGGGGTGTTCGGCAATGCCACCGGCGGTCGTCGCGGCGCTCTACTCGGTGCCTTCGCCAACGGCCTGCTGATCACCTTCCTGCCGGTGTTCCTGCTGCCGGTGCTGGGGGATCTCGGCTTTGCCAACACCACCTTCAGCGATGCCGACTTCGGCGTGGTGGGGATCCTGCTCGGCCTCATCGTACGCTGATCACTCTTGCCCATCGGGGGCATGGCCGACGGTGCCATGCCCCCGCTCATCTTCCCGCACTGCCAGCCGGGCCCCACCAGCCCGAACAACGTCGAAAATATGTGCAAACACAGTGCGTTGGATCGGATTTTCACCCCATAGCGGCAGCATCTGACAGGGGAGTGCGATATGCTGATGCGCTGACGTTCAACCCGACCTCGCTCGAGGCCCTTTCCATGAAATACCTGGTAGTACAAACCAAACAGATAGGAGATGTGCTGATCTCCACCGCACTGTGCAACAACCTCAAGCAGCACGACCCTGCCGGGGAAGTTCACTATCTGGTCATGGATTACTGCGCGGGCATGGCAGAGGGAAACCCCAACATCGATCGATTGATCGTCATCGAGAAGGCGCGCCGCAACGAGTGGCGCTACATGAAGGATTTGCTGCTGGGCATTCGCCGCGAGCGCTACGATGTGGTGATCAACAGCCAGGGCCAGATGATAGGTCTGCTCACCTGCCTCATCTCCGGCGCCCGCCTGCGGATCGGCTTCGACTCCTTCCCATGGCGCCTGGGCCACAACCGCATCGTGCGCTTTCGCCATGACACCGAGCATCAGGGCAACAGCACCCTGGTGGACGACCGGTTTTCACTGCTCAAGCCCCTCGGCCTCGCCAGGGAGGATCGCAACTACTATCTCTGGCTCAGCGACGAGGAGAAACAACGGGGGCGCGAGACCCTGCTGGCCGCTGGCGTCGACCCGACCCGGCCACTCATCGCCATGGGAGTGAACTCCCTCGGGCATTACAAGCGCTGGCCCATCGACTGCTTCGCCAAGATCGCCCAGTGGCTCATCGAGGAGCACAATGCCCAGATCCTGGTCTATTGCGGACCGGGGGAAGAGGAGTACAACCGGGGGCTGAAGCCGCTGCTGCCAGAGGCGTTGCAGGCCAGCGTGTTTGACCATGTTCAGACCCGCTCGGTACGGGAGCTGGTGGGGCTCTTCGCCCATTGCCAGCTTTTCGTCGGCAACGACACAGGCCCACGGCATATGGCGCAGGCGCTGGATATCCCCCTGCTCACCATCGTCTCTCCCCTCGGACACTCCGCCATTGCCAATCCCGTCTCTCATCCCCGTTATCGCTTCGTCGACACGGGTCGCCAAGATCCGCAGCAGGAAGTGCGCGAGGTACAAATGCAGCTGGATCAGCTCTGGAGTCAAGTCACTCCTGTCACCGGCAAGCAGGCAGATGGAGACACGGCTCCCCTGCCCACTGTCTAGCACGGTGATGCCATATCGCCATCATTTGCGCAGGCGGAAGAACTCCTTCTGCCATTCATAGAGATACCCTGACCAGCCTTTGGCCTTGGCACGCAGGAACACAAGACCGGATGAGCGTTTCCAGCTGTGCTGGAACCAGTGCGTCATGTAGCGCTCTGCCGCCGGCTCGAAATGAATCGCCTCCCCCTGGTAGTTGTAGAAATAGTGCACGGGGGCGATCAGGGCGGTATCCCCTGATGATGCCAGCTTCTCCGAGACCAGGTGTGTCATGATCTCCGGCCCCATGTACATGGGAGAGGACATGATCTCCTGTTCATAGAAGCGCACCAGCTCGGACAGCATGGCCGAATCCTGTCTGGCGTAGATGACCGCGGTGCCGATCAGCCGATCGGATTCGTAGCCAACGCCAAAGGCCACGGACTCGAAGAGCGGGAAGGGATCCTGGTTGATGGTGACATCGGTATCCAGATACAGACCCCCTTCCTGAGCGAGGATCTTGAGCCGCAGATAATCGGTCACGAAGGCCAGCAGGCCTCGCCGGTAGCACTCCCGGGCAAAGGTGCACTCCTGTATCCAGCGTTTGACCTGCGGATCCGTGTCCAGCCACAGCTTGTAGCTGTAACCCTGCTTGCGCCAGTCATCGATGCACACGTGCGCCAAAGGAGGCAAGCGGCTGCCGAGCCAGATGGCGTGAATGGTTCTGCTGGTCGTACTCATGCCTTGCCCCCCGCCTGTTTCATGTTCCACAGGGCCATCCTGACGAAGCGGTAGAAGCGATAGAGTTCACGGGTCAACTTGAATCCCAGCGGAACTTTCTTCAGCACGACCTGATTCTGGATGTCGCTGCCCATGTCCCGCGGACTGTAGATGGCATAGGGAATCAGGCCGGTACAGATGAGCCCGGTGCGATAGGACTCACCGATGAAGTTGTCGACCGAACAGAGCCACCGCTGGCTGTGGGCCAGCAACCGGCGGGCCCCTTGGGGAGAGATGCTGTATCCCGTGGTCCAGCACGAGTTGTTGTGCCAGAACATGAGCTGCATGTTGTCCACTGTAGTCAGGGCCGTGGCGGTACCGATCTGGGGTTCCACCTTCACGTACTCGTACTGTTCGTGGATCTTCGGCAGGGTACCCACCACCTCTTCAAAATACTGGGTGGGCAGGAAATCGTCTTCCAGGATGAGGATGGGCTCGTCGAGCTCGACACACTTCTCCCACAGCAGATAGTGGCTGGCATAGCACCCCTTTTCCCCGGGCGTCAGCGGTCTGCTGCGAAACCGGATCCTGTGCTGATCATCCGGCAGGGCCTGCAGCCGCTCGGGCAGCCCCTCAAAACCGTTCACTGCGCTGAAAAATTCGAAGGGGATGCCTCTGGCAGAGAGCACAGACTCGACACGACTGCGCCGCTCGACGGCCCTGTCCAGACTAATGACGTAAATTTTCATGACCTTCCTTTCCAAGCCTGTTCAGTTCCCAATGCAATGCGGTCGAGTAGATGGCGCCCATGAAGACGCTGAATACCCACTGCCCGGAACGCATGTAGAAGAATGATTCGAAGTTGTTGATGATGAGCCAATAGAGGATGAAGGAGATGGCCAGCATCTTGATGAAACGGGACGAAACCGGACAGCACAGCACCTGGCGGAGCACCGAGAAAAGTGTGCCATACAACACCAGGAAACCGGCTACCCCCCAGCACACCAGTGTTTCCATGTTGGAGTTGTGCAGGTGACGAAACTCCCGGGTAATGTAGTCAGGCAGCGTCTTGGAGAGGGTGATCACCAACGACTGGCTGCCATAGCCTGTCCCGAAGAAGGGGTGAGCCAGGAACCACTGGATGGCCTCCAACCAGGTCTTCAATCGCACACCGATGCTGAAGTCCCGTACCTCGTTCCAGTTACCCGTCAGGATGGCATGCACATCCCCCTGATGCACGAAGCCGGCCAGCAACCGCTCCCGGATGAACGAAACCTGATACAGCGCCAGCATGGTCATCAGCAAGATGGCGTAGGTCAACACTACCTTGCGCCTTGGCCAATGCTCTCCTCCCCCAGCAAGGGGAGGATGGCCAGCGAAGCCGAGATCGCCAGCCAGGACTGACGGGACTGCAGAATGACGGAGAAGACCCCGAACAACAGGATACCAAGCAGAATCCCGGCATTGCCCAGCGACAGCTTCCTGAATTTCGATGTAAGCAACAAGAGCACAAAAAACAGGAAGCAGGCACCCGCGATCAGGGAGCCGTGCTGGGCATTGCGGTAATTGAAATCTACCCTGGCCCCATCAAGACCTGTCTCCACGATGGAGAAGAAGGAGGAGTGATAGGCAAAGGTGAAAATGACACCGAGGCAGAAGGTCAGCAGGGTGATGACGATGCGGCGCGGGTCCCCCTTCAGCCAGTAGGCGAGACCAAGGAAGAAGAAGAGGTATGCCATCGACTTCACAGAAGGGTATTTGAGGGCATAGTCGGGCACGAACTGTCTGGATGCGACCCAGCTCAGGCTCTGTACCACCAGGGCCAGACAGAGCAGTTGAAAGATCCTGTTCCTTGTAAAGAAGGCCCTCTCCACATAGAAGGCCATCAGGGTGGCCAACACTATGATGGTCTGGCAGACGTCGGCGATCAGCTGAATCGAATCCTTGAACAGGGTGTAACCCAGAATATTCAGGAAGATGAAGTTGCCGAACGCCTGGCCGTGAAAAATGCGGAGAAAATAGTCACTCGTCGATGAGTCATGATCTGTCATACGGAGCAAGGTGTATTCCCTGTCAGGTTTTTCGGAAGACATAGTTGCCACGGATCTTGCGCCACAGACCGAACATGTCTGTGCGGGGGAAGATGGCGATCCGGCGGATCTGGAACGGATCCCGGTGCATGGCTCTGGGGCCGCTGTTGGTGGCCACAGCATAGCGATAACCGGCGGCAACGGCCTGGGATTTTGCACTGTCGTTCAGATCCCCGTAAGGATAGGCAAACGAGATCAGGGGATGGCCGAGCAGCTGCTCCAGCCAGGCCTTGTTGGCCTGGATCTGGTGGGCCTGCTCCCCTGGGGGGAGCGTGCTCAGGCGGGGGTGAGTCAGGGTATGGCCCCGATCTCCACATGACCGGAGGCCACCAGTGCCTTGATTTCGTCCGGGGTCATCAGGGTCACCGGGGTATCGGGGTGCGTCGGATGTTCCACATCCCAGCGATTGTGATCCTCACCGGTCACCACATAGACCACCGCCTTGTAACCATACTTTTCCAGCAGCGGCAGCATGCGGGTGAGGTTGTCCCGATAGCCGTCGTCCACGGTGATCATCAGGTACTTCTTGCCGTATTGCAGCCGGTGGATGAACCCGTTCTCTGCCAGGTCGGCAAATGTCAGCGTCTCGTAGCCCAGCCACTTCATCAGCTTGAGGTGCTTCTCGAACATGGCGACCGGGAGCCAGGTGCCATGCACTCCCTTTTCGCTCTCGTGCTCGATGAAGCGGTGATACATGATGACCGGCATCTCCCGGCGCAGGGTCTCGACCACGGCATCCTGATAGACGGATTCCAGCCCGGTCACGACGCCTTGCAAATCATACTCTTGCAGGATCCGTTGACGCACTGGGTCTGGCACCACCTTGGAGGCTAGCGCCGAAGGGATCTGCGCCTTCAGACCAGCAAAGTCGATGGCCAGATCCCTGGGGCCGATGTCGCCGAAGTTGCTGGCAAGCGCCTCGTCCAGATTCTGCTCCGTCACCAGACCGATGGCCCTGGCTTCGCCGATGGCAAACGCCGGACGACCGCACAGCAGCGCCTCCATCGCCACCCGACCGGCACCGATCACCAGATCGCAGCCCGCCATCAGGGCGGGCACATCGTCCACATAACCGACGAAGTCGACCTTGTCCTGAAAACGGGCAAAACGCGCCGGCACCTGGGTGCCGCTGACGACGCGCACCCGGCAGGCTTCCAGATCCAGTACCTCGTCCAGCAACCGGTAGCAGAGCTCCCCCTTGGGACCGCTCAGCCGACCAATGATGGCGATCACCGGCTTGTCGTTGTCCGGTATCGGCACGGGCTGGAACTTGTCGGTCTCGATGCCGTTGCGCAGCACCTGCACCATGGCCTGGTCCACCCCCAGGTTGTCGATGATCTGGCTGGCGATATCCTCGCACACTGCCACCGCCCGATAGCCCAACGCATGGAATGCCTTGCGGGAGGCGTGTACCGGCTGGCGCCCGTGCACCGTGGTGATCATAGGGGTGCCGGTCAGCTTGCAGGCGACGTAGCTGCTCCAGCCCGAGGCGCGCGAATGGGCATGTACAAGCTGGATCCTGTGCTTGCGGATCAGATAGATGAGATAGAAGACGTGCCAGAAGCGGCGCAGGATGCTGCGCTTGTTGAAGCGCAACCGAAAGACCGGTCCCAGAGTCGGTTTGGTCAGGGTGTCAGAGACGTAGAAAACCTGGTGGCCACGGCGGGTCAGCTCGTTGCCGACCGTGGTGGCATAGACCTCCGCGCCCGTCACTTCGAGCTGGGAGAGAGCCATCAATATGTTCATGCAAGCGCATCCGATCGACGGGTGGCCAGAGCCACCCGCCAGAGGGGGATCAAGCCCGGTTCAACCAGGCCATGTAATCGGCCACGCCTTCGGCCACAGTCTTGAACTCGCCGTCATAGCCGACGCCGCGCAACTTGGTGAGATCCGCCTGGGTGAAGCTCTGGTAGCGACCCTTGAGGTGATCCGGGAAGGGAATGTATTCGATGGCGCCTTTCTGGTGATGCCTGATCACGGCTTCCGCCACGTTCTGGAACGGCTCAGCCCGACCGGTGCCGCAGTTGAAGATGCCGGAGTGCTGCGGATTCTGCCAGAACCAGAGGTTCACCTTGCAGACGTCGTCCACGTAGATGAAGTCGCGCATCTGGCCGCCATCCGGGAAGCCGTCACAGCCCTCGAACAGCTTGGGATTGTCACCCTGCTTCACCTGGGTATTGAGGTGGAAGGCCACGGACGCCATGGAGCCCTTGTGCTGCTCGCGGGGACCATAGACGTTGAAGTACTTGAGACCCACCACCTGGGAGTTGATCTCCGGCATCCAGCGACGCACGTACTGATCGAACAACTGCTTGGAGTAGCCGTAGACGTTGAGGGGCTGCTCGAACCTGGGATCTTCGATGAAGTTGTCGTTGCGCCCACCATAGGTCGCGGCGGAAGAGGCGTAGATGAAGGGGATTTCCCGTTCGATGCAGTAGTGGAACAGATCCTTGGAGTACTCGTAGTTGACCTCCATGATGAACTTGCCGTTCCACTCGGTGGTCGCGGAACAGGCGCCTTCGTGGAAGATCACCTCGATGCCGTCATCCCACTCCTCGAATTCGTCACCGGAGACGATCCGCGCCTGGAACTCGTCCTTGTCCATGTAGTCGGCGATGGTGAGGTCGACCAGGTTGACGAACTTGGTGCCGTCGGTCAGGTCATCAATGACCACGATATCGGTCCGTCCTTGAGCGTTCAGCTGCTTGACCAGATTGCTGCCGATAAAGCCAGCACCGCCAGTTACTACGATCATGGAGTTTGCCTCGCGTACGTTGTGGCCCCGTGTGACTGCCTGTTAAAGCTGTGTATAGTGGGCCAATTTGAAATTGCCGAAAAGTTTATCACGGGCCGCAAGGGGATTCGACCTCGATGACTTTTCCCCTTCGGGCTCGGCAGAGGGACCAGCGATGAAGACCAGAGACAGGATCATCCACAGCGCCACCGAGCTGTTCAACGATCAGGGCGAGCGCAACATTACCACCAACCACATTGCCGCACACCTTGGCATAAGCCCGGGCAACCTTTACTACCACTTCAGAAACAAAGAAGACATCATCCACTCCATCTTCGATCAGTACGCCCGCCACCTGAGCGACAGCTTCACTCCGATCCGCAGCAGCGAGATCCGGCTGGAGGATCTGATGGGCTACCTGGATGCCATCTTCTATTTGATGTGGCAGTTCCGCTTCTTCTACGCAAACCTGCCGGACATCCTGAGTCGCGACGAGCTTCTGCAGCAGAAATACCTCAAGGCACAGGAGCAGCTCCGTGCCACCGTGGAGACGCTGCTCAGAAGCCTGCGCGAAGGCGGTATCATCGCCGTCAGCGATGAAGACCTGCCGGATCTCGGCCAGACCATCAAGATGGTCGTCACCTGCTGGATCCCGTTCCAGATCGCCCAGGCCCCGGCCACCCGCATCACCAAACCCCTGCTCTACCAGGGGGTCTTGCGGGTGCTGTTTTTGCTGCGACCCTACGTGCAGCCACAGGTGGCCCCCCAGATACATCAACTGGAGCAACATTATCACCAACTGGCCCAACCAGCCGGGTGAGATCTGTTTCACAATTGTTGATTATCAGCATAAAAATTTGAATTTATACGCAGGGATTACAGTAAAATGTTGCCCATTCTAGGGTCTGTCGGCGTTTCGTCGCGACCGTGACGACGCCGAACCGTGCGGGTTGCACGGCCCGGGATCCTGATAACACAGTCGATACAGCAATGAGGACCGAGGATGTCTAACGGATTCTATCGTCACCTGACCGAACAGCTCGAACAGGTCAAGGCGGAAGGGCTATACAAGCAGGAGCGCATCATCACCTCGGCCCAGCAGGCCCAGATTGCGGTGGGCGGCGAGCAGGTACTGAACTTCTGTGCCAACAACTACCTGGGGTTGGCCAACCACCCCGACCTGATTGCCGCCGCCCATCAGGGGCTCGAGAGCCACGGCTTCGGCATGGCCTCCGTGCGCTTCATCTGCGGTACCCAGGACCAGCACAAGGCGCTGGAGCAGAAGCTGTCCGCCTTCCTCGGCACCGAAGACAGCATCCTCTACTCCTCCTGCTTCGACGCCAACGGTGGTCTGTTCGAGACCCTGTTCGGTGCCGAAGACGCCATCATCTCCGACGCCCTCAACCATGCCTCCATCATCGATGGGGTGCGGTTGTGCAAGGCCAGGCGCTATCGTTACGCCAACAACGACATGGCCGAACTGGAAGCCCAGCTCAAGCAGGCCGATGCCGACGGCGCCCGCTTCAAGCTGATCGCCACCGACGGCGTCTTCTCCATGGATGGCGTCATCGCCGACCTCAAATCCATCTGCGATCTGGCCGACAAGTACGATGCGCTGGTGATGGTGGATGACTCCCACGCCGTCGGCTTCATCGGTGAGAACGGCCGCGGCACCCACGAATACTGCGAGGTGATGGAACGGGTCGACATCATCACCGGTACCCTGGGCAAGGCGCTGGGTGGCGCGTCCGGTGGCTACACCTCCGGCAAGAAAGAGGTGATCGACTGGTTGCGTCAGCGCTCCCGTCCCTACCTCTTCTCCAACTCCCTGGCACCCTCCATCGTCTCGGCCACCATCAAGGTGATCGACATGCTGGCCGAGGGTCACGACCTGCGTGCCCGCCTCAAGGAGAACAGTGCCTACTTCCGCGAGCGCATGAGCGCCGCCGGCTTTACCCTGGCCGGTGCCGATCACGCCATCATTCCGGTCATGCTGGGGGATGCCAAACTGGCCGCCGAGATGGCGAGCCGCATGCTGGCCGCCGGTATCTACGTGGTGGGCTTCTCCTTCCCCGTGGTACCCAAGGGTCAGGCGCGCATCCGGACCCAGATGTCCGCCGCCCATACCCGGGAGCAACTGGACAAGGCGATCGATGCCTTCATTCGCATCGGTCGCGAGCTCGGTGTGATTTGATCACATGGCTGGCTGATTAAAACGGGGGCCAAGGTTGGGCCCCATTTTATTACCCTCTGTACCCGGCATGGCGCCGTGAGGAATCTGTCATGAAAGCACTCTCCAAACTCAAATCCGAAGTCGGCATCTGGATGACCGATGTCCCGGCTCCCGAACTCGGCCACAACGATCTGCTCATCAAGATCCGCAAGACCGCCATCTGCGGCACCGACATGCACATCTACAACTGGGACGAGTGGGCCCAGAAGACCATTCCCGTCCCCATGGTGGTAGGGCACGAGTATGTGGGAGAGGTGGTCGCCGTCGGCCAGGAAGTGCGCGGCTTCGCCATCGGCGATCGCGTCTCCGGCGAAGGCCACATCACCTGCGGCCACTGCCGCAACTGCCGTGCCGGTCGCACCCACCTGTGCCGCAACACCATTGGTGTGGGTGTGAACCGCCCGGGATCCTTCGCCGAATACCTGGTGATCCCGGCCTTCAACGCCTTCAAGCTGCCGGACAACATCCCCGATGAGCTGGCCGCCATCTTCGATCCGTTCGGCAACGCCGTGCACACCGCCCTCTCCTTCGACCTGGTGGGTGAAGACGTGCTCATCACCGGCGCAGGCCCCATCGGCATCATGGCCGCTGCCGTCTGCCGTCACGTTGGCGCCCGTCACGTGGTGATCACCGACGTCAACGAATACCGGCTGGAACTGGCCCGCAAGATGGGCGCCACCCGTGCCGTCAACGTGGCCAAGGAGAAGCTCTCCGATGTCATGGAAGATCTCGGCATGACCGAAGGGTTCGATGTGGGGCTGGAGATGTCCGGGGTGCCCAGCGCCTTCCAGGACATGATCGACAAGATGAACCACGGCGGCAAAATCGCCATGCTCGGCATTCCTCCCTCCACCATGGCCATCGACTGGGGCAAGGTGATCTTCAAGGGACTCTTCATCAAGGGGATCTACGGCCGCGAAATGTTCGAAACCTGGTACAAGATGGCAAGCCTCATCCAGTCTGGCCTGGATCTCAGCCCCATCATCACCCATCACTTCCACATCGACGACTTCCAGCAGGGCTTCGAAGCCATGGGCTCGGGCAAGTCCGGCAAGGTGATCCTGAACTGGGATTGACGACACGCGAGGGGCGCCTGGGCAATCAGCGCGCCCTCTCTTGTTCGGCCTCACGAAACCCGGCACATGCCGGTTTTTTTTTATGTGGGATCACCCCTTCCCGCTCTACCACTTTGTTTGCAGATTGCTTAACACTTCACACACAAGCGTTTAAATGGCTGTAACTATTCGGTTATAATCCCGTCGTTTTCTGGGGATAATAAGAGCCTGCTGGGAGTACATGAGCGTGTTGAAAAAACTGAGCTATTTGCTGGCTGCCGGGATGGCGGCCGCCACTCTGTCCGGCGCCGTCCTTGCCGCCGATGACATGTCGACAGAGGCCATCGCCGAGCGTATTGCCCCGGTTGGCCAGGTTTATACCGCCAAGGATCTGGAAGGTATTGCGACAGCTGCGGCGGCGCCTGCGGCAGCCTCCTCCGGCCCACGTGACGGCGAGACCGTGTTCAAGGGTGCCTGCTTCGCCTGCCACGATACCGGTGCCGCCGGCGCCCCCAAGCGAGGTGACAAGGCCGCCTGGGAGCCACGCATCGCCCAGGGCTTCGACACCTTGCGCAAACACGCCATCGAAGGCTTCACCGGCAAGGCTGGCATGATGCCACCGCGGGGGACCTGCGCCACCTGCAGTGACGAAGAGATCGAGAACGCCATTCACTACATGATCGACAAGCTCTAAGTAATTGAAAGGGCTCCTCTTGCAGCCCTTTCAATCCCATCACTTCCGACTACGCTTGAAGGTAAGTTTTTTCGGGAGTGTTGCATGTCAGTTCAGCCCACCACACCGCCAGACTCGCACTCCTTGCTGGCGGTCGTCTCCTCCATCATGGATTTCCCCGCCCCCGGCATTGCCTCCCCCGAGGATTACGCCCGACTGGTCGGCCTGCTGGACACACTCTGCCCTCTGCAACATTTCGCCATGCTGGGGCTGGCCGACGGGGGGCTGAACTGGCGCTACACCTATCAGCTTCCCGACGTGTTCAAGCAACAATTGGGACGGGAAGAACCTCGCCTCACCGAACAGCTCACCCGGCTCGATGAAGGTCAGGGCTGGTGCGTGCAGCCTGTGGAGCATATCGACGTGCAGTGGTTGCTGGCACGCAGCACCCCGGAGCAGGCACCCACCCTGAGGCTGCTGCTGGAGTGCCTGGCCAAACGCCTGCACGAAACCCAGACCGGTACCCAGCTGGCGGGGCAGGCCTCCCCTCTCATGCAGCGGGATCCCCAGTGGCAGGAGAAAATCGAGAAGATCGGCCGAGTGATGCGCCTGGCTCACAACCTGCCTCAGCATGCCCTGTTTGCCCAGTTGGAAGCTGTGTTGCGCCAGATGCTCTCGGTCAGCGACATGTTGCTGATCCGGCTGGAAAACCAGCGACTGGAGCGACTCTATCCACCACACCTGACATACGACGATGACATCATTCGGGCCATGTGCCACAGCACCAACAGCGTAGAGCGCCATGAAGAGGGGCTTTACTGGTACAGCCTGCCCCTGCGCCAGCAGCAGCAATACTTTGCCCACCTCATCCTCAACATGACCCGGCCTCTGGAAACCGATGACAGGCTGTTCCTCGATTTCCTGCGCCATCAGCTGACCCTGTTGCTGGAGCTCAAAAGGGTGCGACAGCAACTCGATGAGCTCAACTCGGAGGAGTCCATCAACCAGCGACTCCAACAGCTGCGCCAAACCAACTTGAGGTTGCAGAAACGGCTCAAGCATCATCAGGAGCTGGAGCGGCGGCTCCAGTTCAATGCCCTGCACGACCCGCTGACCCAGTTGCCAAACCGGGCGCTGCTGATGAATCACCTGCATCATGCCATGACCCGCTACCGCCGTTACCAGACAGCCGGCTTCACCCTGATTTTCGTCGATGTGGATCACTTCAAGCAGGTCAATGACGCCCTGGGCCACAGTGCCGGCGATCAGTTGCTGCAGGAGCTGGGCAGCAGGCTGCAAGGCTGCATCCGGCAAAATGACATGGTGGCGAGGCTCGGAGGGGACGAATTCGTCATCTATCTGGACAACAGCCAGCGGGAAGAGGACATCAGCCCCGTGCTCAATCGCCTGATTGGCCGTATCGGCCATCCGTTCCGGCTCCAGGGCAACGAACTGACCATCACCGTCAGTCTGGGGGTCGCCAGCGTGACGGAGCAAACGGCCGATGTCAGTGAACTGCTGCACCAGGCAGACCTCGCCATGTACCAGGCCAAGCGCAACGGCCGCAGCCGCATCGTCATGTATTCGGAGGCCTGTACCGAACAGGCGGGGTCACCGGAAGAGCGGCTCTTCAGAGCCTTGCGGGAAGGGCGGATTGTGCCCTACTTCCAGCCGGTGATCAGGCTGTGTGACAGCCGCCTGGTCGGACTGGAGGTGATGGCGCGCTGGATAACGGAGGAAGGGGAGCTCAAGGATGCATTCGACTTCATTCCTCTGGCGGAACAGTGCGGCCTCATTCAGGATCTGGACCGCCAGATCCTCAAGCGCACCTGCCAGCAACTGAAGCTTTGGCAACCCGCCTCCGGGGTCGGTCGTTTCAGGATAGCCATCAACCTCTCCGGCAAGCACCTGGCCAGCCACGAGCAGATCATGCAACTGCTCACCATCATGGAGGAGGAGGGTGTCATCCCCGCATGTTTCATCTTTGAGTTCAACGAACGCGAGCTCTCCCGGCAGAGTGCCGACTCCCTCACTGCCCTGCATGAACTGAGGGCGAAAGGGATCCAGGTCAGCCTGGATGACTTCGGCACCGGCTTCTCTTCCCTCAACGCCCTGTTTCACTTCCCGGTGGATTACATCAAGGTGGACGATAGCTTCACCCATCGCATGTTGAACTCACCCAAGGATCTGGCGCTTATCCGCGCCATGCGGGACATCTGCCAGGACCTCGACTTCACCCTGGTGGTCGAGGGGATCGAAAATCAGCAGCAGTTGCAAAAGCTCATCGAGCTTGGCTGCGCCCTCGGGCAGGGGCGCCACATCTCGCCCCCGCTGCCGGGAGCCGATATTCCCCCTCTGCTGGGTCAGGCTTCTCGAGAGACCAAGCCTTCCGACCTCAATCCTTCTTGAACAGGGCCCGCAGGTTGGCGACACCAACCTGCCCCTTCTGCTGGCGCTCCTCGGCCGTCACCTTCTTCTGGTTTTCCCACTCCAGGTCATCCTGGGGCAGCTCCAGCAGGAAGCGGCTCGGCTCCGGCCGCACCGACTCGCCAAACTGGCGGCGCTCCTTGCAGAGAGTAAAGGTCAGTTCGGTCTGGGCCCGGGTGATCCCCACGTAGGCGAGGCGTCGCTCCTCCTCCACGTTGTCCTCGTCGATGCTGGTCTGGTGGGGCAGCAGCCCCTCCTCCATACCCACCATGTAGACATAGGGAAACTCCAGTCCCTTGGAGGCGTGCAATGTCATCAGCTGCACCTGATCCGCCTCATCCTCCCCTTCGTTGCGCTCCATCATGTCCCGCAGGGTGAGCCGGGTAACCACCTGAGCCAGCGTCATCGACTCCTCCAGCTCATCCCCTTCCAGCATCTCGCTGATCCAGCGATAAAGGGTGGAGACGTTTTGCATCCGCATCTCCGCCGCCTTCGGACTGGGGGAGGTCTCATAGAGCCACTCCTCGTAATGGATCTCCTTGATCATGTCCCGTACCGCCTCCACCGGATTGCCGCGCAGCGCCTGATCGCCAAGCCTCACCAGCCAGTTGGTGAAGGCCTGCAGGGCGGATAGACCGCGTCCGGAGAGGTGTTGCTCCAGCCCCAGCTCGAAACTGGCGGCAAACAGGCTCTTGCCACGCTGGTTGGCGTACTGGCCCAGTTTTTCGAGGGTGGTGGGGCCTATCTCGCGGCGCGGCAGGTTGACCACCCGCAGGAAGGCGGTGTCCTCGTCCGGGTTCACCAGCAGCTTGAGGTAGGCCATGATGTCCTTGATCTCGGTGCGGGAGAAAAACGATGTGCCACCCGAGATACGGTAGGGAATGCGGTTGGTCATCAGCGCCTTCTCGAAAATGCGCGACTGATGGTTGCCCCGATAGAGGATCGCGTAATCCTTGAACCGGGTGCGGTTCATGAACTTGTGGCCCATCAGCTCGGCGGCGATACGCTCCGCCTCGTGCTCCTCGCTCTTGGCAAACAGCACCTTGAGCTTCACCCCCTCGTCCAGCTCGGAGAAGAGCGCCTTGTCGTAGACGTGGGGGTTGTTGGCAATCAGGATGTTGGCGCACTTGAGGATACGCCGCTTGGAGCGGTAGTTCTGCTCCAGCTTGATGAGCCGCAGATTGGGGAAATCTTCGTTCAGCAGCACCAGGTTCTGCGGCTTGGCCCCGCGCCAGGAGTAGATGGACTGGTCGTCGTCCCCCACCACGGTGAAGCGGGCCCGCTCGCCGACGATCTGCTTCACCAGCTCGTACTGGCTGGTGTTGGTGTCCTGGTATTCGTCGACCAGCAGATAGCGGATCTTGTTCTGCCAGCGCTCGCGCACCTCCTGATTGCTCTTGAGCAGCAGGGTCGGCATCACGATGAGGTCGTCGAAATCCAGCGCGTTGTAGGCCACCATCTGGCGGTGGTAACGCTCGTAGAGCTGGGCCATCAGCACCTCTTCCGGCCCGCGGGCGATGCGCATGGCCCGGGCAGGCAGGATGAGGTCGTTCTTCCAGTTGGAGATCTGGCTGATGAGGGCCGAGAGCTTGTCCTTGTCGTTGTCGAGCTCCGCCTCGGTCAGCTCCTTCAGCAGCGCAAGCTGATCGGTGTCATCAAACAGGGAGAAGTTCGCCTTGAGGTTCAGGCTCTTGTGCTCGCGGCGGATGATCTCAAGCCCCAGAGTGTGGAAGGTGGAGACCATCAGCCCCCGCGCCTCCTTGCGACCCAGGGTCTGACCGACCCGCTCCTTCATCTCCCGAGCCGCCTTGTTGGTAAAGGTGACCGCCGCTATGTTGCGTGCGTTGTAGCCGCACTGCTGTACCAGATAGGCAATCTTGTTGGTGATGACGCGGGTCTTGCCCGATCCGGCACCCGCCAGCACCAGGCAAGGGCCGGAGACATACTTGACCGCTTCATTCTGATTGGGGTTGAGCTTCATGGGCCGGATCTCTTGGCTTATGATGAGGGGCGGCATTGTAGCAGAGATCCCGCAGGCAGCCGAAACCGGGCACGGGATCCCGCCACTTCATCTTGTGTTTGCCCGCCATTTTCCGGATCATGACCGACTTTTCCAGACGAGATGAGGGGAGCATGAATCAGCAACAGCACGCCCGGCTGCGCGGCCAGTTTCCGGCGTTGGCGCAAGAGGTCAACGGCCACCCTCTGGTCTATCTGGACAACGCCGCCACCACCCAGAAACCGCAAGCCGTGCTGGATGCGATCAATCACTACTATCGGGCCGACAATGCCAACGTGCACCGCGCCGCCCATGCCCTGAGCGGCCGGGCCACACGCGCCTTCGAAGATGCCCGCGAGACGGTTGCCCGCTTTATCAATGCCCCTCGCAGCCACGAAGTGATATGGACCCGTGGCACCACGGAGGCGATCAATCTGGTGGCCCAGAGCTGGGGGATGAGCGAGCTGAGGGCGGGGGATGAAATCGTGCTCAGCACCCTGGAGCATCACGCCAATATCGTCCCCTGGCAGCTGGTCGCCCAGCGTACCGGTGCCGTCGTCCGGGTCATCCCCCTCGATGAGCGGGGCGATCTCGACATCGCTGCCTATCTGGCCCTGCTGGGACCACGTACCCGACTGGTGAGCGTGGCTCACGTCTCCAATGCCCTTGGCACCGTCAATCCAGTCAAAGAGATGGTGGCAGCGGCCAAGGCAGTCGGTGCCCTGACCCTCATCGACGGTGCCCAGGCAGTGGCTCACTTAGAGGTAGATGTGCAGGCCATCGGCTGCGACTTCTACGCCTTCTCCGGCCACAAGCTCTATGGCCCGACCGGCATCGGCGTGCTGTGGGGCCGCACTGAGCTATTGGAGCGGATGCCCCCCTGGCAGGCCGGCGGCGAGATGATAGACAAGGTCAGCTTCAGCGGCACTACCTTCAACACCCTGCCCTTCAAGTTTGAAGCTGGTACTCCTCATATTGCCGGCGCCATCGGCCTGGCCGCAGCCATCGGCTTTGTGATGGAGCAGGACAGGGACTCACTGGCCAGCCATGAAGCAGCGCTGACCGACTATCTGATTGCCGGACTGCAACAGGTGCCAGGGCTGCGTCTGGTCGGCGAACCCGGTCAGCGCGCCGGCGCCGTCTCCTTCCTGCTGGAGGATATCCACCCGCAGGACGCCGCCACCCTGCTCGACATGCAGGGCATAGCCCTGCGGGTCGGCCATCACTGCGCCATGCCGCTGATGGAATCGCTCGGTATCGGCGGCACGATGCGTGCCTCGCTGGCCTGCTACAACAATCGGGACGATGTGGACGCCCTGCTGGCCGCCCTGCACAAACTCAGTGACTTCTTCTAAGGCAGACAATCCAATGAACAGCCTCGCAACCTATACCCGGATCGGCCTTGAGCCCGATGCCGATACCATCCGCCAGCAGTTTGCGGCGGCGAACGGCTGGGAGAACCAGTACCGCCTCATCATACAGCTCGGCAAACTGCTGCCTGCACTGCCCGGCGAATGGCAGCAGGAGGCATTTCGCCTCAAGGGGTGTGAGAGCCAGGCTTGGTTGAAAGGGGAGAAAGGTGAGGATGGTAACTGGCACTTTGCTTGCGATTCCGATGCCCGCATCGTGCGCGGTCTGATTGTCATCGTGCTGGCCGCACTCAACCACCAACCCGCAGCGACGATCCACTCCTTCGACATGGAGGACTATTTCACCGAACTGGGGCTGGAGAAACACTTGAGCCCGTCGCGGGGCAACGGGCTCAGAGCTATCGTGTTGGCAATCCGGGGGCTGGCCGTCTAACCAGCCTTGTCCAGTGGTCGATCAGGCTGCGCCAATCGACCCTGTGTCTTCATTCCCGGCCTCTTTCTCGGCACGGGCTCCCCGCTCTGCAATCTTCTTCAATACCCGGGAAGCCGCGACCAAGCCAAAGGTGGCCGTCACCGGCGTCACGGCACCGAAGCCGGAGGCGCAATCCATCTTCATATTGCCGTCGCTGGCCGCCTTGGCCTGGCAGGTGCCGCCATTGCCATCCGGATAACTCAGCTGCTCGGTTGAGAAGACACACTCCACCCCGAATTTGCGCGCCGGATTCTTGCTGAAGTTGTGCAGTCGGCGCAGGTCGGAGCGCACCTTGGCGGCCAGCGGATCCTGAATGGTCTTGGCCAGGTCGGCCACGGTGATCTGGGTCGGGTCCATCTGCCCGCCGGCACCGCCCGCCACGATCACCGGGATCTTGTTGCGCTTGCAGAAGGCAATCAGCGCCACCTTGGCCTTGACCGAGTCGATGGCATCCACCACATAGTCAAACTCCCGCTTGATATGCTCGCCCAGGTTGTCGGCGGTGACGAAGTCATCCACCTCGATCACCTCGCAATCCGGGTTGATGGCACGGATACGCTCGGCCATCACCTCCGTCTTGAGACGGCCGACGGTGCCCTGCATGGCATGGATCTGGCGATTGGTGTTGGTGATGCAGATATCATCCATGTCGATCAGGGTGATCTGGTTGATGCCGGCCCGAGCCAGCGCCTCGGCCGCCCAGGAGCCGACGCCACCGATCCCGACCACGCAGACTTTCGCCTGGCTGAAAGAGCCAAGGGCACGCTGGCCATAAAGACGGGCAATGCCCCCGAATCGCTGTAGATACTCTGCTTTCATACCACCACCTTGCTTGAGGGCGGCCATTATAGCGGCAACCTCTCTCAGGGGCGATGATCGGATGATAGCGGTGTTGATGAGAGGGAAAAGGAGTGCGGTATCGGAAACGAAAAAAAGCCCAGTCGTTAGACTGGGCTTTTTAAGTAGTGGCGGAGCGGACGGGACTCGAACCCGCGACCCCCGGCGTGACAGGCCGTTCCAGCCAGATTACCTCTATTTCACTTATGTGGCATTAAATGTAATCAATTGTTTTTTAATGACAATTACCTTTGACATTCGGTTTTACCATTAAGAACAATTTACGCCACATACGTGGTCACGGTCACAAAATCTCGATATTTTAATGATCAATATTTGATCACGAATTTGCGGGGCGTTAGTCTCAAAATAGGCCAATCACCATTTTGAGGTGTCTGATGAGTGAGCCGATGACCCTATCCCGCGCTGATCCGACTCTCCGTTTCTCTATCCATCCGCTCGCCCACGCAGCGTATCAGTGGATCCTCACCTACCCCCGTCTCGTCTCTTGGAAAAACCTGCCCAGCGGGCTGACCAGCCAATTGCTTCGGCAACCATTACAGGGCGTCATGTTTTACCAGCAGGGTAAAAACAGAAAAATGCGCCCGACAGAATTTCTGCTGTTTGCCCCATTGTGGCCGGCGCTGTACTGGGAGGCTCCCTATCCGCCGGAGGGCACGCTGCTCATTCATAACACCCCATCCCACGTCTCCAACGATGCCGACATTGAACAACAGGCGTGGGCCAGCGCCCTCAGCCTGCTCGTTATGAGCATCGACAGCAGAGAACTCGCCGCTTTGCGAGAGAGTTTTCAGGCCCAACTGCCCCGGCATATGGCACAGTATTTTTTCGACAAGTCGCAGGTGAGCGATGCCGACCTTTGCCTATGGACGGGGTGTAGCCGGGGCACGCTGGTCCAGCAACGCCGACGAGCGGTCAGCAACACTCCGGTCGCCAACCCCCTCGCTGATCCGATTGCGCTACTCGACACCGACTGGAGTCCGGACCATGGATGAGAGGCCCCCTCTAGATCAGGAGCGTTACCACAGACGACTGTGTCACCTGTCCCACGTGGTATGCCCAAAGCTTCTACCGTCCACATTGCGCTTGACCACCTTCGCGATGCTCAAGTGGCTGATGGGAAACATGCCAGATGATTACTGGCACCGTTACGGAGATTTGGAACGCTGGGCAAGCCATCCACGCTATCGGGTGAACCCCAGTGCTCTTAACATAAAAACTCCATTTGAGGCTTGTCACTACCTCAGGCGACAGCAATTACTGACCGAGTGCGGATTCGCCGCTGCGATCAATATCACTTCCCCCTCGGCTTGGTCAGATGACGATCGCGATCACTATCGACGTTACCAGCAACTGGTCATCGTGAGTTGTCTACAGTTACACCTCATCGGTGATCATGACTCCGCCATCGAAAACGCGCTGCGGGAGATCCGTCTGATCGCTACCGAAGCACGGCACACACCGGTGCTGCAAGAACTGCCGGATATGGCGGCTCACCCAGATCTGGCGACACTCATCACGACGCTACGTGCCAACCGCCAACACGCGCTATCGCCGCTCATCGAGCGAGGGCTTGGTTTTCTGTGTGTGGTCATCAACGATGCCTATCGCCTGGCAAAAGGCATCACTCGCTATCGCAGGTCAAAGAAACTGCCCGTCGCCGAGCACTATGTCCAATTGATTCAGCTAGAAAAAACTGATGACACTGACATCGTGATCGAAGAGCTAGTTATGCGACCAGGGCCTAATGGAGAGCCGATCGATGAGCTGCCTTTCGCTCTTGATACCAAGACCGTGCGCATCCACGACCCCAGCTCTCCGCACCGCTCACCATTTTTACGCGCCGAATTGAACAAGCGAGTCACCGAACAGCTGGCAGTGCGTCAGCTGTCGCTTCCGTGTAGCTTCGAGCAGGCCAGTGATTGGGATATCGAGCATCTGGTGAGGGATGCCGTCAACAAAGGGGACCCGACTGGACACTGGCTATTGCTAGCTCTCGTATGCGGCGGTATACCTGGTGGCCTGGCAACAGGCCGGAGTTTACAGGTCATAAAAGGTCAGCTCTGCCTCGTCATTGAACACAAGGTACCAGCAAGTACACTGGATGAGCGGCTACATGCTCTGCTGCCCCCCACCCACTCACGTGTCGTTCTGCCGCTCCCAATGGTGTTACAACATTTGGCTGTCAATGCACCGTCCCCGAGCGAAAAGTTGTTAAAAAAGCACCTTACGCTTATCAACGAACGCCACCAAACCCGGCTAACCCTGGGGCGAGTCACTCGTTATCTGGAGCACTGGTATATCAACCAAGGCTTCGATCTGATGCAGGTGGCGCTCGTCCGTGGTCAGGACTACAAGAGGCGCCCGGCACTGGCGTACAGCAATACCCCCACCGACCAGGTGACCAAGCACCATCGAGCCTATCTACAGTTTTTGTTTAACTTGGCGGGACTGGATGCGGGTCTGCCGCCAGCCCGTAGCATCCCTGCCACGGTTGGCAGTAGTCTGCTCCTGCCGGGCAAGGTGCTGCATAACCTGTTTAACCGGCTGTTAATACCGCCACCGGCCCCCAAGCGTGATGCAGCCCTTGAGGAGGCGGCAAGCTTTCACAATCACTACCTTTGCTACGTGTGGGCACTGCTGACGTTTGTAACTGGTCACCGAGATGTGACTGCTCCACTGGGATCGTTCGCTGACTACAACCCCATCACGCGTACATGGTGGATAAGCGATAAAGAGATCCGTAATGGGCTGGCGGCTCGGACCTTGGTGATCCCTGTCACCGCCGCTCGCCAGGTCGCACTTTACCAAGCCCATTTACATGCCCTGGGTCAACGCTACCGACTTCTGCATCGCGGGCTGGCACAGCGCTGCGATGCCGCACTTGATGGCAGCAAAAATCTGCTGTTTTTCATCCTTCATGACAGTCAGGGTCATCTGCTGCCTCAGGATCCCACACCCAGCAACCTCAATCAGCAACTAGGTAACCGCCTGCCGATCCAGCACAACTGGGCTCGCCACCATCTACGCAGCGTCCTGCTGCGCAGCGAACTGGCACCGTCAGTGATCGATGGCTGGATGGGGCACGAGGAGATCGGCGAGTCGATATTCGGTCGCCACAGCTGCCTGTCCATCCAGACTCTGCAACACGTTGCCGACCTCATTGAAGCACATTTGAATTTTCACCAGATTGAGGCAAGGGCAGGATGGCAAATCCTCTGATCCTATCACCGCGGCGCCGTGAGCTGATGGTACAACTTGGCCGAGATAAGCGTCGACAGGACCGTAAAGATGAGGCCGAAGTGGTGATCACCCAGGCCATCAAGATCTTTCGTCATCATCTGCCAGAGATGTTGGAAGAATCTCCCTGTACTGACCGATTTGAACGGTTGTGGCCAGACATTGATGCCCAACTGCGGCAAGATCTAAAGACCCTGCACGCCTACCGCTTTGCCTACTCGGTTATCTGCCAGAAACTGGAGATGGGGAACCGGCAGGGAATCTGGTGCATTGCGATCCCCCCTCCTTACTTGACTGTGCGACGCCCTCACCCATTTCGCTCCGAGCATTGGCACCAAGCGACTATCACTATGGCCAACGCAGCTCATACTTGGCGCACCACATTGAGTGAACCGACCCAAGACCCCGACCGGTTATTCGCCCGTTTGCTCGTATGCGGAATCCTCTATGGCGGGCTCAATCGCCCCTATTTGTGGCTCGCCATGGGGCGTGCATTGCTCGAAATCCAGCCGCTGTCCGGTAATCATGAACTAACTTGGATCACCCTAACCCTCGAGCCTGGCGAGCTTCCCAGTAACAGCTATTACCGTCATGACGAACACGATGGTAATGCAGAACACAACGAGATACACCAGACAGGTATACGGGCCATCACCCAAGTGAATTACATGCCTGACCCAATCAGCCTCGGTATATTGCGGCAGTTTCTCAAACATCGTCCCGCAACTTGGTGCTCTCCAACCAAACAGGCAGAGTGCCTTGGATTGTTGCAAAAGGAATTGGGAGCAGAGATCAGCCAGCAAGCGCTCTGCAGAGGAGCCATCGGCTTAACCGAACATCAGCTTGGTACTGAACTCCCGCAGGTACTGCTGGAATATGCAGCAGGACGAGCCCCAAGTGCATCCCTTCCTCTCGCATACTGGCACCGGCTGCTCCAACCTCGCCTGTACCCAGCCAACCAGGACACCTATCAGAAATTTAACTCTCTAGAAAGCGTGGCGAAATGGCCAATGGCAAGCACCAGCCAGCCATCGCAAAAACCCTATCTGCTAGATGAATTAAGAGCGATTTTTCGACAAGACCCAGCCGCGCCCAAGGGCCCGAAAACCATCATCACGGAACTCGATGCTCTTGGGAACACGAGTGCCCTTACGCTCAGCGAACAAGTGCTAGTCAGCTGGTTGCTGTCATTGCTTCTGACACGCCGTTTGGCCCCGTCGACTGCTCAGCGCTACCTCGAAAGCATCGGCAAGGAGTGGTTATCGATGACCGCACAACTACCGCTTGCAAGCTACGATGGCATCGATTTTACCGAACTCTATCACAGCATTCTTAACCGCCCACGCAGCCAATATCAGCGTGACTTCATGGCAGGCCGCCTTCAGGACATGCATGTCTTCGCCGTCGAGGCGTTTGATATGGCAGCGCTACCAGAATCACTTGCAACCGGCGAGAAGAAAATCCCCCATGTCAGCGCAGCCATAGTCGATGAGCCCCTCTTTGCCGGTTTGCTGGCACAGGTCGATTGCTTCATCGATACCGACGTTACTCTGCGGATGATGCTTAAATCCTTTCTTATCATGGCCTATCGCACCGGTTTGCGCCCCGGAGAACTCGCCAAGTTGCGGCTAATGGATGTTGAGCCCTCCCCCATCGGGTGGCTTTTTGTCCGCAACAACCGCCACGGTCATAACAAGACCGATGCGGCACTGCGCAAAGTACCACTTTACCCCATGCTCACCGGCAATGAGCGCGATCTCCTCAAACGCTATATTGGCGAGCGACGGATGCAGGCGGATAGCAACAAGGAGTTGCTGTTCCACGCTGCGGGCAATCCCCACGAGCGGGTCAACCTGCAACAGATATCCCTGATGGTCAGGTCTGTACTCTACCAACTCAGTGGCGGCCTTCATTATCGACTCTACCACCTGCGTCACAGCTGTTTTTCTCGGATGCAGTTGCTGCTGCACCACGATCTGGTGTCCTTGCCAGACATTGTCCAGCGAGCCTTGTTGCCCTACCCCGACACACAACGCGAGGAGATTGTCCGCCTGATCGCAGGCCAGCATCGCCTGCGGGATCGCTATATGGCGCTCGCAGTGATGGCTGGGCACAGCAGTCCCGAGATCACACTGAATCACTACCTGCACTTCACCGACCTGTTACTTGGCTGCCACCTAGCATGCAACCAAACCCCGCTCTCCAGGCAAGAGAGCCAATATCTGTTTGGTATATCGACCCACAAGCAACGCACACTAGACTGCGAACAGGAAAAACCAACGCCCCTGACCCCGGCTAAGCTGATGCCCCACCTACTGAAAAGGCTGGGAGCCTATCAGGCAACACCACCGCGCCAAGTGCGGCAAGGCATCAAGGCGAAAACCCTCGCCGATGCAAACCGAGCCAGTCATTACGTGCAGAGTGAAGCCGTCCTCAAGCATCTTGAAAAAGGAAAGGATCGACGGGAGATAGCCAGCCAATTTGGCTTGAGCGAAGAGTTGCTGGCGACTTGGCATGCGAGCGCAATCGAGCTAGGCAATCTGGTGACACAAAAAGCCCGCTCACGGTTGATTCCCCGCAACCGGCAGCGACAACTGCTCCCGGCTGAACTCGGCACAACCGCAGAGAAACATGCACTGGCTGACGTCTTGAAAGTCTGCCAAGCCATGAGAAAGAGACCCAAACAGATGGCCGAGTTCAGGTGGGCCATCCGCTATTGCCTGACCAACTCAAACAGCTCCCATGCCGGGATCAAATTCACCTCTCCAAAAATCTTCCGCCGCTTTATGACCTTTGTCAGCAAGTTATATCCCTGGTCTCAGTGGCGACTTGATCTCCACGTGCCCCAAGATAAACCTGCCAAACGCTGGCACCTTCATCCAGCGCTGGCCGTCGAGCGCAGCACGCTGCGCAAAGTGCAGCAGTTTCCCCAAGGCTATGCCTACTTATACCTAAACCACCCCAAGGAGGAATTATGCCAGGCGGGCCATTCATCACCGATGTTGCGCTATCTGTTTCATCGCTTTGCCATAATCCTATTCAAGGCGACCAGCATCCGCCGCTGGCAAATTGGCGATTCACAAAATCTGCAACGCATCGCAAAACTGGCCGACACCAATCCAATGACGTACGAGGTACTGATGGAGATTGACAGGATGAGCCGTGACATGACGCACTATGAAATGGCGCTATGTGGGTCATTATTCCATGAGGCTCTACAGAGGGCTGATGAGGATGTTTACAGGGATGTCGTAGAGCAACTATATGAAGAAGGCCGTCAACGCGCCGCCGAATGGTCTGTTGCTCAGGATGAACCCCGATGGGATTAGCCAGGCAAGCTCATTTTGGCGCGGCTCTGAAAAGTGGGGGTCATCCCCGCCCATTGGGCCCGCCCCTCTCACGGGCTGAGCTCAAATTCCCTAACCCAATTGGTTTCAGGATCCTGCCCCACTCTTTTCATCGAAATTATTGGGTGTCTGGGTTGTCTGTTTTTTCAGCTTTCTGCCCTCAAGGTAGAGATATCCAGCAGCAAAGGCGATCAGCTCCATGGCTAGAAAGAAGATACTGAGAGTGACGATGCTCGAGCTCATACATGCTCCTTGTTGCATAAATCAAACAGGATAGTCCCTGAACCCCAAGGGATGCTGAAAGTATCCTGCCGATATGTAGTCCCTGCAAGTTGCCCAAGGCGCCGCAAACAGTCGGGCGCTGTGGCCCTCTCGGCACATCCTGCTGTCAACGGCAGTCAGAGCTTCGAGATCTCAGTCCAACCGTTTGTAGACCTGATCGCCATAAGGCGATTTGACAAACCAGTAATAGGCCGGGACCTCGGTGAAAGCCCGTCGCCAGTTGTGTACATCCATAGACAATCGATCACAGATATGAACCATCTGGGCTGGCAGATAGGCCTCCGACTGCCGACCAATTTTGATGGAAAGGCAAGAACTGATGGCCTCAAACAGCTTGGGCGCCTCCTGACTGAGGCGGGCCAGCGGCTCGGCCAGCACCATGAAATTGAACGACTCATGTTGCCCCACGACCCCGTTCCCGCTTGTGTTGTTGTAGAACAGGTGGATCTTGCCGATGTCATGCAGAAGACCGCCGATAAAGGCCACGCTGGTGCTAATCGGGCCGACTTGATGCTGCATGCAGAGCGCCGAGGCGGTGATTGCCACCTCATGACTGTGCTCAAGCAGTCCACCGGTATGGTGATGATGGTACTGGTTGCTCGCCTTGCCGGTGAAGAAGGGCCACATGATGCGATCATCAAGCAGCACGGCGAGGTAGAATCGCCGCAGGGCCGCATCCGGTAAATAAGCGAGCATCCCCCAGATATCCGACAAGATGGCATGTTGTTTGTCTGCCAGCCATGAAAATTGCTGCTCAATGTCGTCACGACGCACCTCAACAGGCAACGGCATGAAGGTCATCAATCGAGGCACTTCCTCGCGATTCATCTCCAGCAGCAACCACTGCCCAGCCGGCACCACATCGGCCAGCAGCTCACCGCTGACATCGACATGGCGACCCCCTTTCAGGAAAGTCAAACGCCACACGCCAGCACTAGGCAAGCCGTGAATCAGCTCGGCCCACACCAGCGTCAAGTTAAACGGGGATGTGAATTTCATACCTCATCCTCCAGATCAAGTTCACCGTCCAGCAGTTGTTCGAAAGCGGCACCATCCCGACCGACTAGATTGGGCACATAGCGCGAATAGACCCGAAACAGCATGCTGGTCGTGGAATGACCCAGCTGGCGGGCAATCCACTCCGGATTTTCGCCGGCGGCCAGCCACAGAGTGGCAGCCGTATGGCGAGTCTGATAAGGGTTGCGCTTTTCAAGCTTCAGATTGGCCAACAATGGGTACCAGACACGCTGAGCCACATTGCGGTGGTTGAGTGGCTCACCGTTGCGAGCACAAAACACGAAGGTACTTTTCTCGCCCGAGAACCCCCACTGTTCACGCAAGGCCTCATAGACTCGCTGGCTCATTGCGATGGTGCGGTGAGATCCACTGGTCTTGGTGGGCCCGACTTTACCCCTGACCAAGGACTGGTGAATATGAATAAGGCGGGCGCCAAAATCCACATTGTCCCAACAAAGCCCATCGATCTCACCCGTGCGCATGCCAGTGAAGAAACGCACCGTGAAATAGGGACGATAGTCCGCCCGTACCTTGGTCAGAATGAGTTGCACCTCCTCTAGGGTAAACGGCAGGACTTGCGCCCTAGGCATCGGCAGGGCCTTGATATTGCGCCACGGGCTATCAAACTCGAACCGCTCGGCCGCCTCGTTCAAGATGAGGCGCAGGTAGGTCATGATGTGGTTGATACGGGAAGCCGACAGCGCCCGTTCGTTCTGCCCACCCGGCTCACACAAGCGCAACCGAAACGCCAAGATCTGTTGCTTGGTGATGGCAGCTAACAGCTGCTCACCCATGGCCGGAATCAGGTGACAGCGTAAAATGCCATCCACCGTTTCAATTTGGCTCTCCCGCCACTCGACCCGTTTTTCATCGAGCCATAGCTCGGCGAAGGCGGAGAAAATCATCCGCGCACCAGAGGCCTTCTGCCGACTCAGTCTCTCCATGGCCACATACTTCTCAACCTTGGGACTGTTGGGAAAGTGATGCCCATAGTCAAAGGTACCGATACGGATCTGTTGCTCTATTAAGCAGAGCACCTTATTGAGCTTCTGCCGGTTAGCCTGGGTATCAGCCAACGTGGTTTGCTCCCGACAGCGGACCCCCCTGTAACGAAAGTCCAGATAAAGCTTGCCATTACGGCTATTTATCGAGCCCATCGCACCACCTCACTTCAAGCTAGCAATGAGATCGTGGGCTGCTGCTCCTTGCAGCATGGACTCCTCTACCCGCTCCCAGATGTAGAGAATTTTTCGCCCACCAAACGGACGGATGTAATGCACGCCCTCGAACAGCACAGCGTCTTTCAGACTCTGGCGGATTGTTCGCACGTCGTATTTGATCCGTGATGAGAGCTCTTCGGTTGTCAGATAGGTACTCATATCTCGCCTCCAAGTGAATCACAAATGAGTCATTTCGCTCGCGCAAGATGAATATAAATCACGCAATGTAGTTGTCAATGCTTTTTTTGCATCATGCATGATTCATTTGGTAGGCTATGTGAAAAATACTCGCTATGGATAAGTCATGATTAGGATCCTGCTCATCAAGCTACTTGACGAAAAATCGTTCCAAGAAAAGCGCCGCATAACTCTCTCTGAAGTGAGCGAAAAAACAGGGATCAGTCGGGCAACCCTGACCCGGATCGCCAACGTGCCTGGTAATGTCACCAATACCGATACAATCAATGCGTTGTGTAAATATTTTGGATGCCAGCCTGGAGAGTTGTTGAGGTATGTCGAGGAGGAGGACAGTCCTGCGGGGGAGTGAAATATAAGTTCCGGTCCCGCCCTCTTGATGGCTCTCATGCAGAAGGTAGAGTCTGAACTTTTATTTCTTAAGGGTTATTCAGTGCAGCTCAACGACGCCTGCAGCGATTACTTCACCTTCGAGATGCTGTTTCACTGCAGTGATACTTGGCTGCGAGTTCAATGCCCCAATCTCCCCCTACAAGTTGAGAGCTGGCAGGCCTATCGCGAACTGGCCATAGAGATCTTGGATCCGGTGGTGCGACAATACGGGCAACCCCGGCTCACCTATGGTTTTTGCGGCACTGAGCTGCGCAGGGCCATTCTGACCAATCAATCGCCAGGCATCGCTCCAGGGCTCGATCAACATGCGGCCTGTGAACTCAATCAGCGAGGAAGAGTTATCTGTCCTCGGCAAGGGGCCGCAGTTGATCTGATATACCCAGGGAAAAACAGCTATCAGGTAGCCCTTTGGTTGGCGCAGCACACCCCGTTTGATCGTCTCTATCTCTATGGCCCAGACCGGCCACTGCATATCAGCTATGGGCCCGAACAAAACCGCGCCTTGGTCGAACTCACCACTCACCATGGAAGACGAATGCCCAAGCGGCTGACACTCACCCAACTCAAAGGAATGTGCTGATGCTGACCCCCGAGCGCTTCACGCAACTGGTCGCGGCCCTGCCATACAAAAAAGTGCTGCCCGACGCGGTCTATCTGCACAAAGAGACCCTGGCCACGACCAGCCCACAGCTCTACCGTTTTGTCTGTGCGGTAGCACAAGCGCTCAAACTCCCGGAGTGTGAATGGGATCTGGTCAAGTTGGCAAAGCAGGACTTTCGGCTGTCACTGCTCAGCTACCCCACCTTCTTCGAAGAGGCCTACCCCAGCCTCAAGCAGAGCGTGACCGTTGATCTGGCCAAACTAAGCCATACCATTACCCGCTACGACAACCAGGATAATCCCCCCATTCTGCATCGCAAAGAGTTCATGCTGACCCCAGGGCGAGATCGTGAACATTTTGTTAAAAATTAAAAATAGTTTTTTGCCTACAAAACAAATACTTATAGGCCTGTGATATGCAGTTAACTTTATAGTCAGGATCGCCTTCACACTTTTTAATCGTCACTGCACGTCATTTCAGCTCAAAAAATGCGCATGAAATCCAAAAAATGATAATTTCCATGATTTCCATAGTTAACAATTTGCTCACATCCTCACCCTGAAATTTGACCTGGTGATCCGGCTGTGATCTCATGCTCCTTTTCAGGAGTGCTCTCATGTCTATTGATGCCGTTTTCGCTCAGTTCTTCGACAATATTCACGACCCTCGCCAGCATGCCAAGATTTATTATCCCTTCTACGATGTCCTGTTTCTCACCGTCTGTGCCGTGATCGGCGGGGCTGAGGGCTGGGAAGATATTGAGGATTTCGGCGAGGTTCATCTTCCCTGGTTTCAATCCAAGGGACTGTTTAAAAACGGCATTCCTGTCCATGACACCATTGCCAGGATCATCTCCGGCATCAAACCAGAGCCGTTTCAGGCCGCCTTTGTGCGGTGGACTCAAGCCATTAACCAGCACACCGATGGCGCCCTGGTCGCTATCGATGGCAAAACCCTGCGCAGTTCCTATGACCGTGAGGATCGAACGTCGACCATTCACATGGTCAGTGCCTATGCCGCCGCCAATAAGCTGGTGCTCGGACAGATAAAAACCGACGCCAAGTCCAATGAAATTACCGCTATTCCCGAGTTGCTGGCGCTGCTCGACATCAAAGGCTGCCTGGTATCCATCGATGCGATGGGGTGCCAGACCGAGATCGCCGAGACCATCCTTCAGCAAGGTGGCGATTACTTATTGGCCGTCAAAGGCAACCAACCCAAGTTGTTCGAGGCGGTTCGACAGGCCCTCGCCCCGCTGGCGGCCACCCCGTTATGCGCAGAGACGATGACGCTTGAGAAGGCTCATGGCCGCATCGATGGTCGTGAGTACCATGTCATGGCGGCGGGCGAGTTGGCCGCCCAGTTTCCTCATTGGAAACAGTTGCACAGCATTGGCGTGGCCATCTCCTATCGCGTTGAAAATATGCAAAAAATTACCATAGAGCAGCGTTATTTCATCAGTTCCAAAGCGTTGGTGCAGGATGAGTTTGCGCGAGCGGTGCGTGGGCACTGGGCCATCGAAAATAGCCTGCACTGGGTGCTGGACGTCACGATGGGCGAGGATGATTGCCCGATTTATCGCGGTGATGCCGCAGAGATTTTGGCGTGCATCCGGCACATGGGGCTGAACATGCTCAGGGCCGAGACTTCACGCAAGGCGAGCGTAAGACGGAAGCAAAAAATCGCAGGAATGAGCAGTGAATATCTGGAAACGGTACTCAATGCGGGTCTCAAAAAACTGGGTGAAATTTAACAAAATGTTCACGCTCTCACCCTGATGCTGACCCCCGATCACTCACAGGCAGAGAGCTGTCGCCAGATCACCCAAGAGGGGGAGTTGGCAGGGCTTTACGATCATCCCCGCATGATTGGCTTCAAAGCATCGTGGGAGCGGCTTATCGCAAGACATGGATACCAACTGGTTGATGGACGCCTGTTTCGCACCTCCGCCCTGCCGCCCGAAGAGGGGGGCCCACAAATTGATCGCCATAAAACCGCGTTGGTTCGCCATGAACTCTCAGCCCCCATGAAGATGCTGGTACGCCATGGTTATCTCAACGGAGACTATGCGCTGTTTGATTACGGTTGCGGCCGGGGGGATGACCTGCGGGAGCTGGAAGCACACGGTATTGACGCGCTGGGCTGGGACCCGAACTTTCGCCCGGATGGGGAGAAGGTGGTCTCCCATCTGGTCAATCTCGGTTTTGTGATCAACGTGATTGAAGATCAAGATGAGCGAATGGAGGCACTGCTCGGCGCCTGGGAGCTGACCCAAACCCTGCTGGTCGTCTCGGCCATGCTGGCCAACGACAGCTTTATTGCCCAGTTCACCCCTTATAAAGATGGCGTTATCACCTCGCGCAACACCTTTCAGCGCTACTACAACCAAAGCGAGCTCAAGCACTACATAGACAGAACATTGGATGAAAATGCCATCGCCGTGGGGCCAGGCATCTTCTATGTGTTCAAAGACAAGCTCGAAGAGCAGCGCTTTTTGGCGCAGCGCCAACGCCGAAGCCACAGCTGGCAGCAGCTGACCTCGCCCACCCCCAACCATCAGGCTACTGCAGCACTGCTGATCGCTCGCCATCAACCGCTGTTTGAAGCCTTCTGGCAACGGGCGCTGACCCTTGGCCGAATTCCGGCCAATGACGAATTTGAACAATGCGACGAGTTAAGAGAGATAGCAGGCAGCCATCGCAAAGCCATGACCCTGCTTGGCCAGCATTTTGACCTTGCCCAGTTAAAGCAGGCCGAGCTGGAGCGGCAGCAAGATTTGCTGGTCTACCTGGCACTCAACCTGTTTGGCAAACGCCAAACCTATACCCACTACCCCAGCGAGCTGCAGCGGGATATCAAAGCCTTTTTCGGTGGCAACCCGCAGGCACAGCAGGCCGCCAAAGCACTGCTCTACCAGATTGCGGATATCGCCCTCATCAACCAAGCCTGCGAGCTGGCCCATCAACAGCTACCCAACAGCCTGCTCTATCCCAGCCATTCACT
The DNA here is from genome assembly GCF_002903485.1 of Aeromonas sp. ASNIH7. NCBI lineage: Bacteria > Pseudomonadati > Pseudomonadota > Gammaproteobacteria > Aeromonadales > Aeromonadaceae > Aeromonas > Aeromonas sp. ASNIH7. The sequence goes on from NZ_CP026226.1 coordinate 1,958,598, forward strand.
GCTGCTACACAAATGCTTTATTGCGCAATTACCGCCGCTGCTGCGTGTCTACCTCGGCGCGGCTTGCCAGCTCTACGGTGACTTGACCGATATCGACGTGATCAAGCTGCACATCCGCTCCGGCAAGGTGAGCCTGATGGGGTATGACGACTTCAGCAAACCCATCCCCCATCTGGTGGAGCGGGTCAAGATCAAGATGGCCGATCAGGAGGTCGACTTCTTTGACTACATCAATGAGCAGACCCGGCCACCGCTGCTCAACAAAAGCTATCTGATGGCACCGGATGATCCGAGCTTCAAGGCACAACGAGCATTGGAGCAAAGATTGAGCAAACTGCTTGGGATGGACCTGGAAACAGAGCATCACTTGAGTCGCCAACAATATGAATCAGCTCTCAAAGAGCAAAAAAGGCGAATTTCAGGCTTTCGTATTTGTAGCGTAAAAGAGTAAAATCAGCGCCCCAAAATAACGTAAAAACCACTTATTCCTCGCTAAAACCTAATCCACAGTCTTATAACAACATGTGATTACGTTAATTTTGACGTAAATCTAGACTTGAAGCAGGACTAGCCAGGAGCATCATCATGAACCACTTTGACGCTGACTACTGCTACTCATTCCCCGCAGTGCGTGGGATACAAGCCGGTCGCCCCTTCTATATCGCGACCTGCCCGATGCGCATCATCCCCAAAATTTTCAACTTCGATGAGAGCGAAGTCCCCCCTGAATTGCGGGCTCAACGCACATTGAACAAATCCCGGATCCCGGAAATGGTGCGATACCTCTTGGAGAATCCCAAGGATTACGTCTTCTCTGCCTTGACTGCGTCAATTGCTGTTGACGTCGAATTTGCTGAACACCCCGGCTCCAACAACCTGGGCACTTTACGAGTGCCCATGGATGCACAGATCCTGATCAACGATGGTCAGCACCGTCGTAAAGCTATCGAAGAGGCGTTGGTAGAGCGCCCCGAACTGGGTCAGGACAACATCCCTGTCTTGTTCTTTGTCGATGAAGGGTTAACCCGAAGCCAGCAAATGTTTGCTGATCTCAACAAGTACGCGGTCAAACCCAGTCCGTCACTGTCAACGCTCTATGACCATAGAGATCAAGGCTCTGAGCTTGCTCGCCATTTGGCTACCAGCATGGAGCCCTTCGTCGGGCTTACTGAGATGGAAAAGTCGAGCATCTCCCAGCTCTCCAGCAAGCTATTCACCTTAAGTAGCATCAAACAGGCAACCCGAGCCCTACTGGGCAAGGGACCTAAAGAGGGCTGTACAGATGAAGAGGCCAAGCTGGCGGCTCTCTATTGGAAAGCGGTCTACGACCAGATGCCGGATTGGCAGATGGCCAGTCGCAAAGAAGTATCACCCGCCCAACTCCGGCAGGAGTATGTCCATGCTCACGGGGTCGGCTTGCAAGCTCTCGGTATGCTCGGCCGCTTCTTGATAAGCGAGCATCCTGATACCTGGCAAACAGACCTTGGTAAGCTCAAGACCATTGATTGGCGCAAAACCAACCCGGAATGGATTCGCAGAACCATGTCGCATGGCAAGCTAAGCAAGTCAACCACCGCGCTCCAGCTTACCTGCAACGCACTTAAAACCTCACTAAACCTCCCCCTCACTCCCGAGGAGAAGGTACTTGAAGCTCAGGTTGTCTCTCAATGAACCCCTTGATTCAGGCCCATGATCTGGCCGATTACGAAGATTTCATCAATACCGAGCCCTTTGCCGGCCGCCCACTGGCAGAGTATGTAGCTGAAGTACAACGTATCTATTGCGCAGACAAACGTCCCTGGGTCATTGGTTATAGCGGAGGTAAAGACTCTTCTGCTGTGCTGACGCTGGTCTATCTGGCACTGCTGGGGCTACCGCCTGAACTGCGCCACAAAGATGTCTTTGTCGTTTCATCAGACACCCTGGTCGAGACCCCTGTTGTCGTCGATTTGATCATTCGGACCATGGATCAAATCGAAAAGGGCGCCAAACGCGATGCGTTACCCATTACCTCTCACCCTGTCGTACCCAAAACCCGTGAGACGTTTTGGGTAAACCTGCTCGGCAAAGGCTACCCTGCCCCGACTCGCAGCTTCCGCTGGTGTACCGAGCGAATGAAGATCAACCCGGTCAGTGACTTTATCAAAGACAAGGTCAGCCAGTTTGAAGAGGTGATCGTTGTGCTTGGCTCTCGCAGCAGCGAGAGTGCTTCCCGTGCCCAGGTCATTGCCAAGCACAAGATTGATGGAACCCGTCTTGCCCGCCATACCACGCTGGCCAATGCCTTCATCTACACCCCTATCGACACCTGGGATGTTGAGGATGTCTGGAAACTGCTGCGTGGCGCCTTCAAATACGCGCCGGATGATGTGGAAGAGTGGGAAAATCCCTGGGGCGGCAATAACCGCCCGCTCTGGACTCTTTATATGGACTCCTCGGGTCAGGGTGAATGTCCATTGGTCATTGATGACAGCACCCCCTCTTGTGGTAATTCACGCTTTGGTTGCTGGACCTGTACCGTTGTCACCAAAGACCGAGCCATGGAGAGCCTGATCCAAAACGGCGAAGACTGGATGCTGCCTCTGCTCAAGTTTCGTAATCAGCTAGCCCTGACCACAGACCCTGCGCAAAAAGATACCTACCGTAACTACAAGCGCCGCACCGGCAAGGTGAGCTACCAATACGCCAAAGAGGGTGAAGAGCTTAGCGCAGAGCGCAAGCACGTCCCCGGCCCTTATTGGCTGAGAATACCGCCAAGAGTGGCTTAAAGAGCTGCTCGAGATGGAGCATGACCTCAACCTGCGTGGCCACACCATTACTCTGATCACCAAGCCGGAGCTGCATGCAATTCGCCAGGAGTGGTTAACTGACCCTAACGAACCGGATTGGAATGACTCACTGCCAGCTATATATCGGGAAGTGTATGGCGAAGACCTCGACTGGCTAATCGACGATCAGTCACGCTTCAACGCCAGCGATGCCGAGCTGCTGGCACAACTAAGCCAGGGCTATGATGTCGAGCCCGAGATGGTGATGAAGCTGATAGAGCTCGAGATATCTCTTGAAGGGCTTAGCCGCCGCCAGGGCGTTTTCGCCAAAATAGGCACCATCCTGAAACAGGATTGGGGCAGCCTCGAAGCCATTGAGCAGAAACAGGCACAATTACAAAAGCGCAATGAGCGCGATCTCTATCAAGAAGAAGTGGAACAAATTGAACAGTCGCTTGCAGAATTGCAAAAACAATTGGCACAAGCCGACGATATGGCGGCACTGTTTAGTGAGGCAGTAAAAAATGATCATTAAGAAGTTGGTCTTACATAATTTTCGTGTGTTTCGTGGTCACCACGAAATAGAGCTGACCCCACAAAAACGTGGAAATGAGATCATTGATAGGCCTATCGTGCTGTTTGGTGGCCTCAACGGCGCAGGTAAAACATCGATTTTGTCAGCCATCCGTTTAGCGCTATATGGACGCCTGGCCTTCGATAACCTGATCCACAATCAGGACTATATTGACCAACTTACTGTACTGATCCATAACGGCGTCAGCGTCTCTCAGCAACCTAAAGATGCCTCGATTGAACTCGTGTTTACCTATAACCAGGGTGGCACTGAGTCTGAATTTACCGTTATTCGCAGCTGGAATCGCAATAAAAAAGACAGACTCAAGCTGCTGCAAAATGGGGTCGAGCTGGACGAGCTTAACTATGAGCAGTGCCAGGGTTTTCTCAATGAGTTAATCCCGCACGGTATTGCTGATCTCTTCTTTTTTGATGGCGAAAAGATCGCCTCATTGGCAGAGGATGAATCGGGCAAGATTCTGCAGACCGCGGTACGCCGCCTGCTCGGCCTTGATCTGATCGCCAAACTGCGCACCGACCTTGGCATCTATTTAAAGCAGCAAGGAGCCAAAGAGCTGGGCACCCAACAACAGCACAAATTGGCCGAGCTGGAGCAGAATAAAAAGCAGTTTGCCAAACAGGCCGAGCATTATCGATTTGAAGCTGACTTGGTGATGGCAAGGATTGGCCTTATTACCCAGGATATTCAGAAATATGAAGCCATGCTGGCAGCACAAGGCGGTGCTTTTGCGCGGACAAAAAATCAGGAGCAGCAGAAAGTAGCTGAACTGGTAAAAGAAAAAGAACAGCTTGAAAAGAGTCTGCGCCATGAATGTGATGGATCACTCCCCTTTGCATTGGCCCCCAACACCATGGCCAAACTGCAGCAACAGCTGGCCAGAGAAATAGAGATAAAAAGGGCTCGCAGCTTTTCCCAAGAGCTCAATCTTTTTCTCGAACAGCTTAAAGCCAATATCGGCTTTAAAGGTAAAGAGACGCTGGCCATCACAACCCAGGCGATCGAAGAGCAGCTTGACAGCTTTATGGCCAACAAGCCGCAAGGTGAAGTCCTCTTTGACATCTCTGAGCGCGAGACTCACGTCATCATCGCGGCAATCAGTGAGGATTGCCAACGAGCTTGGAGCAAATTTGATGCACAGCGTCGTGAATTGGCCGAGGTTGAACATCAACTGGAGCAAGCAGCCAGCAATATTGAACGAGCACCTGATGATGAGCAGCTAATGGATATTTTCCAAACCCTGCGAGACATGGACAATCAACGGCAAGAAGAGCGCCACAAATACAAGGCTCTGCTGGAACAAGCCAAACAAGCGGTAATGAATCAACTGGATTGCGCCCGCCAGATCCAGGGCGAGATCGTGAACATTTTGTTAAAAATTAAAAATAGTTTTTTGCCTACAAAACAAATACTTATAGGCCTGTGATATGCAGTTAACTTTATAGTCAGGATCGCCTTCACACTTTTTAATCGTCACTGCACGTCATTTCAGCTCAAAAAATGCGCATGAAATCCAAAAAATGATAATTTCCATGATTTCCATAGTTAACAATTTGCTCACATCCTCACCCTGAAATTTGACCTGGTGATCCGGCTGTGATCTCATGCTCCTTTTCAGGAGTGCTCTCATGTCTATTGATGCCGTTTTCGCTCAGTTCTTCGACAATATTCACGACCCTCGCCAGCATGCCAAGATTTATTATCCCTTCTACGATGTCCTGTTTCTCACCGTCTGTGCCGTGATCGGCGGGGCTGAGGGCTGGGAAGATATTGAGGATTTCGGCGAGGTTCATCTTCCCTGGTTTCAATCCAAGGGACTGTTTAAAAACGGCATTCCTGTCCATGACACCATTGCCAGGATCATCTCCGGCATCAAACCAGAGCCGTTTCAGGCCGCCTTTGTGCGGTGGACTCAAGCCATTAACCAGCACACCGATGGCGCCCTGGTCGCTATCGATGGCAAAACCCTGCGCAGTTCCTATGACCGTGAGGATCGAACGTCGACCATTCACATGGTCAGTGCCTATGCCGCCGCCAATAAGCTGGTGCTCGGACAGATAAAAACCGACGCCAAGTCCAATGAAATTACCGCTATTCCCGAGTTGCTGGCGCTGCTCGACATCAAAGGCTGCCTGGTATCCATCGATGCGATGGGGTGCCAGACCGAGATCGCCGAGACCATCCTTCAGCAAGGTGGCGATTACTTATTGGCCGTCAAAGGCAACCGTAACCGTTCACCAACCCCCCGTTGACAGCCGGATGTGATGATCGTCTCTTGATCCCCAATCCGGGGTTGATAGATCCTCCCAGGCCGTCAACATAAGCCCATGAACAAGAAAAAACTCTTCGAAAATGCAGCGCCACAGGCGCATGACCTCCTCGATGCCAACCGCATCATTCAGGAGCTCTGGAACAAGCTACGGGAGTACGAGGATCGTCTGGCTCTCTCTTCTCGTAACTCGTCCAAATCACCATCCTCCGACTCGCCCGCGGCTAAGGCGGAGCGAAAAAAGTTGCGACGCCTCGTGGCCGAAATCAGGTTGGCGCTCAACCTGGACACACGGGGCATCGACGAGAACTGAGTCCGCTGCAATCCACCGATCAGGTGGTTGCTTGCAAACCGGCATCCTGCTGCGCTGAATGTGGCGGCGAGGTCGTGGCCAATGCGGCGCCATCACTCCGCCACCAGGTGTTTGAACTGCCCCAGTTGCCGCTGGAAATCACCGAATACCAGGTATTCCACGGCCACTGTCAGCACTGCGATGCCCTCAGCAAAGGCGAACTGCCCAATTCGGCACCCAACGGCCAAATGGGGCCGCGGTTGCTCAGCCATATCGCCGTGCTAGCAGGGAAATATCATCTGAGTGTGCGCAAAATTCAGAGTTTGCTGCGCGATCAGTACGGCATGACCTTTTCGGTGGGCGCCATCTCGGAAGCCCAGGGGCGTATCAGCTCGATGCTGACCCCCATCCATCAAGCACTGAAACAACATATCCAGAAGGCGCCGATCATCCATGCCGATGAGACCACGCATCAACGCAATGGCGAGTCGAATACCCGGTGGTTGTGGTTGATGGCCAGCAACGATGCGGTGTTCCAGAACATTCGTTACTTCCGCAGTCAGGACAATGCCAAGCACCTGCTGGGGTCGGCACCCCACGGCGTCGTGGTCACCGACCAGTGCGCTAGTTACCACTGGCTGGATCCGACACGGCATCAATTCTGCCTGGCGCATGTCCAGCGCAACCTGCAAGAGATGGCGGATTATGGCGGCGGCGGTCAGACAGCCTACCTAAATAACTGATCCCAATAGTGCTACACCTTCGCTGTGCCATAGCCATTCCCCGGGAAAGGAGACACGGTATCCATGAAGTGTTTCACTCGGGCCAGCAGGTTTGCCATCCCTCTGCATTGATGATTGCGCGTGATGGTTTCATGTAACTTGTGCCATAGCCGTTCTATGTGATTAACCCAAGGGCTGTAAACTGGCTGGAACACCAGGCAGAACTTGGGATTCTTCTTCAACCATCGCTCGGTCTGTTTGCTTTTGTGAATGATGTAGTTATCGAGGATCAACGTGATGGTTTTGGCTCGTCGGTAGTGGTGGCGCAGCTTTTCCAGCATGGCAATAAACAGCGATGAGTTTTTCTTGATCCCGCTGACGTAAAGTACCCTTCCGTTGCCTGCGTGGAGAACGCCTGCCAGATAATGCTTGGCATTCTGCCCCGGTGTGACAACCCGCTTTTGCTGCGCTCTGAACATCCAGTCGGCTCCTAATTTGGGATTGAGGTCTATATCGACTTCATCCTCATAAAACACCGGATTATCGGCATCACAGCGGGCCAGCGCGGCGTCGATATTCGCCATTTTTTCCTGATAGGCTGGGTCTTTTATCCGCAAGGTCGGCACGGGCCTGCGCCAGACAATGCCCATACGAGGTAACCATCGGCGGAGCGTGGAGGCTGCCACATTGAGCCCTGTTAACCGATTGATTTTTATAGCCAATAGTTCAGTACACCAACGGCTGCGCTGATAACCAAAATCTTGCGGAGAAAACTGCATGAGCAGCACCAGTAGGGTGACAATCTTGGCGATAGGTAAGACTGGGGCACGGCCAGCCGGTAAGGCTTCTAGCGCTTCTATGCCTTCATCTCGATACCACCGAAGCCAACGACCGATGGTCGAGCGCGCAGCGCCGGTAAGGTGATGAACATCGGTGATCGTGCGTCCTTCATGTAACAGCAAGATGGCCATCAAGCGACGAGCATGTCCTTTATCACGGGTGGCATGGATGATTTTGTGAATGCGGCGCCGTTGTGGTCGTGGCAGAGGTGGTAGGATAGGCATCAACTCAGTCCTTTGGGTGTGGCTTGTTTTGTTTAGCGACTAATCAGATCGCACAAACTGGACTGAGTTCCCTTCCTCCGGTGATCTACTATTCGGAACAGCTATTTAGGACATCGGCTGGTCGTGCTGTTGAAGACGGTCTTTCGTACTCAGCACCGTTACGAGTCGGGGCTGATCGGTGAACAGATCAAACTCAGACGGATGGAGCGATTACGGCGCAGTATCAAGACGGTACTGGGCAAGGGGGCCGAGGTTCCCGTGCGACGTTATGCCGGTCGCTGCCAGCATATTCTCAAGTATGAAGCCGGGCTGTGGGTATTCTTGCAGCATCCGGGGACCCCGCTGACCAACAACGAGGCGGAGCGGTGTATCCGAGGCAGCGTGATCCTGCGGAAGATCTGCTTCGGCACGAGTTCAGACCGGGGAGACAAGTTCCGTTCGCGAGTGCTGTCGGTGATTGAGACGTGCAAGAAGCGCCAGCTGTCGGCACTCGAAGTGCTGTGCCGGATCGTCACAGCGGTCATGACAGGCCAGCCCTATCCTGACGTATTCAACCTGACCTCGGCTTAGTCAAGCCGGGGCCGGTGAACGGTTACAGGCAACCAACCCAAGTTGTTCGAGGCGGTTCGACAGGCCCTCGCCCCGCTGGCGGCCACCCCGTTATGCGCAGAGACGATGACGCTTGAGAAGGCTCATGGCCGCATCGATGGTCGTGAGTACCATGTCATGGCGGCGGGCGAGTTGGCCGCCCAGTTTCCTCATTGGAAACAGTTGCACAGCATTGGCGTGGCCATCTCCTATCGCGTTGAAAATATGCAAAAAATTACCATAGAGCAGCGTTATTTCATCAGTTCCAAAGCGTTGGTGCAGGATGAGTTTGCGCGAGCGGTGCGTGGGCACTGGGCCATCGAAAATAGCCTGCACTGGGTGCTGGACGTCACGATGGGCGAGGATGATTGCCCGATTTATCGCGGTGATGCCGCAGAGATTTTGGCGTGCATCCGGCACATGGGGCTGAACATGCTCAGGGCCGAGACTTCACGCAAGGCGAGCGTAAGACGGAAGCAAAAAATCGCAGGAATGAGCAGTGAATATCTGGAAACGGTACTCAATGCGGGTCTCAAAAAACTGGGTGAAATTTAACAAAATGTTCACGCTCTCACCCTGTATGTATGCCTTGTATTGGGTTAAGAAGAAATCACCACTTGGCATACATAATATTACCTGATTACCCATGACCCTCAGCCAGCTTCAAGAGCCGATATGGCATCGGAGGGCTTGCCACGACTGCATGCCCCAATTCAACAAACATACTCTTGAGGTCAAAACGATGATTAAACCGGAAGCAGTATTCAGCAAGATGCCTTGGTAAATGCTTCGCTCCGAGCTTATGACAACTGCCCCGCAGCGAGTTCTTCACATTCCCTATCATCGTGTTTACCCAGTTGAATGCCGGATGATCCAGCAAATCAAGGTTGCCCCCGGTGACAACACCCAGGTGCTCACAATTGGCCTCCTTGACCGCTTTGAAACAGGCCAATCCATCGGATATCACCGCGCTACCACTAGCAAGATGCCGTTTTGCCCAATCAGCAATGACGTTGGTTTTGAAACCATCGACCACCGTCATCCGCATCTTGATTGGATGCCCTTCCTTGTTCAGGGCTACTGCTGCCACAAACGGCGTCTTGCCTGCCGCGCCGCGACCTCGTTTGCCACCACGGCGCTCTCCACCCCAGTAGACATCATCGAGCTGAATGATGCCGCTGATGGGCTGCTTGTCATCGGACTCTTTCATGGCTTGCAGCAGCTTGTGCTTGAGCATCCAGGCGGTGTCATATTTGACGTCCAACTGGCGCTTTAGCTCCATCGCTGACAAGCCAGTTTTGGTCTGTGACAGCAGCTGCATCGCCAGAAACCACTTGGTCAGTGGGAGTTTGGTGTTTGCAAAAATCGTTTTTCCAGTCAATGACATCTGGTGACGGCAGTTATTGCATTGCAGCACGCGTGGCCGACTTTTCAGGCGACAGCAGGTCTTGTTGGCGCACTCAGGACAGATGAAACCGTTCGGAAAACGCCAAGCAAGCAGCGCGTTTTCGCACTGCGCTTCAGTGCCATAGTCCTTGAAAAAATCAAACAGGCTGTAGCCTTTCTGGAATTGGACTTTGCTTTTGGCCATGATCTCGCACCTCAGTAACTGTACGTAAGATCAGTATAGCTCGTGGTGACTGCTAATCATGGGTAATCAGGTAATATTATGCACCTAAGTGATGATTTATCTAACATTGCTTTTATTAGTTTCATTATAACTTTAATACAACCATCCTGTTCTGAATGAAACGCCTACAAAAACGAATAGGATAGATATGATCGTCACTGCTCGAATGTGCCATCCCATTAAAGCTAAATTAGACTCATTTAAATTCGGAATTACACGAAATCTAGCATTTATTGCAAAACAGGTAGTGAGTGTAAGTAATGCCAATTTAATGAGAATAACATTTGTAACCCTGTTATCAACGTTAAACCAATTTAGTACATCACTCTCAATGTTCAATGCCAGGTAAATACCCGTGACTATCTGCGTTATTAAGGCAGGCATTCCAATTCTCTCGTATACAGATTCAAAGTCTAGTAATATTTTCGTTGACGATTCCTTTAGTGCTTTAGGGAGAACTATTAGAGCGAGTATAATATGCCCGCCAGTCCAGATTGTTGCACCTAAAATATGCAAAAATAACGCAACTCCATGCATGTCAAACACCTTCGATGTTACACATTAAATTGGCATTCAGGATGTTCATTAAAGCACTTTTTGCTAATGATTTCTACTAAAAAAAATTCAGTAGTTAGTAACTGATTTAATTAAAATCACAGTAAGTGTGATGCATTATTATTGATGCTCTACATCACAATGCAAGATGTCTCTGAAAGATACATCTTGCATTTGGATGCAATGTATTTAATTGCACTCTTGATTTATATTTTTATATGATGGGAAAAATTTTTATATTAAAGTGGGATTACATTATCAAATGAGATCTTTGCCATTTTCTTTTAATATTCAAAATAAAATTAATACGGCTAGATTTATAAAAAAACCACCTACACAAAGGAATAGAAATAGTATGGCAGCAAGAATCAAAGGTTTTACACCCGCTTGATGTATTGCACCAATGTGAGTACGTAATCCAAGAGCGGCCATAGCCATTGCAAGCAATATACTGTCGATATCAATCAAGTAATTGACAATGTGTGGAGGTATAATGTTAAGGGAATTTATTCCACTGGCGACAATAAATAATACCGCAAACCATGGTATAGTAATGCTATTGCTTTTATGGGACGTATCATGAGTCTCTTTACCGATGCATGTAGATAATACTATTAAAAATGGTGCGAGCATCATGACACGAATCATCTTAACAATCACGGCCGTATTTGCTGCATCCTCGCTGACACTACGGCCTGCTGCCACTACCTGTGCGACTTCATGAATTGTTGAACCAGCAAACATGCCGTATTGTTCAGCACTTATATCTAAATAGGGATAAATTAGTGGGTATAGAAACATAGCAATAGCTCCAAATACAACCACCGTAGCAACAGCAACTGAAACCTTATGAGCTTGGCCCTTGATCACAGGTTCAGCAGCCATTATCGCAGCTGCACCACAAATGGAACTTCCTGCACCAATTAGCATTGTTGTCTGTTTATCAAGTCTTAATAGTTTTGTTCCAATATAATAAGCCAAGATAAACGTACAGCTGATCATTAATATGTCTATGATAATTCCTGCCCAGCCTATCCCCTCTATTTGCTGGAAGGTTATTCTGAAGCCATAAAGAACAATGCCAACTCTAAGTAATTTATTTTTAGCATAATCTACACCTATAGCAGTATGATTTGCTACACGAGGGAAGAAGGTGTTTCCAATAAAAATCCCAAATACAATAGCCAAAGTAAGCGCACTAAGGCCCATATGAGTTGCAACATCCAGTTTACTAGGGAAAGTGCGAACAAGTATCCCACGAACAAAAAATGAAAATTTTAGTCATTTAATATCAATGGGTTACCATTAAATGCTCTCGTGCCATATGACTTATTCGCACCTTCCCTAGCTAAAATACTCATTGCGGCAATTATCGCTACGAGTATGATGCCTAGCCACCACTGGTAGCTTTTTAGGCTACTTTTCAAAAACGAATTATTATCATGTACAACAGACGAATGAGGCATTGAGTGGTCTTCTATACTTATTTACTGTGTTATAGCATTATATGCCTTGATAATTGATAATAAAAATACATAATAATTAACAATGGATAACCTACAGTTATGGTTATAAACCTACACCTTTTGCGCATTTTTTATACGGTTTCAAGTGAGGGCGGTTTTTCCAATGCAGCCACACATCTTTGTATTAGCCAGCCAGCGGTATCAAAAGCAGTTAGTGAGTTAGAGCGTCAGATAGGGCTTCCATTACTAGAAAGAGGTTCAGGTAGAAGCCGAAAAGGGATTCATTTGACTGAGCATGGGCAAGTGCTATTTGACCATGCGCATGCAATATACATGTTAGAGCGTGCTGCCATTGATGATATGCAAGCCAGAATTGGAATGAAGAAAGGGCGCTTGACAATTGGAGCAAGTAGCACAATTGCTGGGTATTGGTTTCGACCATATTTATCAAAACTTATACAACGTTTTCCTGATATTGACCTAAAAATAACTACGGGAAATACGCAGTATATAGGACAGCAGTTATTAGACTGTCAAATCGATATCGGATTGGTCGAAGGAACACTGAGTGATCCTCGCCTCTTATCATGTCATTGGCATGATGATGAGCTTTGTCTTATTACATCCCTAACATCAGATACATATGAACATGATTGGGCACAACACACTTGGTTGTTAAGAGAACCTGGTTCAGGAACGAGAGAAGCAACAGAGTTATGGTTAGAAAATCAAGGCATTATCCCTATACGGTGCATTGAATATGGTAGTACTGAAGGAATAGTCAGAGCTGTTGCTGAGGGACTAGGAGTTTCGCTGGTGTCTTCTCGGGTGGTGCGTGAATCAGGATATGCTGATGATGTTTCTGTTATGCCTATTTCTATTAGATTTCGCCCATTATTTATCGTTTTATTGAAAGACAGGCCGATTTCTCCTCTTGTAGAAAAATGTTATAATATCTTGATGAGTCAAAGTTGATATGTAATCTTCAAGCTAATAAGCGTTGTAGAATTTCCTACTCTATCTGCGTTGACGATTTTTCTAAAAGAAATAATCTATCGCATAAAGAAATCCATATTTCAATCCAAGGTGTGATTTGAGCAGGAATATATAGTCATTACTGCTATTTCAAGATCTTTTAGGTGGTTTTTTAGCTTCATGCGGACTGTAACATCTAATATGATATAAGTAGATATGTATCCGTCATTCCGCACCTGATTTTGCTATTTTCAGTGCTTGACGGCGATCGGCCGTTCTGATCTATTACTCTCTTTTGCAGGTAGATCATCATGGCCGCACCCGCTATCTGGTCAGTGCCTTTGCCGCTGAGAATCGTCTGGTGCTCGGGCAAGTCAAAACAGATGCGAAATCTAACGAAATCACCGCCATTCCTGAATTACTGGCACTCCTCGATATAAAAGGCTGCCTGGTATCCATCGATGCCATGGGCTGCCAGACTGAGATAGCCTCAACCATAATCAAGGGCGGTGGCGACTACTTGCTGGCGGTAAAAGGTAACCAGCCCACACTGCATAATGCAGTACGCGCAGCTCTGGGCGAGTCGACCAAGAAGCCACTGAGTGAAGAAACGTTCAGTGTCGAGAAAGAGCACGGTCGCATTGATGGCCGCGAGTACCATGTGTTTGCGTATTCCGGCGAAGTTGAACAGCCATTCCGGCCAACGTGAACACCCTGATCCTTAACGCGCTCACATGTACAGAACCTTAAGCGGCAAGCGAATTAATAATACCGTCTAACGTGTTGTTTTGCTTGGATTTTCTCTGCCTACTCTTTTTGCCGTTTTTGGATAAATACACCATTGCCCACTCCAACTTCTCTGTTATTTCCTGCCACGCACCATGGATGATGCTCGCCAATATCGGCATTAACCAAAGCGCGCTGTTTTTGGCAATCTTCAGCATCGATAACTCCGCGCTGCCAATCAGCGTCAGCGCCAGCCGACGTTTGACCAGCAAGGCCAGCAAACTAGCCCAGATCAAGCCTTCCGCTATCGCTTTTTGTCGTGTCGCGAACGCCTTCAACCGGTTATGTGATTTCAGCTCTTTGAACAACAGTTCGATCTGCCAACGGCAACGATACAATGCCATCACCTTCTCGGCTGGCCATCGCTCACGCGGAAGATTGGTCATCCATATACAGAACCGTTTTTCCTCTGCAAACCAACGTCTTATGAGTCGATATTTATACTTTCCCGAACTCACATCCAGATCCAGAACCTCGGCTCTGCAGCTTCTCCGATCGATATCCTTGAGCTTTTTTCCGAGTAACTTGGGCATTTCCCTGCCGTCCTGTCGGTAAGCTGCCTGTACTTTGGGATTGAGATTTTGACTCCCTCTGACCAGATAGCTTCCTTTGGCTTTGGTCACATCAGCAAAGTACTCGCGGCTGATGTAACCGGCATCCGCCAATAACAGTTTGTTATTTAACGAATTTGCGGCCGGAAGATGCTTGCGCTCCGATTCGGTATCCGCCGTGATACTCATCGATATCGGCGACTGGTCCAGCAAGGACATGGTCATATGACACTCTACCGCAGCGGGGCTGTGCTTATTGAATCGGCCCGGGAAATGTTCTGCCAATTGCGGATGTAACGCGAATGACGACCCGTCCTGCAGCAGTACCTGCTCAAAGCCTGCCAGTCCGTGGGCGTCCGGTAGACACTCCTTGAGGCGTAAGGCGATGGCTCGTTCAACCAGTGCGCGCATGAACAAGGGAAAACCCTGCTTGCGTAACTGGTTGTGAAAGGGTTTATACGCTATTTGGTCAGTATCATGGAGCTGCAACGCATTGAAATGGCGATGCAAACCAGCAATACCATCCACCTTGTCGCAACCAAGCCCTGAGAGCAGAGCCGGGAGTAGTCTCGCAGGCTGGATATCCCGGAGTCGCTGACAAAAACCGGTAAATTTACCGATCCGGTTGAGTTCAGAAGAGCTAAGAAGTTGCTTGAGGTACTGGGTTGCATTGATAATAGTCATGGCTTCGGGCGTGTCGGTTTTTTTTTGCGATTAAATCAGATCACAAACGAAGCCTTTTTTCTATCTATTTCAATTGGTTGTAGCTAAAGATCCTGTACATGAACGCGCTCACGTCACCCCGTTTCTAACTCGAGTGTTCAGATTGGGTCAACTCACTTCTCCTCTTTCTCATCGATTCTCCCTTCAGTGACAGCCGGTGAGCGTTGTGCATCAGCCGGTCCAGGATCGCATCTGCCAGGGTGTTGTCCCCCAAGCTCGCGTACCACTCTTCCGTTGGCAGCTGACTGACCACGACCGTCGAGTATTTCCCGTACCGATCATCCATGATCTCCAGCAGGGCGTTGCGCTGCTCGGCATTCACCGCTTCCAGTCCCCAGTCATCCAGGATCAGCAGCTCTATCCTTGCCAGTTGACCCAGCAGTCTGGCGTAACTGCCATCTACCTTGGCCTGGCTCAGCTCAAGTAGCAGACGCGGCAGCCGGTAGTAACGAGTGCTGTGCCCCTGCTGACAGGCTTGGTAGCCCAGCGCACAGGCTAGGTAGGTTTTTCCGCAGCCACAGGGGCCGGTAATGAGCAGGTTCTGGCCCCGGCGCAGCCACTCTCCTTGGGCCAGGTTTGCCACCTGTGACCGCTCCAGGTTGCGTGCAGACTGGTAGTCCACCTCTTGCACCGTGGCCTGGAGTTTGAGCCTCGCCTGCTTGACCAGCCGAGCTTGTTTACGCTGCTCCCGGCTCAGTTGTTCGTGTTCGACCAGCAGGCTTAGCCGCTCGATGAAGGGCAGCCCTTCGTAGGTACTTGCCTGTTCCAGTTGTTGTTGCACGGCATCCGCCATGCCAGTCAGTTTCAGGTGTCTCAAGCGGGTCAGCGTTTGTTGGGTCATGGGACGTATCCTCTTTAGTGGAAGCTCTGGGGGCCGCGGATGTTCTCGTGCTCTTGCGGCAGTTCTGGATAACTGAGCGGACTTGCGGGCAGTTGGTCGCGGCCACTGGTCAGCACCGACTTGAGCTGCTTGAGCCGCACCAGTCCTTCCCGGTTGGCCAGCTGGCAACAGGCTTCGACTCGTGATGGCGGATACTCCCGGCTAAGACTCAGCAGTCCCAGGCAGAGTCGGTATGCCTGCTCGGCATGGGCTTTCTCTGCCAGCCGTTCGCTAACCCAGCACAAGGTGCCCGGTCCGATGTCGGCAGCCCACTGCTTAAGACGCCCTGGCGTCCAGCGTTGCTGCTTGCTGTGACGTTCCGGCATGTGCTCAGGGAGTGTGCTCATCCCCGGGATGGTTTTACGCGGATGGCTCGCGACCAGCTGTTGCTGGTGATAGACCTGAAGCAGGGTATCGCCCGCATGGAGCTCCAGTTGCTGACCCACATACTGGTGCGGCACCGAGTAATGGTGCTGCTCATAGCTGACGTGATAGTCGATGTTGACCTTGACCGTTTTGATGGCGACATAGCGATAGGGATGCACCGGTAGTGACCCCAGTGCCGGGCGGTCCAACTGCTCAAACGCCTCGCGTCGGTTACCGGGCAGCTGCTTGAACGGGCGCTCGTTGAGCTCATTCAACAAAGCCCGGATGCACTGGTTTAGCTCGGCAAGCGAGAAGAAGGTCTGATGGCGTAGACGAGCCAGGATCCAGCGCTCGACGATCTGCACACCCACCTCGGCCTTGGCTTTGTCCTTAGGCTTGTAAGGGCGAGCTGGCATCACCGCCACCTGATAGTGCTCGGCCAACTGCTGGTAGCTGGGGTTGAGCTCGGGATCGTATCGGCAAGCCTTGCTGACACCGCTCTTGAGGTTGTCGGGGATCAGCAGTACCGGTGTCCCGCCGAAAAACTCAAAGGCACGGACATGGCTTTGCAGCCAGTCCGGCAGTGACTGGGACCAGGTGGCCTCGGCAAAGGTGTAGTTGGACGCACCGAGCACGGCGACAAAGACTTGTGCCTGACGGACCTCACCCGTAGTCGGCGACACGATGGGCACCGTGGGCCCGCAGTAGTCGATAAAGAGCTTTTCCCCCGCCTTGTGGATCTGGCGCATGGAGCGCTTTTGCAACTGACACCAGGACTTGTAACGGTCACAGAACTGGGAGTAGCTGTAACAGCTATTGGGATAGCGCTGGGTGTACTCCTCCCAGAGCAGCTGTTTGGAGACCCCCTTGCGCTTGAGCTCCTGATGGACAGAGGGCCAATCCGGCACAACATGGCGGGCCGAGATGGTGGTATCGGCCTGCGGATAGAACAGGGCAGCCAGTCGGCCATCATCAAGCTCGGTAGGTAAGGGCCAGGTAAGGCCGAGCGCCTGGGCACTTTTGAGGAGTTTCTGGATGGAGCCGACACTGACCTTGGTACAGATACTGATTTGGCGAACAGAGAGGTCAGCTTCCAGCCGCAGTCGCAGCACTTCACGAATTTTACGCATTGCAATCCTCTTGGCAGACATAGGCTCTTCCCTGGCAAAAGGGAGAGCGTATCAAAGGTTTTTAAATCAATGCGTTAAGGATGATTCCGGTGAATGTGAACAGTGATTCCGGGATGTTGAACACTGTTTCCGGAAAGGAGGGGCGAAGTGTTCAGGTTGAACCGGAATGAGCGTTCACATTGGTCCGGAAATGGTGTTCACGTTGAATCGGAATTGGTGTTCATGATCGGCCGGAATATGCAGTGTTACCAGCCGGAGCACTATCAGAGCAATTTCCAGAGTGGAAAGCGCTGAAGAGTGTTGGTGTCGCAATATCCTATCGAATTGAAAATATGAAAAAATTTTCGATGGAGTATCGCTACTACATCAGCTCGGCTGAACTGACACCAGAGCAGTTTGCCTCAGCGGTACGAGGGCACTGGGCAATTGAAAATAGCCTGCATTGGGTTCTGGATGTCGTGATGAATGAGGATGCCTGCCAGATATATCGAGGTGATGCTCCTCAAATATTGGCCTGTGCACGACACATGGCGCAAAACATGCTGCGAGCCGAAACCAGCCGTAAGGCAAGCTTGCGGAAGAAGCAGCAATTTGCGGGCATGAGCAGCCCATATCTGGAAAAGGTACTGGATGCTGGGTTAGCTGAACTGGCATCAATTTAACAATATGTTCACGCTCTCGCCCTGGGGTAACAAACCGGTCAAAATAACCCAGATTATTATTGGAGCGTTAACGTATGCAAAAGCTTCGCTTTGGTTTGTTTCAAATATATTCTGGATCATATCACCATCAAACAACACACGATATTTCATCATGGTGTAACTGGCGATAGAACCTGTAACAAACAGGAATGCAAAGAACGGCTTCATCAGAAAGCGGATCGAGAATGGCATGAAGACGAAGTTTAATGCAGCAACAAGTAGGAATGGGATTGAAACTACAAACCCTATTTTGAAGTGCTCGATGTTAGACAATATGTCATAGAAATGGAGCAGAACGGGCCAGTTCAGCAAAAATGCGAAGACCAAAGCCAATAGCAGTACAAATGGAACAACTTTTATTCTGACAGCTGAAAACATAACAATTACCTGTTAAACGTCTATTTCTATAAAAACCACTTCATTAAAATATCAACGATTCGCAACTCAATTATTCCGACATTGCTTAAAGATATCTAATTCTTGTTCGTAGATAGCCGTCTTCACATCCCATATTCCCAGGACAGAAGAAAATATGTTGTCATGAGAATAGCGATTGGCTGCGGCATTTTTCTGCAAACATTCCATATTCATGCCTTTTTCTTTGATGAAACCAGGTGACATCCACACCTGCATAGGAACACGGGTCTGATCATCCGGTGCAAACTTGTACGGTGTACCGTGCAGGTAAAGCCCTAATGCTCCCAGTGATTCACCATGATCGGAGACGTAGAGCAACGCGGTGTTGTACTTATCTTCGTAGGTTTTCAACTTGGCAATCATCTCTGCAATCACGAAATCGGTGTAGCGGATGGTGTTGTCATAGGTGTTGGTGAGCTCTTCATCTGTGCAGTTTTCAATATCACTGCGTGGACAGTCAGGAGTGAACTGACGATGAGCATCAGGGTAGCGTTTGTAGTAGGTTGGGCCATGGCTACCTATCAGGTGGAAGCCAACCAGCTTATCCCCTTTCATTTGAGCAATTTCACTATCGAGGTCTTGAAGGACAACCTCGTCATAGCATGTGTTTTTATCGCAGAACTTTGGGTAATCCTTCGGTTTGATCTCGATGTTAGAAACTCGGTCGCAGACGCCTTTGCAACCGCCATCGTTCTCCTTCCAAAAAATGGAAACCCCCGTTTTCTGCAACACATCTAACAAGCCCTCGCTATTACGAGCGAGATTGTCATCAAACTCCTTTCTCCCCATATTGGAGAACATGCAGGGGACAGATACAGCGGTTGCAGTCCCACACGAACGAACATCATTAAAGGAGATCACGCCACCAGATTTACTGGTAAATGGATTGGTGTCTTTCTCATAGCCATTCATCGAGAAATTTTTACCACGAGCGGTTTCACCAACAACCAGAAACATCAACGTGGGCTTACTTTGATTAGTATCCCGTTTTGCATCATCACCTAAAGTTGTAAATGGGATTGGTTCAGCAAGATAACGATTGTAAACGTATTTAATGGTACTATTAACGAAATTGGCTGGAACAATTTCACGCTGGAGGTTTGAATTGTTTCGCCCCACTGACACATAATCTTGATAGTATAGTGCTGCAATAACCGCAATCACTATAAGTGATGTAAACATCGATAGGGCACGAGTTATAATCCCTTTGAACCATTTTTTCTCATATTCAATTTCAACAAAGAAAAGTAAAATGGCAGGGATAAAGCCAGCAATAGTAACCCATCCTATAATTGGTAAGCTTAAATATGCTAAGGCCTCATTTTGATTGGTTTCAAAAATATTCTGAATCATGTTTTGATCAAACAAGACTCTATACTTCATCATTGTGTAACTAACGATTGCACTAAGGAAAGTGCGAACAAGTATCCCACGAACAAAAAATGAAAATTTTAGTCATTTAATATCAATGGGTTACCATTAAATGCTCTCGTGCCATATGACTTATTCGCACCTTCCCTAAGTGCGATCAGAAGTGCAAAAAAAGGCTTTACTAAATACCGTATCGAAAATGGAACAAATACAAAGTTAAGCGCTGCAACAAGCAATATTGGTAATGAAATGGCGAAACCAAACTTAAAATCTTCTAATTTGTAAAGGATTTCGTAAAAATGGAGAACTCCACGCCAGTTCAGCATAAATGCAAAATACAGTGCCCAAAAAAATATAAGCGGAACAATTTTTATTTTTATAAGGGAAGGCATACTTACTCCATTAATAGCCCAACAATCACTTTCTAACGAGACATCTTGTCTTTATGTTGAAAATGAATGGTAACAAAGATGTACGTGAGCTTAATTGGCATTTTGTCATTTACTGATAAAAATGTGATCTTAATCACAAATGTCTTATCCGAAATGATACACAGCTAAAATTAAGGAAGTCTTAAGATGCGCTTCGTTCAGCTTTCTATCGCTTGAAAGCCAATAGCAAGACACCGCCAGCGATCATGCCAATGCCCAACCATTCTCTGACCGATGGCCGTTCACCAAGGAAAGTGAAAGCAAAAATTGCAACCAGGACAAGGCTGAGCTTGTCTACTGGGGTAACCTTAAAAGCCTCACCAATCTTTAGTGCTCGAAAGTAGCAGACCCAAGAAGCGCCTGTTGCTAAACCTGACAGAGTAAGGAAAATCCAAGTTTTTGGTGTTAGACCAAAAGGGTTGGCCCACTTCCCTGTGTAAGCAATAAATGCTGATAAAACAACGATGATCACTCCTGTGCGGATCAAAGTTGCAAGGTCAGAATCAACCCCCTCCACCCCTACCTTCGCAAAAATTGCAGTCAGAGCAGCAAAAATTGCAGACAAGAAAGCCCAGTAGAACCACCCAGTTTGTGAGTCCATTTGACACTCCACAATTCGCTACGCATCAATGTTAAATTTTTTCACATGGCGCCATCCAGCTTAAGTGTTTCTTAATAAATCCCTGACACTCTTTCATAGACGGCGATTCGTCTAAGGAAAGTGCGAACAAGTATCCCAAGAACAAAAAATGAAAATTTTAGTCATTTAACCGACATTCCGCACCTGATTTAGGAATAAATTTGCCGATAGCGCTCACCCAATACCTCCAAAATGATCTGCTGGTCTCCTGTTAGCTCCGTTACTTGTGGCGGAGCTTCTCCCAGTCGATATTCATGGATGCCACCAAAGCGCAAAAAGATCCAACGGGCCGTCGGCTGCTGGGTCGGTTTCTTTTTCATATCCGCCACACTGCGATTCTGCTCCACTAATCCCTGCCGGATCCGGTGCTCCAACGCTGCGTAAATCATCAGGCTACAGGTCATCACCATGAGCAACGCTTCAATCCGCTCCGGCTTTTTCAGGTACAGTGAGGAGGTTAAAAACTCCGGGCTCTTGAGAAAACGAAAGCCCCGTTCGACATTCTGCTGCGCTTTATAGGTGGCCAAAAGTTCGGCCATGGTCAGCGTATCGCTGTGGTCATTGGTCGCCAGGATGAACACCCCGGTCTGGTTGCGGGCCTCTTCAACGCAAGCCAGGCTAGTTGCCGCCAACCCAGTGATTTGAAACTGATGGCCAATTGGCTCTTCGCCACGCTTGGGTCTGCCACGTCCTGTATAAACGGGTTCACCTACCACTTCGGCATCCAGTTGCAGCAGCATCAAGCTGGCGGTAAAACAGCTCAACTCAGCTTGGGCATCCGCCTCACAAGCAAAGCGTCGGGCACACAATTTGGCGAAGGCTTTGAGCTCGCGGGTACTGTCTTTGAGCAGGTTTTTGGCCAATGTCTGCTGCTCGCGGTGGCTGGCTTGTTCGCTGCGCACCAGCAACCAACGTTGCGCGACCCCGGCATAATTCGCGTGTTGCCAACGGCCATGATAGCCATTGCCCAGAGCGGTCAGCGGTTGTGCACCTATGGTTGCCACGGCCTGCTTTGCCTCATTGAGAGTGACGGGCACCCGGGTCACAAATAGTTGCTGCTGTTGCGCCAGTAATTGCAAGGTATCGGCGCAGTACAGTGCGGCATCGCCGACCAGATAACGGCACTCCTGCGCGGCCTTGAGACTGCTCAAATGGCGACGAACGGTCTGGGCAAAGGCTTTGGTGTCATTACTATTGCCGCTCAGGGCCTGCATATAGACAGGTAGGCCGGCCTGATTTTCACAGATGAGCTCAAGGATCACTTGATTCAGCTCTGGCCGGTGATCACGACTATAACCACGCACCAGTTGCAGCTTACCGACCAGATCCCCATCGGCACAGTCATAGGCGCCATCGACGTGGAAGCTGGTAATATCGAGGTGCACTGCGGTGCTTTTGAGCCCCAGCCGCTCGACAACTTGCGCCGCCATCACCTGATACAAGGCGCTGACATCGGCCTCAAAGAGGGCATCGAGACAGCGACCGAGCACATCATCATTGAGGTCATCAGCACAGATCCCGGGGCCAATCAGGCGCTCAACCGGCTTGTTAGCGAAGAATTGCGGGAACATGTGCAGGGTGCTGCTGTGAAAGCCGAGGCCGTTCACTATCATGGCGACCAAGGCTTCACCATGTGAGACCTTGAAAGGCGGGGTTTTGGGGAGCAAGGCATCGATCATGCGGGCAATGCCCAGTTCCTGGCAGAGTGCGGCGACCAAACCAAGGTGATCGAGGTTACGGATCGAGATAGCGGGTGGGGCCATGATGATCTACCTGCAAAAGAGAGTAATAGATCAGAACGGCCGATCGCCGTCAAGCACTGAAAATAGCAAAATCAGGTGCGGAATGACGGATTTAATATCAATGGGTTACCAGTAAATGCTCTCGTGCCATATGACTTATTCGCACCTTCCCTAATTATACACTTACGAGATCTACAAAAATGTCGCTCAGACTCTCAATTGGCTGGATTGGAAATGAGCTTCACATACTCGACAAAATAATCCCCAGTGGCTCCAAAAGTTTGCTCCAAAAAAGGCAAAAGGAAGACTTGGGTTGCGGTTAATAAACCAATCCCTAACGCAATAACGCCTACACATAGGTATCGGCGACCGTTCCAAAGTTTCAGTGATGCGTTGAATGTAGCGAGCGCAATGATCGAGTTGACTATGAAGGTGCAAATCGAGGTTGTCCAGGTCACAGTTGCTTGAACATGCTGTGTCAGTGATTCATCCGTTCCAGCCAGACAAATCAAAACCACGCCTCCGATGATGAGACTTACATTTACGAACATTGGGAATATATCGTTTTTAGTGAGCATTATTTTTCCTCTAATAGTTGGTGATACTGATCACCCCTTGAATTCAATTCCGAAATTGCTCTTTAGTGCTGCAATGGCCTTGAGTCTTACCGCCTCGGTCGAACCACTTCGTGCTAATGACTCCAGCCCAATGATTCGTGAATTTGCCGGGTGATGGCCTTGGCTCCATACGCTTTTTTTGCTCGGAATGTGATTGGCCTTTGTCACGGACTTTTTCCCTTAATTTGATGAATAAGGGCCAGAAGGCCCTTACTTAGCCGCCAATTCGGCAAACACCTCTTTGTAATCGAGGCCGCGAATCCTTGCGGTCTCAGATACCAGAGCCTCAAACAGCGCATCGCCCTTTAGGCCGCCTTCCTTGATTGCCTTTCGGTTTATCCTGTTCAGTTTCGAGCGGGCGGCCACTCAGGGCGAGATCGTGAACATTTTGTTAAAAATTAAAAATAGTTTTTTGCCTACAAAACAAATACTTATAGGCCTGTGATATGCAGTTAACTTTATAGTCAGGATCGCCTTCACACTTTTTAATCGTCACTGCACGTCATTTCAGCTCAAAAAATGCGCATGAAATCCAAAAAATGATAATTTCCATGATTTCCATAGTTAACAATTTGCTCACATCCTCACCCTGAAATTTGACCTGGTGATCCGGCTGTGATCTCATGCTCCTTTTCAGGAGTGCTCTCATGTCTATTGATGCCGTTTTCGCTCAGTTCTTCGACAATATTCACGACCCTCGCCAGCATGCCAAGATTTATTATCCCTTCTACGATGTCCTGTTTCTCACCGTCTGTGCCGTGATCGGCGGGGCTGAGGGCTGGGAAGATATTGAGGATTTCGGCGAGGTTCATCTTCCCTGGTTTCAATCCAAGGGACTGTTTAAAAACGGCATTCCTGTCCATGACACCATTGCCAGGATCATCTCCGGCATCAAACCAGAGCCGTTTCAGGCCGCCTTTGTGCGGTGGACTCAAGCCATTAACCAGCACACCGATGGCGCCCTGGTCGCTATCGATGGCAAAACCCTGCGCAGTTCCTATGACCGTGAGGATCGAACGTCGACCATTCACATGGTCAGTGCCTATGCCGCCGCCAATAAGCTGGTGCTCGGACAGATAAAAACCGACGCCAAGTCCAATGAAATTACCGCTATTCCCGAGTTGCTGGCGCTGCTCGACATCAAAGGCTGCCTGGTATCCATCGATGCGATGGGGTGCCAGACCGAGATCGCCGAGACCATCCTTCAGCAAGGTGGCGATTACTTATTGGCCGTCAAAGGCAACCAACCCAAGTTGTTCGAGGCGGTTCGACAGGCCCTCGCCCCGCTGGCGGCCACCCCGTTATGCGCAGAGACGATGACGCTTGAGAAGGCTCATGGCCGCATCGATGGTCGTGAGTACCATGTCATGGCGGCGGGCGAGTTGGCCGCCCAGTTTCCTCATTGGAAACAGTTGCACAGCATTGGCGTGGCCATCTCCTATCGCGTTGAAAATATGCAAAAAATTACCATAGAGCAGCGTTATTTCATCAGTTCCAAAGCGTTGGTGCAGGATGAGTTTGCGCGAGCGGTGCGTGGGCACTGGGCCATCGAAAATAGCCTGCACTGGGTGCTGGACGTCACGATGGGCGAGGATGATTGCCCGATTTATCGCGGTGATGCCGCAGAGATTTTGGCGTGCATCCGGCACATGGGGCTGAACATGCTCAGGGCCGAGACTTCACGCAAGGCGAGCGTAAGACGGAAGCAAAAAATCGCAGGAATGAGCAGTGAATATCTGGAAACGGTACTCAATGCGGGTCTCAAAAAACTGGGTGAAATTTAACAAAATGTTCACGCTCTCACCCTGGGCGGCCACTGCCTTAGCCAATAATGCCTCTCCAGCTCGGGCGGGTGAGTGCTCATAGTCACGCATAATTACAACCCCCATATTCAGCGGGACAACCCCGCCTTAATGGGTTTAATGTAGTCTCACCGTGAGACTATGGCAAGCCTTTTTTGTATCACGGTGAGACTTTTTGAAGGTGGGAGAAGATCCATTAACTCACACTGATTTGCTATCGGGGCTGGAATGGAAGAACTACCATTTGCATAACGGAATGCGCTTGGCCTTGAGCAACCAAGCACAACTCCGGCCTGTTCAAGTGTTAGCTTGTGCCGCTGGCACCATTCAACAAAATCACTTTCACTCACGCTGTATCACCATTGCTAGAAGTCTCACTGTGAGATTTTACACATTACAGCGTGATAGAGAAGGCTTTTTGAATGACAGCGGGATCAACGTCCAGGTAGGGCCACACATGATCAGCCTCTGCATGGCCCAGCAGCAGCACCAGTTCGACCCGTCCGGTATTGGCCAGCACCTTGGCCGCCAGCGTCCGGCGGCCTGAGTGGCTGGATCCGCCCTTGATACCCGCCTGCCGGTAAAGCCTGCTCATAAGCTGCTGGAGCGCATCACAGCACCGGTACTCGACCGGCCCGCCCTGTAGCTGGCGAACCTTGCGGGCCAGCTCGAATGCTCGGCCCTTATGGGTCAGCACCAGACGCTCATCAGGGCGAAAACCTCGGAACTCGGGATCGTTAGACAAGCCCCAGCCACGTTCGCGGCGGTAGGCGAGCCACGCCTCGACGGCTGAGATTGTCTTGGGGTGGGTCAGGTAGATGGTGCGGGGCCTGCTGTGCTTCGTGATAGCGGCCCGCAGATAGACCTCCTCGCGCATCTGGCCGGATGGGTGCAGCAGGTCGCGGATCTCGATGCTGGCCAGCTCTGTGACTCTGACGTCGGTTGAATGGGTGAGCCAGAGCAGCATCACATCACGGATGGGCTGGCGGCCTGTTATCGAGGCAACACGGATCACATGGCGAAGCTGTCCAGGTCGAAGGGCGGCGGCATGACTGGCGGCGGGTTTGGGATGGTAGTACATGGGGGCTCTCTCTGTTTGGTGCCGGAATCCGGCAGGGCATCGAGAGAGTGAAGGGCGGGGTATGGTGAAAAAATAGAACACGGTTAGGTTGTATGACTGACTGATATGGCAACAGAATTGCTGCTACAATAGATTTTTTACGCTTATTTCATTACAAAATTAAGGTGTAATGTCATTTAATTGACCATTTTCGCGCAATGAAAGCTAATTTATTACATTTTCAGGTGATGCCTTTGTTCGATTGAACATCCGGTATGATGCCGGTTTTTGAGAAACATCACTTCCACTGATTGGAGGCATCACCCCCACGCGCTACCAGTCGCCGAGAATGTGCTGGGGCAGGTATTTTCGCCGACCAGACCCAATGAAGTGTGGGCTGGCGATATCACCTATATCGCGACCGACAAGGGCTGGCTCTATCTGGCAGGATTGAAGGATGTGTTTAACTGCGAAATAGTGGGGTATGCGATGGGAGATAGGATGACAACCGAGTTGGTCAGCCAGGCCTTGTTTAGAGCGGTGCAGTAGCAACGGCCACCCCCGGGGCTCATTCACCATACCGACCGGGGTAGCCAATACTGTGCCAAGGCTTACCGGGCGCAGGGCCAATTTGAGATGCAGACCTCGATGTCGCGCAAGGGCAATGGTTTTGACAATGCCCCGATAGAAAGGAAGAGTAGCTTAGGGTCATGGGATAGCGTTATAGATTGGCCCCTTGAAGATCCAGACACTTCGCCCCTCTTAACTTAAGAGGTAGTCTTGGAGCTATGTTCAGTACTAGTCACAACGAGAAGATGGTCGAAGTGTTAACAGGGGCCGAGCGCCGTCGACGCCGGACTCCACAAGAAAAGATCGCCATCGTGCAGCAGACCTTTGAGCCCGGGATGACCGTCTCTCATGTTGCTCGCTTGCACGACGTCAACGCAAACCAGCTTTTCAAATGGCGTAAGCAATTCCAAGAAGGGTCTCTCACGGCGATCACCGCCGGTGAGGATGTTGTTCCTGCTTCCGAGTTGGCTGCTGCCATCAAGCAGATCCGAGAGCTTCAGCGTCTGCTCGGGAAGAAGACCATGGAGAACGAGATCCTCAAAGAAGCCGTGGAGTATGGTCGAGCAAAAAAATGGATTGCGCATGCGCCCTTGTTGCCGGGGGACGACGATTAAGTGCTGTGAGCCAGGCTCTTAATGTATCGCGTGCGCAGCTATCCGTTCGTGTTCATCGAAAACCGGGTTGGCAAGATGGTCGTCATCATCGCCAGCGTGATGATGCAGCCTTACTTGGCCGTATCATGGAGGCGATGGCAGAGCTTCCCTCCTATGGCTATCGCCGGGTCTGGGCGCTGTTACGGCGTCAGTCTGAGGCAACAGAACAACCTGTGGTAAACGCTAAGCGGGTATATCGCGTCATGCGCGAGCATGGCTTGCTGCTGGAAAGAAAACCAGCTGCACCATTGGCCCAGCAGGCACATAAGGGGTGTGTTGCCGTCAAGGAGAGCAATCGACGGTGGTGCTCAGATGGCTTCGAGTTTCGCTGCGATAACGGTGAAAAACTACGAGTCACGTTCGCCATGGACTGCTGCGATAGGGAGGCGTTGGACTGGGCGGCCAGTACTGGGGGTTACGATAGTGACACTGTGCAAGATGTCATGCTGAGGTCTGTCGAACGTCGCTTTGGGGATTCGTTGCCGGCATCACCGGTGGAGTGGCTGACTGATAATGGCTCGGCGTATCGCGCCCATGAGACCCGCGCGTTTGCACGAGAAATCGGGTTGGAGCCCAGAACGACAGCAGTGAGAAGCCCACAGAGTAACGGTATAGCGGAGAGCTTCGTGAAGACGATGAAGCGAGACTATATCGAGATGATGCCAAAACCGGATAGCCGAACAGCGGTAGGCAATTTGGCTATTGCGTTTGAGCATTATAACGAGCACCACCCGCACAGCGCCTTGGGATACCGTTCACCACGGGAATTTCTGCGCAGTCGGGTATCACAACCCTAAGCGGGAAAAAGTGTCTGGATCTATGGGGTCAAATCCACGTTACCCTCTGTCTGAGTGTGGTTAGCCTCCAAAACGGTCCCAAGCGAGGTTAACCTTTGAGCGCTACTCAGCGTAAAGGTCGCTGCCAAAGGAGATGGGTTTGGAAATTTTTCGTCACGACGATCAAACTGTTTTAGATATGCTGTCAGGTTATTTTCAGGATGGAACTTTGGTGCCTGTCTTCGGCGCTGGGTTCACTGTCGGAGAAACCGCATCTAGCGGCAATAAAGTCCCTAAAGGGGCAGAATTTCAAGGTATCATGTTTGATCAGCTCGCTGAATACGGTATGACTGATGCAGAGTTAGATAGCCTTAAAAAAGGTACATTTTCAGATGTATCTGATGTTTATTTTGACCCGGATTTTGTTCCATCTGACGTGGTCAAAAAAACATTGCAAGATTATTTTCTTGATGTGACATTAGGCCCGGAAAAACGGTCTCTGATTAATGATATTGACTGGAAGTATATTTATACTCTTAATATAGACAATGCTATCGAAAAGCACTCAAAATTTCGACCCATCTATCCGTATGATGCGGGGTTGAGTGATAATTCAAGGGGGTTTTCACCTGTATATAAGTTGCATGGCGACGTTTTTTATGAGGTGACTCACACTTCCGATAGACTGGTTTTTCGAAAAGCTTCCTACTTAGAGAGCATTCAAAGTAATCGAAGAATGTTGTCACTTCTTCAAGAGGATATGTTAAATAAGAATGTCATATACATTGGATGCTCACTCTCCGATGAGAATGATATCGCGTTTTTGGTCGCATCAAAAAATATTCCAGGCAAGGTTACTAGACGAATTGTATTTAGTAATGAAGAACCTGACAGAATTGAAGCTTCGAAGCTGAAGAGGCATGGCGTGAATACCGTAATACTTATCGATAAAGGTGAGTATAGTCAGCCTTACAAGCTCTTGCAGGCAGCCTATCTTTTATCTGCCGAAAACGATAAGGAGATGGATAGGTTTGTTCTCGATTTAAAGTATCTTGGGGATGATCCAAAAGAGAATCAAGATTTTTTAATTCAGGGAGTAGCTGATGTCGGTTCTGAGCACGGTGGAAGTGCATCAGTACTGCCTTATTACTATGCCTCTCGAGATGTTGAACAGGAGCTTCTAGAGAGTACATTAGTAGGCGGGGTAGTTGTAGTATCCGGTCCTCGTGTGTCCGGAAAAACGCTACTCACTAGATCTGTTGTAGGTAAAATTAAGGATAGAAGAGTTTATTTTGTGGAATCTGGAACGGCTTTGGAGTCTACGTATTTAAATAAACTTATGGGGCTGAAGAGTTCCGTTATAGTTTTTGATGCTAAGACTATCGATTTAGAGCTAGCGAAGATAATTCGGAATAATGTGCTCTATCTGAGAGGTAGTTCTACAACCGTGCTGTGCGTCGTAGACAGTTCGGATGGCGTATTGGTCGACGCGCTGAATTCGACGCGTTTAGTGGCTCTGCCGTTGGTGCAGGTAGACCGGAAGTTTTCTGCAAAAGAGAGTAGAACGGTCAATCAACGGTTTAAGTCGGTCCGTTGTCCATCCTTTCGTGGCGGACGGAAGTTGTTAGATAATTTATTCAATGCTTACAATGTCCTGGGTCAGGATACAGTAATTAAAAGGGTTCCTAAAGAAAAAGATTTCCTAGCACTGCTATATGTTCTCAGTGTTAAGCGAAAAGTAGACGGGGATTGGGTGAATTTTGTTAGCGCTTCACATACTCGTTTAGATGAGCTAATTTCAAAATCTATACCATATTTAGACTATGAGCGTGTGGGCCGTTCAGAGCTCGCGAGTCATGCTGGCTACAAGGTGGTGTGTAATTCTGAAGTCTGGTTGCTTGCGGTGCTTTCCGAACTCTATAGAGCCAGGGGCGTGGCTTGGTGTATTGACTCATTACTGGAGTTAGTTCGGGGTATTCCCCCCGAGGAATCTCGTCTAGCTATCGAACTAACGCTTTTTGATAATTTAAATTTTGCTTTTGCAGGTGATAAAGGAGGGGCCGCAGAGTTGATTATTGGGTTTTATGAACGGCTTGAAGATATTCGCGGCTCAGAAGCTGAATTTTTTGTTCAAAAAGCGAAGGCTTATTACAATATGTATCGTCAATCGGACGGTGTCGAAAAACTGGGAGACCGTATTCGAGAGCTTACTATCGCAGAAACTTGGGCGCAAAGTGAGCGTGATGAGGCAGCGGAGCGGAACATTCGCCACATAATAGCGTTAGTCTCCCTGCGCCGTGCTTATGACGATGCATACTCAACTACAGACTACGCCGTGGACGCGGTCAACAGGACTTGGAGGGCGCTAAGCGAGGAGCATTTCAATTCGGCATATGTTGCGAAGTTAGCTGAAGGTAGTCTGCGTGGTAGCGACTACTTAGCCGGACTTTTGTTCGCGATTCAGACGGGTAAGCTAAGTGACGTGAGGATTTTACAAGTGAAAGATAAAATCGAATTCATCAGGTCTCGAACCCAGTCGTGAATTCAGATAATAAGTGCAACACCCATGGTGCATAGGAGAGAGGAGGCTAATCGCTGGTTTTGGTACGCTTCTTCTCGCCAAAGAAACAAAGCGATACACCATGAGATACCATAGATGGTCGCCCCCGTTTGCCAAGCTAATATGTCGTACTGGTTATCCAGGTCGAGATTGCAGCCATAGATCCGGACTGTGTCGGGGTAATGAAACTCCCCTGTCCCTGATGGAATAGGCTGATGACATTGCTCAATCTGCTTGTCGAGCGTGGTGGTGACCTCGAACAAGTGCACCATGAGAGCTTGCAGTAGGCTCAACTGTTCACGAACAGCCCCGGCAACTGTTGCCGCACATGATGTATCCCCGAGGGAATGATGATGCCAAATTCGGCCAGCAATCCCCGAGTTTTATTGGCTTGCGCAGTGCGCTGCTTGATGAACCCCTGGCGAATGCGTATTCCGGCGAAGTTGAACAGTCATTTCGGCCAACGTGAACACCCCTATCCTTAACGCATTCCCGTCATCCTGTATCTAGCTCGACTGTTCAACTTCCGTCAATATCACCTCCCTCTTTCGCATCGATTCCCCCCTTGAGTTGCAGCCGGTGGGCGTTGTGCATCAGCCTGTCTAGGATCGCATCCGCCAGGGTGTTGTCCTCCGAACTCCCATACCACTCCTCCGTCGGCAGTTGGCTCACCACCACCGTCGAGTATTTCCCGTACCGATCATCCATTACCTCGGTAATCCCCCCATTTTTAGGGTATCTATTCACCAGGACGGGGTTGACGGCATCAGTTCTGCCGGGATGGGATAATCTGTCTTCTCGATGCACGCCCTGACCACGGCCCTCAACCACTCCTGTGGGCAGCGGCCCAATCGCTTGCCGGTCTCCACCAACGACAGGATGCGCTGGCGAAACAGCTCGCCCCGGTGAGACCACACGCCGTAGCTACCCTTGCGCCAGAGCACATAGCCACGCAGCGCCCGCTCCGCCTCGTTGTTGGTCAGCGCTATTTCGTCGTCAGTCATAAACCGCCACAGCATCTCGTCATCCCGCAGCAGCAACTGGCATCGTCCACGGTAGCGTTTGCTGCACAACAGGGCGCCGCGCTCCAACTGGCTTCGCCAGCTTTGCCGGTAACGCGCGAGCCTGCGCAGGTATTTCTGCTTGCTCAACGCACCGCTTTCCCAACGGTGCCGGGTACGAAACACCGCATCCGCCAGCAAGACCAACCGGGCACCGATGGGCTGGTTGCACTGCTCGCTACTCTCGGCGATGGCCACGAGATTGCGGGCCACGTGGGCCCAGCACAGTTGCCGCTGGTCGGCGTCGATAAACCGGTAGCCGGCGTACTGGTCGGTCACCAGCACCCCGTCAAACTCGGCGCCCAGCAGCCGCTTGGCCGCCTCCTGACCACGGCCATAGGCCGTCATGAAGCAGACGGCTATCTTGCTCAGCGCCAGCCACATCCAGCGGCGCTCTCCACCCCGCTGATGCCGGGTCTCATCGGCATGAACGTGGGTGGCCGTCTGCACCTGCTGCTTGATGGCCTGGTAGGTCGGGGTGAGCATGGCACTCACCCGCCCCTGCGCCTCACTGATGGCGCCCCGGCTAAAACTCAGGCCGAAATGCTGTTTGAGCTGCTGCTGTATCTGGCTGACGCTCTGGTGAAACTGGCCGCTTTGCAGCGCGATGTAGCTGAGCAGATTGGCCCCCATCTGGCTGCTGCTGACGTTGTCTGGCAGTGCGGCCTGGGTCGTGCCGATACACCGTGAGCAGGTCGCACGATACAGTTGGTGTTCGGTGACGAGATAGCTCACCTCGGGCAGCTCGAACACCTGATGAACCTGATAGGGTTTGGCATGGGCCACCATGTCCCCGCCACAGCAAGCGCAATCGGCGGCAGGGTAATGCGGGACCAGGGTCAGGCGGGCATCAAGCGGATGCCGCTCGCGGCGATGTCCCTTGTGACCGGGCTGCGCCCCCCGTTGCTTGCCGGACGCCGGACGCTTGCGGGCCGGCGGCGGTGCACCGGGGCCGTCGCTGGAAGGCGGCTTGGAGGAGTTGCCGCTGTGCTGATTGAGGCGGTCCTCCAGCTCGGCGATGCGGTCGAGGAGCTTATAAATCAGCTCGTTGGCCTGCTCCAGAGTGGTGGGCATTCCCGCGGAATGCATGGTGTTTTTGCTCATGGGGGGAGCGTATCTAAGGAGCAGGATCAAGCAAGCAGGAAAGTGGGATCAAGAGACGATCGTCTCATTTTTCCTGTGTCAATACTGTTCCGGTGAATACTTACTTTTTAGGGGCAGTCAAAAGTAGAGGTCATGCGGCCTTTGCCAGGTGCTGCTTTGGCGTGTAGCCATTCAGCGCCATATTGGGCCGCTCATGGTTGTAAGTCCACTGCCATTGGGGTGGCAAACGTCTGTAGCTCATCCAACGACTCAAACAAATAGTGGCCAGCCAGTCATAGCGAACCGTCCGGTTAAACCGCTCGATATACGCATTCTGCTGCGGGTTCCCCGGCTGGATATAGCCCAACATGATCTCCTCCTTTTTCGCCCAACTTTTCAGTTCCTTGCTGATGTACTCCGGGCCATTATCACAGCGGATCATCGTTGGCTTGCCACGCCACGCGATCACTTGCTCCAGCGCCCGCTTTACCCAACCTGCGGGCAACGAGAAATCAACCTCGATGCACAGCGCCTCGCGGTTGAAGTCATCGATCACATTAAACAGGCGTACCGAGCGAGCATCGCTGAGTTGGTCATGCATGAAGTCCATCGACCAGCAGAGATTGGGTTGTTTGGGTACCGCCAATGCCACCGGCTTTTCGCGCACCAGTCGCTTCCTGGGTTTTATGCGCAGATTGAGCTCAAGCTCCCGATAGATCCGGTATACCCGCTTGTGGTTCCAGCCAAACCCTTTGACGTCGCGCAGGTAGAGGAAGCAGAGCCCGAAGCCCCAGTTGCGTTGGCTGGCCGTGATGCGCAGCAATTCATCAGCGATCCACTGGTTTTCATCGGCCAGCACCGGCTGATAGCGGTAACAACCCTCACTCACGCCGAATATCTGGCAGGCGAGGCGGATAGAGAGGGGGTAGTGAGCAACCGCCTTGGTCGCCATCTCCCGCCGAGCAGATGGCGTCACCACTTTTTTGCCATGGCCTCGGCGATGATCTCGGCCTTGAGGCGCTCCTCGGCATATATCTTCTTGAGGCGGCGATTTTCCTCTTCGAGCTCCTTGAGGTGGGCCATCAGAGAAGCGTCCATGCCACCAAATTTGGCGCGCCATTTGTAGAAGGTGGCGGTGCTGATGCCGTGTTCGCGACAGAGCTCCGGGACGGGTGAACCGGCCTCAGCCTGGTTGAGGATGGCGATGATCTGTGCATCGCTAAAGCGTGATGTTTTCATGTAGAACCTCCAGCGTTCAAAATACGGGAAAATTCTACTTATGAGCACCCCAGTTTTTCGGGGGGATTGCGCAATGGTACCACTGTTGCATGCAGTGAATGCGCTGCATGGTGTCGAGCGGATAGGGGCGACGACCCTTGCCAGCCTTGGGATAGACCGGTTCGATGATGGTCAGCATGCTTGACCAGAGGAGCAGTGCCTCCATGCGGGCAAAGAACCTCTCTTTTCGAGTCTGACGGCGTTTGCCATTGAACTCGCAGTCAGCGAAGGTGAGCTGGTGACTCATGTTGAACATCATCCCTCATGCCAAGATGGCTTGATGATCTCATACCGGGGACTTGTTCGCACCTTCCTTGGTCGTCGACGATTTAGTTGGCTCCCTCGAGAGCCTTGTGGGGCGCACGATCAGTAGCCTCTGCGCGCAGAAGCTCATAGTGAAGATCGACACCGGCAAATACCGACTAACCGATCTTCCATAGCTTCGTAAAGTGGGACTCGTTGGCCGTCATACCGCACTATTGGAGCAGCCTAATGCAGCACGGCGTGGTCATCCCGGACTGATAGAGGATGACGGACTGCTTCTGGCCGACTCCAGCCAGATGCGGCAGGCTCAAAGCAGTCAAAAGCCGTCACTAATGCTGGAGTTAAGGCGCCGCGCGTAGCGCGGTCGCCTTGAACGACTTGTTAGGCATTTTTTAATGCAACTTAAACAACATACCCGAGAATCACGCCATCGAATCTATGATTTAGCTAGATGCTTTCCAAGACGGAGGCTCAAAGCGACCAACGTAAGGGTTGGGTTGACCGCACCGGAGTTCGGAAATACAGCGTTTGAGGCGACGTAGATATTCTCGGTGTCATGTACACACAGATTTTTGTCGACGACACCGGTGGCTGCTGAACTAGACATTCGACAAGTACCGGTCGAATGGTCGGCTCGAGAACGGCTCGGCGGGCCTGGATCGGCTGGTTTCAGACCGGCCTTGTAGAGGATATCCCGCAGCCGCTCCATGTGCGCGACACGTGCGGTCGCTGTATCTGGGTGTTCGGCATAGTCGATTTTTGACCGAGGGAGTCCCGTCCCAGTTGCGCCCCCTCCATTCGCGACCGTGACACGATTCTGTGGAGCAGGGAATGCTTCGATTAGCGCCCTCAGTTCCATTCGAGTCTTCGATGCGATGTGTGCATTTATTTCGTCCGGCGACACGCCTTCTATCAGTTTCTCGGCGGGCTTCATCACGATGTACTTTCCGTCGCGAACAAAGAACATTTTCCCACCCTTTTGATACTGTGGCGTATCGAAGAATCGAGAAGCCATGGTCGGAAAGTCGACCTCCTGCTCAAGACGCTCTGTATTGTTCTCGATGCGACCGTAAGCGCTCAGAAGAGGGTGAGTGACCAAATAGCGGCCTACATGGTCCGTGTCATTCCCGATGCCTCTTGGCCAGAAGGTGCTAGTTGAGGCTTGAAGGATCTTGGGGCTCTCTATAGTCCCGGATGCAACCACCACCCGGTCGCCGAGCAGTTGTTCCTTTTTTCCAGTTGATCGGTTGATATAGGTGACGCCCACGGCGGTCTTCTTGTCCTTCATGTCGATCGAAATAACGGGGGCTCCTACGATGACCTGCACTCGTGAATTGAACTCCACAACCAGCTTGTCCAAATCCGCTGCTGCCTCATAGCGCGCGCCAACGGGACAAAAGCGACACGTTCCGGAGGTTACACACCACGCGTGGCGCGCCAGAGGAAGAGGTTCGTATGCATTGGCGCCCAGCGACTTCAGCGTTGGAATGAGCAGGCCACCGAGTGCCGTATAGGGCAAAGGTTTTTGCGGGTATTTCTTACCCTTCCGAGGCACCGACGTCGTGTTCGAGTCACCACGGACGTCAAGAAATAATTCGGCCTTATGGTAGAACTCCTCGAGATCGTCGTAGGAAATTTCCCAATTCAATGCACCCGGTCGGGCGTCCCCGAGGCGAAAGTCCTCAGGCTTCATCCTAAGACTCCAGCCGCCCCAATGATTGGTGCTGCCTCCTTTTACGATCAACCGTCCACCAACCAAATCAAAGATACTGTTGGCATTGATGTCAGCATCTTCTGCTTTGTCTTGGTAACGCATGGTTGGGGGCGTTCTTGTCGTCACAAAGTCCACCCACGCCCGCTGCCTGTTAACTCCAGGCTGAAAGTTCTCTCCGGCCTCCAGAATCACGACCTTTGCGG
Source organism: Aeromonas sp. ASNIH7 (assembly GCF_002903485.1). Lineage (NCBI taxonomy): Bacteria > Pseudomonadati > Pseudomonadota > Gammaproteobacteria > Aeromonadales > Aeromonadaceae > Aeromonas > Aeromonas sp. ASNIH7. The sequence goes on from NZ_CP026226.1 coordinate 1,994,898, forward strand.
TAGTGTTTTCCGTCAACAGGCTGCGACTAACAGCAACGGCGGCCACGCCGGAGCCCACAATTATGGTTGTCTTGCTCATACCTTGCTCCTCCGGTACGTACCCGGGATTTCCGGAAGGCCGCCTTGAAAACCCTCGAAGTTGGTAAACCCGAAGATGTAGAAACCACCTCTCGAGACCATGTGCCGCACCAATTCGTCAAAGACCAGGGTGCGCGCTCGGGTTAACCGGGGAGCATTCAGGCTCTTGTCGGCCCGACAAGCGAATAGAACGTGCGCGAAAGCTGCTTCCGCACCACCAAGACGCTGGACCGCTTGGTTCCAAATCGTCGCGGCGTTCTCATATTCGGTTAGGTAGCTGTCTTCGCCTTGGGTCGTAGTCTTTAGATCGAGCAAGGCGGGGAGTTGTTTCGACGCGTAGGTCGAGATGTCCGTCCGATTAGGCGGATCTTTAAACCCCCATGCTGCAATTGCGGTCTCCGCAAAGGCAGTTAATGCATCATATATCTGGCTACTCGCCGGTCCCGTTACTTCTGGTTTATATGGCTTTTTAGGCAAGGCCCCCGGTCCGATTTCAGAGCGCTCGAAGCCCGAGAAGTCATCCGCAAGGGCAATGCTTGGAATTGCAGAAACGAATGCAGCGGACAACCCCGCCAAAAGCAACGTACGACGCGTAAGCAAAATACTCATGGTTCTCCTCCCGCTGAATCCCTGCGACAATTATAGATCTGTGATTCCTTTGGCAACTTCAAGAAGTTAATCGGCGCCCCAAGCTCCAACGTTTATAAAAGCGGCACTTTTCATGGCTTGCTCTTTAAGAGCCTAACATAGAGTTGAGGGGCGTCCCGCTTTTGCGGCGCCCCGCTCGAACGCCGGGTTGGGCGGTATCTTTAGCTCCATCTTCCGCCGGCTTGTTGTTTAGAATTTCATCTTGAAAGAGATAGGACAATGATCCGAGCCTTTCATAGGTACCGGTAACTCAAGTAATGAGCCAGTCACATAATGGTTCATTAATTCGCTGCTCATTAACGCATGATCAATGAGCCATTTGGAGCCGCCACCCCTGCACTCTGGCAATGCCTCAAACCCATCGGTTGGGCGAAATAGGTCTGCGCCAAAGGGCTCTTTATCAGAGAGTTCTGCATAAAGGCTCACTTTAGAGTCCGTCTCGCGCTCAACTGCGGAGTCAAATCTACGGTTGAAATCTCCAATTATGATTGCAGAAAAGCCAGATTTAATTGTGCTATCTAGCCAAGTCTCAAGTGCTGGTGCTTGGTTCTTAAGAACATCACAAGTTACGACGCCATTCGCGCGGTCTCGCTTGGTTGCATGCCCACTATTCAGCGCATAATCAAAACAACCGCTCTTCAGATGTACTGACAATAGTTTGATAGTCACTCCATTGATGGTCAACGGCAGCTCTGCTCCATGCCTAGAGTGATCCTTAAAGGCAGCTCCAAGTTGGTAAATATCACCCAGCGCCCCAATTTTCAGACCGCTTGATTTTCGGACGACAAACCCTGTGCGCTGTATCCAAGGGCTGTTCATATTCACGTATGCGTCGTACTCATCCTTTGGCCAAATTTGTTGAAGTGATTCTGGGCTTTCTACTTCTTGCACGGAGATAATGTCCGCATTTAGTTTTTTTGCGACAGCCTTCATGTCCGCTATCTGCTCAGGAGATTTGCATTCCCATCGGTATGGATGTGTTTCATCGAGTTTTTCTCGATCAGCAGCAATAATTTTTTTGCAATCGTCAAACTGAGCCTGACTTAGAGGAGAAGATCTATGCCACGCCAAGTTCCAAGTCGCAAATGTGAGTATTTCAGCCTGAATTGAATTTGAAAAGCTGAAAAACAATATAAAAAAATACGTCTTGTTCATATAGTGTATTCTCCGCCCTTACAGATAATTTTGTGTGATTCAAATGAATTGCTGGAACTTCATTTATGAATTAATCGTTTGTCATTTTCCAGAAGAGTCTTGATGCTGTCTCTTGATCAGATCTTGATCCCCTGCGCCATCAGATCCTTGGCGGCAAGAAAGCCATCCAGTTTACTTTGCAGGGCTTCCCAACCTTCCCAGAGGGCGCCCCAGCTGGCAATTCCGGTTCGCTTGCTGTCCATAAAACCGCCCAGTCTGGCTATCGCCATGTAAGCCCACTGCAAGCTACCTGCTTTCTCTTTGCGCTTGCGTTTTCCCTTGTCCAGATAGCCCAGTAGCTGACATTCATCCTGAGTCAGCACCGTTTCAGCTGACTGGCTTTCTACGTGTTCCGCTTCCTTTAGCAGCCCTTGCGCCCTGAGTGCTTGCGGCAGCGTGAAGCTTTCTCTGAGCTGTAACAGCCTGACCGCGACAAACGAGAGGATCGAGACCATCCGCTCCAGATTATCCGGCTCCTCCATGCGTTGCCTCTCGGCTCCAGCTCCGGTTTTCCATGCCTTATGGAACTCCTCGATCCGCCAGCGATGGGTGTATATGTCGATGACCCGCAAGGCTTGGGCTAGTGACTCGACGGGTTCACTGGTTAACAACAACCATTTCAACGGGGTCTCACCCTTGGGCGGGTTAATCTCCTCGGCCAACACCGCATTGAGCGTGATATTCCCCTGTTTTAGCGTGATGCGCCCACTGCGCAGGCTCAAGCTCGCCTTGCGGGCGGGTCGATTTTTACGTTTACCGCGTTTATCCACCACGCCCTTTTGCGGGATGCTGATCTGATAGCCACCCAGCTCCGGTTGGTTTTTCAGATGGTCGTACAGATACAATCCGGAGCCAGTGTCCTTGCGCGGGTGCTTGGAGCGCACTACAAATCGCTCTTTATGTGTCAGTTTGTCCTGCAGGTAAGCATGGATATCGGCTTCGCGGTCACAGACCGCAATCACGTTGCTCATCATACTGCCCATGCGTAACCGGCTAGTTGCGGCCGCAGCCAGCCATTTGCCACTCTCCTTTTCATCCGCGTCGGCAGGGTCATCCGGGCGCATCCACCACTCCTGATGCAGTAATCCTACGGTGCGGAATGTAGTGGCCTCGAGCAAGAGAACGGAGTGAACCCACCATCCGCGGGATTTATCTCCAATAGCACCCAGCTTGCCAAGCTCTTCGGCGACCTGGTGGCGATAACTCAAAGAAGTGGTGTCCTCAATGGCCAGCAGTTCGGGAAACGCCTGAGCTAACTTGACGGTTTGCATGGCGCCAGCCTTTCTGATCGCCTCGGCAGAGACGTTGGGATTGCGGATAAATCGGTAAGCGCCTTCCTGCATGGCTTCACAGCCCTCTGATGAGATGGTTATTGATTTTCCAGAACATTTTGCCAATTGAGCGGCGACGTTAACCAGACGGGTGGTACGGCGAGGATCACCCAGCGCCGCCGAAGAGAACACAGATTTAGCCCAGTCAGCCGCACGATGAAGAGCAGAAGTTATCATGATCGTTACCATGTTAGGAGGTCACATGGAAGATCAGATCCTGGAAAACGGGAATGGTTCCGTTCAGGGCGCTACTTGTGTATAAGAGTCAGCCCTTGGTCAGCTGTGATGACTTGGTCAGCGCATCAAAGCGGATCTGATAGGCATGAGAGATATCATCAGCCAGAGCACTGGCAAAATAGCGTTCATCCACTTCTGTATCAGTCGACAGCAATATCACCTGATGACTGGCAAAGGGGAAGTAGTGATGAATCAGCTTGTCTCTATGGTGTGAGTCAAGGCGCCCCAGCGGGGTATCAATAATGACCGGCAGTTGTCTACCAGATGTTTTAGCCAAGGCTTCCAAGATCGCGATGGCATAAATTTGCTTCTCACCGGCAGAGAGTGACTTTCTATTGATAGCAATCCCAGCTTCGTCTACCAGCTCCACATCAAAGGTGTGAGGATTGATCCTGGCCTTAATCTGCAGATCTTCTTTTCTGGCCAATTTTCGGTAGGCCACTTCAAAATTCTGCTCCAGCGTTTTAACTCGAGCTTGGGTCAATACATCGCTGTATTCATCCAGTAAACTGATGGTTTCATTGGCATATTGCACTGCACTCACGGCACCATATTGCTCTCTGGCTTTATCGTGCAATTTCTGGATCTGGCGGCAGGGCGAGATCGTGAACATTTTGTTAAAAATTAAAAATAGTTTTTTGCCTACAAAACAAATACTTATAGGCCTGTGATATGCAGTTAACTTTATAGTCAGGATCGCCTTCACACTTTTTAATCGTCACTGCACGTCATTTCAGCTCAAAAAATGCGCATGAAATCCAAAAAATGATAATTTCCATGATTTCCATAGTTAACAATTTGCTCACATCCTCACCCTGAAATTTGACCTGGTGATCCGGCTGTGATCTCATGCTCCTTTTCAGGAGTGCTCTCATGTCTATTGATGCCGTTTTCGCTCAGTTCTTCGACAATATTCACGACCCTCGCCAGCATGCCAAGATTTATTATCCCTTCTACGATGTCCTGTTTCTCACCGTCTGTGCCGTGATCGGCGGGGCTGAGGGCTGGGAAGATATTGAGGATTTCGGCGAGGTTCATCTTCCCTGGTTTCAATCCAAGGGACTGTTTAAAAACGGCATTCCTGTCCATGACACCATTGCCAGGATCATCTCCGGCATCAAACCAGAGCCGTTTCAGGCCGCCTTTGTGCGGTGGACTCAAGCCATTAACCAGCACACCGATGGCGCCCTGGTCGCTATCGATGGCAAAACCCTGCGCAGTTCCTATGACCGTGAGGATCGAACGTCGACCATTCACATGGTCAGTGCCTATGCCGCCGCCAATAAGCTGGTGCTCGGACAGATAAAAACCGACGCCAAGTCCAATGAAATTACCGCTATTCCCGAGTTGCTGGCGCTGCTCGACATCAAAGGCTGCCTGGTATCCATCGATGCGATGGGGTGCCAGACCGAGATCGCCGAGACCATCCTTCAGCAAGGTGGCGATTACTTATTGGCCGTCAAAGGCAACCAACCCAAGTTGTTCGAGGCGGTTCGACAGGCCCTCGCCCCGCTGGCGGCCACCCCGTTATGCGCAGAGACGATGACGCTTGAGAAGGCTCATGGCCGCATCGATGGTCGTGAGTACCATGTCATGGCGGCGGGCGAGTTGGCCGCCCAGTTTCCTCATTGGAAACAGTTGCACAGCATTGGCGTGGCCATCTCCTATCGCGTTGAAAATATGCAAAAAATTACCATAGAGCAGCGTTATTTCATCAGTTCCAAAGCGTTGGTGCAGGATGAGTTTGCGCGAGCGGTGCGTGGGCACTGGGCCATCGAAAATAGCCTGCACTGGGTGCTGGACGTCACGATGGGCGAGGATGATTGCCCGATTTATCGCGGTGATGCCGCAGAGATTTTGGCGTGCATCCGGCACATGGGGCTGAACATGCTCAGGGCCGAGACTTCACGCAAGGCGAGCGTAAGACGGAAGCAAAAAATCGCAGGAATGAGCAGTGAATATCTGGAAACGGTACTCAATGCGGGTCTCAAAAAACTGGGTGAAATTTAACAAAATGTTCACGCTCTCACCCTGGCACCCATTTGAGCAAGGGCTTAACATTGCCTGACTCCAGTGCCGCACGGGCTTCGGTAATCACGGGACCGTCCAGAGCATCACAATGAGCTTGGGCGCTACCGGCAAACATCAGGCTGAAGATTGCTGCGGCCACTGCGGGAACAGCGGTTTTGCGTAATTTGGTTTTCATACATGACCTCTTCATATTGCGTCCTGATTACCCATGACCCTCAGCCAGCTTCAAGAGCCGATATGGCATCGGAGGGCTTGCCACGACTGCATGCCCCAATTCAACCAACATGCTCTTGAGGTCAAAACGATGATTAAACCGGAAGCAGTATTCCGCAAGATGCCTTGGTAAATGCTTCGCTCCGAGCGTATGGCAACTGCCCCGCAGCGAGTTTTTCACATTTCCTATCATCGTGTTTACCCAGTTGAATGCCGGATGATCCAGCCAGTCCAGGTTGCCCCCGGTGACAACACCCAGGTGCTCACAATTGGCCTCCTTGACCGCTTTGAAACAGGCCAATCCATCGGATATCACCGCGCTACCACTGGCAATATGCCGTTTTGCCCAATCAGCAACGGACTTGGTTTTGAAACCATCGACCACCGTCATCCGCATCTTGATTGGATGTCCTTCCTTGTTCAGGGCCACTGCTGCCACAAACGGCGTCTTGCCTGCCGCGCCCCGACCCCGTTTGCCACCACGGTGCTCGCCACCCCAGTAGACATCATCGAGCTGAATGATGCCGCTGATGGGCTGCTTGTCATCGGACTCTTTCATGGCTTGCAGCAGCTTGTGCTTGAGCATCCAGGCGGTGTCATATTTGACGTCCAACTGGCGCTTTAGCTCCATCGCTGACAAGCCAGTTTTGGTCTGTGACAGCAGCTGCATCGCCAGAAACCACTTGGTCAGTGGGAGTTTTGTGTTTGCAAAAATCGTGTTTCCAGTCAATGACATCTGGTGACGGCAGTTATTGCATTGCAGCACGCGTGGCCGACTTTTCAGGCGACAGCAGGTCTTGTTGGCGCACTCAGGACAGATGAAACCGTTCGGAAAACGCCAAGCAAGCAGCGCGTTTTCGCACTGCGCTTCAGTGCCATAGTCCTTGAAAAAATCAAACAGGCTGTAGCCTTTCTGGAATTGGACTTTGCTTTTGGCCATGATCTCGCACCTCAGTAACTGTACGTAAGATCAGTATAGCTCGTGGTGACTGCTAATCATGGGTAATCAGGTATTGCGTTGAGCTTCACGAGCACCGGGTTTGGTGGCGCTTGGCAATCAGAGTACGGAAGGGAGGCCAAAGAATCGTTCGCAAGTACGAAACCGAACCGATGCCATGGTTTAGAAATAAAAACCTACAATTCAGCTGTTTAGAGGTTTCAGTATCGGGTGAGAGCGTACTCGAACGCCGGGTAGCCAGGTTCAGGATCGTGGCTAGGGTCGGATATCGCCCTGCAGGGCTCGTCGGCGATATTCACTGGGGGTAAATCCTGTCTCTTTCTTGAAAGCAGTGTTGAATACGGACTTCGAGTTGAAGCCAGAGTCATACATAGTTTGCAGAATATTTGCCTGATTGGCTGCATCGGCCAGGCGCGATTTCGCCTCGTCGATGCGATAGCGACTGACGAACTCAAAGAAATTGCAGCCAAAGCCTTGGTTAATGGCCCGTGAAACCTCTCTTGAAGGGGCGCCCAATTTCCGTGAAAGTTGTTCCAGGGTCAGGTTGGGGTGCAAGTGGGGCTTTTCCTGGTGCATTAACTGTTGGAGCCTGACCTTTAAAGTTTGATCAAACTGCGGCGTGGGCTCTTCTTCCAGCAAGGCGGCCTGGTCTGCTGCCAATCCAGAGAAAACAACGGGTTGGCGAAGAGAGTTTATCATCAGAAAATTGATGAAAATGAAGCCCGTTACAGCGCCAGCGCCGGCCACCCACTCGGTTCCGGGCACGCTTCTAAACACATGCGCTGTAAGGCAGTACATCATGCTCACGGTCCAAGCCACTGCATAGCCGATCAGAAGCGTCCGTAACCACGCAAGTTGTTTGTTTTCAATACTCGAGAAAATCTGTCGAATACCAAGGCCGAAACGGTTAATCGCACGAATAGTCGCGTACAGGTAGCCCAGAAAGACCGCGTGAATAGCGACTGCAAGAAGGGGAGAGGTAAGTACGCCCGGGTGGTCCCGTTCAAGCAGAATCTGAACTTTGGTCTCGCTTGGCTGTAAATAATATTCAATCAGAAAAATTGCGCCGACCACCCAGAAGAGCAACGTGTGCACGAGATGCTTCCCGCTTAACTGGAAATTCTGATACATCAGCGATTGCGCATATAGATAGAGCGTGCCGGCTTGTAGAAGTCCGATGAGTGTTCCGAGGTAGGCGAAGTTTGGGTACTGGAGCGCAAGCCCGCTGCCATAGAGGAAGATCTCTCCCAGCCCGGCGGCGAAGAACACCAGAGTGGCAACCAGGAGTCGGTTAGATATGAGCCCACTGTTGGATGGAAGTAGGAGAAAAACGGCAAGAGCCAGCGATTGAATGATGCTCGTCAGCAGCACAATGTCGGTGAGTGTCAGATACATGCCAGATTCAGCTCCGCTTCAAAACCATCCTGCCGTCCTGTTGCCGGCGATCTGAGATGCAGGGTCATGCCGGCACCTTTAGCAATCGCATCGGCAATCGCGAGGCCCAGGCCAGAACCTGCAGCGTCCGTTTTGGCGCGTGCAAACCGGTTTCTTAAAAGAGCGAGCTGTTCCGGTGGCACTCTTGCACCGCCATTGCAGACCCTTAAAACCCCATTATCGTTCAGGTTGATCTTCACCGGCTCGCTACGGGAACCATGCTTAAGGGCATTCTCGATCAGGTTACGCACCAGGATGGCGAAGGCATCGGGATCAAGAAAGGAGTTCACTTCGCGCTCCGGCAGGGATAAAACAACTCGCCCGGGTGCCTGGGCCTCAAAATCCCGGGCAATCATCGCGAGGATGGGCACAAGATCCTGCTGGCTTTGTGAGAGTGCACCGCCACCTTCTGCTTTTGCCAACTCGAGCAGTTTTCCGGACAGCACCGAGAGACTGCGTAACGCTTCTTCAATTTCTGCAACATCATTCTTGAGATAATCATCGGGCATTCTGGTTTTCAGTCGCTGCACTTTGGCAAGCGCTGTTGCCAGGGGAGTTCGCAATTCATGGGCACTGTTGGCGGTAAAGCTGCGTTCTGATTCGAGAGCACGATGCAAACGCTCAAGCAGCCGGTTGATGGCACCGGCGATTGGTTCAAATTCACGGGGTAACTGCTCTTCTACAACAGGGGACAGATCTCCCGCGCCGCGGGATTCAATGTCTTGCTGAAAATCGACCACCTTACGAAGGGAAAGCCGGACAATCCACCAGACACCCAACAGGCTGACCGGAATCAGCACCAGTAAAGGCAACAGTAAGGCTAATCCCGCCTCCAGAGCGGATTCACGCCGGTGCGCCAAGGGTTCGGCCACTTCAAGATAGATGGTATTGCTGACTGCAGATACGCCATATAGCCGGTGGGTCAGAGTATCTGAAAACCCTTCCGCGGGGGTCCTGCTAAACACGCCAGGGTCGGCATCGTGGGACTGGAGCAGAATATTTCCAGCTTCGTCCCGTACCAGATAGGTCAGGTATTCGTCATGGTCTTTCAGGGCTGGGGCCTTTTGATTGCCCGCGCCGTTCTCACGGTTCAGGATGTCGGTGACCGCCAGTGGCAGTATGCGCTGGGCGGTTTCTTCCAGGGCACTGTCGAAGACCTCGTTCATTTCATGCTGTGCCACCAGTCCCGAAGCGGTCACGCCCAACAGCCAGAGTAGGGTGACACCGAGTGTCAGGCCGATACCGAGTGTTTTTTGCAGGCTGGTTCTAGTGGTCATGTGTTTCCAGGCGATAGCCCATTCCCCTGACGGTTACGATAGCGTCCCGCCCCAGCTTTTTACGCAGACGGCTGACATAAACTTCGATGGTGTTACTTTCGATTTCGGCCCCGAAAGCGTATAGACGATCCTCCAGTTGCGATCGCGATAACAGCATTCCGGGTCGCTGGATAAAGCCCTCAAACAATGCCCACTCCCGTGCCGTAAGTTCTACCGGCAGGCCGTTGCGACTGATGCGGTGATCGCCAAGATCAATCATCAGCTCGCCCACTTGTATGATCGGGCTTGGATTGCCGCGATATCGGCGAGCCGCCGCGGCCACGCGGGCCGACAACTCCGAAAGATCAAAGGGTTTGACCAGGTAGTCGTCAGCACCGGCATTCAATCCTTCAATCCGGTCAGACACCTGATCCCTGGCGGTCAGAATGATCACCGGTGTTGTTATTCCGGTAGCCCGGATCGTTCGCAAAAAGCCGAAGCCATGGCCGTCGGGCAGCATCAGGTCCAGCAGAATCAGGTCGTAGGCTGTGGTCCTGATACTCGCCTCAGCAAAGCGCAGAGTTTGCACCCAGTCCACGGCGTGGCCGTCGTCCGCAATCTGATCCCGGACCGCCTCGCCCAATCCCGCCGTATCCTCCACCAAAAGAACCCGCATTGTTCACCTCTGACCCAGCCCTGAAATCAAGATACTACAGCTCGAACCTGACAACAGCCTGAATGGTCAATAACGCTTCGATCTCTCTTCACCGACCTTCAGCTGGCTGTCAGGTTTGGGCGCTAGCCTTCGGGGGAATATTCCAGGTACCGATCGCAGGAGATGTGATGATGCGGATGATTTTTCCTTTCGTTGTGTTGGTTTTGGGCCTATGGGCCTGGAACCTCTTTGCAGGTCCTGGGGCCGGTTCTCCCTGGGCAGTCTATGACCAGAGCCTGCTGCTCAGTGGGCTGTTATCCATTGCTCTGATGTCACTGACCATGATGCTGGCACTGCGCCCAGCCTGGTTGGAGAGACCGCTGGGCGGGTTGGATCAGATCTATCGCACCCACAAATGGGCGGGCATTCTGGCAGTGGTATTCGCGGCAGCTCATTGGCTGATTGAAATGGGTGACGATGTTATAGAGTCGATTTTCGGAAAGGCCGGCAGGCTGCACGATCAGGATTATTCCGGGTTCATCGACACCATGCGCGATGCTGCGGAAGAGGTAGGGGAGTTCGCCGTCTATCTGCTGTTCGCCATGCTGTTGATCACTTTGTGGCGCAAGTTTCCCTACAAATACTGGCGTTATTTGCATCGCGGCATGCCGGTGCTTTATCTGTTGCTCGCTTTCCACGCGGCGTGGCTGACTCCGCTGCAATGGTGGCAGCAGCCAATCGGACTACTGATGGCCATTTTGCTCTTTGGCGGGAGCATCGCCAGCGGGCTATCTTTGACCGGCAGAGTTGGTCGTCGTCGCCAGGTTCGCGGCATGGTCACCGCGATCAAAACACCAGACCGGGACGTCACCGAAGTTACCTGCCACATGGGGCCGGCATGGCCCGGTCACCGTGCGGGGCAATTCGCCTTTGTGACCTTCGACCGGATTGAGGGTGCGCACCCGTTCACCATCGCCAGTGCGGATCGGGAAAATGGCACTGTTACCTTCCTCATCAAATCCCTCGGAGACTTTACCCGCAATCTGAGCCAGAAAATCAGCGTGGGGCAAACTGTAAATATAGAAGGCCCTTACGGCTGTTTTAACTTCGATCGCCGCAACCGCAAATCCCACCAGATCTGGATAGCCGGTGGCATCGGGATCACGCCGTTTCTGGCCTGGCTCGAAGCTCTAAGCAGCGCCACCGACGCCACCGTGCCTGAAGCCGATCTGCATTACTGCACGCGCAACGCCGGCCAGGATCCCATGGTGGATCGACTTCGGGCGCTTTGCGATGGCTTTCCCGGAATACACCTCGAGATTCATGACAGCAGCAAGGGGCAGAGGTTGTCTGCCGAGACGTTGTCTACCAACGGACGCTCGGCAGCAGGCGCAGAGGTCTGGTTCTGCGGCCCGGCAGGGCTGGGGGAAGCCATTAGAAACGGCTTGCGGGCAGCACCCTTCCGCCTGACTCGCTTCCATAAAGAAGCTTTTCAGTTCCGCTGAAATGGCCTCGTTTGTTCAGGTCGTTGTCAGGTTAGCGCCTTAGAGTGGATTTAACACAACCAGCAGGAGAGACACCATGAAGACCAAACCCATTATTCTGAGCCTGTCTTTGTTACTTCTGAGCGGCACCGCACTGGCCGATGACGACTGCGATGATCCGGTGGCGAGTTGGCAGCCCCGTGAAAATCTGCGTGAAAAGCTGGAAGCCGAAGGCTGGACAGTTCACCGAATAAAGGTTGACGACGGTTGTTATGAAGTCCGGGGCCTCGATGCCGATGGGATCAGGGCAGAAGCCTCTTTCGCGCCCGCTTCATTGACCATGATGAAATGGGAGCGTGAAGACAGTGACGATGAGGAGAGGGACCGCGGCAACAGGAAAAATGGACAGGACAATCCCAAAAGTCAGGCGCCACGCAACGGCATCGTCAAGGGGCGTCCCACGGTTACCGTTGAGTAACTGAGCGAATTTGCCCTGTTCCTTTAACGTTCATCAGGTTTTTGGAGACCATTTATGAAAACGTTTGTTCTCACTTGCAGCCTTTTCGCCGCCTTGGCTTTACCGGTATTCGCCCAGGCCCGTGACGTGACCTTCACTACGGAACTACAGAATTACGGCGGCGATGGAGCCTATCTGGCGCTGTATCTTACCGATGCCGCCGGAGAGTATCAGGGTACCCTTTGGGTTTCCGGGAAGAAATCTAAATACTACAAACACCTGGGAGGCTGGGCCCGGGGCAGTGGGCTTGATCCTGCAGAGTATGACGGCTTGACTGGCGCCAGTGTTACCAGTGGCCGCACGCTGAAAGTGACTGTGAACCTCGATGATTCGCTGATCGACAACGGCTATGAGGTTCGAGTCGACTCTGCTGTTGAAGATATGCGCGATATCAGAGCCGATGTGATAGCCCCCCTGACCACCGAAGGGTCCGGAAAGCCGGTTTCAGGACGTGGTTACGTGCGCGCTCTGACCTACGAGCTTCAATAATTCACCAGGAGCATCGGCTATTATGTTGCGCAAGTTCCACAGTTTACCGGGTTTGCTTGCAGGCGTGTTCCTGATCGTTCTCTCGGTCACGGGAGCTGTGTTGGCTTTGGCTCCGACGCTGGATAGAGTGTCAGCGGTCATTCCGGCTTCCGGTGAAGTCAGTATTGCCGAGCTGGCAGACCGGGTCGTTGCTCACTATCCCGGGACTGAGCAGATCGTGCGAGAGCCTTCTGGCAAGGTCATTGTCTATTACAGCCGTGACGGCCAGGCCGGTGCGGATCTGGTGAATCCGGTAACAGGTGAGGGCACGCCCTACGAACCTTCCGCATTCTTTGGCTGGATCAAGGATCTGCATCGTGCGTTTATGCTGGATGATGCCGGTAGAGCGCTGGCCGGCGTATTGGCTGTTTTGATGGTGCTTCTGTGTCTTTCGGGAATATTTTTGATAGCCCGGCGTACCGGGGGTTGGAAGAATATATTAAGACCGCTTTCCGGCTCTGGCGGGAAACGAATCCATGCCGAATTGGCCCGGTTTGCCGTGCTCGGCCTACTGTTATCCGCGCTGACCGGCAGCTATATGTCCGCACAGCGCTTTGGTTTGCTGGCTGAAGCGCCTGACACCGGGCCAAGGTTTCCGGCTGAGGTCTCGGGCGGGCAACCATCGCCTGTGGGCACCTTAAAAGCCCTAGGCAATTTCGATCTTGGCGAACTCCGGGAACTGGTGTTTCCCTATCCCGGTGATCCGCAGGATGTCTATTCACTGTCAACCGCCGGCGGCTCCGGATTCGTGGACCAGGCTACGGGCGAGTTGCTGCAGTTCCAGCCGCGCTCTGACAGCGGCGTATTGCAGGACTGGATTGTACGTTTGCACACCGGTGAAGGCCTATGGTGGCTTGGCCTGATTCTTGGCGCTGCGGCACTGACTGTGCCAGCTCTCTCGATAACAGGTGCAACCATCTGGTGGCAGCGTCGCCGGTCTTCAGGGCAGCTTCCTGACAACGCCGATGCCGCTCAGGCGGATACAATTATTCTGGTCGGCTCCGAAGGTAATGCCACCTGGGGATTTGCCCGGGAACTCCATAGCAGCCTGAATAAGGCCGGTTTCCGCGTGCATTGCAGCGAGATGAATGCCCTGGCTAAGCAGTATCCGCAGGCTTCCAGGCTGTTCGTGCTGACTTCGACATACGGCGATGGTGATGCACCCGCATCGGCCCGGCAGTTTATGGCCAGGCTCAAAGAATTCCGGGCTGAGAAGAACCTGCGATACACGGTACTGGGTTTTGGTGACCGGCAGTTTCCGAACTTCTGTCAGTTTGCCTTGTCGGTGGATGCTGCGCTCGCCGGTAAAGGCGTCAGCCGTTTGCACGCCATTGAACTGATTGATCGGTGTTCTGCCTCGCAATTCAGTGAGTGGGGAAACCGGGTTGGTGAGGTTATCGGTACTCCGCTTTTCTTGAACTACTGTGCATTGCAGCCAGCAACGGTCAAACTGGAACTGGTAGAAAGGGCGGATTACGGGATTGCGGTTCAGGCGCCCACCAGTATCTTCCGGTTCAAACCGGCGGAGCAGGGCGGATGGCTAACGGCTTCTCCAAGAAGATTTAAAGCGCTGCCACCGTTCGAGGCGGGAGACCTTTTGGGGGTTATTCCCCCACACGGTCAACCCCCGCGGTTCTACTCGCTCGCGTCCTCGGCAAATGACGAAATTGTTGAGATATGCGTCCGTAAGCAGGCCGGCGGTCTTTGCTCCGGTTATTTGCATGACCTCAAGCCGGGTGATTGTATCGATGGCTTCATCCGCCCCAATCCAGGCTTTCGGCCAGCTACCGGTAACCGACCAGTGATTCTTGTTGGTGCAGGTGCCGGGATTGGTCCGTTAACCGGTTTCATCAGAAACAATACCAGTTGCAACCCTATGTATCTGTACTGGGGCGGTCGCGATGCCAGGTCAGATTTTCTCTACCAACCTGAGCTTGGGCGCTATCTTGAGGATCATCGACTGAGCGGGCTGAACACAGCCTTCTCAAGAACAGACGAGCGCGCCTACGTGCAGGATAAGCTCAAACAGGATGAATTAGCCGTGCGACAGATGGTTAACACCGGTGCGCAGATACTGGTCTGTGGTGGCCAGGATATGGCGGCGGCTGTGCGGCAGGTTATAGAAGACATTCTCAAACCCTTGCACATCGATATTGAAACTCTGAGAGGCCAGGGACGTTATCTTGAAGATGTATATTGACAGATAAAGTGACAAGGTCGAACTGAGCCTATAATCCCAAAGCACCAAATCGCGTCCTGAACAGGAAGCTGAAAGATGCCATCCACAGAAAATGAAAGACTGCTCAGCGAGCACCAGCCTAATGCCGTTCGTGCACGGCTTGCTGGTCCCGTTAAGGCCTCGACGCTACCAGATGCTGTGCTTGGCGGCATCGATGGCTGCGTTACAACGTTTGCGGTTGTATCGGGTGCGTTCGGCGCAGGTTTCTCGCCACAGGTTGCGTTGGTACTCGGCTTTGCAAACCTGATTGCAGACGGCTTCAGCATGGCGGTAAGTAATTACGAAGCGGGCCAGGCGCAGTTGAATCAGATCAAATTTGCTGAACGCACAGAACGTGAACATATCCGTGCTGTGCCAGAAGGTGAACGTGAGGAAATTCGCCAGCTGTTTCAGGCGAAGGGATTCGACGGCGAATTGCTGGAGCAAGTAGTGGAGGCTATCAGTCGTAATCCCGATGTGTGGGTAGCAACCATGTTGCGAGAAGAGTACGGACTCTCGGGTGCCGGACTCAGCCCACGCCGAGCCGCGTTGACTACCTTCGCCGCATTTTTGTCGGTTGGTGCTTTACCTTTACTGCCTTATGCCATCCCGGGTATGGAGAGTCAGATTCAGTTCCTGACGAGTCTTGGTTTGGCAGGCGTCGTCTTCTTGGGTATCGGAATGCTTAAAAGTATCGTCTATGGCTTACCAGCAATGCGATCAGGACTCCGGACTTTGATCATGGGTACGGCCGCAGCGGGGCTGGCGTTTGCTACTGGGCATTTTGCGCAGGGGTTATTGGGGGGTTAGTTCTTCAGCGGTGAATAGACAATTTAACATAATATTCCCCTAAGAGCTGATATTCATTCGCGTACCCGCTATTGGAATTAACGGCGGATTTCTCGCTCTGTTCGCCCAATGAGTGTAGTTGCAGAATTGAATTTTTAAAGCACAACTCATGCTGAAATGAAAATTATTTAGCAAGGGCCAGTCGTCGACTAATTACTGCGCAACTTTATGAATTGTGGAAAAAATGGTGTCGATATCATTGATGCCAAAGGCTTAGCGTACAATTTTTTCCGTTTCGTGAACTGACCCCACATGGGACGGCTACGACGACCGCCAGAAGAGCAGCGTCATGGTGAACGTCAATTCAGGTCGCCACCGAGGCGAATCTGGCCGCATTACTGCGTCGGGCGGCAAGTCTTTCTCGTGCACTGCCCAGTCAGGCCGCGAACGATTTCCAGCAAGCGGTCGCCGCAGAACTGGCGGAACTGCCTGCAGGCATTGCTGGCACTGAGGTCGAACGAATGGTTCGCCAGCGCGTTGGGCAAAATAAGTTTCGTGATGCAATGCTGGATTACTGGGGTGGAGCATGTGCCGTGACGGGGGTGGCTATACCTGAGGTGCTGCGCGCCAGCCACGCCACATAGACAGGATCTTAAGCGGAACATGATGAAATAGATGGAAAAGTGGCTCTTCATGTGATCTCGTTAAGTCGCCAAACACAAGAGGAAGAGCCATGGCCATTGTCGGTGCAACTCGGCGCTTGAAACAACTGTTCAATGCCGACTGGTTGAACAAGATCGCCAGAGAGTCCAAGTTCATGCTCCGTAGCCGCGACATCACCCCGCTGCCGCTGGTATCGGCACTGGTGGCCTCACTGGGCGATGGTAAAACGGCTTCGATTGCTGCCATCCACCGCACCTTCAACGGGATCCACTCTGATACGGCACAAGGCGTTGCCTACAAACCGTTTCATAACCGCTTGCGGCAGGTGGCCTTTGCAACGCTGATGGCAGCGGTTGCCCAGCGGGCGATGGCCTTGCTTCTGGAGCCTCAGCCCCAGGTGGCATCGAAGCTCAACCGCTTCCGTCGGGTGCTGATTCACGACGGTTCTTCCTTTGCCGTGCATCGCGGACTTGCCAAGACCTTTCCCGGCCGCTTCGGTGGCGCGGCAGTCGAATGCCATCTGACCCTGTCGCTGTTAGAGCAACAGCCGCTCCGGCTGGAGATCACCGCCGATACGCAGACGGAGCGCACCTTCCTGCCGGAGGCGGCGACGCTGACGGGCTCGTTGCTGCTGGCCGATGCCGGTTACATCAGCGCCAAGTACATGAGCGAGGTGGCGAGTTACGGCGGTTTCTATCTGATGCGCTACTCGAAAGGGCTGAACCCGACGATCACGCAGGCCTACAACACTACCGGCAAGCGACTCAAACCGCTGCTGGGGCTCCGCTTCAAAGCACTGCGGCGGCGGATGAGCCGCAGTGACCTGCTCGATCTGGACGTGACTTGGGAAGGCAACGATTGCCGGATGGTCTGCTACTGGCATGCTCGGGAAAAGCGCTATCTATCATGGCTGACCAATCTGCCGCGCGAGCTGTTTTCCGCGGTCGAGGTGATGCAGTGCTACCGGCTGCGCTGGCAGGTCGAACTGCTGTTCAAGGAGCTGAAAAGCCACACCAACCTGCACCGCTTCGCGACGCGCCAAGAGGCCTTGGTGACGGGGCTGATCTGGGCCAGTCTGCTGGCCTTGGTGGTCAAGCGGTTTGTCCTCCAGCAGGCGCAGCAACAGACGGGAGCGGGGCCGTTATCGTTCCTGAAAATGGCGTCATCGGCGAAGGATTGGCTGGCGCCCATCATGCGTTCGCTGGCCACGCGTTACGGCAGCCAATTAGAAGCTGATTTTGGCTGGGCAGTGGCATTTATTGCTGCCAACTGCCGCCGAGATAGGCAGAGTAAATCACGCCAAGACAACAGCTTATGCGCTATTCTTGCGGCTTTCGCGGCTTAAGGTACAGGGTATGAGCCACGCCAAGCCTTGGGCCGAATGCGGGACGGACGCAGAGCGGTTGGATGTGTTCAATGGCTTTTTGCTGAGCGCCAACCTCGACGCGCTATTTGATCGCTTCCTCATAAGTTTTGACGAGCAAGGTGTGCTGTTAACCGCGCCAGCTTTGGCGGGGATCGACTTGCAGCCTCTGGGTATTTCGCACTGTATGAAATTGCGTTGGATCGATTCTCTACATCAGCCGTATCTTGCGATCCACCGTTCCCGATTATGCTAAATTGGTGTCACACTTTATTACTCCATCATCCAACGGTTTCTGGCTGAATTCGTTAGTTGGTATCCTACTTTATTTTTGTGCAGCTGTTTTTTGGTGTCTAAGAATGCGGCGTGTAGAATGATTTAGTGTCCAACTTTATTACACGCATACAACGAGCTGATTTACAAGCTGATGGCGCGCATCGCCGAGCTTGAAGACCGCCTCAACCAAAACAGCAATAACTCCTCCAAGCCCCCCTCCACTGATGGCTCGGGGACCCCGCCTGCGCGCAAGCGCCCCGCTTCCGGCAAGGCTCGTGGTGCCCAGCCTGGCCACAAGGGGCAGCGGCGTGAACGTCATCCTGAGGACGACCGACTGACGGCAATACCACACTATCCTGCCCGGCAGTGCGCCTGCTGTGGTGAGCAGGTGGTGTCCCATGACAAGCCCTACCGGGTTCATCAGGTGTTTGACCTGCCCGAGGTCAGCTATGTGGTGACAGAGCATCAGCTGTATCGGGGCACCTGCCGTGGGTGCGTCACCACCAGTGAAGCAGCCCTGCCCGATACGGTGGCTAATAACATCATGTCGATCAGCCAATAACATCATGCCGATCACTTTTTTTCTGCCCGCGTTTATAGCGTCTTCCTTTTACTCCGCCTGATCGGCATCGGTCAAGTTGGCGCCCTGTTTTCTCATCGATTCTCCCGTTAAGGTCACGCGCACCGCTCTGTGGATCAGTCGGTCCAAGATCGCCTCGGCGAAGGTTGCCTCTCCGATCATCCCGTACCACTTCTCCACCGGCAATTGGCTCGCCACTATCGTTGAGACGTTGCCGTAGCGGGTATCGATGATCTCCAGCAGGTTGCTGCGTTCGCTCGCGTCCAGCATCTCCATGCCCCAGTCATCCAGGATCAGTACCCCTATGTTGCTTACCCGCTCCAGCAGTTTCGGATAGCTGCCATCCGCTTGGGCCAGTCGCATCTCTTCAAGTAGGGTTTTCAGCCGGTAATACCGCACGCCCACTCCTTGCCGGATAAAGTAACGGCCCAGGGCACACGCCAGGTAACTCTTGCCACAGCCTGCCGCGCCCGTTAGCAGCAGGTTTTGTTGATGACTCAGCCAGTGTCCTTCCAGCAGTTGGCGGATCTGCGCTTTGCTCACGCCTCGACCCGCCCGATAGTCGAGCTGCTCCACCTGTCCGGCTAGCCGGAACCGGGCTTGCTTCTCCAGGCGGTTGGTTTTCCTCTGCTCCCGCTGCACCAGCTCATGGCTCAGTAATAGTTGCAGCCGCTCTTCAAAACCCATATCCAGGTACAGCATGCTCTGGGCCTGCTGCTGGTTCAGAGCCTGTTTCATGCCGCTCAAGTGCAGGCGGCTTAGTTGTTCATCGAGGTGTAATTGCATCGGCTTCTCCTGATCCGTGGGGTTAGTGGAAGTAGTGCTCGCCATGGACATTGTCATGACGGATGTCTTGCAGCGGATCCTGTCGCTCGTTGGCAATGAGTTGTTGCTCCTCCAGGCCATGCTTGAGCATGCTGCGGATGTTGTGCAGCCGGTTGGCGCCGGTCAGGTGCCCCCGGAGGCAGGCCGCTTCCAGCCGCTCCTTGCCATAGGTTTTGCTCTGCCCCAGCAAGGCCAGGCAAGGGCGCACCGCTTGCGTCGAATGCTCTGCCTGCCGGATAAAGCCATCCACCCAATGCGTGGTGTAGGGGCCGATGGACGCCGCCCAGCCAAGCAGTCGCTCCGGCGACCACTCCAGCAGTGCCTGATGATGCGCGGGCATGTGTTCACGCAGGCTGCTGTGCTGGCCTTTGTGATGACTCCGCTGGTGTTCGGCCACGATCTTGCCCGCGTGGTACAGCGTGACGGTATGCTCGGCCAGATGCGCCTCCAGCCGCTTGCCCTGCAAGGCATAGGGCACTGAGTAATAGTGCTTTTCCAGATCGACGTGGTAGTCCTTACCAACCAGCACCGGCACTACTTTGGTGTAGTGATAGGGATAATCCGGCAACGGCTTGAGCGCCGGTGCATCGAGCTCGGCAAACAGTGAGGCACGGCAGCCAGGCAGCTTCTGGAAGGATTTCTGGTTGAGCCGGGTCAGCAGTTCACCCATTCGCTGATTGAGCTGGGCCAGGCTATGGAAGGTTTCATGACGCAGCACCGCCAGGATCCAGCGGGTGACGATCTGCACGCCCACCTCCGCCTTGGACTTATCCTTCGGCTTGCGGGGCCGCGCGGGCATGATCGCCGTACCGAAATGGGCCGCCAGCATCTGGTAGGTAGGGTTGAGATCCGGATCGGTATTGCGCGCCACGCTGACGGCACTCTTGAGGCAATCAGGTACCACCAATTGCGGCACACCGCCAAAGAACTCGAAAGCGCGCTTGTGGCTCATCACCCAGTCATCGAGCTGCTGGGAGCGGGTGGCCTCGGCAAAGGTGTAGTTGGAGGCCCCCAGCACGGCGACAAAGATCTGGGCCCGGTAAAGGATCTCGCCGGTATGCGGATCGACAATGGGCATGGTCTGGCCGCAGTAGTCGACAAAGAGTTTTTCGCCCGCAATATGGGTCTGCCGCATCGAGGGTTGCAGCAGCGCCGCCCACTCTTTATAGAGCCGACAGAAGTGGTTGTAGCTGTAGTGGGAGCCTGGATGGCGCTCGGCGTACTCCTGCCATAGCAGCTCGAGGGTCACGCCTTTTTGACCTGGTTTTTTGAGTTCCTGATGCAACAAGGCCCAGTTGGGAGTGGGTTTGTGCTGAGTTTTATGAACAGAGCAGGTCTTGAGAAATGCGCGCTCCAGGGAGACATCATCCCAGGACTCAGACAGGGGCCAGGTCATGATACCCAGTTGAGCCGCCCGGTTGAGGTAATAGGATACGGTGCTAGGAGAGATATGCAGGCTGAGGGCGATCTGCCGATGAGCCAGTTGAGCCTGAAATTTAAGGCGAAGAATTTCTTTGAGTTTTCTCACAGTGATAGGCCTCGCAGACATGCACGTTCCTCTGTTGGAGCAGATGGGAAAGTGCGGGTTTAACGAAGCGGGAAGAAAAAGTCACCAATAACATGGATGCCGATCATGGTTTCCCATCGAGGGTAAAAAGTGATCGGCTTGGGATGTTATTGAGTGATCGGCATGGATGTTATTACGTGATCGGCATGAATGTTATTGAGCGATCGCCATGCGTGGGAATATGCATACGGTGAGCCACAGCCAGATGGGGGCTAATCTGCTGAGCTATATCGCTTTGCAGAGTGGTCAGTTCCACCAGAGCATCAGCAAGATACAGCAGCAGCTCAAGCAGCACTTCGGTTTGAGCTTTAGCCGAGGCGCCATCAGTGAAGCGCAAGGCCGGGTCAGCGCCATGCTCACCCCGACCCACCAAGCCATCAAACAGCAAGTGCAGTCTGCCGCCATCATCCATGCCGATGAAACCCGGCACCAGCGGGGCGGTGAGCGACGCTGGATGTGGCTGGCCCTGAGCAAGGTCGCGGTCTGCTTCATGACGGCGTTTGGCCGCGGTCAGGAGGCAGCGAAGCGGTTGCTGGGCAGTGAGCTTGATGGGGTGCTGGTGACCGACCAGTATGCGGGATACCGCTTCATCGACAGCGCCCAGCGCCAACTGTGCTGGGCGCATGTGCTGCGCAACGTGGCGGCGATTGCCGAGAGTAGCGACGCCGTCAACCAGCCTATCGGAGCCCGGCTGGTACTGCTGGCTGACACGGTGTTCAGAACCCGGCATGGCTATGAACAAGGCTGCTTAAGCCGGGAGCAGTACCAGCGAAGGTTGCAGCGATGTCGGCAAAGCTGGCGAAGGCAGCTGGAGCGGGGCAGTGTACTGTGTTCCAAGCGCTACCGTGGGCGCTGCCAGTTACTGCTCAAGGACGATGAGATGCTATGGCGTTTTATGGAAAACGACGAGATAGCGCTGACCAACAATGAAGCGGAGCGGGCGCTGCGTGGCTATGTGCTGTGGCGCAAGGGAAGCTATGGCGTCTGGTCGCATCGAGGCGAGCAGTTCAGGCAGCGTATCCTATCGTTGGTGGAGACGGCCAAGCGATTGGGCCGCTGCCCGCAGGAGTGGCTGAGGGCAGTTGTCAGGTCCTGCATCGAGAAAACCGACTACCCGTTCCCGGAGGAGTTGGTGCTGTCAACACCGTCCCGGTGAACGGTTACGTGAATATTGTCGAAGAACTGAGCGAAAACGGCATCAATAGACATGAGAGCACTCCTGAAAAGGAGCATGAGATCACAGCCGGATCACCAGGTCAAATTTCAGGGTGAGGATGTGAGCAAATTGTTAACTATGGAAATCATGGAAATTATCATTTTTTGGATTTCATGCGCATTTTTTGAGCTGAAATGACGTGCAGTGACGATTAAAAAGTGTGAAGGCGATCCTGACTATAAAGTTAACTGCATATCACAGGCCTATAAGTATTTGTTTTGTAGGCAAAAAACTATTTTTAATTTTTAACAAAATGTTCACGATCTCGCCCTGCTGTAAGGACCAAGCCTGAACCTGAGCAGGTTTTGGCTGCGGAAAAATTATATGCTCAATTGAGAAGCGGGAAGGCCGCGAGGCCGAAATTGGCTGCTAGCTTTTCCGTGAAAATACTCTTGCTCATATGGGGTAGTATTATATCAAGCGCAATGGCTGCCGGCATGCTTACTGATACATCAATAAGCAGCTTATTGTTAGCCACTTTAATGTCAGGAAGCTTAAGCTCTGTTAGTGTTTTGGCTATTCTCTCTCCTCTTGGAAGACTGGTTGAAAGAGCCAGGAATATTTCCAATAACCCATTAAGTCAATCCGTCTACACTGGGCGCACCGATGAGTTTGGCCAAATAGAGTTTGCTTTACGAATGATGCAAGCTGAAACAGGCGCCGTAGTAGGTCGCATAGATGATGCATCAAATCGGCTTAGCGAACACACCCGAGGCCTACTAAAGGATATTGAGTCAAGCAATGTACTTACAGTTGAGCAGCAGGCAGAGACAGATCAAATAGCAACGGCAGTAAACCAAATGGTGGCAAGCATTCAAGAGGTTGCGAGCCTGGCTCTTGATCAAGAGTCGCCGGACGCTGTAACAGGAGAACGCCACCTTGCCCGGATCCCCCCTGCTCGCTTGCCGCGGGCTCAACCTCACCCGGGGCAATCGCCTCATCCTGGACAACCTGGATCTCGACCTGCATGGGGGCAGCCTGACTGCCCTGCTCGGCCCGAACGGGGCGGGCAAGAGCTCGCTGCTCAAGTGCCTGACCGGCGAGCTGGCCTATGAAGGCAGCATTTCCCTGTTCGGCCGCGAGCGGCAGGGCTGGGCCGGCGACGCCCTGGCCCACAGGGTCGGGGTGCTGCCCCAGAGCTCGTCCTTGAGCTTCCCCTTCCTGTGCGAGGAGGTGGTGGCCATGGGGCGGCTGCCCCACAGCGAGCCCGCCAGCCGCCGCGACCAGATAGTGCGGGCCGCCATGACCCATGCCGGGGTCGAGCACCTGGCGGGTCGCCTCTACCCCGGCCTCTCCGGCGGGGAGCGCCAGCGGGTGCAGTTCGCCCGGGTACTGGCCCAGATCTGGCAGGAGCCGTCGCCGGGACGGCTGCCCGATCCCGAGCAGCCGCGGCTGCTGCTGCTCGACGAGCCCACCTCGGCCCTCGATCTCAAGTACCAGCACCAGCTGCTCACCATGGCCCGCGCCCTGGCCACCCGCAATACCGCCGTGCTGGTGGTGCTGCACGACCTCAACCTGGCGGCGCGCTACGCCGATCGGCTGGTGATGCTGGAGCAAGGGCGCCTGATGGCGGACGGCTCCCCGAGCGAGGTGCTCACGCCGGCGCTCATCGCCCGTCTCTACGATTATCCCGCCCAGGTCATCCACCACCCCGAGACGGGGCAGCCCATGGTGGTGTGATGCCGGGCGCATCGTCCTTCCTATCCACGACTATCCCGCCCAAGTCATTCACCACCCCGAGACGGGGCAGCCCATGGTGGTGTGATGCCAGGCGCATCGCCCTCCCTCTTCACGACTACCCCGCCCAAGTCATTCACCACCCCGAGACGGGGCAGCCCATGGTGGTGTGACTGGCCGGCATATTGATGAGATTAACAAACAAACAGAGCGCCCTCGGGCGCTCTGTTTGTTTGCAAAGTGACGGGTGACTCAGGCTATCTGGTAGCGGCCCGGCTTGTGATTGAGTGTCAACACCAGGTTACAGATGATGGCCGCGACCACGGAGAGCGCCAGCAGCCAGGGGGAGACCACGAAGAAGGAGGCGATGACGATGGCGCAATCAAGCCCCATTTGCAGCTTGCCAGCACGGACGCCGAACTTGTCCTGAATAAACAGCGCCAGGATGTTGAAGCCCCCCAGGCTCGCCTTGTGGCGAAACATGATGAGCAGCCCCATGCCGATCAGGGTGCCACCGATCAGGGCCGCATAGACGGGCTCTATCTTGCCTATCTGCAGCACGGCGTTGAGGTGATCCGTCATGAAGGAGACGGTGGCCACGGCGGCGAAGGTATTGAGGGTGAAGCGCGGCCCCATCCTGAGCCAGGCCAGGGCGTAGAACGGCAGGTTCATGGTGAAGAACAGCAGGCCGAAGCTCAGGCCTGTGACCTGCTGCAACAGCAGCGCCAATCCGGCGGTGCCGCCGGTGAGCAGACCGACCTGATGAAACAGGAAGATGCCGAGGGAAACGAAGCCTGCCGCGGTCAGCAGGGCGAGCACATCCTCATAGAGCGGATGGGCCGAACGGGGGGTGTTGTCCATAACCTTATGTCCAGTAGCGAAGTGAAAAGAGTGTCTGAGGCCCGATGACGGGCGCGAGCCCCGTGAGTCGGGACTTCGTTATGGTCACAGTGTCCATTTTGAGTGACCCGGATCACAAGTACGGGACCGAATGCGCCGAAATGGTGCGCGTCAGCGCCGCGTTACAACCCTTGCACCAAAATATGTCATGCCCTCTCCCCTCCCAGCCTGAAGATAACCTGAAAAACCCAGGGTATCTCGCTGTCAGCGAGTCAGAATCGTTCTAAAATGACCCCCTTGCCACTGGCTGCGGAGCGACAGCAGATGAGAGTCAGCGTATTCGGAATAGGTTATGTGGGACTGGTTCAGGCCGCCGTACTGGCCGAGATGGGCCACAGGGTGACCTGTGTGGATGTGGACGCAGCCAAAGTCGAGCGGCTGAGAGCGGGTATCATCCCCATCTTCGAGCCCGGCCTCGCCCCCCTGGTACAGACCAACCACCAGGCAGGCCGTCTGCTGTTCACCACGGATGTGGCCGAGGGGGTGGGTTTTGCCGAACTCATCTTCATCGCGGTCGGCACCCCGCCGGATGAAGATGGCTCAGCCGATCTCAAGCACGTGCTGGCGGTGGCCGGTACCATAGGTCGACTGATGCAGAGCGGCAAGGTGGTGATCAACAAGAGCACAGTGCCGGTCGGCACCGCCAACCGGGTGCACCAGCATATCGCCGCCATCCTTGCAGAGCGCGGGGTCGACCTCCCCCTCGAGGTGGTCTCCAACCCGGAGTTTCTCAAGGAGGGGGCCGCGGTGGCCGACTGCCTGCGGCCGGATCGCATCATCATCGGCACCGGCTCGGCCCACGCCATGTCTCTGCTTGAGGAGCTCTATGCCCCCTTCAACCGCAATCGGGATCGCATCATCCAGATGGACGCCCGCAGCGCCGAGCTGACCAAGTATGCCGCCAACGCCATGCTGGCCACCAAGATCTCCTTCATGAACGAGATGGCCACCCTGGCGGAGAAGCTCGGCGCCGACATCGAAGAAGTACGCAAGGGCATAGGCGCCGACCCGCGCATCGGCCACCACTTCATCTATCCCGGCTGCGGCTATGGCGGCTCCTGCTTCCCCAAGGACGTCAAGGCGCTGATCCACACTGCCAGCGAGGCAGGCTGCGATGCCCCCCTGCTGCATGCGGTGGAACGGGTCAACGACGGCCAGAAGCACAAGCTCATGGCCCGCCTGCAGCAGCACTTCGGCAGCGATCTGACGGGACGGACCTTCGCCCTCTGGGGCCTGGCCTTCAAGCCCAACACCGACGACATGCGCGAGGCACCGAGCCGGGTGCTGATGGAGGCGATCTGGGCCGCTGGCGGCAAGGTGCAGGCGTTCGATCCCGAGGCAATGACCGAGGCCCAGCGTCTCTATGGCCTGCGGGACGATCTGACTCTGTGCGGTACTCAGGAAGCGGCCCTCAAGGGAGCCGACGCCCTGCTCATCTGCACCGAATGGCAGCAGTTCCGCGCCCCGGACTTCGAGCTGATACAGCGTACCTTGAAACAGGCCGTCATCATCGACGGTCGCAACCTCTATGATCCGGCCCGCCTGCACCAGCGCGGCTTTACCTACTACGCCATCGGCCGGGGCGACAGTCTGGCCACCGGACTGCACAAGGAGCAACGGCAATGAAATATCTGGTCACCGGTGCCGCCGGATTCATCGGCTTCCATGTGGCGCAGAGGCTCTGCCACGACGGTCATCAGGTGGTCGGCATCGACAATCTCAACGACTACTACGAGGTGAGCCTGAAGGAGGCACGCCTCGCACGGCTCAGCCCCCTGCCCGGCTTTCGCTTCGAGCGCTTGGATCTCGCCGATCGGGTCGCCATGGCCGAGCTGTTCGCGCGCGAGCGGTTCGAGCGGGTGATCCACCTGGGTGCTCAGGCCGGGGTGCGCTATTCCCTCGACAACCCCTTCGCCTACGCCGACAGCAACCTCACCGGCACTCTCACTGTGTTGGAGGGATGCCACCATCACGGGGTCAAGCATCTGGTCTACGCCTCCTCGAGCTCGGTGTACGGCCTGAACGAGCAGATGCCGTTCAAGACCTCGGACGGGGTGGATCACCCTGTCTCCCTCTACGCGGCGAGCAAGAAGGCTAACGAGCTGATGGCCCACTCCTACTCCCACCTCTACGGCCTGCCCACCACGGGTCTGCGCTTCTTCACCGTCTACGGCCCCTGGGGTCGGCCCGACATGGCGCTGTTCAAGTTCGTGCGCGCCATCCTCAAGGGGGAGCCCATCGATATCTACAATCAGGGCCAGCTCAGTCGGGACTTCACCCATATCGACGACATAGTGGAGGGCATAGTGCGCATCGCGGACCGGCCGCCGGTCGGCGACCCGAACTGGCAGGGGCAGACCGATACCAGCCCGGCCCCCTACCGCCTCTTCAACATCGGCAACGGCAGCCCGGTGCGGCTGCTGGACTTCGTGGAGGCCATCGAGACTGCGCTCGGCAAGCCGGCGATCCGCAACCTGCTGCCCATGCAGCCCGGCGACGTGCTCGCCACCTGGGCCGACACCGAGGCGCTGTTCGAGGCGACCGGTTATAAACCCAAGATGGCGCTGCAAGAAGGGGTAGAGAGCTTCGTCGCTTGGTACAAGGCGTATTACCAAGTCTGACCGCGCCGAGAGATCTGACGATGAAGAGGGGCTGCCAATGGCAGCCCCTCTGTTTATCCGACTTATCCGTCTGCTGTCCGGGCTCAGGGCCCGGGGGTATAGCTGAAGGGCTCTATCTGTGGACTGAGACCGCGGCACTCCGGCTTGAGGGCATCCGCGCCAGCCAGCAGCCAGTCGGTGCGATGACGGTTGCCGAGGTTCGTCATCCGCACCGCATCGAAACACACCGTCATGATGTCGGCCGAGCCCAGCACATGGCGCCTGGGCCCGGCCGCCACCCAGGCCGCCGCCTCCCGGGCCTGCTCCCCGTCCCCCAGCAGGTAAGGATAATGGCGCACGGGTTGTAGAGCGAACAGCAGGTGCTGCTCCTTGAAGCCGGCCAGCAACAGCTCGTCGCCCACAGGCACCTGCTGCGCCGCCAGCGCCATCACCCCCTCCGGGGTGCGCATGTCGTTGAGCTTCACGCAGATCCAGCTGGAGTAGATCAGCCAGCCCACCGCCAGCGAGCAGAAGATGGCTGTGAGCGGTGCCCGGCGCAGCAAGGCGTTGAGCAGCAGCAACGCCGCCCCCATCGCCAGCAGGGGCAGCCAGGGCGCCGGGCCCAGATCCCCCAGCTTGCTCGCCAGCTTGGCGCTGAATGCCAGCGCCCCCGCCCCGCCCAAACAGATGATCCCCAGCAGCCAGCCGAGCCCGCCCAGCAGGCGCGCGGGCCAGACCCGCGCCAGCAGCTCGGCGACGAAGGGAGCCGTCAGCAGGGCCAGCGCCGGCGTGCCCGGCGTGACATAGACGCCGCGCTTGCCCGGCGACACCGAGAAGAAGACGATCACCAGCACCAGGTAGCCGAGCAGCAGGATGATGCGCTTGTCCTGCCCCAGGATGGCCTTGCGCCACGCCACCACCAGCCAGGGCAGCAGCAGGGAGACCGGCAGCCAGAACGGCGGGATCACCGAGGTGAGGTAGTACCAGAACGGTTTGACGTGATGCCAGGCGTTGGCATAGCGGGTCACCGTCTGGCGCAGCAGTATGTTGTCCCGGTAGGCCTGCAGCACGGGATCGCCGCTCTGGGCCACGGCGAGCAACATGGGCACCAGCCACAGGCCGATGGCCAGCAGCATGAACAGCGGCCCCGCCAGCCCCTTGAGCCAGTCGCTCCTGGAGGCGGCACGGATCTTCTCGCGGTGGGTCCAGATCGCAGGGATCAGGATTAGCAAGGCCAGCAGCCCCACCCCCTTGGTGATGATGCCAAGCCCGGCGGCGAACCAGCCGAGCCAGTACCAGCGCCAGCCGCCACCGCAGAGCAGGAAGCGGACGAAGCCGTAGACGCCGAGGGTGATGAAGAAGGTGACCAGCGCATCGATCTGCGCCGTCTTGGCCTGCAGGGTGAACTGGAGGGTAAACAGCAGCAACAGCCCTGCCAGGAAGCCCACCGAGGGGTTCCACAGGCGGCGGCCCATGTCCCACACCAGCGTGATGGTCAGCAGACCCGCCAGCAGGGAGGGCAGCAGAAACGCCACCTTGATGGAACCGGTCAGCAGATACCCCAGTGCTATCCCCCACATAAACATGGGGGGTTTGTCCGGGTAGATCTCGCCACCGCGCATGGGGAAGAGCCATTGCCCGCTCTCCACCATCTCCTTGGCGATCAGGGCGAAGCGCGGCTCGTCGGCGGGCCAGGGATCCCGCAGCCCGAGGCCGGCCCCCAGCACCACCAACGCGATCAGCAGCAGCCAGCCGAGAGATCTTTGATTGAGCAGGAAACGGTCATTTACCATGACGAGCCTCATAGTCGTTGACGACCTTGTCCCGCTTCCAGCCTCTGTGCTGGATATCCAGATAGAGGCTGTAGAGCGCGGTAAAGGTGGGGAAGAGGTTCTGCAACACGCCGACCGAGTCCTGTTTGGGCGAGAAGACGAAGTAGCTCAGGGTCATCAGGCTGCCGAGCACGCTCATGTACCAGAACAGGCGCGGGATCACCGGCTTGCCGGCGCGCTTGGAGGCGACGAACTGCACCAGCCAGCGGCCGCCGAACATCAGCGCCCCTGTGTAGCCGATGATCTTCCAGCCCGTCACATGCAGGCCAGTCCAGTCGAACCAGGTCAGCTCCATGGAGAGCAGGGCATCGATCATCGCCATCCTCCCAGGTGCAACCCGCCGACATGCAGGGCAAGCTCATCCCGGTCCAGCCAGATCGACGGCATCGAAAGCAGGGCATCGATCACTCCAATGTCTCCCTGATCTCGACCACCTTGGAGCGGCGCTGCAACCACCAGACGCCGACCACGTCCACCAACCCGACCCAGAGCCGGTTCCAGACGCCATATTTGGAGACACCCGCCTGCCTGGGTCTGTGGTTGACCGGCCAGGGGGACATGCGGCCACCCTGGGCCTGGATCAGGGCCGGGATGTAGCGGTGCATATGGTTGAAGCCGGGCAGGCGCAGATACCAGTCACGGCGCACCACCTTGAGGCCGCAGCCGGTATCCGGGATGCCATCCCGCAGCAGCAGATCGCGAAAACCGTTCGCGAGTTTGGACGAGAGGCGCTTCACCCAGTCATCGCGCCGATTGACGCGATGGCCGATGAGCCCGACCTGGTGCTTGTCCGAGGCGAAGCGACGCCTGGCCTCCTCCAGCATGGCGGGAATGTCGGCCGGATCGTTCTGACCATCGCCATCCAGCACCACCAGCCAGTCACCGCGGCCGTGGCGCACGCCACTCAGTACCGCCATGCTCTGGCCGACGGCCCTCGCATGACGCACCACCTGCAGCGCGGGGAATTGCGCCTTCAGACCGCAGAGCAGGGCGTAGCTGTCATCCTCGCTGCCATCGTCCACATAGATCAGCTCGTAGCTGTATTTCCCCGCCAACGCGGCATCGATCTCGCCGATGAGGGGGCCAGATTGTCCCGCTCATCCTTGGCGGGCACCACGACAGAGACCTCGATTGAATCAACCATATGCGCTTCCCAATCATGACGAAGGATGCAATCGGTTCGATTGCGCCCCCCATTTCTATTTTATCGACAAGCTGACTAACATCATGCAAATACAAGGCGTTAGGCAGCAAGATCGGCAGTCTATTGCCACAAAAATAATAAATCTATCAATTTGAATTGTGCCATGGAGAAGAGGATCGCGAAGTGCAGCCACCTGGCGTTCGTCGCCAGAGTCTTTTCCTTCTCTGCCAAAAGTTCCATACCGTTTTCATCTCTGATGGCCGAACACATAACCAGATGTTCCATCTCCTGGCTGGCAACCCCCCCATATCGCACCTATATCTTGCGGATACGAAAGACGAGGTATCCATCATGCAGAGACTCTGCACCTGGAGCTGGGGACTCCTGCTACTGCTTGTCACACCATCCTCCCATGCCGATGCCTTTCGCCAGGCCCCGAAGGCGATGAGCGCCCTGCGTCAGGGCCTGTCTCTTGATCAGATCTTGATCCCCTGCGCCATCAGATCCTTGGCGGCAAGAAAGCCATCCAGTTTACTTTGCAGGGCTTCCCAACCTTCCCAGAGGGCGCCCCAGCTGGCAATTCCGGTTCGCTTGCTGTCCATAAAACCGCCCAGTCTAGCTATCGCCATGTAAGCCCACTGCAAGCTACCTGCTTTCTCTTTGCGCTTGCGTTTTCCCTTGTCCAGATAGCCCAGTAGCTGACATTCATCCGGGGTCAGCACCGTTTCTGCGGACTGGCTTTCTACGTGTTCCGCTTCCTTTAGCAGCCCTTGCGCCCTGAGTGCTTGCGGCAGCGTGAAGCTTTCTCTGAGCTGTAACAGCCTGACCGCAACAAACGAGAGGATCGAGACCATCCGCTCCAGATTATCCGGCTCCTCCATGCGTTGCCTCTCGGCTCCTGCTCCGGTTTTCCATGCCTTATGGAACTCCTCGATCCGCCAGCGATGGGTATAAATGTCGATGACGCGCAAGGCTTGGGCTAGCGACTCGACCGGTTCGCTGGTCAGCAACAACCATTTCAACGGGGTCTCACCCTTGGGCGGGTTAATCTCCTCGGCCAGCACCGCGTGCGTATTCCGGCGAAGTTGAACAGCCATTCCGGCCAACGTGAACACCCTGATCCTTAACGCGCTCACGTCACCCCGTTTCTAACTCGAGTGTTCAGATTGGGTCAACTCACTTCTCCTCTTTCTCATCGATTCTCCCTTCAGTGACAGCCGGTGAGCGTTGTGCATCAGCCGGTCCAGGATCGCATCTGCCAGAGTGTTGTCCCCCAAGCTCGCGTACCACTCTTCCGTTGGCAGCTGACTGACCACGACCGTCGAGTATTTCCCGTACCGATCATCCATGATCTCCAGCAGGGCGTTGCGCTGCTCGGCATTCACCGCTTCCAGTCCCCAGTCATCCAGGATCAGCAGCTCTATCCTTGCCAGTTGACCCAGCAGTCTGGCGTAACTGCCATCTACCTTGGCCTGGCTCAGCTCAAGTAGCAGACGCGGCAGCCGGTAGTAACGAGTGCTGTGCCCCTGCTGACAGGCTTGGTAGCCCAGCGCACAGGCTAGGTAGGTTTTTCCGCAGCCACAGGGGCCGGTAATGAGCAGGTTCTGGCCCCGGCGCAGCCACTCTCCTTGGGCCAGGTTTGCCACCTGTGACCGCTCCAGGTTGCGTGCAGACTGGTAGTCCACCTCTTGCACCGTGGCCTGGAGTTTGAGCCTCGCCTGCTTGACCAGCCGAGCTTGTTTACGCTGCTCCCGGCTCAGTTGTTCGTGTTCGACCAGCAGGCTTAGCCGCTCGATGAAGGGCAGCCCTTCGTAGGTACTTGCCTGTTCCAGTTGTTGTTGCACGGCATCCGCCATGCCGGTCAGTTTCAGGTGTCTCAAGCGGGTCAGCGTTTGTTGGGTCATGGGACGTATCCTCTTTAGTGGAAGCTCTGGGGGCCGCGGATGTTCTCGTGCTCTTGCGGCAGTTCTGGATAACTGAGCGGACTTGCGGACAGTTGGTCGCGGCCACTGGTCAGCACCGACTTGAGCTGCTTGAGCCGCACCAGTCCTTCCCGGTTGGCCAGCTGGCAACAGGCTTCGACTCGTGATGGCGGATACTCCCGGCTAAGACTCAGCAGTCCCAGGCAGAGTCGGTATGCCTGCTCGGCATGGGCTTTCTCTGCCAGCCGTTCGCTAACCCAGCACAAGGTGCCCGGTCCGATGTCGGCAGCCCACTGCTTAAGACGCCCTGGCGTCCAGCGTTGCTGCTTGCTGTGACGTTCCGGCATGTGCTCAGGGAGTGTGCTCATCCCCGGGATGGTTTTACGCGGATGGCTCGCGACCAGCTGTTGCTGGTGATAGACCTGAAGCAGGGTATCGCCCGCATGGAGCTCCAGTTGCTGACCCACATACTGGTGCGGCACCGAGTAATGGTGCTGCTCATAGCTGACGTGATAGTCGATGTTGACCTTGACCGTTTTGATGGCGACATAGCGATAGGGATGCACCGGTAGTGACCCCAGTGCCGGGCGGTCCAACTGCTCAAACGCCTCGCGTCGGTTACCGGGCAGCTGCTTGAACGGGCGCTCGTTGAGCTCATTCAACAAAGCCCGGATGCACTGGTTTAGCTCGGCAAGCGAGAAGAAGGTCTGATGGCGTAGGCGAGCCAGGATCCAGCGCTCGACGATCTGCACACCCACCTCGGCCTTGGCTTTGTCCTTAGGCTTGTAAGGGCGAGCTGGCATCACCGCCACCTGATAGTGCTCGGCCAACTGCTGGTAGCTGGGGTTGAGCTCGGGATCGTATCGGCAAGCCTTGCTGACACCGCTCTTGAGGTTGTCGGGGATCAGCAGTACCGGTGTCCCGCCGAAAAACTCAAAGGCACGGACATGGCTTTGCAGCCAGTCCGGCAGTGACTGGGACCAGGTGGCCTCGGCAAAGGTGTAGTTGGACGCACCGAGCACGGCGACAAAGACTTGTGCCTGACGGACCTCACCCGTGGAGGGCGAGGCGATGGGCACCGTGGGCCCGCAGTAGTCGATAAAGAGCTTTTCCCCCGCCTTGTGGATCTGGCGCATGGAGCGCTTTTGCAACTGACACCAGGACTTGTAACGGTCACAGAACTGTGGATTTGACCCCATAGATCCAGACACTTTTTCCCGCTTAGGGTTGTGATACCCGACTGCGCAGAAATTCCCGTGGTGAACGGTATCCCAAGGCGCTGTGCGGGTGGTGCTCGTTATAATGCTCAAACGCAATAGCCAAATTGCCTACCGCTGTTCGGCTATCCGGTTTTGGCATCATCTCGATATAGTCTCGCTTCATCGTCTTCACGAAGCTCTCCGCTATACCGTTACTCTGTGGGCTTCTCACTGCTGTCGTTCTGGGCTCCAACCCGATTTCTCGTGCAAACGCGCGGGTCTCATGGGCGCGATACGCCGAGCCATTATCAGTCAGCCACTCCACCGGTGATGCCGGCAACGAATCCCCAAAGCGACGTTCGACAGACCTCAGCATGACATCTTGCACAGTGTCACTATCGTAACCCCCAGTACTGGCCGCCCAGTCCAACGCCTCCCTATCGCAGCAGTCCATGGCGAACGTGACTCGTAGTTTTTCACCGTTATCGCAGCGAAACTCGAAGCCATCTGAGCACCACCGTCGATTGCTCTCCTTGACGGCAACACACCCCTTATGTGCCTGCTGGGCCAATGGTGCAGCTGGTTTTCTTTCCAGCAGCAAGCCATGCTCGCGCATGACGCGATATACCCGCTTAGCGTTTACCACAGGTTGTTCTGTTGCCTCAGACTGACGCCGTAACAGCGCCCAGACCCGGCGATAGCCATAGGAGGGAAGCTCTGCCATCGCCTCCATGATACGGCCAAGTAAGGCTGCATCATCACGCTGGCGATGATGACGACCATCTTGCCAACCCGGTTTTCGATGAACACGAACGGATAGCTGCGCACGCGATACATTAAGAGCCTGGCTCACAGCACTTA
This sequence comes from Aeromonas sp. ASNIH7, assembly GCF_002903485.1. NCBI lineage: Bacteria > Pseudomonadati > Pseudomonadota > Gammaproteobacteria > Aeromonadales > Aeromonadaceae > Aeromonas > Aeromonas sp. ASNIH7. The sequence goes on from NZ_CP026226.1 coordinate 2,029,094, forward strand.
ATCGTCGTCCCCCGGCAACAAGGGCGCATGCGCAATCCATTTTTTTGCTCGACCATACTCCACGGCTTCTTTGAGGATCTCGTTCTCCATGGTCTTCTTCCCGAGCAGACGCTGAAGCTCTCGGATCTGCTTGATGGCAGCAGCCAACTCGGAAGCAGGAACAACATCCTCACCGGCGGTGATCGCCGTGAGAGACCCTTCTTGGAATTGCTTACGCCATTTGAAAAGCTGGTTTGCGTTGACGTCGTGCAAGCGAGCAACATGAGAGACGGTCATCCCGGGCTCAAAGGTCTGCTGCACGATGGCGATCTTTTCTTGTGGAGTCCGGCGTCGACGGCGCTCGGCCCCTGTTAACACTTCGACCATCTTCTCGTTGTGACTAGTACTGAACATAGCTCCAAGACTACCTCTTAAGTTAAGAGGGGCGAAGTGTCTGGATCTTCAAGGGGCCAATCTAAACTGGGAGTAGCTGTAACAGCTATTGGGATAGCGCTGGGTGTACTCCTCCCAGAGCAGCTGTTTGGAGACCCCCTTGCGCTTGAGCTCCTGATGGACAGAGGGCCAATCCGGCACAACATGGCGGGCCGAGATGGTGGTATCGGCCTGCGGATAGAACAGGGCAGCCAGTCGGCCATCATCAAGCTCGGTAGGTAAGGGCCAGGTAAGGCCGAGCGCCTGGGCACTTTTGAGGAGTTTCTGGATGGAGCCGACACTGACCTTGGTACAGATACTGATTTGGCGAACAGAGAGGTCAGCTTCCAGCCGCAGTCGCAGCACTTCACGAATTTTACGCATTGCAATCCTCTTGGCAGACATAGGCTCTTCCCTGGCAAAAGGGAGAGCGTATCAAAGGTTTTTAAATCAATGCGTTAAGGATGATTCCGGTGAATGTGAACAGTGATTCCGGGATGTTGAACACTGTTTCCGGAAAGGAGGGGCGAAGTGTTCAGGTTGAACCGGAATGAGCGTTCACATTGGTCCGGAAATGGTGTTCACGTTGAATCGGAATTGGTGTTCATGATCGGCCGGAATATGCACCGCGTTGAGCGTGATATTCCCCTGTTTTAGCGTGATGCGCCCACTGCGCAGGCTCAAGCTCGCCTTGCGGGCTGGTCGATTTTTACGTTTACCGCGTTTATCCACCACGCCCTTTTGCGGAATGCTGATCTGATAGCCACCCAACTCCGGTTGGTTCTTCAGATGGTCGTACAGATACAACCCAGACTCTACGTCCTTGCGTGGGTGCTTGGAGCGCACCACGAAGCGCTCGTTATGCGCCAGTTTGTCCTGCAGATAAGCATGAATATCGGCTTCGCGGTCACAGACCGCAATCACGTTGCTCATCATGCTGCCCATGCGTAACCGGCTAGTTGCGGCCGCTGCCAGCCATTTGCCACTCTCCTTTTCATCCGCATCGGCAGGGTCATCCGGGCGCATCCACCACTCCTGATGCAGTAATCCTACGGTGCGGAATGTGGTGGCCTCGAGCAAGAGAACGGAGTGAACCCACCATCCGCGGGATTTATCCTGAATAGAGCCCAGCTTGCCAAGCTCTTCGGCGACCTGGTGGCGATAACTCAAAGAGGTGGTGTCCTCAATGGCCAGCAGTTCGGGAAACTCCTGAGCCAACTTGACTGTTTGCATGGCGCCAGCCTTTCTGATCGCCTCGGCAGAAACGTTGGGATTGCGGATAAATCGGTAAGCGCCTTCCTGCATGGCTTCACTACCCTCTGATGAGATGGTTATTGATTTACCAGAATATTTTGCCAATTGGGCGGCGACGTTAACCAAGCGGGCAGTACGGCGAGGATCACCCAGCGCCGCCGAAGAGAACACAGATTTAGCCCAGTCGGCCGCACGATGAAGAGCAGAAGTTATCATGAACGTTACCATGTTAGGAGGTCACATGGAAGATCAGATCCTGGAAAACGGGAAAGGTTCCGTTCAGGACGCTACTTGTGTATAAGAGTCAGGACCAAGGGCTACTTCTGGAAAGAGAGTCCTGCCCAAGTGCAAGCCAAGGAGGTTTATTAATGCTCCCGAATCGCATGCAGCTCACCCGCCAAACGGAAGAGCAGCTTAAACGATTAAAAGCCAATACCGGGATCACTCCCAATGTGGCAGCTCGCCTGGCTTTTTTTCGTTCAGTGGAAACTGATTTTCGCTACCATCCTGATCATAAAAAACTAGATGGCAGCCTAGTCCTCGACAAAATAACCTGGCTGGGAGAAACACTGGTTGTGACCGAGCTCACCCTGCAGATGATTTATCCTGACTTGGATCATAAAGAGTGGATAAAAGCATGGGCAGCTCATGTGGAAGATGGAATTTCCGCTCTACGTAATCATAGAAATTTAGATGATTTTTATAAATCATTATGAAAAGAGGCTGCCATTATAGGCAGCCTCACTTTATTCCACACTTGCAAGGCTTAAATTGACACCATCATAAAGTAATTTATATGAGCAATCACTATCTTCAAGTTCAATTCCAAATACATCTGATAATGTTACAGTAGAAATACTACCAATATAAGAAGATATATCTTCAAGACTTACAGCAACGCGAGAAAATTTCAATGATAATATAAACTTCAATATGGGGATCGGATTTCTCTCACACCATACATGAACTATGCTACTGACAAGAGTTTCAAATGAGATAGATAGATCGCTAGAGACTGAATACAAGCGATCGTGGTGGTCATCAGATTCATAACTTGATATTGCAAGTAATAGATTCTCACTGTTAGCAATACCCAGCCTATGGCATATCTCATCACTATAACTCTCAAGAGCAGTCCATAATTCAACTTCTGGTGCGACTTTCTCATTAGCAGGCAAACAGCTGACACCTACAAATTTTCCACTTAAATTTTGGACTTTATCCCTTTGATCTGCATCAAAAACGGCAACCAATGAATATGACTGGGCATCTAAATAGCTGTTCCGAATAGTAGATCACCGGAGGAAGGGAACTCAGTCCAGTTTGTGCGATCTGATTAGTCGCTAAACAAAACAAGCCACACCCAAAGGACTGAGTTGATGCCTATCCTACCACCTCTGCCACGACCACAACGGCGCCGCATTCACAAAATCATCCATGCCACCCGTGATAAAGGACATGCTCGTCGCTTGATGGCCATCTTGCTGTTACATGAAGGACGCACGATCACCGATGTTCATCACCTTACCGGCGCTGCGCGCTCAACCATCGGTCGTTGGCTTCGGTGGTATCGAGATGAAGGCATAGATGCGCTAGAAGCCTTACCGGCTGGCCGTGCCCCAGTCTTACCTATCGCCAAGATTGTCACCTTACTGGTGCTGCTCATGCAGTTTTCTCCGCAAGATTTTGGTTATCAGCGCAGCCGTTGGTGTACTGAACTATTGGCTATAAAAATCAATCGGTTAACAGGGCTCAATGTGGCAGCCTCCACGCTCCGCCGATGGTTACCTCGTATGGGCATTGTCTGGCGCAGGCCCGTGCCGACCTTGCGGATAAAAGACCCAGCCTATCAGGAAAAAATGGCGAATATCGACGCCGCGCTGGCCCGCTGTGATGCCGATAATCCGGTGTTTTATGAGGATGAAGTCGATATAGACCTCAATCCCAAATTAGGAGCCGACTGGATGTTCAGAGCGCAGCAAAAGCGGGTTGTCACACCGGGGCAGAATGCCAAGCATTATCTGGCAGGCGTTCTCCACGCAGGCAACGGAAGGGTACTTTACGTCAGCGGGATCAAGAAAAACTCATCGCTGTTTATTGCCATGCTGGAAAAGCTGCGCCACCACTACCGACGAGCCAAAACCATCACGTTGATCCTCGATAACTACATCATTCACAAAAGCAAACAGACCGAGCGATGGTTGAAGAAGAATCCCAAGTTCTGCCTGGTGTTCCAGCCAGTTTACAGCCCTTGGGTTAATCACATAGAACGGCTATGGCACAAGTTACATGAAACCATCACGCGCAATCATCAATGCAGAGGGATGGCAAACCTGCTGGCCCGAGTGAAACACTTCATGGATACCGTGTCTCCTTTCCCGGGGAATGGCTATGGCACAGCGAAGGTGTAGCACTATTGGGATCAGTTATTTAGGCCGATAAAGCCGCCTCCAAGGCGGTTTTTTTATGAGTGAGGGAAGGCTGTGCGAATAACGTTTGAGGGTAGGGACATCTGCCGGTCGTTTGTGATCGGTTCCGTTATCGGTATGTGCGGCGGGCTGATTTTTGCGGGATGGGGCCCGTTCATGTGGCTGTGTTTCGGTACCTGTGGATCCGCAGCGGCAATGTCACGGGCGATCCATTGGCGGGCACGTAGGGACCGGCTCCAACGCTATCTTAGCGGGAAGGATGTGAACTAGAACACTAGGCAAACCGCTGGCCATCCCCGGCCCCGGCCCGGCGGCGAACCTCCCAGGCGAAACACCAGCCCCCCGGCGCTCAATGTCGCACCAAGACATTGAGGGGTGACCGGCGACTCCCGCACCAGGCAAACCGCTGGCCATCCCCGGCACCGGCCCGGCGGCGAACCTTCCAGGCTAAAAGAACAAGGGTGGGGAAACACGGAACCGCTTGCTCAGTGCTTCAATGTGTTGCTTATTCAGCTTCTTCCCGTCTGCGGCGTTCAAGAGCTTGCTGACATTCGATTTAGGGGAGCCCGCAGAATTCGGAAAAAATCGTACGCTAAGGTTTTCCGGGCATCCGTAGGGGCCGAAACTTCCCGTCTTCCCGTCTTCCAGTCTGCGGCTCTGCCGCCAGACGTAATCGCCGGTTAGGTTGATGTGCTCCCAGCCCAGAGGCGACAGGAATTGCAGCAGCTCGCCGTCCACCGGCTTGCCGGCCTCGACCAACCCCTGGGTGGCGCGCTCCAGGTACACCGTGTTCCACAGCACGATAGCCGCCGTCACCAGGTTGAGGCCGCTGGCCCGGTAGCGCTGCTGCTCACGGATCAGCGCACGCTCGAACTCGGCGAAGGCCCCCATCACCGACAGCATCAGGTTGGCCATCGGCGAGTCCTCGCCGGTGAATACCAGCCCCTCCTTCAAGAACTCGATGCGTACGCCGCGCTGGGTCAGCTTCTGTACAAGGCGGCGCAGGTCGTCGAGGTTGCGGGCCAGACGATCCATGCTGTGCACCACCACGGTGTCGCCCTCGCGGACGAAGCTCAGTAGCGCTTCGAGCTGGGGGCGCTGGGTGTCCTTGCCCGAGGCTTTGTCGGTGAACACCTTGCTCACCTGGGTCTGTTCCAGCTGGCGTTCCGGGTTCTGGTCGAAGCTGCTGACCCGGACGTAGCAGATGCGGTGCCCCTGCACGATGTCTCCTTGGTTGAAGGCGGCTTAAGTGCTCCTTCTGTTCCGTTGTGCCTCAAACCCCGTTTCTGTCAGGCTGAAATCTATGACCTTCGCGGGCATGTGTCAAAAAATGCGAAAGATGACTCTATTCTGACGAAGCGGCGCGGCCTTGCCTGACATCCAGTTAGGGTATAACCTAGATTTACATGCGCAATGCAACCCTTAACTTGCTGCACCTATCGTGTCCATGCTAGCTTTATCGTAACGCTAAAGAAATTGGGCTTAATGCCGAACACAATAAAATAAAACAGCCAACTCTTGAGGCTCTTATGCGCCAGAATTTACCAGTGACGGGTCGAAACTTAGAACTCCCAAAAGATGCCAATATTCTTTCGACTACCTCCCCTCAAAGCCATATCACGTACGTTAATCCTGACTTCATTAAAATCAGTGGTTTCACTGAGGAAGAACTATTAGGCCAGCCTCACAACATCGTAAGACACCCAGATATGCCGCCTGCTGCATTTGAGCATATGTGGAGTACATTAAAATCTGGCCGCTCATGGATGGGGCTAGTAAAAAATCGCTGTAAAAATGGCGACCACTATTGGGTAAGTGCTTATGTAACGCCAATAGCTAAGAATGGTTCGATTGTTGAATACCAGTCTGTAAGGACCAAGCCTGAACCTGAGCAGGTTTTGGCTGCGGAAAAATTATATGCTCAATTGAGAAGCGGGAAGGCCGCGAGGCCGAAATGGGTTGCTAGCTTTTCCGTGAAAATACTCTTGCTCATATGGGGTAGTATTATATCAAGCGCAATGGCTGCCGGCATGCTTACTGATACATCAATAAACAGCTTATTGTTAGCTACTTTAATGTCAGGAAGCTTAAGCTCTGTTAGTGTTTTGGCTATTCTCTCTCCTCTTGGAAGACTGGTTGAAAGAGCCAGGAATATTTCCAATAACCCATTAAGTCAATCCGTCTACACTGGGCGCACCGATGAGTTTGGCCAAATAGAGTTTGCTTTACGAATGATGCAAGCTGAAACAGGCGCCGTAGTAGGTCGCATAGATGATGCATCAAATCGGCTTAGCGAACACACCCGAGGCCTACTAAAGGATATTGAGTCAAGCAATGTACTTACAGTTGAGCAGCAGGCAGAGACAGATCAAATAGCAACGGCAGTAAACCAAATGACTGCAAGCATTCAAGAGGTTGCGAGCAATGCACAGCATGCTGCAGATGCGGCCGGAAGAGCAGACACTGAGACGGCATCTGGCCAGCGTCTGGTAGCCCACACAAGCCAGTCAATCACTGCCCTTGAAGGTGAAATTAGGCAAGCCGCTCAGGTTATTCATGAGCTTGAAGGTCAAAGTAACGAGATATCAAAAATTCTTGACGTTATACGAGGGATCGCCGATCAAACGAATTTGTTGGCACTCAACGCAGCAATTGAGGCCGCGCGTGCTGGTGAGCAGGGGCGTGGTTTTGCTGTTGTCGCCGATGAGGTTCGCAGTCTTGCTGCTCGCACCCAGCAATCGACAACGGATATTCAAAGCATGATCAGCGCTCTACAAGAGCGAGCGCAATCCGCTGTTACAGTCATGGAGCAAAGTGGTCGGCAAGCGCACACGAGTGTAGCTCACGCAGAGGAAGCAGCTACAGCTCTTGATGGAATTGGCCAACGTGTTAACGAAATTACCGACATGAACGCGCAAATAGCGACTGCGGTCGAGCAGCAGGGAGCAGTAAGTGAAGACATCAACCGCAGTATTAACAATATACGCGATGCTGCTGATACCAATGTACAGACCGGGCAGAATAATTTGCAAAGTGCGAAATCTGTCGCTCAGTTAACTAGCGCTCTGAGCGAACTGGCAAAACAGTTTTGGGAAAAACGAGGATAACGCTTTTCAGTATCTCGACAGGGATAACTTACTTTACCATCGGTTATCCCTTTTAGCCGCACAAATTTTAGCCATGGCTTTTCAGGAAGTCAGGGCTATCAGAATGGCCTTAGAAAGGCCTAGTCAAAGAGCTGTCACGAGAACACCGTTAGGGAAGGTGCGAACAAGTCCCTGATATGAGATCATGTTTGTCATCTGGAGCCATGGAACAGGGTTCATCATGAGTCATCAACTTACCTTCGCCGACAGTGAATTCAGCAGTAAGCGCCGTCAGACCAGAAAAGAGATTTTCTTGTCCCGCATGGAGCAGATTCTGCCATGGCAAAACATGGTGGAAGTCATCGAGCCGTTTTACCCCAAGGCTGGTAGTGGCCGGCGACCTTATCCGCTGGAAACCATGCTACGCATTCACTGCATGCAGCATTGGTACAACCTGAGCGATGGCGCGATGGAAGATGCTCTGTACGAAATCGCCTCCATGCGTCTGTTTGCCCGGTTATCCCTGGATAGCGCCTTGCCGGACCGCACCACCATCATGAATTTCCGTCACCTGCTGGAGCAGCATCAACTGGCCCGCCAATTGTTCAAGACCATCAATCGCTGGCTGGCCGAAGCAGGCGTCATGATGACTCAAGGCACCTTGGTCGATGCCACAATCATTGAGGCACCCAGCTCGACCAAGAACAAAGAGCAGCAACGCGATCCGCAGATGCATCAGACCAAGAAAGGCAATCAGTGGCACTTTGGCATGAAGGCCCACATTGGTGTCGATGCCAAGAGTGGCCTGACCCACAGCCTAGTCACCACCGCGGCCAACGAGCATGACCTCAATCAGCTGGGTAATCTGCTGCATGGAGAGGAGCAATTTGTCTCAGCCGATGCCGGCTACCAAGGGGCGCCACAGCGCGAGGAGCTGGCCGAGGTGGATGTGGACTGGCTGATCGCCGAGCGCCCCGGCAAGGTAAGAACCTTGAAACAGCATCCACGCAAGAACAAAACGGCCATCAACATCGAATACATGAAAGCCAGCATCCGGGCCAAGGTGGAGCACCCATTTCGCATCATCAAGCGACAGTTCGGCTTCGTGAAAGCCAGATACAAGGGGTTGCTGAAAAACGATAACCAACTGGCGATGTTATTCACGCTGGCCAACGTGTTTCGGGCGGACCAAATGATACGTCAGTGGGAGAGATCTCACTAAAAACTCATGTACAGGATCTTTAGCTACAACCAATTGAAATAGATAGAAAAAAGGCTTCGTTTGTGATCTGATTTAATCGCAAAAAAAAACCGACACGCCCGAAGCCATGACTATTATCAATGCAACCCAGTACCTCAAGCAACTTCTTAGCTCTTCTGAACTCAACCGGATCGGTAAATTTACCGGTTTTTGTCAGCGACTCCGGGATATCCAGCCTGCGAGACTACTCCCGGCTCTGCTCTCAGGGCTTGGTTGCGACAAGGTGGATGGTATTGCTGGTTTGCATCGCCATTTCAATGCGTTGCAGCTCCATGATACTGACCAAATAGCGTATAAACCCTTTCACAACCAGTTACGCAAGCAGGGTTTTCCCTTGTTCATGCGCGCACTGGTTGAACGAGCCATCGCCTTACGCCTCAAGGAGTGTCTACCGGACGCCCACGGACTGGCAGGCTTTGAGCAGGTACTGCTGCAGGACGGGTCGTCATTCGCGTTACATCCGCAATTGGCAGAACATTTCCCGGGCCGATTCAATAAGCACAGCCCCGCTGCGGTAGAGTGTCATATGACCATGTCCTTGCTGGACCAGTCGCCGATATCGATGAGTATCACTGCGGATACCGAATCGGAGCGCAAGCATCTTCCGGCCGCAAATTCGTTAAATAACAAACTGTTATTGGCGGATGCCGGTTACATCAGCCGCGAGTACTTTGCTGATGTGACCAAAGCCAAAGGAAGCTATCTGGTCAGAGGGAGTCAAAATCTCAATCCCAAAGTACAGGCAGCTTACCGACAGGACGGCAGGGAAATGCCCAAGTTACTCGGAAAAAAGCTCAAGGATATCGATCGGAGAAGCTGCAGAGCCGAGGTTCTGGATCTGGATGTGAGTTCGGGAAAGTATAAATATCGACTCATAAGACGTTGGTTTGCAGAGGAAAAACGGTTCTGTATATGGATGACCAATCTTCCGCGTGAGCGATGGCCAGCCGAGAAGGTGATGGCATTGTATCGTTGCCGTTGGCAGATCGAACTGTTGTTCAAAGAGCTGAAATCACATAACCGGTTGAAGGCGTTCGCGACACGACAAAAAGCGATAGCGGAAGGCTTGATCTGGGCTAGTTTGCTGGCCTTGCTGGTCAAACGTCGGCTGGCGCTGACGCTGATTGGCAGCGCGGAGTTATCGATGCTGAAGATTGCCAAAAACAGCGCGCTTTGGTTAATGCCGATATTGGCGAGCATCATCCATGGTGCGTGGCAGGAAATAACAGAGAAGTTGGAGTGGGCAATGGTGTATTTATCCAAAAACGGCAAAAAGAGTAGGCAGAGAAAATCCAAGCAAAACAACACGTTAGACGGTATTATTAATTCGCTTGCCGCTTAAGGTTCTGTACATGACTAAAAACTGGGAATAACGCCTTAAATGGCGAAGAAACGGTCTAAATAGGCTGATTCAAGGCATTTACGGGAGAAAAGATCGGCTCAAACTGAAAAAATGAAATGACTGAGTCAGCCGAGAAGAATTTCCCCGCTTATTCGCACCTTCCTTAGGAAAACGCCAAGTGAACAGCGCGTTTTCGCACTGAGCCTCAGTGCCATAGTCCTTGAGAAACTCAAACAGGCTGTAGCCTTTCTGGAATTGGATTTTGCTTTTGGCCATGATCTCGCACCTCGATAACTGTACGTAAGATCAGTATAGTTCGTGGTAACTGACTGCTAATCATGGGTAATCAGGTTCTTTTATGTACATAAAAACCTTCTAAATAGCTGTTCCGAATAGTAGATCACCGGAGGAAGGGAACTCAGTCCAGTTTGTGCGATCTGATTAGTCGCTAAACAAAACAAGCCACACCCAAAGGACTGAGTTGATGCCTATCCTACCACCTCTGCCACGACCACAACGGCGCCGCATTCACAAAATCATCCATGCCACCCGTGATAAAGGACATGCTCGTCGCTTGATGGCCATCTTGCTGTTACATGAAGGACGCACGATCACCGATGTTCATCACCTTACCGGCGCTGCGCGCTCGACCATCGGTCGTTGGCTTCGGTGGTATCGAGATGAAGGCATAGATGCGCTAGAAGCCTTACCGGCTGGCCGTGCCCCAGTCTTACCTATCGCCAAGATTGTCACCCTACTGGTGCTGCTCATGCAGTTTTCTCCGCAAGATTTTGGTTATCAGCGCAGCCGTTGGTGTACTGAACTATTGGCTATAAAAATCAATCGGTTAACAGGGCTCAATGTGGCAGCCTCCACGCTCCGCCGATGGTTACCTCGTATGGGCATTGTCTGGCGCAGGCCCGTGCCGACCTTGCGGATAAAAGACCCAGCCTATCAGGAAAAAATGGCGAATATCGACGCCGCGCTGGCCCGCTGTGATGCCGATAATCCGGTGTTTTATGAGGATGAAGTCGATATAGACCTCAATCCCAAATTAGGAGCCGACTGGATGTTCAGAGCGCAGCAAAAGCGGGTTGTCACACCGGGGCAGAATGCCAAGCATTATCTGGCAGGCGTTCTCCACGCAGGCAACGGAAGGGTACTTTACGTCAGCGGGATCAAGAAAAACTCATCGCTGTTTATTGCCATGCTGGAAAAGCTGCGCCACCACTACCGACGAGCCAAAACCATCACGTTGATCCTCGATAACTACATCATTCACAAAAGCAAACAGACCGAGCGATGGTTGAAGAAGAATCCCAAGTTCTGCCTGGTGTTCCAGCCAGTTTACAGCCCTTGGGTTAATCACATAGAACGGCTATGGCACAAGTTACATGAAACCATCACGCGCAATCATCAATGCAGAGGGATGGCAAACCTGCTGGCCCGAGTGAAACACTTCATGGATACCGTGTCTCCTTTCCCGGGGAATGGCTATGGCACAGCGAAGGTGTAGCACTATTGGGATCAGTTATTTAGTTTATAATTCCCAAAATGCCCTATCCCGCATCATAGATACCTTTTTATCTCCATCGATATAGAGACTAAAGTGTTTATCCAGCTTGCGGATGGTTTCCATTAATTGTTCTTGCTCGGTCTTATCATCTTTATTAAAGATGGCCTTGATATCAGCATTCTTGATCTCGGCGACGCGATGCACCACCCAGGTCAAAATATAAGAGCCGTAGTTGTTTTCCCCGGTTTTAAAGTGACTCAAGTCCTGGGTTGAGAGGATCACCCCTACACCATACTCGCGCCCCTCTTTTAGGATCTTGCGCAGGCTGGGGAAGTCCTGCGACATGAAGTTGTCGGCCTCGTCGACCAGGATCATCTTGGTGATCTGGCGATAATCCCCGTTTACTTGCGGCTTGCCGCGCTTTTGCATCTGCGAATAGAAGAGATCCAGCGTCAGGGCTACCACCAAGTTCTGGATCTGGGGTGAGTAGCCCGCCAGCTCGATCACCGTCACCCCATCGAGCAGCTCATACAGGGAGCTCACCTTATCCGGCATGGTTTCGAAGATCTCGTAAGTGACCAGCGAGTCGAGCGCCGCGTAGAGAGAGTCCTCCTCCACCTTCTCCTGCTCAAGATAGAGATCCCATACCTGGGCCAAGGTGGGCGCTGGCCTTGACCAGGTGCTGGCGTCAGCTCTGTTGATCCCCGCCAGCTCATAGGCATCGAGGATCAACTTGCGCAGTCGCAGCTGCTGCTTGGGCCCGAGGCCAAAGGCTTTGGCCAGGGTCTCGGCAAACCCGGTCGCGGTATGCACCGGCAGCATCGGCATATCGCCATAGAGCGAGAGCGGATTGTACGGCAGGCGATACAACCGCAGCCGCTTGCTCTGGTTGGCCTCGCTAAAAGCATCATCCACATAGTCGGATTTGTAATCGAAGATCAGCAGGCCGATCCGTGCCCCCTCGACATTGTTGTCTTGCTGGCGCATCAGCTGGGTGATCAGCGACTTGGTAAACTGGGTTTTGCCGGTGCCCATGGTGCCAATGATGCCGGTATTGGTATTCATAAAGCGGGCGGTATTGGTCGGCTCCCAATAGAGGGGCGTTTGCCGCAAGGCCTCGTGGCCAAACAGGATACGCATGGGCTCGGTCGGCTCGATAGTCAGTCCGGTTTCTAGCACTACTAGGGTAACCGGATCGGTGTTTTGGGTATCAGTGGCCGGTGCCACTAGCGCCATATCCACCGCCTGATTGCCCCCTTCTTTTGGCTGCGGTTGAGAGCCAGATTCAGGCTCAGCCACCTCTTCTCTGGGCCCCAGCAGATATTGTTTGTCTACATGGCACAGGGTCACCAACTCATCAAGCGCAGGGGCGCTGCAGGCCTGAATAAGGCTTCCCAACAAGGCATAAGGCAATTCAACCTGCAATACGCCCCGCTCGGTCATCTGGTAGTGAGGTACAAAGAAGCTGTCGTTTTCGATATGGGCGACCACAAAGCCTTCGGGATAGTCGGGCACGCTAGCCAGGGTATATTCCCCTTTAAGCCACCACTCCCGCTCGGTCAGCAGCGGTGCAAGCTGCGCCGGCTGCATCACCTGATAGAGGCAAAGCTTGTCGACCTGCATCAGTACCTGACGAATAAAGAGACCACGGTAGAGCCGCGCAGCCAGAGTATTGGGGCCAAGCACCTCTTCCATCAGGTAACGTTTAAGCTCCAACGCCTGTTGCCCGGCATAGGCAAAGTCAGGTCTGACACCGGTCTTGACCTCCAGAGGCAACAAATAGAGTTGCTTGCCCTTGAAGCCGACAAAGAGCACGTCATCGGAAATGGCCCCTTTGCGATACCCATGCACCTGACGGGAGAACTCGCTGTCGCTCATCTTGAGGCCAACATTGCCGGAGACGCGGATCATCTCGGCCACGGAGAGGGGGACCCAGCAGATATCGGATTGCCGCAACAAGGCCGAGACAAACTTGTAAGCACCGATGATGCCGTTCTTCTCTTTGCGCTCCTTGTCGTTGGCCGTGAGCATCTTGAGCAGCCACTCGCCGTTGAAAGCATTGAATTCGGTGAGCAGCGTCTCCCCTTGTCCGTGACCCTCTTTTTGCAGCAAGCGTTTAAAGAGGTCTACCTGCTTGGTTACCGTGATGGCGTCATAACCGGCCGCACTGGTGTATTGATCCGAGTAGTGGATCAGCACCACATCCTGCTGACTGGTGAAGAAATCGAGGGTCACCTTGGGATCGATGATGGTGGTCCACAGTGCGCTGTCATAAGAGCGGGTCAGCAGTGCCTTGAAATCGGCACTGACCGCCAGCCCCAGGCTGGTTGCTAGATACTGGGCATTGCTCTGGCTGGCCGGTTGCCACAGGTTGCCCAGCAGGCGGGCCACCCGCAGCGACTGTATCCCTTGATAGGGCACGCCACGCAGACCAAAGGCGGTGAAATAGGCCGCCCCTTTCGTTTCGGCCGCTTCCCCGGCGATCAAGCCATCACACAGCACACCACTCAGAGCTTCATCGGTATTGATGGGATGGCACTCTACCGGCTCCTGGTTGCGGAAGAACGCCAGATGGGCATAGGCAAACTGCTCACGCTCGTTGGGCAGGGTGAACTTGCTGTAGGTCAGACGGCTGCGGATAAGGTCGATCAGCATATCGGCCTCAGCACGCAGCGCAGTGGTGTTCAAGCCAAGCCAAGCTTTCAGCTCGTCATAAGCGGCCGTTTCGGCAAAGCGGTCGAAGTCATTGAATTGCAACCGCTCATCGTAGAAGTTCACATGAATGGCGATCGCCTGCTCTTTGCGCAGCTTGAAGTGCTCGATCAAACCGAGGAAGAGCTCTGCCGCACTCGCCTGATTGATGGCATTGACGATCAGGGTGCTCTTGGCCCCGGCACTGAACAGCCGGGAATAGGCCTGGGTAAACTCGGCCAATTTGTCGCGCACCAAACGCTTGATGTAGCTGTAGCTCTCCTGCTTTTGTGGCACCACATCGAGCCAGAAGCTGTTCTCCCGCACCGGCAGCAAATGGGCGTAACCAGAGTCATTGTCATAGACGAAAGGCAGCAAGCCAGATGCCACCAGGCGCTCGCGGGTCACCTCTGGCAATTCGGCAAAAGAGCTGACGCCATCTTCATCGCGATCGGCTTTTATCTCGGCCACCAGTTGCAGGTGATAGGCAAGTACCAAGGGGTGCAGCGGGCTAAGGCGGTGCCACTCATCCTGGCGGCACAGACCGATGCGCATCAACTGTTTGTGCTCGAGCGCCAACACCGCATTGGTCGGTATCTCGCTTAATGCCGCTTCGTAGGCATCCAGCACCCGCTGCACCAGGGCGCAATAGCTGTCACCCCAGGCCACCAGGCTCGGCAAGGTTTTATGGTGTTGCAGATAGTCAAACAGGGCGGCATAAGCGCCATGTAAATCAGGGAACCTGGCACTAATCGCCGCAAGTGGCATTGGATCGGCAGTCAGACCGATATACAAGGCCCGCTCATCAACCATCCGTGCTTCGAGGTTCAGCAGCTGCTGGCGGATCCCGACCACACCACTTTCGCTGTTATCGAAAATGATCTTGCCTTTGGCCCGCAGATACTCGGCATTACGGTCATCTCTGAGCAGCTTGGCGAAGCGATCCCGGTCAAACAGCAGCGGAACGCAAATACTCTCATCGGCGGCCGGGCCTTCAATATTGATGGGCAAGCGACGCTCGCCATTGACCAGCTCAAACTGGATCTGTTCGCTCTGCTCGGCCAGCGTATCAAAGTTCACCCAGCCACAGGCGCTGCAGTCCACTTCGCCCTCATCGTCAACCAGATGCATGATGGCGTCTTGCTCTGGGTTGACCTTGAACTTGTTCTCTTCCAGCAGCAGGGTCAGCCACTTCTTGCCCGCATCAACTCGGAAGCAGTGCAGCAACTCATCGAAATAGAAATCTCCCTGCTCTACCACTAGACAGCGGAACTTGTACTCTTCGGAGCGGTTATCGCGTTTAAGCTCAAGGCTAAAAAAGGTGGGTTCTCCCGTGACGGGCAAGGTCACCGTCGCCCAGCAGCGTTTACCACCGACACGGCTGACAGAATAAGTGACCGAATTTTTGAGCGGCCCATTGTGCATCAGTTTGAACTGGCTCTCGTCCAGATCATTACCGATGAAGGTAAAAGAGAGGTTGAGGGTTTTCTCCCCCGGCGGGAGCTGGATCAGCAGGCTCAGGTCGCGTTGTCCCGCCTTGCTCTGGCTTTTGGCTCTTTGTTGCAGTGAACCACTGTCAACGGCCACCTCTTCCAATAGCAACTTTTGCGCTTTGTTGGCTTCAATCTCTTTGAGGTAGGCCTCGAATTCCAGGTCACGCCAGCTCTCATCCTGGAAATGCAGGCGGATAAACTTGGCGCTGAACTCTTTCAGGACACTCTCGAGCTGATCGAGATCATAATGCTCAACCGCATCTTCAATCTCGCGTCGCAGCTTGCGGTTGGCTTGGAGCCGCTTGCTGATCTGAGCCTTCTTGCCGCTCCAGTTCAAAATGACCGGGTCATTGAATAGCTGAAGCTCATCAAATTCCAGAACACCATCTTGATCCAGTGCACTGAACAGAGGAGCAAAACCAAATACGGTCGCCCCCTCTTCAGTGATGAGGGACAGTTGCTCTTCAAGCAGGCAGGCTGACAGCTCCTTGTTACTGCTGCCAACATCAATCAGTGCGCCAAGCTGCTGCGAGAGACTATCCGGATGCCAGACCGCACCGGGCGCCCCCAAATCAAGCGCACTGTTGATCAGAGTATCCAGCATGCTGTTGTGGATAATGAGCAGGGCTGCTTTTTCAAATTCTGCACTGCGCCCTGCTACCAGATCACGTAAACGGGAAATGTAGTTTTCGGTAAATCCAGGCGCCTCACCATGCAACACTGGTAAAACCAGCACGCCATTGCACTCTATATACGGCAGGTCAATGCCATCGGCCGTAGCCAGCGTATTTGTGGCAGCAAAGGTCACCAGTGACTGATAGAGCACCAGACCGTTTTCTGCGCTGGGGGATTTGAACTGGTAACGAGAGCCCGGTTCAATGTCGGCACTGACCCACTCGATAAAACGTTCGGCCAGAAAATGCTCAAAGGGTCTTGCGGACATATACGGCGTCTCCACTATCACTCATTCGTTCTACATTGCCCATGCGCTCATAGAAGCTGACCAGTTGCTGCAATGACTGGTTATCAAGATAAAAACCGCGCAGCTCGAAGCCTTTACGCAGATCGTGCAGGCGCAGCTTGTCGGCCTTGCCGATGGTGAGATTGGTCAACAGCAACAGCTGATCCTGATTCAGTACCAGGGTGCGGCCAGCAGCCCCCCGGGCCTGAATAAAATCACTGAGCAGCTTCTCTTCCAGCTCTTTGACATATTTCTTGTTCACGCCGCCACGGGAGGTATTTGCATCACGGAATTGCTCCAGTGCAAACTCTTTGAGCTGCTCGAAGGCTTCTGCCACGCTGTTTGTGAGAGGACGCTCAGGCCGTAACCCGCGCTTCTCTCTAAAGGCCTGTAGATAGTTGTTCAAATCTTCCAGCAACTGAGTCTGGTCAGCATATTGCGTTGCATCGCGATAAACCTGCCAGAGCGGTCTTTTCTTGGTATCCCCTGGCAACTGCAGCACGTCAAGGGCGGAAAGCAGCGGGAAAACCCGCTCGCTGGCAGCAGCCAGCAGCTTGTAGCCAGAACGCTTTACCGATGTACGTTCAGAGCTGGCCTTTTCCGAATCGAGAATAAAGTAGAGAGGCTTGCTTTGGGGCTCATGTTGCCAATCGGTCACATTCAGTGCCAGCTGAGCACAGTAAGCAAAGGCATACAGCTTGAGTGTGCCAGGCAAGGCTTGCAGCAGATACTGGGGATGCGCAGCCAAAAAGCGAATATCTTCACGAAATACGGCATTCAAAAAAGGTAGATAAGGTTGCTCATCCTCATTTTTTACCAGACTGCCGCTTTGCAGCCTGCCTTGCAAAACGGACAGCAGTTCTTGCTCGACAAAGTTGAGCTTGTCATCGAGCGCATCTTCAAGAAAGAAATCCCCCAACAGGCCTGCAAACAATTTGCACAATCGCGTATCTGGTGCGCTGAGATCGGCTTGTCCACTCTTCTTCCCTTTGGCCTTGAACAACAGGAACAGCGGTGAAATGTGAAAGAGTGAGTCATTTGAAAAATAGGCTCGTTCAAGCACCTGCCAAAAATCAGGATCGTCGAGCTTGTCTACAAACCGGGCTTTGCACTCCTCCTTAAATTGCTCGAATTCATAGGCAGTCACCTGCTTGCGCAAGGAAAGCCCCAGCACGACACCGGTCACGGTATCCCAGTCAAACTCATTGCCTTTGTTGCGAATGGGCCAGTAGTTGGTGAGCTTGTTTTTATCAACCGGAGCTAATCCGACAGGAATTGGATACAGAGACATGGCTATCGGGTTCCTTCTACAGTGATCATGCCGTCATCCAAACCAAGACGGTAATGCTGATCACCTTCGTAATAGTGAAGAACAGGGCTCTTTTTGGCGACAGCGCGGATTTGCTCAACCATTTCATCGAGCAACACGATGGCATTCTTGTCGTACTTGTTTGGCCGATAGCCATTGTTGAGCTTGCAGATCAGCTCAAACAGATTGAGGTTGATTGCCATCGGAGCCAAGAGCTGCTCATCAACTTTCAGATAGGCGCTGAAATGATCGTGTTTCTCGACATGCTGGCGCTGAATTGCGCTGTAATCAGCTTTCAGTTCGACAGGTGCCGCGACATGACACTGGCCAAATTGACCAAGAGAAAGTTCTCGCTTTGACAACTCAGGGGCATTGCGGTTGGCATAGACAAAAATGGCCGGGATAAGTGCTTTCACATAGAAATTGCGCAAGGCCAGCTGGCTTCCACCCTCCCCAAGGTACTTGCTATGCTGCAGCCAGACGGTGGCATAGAGTTCAAGTACCTGCTCTTCAAAATCGACTTTGAATTGGTGATGGTAGTTATTGCCAAGCTCACAGTCCTTAATCAGATAAAAAAGGCGCAGAAGGGATGCGGCTTGACCCGCTTTATCACGAGGCTCTTTGAATATGATCCCAAGTTTTGCCAGATCGTCCATAAAGGCATCCAGCGCCTCATCCGGTAGATTCAGCTCATAACGCAGCACAAACTGGTCTACCGCTTGGGTATGAATTAAGGCAGGATCAAAGTCAGCAAGACGCAGGCTTAGCTCGCTATCTTTAGCCAGAAACAGGTTATCAAAGAGGTGATGCTCCCCGACCAGAAGCTGATGCAGCAGATCCAGCAAGGCGCGAGTCGTAATGAATTGATCTTTGATCAAACGGGTTTTGAACAGGGTGGTAATGATAATCTCTTGTACCTGCTCATTGGCCAGCAGCCTGAAATTGGCGATGAGGCGCATATCACGTTGACGTTGCTCATCTGCAAGCGCAATAGCATGAAACAGATTGTCATCAGTTGGCTGGGTTAACCGCTTGAGCAGTTGACGCATAAAGCTTGAATAGCTGCCAGCATCATCATTAAAACGAAATTTTGGATAGGACTCGAAATCCAGAAAGTGATACGCCCCTTGCGTTCTCTCACCACTATCCAAAAAACGTTCGATCACGCCACGCAGCGCACTGTGCCGCTCAGCCCCTTCTTTGGCAAAGTTGGCCAGCATACCGATGTTGATACCAACCACCAAGGGTTGAGCCCCATCTCCAGCACGATCAAAGAGTTCATTTAGCGCATCGATTGCTGATTGA
Source organism: Aeromonas sp. ASNIH7 (assembly GCF_002903485.1). Classification (NCBI taxonomy): domain Bacteria; kingdom Pseudomonadati; phylum Pseudomonadota; class Gammaproteobacteria; order Aeromonadales; family Aeromonadaceae; genus Aeromonas; species Aeromonas sp. ASNIH7. The sequence goes on from NZ_CP026226.1 coordinate 2,048,152, forward strand.
TGAGGCGAAAAGCTATGGGTTGCATCCAAATGGAAGCGATAGTACTGCTTATAACGCTCATAGCTACGGGAGAGAATTTCAGATTTACCATCACCACTACTGCCACAGAGAAAGACGCAATCCCCCGGCCGCAGCGAGCTCAATACATGCTCAAAGTCGAGTTCAATATCAGGTTTGACGTAGAGATACTCCTTGAGGTCGTCATAGACATCTCTGGGCCTATCTGACGTAGTTTTTGCATATTCCGGCCGATCATGAACACCGATTCCGGTTCAACGTGAACACCATTTCCGGACCAATGTGAACGCTCATTCCGGCTCAACCTGAACACTTTGCCCCTCCTTTCCGGAAACAGTGTTCAACATCCCGGAATCACTGTTCACATTCACCAGAATCATCCTTAACGCATTGATTTAAAAACCTTTGATACGCTCTCCCTTTTGCCAGGGAAGAGCCTATGTCTGCCAAGAGGATTGCAATGCGTAAAATTCGTGAAGTGCTGCGACTGCGGCTGGAAGCTGACCTCTCTGTTCGCCAAATCAGTATCTGTACCAAGGTCAGTGTCGGCTCCATCCAGAAACTCCTCAAAAGTGCCCAGGCGCTGGGCCTTACCTGGCCCTTACCTACCGAGCTTGATGATGGCCGACTGGCTGCCCTGTTCTATCCGCAGGCCGATACCACCATCTCGGCCCGCCATGTTGTGCCGGATTGGCCCTCTGTCCATCAGGAGCTCAAGCGCAAGGGGGTCTCCAAACAGCTGCTCTGGGAGGAGTACACCCAGCGCTATCCCAATAGCTGTTACAGCTACTCCCAGTTCTGTGACCGTTACAAGTCCTGGTGTCAGTTGCAAAAGCGCTCCATGCGCCAGATCCACAAGGCGGGGGAAAAGCTCTTTATCGACTACTGCGGGCCCACGGTGCCCATCGTGTCGCCGACTACGGGTGAGGTCCGTCAGGCACAAGTCTTTGTCGCCGTGCTCGGTGCGTCCAACTACACCTTTGCCGAGGCCACCTGGTCACAGTCACTGCCGGACTGGCTGCAAAGCCATGTCCGTGCCTTTGAGTTTTTCGGCGGGACACCGGCACTGCTGATCCCCGACAACCTCAAGAGCGGTGTCAGCAAGGCTTGCCGATACGATCCCGAGCTCAACCCCAGCTACCAGCAGTTGGCCGAGCACTATCAGGTGGCGGTGATGCCAGCTCGTCCTTACAAGCCCAAGGACAAGGCCAAGGCGGAGGTGGGTGTGCAGATCGTCGAGCGCTGGATCCTGGCCCGTCTACGCCATCAGACCTTCTTCTCGCTTGCCGAACTCAACCAGTGCATCCGTGCCTTGCTGAACGAACTCAACGAGCGTCCGTTCAAGCAACTGCCCGGTAACCGACGTGACGCATTTGAGCAGTTGGACCGCCCGGCACTGGGACCACTGCCGGTGCATCCCTATCGCTATGTCGCCATCAAAACGGTCAAGGTCAACATCGACTATCACGTCAGCTATGAGCAGCACCATTACTCGGTGCCACACCAGTATGTGGGTCAGCAACTGGAGCTCCATGCAGGCGACACACTGCTTCAGGTCTATCACCAGCAACAGCTGGTCGCGAGCCATCCACGTAAAACCATCCCGGGGATGAGCACGCTCCCTGAGCACATGCCGGAACGTCACAGCAAGCAGCAACGCTGGACCCCAGGGCGTCTTAAACAGTGGGCTGCTGACATCGGACCGAGCACCTTGTGCTGGGTTAGCGAACGGTTGGAAGAGAAAGCCCATGCCGAGCAGGCATACCGACTCTGCCTGGGGCTGCTGAGTCTTAGCCGGGAGTATCCGCCATCACGGGTTGAAGCCTGTTGCCAGTTGGCCAACCGGGAAGGTCTGGTGCGACTCAAACAGCTCAAGTCGGTGCTGACCAGTGGCCGCGACCAACTGCCCGCAAGCCCGCTGAGCTACCCAGAGTTACCGCAAGAGCACGAGAACATCCGTGGCCCCCAGAGCTTCCACTAAAGAGGATACGCCCCATGACCCAACAAACCCTGACCCGCCTGAGAAACCTGAAACTGACCGGCATGGCGGATGCCGTGCAACAACAACTGGAACATGCGAGTACCTACGAAGGGCTGCCCTTCATCGAGCGGCTAAGCCTGCTGGTCGAACACGAACAACTGAGCCGGGAGCAGCGTAAGCAAACTCGGCTGGTCAAGCAGGCAAGGCTCAAACTCCAGGCCACGGTGCAGGAGCTGGACTACCAGTCAGCACGCAACCTGGAGCGGTCACAGGTAGCAAACCTGGCCCAAGGAGAGTGGCTGCGCCGGGGCCAGAACCTGCTCATTACCGGCCCCTGTGGCTGTGGAAAAACCTACCTGGCTTGTGCGCTGGGCTACCAAGCCTGTCAGCAAGGGCATAGCACTCGTTACTACCGGCTGCCACGTCTGCTGCTTGAGCTGAGCCAGGCCAAGGTAGATGGCAGTTACGCCAGACTGTTGGGTCAACTGGCAAGGATAGAGCTGCTGATCCTGGATGACTGGGGACTGGAAGCGGTGAGTGCCGAACAGCGCAACGCACTGCTGGAGATCATGGATGATCGGTATGGGAAATACTCGACGATAGTGGTCAGTCAGCTGCCAACTGAAGAGTGGTACGCGAGCTTGGGTGACAACACCCTGGCAGATGCGATCCTGGACCGGCTGATGCACAACGCTCACCGGCTGTCACTGAAGGGAGAATCGATGAGGAAGAGGAGAAGTGAGTTGACCCAATCTGAACAGTCGAGTTAGAAACGAGATGACGTGAGCGCGTTAAGGATCAGGGTGTTCACGTTGGCCGGAATGGCTGTTCAACTTCGCCGGAATACGCAGTTTTTACGGAAAACGGAGATGATTTAGCCAAGACCCCGAGGGCCTTTCTGAGGGTAACGGCGCTCACTACGGTTTATGCCCTGCCAATTGAGTAATTAAGGGATAGTAACCGATTAAATCCAACAATGACCAGAATGACCTCCGGTCAAATCAGGGGGTTGGTCACGAAATGGTCACCGTTTGGTCACGGTCACGAACATCAAGCGGGCATTTCAAACTGCAGATATGAAAAAAAGCCCAACCTGTTCAACAGGTTGGGCTTTCTATTTAGTGGCGGAGCGGACGGGACTCGAACCCGCGACCCCCGGCGTGACAGGCCGGTATTCTAACCGACTGAACTACCGCTCCGCATTCGGTTAGCTTTCGCTAAATCTTTTGCTGCTTGTTTGTGAGGTGTCATCCTCGCAGCCAGCCATGTGATTCTTCACATCACCGTTTAATTGGGTGCCTGGCAGTGTCCTACTCTCGCATGGCGAATGCCACACTACCATCGGCGCTACAGCGTTTCACTTCTGAGTTCGGCATGGGGTCAGGTGGTTCCACTGCGCTATTGCCGCCAGGCAAAATCTTCAATCTCGGAAAGCTGACGTGAATAACGACTTTGCTAGCTGCTTGTCATTATCACTGAATTTGTAAGTAGTTCGCTCATTCGCTACAAGGCCCAGAACACTTCTTGGGTGTTGTATGGTTAAGCCTCACGGGTAATTAGTATGGGTTAGCTCAACGTATCGCTACGCTTACACACCCCACCTATCAACGTTGTGGTCTCCAACGGCCCTTTAGGACCCTCAAGGGGTCAGGGATGACTCATCTCAGGGCTCGCTTCCCGCTTAGATGCTTTCAGCGGTTATCGATTCCGAACTTAGCTACCGGGCAGTGCCACTGGCGTGACAACCCGAACACCAGAGGTTCGTTCACTCCGGTCCTCTCGTACTAGGAGCAACTCCCTTCAATCATCCAACGCCCACGGCAGATAGGGACCGAACTGTCTCACGACGTTCTGAACCCAGCTCGCGTACCACTTTAAATGGCGAACAGCCATACCCTTGGGACCGACTTCAGCCCCAGGATGTGATGAGCCGACATCGAGGTGCCAAACACCGCCGTCGATATGAACTCTTGGGCGGTATCAGCCTGTTATCCCCGGAGTACCTTTTATCCGTTGAGCGATGGCCCTTCCATTCAGAACCACCGGATCACTATGACCTACTTTCGTACCTGCTCGACCTGTCCGTCTCGCAGTTAAGCTGGCTTATGCCATTGCACTAACCTCCTGATGTCCGACCAGGATTAGCCAACCTTCGTGCTCCTCCGTTACTCTTTGGGAGGAGACCGCCCCAGTCAAACTACCCACCAGGCACTGTCCGCGAGCCCGATTCAGGGCCCTGCGTTAGAACATCAAACATACAAGGGTGGTATTTCAAGGACGGCTCCAGCGCAACTGGCGTCACGCCTTCAAAGCCTCCCACCTATCCTACACATGTAGGTTCAATGTTCAG
>NZ_CP026226.1:2057500-2202500 GCF_002903485.1 Aeromonas sp. ASNIH7
GGTACTGTCAGTTCGTCTGATGAAGGACAAGGCCACCGGCAAACGCAGGGGCTTCGGGTTTGTGGAGATGCCTGTCGCCGATGCGGCCAAGGCCATCGCCGCGCTCAATGACAAGGAGTATCAGCAGCGCACCCTGAAAGTGCGTGAAGCAAATGACAAGCGGGACCGGGATGAGAAGGACGTCAACGACGTCGACGCCTGATATTCAGTACACCACTTCTTCGAGTGACGACAGCCCCCAAGCTTGCAAGGGGGCTGTCAGTTTCTGGGCCCCTGCATCCAGTCGCGTGCAGTAGGCACGCCCCGTCCCCTCGCAAGGCGCCTGGACCGGCAGTGTCGCCAGCAGATGCGCCACCCGCCTTGCCACGGCAAGACCCGAATCGACCAGTTGGCATTCCGGCATCAGCTGTTTGATCTCTTCGTTGAGCAAGGGGAAGTGGGTACATCCCAGCACCAGGGTATCCGGCCTCTCCTCCCCTTCCATCCAGTCTGCGAGCACCTCTCTGAGCAGGGCCATATTGACCGGCAACCCCGCCAGCTTGCGCTCGGCTTCGATAACCAGTTCGGTGGCCCCCTTCAGCAGCACATGCTTGCCCGGGGCGAACTGGGCGATGAGTTCATGGGTATAGTCACGGCTGACGGTGCCGGGCGTTGCCAGCAGACCGATGTAGCCGTTACGGGTCAGGGCGGCGGCAGGCTTGATCGCGGGGACCACGCCGACCACGGGAATGCTGAGTGCGGTACGCAGGGATGGCAGGGCAATGGTGCTGGCGGTATTGCAGGCGATCACCACCAGATCGATGGCGTGCTCGGCCACCATGTGGCTGACCAGTCCGGTACAAGCCTCGATGAGGGCAGCCTCACTCAGCTCGCCATAGGGAAAGTGGGCATTGTCGAAACTGTAGAAATAGTTGTGCTCCGGCAGAGCGCGACGGATCTCCCCATAGACAGTCAGACCGCCCATACCGGAGTCGAACACGAGAATATTGGCCACCTGAGCTCCCCCTTGAATGCGAGGCCGCGATCATACTCCCGCCCGGCGCCAATAGAAAAGGCCCTGCCAATGGCAGGGCCCCTGATTTTTCAGATCCAGACAAGGGGATCAGAGTGCGTAGTCCACCGTCACATAGTAGGCACGCTCGTCAGCCGGGTAACCCACCGAGGTCTGGTATTCCTTGTCCAGCAGGTTGCTGATCTTGCCGGAGACCTTCCAGGACGGTGCAACCTGATAGCCCACCGCCAGGTTCCACACGCTGTAGCCGCCCAGCTGGGTGGTATTGGCCGCGTCACCATAACGCTCACCCTGGTAGATCCAGCTCAGGGAGCCATCGAACTGCTGCCACTGCGCCTGGCTCACCCACTTGGCACCCTTGCGGGAGATCAGCTGCAACTGCTTGTCGGTGACCTTGTCCTTGGGATCCTTGTATTCGGCGGAAACGCGATGGCTCAGCCAGCCGGTCTCGAACTCCCCTTCCAGCTCAACCCCTTCAATCCGCGCCTTGCCGACGTTTTGCGGCGTCCACATGCCCTGGCTGTCCGGTGCCCACTGGATCATCTGCTCGAAGTCGTTGCGATAACCGGTCAAGCGCCACTCCACACCAGCGGTCTGTCCGTCCAGCATCAACTCGTGGCTTTTCGACTCTTCCGGCTTCAGATCAGGATTGCCGGACCCTGGGTAGTAGAGATCGTTGAAGGAGGGGGCACGGAAACCGGTGCCGTAGCGGGTACTGAGGCGATAATCCTCAACGAAGCGCCAGCCAGCGCCGGTTTGCCAGGTGTTGTGACGTCCGAACTGCTCGTTGTCATCGCTGCGACCGCTCAGCTCGGCCTGCCAGACCTGGTTGTCAAACTGGGCCAGGGCATAGAGCCCGGTGTTGTCACGCTCATCGGCGTCACTCGGGAAGGCGACGCCAGAGGAGCGGGAACTATCGTCCAGCATGTCGCGCTGCCAGTCGGCGCCGCCCCCCAGGGTCCAGCTCTCGTCCAGTTTGACGCTGTTGACCCAGTTCAGGGTGTATTGACGGGTATAGAGTCGATCAGCGGACTGATCGCGGCCGCTGGTATCCGGGTAGTCGTAGGCATCCTGTTTGGAGAAGGCGCCGCGCAGTTCGCTCAGGTAGCGCTCGTCATGATAGCGGGAGCCGAGCTGGTAGCTCTGGTTCTCGGTCCAGGTCTCGTTGCGTTGATGAAACGCCGGGCCCCAGGCGGAAGCGGCAGAGGATCTGTCGTACTGGGCAATGTTGCGGAACCAACGGGTCGTACCGAACAGATCCCAGTTGCTGGCCAGCGCCTGCTGATAATCCACCATGGCGTTGTAACCCCGGTGGCCATGCTTGTCGCCATCGTTCACCCCGACGATGGGATGCACGTTGTAGCCGGTCTCGTCATCGAAACCACCAGCGACCTTGATCTGACCCGCATCACCCACCTGGCTGGCGCTGCTGAAGGCGGCCTGACGCTGCTTGTGGGAGCCCGCACCCAAGTTGAACTTGTGTTGATTGGTCCCCTGATCCGGGCGAGTGATGATATTGATGACCCCACCGATGGCATCGGATCCATAAATGGTGGCGCGTGCACCGCGGATATATTCGATCCGCTCCACCTGGTTGAGGGGCAGGTTGTTGAGCTCGGTCATCCCGGCGGTCAGAGAGGCGCTGCGCACCCCATCCACCAGCACCAGGGTCTGGGAAGAGGTGCCACCACGTACCCGCAGCGAGCTGAGCTGGCCGCGGCCGCCGTTGCTGACCACTTCCACGCCGGGCAGGGTCTTGACCACGTCGGTCACGGTCTGGGCTTGCAGGCGATCGATCTCGTCACGGGTCACCACGTTGACGGGAGCCAGCACACTGGAGGCAGGCTGGGCGACACGGGTAGCGGTCACCACCATGGTGGGATTGACGGGGATGGTCAGTTGTTGGGCAAAGGCCGCCGTTGGCAACAGGGCAGCCGCCAATAATGTCTTGGACATGAGAGATCCTTAAGTTCGCGTAAGCATCTACTTCGTGGCCGGTTTCTCTCGGCCCGAAATACGAACTTTGGCAGGTCTTCGGGCTTGGGGGCTGATGGCCTACGGCGACGGCTTCCCACCTGACGGCAGTGCCCTGATGTCGCTTCGTTCCCCCTTACCGCTGCGCGCCAGCTCCGGATTCTCACCGGATTCCCTTTTAAGCATGATGCGCCAAAGCGGGGGATTATAGGCAGAGCCGTCTTGGATGTATAGCCATCTGGATTTCTAATGTCGTTTTTACCCAAAGTCGGTGCCAAGTGGCGCAGATCCTCGCCCCCTCTCGTACCTTGAGGCTCGTTGACCGTCATTCGAGCGGGTCAAACACAAGAAATGTTGAGCCAGATCCCACGGCTTTTTGGTAACATGCGGCAAACGTTTGACATCCGAGGAAGCCGTAATGACGACCCCCCCTATGATCGGCCTGGTAATGGGCTCCGACTCTGACTGGCCCGTGATGCAGGCCGCCGCCCGCATCCTCAAGGAGCACGGCGTGCCCTATGAAGCGCGCGTCGTATCCGCCCATCGCACCCCGGATCTCCTGTTTGAATATGCCGCCAGTGCGCGCGATCGCGGTCTGCGCGCCATCATCGCCGGCGCCGGCGGCGCAGCCCACCTGCCGGGCATGCTGGCCGCCAAGACCACGATCCCGGTGCTGGGCGTGCCCATCCCCACCCGCCAGCTCAAGGGGATGGATTCCTTGCTCTCCATCGTACAGATGCCCAAGGGCGTGCCGGTCGCCACCTTCGCCATCGGCGAGGCGGGTGCCGCCAATGCCGGTCTGTTCGCCGTGTCCCTGCTCTCTGTCGCCCAGGATGGCGACGCTCCCCGTTATCACCAGCAGCTCGATGGCTTCCGCGCCAAGGAGCGCGACCGGGTGCTGGCGCTCACCCTGGAGGAGCCGGCATGATACTGCCCCCCGCCACTTTGGGTATGCTCGGTGGCGGCCAGCTCGGCCGCTACTTCGTGATGTCTGCCCACCGTCTCGGCTACAAGGTGATCGTGCTGGACCCGGACCCCATCAGCATCGCCGGTGCAGCCGCCGACGAGCAGATCGTGGCCGCCTATGACGATACCGATGCCCTGCGCGATCTGGCCAGCCGCTGCGACGCTATCACCTGCGAGTTCGAAAACGTGCCCGCAGCCTCCCTGGCCCTGCTGGAGCAGTACAAGCCGGTGCGCCCGGCCGCGAGCGCAGTACGTGTCTGTCAGGATCGCCGGGAAGAGAAAGCCTTCCTGACCCGCGCCGGCGTACCGGTTGCCCCGAACCTGACCCTGCTGCCCGGCGAGCCGCTGCCCGCCCTGCCAAGCGACCTCTTCCCCGCCATCCTCAAGACCGCCCGCGAGGGCTACGATGGCAAGGGGCAGTGGACTATCCACAATGCGGGCGAATTGCCAGCGGCCCTGGCCGCCAGCGGTGTCCCTTGCGTGCTGGAAAAACGCCTGCCACTGGAGGGGGAGTTTGCCCTCACCCTGGCCCGCAGTCCGAGCGGTGCTATCAGTGCCCTGCCTCTGGTGCAGAACTGGCACAGCGGCGGCATCCTGGATCAGACCCGCTCCCCGGCCAATGTGCCCGCCCTGGAGCGCGAAGCCCAGCGCATCGCCGAGCACATCATCGCCGCCCTCGACTATGTGGGTGTGCTGACGGTGGAGTTCTTCCTGGTCGGCGGTGAACTGCTGGTCAACGAGATGGCCCCCCGGCCCCACAATTCGGGTCATCCCAGCATCGACAACGCCGGTTGCAGCCAGTTCGAGTTGCAGGTGCGCGCCCTGTGCGATCTGCCGCTGCCGGCACAGGCTGAGGTTCAGCCCGCCATCCTGCTCAACCTGCTCGGGGATCTGTGGCAAGACGGCACGCCGGACTGGGCCGGCGCCCTGGCCCTGCCCGGGGTGCACCTTCACCTCTATGGCAAGGGCGAAGCCCGCCCCGGCCGCAAGATGGGCCACGTCACCGTCACTGGCCGCGACTGGGCGGCGGTCGAGGCCACCGCGCACCAGCTGCGCGCCCTGCTGGGTCTGCCTCCGCGCTGAGTCCACCCCTTGACATGCAAAGACCCGGGCCAAGGCCCGGGTCTTTTTTTATGACTTGAGAAGCGAGAGGGGTCAGGCCCTGTCGACAGCCGCAACGGGAGCCGGCAGGCGGATGGTGAGGGAGAGCACCAGGGCCACCACCAGCAACACCAGAATGAGGTTGAAAGTCGCCATGAAGCCGCCAAACAGGGAGGCCACGATGGAGCCGATGATGCTGCCCAGACCAAAGCCCAGATAGATGACGCCGTAGTTCTTGGTCAGGTTGTTGAGGCCGAAGAAGTCGCTCACCAGCGAGGGGTAGACGGTGATGGTGCCGCCGAAGCTGAACGCCACGCAGGCCACTGCCACGAAGAAGAGGTTGGCATTGAGCGGCACGAACAGCAGCAGCGCCATGCCCGCCAGGGTAATCAACTGGGCGATGGTGATGACCCGGATACGGGACATCTTGTCGGAGAGGATGCCCAGCACCAGCCGGCCGCCCAGGTTGGCCATGGCGATGATGGCGACGGCGTTGGCGGCGACCACGGCCGGCAAGCCCACCATCTTCTCGCCGATGTCCTTGGCTACGCCGATGACGTAGAGACCGCTCATGCAGGCGGTGAGGAACATCAGCGCCAGCATCCAGTATTGGGGCTTGCGCATCGCCTCGGCCAGGGTGAAGTCGCGGCTCTCGCTCTGCTGCACGGCGGCGGCCTGCTGGGGCGCATCCTTCATCAGCATGCCACCCACCAGCACCATGGACATGGCGATCAGCCCCCACAGCTGGAAGGTGGTCTCAAGGCCATTGCTGGAGAGCAGCAGCAGGTTGATGTACTTGAAACCCAGGCTGCCGAGGCCATAAGCACCGATGGAGCAGGCGGAGATGAGCCCCTTGCGCTCCGGGAACCACTTCACGCAGTTGGAGAGGGTCATCAGGTAACCGGTACCGTCGGCAAAACCGACCAGGATGCCGGCGCAGAGGTAGAGCATCGCCAGGTTGCTGGCATGAGCGGTGAGGAAGAAGCCGATGCCGAGCAGCACGCCGGCGCCCAGGGTGACGTTGCGCACCCCGAACCGCTCCTGCAGCTTGCCCGCCAGGGAGGAGGCCACCGCCAGGGAGAGGCTGAGCAGGCCGAAAGCGAAGGCGACCTGGCTGACCGGCTCGTCCAGCTTGTCGGAGAGCTGGGCGTTGAACAGGCTCCAGGTGTACACGGATCCCAGCGCGAACTGGGTGATGATGGTCCCCAACAGGGTGAGGTAACGGGTGCGATTCAGATCGATGGTCATGATGCGTCTCGAGGAATGGCCTTAAGGAAACTGGGGCCACTATAGGCAAGACGCCGCTCCCGCCGACCGATTACGGCATGAAATGCAGATCGGCGGGAATGAATAACAATCAGAGCCGCATCAGCTGACGGAACGCCTTGATGTTGCTGCGACTGACCGGCACCTCGAACGGCAGGTCATGGAGCCGAATGAGATAGGTGCTGTTGAACCAGGGCACTATCTCGCGGATCTTGTTGATGTTGACGCAGTAGGAGCGGTGGCAGCGGAAGAACCCCTCGGCAGGCAACCGACTGACGAACTCGCTGAGGGTCATGGTCATCACGTAGCGATCGGTACGGGTGTAGACATGGGTCAGCTTCTCGTCGGCTTCCGCGTAGTAGATCTGCTCGCAGGGGGTGACGATGATGCGCTCCCCCTTCACCAGATTGACGGTGCGGTTCTGTGGCGTCCCGGACTCCGCACCCTGGGGCTGGGACTTGCCCGCCAGTTCGAGCTTTTGCAGCAAATTGATGAGGCGCGGCTCGTTGTAGGGCTTGAGGATGTAGTCGAATGCCTCCAGCTCGAACGCCTCCACCGCAAACTCCTTGTAGGCGGTGACGAAGACGATGTGGGGCGGATGGCTGGACTTGTGCAGGTTCTTGGCCAGCAGCAGGCCGTCGATGGCGGGGATCTGGATATCCAGAAACACCACGTCCACCTCGTGATCCTGCAGATACTTGAACGCCTCCAGCCCGTCCTCGAAGCTCGCCACTATCTCGATGTTGCTGTGCTGCCCCACCAGAAAGGCCAGCTCCTCGCGGGCCAGATACTCATCTTCCACAATGATCGCTTTCAGCATGGCATTGCCTCCTGATCAGGCAGATAGAAACAGACTTCGGTCCCCGGCTCCAGCCGCTTGAGGTGCAGGCCGTCGCCATAGAGCAGCTTGACCCGCTGATGCACGTTCATCAGACCGATGCTGCGGCTCTCCACCCGACCGGCGGCGACCCCGTCGATCACCGCCTGGCTGATGCCGTAGCCTGTGTCGCGCACCGCGACCCGGATGCCGCCCGCCAGCTGCTTCACCTCGATGGTGACCCGACCCGGCGCACTGCGGGGCTGGATGCCGTGCAGGATGGCGTTTTCCACCAACGGCTGCAACAGCAGGCTCGGCACCTGGATATGCACGTCGTCCACCTCGAACACCACCTCCAGCTTGTCGCCGAAGCGGGCCTGCTCGATGGCCACGTAGTCGCGCACCTGCTGCAGCTCCTCCTGGATGTCGATGAGGGTGTCCCCCTTGTTGAGGTTGTAGCGCAGGTAATCCGCCAGATTGGCAATGAGCTGGCGTGCCTGCTGGGGACGGATGCGGATCAGCGACGAGATGGCATTGAGGGCGTTGAACAGGAAGTGGGGGTTGATCTTGCTCTGCAGCGCGGTGAACTCCGCCTTGCGGGTCATCTCCTTGAGCTGCTCGATACGCGACACCTCCATCTGGGTGGAGATGAGCTGGGAGAGGCCCACCGCCATCTCCTTGAGGGAGCTGGTGATGCTGTGGGTGCGGCGATAATAGATCTTGAGGGTGCCGCTGACGGCGCCGTTTTCCCGCAGCGGAATAATGATGACCGAGTGAAAATCGGAGAGGTGATACTGGCGCAGATCGTTGTTGATGATGATCTGGTCCAGCAGCACCGCTCTGTGGGTCATGTCGCTGATGGCGTGATGCTCGTCCAGCTCGTAGTAATCCTTGCCCACCCCCACATAGGCCAGCACGTCGCGGGTATCGGTGATGGCCACCGCATCGGCGCTGATCTCGCTGCGAATGATGCCGCACACCTGGCTCAGGGAGTGGCGATCAATGTTCTGGAAAAACGGCAACGTCTTGTTGGCGATGTCGAGCGCCAGCTTGGCCTGCTTGGCGGCAATCAGCTCCTTCTCGTCATCCAGATCCTGCACCAGCTTGATGATGAGCCCGATACAGAGCGCACCGGCGATCATCGGGTAGGCAATATGACTGACTATCTCCACACCTACCGCATGGGGCTCGGTCAGTTGCCAGATAAGCAGCATGGTCAGCCCCTCGCAGGCCATCCCCGCCAGGATGCCATAGAGCCAGAGCCGCGACTTGCGACAGCGCAGGTGCAGCCAGGTGGCCAGCAGGCCGGCGATGATGCTGGCGATGAGACAGGGAATGGAGGTGTGGCCATCCATGTCGATGAGATAGCGGTGCAGCCCCGAGATGACCCCGGCCGGAATGCCGACCCAGGGGCCGAACAGGATGCCGCCCGAGATGATGGCGATGATCCGCACATTGATGAGGGCCCCCTCCACCGGAATGCCGGTGTAGGTACTGAACACCGCGAACAGACAGAAGATGGCCGCCACCAGCACCAGCTCGGCCGGGGTGTGGTCACGCTTCTGGAACAATCGCTGAAACGGCCGGGTGCGGGTGAGAAGAAAGAGCGTCATCAGCATCAGCGCCGCCCGCTCAAACACCGCCAACAACATCATCTGATTTTCGAGCATGGCTCTCCTCCGTCAATGGCATGGCGCCAGGGGGCGGATCATACCCCTTATCTGCCGCCGACTCATGGGCGAATCCGGGGAGAGCGGTTCAGCTTTCGGGGAAAGCGCCGATAAGAGGAGGCCCTCGCCAAGGAGGGCCCAGTCCGACAAAGGAGATAACTATGTTTCAAAAAAGCATGGTGCTGGCAGTGATGATCGGTTGCAGCAGTGCCGCCGTTCACGCCAATACGCAGGTGAGCCAGCTGAACTGGCAGGCCACCGCCAGCAAAGAGACCAACATGGAAGTAGCGCTTACCCACCCAGGCCTCCAGGCCATCAATTCGGATCCGGCACAGGCTCCCGTCCAGATCCTGGCAGCAGACCTGAGCCACCCGGATTTCAACACCACCTATCGTTTGCAAGCCCGCGCACTCTACGGCTCCCTGCCACAGCAGGATGATCTCCGGATCACGCTGGCGCTCAACGGACAACCCCTCGAAGCAAGCCGCGCCCTCCCCTTGGCGCAGGCGACCCGCTATTACCTCAGCTATCAGGCCCCGTCAGCCAGACCGGACCAGGTGGGCGAAGCCGCCTATGAGTTGATGGTGTACTGGCTGGGCTGACCACAGGAGCCGAAGGCATGTTCCCATGCCTTCATTCCTCCCCTTCCATCACCTGCAGTTGGGTCGCCGCCAGCCGAACGACCTCGTACTCTTGCTGCAAACGGGCCAGCGCCTCGGGCAGCCTGGCCTGATCGAGCTCCCAGGATTCTATTTCGCTGCAGGTCGCCACCAGTTTCAGAGTGCCCATGATCCTGGCGCCCCCTTTCAGGCGATGTATGCGGTCGATGAACTGGCCGACATGCCCCTCCTCCGCGGCCCGTTGCAATCCCGCGATATCGTCGTCACTGGCCCGCACGAACTCGGCCAGCAGAGGCACCATCAGGGTCGACTGGTGTGCGGTCAGCGGCCCCAGATACCGCCGGATCTCCTCCATGCAGACGACCATGTCACTCTGCTCTTCCCGCTGCATGTGCCGACGCAGGCAGTGATCGAGCGCCTCCAGTCCGACGGGCTTGAACAGACAGTCATCCATCCCTGCCGCCTGCCCTTCATTGATCTGCTCCTGCCGCGCATCGGCCGTCAGCCCGAGGATCACGGTGCGTCGCCAGCCGTGCAGCCGCTCCAGCTCCCGGCATTGGCGAACCAGCTCGAAGCCGTTCATGCCGGGCATGTTGAAGTCGGTCATGATGACATCCACCCTGGCTCCGATCAGCAGCCGCAGCGCCTCTTCTCCCGACTCGACGGCCGTGGCGTCATGACCCAGATAAGCCAGTTGCTGGCTGACCAGCAACCGGTTGGCTGGATGATCGTCCACGACCATGATCTTCAGTCGCCGCACCGGCTCCACCGCCGGCTCCTGTGCAGGCGTGGCGGGCATCGCCACGGCATCGGCCACCGGCAGCTTGATCTCGATACTGACCCGGGTCCCCTGCCCGGGCGCACTCTCCAGTTGCAGGGAGCCGCCCATCGTCTCGCACAGGGAGCGGGAGATCATCAGACCCAGCCCAGTACCCGACTGCTGGATTTTCTCGGGTTGGCTGGCCTGGCTGAAGGGCTCGAACAGCCTGGCCTGCTCGGCCTGATCAATGCCGATTCCGGTATCCAGAATGGTGAGCTGCACGGTACACCAGCCATCGCTGACCCGGGAGGCCAGCGTCACCGTGACCGACCCACGCTCGGTGTACTTGATGGCGTTGCTGATCAGGTTGGAGACGATCTGCTTGTAACAAAGACCATCGATCTGCACCCAGGAAGGATTGCCCGTGACGAGATCCAGCCGCAGATTTTTCTGCCTCGCCAGCGCGGTAAAGACGGTAACGACCGATGCTGTCAGGGTCACGATGTCATGGGGTTCGGGGGCAAGTTCGAACCGGCCAGACTCGATCTTGGAAATATCCAGGATGTCGCCGATGAGGCTCAGCAGATCGCTGGCCGAGCCATGGGCAATGGCGAGGGAGGCCTGATCCTCCTCGTGCAGCCGACCCCGCTTGAGCGCCAGTTCCAGCAAGCCGATGATGGCATTCATGGGGGTACGGATCTCGTGGCTCATGGTCGCGAGGAAGGTGCTCTTGGCACGGTTTGCCTCCTGGGCCTCCTGGCTGGCCACCGCCAGCTCATCGAGCAGGCGTACCCGTTCGCTGACGTCGATCCAGCCTCCCACGCCCCCCTGCACATTGCCGTCCAGATCGTAGTAAGGCTGAACCCAGTGATAGACGTCGACCCCGCCCGTCGGCAGGACCAGACGGTGATCCCCCTCCTGGGCACGGCGGCTGTCACAGGAAAGCACCAGATCCCCGTGCAGGGGAGCAAGAAAAGGCCAGCGCGTTCGCGCGTCGTCCAGGCCCGTGCCGAGCAGGCTGACCTTGGACTCGCCAAGGAAGCTGGCATAGCTGCTGTTGCACAGTACCAGGATCCCGTTCAAATCCCGCGCATAGATGGGGTGAGGTGTCCCGTCCACCAGATCGGCGATGAACTTGAGCTGGGTGCTCAGCGCCCCCTCCACCAGTCGCCGCTCGCGGATCTGCTTGCGCAGGGACAGCCCCCACAGGCCAACCCAGAGGGTCAGCAGCAGGATCAAGGCGATAAAGACCCCGAACTCCTGAATCAACTCCTGCCAGGAGACACTCTCCTGTTTGACATTGACCCGCCAGCGGTTGGAGAGCCCTTCCAGCTCATCCGGCGGAATGATGGCAATCACCTTGTCCAGAATGTCCCGCAGTACGGGATGCGCGGGGGTGACCGCCAACGCGGCACCGATGGGGATGGAATCGAACAGCTCCCCCGTAATGATCAGGCTGTCGGGGAATTTGCTGTTCACGTAGTACTTGGCCACCCGCAGCGGCAGTATGGTCACATCGCACACATCCATCGCCACACAGCGCATGGCATCTTCAATCGTATCGAACTGCCGCGACGTCAGCTTGCCGTATTCCGCCTCGATGGCCTGGGTCGAGATAAAGCCTCTGACCATGGCCACGGTGCCGGTCTTGAGCAGCGATGCAGGGGGGACCTCCCGGTGGCGCAGCCCCACCACATAGGAGAGGGGATCGAGGACAAAGGCCCGGCTGAACAGATAGCGGTTCCTGCGCTCGGCAGAAGGGCTCAACACCCCCGCATCCACCTGGCCGCTATCCAGCAACTGGGTCATCTGCTCCGGCGTCTTGGCAGGCACCACCTCGAGCTCCACCCCCAGCTTGGCTCGCATGACCTGCAGCAGATCGGCGACCACGCCGTGCATGGTACCGGTGACGTCATAGAAACTGAGGGGCGGGATGCCGCTGTTCACCGCAATCCGGATCTTCTCCCGTTTGCTCAGCCATTCCCATTGCTCGCGGCTCAGGTCGATTCTGCTGGCACCGATGGAGAGGCCCCCCCCATTCCAGCGCTTGGCCACTTCCGCCCGCTTGCCCTCGAGGATCTCCCCCAGCGCGATATCCATGATCCTCTTGAGTCGCCGCTCCTTGGGATTGAGGGCAAAGGCAAAACCGGCGGTATCGATATAGAGCGGCTTCAATAATTGAATGCTGCTCTGATAGAACTTGTTGACGATGAAATTGCCGGAGATCATGTCCACCATGACGGCATCAACCTGACCATATGCCACCGCGGACAATGCACTATAGCGGGACGGGTATATTTTAATTTTGTAGTCCGACAGATAGCGCATGATGTCCATGAACGGCAAATAATACTCCGGCACGGCTATTGTTCTTATTTCTCGCTCTTTGACCTGAATGTTTTTATAGATGGCTGGGTCGTCAGCAATATATTTGTCAGTCAGCAGAAGATGCTGTTCCCGCTCATAGGAATTGGAGGTACTCAGCAGATCGATCTCCCCCCGCTGGAGCGCTTCAATGGCAGCCGCCCTGGAGGGATATCCCTTCACTAGGATCTCGATGTGCAGCAGATGGGTCAACATGCCGACGATGTCGGCCGTCACCCCTTCATAAGCATTCGCCCTCAGGGTGATGTCCATAGGCGGGTTGTCAGGTCTGGGCACCCCCAGGATCAGCCGCTCGCGCTCCTGCAACCAGCGCCACTCCTCCCCATGCAGCGGCAAGGGGCTGGCATCGAGGTATTCCCCGCCATCCCGCGAATAGACTTGCAGCAGGGGCTCTTCCGGTTCCTGGGCCGCCAGCGGCCACACCCAGACCAGCGCCAGCAGAAGCAACAGCAATTTCGCCCTGTTCACAGCAGTTTCTGCCGTCTGGCCAGACTGATCAGATCAACGATGTTGGTGATGTTGAGTTTCTTCATCAACCGGGTCTTGTAGGTACTGACGGTTTTCTCGCTCAACAGCATGCTTTGGGCAATCTGCTTGTTGGCATGACCCTGACAAATCTGCAGCAGCACGCTCATCTCGCGGGAAGAGAGGGTCGACAGCAGATCTTCCCGATCGACCGTATGGGCATGCCTGGCGCCGGCGATGACGTCACGGGGGTAATAGAGTTGCCGCTTCTCTATTTTTGCGATCGCATCCTTCAGCAAATACAAATCATCCAGCTTGGACAAGAACCCCTCGGCACCAGCTTGCAGGCACCGCACCATAATATGGTGGGTGGACTGTGCAGACAGCACCAGAATCTTGGCGCCAATATCCAGCATCTTGATTCTCTTTATCACTTCGATGCCATCAAGCTGAGGTATTCCAATATCAAGAATGACAATATCTGGATGGGTGTTCCTGGCCATGGCGATAGCATCAACACCATTATCAACCTCGCCTAACACATGATGTTCTTCCTGTTTCAACAACATGTTCACGGCCATTCTTATTGCTGGATGATCATCAACTATCAATACCTTCGCCATATATAGATCCGTTATTCAGCCCTGTCCGACGAGCATATTAACTACAAATCAAGCAACGACACCATACAGCTTGATCTTGTTTTCAATATGTTAAATAAATATAAAAATGGCATTCTCAAGTTAATCACCATTATAGCTTCATTTATTTTTTATATATTTATCAATATATTGCATTTTATTTGCCTCGTATGGAGCCTGGTGGTGGCCGGGTCCCCTCCCTCGTTGATGTCCCCTCCTTCCCGGTTTTCCCTGTGCTCTTCCTCCCGCAATAAAAGACCTAAAAAACATATAAATCAAATACATGAGACACAACAACCCACTGAAAGGAAAGGGAAATCAATTATTTTATAAAGTTTGCGCCCCATCATCCTTTGAGATTTTTCCTACGCACCATTCGGTCGATCAAAACAGATCCGATCGTTATCTTAGTCGACGAAAAAACAAGCTGGTCCGAGGAGAAACATATTCCAGGTCCGGCTGCCACGACCGGTCGAATCGTCGCCAACGTGGCAAGGCATGCCCCTGACGGGCAATGAACCAACCGGGTGGTCAATACCATCCAGAAGATATGTAGGAAATATCGTAATGAAGAAGACTCTGATTGCTCTGTCCGTGGCTACCCTGGGCTTTGCCGCCACCGCTCAAGCCGCCGTAGAAGCGTCTGCCGTCGCGACCTGGCAGGCCACTGCCAAGAAAGACACCACTTCCGAGCTGGTGGTCACCCCGCTCTCCAGCCTCTCCTTCCAATATGCCGAAGGGATCAAGGGGTTCAACACCGTCAACGGCCTGTTCGATGTCGCCATCAAGGGTGATGCCAGCGCGACCGACTTCACCCTGAAGGCGAAGAAGCTGAACGGCACCCTGAATCACCTGGGTGGCGACTCCACCGTCGATGTGGGCGTGCTGTGGGGCGGCGCACCGGTCAGCACAACCGCCTACACCACCCTGATCGACACCGCTGCCGGCATCACGGGGGGGAATCTTTCTCCTCTTGCCAACGGCTTCAAGAACGATGCCGAACGCGTCACAGCGCAGGGTTCCTTCACTTTCAACATTGAAAGTGCCACTGCCAGCGGCACCCCCACCACCTTTGACGCCCTGCCGGACGGCCTGTGGAGCGGTGAAGTCAACGTCGAGTTCGTAGCGAACTGGAGCTAACTCATCCACCGCTTACCATTGAGGGCCCTGCGGGGCCCTTTGTTCTCTTAGGGGCACATCATGAACCTGAAAATTGCAGCGATATGGCTGCTGCTCATTCCCGGTATCAGCCAGGCGATCAATGTCGGCGCCGTCACCACCTTCATTGATGCAGGCAGCCAGGAGGTCGCCAAACAGATTGAAAATGGCAGTGACCAGGCCAGATTGGTCACGATCAGCGTGACACGCATCACCTCACCGGAAGAGGGAGGGCAGGAGATCCCCATGGAAGTCAGCGGCGAGCTGATGTTGTCACCCAGTCGGCTGATGCTGCCCGCCAATGCCAAAAACAACGTCAGGTTCTTTTACAAGGGTCCGCAGGATGACAAGGAGCGTTACTACCGCATCCGCTGGCTGGACACGGCGCTCTCCGTCGACGATCAGCGCAACGAACGCCGTCAGGCTGTTGCCACCACGTCAGCACAGATAGGCACCATTCTGGTGGTAACACCACGCCAGCACCGGTTCGCCTATGACCTGAAGGACGACACGCTCACCAACCAGGGCAATGCCTCCTATCGCACGGTAGCGTATGGCCCCTGCCTGAAAGGCGAGGAGCTGTGCAAGGAAACCTACTACGACCTGCCGGGCAAGCAACGCCGGTTCAAGCAGGTCAATATGCGTGATCCAAAGAGCCACCTGGGACTCTGGCTGGGTCAGGAATTCGTCGTCATCAAGTAACCCCCTATCACGGTGCCGCCCCACCCTCTTGCAGGGTGACGGCTCTCGATCTCCACACCCGGAACCATGGTGCTCGATATGTTGAAAAAAGCCTGGCTGTTGCCGCTCTCCTGGCTGATTGCGATGTCAGCCTCGGCCAGCACTGCTGCCCCTCTCAAAATTGCCAACGTCATCATTCCTGCCAGTTTTGCCAAGGCGCTGGAAGAGGGGCTGGCGGTACCGGTACGCCTGCGATACACGGATGAGGACAACAGGATCGACACCCTGACCGACGACACCATCGGCAATGCCACCCTGCTGCTGCAAGACGGCAAGCTGCACTTGTTGCACCTTGATTTCAGTGCCGGCCAGCAGCAAGGCGTGCTGAACGATGCCCTTACCACTCTGCTCTCCAGCAAGCAAAGACGCACCTTTTCTGCCGATGGCGCCTTGCAGATCGATGCCGATGCCAGCATGCAGCTGGACCTCGTCGCCATGCTGCTCACCATCCGGGTGTCACGGGATGCCTTTGGCCAGGCGAGGCAATCTGACAACCGTGTCGCACTGACCCCGACGGTGGACACCCTGACGGGCGTACAGCGCTACAACCTGGGTTACTCCTTCATCAATACCCCCCAGAGCGGGCACCAGGACTCCAATTTCCTGCAGCTGGAGAGTACCGTAGGGCTGGGCGCGCACCATGTCGCCGTGGATGCATCCCTTTACAACCTGGGTGAGCCGGAGCAGAGCGGCGACATCTACCGCGCCATGTACGAACGGGATCTCGATGATCGCCGCATCGCAGCAGGCATGGTCTCGACATGGGACCTGCAGACCCTGGGGGTGGTGACGGGCCTGACCACGGGTCGCCTCTACGGCGCATCCTATGGCAACCAGGCGCAATCTCGAAAACAGACCACCAACGAATCGACCACTCCGGTGCAAGTCTTCATGCCCGCCAACGGCGAGGCCAGGGTCTATCGGGATGAACGCCTGATAGGCCTGCAAAACCTGGCGATCGGCAACCAGCACATCGACACCTCCGCGTTCCCCAACGGGGTCTACAACGTCACGGTCGAAGTCTATGTCGACGGCCGCCTGACCAGCACGACCACCCAGCGAGTCACCAAGCTGGGCGGCAATCAGGGCTTTACCCGGGAGTGGGGATGGCAATGGTGGGGAGGCATGATGGAGAACAGCCAGCACAGCGGCGATTCCCCCCTGCTCGGTCTGTCGCTGGCACGCTCGCTGGATACCCTTGATCTGGCGACGACCACCTATGCTTTCAGGGATGCGGCCGTCGGCGAGGCACGCGCAAGCTGGCAGGTCACGGATCGCCTCGGCACCCAGTTACAAAGCATGCTGTCCACCGATCACTCCTGGCGGCTGGCGTCCAGCCTTTCCTTGCAAGCCCATGACAATGCCTCCCTGTGGGTCAGCCAGGAAAAACTGTATGCAGGCGATGCCCTGGGAGTGAGTGCAACCGAGCTCTACTCTGCCGGCATCACGATCAATCTGGGTGGCTGGGTCAGCGGCATGGGCCAGCTGACCTTCAACACCACGCACGACCGTCAGATGAACAGCGATCGCAGTTATGCGGATTACTACCAGCACCTCTATGCGGGCCGATACGGCAACCTCTCCATGCGCGCCAGCCTGCAGAGCGACAGTGGCACACTCAATGGATTCAGCAACAAGAGCATCACCCTGGACTACTCCATCCCGTTCGACAATCTGTTCAGCTTCGGCATGAGCAGCAACGAGCAGGGCCAGACCACGGCCAACCTCAACTATCAGAAGCGCATGGAGGGAGCCATCAATCTGGCCGCGCTGAATGCCTCCCGCATGATGCACGGCAGCGACACACACAATATGGCGCCTTCCGGCACCCTGGGGTTCGAGAACAGGGTCATCGGCGGCACCATGACGCTGGGTCGCGGTCATGGCGGCGACGTGAATGGCAACCTGATTGCACGGGGTGCCCTGATCACCACGGAGAACGACGTGATCGCATCCAGCCGGAGCACCTCTGGTTCAGGCCTCATCATCAATACCGGCATCCACCGGGAAGGACAGATGCTCGCCAAGGTGAATGGACAGGACTACCCCCTGCAAGGGGAACAGACCTTCCTGGCGCTCCCGCCTTATCAGGAATACGAAGTGGAACTGCTCAACAGCAAGACGGGCAAGGACAGCTATGACATCAACACCGGCAAGCAGCGCTACACCCTGTTCCCCGGCAACGTCGCCACTCTGGATGCCGGCAGCAGCATCAAGGAGATGGTCACCGTGTTTGGCGTACTCAGGGCAGAAGATGGCTCGCTGCTTGCTAACGCCCGCATTGACAACCACATCGGCACCACGGTGACCAACGAGGTCGGCGAGTTCACCCTGGACGTGGACAAGGCCAACCCCATGCTGACTTTCCGCCGGGGAAGCGACTTCTGTGAAGCCGACCTGGATCTTGCACAACACACGGGCGCGGCCTGGGTCGGCATCGTGACCTGCCAAGGACTGCCCACCTACGCCATGGTGAGAGAGTATTGAACATGAACATCACACACAGATTGCTGCTGGTCATTGCACTTGGCGCCGGCTGGGCACAGCAAGGCAGTGCGGCTGTATCCAAAACCGTCTGGCCGAATGCCGCGCTGCGCCATTTTCTGTTAATTGAAAATCAGGAAGACAACAACCTGTTTGTTGCGCCGACTGATGGCCTGGATCCGCGTCTGACCGGCGCAAATGCCTGGACCTCGCTCAAAGGAAATGGTCAGGTGAGCCTGGCGTACGTTGATAACGGATACAACACCGATATCAACAACTGGAACGTCGATATGTGGGAAAACGGCCCTATTCGCCGTCCTTATGTCAACCAACGCTGCATCATGTCTTATACCCGTTGTGACCCCGATACCGCTGAGGCGGTCAACAAGCCGGCCGTCGTTGATGATTTGGGCTTCTTCGGTCTCATTGGGGCATCTGCCGGGTGGGGACATGGCAAATTGAGTGCAAGTTTCTTTGATTATCTTCGAACCATGCCTGTCGGAGCTGTTTTGAACAGGGAGATGAACCTGTGCAGGACCACGCTAAAATATGACGCGGCAGCCGGTGAACGCTGTATCAATCAGAACAGCGGAAACTGGTACGTCAGAAACATGCAGCACAAGAAGGCCGGCCATCTTCGTTTCGTACAAACCAATGCAATAAGTGAAGTCATTGTGGACAGCAATGGTGTTCCTTATGTCTTGCCCGGTTCACAAGGCTGTGAGAATTACAGGCTGGGTACCCGAGATGGGATTTTGTGTCGTTTTCTTGATTACAACTTCAATGAAGATGGCAGTCAGAACTACACCGAGCCCTACATGTATACCAATGTCAAAAACAGCTCGCTGAATAGCGCCATTGGTTCTGCGGATCTGCAAATGAGCGCAGATTTGAAAAATTGGGCAAGCAAAGGCTCTCGCTACAACATCAGCTATTTAAGAGGACAGCCATCTGTTTATCTTTTCTTGTCCAGCAATTTCTTCAAACAAGTTGTAAGGCTGGGACTGCAAGATCAACTGACTCGCAGTCTGATCAACTTCAATATGAAGAATGGATATGCTCCCGAGAGTGGATACTATGAATTCAGCGGCACAACCGAAATTCATATAAAACCACGGGACTTCAGCGTATCCATCTTGTCTTCGGAGGGCGTCAGCAATCCTTACAGGGAGGGGCAGGTCGGAAAAGACATTCTGAGCTTCTCATACAATATCTCTGATAGCGGCCCCATCAGTGCCGATATGCTGGAAATTTCTATTTCACAGGACAGGGGGTCGCCTTATCGGGGATATTGCACTTTCTATCCGGCAGGCTCCTTCGCACCTGAACAGGCCGTCCCCATCCCTACCAGGCTGGTATTCGATTCGGTGGCTCATGGAGCGGGTTCACGGCACGCCATTCGCTGCGATCGCACACCGGTGGATATTCGCACCCTCGGAATACAGGACAATCAACCACCACAGGAGTGGAATGATCCCGTCAACGGCCAGGGCATCACCCGGTTTTACAAGCTGGCGCTGGAATTCGACCTGACCGATCCCATGGTGCAGCGCACCATGGGCGACGAGATGTGGGAAGGCGAGGTGGAACAAAGCGGCACCATCATCATCAAGGGGACCTGGCGCTGACCATGGAGTACAACATGCATCGTCTACTTTGGCCCTTGCTGGGCGGCTTGCTGGCCTCACAGGCCGCCGCCCTCGACATCGGCGCCATGACTCTTGCCATGGCGCCAGAGCAGGAGTTCATTACCAGAACCCTGACCAACAACAGTGCTTCACCCAAGCTGTACGACATACAAATGGAAAAAATCAGCGACCCCACGGCCAGAGGCAGAACACTGCCCACCGTCCCCGGTGAGCTGCTGTTTGCCCCCAGGCGCTTCACCCTGCACGCCAGACATGCCCAGAACGTCAAGTTCTACTACAAGGGGCCCGCCGATGACCATGAGCGTTACTACCGCATCACCTTCACCGAGTCACCGGCAGCCCAGGTGGATGAAGGCAGCCAGACGCAGCACCGGGGAACCGTCGAGGTGAAACTGGCCCTGCAGTCCATCCTGGTGGTGCGCCCGCGTCAGTCACGTTTTGCATACCAGTTGGACCCGGCACAGAGCGCCATCACCAATACCGGCAACACCTATTTCGAGTTCATGGTGAAACGGGGCTGCCAGCAGGCGGACAGCGAGGCGGACAGCAAGTACCTGCTGCCCGGGGAGACCTACCACAATCCCGGGATCAATCAGCCGGGCAACCAGAAGCTCATCGTCTACCAGTCCCGCTTCATCCCCGTGGGCAAGGATTGCTGGCCAGACTAGGTGCCCGACACCGGACGGTCAGCAATCCCCAGGGTCAGGAGGAGAGCGTCGCCAGCCTGGCCGCAAACCCCATGAAGAAGAGGCCGATAAGGCCGTTGCCGAGACGGGCCGCCGTCTGGCGCTGACGGAAAAAGCGGGCCATCAGGGTACCGCCGAAGATCAGAAGGGTCAGGTAGACGAAGCTCATCGCTTCCAGCATGCCAGCCAGCACCAGGTAGGAGATCCAGGTGTGGGCATAGCTGAAGTCGATGAACTGCACGAAGAAAGAGACGTAGAACAGGATCGCTTTGGGATTGGTGAGGCTCAGGGTGAGGGCCTTGGTAAAATAGCGCTCACCGGGATCCATATCGGACGCCGGTCCCGCCTTTTTGGCGATGAAGTTCGCGTGCAGGATCTTCACCCCCAGATAAAGTAGGTAGATGGCGCCCAGATAGCGCACCAGGGTAAAGAGCAATGGGGTGGTGCGAATGAGGGACGCGATCCCCAGATAGGCGCAGAAAATGAGGATGGCATCGCCGACGAAGACGCCGAGGGCGGCGCGATAACCCGGGCCTATGCCGCGCACGGCACCGGTTCGCAGCACATAGAGGGAGTTCGGGCCCGGGGCGATGATGATGAAGAAGAGACCGACCAGATAGGTCCAGACGTTGATGACACCCAGGCTTTCGAACATGTTCCCTCCATGGCGGGCGATGGGCCGGATAACGGCGGCAGGCCTTCTATACTAATCCGCCCCGCGCCAAGCACAAGATCTGACCAGCCATCCACACGCCGTCAGCATGAACGGCCTGCGCGCCACGCGAACGCAATCCGGGAGTTCGCCCACTTTGGTTATGTCCAGATACGCCGGGATAGGGCATGGTAGAGGGAGTGATCCCCCAGCCATGGACAAGACCTTGAGTACCGACACCCCGATCACCGCCCCGCCCGCGGTGGACAACCCGACTACCACCGCTTATCCGGTGATCGCCGCCATCAGCTTCTCGCACCTGTTGAACGACATGATGCAGTCGGTACTGCTGGCCATCTATCCCCTCCTGAAGCTGGGGCTCGATCTGTCGTTCACCCAGATAGGTCTCATCACCCTCACCTACCAGTTCACGGCCTCGCTGCTGCAACCCCTGATCGGCCTCTATACCGACCGCAGACCCATACCCTACTCCCTGCCTCTGGGCATGGGCTTCACGCTGGTGGGGCTGCTCTACCTGTCGCAGGCAGGCAGCTTTGGCGCCGTGCTGTTGTCGGCCATGCTGATCGGCATGGGCTCCTCCGTCTTCCACCCGGAATCCTCTCGGGTCGCCCGCATGGCGGCCGGCAACCAGCCCGGTCTGGCCCAGTCTCTGTTCCAGATCGGCGGCAATCTGGGATCGGCCATCGGCCCCCTGCTCGCGGCGCTCATCATCGTGCCGAAGGGACAGGGCAGTGCGGCCTGGTTCTCGTTGTTCGCACTCATCGGGGTCATCGTGCTCAGCTTCGTCGGCCGCTGGTCCAGCCACCATGCTGCCAGCTTCCATCGGCGGATGAGGGCCCATGCTGGCACCGGCCTGAGCCGCCGCCAGATTGGCTGGTCACTGGCTATCCTCGGTCTGCTGATGTTCTCCAAGTTCTTCTACATGGCCAGCCTGAGCAGCTATTACACCTTTTACCTGATGGACAAGTTCCACCTGTCGCTGGAGAGCGCCCAGCTCTATCTGTTCGCCTTCCTGTTTGCCGTCGCGGCTGGGACAGTGCTCGGCGGGCCACTCGGCGATCGCATCGGGCGCAAGCGGGTGATCTGGATCTCCATCCTCGGCGTCGCTCCCTTCACCCTGCTGCTGCCCCACGTCGACCTGTTCTGGACCTCGGTGCTGTCGATCGTCATCGGCCTCATCCTGGCGTCGGCCTTCTCCGCCATCCTGGTCTACGCCCAGGATCTGGTACCCGGCAAGGTCGGCACCATTTCCGGCCTCTTCTTCGGCTTCGCCTTCGGCATGGGAGGGATAGGGGCCGCCCTGCTGGGCAAATTGGCCGATGCCACCAGCATCGAAACCGTCTATCAGGTCTGCGCCTATCTGCCCCTTATCGGCCTGCTGACCGCCTTCCTGCCCAATATCAGGAGAGGCTAGAGGCCAAGCGGCAGCCAGCGACCGACCATAAAAAACGCGGCCTGAGCAGGCCGCGTCTGGTTCCATCACTCGGGCCGCCTGACACGGCCCGATCCGCTCGGACTCATCCGCTGAGCCTCTTTGTCAGCAGTACGGCCTCTCCCCCAGCCCGACGACCGGGCCCACTGGAAGTTGTCACCCGAGAGGCCGCTGACGGGACCATTCACAGCAAGGATGCGGCATCCCTCAGCAGTACTGGCCTGCCACCCAGCCCGACGACCAGGCCCACTGGAAATTGTAACCACCGAGCCAGCCGGTCACATCGACCACTTCGCCGATGAAGTAGAGGCCGGGCACGGTGCGCGCCTCCATGGTCTTGGAGGAGAGCGCGTTGGTATCCACTCCCCCTAAGGTCACTTCGGCGGTGCGATACCCTTCGGTGCCGTTGGGCAGGATCTGCCAATCCCCCAGCAGGGTGGCCACCGCCTCCAGCTCCCGTTCGTTGTACTGGCGCATCGGCTTGCTCACCAGCCATCCCAGCTCCACCAGCTTGTCGACGAAGCGCTTGGGCAGCTCGCGCCCCAGCACGGTTTTCAGCTCCTGGGCAGGATGGGCCTGGACCCAGGTCTTGAGGGTCTCTGGAATGTCGAGATCCGGCAGCAGGTTGATGTGAATCTTCTCCCCCGCCAGCCAAAAAGAGGAGATCTGCAGGATGGCGGGGCCGGAGAGGCCGCGATGGGTGAACAGCATGGCCTCCTTGAAGCGGGTGCCATCCTCGGCGGTCACCGCCACCGGCAGGCTGACCCCCGCCAGATCGGCGAAGGCCTCCTTGTCGGCCTGATGCAGGGTAAAGGGCACCAGCCCGGCGCGAGTCGGCAGCACGGTGAGGCCGAACTGCTCCGCCAGCTTGAAGCCATAAGGGGTAGCACCGAGTTTCGGCATGGAGAGGCCGCCGGTGGCGACCACCAGCGACGAGCAGGCGATCTCCCCCTTGCTGGTGTCGAGCACGAAGCCTTCATCTGTCTTGCTGACGGTGAGGATCTCGGTCTGGAACTGCAGGGTCACGCCAGCCCAGTCGCACTCGGTCAGCAGGATGTCGACGATATCCTTGGCGCTGTCGTCGCAGAAGAGCTGGCCCAGCGTCTTCTCGTGGTAGTTCAGGCCATGCCTGTCCACCAGATCGATGAAATCCTGCTGGGTATAGCGCGCCAGCGCCGATTTGCAGAAGTGGGGGTTGGCCGAAAGGAAGGCATGGGGACCCACCTGATGATTGGTGAAGTTGCAGCGACCGCCGCCGCTGATGAGGATCTTGCGGCCCGGCTTCTTGGCGTTGTCGAGCACCAGCACGGAGCGACCCCGGTAGCCAGCCTGGGCCGCACACATCAATCCGGCCGCCCCGGCACCGATCACCACCACATCCACCTGTTTCATCGTCACTCACCCATCAAAAGAAAAACGGCCCCTTTACCTTAAAGGACCGTCATTGTACCCGGCAGACACCAGCACAGCGGTACAAGGACACCTGCAAATAGAAAACGGCCCCTTTACAAGGGGCCGTCATTGTACTGACTGAACACTAAGTGTCCACGACTATCAGGCGTTGCCGTCCATGATGCTGGCCGGTGCGCCCTTGGCCAGCTCGGCCAGCTCCTTGTCGATGAAATAGAGGCCCTTGCCATCCTCGCCCACCAGGCTCAGACGGTCGACGATGCTCTTGAACAGCTTCTCCTCTTCGTGCTGCTCGGCCACGTACCACTGCAGGAAGTTGAAGGTGGAATAATCCTGGGTGGTGAAGGCGACATGGGCCAGACCGTTGATGCACTTGGTGATGTGATACTCGTGCTCCAGGGTGGTGCGGAAGATGTCACCCAGGGACTTGAATTCATGGGGAGGCGCTTCGATGGCCCCCAGCACCGGCATGGCACCGGTCTCGCTCACGTAGGTGAACAGGCGCTCCATGTGCTGGCGCTCCTCGACCGCATGCTGGCGCAGGAAGGTGGCGGCCCCCTCGAAGCCCTTGTCCTCGCACCAGGCGCTCATCTGCAGGTAGAGGTTGGAGGAATAGAATTCAAGATTAATCTGCTCGTTCAACTTCTCGATCATGGCTTTGGCCAACATGATGATTCTCCACTGTGATTTGCCCACGATTGTCGCCACTGTTGCATCCTGACGCAACCAGAGACAACCGACGCACCCCGCAGTTGCGACGACTTTTCACCTCATCCTCTCCCCCATACGGTTATAGAGAAGCAAAGAAACATGGTGTAGGTGACATCAGCCATTATGATGGCGCCATTGGTCGGGGAAAGGATTCAATGAGATTCATAATGGCACTGGCGCTGCTCTGGATGACCCAGTTGCAGGCAGCTCCCTCCTTGCTGAAAGAGGCTGAATTGCAGGCGGCGCGCGATCCCGTCGGCTATCTGCAGCGCCTCGACGCCAGTCCCCAGCAGGATATGGAACTGTTCTACGCCAGGTCCCTGGCCCAGGCAGCCCTTGGCCGCTATCCACAGGCACAGCGCGACAATGCCCGCGCCCGCGGTCTGGCCAATGCCCAGCAGGAGACCCTTCGCCTGCTCGACTTCCGGTTGCAGCAGATTGCCCTGACCCTGGATGCCGATACGCCGGATCAGGCGCTCGAGCTGCTCACCCAGCTCTGGCCAGCGGTCCGGCATCACCCCAGGCAGGTCTCGGAGTGGCATGCCCTCAACGGGCTCGCCCTCTACCGTACCCAGCAGATGAAAGAGGCGATCCTCGAGCTCAAGACCGCCTATCACCTCAAGCAGAAAGAGCCGGGTTCCATCCTCTCCACCTTGCAGTGCGGCCGTCTGCTGATGACCCTCGGCAACCTCTATGCGGACCTCAATCTCTACCGTGAGGCCGAGACCTATTATCAGGATGCCCTCGGCCAGATGGTGCAGCTCAACGAGCCCAACAGCCAGGCCATCATCCGGGCCAACATGGCCAGGCTCTACATCGACATGGGCCAGCCTGCCAGAGCCAGCCAGTTGCTCGATACCCTGCTGGCCACGCCGAGCCTGTCACCCCACTATCGCGCCATCGTCCTCGGCTACCAGGCCATGGTGTTCAACGCACGGGCGGACTGGCACTCAGCCTGGCGCAGCTTGGAGGAGGCACAAGCCATCTATGACAGGCTGGATAGCCCGCAGGCGGCCTCCCGTCTGACCGAGATCCGGGCAAGAACCCTGCTGGGTCGTGGCGAGAAGCAGCTGGCCCTGCAACTGCTGATGGAGCACACCGCCCCTCTCTCCATGGATGGTCGGGCGATGCAGGCCAGGTTGCTGGCCGATCTGGGCCGCTACCCCGAGGCCTATGGGGCCATGACCCGCTACATGCAGTACTACAAGCAGCACTTCAACCAGACCCTGAGCCAGCACGCAGCCGCCTTCCAGGTCGAGATGGATCTGGCTCGCAGCGAGGCCAGCAATCGCGCGTTGCAGCAGGAAAACGAGAGCAAGCGCCAGCAACTGCTCTACCAGCAGAGTGCCCGCTACTACCAATTGCTGCTGCTGGTGCTGCTGGCCGTCGCCTTGATCCTGCTCGGGCTCACCACCCGCAGGCTCCACCGCAGCTCGCGCCACCTCTACAAGCTCGCCACCTTCGATCAGCTGACCGGGCTGCCAAACCGGCGCGCCCTGCTGGAGAGACTGGGTCAACAGTGGCTGCACGAAACGCCCCTGACCCTGCTCATCATCGACATCGATCACTTCAAGCAGATCAACGACAAGCATGGTCACCAGGCGGGGGATCAGGCTATCCGGCAGTTGGCCAGGGAGCTCAAGAGCTGGGCACCGGACCAGCAATTGATCGGGCGCTGGGGCGGGGAAGAATTTCTGGTGGCCATGACCCAGGACGGGGCCACCTGCTGGCGGCTGGCGGAGCAGCTGAGAAGCCGGATCGCCTACCTGGCCGCCCCCCACATGACCATCAGCATCGGGGTGGCGGAACGCTCGACGCAGGATGACAGCCTGAGCCAGCTCATTCATCGGGCCGACATGGCCATGTATCAGGCGAAGCGCCAGGGGCGCAACCAGACCGTGCTGGCCCAGTCTCCCCACCTTTCCCCTGAACTGGCCTGCAACGTCGCCTGATGCCCCTCGTGCGGGTGTCAGGGCGTCAGCTCAGTGAGTGACGCCACGTTCACCGGCGCACCGTAATCCACCCCCGGCAGCTCGAAGCCGTTGAGCTGCATGAACTCCTGGCGCAACCCGGCAAAATCCCCCAGGGTGCGGAAGTTCTCCGGCGTCACCTTGGGCCAGAGTGCCGAGACGGCGGCCTGCACCGCTGGCTCAAGCTCGTGGTCATCCATCCGGATCAGCCGGTTGCCATCGGCGACGACCCCTCTGGGCCCGTACATCTTGTCGGCAAACAGCCGCTGCATCTGCTCGATGCAGCCCTCGTGGACACCACGCTCCTTCATCACCCCCATCAACAGGCCCAGATAGACAGGCAGCACCGGAATAAACACGCTCGCCTTGGTCACCAGCGCCTTGCAGACCGACACCCAGGCATGACCGCCAATCCCGGCAAGTTGCAGGTTGATGGTCTCGGCGGTGGCGTGCAGGTGCTCCTTGGCATAGCCGATGGTGCCGTCCCGATAGAGGGGGTAGGTGGACTCGGGGCCGATATAGGAGTAGGCAACGGTCCGGGCGCCGGGGGCCAGGCAATCCGCCTGCTGCAATGCCTGCATCCAGCGCTGCCAGTCCTCTCCCCCCATCACGGTGACGGTGTCGCGGATCTCCTCCGGGGTGGCTGGCACCAGCGACTGCTGCACCAGCGCATCGTGCTCCAGATCCAGCCCCCAGCCTTGCAGCGGCTGGCCTGTGGTCTTGAGCACCGAGCGTACCTGTGTGCCATCCGGCATCACCCTGACTCCGCTCGCCAGCGAATAGACCACCAGATCCACCTGCCCGAGCTGCTGGCGGATGACGTCGATGGCCTGCTGGCGCATGGTGTCGGAGAAGGCATCCCCGATCAGGTTGACGGCGATGCGACCGGCTTGCTCCGCCGCCTGACGAAACCAGATGTTGTTGTACCAGCCAGCACTGCCGAGCCCCTTGTCGGAGGGACCCCGCTCGAACGAGACGCCCAGGGTATCGGCCCCGGCGCCGAAGGTGAGCGCGACCCGGGACGCCAGCCCGAAACCGGACGATGCCCCCAGCACCAGCACCCGTTTCGGCCCGTTGAACGGCCCCGCCGCCCGCACCTGTTCGATCTGTTGCAGCACGGCGGCGCGACAACCCATGGGGTGGCAATTGCGGGCAACACAACCCTGGATCTGGGGATGAATGATCATGAAGGACTCTCCGGTGCATCGGTGGGACATGAGAAACGGCCATGACAGCGTCACCCGGTTGCAGGTGAGGAGCCCTGGCCGTTTTGCCAAGGGAACTGGCTACAGCATAACCAAGGAGGGCGGGATTACCTTGATGTCGGACGGGATATGGGCTGGAAGAGGGCAGAAAAACAAAAGGGAGCGCGAGGCTCCCCAAAGCGGTATTCAGATGCTTTTTGTTGTTTTGTGTTCATTGCGAAGCACGGGCACATCCTATTCCCCCACCTTCCCGGGGGCAATAGCACGCCTGTGACCGGTGTCAAACTCCTGTTCAAAATATGCACTCCCCGGCCACCTGCACCTCTACGCCTTCCGGTTCGGGGTCAGGCAAATCCTGAAACTGTGGCGACGATGCCGTTTTAGTTTCAGCAGACATTGGTATAGTGGACCCAGGATCAGTGAGGAGAACTCCCATGAATGGAACCTATTACAAACACGTACTGGCCGCGATCGACCTGTCGGAAGACAACCGCAAGGTGATCGAGAAGGCGGTCGACCGGGCCCGCTCCAACGGCGCCAAGCTGTCGGTGATCCATGTGGATGTGGACCTCAAGGATCTCTACACCGAGATGATCGACATCGACATCGACAACGTGCAGGACCAGGTGATCGCCGAAGCGAAGGAGAAGCTGGAAGCCTTCCTCGCCTCGGTGGACTACCCCATCGAGAAGAAGCTGGTGATCTGCGGCGATCTGAGCGAGCGGGTCAACCAGGCGGTCAAGGACTACCAGATCGACCTGCTGGTGTGCGGCCATCGCCAGAGCTTCTGGAGCCTGCTCACCTCGAGCGCACGCCAGCTGATGAATACCGTGCCCTGCGACATGCTGGTCGTGCCCTTGCAGAAGTGATCGAACAGGCGTAGTGTGATTTGCCATGAATATGACCTCATTCAATCACAACTACTGGTGGTGCTGCTTCTAAACAGGCGGCACTGCTTTTCTATGTAAAATTTCCAAAAGAAAACACCGTGACCGCCGAGAGGCGGTCATTGTTTTCATCCCTTTGTCGCCTCCCGGCTCACCCAACTGGAGAGAGTGACATGCACAACCCCGTGATCCTGACCGGTGACCGCCCCACCGGCAAACTGCACATCGGCCATTACGTCGGCTCCCTGCGCCAGCGCGTGGCCGCCCAGCACCATTACCGCCAGTTCGTCATGATCGCCGATCTGCAGGCGCTGACCGACAACGGCCACAACCCGGCCAAGGTGACCGATCACGTGCTGGAGGTAATGGCCGACTACCTGGCCGCCGGCCTCGACCCGGCCAAGACCACCTTCTGCCTGCAGAGCGCCCTGCCCGCCCTCGCCGAACTCACGACCTACTACCTCAACCTGGTCAGCGTCGCACGGCTGGAGCGCAACCCCACCGTCAAGGCCGAAATCCAGCAGAAAGGGTTCGAGCGCAGCCTGCCCGCCGGCTTCCTCGTCTATCCGGTCAGCCAGGCCGCCGACATCACCGCCTTTCGTGCCACTCACGTGCCGGTGGGCGAGGATCAGCTGCCCATGCTGGAGCAGACCAACGAGATAGTGCGCCGCTTCAACACCCTGGTGGGCAAAGAGGTGCTGACCGAGTGCCAGCCCATCCTGAGCGACACCGGCCGCCTGCCCGGCATCGACGGCAAGGCCAAGATGTCAAAGTCCCTTGGCAACACCATCGAACTCGGCATGTCGAGCGACGAGATCAGGCAGGCGGTGTTCGCCATGTATACCGACCCCAATCACCTCAAGGTGAGCGATCCGGGTCAGGTGGAGGGCAATACGGTGTTCGCCTATCTGGATGCCTTCCACCCTGACAAGGCCCTGGTGGCCGAGATGAAAGCCCACTACCAGCGCGGCGGTCTGGGGGACATGCGCTGCAAGCAGGTACTCAACGACTGCCTGCAGGCCCTGCTTGCCCCGATGCGGGAGCGGCGCGAGGCGGCCATCGCCGACAAGCGTCAGCTGCTGCGCCTGTTGCAGCAGGGCACCGAGCAGGCCCGGGCCCTCACCGACGAGGTGCTGGCCGAGGTGAAGGGGGCGATGGGGCTGGACTACTTCTCCGGATTGGCGTGATCTGCCCCCTGCGGCGCGGGATAGCCGAGCGCATCCGCGCCGTAGCGCTCCCTCGCCAGCCGGTGCAACAGCCCCTTGAACCAGCCGATCGCCTCGTCATGGGCACTGAGCGGGTGGCCCGCCATCAGATAGACGATGGGGATGGCGGGTTCCAGCTGGTGCAGTCGCAACGGATAGTGGCGACAGAAGTGGCGCCCGATCATCTCGGGCACCACCACCAGGTAGCGGCCGGTCGCCATCAGCGGCGGTACCGCCATAAAGCTCGGCAGCCTGACCCCCAGCTCCCGCTCCACCCCGAAACGGGCCAGCCAGAGATCCACCATGGCCTGGCTGTGGCCCCAGCTGGAGGTGTGGATATGGGGGCGGCTGACCAGTTCTCCCGGCCCCAGCATGTCGGGCAGGGCGCTGCCGAGGGGCGACAAACAGACCAGCGGATTGCTGAACCACTCCTCGCGCCACAACCGGGGCGAGAGGTGGTTGGCACCGGCAAACCCGATCACCAGATCCAGTTCCCCCTTCTCCAGCTCCCGCTCGTAGTCGCTGTCCGCCAGCTCGCACACTTCCAGTCGGCAGTGGGGAGCCTGCTGCACCATCCACTCCACCAGCACCGGCACCAGGCCGTGCTCCACCGAGCCCGGGGTGGCGATGCGAAACACTCGCTGGGCACTGGCGGGATCGAACCCCTTCGCCTGCCGCAGCCCCTGCTCCAGCATGGCCAGCGCCTGACGTACCGGGCTGGCCAGTGCCTTGGCCCGCTCGGTCGGCATCATCTCGCGCCGACTCATCACGAAAAGGGGATCATCCAGCGCCTGGCGCAAGCGCCCCAGCGCATGGCTGACGGTGGACTGGGAGAGGTGTAGCAGTTCGGCGGCGCGAGTGACGTTGCGCTCCTGCATCAGCATGTCGAACACGGTGAGCAGGTTGAGGTCGAGGCGGGAGAGGGGCAGTTCCATCGATATTGGCCATAGTTGAATGACGACAATTCATTTTTGGCATAGTAGCAGATTGCATAGAATGCGCAGGCGAATTACATCGGAGATTCAAATGCGTAGCTATCTGTTGTTGCTGGCGATCGGCCTGTTGTGGGGCTCCCAGTTCATTTTCATGCACCAGGCCGTGGCTGAACTGCCCCCCATCATGGTGGCCGCCGGACGCGCCCTGTGCGGCAGCCTGACCCTGGGTCTGCTCTGCCTGTTCATGCGCCTCAAGAGTGAACACACGCCCTGGCGAACCTATATGCTGATCGCCCTGCTCGACGCCACCATCCCCTTCATCATGGTGGCCTGGGGACAACAGTACGTGGACAGCGCCATCGCGGCCGTGGTCATGGGTTGTATCCCCTTTGTGACCATTCTGGCGGCTCCTTTGTTTATTTCTGGTGAAAGAATCACCAAGGGCGGCCTCGTCTCCGTGATCATCGGCTTCATCGGCGTGCTGGTGCTGTTCTGGCCCAAGCTGACCAGCGGCATGAATGCCGGCCTGCTCGGTGCCATGGCCATCCTGTTCGGTGCCAGCTGCTTCGCCATCGGCCTGCTGATGATCAAGCGCTTTGCCAAGGACCATCCTGTGGTCGTGGCCCGCAACATCCTGATCTCCTCAGCCATCCAGCTGCTGCTGGCCGCGCCCTTCGTGGCCGACCTGAGCACCCTCACCCTGCCGAGCCAGCAGGCCATGGGCGCCGTCGCCATGCTGGGGATCTTCTGTACCGGCCTGGTCTACTTCCTCTACATGGCGCTGATCCAGAAAGCGGGCCCGACCTTCGCCTCCTTCAGCAACTACCTGGTGCCGCTGTTCGGCGTCATGCTGGGAGCCCTGTTCCTCGGCGAGCAGATCCAGTCCACCACGGGCGTGGCGCTGGCCCTGATCCTGGGTTCGGTCGCCCTCAACCAGTGGGCACAGCAGCGCCGCCAACAGCGGGAGGCAGCCCTATGTCAGGCATCCTGACCACCCTCTGCGGCGGTCTGGTACTGATAGCCGGCTGGCAGTATCGCCACCGGCTGGCCGGGGTGCTGGGTCTGCTGATGGTGCTGCTGCCCTGGTTCTTCGACAGCAAGCTGCAAGCCATGCTGAACTATGCACTGAATGCCTGAAGACCCTCTCTGCGTGTGTGACGAGAGTGTATCTCTCCTGTTTTTGGGACCGTTTTAACAAAACCTCCGATTTGTCCCCTCTACCGGCGCCCTGCGCCGGTTTTTTTATCTCTGCGCCTCTGGTCCGTAGCGATAACTCAACCGCTCGTTCTTGCGCGGCCCCGTTATCTGCCAGGCGAGCAGGAAGCCCCCGCCGGTTTCGGTCAGCTCGGCGCTGTAGTGATCCTGCCCGCACAGGTGAGGCTCGGCCGTGACCCAGTGCCCGTCCCCCCGGGGCAACAGCTCGAACAACATCACCGGCTGCTCGTAGCGCAGGTGGGAGAGCATGATCCCCCGTGCGGTGCGCTGCCACCAGAAGCGGTTGTGCATGGTCAGCTCCCGGCCATGGGGCGTGGTGTAGCGACCCGTCTCGGCATACAGCCACCCCCCATGGTGATCGGTCACCACCACGGCCCCCTCCCCGCGACCGCACCAGTCGGTGGCGGATCCGGCCCCGTTGCTCGCCTCGAAGGCAAATGCTCCGATCTGTGACAACCCTTCCCATAAACGCTGGATCGCGCCTTCCAACTCGGCCATCATAGCGCCCTCCAAATTGACAACTGACGACAATTCAATCACATGAACTACTTGATAGGGGTTACCCTGCTCTGGTCCTTCTCCTTCAGCCTGATCGGGGTCTACCTTGCCGGTCAGGTGGATGCCTACTTCTCGGTACTGACCCGCATCGTGCTCGCCAGCCTGGTGTTTCTGCCCTTCCTGCGCCGTCGCTGGCTGCGCCCCGATCTGGTGGCCAAGCTGATGGCCCTCGGTGCCATCCAGCTCGGCATCATGTATCTCTTCTACTACCACTCCTTCCTGCTCTTGACGGTACCGGAAGTGCTGGTGTTCACCATCTTCACCCCCATCTATGTCACCCTGATCCACGACCTGCTGGAAGGGCGCTTCAAGCCTGTCTATCTGTGGGGGGCCCTGCTGGCGGTGCTGGGGGCGGCCGTCATCCGTTTCGACGGCCTGACCGAAAACTATGTACTGGGATTCCTGGTGGTGCAGGGCGCCAACGTCTGCTTCGCTCTGGGCCAGGTAGGCTACAAGGTGCTGCTGGCCCGGGAGGCTGAGCAGCCGCCCCAGCTGGCGATGTTCGGCTGCTTCTATCTGGGCGCCCTGGTGATCGCCCTGCCCGCCTGGTGGCTGCTGGGCAAACCTCAATATCCCGCCAGCTCCCTGCAATGGGGCATCCTCTTCTGGCTGGGGGTCGGGGCATCCGGGCTCGGCTACTTCCTGTGGAACAAGGGGGCGACCCTGGTCAGCAGCGGCGTGCTGGCCATCATGAACAACGCCTTGATCCCCGCGGGTCTGCTGGTCAATCTGGTGCTCTGGGGAAAGGATACCGACCTGCTCAGGCTCGGTCTGGGCGCCCTGCTGATGCTGGCTTCTCTCTGGGTCTGCCAGCGTCAGCAGGTCAGTGAGCGCTGACTGAAAACCATTGACGCTGATGGGTCCATCGGCGTCAATGGGTACGCGGACAGTGACTGGCCGTCAGCCGACCACGGCGTTGTGTTCCCGCTTCGCCTGACCGTGGCAGGAGGCCAACCGGGCCAGCAGGTGATCGAGCTGCTCGGCACTCTGGCTCTGCACCAGGCCGATGCTCACGGTCACCGGGCGCTGGGGCAGCAGGCTGGCGTCGGCGATCTCAAGACGCAGCCGCTCGGCAATCTCCAGGCCGCTCAACCGATCGGTCTGGGAGAGCATCAGGATGAAGCCGTCTTCGTCCCAACGAGCGAAAGGATCTTCCCGGCGCAGCTCGCGGCGCACGATGCGGGCCAGCTTGGCCAGCATGGCGTCGCAGGCCGCCTCCCCGAACAACTGCAGGATCTTGCTGCGGTGATCCACGCTGAACTGCAGCAGACAGAAACTGCCGCTCTCGCTGGCCAGCCGTTCATCCAGCAACAGCTCGAAGTGGCTGCGGCTCTCGAGGCCGGTGAGGGGATCCGTGTCATGGCGATCCTCCAGGGGCGCCATGGCGGCATCCAGATGGCGAACCACCCCCAGCAGTTGACCCCCTTCGTCGCGACGGACCCGCTCCTCCAGCCGGATGTAATGGCCCTGATGGTGCAGGATGCGGTACTCGAGTCGAAGCCCGTTGCTGCGCCCTTGCTGACAGGCCTCCAGGGCCTCTGCCAGACGGGGAGCATCATCCGGATGTACCCGATCCAGCCAGCCGAGATCTCCCAGCTCGCCCCCCTCCAGACCCAGCAGTTGCAGACAGGAAGGGTCCCGCCTCAGACCCTGCCCGGCCGACCAGGTCCAGATCCCGGCCTCCAACATCGCCATGGCCTGTGCCATCAGCGTCACCTCAAGGGGAGTGGTGACCTCAACCCCGGGAGTCTCATACCTTTCCATCACGCGCCTCGAAACCGGATCTGAATATCTGTCCAAGCAATCACACTCAATAAGTAACATTGGTGCTGGCGCCGAGCAACCGCGCCAGCATCGCTGGCCTCGCACCTCTCGCCCCCGGTGGTCCGCCATCAGGGCTTGCCAGCCTCCAGATACGAAGTGAAGCTCGACGTCACGCCACCTTGCCCTGATAGCCTGCCATCAGGGCCTGCCAGTTTTCCGGCACGAAGTGGAAGCTGGTGTGCAGTTGCGACTCCTTGTTGAAGGAGCGCAGCAACCGCTCCAGGTTGGCCTGCTGCCAGTTGCCGGGGGAGCGGATGGCTCCTTTGTCGAAGTCGATCACCCACACCTTGCCCTCCTTGTCGAGCAGCAGGTTGTGGCTGTTGAGATCCGCATGATAGACCCCTGCATCGTGCAACTGGCGCACCGTTTTGCCTATCTTGTGCCACACCTCACCGGCGATCGGCCCCTGCTTGAGCAGGGCCACCAGATCCTTGGCGCCGCGAATGCGCTCGATCAGGATGTCGGCCCGATAGAAGGGCCCCTGCTTGACCATGCGGGCCGCAAAGGGGCGCGGCACCGGCAGCCCCTGTTCACTCAGGGTCGCCAGCAGACGATATTCAGCCATGGCCCGGCTGCTCTCCACCCCTTCAAACCAGAACCGGTCACGCACCAGCTTGCCCACCATGCCGCCACGGTAGTAGTGACGCAGCACCAAGTGACGGGACTCATCCTTCACGAACCAGGTCACCCCGCGGCCGATGGAAGAGCCCACCACCTGGCGATGGGTCTGCCACCAGACAGGATCGAACAAGGCAGGGGAAGGATCGCGGAAGACTCCGTCGGCATACCAGCAGACCTGGTTGTGGGTGGTGTGTGTCAGCATGATGAGAATTCCGGTCGATAGTGGGTGCAGGGCCTCCATTCAGAAAGCCGTGCCGGTCGGGCAACCGGCGCAATTTTACAATCCACAGGGGAGTTTGCATAATGCCATCCATCCATTTTGCCATCGTTGCGCCACATCATGCCGCTGTTCCAAACGCCGCCCTCCTCCATCTGCATCCTGCGGCTCTCCGCCATCGGAGATTGCTGCCACGCGCTGGCGCTGGTGCGCGTCATCCAGCGGGAGTGGCCCCAGACCCGCATCACCTGGATCACCGGCAAGATTGAGGCGACCCTGTTCGCCGATCTGCCGGGGGTCGAGGTCATTCCCTTCGACAAGAGCAAGGGGTGGCGCGGCTATCGCGATCTCTGGCAGACCCTCAAGGGGCGCAGGTTCGATGCCCTGCTTCACCTGCAGGCCGCCATGCGCGCCAGCATCGCCACCCTCGGCATCAAGGCCAAGGTCAAACTCGGGTTTGATCGGGAGCGCGCCAGCGACGGTCAGTGGCTGTTCACCAACCATCGG
Organism: Aeromonas sp. ASNIH7; assembly: GCF_002903485.1. Lineage (NCBI taxonomy): Bacteria > Pseudomonadati > Pseudomonadota > Gammaproteobacteria > Aeromonadales > Aeromonadaceae > Aeromonas > Aeromonas sp. ASNIH7. The sequence continues at coordinate 2,093,266 of NZ_CP026226.1, forward strand.
GTCCCCTCACCCGCCTCCCCCCACGTCCTGGACGGCTTTCTCGCCTTCGCCAAAGAGCTCGGGATAAAGGATCTGACCCCGGACTGGCAACTGCCCATCAGCGCCGAGCACCAGGCCTGGGCGAAGGAGAAAATTGGCGGCAAGCCGACCCTGCTCATCTGCGCCGCTGCCAGCAAGGCATTCAAGAATTGGACTGCCGCCGGCTATGCCGCGCTGGCGGATCACGCCGCAGACAAGGGCTTTCAGGTCTATCTGTGCGGCGGACCGGCCAAGCTGGAGCGGGATCTCGCCGCCGAGATCCAGCGCCTCAGCCAGAGCAAGCCGGCAGATTTGGTGGGGCAGACCAGCCTCAAGCAATTGCTGGCGCTGATTGGCGAGGCGAGCCTGGTGCTGGCCCCGGATACCGGCCCTGCCCACATGGCCACCCTGGTGGGAACACCCGTGATCGGCCTCTACGCCCACCACAACCCCGCCCGTACCGGCCCCTATCTGTGCCGGGATTATCTGGTCAGCGTCTATCAGGAACTGATTGAGCAGGAGACCGGCAAGCCGCTGGCCGAGCTCGGCTGGCGCACCCGCCTCAAGGATCCGGACGCCATGGCCAAGATAAGCCGCGAGCGGGTCATCGCCGCCTTCGACCGCCTCTGTACCGACAAGCATCTTCTACCGACCCAGGGCAACTCGGAAATTCCGAGCCCTGGCGCAGGGATAATCTGATGGCCCGGCCCCGGCTCCGTGGGCAGAATGGCCCTCTATGCGGGTAACGCCCGCACAGCAAGCTACGGATATTTTGATCGGCTGGAATATGATTCCGGCCGTTTTTTTATCCGCCCCCATCTGCTAACATTCGCCGCCTTTACATCCTCCTGACTCTGATTCCTCCGCGCATTGCGAGCAACCGTCTCCCTTATCGGGCACAAGACGGCGGCCTCTGCTACAACCAAAGCGCGGATCATCGCTTAAAGGTACAGACATGGCGCAACAAGGCACTCTCTATATCATCTCTTCCCCGAGCGGGGCCGGTAAGTCCAGTCTGCTCAATGCCTTGCTGACCCAGCACAACGCCGCCGGCAAGATGCAACTCTCGGTCTCCCACACCACCCGCGCCACCCGTCCCGGTGAAGAGCACGGGGTGCACTACCACTTCGTCAAAGTGGAAGAGTTCAAGGCGCTGATCGAGCGCGGTGACTTTCTGGAGTGGGCAGAAGTCTTCGGCAACTACTACGGCACTTCCCGCGCCGCCATCGAGGCCTGTCTGGCGCAGGGCATCGACGTCTTCCTCGACATCGACTGGCAGGGTGCCCGCCAGATCCGCGAACTGATGCCGACCAAGTCCATCTTCATCCTGCCCCCCAGCCGCGAGGAGCTGGAGCGCCGCCTGATCGGCCGCGGCCAGGACAGCGCCGAGGTGATCAAGGGCCGGATGGAGAAAGCCATTGCCGAAATGGTGCACTACGACGAGTATGACTATGTCATCATCAATGAAGACTTTGATCAGGCACTGTTCCAGCTCAGGGCCATCATAGAGTGCCAGCGCCTGGAAATGCGTCAGCAACAGCAGGCCCAGCAAAACTTGCTGAAACAGCTACTGGCAGAGTAAGCCAAAAACAAGTAAACTTTTGCGTCATTTTTAAACACCGCTTTTTCAATCACAGAAAGCCCAAACACTGGAGTCCCGCATGGCCCGCGTTACTGTAGAAGATGCTGTAAAACAGGTAGGTAACCGTTTTGACCTGGTGCTGGTCGCCGCGCGCCGCGCTCGTCAAATCGCGGTACAAGGCAAGGATCCCCTGGTCGACGAAGAGAACGACAAGCCGACCGTGATCGCCCTGCGCGAGATCGAACTGGGTCTGGTCAACAACCAGGTGATGGATACTCAGGACCGCTACGAGCAGCAAGAGCAGGAAGCCGCCGAGCTGGCTGCCGTTGCTGCCATCGCAGAAGGTCGCGGCTAAGTCAGTCGCTTCCCATAGTCGGCGCCCGCCCGGGTGCCGGCTGTTCTCCCCATTTACAACCGCTCGAAAACCTCGCAAACTCGAGGGCATACCCTCAATTTCACGGATTGCCGTTTAACCGCTGCGGGGACTGTCTTGTATTTATTTGAAAATCTTAAAGAAATAGCCAGTTCCTACCTGCCACCCGAGCAGGTTGAGAAGCTCAGGCAAGCCTATGTGGTAGCCCGTGATGCTCACCAGGGACAGATGCGTTCCAGTGGTGAACCCTACATCACTCATCCCGTTGCCGTGGCCCGCATCCTAGGCGACATGCGCCTCGATCACGAGACCCTGATGGCTGCCGTGCTGCACGACGTCATCGAAGATACCCCTGTCACCAAGGACGACCTGGCCGAGCAGTTTGGCAACGCCGTCGCCGAGCTGGTCTCCGGTGTCTCCAAGCTCGACAAGCTCAAATTCCGCGATCGCAAGGAAGCGCAGGTCGAGAACTTCCGCAAGATGATGATGGCCATGACCCAGGACATCCGGGTCATCCTGATCAAGCTGGCCGACCGCACTCACAACATGCGTACCCTCGGCTCCTTGCGACCGGACAAGCGCCGCCGCATCGCCCGGGAAACCCTCGAGATTTTCGCCCCCATCGCCAACCGCCTCGGTATTCACACCATGAAGAACGAGCTGGAAGAGCTCGGCTTCGAGGCGCTCTACCCCATGCGCTCCCGGGTACTGCGGGAATCGGTGCGCCGCGCCCGTGGCAACCGGCGCGAGATCATCGACTCCATCCAGAGCGAGATTGAGGGGCGTCTGCGGGAAGCCGGTATCGATGCCCAGGTGAGCGGACGCGAGAAGAACCTATTCTCCATCTACAACAAGATGGAGAAGAAAGAACTGCAATTCCACGAAGTGATGGATATCTATGCTTTCAGAGTGAGAGTGAAAGACATAGACACCTGCTACCGAGTGCTTGGGCAGATGCACAGCCTCTACAAGCCGCGCCCCGGTCGCTTCAAGGACTACATCGCCATCCCCAAGACCAACGGCTACCAGTCCCTGCACACCTCCCTGGTGGGCCCCCACGGGGTACCGGTGGAGGTGCAGATCCGCACCGAGTTCATGGACCAGATGGCCGACAAGGGCGTCGCCGCCCACTGGGCCTACAAGCAGGATGGGGACAGCTCGGGCACCACGGCCCAGATCCGCGCCCAGCGCTGGATGCAGAGCCTGCTGGAGCTGCAACAGAGCGCCGGCAGCTCCTTCGAGTTCATCGAGGGAGTCAAGACCGACCTCTTCCCCGACGAGATCTACGTCTTCACACCGGAGGGCCGCATCATGGAGCTGCCCGCCGGCGCCACCCCGGTGGACTTCGCCTACACGGTGCACACAGACATCGGTCATGCCTGCGTCGGTTCCCGGGTCGACCGCCACCCCTATCCGCTGAGCAGCCCGCTGCACTCCGGTCAGACGGTGGAGATCATCACGGCCCCCGGCGCCCGCCCGAACGCGGCCTGGCTCAACTTCGTGGTGACCACCAAGGCGCGCTCCAAGATACGTCAGTTCCTCAAGAACCTGCGCACCGAAGAGTCCGTGGTGCTGGGCCGCCGCCTGCTCAACCATGCCCTCGGCGCCAAGAACATCGAAGACATCCCGGAAGCCCGCGTCAAGCAGGTGCTGGCCGATACCAAACACGAGAACCTGCAGGGGCTGCTGGCCGACGTGGGCCTTGGCAACGCCATGAGCGTCATGGTGGCACGCCGCATGCTGGGAGATGAACTGCCGCCGGAAGAGCAGCCCAAATCCACCAGCAAGAAGATGCCGATCAAGGGGGCCGACGGCATGCTGGTCACCTTCGCCAACTGCTGCCGCCCCATCCCGGGGGACGCCATCATTGCCCACATCAGCCCGGGCAAGGGACTGGTGATCCACCAGGAGTCCTGCCGCAACATCAAGGGCTACAGCCGCGAACCGGACAAATACCTGCCGGTGCAGTGGGAGGTGGACAAGGAGCAGGAGCAGGAATTCCGCACCGGCATCAGCATCGAGATCGTCAATCACCAGGGCGCCCTGGCGGAGCTGGCCAACGTGATTGCCGCCACCGGCGCCAACATCCACGCCATCAGCACTGAGGAGAAAGATGGCCGGGTCTATGTGGTCACCCTGCTCATCACCACCAAGAGCCGGATCCACCTCGCCAACATCATGCGCAAGATCCGGGTCATGCCCAACGTGCTCAGGGTGAGCCGACAGAAAAACTGAACACAGGCGGCGCAAGCCGCCTGCTGCTTTTCAAGAGATACCCAGGGCCCCATGCCGCAAGCCACCAGCCTTGTTGCATGCACCGGCCTCACGACATAGAAACCGACATGACTCCTGAACGCTTCAAACGCATTTCCGACATGCTGGCCCAGCGCCAGCTCGACCTGACCGTCTGCATGGAAGAGGTTCATAAACCTCACAACCTGGCCGCCATCGTGCGCACTGCCGATGCCATCGGCATCCACCGGGTGCACGCGGTCTGGCCCAAGAGCTGGATCCACAAGCGCAAGGGCACCGCCCGCGGCAGCCAGAACTGGGTGGACGTGAAGCTGCACCCGGACATCGGCAGCGCGGTGACCGAACTCAAGGCCTCCGGCATGCAGATCCTGGCGACCCACCTCTCCGACAGCTCCGTGGACTTTCGCGCCATCGACTACACCAGACCCACCGCCATCCTGGTGGGCCAGGAGAAGCACGGCATCGGCGAAGAGGCGCTGGCCCTGGCCGATCACCATATCGTCATCCCCATGGTAGGCATGGTGCAGTCCCTCAACGTCTCGGTGGCTGCCGCCGCCATCCTTTACGAGGCCCAGCGCCAGCGCGAACTGGCCGGCTGTTATCAGCGCGGCTGCCCACTCACACCCGAAGAACAGAACACAATCTTGTTCGAGGGGGGCTATCCCGTCTATGCCCAGCTCTGCAAGGAGAAAGAGATGCCCTACCCCCAGCTCGGCCCGACCGGCGAGATCCTGGCGGACGAACGCTGGTGGCAGCAGATGCAGCTGACCCGCAAAGGATGGGCCGCCCAACAATCGGATGATCCTTCGGAAGAGTACACTGATGAAGCTTAACCACCTGCCCCTGCTGGCCCTGACCCTGTTTTCTGCCGGAGCCCTTGCCGTGAGCAATCCTTACCAGCTGACCACTGAAGCCGACGTCCCCGCCCTCTATCAGCAGACCCTGCCCGACTTCTGGCGCCAGCATGCCGTCGAGGGGGAGTTCAAGGGCAAGGACGGGGTCACCCTCCGCTATGCCGCCCTGCGCCAGCCCAAGATCGATCGCGCCATCCTCATCGTCAACGGCCGGGTCGAGAGCTACCTCAAGTATCAGGAGCTGGCCTGGGATCTCTGGCGTCAGGGTTACAGCCTCTACCTCATCGATCATCGCGGCCAGGGAATGTCAGACCGCATGCTGGTCGACAAAGAGAAGGGGTATGTCGACCAGTTCGACGACTATGTCGCCGATCTCAAACAGTTTCATGACGAAGTGATCGCCCAGGACCAACCCGCCAAGCTGTTCCTGCTGGCCCACTCCATGGGGGGGGCCATCTCGGCCCGTTATCTGGAACGCTGGCCGAACGACATCCAGGCGGCGGTGCTCTCCTCCCCCATGATGGGCATCAACCTCGGCGGCCTGCCCAAGTGGCTGGCCAAGGGGTTGGCGGCCACCATCGGCACGGTCGGCGGCTGGGTGGGCGAGCCCCCCTACGGCCCGGGTCAGGGACCCTATGAGGATCACGGCTTTGCCGACAACGAGCTGACCCACAGCACGGCGCGTTATCAGGCCTTCCGCCAGATCTACGAACAGCATCCCCAGGTCAGGCTGGGGGGCGCCACCGCCCACTGGATCCATCAGGCCATCACAGGATCGGACGCGGTCGTGGCCGACGCCCGCGCCATCAAGACGCCGCTGCTGCTGCTGCAGGCCGGCGAGGACAGCGTGGTGGACAACGCCGCCCAGGAGGCCTTCTGCGCCAAGGCCCAATGTGAAGGGAGCAAGCCGCTGCGTATCGAAGGGGCCTGGCACGAGCTCTTCATCGAGGCGGATCCCCAGCGCCAGGCCGCGCTCAATGCAACCCTGGCCTTCTTCGCGCGCTACTGACGCAACCAGAAGGGGCTGGTTATTTTTTGGATCCCTAAATAAATGGGGTGACGGCAGACGCTGGGGTACACTCCCTCGGCGTTCAATTGAAGTCGAGGTAATGATGTTCAAGGTAGTTGTGTCCGATCTCGATGGTACCCTGCTCAACGGGCAGCACCAGATCTCCTCCCGCACCCGGGATACCCTGCACCGCCTGGTCGACCAGGGCGTCAAGTTCGTGGTCGCCACCGGCCGTCACCATGTGGATGTGCGCAGCATCCGCGATGCGCTGGGGCTGGATATCTACCTCATTACCTCCAACGGCGCCGTGGTTCACGACAAGCAGGATCAACTGGTCTACAACCAGGCGCTACCGAGCACGGTGGCGGCCGAGCTGATCGCCATGGAACGCGACCCGTCCATCCACATCAACGTCTACTACGGCGACGAGTGGCTGGTGGAAGAGGAGCTGCCCTGGTTGCTGAAGTTCCATCACGACTCCGGCTTCAGCTACCGTCTGGCGGATCTCGCCAGCCACCCGATGGACAGGGTCAACAAGGTGTTCTACATCGGCGACCACGACAAGCTGCTGAAGATAGAGGCGCACCTCAACCAGCAATATGGTGATCGACTCAACGTCACCTTCTCCCTGCCTGACTGCCTCGAGGTGATGCATGCCGGTGTGCACAAGGGTAATGCCGTGCGCGCCGTGCTGGAGCAGCACGGCCTGGAGATGTCACAGGCCGTGGCCTTCGGCGATGGCATGAACGACTTCGAGATGCTGAGCATGGTGGGCCGTGGTGTGGTCATGGGCAACGCCCACGATCGCCTCAAACTGGCCCTGCCAGAGCACGAACAGACCCTCACTTCCGATGAAGATGGCGTTGCCGTCTATCTGGAGAAACTGTTCGCCTCCCAGACCCGCTGATTAGGCATCCCCATCGCGGATCGAAAAAGGGTGGCCCATGTGGCCACCCTTTTTGTTTCTCGCTCTCTTGTCACCACGCCAGTGCCGGGTGCATCAGACGGTTCAACAGCGTGCCGGATGGCGTCCACTCAAAGCTCTGGTTGGCGCCGCCATAGCATTCGGCGAGGCGCAGGGGGACGGCCGGCTTATGACGGCGACCCGCCACATCCAGGCACAGCGACACCTGCCGATTAAACAGACGATCCCCCTGCCACTGCCATTGATGGCTCTCCTCCCGGCACACCTCCATCCCCAGACCATCTTCCCCTCTGGCGACCAGGCAATCCCCGGCCAGTTGCAGGGCGCCGACATCCCAGCTGAATGACTGGTTCGGTTGCTGATCGCAGGGCTGGGTCAGCAGACGGCCCTGCTCGCTCAGGGTCACGCAGAAGCCACCACTGGTTACCAAGGTGGCCTCGAGTTCGGCCTTTGGCTTGGGGGCGGCGCCCATCAGAAGATCTTCCGGTTTCGGCTGCAGGGCGCAACCACCCAGCAGCAGTGCGGCCATGGCCAGCACGGAGAGTTGAAGAGAAGTGATATGGTGATGCATAGGCCTTGTATCTGGTCCGTGCCCGAGCGTCCCCTGTCTCGCGGCTCCGGGCCCAGCATACCGAACTCGTGGCGAACAGGCGCCTGAAGAAGTGTAAAAAGACGTGACAGGAAAAAGCGGAAGAGAAACGCCAAAAAGCAAAAACCCCGCCTGAGCGGGGTTTTCAAATGTGGTCGGTGATAAAGGATTCGAACCTTTGACCCTCTGGTCCCAAACCAGATGCGCTACCGGGCTGCGCTAATCACCGAGGGGTATTCTAAAAACACAAAGATGACCATCTGGTCATCCTCGTCATACAGCAAGTATGGTGCGAAGAGAGGGACTCGAACCCTCACACCCGGGGGGCACTAACACCTGAAGCTAGCGCGTCTACCAATTCCGCCACCTTCGCGTACCTGACAAGCTGTAAAATGGGGTGGCTGATGGGGCTCGAACCCACGACAACCGGAATCACAATCCGGGACTCTACCAACTGAGCTACAGCCACCACAGCTGTTTTCGTTCTTCAACACGCCCGTTTAACCGGCGCACTTTTGATGGTGCGCCCGACAGGATTCGAACCTGTGACCTCTGCCTCCGGAGGGCAGCGCTCTATCCAGCTGAGCTACGGGCGCTACGCTGTCGAACGGGGCGCATTATTGATGATGATGCCGACCTTGTCTACTCTTTTTTTGACACAAAGAATCAAGTGCCTGTTTTTCAATCACTTCCGACCCTTTTCAACTATTTTTGTTTTGTTCAGGCTGGATCCAGCAATTCCCCACTACTTTTTGAATCCCTCACCCCATAGGGTCAGAGATGATGGGCAATGCTTGACTTGCCTTTGCGCCCACCTAGAATGAATGAACGTTCATTCAGTCGTTGACCTCTGATAACCATGGATAAGAAAGAACGCATTTTCGAAGCAGCTCACGAGATCCTCGGCGAGCAGGGCTTCTACGGCCTTTCCATTGCCGTGGTCGCCAAGAAAGCCAAGGTGGCGGCAGGCACCATCTATCGCTATTTCAGCGACAAGGATGACCTGATCCGCCAGCTCTATCAGCACACTATCCTCAAGTGTCATCCCCTGGTCATGGAAGGTGTGCAGATAGAAGAGGTGTCCTATAAGCAGTATCGACGCCTCTGGCTCAACATCGATGCCATCTTCACCAGCTACCCCAATGCACTCAAGTGCAAATTGCAGTACGAAAGTTCTCCATTGGGGGCTGAATTGGAGCGGGATCCGGTCATAATGGCGACGTGGGCGCCACTTGAGCGCTTCTTTGAGCAAGGACGCCAACAGGGACTCTTCATCGATCTCCCCATTCTGGTGTTGCAAGCATTGAGTCTGGATTGCGTGGCCAACCTGGCACAGCAGCGCCGGGTTCACGATTTCGAATTGACGCAGGAACAGCTGGAGACGGTCATCCGGGCCAGCTGGAATGCCATTTTAAACCCTAATGTTTCCATCACAGGAGCCTGTTCATGAAAAAGTGGATGGCCATCATGTTGCTGATAGCACTCGCCCTGTTTGGCAGTGTCATCGGCTTCAATATGTTCAAGCAGAAGAAGATTGCAGAGTTCATGGCCAATCGGCCCGAGCCCGAGTTCCCGGTCACCGCCATGGTCACCAAGGCGCAGGACTGGGTCCCCACCATTGAAGCCATCGGCTTCATCGAGCCGAACCAGGGGGTCACCCTCTCCAGCGAGCTGTCAGGCACCATCGACAGCATCCGGTTCGAATCCGGGGCACATGTCAAAGCGGATCAACTGCTGCTGAGCCTGGACTCCAGTGTGGAAAAAGCCAATCTGAACTCTTCCCAGGCCAGGCTGCCGGCAGCCAGGGCCAAGTTCGAGCGCTACAAGAACCTCTATCAGAAGAACTCCATCTCCCGGGACCAGCTGGATGATGCCGAGGCAAGCTACCGCTCCCTCGAGGCGGACATAGACAGTCTGAAGGCCACCATCGCCCGTCGTGAGGTGCGTGCCCCCTTCAGCGGCGCCGTGGGCCTGCGCAACGTCTTCCTCGGCCAGTATCTGGAGCCCGGTACCGAGATCGTGCGCCTGGAAGACACCAGCGTGATGCGCCTGCGCTTCACCGTGCCCCAGACCGACATCTCCAAAATCACCTTGGGACAAACCATCAAGATCAACGTGGATGCCTATCCCCAGACCCAGTTTGACGGCCAAATCACAGCCATCGAGCCCGCGGTCAACTATCAGAGCGGCCTGATCCAGGTGCAGGCAGACATTCCGAACAACGACGGCCAGCTCCGTTCCGGCATGTTCGCCCGCGCCAGCATCATACTGCCCACGGTGAAAGACCAGATAGTGATCCCGCAGTCCGCCATCTCCTTCACCCTCTATGGCGAGAACGTCTACGTCATTCACGAGGCTGACGGCGTGAAACGCGCCAAGCAGGTGGTGGTCAAGGCAGGTGAGCGTCGCGGCAACGATGTCCATGTGCTGTCCGGCATCAAGGCTGGCGATCAAATCGTGCTGTCGGGTCAGGTTCGCCTGAGCAACGATACCAAGGTGCACGTGGTCGAGAACGATGCCCTTGCCGTTCCGGCACAAACCCCGATGCTGTAAGCGCGGAGAGCTGCGATGCGATTTACTGACATATTCATAAAACGGCCTGTGCTGGCGATCTCGCTCAGCTTCCTGATAGCCCTGCTGGGCTTCCAGGCCATCTTCAAGATGCAGGTGCGTGAATACCCCGAGGTGATCAATACCGTCATCACGGTCAACACCAGCTACTATGGCGCCAGTGCGGATCTGATCCAAGGCTTCATCACCCAGCCCCTGGAGCAGGCGGTCGCCCAGGCCGACAACATCGACTTCATGACCTCCTCGAGCCAGCTGGGCAGTTCCACGGTGACGGCGTACATGAAGCTCAACACCGATCCGAACGCCGCGCTGTCCGACATCCTGGCCAAGGTCAACTCGGTGCGTTCCCAGTTGCCCAAAGAGGCGGAAGACCCTTCGGTCACCTCCTCCACCGGCTCCACCACGGCGGTGCTCTACATGGGCTTCACCAGCCCGGAGCTCAACTCCAGCCAGATCACCGACTACCTGGAGCGGGTCATCAAGCCCCAGCTGTTTACCGTGGGCGGGGTCTCCAAGGTGGATCTGTATGGCGGGGTCGAATTCGCCCTGCGGGTGTGGCTGGATCCGGCCAAGATGGCCGCCTTTGACCTGACCTCAAGCGACGTGATGACGGTGCTCAACAGCAACAACTATCAGTCCGCGACCGGCCAGGCCACCGGCTATTTCACCCTGTTCAACGGCAACGCCGAGACCCAGGTCGGCAACATCGAAGAGCTCAAGCGTCTGGTGGTCGCCACCCGCGACAGCAAGGTGATCCGTCTCTCCGACATCGCCAAGGTCTCCCTGGAGAAGAGCCACGACATCTATCGCGCCAGCGCCAACGGCCGCGAGGCCGTGGTTCTGGCCATCAACGCAGCCCCGACAGCCAACCCCATCAACATCGCCCACGATGTGCTGGAGCTGCTGCCGAGCCTGAAGCGCAACATGCCGAGCACCATGCAGGTGAACGTCCTGTATGACTCCACCATCGCCATCAACGAATCCATCCACGAGGTCATCAAGACCATACTGGAGGCGGCCGCCATCGTACTGGTGGTGATCACCCTGTTCCTCGGTTCGTTCCGGGCGGTCATCATCCCCATCATCACCATTCCCCTGAGCCTCATCGGCGTGGTGATGATGATGGACATGTTCGGCTTCTCCATAAACCTCATGACCCTGCTGGCGATGGTGCTGGCCATCGGTCTGGTGGTGGATGACGCCATCGTGGTGCTGGAGAACGTCGACCGTCACATCAAGGAAGGGGAAGAGCCGTTCCGGGCCGCCATCATAGGTACCCGGGAGATCGCCGTGCCCGTCATCGCCATGACGGTCACCCTGGCGGCGGTGTATGCGCCCATCGCCCTGATGGGGGGCATCACCGGCTCCCTGTTCAAGGAGTTCGCGCTGACCCTGGCGGGCGCCGTGTTCGTCTCGGGCATCATCGCCCTGACCCTGTCGCCCATGATGTGCGCCAAGATGCTCAGGGCCAACGAGGAGCCCGGCAAGTTCGAGCGTACCGTACACGATCTGCTGGACCGGATGACGGCCCGCTACGACGCCATGCTCCATGCCGTGATGCAAAAGCGCATCGTGGTCATCCTGTTTGCCATCATCGTGTTCGCCAGCCTGCCGCTGCTGTTCAAGTTCATTCCGAGCGAGCTGGCCCCGTCCGAGGACAAAGGCGTCATGGCGGTGCTGGGGACGGCTCCTTCCAACGCCAACCTGGACTACATCGAAAACACCATGGCGGATGTGAACAAAGTCCTGGACGACCAGCCGGAGATCGCTTACTCCCAGGTCTTCTCAGGGGTGTTCAACTCCAATCAGGCGTTCGGTATCGCCTCCATGGTGCCCTGGAGCCAGCGTGAAGCGAGCCAGAAAGAGGTGCTGGATCGGGTTGCCGGTCTGGTGAAGGACATCCCCGGGATGGCCATCACCACCTTCCAGTTCCCGGAACTGCCGGGGGCCTCGAGCGGTCTGCCCATCCAGTTCGTCATCACCACCCCGAACAGCTTCGAGAGCCTGTTCCTGATCGCGGGTGAGATGCTGGCGGCAACCCAGGCCAACGGCCAGTTCGTCTATTCGGATCTCGATCTGAACTACGACTCGGCCACCATGAAGATCAGCATCGACAAGGACAAGGCGGGTGCCTACGGCATCACCATGCAGGACATCGGCATCACCATGGGCACCATGATGGCGGACGGTTACGTCAACCGTATCGACCTGGATGGCCGCTCCTACGAGGTGATCCCGCAGGTGGAGCGCAAGTTCCGTCTCAACCCCGAGTCCATCAAGGGCTACTACGTGCGTGCCGCCGACGGCAAGTCGATCCCGCTGGGCAGCCTGATCAAGATTGAAGTGAAGGGAGAGCCCCGTGCCCTGCCCCACTTCAACCAGCTGAACTCCGCCACCATCGGCGCCGTGCCGGCACCTGGCGTGGCCATGGGGGATGCGATCAACTGGTTCAAGGCGACCGCGGAAGAGAAGCTGCCCCAAGGCTATCGTTACGACTTCATGGGGGAAGCCCGCCAGTTCGTGACCGAAGGGAATGCGCTCTACGCCACCTTCGCCCTGGCCCTGGCCATCATCTTCCTGGTGCTGGCGATCCAGTTCGAATCCGTGCGTGACCCGCTGGTCATCATGGTGTCGGTGCCGCTGGCCATCAGTGGCGCACTGATCGCTCTGGCGTGGGGCATGGCCACCATGAACATCTACTCCCAGGTCGGTCTCATCACCCTCGTCGGTCTGATTACCAAGCACGGTATTCTGATCTGCGAGGTGGCGAAGGAGGAGCAGCTGCTGCATGGTCTGAACCGGATGCAAGCCGTGATGCAGGCTGCCAAGGTCCGTCTGCGCCCCATCCTGATGACCACGGCGGCGATGATCGCAGGCCTTATCCCGCTGCTCTATGCCTCGGGTGCGGGGGCGGCACAGCGCTTCAGCATCGGCATCGTCATCGTGGCGGGTCTGGCCATCGGCACCCTGTTCACCCTGTTCGTGCTGCCGGTCATCTACACCTTCCTGGCATCCGAGCACAAGCCGCTGCCGGAATTCGACGAATCCATCCCGGCAAAAGCCAAGGGCGGTCACTGATCCCAGCCCACACAAACAAGGCCCCGAAAGGGGCCTTGTTTTTATCCATTGGATGACACACGACATAAGTCCATGAAGCAGTTAAACTAAACCGCACTCAATCCAGACCGCAAGGACGCCATGTCAGGAATCTTCTCCAAGGCCGTCGGCCTTAACGGACTCTCTTATCGTCTGCTTTCCTACATTCTGATCTGCAGTACGGTGCTGGCACTGCTCATCACCGTGCTTCAGCTCGCCTGGGACTACAACAAGGATGTGACCGTCATCGAGGCCAGCATCGGCCAGATCGAGGCCTCCTTCCTGCAACCCATCTCGGCCAGTCTCTGGAATCTGGATGAAGAGCAGGTGAAGGTGCAGATCGAGGGCATCATGAACCTGCCCAACATGCAGTTCGTCATGGTCAAGGAGATGCTGGGCAATTCGGAAGTGCCCCTGCTCACCCAGGGGGTGGAGCAGCCCCAATACGACATCTCCCGCGAGTTCACCCTGAGCTACCAGGGGGAAGTGGTTGGCAAGTTGTTCGTCGCCGCCTCCCTGGAGCAGGTCTACCAGCGCCTCATCGAGAAATCCGTGCTGATCCTGGTCAGCCAGACCATCAAGACCCTGGTCGTCTCGTTCTGCATCCTGGTCATCATTTACTATCTGGTGATCCGTCATATCAACCGCATCGTCAGCTATGCCCAGAAACTGAGCCTGGATCGCCTCGCGGTGGAGCTGACCCTGGAGGGTCGCCCCCTGCCCCGCAAGTCCCCTGACGAATTCGATACCCTGGCCGCCACCCTCAACCAGATGCGCACCCGGCTGAACGACGAGTTCACGGCCCGCCATCAGGCCGCCGATCAGCTCCAGCAGGAGCGGGACTTCTCCGCCACCCTGATCAACTCCGCCAACATGGTCATCTGCTGCATGGAGCCGGATCTCAACATCGCCAGCATCAACCCGGCAGCCATCCTGCTCACCGGCTATCACCACCAGGAGCTGTTGCAGCACAACTGGCTGGATCTCTTCGTCAGCAAGGAGCAGCGTGACGAGCTGGCCGCCACCCTGGCCGATCAGGGCGCCCTGGAGGACAGGGAGATCACCATGCACGACCAGCAGGGCAACGAGCTGGTACTGCAGTGGACCTTCGCTCCCTTCTACGAGGGGCCCAACCTCAAGTACCTGATTGGCTTTGGCTATGACATCACCCCCCTCAAGAAGGTGGAGCGGGAGATCACCCTGTTCAACGAGCAGCTGGAAGGCAAGGTGGCGGAACGCACCCGCAGCCTGAGCGATGCCAACGACCAGCTGGGCAAGGCCTATGACGATCTCAAACAGGCCCAGCAGACCCTGGTGGAGTCGGAAAAGATGGCCTCCCTCGGTTCCCTTGTTGCCGGCGTGGCCCACGAGATCAACACCCCCATCGGCATCAGCGTCACCGCCTCCTCCTACCTGCAGGAGCGGGTGGCCGACTTCAAGCAGCATATCGAGGCCAAGCAGCTCTCCCGCACCTACCTCAACGAATTCACCCAGAATCTCGACGAGTCGATGCAACTGCTGCAAGGCAACCTGAGACGCGCCTCAGAGCTCATCGCCAGCTTCAAGCAGGTAGCGGTCGATCAGTCCTCCGAGGCCCGCTACAACTTCAGCCTCGCCGACAACCTGCATCAGGTGGTGGTCTCCCTCGGCTACAAGCTCAAGAAGGCCCAGTGCGAGGTGGACATCCAGTGCGATCCCAAGCTGAGCATCTACTCCTTCCCGGGCAGCTTCACCCAGATCTATTCCAACCTGATCCTCAACTCCATCCATCACGGTTTCGATGGCTGGGACAGGCCCAGAAAGATCACCATACAGGTGGCGCAGCAGGGAGACGAGCTGGTCATCGACTACAGTGACAACGGCCGCGGCATCCCCCCGGAGATATTGCCGCGCATCTTCGATCCTTTCGTCACCTCCAAGCGGGGCCAGGGTGGCAGCGGGCTCGGCACCCATATCATCTACAACCTGGTGGTCCAGCTGCTGCGCGGCCGCATCCACTGCGCCAGCGAACCGGGCCAGGGCGCCCAGTTCCACATTCGTCTGCCCATCCAGCAGAACTGAGCACCGGCTCTTGTGGGCCGGCCGCTTTGTCCCCATCATGCTGTGACTGCATTCTTAACGAGCGGAGAACCTCGCAATGGCACAGCATTTTGACTACATCGCCATCGGTGGCGGCAGCGGCGGCATCGCCTCGGCCAACCGGGCAGCCATGTACGGCAAGAAAGTCGCCCTGATCGAAGCCAAAGAGCTGGGTGGCACCTGCGTCAACGTCGGCTGCGTACCGAAGAAGGCCATGTGGTATGCAGGCCAGATCGCCGATGCCCTGAAATATGGCGCCGACTACGGCTTCGACACCACGCTCAACCACTTCAGCTGGGCCAAGCTGGTCGAATCCCGTCAGGCCTATATCGGGCGCATTCACCAGTCCTACCAGAACGTGCTGGG
This sequence comes from Aeromonas sp. ASNIH7, assembly GCF_002903485.1. NCBI lineage: Bacteria > Pseudomonadati > Pseudomonadota > Gammaproteobacteria > Aeromonadales > Aeromonadaceae > Aeromonas > Aeromonas sp. ASNIH7. The sequence continues at coordinate 2,108,981 of NZ_CP026226.1, forward strand.
CAAGAACCAGATCACTGTCATCAAGGGCTTCGCCCGCTTCGTCGACAGCCATACCGTCGAGGTGAACGGCGAGCACTACAGCGCCGATCACATCCTGATTGCCACCGGCGGCCGCCCCGAGGTCCCGACCATTCCGGGCGCCGAACTGGGTATCGACTCCGACGGTTTCTTCGACCTGCAAAGCCAGCCCAAACGGGTTGCCGTGGTGGGTGCCGGCTATATCGCCGTGGAGATCGCTGGCGTGATGCAGGCACTTGGCTCCGAGACCCATCTGGTGGTGCGCAAACATGCGCCGCTGCGCAACTTCGACCCCATGATCCACGAGACCCTGGTGGAGATCATGGCGCAGGAAGGGCCCAAGCTGCACACCCACGCCATTCCCAAGGCCGTCATCAAGAACGCCGACGACAGCCTGACCCTGCAACTGGAAGATGGTCGCCACCTCACCGTGGACTGCCTCATCTGGGCCATCGGTCGCGTGCCCGCCACCGACAACCTCAATCTGGCTGCCACCGGCATCACCCTGGACGAGAAGGGCTTCATCCCCACCGACAAGTTCCAGAGCACCGACGTCGCCAACCTTTATGCCGTCGGTGACAACACCGGCCGCATCCAGCTCACCCCGGTGGCTGTCGCGGCAGGCCGCCGCCTCTCGGAGCGGCTGTTCAACAACAAGCCGGGCGAGCACCTCAACTACGATCTGGTGCCGACCGTGGTGTTCAGCCACCCGCCCATCGGCACCATCGGCCTGACCGAGCCGGAAGCCGTCGCCGAATACGGTGAAGATCAGGTGAAGGTCTACCGCAGCCAGTTCACCGCCATGTATTCGGCCCTGACCCAGCATCGCCAGCCCACCCGGATGAAACTGGTCTGCGTCGGGCCGGAAGAGAAGGTGGTCGGCCTGCACGGCATCGGCTTCGCCATGGACGAGATCCTGCAAGGCTTCGGCGTCGCCATGAAGATGGGTGCCACCAAGGCGGACTTCGACAACTGCGTTGCCATCCATCCGACCAGCGCGGAAGAGTTTGTGACCATGCGATAAGCGGGGTTGAAGCTGACCTCATCACCATCGGGTCAGCTTCCACCACTTGCTACCAAAACCCGGCTCAGGCTGGGTTTTTTGTGCCTTGCCTGTCCACCAGCCAACAAAACCTGCCTTCTTTACGCCGATTTTACGCCAGCCAAATTGGGCTTTATGGCGCCTTTACGCCCGTTTTACATACCCTTTGAGCGTCAATGAGACCCATGGGATCGACACGGATATGCATCGATCCCTGACGCTAATTACCTCAACGGAGTCGTTATGAATTGGCTATATCTGCTGCTGGTCCTCGCCCTCGCGGGCTATCTGCTGCGCGCCCTCGCGCGCACTCATGAGTGAGGAACCGGATATGTGGCAAGAGATCATCTATCCCGTCGCGTTCGTGCTGCTGGTGCTGCTGCCGGCGCCTCTGCTTGGCAACTACCTGTATCGGGTGTTTGAAGGCAAGAGTCGCTGGCTGGCCCCGTTTGAGCGCGCCACCCTGGCCTGCTGCGGCACGGACGGGCGCGAGCAGGACTGGAAGTCCTACGCCCTCAGCCTGCTGGCTTTCAACGGCGCCGGTTTCGGCCTGCTGTTCCTGATCCTGATGGCGCAGGGGCTGCTGCCCCTCAACCCGCAGCAACTGCCCGGGCTGAACTGGCAACTCGCCTTCAACACCGCGGTCAGCTTCATGACCAACACCAACTGGCAGGCCTACTCCGGCGAAGCCAGCCTCTCCTACTTCAGCCAGATGGTGGGGCTCACCACCCAGAACTTCGTCTCCGCCGCCACCGGCGCCGCCGTCGCCATCGCCCTGTTTCGCGGCATCGCCCGCCAGCAGACCACCCACCTCGGCAACTTCTGGCAGGATCTGGTGCGTTTCTGCCTCTACGTGCTGCTGCCGATGGCGCTGATCCTGGCGCTGCTGCTGGTCTGGCAGGGGGTGCCCCAGAGCCTGTCGGCCTACCTGCCGTTCCACGCTCTGGAAGGCCAGGAGCAGCTGCTGCCGCTCGGCCCGGCCGCCTCCCAGATCGCCATCAAGCAGCTCGGCTCCAACGGCGGCGGCTTCTTCGGCATCAACTCAGCCCATCCGTTCGAGAACCCCACAGCCCTCTCCAACTGGCTGGAGATGGTCGCCCTGCTGACCCTGGCCGCCGCCATGGTCTGTACCCTGGGTCGTTACGTGAAGGATCTGGCCCACAGCCGCGCCATCCTCATCGCCATGACCATCATGCTGGTGCTGGGGCTCTGCCTCGCCATCGGCCAGGAGCTGAAGCCGGATCCCGCCCTCGCACACCTCACCAGCGAAGCCGGCAACTGGGAAGGCAAGGAGAGTCGCTTCGGCCCCGTGCTGTCCAGCATCTGGGAAGTGGCCACCACCGCCGCCTCCAACGGCTCGGTCAACGCCATGCACGACAGCTTCACCCCCCTCGGCGGCATGGTCGGCATGATCAACATGCTGCTGGGTGAAGTGGTGTTCGGCGGCGTCGGTGCCGGCATCTACGGCATGATGCTGTTCGTGCTGCTGACCGTGTTCCTGTGCGGCCTGATGGTGGGGCGCACCCCCACCTATCTGGGCAAACGGCTCGGCATCACCGAGATGAAGTGGGTGGTCGCCAGCATGCTGGTGATGCCGGTCGGGGTATTGGTGATCGGCGGCATTACCCTGCTGATGCCGGACTCCGCCACCGTCATCGGACACGATGGCCCACACGGCCTGTCACGGCTGATCTATGCCTACGCCTCGGCCGCCGGCAACAACGGCTCCGCCTTCGCCGGCTTTGCCGCCGCCGACAGCTGGCAGTGCATCGCCATCGGGCTGGCCATGCTGCTCGGCCGCTTCGGCTACATCATTCCGGTGCTGGCCATCGCCGGCCAGTTGGCCCGCGCCCCGCGTCAGGAGACGAGCGAAGGGGACTTCCCCGTCAGCGGCCCGCTCTTCATCACTCTGCTGATCGTCACCGTGCTGCTGATGGGGGGTCTCTCCTTCCTGCCGGTGCTGGCGCTGGGCCCGGTGGCGGAACACCTGAGCCTGCTGGGAGGAGCCTTCTGATGCTGCACCTCCGACTGATCTGCGTGACCAACTATTCGATGCAGGGAGCTTTCCAATGAGCAAATCCGCTTCAATGAGCACCGACACCATTCAGGTGAAGGGCAAGAAACAGAAATCACAGATCCTGCAGGCCATGGTGGAAGCCCTCTATCGCTTCAACCCCAGGGCGCTGTTTGGCAGCCCCATCCTGTTCACCCTCTGGCTGGCGGCCGTGATGGCGACCCTGGAGTCGCTGCTGGGGCAGCCGCTCTCCGGCGTCGCCCCTTCGCTGGCCTGGCAGCTGACCGCCTGGCTCTGGCTCACCCTCTGGTTTGCCAACTTCGCCGAGACCCTGGCCGAGGGGCGCGGCAAGGCACGGGCCGACAGCCTGAAGGCCGGCATGAGCCAACTCAAGGCACGCCGGGTCACCAGCCCGCAGGATGACAAGGGCGAGTGGGTACCGGCCACCAGCCTGCTCAAGGGCGATCTGGTGCTGGTGCGCAGCGGCGAAATGATCCCCGCCGACGGCGAAGTGGTCGCCGGCATCGCCTCGGTTAACGAGGCGGCCATCACCGGCGAATCCGCCCCCGTCATCCGCGAGTCCGGCACCGACCGCAGCGGCGTGACCGGCAACACCACTGTCGTTTCCGACCAGATCTGGGTGCGTATCACCAACAACCCGGGCGAAAGTACCCTGGATCGCATGATTGCCCTGGTGGAAGGGGCCAAGCGGCAGAAGACCCCCAACGAGATGGCGCTGGACGCCCTGCTGGTGGGGCTGACCCTGATCTTCCTGCTGGTGGTGGCCACCCTGCCCTGGTTCCTCGACTACAACGGCACCCAGGTGCCCCGGCTCTATCTGCTGGCGCTGTTCATCACCCTGATCCCGACCACCATCGGCGGTCTGCTCTCCGCCATCGGTATCGCCGGCATGGACCGGCTGGTGAAGCTCAACGTGATCGCCAAGTCGGGCCGCGCGGTGGAAGCCGCCGGCGACGTGCGTACCCTGCTGCTGGACAAGACCGGCACCATCACCTTCGGCAACCGGATGGCGGACGAGCTGATCCCGGCCCCCGGCGTGGATCCCTCCCTGCTGGCCCAGGCCGCCATGCTGGCCTCGCTCGGTGACAATACCCCGGAGGGCAAATCCATCCTGACCCTGGCGAGCAAGAGCCACACCAGACCGAGCCAGCTGGAGAGCGACATCATCATCCCTTTCAGCGCCGAGACCCGGCTGAGCGGGCTGGATCGCAATGGCCATCACTATCGCAAGGGGGCGGTGGACGCCGTGCTGCACTACCTCTCCCTCGATCGCAAGGCGGTGCCCGAGCTCATCCTCAAATCGGTGGACAACATCGCCCGCCAGGGGGGTACCCCGCTGCTGGTCTGTACCCATGAGAAGCTGCTGGGGGTGGTGTTCCTCAAGGACATCATCAAGCCGGGTATCAAGGCCCGCTTCCAGATCCTGCGCCACATGGGGATCCGCACCGTGATGATCACCGGTGACAACCCGCTGACCGCCGCCGCCATCGCCGCCGAAGCCGGGGTGGACGACTTCATCGCCGAGGCGACGCCGGAGAAGAAACTGGCCTACATCCGTCAGGAGCAGGCCGACGGCCGGCTGGTGGCCATGTGCGGGGACGGCGCCAACGACGCACCAGCCCTGGCCCAGGCCGACGTGGGCCTGGCCATGAACGAGGGGACCCAGGCCGCCAAGGAGGCGGGCAACCTGGTGGATCTCGACTCCAACCCCACCAAGCTGCTGGACGTGGTGCTGGTGGGCAAGCAGCTGCTGGTGACCCGTGGCGCCCTGACCACCTTCTCCATCGCCAACGACGTGGCCAAGTACTTCGCCATCCTGCCGGCCCTGTTCATCGCCGCCTATCCACAGCTGGGGGCGCTGAACCTGATGCAGCTGGGCAGCCCCGAGAGCGCCATCCTGTCGGCCATCATCTTCAACGCCCTGATCATCGTCGCGCTGGTGCCGCTGGCCCTGCGCGGGGTCAGCCTGCAGGGCTCGGCCGCCAGCCTGCTGCGCCGCAACCTGCTGATCTACGGCGTCGGCGGCCTGATAGTGCCCTTCATAGGTATCAAGCTGATCGACCTGGTCATCACCGGCCTGGGGCTGGTGTAACGGCATTACCGGATGCGGGGCAGACCCGCATCCACCCAACGCATTTGGAGCAAAAAATCATGATAGCAATCAGAACCCTGCTGACCCTGACCCTGCTGCTGGGGGTGGCATATCCACTGGCCGTCACCGGGCTGGCCCAGCTGCTCTTCCCCTGGCAGGCCAACGGCAGCCTGCTCACCAACGCCAAACAGCAGGTGGTCGGCAGCGCCCTGCTGGCCCAGAAATTCGAGCGGGCCGACTACTTCCACTCCCGCCCCTCCGCCAGCGATTTCGCCACCATAGGTGGCGGCGGAAGCAACCTGGGGATGAGCTCGCCGCTACGGGCCGAGTTTGCCGCAGCGGCGGCCAGGGCGCAGCCGGAAGCCAGGGTCCCCGCCCTGCTGACCCGCTCCGCCTCCGGCCTCGATCCCCATCTGCCCCTCGATGCAGCGCTGGCCCAGGTGGATAGGGTCGCCGGGCAACGGGGGCTGGATCCCGTTCGGCTGACGGAGCAGGTCAAGTCGGCGGCACAAGCTGGTATCCTTGGCCCGCAGGTGGTCAACATTCTCCAGTTGAACCTGCAACTCGATCATCAAAAGGGCGCCTGAGGGCGCTCCTTGCCGTTCGGGAAGGCTCCCTTTCGACAACGGGGACAAGCATGAGCAATGAGGTCACGGCCGCGGTTCGGCCGATGCAACGGGAGCACGGGGATGCGTGATGAAGTGAGGGCGGACGCCCTGCTGGCGAGCCTGGAGCAGGAGCACAGGGGCAAGCTGAAGGTGTTTCTCGGCGCGGCCCCCGGCGTCGGCAAGACCTACGCCATGCTGCAGGCGGTGCGGGAGCAGGCCAGGGAGGGGGTCGACATCCTGATCGGGGTGGTGGAGACCCACGGTCGCCAAGAGACCCTGGCCCTGCTCGACAAGCTCGCCATCCAGCCGCGCAAGCTGCACCTGCACCGCCAGCAGCGACTGGAGGAGATGGATCTGGACGGTCTGCTGGCGCGAAAACCCGCCATCGCCGTGGTGGACGAGCTGGCCCACAGCAACGCCCCCGGCAGCCGCCACGAGAAGCGCTGGCAGGATGTGGAGGAGTTGCTCGGTGCCGGCATCGATGTCTACACCACCCTCAACGTGCAGCACCTGGAGAGCCTCAACGATCTGGTGTGGCAGCTGACCGGGGTCAGGGTCAAGGAGACCCTGCCGGATCAGGTGCTGCTGGAGGCCGACAGCCTAGTACTGATCGACCTCCCCCCCAAGGAGCTGCTCGGCCGCCTCAAGGAGGGCAAGGTCTATGTGCCCCACCAGGCCAAGGCCGCCCTGCAGTCCTTCTTCTCCCTCAACAACCTGACCGCCCTGCGGGAGCTGGCAATGCAGACCGCCGCCAGCCACGTGGAGGGGGATCTGCAGTTGCAGTGGCAGGCCGCCGGCAAGACCACCTTGCCGCTGCGGGGCAAACTGATGGTCTGCATCGGGGATGAGCACGGCGCCGCCCTGGTGCGTTACGGCCACCGCTTCGCCCAGCGCAGGCAACTGCCCTGGCTGGTGGTGCACATCGACAGCAAGGGGCAACGCTCCCCCGAGCTGGAGCAGGCGCTGGCCCTCGCCTCCCAACTGGGGGCCAGGGTGCTGACCCTCTCCAGCCCGGCCGTGGCCGATGCCCTGCTGGAAACCGCCGAACAGCAGCAGGTCTCCCAATTGCTGCTCGGCAAATCCCGCAACCCGCCCTGGCGTCGATCCCTGGTACAGCACCTGCTCAAACAGGCGCAGGGATTCGAGATCACGCTGGTGGATACCGAGAAGCGCAAGCCCGGCCTGACCCTACCTACGGCAGGCCCGGGTGAGCTTCGCCAGAGCCTGCTCGCGGTGGCCATCATGGGGGGGACCTCGGCCGTGGTCTGGGCCCTCTCCCACTGGCTGCCCCCCGCCTCCCTGCCCATGCTGTTCGTGCTGGGGGTGCTGGCCACCGCGCTCACCACCAGCCTGGTCCCCGCCATCCTGGCCGCCGTGCTGGGCTTCGTCGGCCACAATCTGCTGTTCACCTTCCCCTACTTCTCCCTGAGCGTGGCCAGCCACAGCGACCTGCTCACCCTGTTCGTGCTGCTCATCGTCGGCATCGCGGCCGGGCGCCTCGCCTCCCGCCAGCGTCAGCAGCTGGTCAGCCTGCGCGAGACCCAGCAGCTCGGTAACGCCCTGCTCTCCCTGAGCCAGGGACTGGCCACCGCCAGCAGCCCGGTGGACGTGCTGAGACAGGGAACCCAGGCCATCGCCCTCGCCCTTGGGCAGCCCGTGTTCGCGCTCGATGGGGATTACCAGTACCGGGCCGGTGACACCCAGACCGGGCCGGGCCAGACAGACAAGGCCGCCATTGACTGGTGCCTGGCCCAGAAACAGAGTGCCGGTGCCCATACCGCCACCCTCAACGCCGCCGAGGCCCAGTATCATCACCTCGGCGATGACCTGGTGCTGGGCATCCGGCTGGCCAGCCCGCTCACCTCCGCCGCCGAGCACCAGCTACAGGCCCTGCTCACCGATATCCGCGCCGCCCTGGCGCGGATCGATCTCAACGAGCGGCTGGCGGACAGCCAGTTGCAGGCGGAGACCGACCGGATGCGCGCGGCCCTGCTCTCCTCGGTCTCCCACGACCTGAAGACGCCGCTGGCCACCATCATGGGGGCTGGCAGCACCCTGCTGGAATACGGGGACCGGATAAGTGCGGAGGACCGCATCGAACTGCTGCACTCGGTGCAGGACGAGGCGCGCCGCCTGCACGGCTATGTGCAGAACCTGCTGGACATGACCCGCATCGGTTCACCGGATTTCCAGCTGAAACGGGATTGGGTCGACCTGGCGGACCTGGTGGAAAGCGCCCGCCGCCGGCTCGACTCCTCCTGGCGCCAGCACAAGCTGCTGGTGCACTTCGATCAGCAGATCCCCCGGCTCTATGTGCACGGCGCCCTGATCGAGCAGGTGCTGGTCAACATCCTCGACAACGCCTCCCGCTACTCACCGGCCGGCACCCCCATCGAGTTCAAGGTGATGCTGGCGGACCCCGACCTCATCATCGACATCATCGATATCGGGGTCGGCATCGCCGAGTCGGATCGGGACAAGATCTTCAATCTGTTCTACACCCAGCCGGTCGGTGACTGCGGCAGCCGCGGCACCGGGCTTGGCCTCGCCATTTCCCGCGCTATGATAGAGGTCCACGGCGGCCGCATCTGGGCATTCACCGGCCCCAACGGCAACGGCACCTGCATGCGCATCTCCCTGCCGCTGGCCCTCAACGCACCGGCGGCCTGATGGTCGCCGCCCTTTTCAATCAGCAAACGGGAGGCTGAATGGCTCACATACTGGTCATCGACGACGAGGCGGCCATCCGCCGTTTTTTGCGGATCAGCCTGATCGCCGAAGGACATCAGGTGAGCGAGGCGGTCGGCGTCACCGAGGGGATGGCGCAGTATCGCCACCTCAACCCCGACCTGGTGATCCTGGATCTGGGCCTGCCGGACGGTGATGGCATCCAAATCCTGCACGCCATCCGCGAGCATCACGCCAATCCCGTGCTGGTGCTCTCGGCGCGGGACTCGGAGCAGGAGAAGGTGCGGCTGCTGGATGCGGGGGCCAACGACTACATGAGCAAGCCGTTCGGCGTCGGGGAGATGATGGCCCGTATCCGGGTGCTGCTGCGCCAGCGAGTCGGTGCCACCAGCGGCGAGTGTCGACACTTCCCCCAGTGTGGCCTGACCCTGGACAGCAGCAGCCACAAGGTGACCCTGCAGGGCGAGGAGATCCCCCTCTCCCGCAAGGAGTTCGCCCTGTTGCAGGCGCTGGTGTGCCACCCCGGCAAGCTGGTGCAACAGACCCAGCTGCTCATCGACATCTGGGGACCTAGCCACAAGGAAGATACCCACTACCTGCGCATCGTCATCGCCAGCCTGCGCAAGAAGCTGGGAGATAACCCCCAGCAACCCACCCTGATCGAAACTGAAGCCGGCATCGGCTACCGTTTTATCGGCAGCTGATGTTTCACGTGGAACGACGCCAACCGCAGCACAGTGCCAGCAGACCGCATCCCCCGAGCAGCAGTCCGAGATCCTGCAAGCTGGCTGCAACCGCCAACCCCAGGCTGAGCAGCAGGTAGTAACCGAGCCCGAACAGGGCCCCGGCACTGCCCGCCACCTCCCGATAGGCCAGCAGTGCCTGGCTCAGCACATTGGGGATAGCCAGCCCGAACGCGATCACCACTCCCGTCATGGGCAGCAGAAACCAGAGCGATGCCTGACTGGCCCACACCAGCCAACTCGAACCCGACGCCAGCACGGCGGCGAGCCGGATCAGCGAGGCAGGCGTCCAGCCACGCCCCAACAGACGCTTGTTGAGCAGGCTGCCCACCAGGGTTGCCAGCGCCAGCACGATGCCGGAGTAACCAAACTCGCCCGCGCTCAGCCCCAGACCGGCAAACAGAAACGGCGCCAGGCTGTAGTAGCCGAACAGCATGGTGTTGAACAAGGCGACCAGGGCGGCGCTGCGCCACAAGACGGTATCACGCACCATCCGGCAGGCCAGCGGCCAGAGTGCGACCCTCTGGGTGATGGCCGGGCGGGTTTCCGGCAGTTGCCAGCAAGTGACCAGCAGCAATCCAACTGCCAATACCAGCAGGGCGCCGAATACCCCGAGATAACCCAAGCCATCAGCCAGCAGGCCACCGCTCACCAGCCCCAGCACCGGGCTCAGGGAGAGCGCGATGCCCATCACCGAAAAGACCCGCGCCAGATCGCTGCCCTGATAGCTGTCGCGCAGCATGGTCTGGGTCACCACGGAACCCACGGCGGCGCCGAAGGCCGCGATGACCCGGGCCAGCAGCAGGGTTTCAAATTGAGTGGCCAGCAACGCCAGCAGGGTGCCGGCGCCATAGGTCAGCAGCCCCGCCAGCATGGCGGGACGCCGCCCGATGAGATCGCACAACCTGCCCCAGCAGACCACGCCCGCCGCAAACGCCAGAAAATAGACCGACAGGGTCTGGGACGCCTGCCCCTCGCTCACCCGAAACTCAGTGGCGATATGGGTCAGCACCGGGCTGTAGATGGTCTCCACTATCTGGGGAAACATCATCAATCCGACCACCAGCCAGCGCGGTGGCAACCTGTTGTTCATGACACACCTCCTTCACAAGAGGTCGCCATTCTAGAGAGGGATAACTTGTCCGATTACAATAAGGCGGACTATAAACAGCAAGAATCGGACACATGGCCTTTATTCTTCCCGATCACCCCTTTGATCCGGACCAGCACGACGGCAGCGCCATCGGTATTGCCACCGCCCTCGGCTGGCACGACTCCGGCCGCCATCAGCACCAGCGCCACCAGCTGCTGTTCGCCCAGGCAGGCTGCATGACCATAGAGCTGGACGATCAGGTCTGCCTGCTGCCGCCGACGCGAGCGGCCTGGTTGCCAGCGGGTCTGCCCCACCGGGTGTTGATGCGCGGAGTTGTGGCCTATCGCTCCCTCTACTTCCAGCCGGAGCCCGAGTTGCCAAACGAGATGGCGGTGCTGGCGGTCAACCCGCTGCTGCGGGAGATCATCGAGCGGATGGCGCTCTGGCCCTGGGACAAGCCGGAAGCAGAGCAAACCTGCACACTGGCATTATTGAAAGAAGAGCTGGCGCAAGCGCCGCGAGAATCCTGGCAGTTGCCGCTGCCGTCAGACGGGCGTCTGACCGGCTGGCTGCAGGAGATAAAGCGGGGTGACACCCTGCCCGATCGGCTCAACCGGCTGGCCGAGCGGGTGGGTGCCAGTGACAAGACCATAGGCCGCATCTTCATGCGGGAGACCGGCATGAGCTACCAGGCCTGGCGCCAGCAGTGGCGACTGCTGCGGGCCATGGAACTGCTGGCCGAAGCCGAGCCCATCAGCCGGGTGGCCGCTGCCCTGGAGTTCGCCAGCGACAGCGCCTTCATCGCCTTCTTCAGGCAGCACACGGGGCAGACCCCCTTGCGCTACCTCAACTCTCGGGATGAGTCGCATCGGCCGAGCTCGCCTCCACCACCAGGGTCTCCAGGGCCAGCGGCTTGAGGTTGTGGATGGCCTCTGCCACCACGTCATGGGAGGCCTGCTGCTGCAAGGCCAGCATCTCCTGCTGCAGGGCGGCGCTGTCCAGCTCGGGTCTGGGGTTCTCGGCGGCCATGGCATTCAGGCTCAGGCTGCTGGCAATCAGGGTAGCGATCAGGATCTTCATCTGGCGTGCTCCGGTGTGGTTGAGATGACCACATAACTATTCCAATAGTTGTGCCAGATTTATAACAGCATGATTTTATTGACATAAATAATTTTTTGATGCTACCACCCCTCTTCCTGAATCGAATGTTGGTTATTTTAAAACCTATAAATGGTTTTTTTTACCACCTCCATCATGGCAACCCTGTTCCACGTGAAACGCCCCGTTTTTTTGATCGACACCCGCTTTTGAAGTGAGCTATGGTGCTAGCTCCCCCCTTAACTGACTCTGGATTTGCCACCGAATGGAATTCTCCTTGTTCGGCGAGAAGTTCACTCGCCACGCCGGTATTACCCAACTCATGGACGACCTCAATCAAGGGCTGCTGAATCCCGACGCCATCATGCTGGGAGGCGGCAATCCGGCCCCCATCCCCGCCATGCTGGAACGCTTTCAGGCCGAGGCCAACACCCTGCTCGACAACGGCGAACTGATCAAGGCCATGGCCAACTACGATGGCCCCCAGGGCAAAGACAGGTTCACCAAGGCGCTGGCCGCCCTGCTCAGCAAGGAGCTGGGCTGGGAAATCTCCGCCCGCAACATCGCCCTGACCAACGGCAGCCAGAACGCCTTCTTCTATCTGTTCAATCTGCTGGCCGGCGAGTTCGCCGACGGTCGCAAGAAGAAGGTGCTGTTCCCCCTGGCCCCCGAATACATCGGCTATGCCGACTCGGCCCTCTCGGACGATCATTTCGTCGCCTACAAACCCACCATCGAGAAGCTGCCCGACGGCCAGTTCAAATACCACGTGGATTTCGAGAGCCTGCAGGTGGGCGACGACATCGGGGTGATCTGTGTCTCCCGGCCGACCAACCCCACCGGCAACGTGCTCACCGACGAGGAGATCGAGCACCTCGATCAGATCGCCCGTGACAAAGGGATCCCGCTGCTCATCGACAATGCCTACGGCGTGCCCTTCCCCGGCATCATCTTCAGCGACGCCAAGCCGTTCTGGAACGCCAATACCATCCGCTGCATGAGCCTCTCCAAGCTCGGCCTGCCGGGCACCCGTTGCGGCATCGTCATTGCCGACGAGAAGATCATCCGGGCCATCACCAACCTGAGCGGCATCATCAATCTGGCGCCGGGCAGCCTGGGTCCGGCCATCACCATTTCGATGATCGAGAGCGGTGACATCATCACCCTGAGCGAACAGGTGGTGAAACCCTTCTACCAGCAGAAAGCCACCTTCGCGGTCCAGCTGCTGCGCGAGGCCATTCCGGATCCGCGCTTCCACATCCACAAGCCGGAGGGAGCCCTCTTCCTCTGGCTCTGGTTCGAAGACCTGCCGATCCACTGCCAGGAGCTGTATGAGCGACTGAAGGCGAAGAACCTGCTGATCGTGCCCGGCCACTACTTCTTCCCCGGCATCGACGACCCCGAGTGGCGCCACAGCCAGGAGTGCATCCGCCTCAACTATGCCCAGAGCGAAGATCTGGTGCGTCGTGGCATCGCCATCCTGGCCGACGAGATCAACGCCCTCTACGCCGGTTGATTTCCCCTTCGGCATGAAAAAAAGAGGCCTGCAGATGCAGGCCTCTTTTCTATCAGGTGGTCAGCGATGTTGTTTAACCGGGCAGTGCCAGCTGATCGGGTTTGCCGATGGGGATGGCGCGGGGCTTGAGCGCTTCCGGCAGCTCCCGGGCCAGCTCTATGGTCAGCAGACCGTGCTCCAACCTGGCCCCCTGCACTTCCACGTGCTGGCTCAGCTTGAAGGCGAGCTCGAAGTCCCGCTCGGCGATCCCCTGATGGAGGAATTGGCGCTCGCCCATGGTGGCGACCTTGCGCCCCTTCACCTTGAGGGTGCCATTTTCGGTCTCCAGCTCCAGCTCATTGCGATCGAAACCGGCCACGGCAACCGTGATGAGGTAGCTGTCGTGATCCCGCTTTTCGATGTTGTACGGGGGGTAGGCCGAGGTCTTCTGATCGAACAGGCCTTCCAGCTCGCGGGCCATCCGCTCGAAGCCGACGGCATTGGAATAGAGATGAGAAAAATCGAGGTTACGCATGATCCTATCCTTCTATAAAGCAACAGGGTTTACTCTCCACGGGCCCGCCATCGGCACCCGGGAAACATCAGCAATGCAACGAGGTCAGGCTGTCAGCCGTTGATCTCGATCTTGCGGGGCTTCATCGCCTCGGGCACTTCGCGCACCAGGTCGATGTGCAGCAGACCGTTCTTCAGGTCGGCCCCCTTCACCCGCACGTAGTCGGCCAGCTGGAAGCGACGCTCGAAGCCGCGTTCAGCAATGCCTTGGTAGAGGTAGTTGCGCTCGGTGTCGGCCTGCTTGCTGCCCTTCACCGTCAGCAGATTTTCCTGGAAGCTCAGCTCCAGCTCTTCCTGGGTAAAGCCCGCCACCGCCATGCTGATGCGGTAGTCGCTGTCACCCAGCTGCTCGATGTTGTAGGGGGGATAGCCGGCATTGCCATTGCTGGCGGCAGATTCGATGAGAGTGGCCAGACGATCGAAACCGATGGCAGAACGATAGAGCGGAGAAAAGTCGATAGAACGCATAGTATTACCCTCTTGTGAGCGATAACGGATTGTTTGCCCTCCTGATGGACGGGCGCCTGGTCGAAACCTCTGTCGAGCGTTCCGGCCTTGTTATCTATATAGGGGCCAGCATTTGGCTTTCAAGGGGTAAAAACAAAAGAAATGCAGGCCATCAAAAATGGCCCGATTAGATCGATAATAGGCCTGCGGGCCACTCATGATCCGTCCCTCATCCCTCCATACTGGCCGTGTCCCCAACGAGAAACCGGAGCACGTCATGAAGATTACCCAGGTTCGCAACGCCACCCTGCTCATCCACTACGCAGGAACCCGCTTCCTCATCGACCCCATGCTGGCCCCCAAGGGGAGCTACCCCGGCTTCGAAGGCATGGCCAACAGCCATCTTCGCAACCCCTTGGTCGAGCTGCCGCTGCCCATGGCGACCCTGCTGGAGGTGGATGCGGTGATTGTCACCCATGACCATCTGGATCACTGGGACGATGTCGCGAAAGCGAAGATCCCCAGGCACCTTCCCCTGTTCGTGCAGCATCAGAAAGATGCCGACACCATGAGGGGATGCGGCTTCGAGGATGTGCGCCTGCTGGGCGAGGTCGGCGAGTTCGCCGGCATCCGCCTGCAACAGACGGAAGGCCGGCACGGCAGCGATACCATCATGGCCCTGCTGGGGGATCGCCTTGGCGAGGTCAGCGGAGTGGTCTTCTCCCATCCCGCCGAAAAGACCCTCTATCTGGCCGGCGACACCGTCTGGAATGCCCAGGTTGAACAAGCGCTGCACCGGCACCAACCCGAGGTCGTTGTCCTCAACTGCGGTGATGCCCAGGTGACGGGTCTGGGCGCCATCATCATGGGCAAGGAGGATGTGGCCGCCGTCTATCAGGCCGCCCCGCAGGCCACCCTGATCGCCAGCCACATGGAGGCGGTCAATCATGCCCTGCTGTCACGGCGGGAGCTGCGCGACTACCTGGACAGCCAGGGGATGGCCGCCCGGGTAAGGGTGCCCGAGGATGGCGACACCATGCTGCTCTGAGCGAGAGGCCAGGCACCACATGGCCCTTCGGCTTTCTGTTGCTGCCCCGTATGATGGGGATCCGAGTGCAAAGGAGTCTGCCACCATGCCCCGTCCTCTCATCGTCGCCGTCATCACCTTCGATCGCTTCAGCCCCTTTCACTGCTCGGTGCCCTGCCTCATCTTTGGCGACAAGATGATGCCGGGCCAGTCGTTGTTCGAGCTGAGACTCTGCGCCGGGGATGACACGCGGCAACCCGCCTCCTCCCAGGGCTTTCGCATGGAGGCCGACTATGGCCTGGAGGGTCTGCTGGAGGCGGATATCATCATCATCCCCTTCTGGCGCGATCCGGCCGAGCGCCCCGCCCAACCCCTGCTCGATGCCCTGGTTGCCGCCCGGATCAGGGGAGCCCAGATCGTGGGGCTCTGTCTCGGCACCTATGTGCTGGCCTATGCCGGCCTGCTGGACGGGCGCGGTGCCGCCACCCACTGGGAATTTGAACAGGAGTTCGTCCAGCGCTTCCCCCGGGTGCGGCTCGATACCAATGCCCTCTACGTCGACGACGACGGGCTCATCACCTCGGCTGGCACCGCCGCCAGCCTGGACTGCTGCCTCTATCTGGTTCGCCAGCATCTCGGCAGCCAGATTGCCAACAAGCTGGCCAGGCGGCTGGTGGTGCCTCCCCACCGGGAGGGTGGCCAGGCCCAGTTCATCGAGCAGCCGGTACCCGCCTCCACCCGGGATGCCAGGATCAACCAGCTGTTCGATCACCTGCGCCTGCACCTGGCCGCGCCCCACACCCTGGACAGCCTGGCGGAACATTGCATGATGAGCCGACGCACCTTTAGCCGCCGCTTCCAGCTCGCCACCGGTCTCTCCCTCGGGGAGTGGCTGATGGCGGAGCGCCTGCGCCGCAGCCAGACGCTGCTGGAGTCCAGCGCCCACACCGTGGAACGCATCGCCGAACTGGTGGGGCTCGGGTCTGCCACCATATTGCGCAAGCACTTTCGCGCCCGCTTCGGGGTGTCGCCGCGGGAGTGGCGCCGCACCTTTCGCGGTGACAGAGTCTAGGTCCCTCATGTTTCACGTGGAACGCGCCCTCTCCCTTCCATCCAGAAAACAAAAAGCCGCTCACGAGGAGCGGCTTTTGATGGTTGTCGGACCGTCTAATTAGACGTCGAGGTTGGCAACCCGCAGGGCGTTGGTCTCGATAAAGTCGCGACGGGGCTCTACGGCGTCACCCATCAGGGTGGAGAAGAGCTGGTCGGCGCCGACCGCATCGTCGATGGTGACACGCAGCATGCGACGGGCTTCCGGATCCATGGTGGTTTCCCACAGCTGCTCCGGGTTCATCTCGCCCAGCCCTTTATAGCGCTGGATGTAGATGCCACGCTTGCCTTCGCCCATCAGCCACTCGACCGCTTCAACGAAGCTGGCGACCGGCTTCACCTTCTCGCCACGCTTGATGTAACCGCCTTCCTCGATCAGGTTGGCGATCTCCTTGCCCAGGGAGACCAGCTGACGGTACTCGGAGGATTGCAGGAAGTCGTAGCTGAGCGGGTATTCGCGATCAACCCCGTGCTGGCGTACCACGGCGTGGGGCACGAACAGGCTGCGCTCCTCGTCGCGGCGTACCTGCATCTGGTACTGGATGCCATGGTTGCTCTCGTTGAGCACGGCTTCCATGCTCTGGCACCAGGTCTGCAGATCGCTCTCGCTGGCCAGCAGGGTTTCGTTCAACTCAGGCTGATAGATCAGCTGGGTCAGCACGGCTTCCGGGGCGCGACGGGACATGCGGGTGATGAGGTGAGTCACGGCGCGATGCTGGTTGACCAGACGCTCCAGCGCCTCGCCACCGATGGCCGGGGCAGATTCGTTGACGTGCAGGGTCGCACCGTCCAGCGCCATGGCGGTCTGGTACTGCAACAATGCGTCTTCGTCTTTCAGGTACTGCTCCTGCTTGCCCTTCTTCACCTTGTAGAGCGGCGGCTGGGCGATGAAGACATAGCCACGCTCGATGATTTCCGGCATCTGACGATAGAAGAAGGTCAGCAGCAGGGTACGGATGTGCGCACCATCGACGTCCGCATCCGTCATGATGATGATGTTGTGATAGCGCAGCTTGTCCGGGTTGTACTCGTCGCGACCGATGCCACAGCCCAGAGCGGTGATCAGGGTGCCCACCTCCTGGGAGGAGATCATCTTGTCGAAACGGGCCTTCTCCACGTTCAGGATCTTGCCCTTGAGGGGCAGGATGGCCTGGTTCTTCCGGTTGCGACCCTGCTTGGCGGAACCGCCAGCAGAGTCCCCTTCCACGATGTAGAGTTCGGAGAGCGCCGGGTCTTTCTCCTGACAGTCCGCCAGCTTGCCGGGCAGACCGGCGATATCCAGCGCGCCCTTGCGGCGGGTCAGTTCGCGGGCCTTGCGGGCCGCTTCGCGGGCACGGGCCGCATCGATGATCTTGTTGACCACGATCTTGGCGTCGCCCGGGTTTTCCAGCAGGAAGTCCGCCAGCTTCTCGCCCATCGCCTGTTCCACGGCGGTCTTCACCTCGGACGAGACCAGCTTGTCCTTGGTCTGGGAGGAGAACTTAGGGTCAGGCACCTTGACGGAGATAACGGCAATCAGACCTTCACGGACGTCGTCACCACTGGCGGCGGACTTGGCCTTCTTGCTGTAGTCCTCCTTGTCCATGTAGTTGTTCAGCGTCCGGGTCAACGCGGTACGGAAGCCCACCAGGTGGGTGCCACCATCCCGCTGCGGAATGTTGTTGGTGAAGCAGTAGACCCCTTCCTGATAGGCGTCGTTCCACTGCATGGCGACTTCGACACCGATGCCGTCCTGCTCGGTGGTGAAGTGGAACACCTTGGGGTGGATCGGGGTCTTGTTCTGGTTCAGGTACTCGACGAAGGCCTTGATGCCCCCTTCGTAGCAGAAGTGCGCCTCGCGGCCGTCACGCTCGTCCATCAGACGGATGGAGACGCCGGAGTTGAGGAAGGAGAGCTCGCGCAGACGCTTGGCCAGGATCTCGTAGTGGAACAGGGTGTCGCTGAAGATGGTCGGGCTCGGCCAGAAGCGAACTTCGGTCCCGGTGCCGGTGCTGTCACCAATCTGCTTGAGGGGGGCCTGCGGCTCGCCCAGGTGATAGGTCTGCTCGTAGACATGACCGTTGCGGCGGATGGTCAGCAGCAGCTTGTCGGAAAGCGCGTTCACCACGGAGACGCCCACACCGTGCAGACCGCCGGACACCTTGTAGGAGTTG
This sequence comes from Aeromonas sp. ASNIH7, assembly GCF_002903485.1. Taxonomy (NCBI): domain Bacteria; kingdom Pseudomonadati; phylum Pseudomonadota; class Gammaproteobacteria; order Aeromonadales; family Aeromonadaceae; genus Aeromonas; species Aeromonas sp. ASNIH7. Next base: position 2,127,203 of record NZ_CP026226.1, read on the forward strand.
TCATCGAATTTGCCACCGGCGTGCAGCACGGTCATGATGACTTCGGCGGCGGAGCGGCCCTCTTCCGGGTGGATGTCCACCGGAATGCCGCGACCGTTGTCGCGCACGGAGACGGAGCCGTCGGAATGGATCTTGACCTGGATATCGGAGCAGTAGCCAGCCAGAGCCTCGTCGATGGAGTTGTCGACGACCTCGAACACCATGTGATGCAGGCCCGATCCATCGTCCGTATCGCCGATATACATCCCCGGGCGCTTGCGGACCGCATCCAGGCCCTTGAGCACCTTGATATTCGAGGAGTCGTAAGTATTTTCACTCATAGCTTACTCTCTGCCTTCTCTAACGTTTCGGAGATCTTGCCTTGTTCCACGTGGAACAGCTTGCAGTCACTCGCATCCATCATGTCTGCGAGCTGACCGGTATCGATGGCGGTGATGAACACCTGGGACGCGCACTGCTTCAGCCTTGCGGCCAGCAGACGACGTTTGTCGACATCCAGTTCAGAGGCAAAATCATCAATTAAAAAAATACAGCCGCGGCTGCTATGTTGATTCAAATAGAGCCCTTGGGCCAGTCGCATGGCACAGACCAGCAACTTCAGCTGACCCCTGGACAAAATATCCTGCGCGGGGACGCCGTTCGCCTTGAGCCGCACGTCCGCCTTCTGCGGACCGACCCCAGTGTACCCCAGCGAACGATCCCGTTCGAACCCCGCCTCCAGCAATGCATCGAGGGGAGTGTCTTTTTCCCAGCCTCGATAGAATCCAAGACTGATATCGAACTCCGGCAGAAAATCTGCCGTCATCTCCTTGATCAGGGGTGTAATGGCCTGACAATAACTGGCGCGAAAACCCGCCAGCTCGCCACCCAGTCGCACTAGCTCCTGATCCCAGAACGCCAGTTGACGATACTGGGTGCTCTGGCGCAGCAAGGCATTGCGCTGCTTCAGCAGCCGACGCACCCGCCCCCAGAGGGAGAAGAAGGTCGGCTCCTGATGGAAAACACCCCAGTCGAGCCAGGCCCGGCGAGCCTGGGGCCCACCGGTCAGCAGGCTGAAACCATCGGGGTGGATCAACTGTACCGGCAACAGCTCCGCCAGATCGGCCAGGCGCTGGGCCTGGGCACCGGCGATCTTGAGCTGGGTTTCGCCCCCCTTGTCCTTGGCAAGCCCGATGGGCACCTGACGCCCCTCCAGCTCGCACTGGGCAAACAGGGTAAAGGCCCGCTCGCCCTGGCGGATGACCCGCCCGGTCAAATGGGTACGAAACGAGCGGCCGAGACCAAGGTAATGAATGGCTTCCAGCACGCTGGTCTTGCCGCTGCCGTTACTCCCGACCAGGATATTGAGGCCGGGAGACAGCGCGAGACTGGCGTGCTGAATATTGCGAAAGTCGCTGAGCTGGAGTTTGACCAGGGACACGACTAGATCCGCATCGGCATCACCACGTACTGGGCATCTTGGTTCTCAAAATCCTCAATAATGGCGCTGCTGATGGAATCGCTCAGGCTGATCCGGATTTGGTCACATTTTAACGTATTCAACACGTCCAGCACATAGGAGACGTTGAAGCCGATCTCCATCTCGCCAGCGGCGTATTGTACGTCAAGCAGCTCTTCGGCTTCTTCCTGTTCCGGGTTGTTGGCGGTGATGCGCAGCAGGTTTTCCTGCAGATTGAGACGCACCCCACGGAATTTCTCGTTGGAGAGGATGGCGGCACGAGCAAAGGCCTGGCGCAGATCCTCGCGACCGGCGATCAGGGCCTTATCGCTCCCTCTCGGGATGACGCGGCGCCAGTCCGGGAAACGGCCATCCACCAGCTTGGAGGTGAAGATGAAGCCATCCAGGGCGGCGCGCAGGTTGCTACGGCCCACTTGCAGCCGTACCGGCTTGTCTTCTGCTTCCAGCAGGCGCACCAGCTCCAGCACCCCTTTGCGCGGCAGGATGACCTGATGATCGGGCAACGATTCCCCCACCACCTCGCGGCGGCAGGTGGCCAGCCGGTGACCGTCCGTCGCCACGGTACGCAGGCCGTGTCCTTCGCTCTCGAACAGCATGCCGTTCAGGTAGTAGCGCACGTCCTGGCTCGCCATGGAGAACTGGGTCGCGTCGATGAGTTTTTTCAGCTCCAGCTGGCTGATGTCGAACTCGAGCACGGATTCCCAATCCTCGATGTTCGGGTATTCGGTCGCCGGCAGGGTCGACAGGTTGAAGCGGGAGCGACCGGAACGGATGATGAGGCGCTCTCCCTCGGTGCTGAGGCGGATCTCCGCCCCCTCCGGCAGACCGCGACAGATGTCCAGCAGCTTGCGCGCCGGCACAGTGGTGCGGCCATCCTGGCTGTCGCTGTTGAGATAGACCTGTCCGATCATCTCCACCTCGAGATCGGTCCCGGTCAGCGACAGCAGGCCATTGCTGACATCGAGCAGGACGTTGCCGAGGATGGGCAGGGTCGGCCGGCCACCCAGGGCACCGGACACCAGTTGCAGGGGACGTAACAGGGCCTCACGGCTAATTTCGAGCTGCATCTGTGCTCTCCGTTGTTATTGGGAGGAAAGGATTCGGATCAGGCTGGAACATGCAATCTGCATCTGTGCACTCCGTTCCGTTATCAGGAAGAAAGGGTACGGATCAGGTTGGAATAGTCTTCCTTGATGTCGTGACTCTCTTCCTTCAGCTGCTCGATCTTGCGGCAGGCATGAAGAACCGTGGTGTGGTCACGGCCACCAAAGGCATCCCCTATCTCAGGCAAACTGTGGTTGGTCAGCTCCTTGGCCAGCGCCATCGCCAGCTGGCGCGGGCGGGCAACGGAGCGGGAGCGACGCTTGGAGAGCAGATCCGCCAGCTTGATCTTGTAATACTCCGCCACCGTCTTCTGGATGTTGTCGATGGTGACCAGCTTCTCCTGCAGGGCCAGGAGATCGCGCAGCGCCTCGCGCACGAAGTCGATGTTGATGGCGCGGCCGGTGAAGTTGGCATTGGCGATCACCCGGTTGAGGGCGCCTTCCAGTTCACGGACGTTGGAGCGAAGCCGCTTGGCGATGAAGAAGGCCACTTCGTCCGGCAGATGGATCTGGTTCTCGTCCGCCTTGCGCATCAGGATGGCAACCCGGGTCTCCAGCTCGGGCGGCTCGATCGCCACCGTGAGTCCCCAGCCGAAGCGGGACTTGAGACGATCTTCCACCCCGTTGATCTCTTTCGGATAGCGGTCCGAGGTCAGAATGATCTGCTGGTTCCCTTCAAGCAGGGCATTGAAGGTGTGGAAGAACTCCTCCTGGGAGCGCTCCTTGTTGGCGAAGAACTGGATGTCATCGATGAGCAGGGCATCGACGCTACGGTAATAACGCTTGAACTCTTCAATGGCGTTATTCTGCAGCGCCTTCACCATGTCCTGCACGAACCGTTCGGAGTGCATGTAGATGACTTTGGCGTCTTTCTTGCGATCCTTGATGGCATTGCCAACGGCGTGCAACAGGTGGGTCTTGCCCAGGCCGGTGCCGCCATAGAGGAACAGCGGGTTGTAGGCACCACCCGGATTGTCGGCCACCTGACGGGCGGCCGCACGGGCCAGCTGGTTGGACTTACCCTCGACGAAATTCTCGAAGGTATAGTTCACGTTGGTGTTGCTCTTGTGGTTTGGCTCGGGCTTGTTTTCGGCCTTGTTTTCCCAGCTCTTGGGAGAGTTATTCACAGGATCGACACCACGGGCCGGCGCCCTGGCGACCGCGACGGGATGAGGGCGATTGCCGATATCAAAACGCAGGGTGGGAGCGTCGGCTCCGCACAGCTCGTTGATGATGCCGTTGACCCGGAGCAGGTACTTGTCGCGTACCCAGTCCAGAACAAAGCGGTTCGGTGCATACAGGGTCAGAGTATTGTCACTCAACTCCGCTTGAAGCGGCCGGATCCACATGCTGAATTCTGCCGAGGGCAACTCATCTTGCAGCCGGTTAAGGCACTGCTGCCATAGCGAAGCAGTCACTCTAGACTCCCGTCAATTGATTAAGTAAAGACCGGCTATTCTACGTTTTTAGTGGCCGGATCTCCAGTTGCTGCCGCACGGATCCAGCAAATAAGATCCTTGACTTTCAAGGATCCAACGCCCCAGGATCCCATTTCATCCCCAAAGTTACCCACAGCCGGATATCGTCAATGTGGACAGAATGGCGCGCTGCGACCATAGTTATTTTATATAACCAAATATCATTTATTTTTTATATTTTATTCCAATAACATCAGCGCCAACCCGTGATTACAACTAAAAATACAGCACTACAGAGAGAGGAATCCCCATGAAAACCACCATCAAGCTGATTTCCGGCGCCGCCATTCTGCTGGCCAGCCTGTCCGGCCAGGCCATCGCCCAGGAAACCATCAAGGTCGGCATGTCCGGCAAATATTTCCCGTTCACCTTCGTCAAGCAGGACAAGCTGCAGGGCTTCGAGGTGGACATGTGGAACCAGATCGGTGAGCGCACCGGCTACAAGGTCGAGTTCGTGACCGCCAGCTTCTCCGGTCTGTTCGGCATGCTGGAAACCGGCCGCGTCGACACCATCTCCAACCAGATCACCATCACCGACGAGCGCAAGGCCAAGTACGCCTTCTCCCAGCCTTATGTCTATGACGGTGCCCAGATCGTGGTCCGCAAGGGCAACAACACCATCCACGGCATCAAGGACCTGGAAGGCAAGAAAGTCGCCGTCAACCTGGGCTCCAACTTCGAAGAGCTGCTGCGCAAGAACGACCCCAACAAGAAGATCGATATCCGTACCTATGACTCCGCCTTCGAGCAGGATGTCGCCCTGGGCCGCATCGACGCCTTCGTGATGGACCGTGTCTCCACCGCCCAGCTGATCAAGGAATCCAAGCTGCCGCTGCAACAGGCTGGTGCACCGTTCGAAACCATCGAGAACGCCCTGCCCTTCCTGAAGACCCCGGAAAAGCAGGCCGTGCTGAAGAAGGTTGACGATGCCCTCACCGCCATGCGCAAAGACGGCACCCTGACCAAAATCTCCGAAAAATGGTTCGCAGCGGACATCACCAGCAAATAAATGATGGAATTTGACCTCGATTACACGCTAGGGCTGTTTCCCATCCTGCTCAAATACCTGGGCACCACGATGGAAATGGTCCTGTGGGGATTCGTATTGGCACTCGTACTGTCGCTGATCCTGGCGATAGTACGGGTGTTTCGCGTTCCCGCACTTCACTGGCTGGCGATGCTGTATATCTCGTTCTTCCGGGGTACACCGCTGCTCGTCCAGCTGTTTCTGCTCTATTACGGGCTGCCGCAGCTCTTCCCCATCTTCGTGGGGATGGATGCCTTTACCGCCGCCATCATCGGCCTGACCCTGCACTTTGCCGCCTACATGGCCGAGTCGATCCGGGCAGCCATTCTCGGCATCCACAAGAGCCAGATGGAAGCCGCCCTCAGCATCGGCATGAGCCGGCTGCAGGCGATGCAGCGGATCATCCTGCCCCAGGCGGCCCGCATCGCGACACCGTCGCTGATGAACTACTTCATCGACATGATCAAGAGCACCTCCCTGGCGTTTACCCTGGGAGTGGCGGAGATCATGGGCAAGGCCCAGATGGAAGCGGCCTCCTCCTTCAAGTTCTTCGAGAGCTTCATGGCGGTGGCGCTGATCTACTGGGTGGTGGTCATCTTCTTCACCCGCTTGCAGCATCTGCTGGAAGTGCGGCTGAACCGTGCTTATTAAAGGAGGCCTGTCATGATCAACCTAACGGGTCTCTCCAAGGCCTATGACGGAAATCAGGTGCTCAACGGCATCGATCTTGAGGTAAAGAAGGGGGAGATTGTCGTCATCATCGGTCCCTCCGGTACCGGCAAGTCGACTCTGCTGCGCTGCCTCAACCTGCTGGAAACCCCGGATGCAGGGCGGCTCGTCATCGATGACCTCGCCGTGGATCTGGCCAAGGCCAGCGACCAGCAGGCCATCGAACTGCGCAAACGTGCCTCTTTCGTGTTCCAGAACTACGCCCTGTTCGCCAACAAGACGGCGCTGGACAACATCGCCGAGGGGCTGATCACCGTCTGGAAGCAGCCGAAGGCGGAGGCTCGTGCCACTGCCCTGGGCATCCTCAAGGACATCGGCCTCGCCGAGAAACAGGATGCCTACCCGGCCTCCCTCTCCGGCGGCCAGCAACAGCGCGTCGGCATTGGCCGGGCCATGGCGGCCCACTCCAAGGTGATCCTGTTTGACGAGCCCACCTCCGCCCTCGATCCCGAGTGGGTCGACGAGGTACTGGGCCTGATGAAGCAGCTCGCCCGCCAGCACCAGACCATGGTCGTGGTGACCCACGAGATCGAGTTTGCCCGTGATGTCGCCGATCGGGTGATCTTCATGGAAGGAGGCCGGATCGTGGAGCAGGGCCCGCCGGATCAGATATTGGTCGATCCGCAGGATCCCCGTACCCGGGAGTTCCTGCGCAAAGTACTTAAATAGCTCTCTCTTTGGCGGCCTGGCCGCCTTTTTTCTTGAGGGATCCTTGTTTAACCCCGGGTTGCCAGTATAATTCGGGGCCCTTGATCCTTCGGATCCTGCCAGATTATCCCGCTCGGTCGACGAACGGGGCTAGATGGAAAGGAACGGCGGATTGACGAGAAGCTGAACTCTGTTTAGAATTCGGCCTCTTTTGCTAGTCGTCACACGCTATAGCTGGCGCGTCGGCTAAGTGTGACAATCAAAACTGTACAGAAATACGGAATCGAATCATGAAACGTACTTTTCAACCGTCCAACCTGAAGCGCAAGCGCTCTCACGGTTTCCGCGCTCGCATGGCTACTGCCAACGGCCGCAAAGTTCTGGCCGCTCGTCGTGCCAAGGGTCGTGCCCGCCTGGTAGTCTAATGCCTACCCAGCACACCTTCTCTCGGGAGTTACGTCTGTTAACTCCCGAACACTTCAAACGCGTTTTCGCCGAGCCTGTCCGGGCCGCTTCTCCGCAAATTACGCTTCTTGCTTGCCCCAACTCCCTCGAACACCCCCGTCTTGGCCTCGCCGTGCCCAAAAAGGCGCTCAAGCGTGCCGTCTGGCGCAACCGTGTAAAACGAGTGGTTCGGGAAAGTTTTCGCCTCAATCAAGCCAATCTGCCCGCTATCGACATCGTCGTTATCGCCAAGGGTGGCGTGAAGGAGATGGACAACGAAGCGCTGTTCAAGTTACTGGAAAAGCTATGGCGCACTCTGTCACGCCGTTGCAATGGGTAGCAATCAAACTGATACGCCTGTATCAGCTAATCATTAGTCCCCTGCTCGGGCCGCGCTGCCGTTTCACCCCGACTTGTTCCCAATTTGCGATAGAAGCAATCCGACTTCACGGTTTCATAAAAGGCGTTTGGTTAGCCAGCAAACGTCTATTAAAATGCCATCCCTTATCCGAGGGTGGTTATGACCCGGTTCCGCAACCAAAGCGAAGAAACTGAAGACTATGGAATCACAACGCAATTTACTCCTGATCGGTTTGCTGTTCGTGAGCTTCTTGCTCTGGCAACAGTGGGAGTCCGACAAGGCTCCGAAGCCGGCCCCGACTACCGTGGCCCAAACCGAACATTTCGTACCTGAAGCCGGTCAGACCGGTGATATTCCTCAGGTTTCCGAGCAAGCAAATGGTAACGCCGCGCGCAAGCTGATCACCGTCTCCTCCGACGTGCTCAAATTGACCCTGGACACCCAGGGCGGTGACATCGTCTCTGCCGAGCTGCTGGCCCACAAGCTGGAAGAAGGCAAGGAACAGCCGTTCACCCTGCTGACCAGCCAGCCTGCCCACCTCTATGTGGCCCAGAGCGGTCTGGTCGGTCGCGATGGTCCGGACAGCCAGGCCCAGGGTCGTCCCACCTATGAAGCCGCCCAGACCAGCTATCAGCTGGCCGATGGTCAGGATCAAGTCGTCGTTCCGATGACCTGGACCGACAGCAAGGGTGTGGTCTTCACCAAGGAGTTCGTGCTCAAGCGCGGTGATTACGCCGTGGGCGTCGACTACAAGATCGACAACAAGTCTGCCGAGCCGGTCCAGGTACAGTTCTACGGTCAGCTGAAGCAGACCATGACCACGCCGAAGGATCAGGAAGGTCATGCCATGGTGGCCAGTGCCTACCGTGGTGGTGCCTTCTCCAGCGAAGACTCCCGCTACAAGAAGTACACCTTTGACGAGATGAAGGATGCCGACCTGAACAAGACCACCCAGGGTGGTTGGGTCGCCATGCTGCAGCACTACTTCGTCTCTGCCTGGGCCCCGAATGCCAACGACACCAACAGCTTCTACAGCCGCGTGATCCCGGGCAAGGACCAGGCCATCATCGGCTACAAGGCGCCGCTGGTTGACGTCGCTGCCGGCCAGCAGGCCGAAGTGAGCGGCAAGCTGTGGATCGGTCCCAAGCTGCAGGATCAGATGGCCAAGGTGGCAAACCACCTGGATCTGACTGTCGACTATGGCTGGCTCTGGTTCATCGCCCAACCGCTGCACTGGCTGCTGACCGTGTTCCACGGTTTCGTCCAGAACTGGGGTCTGGCCATCATCATGCTGACCCTGCTGGTGCGCGGCATCATGTTCCCGCTGACCAAGGCCCAGTACACCTCCATGGCCAAGATGCGCATGCTCCAGCCCAAGCTGGCTGCGCTCAAGGAACGCTTCGGTGACGATCGCCAGAAGATGTCCCAGGGCATGATGGAGCTGTACAAGAAGGAGAAGGTCAACCCGCTGGGCGGCTGCCTGCCCATCCTGGTACAGATGCCCATCTTCATCGCTCTCTACTGGGCACTGATGGAGTCTGTCGAGCTGCGCCACGCGCCGTTCGCCCTGTGGATCACCGACCTGTCGGTGAAGGACCCCTTCTTCGTGCTGCCAATCCTCATGGGTGCCTCCATGTGGTATCTGCAGAAGATGAGCCCGACCACCATCACGGACCCGATGCAGCAGAAGGTGATGCAGTTCATGCCGATCATCTTCACCTTCATGTTCCTCTGGTTCCCGGCAGGTCTGACTCTGTACTGGCTGGTGAGCAACGTCATCTCCATCATCCAGCAGACCATCATCTATCGTCAGCTGGAGAAGAAAGGCCTGCACTCACGCAACTGATGCGCAGCCCATCTTTCCTGATGACAAAAGAGGCGGCCTTCGGGCCGCCTTTTTTATTACAATGTCCCCCACCCTCTTACTCATTCAGCCAACCAGCGAGTCAAGCAAGATGACAACAGATACCATCGTGGCCCAGGCCACCGCCCCCGGCCGTGGCGGCGTCGGCATAGTCCGCGTCTCCGGCCCTGCCGCCGAGCGGGTCGCCGAGATAGTGCTCGGCAAGCTCCCCAGGGTGCGTTATGCCGAATATCTGCCGTTCAGGGACGAGCAGGGCCAGGCGCTGGATCAGGGCATCGCCCTGCTGTTCAAGGCCCCCAACAGCTTCACTGGCGAAGACGTGCTGGAGCTGCAGGGCCATGGTGGCCCCGTCATTCTCGACATGCTGATCCGCCGCATCCTGCAGATCGACGGCATCCGCCCCGCCCGCCCGGGCGAGTTCAGCGAGCGCGCCTTCCTCAACGACAAGCTGGATCTGGCCCAGGCCGAGGCCATCGCCGATCTCATCGAAGCCTCCAGCGAGCAGGCCGCCCGCAGCGCCATGCACTCCCTCCAGGGGCAGTTCTCCGGCAAGGTTCAACAGCTGGTGGAGAGCCTCACTCGGCTGCGCATCTATGTGGAAGCGGCCATCGACTTCCCGGATGAAGAGATCGACTTTCTCTCCGACGGCAAGGTGGCGGGTGACCTCTACGCCATCATGTCCGAGCTGGATGACGTACGCGGCGAGGCCAAGCAGGGTGCCCTGCTGCGAGAGGGGATGAAGGTGGTGATCGCCGGTCGTCCAAACGCCGGCAAATCGAGCCTGCTCAACGCCCTCGCAGGCCGCGAGTCCGCCATCGTCACCGAGATCGCCGGTACCACCCGCGACGTGCTGCGCGAGCACATCCATCTGGATGGCATGCCGCTGCACATCATCGACACCGCGGGCCTGCGCGATACCCAGGACAAGGTGGAACAGATCGGCATCGAGCGCGCCTGGGCCGAGATCGAACAGGCCGACCGGGTGCTGTTCATGGTGGACGGCACCACCACGGATGCCGTCGACCCCCACGACATCTGGCCGGAATTCGTTGATCGGTTGCCAAAAAACATCGGCCTCACCGTGGTGCGCAACAAGGCGGACCTGACCGGCGAGGATCTGGCACCGAGCCAGGAGCAGGGCCATGCCGTCTATCGCATCTCCGCCAAGACCGAACTGGGGCTGCCCGCCCTGCGCGAGCACCTGAAAGCCTGCATGGGCTTCCAGGGCAACACCGAAGGGGGCTTCATGGCCCGCCGCCGCCACCTGGACGCCCTGGAGCGCGCCGCCGAGCGGCTGCTGGTGGCCAGGGAGCAGCTTGAGGTCTATGTGGCTGGCGAACTGGTGGCCGAGGAGCTGCGCCTGGCCCAGGAGTCCCTGTCCGAAATCACGGGCGAGTTCAGCTCCGACGATCTGCTGGGCCGCATCTTCTCCAGCTTCTGCATCGGGAAGTAATGTGGTGAAAAATCAGCAATAAAAAGCAGCCAGTGAGAACATAAGCAATTGTAAATATTGGATTTTGTTTTTTTCTGGCTATTCTTGCCTGATCTTGTTTCGTGAGAATTTACCCCGAGAGTACCCCGAAGTAACCTCTTGGGGTACTTTTGGGGGACACTTATGAAGATCAGCATCGAATACCGCGCACCGGACGCCGAAGGCAAGCGCGCTCTGCGCCTAACCTACTACGCCGGCTCCTACCTTGACCCAACCACGGGCATCCGCAAGCACAAACGCAGCAGAGAGACCCTGGATCTCTTCCTGTACGACAAGCCGCGTACCCCAGCACAGCGGCTCCACAACAAAGAAACCCAGCGAGCAGCCGAAGCCATCCGCGCCAAGCGACTCTTCGAGTACGAGACTGGTAAACACCATCTGGATTTCTCGAATGCCTACAAGGCCAGCTTCTTCGAGTGAAGCGCCCCTGGTTTTCTAGACACTTTGTTGCTGAAAAATAAACTGCCTTTCAAACTCTACCGGCGACAGCCCATCATTGGAACCATGACGCCTGATTGGGTTGTAAAACATCTCGATATAATCAAACACATCGCTGCGGGCTTCGTCTCTTGTCGCGTAAATCCTGCGCTTGATCCGCTCCCGTTTGAGCAACTGAAAGAAGCTCTCGGCGACCGCGTTGTCGTGACAGTTACCCCGTCGGCTCATGCTGCAACTCAGGTTGTGGGCCTTCAGAAAGTCTTGCCATTCACCACCGGTAAACTGGCTGCCCTGATCCGAATGCACCAGTACCGGCTGCTTGGGTTTGCGCCGCCAGACGGCCATCAATAACGCATCAACCGCCAAGTCTGCCGTCATGCGTGACTTCATCGCCCAGCCGACGATCTGGCGAGAGAACAGGTCGAGCACCACCGCCAGGTACAGCCACCCTTCTTGAGTGCGAATGTAGGTAATGTCAGTCACCCAGGTGATGTTGGGGGCTGGCACCTTAAACTGACGTGCCAGCGTGTTTGGGGCAGCTTGCGTGCTCTTGCCTCCATAATGCCCCTTGCGGCGTTGATAGCCCGTTTGCGAACGCAGTCCCTCCCGCTTCATTAATTTGGCCACACGGTGCTTGCCGCAGGCTTCCCCTGCGCCACGAAAGTCGCGATGGATCTTGCGATAACCGTAGACAGCACCACTTTCCAGCCAGGATTGCTTGACCAATCCGGTCAGTCGTTCGTCCTCCTGCTGTCGTGGCGATGTGGGCTGTTTCAACCACGCGTAGAAGCCACTTCGGTGAACCCCCAGGGTCTGGCACAGGGTAACGACACTGTACCGGTCGAGTCGGGAGGTTATGAACGCGTACCTTTCCTTGACTCGCTGGCAAAGTACGCGGCGGCCTCCTTTAGAATATTGCGCTCCTCGGTGACCTGGCGCAGTTCAGTTTTCAGGCGGCGGATCTCGGCTTGCAAGGCAGACTCTTCTATCTGCTGGTCAGCAGGCTTACCGTACTGCTTGAGCCATGCATACAGGCTGTGGCTGGATACCCCGATGGCACGTGCAACGTCAGCCACCGGCCGCCCGCGCTCGGTGATTTGTTTAACGGCTTCGATTTTGAATGTTTCTGGATAACGCTGACGGGTCATAACACCTCCAATAGTTGCCTCATTTTAAGGCTGTGAGGTGTCTAGGGAACTGGGGGCGATTCAATCGGCGCTTTGCGCACCAGCTTGTCGCGCTACCAGGCCGAGCTGTCAGAAATCCGGGCAATTCTGGCGCTGCGCACCCTTTCCAATCTGGAGTACCGCGCCGCCGAGCGAATCCTGCAGGTTTCTATCGAAGCGAGTATTGGCGTGGCAAAACACTGGGCCAAAACGCTGGCAGGCCATACCCCACAGGATGCCTATCAGGCATTCGAGTTCCTTGTCCTACGTGGTGAGCTATGCCCCGACACTCTGATCTGTTGGAGCAAGCTCATTGGCCTTCGCAATACGCTGGTGCACGACTATCTGAATATTGACCCCCGAGATAATTCTCAGTGTGATTACTCCTGGCTATAGCGACCAACTGTTTATGTTTGCAGAGCAAGGTCTCGACTGGTTGGCTGCCCATATTGATTGAAACTTCGACATCATCTCCCCCCGTTTGCTGTTCTCTTACCCGCTATAGGGGATAAATGTTAGATACCGCCTACAGCGTGTAAGTTACATTTACCTCCTATAACAGGTAAATATTGATATACCTGCCATAGCGTGTAAATTGGAAGAAGGCACGCTACCAGGTTGTCGAATCATGAAAGTAACCAGCGCCAAGCAGCTGAGCGCCTGTATCAAGGATGCCAGGCTTTCTCAAAAGCTCTCTCAAGGCAAAGTGGCCGAGAAAGTGGGGATTAGGCAAGACACAGTCTCCAGCTTCGAGCTCAATCCTGAGTCCACCAAGCTGGAAACCCTGTTCAAGATCCTCGCAGCACTCGAATTGTCAGTGGATATCAAACCCCGCAATGAGTCATCCGAGAGTCCGGCATCGGGCTGGAAGGAGGAGTGGTAATGGCCAATCTGGCTGTCTACATGAACGGCTATCGGGTAGGCACATTCACCAAAACTACCAGCGGTGCCCATCAGTTTCAGTACCATGAGTCATGGCTAGCACAACCGGGCAGCCGTCCGATCTCACTCTCCATGCCATTGCGCCATCAGGCCTACCGGGGCGATGAAGCCTATAACTTCTTCGACAACCTGCTGCCAGATAATACGGAGGTGAGGAACAGGGTTGTAGCACGCTATCAAGCGGCATCAACTCAGCCCTTCGATCTGCTCAGTTGCATTGGCCAGGATAGCGTAGGGGCATTACAGCTGGTTACCGAAGGACACGATGTTCCAGATGTCAGGCGAATCGACTACAAGGCCCTTTCCGATGACGAGCTCAAGCAGATCCTGACCAGCTACAAATCAGGAATCCCTTTGGGGATGGTCAGGGAACAAGAGGAGTTTCGGATCTCTATCGCCGGGGTGCAAGAAAAGACTGCGCTGCTCTATCTCGATGGCCTTTGGTACCTGCCACTCAACGCAACGCCGACAACCCACATTATCAAACTCCCTATCGGCAAGATTGAAAGCCACTCCTACTCGATAGACCTCTCCCAGAGCGTAGAAAACGAATATCTCTGCACTCTGATTGCCAAGGAGTTTGGTCTACCCGTACCTCACTGCTTCATGATGCAGGTTGGCCAGGTCAAAGCACTGGCTGTTGAACGCTTCGACAGACGTTACGCTGCCGATCGCAGTTGGATAATGCGCCTTCCCCAAGAAGATTTCTGTCAGGTATTGAATGTTCCGTCAGCACGGAAATACGAGAGCCATGGAGGACCAGGGATCACTGACATCATGGAAACCTTGCTGGGCTCTGCGACACCAGAACAGGATCGCTACCTGTTCATGAAATCTCAGGTCCTGTTCTGGCTGCTGGCAGCCACCGATGGCCATGCAAAGAACTTCTCGGTCTTTATTGAACCGGAAGGGCGTTTTCGCCTGACCCCTTTTTACGACATCCTATCTGTCTATCCAGTGTTTGGCGGCCGAGGCCTCAACCGAAGGGACGCCAAGCTCGCTATGGGCCTAGCAAGCAGCAAGGGAAAGAAGTACTCCATTGAGCAGATATTCCCGCGTCATTTCTTCCAAACGGCAAAAACTGTGGGATTTGAGCGTTCTGCTATGGAAGAGATCCTGACAGAACTGGCCAACTCCGTTGATGATGTTATTGAGCGCGTTACCCAGCAATTGCCAGCAGACTTCCCCGATACCATCAGCAGCACCATTCTAGAGGGCCTAAAAGCCCGCTCAGCCAGGCTGATAAAGGGTTGGGATTAAATTGGCGGTATGTGGGATGACTGCACGGTTAGCCAAACTACCTATGGGAAACTTGCACGGTTCGAAGAGTAAAGCGGCTTTCCAGGCACCGGACGATGCTATAGTCGGTTCAAAATATGTTCAAAACTCACCTAAAAGGCGGCTTTGACTGCGTGTGGTGGCATCGCGTTGATTCATATGGGAAGGCTGCACGATCGAGAATGGACTATGTGGGAACGCTGCACGATGACAGAAACCCGTGAGCGGCCTCTCAATATGCTGTTTTAGTTACTTTTACCCCAAGTGGCCCCCGAAAAGTCACTAACATATTGAAGATAATAAATTATTTACATTCTGCATCGGCAAGTAAATCCGCAGAGCAGGCAATGAAAAGCCCGGGTTCATCCCGGGCTTTTTTGTGCGCTTTTCATCCACCAACCTAGAGGCGGCGCAGGCACCACATGAAGTAAGCGCCCCCTAACAGGGTGGAGACCAGACCGACGGGCACCTCCTGGGGAAAAAGGATCTGCTGGCCGATCCAGTCCGCCGACACCATCAGCAAAGCACCACAGCCTGCGGCGCCGAGCAGGTGCCAGCGCGCCCTCACCAGCCCCATCAATCTGGCCAGGTGCGGCGCCAGCAGACCGGCAAAGGAGAGCGGGCCTATCACCATGGTGGCACTCATGTACAGAACCTTAAGCGGCAAGCGAATTAATAATACCGTCTAACGTGTTGTTTTGCTTGGATTTTCTCTGCCTACTCTTTTTGCCGTTTTTGGATAAATACACCATTGCCCACTCCAACTTCTCTGTTATTTCCTGCCACGCACCATGGATGATGCTCGCCAATATCGGCATTAACCAAAGCGCGCTGTTTTTGGCAATCTTCAACATCGATAACTCCGCGCTGCCAATCAGCGTCAGCGCCAGCCGACGTTTGACCAGCAAGGCCAGCAAACTAGCCCAGATCAAGCCTTCCGCTATCGCTTTTTGTCGTGTCGCGAACGCCTTCAACCGGTTATGTGATTTCAGCTCTTTGAACAACAGTTCGATCTGCCAACGGCAACGATACAATGCCATCACCTTCTCGGCTGGCCATCGCTCACGCGGAAGATTGGTCATCCATATACAGAACCGTTTTTCCTCTGCAAACCAACGTCTTATGAGTCGATATTTATACTTTCCCGAACTCACATCCAGATCCAGAACCTCGGCTCTGCAGCTTCTCCGATCGATATCCTTGAGCTTTTTTCCGAGTAACTTGGGCATTTCCCTGCCGTCCTGTCGGTAAGCTGCCTGTACTTTGGGATTGAGATTTTGACTCCCTCTGACCAGATAGCTTCCTTTGGCTTTGGTCACATCAGCAAAGTACTCGCGGCTGATGTAACCGGCATCCGCCAATAACAGTTTGTTATTTAACGAATTTGCGGCCGGAAGATGCTTGCGCTCCGATTCGGTATCCGCCGTGATACTCATCGATATCGGCGACTGGTCCAGCAAGGACATGGTCATATGACACTCTACCGCAGCGGGGCTGTGCTTATTGAATCGGCCCGGGAAATGTTCTGCCAATTGCGGATGTAACGCGAATGACGACCCGTCCTGCAGCAGTACCTGCTCAAAGCCTGCCAGTCCGTGGGCGTCCGGTAGACACTCCTTGAGGCGTAAGGCGATGGCTCGTTCAACCAGTGCGCGCATGAACAAGGGAAAACCCTGCTTGCGTAACTGGTTGTGAAAGGGTTTATACGCTATTTGGTCAGTATCATGGAGCTGCAACGCATTGAAATGGCGATGCAAACCAGCAATACCATCCACCTTGTCGCAACCAAGCCCTGAGAGCAGAGCCGGGAGTAGTCTCGCAGGCTGGATATCCCGGAGTCGCTGACAAAAACCGGTAAATTTACCGATCCGGTTGAGTTCAGAAGAGCTAAGAAGTTGCTTGAGGTACTGGGTTGCATTGATAATAGTCATGGCTTCGGGCGTGTCGGTTTTTTTTTGCGATTAAATCAGATCACAAACGAAGCCTTTTTTCTATCTATTTCAATTGGTTGTAGCTAAAGATCCTGTACATGTGGTGGCACTGGCGGTGAGCACGGCCACCAGCAGCAGGATGGTGAGCTGGGCACGGCCGAGATGGATCCCCAGAGCCGTCGCTACCGCAGGCCCCATGGGCATGAGATCGAGCCAGCGGCTCACCAGCAGGCAAGCTGCCAGCATCAGCAGCGCCAACACCACCAGGGCAAGGGCCACCGGCTGGGTGACGTAATAGGTGGAGCCGGACATCCAGGAGAGCAGTTGCTGCACCCGCAGGTCGCCGTTGGCCAGGGCGATGGCCTGCAACGGCTCGAACAGCGCCGTGATGGCGATGCCAGACAGCAGTATCCGCTCCGGCTGGAAGCCGTTGCGCCGGTTGATAAGTACCAGCAACAACAGGCAGGCGAAGGCGCCCACCAGCCCCCCAGCAGCATCATGGGCAGCGGCAAGGCGGGCAGCAACAGGGCCGCCGCAATCACCCCCATGAAGGTGCCACCGCTCACCCCCAGCAGCTCGGGGCTCGCCATGGGGTTGTTGCTGACTCGCTGCAACAGGGTGCCAGCCAGCGCCAGCAACACGCCTGCGGCACCCGCTGCCAGCGTACGCGGCAAGCGCCACTCCAGTTGGGCCTGCCACCGCAGCCAGCTCGGCCAACCCCAGCCGCCCATCCCCTGCCCAAACAACAGGGAGGCGATCACCGCCGCAGCCAGCCCCAACACCATCAGGCCGACAAGGCGGGTCGGCGCCGGATGGCGGGCCAACTGCAGGGAGGAGTTTGCCTTAGGCGCACTCTGCTTGATACCAAGACGCGGGATCAGCCAGAGCAGCAGCGGCGCCCCCAACAGGGCCGTCATGGCGCCGGTCGGGATCAGCACAGGCCAGAACCAGCTCAGGGTCTGCAGCAGCAGATCGGTGGCCGCCAGCAACAGGGCGCCGAGGATGGGTGCCCACAGCAGCCGCTGGGCCAGTTTTCTGACCCCCAGCAGCCGCACCATGGCGGGCGCCGCCAGCCCGATAAAACCGATCAGCCCCACCACGCTCACCACGCAGGCGGTGACGAACACGGCGAGACCCAAACCAGCCAAGCGCAAATGTTTGAGGGATACCCCCAGGCTGCGAGCGCTGGCATCGTCCAGCTCCAGCACTGCCAGCGGGCGCACCAGCACCACCGCCAGCATCGCGGCCAGCAGCAACCGTGGCAGCAGATAGCCGACGCCGCTCCAGCTGTTCTGGGCCAGAGATCCGCTCCCCCACACCAGCAACCCTTTGAGCTCCTCCTGGAAGAACAGCAGCAATCCCATGCTGATGGCGGCCAGATAGAGGTTGATCACCAGCCCTGCAAAGACGATGACCACGGGATTGAGCTGACGGCGCCAAGCCAGGGCGAAGACCAGCCCCATGGCCAGGCTTCCCCCGGCCATGGCGATCCACTCCCGCCCGATCAGCAGCCAGGAGGGGGCGAGCAGGGTCACCATCATCAGCGCCAGCTGGGCGCCGGAGGCCACCCCCAGGGTGGTGGGCGAGGCCAGGGGATTGCGCAGCACCTGCTGCATCAGGGTACCGGCGAGCCCGAGGGCGGCACCGGCCAGCAGACAGATGGCAAGGCGCGGCAGCCAGCTGAAATGGACCACCGCCTGGCGAGCATCGTCCAGCTCGGGGGAGAACAGGGCCTGCCACCAGAGCGCCCCCGGCAGTTGACGCGACAGCTCGGCGCAAGCCAGCCCCAGTGTCAGCACCAACAGGCAGAGACCCGGGCGCAGCAGGGGCGAAGAAAGAGAAGAGCTCATTGATTTGATCCCCCGGTTGCTCTGTGGACAGCCTGCTCCCGCAAGGCACCGTCCAGCAGGGTGGCGAAGCGGCGGGCCGCCAATATGCCACCAAAACTCCATGTCGCAGGCAGATGGATCACTGGATTGTTCTGTACCAGCGGGAGATGCTGCCACAATCCAGGCTCCTGAAGTTTTTCACCAACTCCTACGGGCACGGGGTCCACCACCACCAGCCTGGCATCCGGCATCCCGAGAAACTGCTCCAGGCTCGCGACCGAGAATCCCCAGGCATTGGTCTCTCCCTGCCAGGCGTTGCGAAGGCCGAGGCGCTGCATCACTGCCTCGAACAGGCTGCCACGGCCAAACACCCGCACATGGCGCTCATCGATGAACTGCACCACCAGCAAGGGGGGCAGATCGGCGGGCTGCGCCGCCTGCATCTGTGCCAGATCCTGCTCCAGTGCGGCGAGCTGGCGTTCGGCCTCCGCCTCTTTGTTGACCAGGGCAGCTATGGTCAGGGTCGCTTCCCGCAGTCGCTGCCACAGATCGGTGCCCGGTTCATACAGGGCGATGGAGTGCACCGGCGCGATGCGGGAGAGAGTCGGCGCCAGGGGGGCCGCCAGCGGCGAGATGAGAATAAGATCCGGTTTGAGCTCCGCCAACAGTTCCCGGTTGGGCTGGGCACGCAGCCCGATATCGATCACCCCGGCAGGAAGCTGGGGTTCACCGACCCAGGCGCGATAGGGGGCCACATCCCCCACCGCCATCGGGGTGACCCCCAGAGCCAGCAGGGTCTCGGCTATGGTCCAGTCCACTGTGGCGATGCGAGGCGTGGCGCTGGTGGCGTCGGTGGCGGTGACAAGCTGCCCGGCCTCCCCTGCCAGGGGCAGCAGCAGACTGAGCAGACAGGGCGCCATCTTCAATAAACGGTTCAAGAGCGGTCCCCGGTCAGACGATGGCGATGGCGTGGTCATGGGCCGGATGGCGAATGACCTCCATGGGGATGCCATAGATGGCGTTCAGGGTCTCCCCTGTCATGATCTGTTCGGGCTCGCCGTGGGTCAGCAGACGGCCGGAGTGCAGCGCCACCAGCCGATCGCAGAAACGGGAGGCCATGTTGATGTCGTGAATGACGATGATGACCCCGAGGTTGAGCTGGCGGCTGAGCTGCTTGACGAGCGTGAGCACCTCCACCTGATGGGCCACGTCCAGGGCGGCCAGCGGCTCGTCCAGCAGGATGAAACGGCTCTCCTGAGCCAGCAGCATGGCGAGCCAGACTCGCCCCCGCTCACCGCCGGAGAGGGTATCCACCAGCCGATCGGCAAAGCGTTCGGTGTGGGTCAGGGCGATGGCACGCTCCACCTGACGGTGATCTTCCGCTCCCATCCGGCCCAGCAGTCCGCGCCAGGGGTAGCGCCCCATCTCCACCAGTTCGCGGCCGAGCAGGTTTTCGGCACTCGGCAGGTGCTGGGGCAGATAGGCCACCTGACGGGCAAACTCCCGGTGGCCCCAGGCAGACAACGGCTGGTCATCGAACAGGATCTCCCCGCCGCTGTGGGGTTGCTGGCGCGCCAGCAGCTTGATCAGGGTCGATTTGCCCGACCCGTTGTGGCCGATGAGGCCATAGACCCGACCTTGCTCGAAGCGAAGGCTGGTGGGGTGCAGCAGCGTGCGGTCATTGACCGCGAAGCTGGCGGATTTCATCTCGAACATAAGCAATTCCTGTGCTGGCTTGCTGCCAGTCTCATCGGTGCCAGCATCAGGCCGGCACCTTGCCATCCAGATGGGCGACCGCATCCCGGCTCACCTGCTCGCGCTGCTCGCCGGTCAGTTCGGTGAGACGGCCCTGGCGCATCTCCAGCAGGCGATCGGCCAGAGAGAAGTAGTGATCGTCGTGGCTGATGGCGATCACCGTCTTGCCCATCTCCTTGAGGCGCGGCAACAGCACCTGATAGAAGATGCGGCGGAACTGGGGATCCTGATCCGCGGCCCACTCGTCGAACAGCATCACCTCCCGCTGCTCTGCAAGGGCCAGCAGCAGGGCGACCCGCTTGCGCTGGCCCTGGGAGAGGTCGATATCGGCGATGAAGCCATCCTTGATGGTAAGCTTGCTGCCCATCTGCAACCGCTCAAGCCACTCGGCGACCAGCGCCTCTTTCGGCTCGGGCCCCAGCAAATGCTGGAACAGGTGGTAGTCGGTGAAGATGGCGGAGAAGAGCCCCAGATAGCCGTTGCGATCGGTGACCGGCTCCCCATCCAGCAGGATCCGGCCAGAGACCGGTTGATAGAGCCCGGTCAGCAGCATGGCCAGGGTCGACTTGCCGGAGCCATTGCCACCGATGAGGAATATCTGCTCCCCCCGCTCGATCACCAGATTGATGGGGCCCACGGAGAAACCGCCCTCCCCCTGGTAGTGAAAGCTCACCTGCTCCAGCTCGATGCGCTGCCAGGGGCGAGGCGCAGGCGGCAACGGGAACGCCTCGTCCGGCTCCGCCAGATTGAGGGCAGCTATCTTGTCGAATGCCACCTGGGCGGCGATCAGGGTCGGCAAGGCTCCGATCCCTTGTAGCAAGGGAGTGCGCAGGAACAGCAGGGTCAGGGCGAAGGTGGCGGCCACATTGGTGTTGGCCCAGCCCAGCCCGTTGGCCAGGAAGAAGACCAGGCCGATGGCACCCAGCATCATGATGTTCGACCAGTTCACCGCGCTCAGGTGGTAGGTATCGGCGCGGATGATCTGCTCCCGGTAGTCCCGGGCATTCTGCTCATAGAGCTGGTGGTAGACGAAGTGGGCACGCTCGCGGTTGAGCGCCAGCTCCTTGCACCCGGCGATGATGGACTGGTAGTTCTGGTAGAGCCTGTCTTCGGCCTGGCGCATGTGCGCCAGGTGGCGATAGACCCGGTTCACCAGCAGCCAGCCCACCACCATGGTCACGGTGACCCAGAGGGCGGTAACACCGAGCAAGGCGGGAGAGAGCAGGCCAAGGTAGATGATGGAGCCCAGGGTGAGCACCAGACCCTGTACCAGTTCCGGCAGGCGCACGAAGGCGATGGTGATCTGACCGATGTCGCTGGAAAGGGAGGCCAGGAGCGGCCCCTGCCCTATTTGACGCAGACGGGCGACGTCGGTATCCAGCAGTTGCTTGAGCAGGCGGCCACGCAACCGGTAGACGAAATGGTGACCCAGGGTGGTCAGGGCCAGTTGGGATCCGAGCGTGATCACCAGCAGCAGCAAGACCAGGCCGACAAGCTGACCCAGGATCGGCAGCGGATCCCCGACTGATTCGATAAGTGATTGATTGATGAAGGCAATGACGCCTATCCCGCTGACAGCACTCAGCAGGCTGAGCAGGGTAATGGCGATGAAGGGCCAACGGTATTGGCGATAAACCAGTGACAAGAGTTCCATGACAGGCCTGTAGATGAATGGAAGGAGGGCGGGAGCCTTCGCCCCCGCCCGGCCTGTCGCTTACCAGCGGTAGTTGACGGTGCCGACTATGCTGCGCGGCTCGCCGTAGTAGCAGTAGTAGTCGCAGCTCGCCACATAGGTGTCGTTCAGCAGGTTGTTGACGTTGATCTGGGCACGCCAGTTCTTGGCAAAGTCATACCCGATCATCGCATCCCATACAGTGTGTGCCGGTACCTTGGCGGAACCATAGATGGGGGTGTAGTCCGCATTCACCGCGCCGATGCCGACGCTGGAACCCACATAGCGCACGCCGGAACCCAGCTCAAGACCGGATACCGGGCCCTGCTGCACCTTATAGTTGCCCCAGAAGGAGGCCTGGTGGCGCGGGATCAGGCTCGCACGACGATCGCCGTTGCCGGTGTCGTTGGTCTTGGCATCGGTATAGGTATAGGCAGCGGTCAGGCGCAACGCCTCGGTGGCCTGCACGCTCCCTTCCAGCTCGACCCCCTGGGAGGTCACTTCACCGGCCTGGGTCTGCTGGCCGGAGCCGGTAGAGACCAGGGAGTTGGTCTGCTCCAGATCGAACAGCGCCAGGTTGATGTAGCCATCGAGGAAGCTGGGTGCGTACTTGATCCCGGTCTCGTAGAGCTTGCCTTCCAGCGGCTTGTAGGAATTGCCGGTGTTGGGGTCTATCCCCGGCAGCACTTCGAAGGATTCCGCATAGGCGAAGTAAGGGGAGAGACCGTTGTCGGCCAGGTACATCAGGCTGCCGGAGAGAGAGAGGTTGTCGTCGTACTGTTTCTCGTTCTTGCTCTTGGCTTCGCTGATGTTGTGGGTTTCCACGTAATCGAAACGACCGCCCGCGGTCAGCAGCCAGCGATCATCCCAGCGGATCTGGTGCTGGGCATAGAGGCCGCTCTGGCCCTTGGTGCTCTTCTGGTGGGTCGCGGTGGATTCATCAAAACCGGGGAAACCGCTGTAATCCGGGTTCATGGTGTTGATGGCGCCCATGCCATAGTTGTCGGCTTCCTGGCCTTCATTGACATGGCGCTGCAGATCCACCCCCAGCAGCAGGGTCTGCTCCGTGCTGTCGGTGTTCCAGTAGCCCACCATCTGGTTGTCCATGGTAGCGCTCTTGGTATCCCCATCCCGGTAGACCAGGCCGCGGTAGGCGGTGGTGCCTTCATAGGTCGGGAAGATATAGGTCTGGCGCAGCAGCAGATCGTTGTAGTTGAAGCGAACGTTCTGCTTGAACTCCCAGGTCTGGTTGAGCTGGTGGGCCAGCTCGTACCCGGCGGAGATCTGGGTATTGCGATTGCGATCGTAATCCGGCTGGCTCAGGTTGGTGGAGGGATCGATCTGGCCGCCGGAGGTATTCAGGGTGCCGTAAACCGGGAAGAAGCCGTTGGTCGGCACCCCTTCATCGTGCTTGAAGCTGGAAAGCAGCGTCAGCGTGGTGCGATCCGAAATATCCAGGGTCACGCTCGGCGCCAGATAGGCGCGCTCGTTGTAGGTGCCATCCAGCACGCCGTCCCGCTCGTTGTAGAGGGCCACCAGACGATAACGGCTGTTGTCGGTAAGGGTGTCGGAGACATCCACCCCGACCTGGCGCAGATCCCGGTTGCCCAGTTGCAGGTTCACCAGTCCCTGCGGGGTCGCGGTCGGACGCTTGCTGATGGCGTTGATGACGCCTCCGGGAGGGGCTTCGCCATACAGAATGGAGGCCGGGCCTTTGAGCACTTCCACGCTCTCAAGGCCGAAGGGCTCCGGGGTCCAGACATAGTAACCGGTGCTGAACAGGCGGTTGCCATCCAGGTAAGAAGCCGCATCGAAGCCGCGCACCTTGAACCAGTCAGCATCCGTGTCCGAACCATAGGACTGGGACAGGACGCCGGAGCGATAGCGCAGGGACTCGTCTAGCTTGAGTACGGCGTGCTGGTCCAGCTCTTCGCGATTGACCACGGAGACGGCACGGGGGGTCTCTGCCATGGGGACCTCGACCTTCATGGCGGTCCCGGTAACGACCATGGTTTCGCCCGCCTTGGGCAACTCTTTATCCGCCTGTTCCGCCGCCAACACGGGCAGGGACGCCAGCAGACAGGAGAGCGGCAGCAGCTGTACGCCTCTCTTTCGCATCACGGCATTCGGGGTATTTTTTTGCGCAATCATATAAGTGTCTCAAATATCAATAAGTTATGTTTGATTTCTTATTATGGGTGCCCAATTGGACCGGTCAGCCCGGCGCCTCAGGCGAATAAAGCAGCGCCATGCTACTACAGGTGCCGTGATCGAATCGATTCAATAATTGCTAATCATTTGCATCTGCATTGTTAATTAATGTTTTGAAGTGTCGTTTGACAACGAAAGGTGCGATGAGGTCGCAACAGGCGGAAAGAAGGCGCCACGACGGCCACGAGACCGGTTTTGGCTGCAAAAAAGTGGACAGGATCCTTATCCCCAAGCTTTATCCATATTTATCCACATGCTTTGGCGGTAAGATCCCCCCTCTTCACTTTTTCGATGACATCAGGATCCATTCCATGGCCAAACTCAACCTCGTCGTCGGCTCCATGCTGGGGGCCTCCGAATATGTCGCAGATCATGTGGTCGGCCTGCTTGAACAGGCGGGCCACCAGGCGGAGATCCACAACCCCGCCAGCCTGGCCAGGATCCTGACCGAGCCAGAAGCCATCGTGCTGGTGGTCACTTCCACCCATGGAGCGGGGGACGTACCCGACAATCTGCAGCCCTTTGCCCGGGATCTTGCCGAACAGCAGCCGGATCTCGCCGCCTTCAAGTACGGAGTGATCGCCCTGGGGGATCGCAGCTATGACACCTTCTGCCAGGGCGGCAAGACGCTGGATCGGCTGCTGGCCGGGTGCGGTGCCAGCCGACTGGGGGATCTCCTGGAAATAGACGTGACCCAGCACGAGATCCCCGAAGATGCCGCAGAAACCTGGATCCACGACTGGATGACCTTGATCGGCTGATCAGGACCAGGGAGATCCGGTCACGACCCCCGATCTCCCTGGTTATCCCCAGATCCCTATCCACCAGGTTATTAACAGGTGGATCCGGATAAGTTTTTCCCGAGAGCTCCCCACATGAGCTCGGATAATTGTGTATAACTTAGGTGCTAAGCTCTGCAAAACCTATAGTTATTCATGTATTAGATCTTGTCGACCATGTATCTGTGTATAAAAACCCATGTTATCCCCCCGTTCGCCCCCTCTGGATCCAAGCTTTTCCACAAGCAGCGATCGACCTTAACCGAATGATCTTTATGATCAAAAATGCCTTATCAACAGAAGTCGCGGATCCTAATAAAAGATCCAATAAAAGATCGATCTAAAGATCCTTAAGATCTATTTAACCGATCCCTGATCCATACTGATCCTGAAGTAGACGTTCCCCTCCGGATGCTAAACAGATAGAATGATCCGCCCTTCAGACCAGGCAAACAAAGATCTTCAGGCGTGCAGATCAAGGTGATCCCCAATGCAATACCATGAACAATTTGATGTGATCGTCGTCGGTGGCGGTCATGCAGGAACCGAAGCAGCAACAGCGGCAGCCCGTATGGGTCTCAATACCCTGTTGCTCACCCACAACATAGATACGCTGGGGCATATGTCCTGCAATCCGGCGATCGGCGGGATCGGCAAGGGACACCTGGTCAAGGAAGTCGACGCCCTTGGCGGGATCATGGCGCAGGCCATCGATCTCGGCGGGATCCAGTTCCGCACGCTCAACTCTTCCAAGGGCCCTGCGGTGCGGGCTACTCGTGCCCAGGCTGATCGCCTGCTGTACAAGGCTGTGGTGCGTCAGACCCTGGAGAACTACCCGAACCTGAAGATCTTCCAGCAGGCCTGTGACGATCTGGTCATGGACGGGGATCGCGTCGCCGGGGTCGTTACCCAGAGCGGGATCCGCATCAGCGGCAAGACGGTCGTACTGACCGTTGGCACCTTCCTCAATGGTCTGATCCACATCGGCATGGAGAACTACAAAGGGGGTCGCGCCGGGGATCCTCCCTCGATTGCCCTCGCCCAGCGCCTGCGTGAAATGCCGCTGCGCATCGATCGCCTCAAGACGGGCACGCCACCACGGATCGATGCACGCACCGTCGATTTTTCCGTGATGCAGCAGCAACATGGTGATGATCCTCGCCCGGTCTTCTCCTTTATCGGCAACGCCAGCCAGCATCCCCGCCAGATGCCTTGCTACGTGACCCATACCAATGAGCAGACCCACGAGGTGATCCGCAACAACCTGGATCGCAGCCCCATGTACGCCGGGGTGATCGAGGGGATAGGCCCGCGCTACTGCCCGTCGATCGAGGACAAGATCACCCGCTTTGCCGACAAGACGGCGCACCAGATCTTTGTCGAACCGGAAGGCCTGACCACCCACGAACTCTACCCGAACGGGATCTCCACCAGCCTGCCGTTCGACGTACAGGTGCAGATCGTCCGCTCGATCCGTGGCTTCGAGAATGCCCATATCACTCGCCCTGGCTACGCCATCGAGTACGATTTCTTCGATCCGCGGGATCTCAAGGCCAACATGGAGAGCAAGTGCATCGAGAACCTCTTCTTCGCCGGCCAGATCAACGGCACCACCGGCTATGAAGAGGCCGCTGCCCAGGGCCTGATGGCCGGTCTGAACGCGGGCTTGCGCGCCCAGGGCAAGGAAGCCTGGCACCCACGCCGGGATCAGGCCTACATGGGCGTGATGATGGACGATCTCTCCACACTGGGGACCCGCGAACCCTATCGCATGTTCACCAGTCGTGCCGAATATCGCCTGCTGCTGCGGGAAGACAATGCGGATCTGCGCCTGACCGCCATCGGCCGCGAGCTGGGTCTGGTGGATGATCATCGCTGGAGCCTGTTCAATGCCAAGGTGGAACAGGTGGAGCAGGAACGTCAGCGCATGCGCTCGACCTGGATCCACCCGCAGCATCCGTCTCTGGAGGCCGTCAACGCCCTGGTCAACACTCCCCTGACCCGGGAGCAGAGCCTGGAAGAGCTGCTGCGTCGCCCCGAGGTGACCTACGATGCCTTGATGGCCATCGAGGGTGTGGGGCCTGCATTGACCGATGCGGCTGCCGCGGATCAGGTGGAGATCCAGATCAAGTACGCCGGTTACATCGAGCGTCAGCACGACGAGGTGGAGAAACAGCTGCGCAACGAAAACACCCTGCTGCCGCTGGACATGAACTACCGCGACGTGAACGGTCTCTCCAACGAGGTGATCGCCAAGCTCAACGATGCCAAGCCAGAGACCATAGGTCAGGCGTCCCGCATCTCCGGCATCACCCCTGCCGCCATCTCCATCTTGCTGGTGCACCTGAAGAAACACGGCCTGCTGCGTAAAACCGCCTGAGGAATTCCCCGTTGGACAACATGCTGCAAAGATTGAACGGCCTGCTCATGCAGGCCGGAATTGTTATCACCGAAACCCAGAAGACCCAGTTGGTGCAGTTGGTCGAGTTGCTGCACAAGTGGAACAAGGCTTACAATCTCACCTCGGTGCGAGATCCGGACGCCATGTTGGTCAAGCATATCCTCGACAGCCTGGTGGTGAGTCCTCACCTGCACGGTGAACGCTTCATCGATGTGGGAACGGGTCCGGGTCTGCCCGGACTGCCGCTGGCCATCATCAATCCGGACAAACAGTTCGTGCTGCTCGACAGCCTGGGCAAGCGGATCAACTTCATCCGCCAGGTGATCCTGGAGCTGGGGTTGACCAATGTGACCCCCGTCAAATCCCGGGTGGAGGAGTATCAACCCGAGACCGGATTTGATGGTGTACTGAGCCGGGCTTTCGCCTCCCTGGAGGACATGCTGAGCTGGTGTCATCATCTGCCGTCACCCGAGGGCAGCTTCCTGGCGCTCAAGGGACAATACCCCGAGCAGGAGCTGGCACAGTTGCCTGACAGCATTCGTCTGGTTGCCACCCACAAGCTGGTGGTGCCGGAACTGGAAGGCGAACGCCATCTGCTGGAGTTTAAAGCCATCCAGCCCGAATAGGGCCGCCGCATTCATTTAGGGGACAGTGTGGGAAAAGTCATTGCCATAGCCAACCAGAAGGGTGGAGTGGGTAAAACCACCACCTGTGTGAATCTGGCCGCCTCCATGGCCGCTACCCGGCGCAAGGTGCTGGTGATCGATCTGGATCCGCAGGGCAATGCCACCATGGGCAGTGGCGTCGACAAGTACGATGTCGAGCGCACCGCCTATGAACTGCTGATCGAAGATGCCCCCATCGGCGAGGTGATCATCCCCGAAACCTCGGGAGGCTATCACCTGATTGCCGCCAATGCCGACGTGACCGCGGCAGAAATCCGCCTGATGGAGTTTTTTGCCCGCGAGATCCGCCTGCGCAACGCCCTGGCCTCGGTCAGGGACAAGTACGACTACGTCTTCATCGATTGCCCGCCTTCTCTCAACATGCTGACGGTGAACGCCATGGCCGCCGCCGACTCCGTGCTGGTGCCCATGCAGTGCGAATACTATGCGCTGGAAGGGCTGACCGCCCTGGTGGACACCATCAGCAAGCTGGCAGCCGTGGTCAATCCGGAGCTGAAGATTGAAGGGGTGCTGCGCACCATGTTCGATCATCGCAACCGGCTGGCCAATGATGTGTCCGATCAGCTGAAACAGCATTTCGGGGACAAGGTCTATCGCACCATCATTCCCCGCAACGTAAGACTGGCGGAGGCGCCGAGCTTTGGCGCGCCAGCCATGCACTATGACAAATCATCGGTGGGGGCCAAGGCCTATCTGGCCCTGGCTGGCGAGATCCTGCGCCGCCAGGAGCAGGAGTCCCAGCCGCTCACCGCAGATCGAGAGAGCATATGACGCCGAAGAAACGTGGGCTGGGCAAGGGGCTGGACGCCCTGCTCAGCACCAGCACGGCCGCCCGCCAGAAACAGGTGATGAGCGACCAGCGCACCGAACAGGCCATGGCCCCGACCAATCAGGGGGAATTGCGCAAGCTGCCGGTGGAGTGGTTGCAGTCCGGCAAATACCAACCGCGCAAGGACATGTCCCAGGATGCGCTGGAGGAGCTGGCCAACTCCATCCGTGCACAAGGGGTGATCCAGCCCATCGTGGTTCGCTCCATCGGTGAAAACCGTTTCGAAATCATTGCTGGTGAACGCCGCTGGCGCGCCTCCCAGCTGGCCCGTCTCGAAGTGGTGCCCTGCCTGGTCAAGGATGTCGCCGACGAGGCGGCCGTCGCCATCGCACTCATCGAGAACATCCAGCGTGAAGATCTCAACGCCATCGAGGAGGCCGTCGCCCTCCAGCGCCTGCTGACGGAGTTCGAACTGACTCACCAGCAGGTTGCCGAGGCGGTAGGCAAGTCCCGCACCACGGTCACCAACCTGCTGCGTCTCAACCAGCTCAACGAGGACGTGAAGCGCTTTGTGGAACACGGCGACCTCGACATGGGGCATGCCCGTGCCCTGCTGGCCCTGAGCGGTCAGGCCCAGTCAGAGCTGGCCAAACTGGTGGCCCAGAAGGGTCTGACAGTGCGAGATACCGAGAAGCTGGTGCAAAAAGCACTGGAACCGGCAAAAACCAGGGTTGAACCCGTCCGCGATCCGCAGTTTGGTTATCTCGAGCGCCAGATTTCTGAAAAAATTGGCAATCAGGTGCAACTTCAGCCGGGCAAGAAAGATAGCGGCAAGTTAGTAATAAGTTACGATAACTTGGCAGATTTGGACCGGGTATTGGGCTATTTTGGCCTGTCAGAATCGTGATTTTTACGCTTTTTGTAGTAATAAAACATCCATTACTTTCGATATGAACATAACCTTAATTTCGCGCGGAAAGCCGCAAAAATTAAGGATTTTTGCCATGTTGCAATAGCCGTCTTCACGGGTATAATTTGACCGGCTTTTCGAGCTGTGAACCTGGGGTCTTCGGATCCCGATTTTTTACAGTTCTGTAATGTTCAGGGGTAGGTTGGTGAAGCAGAAAATAGCCTTGGAAGGTTTGACGCTGGCCTTGGCTATGCTCGTTTGTCAGCTGGTCCTGATCCTGGCGATCGCCACCGTCTGGTTTTATCAGGCGGGAGAGTTCGCCGGACAATCCTCTCTCTACGGAGGGGGGATGTACTGGGTTCCTCAAGCCCTGTTCACGCTCTGGGTTCTGCGCCGCAAGGTGACGAAAGAGAGCGTAGGCCTGGTTTTGCGGGACTTTTATGGTGGGGCAGGGATTAAGCTCATTACTACAACAGGACTTTTCGCCCTGCTGTTTGGCGCCGGGATTGAGGTCGACACCGCCTCGTTCTTCGCCACTTATATCCTCGCCCTCGTTGTACAGTGGATAGTTTCATTCACGCTTAACAACCACTATTAGGAAAACTCATGTCTGCAACCGGAGAAGTCCTGACTCCTCAGGGATATATCTCCCACCACCTGACCCACCTGCAGGTAGGGTCCGGGTTCTGGACGGTGAATATCGATTCCATGATATTTTCCGTCGTGCTAGGCGCCCTGTTTATCTGGTTGTTCCGCAAGGTTGCCGTCAAGGCCACCAGCGGTGTGCCCGGTAAGCTGCAGTGCTTTGTGGAGATGCTGGTCGAGTTTGTGAATGGTAACGTCAAGGACATCTTTCATGGTCGCAACAAGGTCATCGCACCTTTGGCCCTGACGGTGTTCGTGTGGATCTTCCTGATGAACTTCATGGACCTGATCCCCGTTGACTTTATCCCTCACGCTGCACAGTTGATGGGTGTTCCCTATCTGCGTGTGGTTCCCTCTGCTGACGTTAACATCACCATGTCCATGGCTTTGGGCGTGTTCTTCTTGATCCTGTACTACAGCATCAAGGTCAAGGGTATCAGCGGGTTCGTGAAGGAGCTGACGCTTCAGCCTTTCAATCACCCTGCTGCCATCCCGGTTAACTTCATCCTTGAAACCGTCACGTTGATTTCCAAGCCTGTTTCATTGGGTCTGCGACTGTTCGGCAACATGTATGCTGGCGAACTGATCTTCATCCTGATTGCGGGTTTGTTACCCTGGTGGTCACAGTGGATCCTGTCCGTGCCTTGGGCAATCTTCCACATCCTGATCATCACTTTGCAGGCGTTTATCTTCATGGTTCTGACCATCGTCTATCTGTCGATGGCGCAGGAAGACCATGGTTGATGCAACTCAAATAATCCTTTTTATACAATCAATTACATCTAAATAAATGGAGATCCTCATGGAAAACTTGAACATGGACCTGCTGTACATCGCTGCTGCAATGATGATGGGTCTGGCGGCTATCGGCGCCTCCATCGGTATCGGTATCCTGGGTGGCAAGTTCCTGGAAGGTGCAGCTCGTCAACCTGACCTGATCCCTGTTCTGCGTACCCAGTTCTTCATCGTGATGGGTCTGGTGGATGCGATCCCGATGATCGCCGTTGGTCTGGGTCTGTACGTGATGTTTGCGGTTGCCTAAGTCATTACGACTCACGCAGAACCCATTAACTAACTAAAGAGGACATCGGCTGTGAATATCAACGCCACCCTCCTCGGCCAAGCAGTTGCTTTTTTCATCTTCGTAGTGTTTTGCATGAAGTACGTATGGCCGCCGCTGATGGCTGCCATCGAAGCCCGTCAGAAAGAAATCGCTGACGGCCTCTCTTCTGCAGAGCGTGCCAAGAAAGATCTGGAGCTGGCCAAGGCCAACGCCACCGATCAGCTGAAAGAAGCCAAGCTTCAGGCTGCTGAAATCATCGATCAGGCCAACAAACGCAAGGCCCAGATCATTGATGAGGCTGCTGTCGGAGCCCAAGCTGAGCGGGAGAAAATCCTGGCTCAGGGCCGTGCAGAGATCGAAGCTGAACGTCATCGTGCCAAAGAAGAACTGCGCAAGCAGGTTGCTGCTCTTGCCATCGCGGGTGCAGAGAAGATCCTGGCACGCCAAATCGACCAGGCTGCCAACAGCGACATCGTCGACAAACTGGTAGCAGAACTGTAACGGGAACGGGGCTATGTCTGAACTGACTACAATCGCTCGCCCCTACGCCAAGGCTGCTTTCGAGTTTGCCGTTGAGCACAAGGCGGTTGACCAATGGCTGGAGATGCTCGATTTCGCCGCTCAGGTGGCAGAAAACGAGACCATGCACAGCCTGGTAAACGGCTCCGTTGCTGCCGAAGAACTGGCAAAGCTGTTTGTCGGTGTCTGCGGTGAGCAGCTCAACGAGCACGGTCAGAACCTGATCCGGGTGATGGCCGAGAATGGTCGCTTGGGTGTGCTGCCGGCGGTCGTTGCCGAATTCGTCGCGCTCAAGGCTGAACTGGACAAAGAAGTTCAGGCTGACGTGATTTCGGCGATCGAACTGACCGACCAGCAGAAAGCCAATATTCAGGCTTCTCTGGAACAACGTCTCGCGCGCAAAGTGAAGCTGAATTGCAGCACAGATGCGTCCTTGATGGCCGGGGTGCTCATCAAGGCCGGTGATCTCGTTATCGACGGCACGGTCCGCGGTAAGCTGGATCGCATGGCCGATGCGCTGCAATCTTGATTGGGGTATTAGAGCATGCAACTGAATTCCACTGAAATCGCCGAGCTGATCAAGCAGCGCATTGCGCAGTTTGATGTCAAAAGCGAAGCGCGTAACGAAGGTACCATCGTTTCTGTAAGCGACGGTATCATTCGTATCCACGGTCTGGCCGATGCCATGCAGGGTGAGATGATCGAGCTGCCGGGCAACCGCTTCGCTCTGGCATTGAACCTGGAGCGTGACTCCGTTGGTGCCGTAGTAATGGGTCCCTATGCCGATCTGGCCGAAGGGATGAAGGTAAAGGGTACCGGCCGCATTCTGGAAGTGCCGGTCGGTCGTGGTCTGTTGGGCCGGGTGGTCAACACCCTGGGTCAGCCGATCGACGGTAAGGGTCCGGTAGACAACGACGGCTTCTCGCCGATCGAAGTGATCGCCCCGGGCGTTATCGAGCGTAAGTCTGTTGACCAGCCAGTCCAGACCGGTCTGAAAGCCATCGATGCCATGATCCCTATCGGTCGTGGCCAGCGTGAGCTGATCATCGGTGACCGCCAAGTTGGTAAGACCGCCATCGCCATCGACACCATCATCAACCAGAAAGATTCCGGCATTAAGTGCGTCTACGTTGCGATCGGCCAGAAGGCCTCCACCATCGCCAACGTGGTGCGCAAGCTGGAAGAGCACGGCGCCCTGGCCAACACCATCGTGGTCGTGGCTTCTGCCTCCGAAGCGGCTGCTCTGCAGTACCTGGCTCCCTACGCCGGTTGCTCCATGGGCGAGTACTTCCGTGACCGCGGCGAAGACGCACTGATCATCTATGATGACCTGTCCAAGCAGGCCGTTGCCTATCGCCAGATCTCCCTGCTGCTGCGCCGTCCGCCTGGACGTGAAGCTTACCCGGGTGACGTCTTCTATCTGCACTCCCGTCTGCTGGAGCGTGCTGCTCGCGTCAACGCCGAGTACGTAGAGAAGTTCACCAATGGTGCCGTGAAAGGCCAGACCGGTTCCCTGACCGCCCTGCCGATCATCGAAACCCAGGCCGGTGACGTCTCTGCGTTCGTTCCGACCAACGTGATCTCCATCACCGATGGCCAGATCTTCCTGACCTCCCAGCTGTTCAACTCCGGTATTCGTCCGGCGGTTGACCCGGGTATCTCCGTATCCCGTGTGGGCGGTGCTGCTCAGACCAAGATCGTCAAGAAGCTGTCAGGTGGTATCCGTACCGCGCTGGCCCAGTACCGCGAACTGGCGGCATTTGCCCAGTTCTCTTCCGACCTGGACGATGCCACTCGCAAGCAGCTGGATCACGGTCAGAAAGTCACCGAGCTGATGAAGCAGAAGCAGTACTCTCCGATGAGCGTGGCCCAGCAGTCCCTGGTGCTGTTCGCCGCCGAGAAGGGTTATCTCGCCGATGTCGAACTGAGCAAGATCGTCGACTTCGAAGCCGCTCTGCTCTCTTACGCCAATACCCAGCATGCCGAGCTGATGGCTGAAATCAATGCCAAGGCCGACTACAACGACGCGATCGTTGGCAAGCTGACTGCGTTGCTGGATGACTTCAAGGCAACCCAGACCTGGTAAGCGTGTGTGGCAGCGCAAGCTGCCACCTGATGGAGAGAAGAGATGGCCGGCGCAAAAGAGATACGTAACAAGATCGGGAGTGTGAAGAACACTCAGAAGATCACCAGCGCTATGGAAATGGTGGCAGCGAGCAAGATGCGCCGTGCGCAGGAACGCATGTCTGCCAGCCGTCCGTACGCTGAAACCATGCGCAAGGTGATCGGCCATATCGCTCAGGGGAACTTGGAATACAAGCACCCCTACCTCATCGAACGTGAGGTGAAGCGAGTGGGTTACATCGTCGTCTCCACCGACCGTGGCCTGTGTGGTGGTCTGAACATCAATCTGTTCAAGGCTGCCCTCAATGATATGAAGCAATGGAGCGCGAAAGGTGCCAAGGTTGACCTGGCATTGATCGGTAACAAGGCCTCCAACTTCTTTGAACGGCACGGCGCCAAGGTGAAAGCCCACGTCTCCGGACTGGGTGATAACCCGAGCGTCAATGACCTGATCGGTTCAGTGAAGGTCATGCTGAAGGCTTACGACAACGGTGAGATTGACAGGCTGTATCTGGTGTACAACAAGTTCGTCAACACCATGGTTCAGCAACCAAAAGTCGATCAACTGCTGCCTTTGCCCGTAACAGAAGACAGCAAGCTCGCCAAGAAGCACCACTGGGACTACCTCTATGAGCCGGATCCCAAGCAACTGCTGGATACCCTGCTGATTCGCTACGTCGAATCCCAGGTCTACCAGGGTGTGGTAGAAAACTTGGCAAGTGAACAGGCAGCCCGAATGGTTGCCATGCAAGCCGCGACTGACAACGCCGGCAACCTGATTAACGATCTGCAACTGGTATACAACAAGGCCCGTCAGGCCAGTATTACCCAGGAGCTCACAGAGATCGTTTCCGGTGCTGCTGCGGTGTAAGGCAAGGGTTATCAAAGGTTTAGAGGATTTGACATGAGTAACGGTTTCATCGTCCAAATCATCGGCGCTGTGGTGGACATCGAGTTCCCGCAGAATGCCGTGCCCCAGGTGTACGATGCACTGAAGGTTGTCAGCGAAGGCCAAGGCCAGGGTCTGGTACTGGAAGTTCAGCAACAGATCGGCGGCGGCGTCGTGCGTTGCATCACCATGGGTTCCTCCGACGGTCTGCGTCGTGGGTTGGAAGTAGTTAACAGCGGCAAGGCCATCCAGGTACCGGTCGGTACCTCGACCCTGGGCCGTATCATGAACGTACTGGGCGACCCCATCGACGAGAAGGGTCCGATCGGCGAAGAAGAGCGTTGGTCCATCCACCGCGAAGCCCCCAGCTACGAAGATCAGTCCAACAGCACCGAGCTGCTGGAGACCGGCATCAAGGTTATCGACCTGGTATGTCCGTTCGCCAAGGGTGGTAAGGTTGGTCTGTTCGGCGGCGCCGGTGTAGGCAAGACCGTCAACATGATGGAGCTGATCCGTAACATCGCGATCGAGCACAGCGGTTACTCCGTGTTCGCCGGTGTAGGTGAGCGTACCCGTGAGGGTAACGACTTCTACCACGAGATGATGGAGTCCAACGTACTGGACAAAGTATCTCTGGTTTACGGTCAGATGAACGAGCCGCCCGGAAACCGTCTGCGCGTGGCGCTGACCGGCCTGACCATGGCCGAGAAGTTCCGTGACGAAGGTCGTGACGTGCTGTTCTTCGTGGACAACATCTACCGTTACACCCTGGCCGGTACCGAAGTATCCGCACTGCTGGGCCGTATGCCCTCCGCAGTAGGTTACCAGCCGACCCTGGCCGAGGAGATGGGTGTTCTGCAAGAGCGCATCACCTCCACCAAGACCGGTTCCATCACCTCCGTACAGGCCGTTTACGTGCCTGCGGATGACTTGACCGACCCGTCTCCGGCGACCACCTTCGCCCACCTGGATGCGACCGTCGTACTGTCCCGTCAGATCGCGGCACTGGGTATCTACCCGGCCGTTGACCCGCTGGACTCCACCTCCCGTCAGCTGGATCCGCTGGTGGTTGGCAAGGAGCACTACGAGACCGCTCGTGGCGTTCAGACCGTACTGCAGCGCTACAAGGAGCTGAAGGACATCATCGCCATCCTGGGTATGGATGAACTGTCAGAAGAAGACAAACTGACCGTAGCCCGTGCCCGTAAGATCGAGCGTTTCCTGTCCCAGCCGTTTTTCGTGGCCGAAGTATTTACCGGTTCTCCGGGCAAATACGTGCCGCTGAAGGAAACCATCCGTGGCTTCCAGGGCATCCTGAAGGGCGAGTATGACGATCTGCCGGAGCAGGCGTTCTACATGGTTGGCGGCATCGACGAAGTCGTCGAGAAGTCCAAGAAACTGTAAGCCTCGATAGGAGGGCCCATGGCTGAGATGATCTCCTTTCACCTGGATGTGGTGAGCGCCGAAGGAAAACTGTTTTCCGGTCGCGTGCAATCTGCCCAGGTATCAGGCTCCGAAGGTGAGCTGGGTCTCCGCCACGGTCATGCTCCGTTGCTGACTGCCATCAAGCCGGGCCTGGTCCGCTTGATCAAGCAAAATGGTAGCGAAGAGGTGCTGTACATCTCCGGCGGCATGCTGGAAGTACAACCCGAAGCCGTGACCGTGCTGGCCGATACCGCCATTCGCGCAGACGATCTGGATGAGGCGAAAGCCCAGGAAGCCAAGCGTCGTGCCGAAGAGCGGATCAACAGCTCCCATGGTGATATCGACTATGCTCAGGCATCTGCCGAGCTGGCCAAAGCGATGGCCCAGCTGCGGGTTATCGATATCGTCAAAAAGAATTACCGCTAATCACGGTGATGCAAAAAGCGACCTTCGGGTCGCTTTTTTTTTGCCCGTTGGATAGACTCCGCCCAGCATTTCCACCTGTTTCAAAGGCTAGCTATGTCTCTCAATGTCGTGATCCTGGCTGCGGGTAAAGGTACTCGTATGCGTTCTGTTCTCCCCAAGGTGCTGCACCCCGTGGCCAACAAGCCCATGGTCTCCCATGTGATCGATACCGCTCGCCAGATTGGTGCCGAACAGTTGCACCTGGTCTATGGCCACGGTGCCGAGCTGCTCAAGGAGCGGATCGTCGCGGAAGATGTGAACTGGGTGCTGCAGGCCCAGCAACTGGGGACCGGCCATGCCGTCGCCCAGGCCATTCCGTTCTGGCATGACGAAGACGACGTGCTGGTGCTCTACGGCGATACCCCGCTGATCCAGCCCGAGACCCTGCAACGCTTGCTGGCCGCCAAGGCCGACGATGGCATGGCGCTGCTGACCGTGGTACTGGACAACCCGACCGGCTATGGCCGCATCGTGCGGGAACATGGTCAGGTGGTCGGCATTGTCGAGCAGAAGGATGCCAACGCCGAGCAACTTGCCATCCGCGAAGTGAACACCGGCGTGTTGGTGGCCAACGGTGGTCTGCTGCGTAGCTGGCTCTCCCGCCTGGACAACAAGAATGCCCAGGGCGAGTTCTATCTGACTGACGTCATCGCCATGGCCCATGGGGATGGTTGTGCCATCGCCGCCGTCCACCCTGACAGCGCCATGGAAGTGGAAGGGGCCAACAACCGGGTGCAGCTGGCTGCGCTTGAGCGCAGCTACCAGCAGATGCAGGCCGAGAAGCTGATGATCGCCGGCGCCACCCTGATCGATCCGGCCCGTTTCGATCTGCGCGGCACCCTGGAAATCGGGGAGGAGGTGGTGATCGACGTCAACGTCATCATCGAAGGCAAGGTGGTGCTGGGTAATCACGTGCGCATCGGTGCCGGCAGCGTATTGAAGGATTGCGTCATCGGCGACCACACCGAGGTGAAACCCTACTCTGTCATCGAAGGTGCGCAAATTGCCGACCAGTGCTCGGTCGGGCCCTTTACCCGCCTGCGCCCGGGTGCCGTGCTGGAGCAGGATGCCCATGTCGGCAACTTCGTCGAGATGAAGAAGGCCCGGCTGGGGGTGGGCTCGAAGTGCGGTCATCTGACCTATCTGGGGGATGCGGACGTCGGCGCCAAGGTGAACATCGGTGCTGGCACCATCACCTGCAATTACGACGGGGTGAACAAGTTCCAGACCATCATCGAGGACGATGTCTTCGTCGGCTCCGATACCCAGCTGGTGGCGCCGGTGCGGATCGGCAAGGGGGCGACCCTGGGGGCGGGTTCCACCATCACCAAGGATGTGGCGGAAAACGAGCTGGTGATCACCCGGGTGCCCCAGCGCCACATTCCGAACTGGCCCCGTCCGGTCAAGAAGAAGTGATGCCCGATCAATGAAATGCAAACCGGCGCCCGAGGGCGCCGGTTTTTTTGCTTATGGCTGATGGCTGGTGTCACTGGTCGATGGCTGGGGGGCCGCCCATGCGGTGGCGGAGGGACTGTTCTCCATCACCTGATACCAGTCGAGCTTGCGAGTCAGCCCCATGACCAGCGCCAGGGTGGCGAACAGCAGCAGGGCGCCGAGCAACAGGGCTGTCTCCTCGGCCTGCAGCAGCCCGAACAGGATGGCGTAGACCAGCCCCAGCAGGGCGGCGAATCCCATGCCCTGTTTTGGGCCGCCCAGCACATGGCTCAGGTAAAAGCCGTTGAGGGCCACACTGGCCAGGGCGGCAATGAGATAGGCCAAGGTAAAGCCGAGATGCTCGGTCAGCGCCAGCAGCACCAGATAGAAGATGGCCAGCCCCATGCCCACCAGCGCGTACTGGATGGGGTGTACCCGCAGCCCCTTGAGCAGCTCGAACATGAAGAAGCTGATGAAGGTGAGGCCGATGAACAGCAGGGCATATTTGGCGGCCCGCTCGTTCAGCTGATAGTGATCCACCGGTTGCACCAGGCTGACGCTGAATGACGGCAGTTTGGTACCGGCTCCCTTCATCATGCGGTTGAAGCGGCTCTCCATGTCGGTGGCGAACCAGCTGGTCTGCCAGCTTGCCTCGAACCCTTGATCCGCAAGGGTGCGTTCACCGGGCAGAAAGTCGCCGAGAAAATTGGGATGGGGCCAGTTGCCGCTTAGGTGAAACCGGCTGTCCTGTCCGAGCGGCACCACTTCCAGCGCATTCATGCCTTGCAGATCGAGCTCGATGTGAAAGCGGCCATCTTCGTCTGGCAAGGCGTCGAGCGGGGCATGGATCCCCACTCGCCCGTCCCCCAGCTGGGCACCAGGGGCAAACGGGATGCGTTGCTCCCCCCATTGCAGTTCGGGTACGCGGCTGATGCCCCGGGCATCGGAGAGGATCAGGCTGAGATAGGGTTTGCCCGGCACCAGGGCGGGATCCGCCGGGTCGAAGCTCAGGTTCGGGTTGCCGGCCACCAGCCCCTTGTCAGCCAGGCTGGTGGGCATCAGGCCGGAGAGTGAGAGGCGACTGTGATAAATCTGGGCCTGATAGATGCCGAGCTTGCGCGGGGTCACCTCCATGCTGGCCCGCACGTCCAGCCTCTGGGGCAGCAGGTAGCGATAGACCTGCTCCTTGCGCACGAAATGTTTGCCATCCTGCTCGACGGTGACGGCCCGGGTATAGGGCTGTACCAGTACGGGCCCCATCAGGCGCTGGGGCCCGCTGTGGCTGGCCATGATGCTGTGAATGGCCTGACTGCGATAGGCCTGGCGCTCCCGATTCAGCTCCATGATGGCGTGAACCGGGATCATCATCAGCAGGCAGAGCAACAGCAGCAGGGCGATCTTGTGGGTGAAAATCTGTTTGACCATGACACGTCTCCTTGTTGTTGAACGGGAGTGTGCTGGGGTCGCGTGAAGGGAGGATGGGGCAGTGTGAAGTGGTGGTGAAGGGGGATAAAAAAACCGGCGCCAGGCGCCGGTGTTGCTGGCATCAGAGTGTCTTCAACCGGGCCGGCAGGGCGGCGAACACCTCCTCCCTGGCCCTGAGGGAAGCGAACTGCTTGCCCGGCTTCTGGATGACGGTGTGGACGAAGATGAGCGTCTTGCCCTGTTTGCTGGCCCAGCCGACGAACCAGCCGATCTGCTGCTCCCTGTCCAGGCTGCCATCCAGCAGCTTGGGGTAACCCATGCCGGTCTTGCCGTGGATCTGCCAACCGTCGATGTCGGGCTGACGCATCAGGTTGGCGGTATGGCGCAGGGTCTGGGCGGAGACCGGCAGCTTGCCGCTCACCATCTTGCCAAGGAAGCGGGCTTGCTCCTGGGGGCTGA
Source organism: Aeromonas sp. ASNIH7 (assembly GCF_002903485.1). NCBI lineage: Bacteria > Pseudomonadati > Pseudomonadota > Gammaproteobacteria > Aeromonadales > Aeromonadaceae > Aeromonas > Aeromonas sp. ASNIH7. Next base: position 2,167,023 of record NZ_CP026226.1, read on the forward strand.
TGGCGAGGCTGGCGCTGAGCCAGGCCTGGGTCAGACCGTCGTGCTTGCCCGGGTTGCCTTCGAGATCCCGGTTGCCGTAGTCGAAGCTGTCCACGTAGTGCTGGAAGCGAGCCTCTCCCAGCCACTCGGTGAGGCGCTGGGAATACCAGATGACGGAGTTCTTCATCCAGCTGCTCGGGGTGGTGGTCTGTTTCCACTCCGGCAGGAAATCAGGATCACCGGCCTTGAACGGCAGGGCCGGCAGTTGTTCATCCACCAGGAAGCCGCTGTCATAGCCCATCAGTGCCAGCGGGATCTTGAAGGTGGAGGCCGGGGTCAACTGGGCGGCACAGTCCCCCTGGGTGCTGACGGGTTTGCCGGTTCCATCCGCAAACAGCATGCAGCCAGAAGCGGCGCTGGCAGGCAGTGCACAGAAGAGGCCAGCAGCAAGCAGACCGGACAACAGCATACGGGGCATATCTATCTCCTTGATTAATATGAATGCGCATCGACGGGGAAGGTCGTCATCGAGGAGGTGCAGCTTAGCCCGGCTCTGTGTGCTTGGTGTGAAGTGTCCTCAGTTGCCGGGCAGCCAGAGTGTGGCCAGCACCCCCCCGTCCGGCTGATTGGCAAGAGCAAGATGGCCGCCATGCTGGCGTGCCACCTCCATGGCAAAACTGAGCCCGAGGCCGCTGCTTTTTCCCTTGTCTGGCCTTGGCAGGGAGTAGAAACGCTCGAAAATCCTGGGCAGCGCAAAGTCGGGAATGCCTGGCCCCTGATCCCGCACCCGGAAGCAATAACCCCCCTCCTCCATGGCGCCGCTCAGCACCAGGGTACTGCCGACGGGGGCGAAATCGAGGGCGTTGTCCAGCAGGTTGCCAAGGGCCTGCTCCACCAGCAGGGGATCCCACTTCTGCTTCTGACCTTCCCCCAGCTCGGCGTGCAGGGAGATCTGGCGGCGCTGGGCCTGGATCTGGCGGGCGTCGAGCACCCGTCTGCCCAGCCGGGCCGGCTCGACGGATTGTCTGTCCAGCCCCTGCCCTGATTCGAGGCGGGCGAGTTGCAGCATGCGCTCGATCAGCTGCTGCATGCGGGCCGTCTCCAGATTGATGTTGCCGATAAAGCGCTTTGCGATGTCCGGCGGCGGCGCCTCGGCCAGAATCTCCCCCGCCCCGCGAATGGCCGCCAGCGGGCTTTTGAGCTCGTGGGTCAGGCTGTGGACATAGGCCTCGATATAGGCCTTGCCGTCCAGTTGGCGGCGCATGGTTTCCAGGGAGTGGCCTAGCCTGTCCAGTTCGGGGCTGTAGAGGCGCGGCAGGCTGGCGGGCTGACCCTGACTGATTGCATCTGCATAGTGCACCAGCTTGCCGATGGCGCGGTTGAGCCACCACACTAGCAAGGCGCCGATGAGCAGCGAGATGAACAGCAGCAGGGCCGCCCCTCTTAGTAACTGGTGTTCGCTGCGCTCTATCATGGGCTGCAGGGTGCTGTTGGGCTTGGCGACGGTGAGGGAGCCGAGGATGTCATCCCCTTCCCGCAGCGGGGCGGCCACGTGCATCACCGAGCTGGCGGGATCGTCGGGGTCGCTGCGGGTGCTGCGGGCGCCATATTCGCCGCGCAGGGTCAGGTAGACGTCGTTCCAGCGGGAATAGTCCTTGCCCAGATCCACCCCGTCCGAGTCGTAGACCACCCTGCCTTTTGCGTCGGTCACATAGATGCGGTACTCCGCCTGCTGCTTGAGGTGGCCATCGATGAGGGCATTGATGGGACTCTGGTTGAGGCGGGCGAAGGCGCTGGCCAGCCGGCCATTCGCCATCTTTCCTTCCTGCATGTCGTCCAGGGCCAGGGGGCCAGCATCTGCGCCATGTCCACCAGGGTATCTTCGGTGGCGCTGCGTACCCCGGGCTTGATCTCCTCGACGAAGATCTCCAGCACGAACCAGGCGGCCAGGGCGAAGATCAGCACCAGGCCGCACAGCAGTTGCAATCCGATTCTCATCTCATCCCCCTGCCGATGCCCGGCCACCCTGAGTTCATGCCAGCTCCAGACTGTAGCCCAGCCCGCGGTGTGTCAGGATCAGGTTGGCGTCAGGGTCCCGCTCCCGCAGCTTGGCTCTCAGGGTCTTGATGTGGGTGTCGACGGTGCGATCCAGACTCTCTTCCGCATCCTGCCACACCAGATCCATCAGCTGCTGGCGGGAGTAGACCCGACCCGGCGCCAGCATCAGGGTCTTGAGCAGCAGGTACTCATAGCGGGTGAGCGTCAGGGGCTGGCCCAGGAAGCAGATTCGTGCCCGCTCCTCGTCCAGGGCGAGTGGCTGTATCGGCTGGGAGGGGGCGGGCTGGCTGCGGCGCAGGATGACCCGCACCCGGGCGCACACCTCACGGGGCGAGAAGGGTTTGGCCACATAGTCGTCTGCCCCTATCTCCAGCCCGATCAGCCTGTCTATCTCCTCGCTGCGGGCGGTGAGAAACATCAGGGGAATATCGGTCAGTGCCCGCACCCGCTTGCACAGTTCGAAACCGCTGATATCCGGCAGCCCCACATCCAGGATCAAAAAATCCGGTCGCGTCTGTTCCAGTCGCGCCAGCAACGGCTGACCGAGGGGGAACCACTCCACCTCGAAACCATCGGTCTGCAGGGCATAGATCAGGGTATCGGCAATGCTGGCTTCATCTTCCACCAGCCAGATGAGTCGTTTTTGCATGGCGTCCTCGTCGCAAATCGGCTCCTCATTCTGGCATCGAACCAAATCGGATCCTATTTGCCGTTTGATTTTTCCCGAAAAGGCATTAATATTTCGTCATTCTTTCGAATCGAAACTTATAAATGACCAAACGCAACACACAGCAGCGCCGTCACACCATAGTGAGTCTGGTGCAGGAGCAGGGGGAAGTCAGCGTCGATGCCCTGGCCAAACACTTCGCCACTTCCGAGGTGACCATCCGCAAAGATCTGGCGGTGCTGGAGACCGGTGGCCTGTTGCTGCGTCGCTACGGCGGTGCCGTTCCCCTCCCCAGCGAGATGGTGGTGGACAGCAACCCGGAACAAGTTTCGAATCGAAAGCTGGCCATTGCCCGCGCCGCCGCCGAGCGGATCCGCGATCACAACCGCGTCATCATCGACAGCGGCAGCACCACCAGCGCCATGATCCCCATGCTGGGCAACAAGCGCGGCCTCATCGTCATGACCAACTCCCTCAATGTGGCCGGTGCCCTGCGTGAGCTGGAAAACGAACCCACCCTGCTGATGACTGGCGGGACCTGGGATCCCCACTCCGAATCCTTTCAGGGGCAGGTGGCGGAGCAGGTGCTGCGCTCCTATGACTTCGACCAGCTGTTCATCGGTGCCGACGGCATTGACCCGGAACGCGGTACCACCACCTTCAATGAGCTGGTGGGCCTCTCCCGGGTCATGGCCGAAGTGTCGCGAGAGGTCATCGTCATGGTGGAGTCGGAGAAGATCGGCCGCAAGATCCCCAATCTCGAACTGCCCTGGTCCGGCATCCATACCCTGGTGACCGACGAAGGGCTGGCCAGTGCGGCCAGAGAACAGATCCAGGCCAGGGGGATCCAGCTGATTTGCGCCCCCGTGGCCGTGTGACCTGAACAAACCATTATCCAACCGAATTAACGTCTTACGTTTCAAGGAGAAGTCTATGTGTGGCATCGTCGGGGCCGTAGCCCAACGTGATGTGGCTGAAATCCTGGTAGAGGGCCTGCGCCGTCTGGAATACCGTGGCTACGATTCGGCCGGTGTCGCCGTGTTCAGCGCCAACCAGCCGCTGCAGCGGGTGCGTCGCCTCGGCAAGGTGGCCGAGCTGGCCAAGGCGCTGGAAGAGCAGTCCGTCCACGGTGGTACCGGCATTGCCCACACCCGCTGGGCTACCCATGGCGAGCCGTCCGAGCGCAATGCTCACCCCCATGTCTCCGAGCATATCGTGGTAGTGCACAACGGTATCATCGAGAACCACGAAGAGCTGCGTGAAGAGCTCAAGGCGCTGGGCTATGTGTTCAGCTCCGACACCGACACCGAAGTGATTGCCCACCTGGTGCACCACGAGCTGAAATCCGCCCCCAGCCTGCTGGCGGCCATGCAGGTCGCGGTGAAGCAACTGCGCGGCGCCTACGGCACCGTGGTGATGGACAGCCGTGACGACAGCCGCGTGGTGGTGGCCCGTTCCGGCTCCCCTCTGGTGATCGGCCGCGGCATCGGCGAGAACTTCATCGCCTCCGACCAGATGGCCCTGCTGCCGGTGACCCGCCGCTTCATCTTCCTGGAAGAGGGCGATGTGGCCGAAGTGACCCGCCGCGACGTGCACATCTTCGATACCGACGGCCATGCCGTGGTGCGCGAAGAGCTGGAGTCCGAGCTGTCCCACGATGCCGGTGACAAGGGCGAATACCGACACTACATGCTCAAGGAGATCTACGAGCAGCCCAAGGCCATCACCAACACCCTGGAAGGCCGCTTGGGCAGTGATCACGTGGTGGTCGAGTCCTTCGGCAACGGCGCCCGCGCCATTTTCGACAAGGTCGAGCACGTCCAGATCGTCGCCTGCGGCACCTCCTACAACTCCGGCATGGTGGCCCGATACTGGTTTGAAGAGATCGCCGGCGTCTCCTGCGACGTGGAGATCGCCTCCGAGTTCCGCTACCGCAAGTCGGTGGTACGCCCCAACAGCCTGCTGGTGACTCTTTCCCAGAGCGGAGAAACCGCCGATACCCTGGCAGCCCTGCGTCTGGCCAAGGAATCCGGTTACATGAGCTCGCTGGCCATCTGCAACGTACCGGGCTCCTCCCTGGTGCGCGAATCCGACCTGGCCTTCATGACACGTGCGGGGGCAGAAATCGGGGTGGCGTCCACCAAGGCGTTCACCACCCAGCTGGCTGGTCTGCTGATGCTGGTGGCCTCAGTCGGTCACTGCCGTGGCAACCTGAGCGCCGCCGCCGAGGCCGAACTGGTCAAGGCGCTGCAAGCCCTGCCTGTGCGCATCAAGGAGAGCCTGGCCCTGGCCAAGCAGATCGAGACTCTGGCCGAAGAGTTTGCCGACAAGCACCATAGCCTGTTCCTCGGTCGTGGCAGCCAGTACCCCATCGCCATGGAAGGGGCGCTCAAACTCAAGGAGATCTCCTACATCCACGCCGAGGCCTATGCCGCCGGTGAGTTGAAGCATGGCCCGCTGGCGCTGATCGATGCCGAGATGCCCATCATCGTCGTGGCGCCGAACAACGATCTGCTGGAGAAGCTCAAGTCCAACGTGGAAGAGGTGCGCGCCCGTGGCGGGATCCTCTATGTGTTCGCCGATGCGGACGCCGGTTTCAAGAGCGACGAGACCATGCGGGTGATGAGCCTGAACCACGTGGAAGAGATGATCGCGCCGATCGTCTATACCGTGCCGCTGCAGTTGCTCTCCTACCACGTCGCCCTCATCAAGGGCACCGACGTGGATCAGCCACGCAACCTGGCCAAATCCGTGACTGTGGAATAAGCCGTCGCCGGAAATGAAAAAAGATGTATTTGAGCAATAAAGTTGGATACCAAGTAATATAGTTGGATACTAAGTAATAAAGTTGAACACCAAAGCCGCCCTAGCTAAGCTTAACTTATGAGCAATGGCAGGGCGGTTTTTTCATGGCTGGGAAAAAGTACGTCAATAACGAGTTGCAGAATCAGAAGTGGCTACGTGAGGGGCGAGGTAGTGGCCACGGCTCTGACTACAAACCATGGCTAACTGTCAGGGACCTATCCTCTCAAGGTCGTTCACATCGTGTCTTTGGCCATAAATCGCAACGAACCCACCACTTGTTGTCAGATCTGGAATTGGCTGTATTCCTGCTTTTGGAGTGGAGTCGTTCAACGGTAGATATTCGTGAGCAATTTCCTCTTCGGTTGGAAGATACCAAGGCACTGGCTTTGGAGTCAGGGATAGATCACCCATCCGTTCGCGGCGTTCTGCAAGTGATGAGTTCAGATTTTCTCGTCAATACCACAGACACCTGCCAGCCCAAATTCGCATTGCAAGCTAAGTATGCTGAAGCACTGAGTGATGCCAGAACCATTGAGAAATTGGAGCTGGAACGCCGCTATTGGTTACAAAAAGGTGTTCCCTGGTGGCTGATCACGGAGAAGGACATTCCCAGCGTGGTTACGCAAAACATCAGTTGGCTCTATCCGGCACAACGGGATGAGATAGAAATTGATGTCCTGATGGAGCGAGCGGCGTTTTATCAGCATCACTTCCAGAATGCTCCAGAGAGAAGCGTAATAGAGGTAGCCAAGCAGCTGGATACGGCCTACCAGCAACCCATGGGGCAATCATTGTTGGAGATTAGACAGCTACTGGCTCAGCGCTGTTTCCTGTTCAACATCTTGACGCCTGTGACCAAATTGAAAGCCTGGGATTTGCAGTTAGAGAATATTGAGGCTATGTCGGGGGCATTACGTGTTTCGAATCAATGAAGTTATCAGCGTTGAAGGGATTGCCTACCGTATTCTGGCTGAACAGCTGGATGAAATAGTCTGGATTTCTCTGGATGACGAGGCTGCTTTTCCTTCTGTTATATCGCGACAGGTATTGCTGGACGCTATCGATAACGAAGTGTTGCAGCGGATCGAAGACCCCTATGCCAAGCTTTACTACGCGCAGCCCGATGGAGGGACAAAGGCAGGAGATCTGCGTGATAAAAATTACCAACTTATTCAACCCCTAATATCCAATCCGGAGTGCATGTTTCCTCGAGTAAGAAACAGAGTTGTAAGTCAAATTATTGCCACTCAGGCTACAACCAAAAAAAATCTTTATCGGCTCATCCGACGTTATTGGCAGCGGGGGCAGACGCCGAATGCTCTTTTACCTGATTATAAAAACTCAGGCGCGAGGGGAAAGAAGAGGGTTTCAAAGGGTGGAAAACTTGGTCGTCCAAGACAGATGGTGGCGGGGGCCGGAGTCGTCGTTGATGAGCATATAGAACGACTTTTTCGTACTGCTATAGAAAAACACTATCTGATCAACAATGGTAAATCGTTCGTTGAAACTCACAATCGTTTCAAGGGGATGTATCAAAACTATAACCCAAGTGCTCCAGAATCGGAGTTTCCTACTATTTGGCAGATGAAACACTTCTTCAAGAGGGAATACTCCCAGGTTGAAAAACTGAAGAAGAGAATCAGCAAGATAGATTACAACAAGGATATCAAGCCATTACGGGCAACAGCGAATACGCAAGCCCTCGGCCCCGGGTCCCGATATGAGATTGATGCAACGATAGCTGATATCTATCTGGTTTCTGATAGTGATCGACAAAACATAGTGGGTCGCCCGATTGTCTATATGGTCATTGATGTGTTTAGCCGGATGGTAGCCGGTTTTTACATCGGTTTTGAGAATCCCTCCTATGTGGCAGCAATGCAGACCCTGTCTATGGCCATGACTGACAAGATCAAGCTTTGCCAACAGTTCGGTATAGAGATTGATGAATCTGACTGGCCGGTTACAGGTATCCCTGATGCCATATTGGCTGATCGTGGCGAATTGCTTGGTTGTCAGATCGAGTCTCTGGAAAAAAGCTTCTCTACCCGGATTGAGAATACGCCTCCCTTTAGAGGCGATTGCAAAGGGATCGTCGAGCGTTTTTTCAGAACCATACAGGCGGTATTCAAACCTTTTGCTCCCGGAGTGGTATCTGGTACCACGATAAAGAAACGGGGAGGAAAGGATTACAGGTTGGATGCGATGCTGAATATCCATGAGTTCACATCCATCATTCTGTCGGCCATCTTGTTTCACAACCGATACCATGTGTTGGAAACCTATGATCGGGATATCGATATGCCTGCCGATTTGCCGATGACGCCATTATCACTATGGAACTGGGGATTGCAGCATCGATCCGGGCGGTTACGAATGGTTCCTGAGGACGCTCTCCGGGTCAGTTTGTTGCCGAGAACTCAGGCGACTATCTCTCCTCTGGGGCTCCGCGTCTTTGGTGTGTATTACACCTGCCAAGAAATTCTGAAAATGGGGTGGTTGCATAGGGGCAAGGATGTCTCCAAGCCTGAATCAGTAGAAGTTGCTTATGATCCGTCTGTTGCTGATATGGTCTATTTCCTTCCTCGAAAAAACAGTGCGGAATATTGGGTCTGTGGGTTGACCGAGCGATCCCGAGAGTTCCGAGGTTGTTCTTTCTGGGATGTCTGGTTGATAACCAAACAGCAGAAGGTTGTTGTGGCAGAAGGTAAGCTGGTTGCTGATCGTGAGAAGCGAAGAGTTGATGAGCTGATTGACTCAAAAATTAAGCAAGCGAAAGCCCAGGTTAAAGCTGAAGGCTCATCGGAAGCGTCAGATCGCCAGCGCATTGCCGCTATCAGGGGTAATCGAGCCAAGGCGAAGGACGAAGAGAGAAAACGCGCTGAGCCGGTCACAACATCCGAGCCATCAACTGTGCCTGCAACCGTGATACCTCTTTCTCCAGGTACGGATGACTATAAGTATCCGGATTATATCGACGAGCTCTTCAAGGACGACTAAATAGCTGTTCCGAATAGTAGATCACCGGAGGAAGGGAACTCAGTCCAGTTTGTGCGATCTGATTAGTCGCTAAACAAAACAAGCCACACCCAAAGGACTGAGTTGATGCCTATCCTACCACCTCTGCCACGACCACAACGGCGCCGCATTCACAAAATCATCCATGCCACCCGTGATAAAGGACATGCTCGTCGCTTGATGGCCATCTTGCTGTTACATGAAGGACGCACGATCACCGATGTTCATCACCTTACCGGCGCTGCGCGCTCGACCATCGGTCGTTGGCTTCGGTGGTATCGAGATGAAGGCATAGATGCGCTAGAAGCCTTACCGGCTGGCCGTGCCCCAGTCTTACCTATCGCCAAGATTGTCACCTTACTGGTGCTGCTCATGCAGTTTTCTCCGCAAGATTTTGGTTATCAGCGCAGCCGTTGGTGTACTGAACTATTGGCTATAAAAATCAATCGGTTAACAGGGCTCAATGTGGCAGCCTCCACGCTCCGCCGATGGTTACCTCGTATGGGCATTGTCTGGCGCAGGCCCGTGCCGACCTTGCGGATAAAAGACCCAGCCTATCAGGAAAAAATGGCGAATATCGACGCCGCGCTGGCCCGCTGTGATGCCGATAATCCGGTGTTTTATGAGGATGAAGTCGATATAGACCTCAATCCCAAATTAGGAGCCGACTGGATGTTCAGAGCGCAGCAAAAGCGGGTTGTCACACCGGGGCAGAATGCCAAGCATTATCTGGCAGGCGTTCTCCACGCAGGCAACGGAAGGGTACTTTACGTCAGCGGGATCAAGAAAAACTCATCGCTGTTTATTGCCATGCTGGAAAAGCTGCGCCACCACTACCGACGAGCCAAAACCATCACGTTGATCCTCGATAACTACATCATTCACAAAAGCAAACAGACCGAGCGATGGTTGAAGAAGAATCCCAAGTTCTGCCTGGTGTTCCAGCCAGTTTACAGCCCTTGGGTTAATCACATAGAACGGCTATGGCACAAGTTACATGAAACCATCACGCGCAATCATCAATGCAGAGGGATGGCAAACCTGCTGGCCCGAGTGAAACACTTCATGGATACCGTGTCTCCTTTCCCGGGGAATGGCTATGGCACAGCGAAGGTGTAGCACTATTGGGATCAGTTATTTAGATGGTATTACCAGCCAATATGGCCAAGGCCGTCTACAACGACCCTGGCATAGAACAGTACCGTGGCAACCCCCTGATAGAGGCGTTGCCACCTATCATGACCACGCAGCAGATAAAGCAGGGGTTAAGCGGTTCTATCAAGTTTGATCCAAAGGATATCTATGTTGACGGCCCTTGGCGTGTTCATGTGATATCCCAGTTACTGGATGATTTTTTTCAACCGATAAGCCGCCACTTACAACTGGAGTCAAAGTTATCCATCATGATCCGGCAGGGATATGTCGGACGTAATCTTAGTGATGGTTCTTTGAATGCACATCTGCAAAATGGTTATGAGCGGGTCATGTCTGGCGAGCTGGATGTTTTTCGGTTCGAGCAGGTTAAATCGACCGCTCGCAGCCTGTCTCTGATCGGGTGCTCTGGATCCGGAAAAAGCAGCACTATCAACCGGATATTGGCAACCTACCCTCAGGTGATTTACCACGAGCAATACAACTTTACCCAGATCGTCTACCTGAAGCTGGATTGCCCCCATGATGGTTCACTGAAAAGCCTGTGTCACCACTTCTTCAGGGCTATCGATGCGGTGCTGCATACCGACTATGAACGCAAGTATGCACTCAAGCGCCATAGTGTTGAGACACTGATGGCCTTGATGAGCCAAATTGCCAATGTGCATGCAATTGGGGTGCTGGTCATTGATGAGATTCAGCATCTGAGCATGAGCCGTTCCGGTGGTGTGGAGAAGATGCTCAACTTCTTCGTGACGCTGGTGAATGTGATCGGCTTGCCTGTTGTCATGGTTGGCACACCCAAGGCGAGACCTATCTTTGAAATGGATTTGAGATCGGCAAGGCGCGGAGCCGGTTTTGGGTCATTGCTCTGGGAGCCGATGCAGGCAACCAAGCCCAGTGTGGATCCGGAAACCAACCAGCTCAAACCCACAGAGTGGATGGCCTTCACCGATAAGCTTTGGCAATACCAATGGCTGCAACGACGAGAGGAAATCTTGTCCGATGAGGTACGGGATTGCTGGTTTGATCTGTCTCAGGGGGTGTTGGACATAGTGGTAAAACTCTTTGTTCTTGCCCAGTTACGAGCCATTGCCACCCGTATTGAACGGATCACCCCTCAGTTGTTGCGACAGGTTTATGAGGATGAGCTCAAACCAGTTCATGCCATGTTGGCAGCGTTACGCTCCAGAGACCCTGAGTTAATCGCCAGATATTCGGATCTGAGCATCCCGGACATAGACAAAAAGATCCTGGTGCTGAGTGCCAAGATTGAAGAGGCAAAAGCTTCTCAGGACTCACATCAGAACCGCTATGGTGGCAATGAGCAGGCCATCCGCTTGCATAATCTGCTTGTGGGGATGGACTGCCATTCAGAACTGATTGTGCCGTTGATTGAACGTGCTTTTAGCTCCTATCCCAATCATTCCGTCAGAGAGTTGATGCCCATTGTTCTTGATTGGTACAACCCGGATGAGAAGCCAGAGAAAAAGACTAAGCCCAAGCTTGCTGGCATTGGGCAGAAGGAGTGGCACATGCTGCACTCTGATGACCTGCGATTCAAATTTTCCCAGTGTGGCAAGGGCAATCTCCTCTACCCTGCATTCAAGAAAGCGGGGCTCACCTTCGATGTAGATGATTGGTTGAGAAGGATTGGTTAGCCATGCTGAACTTTCCGGTTCCTTATCCCGATGAGCTGATTTACAGCTTGGTGGCCAGAGCCGGAATACACCTGGGGTTAACCAGCCCCAAGCAGTTGCTGGATGAGGTTTTTGCAAACCGGCATGTCATTGCAACGGTTGATCTGCCCAATCATCTGGCCCCTCTGGTTCAATTATTACCGGAGAGTATGGGGCTCGATGTTGTTCGTTTGGCTTATCTGCACACGCTATTTCCTCTGTATGCCCCATTTACCACTGAAGAGCGCAGGCGTCACTGTCTTGAGCAGATGGCTGGGGATTCTCAAGGTGCCATTCATCTGATCCTGGGGTAGTGGCATCCCGAATTAAACAGTCTCGTGCCCTGCGCTACTGTCCGCAATGTTTGCAAAATCAGCGCAGCGGCCATGGCGAATACTACTGGCAACGGCAATGGCAGGTGATGGGGGCTGATAGTTGTCTGGTGCATGGTGAGTTACTGGAGGCCAATATTGAACGCCATGCTTACCATCGCCATCAGTTTGTTGCCGCCTCCCCGTTAGTTTGTCCCCTACTGCCTCAGCCTGTAGCGGATGCGCACGCCATCCGGATCACTCGCCAAGTCAATGCTTTGTTGCAACGGCAACCTGATACTTCACCCACGTTTTCTCAATGGAGTGCTTTTTACCATCAGCTCGCCAATTTGGTGGGTTGTGCTAAGGCGAAGCATGTAAATCATCAAACGATCCATGAGCTTGTCATGGCTCGCTGGTCGGCTGATTGGTTAGAGCAGCATGGATTGGCGCTTCATAACGATTCGGGTAATTGGTTGCAGGCTATCTTTCGCAAGCACCGAAAATCTTTCAGCTATCTGGAACATATCGTTGTCCTGGATAGCCTGTTGCCCGAGTCGTGGGACATGGTCGCTGTGTTGGACGAGGTGCAGAGCATTCCAACGGGCATTTATGCTTTCGATCCCTGTCCTCCAGATAAAAAGAGCGGCCTATCGGCAGAGTATCGAGTCAGATGGCAGCAGTTGCTGGAAAGCCATGGGGTGAAGCAGGCCCGTTTATCTCATCAGGCGTTATACGCCTGGCTGTATCGGCATGATCGAAGCTGGTTTCTGCAATTTAACCGGCAACACCATCAGGGCCATGCTAGAGACAATCTCCGTGTCGATTGGCCAAAGCGGGATCGCATGGTTTGTCGTCAATTACTCCATATCCTCGATCAACATGAGTTGATGCTTGATTCCCCTCGGCTGTCGAGGAACTGGTATCTATCGAAACTTCTATCGGGAGCCATGATTGAGAAAAACTTGCGCTCTATGCCTCTTACTCGCTTGTTTTTTCAACGATATTGTGAAGATATAACAGGTTATCAGATTCGTCGTTTGGCTCTTGCTGCCGGATTGCTGGTGCAGACTGGTAATTCATTGCGCCGATGGCGACTTCTTCGCCTGGCTGGATTGAGTGATGAGCGATTAACCTCGCTGGCTGATGACCTATTGCGAGATGTATTGGGGGCTTGATGCAGGATATCCGTTTTGAAAAGGTATCTGACGATACAACCATTTTGGCAATCGGTTCTCTGTTCCGGCGAGTTAATCACACACAGTGGGGCATCAATCTGGATCTGGCTCCTCAAGCTGAAATCGGGTCGCTGCGGGTTTCGAATCTTCCTGTTTTGGCTCGTAAGCGGGTGTTGAATCCGACACAGAAGCATAAGTCTGCCGGTTTTCGGCTCTCTTTTACCATCGAGAGCTCGGCTACTTGGCAACGCAGATATTTAGGTGATTTCCCTGTTCCCTTGGCTATTCGCGCCATGGATAAACGTCAACACTGCTTCTGTTTTTTGGCAAACAACATACAGATCTATCTTCCCCAACTAGAGCTGGCAAGAGTACTGTTCTTACACGATGGCTATCTTTCACGCTCAGCACTTGAGCCTGATTATCTGAGAAGTGAGTTTTCGATTGAACACCATGGTCCCAACGTAGCCCGGGTGAATGTATTACCCTCCTCTAGCTATCCACTTAAGTCTCTGGATGATTATGAATCGCGACGTTTATTGAGCTGGATCTTGATCGACCCAGATGCCCGAGCCTCTTACGAAAGCATTGGTCGTAGTCAAAAGTTGAATGGCTATGAACAAAGTGGATATCGGCACTGGGATTTCGAGTTTACCCCTCCACCTTTACGCTCCGCTTCTTTTGAGGTTCGAGGGCGATTTGATAAACAAACCCAAAGCATGCTGGTTTACGAGGTAGCCAGTCTAAGAAACGTCCAAGCTGCGATTCCAGACGAAGTAGAGTTTTTCCATCCCAAGTTGCGAGAGTATGTGCATGGAGAGGGGGACGGTGCTGTGCGTTTGGTCGCTGAACGCCCGCCCATCCATTCGGTCCATGATGGGGCTGATGCGAGTGTGAATACTAAACCTGTTTTGTTGCAGGCTCCCTCTGTCGTATTTGAGTTTTCCAAAGCATTCAACACACGCAAAATAGCTGATAAAAAACAGGAGGGAGCTAAGGGTAAGGCTGACGATGAGATTAGCTCCAAGGCATCAGAGGACGTAAGTACTGAAGAGTCAGTTTTTGGGGGGATACTGCCCAGTGCTGAGTGGACTGCAGAGGCGGATGAAACCGATGATCTGCGTCTATATGCCAACAAGTTTGATTGTTTTCAGTCGATGCTTCAGCAGTTGGTGGCAATCCATGGCTGCGTCATTCGCTCCCAGCAACTGCACAAGCTACCTAAGCTCTACCGTTGTAAACGTCATCTGCTTCTGGATGGCAATCCAAGATGCTTGGCGGTTGTTGAGGTGGAGTTGCAGGGCCGCACATTCTATATCCTAGAAGTCGATACATCTGATGGTGTTTGTTCTCTATCCACCCTGCTATTACGGCTGAAATCGTCTCTGGATTGGCCCAAGCAGCTTACGCTGTTGGCAGAAGAGTTAACCCAGAAATCACTGCACTGGCCAAGTCAGCGGCTAAAAATGCTCTGCGGCAAGGATGGCTATTCAGGCATTCCTCACCCGCAGACCAAATCAGTGGATAAGGGCAAGTTGCATGAGGAATCGATTGAGCACTGGGCAGCAAGATTTCATAGTTGGATGACTTCAATATAACGTAATAAATAGACTTTATATAAGACGCTCAATGTCTACATTTGAGGCTCCACGTCTTGTTGTTATAGTAAAATTGGTGCATGATTATCATCAATTTGATTATGGTCATGGCGCTATATGGATTACATCACTACATTCTCCTTTTATTTTGTAGCTACGGCACATGATTAGTTCACCCACTAAACGGGTCGAGGACTTGAGCCTTGCCCAGCGAGAGCGACTGGCTTACATCGACTTCCTGCTCTACTTCTTCGGTGATATTGGTCGCCCAGATCTGATTGAGCGCTTCGGTGTGGCTCCGGCAGGGGCAACGCGCGATCTGGCTCTGTACCGGGAAATCGCACCGCAGAACATTGAATTCGATGGTAGCAACAAGATCTACCGCATCGGCAAAGCATTTTCTCCGATTTTCGAGCATGCAATGCAGCGTGTTTTGTCGGCACTTGCTCTTGGGTTTGGTGATGGCGTGAACGTCGATTCGCAGCCGATGCTGCCATGCGAGTCTCCTGTGGCTCTGAGCTGCCCACAGATGGATGTGCTGGCTCCGATCTGCCGGGCCATCCATGCCAAGCGGCCAGTAGCCATCCGCTACCACTCAATGAGCAGCGGCGAGACCGAGCGGATCATTGTGCCCTTCGCGCTGGTCGATACCGGCCTGCGCTGGCACGTCCGAGCTTTTGATCGCAAGAGTGGCGAATTCCGCGACTTCGTTGTCACCCGCATCGAAGCGCCGATCCTGCTCGATGAAGAACCTAAGGCTAACGAGCGTCCGGACAACGACATTCAGTGGACGCGGATCGTGGAGTTGGACTTAGTGCCTCATCCGCGTTTTGAACGTCCAGAGGTCATCAAGATGGACTACGGGATGGTTGGTGGTTCGATACGAATGCGAGTACGGGCTGCTGTTGCGGGCTACATGCTGCTGCGCTGGAACGTTGATGCCTCACCCGATCACAGTCTTAAAGAAGAACAGTACCGCCTCTGGCTCAGCGATTCGCTGGCTTTGTACGGCGTTGAGAACGCAAAGTTGGCACCCGGCTATCACGCGCCTAATGGAAGGACATAAAGAAGATGAACAACGTATTTGGCTTCCGTGATCAGCTCATCAGTGAGTACAGCTCGTTTTCACGCAGTTTTTCCCGGATCGCAGCTACGGATATCAGGGATGAAGTTGAGCGACAATACGCAGATGGGCGCTATTGGCCAGAACCCCTTATCCAAATCAATCCAAACTATCAGCGTAAGGGGACGGTGCAGCAGTTGGTTACGGAAGGGGTTTTGCACGTTGCCTGTGCGGATCTGTTCCAGGTTGGTAAAGCGGAGGGTCATCCTGAGCCGCTGCACCTCTACGCGCATCAGATGCAGGCTCTGGCTAAGGGGCAGGGAAAGCAGAGCTATGTTGTTACAACGGGCACTGGTTCGGGTAAGTCACTGTCCTTCTTTATTCCGGTCATTGATCGGATATTGAAGGCAAAAGACCAGGATAAAACAGCTCGAACCCGCGCCATCGTCATCTACCCGATGAATGCGCTGGCGAACAGCCAGCTCGAAGAACTCGACAAATTTCTTTATGGCTATCCGGCTGGGCAACAGCCATTCACGGTAGCACGGTATACAGGGCAGGAATCAAAGGCTGAGCGTGATGCGATAGCAAACAACCCGCCCGACATCCTGCTTACTAACTTCATGATGTTGGAATTGATTCTGACTCGTTTTGACGAGGTTGATTGCCGCGTAGTGGATCATTGTCAAGGTCTGGAGTTCCTGATTCTCGACGAGCTTCACACCTACCGTGGCCGTCAAGGTGCGGACGTGGCATTGCTTGTGCGGCGGATACGAGAGCGTCTGCAGGCTAACGAGCTTGTTTGCATCGGTACATCGGCCACCATGTCGAGCACGGGGAGCCTAGCAGATCGAAACAAAACCGTAGCAGAGGTTGCTAGCAAGCTTTTTGGCGCAAGCATCACTGAGCAAGACATCATTGGTGAAACGCTTGAGCGCGTGACCGATCCGCTGAAAGATGTTGCTGCAGTGCAGGTTGATTTAGGTGGCGCTGTGGCGCGTACTCAATTCGCGTGGGCAGATTTTGATGCGTTTCGGATTGATCCGCTCTCGATCTGGGTTGAACTTAATCTCGGAATTGAATTGCCTGACAACGAGCCGCCACGTCGTGCAAAGCCTATGACTATCCAGATAGCCAGTGAAAAACTGGCCAAAGACGCTGGTTGTGAAATTGAGGCAGCACGATTGGCGCTACAGCAGTTTCTTGTGGCTGCTCATGAAATCAGAACACCACAAGGGCGACCGCCATTCGCCTTCAAGTTACACCAGTTCATCAGTGGTCCGGGAAAAGTGCTCGCCACACTCGAAGCGCAGGGTGTTCGTCATGTCACGTTAGATGCGCAGCGTTTCGCACCTGGTCGTCAAGATGAAGGTGCTCAGCTCTATCCTGTTCATTTTTGCCGAGATTGCGGACAGGAATATTTACCAGTGTGGCAATCAAAAAAGACTCGGACAACGTACGTCCCGCGCGAGATTGATGATATTACGTCGGACGACAATGAAGATGTCTATTACGGATTTTTGTGTCCTGCCACTCCAAATCTGTCTTATAGCGGTGACCTTGAAGGCTTGCCAGAGACGTGGCTAGACCTAAGTCGTGATAAACCTAAGGTCAAGCAGAATTACAAAAAGGCAGTTCCTTACAGAGTCATTGTGGATGTGCAAGGCAACGAAGGGCATGGTGAATCGTTCTGGTACATCCCCGGAAAATTCCGCTTTTGTCTGTGTTGTGGTCAGTTGCATGAAGCACATGGCAAGGACATTAACCGCTTGGCCAGCCTTTCTGGTGAGGGGCGATCATCTGCCACCACTATTCTGACGCTGACAGCACTACGTCAACTATTTGGTGATATGGAGCCAACGAATGGCCAGCCAGATCCGCGCAAGCTACTTGGGTTTACCGACAATCGTCAGGATGCCGCGCTACAGGCCGGGCACTTCAACGATTTCGTCTTTTTACTGACATTGCGCGCCGGTCTCATCGGTGCTTTGCAAAACAACAATAGCGAGTTGAGTGAGGAGCAGTTGTCCGATGCCGTTTTCAATGCGCTTGGCTTTGCGCGGCTGGACGAGGCTATCTTGGGTGAATACTTGCGCACACCCAAACTCATGGGGTTGGCTCGGCAAGAGGCACAGCGCACATTGCGCTTCATCATTGGGTACCGCTTGTTCCGTGATCTTCGACGTGGCTGGCGATTCAACAACCCGAACCTAGATCAACTGGGGCTGCTGGCAATTAATTACCGCAGTCTGGATGAGTTTTGTGCTGACACTGCTGCATTTGAAAAGAATGGCACGTTGTCAAAATTGAATCCGGTAAATAGGGCAAAACTTTGCCGCTTAGTTTTCGACTCGATGCGCCGAGGACTTTGTCTCGAGACTCGTTATCTGGATCCCGTCGAGCAAGACAAGGCTCGAACCAGCGCATTCGCTTACCTTAACGAACGTTGGGCATTTGCGCCTGACGAGCAGTTGGAAACCGCTAAATATCTGATTCTCGGGAAACGACCCGAATACAGAGGAAAATTAAGAACGGATTTGGTTACGGGCGGGCCTCGTTCGCGCCTGTTGCGCGAAGTTAAAATGGCTTCCTTCTGGAAAGAAACAGCCTTTGCCGGTCAGATTGTAAGCTGGAAAGATCCTGAGTGGGTCGAGTTGGTAGAAGCACTCCTTCAAGCATCTGCGCTATACGGTTATGTCCAGAAACATTCAATAGATCAGCAGCTGGTTGGTTGGCGTCTGAATGCAGCTGCTTTGGATTGGAGTTTGCCCGATGCGTCACTCCAAAATGAAGATACTCGTGCGAATCAGTTTTTTCGGGCGCTCTACCTCAATATCGCTGATTTATTACGTCATCAAAACCATCCGCTCTTCGATTTTGAGGCGCAGGAACACACGGCCCAGGTTGATGCTGGAAGACGCCAGCTGTTGGAACAGCGCTTCCGCTACACCGACAAAGACCGCAAGGATTGGGCAGAGAACCCTGCGCACGAAGCACCGCTGGAACGTCTCCCCGTCATGTTCTGCTCACCCACCATGGAGCTAGGTGTCGACATTTCAGCACTCAACACCGTGTACCTGCGAAATGTACCACCGACGCCAGCCAATTACGCACAGCGTAGTGGGCGCGCTGG
This sequence comes from Aeromonas sp. ASNIH7, assembly GCF_002903485.1. Classification (NCBI taxonomy): domain Bacteria; kingdom Pseudomonadati; phylum Pseudomonadota; class Gammaproteobacteria; order Aeromonadales; family Aeromonadaceae; genus Aeromonas; species Aeromonas sp. ASNIH7. The sequence continues at coordinate 2,185,664 of NZ_CP026226.1, forward strand.
ACGCTCTGGCCAACAGGCATTGGTGATTACCTATTGTGCTTCGTTAAGCCCACATGATCAGTGGTTTTTCCATCATGCCAACGAAATGGTGCATGGCATCGTCCGGGCACCTACGCTGGATCTAGCCAACCGAGATTTGGTCGAGAGTCATTTACAGGCTGTCTGGCTGGCCAATGCCCATGTTGCGCTTGATGTTAGCATCGCTCCTATGCTGGACCTCGACCAGCCGGGCAAACCGCTGATCAAGTCCTACCTCGATGCTCTAAATGATCCTGCGACTACCCAGCGAGCCCAGGAAAGCGCGGCACGCGTCATTGCACAGCTACAACGTGAGTTGGCCGATAGTGATTGGTTTTCTGAAGATTACGTCCAAAAAGTGATTGAGCGGGCGGCTCAGGCATTTTCATCTGCTCTTGAGCGTTGGCGCGTCTTGTTCGATGCCACACGCACGCAGATGGACATGGCCGACCAGATAGTTAAAAGCCATACCGCGTCACACAGCGAGCGACAGAATGCTCAGCGCCGCTATGGGGATGCAGCTCGCCAATACGCTATTTTGCTCAAGAGCGGCAACACACAGAACTCAGATTTTTACACCTACCGTTACTTGGCCAGTCAGGGTTTCCTCCCGGGCTACAACTTCCCGCGCCTGCCGTTGATGGCGTGGATTCCTGCTCGTGGTGGCACCAACACAAACGGGAAAGATGACGATGGCAGCATGGTCAGCCGTCCACGCTTTTTGGCCTTGTCAGAATTCGGTCCGCGCAGCTTGATTTACCACCAGGGTCGTATGTACCGGGTAGTTCGCGCAAAACTCAATGTGGGTTCTGCCGATCACATTTCCGGTAATAGTCAGCTTGCCACTATCTCCTCGCTGGTCTGCAGTCAGTGCGGCTATGGGCATTTGGGTGAACCAGGAGGCTCGCAACCATTGGTTAATTGTTGCGAAAACTGCGGTGCGCTCTTGACCGAGCACGACTGGGTGCGTGAGCTCTATCGCATTGAAACCGTGGAAACTATCGCTGTCGAGCGAATAACCATCAACGACGAGGATCGCCAACGCCAGGGGTTTGAGTTGCAAACCACCTATCGTTTCCTGCCAGGCCCCGATGGGGTCATCCAGAAGCGCAAGGCTGATGTCAGGCGGGGTGAAGATATTTTGGCCGAATTGACGTATGCACCAGCTGCTCGCTTGTGGCGTATCAACCGAGGCTGGCGCAGGCGCAAGGACAAAGATCAGTTGGGCTTCTATATCAATCCCATCACAGGCACCTGGAGTAAGCAGGACGAACCAGGGGGGGACGATGCTGATAGCACAGACGAAGCCTTGCTCGACAAGGTACCTAATCAGCGAATTGTTCCGTTTGTCGAGGATCACCGCAACCTGTTGATCCTCGCTCCGACGCATGCTTTATCGATTGAGGCCATGGCGACTTTGCAAGCAGCGCTCAAGCGCGGAATCGAGATGACTTTCCAGATTGAAGAGTCAGAGCTGGTTGCTGAGCCGCTGCCCAAGGCAGACGAGCGCCGAGCTCTGATGTTTTACGAAGCAGCAGAAGGTGGCGCTGGTGTGCTTACTCGTATAGCAAGCGATCCCGCCAGCTTGGCGCAGGTTGCCAGCAACGCACTCAAGCTGCTGCACTATAACGCACCACAGGGGCCATGGAAGCTGGAAGACTTGCCTGCGCTGGAGCAAACCAATGCGCTGGGTAACCGGATTTGTGAGGCTGGCTGCTATCAATGCCTGCTGTCCTACTTTAACCAACCTGACCACGATAATATTAATCGTCGCAACACCGATGCGCTCAAGGTCTTAGTGGCGCTGGCTAATGCCGAGGTGCAGTCAAAAGTGACAGCCGCACCTGCAACTGATTGTGCCCCCGTGGATGAATTGATTAACCAATGGCTGTTCGCCTTGGATGCTTCTGGTTTACGTCGTCCAGATGCTCTGCAGGTATCCGTCAATCAAGGTGTGGCAACGGCTGCAGGCCAATACAAATCGGCACGAGCCCTAGTGTTTCTTGAAAACATTGATACCGATACGGCAGCCATAATGGCCGACAAAGGTTGGCAAGTCCTGAATTTCTCCGATCCATCGCAATGGCAGGCTCAATTTGCGGCCTATCCCGATGTTTTCGGCAACGATGAGAATAAACAATGACTCAGCTTGAACACGATTTTATGCCTGGCAACCTTGTTCGTGCCCGTGGCCGTGAATGGGTAGTCCAAAGTGAATCACGCAGAGATTGGTTGCGACTGAGGCCTCTTGGCGGTGCGGATGATGACATTATCGCCCTTATTCCTGAGCTTGAATTACAACCGGTTGAGCCAGCTACCTTTCCATGGCCACAGCCTGAGCAAGCTGGCAATCACGCTGCTGCGTTACTGCTGCGTGATGCATTGCGTCTCAAATTGCGTGCAGGTGGTGGCCCATTTCGTTCATTTGGCAACATAGCTGTTGAACCCCGTGGTTATCAGTTGGTGCCGTTGTTGATGGCTTTGCGTCTGACCACCGTGCGTCTTCTTATTGCGGATGACGTTGGGATCGGTAAAACCATTGAAGCGGGTTTGATAGCCAGAGAGTTGATGGACCGTGGAGAAATTGCTCGGTTGGCAGTCTTGTGTCCGCCGCATCTGGTTGACCAATGGCAAACAGAGCTGGAAAACCGTTTCAACTTACAGACTGTTGCACTAACGTCGGCGTCTGCTTCGCGTATTGAACGTGATTTGCCACATGGTGTTAGTTTGTTTGACCATCACCCAGTAGTTGTGGTCAGTCTTGACTACATCAAGAGTGAGCGGCATCGCGAGTATTTTCTGTCTGTCGCACCTTCATTTTTGATCGTCGATGAGGCTCATACCTGCGCTAGTAGTGGTGTGGGTAAGCAGCTGCGGTTTGAACTGTTGCAACGTCTGGCAAAAGATGAAGATCGACACCTGCTATTGCTTACTGCTACGCCACACTCCGGTGATGAAGCCGCATTTTACAACCTGCTCTCGCTGCTTGATCCGCGTTTTGTCGCATTGCAAAGCCGAACATCCGCCAGCGATCCACTTCGTCAAGAACTAGCGCGGCATTTTGTACAACGCCGTCGCAAGGATATCGCCGAATGGCAAGCCGAGACGGGCGATGGTCGAGGCTTTCCGCGTCGAATGAAAACTGAGGTCACATATCAACTCAGTGGTGATTGGGGGGCATTTTTTGATTCTGTTCAAGAGTATTGCCGAGAACTAGCTGAAGACATTGAACGAGAAGGGGAAGGCAGGGGGCGCCTGATTTGGTACGCAACGCTGGCCTTATTGCGTTGTGTTGCTTCATCACCGGCCGCCGCAGTCAAGGCACTAACAACACGTCTTGATGGTAGTCTTGAAACCGATGCGTTGTTGGCTGATGAGCGTCTGCATGATGGCGAAGCGGATGACCTAGATAGCCAAGACTTAGAGCCGCCAGCTCAATTGGAAGAGGCATCTCGACTACAGAGACTAATTCAGGAAGCTGAGCGTCTGTCCGGAATTGAGGGTGATCCTAAATTATTGGCCTTGCACCAGCATCTTGATGTGTTGGTTAAGGATGGCTATCAGCCTGTGGTGTTTTGTCGCTACATAGCCACTGCTAACTATGTGGCCGAACATCTACGTAAAGCCTTTCCCAACGCGTTAATCGAATCCGTCACTGGAGAGCTCATGCCGGAAGAGCGGCGTGAGAGAGTTGAGGCGATGGAGGAGGCCGAGACTCGCATTCTGGTTGCGACTGATTGCCTATCGGAAGGTATTAACTTGCAACATCTGTTTACAGCTGTTGTTCACTACGATTTGGCTTGGAACCCCACCCGCCACGAACAACGAGAAGGGCGCGTAGACCGGTTTGGCCAGCAAGCGGTTGATGTGCGTTGCACGATGCTTTACGGCCAAGATAATCCGGTCGATGGTTTTGTGTTAAACGTCATTCTACGTAAAGGTGAGACAATACAAAGAGAACTGGGAGTTCTGGTTCCTATGCCTGAGGATGATGATCGCATTAACCAGGCATTGGTCAAAGCTGCACTCATGAAGCGCGGTGGTGGAGCGCAACCATATACACCAGATCTGTTTGCTGAGGCTAATGTGCCACTTCAACCCTTGCAGGCTAAGTGGCAGGACGCACTGGAAAAGGCCAAAGCTAACCGTACCGTCTTTGCCCAGCGAAGAATCCGCCCAGATGAAGTGCTACCTGAATGGCAAAAACAACAAGATGCTCTTGGCACTCAGGCAGATGTGCAGCGGTTCTTACATAGTGCCTGTGCGCGACTTAATGCACCGCTAGAACAGACACGCAAACAGCAGCAGTACCGTTTTCTGCCACAGCATCTACCAGAGGCGTTGCGTTTACGTTTGGCAGATGAGGGCATATCCAAACCGTTATTGCTGAACTTCAATGAATTACATCGTAGTCATCCATTAGTCAGTGTGTTGGCTGATCACCTGTTAGAAACCAGTTTGACTACTTCAGATAATGCCTCGATTGCCGCGCGATGTGCTGCGACCTTAACTGAAGCCGTGGATGTGGTTACCACAATATATTTACTGCGCTTGCGTCATCAACTTGAGTACGTCCGCCGCCGTCAGCCATTTCAGATGATGGCTGAGGAAACCGTAGCGTTGGCTGTGGCTGGCCGTGGCAATCCACAATGGCTGCAAGATGAGCATGTGGGAGGGCTGTTGGAGTGCACACCAAGTGGCAACCTGCCTAGTGATGTCATTCAGCGAGAAATCCGAACTTCACTGGATTTTATCTCGGCTCATCATCAGCAATTACAGACGCTAGCGGAGCAGCGAGCTGCGACGCTGTTAGCGGATCACAGACGTGTCCGTGAGGCGGCCCGAGATGTGGGGCAATACAGCGTGCAAGCATGCTTGCCGGTGGACGTAGTGGGAGTCTATGTGCTGTTGCCTGATTCGCTGTAACCGGCAGCCACTAGGGATATGACATGAAAAGAATCACCAAAAACTATACGGCACTAAACCTACCGACCCTTACCCTTGAAGGCGGTTTGTTTTTGCCGGACCAGCTTGAAAAAGCTGCTTTGGGTAGTGCCCAGTGGCAGACTGAGGCCGACTATGGCACCCCAAAAGGCCTCAAGCTCAAGGATGATTACAGTCGAGCTTTCCAGATTGCTTGTGCCCAGTGGCGGCATTTTTCTGCCCAGCTCGACCGCTCAGATGTAGATGCCGCAGTACTCACCCTGACCTTTGTGCAAGAACTATTGCGTGATGTGTTTGGATACACCGGTATCCAAAGTTGTTCTGGTATACCGATCGGCGATCGGCGTTATCCCGTTAGTCTGCTGGCGGATAGCGTACCTGTGGTGGTGGTTCCCCACTCGTTGGCATTGAATGAGGCGGATGCGCGCTTCTCCATAACCGGTGCTGGCGCTCGTAAAAAGTCGGCCTTCATGCTGATGCAGGAATTCCTTAACGCAAGCGCCGAGTGCCTCTGGGGTATGGTATGCAATGGTAAAAGCCTGCGATTGTTGAGAGATGCGGCTACGCTGACTCGTCCCAGTTATCTTGAAATTGATCTGGCCGATTTATTGGGCGGCCAACGCTATGCTGAGTTTGCTAATGTCTGGCGCTTGCTGCACGCGAGTCGCTCCGCGGGTAACCCTGCTGAGTGCATATGGGAGAAATGGCGCGCTGCCGGACAAGAACAGGGTACCCGAGTTCGAGATGGTCTACGCCAGGGTGTCACGGATGCCTTGCTGACCTTGGGTGAGGGCTTTATCCAGCATCCATCGAATGAAGCACTGCGCAGTGCGTTTCACTCTGGTGTTTTGTCCAAAGATGATTATTTTCAGCAATTATTGCGCCTTATTTATCGGCTAATTTTTCTATTCAGTATCGAAGACCGGGAACTGCTTCATCCCAAGGATGACAGCCAAGTAGCTCAAGCTGCCCGCCGCGCTTATGCTGAAGGTTATGCGCTGGCGCGTCTGCGCGATCTCTGTTTGAAGCGTCGTGCGCGCAACCGATTTGATGATCATTGGCAAGCCACCCGGATCATATTTAAAGGGTTGGCTGCAGGCGAGCCTCGGTTGGCGTTACCCGCATTAGGTGGTTTGTTTGCTGATGGCCAGTGTCCCCAGTTGGATGCTGCCAGTCTCGATAATGTTCACCTGCTGACTGCCATGCAGAAACTGCGCTGGGCAAGTCATTCAGTAGGTAAAAGCGGGCATGTATTAGCGCCGGTGGATTACCGTAATATGGGGCCGGAGGAGCTCGGTAGCGTTTACGAGAGTTTGCTGGAGCTGGTGCCGGAAATTGATCTTGTAGCACGCAAATTTGGCTTTGTTGGCATCACCAGCGAAGGTAGTACTGCAGGTAATGCCCGTAAATTGAGTGGCAGTTATTACACGCCTGATTCGTTGGTTCAGGAGCTGATTAAATCTGCGCTTGATCCTGTTATTGAGCAACGCATTGCCGATGCTCCCGAGAACCCAACTGAAGCATTACTTGCTATTCGCGTCATTGATCCTGCCTGTGGTAGTGGTCATTTCCTGCTGGCAGCAGCACGGCGTCTTGCTGAAAAGCTTGCACAATTACGCGCAACAGAAGGTGAACAAAAGGAACAAGACTTCCGGCATGCTCTGCGCGAAGTGGTCAGCCGCTGCATTTTCGGCGTCGACCGCAACCCCATGGCCATCGAGCTGGCTCGCACTGCTCTGTGGCTGGAAGGCTTTGAAGAGGGGCGCCCACTTGGTTTCCTTGACCATCACCTGCAAGTGGGGGATGCCCTGTTAGGACTCGTCGATCTTAAAGCACTGACGCTGGGCATCGCTAAGGATGCTTTCAAGCCACTGTCCGGTGATGATAAAGATGTCTGCAAACAGCTCTCCAAAACCAATGCTGCAGCGTTGAAGCAGTTCGTTAAAGACTTTCAACGACAACAAGGCTTACTGAATTTAAGTGATGCTCAATTGTTACAGGAAGTTCAGACGCTAGAAGCCTTGCCGGAAAATAGTACCGAGCAGATTGCCTGCAAAGAGGCGGCTTATCGTCGACTGTTAGCGCAAGCCAGAACCAGTCGACTGGCGCACGCTGCTGATCTTCTGGTAGGGACCTACCTGTTGCCCAAGCATGAAGGCACCGAGGAACAGATTCCCACCAGTGCCACTCTTTACCTCACCTTGTTGGGCGATACCTTACCCTCCGAACAACAAGGGGCGCTGGCTGCCGCGCAAGCCGCCTGCAAGGTGGCGCGGGTGCTGCACTGGCCACTGGCCTTTCCGCAAGTGTTTGCGGGTGGTGGTTTTGATTGCGTGCTCGGCAACCCGCCGTGGGAAGTAATGCAAATGGGCGAGGAGGAATTCTTCGCCACTCGCGCCCCTCATATTGCTGAACTTGCGGGCGATAAGCGCAAACGAGCGATTGCCGCGTTGCCGAAGATTGAACCGCGATTATGGGCTGAATACGAATCAGAAAGTCAGCGTGTAGCTGCCGCAAATAATTTTGTGCGTGAGTCTGGGCGTTACCCATTGACGGCTGTAGGCAAGCTCAACACATACCCGCTGTTTGCTGAAACTATCCACCAGATTACCCACGCCACAGGCCGGGCGGGTTTCATCGTGCCTACAGGTATTGCCACCGACGACAGTACCAAAGCCTTTTTTGGCGAGATCACCCAAAAGGGCCGATTAATCAGCCTGTTCGACATCGAAAACCGCGAAGCGGTCTTCCCGTCGGTGCATCGCAGTTACAAGTTCTGCTTGCTTACCCTTGGCCAGGCAGGGGCTGCCGAGTTCGTCTGCTTTGCCACGCAAGTCAATCAACTGGCCGAGCCACGCCGCCGCTTCAAACTCACGCCTGACGAGTTCCGCCTGATCAACCCTAACACGCTGACTTGCCCGGTATTCCGCAGCGAACGCGATGCCGAGCTGACCATAAAACTCTACCGTGCCGCCCCCGTGCTGATCCGTGAAGCCATCTGGCAAGGCGAAGGCAAAACCGACAAACTCCTCCAGCCAGAGCGCAACCCCTGGGGCATCAGCTTTTCGCAAGGTCTGTTTAATATGACCAGCGACAGCCACTTGTTCCTCGATCAGCCGACCTCGGACAGTGTGCCGTTGATTGAGGCTAAAATGATCCACCAGTTCGACCACCGCTGGGCGACCTACACCGCCGAAGGCGATAGCCGCGATGTGACCAATGCCGAAAAAGCCGACTCCGCCTACACCGTTACCCCGCGTTACTGGGTGGAAAAAACAGAAGTGGAAGAACGCCTGAAAAAACGCGATCGCGACGGCAACGTGATATGGTGCTGGGATAGGTCATGGCTTATGGGCTGGCGGGATATTTGCCGTGCGACGGACGAACGCACCGTGATTGCGAGTGTGGTGCCGAAGGTAGGGGTGGGGCATACCATGCCTCTTTTTATGGTCACGCAAGAGATCGCCAAGGTCGCTGCATTGCTGGCTAATCTCGGCACGCTGGTTCTGGATTTTTGTGCCCGCGTCAAAGTTGGCGGTACACATCTCACATATGGATACTTAAAGCAGTTTCCGGTATTACCGCCAGAGCACTACACCGAAACCGACCTCAACTTTGTCCTCCCCCGCGTCCTCGAACTCACCTACACCTCCCATGATCTGAAACCCTGGGCTGAAGACCTGGGCTATCACGGCGAACCCTTCTCCTTCGATCCTGACCTCCGCGCCGTCCTGCGTGCCGAACTCGACGCCTACTACGCCAAACTCTACGGCCTCACTCGCGACGAGCTGCGTTACATCCTCGACCCCGCCGACATCATGGGTGAGGATTACCCCAGCGAAACCTTCCGCGTGCTGAAAAATAAGGAACTGCGAGAATATGGCGAATACCGCACCCAGCGGCTGGTGCTAGAGGCGTGGGATAAATTAGAAACAGGAGAATTGCACTGATGCTAACTCATCTGCATATAAAGAACTTCAAAGCATGGAAGGATACTGGGCCGATCAGGTTGGCTCCCTTGACGGTGATTTTCGGTGCCAATAGCGCAGGAAAAAGCAGCTTGGGCCATTTGTTACTGACGCTCAAACAAACCACATTATCGGCCGACCGAAAGCGCCCACTGCATTTGGGTGACGAAAATGCCTTGATTGATTTGGGTACGTTTGCCGAATGCCTGCATAACCACGATTTGCAAAACGCCCTGCAATTTGAACTGGGCTGGGAGACGCAGGGCAAAGACCTGGAGGCTCGCGATCCACTCAGTAAAAAGAAATTTTCCGGGGATGAATTAAAGCTTTCAGTCACGCTCTCGGCGGATGCCAAAGAGCAGCCAAGAGTGGATAAACTGGCCTATCAGCTTTTGCGTAACAGTGAAAATCAACTGGTTGTTGATTACAGCAGGGACGAAAAAGGGAAGCTAGAAATCTCGTCGGACGAATACAAGTTTGTGCGCAATACGGGCAGAAGCTGGCCGCTGGATGATCCGGACAAGTTTTACCGTATCTCTGACCAAAGTCGCGCCCGCTTTCAAAATGCAGAATTCTTGTCGGATTTTGCGCTGAATACGGAAGCCGCGCTCAATAGCGTTTATTACCTTGGGCCACTCCGTGAGCACCCCAAAAGAATCTATTCATGGTCAGGCGAAACGCCAGAAAGCGTGGGGCAAAAGGGTGAATTTGCCGTTGCCGCCATCCTGGCTGCCAGTGAGCAAGAGCGGAAACTGAATCGTGGGCCCAAAAGGCATTTGGCTCGATTTGATGCCTTTATCGCTCAATGGCTCAAAGACTTGGGAATTATCGACAGTTTTGCGGTAAAGCCTGTCGCTGAGGGCCGGAAGGAATATGAGGTGGTGGTCAAAACCCACGCCACCGCCAGTGAGGTCAAGATTACTGATGTGGGCTTTGGCGTATCGCAGGTTTTGCCAGCCTTGGTTCAGGCATTTTATTGCCCGCCGAATTCGACTATCTGGATGGAGCAGCCGGAAATTCATTTGCACCCACAGGTGCAAGCCGAGTTGGCTGATGTTTTTATTTCCGCTACACAGGCCCGCGAAAATGGGAGAGAACGCCATGTTCAGCTGATTGTTGAAAGTCATTCCGAACATTTTCTCAATCGCCTGCAACGCCGCATCGCCGAAGGTGCTGTGGCATCAGAGGATGTGGCTGTTTATTTCTGCCGTCGTACAGGTTCCGCCACCGAGCTGGAGCCGTTACGTCTGAATATGTTTGGCGAAATTGAAAATTGGCCTGAAAACTTCTTCGGCGACGAAATGGCTGATATTGCTGGTCGCACTTTGGCTGCGATGCAGCGTAAGAAAGAAATTGCCAAGGAGGCTGCAAATGATGCGGGCAGTCATTGATACCAATGTTCTGTTGGTTGCCAATGGCCAGCATGTGGGCGTGTCGGAGGGTTGTGTCACTGAATGTGTTAAGCGATTACAGACAATGCAAAACGCTGGCATCACCGTGATCGACGATGACTACCGGATTTTGGGTGAGTATCAAAACAAAACCAGCCTTAACCCGCCCAAAGGTGTTGGCGATGTGTTCCTGAAATGGTTGCTACGCCAAGCTGGCAACTCTGCGCGAGTGGAGCAGATCAGCCTTACCGAGCTGGCCGAAAATGAATTCGCCGAATTCCCAGATACAACCTTACAGCCTGCGTTTGATGCGCCGGATCGCAAATTCGCTGCAGTCGCCCATGCACACCCGGATAAGCCGCCGATTTGGCAAGCAGCCGATTGCAAATGGCTAGACTGGTGGCCCACCTTGCAGGCAAAAGGCGTTCATGTCGAGTTTTTGTGTTCTGCGGATGCATGTGGGTTTTATCTCAAAAAGTTCCCCGGCAAACCACTGCCTGCATTGCCAGATTAATGCTATGTCAGACTTCTTTCGTTTCCCTCACACACCGCACCTTGCTTGGCTGGGCGAAGGCTCACCACGAGATGACAAAGTGTTGGCGCCTAATGAGGTTACGGGATTGCTGGCAGGTGATGTGGTGGTGGAGGAAAAGCTGGATGGGGCAAATGTAGGCTTCTCGCTGGCACGCGATGGCCATCTACGCGCGCAAAACCGGGGACAGTATCTCGCGGAGCCCCACGCCGGGCAATTCGCCCGCTTGCCTACATGGCTGGCGCAGCACAGCGAAAGCTTACGAAGTGTGCTCAAGCCCAATCTGATTCTTTTTGGAGAGTGGTGTGCCGCTCGCCATTCGCTGGACTACGCGGCACTGCCGGACTGGTTTCTGCTCTTTGATGTCTACGACCGCATCGCAGACCGTTTCTGGAGCTCCTCTCGCCGCAATGCACTGGCCAATAACGCTGGATTGGTAACCGTGCAGACGGTGCTACATGGTAAGGCCACGCTGACCGCGCTCAAGCAGCTAGTCACTACCAAACAGAGTTATTACCGCCAAGGCCCGCTGGAGGGCGTGGTAGTCCGCCGTGAATCGGCCGACTGGTGCGACGCCCGCGCAAAGCTCGTTCGCCCCGATTTCACCCAATCCATCGAAACCCACTGGCGCAAGCGGGCGATTGAGTGGAACCGAATAATCAATCCATCAGGGATTCCGGAATGAACCCTCTGCAACGCACCCTCATCGAGAAAACCGGCAACGACAATGGCTTCGAGCATGTGGTTACCTCGGATGCGAGCTGTGTCACCTTGGCCTCGGCACGTCATGCCAATCGCGCCCTGGTTGGCTTGGAAGGTAGCGCATATCACGTGTGCTTCGAAACGGCTTCACAGTCATTGATACCTGAGTTGCAGCGCAGTTTTCCGGCGATGCAAGTCGCTGATACGTTTCGGGTCGGTACCGAGGCGGATCTGGCCGCATTGCTACGCCGGGCAGCTAGTCTTTCTCGTGCCTTGCCCAGTCAGGCTGCGAGCGATTACCAGCAGGCCGTGGCCGCAGAGCTTTCTGAGCTTCCAGCAGGCATTGTCGGTACTGAGGTCGAACGCATGGTTCGTCAGCGCGTTGGGCAAAATAAGTTTCGTGATGCAATGCTGGATTACTGGGGTGGAGCATGTGCCGTGACGGGGGTGGCTATACCTGAGGTGCTGCGCGCCAGCCACGCCAAGCCTTGGGCCGAATGCGGGACGGACGCAGAGCGGTTGGATGTGTTCAATGGCTTTTTGCTGAGCGCCAACCTCGACGCGCTATTTGATCGCTTCCTCATAAGTTTTGACGAGCAAGGTGTGCTGTTAACCGCGCCAGCTTTGGCGGGGATCGACTTGCAGCCTCTGGGTATTTCGCACGGTATGAAATTGCGTTGGATCGATTCTCTACATCAGCCGTATCTTGCGATCCACCGTTCCCGATTATGCTAAATTGGTGTCACACTTTATTACTCCGTCATCCCATGGTTCCTGGCTGCATTCGCCAATTGGTATCCTACTTTATTTTTGTGTGACTGTTTTTTTATGTCGTAGGATGTGTCTTGTAGAGTGATTAGGTATCCAACTTTATTACTTGCATACAAAAGAGCCGCATTGCGGCTCTTTTGGTTTTGGCAAAACAGGCTACGACAGCCGCAGGTTGGTGATGGTCACGTCGTCCAGGGAAGGCACAATGATGCCGCTGGAGATGCTCTTGGCAATCGCCTGGTTGCGGTTGCGCGAGTCCGTCTTGTTGGTGACCTGATTGAGGTGGAAGTTCACGGTTCGCTCGCTGATGCCGAGGATGGTGGCGATCTCCCAGGAGGTCTTGCCCTCGCTGGCCCAGAACAGGCACTCCTTCTCCCGATCCGACAGCTCGGCCAGGTATTTCATGAGGTCTGGCCTGGCCTTGATGAGGGTCAGGGCCGAGTTGAAGATGTAGCTGGCACAGAATGACAGCAGGGGAACGTTTTCAAACATCAGATCGGAATTGGACTTCTCCTTGCTGATGAAAGAGAGGATGCCGTGTTCCCCCTGCGGCGTGTGCAGCGGGAAGGAGACGCCGTTCCTCACCCCGAAGTCGGCGGCGAGGTTCATTACTTCCCTGCTGGCGCTGGGCAACCAGGGGGCATCACAATCGAGCTTGTTCCAGAAGATGGGCTGGGTCTGCTTCAGTCCCAGGAAGACGACCGGATCCTGGGTCAGGTAGTGTCGTTCCGAATAGGCATCAAACCAGCTGGTGGGGCAGTTGTTGAACAAGGCCACATGGGATTTCTGCATACTGATGGGGAAAATAATCAGCAAACGGAAGTAATCAAACCCCATCTGATGACTGAAGCGCTCCAGTTGTTGCTGGATCTCGCTGGTCTTCTTCGCCTTGGTGAACCGATCTATGTGTTCCCAGATCGCATCGTTAAACATGTAAGTCTCCTTTTTCGATCACTTATCTTGCTGATCGAAAAGACATTTTTTAGTTATTTAAAATGGTGTTGCGACTACCAACGCCAGTTATTCCCGTACTTGTCTAAAAAGTATCCTGTTTTTTCGGCCAGAGGCCAAGAAAATCATCTGATTGCCAGTGACCCTACTCTTTGAGACAATGAGAATAGTTATCATTGTTAAGATTTATATCATGAACAAGTTTTGGGGTCTGGCCTTGTTACCCATGGCCGTTCATTGCGTCGTGTCCGCCGACGAAGTGGTTGCGCCAGCATTGAAGAACAGTATCGCCGACGGGAAAGCCTCCCAGCTGCGTGTGGAGAAAGCCGCCGATGGCGCCGTCGCCGCCAGGATTGAGCTGCAAAATGCCCAACTGCAACTGCGGGATCTGGAAGCCTACAACCGCTACATGCAGTCTCTGGTGGCCGATCAGCAAAACGAGCTGGGCAAGCTGAGCCAGCAGTTGGAAGCGGTACAGGAGACCAGGCAGGGGCTTGTCCCCCTGATGCTGCAGATGCAAGCCGATCTGGAACAGCTGGTACAGGATGACATCCCGCTGCGCAGGGAGGATCGTCTGGCGCGGGTTGCTGCCTTGAAAGCGACGCTGGCCAGAGCCGATGTGAGCGAGGCGGAGAAGTTCCGCCAGCTATTGCAGGCCTATCAGATTGAAGCCGAATACGGCAGCAGGCTGGACCATTATTCCGCCGAGCTGGTGCTGGATGGCGCACCGCGCCGGGTCGATGTGCTGGCTCTGGGCCGGGTCTCCCTGCTGGCGATGACCGCCGATCGCTCCCAGGCGTGGCGTTGGTCTGCCGAGCACAAGCAGTGGCAAGCCCTCGACGGCCAGTGGCTCTCCCCCATCGCCGAGGCGTTGGAAATGGCTGCCGACAAGAAAGTTCCCCAGTTGTTGAATGTCCCCCTTTCCGTCAGCCGTGGTCAGGAGGCCCAGTCATGAGCGTCACCATGAAGTGGTTACCCCTTGCCCTCGCCCTCTCTCTGGGCACCACAGCCGCCGTGGCCGAGGAAGCCTGGCAGCAGCAGGAACAGGCCCGTGAACAGAAGGCTCAGCAGGATCTGGCGTCTGTCTCCAGGGAGCTGAGCACTGCCCGTACCAAGCTGGCCGAGGCCCAGCGCCTGAGCAAGGAGCTGGCCAGCCAGTTCGCGGCCAATGAAAAGCAGCTGGTGGAGCTCAATACCCAGTGGGAGCAAGCCTCCGGCGACATGAACGACATCTTTGCTGTCACCCGTCAGGGGGCAAGCGATGCGGTCAAGCTGCTGAGCGAATCCGCCGTCGAGGGCCAGTATCCTGATCGCCTCGCCCCGCTGAAAACCATGGCACAGGATAAACAGGTGCCTGATCGCGCCGCCCTTGCCCTGCTGCCAGCCACCTTGCTACAGGAGATCCGCGAATCGGGCCGGGTTGCCCAGTTCAACGGCAAGGTGCTTGATGCCCAGGGCGTTGCCAGCGAGCAGACGTTGACCCGGATCGGCAGCTTCGCCCTGCTGGGCGATGCTGGTTTCTTGCAACCGGAGGCCGAAGGCCTGAGTCCGGTGCTGGGCCTGCCAGGCAGCGTGCTTTCCGCTGTGGCCGCTTATCAGGGTCAGGAGGGAGAAGCGTTGCCGCTGGATCCCTCCCACGGTGTTCTGCTCGATATGCTGGCCCAGGCGCCCACCTTCTGGCAGCAAGTCCAGCAGGGCGGCCAGGTCGGCGCCATCATCGTGCTGCTGGCCGCTATCGGCCTGGGGATCGCTGGAGTACGGCTGTGGAGCCTCTCTCGCGAACTGGGTCGGGTTCGTCGCCAGCTCAAGAGCGGTGAATATCATGCCGACAACGCCCTCGGCCGGGTGCTGACGGTGGCTGACAAGCATCCAGAACTGAGCATGGAGACCCTCGAACTGCGTCTGGATGAGGCGATCCTGCAGGAGACCCCTCGCCTGGAGCGCGGCATCGGCATGGTCAAGGTGATCGCGGCCATCGCCCCAATGCTGGGTCTGCTCGGGACAGTGACCGGTATGATCGGCACCTTCCAGGCCATCACCCAGTTCGGTACCGGCGATCCCAAGATCATGGCGGGCGGCATCTCCATGGCCTTGGTCACCACGGTGCAGGGTCTGGTAGCGGCCATTCCGCTGATCCTGGCCCACAGCCTGTTGCAGTCCCGTTTCACCGAGCTCTCCAACGTGCTGGAACAGCAGGTGGCCGGGATCCTGGCCGAGCGGGCCGAAAGCAATGGTGACAGGGTGGAGCGGGTAGCATGATGCTCGACATCTGGCAGCAGTTGCAGAGCTTCATGGGCCGTGGCGGCCCGGTGCTCTGGGTCATTCTGGCCTTGCTGGTGCTGATGTGGATTCTGATGATCGAGCGGCTGCTCTACCTCAACCTGGGGTTTGCACCGTTGCAGTGTCAGCTGCTGGGCCGCTGGCAGGCGCGTCGCGAGCGTCACAGCTGGCACGCTCGCGCGATTCGCGGGCGCTGGCTGGCAGAAGTGGAGCTGGCGCTCAACCGTCATCTGATCTTCATCCGCACCCTGGTGGTGCTCTGCCCCATGCTGGGGTTGCTGGGTACAGTGACCGGCATGATAGGCGTATTCGATGCGCTGGCTGCGGCCAACCGCTTTAACCCGGAGAGCATGGCGGGAGGGATCTCCCGCGCCACCATCCCCACCATGGCAGGCATGGTGGTGGCCCTCTCCGGCGTGTTGTTACTTAGCCGGCTCGAGAGTCAGGCCAAGCGTGCGCTGGCCAAGACCCGGGACGGCCTGCGAGAAGAGAAGGTAATGCAATGAGACGGCAATCCAAACGCCAGCGTGACGAAGTGCAGATCGACATGACCCCCATGCTGGATATCGTCTTCATCATGCTGATCTTCTTCATCGTGACCACCTCCTTCGTGCGCGAAGCCGGGCTTGAGGTACACAGACCCCAGGCCAGCCAGGCCAAGGCGCAGAAATCGTCCAGCATCATGCTGGCGATCGGCGCTCAGGGGCAGATCTTCCTCGACCGCAAACAGGTGGATGTGGAGCGGGTGCAGGCCACCCTCGCCCGACTGTTGGCGGAGCAGCCCGAGGCAAGCCTGGTGATCCAGGCCGATGAACGGGTACCCCACGGCAAGGTGGTGCGGGTGATGGATGAAGCCAAGGCGGCAGGCATCGCCAACATCGCCGTAGCGGTGGCACCGAAATGAAACACAAGTTGATGAGCCTGGGACTGGGGACCGCCCTCAGTCTGGGCATCCTGTTGTTCATGGCCACCCTGGTGGAGCCGCCCGGAGGGGAGAAGGCGACTACAGAGCAGAAATCCATCGTCATCAACATGCAGAACGAGGTGACCGAGGTACAGGTGCGTGAGCGGCCGGTACCCCAGGAGCCGGAACCCTTGCCGGAGCCGCCTGCCGCGCTGGCTTCGACACCGATGCCCATGCCGGCGGCGGCCCCGCTGCCTTCGGTACAGCCGAGCCTGGATCTGGTCTCGACCCTGAGTGCGGTACAGGTCTCCGCCCCTGGCGTGGCGACCAGTCCCACTCCGGTCGCGAGCGGCAATTTCCATGGTCAGCAGCAGGG
>NZ_CP026226.1:2207500-2280000 GCF_002903485.1 Aeromonas sp. ASNIH7
GCCATCATTTAAAGAAAGCGTAATAGCTCACTAGTCGAGTCGGCCTGCGCGGAAGATGTAACGGGGCTCAAACCAGGCACCGAAGCCGCGGATTCACACTAAGTGTGAGTGGTAGGGGAGCGTTCTGTAAGTCTGCGAAGGTGTGTCGAGAGGCATGCTGGAGATATCAGAAGTGCGAATGCTGACGTAAGTAACGATAAAGGGGGTGAAAAGCCTCCTCGCCGGAAGACCAAGGGTTCCTGTCCAACGTTAATCGGGGCAGGGTGAGTCGACCCCTAAGGTGAGGCCGAAAGGCGTAATCGATGGGAAGCAGGTTAATATTCCTGCACGACTTGTAATTGCGATGGGGGGACGGAGAAGGCTAGGTGGGCCAGGCGACGGTTGTCCTGGTGAAAGTGCGTAGGTGGTGTTTCTAGGCAAATCCGGAGACACAACACTGAGACACGAGACGAACGCACCACGGTGCGGAAGCCATTGATGCCCTGCTTCCAGGAAAAGCCTCTAAGCTTCAGATTACAAGTCATCGTACCCCAAACCGACACAGGTGGTCGGGTAGAGAATACCAAGGCGCTTGAGAGAACTCGGGTGAAGGAACTAGGCAAAATAGAACCGTAACTTCGGGAGAAGGTTCGCTCTTGATGGTGAAGTCCCTTGCGGATGGAGCTGTCGGGAGTCGCAGTGACCAGATGGCTGGGACTGTTTATCAAAAACACAGCACTCTGCAAACACGAAAGTGGACGTATAGGGTGTGACACCTGCCCGGTGCCGGAAGGTTAATTGATGGGGTTAGCGCAAGCGAAGCTCTTGATCGAAGCCCCGGTAAACGGCGGCCGTAACTATAACGGTCCTAAGGTAGCGAAATTCCTTGTCGGGTAAGTTCCGACCTGCACGAATGGTGTAACCATGGCCATGCTGTCTCCACCCGAGACTCAGTGAAATCGAATTCGCCGTGAAGATGCGGTGTACCCGCGGCTAGACGGAAAGACCCCGTGAACCTTTACTACAGCTTGGCACTGAACATTGAACCTACATGTGTAGGATAGGTGGGAGGCTTTGAAGGCGTGACGCCAGTTGCGCTGGAGCCGTCCTTGAAATACCACCCTTGTATGTTTGATGTTCTAACGCAGGGCCCTGAATCGGGCTCGCGGACAGTGCCTGGTGGGTAGTTTGACTGGGGCGGTCTCCTCCCAAAGAGTAACGGAGGAGCACGAAGGTTGGCTAATCCTGGTCGGACATCAGGAGGTTAGTGCAATGGCATAAGCCAGCTTAACTGCGAGACGGACAGGTCGAGCAGGTACGAAAGTAGGTCATAGTGATCCGGTGGTTCTGAATGGAAGGGCCATCGCTCAACGGATAAAAGGTACTCCGGGGATAACAGGCTGATACCGCCCAAGAGTTCATATCGACGGCGGTGTTTGGCACCTCGATGTCGGCTCATCACATCCTGGGGCTGAAGTCGGTCCCAAGGGTATGGCTGTTCGCCATTTAAAGTGGTACGCGAGCTGGGTTCAGAACGTCGTGAGACAGTTCGGTCCCTATCTGCCGTGGGCGTTGGATGATTGAAGGGAGTTGCTCCTAGTACGAGAGGACCGGAGTGAACGAACCTCTGGTGTTCGGGTTGTCACGCCAGTGGCACTGCCCGGTAGCTAAGTTCGGAATCGATAACCGCTGAAAGCATCTAAGCGGGAAGCGAGCCCTGAGATGAGTCATCCCTGACCCCTTGAGGGTCCTAAAGGGCCGTTGGAGACCACAACGTTGATAGGTGGGGTGTGTAAGCGTAGCGATACGTTGAGCTAACCCATACTAATTACCCGTGAGGCTTAACCATACAACACCCAAGAAGTGTTTCTGGCCTTGTAGCAAGTGCGAGACTACTTACCTAATTCAGTGATAGTGACAAGCCAAGTGCAACATCACTACTCACGTCAGCTTTCTGGATTAAGATTTTGCCTGGCGGCAATAGCGCAGTGGAACCACCTGACCCCATGCCGAACTCAGAAGTGAAACGCTGTAGCGCCGATGGTAGTGTGGCATTCGCCATGCGAGAGTAGGACACTGCCAGGCACCCAATTTTAGATTACGCATTGAGCGTGGTCTTTATCGGTTAGTGTGCTGATATGGCTCAGTCGGTAGAGCGCATCCTTGGTAAGGATGAGGTCCCCAGTTCGATTCTGGGTATCAGCACCATTAAATGAGAAAGCCTCCCAATCGGGAGGCTTTTTTGTATCTGCCTTTCGGCCATCCATCGCAAATTGCAGTCCTGCAATGTCGCACCTTCTTGTTGCTGACATATCTTCCCTTTCTATCCCGTATGCTTTCCGGGCGGCGCTTCTCTATTAAAGGGATCCGGGCTAAGTTGTGGATTGGCAAAGACAACTACGCTTTCGAAGGGGAAGAACATGCTGATTAGGAATGTGCGTCTGGCGGGCAGGGAAGGGATGTGGCAAATCCTCTGTCAGGGAGGCGTGATCCGGGCCATCGAGCCCATGAGCACTCAGCTGCTCTCTGCCCGCGAGCTTGATGGTGAGCAAGGCCTTGTCATCCCCCCCTTTATCGAACCGCACATTCACCTCGATACAACCCAGACGGCTGGCGAGCCGAGCTGGAACCTCTCCGGCACCCTGTTCGAGGGGATCGAGCGTTGGGCCGAGCGCAAGGCGCTGCTGACCCATGAGGATGTGAAACAACGCGCCATCCAGACACTGAAATGGCAGATTGCCAACGGCATCCAGTTCGTGCGGACTCACGTGGATGTTTCCGACCCCAATCTGGTCGCCCTGAAGGCGATGCTGGAGGTGCGGGAGGAGATGAAGGAGTGGGTGGAGCTGCAGATAGTGGCCTTCCCACAGGAGGGGATCCTCTCCTACCCCAACGGCAAGGCATTGCTGGAAGAGGCTCTCAAGCTGGGGGCCGACGTGATCGGTGCCATCCCCCATTTCGAGTTTACCCGGGAGTACGGGGTCGAGAGTCTGCACTACGTCTTCGATCTTGCGGAGAAATATCAGGTTCTGGTGGATGTGCATTGCGACGAAATCGATGACGAACAGTCCCGTTTTATCGAGACGCTGGCAACCTTGGCCTACGAGCGCGGTATTGGCCATAGGGTAACCGCCAGCCACACCACCGCCATGCACTCCTATAACGGAGCCTATGCCTCGCGGCTGTTCCGGCTGCTCAGGATGGCGGACATCAACTTCGTCGCCAATCCGCTGGTAAACATTCACCTGCAGGGGCGCTTCGATACCTATCCCAAGCGTCGTGGCATCACCCGGGTGAAGGAGATGCTGGAGGCGAACATCAACGTCTGCTTCGGCCACGACGACGTGTTCGATCCCTGGTATCCCATGGGCACGGCCAACATGTTGCAGGTGCTGCATATGGGGCTGCATGTCTGCCAGATCATGGGCTACGAACAGATCAACGACAGTCTCAAGCTGATCAGCTGTCACAGTGCCCGCACCCTGAACGTGCAGGATCGCTACGGCATCGAGGTGGGCAAGCCCGCCAACCTGCTGATCCTTCCTGCAGAGAATGGTTTCGATGCGGTGCGCCGCCAGGTGCCGGTATGTTATTCCATCCGTCATGGCAGAGTCATCGCCGATACTCGCCCGGCCGAGACGACCCTCCATCTTGTGAATCCAGAACGGGTAGACTTTCGCCGCTAGGGTCTTGCCGGGTCGATTAATTGCCCGGCTGTCCCCTGCTGTCGAGATTTTGCATAATGCCAACCTGACAATCTTGGAGACTGCTTGATGCAAACCTGGTTATTTGTCGCTGTCGGGGGCGCCTTCGGTGCCTGCCTGCGCTTTGGCATCGCCGAGCTGATGGCATGGCTGCTGGGACGCCACTTTCCCTATGGCACCCTGGTGGTCAACGTGGTGGGTTCCTTCATCATGGGGATTGCCTATGCCCTGATCAGCCATGGTCACGTGGTGGAACACCCGATGAAGCCATTGCTGATGGTGGGTATCCTCGGCGCCTTGACCACCTTCTCCTCCTTTGCCCTCGACACGGTCGTGCTGGCCCAGCAAGGGGCCTATCTGAAGGCGCTGCTCAATATCGGTCTCAATCTGTTCCTCTGTCTGGCCATGGTCGTGCTGGGTATGCAGTTGGTCGCAAGCCGGGTTTGAGGTGTCCGCACGCCATCGGCTCTGGTAAACTGGCGGCCATTCTTTGCTCTATGGGTATTTGAGGGATGTCGGAACAGACTACTACTACGCATTTTGGCTATAAAACCGTGGCAGCGACCGAGAAGGAAACCCTGGTCGCCGGTGTCTTTCATTCGGTAGCGGCCAAGTACGATCTGATGAACGATCTGATGTCGTTCGGCATCCATCGCCTCTGGAAGCGCTTTACCATCGACTGCTCCGGTGTCCGCAAAGGACAGAAGGTGCTGGATCTGGCTGGCGGCACAGGGGATTTGACCGCCAAGTTCTCCCGCATCGTGGGCGAGACCGGTCAGGTGGTCCTGGCGGACATCAACGACTCCATGCTGAAAGTGGGCCGCGACAAGCTGCGCAACCTGGGGGTGGCCAACAACGTCTCCTACGTACAGGCCAATGCCGAGGCGCTCCCCTTCCCGGACAACCACTTCGACGTCATCACCATCGGCTTCGGCCTGCGCAACGTCACCGACAAGGACAAGGCGCTTGCCTCCATGTTCCGGGTGCTCAAGCCGGGTGGCCGCCTGCTGGTGCTGGAGTTCTCCAAGCCGGTGAGCGAAGTGATCGCCAAGCTGTATGATCTCTACTCCTTCAAATTGCTGCCGAAAATGGGCGAAATCGTCGCGAATGACAGCGAAAGTTACAAATACCTGGCGGAATCCATCCGCATGCACCCGGATCAGCAGACCCTGGCAGGCATGATGGAGAATGTCGGGTTCGAACAGGTTGAGTTCTACAACCTGACCCAGGGCGTGGTTGCCCTGCACCGCGGTTACAAGTTTTAAGGTCGCCTATGCCGATGGATGCCATGGTCACCGCAGTGATCGAAACCAGCCTCAACCAGTTGCTGGCCCTGGACAAACAGAGCCCGGAGCGGCTGCGCAAGCTGACGGGCAAGGTACTCAAACTGGAGCTGCGCGAGCTCAAGCCGCTCTGGTTTGTCTTCTCGGAGCGCCGTCTGGATGTGCTGGCCAGGTTTGAAGGGGAGGCGGATGCGGTGCTGAGCCTCTCCCTGACCGCCCTCGGCCTGCTCAAAGAGCCTTCCGCCCTGACCCGCTATATCCGCGAGGAGAAGCTGGACCTGAGCGGTGACCCCCAGCTGGTGCAGGCATTCAGCGCCCTGCTTGGCGAGCTCGATATCGACTGGGAAGAGGAGCTGTCCCGCTACACCGGCGATGTGGTGGCCCACACCCTGTGCAGTGGTGCCCGTCAGGCTCGCCGTTTTGTGGGGCGAGAGTTGTGCCGTTCCCAGCGTCAAGTGGCCGAGTATTTGACCGAGGAGGCGAGGCTTGCCCCGGGTCCGCTGGAAGTGGCGAGCTTCAATGACGATGTCGAAGAGCTGGCCCAACAGATGAAGGCGATCGAGTTGCGGCTTGCCCGCCTCGAACAGCAGGTGAGCTGATGACCCCGAAGGAGTTCAAACGCCTCTATCGCATCGTCAGCATCCTGCTGGAACAGGGCATCGACGAGCTGGTGCCCGCCCGTTATCAGCCCTGGCCTGGCCGTCTGGCCCGTCGCAGTCTGTTCTGGCTCAAGAACAAGCAACAAGGCATGAGCCGTGGCGCCCGCATTCGCCTCGCCTTCGAGGCCCTGGGCCCCATCTTCATCAAGTTCGGCCAGATGCTCTCGACCCGCCGAGACCTGCTGCCTCCTGACATTGCCGAAGAGCTGGCCCTGCTGCAGGACAGGGTGCCTCCCTTCTGTGGTCAGGCCGCCCGTCGCCAGATAGAAGAGAGCCTGGGTTGCCCCGTCGAGACTCTGTTCGATGACTTCGACGAGACGCCGCTGGCATCCGCCTCCATCGCCCAGGTGCACACCGCCCGGTTGAAGGAGAACGGCCGCGAGATCGTCATCAAGGTGATCCGTCCCGATATCGAGCCGGTCATCGAGGCCGACCTGCGCCTGATGCAGGCCCTGGCCCGTCTGGTGGCCCGTTTCGTGCCCCAGAGCGGACGACTGCGCCCCGTCGAGGTGGTGGAGGAGTATCGCAAGACCATACTCGACGAGCTCAACCTGATGCGCGAAGCGGCCAACGCCATCCAGCTGCGCCGCAACTTCACCGGCTCCGAGGCGCTCTATGTGCCCGAGGTGTTCACGGACCATTGCCGTGAGCAGGTGCTGGTGATGGAGCGTATCTACGGCATTCCGGTCTCCGACATTGCCGCGCTGGAAGCCAACGGCACCAACATGAAGCTGCTGGCCGAGCGCGGGGTGGAGGTGTTCTTCACCCAGGTGTTCCGCGACAGCTTCTTCCACGCCGACATGCACCCGGGTAACATCTTCGTCTCTTTCGAACACCCGGAGAATCCGCTCTGGATCGGCATCGACTGCGGCATCGTCGGCACCCTCAACCGGGAAGACAAGCGCTACCTGGCGGAGAACTTCCTCGCCTTCTTCAATCGCGACTACCGCCGTGTGGCCGAGCTGCACGTGGAGTCAGGCTGGGTACCGCCCGATACCAAGGTGGACGAGTTCGAGTTCGCCATCCGCACCGTGCTGGAGCCCATCTTCGAGAAACCGCTCTCCGAGATCTCCTTCGGCCACGTGCTGCTCAATCTGTTCAACACCGCCCGTCGCTTCAACATGCAGGTGCAGCCGCAGCTGGTGCTGCTGCAAAAGACCCTGCTCTATGTGGAAGGGCTGGGTCGCCAGCTCTATCCCCAGCTGGATTTGTGGCAGACCGCCAAGCCCTATCTGGAGAACTGGATGCACGAGCAGGTCGGCCCCAAGGCGGTGTGGAATGCCATCAAGGAGAAGGCGCCGTTCTGGGCGGAGAAACTGCCGGAGCTGCCGGAGCTGGTCTATGAGACCCTGCGTCAGGCCCGCCATCAGCAGCACCACTTCGACCAGATGTTTGCCGATTTCCGTCGCCACAGTCGCCGTCAGGGGCAGGCCCGCTACCTCTTAGGGGTTGGAGCCAGCCTGCTGCTCGCGGGTGTATTCTTGCTGACCCAGAAACAACACATTGAGTGGGGACAAATCAGCCTCGCCGGCGCCGGGTTATGCTGGCTGCTGGGTTGGTTGCGAACCCGTTCCCATTAAATAACCTGCGCCATCGGGCGCCTATCCGGAGAGAAAGTCATGGGTGGTATCAGTATTTGGCAGTTGTTGATCATCGCAGTCATCGTCGTGCTGTTGTTCGGCACCAAGAAATTGCGCGGTATCGGCGGCGATCTGGGCGCGGCGGTCAAGGGGTTCAAGAAGGCGCTCTCCGATGAGCCGGCCGACACCAAACCCGAGCAGAAAGATGCCGAGTTTCCGACCAAGCAGTTGAACGAGACGGCCAGCAACGCCGAAGCCGCCAAGCAGAAAGACAAAGATCAGGCCTAAGCCATGTTCGACATCGGTTTTTGGGAGCTGGTCGTCATCGGCGTCGTCGCCCTGGTGGTGCTGGGCCCCGAGCGGTTGCCGGTCGCGATCCGCACCGCCAGCCACTGGATAAGGCTGATCCGCAGCACCGCCAACTCGGTCAAGGCCGAGCTTGAGCAGGAGCTCAAGTTGCAGGATCTGCACAACGATCTGAAGAAGGCCGAACGGTTGCAGATGAACAACCTGAGCCCCGAGTTGCAGGAGTCCATCGAGCAGTTGAAAGCGGCCGCCCAGTCGGTGAATCGTCCCTATCAGGGGGAGAACGAGATCCGCCCGCCTCGGGAGCCCGCCCAGGCTGAGCCAGCCATTCCGGTGGCGGCCTCGGTGCCCGCGACCCCAGAGGTGCCACCGGTCAACAGCCAGCGAGAGAGCGAGCCTGTGCTTGCCAGCGAGTCCGCAGCCAGAGGGGAGGTGAAGCCATGAGTCAGGCAGAACAACCCCTCATCAGCCATCTGGTGGAGCTGAGAACCCGTCTGCTGCGCGCCATCTCCGCCATCCTGCTGGTGTTCATCGCGCTCATCTACTTCTCCAACAACATCTACGACTTCGTGGCCCAGCCGCTGCTCAGCCAGTTGCCGGCAGGCACCAGCATGATAGCGACGGATGTGGCGACGCCCTTCATCACGCCCATCAAGCTGACCCTGGTGGTCTCCTTCTTCGTGGCGATCCCCTATCTGCTCTATCAGGCCTGGGCTTTCATCGCACCCGGTCTGTACCAGCACGAACGGCGGCTGATCCTGCCCCTGGTGGCCTCCAGCGCAGTGCTGTTCTACGCGGGGATGGCGTTCGCCTACTACGTGGTGTTCCCCCTGGTGTTCGGCTTCTTCACCAGTACCGCCCCCGCCGGGGTGACGGTGGCGACCGACATCGCCAGCTACCTGGACTTCGTGCTGACCCTGTTCTTCGCGTTCGGGGTGGCGTTCGAGATCCCGGTGGCCACCATACTGCTCTGCTGGACCGGGGTGACCACCCCCAGGAGCCTGAAGGAGAAGCGCCCCTACGTCATCGTCGGGGTCTTCGTGGTCGGCATGTTGCTGACGCCGCCCGATGTCTTCTCCCAGACCCTGCTCGCGATCCCCATGTGGGGCCTGTGGGAGATAGGTCTGTTCTTCGCCCGCTTCTACGTGAAGAAAGAGGACGAAGAGCAGCAACAAACGGAAGAGGGGAGCTGAGGCTCCCTTCCTCTTTTCATGCATCCGTTCGAGGCGTATGGTAAGGCTCCATCGAGTAGATGGTTTTCAAATGCCTGATATGCACCTCGTTTGTCCGGAACCCCTGACTCCATGATCGACATCGGTTTGAACCTGACCAGCAGCCAGTTCGCAGGCGAACAAGCCGACCTGGTGGAACGCGCGCGCGCCGCCGGGGTGGAAGCCCTGATCCTGACCGGCACCGATCTGGCCGGCAGCCGCGAAAGTGCCGCATTGGCCGCCCGCTGGCCCGGTTACTGCTTCTCCACCGCCGGGGTACATCCCCATGATGCCAAAAGCGTCAATGAGGCGACCCTGCCCGCCCTGCGGGAACTGGCGGCCCTGCCCCAGGTGGTGGCTATCGGCGAGTGCGGTCTCGACTACAACCGGGATTTCTCCCCCCGCCCGGTGCAGGATGCGGTGTTTGACGCCCAGCTGGCGCTCGCCGCCGAGCTCGGGATGCCGGTGTTTCTGCACTGCCGCGATGCCCATGACAAATTCGTCGAGATCCTGCGCCCCTGGTTGCCCCGCCTGCCGGGGGCCGTGCTGCACTGCTTCACCGGCTCCGACGCCGAGCTGGACGAGTGCCTGGCGCTGGGGCTGCATATCGGGGTGACCGGCTGGCTCTGTGACGAGCGCCGTGGCCAGCTGCTGCGCGAGCAGGTGGCCCGCATTCCGGCGGGTCGCCTGATGATAGAGACGGACGCCCCCTACCTAGTGCCGCGGGATCTGAAACCCAGGCCCAAACGCAACGAACCCGCTTTTTTGCCGCACATCGCCCAGGTGGTGGCGGCCTGCCGTGGTGAAGCGCCCGAGGCCTTGCTGGCCCATACCCGGGCCACCTCCGCCGCATTCTTCCAACTTCCGCTTTTGGAGTGATTCATGGCCACAACTCTTCCGGGGGCCTTCCCGGGCCGTCGCCTGCGCCGGGTGCGCAAACATGACTTCAGCCGCCGCCTGGTGCGCGAGAACGTACTGACCGTCGACGATCTCATCTATCCCGTGTTCGTGCTGGAGGGGGAGGGTCAGCGAGAGGCCGTTGCCTCCATGCCGGGGGTGGACAGGCTCTCCATCGATCTGCTGCTCGAAGAGGCCGCCGAACTGGTGGCCCTGGGTGTGCCGGCGGTGGCCCTGTTCCCGGTGACGCCGCTGGAGAGAAAGAGTCTGATGGCGGAAGAGGCTTACAACCCGGATGCCCTGGCCCAGCGGGCGACCCGTGCCCTCAAGGCTCGCTTCCCGGAGCTCGGGGTCATCACCGATGTGGCGCTCGACCCCTTCACCACCCATGGCCAGGACGGCATCATCGATGACGAAGGCTATGTGCAGAACGACATCACCACCGAGATCCTGGTGAAGCAGGCGCTCTCCCATGCCGCCGCCGGGGCCGACATGGTGGCACCGTCCGACATGATGGACGGCCGCATCGGTGCCATCCGCGCGGCGCTGGAGGAGAATGGCTTCGTCAACGTGCAGATCATGGCCTACTCCGCCAAGTACGCCTCCCACTACTACGGCCCGTTCCGCGATGCGGTGGGCTCCGCCGCCAACCTCGGCAAGAGCAACAAGGCCACCTACCAGATGGACCCGGCCAACGGCAACGAAGCCCTGCACGAGGTGGCCCTCGACATCGCCGAAGGGGCGGACAGCGTGATGGTCAAGCCGGGCATGCCCTATCTGGACATCATCCGCCGGGTGAAGGATCAGTTCGGCGTGCCAACCTTCGCCTATCAGGTGAGCGGCGAGTACGCCATGCACATGGCGGCGATCCAGAATGGCTGGCTCAAGGAGAAAGAGTGCGTGATGGAATCCCTGCTCTGCTTCAAGCGGGCCGGGGCCGATGGCATCCTCACCTACTTCGCCAAGCGGGTCGCCCAGTGGTTGAAAGAGGACGCCCGACGCTGAGGCGGGGAGTGTCCATGCCCTCACAATGCCGGCCCTCGGGCCGGCATTGTCGTCTCTGGCAGATGAAGTGCTGGTTTTATGAACAAAATGCCTGAAAAAGTGGGCAACAAGCCCGTCTCTTGGCGGCAAAGGCTTGATAAATGGGGTTTCTGCCTACATCTTAGATGGTCCAAGCAGGCTTCTGGACGGCAGGGGCTGCAGAGCATTTAGAGGTACCGCAGATGACTAACCCTTTGCTGACAATGGACTCGCTGCCTCCCTTCAGCCAGATCCAGCCCGATCAGGTGCAACCTGCCGTGACGCAGGCCATCGCCGATTGCAAACAGAAGATTGAGGATGTGCTGGCCCAGAAGGAGCCTCACACCTGGGACAGCCTGATCGCCCCGCTGGAAGAGGTCAACGACCGCCTCTCCCGGATCTGGTCCCCCATCAGCCACCTCAACGCCGTGCAGAACAGCGAGGCGCTGCGGGCGGCTCACGATGCTTGCCTGCCGCTGCTTTCCGAATTCCAGACCTATGTCGGTCAGCATGAAGGGCTCTATCAAGCCTATCTGGCCCTCTCCGAGAGCGATGACTTCCCCCGGCTGGATGATGCCCAGCGCAAGGAGATCCTGAACACCCTGCGCGATTTCCGCCTCTCCGGCATCGGTCTGCCTGCCGAGGCGCAGCAGCGTTACGGCGAGATCCAGGCCCGCCTCTCGGAGCTTGCCTCCCGTTTCAGCAACAACGTGCTGGACGCGACCCAGGGCTGGCACAAGCTGGTGACCGACGAGGCCGAGCTGGCTGGTCTGCCCGCGAGCGCCCAGGCTGCCGCGCGCCAGATGGCCGAACTCAAGGGCAAGGAGGGGTGGCTGTTCACCCTGGACATCCCCTCCTACCTGCCGGTGATGATGTATGCCGACAGCCGCGCCCTGCGTGCCGAGCTGTATGAGGCCTTCACCACCCGCGCCTCCGACCAGGGCCCCAACGCTGGCAAGTGGGACAACTCCGCCATCATGACCGAGTTGCTCACCCTGCGCCGGGAGCTGGCCCGACTGCTGGGCTTTGCCAACTATGCCGAACTCTCCCTCGCGACCAAGATGGCGGACAAGCCGGAGCAGGTGGTGGAGTTCCTCACCGACCTGGCTGCCAAGTCCCTGCCCCAAGGCAAGGCGGAGCTGGAGGAGATCCGCGCCTTTGCCGCCGAGCAGCACGGTCAGGACGAACTGGCGGCCTGGGATCTTGCCTATTACGCAGAAAAGCTCAAACAGCACAAGTTTTCGGTCTCTGATGAGCAGTTGCGTCCTTATTTCCCCGCCGGTCGGGTCGTGAAGGGGCTGTTCGAGGTGGTCAAGCGGGTGTTCGGCATGAAGGTGCGCGAGCGTCTCGGCATCGACACCTGGCACCCGGACGTGCGCTTCTACGACATCTTTGACGCCGATGACGAGCTGCGCGGCAGCTTCTACCTGGATCTCTACGCCCGCGAGCACAAGCAGGGCGGCGCCTGGATGGATGTCTGCCTGGGTCGCCGCTACCGTCAGGACGGCTCCCTGCAAAAGCCGGTGGCCTACCTGACCTGCAACTTCAACGGCCCGGTGGACGGCAAACCGGCCCTGTTCACCCACAACGAAGTGGTCACCCTGTTCCACGAGTTCGGCCACGGCATTCACCACATGCTGACCCGCATCGATGTGGCCGGCGTGGCCGGCATCAACGGCGTGGCCTGGGATGCGGTGGAGCTGCCGAGCCAGTTCCTCGAGAACTGGTGCTGGGAATCCGAGGCGCTGGCCTTCATCTCCGGCCATTACGAGACCGGGGAGCCGCTGCCCGCCGATCTGCTGGAGAAGATGCTGACCGCCCGCAACTTCCAGGCGGCGATGCAGATGCTGCGCCAGCTGGAGTTCGCCCTGTTCGACTTCCGTCTGCACCAGACCTTTGACCCGACCAGAGCGGATCAGATCCCTGCGCTGCTGGATGAGGTGCGCAGCCAGGTCGCCGTGATGACGCCTCCGGCGTTCAACCGCTTCCAGCACAGCTTCTCCCACATCTTCGCGGGCGGCTACGCGGCGGGCTACTACAGCTACAAGTGGGCCGAGGTACTCTCTGCCGACGCCTTCTCCCGCTTCGAGGAGGAGGGGATCTTCAACCCGGCCACGGGCCACTCCTTCCTGAAGAACATTCTGGAAAAGGGCGGCTCCAGGGAGCCGATGGAGCTGTTCCGTGCCTTCCGTGGCAGGGAGCCCCAGGTGGATGCGCTGCTGCGTCACAGCGGTATCGCCGCGTGAGGTCCCGCCGCCACAGTGAGCCTCGATTGGATGAGCTGCCGCGCCACTGCGGGAGCTTCAAGCAGGTACACATTTGCGGCATAGTGGGATCGAAACGTGATTTTTGATAGAAAAAGGGACCTTTTGGTCCCTTTTTCCAAGCCTTTTTAATATCTTGCCGAGTGCATGTTTGCACTGTCCCCGCCTCTTCAGTAGAGTCGGGTTCTACCTTCCAGGGAGAGAAAGAACCTTGCCATGAGGCGAGCACTCGAGTCTGTCTATCAAATCATCTCCAGCCTGTCTCATTCGAGTGGTCAGGGATATTTTGATGCCTTTGTGAGTGAAATCGCCAACGCGGTGGGGGCTGACTTCGTCCTGGTGTCCGGCAAGGATCAGGCGGGTCTGTTCTTTACCGTGCATGCCGCCTATCCCGCCTCCCTCGACATCAACTCCTACAGCTTCCCCCTCGCCGACACTCCGGGCGAGATCGCCATGCAACAGGGTGAAGCCTGGTTCAGTGATCGCACCCGCCAGCTGTTCCCCCACGCCGCCGTGCTGGAGCGCTGCGAGGTGAGAGCCTATGCCGGCGTCGCGCTCAAGAACGCCGAGGGAGAGACCATCGGCCTGTGCAGCGTCATGTTCAAGCGGGCCATGCCGAGAATGGAGAAGATAGTGGGCCTGCTGCGTCTGCTGGCCCCGCTCGCCGGTCGTGAACTGGCGCTGATGTATCAGCAGCGCCAGAGCCAGGAGCAGCCGGCGCAACCGGAACATCACCACTTCCTGGACACCATGATGTCCCATGCGCCCGTGGGCATCGGCAAGGTGGATCTGGGCGGCAAGATCCTCTGGGCGAACCCGGCCATCGAGAAGATGCTCGGCTACAGCCAGGAAGAGCTGCAACAGCTCACCGTCGCCGAAATCAACCATCCGGACGACTGGCAGACCAGCATTGCGCTCTACGACGCCCTCAAGCGGGGAGAGCGTCCCGCGTTTACTCAGGAGAAGCGTTATCTCCATCGGGATGGGACCGTCCTGTGGGGGCGGGTGACGGTGACCCTGATCCGCAACGAGCAGATGCACCCCGACTATCTCATGGTGGTGCTGGAGAACATCGATCCCATCAGGCGCCATGCGGAGCAGCTCAAGCTCTCCCACCGGGTCTATGACAACCTCTCCGAAGCCATTCTGGTGTGCGATGCCGACAGTCGCATCATCTCGGTCAATCCGGCCTTCGAGAAGATCACCGGTTACAGCGAGGAGGAGGCGTGTGGCCAGCGGCCCAGCATGCTCAAGTCCGGACTGCACGATCAGACCTTCTATGCGGACATGTACCACGCCCTGGAGCGGGTGGGGATCTGGCGTGGGGAGGTGTGGAACAAGCGCAAGAACGGCAAGCTTTATCCCCAGCAGCTGATGATCAGCGCCGTGCGGGAAGGGGGCAAGATCAGTCAGTACATCGCCATCTTCAGCGATCTTTCCCAGACCAAGCTGGCGGAGCAGAAGATCGCCGCCCAGGCCAACTACGACAACCTCACCGGCCTGCCCAACCGCTGGCTGTTCGGTCGCTGTCTGGCCCGCTTCTGCGAGCGGGGGGAGCGCTTCGCCCTCATGGTGCTCGACCTCAACAACTTCAAGGCGGTCAACAACAGCATGGATCACCATGTGGGCGACGCCCTGCTGCGGGAAGTATCGGATCGGCTGGTGAGCCGGGTGCGCACCGAGGACCTGGTGGCCCGCATCGGCGGCGACGAGTTTGCCTTCCTGGTGCCCGGCATCGTCAACCGCCGTCAGGCCGAGGTGTTTGCCAAGCAGGTGATCGGCGGCTTTGCCCGCCCCTTCATGCTGGCCAACCAGCACCTCTATGTGACCGCCACCCTGGGGATCACCCTCTGTCCCAATGACGGCGGCGATAGCGACGAGCTCTTGCGCAATGCCGAGCAGGCCCTGTTCGTCGCCAAGCGCCAGGGACGCCCCCTCGGCACCTACAACGCCTCCATGCGGGAAGAGGTGAGCCAGCGCCACCAGATGCAGCACGATCTGGCGGAGGCCATCAAGCTGGGCCAGCTGACCATGGCCTACCAGCCCATCTGGGACAACCGCAGCGGCCGGGTCGCCAAGCTGGAGGCCCTGGTGCGCTGGTATCACCCCCACTGGGGTCAGGTCTCACCGGCGGATTTCATCCCGCTGGCGGAAGAGGCGGGGCTCATCCAGGGGCTGGGTGCCCTGGTGCTGTGGCAGTCTTGCCGGGATCTGGCCAGATTGCAGCAGTCCGGCTTCCCGGATCTGCAGATGTCCATCAACCGCTCCACCCTGGAGTTCCAGACCATAGACCCGGAGGCCAACGAGTGGCTCAGGGTGATCCGCCACTTCGAGCTGGATCCGGCGGACATCATCATCGAGATCACCGAATCTCTGCTGATGGAGACCAGCGATCAGCACAGGGTGCGGATCGATGCTCTGCGCGAGGCGGGCTGCAAGCTGGCCATCGACGACTTCGGCACCGGCTACTCGGCACTGAACTACCTGCGTACCTTCCCGGTGGATCTGGTGAAGATCGATCGCTCCTTCGTGCGCCATATTCCCTTCAACGAGCAGGACCGCCTGCTGCTCGACGGCATCATCAACATCGTGCACAACCTCGGCATGCAGGTGGTGATCGAAGGGGTGGAGACACGGGAGCAGCTCAACTTCCTCTGCCAGAAGGGGTGCGCCTTCACCCAGGGGTATCTGCTCAGCCGCCCGCTGCCCTTCGACGATCTGACCGAGTACCTGAGTCTCAACCGTCAGGGAATGAACTTGGCGAATCTGACCACGGTGAGCTGACCCCCCGCTTCTGCTATCATGCCGGCTTCTGCGCCGTGATGAGTCCATGTTATGCCCCATATTCAGGTTTTCAGTGAAGTGCCCGCCCGCGATGGCGAGCTCGACGCCCTGCGCCAGCGCCTTGCCGACGTGGCGTTTCCCGCTCCCTTCGCCCTGGTGCTGACCGAATCGCGGTTGGAGCTGCGCAAGCTGGACGAACCCAAGCTGGGGGCCGTCTATGTGGACTTCGTGGAAGGGGCGGTGGCCCATAGGCGCAAGTTCGGTGGCGGGCGCGGCCAGTCCATCGCCAAGGCGGTGGGATTGAAGTCGGGAGCCATGCCGACCGTGGTGGATGCCACCGCCGGGCTCGGGCGCGATGCCTTCGTGCTCGCCTCCCTCGGCTGCAAGGTGACCCTGATCGAACGCAGCCCCGTGGTGGCGGCCCTGCTCCAGGACGGTCTGACCCGGGCGGCGCAGGATCCCGAGATAGGCCCCTGGGTGCGCGAGCGGATGCAACTGCTGCAAGGCCCGGCGGTGGAGACCCTGCTGGCGCTGACCGAGCGGCCGGAGGTCATCTACCTGGATCCCATGTTCCCCCACAAGCAGAAGTCGGCGCTGGTGAAAAAAGAGATGCGGGTGTTCCAGTCCCTGGTGGGGGCGGATCTCGACGCGGATGCCCTGCTGCCGGCGGCGCTCAGGATGGCTGACAAGCGGGTGGTGGTGAAGCGGCCCGACTATGCGGGCTGGCTCAACGAGCACAAGCCCAGCATGGCCATCGAGACCAAGAGCAACCGCTTCGACGTCTATGTGATGGCGGCGCTGGCGAGTTGAGTGGCGACTGGCAGGGAGTCTGAGCGTCAAACGAAGAGGGCCAACCTGATCAGGTTGGCCCTCTTGCTATTCATTGGCTGCGGGGTGGGGCGAAGTGGATCCGCTTTTCTTCCCCTTGCCAGACGAGTTCCAGGGTTGCCAGGTCCGCCAGGCTGAGGCGCTCAGCGCGCTCCAGCAGCAGATATTCCACTCCGTCGCTGGCTTCTATGGTGCGGATCCTGTCCGCCCAGGTTCGTCCATCCCGGTCGGTGATCGTGACGGGCAGTTGCCAGCTTGCGGCGATCTCCAGCCAGTCGTACAGGTCACAGCTGACGGGTTGGTAATCGGCCATGGGGTGTGCGCCTCAGGCTTCCAGCAGCCGGGTGGACCAGCCCATCTTCTGCTGGCGTTCCACCTCGAGGCGCAGCTCGCTGGCGCGCAGGTAGTGCTCGTCCAGCCACCCCTTGGGCAGGGTCAGGGTCAGGGCATCTTCATCGGCTTGCAGCATGAACCTGGGCACAGTGCCCTGGGTCCGGCGCATGCAGAGGATGAGGGAGATGCGCAGGATGCGGGCCAGCCGGATCGCCTGGCGACCGGTGACGGCACCCTGTTTCTCCAGCGGCTCCAGCTTGAATTCATCCCGCTGGTTGAACAGCAGGGCCGACAGCAGCTTCTTCTGCGCGGGGGTGAAGCCCGGCATGTCGATGTTGTCGATGATGTAGGCGGCGTGCTGCGGCGCCTTCTTGTACTCGATGCACAGACCAATTTCGTGCAGCAGGGCCGCGTAGCGCAGGATCGGGCGGCCGTAGCGCTTGGAGAGGCGCCAGGCCGGCTGCAACTGGGTGAACGCCTCGATGGCAGTGTCGCGGACCCGCTCGGCGTGCTCCTTGTCGAGCTGGTAGCGGCTGATCAGGCTGTCGGCGGTGCGATCCCGGGCATCACAGTCGTGATTGTTGCCGAGCAGGCCGTAGATGAGCCCTTCACGCAGGGCACCGCCCGCCAGGGTCATGCTCTCGATGTCGAGGGTCTCGAAGATGGCGATCAGGATGGCGAGACCGGAGGGGAACACGGTCAGCCGTTCGGCCGCCAGCCCTTCGAGCTGCAACTGATCGAGTCTGCCGCAGGCGATGGCCTGACCCATCAGCTCTTGCAACTTGGGCAGGGTGACCCGCTCGCTCTTGCCCTGGGCCAGCATGATCTCCTGCAGCGCCTGGACGGTGCCGGAGGCGCCGACGCAGGTGCGCCAGCCGAGGACACGGTAGTCCGCAGCCACTTTCTCCAGTACCGCCTTGGCGGCGGCAATGGCCTGGTTGAAGCGCGCCTCGGAGAGCTCGCCATCACCGAAGTGGTTGTTGAGCCAGGTGACGCAGCCCATGTGTAGGCTGTTGAGCAGCTTGGCTTCGCTCTGCTCGCCGATCACCAGCTCGGTGCTGGCGCCGCCGATGTCGATCACCAGCCGATTGCCTTCCCCTGCCGACGTCCAGGAGACTCCTTCATAGATGGTCTTGGCTTCTTCCTCGCCCGAGATGATCTCGATACTGTGGTTGAGCACCCGTTCCGCTTCGCTGATGAATTCGTCGACGTTGGTGGCCAGGCGCAGGGTGGCGGTGCCCACTACCCGGATGTTGTCGGACGGGATGTCCTGCAACTGCTCGGAGAAGAGGCGCAGACAATCCCAGCCCCGCTCCATGGCGGCACGGTTGAGGCGAAAATCGGCATCGAGGCCCGCGGCGAGGCGTACCTTGCGCTTGACCTTGGTGACGGTGCGCAGGGCACCGGCGACCTCGCGCACCACCAGCATGTGAAAGCTGTTGGAGCCGAGGTCGATGGCGGCATAGAGAGGCGAGTTGTGCAACTTGGCCGATCCCTCAGTTCTTGCGGGGGGGGCGACGACGGTTGTTGCTGTTGCCACCGCCCTGGCGATCCCGCATGTTGCGGTTCACCGGCTGGCGGTTGCGGAACACCCGTTTCGGCGCGGTGACGTCATCCAGCAGCGCCTCGCGGTCATACTTGCTGACCGGGATGGGGTGGTGGATGTACTCCTCGATGGCCGGCAGGTTGAAGGCATAGTCTTCACAGGCCAGGCTGATGGAATGACCGCTTCTGCCGGCGCGGCCGGTACGACCGATGCGGTGGACATAGTCTTCGGCATCGTCGGGCAGGTCGTAGTTGAAGACGTGGGTCACGTCGGGGATGTGCAGACCACGGGCAGCCACGTCGGTGGCGACCAGGATATCCAGGGTGCCCTTGGTGAACTCTTCCAGGATCTTCATCCGCTTCTTCTGCGGCACGTCGCCGGTCAGCAGGCCGACGCGGTGGCCGTCGTTCTCCAGCCAGGCGTGAACGTCTTCACAGACGTGCTTGGTGTTGGCGAAGACGATGGCTTTCTCGGGCCACTCCTCTTCCATCAGGGAGAGCAGCAGCAACATCTTGTCTTCGTTGGAGGGGTAGAAGAGCTCCTCCTTGATCCGCACGCCGGTCATCTGTTCCGGTTCGACCTGCACATGTTCCGGGTGGTTCATGTGTTCATAGGCCAGCTCCTGCACGCGCAGGGAGAGGGTGGCGGAGAACAGCATGCTCAGACGCTCGGTGGCGGGCGGCATGCGGCGGAACAGGAAGCGGATGTCCTTGATGAAGCCGAGATCGAACATGCGATCCGCTTCGTCCAGTACCACGACCTGGATGTTGCCGAGATCGATGACCTTGGACTTGAAGTAGTCGATGATGCGACCCGTGGTGCCGATCAGGATGTCGACGCCCTGTTCCAGCACGGCCAGCTGCTTGTCGTAGCCTTCGCCACCATAGGCGAGACCGAGCTTGAGCCCGGTAGAGGCTGACATGCTCTCTGCATCGTTGTAGATCTGGACCGCCAGCTCCCGGGTCGGGGCCATGATGATGGCGCGGGGCTGGTTGATGAGGCGCGGCCTGGTCAGCGGATGGGTCAGCAAATAGTTGAATGTCGCCGCCAGGAAAGCCAGGGTTTTGCCGGTCCCCGTCTGAGCCTGACCGGCGAGGTCATGACCTTCAACCAGCAGGGGAAGGGACAGTGCCTGGATGGGCGTACAATAGTGAAATCCCTTTGATTCCAGACCAGCCAGAACTTCGGGTTCGAGGCCCATTTGGGCGAATTTTTCGGTCGTTAGATGTGTTTTGCTCATGGCGGTAGGTTATCAGGTTAGGCTTGCAATAATAAACAGGATCATTTCAAATAGGGCAACTATTGCCTTTGTTGAACCATCAATAAAGCCTTAATTACTGACTGGAGTTGGAGATGAGTGACAAGATTGTTCAGCTGAGCGATGCCAGCTTCGAGGCCGATGTAATCAACGCCGACAGCCCTGTTCTGGTCGATTTCTGGGCCGAATGGTGTGGACCGTGCAAGATGATTGCCCCGATCCTGAACGAAGTTGCTCAGGAATATGAAGGTCGCGTGACCGTGGCGAAATTGAACATCGATCATAACGCCGACACTCCGCCCAAGTACGGCATTCGTGGTATCCCGACCCTGCTGCTGTTCAAGAATGGTGAAGTGGCAGCGACCAAGGTCGGCGCCCTGTCCAAGACCCAACTGAAAGAGTTCCTGGACGGCAACCTGTAATAATCAAGAAGGAGCGCATTGCAATAATGCGCTCCTTGTGTTTTATCACCTAGACGCTCACCCTGATTGGTGCTAGTTTATCGCTCGTTTGCTAACCTTTTTGCCTGACTCTTTGCTTAACTACCAGCCTGGCAAGTCAAATCCGATCAGCATCAATCCAGCAGACTGTCTCCTCATTTCAATCCTTGCTTACAGACTTTCACCACTATGAATCTGACTGAACTTAAGAACACTCCTGTGTCCGAGCTGGTCCAGCTTGGCGAATCCATGGGGTTGGAAAATCTGGCTCGGGCGCACAAGAAAGACATTATCTTTGCAATCCTCAAGGCGCACGCCAAGGGCGGCGAGGATATCTTTGGCGACGGTGTGCTGGAAATCCTGACCGACGGTTTCGGTTTCCTGCGCAGTGCAGACGGCTCTTATCTCGCTGGTCCGGATGACATCTATGTCTCCCCGAGCCAGATCCGCCGCTTCAACCTGCGTACCGGCGATACCATTTCCGGCAAGATCCGGCCGCCGAAAGAGGGCGAGCGCTATTTCGCCCTGCTCAAGGTCAACGACGTCAACTACGACCGTCCGGAAAACTCCCGCAACAAGATCCTGTTTGAAAACCTCACTCCCCTGCACGCCAACGAGCGTCTGCGCATGGAGCGTGGCAACGGTTCCACCGAGGACATCACCGCCCGTGTACTGGATCTGGCATCCCCGATCGGCAAGGGCCAGCGCGGTCTCATCGTTGCACCGCCCAAGGCCGGTAAGACCATGCTGCTGCAGAACATCGCCCAGAGCATCGCCTACAACCACCCGGATTGTGAGCTGATCGTGCTGCTGATTGACGAGCGTCCGGAAGAAGTGACCGAGATGCAGCGGATGGTGAAGGGCGAAGTGATCGCCTCCACCTTCGACGAGCCGGCCTCCCGTCACGTCCAGGTCGCCGAAATGGTGATCGAGAAGGCCAAGCGTCTGGTCGAGCACAAGAAGGACGTGGTGATCCTGCTGGACTCCATCACCCGTCTGGCCCGCGCCTACAACACCGTCATCCCGTCTTCCGGCAAGGTGCTGACCGGTGGTGTGGACGCCAACGCCCTGCACCGTCCGAAGCGTTTCTTCGGTGCGGCGCGCAACGTCGAAGAGGGCGGCAGCCTGACCATCATCGCCACCGCGCTGATCGATACCGGCTCCAAGATGGATGAAGTCATCTACGAAGAGTTCAAGGGTACCGGCAACATGGAACTGCACCTCTCGCGCAAGATTGCCGAGAAGCGCGTCTACCCGGCCATCGACATCACCCGCTCCGGCACCCGCAAGGAAGAGCTGCTGACCGCACCGGACGAGCTGCAGAAGATGTGGATCCTGCGCAAGATCATTCACCCCATGGGCGAGATCGACAGCATCGAGTTCCTCATCGACAAGCTGGCTGCGACCAAGACCAACGACGAGTTTTTCGACTCCATGAAGCGTCAACAGAAGTAACAGCCTCTTCAATGACAAAACCGCGGCCCAGGTCGCGGTTTTTGTTTATCTATTTCACGGCTGGCTTAGTAGTATGAAGCCTCGATGTCACAAGGAAAGGGACGTCATGAAGCTGGTGTTGTTCATATGGATGGGTTGGTTGTGGCTGGCGGCCCCGGTGCATGCCGATTCCCCGCCGCAATTGCAGGCTCCCCTGGTGGCGGACGAGGGACTGGAGGGGCATCGGGCGTACCTGGACGGCCGCATGGCGCTCGGGCAGTTTGATGCCATGGACTCGTTGCTCGAGACCCTGTCGATGGGGCAGCGGGAGTTCCTGTTGTTCCAGTTGCTGGGTGAGCTCAAGTCATCGGGCGCACCGAGCCCGGCGCTGCTGGCCTGGGTGCGGGCACAAGCGGCCAAGGCGCCACAATGGCTGGTGGAAGGGAAGGTGGACGGTTTCCTGGTGCAGCTACCCGCCTATGACTTCCCCGCCGAGGCCCGGCTGGTGCTGAGCCACTGGCAGCAGCTGGCTTGGCAGGACAACTATCGCCAGTTGCTGGAGCAGGATCGCTTCGACTTCAAGCAGGTCTACTACAGCCGCAATCCCGAGCTGGCACAGCAGCAGCAGGCCCTGCTGGCGGTGCTCGATCGGCAGCCGGTATCCGTGCTGCGTCGGGAGGCGCAGCGGCTTGCCGCCCTCAATCTCTTCCTGCCGGACAACCAGTTGCTGCTGCACTTCATCGAACAGACCGGGGAGACGGCACTCTACCTCAAGCTGTGGCGTCAGCCAGTGGATCACGATAGCCTGACTGCACTGCACACCATTTCCCGCTTTTATTCAGGGCAGGAGGCGAGCGATCTGCTGATCGCCGCCAGCCAGAACAGCCGCCTGATGGTCCCCGCCCTGCACCAGCTCAGCCGCCTCTCCCCCTTGCCGGACGGGGCCCAGCAGTTCCTCCTGGCCGAACTCGGCAAGCACCAGTATGGCGGGCTGGTGGCCGGCCTGTTGTTGCAGATGGACGAGCCCAGGCTCCTGGGTCAATTGGCAAACCGGCTGACGCTTCAGGAGCGGCGACACGCCTCGTCCGTCATGAGGTTCGATACGGGTACACCGGATACGCCGCCAGGGTTATAATGCGGGACCACCTGATCCCGCTGGGGTACTTGCATGAAATACAAGGACTTGCGTGATTTTATCGCGCAGTTGGAACAAAACGGACAGCTCAGGCGCATCAGTCACGAGATAGACCCCTATCTGGAGATGACCGAGATCAGCGACCGCACCCTGCGGGCGGGCGGGCCTGCCCTGCTGTTTGAAAATCCCAAGGGCTACACCATGCCGGTGTTGACCAACCTGTTCGGTACGCCGGACCGGGTTGCCATGGGCATGGGCCAGCCCAACGTCAGCGCCCTGCGCCAGGTGGGGACCTGGCTCTCCTACCTGAAAGAGCCGGAGCCGCCTCGCGGGCTCAAGGAGCTGATGGAGAAGCTGCCCATCTTCAAGCAGGTGCTCAACATGCCGACCAAGCGGCTCTCTTCGGCCCCCTGTCAGCAGGTGGTGCTGGAAGGGGACGCGGTGGATCTGGATCAGATCCCCATCCAGCACTGCTGGCCCGGGGATGTGGCGCCCCTGGTCACCTGGGGTCTGACCATCACCCGCGGTCCCTACAAGAAGCGACAGAACCTCGGCATCTATCGCCAGCAAAAGATCGGCAAGAACAAGCTGATCATGCGCTGGCTGGATCACCGGGGTGGCGCCATCGATTTTCGCGAGTGGCAGGAGGCCCACCCGGGCGAACGCTTCCCGGTGGCGGTGGCGCTGGGCGCCGATCCGGCGACCATCCTGGGCGCGGTGACGCCGGTGCCGGACAGCCTCTCCGAATACGCCTTTGCCGGTCTGCTGCGGGGTAGCCGTACCGAGGTGGTGAAGGCGCTGAGCTGCGATCTGGAAGTGCCCGCCAGCGCCGAGATCGTGCTGGAAGGCTATCTGGAGCCGGGGGAGATGGCCCCCGAAGGGCCTTACGGCGATCACACCGGCTACTACAACGAAGTGGACGAGTTCCCGGTCTTCACCATCACCCACATGACCATGCGCCGGGATGCCATCTACCACAGCACCTACACCGGCCGTCCGCCCGATGAGCCGGCGGTGCTCGGGGTGGCGCTCAACGAGGTGTTCGTGCCGCTGTTGCAGAAGCAGTTCCCCGAGATAGTGGATTTCTACCTGCCGCCGGAGGGGTGCTCCTACCGGATGGCGGTGGTGACCATCAAGAAGCGTTACCCTGGCCACGCCAAGCGGGTGATGCTGGGAGTCTGGTCCTTCCTGCGCCAGTTCATGTACACCAAGTTCGTGATCGTCTGCGATGACGACATCAACGCCCGCGACTGGAAGGACGTGATCTGGGCCATCACCACCCGGATGGACCCGGCTCGGGACACCACCCTGATCGAGCACACCCCCATCGACTACCTGGACTTCGCCTCGCCGGTCTCCGGGCTCGGCTCCAAGATGGGGCTGGATGCCACCAACAAGTGGCCGGGGGAGAGCAACCGGGAGTGGGGTCAGCCCATCGTCCAGGACGAGGCGGTAAAGCAGAAGATCGATGCCATCTGGGACGAGCTGAAGATCCTCGACTGAGGGATCCCCGATGCGGCGCGGCCATTGTGACGCAAAAGTGCGGTATTGCCGTGCCGAATTGGGTATGCTCGACGGACCTGACCACCAACTGGTCGCCATAAAAACAGTGAAACCATGAGCGAAGCGGGCCGGGCAGGCCCCTCACAAGGACAAGAATGCAACGTATCAAGTGCCGCGTAGAGGAACTGCGCGAATATGTCGACACCATCTGGCACGTGGCGCTGGCGCCGCAGCAGGAGGTGAGCTTCAAGCCGGGCCAGTATCTGCTGGTGGTGATGAGCGATTCGGACAAGCGCCCCTTCTCCATCGCCAACTCGCCGACCCGCTCCGGCGTGCTGGAGCTGCAGATCGGTGCCACTCCCGAGAATGCCTATGCCGGTCAGGTGCTGGCCCGCATGCGCGAGCAGGGAGAGATCGAGGTCGAGCTGGCCGCCGGCAAGGCGTTCCTGCGCGACGAATCCCCCCGACCGCTGATCCTGATGGCGGGAGGCACCGGCTTCTCCTATGCCCGCGCCATCCTGGAATACCTGATCGGCAGCGGCAGCAAGCGTCCGGTGTTCCTCTACTGGGGGGTACGCCAGGCGCACTGGCTCTACGAGCTGGAGCAGATGCAGCAGTGGGAGCGCGACTATGCGCCGCTGACCTTCATTCCCGTGGTGCAGGAGCCCGAGAGCGACTGGACCGGCAGGACCGGGCTGGTGCACAAGGCCATCATGGATGACTTCGTCAGCCTGCATGACTACGACATCTATGTGGCGGGCCGCTTCGAGATGGCCGGTGCCGCGCGGGAAGAGTTCAAGGTGCTGGGCGCCGAGCCCGAGCGCATCTTCGGCGATGCCTACGAGTTTATCTGACCACGGCCAACCGCAGAGCGTCGATCTGCCCCCTTATCGTCTTGCGAGAGAAGGGGGGATGAGAAACTCGTTGTCCCCATAAAAACGACAAACCCCAGCCTGGCTGGGGTTTGTGCTATCTACGGCGGGTCACGCCGGATCATTCGCCCTTGGCAGCGAGCTGCTGCTCGAGCTGGGCCAGCTTGGCCTCGAGGGCGGTCAGCTTCTCCCGGGTGCGCAGCAGCACCTTGGTCTGCACGTCGAACTCCTCGCGGCTCACCAGATCCAGCTTGTTGAGCTGGGCCTGCAAGACCTGACGGGTCTTTTTCTCCACCTCTTCACCCATGCTGCGAATGCCGGGGGGCAGGGCGTTGTGTATCTGTTTGGCGATCTCTTCCAGTTTTTTCGGGTCGATCATGGGGGTCTCCTTAAGCAATGGCGCCATTCTACCGACAAATCGTCCCCTTTGCCGAGATCGGGGCGGCTTTTTGCGCCATGGATCCCATCGGGCTCTGGTCGGGTCTGGTTGATGCACCCTGGCTGCTACCCTGTGACACCGGGAATCAATTCCAATTCCTTGATGGTGTACACAAAAAAATCAGATCAGATGACTGACCAGAGGCTTATTAATTGTTGCGTTGCTGTTAATATGATTCGGTCGGGTTTGAACCCTACCCCGTCAGGCTCATCATGGATAACAACATAAAAGAGATAAGGATATGAAGAAAAAGCTAATTTACGCGGCCGTCGTCAGTGCGCTGCTGAGCGGTTGTGGTGGCAGTGACGACAACACAGGCGATACCTCAAGCTATCTCGATTATCTGCTGAGCGGCTCCAATGCAGTCCGACCCAGCGCCCTGGCAGCCCGTGCGACCGACGGTACCCTGAAATTCTCCACGGAAACGGCGGATCTCTCCAACCCGGTGTCCGCCCTCTCCACCCTGGATGGCTGGTCGACTACCCAGGCGATCCAGATAGTGCCGGTGACG
Organism: Aeromonas sp. ASNIH7; assembly: GCF_002903485.1. Classification (NCBI taxonomy): domain Bacteria; kingdom Pseudomonadati; phylum Pseudomonadota; class Gammaproteobacteria; order Aeromonadales; family Aeromonadaceae; genus Aeromonas; species Aeromonas sp. ASNIH7. The sequence continues at coordinate 2,233,490 of NZ_CP026226.1, forward strand.
GCCTCCGGCATCCAGGTCAAGGCGCCGGCCGCTGCTGAATTCGCAGCCTCCGTGGCACCCCTCTACCTGATGGAGCTGGAGTTTGACAGTGCGGCCCTGCGTCCGAGCGGCGTGAAAAAGGTGCTGACCTACGGAGTGGACTTCGTGGTGGCTGAGACGACCGGCAAGCTGAATCTGGTGCCGCTCAAGCCGCTCAACCCCTCTTCCTACTACATGATAGTGGCGACCGATACCCTCAAAGACAGCACGGGTGCCCCCCTGCGACCGGGGAGCGACTACAGCAACTACAAGACCAGCACCGGCAGCAACGCCCAGGAGCAGACCATCAGCGGCCTGATTGCGCTGCAGGAAGGGCTGTTCAAGGCTGCCACCGGCATCACCAGCGATCACGTGATCTTCTCCGACTGGTTCGGTACCCAGTCCGGCGCCGACGTGCTGGTGGCGGTGAAAGGGGCGGCCGCATCCGTGCTCAAGAGCCCGACCCTGGACGCCGCCGCTCTGTGGAAGCAGGACGCCCTGGGCAATACCAGCCTGCCTGGCACCTATACCCTGTCGGTGAGCGGCGGCAGCCCCTTCCTGACCCAGCTGGACGCCGAGAACTTCCTGCCCCAGGAGCAGAAGGATGCGATTGCCGCCGCTTTTGGTGACGGCACTCCACTCCACAATCTGGCCTTGGGCACCACCGTCTACAGCGGCACCGTCAAGCTGCCCTACTTCCTCTCCTCCCCGGCCACCGCCGGCTCCTGGGACAAGGCGAAGACCCAGTCCTGGCACGGTGCCATCCCCAGCCTCTACGCCATCGCGAACGCCCTGAAGGCCCAGGATGCCGAAGTGATCGGCGGCCTGGTGGGGGCGGGTGTGGATCCGGCCCTGCTGGGCGAACTCATCGCCGATCCGAGCCGCCAGGCCGAGCTGCTGGCGGAGGCGAGCAAGTTGATCGGGGTGACCCTCACCTCCGGCGGCAAGGCGCTGGATCCCGAGATGAATATCGGGCGCTTCAACCCGCTGCCGGCATTGGAAGAGGTGCAGTCCGTCCCGATGCGGATCTTCGCCGCCGCACCGCTGGCGAACATCACCGACGTGATCATCTATCAGCACGGCGTCACCTCCGTGAAGGAGAACGCCTACGCCCTGGCCCTTGGCCAGATTGGTGCCGGTGCCCAGGCGAGCAAGAACGTGGCCGTGGTGGTGATCGATCATCCGTTGCACGGTGAACGCGGCTTCGCCCTGACCGGCAGCATGGACTCGGTGACCACCTCCGACAACCCGACCCCCTACCTGAACCTGAGCTACCTGACCGTGGCCCGCGACAACCTGAAACAGAGCGTGGCGGATCTGCTGGGCCTGCGTCTGGCGGTGGGGCTGGCAAATGCCAAGGGGGCTATCGGCACTGCTGGCAGCCTCAAGGTACACTTCCTGGGTCACTCTCTGGGTGCCATCGCGGGGGCCAACCTGCTGGCGGTGGCCAACCAGTCTGTTGGCAACCCGACGGCAGACGCCCTGTTCAAGTTCGACACTGGCGGCCTGGCCATGCCGGGTGGCGGCATAGCGCCGCTGTTGCTGAACTCGCCGACTTTCGGCCCGACCATCCAGATGAGCGTGCTGACCGCTGGCAGTGCGGCCCTGAAGGCAGCCTTCACCGCCTACGCCCCGAACTGCAAGACGGCGGTGCCGACCTGCTTCGTCAACGAGTTCCTGCCGAGCCAGGATGCGGCCACCCAGGCCACGGCGGCCAGCACCCTGCAGAGCTACAGCTTCGCGGCGCAGTCGGTGCTGGATTCGGCAGACCCCATCAACCTGGGGAGCGGTATCGCGGCGGACTTCCCGCTGTTTGCCACCGAAATCGTCGGCGACGGCGCCCTGAGCCTGTCGGATCGAGTGATCCCGAACAGCATCGCCACCGCCCCCCTGGGTGGCACAGAGCCGCTGTTCAAGGTCCTGGCCCTGCAACCGCTGACCGCCACCGGCGCCGCCAACCACAGAGCGGCCCGCTTCGTGGCCGGGGGTCACAGCTCGCTGCTGGCACCGGACGAGAACTTCGATCCGACCGGCGCCGTCACCACCGAGATGCAGACCCAGTTCGGCAGCTTCTTCGCAAGCGGCGGTACCGCGGTCAAGGTGACCGACGGCAGCCTGCTCAAGCAGTAAGCCGGCCGACCAATAAAAACGCCGCCCCTTGGGGCGGCGTTTTTTTATGGCAAATCGGCTCAGGCTGGCCTGTGGCGCCTGTCCAGCCAGCCTTGGGCAAGACCGATCAGCAGGCCCGCCAGGTGAGCCATGTTGGTGGTCGCTTTGGTTGCCGAGCCGTTGCCGGCAACCAGGCCTCACCCCGGCCTGTGGTGTCTGTCCAGCCAGCCCTGGGCAAGGCCGACCAGCAGGCCCGCCGGTGAGCTATGTTGGTGGTCGCTATGGTTGCCGAGCCGTTGCCGGAACCAGGCGTCACCCCGGCCTGTGGTGTCTGTCCAGCCAGCCTTGGGCAAGGCCGACCAGCAGGCCCGCCAGGTGAGCTATGTTGGTGGTCGCTTTGGTTGCCGAGCAGTTGCCGGCAACCAGGCCTCACCCCGGCCTGTGGTGCCTGTCCAGCCAGCCTTGGGCAAGACCGACCAGCAGGCCGACCAAATGGGCCATGTTGGCGGTGGGGGTGCCGAGCATGTCCAGGAAGCCGAGCACCAGCCAGACCAGCATGAAGCCCATCAGGGCTGGCGGCATGGCGAGGCCGCAATCCGGTTGCAGCCTGGTTCGCAGCCAGCTGTAGCCGAGCAGGGCATAGACCACCCCGGAGAGGCCGCCAAAGCGCGGGCCGCTGGCAAAGAACTCGGCGATATTGGGCAGGGCAGCCCCGACGATGAGCAGGATGAACAGCTTGCCGCTGCCAAGGCGCTGCTCGATCTGACCACCGAGATACCACCACCACAACAGGTTGAACACCAGGTGCAGCACCGAGAAGTGGATGAAGGCCGGAGTGACGTAGCGCCAGGCCTGCCAGTCGGTGAACTGGGCCAGGGTGGGGTGGAAGGCGAGCTCGTCGAAGATGGGCAGGCCGATGGCATCCAGAGCGTAGATGGCCAGGCAGGCGATGATGACCACCAGGGTCAGAGGGCCCGCCTGGTGGAGGAAGTCGGTGACCGGATCCGTCATCCCCTTGCTGTAGTCGATCCGGGCATCGGCATGGCCGGATTGCCAGGAGGCCTCCATGTAGCGGGGATGATTGGGTTCGCTCAGGAAGCGTTTGACCTCCTGCTGGGCCTGGGCGAGGCGCCGTTCGTCCGCCAGCCAGACCGAGACGCCGAGCTCGGACTGGGTCAGCTCGCACGGAATGCCCAGGGTAGCGAGATAATCCACCAGCGCCTGGGCCATGCGGGCGTCGCCCAGCACCAGCAGTTGGATCATGCCGGTCGAGGAGGAGCGACCCGCCTCTGTCATGCGTCCCCCGCCTGGATGGGGAACTCCCTGCGCCAGGCCTCGAAACCGCCATCCAGGCTATAGACCTCGTCATAGCCCTGTTGCAGCAGGTACTGGGCCGCCCCCTGGCTGCTGTTGCCGTGATAGCACATCACGATGACGGGGGTATCGAAGTCCACCTCGTTCATAAAGCGAACCAGGGTGCCGTTGGTGAGGTGGAAGGCGCCGACCGCGTGGGCCGTCTCGAAGGATTGGGGATCGCGAATGTCCACGAGACGGGCTTCGCCTGCGCTCAGCTTCTGGTGGGCATCATGGGCGCTGATATGGGCAAACTGGTCCATTGAGATGTCCTGAAAATGGAGGGTTGAAGGGCAGTTTACCGCAAGCGGCGGTTTGCGCTAAGTGTGCAATGGGGGCGGCATCCAGGGGATCGCAATTTTCTTCAATATCGGGCCGCCCGGGCCGGGTAGGCTCGGGCTTCCCTCAATTGAACGAGCATCATCCATGGAATTCAGTCTGCTGTTATCCATGGCCGGGTTTGCCCTGGCCATGTCCATCTCCCCGGGGCCGGTCAATCTGGTCGCCCTTGGCACCGGCGCCCGGTACGGTTTCACGGCCAGCCTGCGCCACGTGGTGGGGGCCACCCTCGGCTTCATCCTGCTGCTCCTGCTGATGGGGCTGGGTCTTGGCGGCGCCCTGTCCCGCTGGCCTGTGGCGCTGGGGGCCATTCACTGGGGCGGCGTGCTCTTTCTCGGCTGGATGGCCTGGCAGTTGCTGGTGGACAGCGGCGAGGTGGAGGAAGTGGAGGGCGTACCCCCCGCTTTCTGGTACGGGGCCTTGATGCAGTGGCTCAATCCCAAGGCCTGGCTCGCCGCCAGCATGGGGATGGGAGCCTATGGGATCGCGGGCGGCATGAGCCAGATCGCCCTCTTTACCGGCATCTATCTGGTGATCTGCCTCGGCTCCATCGCCTGCTGGGCCTATGCGGGCAGCCGATTGCAGGGGTGGCTGGTCTCTCCCCGCCGGTTGCGCTGGTTCAATCGGGCCATGGCGCTCTTGCTGCTGCTCAGCGCCGCCTATCTGGTGCGCTCGTCCTGAGGGGCGAGCTGCGCTCTGTACTGGCCCGGGGTGGCGGCCACCCGGCGTTTGAACTGGCGCTGGAAGTGGGCCTGATCGGCAAAACCGCTGGCAAGGGCCACTTCCGCCAGGGGCTGCCCCTGGCGCAGCAGGGTGCGGGCGTGGCGAATGCGCTGATCGAGCAGGTAGGCGTGGGGCGTCATGCCGTAGTGGCGGCTGAAGGTACGCACGAAGTAGGAAGGGGTAAGCCCGGCCACCGCACTCAGCTGTGCCAGGGTGAGGGCGCAGGCACTCTCGTCCTGCATCAGCTCGGCGGCTTGCTGCAGGTGCCGGGGAGGGCGGTCATCCCACTTGGCCGGGGTGAGCCTGGCCAGAAGCTGGCGGCTGAAGAGGTGGCAGGCCACTTCGCGAGCCAGGGGATCCGGCTCCGCCACCAGTTGCCGATGAAGCCGGCAGAGCCCCTGGTAGAGCAGGGGATCCCGGCTTGCGGTCATGTCGAAGGGGCGAAACGCGTTGCCGAGCCCGGCCTCCTCCTGCTGGCGCTGCAACCAGAGGTTGTCGATGTAGAACATCAGATAGGACCAGGGCTGGTCAGCGACGGGATTGCAGGCGTGCACCTCTTCCGGGTTCATCAGCACCAGGCTGCCGCGGCCGACCTCTTGCAGGCTGCGCTGGTTGAGGTAGTGGCTGTGGCCGCCGGTGATGGCACCGATGGAGAAGTGGGGGTGGCTGTGCTTGTCATAGCAGACGCGCCGGCCATCCTGCACCGCCCGCGCCTCGATGAAGGGCAGGGCGGGATCGTGCCAGAAGTGGTGCTGATCCTGCGTCGCCCGCGCACGGCTCACAATGTGCTCCTCGGCGGGGGGCTGTTCCCCTGCCGGGCTCGGGGAGCGCGGCAGGGGAAGGGTGACGATGGTTGCTGCATCCTCAGCCGCCGAGATAGGCCTGGCGGACGGCGGGGTTGGCCAGCAGGGCCTCTCCCGTGTCTTGCAGCACCACCCGGCCGTTCTCCAGCACATAGCCGCGATCCGCCAGCTTGAGCGCCTGGTTCGCGTTCTGCTCCACCAGGAAGATGGTCATCCCCTTCTGGCGCAGTTGCTCTATGGTGTCGAAGATCTGCTGGATGACGATGGGCGCGAGTCCCAGGGAGGGTTCATCCAGCAGCAGCAGGCGCGGCTTGCTCATCAGGGCGCGGCCGATGGCCAGCATCTGCTGCTCGCCGCCGGACATGGTGCCTGCCCGCTGCTCCAGCCGCTCGTGCAGGCGGGGGAACAAGGTAAATATCTGATCCAGCAGGCCGCGCTGCTCCGCCTTGTCGACGAAGAAGGCCCCCATCAGCAGGTTCTCCTCCACCGTGAGGCGGGCGAAGATGCGGCGCCCCTCCGGCACCACGGCGATGTCCTTGCGCATGATGCGGGCGGTGGTGAGAGAGTCTATCTGCTCCCCCTCGAACCAGATGGAACCGCTGCTGGGCTTGGGCTCGCCACACAGGGTCATCAGCAGAGTGGTCTTGCCGGCGCCGTTGGCGCCGATCAGGGTGACGATTTCCCCCTCTTTCACCTCGACGCTGACGTCGTGCAGCGCCTGAATTTTGCCGTAGTGGGTCGATACGTTGCGAAGTTCTAACATCTTTTTGTCCTTACGACTCGCCCAGATAGGCCTTGATCACCGCCGGATTGCTGCGGATTTCGTCCGGTTTGCCGTGGGCCAGCGGGGTGCCCTGGTTGACCACGAAGATGCGGTTGGAGATCTCCATCACCAGCTTCATATCGTGCTCGATCAGCAGCACCGAGACCCCGAACTCGTCTCGCAGGTTGGAGATGAGCTCGTTGAGCTCGTCGGTCTCCTTGGGATTGAGACCTGCGGCCGGTTCATCGAGCATCAGCAGTTCGGGCCGGGTCGCCATGCAGCGGGCGATCTCGAGGCGGCGCTGCTGGCCGTAAGCCAGGTTGCCCGCGGCGCGGTTGGCGAGATCCTTGAGGCCCACCTTCTCCAGCCAGAAGGCGGACTGCTCCAGCCCCTCTTTCTCGGCGCGGCGGAAGGAGGGGGTCTTGAACAGGCCGGCGATGAAGCCGGTATTGAGATGCCTGTGCTGGGCCACCAGCAGGTTTTCCACCGCCGTCATCTCCTTGAACAGGCGCACGTGCTGGAAAGTCCGCACTATGCCCTTGCGGGCGATGAGGTGGCCGGGCAACCCCTGGATCTCCTCACCCTTGTAGCGAATGACACCGCCACTCGGGCGATAGAAGCCGGTCAGGCAGTTGAAGATGGTGGTCTTGCCCGCCCCGTTGGGGCCGATGATGGAGATCACCTCCCCCTTTTCCACATCCAGCTTGACGCCGTTGACTGCGAGCAGGCCGCCAAAGCGCATCGACAGATCTGAGACATCCAACAATGGTTGATTGTTGCTCATTTACGCAGCTCCATATGGGGTCGACTCATGGGCAGCAGTCCCTGCGGCCGCCAGATCATCATGAATACCATCAAGAGACCGAACATCAGCATGCGATATTCGTTGAACTCGCGGGCGAGCTCCGGCAGCACCGTCATCACGATGGCCGCCAGCACGACCCCGATCTGGGATCCCATGCCTCCCAGCACCACAATCGCAAGGACGATGGCCGACTCGATGAAGACGAAGGATTCCGGGCTGATGAAGCCCTGGCGCGAGGCGAAGAAGCTGCCGGCAAAACCCGCGAAGCAGGCGCCTATGGTGAAGGCGGTCAGCTTGATGATGGTGGGGTTGAGCCCCAGGGACTTGCAAGCGATCTCGTCTTCCCGCAGCGCCTCCCAGGCACGGCCGAGCGGCATGCGCAGCAGGCGGTTGATGACGAACAGGGTCGCCACTACCAGCACCAGGGCCATCAGGTAGAGGAAGATCACCTTGTGGTTGGCGTTGTAGGCGATGCCGAAGAAGTCGTGGAAGGTGCCAAAGCCCCCATCCTTGACGGTGCGGTTGAACTCGAGCCCCCCCAGGGTCGGTTTCGGAATGCCGGAGATCCCGTTCGGACCGCCGGTCAGGGTGGTCATGTTGTTGAGCAGGATGCGGATGATCTCGCCAAAGCCCAGGGTGACGATGGCCAGGTAGTCCCCCCGCAGCCGCAGCACCGGGAACCCGAGCAGGAAGCCGAAGGTGGCCGCCAGCAGACCGGCGATGGGCAGACACTCCCAGAAGCTCAGACCGAAGTAGGTGTTGAGCAGGGCGTAGCTGTAGGCGCCGACCGCATAGAAGCCGACGTAGCCGAGGTCGAGCAGACCGGCGAGGCCCACCACCACGTTCAGTCCCAGCCCCAGCATGATGTAAATCAGGGTGAGGGTGGCCAGATCGATGGCGCCGCGAGAGGCCATGAAGGGCCAGCTCACCGCAAACAGCAGCACCAGCACGGCGGTGAGGTTATAGAGCTTGGGGGCCTCTTCGGGGCTTGGCAGCACCAGCTTGGTGAAGCCGACGGAGAAGCCGCTGATGGAGGCCTGGAACAGCCGGCTTATCTGGCCGCGCAGCATCTGGAACCAGAAGACGATGGTGGCGCCCCCCAGCAGCCAGGCCAGCGATACATCGAGGCGGCTCACCACCAGCAGGCGGGAGCCATCGGTCTCCAGCTTGAAGCCGAGCAGCCAGAAGGAGAGCACCAGCAGCACCAGGCTGGCGATGCAGGCATGGATAAATTGACGTTTCATCAGACTTTCTCCACTTCCGGACGGCCGAGAATGCCAGTGATGGTCATGAACAGCAGCACGAGGGCATGCATAGATTGGTTTTTCATACCTTCTCGACCTCCGGACGACCCAGGATGCCGGTGGGCATGAAGAGCAACACGAAGATGAGCAGGGCGAACGCCATCACATCCTTGTACTCGGTGCTGAGATAGCCCGCGGTGAGCGCTTCCACCACGCCGAGCAGCAGGCCGCCCAGCACGGCGCCGGGAATGCTGCCGATGCCGCCCAATACCGCGGCGGTGAAGGCCTTCAAGCCCGCCATGAAGCCGAGATAGGGGTTGATGACACCGTAGTACATGCCGAGCAGCACCCCCGCGACGGCGGCCAGGGCGGCCCCCAGCACGAAGGTGATGGAGATGACCACGTGGGTGTCTATCCCTAACAGGTTGGCCATCTTGATGTCTTCGGAACAGGCTCGGCAGGCACGCCCCATGCGGGAGCGGCCGATGAACTGGGTCAACGCCAGCATGGTGACGAAGGTCACCACGAAGATGATGAGCTGCATGTAGGAGAGGCTGGCCTGGAAGCCATCCTCGCCGCCGAGGGTCCAGCCCCCGGAGATCAGAGTGGGCATGGCGATGTCACGCGAGCCCTGGGCCATCCGCATCATGTTCTGCAGGAAGATCGACATGCCGATGGCTGAGATGAGGGGGATCAGGCGGTTGCCGCCCCGCAGTGGACGATAGGCCACCCGTTCTATGGACCAGCCATAGCTGCCGGTGATGATGATGCTGACCAGGAAGGCGCCCCCCAGCAGCAGCACGGTGCTGTCGATGCCCATCATCATGAGCCCGGCCATCACCATGAAGGCGACATAGGAGCCGATCATGTAGACCTCGCCGTGGGCGAAGTTGATCATGCCGATGATGCCGTAGACCATGGTGTAGCCGATGGCGATCAACGCATAGGTGCTGCCTATGGTCAATCCGTTCAGCAACTGCTGAACCAGATAAAGAAGGTGTTCGGACATACCGCGTTCCCTGTGTACTTGCCCGCAAAGAAAGGAGGGGTGACTCACGTCACCCCGACCGGCAGATTATTTGAGTTGAGTGGAGGTACCGTCGGCGTGCCACTGGAAGACACCGAATTCGAAGCCTTTCAGGTCACCGTTCGGTGCCCAGGTCAGGGGGCCCATCACGGTGTCGATCGGTGCGGCCTTGATGGCGGCAGCGACGGCAGCCGGATCATCCTCGCCCGCCTTGGCGATACCGGCCGCCAGGGCCTGCATGGCGGCGTAGGTGGTCCACACGAACGGACCGGAGGAGTCCTGACCCTTGGCCTTGAACGCTTCTACGATGGGGGCGTTGGCCGGCACCAAGTCATATTTGTTTGGCAGGGTCACCAGCAGGCCTTCGGAAGCCGGGCCGCCGATGGCGGAGATGTCCTTGTTGCCCACGCCTTCCGGACCCATGAACTTGGCCTTCAGACCCTTCTCGCCAGCCTGGCGCAGGATCAGACCCAGCTCGGGGTGGTAGCCGCCGTAGTAGACGAAGTCGACGTTCTCTTTCTGCAGCTTGGCGATCAGGGCGGAGAAGTCCTTGTCGCCTGCGGTGATGCCCTCATAGGCAACGACCTTGACGCCGGCCTTGTCCAGCGCGGCTTTCACGCTGGAGGCGATGCCTTCACCGTACTGTTTCTTGTCGTGGATGACGGCCACGCGCTGGGGTTTGACCTGCTCGATGATGTACTTGGCAGCGGTCGGGCCCTGGTCGCTGTCCAGACCGATGGTACGCAGGGTCAGCTGGTAACCGCGCTCGGTGATCTTGGGGTTGGTGGAGGCGGGGGTGACCATCAGGACCCCTTCATCTTCATAGATGTCGGAGGCGGGCAGGGTGTTGTCGGAGCAGAGGTGGCCGACCACGAACTTGACGCCGTCGTTGATCACCTTGTTGGCGATGGCCACGGCCTGCTTGGGATCGCAGGCATCGTCATAGATGACGGCTTCGATCTGCTTGCCCTTGATGCCGCCCGCCTTGTTGATCTGCTCGACCGCCATCTTGCCGCCGGTGAACTGCATGTCACCGTACTGGGCGACCGGGCCGGTCAGGGGGCCGGCGATGCCGATCTTGATGGTGTCGGCCGCATTGGCCATGGAAACTGATCCAAACAGAGCCAAAGAAACCGCTGCTCTGACTGCCATTTTGCTGAAGTTATGCATTGATTCGTCCCTTAATCAGTGAATTGTTTCATTTTATGCACGTCATTCCGAGCCTGTGTCCCGCCAGCCCGGCGATAGATAAGGTTCTATCATTCCTCGCCGGGCAATAACAAGATGTTAAAGATACTAACCGGAGCAGGCGCGAGAGGGGTTTTGTGAAACTAACACGCAGTTTATTGCTGTTTATTGGAGTTTAATGTCGCCGCGATGGTGCAACATACAGATAACAAATTGTCATGGTGACAATTTCCAGAGTAAAAAACTGACGATATTTCATTCTGCGTCCGCTCTCATTTTGACCAAAATCCGTTTGCGCAAAAAGAAATGACCGCATAGATTAGCCAGCATTGATAATTCACTGGCAGCGCCCGTTAAAACCAAGCCTTTATTCGGGAAATCTGCTACTGTTCCGCCTTTGTTATTCAGGAGACAGAGATGGCAACTATCAAGGATGTCGCCTCGCGCGCAGGCGTATCCATCTCCACCGTCTCACATGTACTCAATCACACCCGTCGGGTCAGCGAAGACGCAACCCAGAAAGTGCTTGAGGCGGTGGCAGAGCTGAACTACGCGCCCAACTCGGTGGCGCGCAGTCTCAAGATCAATTCGACCAAGACCATTGGCATGCTGGTGACCACCAGTGCCAACCCCTTCTTCGCGGAAGTGGTACAGGGGGTGGAAGCCTACTGCTTCGAGCAGGGTTACAGCCTGATCCTGTGCAACACCGAGAACCAGCCGCCACGCCAGCAGCACTATCTGCGCATGCTGATGGAGAAGCGGGTCGACGGTCTGCTGGTGCTGGGGACCGATATCGACACCCAGTTCAGGGACATGCTGCGTATCCACAAAAACGTGCCGCAAGTGGTGCTGGACTGGGGCAACGAGTGCGATTTCGCCAACGTGATCAACGACAACGCCCGCATCGGCGCGCGTCTGGCGGTGCGTCATCTGCTGGAGCAGGGCCACACCAACATCGTCTGCATCACCGGCCATCTCGCCAAGCCGACTACCCAGCAACGGCTGGACGGGGTGCGCGATGCCTTGGCTGAACAGGGGATGACCCTGAAAGAAGAGCAGATCTTCGAAGGGGACTACGAGAGCCAGAGCGGCTTCGATGCCATGCAGCGCATCCTGGCCCTCACCCCTCGCCCGACCGCGGTCTTTGCCTTCGACGATCCCATGGCCATCGGTGCCATCTGCGCCGCCTGGGAGGCCGGGGTCAAGGTGCCGGACGATATCTCCATGATCGGCTATGACGACGTGGAGATGGCGCGCTTCTCCAGCCCGCCGCTCACCACCATCCGCCACCCCAAGGCCGAGCTCGGTCTGCTGGCGGTGCAGCAACTGGTGAGCCGGATCCGCAACAAGGAGCTGGAAGTGGAGTCCATGACGGTGCAGCCCGAGCTCATTGTCCGCCGCTCGGTCAAGTCCCTGCGCTGACGGCGCCACGGGTGCCATGAACAAGAAACCCCCTCGCCAGCGAGGGGGTTTCTGTTTTTGGGCCCCTCTCGTATCTGGGGCGTCAGGCCTTGAGGCCGAGCCGCCTGGCGAGGCGGTGCAGGTTGCCGCCGTCCAGATCCAGCGCCCGGGCGGTGGCGGCCCAGTTGCCGTCATGGGCCGTCAGGGTCTGCTCGATGAGCTGGCGCTGGAACAGATCGGTGGCGGCGCGCAGGCCCAGGCCGGCAATGGCCGGAGAGGCGGGCTGGCTGACGGTGTCGGCGGGAAGGGATGAGCCCGTCGGTCCCAGGTTGAAGTGGTGGGGTTTCAGGGTCGGCGAGGGGCTGCCCTGTTCGGCCCTGGCCAGCACGGCGGCGCGGTGGATGGCGTGCTCCAGCTCCCGCACGTTGCCGGGCCAGTCGTGGCGCTCGAGCAGTTGCAGCGCCTGTGGCTGGATACGCAGCTGCTCCAGCCCCAGGCCGAGCCGGCAGCGCTCGCAAAAGTAACCGGCCAGCAGGGGAATGTCGCCCGGACGTTCCCGCAGTGCCGGGGCGTGGATCGGGAAGACGCTCAGCCGGTGGTAGAGGTCGGCCCGAAACTGCCCCTCGACCACCGCCTGTTTCAGATCCCGGTTGGTGGCCGCCAGGATGCGCACATTCACCTTGAGCGGGGTGTCGTCACCGATCCGCTGCAGATCGCCGTATTGCAGCACCCGCAGCAGCTTGGCCTGCAGCGCCAGGGAGAGCTCCCCTATCTCGTCGAGAAACAGAGTGCCCTTGTCCGCGAGCTCGAACTTGCCCGCCCGATTGTGGATGGCGCCGGTGAAGGCCCCCTTCACGTGGCCGAACAGCTCGCTCTCGGCCACGGATTCGGGCAGGGCGGCGCAGTTGAGGTAGACCAGGGGGGCATGGGCGCGGGGCGAGCCGCCATGCACCGCCTTGGCGATCAGCTCCTTGCCGACCCCGGTCTCCCCCAAAATCAGCACATTCAGCTCGGAGCTTGCCACCACGTCTATCTCGTGGCGCAACCGGGCCATGGCGGGGGAGCGGCCAATCATCTCGGGCTGGCCCGGCCCATTCTGGGTGGAGGGAGCGAGGGGTTCGCTGCTCTGGCGGGCGAGCCGCTCCAGCAGCAGGGCGTTGTCGAGGGCGGCGGCGGCCAGAGCCCCCACCAGCCGCAGCTCCTCGTCGCTGATGCCGTCGAACTGGGTCGGGTTCATGCCGTCTATGGTCAGGGCGCCGATCAGCGCCTGATCCGAGAAGAGCGGCAGGCCGACGCAGGCGTGTACCTTGAAGTCGTCGTGATCCGGCAGCAGGCCGTCATAGGGGTCGGGCAGGGCGCTGTCGGCAGGGAAGCGCACCACATCCCCGGCGCGGGCGATGGCCTCGAGGCGCGGGTGATCCTTGACGGCGAAGCGGCGCCCCAGCACGTCCTGCATCAGGCCGTCGATGGCCAGCGGGATGAACTGGCCCCCCTCGTAGCGCAGCAGGGCCGAGGCATCCGAGTTCAGCAGGCTGCGCACGCTCTGGATCAGGCGGTGGAAGCGGTCCTGATGGGAGATGCCGAGTTGCAGGTCGAGGGCGATGCGCGCCAGGCTGTCGGTCGAGATCACGATAATTGTCCAAATGACAGTATGTTTGTGATTTTGACTATAAAGGTGTGGTGTCTTAATGACAACGAGTGATATGCGAAGCCATTAAAAACAATGGTTTACAATTTGGCACGTCCGCTGCAATAGCTGGTTCAGTCGAACATACACTATTGCATTCGAGGAACTCCTGATGAGCATTCACGTCAAGAACAACATCCACTGGGTCGGCCAACGGGACTGGGAGGTACGCGACTTCCACGGCACCGAGTACAAGACCCACAAGGGCACCAGCTACAACAGCTACCTCATCCGCGAAGGGAAAAACGTGCTGATCGACACCGTCGATCACAAGTTCAGCCGGGAGTTCGTGCAGAACCTGGCGGCCGAGATCGATCTCGCCGCCATCGACTACGTGGTGATCAACCACGCCGAGGAGGATCACGCCGGCGCCCTGACCGAGCTGATGACCCGCATTCCCGGCACCCCCATCTACTGCACCCACAACGCCATCGACTCCATCACCGGCCATCATCACCACCCGGAGTGGAACTTCCACCCGGTCAAGACCGGTGACAGCCTGGACATCGGCAACGGCAAGCAGCTGGTGTTCATCGAGACCCCCATGCTGCACTGGCCCGACAGCATGATGACCTACATGACCGAGGACGCGGTGCTCTTCTCCAACGACGCCTTCGGCCAGCACTACTGCGACGAACACCTGTTCAACGACGAGGTGGATCAGAGCGAGCTGATGGAGCAGTGCCAGCGCTACTACGCCAACATCCTCACCCCCTTCAGCCCCCTGGTGACCGCCAAGATCAAGGAGGTGCTGGGCTTCAACCTGCCAGTGAGCATGGTGGCCACCTCCCACGGCATCGTCTGGCGCGAGGACCCCACCCAGATCATCCTGAAATACCTGGAGTGGGCCGACCACTATCAGGAAGACCGCATCACCTTGTTCTACGACTCCATGTCCAACAACACCCGCATGATGGCCGACGCCATCGCCCAGGGCATCCACGAGGTGGACCCGGGCGTGGCGGTGAAGATCTACAACGTGGCCCGCCACGACAAGAACGAGATCCTGACCCAGGTGTTCCGCTCCAAGGGGATACTGGTGGGCTCCTCCACCATGAACAACGTCATGATGCCCAAGGTGGCGGGCATGCTCGAGGAGATCACCGGTCTGCGTTTTCGCAACAAGCGTGCCTCGGCCTTCGGCAGCTACGGCTGGACCGGCGGTGCGGTGGACCGGATCCAGACCCGATTGATGGACGCAGGCTTTGACATCAGCATCTCCCTCAAGGCCAAGTGGCGCCCGGATGGTTCGGCGCTGGCCGAATGCCGCGAGCATGGCCGCCAGCTCGCCCGTCAGTGGGCGTTGCACCCGCTGGACGCACCCCGCCCGATCACCACAACCCAGGTAACCGTGACGCCCGTCCCCGCGATGCCTGCTGTTGAGCCGCAAGCCGCAGCGGCCGCCGCCGAATGGGACGATGACCAGGCCATGCTCTGCACCGTCTGCCAGTGGGTCTATGACCCGGCCCAGGGCGAGCCGGATCAGCTGGTGGCGCCGGGCACCCCCTGGGCCCAGGTGCCGGACAGTTTCCTTTGCCCCGGCTGCGGCATCGGCAAGGAGGTATTCGAACCCTGCTCCGTGGAGGCCTGTGTATGAGCGCGGCAATTCAAACTGACGCTGGCATCAGCCGGGAGATAGTGGTGATCGGCAGCGGCTTCGCTGCCCAGCAGCTGGTCAAGAGCCTGCGCAAGCTGGATGCCGAGCAGCCCATCCGCCTCATCACCGCCGACAGCGGTGACGAGTACAACAAGCCCGACTTGAGCCACGTGGTGAGTCGGGGCTGCCCTGCCGCGGCTATGACCCGCCAGAGCGGCAGCGATTTTGCCGAGCAGCAGCGCATCGCGCTGCTGCCCCACTGCCCGGTGCATGGCATCGACCCTGCCCGGCGGTTGGTGCTGACCGAACGAGGGGAATTCCCCTACGGCCAGCTGGTGCTGGCCACCGGGGCGAGCGCGGCGCGCCCCGATCTGCCGGGCAGCGAATCCCTGGTCACCCTCAACAGCCAGCAGGAGTTCGCCGCCATCGAGGCGCAACTGCGCCAGGCCCGCCGCATCCTGGTGCTGGGGGCGGGGCTCATCGGCTGCGAGCTGGCGATGGACATGGCGAGCGCAGGAAAAGAGGTGACGCTGGTGGATCTGGCCGACAGCCCCTTAAGCGCCCTGCTGCCCGCCACTCTGACCCAGCCGCTGCAACAGGCGCTGCGCAGCCAGGGGGTCAGCCTGCAGTTCGGGACAGGTCTCGCCAGGATAGATGCCCAGCCGGGGGATGGCTGGCGCGTCACCCTGAGTGACGGGCGCGTCAGCGAGCAGGATCTGGTGATCGCCGCGATCGGCCTGCGGCCGAATCTGGCCCTGGCCCGGGGGGCCGGGCTGGCAGTGGAGCGCGGCATCCTGGTCGATGATCGGCTGCAGACCAGCGATCCCCACATCTTCGCCCTGGGGGATTGCGTGCAGTGGCAAGGTCAGTTGCTCCCCTTCCTGCAACCCATCGTGCTGGGGGCCAATGCGCTGGCGCGCACCCTGCTCGGCACACCGACCCCGCTGACCCTGCCGCCCATGCTGGTGAAGGTGAAGACGCCGCGCTACCCGCTGCAACTGGCCGGTCGCACCCGGGGCGAGGATCTCGCCTGGCAGTGCCGCTGGAACAGCCACGGCATGGTGGCCGAGGCCCGCGACCAAGCAGGCGATCTGTGCGGCTTCGTGGTGGGTGGAGATCAGATGAGCGCCGCCTTCCCGCTGCTGCGTCAGCTGCCCCGTTAACCCCTTTCATTGCACCGGCCGGGTCGACCCGGCCACTCGAGGAGAACCGATATGGCCATGCAACTGATCCCGTCTCACTGGGTGGTGCGCCGCTCCACTCCCTTCTTTACCCGCGAGAATGTGCCCCAGGCCCTGCTCACCCATCACAACACCGCGGCCGGGGTGTTCGGCCAGCTCTGCGTGATGGAGGGCACCGTCACCTATCACGGCTTTGCCGATGAGCAGGCCGAAGAGCCTGAGGTGAGCCTGGTGATCCGGGCCGGGGAGTTTGCCACCAGCCCGCCTCGATACTGGCACAGGGTCGAGTTGTCGGAGGATGCCCGCTTCAACATCCACTTCTGGGCCGAGCAGGCCGAATCCGACCAGCCGCTGTTCCACAGCCGCAAGGCATAAGGCTCAATCGCGGGCAGGGGCACTGGCCCGAATCTCCCCCTGTGCCTATGCAGATCAAAATAATCAACTCAGATGTTGGTTATCCTTGCCGCCAGATCGGGTGTACGCAGTGGAGGATGCATGAGCGTGATTGAGGCGATGACCATGGTGGCCGGACTGGTCTATCTGGTCCTGTTGGTGTTGAAAACGGGGCCGGGCTGGTCATCTCGACTCTCCCTCGGAGTGCTGGTCATTGCCTGGCTGGCGGCGGCAGATGTCAGCCTCTGGCTTGGCCTGGGGCTGGTGGTCGGCAGTCTCAGCCTGCTTCATCGCATCCAGCCCTTCCCCGCACTGGACGAGCTGGGCAGTCAGCCGCTGCGGGAGTGGGCGCGTCATCTGCTGCTGCTCTGCTGGTTGCTGGTGTCGGTGCAATATGGGGTCTATATCTGGCTGCTGGCACGGGGGACGGTTCCCTGGCTGGTGCGCCCCGACGTGGTGGACGGTTTCCTGCCCATCGCCGGTGGTCTCGGGCTGCGGGCCTGGCTCGGGCAGGGGCTGACGGACCCCCATCACCCGGCGGCCACCGTCACCGTGCTGGTGCTCTCCCTGTCGGCCCTGCTGCTGGGTCGGGCGTTCTGCGCCTGGTTCTGCCCGCTCGGGCTGGTGGGGGAGTGGCTGCACGGCCTGCGCTCGCGCCTGTTGCCGGGGGAGTGGACCCCGCCGCGCTGGCTCGATGCCGTGTTGCGCGGCCAGAAGTTTCTGGTGCTCGGTTTTCTGCTCTTCATCATATTGCTGGCGGTACCCGCCGCCGCCCTGTCCGGCTACCTCGCCAGCCCCTACCATCAGGCAGCGGACATGAAGATGGGGGCCTTCTTCTTCAACCTGACCCTGATCTCGGGCCTGTGCCTTGGCTGGGTGCTGCTGCTCACCGCCACCTTTCGGCAAGGGTTCTGTCGCTATCTCTGCCCCTATGGCGCCTGGTTCGCCCTGCTCGGCCTGCTGACCCCATTGCGCATTCGCCGCGACCCGGCCCGCTGCCTGCGAAGCCTGGGCCACGACTGCGACAAGTGCAGCCGGGCCTGCCCCTCGCGCATCCAGGTACACCAGCTTATCGCGGTGCGCAGTCTCGAGTGCACCAGTTGCCAGAGCTGCGTGGCCGCCTGCCCCAAGCGGGCCGATGCCCTGCATCTTGGCACGCAAGGGCAGCGACTCGCCCCCCGCCAACTGCTGGGGCTGCTCTGTCTGTTGCTGCTGGTGTTGCCGCTGCTCTCCTATGGCTTGCTGGATCTCTGGGTCAGCCAGACACCGATCCCTGACCGCTACGAGCTGTTGCAGCGGCTGCCCTGGCTGAGCCACTGAGGGGGGAAAGGGCAAAAGGTGGATGATGGGAGGATCTTTCGGATTGGCGATAATAAGCTGTATAAAAATCCCCCGCCAAATTGTTAGCGCCATCCCACTTTGCTCATATTGCAATTGATCATATAGCGCTCCCCACCATAATGGGTGCTGTTATTTGGCGTTGTTAATTTCAATTGGATGAGCAACAACATGAATATCAAGGTCAGCTATCCCAAGTGGTTTACCCTGGACCATAAGATCGCGTTCTTCTTCCCGCTGTAATTCCCCGCGGCGGCGCAGCATGCCTGCCATGCCACAAGCCCGCCTCCATTCCTGAACTGAAATAGCTGCACCTGTCTTCGCCTGTTTATTCTGGCGAGGCGATGTCGTGCATCCATTTCCCAATATTTCCCACCTGCCGGACATTCTATTTTCGGCGGGGGAAGAGACTCATTTTGAATATTTAAATCTGGGGTGTTTATATTATGGAAAACTTCAAGCATCTGCCCGAACCCTTCCGTATTCGTGTCATCGAGCCGGTCAAGCGCACCACCCGTGCCTATCGGGAAGAGGCCATTGTCCGGGCGGGCATGAACCCCTTCCTGCTGGACAGCGAAGACGTCTTCATCGACCTGCTGACCGACAGCGGCACCGGCGCCATCACTCAGGACATGCAGGCCGCCATGCTGCGCGGTGACGAGGCCTACAGCGGCAGCCGCAGCTACTATGCCCTGCAACAGGCGGTGCAGGAGATCTTCGGCTACTCCCTGACCATCCCCACTCACCAGGGGCGCGGCGCCGAGCAGATTTACATCCCCGTGCTCATCAAGAAGCGGGAGCAGGAGAAGGGGCTGGATCGCAAGAAGATGGTGGCCCTCTCCAACTACTTCTTCGACACCACCCAGGGCCACACCCAGATCAACTGCTGCGTGGCGAAGAACGTCTACACCAGGGAGGCGTTCGATACCTCGGTCACCGCCGACTTCAAAGGCAACTTCGATCTGGTGAAGCTGGAAGAGGCCATCCTGGAGGCGGGCCCCGCCAACGTGCCCTACATCGTCAGCACCATCACCTGCAACTCCGCCGGGGGGCAGCCGGTCTCCATTGCCAACCTGAAGGCGGTGTACGAGATCGCCAGAAAGTACGACATCCCCGTCATCATGGACTCCGCCCGCTTCGCCGAGAACGCCTACTTCATCCAGCAGCGGGAGCCCGGCTACGCGAACTGGACCATCGAGGAGATCACCAGAGAGTCCTACAAGTACGCGGACGGCCTCGCCATGTCGGCGAAGAAGGATGCCATGGTGCAGATGGGGGGGCTGCTGTGCTTCAAGGATGACAGCATGCTGGACGTCTACACCGAGTGCCGCACCCTGTGCGTGGTGCAGGAGGGCTTCCCGACCTATGGCGGCCTGGAAGGGGGCGCCATGGAGCGCCTGGCGGTGGGCCTGCGGGACGGCATGCGCCAGGACTGGCTGGCCTATCGCATCGGCCAGGTGCAGTACCTGGTGGACGGGCTGGAGGCCATCGGCGTGGTGTGCCAGCAGGCAGGGGGCCATGCGGCCTTCGTGGATGCGGGCAAGCTGCTGCCCCACATCCCGGCGGATCAGTTCCCGGCCCACGCCCTGGCCTGCGAGCTCTACAAGGTCGCCGGCATCCGGGCGGTGGAGATAGGTTCCCTGCTGCTGGGGCGCGACCCCGCCACCGGCAAGCAGCACCCCTGCCCGGCGGAGCTGCTGCGCCTGACCATCCCCCGTGCCACCTATACCCAGACCCACATGGACTTTGTCATCGAGGCCTTCGGCGAGGTGAAGAAGAACGCCCACCGGGTGAAGGGGCTGGACTTCATTTACGAGCCGGCCGTGCTGCGCCACTTCACCGCCAGACTGAAAGAGGTCGAGCATAACGACTCGTCAGCCGGCAAGACGCAGAAAAAATTGATAGAAGCATAACGAGTCAGGGGCACAGATTTTTCTGTGCCCTTTTTTTTCACTGCTCTGTGAAAGATTTGGAGTGACACACATGACATCAACACCGTCCGTCATTGGAGGGGCCTGCATCATTGCCAGCGTCTGTGTCGGTGCCGGCATGCTGGGGCTGCCGAGCGCGGGAGCCGGGGCCTGGACCAGCTGGTCAACCCTCGCCATCATTCTTACCATGGTCGTCATGACGGTTTCAGGCTGGATGCTGCTGGAAGCCCTGAAACCCTACGCATTGACTGCCTCCTTCAACTCGGTGACCAAGGATCTGCTCGGTCGCAGGATCAATCTCTTCAACAACCTCACCGTCTATTTCGTGGGCGGCATTTTGCTCTATGCCTACATCACCTCGTCGGGTCTCATCCTGGGCGGCCTGCTGGGCATCAATAGCCAGCTGGCCTCGGTGTTGTTCGTGCTGGTGTTCTCCTGGTTCGTCTGGCATTCGACCCGGGCGGTGGACAGGATTTCGGTCGTCCTGATCGTTTTTATGGTGCTGAGCTTCGTGTTCGGGGTCTCCGGGCTTGCCAGCAAGGTCGACACCGCCAAGCTGTTCAACTCCTTTGCCGAGGAGCTGGGCCGCGCCCCTTACGCCCTGGCCATGTTGCCGGTGGCGCTCACCTCGTTTGGCTACCACCACTCGGTGGCATCGATGCGCGCCTATTACGGCGAGGAGCAGAAAGCCAGGCAGGCGATCCTGGGGGGGACCCTGATCGCCCTGGCGCTCTATCTGCTGTGGCTGCTCAGCATCTTCGGCAACCTGCCTCGTCCCGCCTTCGGCCCCGTCATCGCCAAGGGGGGTGACGTGGATGTGCTGCTGGGGGCGCTGGCCTCGGTGATCGAGTCCAGGCAGGTCTCCCAGGCCATCAACCTCTTCTCCATGGCGGCCATCCTCTCCTCCTTCATCGGGGTGGGGCTCGGGGTGTTCGACTATCTGGCGGATCTGTTCCGGTTCGACAACAGTCGCCGGGGGCGGGCCAAATCCTGGGCGGTGACCTTCCTGCCCCCCCTGGCGCTCTCCCTGATGTTCCCGTTCGGCTTCGTGGTGGCCATCGGCTATGCCGGGGCCGCGGCGACCGTCTGGGCCTGCATCATCCCGGCCCTGCTGGCGAAGAAGTCCCGGGAGCTGGCCCCGGACGAGGCGGGGTTCAAGGCCCCCGGTGGCCAGCCCATGGTGGTGGCCGTCATCGTCTTCGGGGTGCTTACCGCCATCTTCCACCTGATGGCCATGGCGGGTCTGCTGCCCGTCTACACCGGCTGATCCTGGTGTGCTGAACCTGGCCCCATCCCGAACATATTCCACGGATGGGGCGCAGGATCCGGCCCGTTTCCCCCCATTTCCCCTCCGGATTTGATACCCGAAGGCATGCAGGGTAAAGTCCCCCGGCGCCAGCAGTGGCGAACGCAGGAGAAGCACGGCGGTGTGCCGTGACCAGTCGACAATCCGTTTGGGGGAGTAATGGAACAGAAACCATCGTTGGTGGGCGGGGCATGCATCATTGCCGGCGTCTGTGTGGGGGCCGGCATGCTGGGGCTGCCGAGTGCGGGGGCGGGCGCCTGGACCCTCTGGTCCATGCTCGCGGTGGCACTGACCATGGTGGTGATGACGGTCTCCGGCTGGATGCTGCTGGAGTCCTATCGGGGCTATCCCCTGCGCGTCTCCTTCGATACCGTGACCCGGGATCTGCTGGGGGAGAAGGTCAACGCCCTCAACAATCTCAGCGTTTATTTCGTCGGCGGCATCCTGCTCTATGCCTACATCACCTCGGCCGGTCTCATCATCAACGGCATGACGGGGATGGGCAGCCAGTGGGCGTCCGTGCTCTTTACCCTGGCCTTCTCCCTGCTGGTGTGGCACTCCACCCGGGCGGTGGACCGCATCTCGGTGTTGCTGGTGATCCTGATGGGGCTGAGCTTTGCCTTCGGCATCTCGGGCCTGTCGATGAACGTGCGCCTCGATCTGCTGCTCGACCGGGTGGGCAGCGAAGTGAGCTACGCCCCCTATGCCCTGGTGATGCTGCCGGTGGCGCTCACCTCGTTCGGCTACCACCATTCGGTCTCCTCCATGCGCGCCTACTACGGTGAAGAGCGCCGTGCCAGCCGCGCCATTCTGGGGGGCACCCTGATCGCGCTCGCGTTTTACCTCATCTGGCTGGTGAGCGTCTTTGGCAACCTGCCCCGCAGCGAGTTCGGCCCGGTGATCGCAGAGGGGGGCAACGTGGATGCCCTGCTCAAGGCTCTCGGTTCGGTGATCGAGTCCAAGGCGGTGGCCAGCGCCCTCAACGCCTTCTCCATGGCGGCCATCCTCTCCTCCTTCATCGGGGTGGGGCTCGGGGTGTTCGACTACCTGGCGGATCTGTTCAAGTTCGACAACAGCCGGGGTGGCCGCGCCAAGTCCTGGGCGGTGACCTTCCTGCCGCCCCTGGTGCTCTCCTTGCTGTTCCCGTTCGGCTTCCTGGTGGCCATCGGCTATGCGGGCGCCGTGGCGACCCTGTGGACCTGCATCATCCCGCCCCTGCTGGCCTGGAAGGTGCGGGCGGCCCGGCGCGAAGAAGGTGGCGAGGGTTTCCGCGCCCCCGGCGGCCTCTTCATGATCGTCCTGGTGATCCTGTTCGGCGTGCTGACCGCCGCCTTCCACCTGCTCAACATGGTGGACCTGCTGCCCGCCTACAAGGGCTGAGCCGTTACCCGGGTCGCAGTGCCAGCACACAATGACAAAGAAGGAGCCTCATGGGCTCCTTCTTGCTTGTCACACAGGCAATATTGGCGTCGGTTACTGAATGCCGACCGACAGGGAGTGGGGGACCTTGGCGCCTTTACGGGCGGTGGCGCGCATCTGGTAGACCTGGATCAGGTACTTGCCCGACTTGGGCAGGGTGCCTTGCCATTTTGTGTCCACGTTGCCGCCGCCCAGTGCCTCGGCCTGACCCGGGATGGCGCCCGGCGCGAAGACGTTGAAGTTGGCATTGGTGCTGCCGGTGATGGCGACCGTCATGGTCTGGCCTTCTTTGGCGCCCAGGGTGTAGTTGATGGTGTCATAACCGGAGAAGGTGCCGTCAACCTTGGCGCTGTGCGCGCCTTTGGCGAAGTGCACCGGCACCGTGGTCACCTTGTCTGCCGCCTGAACCGAGGCCGCCATCATCATGGCCAGCAAGGCGGCCGTTACTGCTTTTTTCATTATCTATTGCTCCTGTGATCGGGCCCTGGCACGGGCCTCGAGGGGAAGATATGCCGGAACGATGACGCGACTCCATCGAAATGATGGGGCGGTCGGAGTGGGGGATGTTGCAAGATTTGGGGTATGCACAGACGGACATGGTGCCTTTTGGCCGCAAGCCAGATGAACACAAGGTCGATGGGGTTTTATATGGCGAGTTCCCTGATACAGGGGGCGTTTTTGTCAACGTGGTGTTGACGAACAGGGTGCCCGCTGCGGCCATGACTCTGCGACAGAATTGATCGCCCCGGGTCTCCTGCATGGTCAGGGCGCGGGAGGGCTTGCGGAAAAAGAGGACGTCATGGCTGGCTGGTGCCCTCAGCCGCCATGGCCTGCTGCTCATAGCGCGCTACCGTGCCGTCCTGCTTCATTTGCCGGATCACGCCGGCAAGGGGGGCCAGCAGATCCTGATGCCGTTCGTGCAGATAGACGTAAGAATCGGCCAGCTCCATCACCCCGGCGGAGTAGATGCCGGCATAGCCCGGGTCCTGGCGCGTCAGGGCGGCCAGGGTCTGGCTGGCAATCAGGGTCTGCTCCACATAGAGGTCACTGCGCCCCTTGAGCAGCTTGCCCATCCCCTGCTCGGCGGTGGCGATGGCAAAGAGCCGGTCCGGTGCCACCACCTTGCCCAGCATCATCTCCGGCAGCTTGGCGCCACGGCGAAACTCGACCCGATAACCGGTGCCCTGCAGGCTGTGCCACCCCTGCAGCTGGATCCCGGGCTGGTGGGCATAGGCCTGATAGGAGACGGCGAAATGGGGCTCGGGCACGCGCTGGAGGGTGCGGGTCTGCTGCTGGTAGCTGGCGGCGCGGTGGATCTCGCCATCGACCTGTCCCTGCTCTGCCAGCAGGGGGGCCCGTCCCCCGGGGTAGCCCTGGTACTGGAATGCATAGCCCAGGCGGGCGAACGCATCCCGATAGATGAGATCGAGCCAGCGACCATAGGGGGACTCCCTGGTTTCAAGGGAGCTCACCAGTGTGATGTTGCCCCTGCCTTGCGCCCCCCATACCTGGAAGGCCAGCAGCAAGAGCAGTGAAAGAGCGAAGAAGCGGTATCCTGAAACCTGCGCCATGGTGTCCCTGTCAGAGCGGTGGTTGCAAAGGGTGACAGTCCTATCCTAGCCCAGGGGGTTGCCCGGTCCAGCGCTTTCTGCCGCCCGCCCGTGGATACCCTCCGGGCCGCCTCCCGTCCCGCCTTGCCCGAATGAACGCCAACCAAGGGAGATAGCCAGCGTCGCTCACAGGCTGGCGAAATCCACTTCGGGCAGGGTTTCGAAGCCGGGGCGGGCAAACAGATAGCCCTGCATCAGGCTGACGCCCATCTCCCGCAGGCAGGCCATCTCGTCGCGGGTCTCGACCCCTTCCGCCAGCGGGGTGATCTGCAACTCCGTGAACAGCGCCAGACAGTGGCGAACGATGGCCTGACGGATCGGGTCCTGATCGATGCCGCGCAGCAGGTGCATATCGAGTTTGATGATGTCGGGGCGAAAATCGGCCAGCAGGCTCAGGCCCGAGTAACCGGCGCCAAAGTCGTCGATCGCCGTCTTGAAGCCAAGGGCCTGATAGTGATCCACGATGCCGCGAATATGGCGGTTGTCCTGCACCTGCTCCACCTCGGTGAACTCGAACATGATCTGTTCGATGGGAAAGAGATGCTCGCGCGCCGCCTGCAATGTGGTGCGGATGCAGCGCTCCGGGCGATAGACCGCATTGGGCAGGAAGTTGATGCTCAGCATGCCCCGCATATCGAGGCGGGCGGCCAGCGCGATGGCCTTGATCCGGCACAGCTGATCGAAGCGGTAGCGGTTGTCGTCGTTGACCCGATCAATCACGCTCTGCGCTGGCTCGTTGTTGAGCCCCCGCACCAGCGCCTCGTAGCCGAAGAGGGTGCGCTGGCTGCAATCGACGATGGGCTGGAAGGCCATGGTGAAATCGAAGTCGAGATCCACCTGCTCATGACACTGCTGGCAGAGGGGGGAGGACGGGGCGGCAGGTATGTCCATGACGTTCCTTTCAAGGCGTGGGGTCGCGAGAGATTGCCTCAAAGGATAACAGCTCATATCTCGCCGGCAGAGGTTATTCATTGGAGCTGGCGGGTATCGGGTAGAGGATTGTGTGGCAAAGTCGGGGCCATGATGGATTCGACAATGACCGATCAATACCAAGCAGCATACCCCGTAGGCCTCCGTCGCCCCGTAGGTTCGATTAGCGCAGCGTCATCGGACGAACGAGAGGTGTTGATAGTGGTTGTTGCCGTGCAACAGGAGCGGTCAGCCGGAGGGAGAAATGCGGCTGGTCGTTATGGCTGGATAATTAATTTATGCAAACATCCAATTACGTCTACCGGCTAATAAATAATTACGGATTAACAGGATCCAGATTTTGGAAGAAGTTGAATAGCCTTTCAATTGAATCAAGAATTTGGGTCTCCTGATTAACTTTATCTTCCCATGACTCACCAAAACTTGCGTAAAGGTGAATGTTATTTCTTTTTACTAGGAGACGGTCTAAATCTGCCACTACACCAGAAATTTCATTTGAGAAAACACCATGGTTTTTCCACGAGTGAACAACTTTGCCGAAGGTTCTATGTTTGGGGTCTTTTTTCATTAAAGACCTGATTTTTCTATTCTCAGCATGCGATCTCATTGCGCATTCAATAATTGATGAACCAACCGAAATACAACTGGAAATGGCTCCTGCTCGTGCAGACAATACTAGTTTAGATGGGGTGAACCAAGTTTCTCTTTGGGCTAATGGGTGTGACCAACTTTGAACTCTTCCAACGATCATATCATTTAGAAAATCATAGTATTGATGTGCTTCTGCAACGGCATTTATTGCATCTTGGTTAGGAAGTTTTTGCCAGATTTCTCTTAACTCCCCCAAACTGTAAAATTCATATTCATCACTTGATAAAGTCAAAATATCTTGCCATGAAAATAACCCTCGCTAGTTAATTTTTAATTTCACTTAAGCAGCATGTATTTTTAGTCGCTAGAAAAACATTTTACTGCTGGCTTTGTAAAAAGGAAGGCTAATATAGCTTTAATGTGTTCTTGATCAAGAATTTACTTTTTCATGATTACGACAACGCAAACGTCATATTACGCTCGGCTACTAATTTAACCTACGAGTTAGTGTGGGTCAGTTCAATGTTTTTTAATCATATAATTGATCTTTTTGTCTTTCCGTGTTTAATAGCAATAGATGATACCTCATCTGCAGCTATTAGAGTTAACCATTTTAGAAGGAGCTATGTAATGGTTCGGTTTTCAGTGCTTTTAATGACCGCAAGTTTGATTATTTCCCCTGCATATGCAGTTCCTAATATATGGAAAGGCGAATTTGGACAGGGCTTTTTAGCGCTTAACATTAATAATGAATCAGGGGATGAGTTCACCATTATGTGTGATCTTGGTTATACAGAAACAGGTGAAAAAACATCGGCTAGCTTTAGACTAGGAAATGGAAATGATTTATCTCCATCATCTAACAATAAAGTGGAAATTGTTGTTGATGGGAATTCATACCTTATCCCAGAAGGCGTTGGGTTCAGAAGTGGAGACATTGCATGGGAGCAATTTATCCATGTCATTAACACTGCAAGTAACTTCGATATATATGTAAATGACAAAATGATGGCCAGTTTTAATCCAACGCCACAAAGTACGAAGAAAGAACTTGCTGATCTCAGTCAATGTACTTATCGACCAATAGATAGCTAGTATTATAAAGTTTGATTGATATTATTAACTTCATATGGGGTAGATGGAGTTAAAATGTTTTTTTGTTCATCTCCGTTTGTTTTATAAAAACGGCGCCTTTCGGCGCCGTTTTTTGATCTAGCCAACAAACCTCAATCACTGCAGCAGGGAGATATCCGCGACTTGCAGGAACAGGTTGCGCAGGTTGTTCAGCAGTGCCAGACGGTTGGCCTTGAGGGCTTCGTCGTCGGCCATCACCATCACCTCGTTGAAGAAGGTGTCGACCGGCTCGCGCAGGGCGGCCAGACGGGTGAGGGCAGCCTGATAGTCACCGGCAGCGAACAGCGGGGCCAGTTCGGCTTGCAGTCCGGCAACCTGGGTGGCCAGTGCCTTCTCGGCGGCATCGACCAGCAGTTCCGGTTTGACGGTTGTGGGCAGTGGAACCTCGACCTTGGCCAGAATGTTGCTCACGCGCTTGTTGGCGGCAGCCAGTGCCAGTGCGGCATCCAGCGTGCGGAAGTGGCTGACGGCTTTGATTCGACGGTCTACATCTAACAGGTTGGTATAGATAACGATATGTGCGTCATCAACCCCTCTGCCAGCCAGAACAGCTTGAATTACATCAGGGCTGAACCCCTGTCCTTGGTACCAAGGGCGCAAGCGTTCAAGAATAAAGGTCTGAATTTGGTCTGCACACTGCTCAACTTTTCCGTCATAAAGTGATAGCGCTTTAGAGATCACTTCATGCAGGTCTAGTTTGAGCTCTTTCTCCACAATAATGCGGATAATGCCGAGAGCGGCGCGACGCAGGGCGAACGGGTCCTTGTCACCCTTGGGCAGCATGCCGATGCCGAAGATACCGGCCAGGGTGTCGAACTTGTCGGCCAGCGCGACGGCGCAGGCAACCAGACCGGACGGCAGGGCATCGCCGGCAAAGCGCGGCATGTACTGCTCGTTGAGGGCCACTGCAACCGCTTCGTCTTCGCCATCGTGACGGGCGTAGTGCATCCCCATGACACCCTGGGTGTCGGTGAACTCGCCGACCATGTTGGTCATCAGATCACACTTGGAGAGCAGACCGGCACGCTTGGCCTGAGCCACATCGGCGCCGATACGCTCGGCGATAAAGCCGGCGACGGTCTCGATGCGCTCGACCTTGGCCTTGACGGTGCCCAGCTGTTGCTGGAACAGCACGGTTTCAAGGCGCGGCAGGCGGGAGGCCAGGGTCTGCTTGAGGTCGGTCTTGAAGAAGAACTCGGCGTCAGAGAGACGGGGGCGAACCACCTTCTCGTTGCCGCTGATGATCTGGCTCGGGTCTTTGGACTCGATGTTGGTGACGAAGATGAACTTCGGCAGCAGCTTGCCGTTCTTGTCGTAGACCGGGAAGTACTTCTGGTCACCCTTCATGGTGTGAACCAGCGCTTCAGCCGGAACGGCCAGGAACTTCTCTTCGAAGTTGGCGGTCAGCACCACCGGCCACTCGACCAGTGCGGTGACTTCTTCCAGCAGGGCGTCATCCAGATCGGCTACGCCACCGAAGGCGGCAGCGGCCGCTTCGGCGTCAGCCTTGATCTTGGCCTTGCGCGCCATAAAGTCGGCAATCACCATGCCGCGCTCCTGCAGGATCTGCGGGTACTGGCTGGCGTTGTCGATGGTGAACTCGCTCTCGCCCATAAAGCGGTGGCCGCGGATGGTGCGGGCAGAGTCGATACCCAGAATGTGAGCGGGAACCAGATCCCCATCCAGCAGCAGGGTCACGGTGAAGACCGGACGCACGAACTGGATGGTCTTGTCGCCCCAGCGCATCATCTTCGGGATCGGCAGTTTGGCCAGTGCCTGGCTAACCAGTTCGCCCAGCAGATCGACGGCCGGACGGCCTTCGACCTTGGCGGTGTGAACCAGCCACTCGCCCTTGTCGGTGACCAGACGCTCGGCCTGCTCAACGGTGATGCCGTTGCCACGGGCCCAGCCTTCGGCAGCCTTGGTCGGCTTGCCTTCGGCATCGAACGCCTGGGAGACGGCCGGGCCGCGCTTCTCGACGCTCTTGCTCGGCTGTTCGCCAGCCAGCTCGCTTACCTTCAGCGCCAGACGGCGCGGTGAAGCAAACCACTCGACGTCGCCGAAGGCCAGATCGGCCTTGGTCAGTTCGGCTTTGAAGTTGTCGGCAAAGGCTTCGGCCAGGGAGCGCAGGGCTTTGGGCGGCAGCTCAGCAGTACCGATCTCTACCAGAAATGTATGTTGTGCCATGTCCGTTCCTTAACCTTGCTTGTTCTCTGTGCGCTGACACATGGGGAAACCCAGCGCTTCGCGGGAGGCGTAGTATGCCTCTGCCACGGCCTTGGTCAGGGTGCGAATGCGCAGGATGTAGCGCTGACGCTCGGTGACCGAGATGGCCTTGCGGGCATCCAGCAGGTTGAAGGAGTGAGCGGCCTTGAGGATGCGCTCGTAGGCAGGCAGCGGCAGCGGTTTTTCCAGTGCCAGCAGATTCTGGGCTTCCTTCTCGTACTGCTCGAAGCAGTGGAACAGGAACTCCACGTCGGCGTGTTCGAAGTTGTAGGTGGATTGCTCCACTTCGTTCTGGTGGAACACGTCGCCGTAGGTG
This sequence comes from Aeromonas sp. ASNIH7, assembly GCF_002903485.1. NCBI lineage: Bacteria > Pseudomonadati > Pseudomonadota > Gammaproteobacteria > Aeromonadales > Aeromonadaceae > Aeromonas > Aeromonas sp. ASNIH7. The sequence goes on from NZ_CP026226.1 coordinate 2,262,922, forward strand.
GTCTTGCCCAGCGGGCCGTCAGACCAGACCAGGTCGTAGACGCTGTCCACACCCTGGATGTACATGGCCAGACGCTCGAGACCGTAGGTGATCTCGCCGGTGACCGGCTTGCACTCGAGGCCGCCAACCTGCTGGAAGTAGGTGAACTGGGTCACTTCCATGCCGTTCAGCCACACTTCCCAACCCAGGCCCCAGGCACCCAGCGTCGGGTTTTCCCAGTTGTCTTCCACGAAGCGGATGTCGTGGATCTCGGGATCCATGCCCAGCTCTTTCAGGGAGCCCAGATAGAGTTCCTGAATGTTGTCTGGGGAGGGCTTGATGATCACCTGGAACTGGTAGTAGTGCTGCAGGCGGTTCGGGTTCTCACCGTAGCGGCCGTCAGTCGGACGGCGGGACGGTTGTACGTAGGCGCAGGCGATGGGCTCCGGGCCCAGGGCGCGCAGGCAGGTCATGGGGTGGGAGGTACCGGCACCCACTTCCATATCCAGCGGCTGAATGATGGTACAGCCCTGGCGGGACCAATAGTCCTGCAACTGCAGGATCAGGCCCTGAAAGGTTTTGACATCGAATTTTTGCATAGTGTTTTTCGCGCGAAATGAAATCAGAGCAAGATTTGCTGAATGTGAACCGAGGGAGTATACCGTCTGGCATGGTCGGATAATAGGCGAAATTACAGGGGATTAGTGGGGCTATGTTGCCGCTTGCCCTATGATGTCACCGACGCAAGCGGCCTGCCGATGGCCGATGAAAAACAGGGGAGAGGAAATGGAACTGCGCTGCGCCTGGGTGACCAGAGACCCGGAATACATCGAATACCATGACAAGCAGTGGGGCAGGCCGGTGTATGACGCCCGCGAGTTGTTTGCCAAGCTCTGCCTCGATGGTCAACAGGCGGGGCTGTCGTGGATCACCATCCTCAAGCGCACCGAGAGCTACCATCGCGCCTATGCGGATTTTGATCCGGTGCGCATCGTGCAGTTCGACGAGCAGGATGTGGAACGGCTGATGCAGGATACCGGCATCATCCGCAACCGGCTCAAGGTGCAATCGATCATCAAAAATGCCCGCGCCTATCTGGCGCTGGAGGCGGAAGGCATCGACTTCGTCGATTATCTGTGGGGCTTCGTGGGCGGCGCCCCCATCGTCAACCAGCGTCAGGGCAACGGCGACATTCCGGCGACCTCACCAGAGTCGGATGCCATGTCCAAGGCCCTCAAGAAGCGCGGCTTCACCTTCGTCGGCAGCACCATCTGCTACGCCTTCATGCAGGCGGTGGGCATGGTGAACGATCATCTGGTGACCTGCCCTTGCCACGCCGAGTGCCAGCAAGCAGCGGCGACGTGAAGGGGAAATGCACGAAGAAGGGAGGCTCAAGCCTCCCTTCTTTTTTGCTCTGAATCAGCAGGGCTCAAGGGGGCGGCCGAGCACCTCGCACACCTCGTCGCTGCTCATCAGCCGCACGAAGGGGCCGGCCAGGGTGGCGTTGTGATGGGCGATGATCTGGGGGGCGGTCAGTTGCGGCGTGTCCATGCAGGTATGGGCATCGCTCACCAACACCACGGTGTAGCCGAGATCTGCCGCCGCCCGGCAGGTGGTGTCGATGCAGTACTGGGTCTTCATGCCGGTGATGATCAGGGTCTGCACGCCGTCCTCTTTCAGCCAGCCATCGAGGCCGGTGCCATGGAAAGCGCTGGGGCGCTGCTTGTCGAACACCCGATCGGCCTCGCCGACGACCAGCTCAGGCGCAAGCTGCCAGAACGGACTGCCAGCGGCGATGGGGCTGCCGGCTGAGCCCGTGTGGCGCACCGCCAGCACGGGGAGAGCGGCACTGCGGGCCGCTTGGCCCAAGCGATTGATGTTGGCCAGGGTCTCGGCCCCGGCATGGGGGGCTTCCGGGCCGTGAAGGAGGCCCACCTGGATGTCGATGATGAGCAGCGCGGGGCGGGAAAGGGACGACATGGTCATGGCTCCGTGAGAAATGTCACCCACTCTGGGGCCATGGGCTCTAATGAGACAACCCGCATCTGGGGGGCAACCACTCCAGACCCCGGGAGCATGTTCCGTTGCGCCGGGCCGGGAGCCTTTTCGCCCCTTGGTACAGCCGGGATACAGTCACACGGGTTCACCATCGGGAGCGCCATCACGAGGGAGTCCCGTGTCACTGAGCGCCGTTTGCCCTCTCTTCCCCGGCCTGATCGGCTGCACCCTGGGGATGACGTCGCTCGTCAGGGTAAACACGAGGGGAAGCCGGCCCTGTGCAAGAAGGTCCGAGGCTGCACAGACGACGCCCCCGAGGGCCGAGTTGGCGCTACCGGGATCTTGCCCCTCCCCTATCATTGAAAGACGCCGGACCGGTTCAGGTTGTCTGGCGAAGGAGCCATCATGAAGAAGTCCGTATTGGCGCTGCTTGCCGCCACCGCCTTGCTGGCCGCCCTGCCTGCACAGGCCACCAAGCAGGCCCAGGAGCGCCGTGACGCCCGCGATGTGCGTCAGGATACCCGTCAGGAGTCCCGTGACGCGAAACAGGCGTGTCGTGAGGGGGTGGTGGGCAATGCCGACTGCCGCCAGGAGCATCGTGACAACAAGCAGGAGGGGCGAGACAAGGCCCGGGATATCAAATATTGATGCGGGCCCGTCCGAAGATGGCCTGCACCGGGTAAGTCGCAAGGGGCAGGGGGCGTTTTGCCCCCTGCCCATCTTCGCAATGCGCGCGTCACACTCTGGCGCCTCTCTGGGTTAGAATGCGCGGCTATCGGCTAGAGTCGTTCTTTTTCAGAGGTTTTTTCATGCATTTCAAGAAACTGGTTCCTGCACTTGCCCTGACCGTCGCCATCACTGGCTGTACCACCAACCCCTATACCGGTGAATCCCAGACCTCCAAGGGCGCCTGGGGCGCGTTGGCGGGTGCGGCGACCGGCGCAGCCGTGGGGGCGCTCTCCTCCAGCAAGGGCGACCGCAAAAAGGGCATCCTGACTGGCGTCGCCGCCGGTGCGGCCCTGGGTGGTGGTATCGGTTACTACATGGATGTGCAGGAAGCCAAGCTGCGCGAGAAGCTGCAAGGCACCGGCGTCAGCGTGACCCGCAACGGTGATCAGCTGATCCTCAACATGCCGAACAACGTCACCTTCGACAGCTCCAGCGCCCAGCTGAAAGCCGCCGGTGCCAACACCCTGTCCGGCGTGGCCCTGGTGGTTGCCGAGTTCGACAAGACCCGTCTGAACGTGGTCGGTCACACCGACAGCACCGGCTCCCGCGAGCTGAACATGAAGCTCTCCCGGGATCGCGCCGATGCCGTTGCCGCCCAGCTGATCGGCCAGGGCGTGTCCGGCAGCCGCATCGCCATCAGTGGTGTGGGCCCGGATCAGCCGGTGGCCAGCAACAGCACCGCCGAAGGCAAGGCCCAGAACCGTCGGGTGACCATCACCCTGACCCCGACCGCCTAAGCGGTCCGGTTCGATGCCATGAAAAAGGCCCCGCCAGCGATGGCGGGGCCTTTTGTTATTCGGCGTTGTGGGCAGTGGCGCCTTGTTCTTTGCTCCCTTCTCCCCTTGCGGGAGAAGGGTCGGGGATGAGGGGATAACCGCCTCTTAGACAGCCGCAGTCAGCTGCACTTCCACCTTGTAGCCTTCGTGGGCGAGACGGGCCTGTACACAGGCGCGCACGGGGGCGGTGTCTGCATCAGGGGAGCCAGGCATCCAGCTTTGTTTAGACAGCCGCAGTCAGCTGCACTTCCACCTTGTAGCCTTCGTGGGCGAGACGGGCCTGCACGCAGGCACGAACGGGGGCGGTGTCTGCATCAGGGGAGCCAGGCATCCCGCTTTGTTTAGACCGCCGCAGTCAGCTGCACTTCTACCCTGTAGCCTTCGTGGGCCAGACGGGCCTGTACACAGGCGCGCACGGGGGCGGTGTCTGCATCAGGGGAGCCAGGCATCCCGCTTCGTTTAGACAGCGGCAGTGAGCTGTACTTCCACCCTGTAGCCTTCGTGGGCCAGACGGGCCTGTACGCAGGCGCGGACCGGGGCTGTGCCTGCCGGGATCCAGGCATCCCACAGCGCGTTGAAGGCGGCGATGTCTTCAATGTCCTTGAGATAGATGTTGGCCATCAGGATCCTGTCGACGCCGGAACCGTTGGCTTCCAGCAGACGCTGCAGGCTTTCCAGCACTTCACGGGTCTGCTGGTGGATGTCGGCGGTGTCGGTGGCGGGCACTTCCACCACGTAGAGGGTGCCGTTGTGGATGACCACATCAGACCAGCGCTGGGTGGTCCCGATACGGGTAATGGTTGTCATGTTTGCTCCGGTACGGGGTTATTGACCCTTGCGGATCAGATAGCGATAGGGGGCCTGCTCTGTCTCGCTGGCGACCAGGGTGTGGTCCATGAAGCGGCAGAAGCTGGGAATGTCGCGGGTGGTGGAGGGGTCGTCGGCGCTGACCAGCAGGGTCTCCCCATCCGCCATCAGCCGCACTTTCTTGCGAACCATCATCACGGGTTCGGGGCAACGAAGCCCGATTGCGTCCAGCTCGTGGGTCGCATTGCAAAATTCAGTACTCATGAATAATCAACCTTCAGCCGCACCATCTTGCGCGCCATCGTCATCACGGGTTCGGGGCAACGAAGCCCGATTGCGTCCAGCTCGTGGGTCGCATTGCAGAATTCAGTACTCATGAATAATCAACCTTCAGCCGCACCTTCTTGCGCGCTATCGTCACGGGTTCGGGGCAACGAAGCCCGATTGCGTCCAACTCGTGTGTTGCGTCGCAGAATAAAGCACTCATCAATAATCAACCTTCAGCCGCACCTTCTTGCGCGCCATCGTCACGGGTTCGGGGCAACGAAGCCCGATTGCGTCCAACTCGTGCGTTGCGTCGCAGAATAAAGCACTCATCAATAATCAACCTTCAACCAATTCGGCCAGCAATGATACTCACGGCGAAAAAATAATCAAACCACGGGGCGGTTATGCAGCATATGCTACCAAAATGTGAACCGGCTCTACCCAGGCTTCGCTCGATGAGTAATATAAAAATTGAACCATATTCAACAAGGAGGTGTGAATATGCAGGTCTCCTACGGCAGATTGCAAGCCTACGCAGGCATGGGGTTCTTGTCGTTCGCCATGATAGTGCTGGGCAGCCCGATCGGTAATACCGGTACCTGGTTCGGCTCCATGGTGATGATAGGGCTGGGGCTCTGGATCGAGCTCAGTGACTACTACGACGAGGATGAGGACGAGAACGATCCCTCCTGAGAGCCTGGCTCTCGGCACTCAAAGGCGGACGATGTCCGCCTTTGTCATTTCTGCTCCGCGCCTGAACGGGTCGAGCGCATGGCGCGCTCCAGCTGCTGTGCCGTCTGCTCGGGGTTGGCCCTGGCGTCGTTGAAGAAGCTGCTCAGCACATCCATGATCCCCTGGCGCATGTTGGTGGGCACCGCCATCCCCTCCGCCATGCTGGGCAGCAGGTTATCCTGTTGCTCGGCGTGGAGGAAGTCCTGATAGGAGCGGATGGCGCAGCGATCGAACTTGCTCATGTCCGGCTTGATGAGTGCCGGGATGGAGCCCTTCACCCGGTTGAACTCCTCCTGAAAGCGCGGTGTCATCAACAGCCTGGCCAGCTCGCCCTGGGCCTGCAACTGGGCGGGATCCCGCTGCTTGAACATGGCGATAGAGTCGAGGTTGTAGCTGAACAGCCCCTGGCTGCCCGGGCTTGGCAGGCACTCGATATCCTCGCCGGGGCGGTAGTTGCCAGCGCTCAACTCTCCCTTCACCCAGTCCCCCATCACCTGCATGGCGGCGCCGCCGCTCTCCAGCAGGTTGGTGGCCTGGTGCCATTTCAGGCCGGCGTATTTCTCGGGCACATAGGCGCGCAATTGCTGAAAGCGAGTCAGCACCCGCACCATGTCGGGGCCGGTCAGGGTGGCGCTGTCCTGTTCGAGGAAGGCCTTGCGATAGAAGGTCTTGCCCCCTTCGCCGAGGGCCACCGTTTCGAACAGCACCGCGATCTGCCAGGGTTCGTTACCGATGGCGAGGGGGGTGATGCCCTGCTCCTTGAGCTTGTCCGCCACCGCCACGAACTGAGCCCAGTCGGTGGGGGCTTGAGCCCCTGTCGCTCGAATACCTTGCGGTTGAGCCACAGCCAGTTGACCCGGTGGATGCCGGTGGGGACCGCCATCAGGGCGCCGTTCTGGCTGAGTGTGTCGCGCACCATGGGGGGCAGCTGAGGGTACCAGCCGAGGTGCTCGGCCATGGGGGTGAGATCGCGCAGAAAGCCCAGGCTGCCCCACTCGTGCAGCTCGAACCCCTTGAGGTGGGCCGCCTCCGGCGGGTTTGCCGCCAGGGCCCGGCTCTTGAGCACCGTCATGGCGCTCTTGCCGCCCCCCCCTGTACTGCGAAGTCGTTCCACTGGTTGCCCTGTTCGGCCCACTCGGACTTGAGCACTTCCACGGCCCTGGCCTCGCCGCCGGAGGTCCACCAGTGCAATACCTCCACCTGGGAGGCGCAGACGGGCAGGGAGAGCAGGGCGATGACAGAAAAAGACAACCACTTCATACATTACTGCCTTGGTAGGGAGAGGGTGGCCTGCAGGCCGCCCTGGGGGCGATTTTCCAGCACCAGGTCGCCGCCGTGGGCGTGGGCTATGTTGCGGGCGATGCCAAGGCCCAGCCCGGTGCCGGCGGCATCGGTGCTGAGGCGGTAGTAGGGCTCGAAGATGCGCTCGAACTGATCGTCCGGCAGACCGGGCCCCTCGTCCATGATGAAGAGGATCAGCATCTCCTCGTCATCCATGATGATGATGCGCACCTTCTGGCCGTACTTGATGCCGTTGTCCACCAGGTTGCCGATGCAGCGCTTGAGGGCCAGCAGCTTGCCGCGATAGGGCCACTTGCAGTGGCCCTCGATGGTGAGCAGATCCTCGTGCAGGTTCATGGCCTCCGCCATCTGCTCCAGCAGGGCGTTGACGTCGATCTGCTCGAGGTTCTCGTGAATGTCCGTCTCTTTGACCGTCTGCAGCGCCCCTTTGACCATCAGCTCCAGCTCGTCCAGGTCCTTGTTGAACTTGGCGATCTGCACCTCGTCGTCCAGCAGTTCGACCCGCAGTCGCAGCCGGGTGATGGGGGTCTTGAGGTCGTGGGAGATGGAGCTGAAGAGGCGCTCCCGATCGTCGATGAAGCGGCGAATGCGCTGCTGCATGATGTTGAAGGCGCGGGTCGCCGCCACGATTTCGGAGGCACCCTCCTCCTTGAGGGACGGCTGGTCGATGTCCTTGCCGAGGTTGACCGCTGCCTTGGCGAGGCGACGCAGGGGGCGGGTCTGCCAGCGCACCAGCATGAAGGTGAAGAAGCAGAGGAAGACCGTCATCAGGGCGATGAAACGCACCTGGTTGCTTGGCATCACGGTGTCATCCAGCGTCATGTAGGGGGCGGGCAGCAGGGCCGCCAGATAGAGCCACTCCCCCGGTTCTATCTCGATCTGGGTCACCAGCACCGGCGGATTGATGGGCTCCAGGGACAGGGTGTAGCGGGCCCAGGAGGAGGGAAGATCCGCCAGCAGGGTGTCGTTGTTGAAGACGTGCAGCTCCTCGGGGCGGGAGAAGTCCACCTTGATCGCCATGGCGTCGGAGAGCTTGCGGCTGAGCACCTCCTGCACCTCTTTGAGCACCAGCGTCTTGCGCTCGCTGTCGGGGATGGCGCTGATGTGGATCTCTTCCTCGTTCAAGGAGACGAAGAAGCGGCTGCCCCCCATGTTGCGCAGCTGATCCAGGGCAATGTGGCGGTATTGCAGGGGCAGGGACTTGAAGAAGTTGACGGTGGAAGCCGCCGACAGCGCCAGGTTGCGGGTGGTGCTGAGCATGCCCTCCAGCTCCCGCTTCTGGATCTGCTGCATCCAGATGCCGGTGAGGATGGTCTGGGAGAGCAGGATGGCGAGCAGCAACAGCAGCAGCATCCGCGACAGCAGGGAGCGGGGCACCAGGGCCCGCCAGAACTTCTGCCCCGTCATGGCAGCGTGTGTCTCTTGTCGATCAGCATGGGGTGCTTACCTCTGTGCCTTGCCGTTGCCCCGTGATGGGTCTCTCTTCTGCCCGTTCAAGGCCTCGCCGCAGCGTCTGTCTGTTACGGGATCTCGTGGACTTCGGCGATCAGCATGTAGCCGCTGCCGCGAATGGTCTTGATGATGCGCGGGCTCTTGCCGTTGTCACCCAGCTTCTGGCGCAGGCGGCTGATCTGCACATCGATGCCGCGCTCCATGGGCAGGCTCTCGCGACCGCGGGTGGCGTCCGAGATGGTATCCCGGTCCAGCACCACGCCGGGCTGCTGCAGGAACATGCCGAGCAGCAGGGCATCACTGCCGGAGAGATCCAGCAGGCTGCCATCTTCGTGGGTCAGCTGGTGGCTCAGGGTGTCCAGGGTCCACTCGGCGAAGCGCAGCCGACGGCTCGGTTCCTTCTCTTTCTCCGGCTGGCGGAATTCGGCGCGGCGCAGCAGCGCCTTGATGCGGGCCTGCAGTTCGCGCGGGCTGAACGGCTTGGCGATGTAGTCGTCGGCGCCAAGTTCCAGACCGATCACCCGGTCAGCCTCGTCGGAGGCGGCGGTGAGCATGATGATGGGTACCTGGGAGTCGCGGCGGATCTGCTGGCAGAGGGTAAAGCCGTCGTCGCCGGGCATCATGATGTCCAGAATGATGAGGTCCGGGCTGTGCTGGGCCAGTTGTTGGCGCATCTCGTTCCCTTCAGCCGCGGTCAGTACCTCGAAACCGGCCCGGGTCAGGTACTCGTTGAGCAGCTCGCGGATCTCCCGATCGTCGTCGACGATAAGCAGTTGTTTGCTCGTTGACATATGTATGTGCATCCACCCATTTTTTTGTGCAGATTGAACCTGTCGGGGGAGTAAAAAGCAAGCAAGCCCCCCCTCTAATGTGAAGTTATGGGCAATATAGCCTCAGGATTGGCCCCGATCGCGGGAAAAGAATAAAAAAGGCCGACCCAAACGGGCCGGCCAACACGCAGATTCCGACGGCAGGAGCGCACCCCGTGTGGCGCGTTCCACAGACTCGACAGCCGACCCGGTATTCGTGATGGGGCCGCTGTGCCGGGAAGCAGGGCCGCCTTCTGTCTGTTGTTGCCGCCCCGAGGCGGCGTCCCTGACCGGTGAGCAGTCAGGGGCGATTCACTTACACCCGTTCGAACACGGTGGCGATGCCCTGACCCAGGCCGATGCACATGGTGGCGACTCCTAGGGTGGCGTCCTTCTCTTCCATCAGGTTGATCAGGGTGGTGGAGATGCGGGCACCGGAGCAGCCGAGCGGGTGACCCAGGGCGATGGCGCCACCGTTGAGGTTCACCTTCTCGTCCACCAGGTCTTGCAGACCCAGATCCTTCACGCAGGGGAGGGACTGGGCGGCAAACGCCTCGTTCAGCTCGAACAGGTCGATGTCGCCGACGGTCAGACCGGCCCGCTTGAGCGCTTTCTGGGTGGCCGGCACCGGGCCGTAACCCATGATGGCGGCGTCACAGCCGGCGATGGCCATGGCGCGCACCCTGGCGCGGGGCGTGAGGCCGAGGGCCTTGGCGCGATCCGCACTCATCACCAGCATGGCGGCGGCGCCATCGGACAGGGCCGAGGAGGTGCCGGCGGTGACGGTACCGTTGACCGGGTCGAACACCGGGCGCAGCTGGCTCAGCGTATCGACCGTGGTCTCGGGGCGGATCACCTCGTCATAGTCGTAGAAGAAGCGGGCGCCGCTGGCGTCGTGCCCTTCCAGCCCGACGATCTCCTTGGCAAAACGCCCTTCCACGGTGGCGGCGTGGGCACGGCGGTGGGAGCGGGCGGCAAACTCGTCCTGCTGCGATCGGCTGATGCCGTGCAGCTTGCCGAGCATCTCGGCGGTCAGCCCCATCATGCCGGAGGCTTTCGCCACCGACTTGGCCATGCCGGGGTGGAAGTCCACCCCGTGGCTCATGGGCACGTGGCCCATGTGCTCGACGCCGCCGATGATGAAGATATCCCCATCACCTACCTGAATGGCGCGAGAGGCATCGTGCAGCGCCTGCATGGAGGAGCCGCACAGGCGGTTGACGGTGACCGCCCCCACCTGCTTGGGAATGCCGGCCAGCAAGGCGGCGTTGCGGGCAATGTTGAAGCCCTGTTCCAGGGTCTGCTGCACGCAGCCCCAGTAGATATCCTCGATCTCGTTCGGGTCGAGGTTGGGGTTGCGCAGCAGGATGGATTTCATCAGGTGCGCGGACAAGTCTTCTGCACGCACGTTGCGGAAGGCGCCGCCCTTGGACCGGCCCATGGGGGTCCGGATACAGTCGACAATGACTACGTCTTTCATGAATGGATCTCCTTTCCGCAATCAGTAGAAGGTGTTGCCCTGGGCGGCCATCTCACGCAAGCGGTCGCTGACGCGGTAGAGCGGGCCCAAGTCGGCATACTGGTCGGCCATGGCCACGTAGCGATCCAGACCGATAGTGTCCAGATAGCGGAACACGCCGCCGCGGAAGGGAGGGAAGCCCAGGCCGTAGACCAGCGCGATGTCGGCTTCGGCTGGTGTGGCGACAATGCCCTCTTCCAGGCAGAGCACCACCTCGTTGATCATCGGGATCATCATGCGGGCGATGATGGCTTCCTTGTCAAAGTCCTGCTTCGGCTTGGCGATGGGGGCCAGCAGCTCGTAGCTGGCGGCGTCGGCCACCTTCTTCGGCTTGCCCTTCTTGTCCTGCTCGTAGGCGTAGAAACCCTTGCCGTTCTTCTGGCCGAAGCGGCTGGCGTCATACATTACGTCGATGGCGGTGCGGCCTTCCTTGCTCATGCGTGCCGGGAAACCCTGCGCCATCACGTCACCGGCGTGGTGGCCGGTGTCGATGCCGACCACGTCCAGCAGGTAGGCGGGGCCCATGGGCCAGCCAAACTCCTTCTCCATCACCTTGTCGACGGCGGCGAAGTCGGCGCCATCGGCGACCAGCTTGTTGAAGCCGAAGAAGTAGGGGAACAGCACGCGGTTCACGAAGAAGCCGGGGCAGTCGTTGACCACGACCGGGGACTTGCCCATGGCGGCGGCGTAGGCCACCACGCGGTTGATGGTTTCATCGGAAGTTTGCTCGCCGCGGATGATCTCCACCAGCGGCATGCGGTGCACCGGGTTGAAGAAGTGCATGCCGCAGAAATTCTCGGGGCGCTTCAGTCCCTTGGCCAGCAGGGAGATGGGGATGGTGGAGGTGTTGCTGGCGAGCACGGCGTCTTCGCCGATGATCCCTTCCACTTCGCCCAGCACGGCGGCCTTCACTTTCGGGTTCTCGACCACAGCTTCGACCACCACGTCCACATGCTTGACGTTGTCATAGCTGAGGGTCGGCGTGATGGCGGAGAGCACCTGGCCCATCTTGATGCCGTCGATGCGGCCGCGCTCGAGCTGGCCGTTGAGCAGCTTGGTGGCCTCATTCATGCCAAGTGCCAGCGCCTTCTCGTTGATGTCCTTCATCACCGCCGGGATGCCCTTGCTGGCAGACTGGTAGGCGATGCCGCCCCCCATGATGCCGGCACCCAGCACGGCGGCATGGCCGGTGGCCTTGTTTGCCTGCTTGGCGGCCTTCTTGGCCAGCGCCTTGATGTGCTGATCGTTGAGGAAGATACCGACCAGCGCCTTGGCCACGTCGGTTTTCGCCAGTTTGATGAAGGTGGCGGCCTCGGCGGCCAGCGCCTCGTCACGGCCCATGCCGGCGGCGGCTTCCACCGTCTTCACGGCGGCCATGGGGGCCGGATAGTGTTTGCCCGCCACGGCGGCAACCATGCCGGCGGCGGTGGTGAAGCTCATCATGGCTTCCAGTTTGGAGAGGCGCAGCGGGGCCTTCTTGGCGGCGCGGCGGCCCTGCCAGTCCAGCTTGCCGTTGACCGCGTCCTTGATCATCTGCACGGCGGCGCAGTGCAGCGCGTCCGGGGCGACCACGGCGTCGATGGCGCCCACCTTGAGGGCGTCATCGGCACGGTAATCCTTGCCGGTGGTGATCCACTCCAGCGCGTTGTCGGCACCGATCACCCGCGGCAGACGGACAGTGCCGCCAAAGCCCGGCATGATGCCGAGCTTGGTCTCGGGTAAGCCGATTTTGGCGCTGGTGTCGGCCAGACGGAAGTCAGTGGAGAGGATGGTCTCGCAGCCGCCGCCCAGAGCATGGCCCTTGATGGCGGAGAGGGTGGGCACGGGCAGATCTTCGATGGCGCTGAAGATGTCGTTGGCCTTCTTCAGCCAGCCGAGCAGATCTTCCTGCGGCAGATCGAACAGTTCCAGGAATTCGGTGATGTCGGCGCCGACGATGAAAGCGTCTTTGCCGGAGGTGAGGATCAGACCCTTCAAATCGGCTTGTTGCTGTAATGCGGCGATCGCTTCGCTCAGGGAGAGCAGGGTAGCGCGATCCAGCTTGTTGACTGAACCCGGGGCATCAAACCTCAGTTCGGCAATGCCGTCTTCGAGGTAGCTGACCGTCAGGGTTTCGCCTTGGTAGATCATGAGAGTGTCTCCTTGTTCCCACTCTGTGGGGAATGGTGCTCCTTTATCCCCAGCAGGGGGCGAGGCTCACTATTGATCCAAAAGGAGACATTTTCAACACCTATTTAAAACATTTGTTTAACAGTTGTCGAGTAAAAGCTCTTCATCACAAAACGGGCAAAAAGAGGCGCCTTGCGGCGCCTCCGATGGAGATGAGCGTGGTATCAACTGGCCAGTTCCGGCCGATTGCGATACTGGTTCAAGACCTCGGGATCGGCGAGGGCGTGGGTATTGTTGACGGGGCGGTTGTGCACCACTTCCCGCACCGCCAGCTCTACTATCTTGCCGGACTTGGTGCGGGGGATGGCATCCACCTGCAGGATGCGGGCAGGCACATGACGGGCGGTGCAGTGCTGCTTTATTTGCTGGCGGATCCGCTCGCGTAGCGGCTCATCCAGCTTGCAGCCCGCCTTGAGCTTGACGAACAGCACCACTCGCTCGTCCTGTTTCCATTGCTGGCCGATGACGATGCTCTCCTCCACCTCGTCCAGCTGCTCTACATAGCGGTAGATCTCGCTGGTGCCGATGCGCACGCCGCCCGGGTTGAGGGTCGCGTCGGAGCGGCCGTAGAACAGAATGCCGCCGGTCGGGGTCAGCTCGATCCAGTCCCCGTGGCACCAGATGTTGTCGAACCGCTCGAAGTAGGCGGCGTGGTATTTGTCGCCGTTCTCGTCACCCCAGAAGTAGATGGGCTGGGCCGGGAAAGGCTTGGTGCAGACCAGTTCGCCCTTTTCCCCCAGCACCGGCTGGCCCGCCTCGTTGAATACCTGCACCGCGAGACCAAGGCCGCGCCCCTGGCTCTCGCCGCGATAGACGGGGCTCAAGGGGTTGCCGATGACGAAGCAGGAGCAGATGTCGGTGCCGCCAGAGATGGAGCTGAGCTGCACATCCTGCTTTATCTGCTGGTAAACGTAGTCAAACCCCTCCGGCGACAGCACGGATCCGGTGCTGCAGATCAGCCGCAAGGCAGGCAGGTCGTGGGTCTTGATGGGGGCATAACCCTGCTTGTGCAGCGCATCGAGATACTTGGCCGAGGTGCCGAACAGGGCGACCTCTTCGTCCCGTGCGAGATCCCATAACACGTTGCCATCCGGGTAGAAGGGGGAACCATCGTAGAGCACCAGAGTGGCGCCGGAGGCGAGGGCGCTCACCAGCCAGTTCCACATCATCCAGCCACAGGTGGTGAAGTAGAAGATGCGCTCCCCCGGCTTGATGTCGCAGTGCAACTGGTGCTCTTTCAGGTGTTGCAGCAGGGTGCCGCCAATGCCGTGCACGATGCACTTGGGTTTGCCGGTGGTACCGGAGGAGTAGAGGATATAGAGCGGGTCGTTGAAGGCCATGGGCTCGAAGGCGAGCTGGGCATCATGCTGGCTTGCCAGCAGTTGCTGCCAGTCGTGACCAAGCTGCAGCGGGTTGCCGAGCAGAGGGATCAGCACCGTCTGCTCTATGCTGTCGAGCTGACCGACGACGCTGGCCACCTTGTCCTGAATGTCGATGGCCTTGCCGCCGTAGCGGTAGCCATCCACCGCGAACAGCACCCTGGGACGGGTCTGGCCGAAGCGCTCCACCACGCTGGCCTCGCCAAAATCGGGGCTGGTGGAGGTCCAGATCGCGCCGAGGCTGGTGGTTGCCAGCATGGCCACCACGGTTTCCGGGATATTGGGCAGGTAGGCTGCGACCACATCACCCCGGCCTATGCCCTGGCTGCGAAGCCACTGGGCCAGGCGGGCGACCTGATCTGCCAGCTGATGCCAGCTCAGGGTCCGGCTTGGGGCCCCTTCAATGCGGGAGATAATGGCCGGGCTCTCATCCTGACGGCGCAGCAGGTTCTCGGCGAAGTTGAGCTGGCTGTCGGGGAACCAGCGGGCGCGCTGCATCTCCTGGCGGTTCTCCGCCACAATGTTGCCAAGTTCGCCCTTGACGCCGCAGTGCTGCCACACCAGGGGCCAGAAGCGGGTGGTCTTCTCCACCGACCATTGATACAGGTCGGCATAGCTGCGCAGTTGCAGACCATGGAAGTGATTGACCTCGGCCATGAACTGGTGGAGGTTGGAGTGCTGCATCCTGTCCTGATCCGGTGTCCACAGACAAAGGTTTTGCATGAGTCGTTCCTGACGGCTGATATCTACTGTCTGTGGGCAGTGTATTGAATTGTTCTTTGTTTGTTAATTGTCTGTTTTATCCTCATAACAAAAAGCCTGTAACCTATGCGTTACCTCACGAAGCGAAAGCCGGGTGGCTCGAGCCTTGATTCGCTTGATGTTATGCTGAAGTCACATTCGCCCGGAGCAGGACGCCATGAGCAGTTACAGCCAACTTTTTGCCCAGCATCTCGACACCCTTCAGCAGCGTACCCGCGACATCCTGCAACAACAGGGTCTTGGCGGTCTCGCTATCCACTCCGGCCAGACTCATCGTATCTTCCTCGATGACCAGGATTATCCCTTCAAGGTGAATCCCCAGTTCAAGGCCTGGCTGCCGGTGCTGGACAACCCTCACTGCTGGTTGCTGGTGGATGGCGTGAGCAAGCCGGTGCTGCTGTTCTACCGGCCGGTGGACTTCTGGCACAAGGTGGCGGAGTTGCCCAACGCCTTCTGGGTCGACTTCTTCGACATTCGCTTCCTGACTCGCCCGGAGCAGGTTGCCGATCACCTGCCGGCCAACAAGCAGGAGTGGGCCTATCTGGGCGGCCATCTGGAAGTGGCCGAGCTGCTGGGACTGGGTCAGCCCAATCCGGAGGCGGTCCTCAACTACCTGCACTACCACCGTGCCTACAAGACGCCCTATGAGCTGGAATGTCTTCGCGATGCCAACCGCATCGGCGTGCGCGGCCACATCGCGGCCAAGGACTCCTTCATGGCGGGGGCGAGCGAGTTCGAGATCAACCTGGCCTACATGAAGGCGGTCGGACAGGGGGCCAATGAGGCGCCCTACGGCAACATTGTTGCCATCAACCGCAATGCGGCCATCCTGCACTACACCCATCTCTCCACCCAGCGGGTGCCGGATGCGGAGCGTTACTCCTTCCTCATCGATGCCGGTGTGGACGTGCACGGTTATGCCTCCGACATTACCCGGACCTGGGCCTGGCGCCGCGGTGAGTTCGCCGATCTGATCGCAGCGCTGGATGCACAGCAACAGGAGATCGTCGACGAGATCAAGCCGGGCCGCCGCTACAGCGAGCTGCACCTGCAGATGCACCACAGGCTGGCGCGCCTGCTGCAAGCCACCGAACTGGTAGACATGTCGGTGGACGAGATGATCCACACCGGGGTGACCAATGTCTTCTTCCCCCACGGTCTCGGCCACTTCCTCGGCCTGCAGGTACACGATGTCGGCGGCTTCATGCAGGATGAGCGCGGCACCCACCTGGCGGCCCCCGAGCAGTTCCCTTATCTGCGCTGCACCCGGGTGATGGAAGTGGGCCAGGTGTTCACCATAGAGCCGGGTCTCTACTTCATCGACAGCCTGCTGGAGCCGCTGCGCCAGGGTGAGCAGGGCAAACGGGTCAACTGGAACAAGGTGGAGGCGCTGCGTCCCTATGGTGGCATTCGCATCGAGGACAACGTGGTGCTGCATGCCAACGGGGTGGAGAACCTGACCAGACAAGCAGGGCTCTGATGGCGACGGATTACCCCATACCGGCAGCCCCGTTGGAGGTGAGCGAAGAGATCAAGAAGAGCCGCTTCATTACCTACATCGCCCACACTCCGACCGTCGAGGCTGCCAAGGCCTGGATCGACGAGATCAAACAGCAACACCCGGGAGCCCGGCATCACTGCTGGGCTTTTGTCGCCGGCGCCCCCCAAGACAGCCAGGTTTATGGTTTCAGTGATGATGGCGAACCCTCGGGCACAGCGGGAAAACCCATGCTGGCCCAGTTGATGGGGGCCGGTCTGGGTGAAGTCGCCGCCGTGGTGGTGCGCTATTACGGTGGAGTGCTGCTGGGGACCGGTGGCCTGGTTAAGGCCTATGGCGGTGGTGTGGGGGCAGCACTCAAGCAACTTGAAACCTGTATCAAGCGTCAGCTGACCTCTTCCGTGATCCAGTGTGACTACACCGACATGGGGGCCGTGGAGTCCCTCATCTCTGCCCATCAAGGGCAGTTGCTGGTGGCCGATTATGGTGCCAGCGTCACCCTTCAGGTAGCGTGGGAGTCTGCGTTCTGGGCCCGTATCGCACAGGAATTGACCGACCGGACCCAGGGTCGGGTATCCCTTCGTCCCTTAGATGGCTAGAATCCATCGCTCTTTTAGTTTGAAGAGGGAGCCGGAATGCAGATTCTGAGCATCATTCGTATCGTCGGTCTGCTGGTTGCCCTGTTCAGCTCGACCATGCTGCTGCCCGCGATGGTCGCTTTTGGGTATCGTGATGGCGGTGGTACTGAGTTCGTCAACTCCTTCGTCATAGCCCTCCTGCTCGGCCTCCTGCTCTGGTTCCCCAACCGCCACCAGAAAAAGGAACTCAGGTCCAAGGAAGGCTTCCTCATCGTGGTGCTGTTCTGGGTGGTGCTGGGGAGCGTGGGTGCCGTCCCCTTCAT
>NZ_CP026226.1:2285000-2527500 GCF_002903485.1 Aeromonas sp. ASNIH7
CTGGGGGTGAAAGGCCAATCAAACTCGGAGATAGCTGGTTCTCCCCGAAAGCTATTTAGGTAGCGCCTCGGACGAATACTACTGGGGGTAGAGCACTGTTTGGGCTAGGGGGTCATCCCGACTTACCAACCCCATGCAAACTCCGAATACCAGTAAGTAATATCCGGGAGACACACGGCGGGTGCTAACGTCCGTCGTGAAGAGGGAAACAACCCAGACCGCCGGCTAAGGTCCCAAAGTTCTGGTTAAGTGGGAAACGATGTGGGAAGGCTCAGACAGCTAGGATGTTGGCTTAGAAGCAGCCATCATTTAAAGAAAGCGTAATAGCTCACTAGTCGAGTCGGCCTGCGCGGAAGATGTAACGGGGCTCAAACCAGGCACCGAAGCCGCGGATTCACACTAAGTGTGAGTGGTAGGGGAGCGTTCTGTAAGTCTGCGAAGGTGTGTCGAGAGGCATGCTGGAGATATCAGAAGTGCGAATGCTGACGTAAGTAACGATAAAGGGGGTGAAAAGCCTCCTCGCCGGAAGACCAAGGGTTCCTGTCCAACGTTAATCGGGGCAGGGTGAGTCGACCCCTAAGGTGAGGCCGAAAGGCGTAATCGATGGGAAGCAGGTTAATATTCCTGCACGACTTGTAATTGCGATGGGGGGACGGAGAAGGCTAGGTGGGCCAGGCGACGGTTGTCCTGGTGAAAGTGCGTAGGTGGTGTTTCTAGGCAAATCCGGAGACACAACACTGAGACACGAGACGAACGCACCACGGTGCGGAAGCCATTGATGCCCTGCTTCCAGGAAAAGCCTCTAAGCTTCAGATTACAAGTCATCGTACCCCAAACCGACACAGGTGGTCGGGTAGAGAATACCAAGGCGCTTGAGAGAACTCGGGTGAAGGAACTAGGCAAAATAGAACCGTAACTTCGGGAGAAGGTTCGCTCTTGATGGTGAAGTCCCTTGCGGATGGAGCTGTCGGGAGTCGCAGTGACCAGATGGCTGGGACTGTTTATCAAAAACACAGCACTCTGCAAACACGAAAGTGGACGTATAGGGTGTGACACCTGCCCGGTGCCGGAAGGTTAATTGATGGGGTTAGCGCAAGCGAAGCTCTTGATCGAAGCCCCGGTAAACGGCGGCCGTAACTATAACGGTCCTAAGGTAGCGAAATTCCTTGTCGGGTAAGTTCCGACCTGCACGAATGGTGTAACCATGGCCATGCTGTCTCCACCCGAGACTCAGTGAAATCGAATTCGCCGTGAAGATGCGGTGTACCCGCGGCTAGACGGAAAGACCCCGTGAACCTTTACTACAGCTTGGCACTGAACATTGAACCTACATGTGTAGGATAGGTGGGAGGCTTTGAAGGCGTGACGCCAGTTGCGCTGGAGCCGTCCTTGAAATACCACCCTTGTATGTTTGATGTTCTAACGCAGGGCCCTGAATCGGGCTCGCGGACAGTGCCTGGTGGGTAGTTTGACTGGGGCGGTCTCCTCCCAAAGAGTAACGGAGGAGCACGAAGGTTGGCTAATCCTGGTCGGACATCAGGAGGTTAGTGCAATGGCATAAGCCAGCTTAACTGCGAGACGGACAGGTCGAGCAGGTACGAAAGTAGGTCATAGTGATCCGGTGGTTCTGAATGGAAGGGCCATCGCTCAACGGATAAAAGGTACTCCGGGGATAACAGGCTGATACCGCCCAAGAGTTCATATCGACGGCGGTGTTTGGCACCTCGATGTCGGCTCATCACATCCTGGGGCTGAAGTCGGTCCCAAGGGTATGGCTGTTCGCCATTTAAAGTGGTACGCGAGCTGGGTTCAGAACGTCGTGAGACAGTTCGGTCCCTATCTGCCGTGGGCGTTGGATGATTGAAGGGAGTTGCTCCTAGTACGAGAGGACCGGAGTGAACGAACCTCTGGTGTTCGGGTTGTCACGCCAGTGGCACTGCCCGGTAGCTAAGTTCGGAATCGATAACCGCTGAAAGCATCTAAGCGGGAAGCGAGCCCTGAGATGAGTCATCCCTGACCCCTTGAGGGTCCTAAAGGGCCGTTGGAGACCACAACGTTGATAGGTGGGGTGTGTAAGCGTAGCGATACGTTGAGCTAACCCATACTAATTACCCGTGAGGCTTAACCATACAACACCCAAGAAGTGTTTCTGGCCTTGTAGCGAATGAACGAATTACTTACATCAGCTTTCTCAGATTGAAGATTTTGCCTGGCGGCAATAGCGCAGTGGAACCACCTGACCCCATGCCGAACTCAGAAGTGAAACGCTGTAGCGCCGATGGTAGTGTGGCATTCGCCATGCGAGAGTAGGACACTGCCAGGCACCCAATACAAGAAACCCCGCTCACTCGAGCGGGGTTTTTTATTGCCTGAAATTCACGTTATCCATCCATATCTGGTTGATTTACCACCACGATTGCATCGTTATACAACCTGATCAGCGCAGGGAAGCTCCATGTTGACTATCCCATCTTCCAGCTGAATATCGATCTTGAAACCGAGCCGTTTGGCCAGATTGATCATGCCGCGATTGCTGGGCATGGTCATGCCAGAGAGCTGGCCTATGCCACGCTCTCTGGCATAGCGCACGATCTTTTCCATCATCAACTTGCCGAGTCCGAGGCCTTTCAAGTCTGAGCGGACCAGGATGGCAAACTCCGCATCCGATTGATCCGGGCTGGCAATGGCTCGCACCACTCCCAGGATCTGCTGGCTGAAAGGGCCGTCCTGACCCACGGCGACGAAGGCCATTTCCCGGTCATAATCGATCTGGGTCATGCGGGCCAGCTCCTCATGCCCCAGCTCCCCCACGTCGGCGAAGAAGCGTTTGTACCTGTCTTCATCAGACACCTGCCGCACGAACTGCTTGTGGGCCGGCTCGTCTTCGGGGCGAATGGGGCGCAGCAGCACATGACTCTGATCTTTCAGCCAGGCACCCTCTTCCAGCTCGGTGGGATAGGGGCGAATGGCCAGTGGCAGAACTTGTTGTCCTCGCTCTGCCAGGACGAGCCGGGCATCCAGGATCACCATCTCTTCATCACAGGCCTGCAGCGGGTGCAGATCCAGTTCTTGTATCTCGGGGAAGGCCAGCAGCAGCTCGGAGAGCTGGCACAGCACCTGGCCGAGGGCGTCGATATCGAGCCGTACCGGACTGGCCTGCTCGCGGATCTTGCCATCCTTGAGGGCACCAATGATCTGGTAGCGAGCCAGTGCCTGGTTGAGGGGAGGAAGGGCCGCGACCATGTCGCGGGGCTCGGCGCCGGATTCCCCGAGCAGGATGACGGGGCCGAAGACCGGATCCTGCTGCAAGCGGATCCGCAGCTCCAGACCCCCGCTGCGGCGTGCCATGCGTTGTACCAGAAGCCCTTCTATGCGGGCGCCAGGATCGCGCTGACGTACCCTGTCTAGAATGGCATCCGCCGCCTGGGCGACTTCCGCCGAGGTGCGCAGGTTCAGCATGACACCGTGTACATCGGATTTGTGGGCGATGTCGGGAGATCGCAGCTTCACCGCTACGGGGTAGCCAATCTGTTCTGCAGTCAGTGCTGCCTCGATGGCATCGGAGACGATCCAGGTCGCGAGGGTGGATAGCCCGGCTGCCTGCAAGATGGGATGGGCCAGGTGGGTGTCCAGCACCCGCTGCTGGCGGTCCAGCGCTTGCCCAAGGAGCTGCTGGCAGCGCTCGACATCGAGCCTGTCGCCTTGCAGGGAGGCCGGTGTTTCCATCAACTGTTTCTGGTTGCGGCGATATTCCACCATGTGCATGAAGGCCGTGACGGCGCTTTCCGGGGTGCGATAGGTCGGGATGCCCGCCTCGTTGAACAGGCGTCTCCCCTCTTGGGCGGAGTATTCGCCTGCCCAGTTGGTCAGTATGTTGAATCGTCTGGCCCTGGGATGCTGCTTGATGAAGTCGATCAGGTTGCTGGCGAGGGTGACACCTCGGGCGGTGAGGGACGGTGCATGGATCAGCAGGATGGCATCGGCACTGTCCCCTTGGAGCAGCGTCTCGAGTGCACTCTTGTAGGCCTCGATATCTGCATCGCTGCCGATGTCGAGGGGTGGCATCGCCAGCTTGCCTCCCCGAGACAGCAGTACGTCTGCGGCCATGTTGGCGAGACCGCGCCCGTTGGAGAGGATGGCGAGCCGCTCCCCCTTGAGGGTCAGGGAGTGGCTCAGGGTCTCGACAGTGGCAAACAGTTCGTGGGTATCCCGGACGCGCAGCATGCCAGCCCGGCGGATGGCGGCATCATAGACATTGTCGAGACCGTTGGCCGGGTCGTGCCGACCGCTCTTGAGGATCAGGATGGGTTTGTTACGCGAGGCGGCACGGGCGGCGGAGAGAAAGTGCCTGGCATCGTGCAGCTTGTCCATGTAGATCAGGATGGCGCGGGTCGTCCCGTCCCGGGAGAGCTGATCCAGCAGTTGGCCAAAGTCGATGTCGCAATGATCGCCTAGGGAGATGAAGGCCGAGAAGCCGATTTCGCGCTGCTTGGCCCAATCCAGGATGGTGGTGCTGACCGCTGCAGACTGGGAGAGAAACGCCACCTGTCCCGGAGTCGCTGCAATGGGGGAAAAGCTGGCGTTGATACCCTGCCCGGGGAGCAGCATGCCCATGCTGTTGGGGCCGAGCAGCCGGATGCCGTATTGCTGGCACAGATGCTTGAGCCGCAGGCGCTCGTCAGTGGAGAACTGGGCGGCCAGTATGATGGCGGCTCCGGTTCCTTTCTTGCCGAGCTCCTCGATGAGCGGCAGTACCCGTTCGCGCCGGGTACAGACGATGGCGAGATCGGGGGAGAAGGGAAGGCTCTCTATGTCCGGATAGGCGAGCACGCCAGCGATGGCCTGGCTGCGGGGGGCTACGGGTAGTATAGGGCCCTGGAACTGACCCGCCAGCAGGTGCCGGATGACCACATGGCCTGCCTTCTGCGGATCACTGGAGGCGCCGATGACGGCGATCGAGTGAGGTTTGAAGAGCCGATCCAGGCCGCTTTGTTTCATGGGCACTCCTCGTGGTGGCCCCCGGGGCGAGGGGGACGGATGGTGCCAGTCTAATACGCTTTGCGTGCGGGTTCTGTGACCGATTGCGGATCACGATCTGGCCAGTGCGCTGGCGCGCAGATAAAAGCGCAGCTCCCCCTGAATGCATTGCACCGTGGCGAGGTGCCTGTCCTGGAGATAGATCTCCTGCTCCCGATCGAGTTCATGGCGCTGGACCCCGAGGCTTTGCAGATATTCTGCGAACAGGATGGCACTGCGGATTTCGACAAGATGCTGGCTCACGCTCTATTCCTTGATGGTGGCTGGATGGTGCCGGCCAGTGTCCCCTCTTCTCCCCCACTTTCATACTGATACATTTGACACTCACAGTGGCTCCGACGCCTGCCGGATCAGCGAAGGCCTCCCTGGCCGCGTGCGGTGTCCCAGAAGGCGCGGATCAGCGGCTCTTCCAGCCGCTTCTTGAGCACGGCGATGCCGACGTCGAACGCCTTGAGCGCCGGTTTGGGCTCTACCACACGCACCTTGTCCCCCATGGGGCTGTGATCGATGACGGCGGCAGGCACGACACCCACACCGAAGCCGAGGGCCACCATGGCGACGATGCCCTCGTTGCCCGCCACTTCTGCATAGATGTTGGGAGCTATCCCCTTGTTGCGAAACCATTGATCACAGCGCTTTCGGGCCAGCCCCTGCTCGGAGAGGATCAGTGGCAGCCGCTCCCAGTCTGGCTCTCCCTGAGAAAACCACTGGCTCTGCTGCGGTGCGGTGCGGGGGGCGATGAACACCAGCGGTACCTGCTGCAGACTGGCAAATTCCAGCTTGGCGGAGAGGGCATCCGGGCGGGCGGCGATGGCGAGATCGGCTTCGTCAGCCAGGATCTTGTCCACCGCCAGCGCCGGGTCGCCGGTCTCCAGCTTGATCTCCAGCTGGGGATAACGGCGGCGAAAGCGCTCCAGTACTTCGGGCAACAGAAAGTAGCTGGCGGTGACCGAACAGAAGACCCGCAACCGCCCTTGCAGCGGCTCGTCGCTGCGCTTGAGCTCCTGTTTGAGTTGGCGCCACTCCTGCAGCAAGGCACCGCCAAACTCCCGCAGCTTGTCACCAGCAGGGGTGAGCCGCACCGAGCGGTTGTCCCGCTCGAACAGCACGCAGCCGGTCTCCTGTTCCAGTCGCTGGATGGCGCGGCTCAGGGTGGAGGGGCTGACCGCCATGGCATCGGCGCTTTTGCCGAAGTGGAGGGAGTCGGCGAGGTGGAGAAACAGTTCGAGATTGCGAAGGTCCATCTTTTTATTCCTGCGGCGTTGTCAGGCGCCCTGTAGCACGATGGCTCGGCGGCGGGAGATTGCGGGAAATCACATTTCAATTCCTGCAACGTACTGTTTCGAATATATCAGTTCAGGCAATAAGTGTCCCGCGCTATAGTGGTTTCGACAACGCCGCCATCCGGCATGGAATCAATCGAACGGAGCAATCACCATGGCTAACTATTTCAACACCTTGAACCTGCGTCAGCAGTTGGCCCAGCTGGGCAAGTGTCGTTTCATGCAGCGCGAAGAGTTCGCGGACGGCTGCAACGTGCTGAAGGGCAAGAAGGTGGTGATTGTGGGCTGTGGCGCCCAGGGCCTGAACCAGGGTCTGAACATGCGCGACTCCGGGCTGGACATCTCCTACGCCCTGCGCAAGGCCGCCATCACCGAGAAGCGCGCCTCCTGGCAGAAGGCCACCGACAACGGCTTCGTGGTCGGCACCTATGAAGAGCTGATCCCGACCGCCGATCTGGTGCTGAACCTGACTCCGGACAAGCAGCACTCCGACGTCGTCAAAACCGTGATGCCGCTGATGAAGCAGGGCGCCGCGCTGGGCTACTCCCACGGCTTCAACGTGGTGGAAGAGGGGCAGCAGATCCGTTCCGACATCACCGTCGTGATGGTTGCGCCCAAGTGCCCGGGTACCGAAGTGCGTGAAGAGTACAAGCGCGGCTTCGGCGTACCGACCCTGATCGCCGTCCACCCGGAGAACGATCCCCAGGGCGAGGGCATGGCCATCGCCAAGGCGTGGGCCTCTGCTACCGGTGGTGACCGTGCCGGCGTGCTGGAATCCTCCTTCGTCGCGGAAGTGAAATCCGACCTGATGGGCGAGCAGACCATTCTGTGCGGCATGCTGCAGGCCGGTTCCCTGCTCTGCTACGACAAGCTGGTTGCCGAGGGCACCGACCCGGCCTATGCCGGCAAGCTGATCCAGTTCGGCTGGGAGACCATCACCGAGGCCCTGAAGCAGGGCGGCATCAGCTTGATGATGGACCGCCTCTCCAACCCGGCCAAGCTGCGTGCCTTCGAGCTCTCCGAGCAACTGCGCACCCTGATGCGTCCGCTGTTCGAGAAGCACATGGATGACATCATCGCCGGCGAGTTCTCCCGCGGCATGATGGCTGACTGGGCCGAAGACGATGCCAAGCTGTTCGGTTGGCGCGAAGAGACCGGCAAGTCCGCCTTCGAGAATGCCCCTGCCTATGCCGGCAAGATCGCCGAGCAGGAGTACTTCGACAATGGCGTGGTCATGGTGGCCATGGTCAAGGCGGGTGTGGAGCTGGCGTTCGAAACCATGGTGGCCTCCGGTATCTATGAAGAGTCTGCCTACTACGAGTCTCTGCACGAGCTGCCGCTGATCGCCAACACCGTCGCCCGCAAGCGTCTGTACGAGATGAACGTGGTCATCTCCGACACCGCGGAGTACGGCAACTACCTGTTCGCCAACGCCGCCGTGCCGCTGCTGCGTGAGCACTTCATGCCGACCCTGCAAGCAGGGGACCTGGGCAGTGCCCGTGCCGAGAGCAAGGCGGTGGACAACCTGGCCCTGCTGGCTGCCAACGAAGCGACCCGCAACCACCCGATCGAGAAGATCGGCCAGACCCTGCGTGGTTACATGAAGGACATGAAGCGTATTGCCGTCGGCGGTTAAGCCTTCGCTGAGCGGCATCGGAAGGGGCGGGGATGACGATCCCCGTTACTGGCTGGCTTAGACACCTGGCCTGTCGTCCGGATGATGCAAACAGACAGATTGAAGCCTATAAAAAAGCCCCGCTCATCGAGCGGGGCTTTTGCATTCTGGAGGGCGGGAGCAATCAGGCCTTCCAGGCTTTCCAGGTGTTGATCAGGCCGTTGGTGGAACCGTCGTGGCTGGTGACGGCTTCATCGGTGCCCAGCTCCGGCAGGATCTTGTTGGCCAGCTGTTTGCCCAGCTCCACACCCCACTGGTCGAAGGAGAAGATGTTCCAGATTGCACCCTGTACGAAGATCTTGTGCTCGTACATGGCGATCAGGGAGCCGAGAGTTTTCGGGGTCAGCTGCTTGAAGAGGATGGAGTTGGTCGGGCGGTTGCCTTCGAACACCTTGAACGGCACCAGATCCTTGACCTGCTCCAGGGTCTTGCCGGCGGCCAGGAACTCGGCCTCCACCGCTTCCTTGCTCTTGCCGAAGGCCAGGGCCTCGGTCTGGGCGAAGAAGTTGGCCAGGAGCTTCGGATGGTGGTCACCGATGGGGTTATGGCTGATGGCCGGCGCTAGGAAGTCGCAGGGGATCAGCTTGGTGCCCTGGTGGATCAGCTGGTAGAAGGCGTGCTGGCCGTTGGTACCCGGCTCACCCCAGATGATGGGGCCGGTCTGGTAGTCCACCGGATTGCCGTCGCGGTCCACGTACTTGCCGTTGGACTCCATGTTGCCTTGCTGGAAGTAGGCAGGGAAGCGATGCATGTACTGATCGTACGGCAGGATGGCTTCGGACTCGGCACCATGGAAGTTGTTGTACCACAGGCCAATCAGGGCCAGCAGTACGGGCACGTTCTGTTCATTGGCGGCAGTGGCGAAGTGCATGTCCATCTCGAAGGCGCCTTGCAGCAGGGCCTCGAAGTGCTCGAAGCCGAGGGAGAGGGCGATGGGCATGCCGATGGCGGACCAGGAGGAGTAACGACCGCCGACCCAGTCCCAGAACTCGAACATGTTGTCGGTGTCGATGCCGAACTCGGCCACGGCCTTGCCGTTGGTAGACAGGGCGGCGAAGTGCTTGGCCACGTGAGCCTTGTCACCGGCGTGACCGAGGAACCAGTCGCGGGCGGTCAGGGCGTTGGTCATGGTCTCCTGGGTGGTGAAGGTCTTTGAGGCCACCAGGAACAGGGTGGTTTCCGGATCGATCTTCTTGAGCGTCTCGGCGATGTGAGTGCCGTCGACGTTGGAGACGAAGTGCATCTCCAGGTGATTCTTGTAGGGGCGCAGGGCCTCGGTGATCATGACGGGGCCCAGATCGGAGCCACCAATGCCGATGTTGACCACGTGCTGGATGGCCTTGCCGGTATAGCCCTTCCACTCGCCACCGATGACTTTCTCGCAGAAGCCCTTCATCTTGGCCAGTACGGCGTTCACTTCCGGCATCACGTCCTTGCCGTCAACCTCGATGGGACGGTCGGAGCGGTTGCGCAGGGCGGTGTGCAGTACGGCGCGTCCTTCGGTCATGTTGATCTTGTCGCCGTTGAACATGGCGTCGATGGCGCTGCGCAGATCGGTCTCGCCAGCCAGGTTCACCAGCAGCTTGAGGGTCTCTTCGGTGATCAGGTTCTTGGAGTAGTCGACCAGGATGTCGCCACCGAAGGTGAGGGAGAACTTGTCAAAACGCTTGGGATCCTGTGCGAACAGATCCTTGAGACGCATCTCCTTGTTGGCTGCAAAATGGGCTTCCAGTGCCTGCCAGGCCTGGGTCCGGGTTGGATTGATATTTTTCATAGGATTATCAGTCTTCCAAGTTGTGTTTGAACCTTGCAGGCAAGGCTCCCGCCAAACCTTATTATGCGAGCATTATACCGGGCACTCCGTGCGCCCCGTGTAACAGAGCATTACCAATTGTCTGCAACGAGGGAGTGTACAACCAAAACAGTGCGATTATGAGTCACTCAGTACCCCGGGATCTTGCGTTCGCGCATGCTTGCTCGGGTTGAAAAGGCTTTCATTTCAAGGGGAGCGCGGCCGTGGCTCTGGAAAGCTGGCGTGACAGATCAAAGGGTATTCAACAGACGCTCATCGGACGGTTTTTTGAGCAGGCGCAAATGGTGGGCAACAGACGCTGGCTATCATATGAGCCGAATGGACGAGATCTCCCAGGGATGGCCAAGGTATGGAATCAATGGTGTGGAATGAGGAGATCGAGATGAAAGCCCTGTTATCCCTGTTTGCCCTGAGCCTGATCGCCACCGGCCTCATCGGTTTGCTGACCCTGACGCTGGCCAATGCGGCGCCGACGCTGGAGATCCGCGTACTGGCGGTGATCGGAGCCGTGCTGGGGGGTTATGTGCTGATGCAGCCCCTGCTCAACCGGGTTGCACGCCGGCTGGGGTGAGAACGCGGTGCGACCTGGTGCGCAAGACCGGCCTGTGGCCGGTTTTTTCATGTCACAGAAGGCAGAAACGACAGTGCCAGCCCGAAGGCTGGCACTGGAGAACGCACACCGAGGATCAATCCGCAGTCTTTTGCATGTGGACCACACGCTGGGGGAAGGGAATCTCGATGCCCTCGGCGTCGAAGGTGAGCTTCACCTTCTCGTGGAAGTCGAACCAGACACCCCAGTAATCACCGGTCTTGACCCAGGGACGCACCACGATATTGACCGAGGAGTCGGCCAGCGCGGCAACGGCAATGGTGGCGGCCTGCTCCTTCAGGATGCGGGGCTCTTCGCTCACCAGCCGCTCCAGGATCTGTTTGGCCTTGCGCAGGTCGGAGCCGTAGCCGATGCCGAAGGTCATGTCGACGCGGCGGGTATCCATGCGCGAGTAGTTGACGATGGTGCCGTTGAGGATGGCGGAGTTCGGCACTACCACCATCTTGTTGTCACCCGAGGTGAGGGTGGTGGTGAAGAGCTGCACCGATTGCACAACGCCATTGGTGCCTGCCACCTCGATGAATTCCCCTGCCTTGATGGGGCGGAAGATGATGAGCAGGAAACCGGCGGCAAAGTTGGAGAGAGAGCCCTGCAGCGCCAGACCGATGGCCAGACCGGCGGCACCTATGATGGCCACGAAGGAGGCGGTCTGCACCCCGACCCGGCCCAGAGCGGCGATCACCACGAACACCAGAATGGTGTATTTGAGGATGCTGCCGACGAAGTGGGTGACGGTGGTGTCCAGCTTGCGGGTCTGCATCACCTTGACCACGCCACCGCTGAGAAGGTTGGCGGCAATGTAACCGACCAGCAGGGTGATCAGGGCGGCGGCGATGTTGACCGCATACTCGATGATCAGTCCCTGGTTGTTGGTCAGCCAGGTCTGTGCTTCGGTAATGATCTCGGGTTCCATAGGATGTCCTGTTGGTGTGAAGATTTATGGCAGATGAATCTAACACTTGAGCGCGACAAGCTGGGTCGCATCTGGTGCTTGTCTCTTCTTTTGTGCCACAAAAAGCAAGGGAGGCCAAGGCCTCCCGCTTTGTCACAACCCTGCTGGCGCAGGGACGCTGGGCATGTGCGCACTCAGCTTTGCAGCAGCTGGCTGCGGATAAACTGCCACTGATCTTCAAACCCGGCAGTGGGCTTGATGTTGAACTCCGAGCGGACGTGCATTGGTTGATGCGGTCTGCTGGCTCAGCTTTGCAGCAGCTGGCTGCGGATAAACTGCCACTGATCTTCAAAGCCGGCAGTGGGCTTGATTGTGAACTCGGAGCGGACGTGCATTGGTTGATGCGGTCTGCTGGCTCAGCTTTGCAGCAGCTGGCTGCGGATGAACTGCCACTGATCTTCAAAGCCGGCAGTGGGCTTGATTGTGCACTCGGAGCGGACGTGCATTGGTTGATGCGGTCTGCTGGCTCAGCTTTGCAGCAGCTGGCTGCGGATAAACTGCCACTGATCTTCAAACCCGGCGGTGGGCTTGATTTTGAACTCCGAGCGGACGAACTGGCTGATGCGGCCCTCAGTATAGGCCAGCAGCAGGTTGGCCAGCATGGTCTCGTCGAGCTGGAAGCCCTGGCCTTCCCGCAGCCGTTTCTCGCGCAGTACCTGCTTGATCTGGGTCTCCAGCTTGTCGAACAGAATGCTGATGCGATCCCGCAGCCGATCGTGTTCGCCCAGCAGGGCATCGCCATTGAGAATGCGGGTGATGCCGGGGTTGCGCTCGGCGAACACCAGCAGCAGCTGCAGTATGTGATGGCAGCGGGCCATGGTGTCCTTCTCTTCGGCCATGATCAGGTTGACCCGTGACAGCAGGGAATCCTCGATAAAGTCGATCAGCCCCTCGAACATCCTCGCCTTGCTGGGAAAATGCCGGTAGAGGGCCGCCTCGGACACACCGACCTCGGCCGCGAGGCGTGCCGTGGTGATGCGCTGGCCCGGGCTGGTTTCCAGCATGTGGGCGAGTGCCTGCAGGATCTGATCGCGCCGACTCTGTTTCTGGTTACTGCTTGCCATGGATTCCCCTAAAAAAACAATGGCTTGATTCTATTATTTGGCACGTGCCCCAGGGGGCCGTGTGGTCTTGTTATTGGCGACCAGAAGAACCAAACCCGCCTTCACCCCGTTCACTCTGATTGAATTCGTCGACCAACTGGAAGCTGGCCTGTACCACCGGCAGGATCACCAGCTGGGCGATGCGCTCGCCAGGCTGCATGGTGAAGCTGTCGTTGCCACGGTTCCAGACCGAGACCATCAACTGACCCTGGTAGTCGGAGTCGATGAGGCCGACCAGGTTGCCCAGCACGATGCCGTGCTTATGGCCGAGGCCGGAGCGGGGCAGGATGGTGGCGCACAGACCCGGATCCTGGATGTGAATGGCCAGCCCGGTCGGCACCAGCGTGGTGTCGCCCGGGGCCAGGGTCAGCGGGGCATCCAGCAGGGCGCGCAAGTCCATGCCAGCGGAGCCCGGTGTGGCGTAAGCGGGCAGCGGGAAGTCGGTGCCGATGCGGGCATCCAGGATTTTCAGTTCAATTTGTGTCGTCATGAATCTTTTTCAATTGGATCGCCTGGCGATCGGGTGGTACTGCAGGAGCCTGGGGCTCCCGGCATGTTCAATGGGCTCAGGGTCGATAATGGCGTGCAATCAGGGCGACAAGATGACGGGCGAGCGTCAGCTTATCGGCCAGGGGCAGGGCGGCTTGACCCCCTTGCCAGAAGACGGTCAGGGCGTTGTCATCGGCATTGAAACCCTGGCCTGCACGGGACACATCGTTGGCTGCGATCATGTCCAGCCGCTTACGTCGAAGTTTGTCGAGGGCGTATTGTTCCACATCCACGGTTTCGGCGGCAAATCCGACGGTGAAGGGTTTGTCTGACAACGCCCCCACATCGGCGATGATGTCGGGGTTTTTGACCAGGGTCAGCTGCATTTGGTCGTTGTCGCCGGTCTTCTTGATCTTTTGCTCGGCCACCTGGGCGGGACGGTAGTCGGCGACGGCAGCGCAGCCGATAAAGAGGTCGCACTCACCGACCCGGCTCATCACTGCTTCGTGCATCTGCAGGGCACTCTCCACATCGATGCGGGTAACGCCGGCCGGGGTGGCCAGTGCCACCGGGCCGCTCACCAGGGTCACCTCCGCGCCCGCTTCGCGCGCGGCGCGGGCGATGGCGTAGCCCATCTTGCCGGAGCTGTGGTTGCTGATATAGCGCACCGGATCCAGCGCCTCGCGGGTCGGCCCGGCTGTGAGCAGCAGCCTGACGCCTGCCAGGAGCGGTTCGGCGGCGAGCTGCTGGCAGCAGCGTTCCACCAGTTCCAGGGGATCCAGCATCCGGCCCGGGCCCACATCGCCGCAGGCCTGGCTGCCGGAATCCGGCCCCCACAGCTGAATGCCGCGCTCGGCGAGGGTCTGAAGGTTGGCCTGGGTGGCGGCGTTGCGGTACATCTGCTGGTTCATGGCTGGCGCCAGGGCGACAGTCGCCGGGGTGGCAAGGCAGAGGGTGGTGAGCAGCTCGTCCGCCATGCCGGCGGCCATGCGGGCCATCAGGTTGGCGCTGGCGGGGGCGATCAGCACCAGATCGGCCCACTTGGCCAGTTCGATGTGGCCCATGCCCGCCTCGGCAGCCGGGTCCAGCAGACTGTCGGCCACCGGGTGGCCTGAGACGGCTTGCAGGGTCAGCGGGGTGATGAACTCCTTGGCGGAGCGGGTCATCACCACTCGCACCTCGGCCCCCTGATCTTTCAGGCGACGTACCAGTTCGGCACTCTTGTAGGCGGCGATCCCGCCACTGACACCCAACAGGATGCGTTTATCGGCCAATCTCATCTGCTGCTTCTCTTCCGGCTCACTCTGACTGGTCGGCTAAGATAGCACAGGCAATGGGTGGCGACAGAGGCTGACATGGGGGAGTTGTGGTCGGGCTCGCGGGATTCTTTGCTATGTTTTCTCTCAATAGCCATGAGGGAGAGACAAATGAGCATCAAGGAGTGGCCGGAAGAGGAGCGCCCGAGGGAAAAGCTGCTGCGCCGAGGGGCGGCGACGCTCTCCGATGCCGAACTGCTGGCCATCTTCCTGCGCACCGGGGTCAGCGGGTTGAGTGCGGTGGATCTCTCCCGCCAGTTGTTGCAGCAGTTTGGTTCCCTGCGGGCACTGCTGGGGGCCGAGCAGCAGGATTTTTGTGGCGCTCACGGGCTGGGACCTGCCAAGTATGCCCAGTTGCAGGCGGTGCTGGAGATGGGGCGGCGCCATCTGGCCGAACAGTTGCAACGGGGAGAGGCGCTCACCTCGCCCGGGCTTACCCGTGACTTTCTGCAAGCCCAGTTGCGGGATCGGGGGCGGGAGGTGTTCGCCCTGCTGCTGCTCGACAACCAGCACAGGGTCATCCGGTTTGTCGAACTTTTTTACGGCACCCTCGACTCGGCGAGCGTCTGGCCCAGAGAAATCGTGCAGATCGCGCTCAAACATAATGCAGCCGCCGTGATTCTGGCGCATAATCACCCGTCCGGCGTGGCCGAGCCCAGTCGGGCGGACCGCCAGATCACGGATCGGATCCTGGCCGCCCTGGCCCTGGTCGATATCAGAGTGCTTGATCACCTGGTGATCGGTGATGGCATCACGGTTTCTTTCGCAGAGCGTGGTTGGTTGTGACTGGGCTCTGGCACTGTATTAGTTGATCTTTGATCACGGATGCTGTATAAAATGCCGCCTTCTGTTTGCCCCGCAATCGAAGGCCAGCGGGGCAGATATTTGCTCGAGCAATGAAGTAAGATTTGGAGAGACTGACATGTCTAGAGTATGCCAAGTAACCGGCAAGCGCCCGGCAGTTGGTAACAACCGTTCGCACGCTAACAACGCTACCAAGCGTCGTTTCCTGCCGAACCTGCACACTCACCGTTTCTGGGTTGAGAGTGAAAAACGCTTCGTGAGCCTGCGCGTATCCGCAAAAGGCATGCGTATCATCGACAAGCGCGGCGTTGAAGTGGTTCTGGCTGAACTGCGTGCCAGCGGCGTTAAGGTATAAGGAATTAGATCATGGCTAAAGGTATTCGCGATAAGATTCGCCTGAACTCCAGCGCCGGTACTGGTCACTTCTATACCACTACCAAGAACAAGCGCACCATGCCCGAAAAAATGGAGATCAAGAAATTTGATCCCGTGATTCGTCAGCATGTGATCTACAAAGAAGGCAAAATCAAGTAATTACTTGGTTTCGCTGCAAAAACCCGGCCTCGTGCCGGGTTTTTTTATGGCTGGAATTCAGTACACTGCCGATTCGAAGGGAGGCTAGCCATGTTCAAACTGAGCCGCAAAGGCTGGAACAACGTGATCATCGTGGTCGTGTTGATCGTCATTACCCTGTTGCACCGGCTGGAGCAGGCCCAGCAGGAGAACAGTGCCAAACGCGCGCGTCCGCTGTTGCCGGAGAGTGCCGTGGTGCTGACCTGGCAGGGGCCGAGCTGGCAGATAGAGCGTATCGGCCAGGGTTGGCGCAGCGCGCCGGATCTGGGGCTTGGCAACGCCCAGCTGGCGGCCCGCATCGAGGCGTGGCAAGGCTGGCTGCTGCCCCCCGGCGAGCCCGTGCGCGGCACCCCGGTGACCCTCAAGATCTGGATCGCCGGACAGAGCGATCCGGTGGAAGTCGGGCTCTATCAGGACGACGGCAAGTTTGCCGCCCTGCTGCCCTCCTCGACCTGGCTCAGCTTGAGTCAGGCGCAATACCGTGACCTGATGCGTCCCATTCCCTGAACGAGAGATCGCCCATGCCTGAATTACCGGAAGTCGAAGTCAGCCGCCAGGGCATCTCCCCCTGGCTTACCGGCATCAAGGTGACCCGCGTGGTGGTGCGGGACGGCCGCTTGCGCTGGCCCGTGCCCGGCGAGATCCAGGAGCTGGTGGATCTCGTCATCCACCGCGTCAGCCGCCGCGCCAAATACCTGTTGCTGGAGACCGACTTCGGCACCGCCATCCTGCATCTCGGGATGTCCGGCAGCCTGCGGGTGCTGGACATCGGCACCCCGGCCGAGAAGCACGATCACGTGGATATCGAGCTGGCCAACGGCAAGCTGCTGCGGCTCAACGATCCGCGCCGTTTTGGCGCCCTGCTGTGGACCCGCGAACCGGCCGAGGCCCATGCCCTGCTCGCCAAGCTGGGGCCGGAACCCCTCACCGATGCCTTCCATGCCGATTACCTGCGGGAGCGGGCGAAGGGGCGCAGCACCGCCATCAAGCAGTTCCTGATGGACAACCATGTGGTGGTCGGGGTGGGCAACATCTACGCCAACGAGGCGCTCTATGCCGCCGGCATTCATCCCAGGCGGGCGGCGGGCAACATCAGCGCCGAGCGGCTGGGCACCCTGGTGAGCGAGATCAAGCGGGTGCTGGCCGAAGCCATTCACCAGGGGGGCACCACCCTCAAGGATTTCACCAGCGCCGACGGCAAGCCAGGCTATTTCGTGCAGCAGCTGCAGGTTTACGGCCGTGGCGGCCAGCCCTGTTTCCACTGCCACACCCTGCTCACCGAGGTGAAGATGGGCCAGCGAACCACGGTGTTCTGCTCCCACTGCCAACGCTGAAAGAGGGGTTTTTGAGCCGGAACCGGCCAAGTTGTAAGAGAGTATTTCCGGTCTGTTGAAGCGGCGTCAGCCCATGACTACTATCTCGCCAGTTCAGGCTGCGAGGTAATAAAATGACAGCTAAATCAATAGACTGGGAACATTTATCCCGGCAGGGGCACTATTGTGCCCACGATATGGCCCGCTTCCTCTATCCCGAAGACAGCGCCCGCAAGACCTTCAATCGCGGCAAGTTTTTGCTGCGCAGTCTGCTCTACCGTGCGCAGTTGAACCGGGTGTTCGAGCTGTTCCAGAGCGCCCCCCTGCGAGCGCTTCCCGCCCGCCACCCCGAGCTGCTCGACAAGCCGATGCGCCCCTATCGCTTCGCCTGCTCGACGGTGAACCAGCGGGTCAAGATGGTGGAGGATCACTACCGCCTGCTGCTGGGCCTGTACCCCGAGCTCATCGACCCGCTCTATCTGGGGGAGGGGATAGTGCTGGGCCATTATCCCGATGGCGGCTGGCGCATCGTGCTGCGTCACGACGGCACCTTCCGCAGGGAGGCGGAGCTGGCCCTCTCCATCGTCAACGCGCGGGGGGAGCGACTCTACAGCTGTGCCTTCTCCCTGGCGGGCAGCGAACAGGAGCTGGCCCTGGTGATCGGGTCGGTGCAGGGGCCGGAGCCCTGTGTCGAGCAGCCCCAGGAGCAGGTGCGGGCATTGACCCGGGCGGGTCAGGGTCTGAGACCCAAGTCGCTGGTGGTGATGCTGGTGATGGCGCTGGCCGGGGCCATGGGGGCCCACCGGGTCTGTGCGGTACGCATGAAGGCCCACATCTTCCAGGCAAGACGGTACAGCAAGAAGAAGAAAGCCTGCCTGCAGGCGGACTACGACGAGCTGTGGCAGGAGTTTGGCGCCCTCGATCAGGACGCCAACTTCGTGCGGCTGCAACCCGTGGTGCGCAAGCCGCTGGAGGAGGTGGCCGCCAAGAAGCGGGCCATGTACCGGCGTCGCTACGAGTGGCTGGACGGGCTGGAGCGGGCGATCCGCCAGCAGTTTGCCCGCAGCTAGGCGTGCAGTGCCTTGATGCAACAAGGGCTACCCGCGGGTAGCCCTTGTTCGTTTCTGCCCATCAGGGGAGGGATTAGCGCTGCTGCCTGGCGGCGATGGCCTGAGCCACCAGGGGGTCGACGAACTGGTGGATGTCACCTCCGTGCAGCGCCACCTCCTTCACCAGGGTGGAGGAGATGAAGGAGTTCTCCTCCGCCGGGGTGAGGAAGACGCTCTCCAGGGTGGGCATCAGGCGACGGTTCATGTTGGCGAGCTGGAACTCGTATTCGAAGTCGGAGACGGCGCGCAGGCCGCGGATCAGCACGTTGGCCTGCTGCTCCCTGGCAAAATCCACCAGCAGGCCGGAGAAGCCCACCACCTTGACGTTGGGCAGGTGAGCCGTCACCTGCCGGGCCAGCTGAACGCGCTCCTCGAGATCGAACAGCGGCCGTTTGCTCGGGCTGTTGGCCACCCCGACCACCACCTCGTCGAACAGTCTGGCGGCGCGGCCAATGAGATCGGTATGGCCGTTGGTGATGGGATCGAAGGTGCCGGGATAGATTACCTTGTTGGTCATGCTGCTGATTCCTGAAACCGGAAAACTGGTCGCATTATAGGGGCTGTTGCCGGTTTGTCGCGACCGGGATGGCGCGGATTTCTGGCGCTGATCGGCGGCCGGGGTCGCACAAATCGGGGCCCCGTGGTGTCTTCGCTTGAGAATCGCCCTGCATCAGGCAAGAATACCCGCATCGCGCATCAAGCCTCCTTCGCTGGTGACAGGGAGCATAGGGATTTTTTATGAAACGTATTCTGGTAGTCCGCAATGACAAGATTGGTGACTTCATGCTGGCGTGGCCGAGCTTTGCCATGCTCAAGCGCTCCATGGAGTGTCATGTGACTGCCCTGGTTCCCGCCTACACGGCGCCCTTGGCCCGCCTCTGCCCATGGATCGACGAGATCATCCTGGATCCGGGTGCCCGGGCCGACAAGGAGCAGCAACGCGCCCTGCTGGCGCGTATCAAGGCGGCCGCCTTCGATGCCTCCATCTGCCTCTTCTCCAACACCCGCAATGCCAAGCTGGTGTGGAAGGCGCATATTCCCTACCGGCTGGCCCCGGCCACCAAGCTGGCCCAGGTGCTCTACAACCAGCGCCTGGTGCAGCGCCGCTCCCGCTCCCAGAAGCCGGAGTACGAATACAACCTGGATCTGGTGCGCCGCTTCCTCGCCGATCAGCATCAGACCGTGGTGGAGCCACAGGGCCCCTACCTCGGCTTCGACCCCGAGAGCCTGCTGCAGGTGCGCGAGCAGGTCGCCGCCCGTCTCAGGCTCGACGCCAGCCGCCCCTGGCTGATGGTGCATGCGGGCAGCGGTGGCTCGGCCAACAACCTCTCCATCGAGCAGTACTCGCGCCTCATCATCAAGCTCAACCAGGCCTGTCCCGAGTTGCAGTGCGTGCTGACGGCAGGGCCGGGGGAGGAGGGGAAGGCGGAGCAGTTGGCGGCCGAACTGCTGGCCCATGGGGGCAACGGCTGGATCTATCGCTCCGACGAGGGGCTGCCGAAGTTCTGCCAGGTGATGGCCAACGCCGCCCTGTTCGTGGCGGGCAGCACGGGGCCCCTGCACATCGCCGCGGCCATGGACGTGCCGACCGTCGGCTTCTTCCCGGCACACCGTTCGGCGACGCCGCTGCGCTGGCGGCCGCTCAACGGCGAGGGGCGCCATCTGCCCTTCAGCCCGCCGGAAGACAGCGACCACCCGGAGGACATGAGCCAGCTCGATCCCAAGGCCATGGCGGCAGAGATCGCCCGCTGGGCGCCGCCCTTCTGGCGCGCCGAGCGCTGAGAGCGCACACAGAACATACAGACAGGGCCCCGCGGGGCCCTGTCTTGTATGGGGATGAGCCCTGCTGGCAGACCGGCCTACCGGGCGTGGCTCCCGACAGCCCCTTGATGGGCCTGCCCAGGCTCCGGGCAGGGGAATCCTGTCGGTATAAGCCGGAGTCGGGTCATGTTGCCAATATCCATGCATTCGGCTTATAGCGGCCAGTTTTCGTCCGTGGCGCCCGGGTTTGCGCCGTGAGCGGCCCCGCGAGGGCTGCGCTCGCTCCATGGCAATAGGGTTTGCCCCTTGTCCCGCTGGAACAAGGGGTGAGTGATTAATGCGATGTTTGAGGCGCGATGCCCTATTTCGGCTGCTGGGGCTGCTGGCGAACCCAGAGATCGGCGTATTTGACGAAGGTGGAGTGGGCGGAGAGGATGGCCAGCAGCAGGCCCTGCTTGCCGTCGAGGAAACCGGCCTTGAGCAGGTACATCTTGAGGAAGCAGCCGACGGCGTGGACCAGCCCCTGGCCGAGGGATCCCTTCTTGCCGCGGGCGGTGCGCTGATCGGCCCATGCGCGGGCGTAGCCGGCGGATTTGACCAGGTAGTGTTCCAGATCCCGGTAGGTGTAGTGGAGGAGGTCGCCCTGCAGGTTGACGATCTTCATGTTGGCGCGCACCTCCACCTTCTCGTGTACCAGCGCCTCGTTGTAGCCGGTCAGCGCCTTGGGGTAGAGGCGCAGCACCCGATCCGGGTACCAGCCGCTGTGGCGGATGAAGCGGCCGAACACCCAGGAGAGGCGCGGGATGGAGTAGATGGTGTCGCTGGCCGGGTTGGCCATGACCCCCTGGATGGCTTCCCTGAGTTCGGGGGTGAGCCGCTCGTCCGCGTCCAGCCACAGCACCCACTCCGACTGGACATGGGACTGGGCGAGGCGGCGCTGACGGCCGAAACCGGGCCAGGTGGTGTTGACGAAGAAGCGGGCGCCAAATTCGGCGGCGATGGCCGGGGTGTCATCCTGACTGCCGGAGTCGAGAATGACGATTTCATCCGCCAGGCCTTCGAGGGAGGCGAGGCAGGCACGGAGGTTGTCGGCTTCGTTCTTGACGATCAGGACGGCCGCCAGGGTCGGTTTTTTCACAGGCAAGGGACTCTTGTTGGCACCCGGCGGGCGGGTCATGCTCGGATTGGCGCCCATTCTAGCCTAAAACCCCGCGCGGGGCATGACCCGAGGGCCCGGTGGGCCCGCTTTTGAATGCGGGGGAAGGGGAATATCTGCTACCCGGCAGTCGGTGGCCCAGGGCACGCCGTGTCCGGGTCGAAGAGGGCCTCAGGAGGGATGCGCGGGGGAGCAGATCCTGCCAGGTAGGCGTTTTGCGGGAGCAGACGGGTATCTTCTGTTATTTCTTCGGCCTTTCTTGGGGCATAATCTCGCCCAGTAATGATCAACAGCCGGGCCAGTCCCGAGAGAAGACGCGCGATGAAGATATTGGTGATCGGCCCCTCCTGGGTCGGCGACATGGTGATGTCCCAGAGCCTCTACAAGGCGCTCAAGAGCAACCACCCGGGCAGCGAGCTCCATGTGATGGCGCCGGCCTGGTGCGTGGCGCTGCTGGAGCGCATGCCCGAGGTGGACAAGGCCATCCCCATGCCGCTTGGCCACGGTGACTTCAAGCTGGGGGCGCGCCGCCGCCTTGGCAAGCAGCTGGCCGCCGAGCAGTACGATCAGGCCATCATCCAGCCCAACTCCATGAAGTCGGCCCTCATCCCCTGGTTTGCCAGGATCCCGGTGCGCACCGGCTGGAAGGGAGAGCACCGCTTCGGTCTGCTCAACGACATGCGCAGCAACAAGCAGGCCTTCCCGCTGATGGTGGAAGGCTATGTGGCTCTGGCCTATCCCAAGGGGCAGATGAAGAGTCGGGACGACATTCCCGCTATTCCCCACCCCTCCCTGCACGTGGATCTCATCAACCAGGGCAAGGCGCTGGAGCGGCTCGGCCTGAATCGTGCCCGCCCTGTGCTGGTGCTCTGTCCGGGGGCCGAGTTCGGCCCGGCCAAACGTTGGCCGGAGGGGCACTACGCCGTGGTGGCGCAAAAGCACCTCGACGAGGGATGGCAGGTATGGATCTTCGGCTCGGGCAAGGACGTGGACGTGGCCAACACCATCCGCGATCGGATCAATCCCCTGTCGCGCCCCAACTGCCACGTGCTGGCGGGCAAGACCAGCCTGCACGAGGCGATCGATCTCATGGCCCTGGCCGGTCGGGTCATCGCCAACGACTCTGGCCTGATGCACGTCGCCGCCGCCCTCAACCGGCCGCTGATCGGCGTCTACGGCTCCACCTCGCCGCTCTACACGCCGCCCCTGGCGGACAGGGTCGAGATCGTCCACACCGACATCGAATGCCGCCCCTGCTTCAAGCGCACCTGCAAGTTCGGCCACCTCAAGTGCCTGATCGAACTGATGCCGGAACAGGTCATCGAGGCGGGAAATCGGCTGGAGCGTGGGGAAACGGCAGATCTGACCATAGTGCGGCAGCCGGTGGAATCCTCCGCTGCTGAACCAGGTAATAGCTAGCATGATCTACCGGTTGCTCTACAACCTGCTGATCCACTTGGGGTTGCCCCTGGCGCTGCTGGCGCTCTACAAGCCCAAAAAAGGCAAGCCCGGCTTCGGGGCGCGCTGGGCCGAGCATCTGGGACGATTGCCGCCGACCGGACAGGAGGCCCCCCTCTGGATCCATGCGGTGAGCGTGGGGGAGACCCTGGCTATCACCCCCTTCATCCGCGCCCTCAAGGCCGAGCGCCCCGAGCTGCCCATCCTGCTCACCACCACCACCCGCACCGGCGCCGAACAGGCGGCCAAGCTCGGGGATCTGGTAGTGCACCGCTATGCGCCTCTCGACTATCCCTGGGCCGTCTCGGCGTTTCTGAGCACCGTCAAACCCCGCGCCCTCTGGGTGATGGAGACCGAGCTGTGGCCGAACTGGCTGGCGGCCTGCGAGGCACGCCACCTGCCGGTGACCATCCTCAATGCCCGCCTCTCGGAGCGATCCTGTCAGCGCTATGGTCGCTTCCAGGGGGCCTTCGATGCCTTGAGCCGCCCGCTGACCCACCTGCTGTGCCAGCATCAGGACGATGCGGATCGCTTCCATCGGCTGGGCATAGCGCGCAACCGGCTGGCGGTGACCGGATCCATCAAGTTCGACATCCAGTTTGGCGACGAGGTGCAGGCCAGGGGCCGTGCCCTGCGCCAGCAACTGGGGGAGGCACGACCTGTCTGGATCGCCGCCAGTACCCACCAGGGGGAAGACGAGCAGGTGCTGGCCGCCTTCGATCGGGTGCTCAAGGCCCATCCCTCCGCCCTGCTCATCCTGGTGCCGCGCCATCCCGAGCGTTTCGATCGGGTGGCCGAGCTGTGCGCCCCCTACGGTTGCGTGCGGCGTACGGCGGGCAGAGCGGTCGGCGAGAGGGACAAGATCTACCTGGGTGACACCATGGGCGAGCTGCCGCTGATGCTGGCGGCGGCGGATCTCGCCTTTGTCGGTGGCAGCCTGGTGCCCGTGGGCGGTCACAACCTGCTGGAACCGGCGGCGCTGGGCAAACCCTGCTTGACCGGCCCCGTCTATTTCAACTTCAGCGACATCACCCGCCAGCTGGTGGCCCAGGGGGGCGCGGCCGTGGTGGCGGATACAGAGGCGCTCGGCGACAAGGTGAACGCCTTGCTCGCCGATGTGGGCGCCCGCCGCGAGATGGGGGAACACGCCCGGGCCGTGGTGCTGCGCAATCAGGGGGCGCTGGCGCGCACCCTCTCCCATTGCCTCGCCAGCCTGGAAAGTGACGACTGAGGCGGGGCGGCGTGGTGGCCGCCCCGCCAGCATGTCTGCCAAACCCCGGGAGACAGTCCGCGCCTCTTTCCTTTATGCTCTGCCCTTTGCCCCTGACCCTGTGATGCTCCGATGAACCGCGCTCCCCTGCTGTTGATGATACTGGTCACCCTGCTGGCCGCCGCTGGCTGGCTCTTCTCGAAAGAGGCGATTCGCGAACTGCCCACCGCCGCCTTTATCGGCAGCCGCTTCCTGCTGGCCGCCCTGCTGCTGTTGCCGCTCGCCTGGTTGCGCGAGCCGCCCCCCAGTGGCTCACAACTGCTGCGCGCCGCCGGGTGCGGCACCTTGCTCGGGGCCAGCCTGCTGTTCTGGGTTACCGCCATCAGCCAGAGCGATGCGCTCGGCAGTGGCGCCTTCATCATGAGCGTGGCCACCCTGATGGCGCCGCTCGCCGCCTGGGCCGCCTTCAAGGCCAGACCCGGCCGCCACTACTGGCTCACCCTGCCCGTCGCCGTGGCTGGCCTGCTGCTGCTCTCCAGCAGCACCCACTGGGGTGTGTCGCTCTCCCTGTTCTGGTTTCTGGCGGCGGCCGCAACCCTGGGGGTCCAGCTCGCGGTGCACCGCCACTTCGCCCAGTCCATCCCTCCTACCTGGCTCACCTGCATCCAGTTGGCGGTGACCGGACTGCTCGGCACCCTGCTCTCCCTGCTGACCGAGCAGTGGCCCGCCAGTATCGGCACTGGTATCTGGGGCTGGTTTGCGGCCAGCGTCCTGATCGCCACCACATTGCGTTACTGGCTGCTCACCCACGCCCTGAGCCGGATGACCACGGCCCACGCCGCCCTGCTGATGCTGCTGGAACCGGTCTGGACCCTGATCTTAAGCACTCTCTTCTATGACGAACCGCTGGGCCCCGCCAAGCTGGCTGGTGCCGGCCTGGTGCTGGGTGCTCTGGTGCTCTACCAGCTCCCCCTGCTGCTGCGCAGCCGAAGGCTGAAGTCACCGGTCTAGCCTGCGCGGGTGGGGGATGCATAGAAAAGAAGGAGAGGGTCTGCATGGCAGACCCTCTTTGCGTGATGGTACATGTCGGGCTCCCTTTGCTAGGGGTTGCCATCAGTCAAGCGGCTGAGCGCTGCGGGAAACGAGCATAAAAAAGCCCCCGGGTGGCGGGGGCTGGTGCATCGATGAGGGGGATCACTCGATGTTCTGGATCTGCTCGCGCATCTGCTCGATGAGCACTTTCAACTCGACGGCGGACTGGGTCACCTCGGCGTTGATCGACTTGGAGCCCAGCGTGTTCGACTCGCGGTTGAACTCCTGCATCATGAAGTCGAGGCGACGGCCACAGGCGCCACCCTTCTTCATGATCTTGTTGGTTTCGCTGATGTGCATCTCCAGGCGATCCAGCTCTTCGGCCACGTCGATCTTCTGGGCCAGCAGCACGATCTCCTGCTCGATGCGGGCAGGATCCAGCTCCACCTTGGCTTCGGCCAGCCGGTCGGTGAGCTTCTGGCGCTGCCACTCGATGATCTGCGGCAGGTGCTCGCGCACCTTCTTCACTTCTACCTGGATGCCGGCCAGACGCTGTTCGATCAGCGCCTTGAGGTTGGCCCC
Source organism: Aeromonas sp. ASNIH7 (assembly GCF_002903485.1). Classification (NCBI taxonomy): domain Bacteria; kingdom Pseudomonadati; phylum Pseudomonadota; class Gammaproteobacteria; order Aeromonadales; family Aeromonadaceae; genus Aeromonas; species Aeromonas sp. ASNIH7. The sequence continues at coordinate 2,310,277 of NZ_CP026226.1, forward strand.
TTCGCTGGCGCGTGAGGCGAGGAAGTCTTCCATGGTCAGGTCGAAGCCGGCCATCAGCTCGGTGGCGACCACGTCCATGTCCTGCTCGGCGGCAGCCATGACCCCCGGCCAGCGCAGCACGTCCACCGGATTGAGCTGACCCTGGCCCGCCTCTTTCATCACCCAGTTGGCGCTCTCGATGATGAGTTTGGCCAGTTCTTCATTGATGTGCAGCTGGCTGGCGGCGGCCTGGGCGGCCTCGAAGCGCAGGTTGCACTCCACCTTGCCGCGCTGCAGTTTGGCCCGGAAGCGCTCACGCAGAACCGGCTCCAGGCTGCGCAGTTGTTCCGGCAGGCGAATGTAGGTCTCCAGATAGCGCTGGTTGACCGAACGAATTTCCCAAACGGCTGTGCCCCAGTCGCCCTTGAGTTCCTTGCGGGCGTAGGCGGTCATGCTGTGAATCATTGATTGTTCCGGGCTTGATGAAGTGTGCGGCCAGTATACTCAGCCAGGCCTGCTCCGTCAGCCGACGAGGTGGTTTTAGCGGCTGATATTTGAGTAGCGATCGCTTATACTCCTGCGCCAATTCAGCCAGCCCAGAGGTCAGTCCCATGTCCCGTCCCAGCGATCGCAGCGCCGCCCAGGTGCGTCCGGTAACCATCACCCGCCACTTCACCAAGCATGCTGAAGGGTCCGTGCTGGTGGAATTCGGCCACACCCGCGTGCTCTGCACCGCCAGCGTCGACACCAGCGTGCCGCGCTTCCTCAAAGGCAAGGGGCAGGGGTGGGTCACTGCCGAGTACGGCATGCTGCCGCGCTCCACCCACTCCCGGATGAACCGCGAAGCGGCCTCCGGCAAGCAGAGCGGCCGTACCCTGGAGATCTCCCGTCTGATCGCCCGCTCCCTACGCGCGGCGGTGGACTTGAGTGCCCTGGGCGAGCACACCATTACCGTTGACTGCGACGTGTTGCAAGCCGACGGTGGTACCCGCACCGCCGCCATCACCGGGGCCTGCGTGGCGCTGGTGGATGCGCTGAACTGGATGGTGGAGAAGGGGCTGATCAAACAGAGCCCGCTCAAGCAGATGATCGCGGCCGTCTCCGTCGGTATGTTCGAAGGGGAGGCCATCTGCGATCTGGAGTACATCGAAGACTCCGCCGCCGAGACCGACATGAACGTGGTGATGACCGAAGATGGTCGCATCATCGAGGTGCAGGGCACCGCGGAGGCCGAACCCTTCACCCACGAGGAGCTGCTGGCCATGCTGGCCCTCGCCAAGGGCGGCATCGCCGACATCATTGCGCTGCAGAAGCAGTCACTTTCCTGATACCAGGACCTGTTGATGTTTCGGCACAAGTCGCGTTGCAGTGTCAAAGGATGCCAGGCTAGGCGCAGGATGCCGCCAATGGTTATTCCCTTGGCAAGTCCTGCAACAACGCATGGCATCCTTTGCCACGCAACCCGTAGGGACGGGTCTGTTTTTGTGCATAACGTCGTTATTCGATGCCTCGTTTGGATTACCAAACTTCGCATCTCATGCCTAGTTCTGCGCAAAAACCGACTCCGTCGCGGCTGTGACGAAGCGTCAACAGATCCTGCAAACGCGGCATTGACCGCGTTTTTTTATACCCCCACACAAGTAAACGACAAGCCAAGCAAGGAGCCAGAATGAAAGCCTACCAGCGTCAATTTATCGAGTTCGCCCTGGAGAAACAGGTCCTCAAATTCGGTGAATTTACCCTGAAATCCGGTCGTAAAAGCCCCTACTTCTTCAACGCCGGCCTGTTCAACAGCGGCCGCGATCTGGCCCGTCTCGGCCGCTTCTATGCCGCCGCCCTGATGGATGCAGGCATCGAATTCGACGTGCTGTTTGGCCCGGCCTACAAGGGGATCCCCATCGCCTCCGCCACCGCGGTGCAGCTGGTGGAGCAGCACGACGTGGACGTGCCCTGGTGCTTCAACCGCAAGGAGGCCAAGGATCACGGTGAAGGCGGCAATCTGGTGGGCAGCCCGCTCAAGGGGCGCATCATGCTGGTGGACGACGTCATCACCGCCGGCACCGCCATCCGCGAATCCATGGATCTGATCCAGGCCAACGGCGCCTCCCTGGCTGGCGTGCTGATTGCGCTGGACCGTCAGGAGAAGGGCAAGGGCGAGCTCTCCGCCATTCAGGAAGTGGAGCGTGACTACGGTGCCCACATCATCGCCATCATCCAGATGAGCGACCTGATCGCTTATCTAGAAGAGAAGCAGGCCGAACAGCCGGAGCTGGCGGCACAACTGGCCGCCATGAAGGCTTACCGCGCCCAGTACGGTATCTGAGTCGCCGCGCATACCGCGCAATAGTTGAAGGCGGCGCCCGTTTGTTCTCTGGCAGCAAACGGGCGCCGTTTTTTCATCTGCAAAAAGTGGATCATGTGGCTTGAGCTTACCCTTACAGTAAAGGTTAGGGTTTGCCAGTCGGCGTTTTGTGGTGCCGACGGGTTCCGGGGAGGAACAACATGACCACTCATCTTCAATCACCCATTCATCTGCAGTTGCCGCTCAGCGGCATGAGCTGCGCCAACTGCGCCGGCCACATCACGACCGCCCTCAACAAGCTCGACGGGGTATCGGCCACCGTCAACTTCGCGCTGGAGCAGGCGGCTATCGAGCTGACCAGCCCCGACCGTCTGCCGGCGGTACTGGAGAGCATCAAGGCGCAGGGTTATGACTACGGCAGTGAGACCATATTGTTTCAAATCACCGGCATGACCTGTGCCGGTTGCTCGGCCCGCCTGAACAAGACGCTGGCTGCGCTGCCCGGCGTCATCTCCGCCGACGTCAACTTCTCCATCGAGCAGGCTCGTATCGTGCTGGTACCCGGGATGCAGACGCCCGCGGCCCTGCGCGAGCAGATCGAGGCCCTCGGCTTTGGCGCCCAACTGGCGCAAGGCTCGGCCAGCGGCCGCCGCCAGCAGTTGCTGGAGCGGGAAGCGCAGGAGGCCGCCAGCGCCCGTCAGGCGCAAACCCGGGTCATCGTCTCGGCTTTGCTTACCCTGCCGCTGCTGGTGGGGATGCTGGCCATGGCCGGTCTGCTGCCCTGGCATCTGCCCGCCTGGCTGGAGCTGGTGCTCGCCACCCCGGTGCAGTTCTGGATTGGGGCCCGCTTCTATCGCGGCGCCTGGCTCGCCATCAAGAACCGCTCCGCCAACATGGATGTGCTGGTGGCGACCGGTACCAGTGCGGCCTACTTCTACAGCCTCTATCTGCTGCTTAATCTGGGGGTGGCCGCCAGTGGCCAGCTCTACTTCGAGGCGAGTGCCATCATCATTACCCTGATTTCCCTCGGAAAACTGCTGGAAGCGCGAGCCAGACGCAGTACCCAGTCCGCCATTCGCGAGTTGATGGCGCTGCGGCCGGAAACCGCCACCGTCTGGCGCGGCGAGCGCTGGCAGAGCGTCGCCATCGACGAGGTGCTGCGCGGCGATCGGCTGCGGGTGCTGGTGGGGGAACGGGTGCCGGTGGATGGCAGAATCGTGAGCGGTGCCAGCGAGCTGGACGAGTCGATCCTCACCGGCGAGAGCCTGCCGGTGCCGCGCGGCGAGGGCGACAAGGTGCTGGGCGGCGCCATCAACCGCTCCGGCGTGCTGGAAATTGAAGCCACCACGGTGGGGGAGGACTCCAGCCTCAGCAAGATCATCGCATTGGTGGAGAACGCCCAGATGGGCAAGGCGCCGCTGCAACAGTTGGTGGACAAGGTCTCCGCCGTGTTCGTGCCGGTGGTGATGACCATCGCCCTGTTCACCCTGCTGGTGTGGTACGCCATCAGCAACGACTTCGGTCAGGCGCTGCTGGCGGCGGTAGCGGTGCTGGTGATCGCCTGTCCCTGTGCGCTGGGGCTGGCAACGCCTGCGGCCATTGTCACTGGCACCGGGGTGGCAGCGCGCCACGGCATTCTGATCAAGGATGTCGATACCCTGCAGAAGGCCCACGCCATCAAGGCGTTGATCTTCGACAAGACCGGCACCCTGACCCAGGGCCGGCCGGTACTGGCGAGCTGGAGCGGCAACGACGAGCAGCTGCGTCTGGCCGCCGCCCTGCAGCAGGCGAGCGAACACCCGCTGGCGCTGGCCATGCGCGAGGCGGTCGACAAAGAGGCCGTGCTGCCCCAGCCGGAGGCGGTGGAGGTGCGGGTCGGTGCCGGTATTGTCGGTCAGGTCGCCGGTCATAGGGTCGCCATCGGCAATGGCTCTTTGCTGGCCCAGCTCGGCATTGAGGTGCCCGCGCAGGATAAACCGCCTGCCGATGGCGCGACCCGGGTCTGGGTGACCATCGACGGCGTGGTGGCCGGCATTGCGGCGCTGGCCGATACCCTGCGCCCCGAGAGTCCGGATGCCATCGCCACCCTGCGTCAGCGCGGCATAGCCAGCTGGCTGGTGAGCGGTGATGGACCGGCGCCGGTGGCCCATATCGCCGCCAAACTGGGGCTGGACGGGGCCTTTGACTCCGTGCTGCCAGCCGGCAAGGTGGAGAAAGTGGAGGCGCTGCGGGCGCAAACCAGCGGGCTGGTCGCCATGGTGGGAGACGGGGTGAACGACGCCCCGGCGCTGGCGGCGGCGGATGTGGGTATCGCCATGGGCTCCGGCTCCGACGTGGCGATGGAGACCGCCTCCATCACCCTCATGCGGTCTGATCCGCGGCTGGTGGCCGATGCCATCGACATCTCGGCGGCCACCTGGCGCACCATCCAGCAGAACCTGTTCTGGGCCTTCGTGTTTAACATCATCGGCATTCCGCTGGCGGCACTGGGTTACCTCAGCCCCGAGCTGGCGGGGGCGGCCATGGCCTTGAGCAGTATCACCGTCTTGAGCAATTCCCTGTTATTGAAGCGCTGGCAGCCCCGGGCGGGCAGCCTGCGTGCATCTGAATCCCAAAGGAGTCATTCATGAACATCAGCAAGGTCGCCAAGGCCACCGGCCTGACCGCCAAGACCATCCGCTACTACGAGAGCATCGGCCTCATCTCGTCGCCGGTGCGCAGCGACAACGGGTATCGCAGTTATACGGATGCCTCCCTGCGGGAGCTGCGCTTCGTCAAGCGTGCGCGGGAGACCGGCTTCAATCTGGAGGAGTGTCAGGAGCTGCTGGCGCTCTATCGGGACGAGCACAGAACCAGTGCCCAGGTGAAGAAGCTGGCCCAGGAGAAAATCGTCGATCTGCGCTCCCGCATCGCCGGTTTGCAAGCCATGCTCAGCGCCCTCGAGGAGGTGGTGAGCTGCTGTCACGGAGATGCGAATCCCCAGTGTCCCATCCTCGACGAGCTGGAGAAAGGGTGAGGGAGGGCTGCGCCATTCGACCCTGCAGAAAAGGGTCTGTCGGGGCCTGTGCGGGAGAGGACGCGCTGAGTGGCAGCTTAATAGCGGTCGATTGATTGTTGAGCAGGAAAGGGGAGTGTTAAACTGTGCGGCTCTTGTACAGGGAGTACCCAGTTGACACAGAGTGTGAAATATCAGGTGCGGCGGGCCATCATGGTCCAGCTCTATACCCATGCCTCCTTCAGCCTGCCTTGCCTGGGGCTGCTGGCGATCAGCTGGAGCCTGCTGTTCCACGATTACCTGCCGGCCAGCGAGTCGCTGGGCTGGCTCGGTCTGGTCCTGCTGCTGTTGCTGGGGCGCTGGTGGCATCTGCGCTGGCGCCAGCCCAGGCTGGCGGAGCTTCCGCTGCCGGTGCTCGAGCGCGAGCTCTTTGTCGGGGTGACCATCACCTCCATCGTCTGGGCACTGGGCGTGCTGCTCTACATGGACAAGCTGCCCGACACCTATCGTGCCGCCATGATGATGCTCTCCAGCCTGATCCTGACCGGCAGCGCCATCATGCTGTTCGGCAGCCGTCGTACCCTCTATGGGGCCGTGCTGCCCCTCGGGTTTGCCATGTTGTTCGAGCTCAGTGGCGGCAACACCCAGGAGCGTATCGTCTCCTGCATGCTGGCGGGGTATCTGTTCGTCTTTCTGCCGACCCTGCTGCGGCGCCTGCGGCGGGATCAGGTGGCCTCTCTCTACCACAGTTTTTCCAATGCGGATCTGGTGGCCGAGCTGAAGGCGGTCTCCGAGCACCTCAAGCTCACGTCCCGCCTCGACGGTCTGACCGGCATCGCCAACCGGGCCCATCTCGACGACTCCCTGGCGCGCGCCTGGCGTCGCTGCCACCGTGCCAGGGCGCCTCTCTCTCTGGTGCTGGTGGATGTGGACTACTTCAAGCAGTTCAATGATCACTATGGTCATCAGGTGGGGGACCAGTGCCTGCAACAGGTGGCGAGCCTGCTGGCCGAAGTGCTGCGGCGGGAAGACGATCTCGCTGCCCGTTACGGCGGAGAGGAGTTCGCCCTGCTGCTGCCCTGCACCACCTTGCAGGGGGCCATGCAGATCGCCGAGCAGGTGCGTACCTCGTTGCGAGCCCTCGGCATTCCCCACCACAAATCCCGGGTCTCGGGGCGGGTCAGTTGCAGCTTCGGGGTGGCGACCCTGGTGCCGGATCAGCATCACTCCATTGCCGAGCTTATCCAGAAAGCGGATGCGGCGCTCTATCAGGCCAAGCATAATGGCCGGGATCGTATCGAAGTAGCCTTGATGGGTAAGGTTGCCTGAGTTTCACAAGACAGATTAAAGAGGTCGTCTATGCAATGTCATCGTATCGAAGAGCTGCTGGAACTGCTGCAGCCTGCCTGGATCAAGGAGCAGGATCTCAGCCTGGTGCAGTTTGTTGCCAAACTGGCCGAGGAAGCGGGATTTGACGGTCCGCTGTCCGCACTGACCGACGACATGCTGATCTACCACCTCAAGATGCGGGAATCCGACAAGCAGGCGATGATCCCGGGGCTGGCCAAGGATCACGTGCCCGACTTCAAGGAAGCCCTGCTCAAGGCCCGCGGCATCAAGTAATCCGGGCGTCACATCGCCATCAGAGAAAGGTTTCAAGAGAATCTGTGAAAAGGCGCATAGTCAACTGGCTATGGGCCTTTTTTGTTGCCTGAAATTGCGACGGGACTCGAACTATAGATACATTTAACCCACACAATTAGCAGGTTGTTTAAGATATAATCGCTTTCATAACAATATGAGTGGAGCGATGTGTTGCAATGGCCAACAAGGACAAGATCGACATCAAGGATGTGACCGGTGACGTCACCGGGACTTTCAATCCCAACACCTTCAAGGCGGGAGATGACAGGTTCAACCCCGGCAACCGCATCTATGTCCGCTCCCAGACCGGCTACTGGCAGCGGGTGCGCAAGGCCATGGGCTGGTTCTTCGTCGCGCTCTTTGTCCTCCTGCCCTGGCTGCGTTATGACGGCCGTCAGGCGGTGCTGTTCGATCTGGAGCACCAGCAGTTCCATATCTTCGGTGCCACCATCTGGCCGCAGGATCTCACCCTGCTGGCCTGGGTCTTCATGATCGCGGCCTTCGCCCTCTTCTTTGTGACCACCTTCCTGGGCCGGGTCTGGTGCGGCTACCTCTGTCCCCAGACGGTGTGGACCTTCCTGTTCATCTGGTTCGAGGAGAAGCTGGAAGGGGCCGCCAACAAGCGTCGCAAGCTGGATGCGGCGCCCTGGAGCGGCGAGAAGCTGGCCCGTAAGGGCGCCAAGCACCTGGCTTGGATCCTGCTGTCGCTGGGCACGGGGCTGACCTTCGTCGCCTACTTCCAGGATGTCTTCCACCTGGTACCCGATTTCTTCACCCTGCAGGCGGGAGGCTGGGTCATCTTCTGGGTGCTGTTCTTTGCCGCCTGCACCTATGGCAACGCCGGCTGGATGCGCGCCATCATGTGTATCCACATGTGCCCCTATGCCCGCTTCCAGTCCGCCATGTTCGACAAGGACACCTACATCGTCGGCTATGACAGCCAGCGTGGCGAGACCCGCGGCGCCCGTGGTCGCAAGGCCGATCCCAAGGCTCTGGGGCTGGGGGACTGCATCGACTGCGACCTCTGCGTGCAGGTCTGCCCGACCGGTATCGACATCCGTGACGGTCTGCAGTACGAGTGCATCAACTGCGGCGCCTGTGTCGACGCCTGCGACCAGACCATGGAGCGGATGGGGTATCCGAAAGGGCTCATCAGTTACACCACCGAGCACAAGCTGGCCCACAGTGAAACCCAGGTGGCGCGGCCCAAGCTGATTGGCTATGGCCTGGTGATGGTCGTCATGCTGGGGGTCTTCGTCTATAACGCCATGTCCATCATGCCCATGGGGCTCGACATCCTGCGGGATCGCAACCAGCTGTTCCGGGAAAACAGTGAAGGGCTCATCGAAAACACCTATACCCTGAAGATCCTCAACAAGACCCTGAACTCCCAGACCTACCGGCTGGACGTGGAAGGGCTGCCGGAGTACCAGTGGTTCGGTCCTCGCGAGGTGACCCTGAAGGCGGGCGAGATCTATACCCTGCCGGTGAGTCTGGCGGTGGATCCCTTCAACCTGAAGCGCCCCACTCTGGACGTCCAGTTCGTGCTCAAGCGGGAAGGCGCGGCGCCGGATGACAGCAAGGGGACCTTGCGCCAACCGAGCAAGTTTATCAGCAGGTTGTGACGGCAAGGCGCACCGCCATGCACGGCAACGGCAGACAGTGGTGATAGAATGGGGCGCAACAGCGCCCCTTTTCTATGGTGGATGACATGCGTTTCAACTATTCCGACCTCAATCCCGATCTCATCATGGATGCCATCGATCTCAGCGGCTTGCGCATCGACTCCGGCCTTATCGAGCTCAACAGTTACGAGAACCGCGTCTATCAGTTTCAGGATGAGGATCGCCGTCGCTACGTGGTGAAGTTCTACCGCCCCGGTCGCTGGAGCCGGGCCCAGATCCTGGAAGAGCACGCGTTTGCCGCTCACCTCTGTGAAACTGAGATCCCGGTCGCCGCTCCCATTGCCTTTGCCGGCGAGACCCTGCTGGAGCATCAGGGCTACCCGTTTGCCATCTGGCAGAGCGTCGGGGGGCGTCAGTTCGAGGTGGACAACCTGGACCAGCTGGAGTGGGTGGGGCGTTACCTCGGTCGCATCCACAGCGTCGGTGCCAGCCATGCCTTTCATCACCGGGTACGGCTCGATGTGGAGAGCATGCTGCACGAGCCGCGTCAGTTGCTGGCGGCAGGCGAGTGGTTGCCGAGCGGGCTGGCCAAGTCCTTCTTCGGGGTGCTGGACGAGCTGATCCGGCACGTATGCGACGCCATGACCCTGGATGTGGCGCGCATCTCCCTGCATGGGGACTGCCACCCGGGCAACATCCTGTGGCGTGACGGCCCCCTGTTTGTCGACCTCGACGATTGCCGCACCGGCCCTGCCATCCAGGATCTCTGGATGATGCTGAACGGGGAGCGTCATGAGCAGCAGATCCAGCTCGATACCCTGCTGGCGGGGTATGAGGAGTTCATGGAGTTCGACCCGCGGGAGCTGGCGCTCATCGAGCCGCTGCGTGCAATGCGCATCGTCCACTACATGGCCTGGCTGGCAAGACGCTGGGAAGATCCCGCCTTCCCCCGCCACTTCTCCTGGTTCAACACCGAACACTACTGGCGCCAGCAGATTGCGACCCTGCATGATCAGCTCGAGGCATTGAAGGCCCCGCCGCTCAGCCTGATGCCGCAGTGGTAGGGGCGTGAACCCGGCAGATCGCCACACCACGGGGCGTCCGCTGGTGGTGTTGCCCGCACCATTGCCACAGCGGCAAGGTGCCCGTGGGAGGCGGGATGGCGGTCCCGCCTGTCTGCCTTTGCCATTGACGGCACGAGGGTGAGGCAATAGGCTTGGACTGCTTCGGTTCGCCGGGCGTGCCTCACAGTGATCCCTTAACAGGAAACGTCATGAAAAAAGTACTATTTTTCCTCGCTGCCATGCTGATGATCCCCATGGTTCACGCCGCCCCGCAATTCAAGGAAGGTGTCAACTATGACGTGGTCAGCCAGACCGGCAGCGCCCAGCCGGAAGTGATGGAGTTCTTCTCCTATTTCTGCCCGCACTGCGCCAAGTTCGAGCCGATTGCCGAGGATCTGAAGAAGAGCCTGCCGGAAGGCGTGCCGATGAAGAAGAACCCGGTGGCCTTCCTGGGCCGTGAAATGGGTCCCGAGATGCAGCGTGCCTACGCCGTCGCCAATCTGCTGAACGTGGAAGGCAAGCTGACCCCGGCCATCTTCGACAAGATCCACACCCAGCGCCAGATCCCCCAGAGCCGCGCCGACGTGAAGCAGGTCTTCGTGGACAATGGCGTGCCGGCCGAGGAGTTCGACGGTGCCGTCGACAGCTTCGCCGTCTCCGGCATGGTCTCCCAGTTCGATCGCAACACCGAGAGCTACAATGTGCGCGGTGTGCCGGCCTTTCTGGTCAACGGCAAGTACATGGTGAAGATTGAATCCATCACTTCCCAGGAGCAGTTCAACCAGCTGGTGAAATTCCTGCTGGCCAAGAAGGACTGATCATTCCTGAGTCGATACAAAAGCCCGCCGGTGCAAACCGGCGGGCTTTTTGTTTGGCGTCTCGCGGGCCTGACTCAGACCCCGACGTGGAAGGCCTGTTTGAGGTTGCGAATGAAGTCCGCATCCCGGCAGAGGGTCTTGCCCGGGCTGTCGGAGATCTTGGCGACCGGGCCGCCGTTGCACTCCATCAGCTTGAACACGATGTTCATCGGGCTGACGCCGGGCAGATCGCAGGTGAGCTTGGTGCCGATGCCGAAGCTGGTGTTGATGCGGCCGCGGAAGTGGCGCAGCAGCTCGACGGCCTTGTCGAGGTTGAGCCCGTCGGAGAAGACCAGTGTCTTCTCGGCAGGGTCGATGCCGAGCCGCTGATAGTGGCTGATGGCTTTCTCGCCCCACACCACGGGATCGCCGGAGTCGTGGCGCAGCCCCTGGTAGCGGCTCGCCAGCTCGAAGTCGAAGTCACGCAGGAAAGCATCCATGGTGATGCAGTCGGTGAGCGCGATACCGAGGTGGTTGGTGAATTCGTCCAGCCAGCTGGTGAGGGCGGCGCGCTGGCTGAGTTCCAGCGGGAAGCCGAGCTGCTGGTGGGCCTGGAACCACTCGTGGGCCTGGGTGCCCACCGCGGGCAACCGGTACTTCTGGGCCAGCAGGTAGTTGCTGGTGCCGCGAAACGCCGGCAGCCGCTCCTTGAGGCGACCCACCACGGCGTCTTGTACCGCGAGGGAGAAGCGGCGACGGGTGCCGAAGTCGATGAGGTTGAACTCGCTCATCTCCTCCCGGCTCAGTTCCCGTTCCAGCTTGTCGATCTTCTGATCGAGCCGCTCCAGTGCCTGGCTGACACCGAACTGGGGATAACGGAAGCGGTTACGCATCTCGCTGATGATGGCGAGCACCGGGATCTCCCACAGGATCACGTCCTGCCAGGGGCCTTCGACCCGCACATTGATGCGGCCATTCTGCTCGAACACCTTGAGCAGGGAGGCGTCCAGCGGCTTGCGGCGCAGGTGGTCCAGGTAGTCGGGCGTGAAGAAGGGGCGTTCGGCCAGGAAGTCGAGTTCGGACCGGGTCAGGCGCAGGGAGCCGGCGAGGCGCAGTTGTTCCTCGATCTGGCCCATCATGGGCAGCAGATCTTCTTCGTTGCGGCTGTGGAACTCGGCGACGACGTCGGCATCCGGATAGCGATGGAACACCGCCTGCTGCATGTGCAGCTTGTAGGCATCGGTGTCGAGCAGGCTGTGGAGGATGGGAGGCATATCAGGCTCCTGTGATGAGTGCTGCGCGGGCAACGCACTCTGGCTGCATCTGTGACGGGTGGGCGCCGGTGTCGGGTGGGCAGTGGAAAATGGAAGGCATGTCAGGCATCCAGCAGGCGTTGAATGTCGGCCAGGGTCTGGGCCAGCTCGGCGCCGGCCTCGATCATCCGGGTGCGGGCCTGGTCGATTGTCTCGGGGGCGATGCCGCGGCAGGCGTCGAGGTGGACGATGACCCGGAAACCGGCGCGACGCAGTTGCAGCACGCTGGTCTTGACGCAGTAGTCGGTGGCGAGACCGCCGACCAGCACGGTAGTGACGCCGCGGGCTTGCAGAAACTCGATGAGCCCGGTGCTGCGCCGCTCCGCCAGGTCGTGATAGCAGGCGCCATAGGGATGCAGGTCCGGCTCGACCCCCTTCCAGACGAAGAAGTCGTAGTCGATGGGGGCGGGCAGGCCGTCGAGCAGCTCGAACCCAGGTGTGCCGGGCACGCAGTGGGCCGGCCAGGTGAGATCGGCATTCGCCAGTGCAAGGGGTTGCAACATGGCGCCGGGTTCGGTCACCACCCAGGGGGCGTTCGCGGGGTGGGCATCCTTGCTGCCGGCTCGCAGGGTGGCGAGGGCAGCCTGGGCATTGAGCGCCGCTACTATGGTATCCCCGCCAGCGACGGGCAGCTCGTTCGGGCAGAGGGGGGTGAATCCCTTCTGCGCATCAATATCCAGGCTGGCGATGATTCCCATGGATGGCTCCTTCACATAATATTCTTGTGATATTATCTACCAAACATTATTAGAAGGCGAGCAGGTCGACCAGGATGCCGAGAATGAGTCTGGATATGGTGGTGCTGCGGTTGCGCGAGGAGCGGCTCGAGCTGCTTCTCGAGACCCGGGATCGCCCCCCCTTTGCCCACTGCTGGCAGTTGCCGGCCCTGCGCATCGACGAGGCCCGGGATCGGGATCTGGACGCGGCTCGCCATCGCCTGTTGGCAGAGTGGGGGCTGGAGCACTGCTACAGCGAGCAGGTCTGTACCCTCGGCAACCTGGAGCGGGATCCCCGCGGCTGGTCCACCACCCTCGTCTATCTCTGTCTGGCGGATCCCGATGGGGGGGCGGTGCGCGGTCGCTGGCATCCTCTGGACGATCTGCCCGGCCTGCAACTCGCCTTCGATCACGGCAAGCTGGTCGCCATGGGGCTGGAGCGGCTGCGCATCAAGAGCCGTTACAGCACCCTGCCGCTGCATCTGCTGGGGGCAGAATTCACCCTCTCCGAGGTGCAACGGGCGTTCGAGATCGTCCTGCAGACCCCCATGAACACGGCCGCCTTTCGCAAGCGGCTCCACCGTGCCGACATCCTGGTGGACACAGGGCGCAAGCGCACCGGCAAGCAACGTCCCGCCATCCTCTATCGGCTGGAGACCCCCTGCTGCGTCATGTTCGATCAGGTCATGCACGGTGCGGAAGCATAAGCTGATGTCTGCGAAAGCCGGATTGTTGCCCCATAGCGGGTCTGGTGCACTGGCACCTCACACAGGAAGTGAAAACATGGGAGAGACGGGAATGCACAAGGTGCTGGTGAGTGCCTGTCTGCTGGGGCAGCCAGTGCGTTACGACGGCCAGAGCAAGGGGATTGTCAGCGACTGGCTGCAGGCGCTGGGAGCCGAGGGGCGGGTACTGGCCTTCTGCCCCGAGGTGGCGGGTGGCCTGCCGACGCCACGCCCCCCTGCCGAGCGCCAGGGGGAGCGGGTGGTTACCGAAAGCGGGCTGGATGTGACGGAGGAGTTCGATCGGGGCGCTGCCCTTGCGCTGGCCCTCTGTCAGCAGCAGGACATTCGCTTCGCCCTTCTGAAGGAGGGGAGCCCCTCCTGCGGCAGCGGCCGCATCTATAATGGCCGCTTCGAAGGGGTTTCACTGGCGGGAGAGGGCAAGACCACGGCTTTGCTGCGCCGCCATGGCATCGCGGTGTTCAGCGAGGATCAGCTGCCCGAGCTGGCCTCGGCGCTCGCCTTGGCTGCCTGCGGATCGGTCTGAGCCGCCGCATCGGCCGCCTGCCACTGCGCCAGCACCTCGTCTTTTTCCTTCCAGCGTGCATTCAGCCACTCCTGGAAACCGCGTTTGAACTGCTTGTCGTTGAAGTAGTCCCCCACCAGTTGCTCGTCCACCGGCAGCTCCTCGATCCGCACCCGGATGCGCTTCATCTTCCCCATCAGGAAATCCTTGAAGGGGGTGTCGGGGTTGTCCGGGTAGCTGATGGTGACGTTGATCAGGCTGTCGAACTGATCCCCCATGGCTGCCAGGGTGAAGGCGAGTCCTGCCGCCTTGGGGGGCATGAGATGGCGATAGCGGGAGCGGGCGGCCTCGCGCTTCTGATCGGTGAAGCGGGTCCCCTCCACGAAGTTGATGACGGTGGTGGGTATGTGGCGAAACTTCTCGCAGGCGTTGCGGGTGGTCTCGATATCCTTGCCCCGCAGATGCGGATTTCTTAACAGAAACTCTCTCGAATAGCGGCGCATAAATGGCATGTCCAGCCCCCAGCAGGCGAGCCCCAGCAGCGGGATGTAAATGAGCTCGTGCTTCATGAAGAACTTGGGCACCGGCAGCCGATTGCGAAACAGGTGGCCGAGCACCACGATATCGGTCCAGCTCATGTGGTTGCTGATGATGAGATACCAGCCATCCTTGCGCAGCCGGGTATTGTCCTCAATCTGCCAGTCGATGCGGGTAGTGAGGCGGATCACCAGGGCGTTGCAACCGAGCCACAGGCCCATGAAGCGATTGTTGAGCCGGCTGCAGGCGCGACCAAAGGCCGGCACGGGCAGCAGCAGTTTGGCCAGAGAAACCAGCAGGATCAGGCTGGCACACAGGGCGGTAAACAGTATGGTCAGGCCGGCGCTGATGAACAGCACCAGGGGGCCCGGGAGCAGGTTTGGCATGAGTGTCTTACTGCGTCTTGTCCGCCAGCAGCTTATCCAGGGTCTGGTCCTTCTCGTGCCAGATCCCGTTCAACCACTGTTGAAACTCTTGTTGGAACTCGGGGTCATTGAAGTAATCCCCCACCAGATTGCGTTCGATCGGCAGAAAGCGGACCCGAACCTTGATCTCCTTGACCCGACCGCACATGAAGTCCCAGTAGCTGGGGACGCCGCCGGGATAGGCGATGGTCACATCCACCAGCTTGTGCAGTTGATCCCCCATGGCCGCCAGGGTGAAGGCGATGCCCCCTGCTCTCGGGTGCAGCAGATGACGATAGGGTGCCCCTTGCCTGTCGTGCTTGCCGACGGTGAAGCGGGTCCCTTCCACGAAGTTCATCACACTCACCGGCATATGGCGGAAACGGGCACACGCCTTGCGCGTGGTTTCTATGTCTTTTCCCCTCAGATGCGGTTGCTTTTCCAGAAATTTTCGGGAATAACGCCGCATGAATGGGAAATCCAGCGCCCACCAGGCCAGACCGAGAAAAGGTACCCAAATCAGTTCTTTCTTGAGGAAAAACTTCAGGAAGGGGATTTTTTGATTAAAAATCCGCTGCAATACCAGTATGTCGACCCAAGATTGGTGGTTGGCAATCACCATATACCACTCATTCCGGCGCCCTTTGTCCACTCCGACCACATCGAAAGGGGTGTTGATAATGGTTTTCTGGATCAGATTGTTAAAACCTATCCAGTGGGTGGCGCAGCCGTCCAGGAGGGTGTTGCAGAGACGTCGCGCCCCCTTGAAGGGCAGCAGCAGCTTGATGAGGCCAAGCAGCAGGACGGGGACAAACCAGAACAGGGTGTTGATGAAATAGAGCAGGGTCGAGAGGCTGCCGCGCAGTCGCTCTATCAGCTTGTTGGGCATGGTGGAATCCGTCTTCGTATTGGTGGATGGCAACCAAGTGGTCAGATCTGTTGCCATAATATCAGCCGGCCCACGACTAGACCATGGTGGCGCCCTTTCCGGGTCGGGTGGTGGCTGCTGCCGTTCCCCCGCTCACTGGCCCCCGCGCAGCCGCGACAACAGCCTATCCATGGCACGATAGCCCAGGGCTTCGATCAGATGCGCTCTCTCGATGGTGGCGTGCCCCGCCAGATCGGCGATGGTGCGCGATACCCGCAGGATGCGGTGCCAGGCCCGGATGCTGAGCCCCAGCTTCTGGATGGCACCTTCCAGAAACTCGGCATCCTGTGGCGATAATCTGCAAACATCTTCGATTTCACGACTATCCAGCAGGTTGTTGAGTTTTCCGCTGCGACTCAGCATGCGCTCTCGCGCCCCCAGCACCCGTTCGCGTATCTGCTGGCTCGATTCCCCCCGCTCCACCTTGCCGGTCAGGCTCCCCCTGGGCAAGAGCGGGACCTCTACCGTCAGATCGAACCGATCGAGAAAGGGGCCGGAGAGCTTGCCCAGATAGCGCAGGATCTGATCCGGGCTGGAGCGGGTCTGGCCGTCGCCATAATGGCCGCAGGGGCTGGGATTCATGGCACCCACCAGCTGGAAGCGGGCGGGAAAATCCACCTGGCGGGCGGCGCGACTGATGGTAATGTGCCCGGTTTCCAGCGGCTCGCGCAGGGAGTCGAGCACCTTGCGCTCGAACTCCGGCAATTCATCCAGAAACAGTACCCCGTTGTGGGCGAGGGAAATTTCGCCAGGCCTGGGATGGGTACCCCTGTCATTTTTCGAAATTAGTGAGACAGGTCAAACCATAGATCAATGATTTAGGGCTATTTTTACTCAAATAAATGAGACGATTTTTTGTCAATAGATGAGACGAGGTCTACTTTGAGTGGAAATAGCTGCGACAAGGTTAAGGTGCATCAAGTTCGTAAGATAGGCCCTACCCGCCGAAGTGTCTCTGGTAGCTATTCGTTTCGTGGAAAAGAGGCGATCCAGTATGAATCCACGCTGGAGCGCGACTTCCTCATTCGCCACGAATTTTTCCCCAATATTGTCTCGATCACTCCTCAGCCCGTTGAAATCCCATTCATCGGTGACAACGGTAGGGCCTACACCTATACCCCTGATTTTCTGATGTCCTTACGGCGCCTCAATGGTGAAGCCACGCAACATGTCCTGGTGGAAGTAAAACCCCGGGATCTATGGATGGAAAACTGGCGGGCATGGTCATCCAAGTGGAAGGCCGCAAGACGTTTTGCACGCAATCAAGGATGGTCATTCAAGATCTATGACGAGTCGCGGATCCGCGACCGTGCGCTTGAAAACATCAAGTTCCTTGAACGCTACCAACGTTTTGCTCAAGCACCAGGACACTCAGATACGTTACTGCATGCCCTGTATCAAATAGGGCCGTTGAGTCGTGATGCTCTGTTCGCTCACTGTGGGGTAATAGCAGGAGATGAACGCCCCTGGGTTGTTGCCATTTGGTATCTCCTGGCAACCCGTAAAATCGACTGTGACATCACACAGCAGCTTGATGGCGCGACCGTGCTTTGGACACTTCAAAATGGATAATAACAAGCCAACAAGGACGCAAGGTGGCATCGTCCCCGTCCGCCAGCGGCTGGCCCTGGACGTTGGCCAGTTTGTTCAGCATGAAGGGCTGACATACCGAATCGTGCAGCAAATCGATTTCAACAGTCTGCTTGGTAGTGACGTAATCACAGGTCGCAAAAAACTACTCCCTATTAATGAGCTCTCATCCCCACCAAATCCGCAGGTCGCCAAACTGGATCCCCGCATTGACCTCGATGATATCGAGGATAAAGATTGGCGCACTGCTAATGAACGATTCGAAGCCATAAAACCCCTGCTCGACCAAGCTCCCAGTATTGGACGAGAAGAGGTTAATAACCGTGCTCTCGAGGTCGGTGTCAGTCCTGCGACCTTGTATCGCTGGCTATCCAGATATCAGGCAGTAGAGACACTGTCGGCTCTCATACCGATGAGCCGTGGTTGGCGAGGTGGCCGAACCCGATTGACCCCACAGCAAGAACAGCTCATCAACGAGACCATTGAATCCATTTACTTGACCGTTCAACGCTCTTCTATTCAAAAGGTTGTTAATGAAGTTTTTCTCCAATGCGAGAAGCAAAACATTCCACCTCCTGGGGCTTCGGCTATCAGGGCAAGAGTAGAGCAGATATCAGAGCGAGAGCAGCTGAGGAGGCGAGGCTTCAGGGAGAAGGCGAAGAACAAATTTACTGCTGCTCCCGGTAGTTTCCCTGGCGCAGACTACCCTCTCTCTGTCATCCAGATTGACCACACGCCAGCCGACATCATCTTGGTCGACGATGTCCATCGTAAACCCATCGGCCGCCCGTGGATTACATTGGCAATGGATGTCTATAGCCGGATGGTGACCGGGTATTACCTCTCTTTCGATCCGCCTTCCGAAACGTCTGTCGCCATGTGTGTTGCCCATTCCATCCTTCCCAAGGAGGAGTGGATGACATTGCACCGAGTGGAAAGTAGCTGGCCTGTATGGGGCATCCCTAAAACGATCCATGTGGATAATGGCGCTGACTTTCGCTCTATCAACTTCAGCAAATCCTGTCAGATGTACGGCATCAATCTAAGCTTCAGACCGGTCAAACAGCCCCGGTATGGCGGACACATAGAGCGGATCCTCGGCACTCTGGTCAAAGAGCTGCATGACTTGCCAGGAACCACATTTTCGAATATCCGAGAACGTAAGGATTACGACTCCGACAAGCGGGCCGTCATGACCAAGGACGAGCTCGAGAAGTGGCTGGTGACGTTTATCTGCAATATTTATCACCAACGCTACCACAATGGCATTGGCATGAGTCCTCTGACCAAGTGGGATATTGGCATCAATGGAAATAGTGAAGTTGACGGGATTGGCTACCCACCAAGACCAGCAGACAGGATGACGATCCTACTCGACTTCCTGCCGTCATTCAGACGAACCGTGCAGGTATTCGGTGTCACCATTGAGGGGCTCACCTACTTTGCAGACACGTTGCGCTTCTGGCTCAATGCCACAGATCCGGAGACCGGGACAAAAAGACAGTTCATTTTTCGTCGGGACCCAAGAGATATTTCCTACATCTGGTTCTTTGACCCAGAGCTAGAGCAATACTTCAAGGTCCCGTTGGCAGATCAGTCACTACCATCAATGAGCATGTGGGAGTATCAGCAGGCTAGGAAGCGATTGAAAGAGCAGGGATACGTGTCCCCGACTGAACCCCAGATCCTCAATACCATCACTCAACTGCGTGAGATCGTCGAAGAGTCCAAAAGCTCGACCAAAAAAGCACGTCGACAGTCACAACGCAGACGTGAACATGAGAAAGGTATTAGTCCTGCAACCCCCTTGCCGGTCCCCGGCACACCCATATCTCCGATACCTGAGCCATCAGCGCTAGATTTCAGCGAGATAGAGCCTTACGACGATGGAGATATAGCATGAATGATCTCGCGCACCTTCATCCCGACTTCCGACATGTGATGAATCTGTCGGACCAAGAGCGAATGGCCTTCATAAACCAGCCGAGGTGGATTGGTTACACTGCAGCCAACCAGATACTGGCAGCTCTCAATGAGCTCGTTGAACAGCCTAAGAAACCCAGGATGTTGAATTTGCTACTGGTTGGTGAACCCAACAACGGCAAGACTACAATTGTGCGTCATTTCCATGAGCAGTATTACAAGGCTACTGAGGATGAACACCCGGAAGGATTCAAGCCCATCATCCTTGCGGAATCACCGCCAACGGCTGATGAGAAAGGGTTATATGTATCGATACTGGAGCGATTTTTCACGCCCTATCGAATATCTGATCCAACAGTAAAACTGCGCTACCAGGTTATTCACCTCTGCCGGGTATGTAAGGTGAAGATGCTGATTATCGACGAGTTTCACTCGCTGCTGGCTGGCTCTGCAATCAAACAGCGGGAGCTCATGAATGCCATTAAACTGCTATGTAATGAACTCATGATCCCTATTGTGGCGGTGGGGACGACAGAGGCTGTTCGTGTTCTGCACACAGATCCCCAACATGCCAGTCGCTTTGATGTCAAAACCCTGCCAGCTTGGAAGCTGGACAACGAGTTCGCAAAGTTGGTGCTAAGTTTCGAGCGTATCTTGCCGCTAAAGCGGCCATCGTCATTGCGTACAGCAGAGTGCATCCAGCTTCTCCATGCGATCTCAGGAGGTAATCTGGGCAATCTGCAGCGATTACTTTCTACATGTGCCATCGCAGCAATCAAGGATGGTTCGGAGCAAGTCAGCCGTGACCTGATTGGACAGCACATGTGGCTTCGTCCCACAAACGGCCTGAGAGAAACCATGAGGTGAACCTTATCTGGCCTGTACAGATATCCCCTCTCAAGGATGAGCTGTTGTCCTCTTGGCTCGTCAGAGCATCCTTGGCTCATGGGTGTGATCCAATGTCTCTCACATCCGCTGTGTGGCCAACGTGGAGAGCTTGGACAGTCGATATTGATCGTACCCTTGATGACACAAGATTACAGAGCCTGTGCGGCTCATCAGGCTTGAGCATTGATGAGTTGCATAACATGACCCTGTTTCATCATCTGGATGGGAAAATCTTTTTAATCGGGAAAAGGCCTTCCAATTTGCCTTGGGTGATCGCAATAGGGAGTCGTAATCGTCAGCACAAGATGGGCGTGCCCTATTGTCCAAGTTGCTTACGAATGGATGAGCCCTATTTTCGGTGGCAATGGCGCTTGGCATGGCATACCTACTGTCCTCTACATCATCATGAGCTGATTGAGAGCTGCCCTTCCTGCAATATGCCGGTTCAGTATCACCGAGTTTCAGCACAGACACCCCACATAGGGATTTGCTTCCACTGTGGCTATGACCTCAGCTCGGCGGTCTCTGCTCGTGTTGAGGCGATGCAGACGGATTTCCAGAAACTGGCGTCCAATGTCGTTGGTACAGGGGCGGCAGATTGGGGAGACAGGCAGATATCATCCCTAGACTGGTTTTTATTGGCCAAACTTTTACTCAATCTCATCCGACGCGCGGCATTCAGAGAACAAAAGGCACCCTCGCATTTAGGGGATTTTATCCAGGCCACTGGAATTGATTTGCACTCACTTCCGTTGCCGCCAACACAGTTACCAATAGAGCTTTTACCGATCGAGCAAAGAAAACCCCTCCTGGCGGCGGTGGCTCAGATGCTATCCCTTGAGCGCGATCTACTGCTCCATTTACTCAAGGAATACGGGATCTCACGCAATACGTTGATGAATGAACTTAGTTGGCCATCAGAGGTTGTGATGGATTGGCTCGATGATCTACCGGCAAACAGTATTCAACGCATCAGAACTAATCCCATTCAGATCCGGAGGCCGAAAGCCAAAGAGGTTGTTCGCCGTGAATGGGCCAGATTGTTACGCCGCCATGGCCTGCAGCGATGAACGATATCTCTACCCGAGAGTGTTTCGGCTGCGGTCGACTTATGGAGCGAGCGCACCGGATCTTCAAGCAAGAGTCCTACTGTGGAACATGTTATGCGCGTGAATTTAAGCGCAAACCATGTCCTCAATGCGGTGAGATGGCTCGGTTGCCAGAGAGGCATCCTAACGCAATCTGTTCGAGCTGCGAAAAGCGTAAACCCTGTGTTCGCTGCGGCAAGGAGGGGTATCGACTCGGGCTAATGAGTGAATATGGACCTGTATGCATGGCATGCGCCAGGTACTTTTCTGAAGAGAAGGTATGTAGCCGGTGTGGCTCAGTTTCGCGCCACCTTTCTCGGGTACAGCGGCTTGGTTTTGATGAGCCCGTCTGTCCTCGATGCGCTAGAGCTGACCATGCCTGCTGCCAGGCTTGTGGCCGATCTCGGCGATTGCAGGATGCTCCCAATGGACAAAAGCTATGTTCGAGGTGTTTGGCGTTAGGAGCTATACCCTGTTCAAAATGCGGGGCCCCCATGCCAGCAGGGCTGGGGAATACATGCAAAAATTGCCACTGGCTGCAGGTTTTTGAGCAGCGGCTTCATTTCAATCAGGGTGTGCTTCATCCTCCAGTGCAGGAGTTGTATCTAGCTTTTTCACGCTGGCTTCTTGGACATTGTGGTGCCCATCGAGCATCGAGGTTGCTTGCTCGATATTTGGTGTTTTTCGAATCCATAGAACACCTCTATATAAATGAATCAATAAGTTATCAGCAGTTGGTGAAGCAATTCGGTGCTGACATGCTGAGGCGTCATCGCTTAGCTGTTCACTGGCTTATTGATAGCCATGGATGGGGTGAGGATGGCAATTCTAGGCTTGAAGACTCAGAGGTAAGGGGTATTGAGCGACTTCTTCTCGGTGTTTCAGATCCACTGGCCAACCGATTGTTGGTGGGCTACTACCAATATCTGCGTACCAAACATCAGCAAGGGGGACTATCGCTGAGATCTGTGCGGCTAGCGTTGACTCCGGCCAAGAAATTACTGGGGCAAAGTCTCAAAGCGGGGAGATCTATCCCTGACCAAAAGGACTTGTGTGCATATCTCTCCCAATACCCAGGACAAAAGGCTGCTGTGTATGGCTTTATTACGTACCTGAACCGGGAGCAGCATGCCGCGCTGGATGTGAGGCAGATCCATCAAAAGAAGCATAAAAATCAGGATAAAGCTGTGCTGGAAAAGAGGCTTGCAGAAATGGTTCAGATGTCTAGGTCCGATAAAGCATTTCAAAAAATGTGGGCTATCACTGCTCTGGCATACTTTCACGGGTTGTCGAATGTCAGTATCAGGCAGCAGATTGCGAAAGAGGGACTTGAAGACGATGGTGACGGGCTGACTTTCCTTCATGAAGGACTGATTTATTGGATCCCCAAGTGTTCAATCAAGTTGTAAGTTCAGTCTGTTCACCCCAATAAATACGGAGCTGCTTTTTCACCAAATTCAGATCAAAAAACTCCTCAGAGAGCTCAAACGAAACGATCTCAGGTATATCGCCATAGATAGGCTCAATGATGAGAGTCCCTTCAACCCGGTCGGTGTACTCAACTTGCACGCACCCCATCATGCGACGTCTTGGTTTCTCGCTTCCATTTTGAGTAAAGCAAGTAGCGTAGGGATTCATCTGTGGGTCATGGATGACAGGGATCGGGAACGCATATGCAGCTAGGCTGTAAGGCGTCATGAGTGTGAAGCAAAGCGCATTATGCAATGTTGATAGCCCAGCCTGGAAGAACTCAGGTAACTCTTGAACATCAAAGTGTTGAGAGGGTACTCCACTTTCGATTTCTACGGGGGTAATGCCCTTACCTTGACCTGTAGCCCCGACACTGAATGCACCAGAAGGTGCAGCGGAGTAAGGCTGATCTTTTGGAATCGAAAAACTTGGGTTTCTAAAAATGGTTTTAGTTTCGAGATCCGGGAATCTGGAACTAGCTGAGATGAACTGTACATGCCTAGTCTGTCTCTTCTCATCTGGATCTGAATCAGTTAATAAGATGGCATCATCAGTTTTTCTTTCACTTTTTTGTTGATCAGGCCGATAGGCCGAGTCTGATAGCTTGAATTTGGCTTTATTCCCAGTAGCTACATATCGGATGGATTTAAACGGAAAATCATGAGAACAGGAAATGATCTCATAAACAATAAATGTTCCAACTTGCGATCCATCATGCCTGAGCCATTGTCCAGAAACGTGTAGATCTGTTTCACCGTCAAAAGGAAACCGGCATTTTGGGTAGATTGGGAGACCAAGGCTGGAGCAAGAAAGAGCACTTTTTCCGATCAAAGAAGCCGCACTCCACGCCGCAGGGGAGTAGAGTATTCGTGCAATATCTGCGGCGGATGCACCAGAGATTCCATCAGCAAGACGGAGAAACACAGATTCATCTGAGCGTTTTACGTACTGTTTAGCTAACTCAGTTCGGGTAAGCATTGGTTTGAAAAGGGTAGATAAAAGCGAGCTCGAAGATCCGAAGTAAAAGCGTATGAGCTCCATACAAGGGATGATGATTTGTAGTTGAGTTCGGTCTGTGATGACGATGCAGTTCGAATGTGTATGTGCGCTATGCCATGGATGCAAATGAATAGGTAGCCAGTATATTAATGAGCGTAACGCACCATACTTTTCGGAATTTGGTTTTCCGCCAGCTTTATAAAAGCTTGTTGTTTCAGTGCTTATTTTCAGCTTAAGAAACGCTTCTTTTGTCGGGGCGGTATTTTCACCGGTTGCCTGACCGTGTTGCCAGATGTCGCCTACCTTTAAAAATGGCAGAAGTCCAATTGGCAACCATACCTCTTTCCTGTCAGTTTCTTTCATGGGGTGGGGACGTGGGTGCCGAGACAACTGAACTGCAATGGATGGCTGAGATTGCCGCCTGTTGAGGTCTGGATAGGCCACATTGCCAAACCAATCGATTCTCCAAGCTCCCTCTTGTGCTGATAGTTTTTCAATAGTGAATGGAGTTTTCATGCTATCCATGTGTTTTTGAAGATTATGACCGCGTCCAGTGCAGCAGAACCGCGAGAGCTGTCGGCCAGGATGCAGCCCTCCACCAGAACTGGTCTTTGAAGAGGAGCACGTTGTGGAACCCGAGTAAGTCAAACAACAGCTCAGTTGATCCTACGAACAGCGCTTTTAAGATGAAAAGTACAGCCATAAGAGCCGCCATATGCCACCCTTCATATTTTATCGCTCACTCCATTTTCTTCTTGGTGTGGGGTAACAAGATCAAGGTTACGTCCAACCCGCTTGATGTCTCGATATGCCTGCACAAGCATCCCCTCATAGGGTTCCTACCGTGCCGTTCAAAATTGTGGTAGCGGATTGTTCTGTATGGGTCCATTCATGGCCTTTCTGGCTCTGTTGCTCAGGAGATTGTGAACAGCTTCTAAGTGCTGTTCTAGCAATTTTCGAGCTTGTTCAAGGGTTTTTTGCATATTCCGGCCGATCATGAACACCAATTCCGGTTCAACGTGAACACCATTTCCGGACCAATGTGAACGCTCATTCCGGTTCAACCTGAACACTTTGCACCTCCTTTCCGGAAACAGTGTTCAACATCCCGGAATCACTGTTCACATTCACCGGAATCATCCTTAACGCATTGATTTAACAACCTTTGATACGCTCTTCCTTTTGCCAGGGAAGAGCCTATGTCTGCCAAGAGGATTGCAATGCGTAAAATTCGTGAAGTGCTGCGACTGCGGCTGGAAGCTGACCTCTCTGTTCGCCAGATAAGTTGCTGCACCAAGGTCAGCGTTGGCTCCATCCAGAAACTCCTCAAAAGTGCCCAGACGCTCGGCCTGACCTGGCCCTTGCCCACCGAGCTTGATGATGCCCGACTGGCTGCCCTGTTCTATCCGCAGGCCGATACCACCATCTCGGCCCGCCATGTCGTGCCGGATTGGCCCTCTGTCCATCAGGAGCTCAAGCGCAAGGGGATCTCCAAGCAACTGCTCTGGGAGGAGTACACCCAGCGCTATCCCAACAGCTGTTACAGTTACTCCCAGTTCTGCGACCGTTACAAGTCCTGGTGTCAGTTGCAAAAGCGCTCCATGCGCCAGCTCCATAAGGCGGGGGAAAAGCTCTTTATCGACTACTGCGGGCCCACGGTGCCCATCGTGTCGCCGACTACGGGTGAGGTCCGCCAGGCACAAGTCTTTGTCGCCGTGCTCGGTGCGTCCAACTACACCTTTGCCGAGGCCACCTGGTCACAGTCACTGCCGGACTGGCTGCAAAGCCATGTCCGTGCCTTTGAGTTTTTCGGCGGTACCCCGGCACTGCTGATCCCCGACAACCTCAAGAGCGGTGTCAGCAAGGCTTGCCGATACGATCCCGAGCTCAACCCCAGCTACCAGCAGTTGGCCGAGCATTATCAGGTGGCGGTGATGCCAGCGCGCCCTTACAAGCCCAAGGACAAAGCCAAGGCTGAAGTGGGTGTGCAGATCGTCGAACGCTGGATCCTGGCCCGCCTGCGCCATCAGACTTTCTTCTCGCTCGCCGAGCTCAACCAGTGCATCCGGGCCTTGCTGAACGAACTCAACGAGCGCCCGTTCAAGCAACTGCCCGGTAACCGGCGCGAGGCGTTTGAGCAGTTGGACCGCCCGGCACTGGGACCACTGCCGGTGCATCCCTATCGCTATGTCGCCATCAAAACGGTCAAGGTCAACATCGACTATCACGTCAGCTATGAGCAGCACCACTACTCGGTGCCACACCAGTATGTGGGCCAGCAACTGGAGCTCCATGCTGGCGACACTTTGCTTCAGGTCTATCACCAGCAACAGCTGGTCGCGAGCCATCCGCGTAAAACCATCCCGGGGATGAGCACGCTCCCGGAACACATGCCGGAACGTCACAGCAAGCAGCAACGCTGGACGCCAGGCCGTCTCAAGCAGTGGGCTGCTGACATCGGACCGGGCACCTTGTGCTGGGTTAGCGAACGGTTGGAAGAGAAAGCCCATGCCGAGCAGGCATACCGACTCTGCCTGGGGCTATTGAGTCTTAGCCGGGAGTATCCGCCATCACGGGTCGAGGCCTGCTGCCAGTTGGCCAACCGGGAAGGACTGGTGCGACTCAAGCAGCTCAAGTCGGTGCTGACCAGTGGCCGCGACCAACTGCCCGCAAGCCCGCTGAGCTACCCAGAGTTACCGCAAGAGCACGAGAACATCCGTGGCCCCCAGAGCTTCCACTAAAGAGGATACGCCCATGACCCAACAAACCCTGACTCGCCTGAGAAACCTGAAACTGACCGGCATGGCGGATGCCGTGCAACAACAACTTGAACAGGCGAGTACCTACGAAGGGCTACCCTTCATCGAGCGGCTAAGCCTGCTGGTCGAACACGAACAACTGAGCCGGGAGCAGCGTAAACAAGCTCGGCTGGTCAAGCAGGCGCGGCTCAAACTCCAGGCCACGGTACAAGAGGTGGACTACCAGTCTGCACGCAACCTGGAGCGGTCACAGGTAGCAAACCTGGCCCAAGGAGAATGGCTGCACCGGGGGCAGAACCTGCTCATTACCGGTCCCTGTGGCTGTGGAAAAACCTACCTGGCTTGTGCGCTGGGCTACCAAGCCTGCCAGCAAGGGCATAGCACTCGTTACTACCGGCTGCCACGTCTGCTGCTTGAACTGAGCCAGGCCAAGGTAGATGGCAGTTACGCCAGACTGCTGGGTCAACTGGCAAGGATAGAGCTGCTGATCCTCGATGACTGGGGACTGGAAGCGGTGAATGCCGAGCAGCGCAACGCCCTGCTGGAGATAATGGATGATCGATATGGGAAATACTCGACGGTCGTGGTCAGTCAGCTGCCAACGGAAGAGTGGTACGCGAGCTTGGGGGACAACACCCTGGCAGATGCGATCCTGGACCGGCTGATGCACAACGCTCACCGGCTGTCACTGAAGGGAGAATCGATGAGAAAGAAGAGAAGTGAGTTGACCCAATCTGAACAGTCGAGTTAGAAACGGGATGACGTGAGCGCGTTAAGGATCTGGGTGTTCACGTTGGCCGGAATGGCTGTTCAACTTCGCCGGAATACGCATTTTTATCTGCTGAGGATGTGAGCTGCTTGAATCTCAAGTATACATAAAGTAATCAAAATTGATTATGATATGTCTATGAAATCATCAGAGCTGATCGCTCAGTTAAGGCACTTTGACCAACAACATGACTGTTGGGTCTACGCACATCATGAACTAGCATTGATGTTTCCAAAAGAGCCTCATCAACAACTAAAGAACTCACTTGTGAGGCAATGTCGTGCTGGAAACTTGCTAAAGGTTGGTGGAGGTCTCTATGTCTGGCCGGATGCTCGTTCAATGCCTATGTATCCCTTGGAGCATTTGATCAATAGATTACGTCCTCGTGAACTGTCTTATATCAGCTTAGAGTGCGCGTTGAGTTTGTATGGGTGGATTTCTCAGATTCCATTAGCGGTTATAACTGTCATGACTACTGGCCGAACGTATACACAATCCACTGCGCTTGGTGTTATTGAGTGGATACATACACAACAGTCAGATAAAAGTATCTTGGAGGCTACAGTATGGGATCCCATGCGCGGTTGCCTTATTGCAACAGCCCTTCAGGCATATAGAGATTTGAAGAAGGTAAATAGAAATATTGATATGGTAACGCCCTTTCGCGAATAGCAGTAATACTTTTTATATAAAAGATAATCTGATATCGGGATTGTTCCGATGTCAGACTATCTTTTATAAAGAAGATAAGTTTGTATTGTGTCCGTATTTTATTAAGTCACAAGAAAACGAATGATCGCTATAGTATCATTCCTAATAATAGAAAGCTGAGGATCATTGGTGAGTTGAACTCCATGAACAATCCCATTTAATGTACTGATATGTTCTTTCAGTTTTTTCGCAGCTAACTTCAATTGTTTACGTTCATCTAATGGAAAAATATTATTTTGCACTACTAGCCAATCAGCAATCATACTTAAATCAATGCCCTGTTGCTGCTTATATTCATCAGAGTGATTTTTCCTCTTACCTTCACCTCTGGAATAATAGTGCTCTTTAATTTCTTGGAACAAGCCTCTTTTCTTAACGAATCGTTTGGATGCTGCTTCGATAATAGAGCGATATAGCATAGCACTGGCGTGAGGTGCGACCTTCATTTCTAGGTCGATTGACTCAATAATTAGATTGTCTAATATTTGCTCATCCCCTGATATGGGAAATTTAGCCGGCAATAATGTAGTCCAATTTTGAGAATGTTTATCTTTGTTATTTTCTGCTCTCTTTTTTAGATCTTTAGCCTCAAAAGCAGTTTTTTGTGCTTCGCTGTTATTTTTCCCTGTTGGTTTTCCTGCATTGGTATCTTGAGGTTTATTAATAGATACGGCATTTACATCGGGTTTATCTAAGTCGGCTGATGTTGGAATATTGGCAAAATTAGAAAGACTAATTCCTGTCATTTTAGCAAAAGTTATTTTTCTATTCTCTTCAGAGATAGATGAGTCCAACTTGATTTCTTTCCATGCTTTAATTAATACTTTCGCTCTGGAACGATATTGTTTTGCTAAAACTTCTATTTTGTCTTTAATACCTAAAAAAATTGTTGAGCCAAGTTTTAGCTCTGTCTTGGCTGTGTTCCAAGGTAATTTACCAGGGTTGTTGCCAACCATTCGTACCAAGCAAATGAAACCACTATATTCATTATGCCAAGATGTTGTAAAGCCGTATTTTTTGTCTATGCTGGCATCTACAATTACTCGATCATTACTTATAAAATACAAGCCATATGTTCCACTAATGAGGCCATTATTTTTTGTATCATGATCTGCTTCCCCAGAAAAACGATAGCCTTCATGGACACCTACATTAAAATAGACGTTTATCCCATCAAAGTCATTAATTCTATCGGTAAAAGGAAGGAGCGGGGTGGTCATCCTTAGGCCTGGGATAGAACTTTTAATTGTTTCTGTTGAACAACTACCTGATATACATCTTGTAACCGTTATCGATAGCCCCTTTTGGATAAAGAGACCATATCTTACGGCTATTTTTTTAATTGCATAATTAAACCAGGCATTATCTTTGATTTGATATTTTATATCTTGAAATAAATCTGAAACGGTAAATAACGTATATGATTTATTTTTTGAATGAAGCTGCTTTGCTGGGATTTCATTTTTCCCATTGGTAGCAAAAGAAGATGAGCTAAATATAGCACGATATCTAGATTCACCGTTATCGGTGACCAATCCAAATTTTTCCCCTGCTTTAAGCAGTGCTCGCTTTAATCCCAATCCATAATGGCCAATTCCAAACTGATGATTTGACCTTTTGCCAGTGATAAAGGCCGTATCGGTTAGTGTTTTTTCATTAAATCCTGAGCAGTTATCCTTAACTGTAATACTATTTTCAGTGAATCTTAAAATTATTTTATAGCTTGAGTAATCAGCAGGAAGGCCATAGTCATCAAATTTAACATTATGCTCTGATAGGATTTTATCCCTTGCAGCATCGATAGAGTTATCGATCAGGTCAAATAACGCATCAGTAAGCTCAATGTCTGTTGTAAGCGTTTCGACTAAAAATGAAGGCTCAATACCTGTCTTTATTGTTACATCACGCACGGTTTCCATTGGTGGTATACAACCTCGCTGCTTAATTACATTACTTTTCTTGAAGAGTCTATGTTGTTCAGTTCGAGTCTCTTTCTTATTCTACCTAAAATAGCCTCTGAAAGTAATGGCGATACACTGTTACCTATCATCCTGAAGCTGTGCCATTTGGTTGGATGAAAGGTGAACCAATCAGGGAACCCTTGCAGTCTTGCGGCCTCTCTAACGGTAATGACTCTCGGTTGCTCTGGATGGAGGGGGCGCACGGCTTGGTGGCTACCTTTATCAGAGCCTGTGCCTGCTCGCAATGTGGGGCATAAACCGTCCCATGCTAATTTTTTAGCCCTGCTGATACTGTCTACTGTTCCAGGTTCTGTTTCTAAATAACGTTTTCTAACTGCTATCGTATGCTGTGTATCGAAAAAACCACTGATGAGACCATGGTTTTGTTTTTGAAGTGATTCAGCCCACCCTAATCCATCAACAGGTTTTTCACGCATGCGAATAGCATAAGCCGATAGATCATGATTCTTGGCATATCCTCCCCAACCAAAATCATCCTTGTCTTTGGATTGTGATATTGGGTCTGCCAGATCCGATATTGCGTCATGAACAGTGATGGTAGGGGCTTCGGTTGGTTTAAAATCCTCAGCGGTTAGAGATGTTATATGCTTTGGATCATAACCAACTAGAATCACACGTTTCCGTTTTGTCGGAACACCATATAGAGACGCATCAACGATCATTGGTTCGAGAACGACATAGTGTTTGTCAAGGACTTGTATTGCATTCTCTAACTCATAACGATTCCGTTCATCCATAAGACCTTCAACATTTTCCATGATGAAGAATTTTGGACGAATGATATTCACAGTTCTAAAAAAATGTCCCAACAGAGACCGCCTTGGGTCATCCTTATCAGATTTGCCCATTCGGCTGTAACCTTGACAAGGTGGACCACCAATTACGCCATCAACTTCAAGGCCGTTAAGTATCATTTGCCAAGACTCGGCATCCATTTTGGATAAATCTCCAGTAATGGTGCGGGCATGGGGGAAATTGAGCCGATATGAAGATTGAAGGGTTGCGTCGATGTCAACTGCAGCAACGGTTCTGAAACCGGCAAGTTCAGCTCCTAAGCCGAAGCCTCCACATCCGCTAAACAGGTCAACTATAGATGGTTTTTTAATCATCGCTGTGCTTCCAATAACCTTCAGTCCACACATTATCGCAAACTTTGTATGCTTACGCGACCGTTACCTGCATTAAATTTAAATGTTTGATTTTAATGGTTTTTTTGTTTGTTTTCTTGAAGGGCCTCATTGAGAGGCTGGAGCTGTGGTGAACGACCAGAACTATAATCAATAAATTTGCATTCTTATATAGATGCCGGGGTGATTGAACCCCGGCATCATATGTATCAACAATATTACAAGACTACCTTCCCAAACCAAGGAAATGAACGATAGTATGATATGAAACTTTCCATTTGCTCTTTTGCTGGTTGCTCAGCTGACCCAATATAAAAGCCTAATGCACTTCTTATATCATCATAATTACTATCAGGTAACATCTGCTCGACTAATAAACGCTCTCTTGCTGACAATGCAGGAAGGGTAATGTTAATCGGTTCTTTCCAATCCTTCGAGTAATAAGCCCAAGACTCAATTCTAGATTTTTCTATAAATTCTATTTTTTGAGCCCTTTCGATGACAATTCCCATAATAGTTAGCATCTTTTGCCCATCTTCATAAACAAAAGCACTTATTGGAATGACTTCAAGGTCATTAGATGATGCCATCCCTTTTGCTATAGCTCGTTTTAATACTTTTAATAAAGCATTAGGGAACTCTCTGGAATGCATAGACTCTTCTGTTAAATTATGTGGTTCATAATCAGAAGTAATCAGCTTTTTGAATTGCTTAAGTCTATACTCCATTAAATTTGAAATGTCGTTGATTGAACCTAGATTCGCAGAGTTTGCATTCAGCGTAATTTTAAATATATCCCCATGCGATAGGTTTTTTAATAATTGAGTTATGTCTGATAGTTGTTGATATAAGTCTTTGAATGAAACGTAATCCAACCATATAATTGTTTGCTTATTGAACTCGTGTTTATTTATAAATTCAGTTGAAGAACATGAATTATCACCAAAATCAATACATGATAAAGGTTTATTGAAAATTTGTCTCAGTCGTACATTGTCATTTATTTCAATGCATTTCATGTCTGTGATTTTCAACTCATGATGTAGCACTTTAAAATCTTCTAGAAATGGGCCTCCAAACCCGATGTAACAATAATCAGAGATGTTGAAGTAATTATCTATTTTCCGTAGTGAATGAATAAACAAACCGCGCTCGACAGCCTTATTTGGCCTCAGGTGATATGGTATTGATGTTCCAGAAGACATATCACAACACCTTTTTAAGAATTTGGTCGAAACAATACTCCCCAATGAAAGAAGTGGGTTTTACTTCATCAAAGAGATATTCTGATACAGCTTGTATCTCACTTCTCTTCTTAGTAAAAATAACTCGTTCAGTGGGGTCGGTTTCTCTAGGTAATGGTAGCTTAGGTTTGAAGACTTGACCTCCATCCCTTCGTACATTACTCCAATCTTCTTTTCTTACTCTTTGGGATAACATTATACTGGGAGCTGACTCTGTTTCCTCTATTCTGAAATGCTGTGACAACTCGCCCTTAGGAACTTTTTTCCATTTATTAGTGAAATCAGTGAATATTTTTATACCTTCTCTAATTTTATCCTTAGCTAAAGCATAAATTTGAGAGCTACTATCCACCCCTCTTTTAGTTGTCTTAAGTGGTAATTTCACAGGAGAGTTTGATTGGAAAATAACTACGCCAGATATGCCAATAAATTGAGTATGATATCTTGGTACTCCTGCTTCACCCCAACCAGTTATATGTGTTTTATCGTTGTGGAGAACGACCCGATCATTACAGATAATGGTTATGCCAGCGCTTGTGCTCACTGACTTTCCGTCTTTCTCATCCTGCTCTTCTTCATCTGTACTAAGTGAACGGTAGAAGCCAATGGCTACCTCCACATCAACACCATCGATACTATGTTTATAAATATATGGGGCTATCACGTTTTCTTTATTAGAGAAGTCTTTAGTATAGCGAGTTATAGATATTTTTGGGGTGACAGATTCTTTGTTGATTCTGATGTTCAAGCCTTTAGATATGATATAGGAGAAGTGAGTTGAGATTATACTATGTAATTGTTCAATAAAGTCTTGATTCGAAAACTGGAGTTTTATTCCTTCCCTGAGCTCACGAATCTCTATTGTAGTCCCATAATTACTGTCATCCCCATGGGATAAATCAATAAGTGGTATCTCCCAATCAGAGTCATCCATCATCCATTCTTTTGTAATATTGACTTGATAGCGTTCATGGTCTGTATTACATACAACAGAGCTGTCCTCACCAATTTTAAATATGGCCCGTTTCATACCAATACCATACACACCTACAGTAGGTAGGTCTTTGTCCCGTTCGCTGTCATGTCTTCCCATTCTAAATGCGGAGTCAATAGCTACTTGTCTAGGTATACCGCCACAATTATCAGTTATCATGAAATGATTTTCATCGTAACTGATATCGACTTGGAATCCATGATATGGTTTGGGCCCTTTGTTATTACCTTTTAATACACGCATAGCTCCATCTAGGCAATTATCGATGAGGTCCAAAATTGCATCAGCCAAATCTATATCCCTGGTCAACATTTCAACAAAAAACCTTTTGGCCGGTACGAGCTTTACTTTTTCCATAAAGATTTCCATTTTTATTTATATGTGTAGTCATAAGAGTACTATTTATATGAGGGTCATGCAATTTTCATGGGGAAGAGGTACAATTATTATTATGCCTTCGTGATCAAGCTCACGCTATTACAGAAGTGTAGCCGAAAGAGAGAATTCATTACTATTAACAATGTAATATTATTTTTACATGAGTAATTATGGTTATAGGGGGGGTGAGCAGGATATAAGTTCTCGAGCTTTATTAAATAATGAATATTCAATTATCGATATAAAATAGCTCGACAATCGTGACTTAGCTACGTTGAAAGAAATTTTTGTACATTAGTGGATTAGGGCTAAGTAAGGTTGGGTTTCTCCTGAACTATAGGGTCTACTTTTATTGATTCTGGATGAATGGCCAGTACCTTGATGAAGATCCGCCGAGCTGCCATTTTCCCTTGTTCCGGCTTGCAATGTCGTGTTTCAGCCTGTTTTTCCACATAGCGTAATGACCTCAGATAGAGCATAACTTTACCGGCCTCATGAATCGGTATCCCAAACTGATAAGCAACATCGTAAAGATCGAAGAACTCACCATGTTGCAACCCCCATCTGGCGTAAGTATTCACCGGAACAGTATTGACACAGGAAAAATGAGACGATCGTCTCTTGATCCCACTTTCCTGCTTGCTTGATCCTGCTCCTTAGATACGCTCCCCCCATGAGCAAAAACACCATGCATTCCGCGGGAATGCCCACCACTCTGGAGCAGGCCAACGAGCTGATTTATAAGCTCCTCGACCGCATCGCCGAGCTGGAGGACCGCCTCAATCAGCACAGCGGCAACTCCTCCAAGCCGCCTTCCAGCGACGGCCCCGGTGCACCGCCGCCGGCCCGCAAGCGTCCGGCGTCCGGCAAGCAACGGGGGGCGCAGCCCGGTCACAAGGGACATCGCCGCGAGCGGCATCCGCTTGATGCCCGCCTGACCCTGGTCCCGCATTACCCTGCCGCCGATTGCGCTTGCTGTGGCGGGGACATGGTGGCCCATGCCAAACCCTATCAGGTTCATCAGGTGTTCGAGCTGCCCGAGGTGAGCTATCTCGTCACCGAACACCAACTGTATCGTGCGACCTGCTCACGGTGTATCGGCACGACCCAGGCCGCACTGCCAGACAACGTCAGCAGCAGCCAGATGGGGGCCAATCTGCTCAGCTACATCGCGCTGCAAAGCGGCCAGTTTCACCAGAGCGTCAGCCAGATACAGCAGCAGCTCAAACAGCATTTCGGCCTGAGTTTTAGCCGGGGCGCCATCAGTGAGGCGCAGGGGCGGGTGAGTGCCATGCTCACCCCGACCTACCAGGCCATCAAGCAGCAGGTGCAGACGGCCACCCACGTTCATGCCGATGAGACCCGGCATCAGCGGGGTGGAGAGCGCCGCTGGATGTGGCTGGCGCTGAGCAAGATAGCCGTCTGCTTCATGACGGCCTATGGCCGTGGTCAGGAGGCGGCCAAGCGGCTGCTGGGCGCCGAGTTTGACGGGGTGCTGGTGACCGACCAGTACGCCGGCTACCGGTTTATCGACGCCGACCAGCGGCAACTGTGCTGGGCCCACGTGGCCCGCAATCTCGTGGCCATCGCCGAGAGTAGCGAGCAGTGCAACCAGCCCATCGGTGCCCGGTTGGTCTTGCTGGCGGATGCGGTGTTTCGTACCCGGCACCGTTGGGAAAGCGGTGCGTTGAGCAAGCAGAAATACCTGCGCAGGCTCGCGCGTTACCGGCAAAGCTGGCGAAGCCAGTTGGAGCGCGGCGCCCTGTTGTGCAGCAAACGCTACCGTGGACGATGCCAGTTGCTGCTGCGGGATGACGAGATGCTGTGGCGGTTTATGACTGACGACGAAATAGCGCTGACCAACAACGAGGCGGAGCGGGCGCTGCGTGGCTATGTGCTCTGGCGCAAGGGTAGCTACGGCGTGTGGTCTCACCGGGGCGAGCTGTTTCGCCAGCGCATCCTGTCGTTGGTGGAGACCGGCAAGCGATTGGGCCGCTGCCCACAGGAGTGGTTGAGGGCCGTGGTCAGGGCGTGCATCGAGAAGACAGATTATCCCATCCCGGCAGAACTGATGCCGTCAACCCCGTCCTGGTGAATAGATACCATCTGGCGACCTTCAATGCTGGCCATCTCCATTTGCTATGCATGCAACCTTACCCACATACTTGGTTCATATGAGAATCAAGATAATCGACATAACCGGCATAGTGAATTAATTCAATCAGATACTTGTTCGATTTGAGCGGTACAATTCGGCCTGCCTTGGAATTTGGCGGCTAACTCAACTGCTTGCTGATAGCTAAACCCTCTGGCGTCACAAATTTCTGTAGATGCACGACTTTTTCCATCGCGACTAAGGCTTGAGATATATAGGGGGCCTATTGGCAGTCCCGCATCCTCGATGCGCACAATCCAACTGCCTGAAACAGCTTTCATTGGAGGGGATAACTCCTCATGATGCAAAGAACCATCTTCGCCACGGCTGATGACAACAGCAATTGCGTACCCTGGTCCCCGACGTTTTGCTGATGCCCAAGCCTTAGCCGTAGTCTCATACATCAGTGCCGCAGCAGGATCCCAGTGATAATTGCTTGGTGATGCAGTGACCAGATACCCACCTTCTATCTTGCTGTAAACAGCATACCCAATACGTTCAGACATAATTGTTCCTTTCGTTCAAGTAGCAAGCCGCCTCTGCATCCGTTCTGGCAGCCCTGCTTGCCAGTTCCTTAGTCATGTCTCCATATCGGGCTGTGCTGTATGTGACCCTATGGCCTTGGTACTGTGCCTTCCACTACCCTGTTGATGTTTGGAATGAGAGTCCTTTAGGAAGTGATTCGCTCAGGTAAATCAGACGCCGTTGAGATGTGATTATTTAGTTGCTCCAATACATGTCCGACGTCATAGCTATTCGACACTATTTGATAGTGACCATGTTCTTGGCTGTGAAAAATATCTCTAAGCATTGCGCTAATTTGTGGCTCAATTTCCTTGGTTGGTAATGTTGTTCTTATGCAGAATTGGCTCTGATCTGCGACGATGCTGAATTCAGGCCATCTATCCGCCTGGAGGCAAGTCAGTTTGATATAAGGGCTGGAGGCAGTACCAACTGCTGTCACATAGGTTATATGTAAATTGTTAAAAGTTTGCGATTTAGCCCTAAGTTTATGATAGAGGCAGAATGTGAGCAGCTCGGCATGTTCACCATTAAGTTGTCTACGTTTTAGTATGTAAACCTTCTCGCTAGATTCAAAGCGAATAGCTTTAGCTTCACAAAACGCCATGACCTCCGGTGTACCGACGATCAATCGTCGCCAACTTTCACACTCGGACACACTGGATATGACACGCTCCAGTTGATTAGATAAGTCAATGTTGGGGTCCATTTGATCCCATAATTTTTTCAGCAGATCGCGCTTTCCCACCATGCGTAGGAATCGCTTCCAGCTGACTTCATCATCTGAGCGGTCCACTAAGAAGGATTTATTTCTTCCCTTTTGCAATAAGCAATCACCAAGACTCAAAAGAGCTCGCTGCCAACAATGCGACCCCAATTCTTTTAAGCCCATATTCGAGAAGGTGACACGAGCCCAGCTCCAGTAGTGTTCAAAAGCATGCTGGAGCTCTCGGTGCTGCTCAGCAGCCCAGTCACTGGGTGCTGCCATTTTGAACTTGTCTGTCACCATTGAGAACTCTAAAAGGAAGTCAATTTGTCCGGCGAAGTACCCATGCGATTCTGCTACTTGGATCAGAGGCTTCCACCCTTCATGGGCCAGCATCAACGCGCACTTGATACGCTCTTCGCCGATTTGAACTCTACTGAAGCCCTCTACGGAGTTGTCCGGATTTGCTAGATGCTCCCGAATGCGGTCCGCATGCATCAACAGTACATTCACACTTTCAACGCTACGCCGGAAATCATCTATCCGGTTATAGGTGGTGTTCACGGATAGGTTCTTGATGATCCTCATCCAGTGATCGAATGCCTCTGGCTCTGGTTTGCCCTGATGTTTATGGAGATAGCCCACATAGGCCGTGAACTGCACCGCCTCACTGTAGCTGAGTGAATTGTTGTTAGGATTAAGAATTTTTCCCAGGATGACAGACTCATTGAAGGACTGACCGTTTAGCAATCCCGTGCATAATCTACCTCCTTCGGCGTGTAACGCATTCAGCAAATAAATGAGCGACGTAGAGAAATGTTCATCCAGCCAATCCTGGCGATAGTAGTCATGGAATGAGAGTGTTTGATGCACATTGCGTAACCGCTCGGTATCGTTGTTGAATGCTTCTGTCCCCGAGTCTCGCGTCACCAAAGCCACTGCCCGAAACAAGCGTAGGAAAGTCTGATCAAATAGGTTGCTGACTTTGTCTCTGAATTGCCAGAACAAGTCCCCCCATTGTGTGTCCAGTTGGATGGCTACGTATTCATGGACGGGGAATGATTGGTCACTGATCTTAAACCTGCGATTTACGAGCTGGGTTTTCAGCAACTGCTCATAACGAGCCTTGAAGCTTTCGAAAGCAGTGAGAGGCTTTCCCCGGGCATTCATCTTGATGTAAAGGTCATCCGATAGGCCGAAGTCATGCAGGCCCAAGAGTTGAAAGGTGACTGGCGGACGAACTTCGTCTGTCAGTCTGGCGAATAAGTTCGAATGCGTTGCAAAGCGCTTATGGATGGCGTTCACCATGCCTAGGACAGACTGGATAGTTGGATCGCGCAGCCAGCTTCGGAAAAACCAAGGTTGATCGCACAACATGGTAGCGAGCGAAGCCACTTCGTCCACTGCTTCGGTTGGACGGTACGCCACCAACTGATCAAAAAAATCATTGCTACTGGGGCGCACTCCGTAGCAGAAACGGGATTTGCCGTCTGCCACGAATAGGGCTGTGAACACTTCCCAAGCATCATCGTGCCATGCGAGATACCAGTGAAGTAGAAACAGAGTGGTTAAACGCTGCTGTCCGTCCAAAGGGAGGAAATGAGTCTTTCCATGGCATACTTCAACACTGCCATAGATGAAGTCTAAATTCAGCGGCAGGCTGGTGTCATGAGCAGGCTTGAGCAAGGCATCTTCCAGTGCGGCAAGGAAGGAATCACGTACCTCTTGCTCATCAGGTCGGCCTTGGGCGTAGTCACGCTGGATAATCGGAATCTGGATGTGTGTGTGCCGCTGCAGCAGTTGAATGTAGCTGATTTGTTGACCCAAGTTCATTGTATTACCCTCCTGCTACCGCAGAAAAAGCGGGTGAGTGTATCCAACATGACGGTTTCGTATGCTTCTCGGTCTTGTTCGGTCCAAAATAGTGTGTTGCCCACTTGGGGGCTGTAGCACTTCAGGAAGATGTTGCGGGTACACAGCGGCACGAAGATGCCGGCCTGATCTAGCGACAGTAGTCGTTGACGCTTTAACGCAAACACGGCATTGCCGTAGCTGCGGTTGGTATGGTCGTCAAGCAGAGTCAGGTTGCCCAAGCCATGCTCTTCCTCCCACTCCTTAGCTTCGGCAAAAAACTCCAGCACTCTGTCATACAGACCGTCAAACACTTCCGGAGTCTTAGAGACTGCTTGGTCAGCTAAGTAGATATCAATCTCTTTGCATAAAGCATTGGCCGTGCCTTGCGCAGTCAGAAATCTTAGGCAGTGTTCCAGCCAGGTCTTTTGCGTATCAGGACGGCCAGGCCTATCGTCGCTAACGGAACGAATATGCTCGATATCCCAGCACTGGGTCTTGAAACTGTCGAACTGGAAACGCAGGTTGGAGCGCCCGTCTTGCAACAAGGTTGCGAGGTTGAACAGCAGAAGCAATGCACGGATGCGTACGTGGCTCACCTTACGGTCATAGCTGAGTCTATCCATATGTGTAAGCAGTCGCTCCCGTACAACCGCCTCTTGCACAGGAACAGACAGCTCATATCCTGTAACGCATTTGAAGATCTCTCGACGCAAAGTCAGCTCGAAACCGCTCTTAGTTGTGCCTTGCGCCAGTTGGCGAATGCTGTTGATACCAACGCTTTGATGAACCAGATAACCCACCATATGGAAGAGCATTCGGTCCTCAAACCATTCCTCTAACTGCAGAAAGCTGGACTTAATGCGTCCCCACTCGTCCGCAACGCTGGCACCAGATGCCTTGAGCCGCCCATTGACGTGATGGAAAGCGGCATAGGCGTCGTGTTGCCATGCCTGCGGTAAACCGTCTTGTTGCGCTACCAGTTCAAACAATAGGCCGATGCGGTTCTGGGCAGGAGCTGGCTTGTTGCTTATGAAGTACCAAAAAGCATTGTTTTGGAGAGCTTTTTCCAGTAGGTCCCATTCGTATGCGATGCGTAATTGGGCACTTGTGGGATCCGCTCCGGCACCGGTGCTTCGGCGCAGAAACAGCGCGCGGATCAGTTCGTCTGATGTTAGCGGTATCTTGCCTACATTCAGCCGGGTGAAGGCCTCAACTGGATGGTCCCCTTCGGCCAACTCGAACCAGATAAGCTTGACCTGGTTTAGTATCACAGCCTTGATCGTTTCCACCTCGCTTTCGTGCTGGGCGAACCAGTTCTCTATTGTCTGCATGGCCACATAGAGATGAAAATAGTCGGCGTTAGTATCCGCTAGTGCCGGCGACGGCTCGTCTAGAAAGCCCGCCAGCTTGGGGCGAGTTTCATAATCCAGCAGGTAGAGTGGTTGGCGGAAGCGCTCTGCCAATCGTTCGTTGAAGTGACGAAGGATCAACAACAGTGTAGTCAGACGTTGCTGGCCATCGACTACCTCCCAGTCCCCTTGTGGCCGAGCCTTGATTACTAAGGGTTGTAGGCAGTAGAACTCCTGAGGCTGAGGATTAGGTCGTTGGGTGAACTCGCGGAAGTCATCCAACAGTTGGGTTATCTGGAGTGAGGACCAGCGGTATCCTCTCTGGTAGGCTGGGATGAAGAAGCGTTGGGGCCGTTCATCTGCATGGAAGGTGCGTAGCTCATGAACAGTTTTCAATTGAATTTGTTGTGTCGCCATACCAGACGGGACCTCTAGGTCAGTAGTTCTTGGCTAGTGTTTTGCTCTCTACTAGCTCGATTTTTTATCGTCACATAAGAGCATCCCCCATGGTGCTGGAATTTGTAGGTACTAGCTAAATAACTGATCCCAATAGTGCTACACCTTCGCTGTGCCATAGCCATTCCCCGGGAAAGGAGACACGGTATCCATGAAGTGTTTCACTCGGGCCAGCAGGTTTGCCATCCCTCTGCATTGATGATTGCGCGTGATGGTTTCATGTAACTTGTGCCATAGCCGTTCTATGTGATTAACCCAAGGGCTGTAAACTGGCTGGAACACCAGGCAGAACTTGGGATTCTTCTTCAACCATCGCTCGGTCTGTTTGCTTTTGTGAATGATGTAGTTATCGAGGATCAACGTGATGGTTTTGGCTCGTCGGTAGTGGTGGCGCAGCTTTTCCAGCATGGCAATAAACAGCGATGAGTTTTTCTTGATCCCGCTGACGTAAAGTACCCTTCCGTTGCCTGCGTGGAGAACGCCTGCCAGATAATGCTTGGCATTCTGCCCCGGTGTGACAACCCGCTTTTGCTGCGCTCTGAACATCCAGTCGGCTCCTAATTTGGGATTGAGGTCTATATCGACTTCATCCTCATAAAACACCGGATTATCGGCATCACAGCGGGCCAGCGCGGCGTCGATATTCGCCATTTTTTCCTGATAGGCTGGGTCTTTTATCCGCAAGGTCGGCACGGGCCTGCGCCAGACAATGCCCATACGAGGTAACCATCGGCGGAGCGTGGAGGCTGCCACATTGAGCCCTGTTAACCGATTGATTTTTATAGCCAATAGTTCAGTACACCAACGGCTGCGCTGATAACCAAAATCTTGCGGAGAAAACTGCATGAGCAGCACCAGTAAGGTGACAATCTTGGCGATAGGTAAGACTGGGGCACGGCCAGCCGGTAAGGCTTCTAGCGCATC
This sequence comes from Aeromonas sp. ASNIH7, assembly GCF_002903485.1. Classification (NCBI taxonomy): domain Bacteria; kingdom Pseudomonadati; phylum Pseudomonadota; class Gammaproteobacteria; order Aeromonadales; family Aeromonadaceae; genus Aeromonas; species Aeromonas sp. ASNIH7. The sequence continues at coordinate 2,351,717 of NZ_CP026226.1, forward strand.
TATGCCTTCATCTCGATACCACCGAAGCCAACGACCGATGGTCGAGCGCGCAGCGCCGGTAAGGTGATGAACATCGGTGATCGTGCGTCCTTCATGTAACAGCAAGATGGCCATCAAGCGACGAGCATGTCCTTTATCACGGGTGGCATGGATGATTTTGTGAATGCGGCGCCGTTGTGGTCGTGGCAGAGGTGGTAGGATAGGCATCAACTCAGTCCTTTGGGTGTGGCTTGTTTTGTTTAGCGACTAATCAGATCGCACAAACTGGACTGAGTTCCCTTCCTCCGGTGATCTACTATTCGGAACAGCTATTTAGGGGAAATGCTTAATTTGCGACTTTCCTCAATGGTATGTATCCATCGTATTGCAGCCCTCGAACGACAGACTCGCGAACGTCTGAATTGGCTAGCCTCATGCACTAAAATACGATGTAAGGGCCTAATTTATTTGCATAAATTACAATTAATACAGCCCCGGTGGGGCTTCGGAAGCATGGGAACTACTAGGAAGAGCTTTTCTATCTGAGAACAGAACCAAATTCCATTGGTGGTGATGTTCAGGACTACAAAGTCTGAGACGTTTTTGCCAGATTATGCTGACTTTTCCATACTCACAGATCGCTATAGATCAGGACTGATGATCAGCATACGGCAGGCGTCTGTGTGGGGCTTGGACAAAGTCAGGCAGCGTGATCAATTTGGCGATTGTGCAGGCTTTAGGGTTTCAGATTCGTAGTGTCTCATAGTGATGTGCGGCTGTAGGAAATCGAGCAAATATCTGAACGCCCTGAGTGAATTTCAGGGCGTTCGTATAACAGATATTATTTTAATTAATAGCAACTTATTTTTTACCGTCCTTGGTAAGTGCATTGATGGCCTGATCGAGAGCTTGAGTCAACACTCCAATTTGAGTTTGTTGTTGCTGTATTTGAGTTTGCTGTGCATCAACTATTGGCTGTATTGACTGAACTGCATTCACTGCGGCTATAACCTGAACAGCGTTAGCTCCGCCAGCTTGAGCTACTCTCAGATTCCTAGCGGCGCCTCCCGAGCATTTTTTACCAGTTGCGGGATTAGTTGTCTGTGTTGTCCAGCCTGATTGATAGTCTTGTTCATTTTTCATAGGTCCTCCTTAACTACGACCTGCATTAACGATTTGGCTAATTCGGCCCTCGCTCAGACCAAAGTCTTTAGCGATATCCATTCGTTTATCGCCACGAGCTGCTCGCGTCTGAATTTGTAGATCGCGTATAGCCATGCTGTGTTGGGCATCACTTGCCTCTAGGGCCTCGACTCGGCTTAGTAGCTCGGTAAAGCCTGAGTTGATATCTTTCTTTATATTGTTGATTGTATTACTTAAATCAGTTGGTTTTTTAGCCATTCTTGCATCCTTCATCAATGCGGGGCTAAAGATCTTTAGCGCCGCTTAACTCCGAAGGTAAGCGTGCTCTTAATTTTTTGCAAGGGAAATTTAGGTGGGCTAAACATCTTTAGCTTTATGGACCTTATACCGCCAATGATCATGATCGGATACTTGGAGCAGGCATAATCTATTCTCCGAACAAAAGCCACCTTACGGTGGGTTATTTGCACGATGTTTTTCGATCTGCAGACCTTGGAATCCGGTAGATAACATCCTTGATGAGAGGGAGCAGATAGCGGTAAGCATCCCCTTCTATTTATCCGCCTGAGGCTTGTTTTCCAGGTATCAAAGTTTCTCTCGACCCTTGTTACCTGAGGCTTTCACCTTTGGCGCTTTGTTGCATTCGCATCGCATGCAAGTGATTGTTGCTGTAGCGGGTGTGAGGGGCGGGTAGAACGGAGAACCAAATCATTACTACTCAGACCGCTGTTAACAAGCTACCAACAGCAGTTTTGTCTCATTAATTTCAAAAATGTCTCATCTATTTCCACAAATGACAACCCCCGCCCACCAGCGCCACCGCCGAGGCGCTGTGATGGGGCGTGCGATACGGCCTGTGGTGCCAGTGGCCGGCGCGGGGGGTGAGGCCGCCGATGGAGTGAATGGCGGCGGTCTGCTGCGCCTCCTGTTCGCTCAGCGGTGGCAGAATGCCGGGCAGACGGCTGGCCAACATGCTCTTGCCGGTGCCGGGGGGGCCGATGAACAACAGGTTGTGGCTGCCAGCTGCGGCGATCTCCAGCGCCCGCTTCGCCTGGGACTGACCGATCACGTCCTGTAGATCCGGCACGTCGGGCAGGGTCTCCGCGCTCTGGGGTTCCGGCAGCGGTAGTTCGTACTGGCCCGCCAGCCAGGCGGTGACCGCCAGCAGCTGGTGGGCGGTGCGCACCTCGGCATCCTGTATGAGGGAAGCCTCCGGACCGTTCTCCCGTGGGACCAGCAGGGTGCGCCCCGCGTCGCGGCAGGCGAGCACCGAGGGGAGCACCCCAAGCACGGGGCGGATCTCGCCCGTCAGGGCCAATTCCCCTAAAAATTCGTGGTCTAGCAGGTATTTTGCGGGTATCTGCTTGGATGCGGCGAGAATGCCGATGGCGATGGCCAGGTCGAAGCGGCCCCCCTCCTTGGGCAGATCCGCAGGTGCCAGGTTGACGGTGATGTGCTTGGCCGGAAATTCGAAATTGCCGTTGAGCAGGGCGCTGCGCACCCGATCCCGCGACTCCTTCACCGAGGTTTCCGGCAACCCCACCATGTTGAAGGCGGGCAGGCCGTTGGAGAGGTGCACCTCCACCGTGACTTGTGGCGCCGCTATCCCCAGGCTGGCACGGCTATAAACAACAGCTAATGACATAAATACCGTCCTTGGTTTGATGTATATGCTGGTTAACCGTTTTTTATTAGTTTTTTGTTCCAGTTGTCAGGTTTCAGAGCAGTTAAAATCAGAGTCTTGTCAGGTAAAAAGTGCTTGCCCAATAAAAATCACCGTGCTAGTTCTAATAGCCATTCGCGGCAAGCTCCGCTCCCATTTCACAGGATTTCCGGTTGTAACTATGAACATGGCCTCCCGTTTCGTCAGCATTATTGTGGTCCTAGTGGTGATTATTATCTCACCGCTCGGGGCTCGTTTGGCTGCACGGAACAAGGGATAGACCCACCACCGGACAGAACGAAACAAGCGACCCCCGAGCCTCACGGCCCGGGGGTTTTTTTTCGACCAAAGGACAGGATTTTCCACATGAACGGCGCGCAGTTTTTGGTACAGGCTCTCAAAAAACAGGGTGTGACCCAGGTGTTTGGTTACCCGGGCGGGGCCATCATGCCGGTCTATGACGCCCTGTATGACGGTGGCCTGGCCCATCAGCTCTGCCGCCACGAGCAGGGTGCCGCCATGGCTGCGGTGGGTTATGCCCGCGCTTCCGGTCAGGTGGGGGTCTGCATCGCCACCTCTGGCCCCGGCGCCACCAACCTGGTCACCGGCCTCGCGGAGGCACTGCTCGATTCGGTACCGCTGGTGGCCATCAGCGGCCAGGTGCCCTGCGCCGCCGTCGGTACCGATGCCTTTCAGGAAGTGGACGTGCTCGGCATGTCCCTTTCCTGCACCAAGCACTCCTTCATGGTGACTGACCCGGCGGATCTGGGACGGGTCATTGCCGAAGCCTTCGCCATCGCCACCGAAGGGCGTCCGGGCCCCGTGCTCATCGACCTGCCCAAGGATGTGCAACTGGCCGCCGTTCCCTCTCAAAGCCCGCTGTTTGCCGTGGAGGAACCCGACCCCCTGAATCCGGCCGAACTGACGGTCGCCCGTACCCTGCTGGCCGGAGCTGAGCGTCCGGTACTCTACGTCGGCGGCGGGGTGGGCATGGCCAATGCCGAGCAGCAGCTGCGCGACTTTGCCGCCACCACGGGGATGCCGGCGGTCACCACCCTCAAGGGGATAGGTGCCCTCGACCCCGACAGCCCCGTTTATCTGGGCATGCTCGGCATGCACGGTACCAAGGCCGCCAACCTGGCGGTACAGCAGTGCGATCTGCTGGTGGTGGTAGGCGCCCGTTTCGATGATCGGGTGACCGGCAAGCTGGAGGAATTTGCCCCCGAAGCCAAGGTGATCCACCTGGATGTGGACGCCGCCGAGTTCGGCAAGCGCCGCGCCGCCGATGTGGGGATCACCACGGATCTCAAGCGTGTGCTGCCCGCCCTGGCGATGACGCTGACCCTCGACCCCTGGCGCGAGCACTGCGCCACCATGGCTCGGGAATACGCCTTCCGCTACGACCATCCGGGTCAGGCCATCTACGCCCCGGCCCTGCTCAAAGAGCTTTCAAGCCAGCTGCCTGACACCAGCGTGGTGGCCTGCGACGTGGGTCAGCACCAGATGTGGGTGGCCCAGCACATGCGTTTCACCAGCCCGCGCAACCACCTCTCCAGTGCCGGCCTCGGCACCATGGGCTTCGGCCTGCCCGCCGCCATCGGCGCCAAGATGTCGCGCCCCGATGACGAGGTGGTGCTGGTGAGCGGGGACGGCTCCTTCATGATGAACGTGCAGGAGCTCGGCACCATCCGCCGGGCCCGGCTCAAGGTGAAGATGGTGCTGCTGGACAACCAGCGCCTCGGCATGGTGCGCCAATGGCAGGAGCTGTTCTTCGACGGTCGCTACAGCGAGACCAATCTGTCCGACAACCCCGATTTCGTCGCCCTGGCTGCCGCCTTCGGCATTCCCGGCGAGACCATCACATGCAAGGAAGAGATAGGTCCGGCACTGGATCGCCTGCTGGCGAGCGAGAGTGCCTATCTGCTGCATGTGGCTATTTCAGAGGAAGAAAATGTCTGGCCCCTGGTTCCGCCAGGAGTCGCCAACCACAAGATGATGGAGCAACGCCCATGAACCAGCTCAATACCAGCACCCTGGAAATCCATGCCCAACCCAGAGCCGAAGTGATGGAACGGGTGCTGCGGGTGGTCCGTCACCGCGGTTTCAATCTCTGCGCCCTCAACATGGAGCAGGATTGCCAACAGCTGCGGATCACGGTTACTGTCGAATCGGTACGTCCCATCCAGCAGTTGTGGAGCCAGCTGGTGAAGCTGGTGGATGTCTCCCGGGTCGATGCACTGGAACAGCAACCCCGGATCAGAGCTTAAGGAGCCAAGCCAATGTCACAGCCTTCCCAATCCGCCGCCCACCCCCAATACATCTGGTTCAACGGCAAGCTGGTCCCCTGGCAGGATGCCCAGGTGCATGTCATGAGCCATGCCCTGCACTACGGCTCCTCGGTGTTCGAGGGGGTGCGGGCCTATGACACTCCCAAGGGGACCTGCATCTTCCGCCTGCAGGAGCACACCCGCCGCCTGTTCGACTCCGCCAAGATCTACTGGATGGACGTCCCCTACAGCGAGTCTGAGGTGAATGAAGCCTGCCGCACCGTGGTGCGCGAGAACGGCCTGAAGAGCGGCTACCTGCGCCCGCTGGCCTTTGTCGGCAACGTGGGGCTGGGGCTGCATCCGCCGCTGGATGCCAAGGCCGACCTCATGGTCGCGGCCCTGCCCTGGGGCGCCTACCTCGGTGAAGAGGGGTTGAAAAACGGAGTGGATGTGTGCGTCACCTCCTGGAACCGGCTCGCTCCCAACACCATCCCGACCGGTGCCAAGGCGGGGGGCAACTATCTCTCTTCCCAGCTCATCAGCCGCGAGGCCAAGCGCAACGGCTTCGCCGAGGGGCTGGCGCTGGATGTGAACGGCTATCTGAGCGAAGGGGCGGGGGAGAACCTGTTTCTGGTGAAGAACGGCGTGCTGTTCACCCCGCCCGCCACCGCCGCCATCCTGCCCGGCATCACCCGCGACACCATCATGACGCTGGCGCGCGACTTGGGTTACGAGGTGCGCGAGCAGGCGCTGCCCCGTGAAGCGCTGTACGTCGCAGACGAAATCTTCATGACCGGCACCGCCGCCGAGGTGACCCCGGTGCGCTCGGTGGATCGGATGAAGGTGGGCGCCGGTTGCCGTGGCCCGGTGACCGAGCAGTTGCAGAATGCCTTCTTCGGCCTGTTCAACGGCAAGACCGAAGACAAGTGGGGCTGGCTGACCCCCGTCAACGACTGATGATAGCGGGGAGGCGTCACGCCTCCCCGAGTCGCTTCCGGTGAAGGCTCCCCGAGGTGCCTTCACCAGGATCGATTCCCGATCCGCGAATCACACATTCATGTTGAAAGACAATGCGCCCCAGGGGCATTCAGGGAGTAGAGACAATGCCGAAGTTGAGATCCGCCACCACCACCCACGGACGTAACATGGCCGGGGCCCGCGCCCTCTGGCGTGCCACCGGCATGACCGATCAGGATTTCGGCAAGCCCATCATCGCCGTGGTCAACTCCTTCACCCAGTTCGTGCCCGGTCACGTGCACCTCAAGGATCTCGGCCAGCTGGTGGCCCGGGAGATCGAGGCCGCCGGCGGCGTCGCCAAGGAGTTCAACACCATCGCCGTGGATGACGGCATCGCCATGGGCCACGGTGGCATGCTCTATTCCCTGCCGTCCCGCGAACTCATCGCCGACTCGGTGGAGTACATGGTCAACGCCCACTGCGCCGACGCCATGGTCTGCATCTCCAACTGCGACAAGATCACCCCGGGGATGCTGATGGCTGCCCTGCGCATCAACATCCCGGTGATCTTCGTCTCCGGCGGCCCCATGGAAGCGGGCAAGACCAAGCTGTCGGATCAGATCATCAAGCTGGATCTGGTGGACGCCATGATCCAGGGCGCCGACCCCAAGGTCTCCGATGCACAGAGCGATCAGATCGAGCGCAGCGCCTGCCCCACCTGCGGCTCCTGCTCCGGCATGTTCACCGCCAACTCCATGAACTGCCTGACCGAGGCACTGGGTCTCTCCCAGCCGGGCAATGGCTCCCTGCTGGCGACCCACGCCGATCGTGAGCAACTGTTCAAGCTGGCGGGCCAGCGCATCGTCACTCTGGCCAAGCGCTGGTACGAGCAGGACGATGCCTCGGCACTGCCGCGCAACATCGCCACCAAGGCGGCGTTCGAGAACGCCATGGCCCTGGACATCGCCATGGGCGGCTCCACCAATACCGTGCTGCACCTGCTGGCGGCAGCCCAGGAGGCGGGCGTCGACTTCACCATGGCCGACATCGACCGCATGTCCCGCAAGGTGCCCCAGCTGTGCAAGGTGGCGCCCTCCACCCAGAAGTACCACATGGAAGACGTGCACCGCGCCGGCGGCGTGGTTGCCATCCTGGGTCAGCTGGAAAAAGCGGGCCTGGTGCACGGGGATACCCGCAACGTGCTGGGCACTTCCCTGGTGGAGCTGCTGGCCGAATATGACGTCAGCCGCAGCAATGACAAGGGGGTTCACGACTTCTACCGTGCAGGTCCTGCGGGCATCCGTACCACCAAGGCGTTCAGTCAGGATTGCCGCTGGCCCGAGCTGGATCTGGACCGCGCCGAGGGGTGCATCCGCTCCTTCGATCACGCCTACAGCCAGGAAGGTGGCCTGGCGGTCCTCGCTGGCAACCTCGCCCTCAACGGGGCCATCGTCAAGACCGCCGGGGTGGACGAGGAGAACCTCACCTTCCGCGGCCCGGCCCGGGTATTCGAGAGCCAGGAGAGCGCGGTGAGCGGCATTCTGGACGGCACGGTGAAAGCCGGTGAAGTGGTGGTGATCCGCTACGAGGGCCCGAAAGGGGGCCCCGGCATGCAGGAGATGCTCTATCCCACCACCTATCTCAAGTCCATGGGATTGGGCAAGGCGTGTGCCCTCATCACTGACGGTCGCTTCTCCGGCGGTACCTCGGGTCTCTCCATCGGTCATGTCTCCCCGGAGGCGGCCTCTGGCGGCACTATCGGTCTGGTGGAGGATGGCGACATCATCAACATCGACATCCCGGCCCGCAGCATGGTGCTGGAGGTGGCCGACAGCGTGCTGGCCACTCGCCGCGCCGCCGTCTCTGCCCGTGGCTGGAAGCCGGTCGATCGTCAGCGCGAGGTCTCCTTTGCCCTGCGTGCCTACGCCATGTTCGCCACCAGCGCCGACAAGGGCGCGGTGCGTGACCGCACCCTGCTGGGGGAGTGAGAGGATGAACTGTCATGATATGGGCGCATTGCGCGCCCTTCGCCACGAGACGGGGGTATAAACCATGGTCTCTGCGGCGGATTATCTACGCAAGGTACTGCTCTCCCCCGTCTACGAGGCGGCGCGGGTCACCCCTTTGCAAACCCTGAAGAAACTCTCCGAGCGGCTTGGCAATCACGTCAGCCTGAAGCGGGAGGATCTGCAACCGGTTCACTCCTTCAAGCTGCGCGGCGCCTACCACAAGATCGCCACCCTGACCCAGGAGCAGAAAGAACGCGGCGTCATCGCCGCCTCTGCCGGCAACCACGCCCAGGGGGTCGCCCTGTCGGCCGCCAAGCTCGGCATCAAGGCGATCATCGTGATGCCCAAGACCACGCCGGACATCAAGATCGACGCGGTGCGCCGTCAGGGCGGCAACGTCATGCTGTTTGGCAACAGCTTCGATGAGGCCTACGGCGAGAGCCGCCGACTCGCCGAGTTGGAGGGCTACACCCTGATCCCGCCGTTCGACGACGTCGAGGTGATCGCGGGCCAGGGCACCATCGGCAAGGAGCTGCTGGAGCAGGATACCCACCTCACCCACGTCTTCGTGCCGGTGGGCGGCGGCGGCCTGGCCGCCGGGGTGGCGGTCTACATCAAGCTGCTGCTGCCGGATGTGAAGGTGATCGGGGTGGAGGCGGAGGGGTCCGCCTGCCTCAAGGCGGCGCTGGCGGCCGGCGAGCCGGTCAATCTGGAGCGGGTCTCCCTGTTTGCAGACGGGGTGGCGGTCAAGCGCATCGGCGAGGAGACCTTCCGCCTGTGCAACCAGTATCTGGACGAGGTGGTGACCGTCTCCAACGACCAGATCTGCGCCGCACTGAAAGACATCTTCGATGACTGCCGCGCCATCGCCGAGCCGTCGGGGGCCTTGTCCCTGGCAGGCCTCAAAGCGTACAGCGAGCGAGAGCAGGTGAAAGGGGGGCGGATGGCGGCCATTCTGTCCGGCGCCAACGTGAACTTCCACAGCCTGCGCTACGTCTCCGAGCGCTGCGAGATCGGTGAGAAGCGCGAGGGCATGCTGGCGGTGACCATCCCCGAGCGCAAAGGTGCCTTCCTCGACTTCTGTCGTCAGCTGGGGCCGCGCATGGTGACCGAGTTCAACTACCGCTATGCGGATGCCGAGCAGGCGTCGCTGTTCGTTTCGGTGCGCCTCACCGGCGGTGACGAGGAGCTGGGCCAGATCATCGATCAGCTCGGCGGCAACGGCTATCCGGTGGTCAACATGACCGAGAGCGAGCTGGCCAAGAACCACGTGCGCTACATGATTGGCGGCCGCCCGGCCCGGCCCCTCGGTGAGCGTCTCTACAGCTTCAAGTTCCCTGAGCAGCCGGGGGCCCTGATGCGCTTCCTCGAGACCCTGGGCTGTCGCTGGAACATCAGCCTGTTCCACTACCGCAACCACGGCGCCGACTACGGACGGGTGCTCTGCGCCTTCGAGCTGCCGGACGAGGACGTGGCGGCTTTCCACGACTACCTGCACGAGATTGGCTACGGCTGGAAAGAGGTGAGCGAGGATCCCGCCTACCGCCTGTTCCTGGCGAGCCAGGGCAGTCAGTGAGCGGGGAGCCATCACCTTGCCAGATGAAAAACGAAGAGCCCGGCTCTTCGTTTTTTTATGGGCAACGCGCCGGCCCCCATGATTGGGGGCACGGTGGCTGATAATGTCGCCAATATCACACTCCTGAGTCCCTGGTCGTTTGAGGCTGGTTGCAGATGGGATAATCTGAATGCGGGGCTTGGGTTCAGGGCCCCGTCAGGGAAGAGAGACGCAGCCGCGTCATAACAATTCATTGCAGGGGCTCATCCATGAACAGATCTATGCTCGCCGTCCTGATCGGCGCTTTGATGGCAACAGGGACGGTGCAGGCTGCCGCCCAGGACAACACCTGGTATGTCGGCGGCAAGGCCGGCTGGTCAAATTATTACGGGGTGGATTACAACGCCCAGGTCGAAGAGCTGTTCGATGCGACCAAGGTGAACGAGAACAGCGATGATCTCGGTCTGGGGCTGTTTGCCGGTTATCAGGTGAACAGAAACGTGGCGATTGAGCTCGGCTATGACTGGCTCGGCAAGTATCAGGTGGACAAGCACTACTCGGGCAACGGGGTTGATTTCGCACTCGATGGCGAGGCCAAGGCCCAGATGGTGCAGGCCACCATGAAGATCATCCTGCCTGCAACCTCGGCACTGGATATCTACGGCCGTCTCGGGGGGGCCTATGCCTGGACCGAGAGCTCACTCAACGTCAGGGCCAGCGATGGCACCAGCAGCCTCTCCGAATCCCATGAGGGCAACAAATATCATGGTGCCGCCTTTGTCGGGGCGCTGGGGGTCGAATACGCCATCGACAAGGATTGGGCCGCCCGCCTCGAATACCAGTACACCACGCCCCTGGGCAAGACTTCCCTCGACGAGTCAGGCATCGAGATGGACAACGGCCTGCTGTCGGTCGGCATGCTCTATCGCTTCGGCCAGATCGGCGACGAGCCGGTGGCACCAACGCCTGCGCCCGAACCTGCGCCCGCCCCGGCCCCCGTGCTGGTGGAGAAACAGTTCAGCCTGGATTCCGATGTGCTGTTCGAATTCAACAAGGCGACCCTGAAGCCGGCCGCCAGCCAGGCCCTCGACAACCTGTTTGCCCAGATCCTGGCGGCCAATCCGAAAGACGGGGTGGCGACGGTGATCGGTCATACCGACCGCATCGGCTCGGAGGCCTACAACCAGTCCCTCTCCGAACAGCGTGCCCGCACGGTGGCGGATTATCTCATCGCCAAGGGATTGTTTGCCGACAAGGTGCGTGCCGAAGGGCGGGGAGAGTCTTCGCCCGTGACCGGGGGCAGCTGCCCGGATGGCGCCAAGGCGCAGATGATCGCCTGCCTGGCCCCGGATCGCCGGGTCGAGGTGCGCCTGACCGGGGTGAGTGTACAGTCAGAATAATGATCATATCTTAAAGGAACACTTAAGAGCCCCATAACGGGGCTCTTAAAGATAACTACCGAACAAATACCATTAATTGGGCACTGCTAGTCGATGGGTTCCATGCGGAGGTTCTTTCCCATATTTTAGGGCCTCGTTTATCCAACCAAGCCTGACGATAGGCATCCCTATGACCAACCAGGGTGTAGTCAAGTCCAGTGATATTGCACCCTTTTACCTCAGCATGGACTAAGACGTCTTTGCTGAGGTCAGAATTTAATGGGCTGCATAGTTCGTTATTACTTGCAGCAGCTACTGTCATTGTTCCCCACTGTTTAGTATCTGGCTGATAGAACAATATTTCTGAAGATCGGTTCATCAGAGGCTCCCATTGTTCCGGGGATAAATATTGACTAAAGGTAAGAGAGGAGATGCTTTTAACAGCTATTCTAGCAGTCGATGGCATTCTTACTGCCACGAGTTGCCAATTTCCACCATCTACATCCATGTTGCAATATATCCCACTATGCCAGCCTGTTTCACTGGCACCAGAGCAATCTGGTGCAGTATTGGAGTCTGTACTTAGGGTAAAGTCACCAGCGGCGCCACCAGCTTGATACCAGGTACCTTGATACTCTGAACCGGATGTCTTATGTCCAATATAATATGTTGTGTCTTGTGCATTACCTTTGGTAAATTTAATTATGGCATCATTGTGAAGATATTCACCTACATATATGCTCTCGTTTGCCGCTCCTGAAAATATGGATTGCTCCCTAGATAATGAGATATTTTCTAAGCTGGCGTTCTCAACCACTCCATCTAATTGGCTATCTTCTTGAAGATAAATGTCCATAGGTATGGCATAGGCATTTATAGTTAACAAAACAGGTATCAATGATGCTTTTTTAATTTTCAATCTTGACTCCAAGTTTATTTTTATCCTTCCATGATTATATTGCTATAAGCATCGGTTGTTTAACCCCCCATTCGGACAGGTCTCGTGTGGTTATCTTTGTGTTATGGGTGATAATAGGCGAAATATATTGCATTCTTATGCCAATTATATTTTTTTAAATGCTGATGCATGATTTTTAAATAACTAAAATATAGCTACAGCCATGTATTCACCTTGTGTTCCTATATTACACATCTGTTAGCACTATCTATCTGGGAGATAACATGAGCCGCGCTAGTTCAGTTCCGTGGGGTCGATATCCAGACTCCAGCGCACCCGCTTGGTCTCGGGCCACCCCTCCAGCTCCTTCACCGCCCAGTCGAGCAACTGGGCCAGTGGCGCCCGGCTGGGCCCCTGTACCAGCAGCTGCATGCGAAACTTGCCCGCCTTGCGCTCCATGAAGCCGCTGATGGGCCCCAACACCAGCACCTGGGGATAGCGAGCGCTGCGCAGGGTATCGGCGAGACGACTGAGGAACAGCTGCACCTCGTCGCGGCCGTTGGCCTCGGCCCGGAACAGTCCCTGATGGCTGAACGGTGGCAGCCCCAGCAGGCGGCGCTCTTTCAGCGCCGTGTCGGCGAAGTGGCCGTAACCGTTCTGGGTCAGATCCTGCAGCAGGGCATGCTCGGGATGGTGGCTCTGCAACACCACCAGCCCGGGCTTGCTGGCGCGACCGGCACGGCCCGCCACCTGGGTGTAGAGCTGGGCCAGTTTCTCGGCAGCGCGAAAATCGGCGCTGAACAGGGCGCCATCCACATCCAGCAGGCCCACTAGCGTCACGTCCGGGAAGTGGTGGCCCTTGGCCAGCATCTGGGTGCCGATCAGGATCTTGTACTTGCCCGCCTTGATGTCGCCGAGGTGCGTCTCCAGCTCCCCCTTGCGGCGGGTGTTGTCCCGGTCGATGCGCACCACCGGATATTGGGGGAACACGGTGCCAAGCAGTTGCTCCAGCTGTTCGGTGCCGACCCCGGAGCCGATGAGCTCGCTGCTGCCACACTCGGGACAGTGGTGGGGCAGCGGGCGCACGCTGTCGCAGTGGTGGCAGTGCAGCCGCCGCCCGGCCTGGTGCCAGGTGTACCAGGCGTCACAGCGCTCGCAGGCGGCACTCCAGCCGCACTGGTGGCAGATGAGTGCCGGCGCATAGCCCCGGCGGTTGAGAAACAGCATCACCTGGTTGCCCGCCGCCAGGTGTTCGGCCATCAGCTGCTCCAGCTGGGGGGAGAGCCCCGCCTGCAGTCGCACGTTCTTGATATCCAGGATCACCTGGCGAGCGGTCTGGGCGTTGCCGGCGCGCCGGGTCAGGCTGAGGTGGTGATACTTGCCGCTACGGGCGTTGTGCAATGTCTCCAGCGACGGGGTGGCAGATCCAAGCAGGATGGGAATGCCGGCGCGATGGGCCCGCATCACCGCCAGATCCCGGGCGTGGTAGCGAAAGCCGTCCTGTTGCTTGAAGGAGCCGTCGTGCTCCTCGTCGATGATGATGATGCCGAGGTCCTTGAACGGCGTGAACACCGCGGATCGGGTGCCGATCAGAATGGCGGCACCACCGTCACGGCAGGCGAGCCAGGCATCGAGCCGCTCCCTGTCGTTCATGGCGGAGTTCATCGCCACCACGGGCACGTTGAAGCGGCGGCGAAAGCGGTTGATGGTCTGGGGGGTGAGGCCGATTTCCGGCACCATCACCAGCGCCTGCTTGCCCGCCTTGAGCAGGGGCTCGAGGATGCTGAGGTAAACCTCGGTCTTGCCGGAGCCCGTGATGCCGTCCAGCAGGAAGGCTCCGAACTTGTTGCTCTGGCTGGTGACGGCGGCCACCGCCAGCGCCTGCTCGCCGTTGAGGCGCAGCCCCTCACCCGGCTCGAAGCGGGTGGCCCAATCGCCATCATGGCTCGGCTCCAGCGAGCGCTTCTCCAGCAGTCCCTTCTTCTCCAGCGCGGTGAGGGCTGCGCTCTGGATCTCCTCCTGTTTGAGGGCGGAGGGGGTCTGCGGCCCCTTGCGCAGCAAGGCGAGGGCCTGCTGCTGCTTGGCCGCCCGCTTGAGCTCGTTGAGGTCGATGGCCATGCCCGCATCGGTGGCAAACCAGAACTCCAGCTCCCGATAGGCGGCGGGCTCCCCCTTGCGCACCAGCACCGGCAGGGCGTGGGGCAGTACCTCCCCCAGCGGGTGCTGGTAGTAACCGGCGCTCCAGGCCATCAGCGCCAGAATGTCGGGCCCCAGCACGGGGGCGCTGTCGAGCACCCTCTTCAAGGGCTTTAATTTGTTGCGGGGGACCAGGCTCTCGGTCGGGTGATCCACCACCAGACCGACCAGGGTCTGCGGGCCGAACGGGATCTCGACCCGGCAACCGGGGGCAGGCAAGGGCAGGGGAGAGAGATAGTCGAAATGACGGCGTAACGGCACCGGCACAGCCACACGAACCAGATCCAGCGTTTGGGAAGAATTCACCAGGGGTTGCCTATTTTTTCTGCGAAGCCACTTGCCTGATCTCAGGCGTTTCCTATATTATTCGCAGCCTTTGAAACTGTGTTCAACAATCGTGTGGTGTCCGACAAGAGATCGGATGGCGACACGGCCTGATAATTGAGGTTGTCCATGAAAGCTGGTATCCATCCTGACTACGTAGCCATCACCGCCAAGTGCTCTTGCGGTAACGTCATCAACACCTTCTCTACCATCGGTAAAGATCTGAACCTGGACGTGTGCTCCGAGTGCCACCCGTTCTACACCGGCAAGCAGAAAGAAGTTTCTAGCGGCGGCCGCGTAGACAAGTTCAACAAGCGTTTCGGTGGCTTGACCTCCAAGAAGTAATCTTGCTTCTGAAGAATTCTGAAAAAGGCGCCCATCGGGTGCCTTTTTTATTGGCCGCCATTCTGTAATTCACCGCTTTGCCCTATGGTGTTGGCTCAACCAAGGGAGAAGAGCCGATGCGCACATGTCTGGTGATGGGAGCTGCCGGGTACATAGGATCCTACCTGGTGCCCCATCTGCAGGGTCTGGGGTACAGGGTCATCGCCGGGGCCCGTCGTCCCTGCCGTCTGCCGGAGGGGGTGGCGTTTCGCCTCGCCGACAGCCTCAAGCCGGCCACCCTGCCCCCTGCGCTGGCGGGGGTCGACACCGTCTTCTATCTGGTACACGCCATGGGGGCGGGGGCCGGTTTTCACCGGCTGGAGCAGCAGGGAGTGAAGAACTTCGCCGCCGCCGCCCGTGCTGCCGGGGTGCGCCGCATCGTCTATCTCGGGGCCATCCAGCCCGAGCCCTGCAACAGTCGCCACCTCAACTCCCGGCGCTACTGTGGCGAGCTGTTTCGCAGCGCAGGGGTGCCCACGGTAGAGTTGCGTGCCGGCATCATCATAGGCCCCGGCTCGGCGGCGTTCGAGGTGATGCGGGATCTGGTGTACAACCTGCCCATGATGGTGACGCCCAAGTGGGTGCGCTCCCGCACGCCCCCCATCGCCCTCTCCAACCTCTTGCACTATCTGGGCGGGCTGGTGGAAGCCGACGGGGTGGATGGCGAGATCTTCAATGCGGCGGGCCCCGAGCTGCTCAGCTACCAGCAGCAGCTCCAGAAATTCGCCGCCCATATCGGCAAACGCTGCCCCATCATTCCGATCCCCTTTTTGAGCCCCCGGCTCTCCGCCTGGTGGCTGCAGTTCGCCACCTCGGTTCCCCAGCCCATCGCCAAGGCGCTGGTGGGGGGGCTCAAGCACGACATCCCGGCGGATGACGGCCCCTTGCGCGCCCTGCTGCCCCAGCATCTGCTCAGCTTCGATGAGGCGCTGGCGGAGAGCCTGGCGCTGGAGCAGAGGCTCGGTGCCGAGCAGCACGGGGAGGAGACGCCCCTTGGTCTGCGCTGGCGTCATCCCGAGTATGGCTTCTACGACCGCACCGCCAGCGGGGAGGCGGATTGCCTCGCCGCCCCCGAGGTGGTGTGGCAGGTGTTGCAGCAACTGGGGGGTGAGCAGCGCTACTTCTACATGAACGAGCTGTGGGTGGTGCGCGAATGGATGGATCACCTGATCGGCGGCCCGGCCCGGACCCGGGGACGCACCAACCCGGATCGCTTCGTGAAGGGGGACATGCTGGACTCCTGGCAGATCCTCGGGGTGGATGAAGGACGCAGGCTGGATCTGCTGTTCAACATGAAGGCCCCCGGCGTCGGTCGGCTGGAGTTCAACATCCAGCCCCTGGAGTCCGGCCTGACCCGGCTTAGGGTGACGGCCCACTGGCATCCGCAGGGGGCCTGGGGGCTGGCCTACTGGCTTGCCATGCTGCCGTTTCACCTCTTCATCTTCCAGGGGATGACGGAGGCCATCGCCCGGCAGGCAGAGGCAAAAGCCGGCATTCCAGTCATGGATTGAAATCGAATCTATAACTAATTGGGTAGTTTCGGGTGGCATGACATGCTACTGATTAGCCTGTCATTGCTATCCAGCGATATTTTATGCTGTGAAAGGGCGGGGGATTTCTTTATGATCCTCAGCCCTCGCCCGCTGGCGAGCCAACGCATCACTCATTCATTTCCGTATCGGGGTCCCCCATGTCCGATCAGCAGCACGATCTCCGCCAACAGGCACTCGACTACCACGCCCAACCCGTTCCGGGCAAAATCGCCATCGCCCTCACCAAGCCCGCCGAGACCGCTCGCGATCTGGCGCTGGCCTACAGCCCGGGCGTTGCCGAACCGGTACGCGAGATCGCCGCCAATCCGGCCGATGCCTACCGTTACACCGGCAAGGGCAACCTGGTGGCCGTCATCTCCAACGGCACCGCCATCCTGGGGCTGGGCAATCTGGGCCCGCTGGCCTCCAAGCCGGTGATGGAGGGCAAGGCCCTGCTGTTCAAGCGCTTTGCCGGCATCGACGCCATCGACATCGAGGTGAAGCACGAGACCAGCGCCCAGTTCATCGATACGGTGGCCGCCATCGCCGACACCTTCGGCGGCATCAACCTGGAAGACATCAAGGCCCCCGAGTGCTTCGAAATTGAAGAGGCGCTGATCGCTCGCTGCGACATCCCGGTGTTCCACGATGACCAGCACGGTACCGCCATCGTCACCGCCGCCGGGCTGCTCAACGCGCTGGAAGTGCAGGGCAAGGAGATTGGCACCAGCCGCATCGTCTGCATGGGCGCCGGCGCCGCCGCCACCGCCTGCATGGATCTGCTGATCAAGTGCGGGGCTGCGCCGCACAACATCTTCATGCTGGACCGCCAGGGTGTGATCCACAGCGGCCGCACCGATCTCAACCAGTACAAGCAGCGTTTCGCCAACGACACCCCCCTGCGCACCCTGATGGATGTCATCGACGGGGCTGACGTCTTCGTCGGCGTCTCCGGCCCGGACGTACTGCCTGCCGAGGCGGTGGCCCTGATGGCCCCCAACCCGGTGATCTTCGCCTGTTCCAACCCGGACCCCGAGATCAAGCCTGCCCTGGCTCACGCAGTGCGCGGGGATCTCATCATGGGTACCGGCCGCTCGGACTACCCGAACCAGATCAACAACGTGCTCTGCTTCCCCTTCATCTTCCGCGGCGCCCTCGACGCCCGTGCCAGCCGCATCAACGATGCCATGAAGATCGCGGCAGTGGAGGCTATCCGGGCTCTGGCCAAGGAGCCGGTGCCCGCCGAGGTGCTGACCGCCGCTGGCGTGAGTGAACTCGCCTTCGGCAAGGATTACGTCATTCCCAAGCCCATGGATGCCCGCCTGCTGCCGCGGGTTGCCCGTGCCGTGGCGCTGGCGGCGGTTGCCTCCGGGGTGGCCCGCATCGAACTGCCAGGGGATTACATGCTGGGTTGAGTCACGGCAAGCGCGCAAAAAAACAGAAGGGGCCCCTGTAGGGGGCCCCTTTTTCATGGCGGAAGCGGGCGGCTTACTTGGTCTTGGGGGCAACCTTGACGGCCGGCGCCTTGGCGTGGGCTGCCTTGTGATGTTTTTTCACGACCTTGGTCTGGGTGGCGTGGGGAGCGGCGGCCTTGGTCGGGGTGGCGGCCATGGTGAAGCCGGAGGTCAGGGCGAAGACAGCGGCCAGAGTCAGGGGGATCAGCTTGTTCATATTCCAGTTCCTCGTTCGGTTTGATGACATGGAGCGTTTCTCCATGACTTCATCCTAGGGCTGTTCGACCTGCGGTTCAGTGAGCGACTGGTGACGGTTTGTATCCAAATGTACGGGCAGAGTCAGGCAGAAACGGGCACCGCTGCTGCTTGGCAGCAGTTGTACCTCGCCGCCGTGGTGGTGGGCGATGCTGCGCACGATGGCCAGCCCCAACCCGGCGCCGCCGGTGCGTCTGTCCCGGCTCTGATCCAGGCGCACGAAGGGCTCGAAGATTTGCGGGGCCAGCGCGGGATCGATGCCGGGGCCATCGTCGGCCACCTCCAGCAGATAGTCGTCCCCCTGTCGCGCTATGCAGAGGCTTGCCTGGCTGGTGGCATGGCGCAGGGCGTTGCCGATGAGGTTTTCCAGCGCCCGGTCCAGCAATCGGGTGTCGCCGCGCCAGGGCAGAGCCATGGCCGGGCGCACGAAGTCGAGCTGCTTGTCCGGTCGCAGGGCCTGCCAGTCGGCCAGGCGGCTGCCGGCCCAGCTGCCGAGCTCTAGATCGCTGCATTGCAGCGGCAGTTCGGGGCGATCGAGCCTGGCATAGGTCAGCATCTCCTCAATGAGGGCATCGAGGGCGCCGAGGTCCCGCTCCAGTCCCTGCTGCTCCTCGGGTGAGGGAGGCTCGGCCAGCATGGCGAGGCGATAGCGCAGCCGCACCAGGGGGGAGCGCAGCTCGTGGGCGATGGCGTCGGTCAACTGCTTGCGACTGGCCAGCATGGCCTGCAACTGCTCCGCCATCTGGTCGAAGGTGCGGCCGACCCGGCCCAGGCTGCTGCCGGGCGGCAAACCGGTGCGACAGGAGAGATCCCCGTCGCCGACCCGGCGGGCGGTCTGTTCGAGCTGTTGCAGGCCGCGCCAGTGTGGGCGAAGCCAGAGCAGGATGGGCAGGCCGAGGGAAAGGCCGATGAGCAGCAGCAGCCCCACGTCCACCCAGTGCAGCTCGTGCAGGTAGGAGAGGTAGGGGACGGGGCCGACGATCAGCACCTTGTCGGTGTTCGGGATGCGCTGCAGGAAGGTGTCATCCTCCTCGACGATGACGATGTTTCCCGCCTCGAGGAAGGCCTGATCCTCGCTGGCCAGGGGCTGGTTGGCGAGGACGCCGATCTGCAGCGGCAGATTGAGCTGGCGGCTCTGCTCGCCGGTGCGGGTGGCCCAGTGTTCCGGCGGCAGCCGGGCCAGCTCGCCAGTGAGCAGGCCGAGGGAGCCTTGCATCATCCGCTCCAGATAACGGTCCCCCGCCCGCTCTGCACTGACCTGATAGACCAGCCCGATGAGCAGAATGGCGAGGGTGAAGCAGCCTATCAGCAACAGATAGAACTGGATAAACAGGCGTCGCATGGGGGATCTCCTCTTGCCTGGATTGCGTCTGGACATTGCCTTGTTGCCCCTCATCCCCAACCCTTCTCCCGCAAGGGGAGAAGGCTGAGTGCATCAAGGTCATTCGGCGGGGCTTATTCCCAGGCCTGGGGCACCAGCAGGTAACCCTTCTGGCGCACCGTCTTGATCCAGATCGAGTTGTTGCTGTCATTCCCTGGCTTCTGGTGTGCAGGCGTGTGAGACACCAGCTCATTCCCAAGCCTGGGGTACGAGTAGATAACCCTTTTGGCGCACCGTCTTGATGCGGGTCGGGTTGTTGCTGTCATCCCCGAGCCGGCGGCGCAGACGGGAGATGGCCACGTCCATGCTGCGATCCTGGCCGTCGTAGTCGCGCCCCCGCAGGCTGCGAAACAGCGCCTCCCGCCCCAGGATCTGGCCCGCGTGGCAGGCCAGCTCCCACAGGAGGTCGAAATCGGCGGTGGAGAGGGGAATGCTCTCCCCATCGAGGCGCACGTCCCGACCCGGGCCGTCTATCTGGAGGCGGCCGAACTGCAGGCGCTGGGGCGGGGCGGCGGGGACCACGGCCTGCTGGCTCTGCCCCTGCTGGCGGAACTGGACTCGTAGCCGGGCCAGCAGCACCGGGGGGGGCGTGGTCTTGAGAATGTAGTCGTTGGCCCCCAGCTCCAGGCTCAGGATCTGGTTCATGTCGCTGTCGAGAGAGGTGAGCATGACGATGGGGCCGGCAAAGCGCGGGCGCAGATCCCGGCACAGGGAGAGGCCATCCTGCCCCGGCAGCATGATGTCGAGCAGCACCAGATCCGGCTGCTCGGCCAGGGCCCTGTCGAGTGCCCGGTCACCCCGGGTCTCCAGCAGCACCTCGATGTCGTGGCGACCGAGCCAGCTGCTGATGAGCTGGCCTATCTCGGGATCGTCTTCAACAAACAGAACGCGTGGCATGGTGGCGTGATTCCCCGGTCATGGCGTGAGTGGGCGTGTCGCCAGCATAACGGCTGCGTCCGCGCTCTGCACCGGGATAACTAATCAATGCGGGGGTTTTTGCCCCTTCTCCCGGGGGATGGGGGGGCAGGATGAAGCGGTTGGCATCGGGCCGCCCCACTTGTCCCATGGCGGGTCGGGGCAGCGCGATGAGGCAGGATCCGCGCCCTTCAGTGGCCAAAGCGGCTCCGGCTGCCATGGAGCAGCCGGGGAACCGCCCGGATCAGCCGCCCTTGCGCTTCAGGTACACCCCGGCTTCCATGTGGTGGGTCCAGGGGAACTGGTCGAACAGGGCGAAGCGGGCGATCTCGTGGGTTTCACCGAGCACGGCCATGTTGGCCTGCAGGGTCTCGGGGTTGCAGGAGATGTAGAGGATATTGTCGTAATCCTGCACCAGCTTGACGGTGGCGTCGTCCAGACCGGCCCGGGGCGGGTCGACGAAGATGGTGTTGCACTGGTAGGCGCCGAGATCGACCCCCTTGAGGCGGTTGAACTCCCGCTCGCCGCGCATCGCCATGGTGAACTCCTCCGCCGACATGCGCAGGATGATCAGGTTGTCGACACCGTTGGCGGCGATGTTGAACTGGGCGGAGTCCACGCTCGGCTTGGCGATCTCGGTGGCCAGCACCTTGCGAAAGTTCTGCGCCAGAGCGATGGAGAAGTTGCCGTTGCCGCAGTAGAGCTCCAGCAGGTCCCCCTCGCTCCCCTTGGTCACGTCCAGGGCCCAGCCCAGCATCTGTTCGTTGATGGCGGCGTTGGGCTGGGTGAAGCTGTTTTCCACCTGCTTGTAGACCAGCTCGCGCCCCTGCACGGTCAGGCGTTCGATGACGAAGTCATCCCCCAGGCAGATCTTCTGCTTGTGGGCGCGGCCAATCAGTTGCAGCTCGAACCCCTTGGCACGCAGGTCGGCCTGCAGCGCCTCGGCGGCCTGCTGCCACTCGGCTTCCAGCTTGCGGTGGTAGAGCAGGCTGACGCAGATCTGGCCGGACTGGGTGGAGAGATAGTCGATCTGGAACAGCTTCTTGCGCAGCACGGGGTGCGGGCGCAGCCCGGCCAGCAGCACAGGCATCAGCCGGTTGATGAGCAGGCTGGCGGTGGGGAAGCTGTCGACCCGGATAATCTCCTTGGTGGCCGGTGCATACATGCAGTGGAAGAGGTCGTCCCCCTCGTGCCAGATGCGGAACTCGGCGCGCATCCGGTAGTGCTGGGCGGGAGAGGCGTGCAGCTCCAGCGCGGGCGGATTGAAGGGGGCGAACAGCTGGGTGAGGCGATCGCGCTTCTCGTCGAGCTGGGCCTGGTAGTCGGCAGGAGTCCGTCTGCCCTGGGCGTCGGCGGAAGATGGCTGGGATTGAGTCATGGATACCTCGCATGCACCGGGCTGAGCCGGGGAAAGACCGGGGGAAGGCCGCAGCCAACCAAAGGGTGGGGATTTTAAAAGGCCGTTGCGGATTGTCCAAGTTTTTTACATTCAACTAATTGCACCAATAGTGATTTTTAGATAATTATTAGATAATGTCAATTGTTGCTTTTGTTAGATAACAATCTATACTAAAAATTAGATCTAATGGAGTAAAAGCAGGATGGAGCATTTCTACCACCTTGTAGAGACAAACCCCGTTATAGACATAGGTCATGTGAAAGTGGCTGATGACGATGGCTCTTTCAGTGTTGAAAAGCCGAACTCATTCAAAGGCGTGCTCATGCTGCTCACCAGCGAAGGCAGACCTGTGTTTGAACCGAATGCCTTCATCCTGAATCGCCGTATCAATGAGGGTGTCAAAGACATTAAACCAACGTGCTTTCACTTGTTAAGGTATTACCGGTTCTTGGATGCCAATCACCTCAAGTGGGACGACCATGAAGAGCAGCTTCAACGCTACCCCATATTTCTATACCGCGCATACCTCGATGGTGAGATTGAAAGAGGCAAACTAAGACGCAACACAGCTGTGGCTGCGCTGTCTATCGCAAGACGCTTCTACATGTTTTGTTTCAGACATGGTTACATTTCAAAGCTGCCTTTTGAAATCACTGGCGTGACAAAATACGGACAAACGATGACAGACTGCTCTATTCGCAGTCAATCAAGGGATACCAACCTGCAACCCTTAAACGACCTCGATCTTCAACATGTAAGAGACAACTGGTGTAGCAATGGACTGTCCATAGAGTTTCGCCTAATGGTCAGTGTTATGCTCTGTGTAGGGCTTCGAGCGATTGAAGTGGCAAATATTAAGCCTGTGCATTTTTCGATCCCCAAAGGATTTAATGGCAAAACATTGACAGGTATTTGGATTGGGCCTGACCACCAGTGTAAAACGAAATACGACATTAACCGTCAGGTGTCTATGCCGATTTGGTTGATGGAATCGATAAACCAATACCATCAAAGTGAGCGATATAAGAAGCGGCAACAGCTGTATTTCATGAATACGGGTGACATGAATCCGCCAGCTTTCATCAACAAGGACGGCGACAGCTTCACGACCCAAAGCCTTAATACTCTTTGGGGAAAACTACGGACGGCAATCCAAGAGCGCAGCAACCCGCACTTTAAGCACAAACAGCATGATTGCCGAGCCACCTTTGGAGCCTACAAACTTGATTCCTTGGCACAAGTACCAGGGCTGTCGATGTTGCAAGCACTGGAAACCTTAAAGAATGAGATGGGCCACAAAGATCTGGATACGACCATGCTGTATCTCAAGCATCATGAGGGAAACCCGGAGAAGAACCAGATCCCTGAGATAACAATGAATTTGCTAGAAGATGAGGCGATTTCATGACTGCTGTGATGGATTCACCCCAAAGGGAAAACGCACGCACCTACCGCTCCACCCCAACCACTGAAATGGTTACGGACAATACTCTGACCTGCATCACCAAATGGCATTATGTTTGGAAAGACAGCAGGGGAGGCAACAGTAACTGTGACTTTACAGCGCTCAAAGCGTATGC
Source organism: Aeromonas sp. ASNIH7 (assembly GCF_002903485.1). Taxonomy (NCBI): domain Bacteria; kingdom Pseudomonadati; phylum Pseudomonadota; class Gammaproteobacteria; order Aeromonadales; family Aeromonadaceae; genus Aeromonas; species Aeromonas sp. ASNIH7. The sequence goes on from NZ_CP026226.1 coordinate 2,374,987, forward strand.
CACCGATGACCATGTTCGATTACTGATCTCCAAGTTCCAGCAGTCGGGATGGCGAGAAGCTACGAAAGTATCGCGGTTTATTGATGTCCGAAGTGTGCTGGCTCATGCGTTTAATGCGCAAAGCGGCGAACAAAAAGGCAAAGTGGAGTTCTCACCTGAAACTTGCACTAAATATATTCATGCGACCTACCTGTCTATGGCAAGTACTGGAAAGGGGCTGAACGGCATTCCCATCCAAGCAAAAATGCTTGGTTGGCGGGGTTCAAACCTGAATTCAATCTGTAGAAAATTTGGTTTCGGACAAATCCCTAAAGCTGCTCGAAACCTCGATACTCGGTCAGCCGTATTGGATTCAGATAATTACACCGTCAATGAGCTACGCGCAATTGCTCGTGCGTTGCTGGAAGACCGTGCGAGGCTGAGATCGCGATATAAGGATGACACGTTAAGTCAGTCCCAAAAACGAGTTGTTTTCAACAGACTGGTTTGCAATGCGGTGTTTCTGACCATCTATTATCTGGGTACCGGGCAGACGGAAACACTCAGCATGTTTTTAGAGAATGAATGGGTTTGCAAGCAGTCCGGTACAGGACGCATCAGCATTGAGGGATTTAAGACTCGTGGAGAAAAGGTTGAGCTTCGCACGTTTACCCCGCGAGCAGCTTGTAAAGGATTTTTTGAATATCACCTCGAATTGTCAAAGGAGCATTCCGTAAGCCTCGGTCTTGATAAACATTATCTTTTCCGAAAAATGAACGGCAAAGCGCCTAATACAGAAGAGCTTCAGAATTACGCTAAGAAATTCTTAGTTAAACACTCAATTCGCCTTCAGTCGTTAATCAAAAATAATCCAACCTTTCGGCTGAATTGTAACCTGCTGAAATCCTCCATTAAGCAGTATGCCGAACAGAGAATGGGTAGAGAGAAAGCGGCTCATAATACGCGCAATGCACCATCAACTTATGATAACTCTAAGTACGGTAAGGTCTCCAAGGGCGAAGCACGAAGTCAACTGGCGGTGGGGTTAACGGCATTGCATTATTTGGGGGAAAACCCCAGTGGTGGATCAATTATCGCGGTGGCAAAGGCCAAAGAGACTTTCGGTAAGGTGCTCTCAAATGAGGAATGGAAGTCACTCAAGACTAGCGATACCGCAGATCGGGTCGTAGAGAATATAAACGGCGGATTTTGTAGGGGTGAAGACACACCAGAAATACGGGAGTTTCAGATGGCCGTCACCCGAACAGGCATTCTCAATGACGAAGAAAAGACAGAACATGGATGCGGCTTTGTCGTGAAGTGCTTTAGTTGTGCCAATTTCGGTATTGTCGATGATCCGCACGACATCTGGCGCTTACTTTCCTTTGAAAAGCGTCTTAATGAGGCCATGCTCGCTCACCAAAATGTAAAACATTTCCTGAACAATTACGGTGAGGTCAAAGCTAAGCTTAATAAGCTCAAAGAGCAATTCAAGAAAGCGCACCTAAAGGCAGCAGAGAGGCTTTTGGAGCGAGAATGTCACCCTTTATGGGATGAAGAGTCAGTTATGGATATATTCAGGGGGTAGTTATGTTCTGTGTCAGTAGGGATGTCGGTAAATTTGAAGAGTACGCCTTACCACAAACCTCTGGTCAGCTTGTAATGCCGGATAACCACACTGTGGTCAGCGTCGATAAAAATGGCAAACCTGTTTCATATTTTGTAGATGATATCTGGGATTACAATGCATTTTTTAATCAAACTAACGAAGTAAAGAGTCGATACCAGATCAACTTTCATCCTGAGAAACACAACCAAAAATTGCTCACGGAATTTAAGCAGCGAATCTATTTTTTGATTTGGGGGGCGAAAGGTGACCTGTTGCACATGGAGGGTGATACGTTTCGCAAGTTCTCTAGCTGCTGTAAAACAGCGCGTACTGTAAATGCGGCGATTAGAGTGTATAAAGATACCAGCATTGACTCCTTTTCGTTGCTCAGCAATGAACTGATTTTCAGCCAAATGCTTCACTCATGGAAGGCATTTAGCGAAAAATCAGTCATGACTAATATCGCCGCGCTGAGTGTGCTCACGCAAGTTAACTCACATTTTCCAGTACAAGCATGGTTCGCATTAGGGCTACCGGAAGGGAAAACTCAACAGCAAGTAGCCAAACAATATTCGTCTAACGGAGCAGGACACTACCCCACTGTGGTTCCGGTAATTTATGAGCAGTTGATGGGGCGATTAATGCAGGACGTGAATAGTGCCCACGAAAGACTGCCTCACCTTCGAAATGTCAAAGCATATGCCAAACAATACGCGCTGACGGAGCGGCAGGCTGTTAGTGAATTCAAGAAATTCGAGGGGGCGTGCTTCATGTCTCTATCGGCCTTCACTGGTATGCGTATCAGTGAACTCACCCAAATAAATGCTACTTCATATAAGGAAATTGACCTCGACGGTATCAAGCTTTGTACGGTGCGCTCATGGACGAGCAAGCTGGAGAAATTGCCCCGAGAGGATGTGTGGGCCTGTGCGCCTATCTGCGAAAAAGCATTGAAAGTGCTGGCCACCATCAATGATGACTACCGTTCAATTAAGGGGGATATTCACCGTTCGCCGCGATTCAGTTTTAAACGAGACCTTGGAGGTGGTGACATTATTAATCGTCAGCTTGATGAGATTTTTTTAAATAAATCTAATATTCAACTTTTATTTTCTACATACTCAAATCACATTGATATTAGCTATGACCCCGTTGCGATGGATGAAGTGTATCGACTGCTCAATCCGGTGGTTTCCGCTCAATATCATCCGATAAAAACTCGGGAGGATGGTACGTTTTACTGGCATTTTTCTGCTCACTCACTCAGACGAACCTTTGCGCATTTTGTGGTGGGTAACGGCTTGGTGTCATTGGCCGCACTCAAGCATCAGTTCAAACATATCAGCCTCGCCATGACGGCAATCTATGCCAGCCACTCAGAGGTGCTGACTCTGATGGGGATAGAAAACCCAGCCAGTATGAAAAAAGCCATAGAAGATGCAGAAATGGAAAGCCACAAAGCCTATCTGAAAGACATGATAGATAACCCAGAAGAACAATCTGGTGGCTACATGAAGAACTTTGAAGGAGACCCCAAGGTGATGACAGAACAGCAATTCGAGGCGCTGGTGATGAGCACTAGAGGGGCTAACAAGTCTACGGGCTATGGCCGATGCTTTGCGGGGGAAAAGTGTAAGATGACCCATTTGTTTGAGCCATCCAGTTGTGTGGGACGCGACTGCGAAAACCTGAACATCAATCAGGCCGAAGCCAAGCGCTGGCAAGAGCGACATAAACGCATTGGCGAGAAGTTGCAGCAGATGAAAGCGATGGGATTTTACAACCGCAACACACTGGCCCGTGAGTTAACCGATATCCGCTCAGCGGAGAAAGTCATGGCAGACCATAACATAGCCTTCGAGCGCTTTGATTTAGGAGCTTTGTGATGACTAGCGTCAAAACCAAACTGGAAAACGCCCTTGATGCATTGAGAAAAGAGAAGAAGAAAATCAACCCATCGGCGGTGGAAAAACGTGCTGGTGTCGCTAATGGTTCATTAAAAAACCATCCGGTATTGCGTGAAATTGTGCTGTTAGAAAAATCCAAACTTCAACAGTTAAATTCCGATGCTGCACCTGTCGTGAAAGAGAGGCGTAATACAGTCGAAAAAGAGCGGTACGATGAGCTGGAAGCGAGAAATGACAAGCTGAAATATGAGAATAGCCAGCTTCAAGCCGAGCTGAAAGTGATGGCAGACTCTATTGCACAACTGACTTGGGAGCTGCATCGCTATAAAACAGCCACACGCATAGACTCACCGAATGTGCATACAATCAAAAAGTGATCGGTCAAAGTATATGTCAAATTTCATCTATCAATTTTGGCCAAAGATGGTGAGTTAAGAAGAGGGCTAATAAGCACCATCTTTAAATAAACTGAAATTTTAGTCCTCTCAGCTCAACTGGTTACAAAGATTTTTTGTGCTCAGTGAGTTTTTCGCACCCTTTCTAAAATTGTGAATGGTGTAAATATTAATTTTCGTCACAAAATTCAATACAAATTAATTCGAAGTTTATAGGAGGAATTCTTGGCGAGATTTATCATCTTTGATGTTTTTCAAAAAAGTTAAATGATTTGCTACTCCATGGTATCCTGGGTAGATACGAGGATAATCATACCCTAAGAGAATTAACATTCTGTATAATTCCATGCGAAGAGAGTTAGGAAGGGTAACCTTTATAAATAAAGGTTCATCACCAAGATTTGTATTTGAACTCTCTATTAATTCATCAAATACAACATCATTCAATGGTCTGATGTCAACTCTATCTTTAAGACCAAGAACATGATCTCTTTGATCGTGTGGAAGCGCAAAAATTTCTCTCGGGAAAATGTTTTTCTTTAAAGTGGACGTGCAATAGGTAAATAATCCTTTTTGAGCTGTAACGTTTTCATTGTTTTGATAATTAGGTGTAAAGAAGTTAATTTTATTAACTTTCCCTGATTTTTTTAAAAGAGTAATCCAATGAGCATTCATTGCCCATACGCATAAATCATTTGCACTCTCAACATCAGAGGTACATGCAAAAAAACAGGCTGCCATAGGATCATGACTCCAATCCATAAGACGTGTAGGTATACCATAGTGTTGTGCCAACGCACCAAGTTCTAACAATTCTTTTGGCGGCCACTCTTCATCTTCACTACGATTTTCTATAGCAAACTGGTTGGTTGCCAAATGTATATCATCTTTAAACCATCTTTCAGTAGGTGGAGTGAACAGACCATTTCGATTAGATATTTTATAGAACTGTCTAAGTATAGCTATTTCGGCTTGAATTTGTTTAGACTCAAAAAATAAATCAGTTTCAGTTATCGATATTCGTGCGCTCATTGCTTGTATTTTATCAATAGTCATTGCATCTCTGCGCAGGACTGATGGGATGAGTTTGTGGGTTATATTCCCATGCCCTCTAAATATAAAGTTTCTAAAATCAAACTTCGAATTAAGATATGGTGAAAAAAACGAAAGAAAATCATTTGTGGAGGTGAGGTGAATTTCTATGAATTTTTTATATACTTCTTCTTTATCAAGCATAATTATTCTCTAGAAAATTTTATGAAAGGGTTTGTTAGATCGATTTAACATCAATGGAACAAACGAAGATTGTTATTTCATTTTTCGTCTTCGTAGATTCGTATGAAATTCTTTCTCCTACCCTTGGAGTCTACAACGCCGACATAAGCGGTTAAGATACTTTCCAGCCACTGATTGGAGTAGCAGAGGGTCTCCCGCCGTTTTCCATTCATCAACCATCAAACAGTTATCGGCCGCCACATTGAGGGCGCGATTTCCCTGTCCATTGCAAGTAACTTCCCTTCCAGCTCGATATCTATGGGCTTGTCGCTTCGGTGTCAAGTTGGTGCGGGGGATAGTCAGCTTGATAGCCTCGCCGTTGACGATACTACGACCATCGAGCAGCAGCAACGCCTTCACCTCTCCACCATGCCCACTTCTCATCATCTGGCAGGTGTGGATCGCAATTGAACATGAAATGACCATCAAGCGATCTTTTTCAAATTTTTTTAGATAAATTTCTGCATGCTAACTGTCTAATTTTTCATGCTTGCCACCGTGAGTCAACCCTTTGAAAAGCGTGAAAAATTAGATAAATAGGCCATAAATTAGATAAAGTCATTGTAGGCTGCTTTATACAAGGGCTTTCTAAGTTTTTAATCTAAGTTTTAGTTAGATGTAATTTTTTGTGGTCAAGAAGTGGCCAGTCGGGCCGATAACCGATCCACCACTATAGGCGGGAGAGTAATGATGCAAATTGATGGCATGGGCGCAGCCCAACCCAAGGGAGTGGGCATTGCTCCCAAATCGCCTCAACAGACGGAGTCGAAAACGGCGGACAAGGGGGATGAGGTCTCCCTGAACAAGCCCCCGAAATGGGCCCAGGTGCTGATCCAGCAGGCGCTGCAATTTGCGCTGGAGATCAACGGCCAGGGCTACAAGGCACCCAAGGTGCAGGAACCCCAGGAGATCACCCCGGAGACCCTGTTCGATTTCCAGTCGGTGGCGGACAACGTGCTGCAGTTCGTCACCGGGCGGATAGGCGCGGCCCGTGCGGACGGCAAGTCCGACGACGACCTGACCAAGATGATGGAGCAGGCCCGCAAGGGGGTGGACAAGGGCTTCGGTGACGCCAGGAAGCAGCTCGGTGACTGGGCGGACAACGAGGACATCAAGACCGGCATGGATCAGAGCTACAAGCTGATCCAGAAGGGGCTAGACGAGTTCGAGAAGGAGTTCTTCGGCAAGGTGTCGACGACGGATCTGGGGGATGCCAGGATGGCCAGCCGCCAGCAGGCCCTCCTCGAGATCGAGACCCGGGATGGGGACAAGGTGATGTTGCGCTTCAGCGACAGCTGGCAGTTCAAGTCCCAGAGCGATGGGGGCGGCAGCCAGTTCAGCCTCAAGTCGAGCCAGAGCTTCGACTTCTCCCTGGAGGGGGATCTCGACAGTGCCGAGATGGATGCCATCGGCACCCTGGTCAAGGGGCTGGACGAGCTGGCCGGGCAGTTCTTCAAGGGGGGCGACGGCAAGACTCTGGCTGACGGGCTGAACGGGCTGCAACTGGATGACAGCCAGCTGGTCTCCTACTCCCTCAAGCTCAAGCAATCGGCCAAGTTGAGTCAGACCTACCAGGGGGCCAGTTCCCTGCAGGAGAGCCTCAAGCCCCTGGCGGACTACCTGCCGAGGCTCAGCCGGTTGCAGCAGCAGGCCGACGCCCTGCTGCCCCCTTCCCAGCAAGAGGCGCTGACGCCCACCGTGCTGGCGGCGCGGGGTCAGGACGGGGCGACCCAGGGGGCAGGCTTCATGGGCTTCAACCAGCGGATGCTGGAAGCCATGAGGCTGCTTGGCCAGCAGATGGCGACCGGCTAGTCTGGCGACGCCCCCGTGATGCCGGCGGGGGCGGGGTGTTTGCCAGCCCGTCCCCGGGCTGGCACACTGCCCTTTTCCCCAGCCCGGCGATGCCATGAACCCCAAGAAGCCAAGAGACAAGCGCGAGCTCTGCTACCCCTTCATCTTCGAAACCCAGTTCCAGTGCGACTACGAGATCGCCACCGACGAGCTCTGCTGCCAGGTGGGGGCCGTGCTCTCTCATCTGATGCCGGATGAGGATACCCGGCCCGTGATGGCGGATCTGGCGACCCTGCAGCGGCTCATCTACAACCTCAACGGCTCGGTGCGGGGACGGCTCGGCATCTTCGAGGAGGATCTGGACTGGCTGAAGGGACGGTACGATCACTACAACGAGGCGAGTCGCGGCCGAGTGACCGGCTTCGTGCTGCCCCAGGGGCCCCAGCCCATTCCCACCCTGCACCTGTGCCGCTGTGGCAGCAAGAAGGTGGTGCGTCTGCTGGTACGCCTGGAAGAGAGCGGCGTGCGCTTCGATCCTATCCTCTATCGCTTCGCCAACCTGCTGGCCAACTTCTTCTTCGTGCTCACCGTCTACCTCAAGCAGGCGTGGGATGTGACCGAAGTCCCCTATGTCAGCATCAACTACTGATGAAGAGATGATGTTTGATGTATTCGTCGCATCACACATGGCGGCGTAGGGTTATTGGATCGAAAAACAGCGATGAGGCAGCATCCGTCACTTCGGGGGATGCAGGCATAAAAAAACCGGCGCCCCGAGCGCCGGTTTTCTATTGCCGCGATCCCTAGCTCGACAGCAGTACCCTGGCCGAGTTGGCCGGGATGGTGAGCTGCACCTCCCCCTGCACTACCTCGAACTTGTCGCCGTTGAAGGCATCGGTGAAGCGGCTGGCGGGGCTGGCGGTCTGCCACAGGGGCAGGCTGATGGTGCGCGGCTCCGTGGGGTGGCGGTTGCAGGCGACCACCACCTGATCGCTTTGCAGGGTACGGGCGAACACATAGCTGTGAGGGCCGGCGTAGAGGGTCTGGATGTCTCCCCGACGCAGGGCCGGGCGCTGGCGGCGCAGCTGGATCAGGCGGCGATAGTGGTCGTGCAGCACGTGATCCCAGTCGGTGGTATCCCAGGGGAAGCAGCGGCGGCAGTCCGGGTCGTTGCCGCCGGAGAGCCCCACCTCGTCGCCGTAGTAGATGGAGGGCACGCCGATGTAGGTGATGAGCAGGGTGGCGGCGAGTCGCATCCGCTGCTTGTCTTCCCCCAGCAGGTGCAGGAAGCGGGCGGTGTCGTGGCTGTCAAGCAGGTTGAACTGGGCCAGCTGGTTCTTGAACGGAATATGGGCCCGCGCCAGCTTGAGCCAGTGATCCAGCTCGGTGGCGCTGATCTTGATGGGGTGATAGGCGATGTCCTGCCCCGCCAGGAAGGCGCGGATGGGGTGGGCGAAGCCGTAGTAGTTCATGGCGCCGTCCTCCTGATCCCCCTGCAGCCACTGGCTCGCCTCGAAGAAGTGCTCGCCGAGGACGTAGGCGTCCGGATTCTCCTGCTTCACCGCACCGCGAATGGCGCGCACGTGGCCGCGATTGCCCTCGGCAGTGCCTCGCTCCCCCAGCATGTGGATGACGTCAAAGCGCCAGCCATCGATCTGGTAGGGGGCGCGCATCCAGTAGCGCAGAATGGCGTTGTCTGCCCGATAAACGGCGTCCTGCACCTGTTCACTTGAGAAATCCAGCTTGGGCAGGCTGCGGATCCCTTTCCAGCTAACATAATCCCCTTCCTGATCGAAGGTGTAGAAGCTGCGCCAGGGGGAGTCCGGGTTGCTCTGGGCGCCCAGCGGTGGGCAGAACCAGGGGTGCTCGGTGGAGGTGTGGTTGACCACCGCATCCAGGATGATCCTCATGCCGCGCTGGTGCAGGTTGCGGGTCAGCTCGGCAAACTGGGCATTGGTACCGAGGTGCGCATCCACCTTGAAGTAGTCCTGGGTGTCGTACTTGTGGTTGCTCGGCGAATCGAAGATGGGGTTGAGGTAGAGCGCCGTCACCCCCAGGGATTGCAGGTAGTGCAGCTTGGCGTCGATGCCCGCCAGATCCCCGCCGTAGAATTCACAGGCGCCGTGCCCCTCTTCGTGGCGGCTGACCGGCTCGCCCCAGGCCTTGCTGATGACCGCCTTGCCCCTGTACTCGTACTCGTGATGCTTGACGCTCAGCGACGGGTCGCCGTTGCAGAATCGGTCGGGGAAGATCTGGTAGAACACCTGATCCTGCACCCAGGCCGGGGGCTGGTGATGGCTGTTGAAGCGGAAATGCTGCTCCCGCGGCGGCATGGCGGCACTGACGCCTGCCCCGTGCAGCCACCACTGCTCCTCGTCGGTGAGGCACTTGAAGCAGTAGAGGTGGATCTCCTGCCCCCTGGCCAGCGGCAGTTCGACCTGCCAGACCTGAAGCCTGTCCCGGGTGGCGACCGGCGTCATGGCGACCAGATACTCCTCGTTGTCCGGCTCGTGGCGCAGCCACACCTCGCGGATGGGGGCGTCCAGCTCGCTGAACAGGGTGAGCTGCAGGGTGTCGGCACTCTCTTTGAACCAGGGTGCCGCCTGGGGGTGAAACAGGAAGGGATGGGTCATGGTATCTACTGTGTCAGAGAGGCTCAGGAATGGGGGATGGGCGCAGGCCATCTTATCCCGTCCATGGGCGTGTGTATGTGACGACCGGCCAGAATGAGACGGTGCTTCCGGCTTGGCTGGGCGGTCTGCCGTGACGCTATTGGGTCAGCAAATCGGCAAGGGCGTTGCCCTGCTCGTGCAGGTGTTCGAGCTGTTCCGCCAGAATGAGACGGGGATCCGGCTCCTGCTGATCGGCCGTTGTACATCTACTGGGTCAGCAAATCGGCCAGGGCGTTGCCCTGTTCGTGCAGCTGCTCCAGCTGATCCGCCAGGCTGGCGGGATCCAGCCCCAGCTGGTCAGCCAGGGTTCTGGGGAAACGGGCGATGATGGCCTGGGCCGGTACGCCGGCCTGCCAGGCGAAGGAGACGAAGACGGCGAGCCGGATGAGCACGGCCTCCTTGCTGACCGGATCGTGGGAGAGGGGGTCGAGCTGCTGGGCGATGGCATCCACGAAGGCGGGCGACAGGTTCCAGCGCCGCGCCAGCTCTGCGCCGAGCTGGGCATAGTCGTAACCCAGCATCTCCCGCTGGGCATCGACCCGGCTGCTGCCTTTCTCGATGGCCAGATTGATGAGCCCCGCCTCTTCCGGCAGGGTGCTCTGGATCAGCAGCTCGCCAATGTTGTGAATGAGGGCGCAGGTGAAGGCGGTCTCGGGATCCACCGAGGTGGTCTGCTGTGCCAGGGTGCGGGCAATGGTGGCGACCTGGAAGGTCTGGGTCCAGAAGTGGAGCTTGTCAAAGCCGGGGGGGGCCTTGAAGCTGCTGATGATGCCGGAGGCGACCACCACGGAGCGCAGGCGGTTGAAACCGAGGCGGATCACCGCCTGTTCGATGGAGGTGATTTCATTGCCACGGCGCAGGGCGGCGGAGTTGGCCATCCGCAGTACCTTGACGCTGATCACCTGGTCCATGGCGATCTTGGCCGCGATCTCGTCGATGCGGGCATTCTCGTCGTTGAAACTCTGCATCAGCTCGTGCAGCAGTTTCGGAATTGTGGGCAGTTGCTTGATCTTGCCAAACAGGCGATCCATCGACATGGCTGAGGCAGCCTCCATTGCTAACAATGCCTCATATTGTGCCACAGCCTGGCCAGTTGTTCCTGCTGGCGAGCGGTTTTGTGAGCCCTAGTACACCCAGTCTTGCAGTCTGTATTCCAAACGGTGCCGTTTTCCCTGGAGGATCAGGGTCTGGGTGGAACCGCTCAGTGTGGCCCCCTCCGTCAGTGTGGCGAGCACGGCCTGCTCTATCAGATCGAGTTCGGGGGGACAGGCCATGGCGGTGCTGCCGAGGCTGGTGACCCAGAGCTTGTTCCCCTTGAGGTGACCCTGGCCGAAGTAGCGGTTGCAACCGGCGATGCCGTTGACGGTGAAGTGCTCACCGATCTCGATGTCGGGGGGATTGCTGCGGCGGCTGGCGATGGCCTGGCCATCCAGCCGATCGAGCACCCAGTGATGGTGTTGCAGGTCTTGCGAGGCAAAGCGGGGAGCACTGCTGCAGGCGCTGAGCAGAAGCAGGGCGAGCAACAGTAGCAGGTATCTGGGCATTGAAGGGGCTCCGGTGGTGGGTATGACAAGCATACCTGTCCCCGGGCCCAGGCGGCAGGGCGAGGGGGGAGGAGCCCGACCGCTTCTGTCGCCCCGGGGGAAGAGGGGGTGTCGGCAAATGGCAACACCCGCCCCGAGCGAACCTGTCTACCGGTTGCCCATGGCTCCCCTGGCCGTCTCAGTCCGCAAACAGGCGCTCGGCATAGCGGGCGAGGCCCGAGGCCACCGAACCGAAGTCATCACCCCCCTCCAGCGGTACCTTGGGCAGTTTCTGCTGGATGAAGGCCTTGATGAGGGGGGAGCGGGCACTGCCGCCGGTGACGAAGACCCGGTCAGGCTGCACGCCTGCCGCCAGGATAGCCTCGTCCATCAGCTCGCCAATCTTCTCCAGCAAGGGGGCGGAAGCACTGGCCAGCTGGGGGCGGGTGAGTGCCGCCTCCAGCCCTTTTTCCAGCTCGTTCAGGGTCTGGTGATTATGCTCGTGGTCGGAGAGGGCGATTTTGCCCTGCTCGGCGCGCCACACCAGTTGATGGCTCAGCTTGTGGGCCCGCAGGCTGGCGAGGCGCGGGAGCTTGCTGCCCGGCTGGCTGTCGAGCTGGAGATCCTGCAACTGACGTGCGGTATCCAGGCTGTAGAAACGGCTCTGGGCACTGACGTCATTGATGGCGGCGGCGTCCCAGAACAGGGGATGGGGCAGTGGCTTGCCGGTCTTGAGGGTCTCGTGCATGCCGAGCAGCGGCATCATGCCCTCCACGGTCAGGCGGATGTCGAAGTCGTTGCCCCCGATGCGCTGGCCGCTGTGACCGAGCAGATCGCCGCTGCGATCCAGCTGGTCACGGTGGCTCGGGCCCATGCGCAGTACGGAGCAGTCGGTGGTCCCGCCCCCGATATCCACCACCAGCACCACCGCATCCTCGGTGAGGCGCGCTTCGAACTCGAAGCCGGCGGCCACCGGCTCATAGAGGAACTTCACCCGCTCGAACCCGGCGAGGCGTGCCGCCTCCCTCAGGATGGCGATGGCCTGGCGGTTGCTCTCTTCCCCCGCCAGTCCCTGGAAGTTGACCGGTCGGCCGATCACCGCCTGGCGGATGGTGCTGCCCGTCTGCTGCTCCGCCTCCCGGCGCACGTGCAACATCATGGCGCAGACAATGTCCTCGAACAGGGCGATTTGGGGAGCCTTGAGGCCATAGGCCCCGAGAAAGGATTTGGGGGACTTGATGTAGTAGCCCTCGTCCGGCTCTTCCAGATAGCGCGCCAGCGCCGCACCGCCGAAGCTCAGCTCGTCGATGAGTCCCTCTTCGCGCATCTGGCGGCGCACCGCCTGGGCCCGGGTCACCACGGGACCGCGCAGCTTGAGGTATTCGCTCTGCTGGACGGGGGCCAGGCCTTCGGCCAGGAGGCCGGCGATGGCGTCCCGGTGGGGGGCGTGCAGGGTGGAGGGAAGGTAATGGGAACCGGAGAGGGTCAGCAGCCTGGGGCTGCCCTGTTCCATCACGGCGACGGCACAGTTGGAGGTACCGTAATCAAATCCGATGAACATGCTGGCCAGACTCCTGTACAAAAAAGGGCTGGTAGCCTACCCGATGCCGCCGGGTCTCACAACCCGGCGGCGGGATCAATGGCGTGGCGACAACGTCTCAGGGATCACTCCACTTCGTTGTCTGAGCGGCCCTGGCTCTCGATGGCCTGGATGTTGCTGAGGGTGGTGTCGGCGATGGCGTGCAGCGCCTCCCGGGTCAGGAAGGCCTGGTGACCGGTGAACAGCACGTTGTGACAGGCAGACAGGCGGCGGAAGACGTCGTCGGTGATCACCTCGTTGGACTTGTCCTCGAAGAAGAGGTCTTCCTCCTCCTCATAGACGTCCAGCCCCAGGGCGCCGATGCGGGCAGTCTTGAGGGCCTCGATGGCGGCGTTGGAGTCGAGCAGGCCGCCCCGGCTGGTGTTGATGATCATCACCCCGTCCTTCATCTTGGCGAAGGCCTCCTTGTTCAGCAGGTGATAGTTCTCCTTGAACAGGGGGCAGTGCAGGCTGATGACATCGGACTGACGGAACAGGGTGTCGAGATCCACGTACTCGGCGCCCAGATCGATGGCCGCCTGGTTCGGATAGGGGTCGCTCACCAGCAGGCGCATGCCGAACCCCTTGAGGATGCGCAAGGTGGCGATGCCGATCTTGCCGGTGCCTATGATGCCGGCGGTACGGCCATGCATGTTGAAGCCCACCAGCCCCTCCAGGGAGAAGTTGGCGTCCCGGGTGCGCTGATACGCCTTATGGATGCGGCGGTTGAGGGTCATCATCAGGCCCACCGCATGTTCGGCAACGGCCTCGGGGGAGTAGGCAGGCACCCGCACCACCTTGAGTCCCAGCTCCTTGGCGGCGGCCAGATCCACGTTGTTGTAACCGGCGCAGCGCAGGGCGATGACCCTGGTGCCGTACTGCGCCAGCTCGGTCAGCACTTCGCGGTCGGCATCATCGTTGACGAACAGGCAGACCACGGGGAAGCCGTGGGCGAGACGGGCCGTCTTGGCCTCCAGCCGCACGTCGAAGAACTCCAGATCGAAACCGTACTGGGCGTTGGCCTGGTGGAAATGTTCCTTGTCGTAGCTCTTGGTACTGAAAACGGCGACTCTCATGGTGCGCTCTCCGTAGATAATGATGTGGTTAAATTACAACAAATAGTGGCCGTCATCACGGGATAAGTGGTGCTGTTTCAACCCCAGGGCATGATGGGGACGGCACTCACTGCACTCTTGTACGAACCATCCACCAACTTGGTGCTGTAAGTCAGATAGACAAGGGCATTGCGCTTCTCGTCGTAAAAACGCACCACCTTCTGCTCCTTGAACACCAGCGAGGTGCTGACGTCGAACACCTCTTCCCCCGCCTTCAGCTTGGCGGGCAGGGTGATGGGGCCGATCTGGTGGCATGAGAGGGAGGCGTGGGAGGGATCTTCCGCCAGCCCGAGTCCGCCCTTGACGCCGCCGGTCTTGGGGCGGGCCAGATAGCAGGCGACACCGGCGATTTTAGGGTCGTCGAACGCCTCCACCAGGATCTTGTGGTTGGGGCCGAGCAGCTTGAAGGCGGTGCTCACCTCGCCGACGGGATCGGCCTTGTCGGCCAGCACCGGGCCGGCCATCAGTGCCCCCAGCAGCAGGGGCAGGGTGCGAGCAAGGGTCTGAAGATGTCTCATGGTCTCTCCTGTTGGCCTCCCTCAGAAAGGGATGCCCAAACGACGATAGAGGCTGGCCAGCACCCAGGCGGGGCCTACCAGCAGAAATTGCAGGTCGGTGAGAAAGGAGGGGCGTTTCCCCTCGATATGGTGACCGACGAACTGGGCTATCCAGAACAGCACGAACCCGATAAGGGCAGGCCACAGCAGCGGCCCCTGCCAGACGTGGCAGAAGGCCAGCCCCAGGGCGGTCAGGGCCGTCATCCCCGTAAAGATCGTCAACGACAGCCGCAGGTAGAAGACCAGCACCGGGATGGCCGCCAGCTCCGCCCAGTTGAGGGACGCTGGCAGGGGACCAGCGGGCAGGCACCAGAGCAGTGCCAGGATGCAGAGGTAGATGCCTGGCACCGCCACCTTGTGGATGGCCACATTGACGGGGTGTTGATGGCTCTGGCCGTAGTCGCGAAACCAGTCATCCAGTCGTTTCATGGCACCTCCCTGGTGCGCGTATTGAGGCCGGGCGACCTCGCGTTCCTGTGCGTCTGCGGCGGGCTGCGCCCACCGGATGGGATGACCCGCGGCTGATCACGCTCCCGGCGGCGGATATTCCCAACGCCGGGATACCGTGTCCGTTTATGCTCGCAGCGGTGGATATTCTCAACGCCGGATATCGTGTCCGTTTACTCCTGCGACGGTGGATATTCCCAATATTGGGCCGGAATGCTTTTGAGCAAGGGGGTCATGTCGGGATTGGGCAGGGCGATGGTGACTCTCTGCTCCAGATTCGCGCTGGCCAGGGCCTCGCGGATCTTGGGGTTCTCCCGAAAGAACGCCATGAAGCTGCCGTCGGCATAGGCACGCTCGAGGCCGGTCTGGATCGCCTTGGCCAGCTTCGGCGACTCCGGGCTGACGAAGAAGAACTCGGCGAAGGGGTAGCGGATCAGCAGGTGCTGATCGATCACCAGGTTGGGATATTGTGCCGCCAGCTCGCTGCGTTCGGCGAAGATTTCCACCAGACCACGGGGGAAGAAGTCCAGCTTGTCGCCGTCATTCATCAGGCGAAACAGGTTGCTGTAGCGCCCGGCATAGGTGGGAATGCCTGCCAGTTCCAGGATCTTGTTGTCGGCCCAGCCCACCCCCTGTGCGGCTTTCAGTTTCTTGAGGTCTGCCAGGGTGTTGATCTGGTTGAACCGCTCCTGGGCATCGGCGTGAATGAAGGAGAGGCGCAGCCCTTCCAGGCCACGAAACAGCGGGATTGGCACTGCGGTGAGGGAGGATTCCAGCGCGCTGGAGGTACCCATCCAGAACACATTGATGACCTTGCCCTTGGCAAGCGCCTGCTGGAGGCTGTACTGGTTGAGATTGAGGTCGACCCGCTCCAGCTTGTAGGGCTGCCCGGCGTGGTTGAGCGCCAGTTCCAGCAGCTTGAGCTGGTATTCGTTGTCGAGATCGTTGATCGGTCGGCTGGGGACCTTGACGGTGAGCGTCTGTGCTTGTGCCAGCAATGGCAGGCACAAGCACAGCCTGATGAGCCATTTCACGCTTTGATCTCCTGTAGGATCCGGGACTTGCCCGGAGTCTAACAGAAGTTGTCACGCTCTTGCTGTGAAAGGGGCCGGGGATCACCCGGCCGCGTCATCTTCGGGCATGGCCTGCCCTGTGCCCGGCTCGTACCGAGGCCGGGCTTGTTCGCCGCATCAGGCGACGCGACGGAACACGTGAGTGTCGTTGAATTCCTTGGTGCTCTGGCATTCAACACAGAAGCGGGACTCGGGACGGGCCTGCAGCCGCTTGAGAGAGATCTCGTCGCCACAGGATTCGCAATAGCCGAAATCCCCTTCATTGATCCGCTTCAACGCCCCTTTCAGCTTGCGCAGGTGCAACTTGTCGTGCTCGATGCGGTTCAGCTCCAGGCGACGGGCCTCCTCGACACTGGCACGGTCAATTTCATCCGCCATCTCGTTGGTATCGGTGGCGATAGCCTGGCTGGCCTGGGAGTTGAGACGTTCTTCGAGCTCAAGGATTTGTCGCTCGATCTGGCCTTTGTAGAAGGTCAGTTGGTCTTCTGTCATGAAATCACACATACGGTTTGCTACCAGTCAGTTTCCCAATGTTACCCATTGATGGGGGCTGTCTGTCGTCAGACCAAGCCCTTGTATCCCGTTTTGCACCAAATCCATGCAGGAGAGTGCAAATCAGGGCGGGCCTTGTACCAAAAAAATGCAGACATGCAAAGGAAATTGGATAAGGAGTGTGCGCCCTTGCAAAGAAATGGGCCTTCTCCGACAGGGTCTGACTGAGTATCGAACGAGATCCCGCCGCCGTTGGCATCGAGCTTGCAGTGGGCTGATCGTGACACAAAGTGTTTAGTATTTGGTGCCGAGCTGGTCATTATACAGGCCGTTGTTTATAGTTTTTTAAACACCGCTGCTTGACAAAGGCCTTTATCACGGGCTTTTATGGTGTGGTCGATTACATTTTCTTAACAAGGGTGTTCCTTATATTAGACACCCTTGACAATGGCAACCGTAAAGTCGGGGTTTAACATGGACAGTATCAAGGGCTGGATGGAGAGCAATCGCATCACGGAAGTGGAGTGCCTGTTTCCGGATTTCACCGGCAATGCCCGAGGCAAGATCATTCCAGCCAACAAGTTTCTGCGCGAAGGGGGCATGCGGCTGCCCGAGGTCATCTTCACCCAGACGGTGACCGGCGAGTACCCGGATGACGACAGCATGATAGACCCGCTGGAGCGGGACATGCAGCTCTATCCCGATCCCAACACCATTCGTTTCGTACCCTGGGCGCTGGAGCCCACCGCCCAGGTGATCCACGACTGCTTTGACGTCAACGGCAAGCTCATCGACATCGCTCCCCGCTCCGTGCTGCGCCGGGTTCTGTCATTCTACGAGAAGCAGGGCTGGAAGCCGGTGGTGGCGCCGGAGCTGGAGTTCTACCTGGTGACCCGCAACGAAGATCCCGACTATCCGTTGGTGCCGCCGGTGGGCCGCAACGGCCGCCCGGAAACGGCCCGCCAGTCGTTCAGCATCGATGCGGTGAACGAATTCGACCCCATCTTCGAGGACATGTACGACTACTGCGAGGCCCAGGAGCTTGAGGTGGACACCCTGATCCATGAATCCGGCGCCGCCCAGATGGAGATCAACTTCCTGCACGGGGATGCCATCGATCTCGCCGACCAGGTGTTTCTGTTCAAGCGCACCATGCGCGAGGCCGCTCATCGCCACGGCATCTATGCCACCTTCATGGCCAAGCCCATGAGCAACGAACCGGGTTCCGCCATGCACATCCACCAGAGCCTGGAAGACATGGATGGCAACAACCTGTTTGGTACCAGCGAAGGGGGCAACTCCGATCTGTTCATGCATTTCATCGCCGGCCTGCAGAAATACACCCCGGCAGTGACCGCCCTGCTGGCGCCGAACGTCAACTCCTACCGCCGCCTCACCTTTGGCGAGAGTGCGCCGCGCAACGTGCAGTGGGGTGTGGAAAACCGCACCTGCGGCCTGCGGGTCCCCTTCTCCGAACCGAGCGCACGTCGGGTCGAGAACCGCTTCGCCGGGGCCGATGCCAACCCGTATCTGGCCCTGGCCGCCACCCTGGCCTGCGGCTACCTCGGCATGCTGGAGAAGCTCGAACCCATGCAGGAGATGAAGGCGAGTGCTTATGACCTGCCCTACAGCCTGCCCCGCTCGCTGGAGGAATCGCTGAGCCACCTGGAGCAGTGTGAACCCATCAAGGACATGCTGGGGGAGCGCTTCATCCGCGCCTTCGTGGCCGTCAAGCGCAAGGAGTACGAGACCTACTTCGGCGTGATCAGCCGCTGGGAACGGGAATTCCTGTTGCTGAACGTCTGATCTGTCCCCGGGGGAGGCGAGGCCTCTCCCCGTCATATCGCAAGCAAGGTGCCGAAGGCCCGTCTCGCGGCGGCGCCCGCGACCCGGAAGGCACCGAGTATAGGTGAGGCCCGCTCTCGCAATGGAGAGGGGCGTCACCTGCAATCAACTGGCGACGATGTTCGCCCCATGGAAAGGCATCGAGCAGGCAAGAGAGTGCCAGCCCCGTGAATGGCAGTGACCGGGCAGGCCACCCGTGCCCTCATGAATGGCGACAAGATTCGCCGAATCGAAGGAACCGAGGAGCAAGCAATGCAGCACACCACCCGTGAGTGGCAGCAACTGGAAGCCAGCCATCATCTGCATCCGTTTACCGATTTTCAGGCCCTGAACAAGAAGGGCAGTCGCATCATCACCAAGGCCGAAGGCGTCTATCTGGAAGACTCCGAAGGCAAGCGCATTCTGGACGGGATGGCGGGTCTGTGGTGCGTCAACATGGGCTACGGCCGTCAGGAGCTGGTGGATGCCGCCACCCGCCAGATGCAGCAACTGCCCTACTACAACCTCTTCTTCCAGACCAGCCACCCCCCTGCTGCCGAGCTGGCCACCCTGCTCGCCGAGATCACGCCTTCCCACCTCAACCACGTCTTCTTCACCGGCTCGGGTTCCGAGTGCAACGACACCGTGCTGCGCATGGTGCGCCACTACTGGGCCAGCAAGGGACAACCTGACAAGCAGGTGATCATCAGCCGCCACAATGCCTATCACGGCTCCACCGTGGCGGGGGCCAGTCTGGGGGGCATGAAGGGGATGCACGCCCAGGGCGGCTTGCCCATTCCGGGCATAGTCCACATCGACCAGCCCTATCACTTCGGTGAGGGAGAGGGCATGAGCGCCCACGAGTTCGGTCTGGCCCGTGCCCGCCAGCTGGAAGAGAAGATCCTGGCACTGGGGGTGGACAAGGTGGCCGCCTTCATCGGCGAGCCTATCCAGGGTGCGGGGGGGGTCATCATTCCCCCCGAGAGCTACTGGCCCGAGATCCAGCGCATCTGCGACCAGTACGGCATCCTGCTTATCGCCGACGAGGTGATCTGCGGCTTTGGCCGCACCGGTCACTGGTTTGCCAGTGAAGGTTTTGGCATCAAACCCGACCTCATGTGCCTGGCCAAGGGCATTACCTCCGGCTATCTGCCGATGGGCGCCGTGATGGTGGGGGACAGGGTTGCCAGGGTGCTGGTGGAAGAGGGGGGGGAGTTCAACCATGGCTTCACCTATTCCGGCCATCCGGTCGCCTGCGCCGTGGCCATTGCCAACATCCAGCTTATGCAAAGGGAGAGCATAGTTAAGCGAGTTCATGATAGTATCGGCCCCTATTTGCAGCGCCGCTGGGCTGAGCTGGCGGACCATCCGCTGGTGGGGGAAACCCGTGGAAAAGGCCTGGTCGCCGCGCTGGAAATAGTGCAGGACAAGCAGACGAAACGTCGCTTCCCGGCCGAGCTCCATGCCGGGATGACCTGTCGGGAGTTCTGTTTTAACAATGGCTTGGTGATGAGGGCTGTCGGCGATACCATGATCATATCGCCCCCCTTGGTGATCACCGAGGAACAGGTGGATGAATTGGTCAAACTGGCCAGGCTCAGTCTGGACCTGACGGCTGCAAAGCTGCGGGAATAGGCGGGAACCGGGCAGGTTGGCTTACGCATACAATTTGCTTAGGAGACAAGGACTATGTCTTTTAAAAAGGGAATGATGGCTGCTTCCGTGGCGCTGGTCATGATGAGTACCGGGGCGATGGCCGACGAGAAGGTGCTGCACGTCTACAACTGGAGCGACTACATCGCGCCGGATACGCTGGAAAACTTCCAGAAGGAGACGGGCATTAAGGTGGTCTACGACGTGTTCGACAGCAACGAAGTGCTGGAAGCCAAGTTGCTGGCAGGCAAGTCGGGCTATGACATCGTCGTACCGTCCAACCCCTTCCTGGCCAAGCAGATCAAGGCAGGTGTCTTCCAGAAGCTGGACAAGTCCAAACTCTCCAACTGGCAGAACCTGGACGTCGACCTGCTCAAGGCGCTCGAACCGAGCGATCCGGGCAACCAATACTCCATCCCTTACCTGTGGGGCACCATCGGCTATGCCTACAACGCCGAGAAGGTGAAGGCCGTGCTGGGGGCCGATGCCCCGGTGGACTCCTGGGATCTGGTGTTCAAGCCGGAGAACATGGCCAAGCTGAAGGAGTGCGGTGTCTCCTTCCTCGACTCGCCGACCGAAATGCTGCCGGCCGCCCTGCAATACCTGGGCTTCAAGCCGGACAGCCAGAAGCCGGACGAGCTGAAGAAGGCAGAGGCGTTGTTCCTCTCCATCCGTCCCTATACCGCTTACTTCCACTCCTCCAAGTACATTTCGGATCTGGCCAACGGCAACCTGTGCGTGGCAGTGGGTTACTCCGGTGACCTGCAGCAGTCCAAGGCGCGTGCCGCCGAGGCCAAGAACGGTGTCAGCCTGACTTACACCATTCCGAAAGAGGGGGCAGGCAGCTTCTTCGACATGATCGCCATCCCGGCGGATGCCAAGAACGTCGAGGCGGCCCACACCTTCATCAATTACCTGATGAAGCCGGACGTGATCGCGAACATCACCAACGTGGTGCAGTTCCCGAACGGCAACAAGGCGGCCACGCCGCTGGTGGACGAGGCGATCCGTACCGACCCGGGTATCTACCCGACGCCGGATACCCTCAAGAAGATCTACACCTTCCCGGATCTGCCGGCCAAGGTGCAGCGTCTGATGACCCGCAGCTGGACCAAGATCAAGTCAGGCAAGTAAGAGTGACGAGTACCCCTCCCGGTCCGCAGTTCGGCCGGGAGGGTGGTGACCACCCGACAGGTTGGACGGCGCGTATGGATGCGCGACTGGCAAAATCACACAAATGAGGACTGATAAGTGCACATGACCAAGATGGCAACGCTGGCCCTGACCCTGGGGTTTGCAAATCTGACCCAGGCAGCCCCTGTGGTTCATTTTTACAACTGGTCCGATTATATCGGCGAGACCACCCTCAGTGACTTTCAGCAGAAGACCGGGATCAAGACCGTCTACGACGTGTTTGACTCCAACGAGACGCTGGAAGGCAAGCTGCTGACCGGACGCACCGGCTACGATCTGGTCGTGCCCTCCAACAATTTCCTGGCCAAGCAGATCAAGGCGGGGGCCTTCCAGAAGCTGGACCTCACCCTGCTGCCAAACCTGAGCAACCTGGACCCCATGCTGCTCAAGCAGCTCGAGAAGGTGGATCCGGGCCATCAGTACGCCGTGCCCTACCTCTGGGGCACCAACGGCATCGGCTACAACGTCGACAAGATCAAGGAAGTGCTGGGTGTCGACAAGATTGACTCCTGGGCGACCATCTTCGAGCCGGAAAACATGAAGAAGCTCTCCCAGTGCGGCGTGGCCTTCCTCGATTCGGCGGACGAGATGATCCCGGCTGCCCTCAACTACTTGGGGCTCAACCCCAACAGCCATGAGCCGGCGGATATCAAGCGGGCCGAAGAGCAGCTGCTCAAGGTGCGCCCCTACGTGGCCTACTTCCACTCCTCCAAGTACATCGGTGACCTCGCCAACGGCAACATCTGCGTGGCGGCGGGTTTCTCCGGCGACATCCTGCAGGCGGCGTCCCGGGCCGAGGAGGCGGGCAAGGGGATCAATATTGCCTACAGCATCCCCAAGGAGGGTGGCAATCTCTGGTTCGACATGATGGCGATCCCGGCCGATGCCACCAACGTGAAAGAGGCTCACGCCTTGATCAACTACATTCTCGAACCGCAGGTCATCGCCAAGGTGAGCGACTATGTGGGTTACGCGAACCCGAACATCAAGGCGGGAGAGTTCATGGACAAGGCCGTGCGCGAGGACGAGTCTGTCTATCCCCCCAGGCGGTGCTTGAGCGTCTGTATGTGCAGGAAGCACATCCCCGCTCGGTGCAGCGCCTGATCACCCGGAGTTGGACCAAGATCAAATCCGGAACCTAACCTTGGCGCCCATCCCGGGGCGCCAGATTGTATTGATGGATCGGCCCAGGCCGGAATCACCTTTGGGAGTTTGGTAATGGCGATAGCCTCCAGTGCCTACAAGAAAGCCCTCGAGGGCAGCCAGCAGCGTAAAGAAGTGCTGGTCAAAATAGACAGGGTAAGCAAGCAGTTCGACGAAACGCTGGCGGTCGACAACGTGTCTCTCAACATCCACAAGGGCGAGATCTTCGCCCTGCTGGGTGGGTCCGGCTCCGGCAAGTCCACCTTGCTGCGGATGCTGGCCGGGTTCGAGCGACCCACGGAAGGACGGCTGTTCCTCGACGGCGTCGACATTACCGACATGCCGCCCTATGAACGCCCCATCAACATGATGTTCCAGTCCTATGCCCTGTTCCCCCACATGACGGTGGCCCAGAACATCGCCTTCGGCCTCAAGCAGGATGGCCTGCCCAAGGCGGAGATCGATGCCCGGGTGGAAGAGATGCTCAAGCTGGTGCAGATGACCCAGTACGCCCGCCGCAAGCCGCACCAGCTCTCCGGTGGTCAGCGTCAGCGGGTGGCGCTGGCTCGTTCCCTGGCCAAGCGTCCCAAGCTGCTGCTGCTGGATGAGCCCATGGGGGCGCTCGACAAGAAGCTGCGCTCCACCATGCAGCTCGAGCTGGTCGAGATCATCGAGCGGGTGGGCGTGACCTGCGTCATGGTGACCCACGATCAGGAAGAAGCCATGACCATGGCCGAGCGGATCGCCATCATGCACCTCGGTTGCATCGAGCAGATCGGCAGCCCGATGGACATCTACGAGACCCCGGCCAGTCGGCTGGTGTGCGAGTTCATCGGCAACGTCAACCTGTTTGACGGCCTGCTGGTGGAGGATGAGCAGGACCACGCCATCATCGCCTGTGCGGATCTGGAGCAGCCCATCTATGTGGGTCACGGCATCAGCTCCCGGGCGGAGAACAAGAAGGTCACCTATGCCCTGCGTCCGGAAAAACTGCTGATGAGCCTGCAAAAGCCGGAAGAGATCGAGCATCCGGACTTCAACTGGACCAAGGGCGAGGTTTATGACATCGCCTATCTGGGCGGCCATTCCGTGTATCACATCCAGTTGCCCTCGGGCAAAATCGTTCAGGCTTTCATCGCCAATGCCGAACGCCACGGCAAACGGCCGACCTGGGATGACCAGGTGTTCCTCTACTGGGAAGATGACAGCGGCGTGGTGCTGCAATCATGAAGGCATTGAGACGACTCAAACAGGTGGGAGGGCGGCAGCTGGTCATCGGTATCCCCTTCTTCTGGCTGTTCCTCTTCTTCCTGCTGCCCTTCATCATCGTCGTGAAGATCAGCTTCGCCGAAGCGGACGTGGCCATCCCGCCCTACACGGACGTGGTGAGCTGGGCAGACAATCAGCTCACCATACTGCTCAACCTGGGCAACTACCTGCTGCTGCAGGAGGATGAGCTCTATATCGCGGCTTATCTGGGGTCCCTCAAGATAGCCCTGGTCAGCACCCTGCTCTGCCTGTTGATCGGTTATCCCATGGCTTACGCCATTTCGCGGGCCAACAAGGAGACCCAGACCGTTCTGCTGCTGCTCATCATGATGCCGACCTGGACGGCGATCCTGATCCGGGTATACGCCTGGATGGGGATCCTCAGCAACAACGGCCTGCTCAACAGTGTCCTGCTGGGCATCGGGGTGATCGACGAACCGCTGCAGATCCTCAATACCAACCTGGCGGTCTATATCGGCATCGTTTACTCCTACCTGCCGTTCATGGTGCTGCCGCTTTATGCCAACCTGGTCAAGCACGACCAGAGCCTGCTGGAGGCGGCCTCCGATCTGGGTGCCCGCAACCTGACCCGGTTCTGGCAGATCACGGTGCCACTCTCCAAGAACGGCATCATCGCCGGTTGCATGCTGGTCTTCATCCCGGTGGTGGGCGAGTTCGTCATCCCCGAGATGCTGGGTGGCCCGGAGACCCTGATGATCGGCAAGGTGTTGTGGCAGGAGTTCTTCAACAACCGTGACTGGCCGGTGGCCTCCGCCCTGGCGGTGGTGATGCTGGCGGTGCTGATCATTCCCATCATCCTGTTCAACCGCAACCAGGCCAAAGAGCTGGAGGGCAAGGCATGAGACGTTTCGGTTTTGCCAAGCTGATGCTGTGGCTGGGGCTGCTGTTCATCTACCTGCCCATGATCATCATGGTCATCTACTCCTTCAACGCCTCCAAGCTGGTGACGGTGTGGGGAGGCTGGTCGCTCAAGTGGTACTTCGGCCTGCTCGACAACAAACAGTTGATCGGGTCCGTGTTCCGCTCCCTGGAGATCGCCTTCTACACCGCCATCGCGGCGGTGGCGCTGGGGACGGTGGCGGCCTTCGTGCTGACCCGGATCCCTCACTTCCGTGGCCGGACCCTGTTCGGCGGCATGGTGACGGCGCCGCTGGTGATGCCCGAGGTGATCACCGGTCTCTCCCTGCTGCTGTTGTTCGTGGCCATGGCCCAGCTGGTGGGTTGGCCCGCGGAGCGGGGCATGCTGACCATCTGGATAGCACATACCACCTTCTGTACCGCCTATGTGGCGATCGTGGTGTCGGCGCGGCTGCGGGAGCTGGATCTCTCCATCGAGGAGGCGGCCATGGACCTGGGTGCCAAGCCCTGGAAGGTGTTCTTCCTGATCACCATCCCGATGATCGCCCCGTCGCTGGCGGCGGGTGGCATGATGTCGTTCGCCCTGTCGCTGGATGATCTGGTGCTGGCGAGCTTCGTCTCCGGCCCGGGTTCGACCACCTTGCCGATGGAAGTGTTCTCGGCGGTGCGCCTCGGCGTGAAGCCCGAGATCAACGCCATCGCGAGCCTGATCCTGCTGTCGGTATCCCTGTTCACCTTCGGTAGCTGGTATCTGATGGCCCGGGCGGAGAAACGCCGCCGTGCCGAAATCGCCATGACCACCCAGATGCAGGCAGTTGCCTGACCTGCCCCGTGATAAGATCCGCATTCCCCCATCCGTCAGGAGAATGGAATGCGGATCTCCCTCTTCATCGGCCAGAGTGCCGAACTGAACCCAGAGCAGGCCCCCGGCCTCATCAGTGCCATCCACAAGCAGCCTGCCGACGCCCCTCTGTGGTGCGATTTCCTCGGCCTTCGCGGGGATGAGCAGAGCGACGGACGCCATCATGGCGGCCCGGATCGGGCCCTGCACCATTACCCTGCGGAGCACTACGCCTGGTGGAAAACCTGGCAAACCGCGCTGGGACTGCCTGTACCGCGCACACCCTGGCAGCCTGCCGCCTTTGGCGAGAATCTCTCTGGTTCGGGGCTGACGGAGGTGCAGGCTTGCATCGGCGATGTCTATCGACTTGGAGAGGCGCTGATCCAGATAAGCCAGCCCAGATCCCCCTGTTTCAAGCTCAACCAGCGCTTTGGCTATGGCCAGCTCTCCCAGGTGATGCAGCTGAGTGGTCGCTGTGGCTGGCTGCTGCGGGTGCTGGAAGAGGGAAGGGTGGATCCGCAGGGGGAGCTGACACTGGTGGACAGACCCTACCCTGAGCTGACGGTGAAGCGCACCGCCGACATCCTGTTCAACCAGGCCCGCAACGAGGAAGAGCTGCAACTGCTGCTGGAGAACCCGGCGCTCTCTCCCAACTGGCGCCAGCATGCGGCTCATTGGCTGGAACATGGAGTGGTGGCGGATTGGAGCCGGCGTTTGCTGGGGCCGACCGAGTTCAGGTTGCCTCGACAGGACTGAAGGCAGGCGGAAAGATACCTTGTGGGCGATTTTTCCTGCTACTCGCTGAATTATTGAGCGTAAAGCCATTTTTTTAGAGTGAATGCAAAAAAAGGCTTGTGTCGGGTCGGGGCTTTCGGTAAATTCTCGCCCCGCAGACATCGGTGTGTAGCGCAGCTTGGTAGCGCACTTCGTTCGGGACGAAGGGGTCGGAGGTTCGAATCCTCTCACACCGACCACATTTGAAAAGGCCGCTCAATGAGCGGCCTTTTCGCATTTGGTCTGTTGAAGCAAAGCTGACATTTCCATTGTCGATTGCTGCAGCTGCTGCTCCGATCTTCCTCATTTGCCCAACTAAAAGGGCCACCGCTCGGTGGCCCCACTGGTGGAGTCTGATCCTGACTCCGGCACTCTAGATTGTGACAATCTCGTTGTGGGTCTTGTCGATGGTGCCCTCCTTGCGCCCCAGGCGCTCATTCAGATATGCCAGTGTTGATGCCGCAATGCCTTGAAACCGTGTTGGGTTTGCAGGGCCGCATGCTTGGGGTACTCACTAATGAAATGTGCTATTCCCTCCATCAGTTGTGAACGCAGCGAAGACACGGGCTCATGCCAGGCTTGCAGGCAGAGATGACCAGGGATCAGCTGCTCTCGATACGCTTCCAGCAGCGATTCCGGCCAGGGCTCGATATGGGAATCGTGACGCAGTAAATAGTGGGCGGCGGGTTCACGGGCATAGATGAACTGAACTTGGGCCAGGTCGCGTTGGCTTAGCGTTTGGCTGCCGATATGGCAAGTCAGATATTTTCCCGTCTTCAGATTCAGGAAGTGACCGCGTTGCCGACAGGCAATGATGCGATACCAGGGCAGGGGTGAACAGAGAGAATACCCCTCCAGCTCCTGTTCCAACCAGTGACGGCACTCTGGGGTCTGCACTTCTTCGCGCATGGCCTCAAGTCGTGTCAGCAAGGCTCTGGATGGTTGGGTAGCCAGTATCGCGCTCATCGTCTGCAATCCTCCCTCTGCACAGAATCCCGACTTTCAGTATGGACCCTGAGCGGAGGAGGGGGTAAGAATTCTAATGATTAAAATCAGCTTAGAAGCGCACTTTTTATGCAATAAAAACCATTAGCCGACGAGGTAGGTCCCCGTGCCGAAGGCGATGTGAGTGCCCTCTTCGTTGTGCAGCTCCATGCGGGCGACTGCGACCTTGCTGCCTGCCCGGATGATGTGGGCGGTGGCGATGAACTCGTTGCCGCGACCGGGACGAAGATAGTCCACCCGCAGATCGATGGTGCCAAGTCGCGAGAAGCGCTCCTTGAGATAGCTGGGGGAGAAGTCCTCCAACTCGTCGATGCAGGAGGCGGCGACTATCATGCCGCCCGCCACATCGAGCAGGCTGGCGGTGACGCCGCCGTGCAGTATGTTGTGGAAAGGGTTGCCGATGAGCTTCTGTTCCATCTTGATGCGCAGCTCCACCTTGTCGAAGTCGTAGTGGGTGACTTGCATGCCGATCAGCTTGTTGAAGGGCATTTTTTCGGCGAACAGGTTGGCTATGCCACTGAGCGCCATCTTCTTGAGCATCTGTTTCATTCCTTGAGTCCGCCCTGTCATCAAAGCCGAGTAAAAACTCCAGCCAGTCTGCAACACTTCCTTAACAGTCGCAATGGCAGGTTTATTGTGGGCGGCGGCTGCTTTAGAATGGCGACCCCAAAGGAGAGCCCATGACCGCCATTGCCGAAACCCTGCCTGACCCCCAGCCAGAGAATCCCCTTGCCCTGCTGCAGGCGGTGTTCGGCTATCAGCAATTTCGGCCGGGCCAGCTCGAAATCATCGAGCAGATCGTGGCGGGGCGCGATGCGCTGGTGCTCAAGCCCACCGGTGGCGGCAAGTCGCTCTGCTACCAGATCCCGGCGTTGCTGCGCCCCGGGCTCGGGGTAGTGGTCTCCCCCCTCATCTCGCTGATGAAGGATCAGGTCGACACCCTGCGCGCCAACGGCGTGGCGGCGGTCTACATCAACTCGGCCCTGAGCCGGGAGGAGATGATCCAGAACTTTGCCGCCATGCGCCGGGGCGAGATCAAGCTGGTTTATGTTTCCCCCGAGCGTTTGCTGCAGCACGAGTTCATGGACCGGTTGGCGGAGCTGCCCCTCGGCCTGTTCGCCATCGACGAGGCCCACTGCGTCTCCCAGTGGGGGCACGATTTTCGGCCGGAATACGCGGCGCTGGGACGGCTCAAGCAGTGGTTCCCCCAGGTGCCCGTGGTGGCGCTCACCGCCACCGCCGACGAGGCGACCCGCAGCGACATGCTGCACCGGCTGGAACTGAACGATCCCTTCATCCACACCGCCAGCTTCGATCGGCCCAATATCCGCTACAGCCTGGTGGAGAAGTTCAAGGCAGCGGAGCAGCTGCTGCGCTACGTGCAGAGCCAGAAGGGCAACTGCGGCATCGTCTACTGCTCCAGCCGCAATCGGGTGGAGGAGGTGGCCGAGCGGCTATCCCGTCACGGCTGCAAGGCGGCACCCTATCATGCCGGTCTGCCGCTGGAGCTGCGTCAGCAGACCCAGGAGGCCTTCCTCAAGGATGACATCGAGATCGTGGTGGCGACGGTGGCGTTCGGCATGGGCATCGACAAGCCCAACGTGCGCTTCGTGGTGCACTACGACATCCCGAAGAACATCGAATCCTACTATCAGGAAACCGGCCGCGCCGGGCGTGACGGCACCCCGGCCGAGGCGCTGCTGCTCTACGATCCTGCCGATATCGGCCGGGTGCGCCGGCTGCTCGACAACATCGAAAACCCCCAGCAGTTGCAGGTGGAGCAGTACAAGCTCAACGTGATGGCGGCCTTCGCCGAGGCGCAGACCTGCCGCCGTCAGGTGCTGCTCAACTACTTCGGCGAGTACAACGACAAGCCGTGCGGCAACTGCGACATCTGCCTCGATCCGCCCCAGAGTTATGACGGCACCGAAGATGCCCAGAAAGCGCTCTCCTGCGTCTGGCGGGTGGGACAGAATTTCGGGGTGGGTTATGTGGTGGAGGTGCTGCGCGGATCGCTGAACCAGCGCATCAAGGATCACGGTCACGACAAGCTGTCGACCTACGGCATCGGCAAGGATCAGAGCCACGAATACTGGATGAGCGTCATCCGCCAGCTGATCCACAAGGGGTTGCTGACCCAGAACATCACCCGCAATCTGGTGTTGCAGCTGACCGAAGCGGCTCGACCCGTGCTGCGTGGCGAGATGAAGCTTGAACTGGCAGTCCCCCGCCTGCAGCCCATCTCCAGTCGCAAGGAGAAGCGCAACGGCCTGCTCGACAACGCCAACTATGACAAGCGGCTGTTCAAGGAGCTGCGCGCCCTGCGCAAGCAGATCGCCGAGGATGAAGAGGTGCCGCCCTATGTGGTGTTCAACGACGCCACCCTGGTTGAGATGGCACAGCTCATGCCGATGACCGAGGAGGAAATGCTGGCGGTCAACGGTGTCGGTCACCGCAAGCTGGAGCGCTTCGGTGAGGCCTTTATGGACCTGATCATCGACTACTGCCGCCGGTAGGGTCGGCCCAGGTAGACCTTGTCATCGACCGCTGCAGGCCCAGGCCGGTAGGCTGGCACAACAAGTAGGCTGGCACAACAAACAGTGGAAAGGCGCCCGTTGGTCGGCGCCATGCATTATTTCAGGCTGGCGTAATAGGCTGCCAGATTCTCCATGTCCGCCTCGGTCAGCATCGCCATGAAGGGAACCATCAGCGGCTCGGTACGGGAACCCTCCTTGAACGCTTTCATCTGCTTGAGCAAATAGGCCTGGTTCTGGCCCGCGAGGTGGGGGTAGGTCGGGACGCTCGCCTTGCCATCCGCGCCATGACAGGCGGCACAGACCACGGATTTGGCCTTGCCTGCGTCTATGTCGGCCGCCTTGGCCTGATGGCCCCAGGCAAGCGCCAGCAGGGGCAGGGTATAGACCCACTTTGGCATCGTCTTCTCCTTGAAATGAATAATCGTGATCGCCTGTTAGCCTCGACGAGCCGACGGCGGTATAAAGAGTGACACGAGCATACGCAGGGACAACCTCCATCACCATGAAGTTGATCAACACTTTTGCCACCGAACTCCCTTGGGCTTGCGAGCCCGTTGCCCCGCAGCCGCTGCATGGCCCCAGATTGCTGCATCTGAACCGTGCGCTGCTTGGTGAGCTGGGGCTCGGGGAGGTGAGCGAGGCGCAGTGGCTCGCTTGTTGC
The DNA here is from genome assembly GCF_002903485.1 of Aeromonas sp. ASNIH7. Classification (NCBI taxonomy): domain Bacteria; kingdom Pseudomonadati; phylum Pseudomonadota; class Gammaproteobacteria; order Aeromonadales; family Aeromonadaceae; genus Aeromonas; species Aeromonas sp. ASNIH7. The sequence goes on from NZ_CP026226.1 coordinate 2,405,181, forward strand.
GGCCAGGGGCAGCCCCTGCCGGGCATGCAGCCGGTGGCCCAGGTCTATGCGGGCCACCAGTTCGGTGGTTACAGCCCGCGCCTCGGGGATGGCCGCGCTCTGCTGCTGGGGGAGCAGCTGGCGCCTGATGCCAGCCGCTGGGACCTGCACCTCAAAGGGGCGGGCAAGACGCCATTCTCCCGCTTCGGCGACGGCCGTGCCGTGCTGCGATCCAGCATTCGCGAGTACCTGGCTTCCGAGGCGCTGCATGCCCTCGGCATTCCCACCACCCGGGCTCTGGTGCTGCTGGGCAGTGACGAGCCTGTCTACCGGGAGCAGGTGGAGAGCGGGGCGACCGTGCTGCGCACCGCGCCGAGCCATCTGCGCTTCGGTCATTTCGAGTATTTCGCCTGGAGCGGGCAGGGGGAGAAGATCCCCGCCCTCATCGACTATGTGCGGCGTTACCACTTCCCCGAGCTGGCCGATGGCGCCGAGCTGTTTGCCGAAGTAGTGCGCCGCACCGCGCGGCTCATCGCCAAGTGGCAGGCGGCGGGGTTCTGTCACGGGGTGATGAACACCGACAACATGTCCCTGCTCGGGCTGACCCTGGATTACGGCCCCTACGGTTTCATCGAGGCCTATGTGCCGGACTTCGTCTGCAACCACTCGGATCCGGATGGTCGCTATGCGCTGGATCAGCAGCCTGCGGTCGGATACTGGAACCTGCAGAAGCTGGCACAGGCGCTGGCCGGCCATGTGGATGGCGACGCGCTCGCGTCGGCCCTGGCCCAGTACGAGCACCAGCTGATGTTGCACTACTCCGAGCTGATGCGCGCCAAGCTGGGGCTGGCGGTGTGGGAAGAGGAGGATCCGGCGCTGTTCCGCGAGTTGTTCCGGCTGCTGGCGGCGCACAAGGTGGATTACCACCTCTTCCTGCGACGTCTCGGTGAGGTGACGCGAGAGGGAGCGTGGCCCGCCAGCCTGCTGGCCCTGTTGCCGGATCCTGCCGTCTGGCAGGGGTGGCTTGAGGTCTATCGGGCACGCCTCGCCCGGGAAGGGAGCGAGGATGGCGTGCGCAAGGGGCAGATGGATGCAGTCAATCCCAAGTATGTGCTGCGCAACGCCCTGGCCCAGCAGGTGATCGAGGCGGCAGAGCAGGGCGACATGGCGCCGTTCGAGCGGCTGTTTGCGGCCCTGCAGCATCCCTATGATGAGCAACCGGCATACGAGGATCTCGCCACTCCGCATCCGGGCTGGTATTGCGGGGGCGAGCTCTCGTGCAGCAGTTGAGGAACCACAGATGAACTGGCGTATCACGCAGACAGACAGGGAAGCCGGGGTGGTGATGCTGACCTGCCCGGGCCTTGACTGGGACAGCTTCCCGACCTTGGCCGAGGCCCTGTTGCAGGAGTGGGAGCTGGCGGCCCTCGAGCGGGAGTGGGGGGCGGATCGCCACAGCTGGCTGCTGGAGTTTGAAGGCAGCCGCTTTCGGCTCGAGTACGAGCATTACAGCGGCTGCTGGCTGGCGGCGGTGCAGCCGGACGACGCGGAGGCGCTGCTCTGGCTGGCTCGGCAGTCCCGGGAGTGAGCTTGGCGTGCGATGCGAGTCAATCCCTTGAGATAACCGCATAAAGATTGAACTATCAATTTTGGGGCGTATAATCTCGCCCCTTGATTATCGCCATGGTGGCGATATGGGTTCCCTAACCCCATTAACCAAAAAGGTCACAATATGAACCTGACTCCGGCTCAGTACCAGACGGCACTGATGCGTCTCTCGTTGTTCCACATCCTGATCATTGCCAGCAGCAACTACCTGGTGCAGCTGCCGATCACCATCTTTGGCTTCCACACCACCTGGGGTGCCTTCAGCTTCCCGTTCATTTTCCTGGCCACCGATCTGACGGTGCGGATCTTCGGCGCCGGCCTGGCGCGCAAGATCATCCAGACCGTGATGCTGCCGGCATTGACCGTGTCCTACGTGCTCTCGGTGCTCTTCTTCGAAGGGAGCTTCCAGGGGGTGGGCAATCTGGCAGAGTTCAATCTCTTTGTTGCCCGGATCGCGTTAGCCAGCTTTATGGCCTATCTGGTGGGCCAGTTCATGGATGTGGTGGTGTTCAACCGCCTGCGCCTGCTGAAAGCCTGGTGGGTGGCACCGGCGGCCTCCACCCTGTTCGGCAATCTGGTGGATACCATCGCCTTCTTCAGCATCGCCTTCTGGCGCAGCACGGATCCCTTCATGGCCGAGCACTGGGTCGAGATCGCGACCGTGGATTACGTATTCAAGTTGCTGATAAGTCTGGGGTTGTTTGTGCCGCTTTACGGTGTGCTGCTGCGCTATCTCAGCCGCAAGCTGGTGGGGGAGGCCGGATTGGCTGACCTGCAAGCTGCTACGCGACAAGCCTGATGAGATTGACCACCCCCATGGGTGGTCAATTTTTTTGCGATCTTCGCAAATAAGGCTTGCACAGTTAAATGAGAATGATTATTGTTACCTTGTTTTCCGGGAAAGACTTCATTTGTTCCAACGTGATGGACTTCTTGTGAAGGCACGACATTGCTCACATTGCTTCCAGTTAAGGGGCCAGTAGTTTACTGGCCCTCTTTTTTTTGCGTCTTTTCCGCCATCAGCGGGCATAAAAAATGGGAGCCAGGGCTCCCATTTTCACTCAGCGTTATTTACTCGATGTCGAGGGCATCGGGGGAGAGGATCACCCCTGTGGTATCGGCATAGAGGTGGTCATCCGGCAGGAAGGTGACGCCGCCGAAGTTGACCGGCAGATCGGTTTCCCCGATATCCTTGCTGTCGGCGCCCACCGGAATGGCCGCCAGGGCCTGAATGCCGATGTCGAGATCTTCCAGGATATCGACCTCACGGACGCAACCGTAGCAGACGATCCCTTCCCACTCATTTTCCGCTGCCGTGGTGGCGATCTCGCTGTCGATCAGGGCACGACGCATGGAGCCGCCACCGTCGATCAACAGCACGCGACCAACGCCGTTCTCCTTGACCAGTTCACGGATAAGACCGTTCGATTCGAAGCATTTGACTGTGGTGATGACGCCGCCGAAAGAGGCGCGGCCGCCGAAGGAGCAGAGCATGGGTTCGAGTACATCCACCATGTCCTGATAGATGTCGCACAGTTCTGAAGTGTTGTATTCCATTGTGTCAGATCCACCGCTGGAAACAGGTGGATCCAGTATAAGGAGTGGGGTTGGCATTTCAACGACTATTCCTTGCCCAGTGGCGGGAAATGCCGTTTTTGCGCGAAAGCGGCCCCGCGTCATGGCAGGAGCCGCAGACGGTCAGCCTCGGGCCCTAGAGCAGGAACAGGGTCGCCAGCCCCAGGAAGATGAAGAAGCCGCCGGTGTCGGTGATGGCGGTGATCATCACGCTGGCCCCCACCGCCGGGTCGCGCCCCAGCCGGCTCATGGTCATGGGGATGATGACCCCCATCAGGGCCGCCACCAGCAGGTTGAGGATCATGGCGAGCGTCATCACGCCCCCCAGCGCCGCATCCTGATAGAGCAGGAAGGTGGCGATGCCCATGATGCCGCCCCACACCAGGCCGTTGATCAGGGCCACCCCCAGCTCGCGCCACAGCAGGAAGGAGACGTTGCCTGTCTGGATGTGCTGCAGCGCCAGCGCCCGCACTATCATGGTGATGGTCTGGTTGCCGGTGTTGCCGCCGATCCCGGCGACGATGGGCATCAGGGCCGCCAGTGCCACCAGCTGGGAGATGGTGTGCTCGAACAGGCCGATCACCCGCGATGCCACGAAGGCGGTGCAGAGGTTGATGGCGAGCCAGGCCCAGCGGGTCTTGACCGCCTTGGAGACGGGGGCGAACACGTCTTCTTCCTCGCTGATCCCCCCATCCGGCGCAGATCGGTGTCGCTCTCTTCATAGACCAGATCCACCACCTCGGCGACGGTGAGCCGGCCCATCAGCTTGCCCCTGGCATCCACCACGGCGGCGGAGACCAGGTCGTCCCGCTCGAAGGTGCGGGCGGCGGCCTCGTCGTTGTCTTCCGGATCGAAGGTGACCGGATCCTTCTCCATCGCGTCGCTCACCAGGGTCTCGGGCTTGTGCAGCAGCACGGCGGTGAGGGGTAGCTCCCCCTGCAGCCGGTTGCGCCGATCGGTGACAAACAGCTTGTCGGTGTTCTCGGGGATCTGGCCGCGCAGGCGCAGATAGCGCTGGACGGTGGCCAGGGTCACGTCGGGCCGCACCGTGATGAGCTCGAAGTCCATCATGGCGCCGACCGTGTGCTTGCCGTAGCGGATCACCTCCCGCACCTTGTCCCTGTCCACCGGCGCCATGGAGGTGAGCAGCCGCCCCATCAGGTTGCGGGGCAGGTGCTGGCCCAGGTAGATCTGGTCGTCGATGTCGAGGGTGCTCAGGGCGTGCAGGAGTTCTTTGTCGCTCATGCCGCTGATGAGGCTGTCCCACACCGTCTCCGACGCTTCCACCAGGATCTGGCCGTGCTTGTCTGCATCCACTTGCTGCCACAGCACGTGGCGCTCGTCCGGCGGCAGGGACTCCAGCGCATCGGCGATATCGGCGGCGGGCAGGCTGTTGACCAGCCGGGTCAGCTCGCTGGTCTGGTCCCGCAGCTCTGCGTCCTGCTCCCCTTGCGGGTCGAGCAGGCTCTCGGTGAGGGCGTCATCGGCCAGCAGCAGCGTGAGGATGCGGGCTCTGTCGTGTTCACGCTGTTTGGCGCTGTTCTTGGGGGGAGGGACATGAAGCAGAATTCCTGAATTCGGTGATCCGGCGGACAGTCCCCATAGGATACCAGACTCAAAACAAGAGGTTATGACAGTAAATGCAGAAAAAGAAACGCCACCCGAGGGTGGCGTTGGAATAGATGCAGCGATCAGGCCGAGGCCAGGGCCGCGTCGGCGGCGCCTCCTTGCCCGAACCAGGCAAGCTGGTCCGCCAGGGTCACAACAGATCCCACCATGATGAGGGCCGGGCTCTCGACGCCCACCGCCAGCGCGGGCAACTGATCGAGGGTACCGCGAATGACCCGCTGGCTTGGCTGGGTGCCACGCTCAATCAGCGCCACCGGGGTGTCGCCCCCCTTGCCGTGGGTCAGCAACTGTTCGCGGATGGTGGCGCAGGAGGAGAGTCCCATATAGAACACCAGCGTCTGTTTGTCCTTGGCCAGCAGCGGCCAGTCGAGATCCCGGGCGCCCCCCTTGCCGTGGGCGGTGACGAAACGGACGCTCTGGGCGTGATCGCGGTGGGTCAGCGGAATACCGGCGTAGGCCGCGCAGCCGCTGGCCGCGGTGATGCCGGGTACCACCTGAAAACCGATGCCAGTGCCGACCAGCGTCTCCAGCTCCTCGCCGCCACGGCCGAAGATGAAGGGGTCGCCCCCCTTCAGCCGCACTATCCGTTGCCCCTTCTTTGCCTCCTCCAGCAAGAGCTGGTTGATCCCCTCCTGCGGCACGCAGTGGTTTCCCGCCTGCTTGCCGACGAAGATGCGCTTGGCATCGCGGCGCACCAGCGCCATCACCTCGTCGGAGACCAGTCGGTCATAGACCACCACGTCCGCCTGCTGCATCTGGCGCAGGGCGTGCAGGGTGAGCAGGCCCGGATCGCCGGGGCCGGCTCCCACCAGCACCACTTCGCCAGCGCTCTGGCTCTCGTCGGCAAACAGGCTGTCGGCCAGCTGATTGGCAGAGGCACTATCACCGCGGGCCAGCGCCTGACCGAGCCGGTCGGCTCCGAGCAGCCGCTCCCAGAAGCGACGCCGCTCGCCCATGGAGGCGAAGCGGGCCTTGACCCGATCCCGCAAGCTGCCGGCGAAGGTCGCCACGGCCCCCAGATGTTGCGGCAGCAGGGCCTCGAGTTTTTCCCGCAGCAAGCGGGCCAGCACCGGCGCCTTGCCACCGGAGGAGATGGCCACCATCAGGGGCGAGCGATCGATGATCGACGGCATGATGAAGCTGGAGCGTTTCGGGTCATCCACCACGTTGGCAAAGATCCGCGCCATATTGGCGCTCTGGTAGACCAGGGCATTCACCTCGCGCCGATCGGTGGCGGCTACCACCAGCCACTTGCCCGCCAGTTGTTCCGATGCAAATTCACCGGCGAGCCACTCGATGCTGCCGTTGGCAGCCAGCTCCGTCAGCTCGGGGTCGAGCTCGGGCGCGACCACGGTGAGGTGGGCACCGGCATCCAGCAGCAGGCGCGCCTTGCGCTGTGCTACCTCGCCGCCGCCGACCAGCAGCACGGGTTTGTTGTCGAGTCGGCAAAAGATGGGCAAGTAGTCCATGGGGCCTCCTGATCAGGCGGTTTGGGTCTGGCTGGCAGTGGTGGTGGCGTCGCTCACCGCGACCGGGCGCTCAGCCTTGGGGGTGGCATACCAGTAGCCGAGGCCCATGAAGAGGGCACCGGAGACGGTGTTGCCCAGGGTCACCCACAGCAGGTTGTGGCCGATGCCGCTCAGGGTGTAGGCCTCCGAGTGGGCGCCAAACCAGGAGAGGGCGAACAGGGTCATGTTGGCGACCGAGTGCTCGTAGCCGGAGGCGATGAAGGCGAGCAGGCACCACCAGATGGCGATGAACTTGGCGGCACCCTCGGTGCGCAGCGCCATCCAGATGGCGAGGCAGACCAGCCAGTTGCAGAGGATCCCCTTCATAAACAGGGTCAGCGCCGGTGCCTGGGTCTTGGCCAGCGCCACCTTGTGGGCCAGACTGCCCGCGTCCGGCAGCAGGCTGCCGCCGTAGGAGTAGATCAGCGCCACCAGGATGGAGCCAATCAGGTTGCCCGCCCAGGTCTGCGGCAGGATACGCAGCAGGTCGGCCATGGTGATTTTGCCGGTCTTCACCCCGAAGGTGAGGAACATGGTGTGGCCGGTAAACAGCTCGGAGCCGGCGATGACAACTAAGGTCAGGGCGATGCCGAAGGTGGCCCCCATCACCAGCGGCCGGATGGCGGGATCCACCAGATTGCCGAGGGTGAAGATGAGGATGATGCCAAGGCCCACATAGGCCCCCGCCATGGCGGAGCTGAGCCAGAAGCCGAGCTTGTCGCTGCGCTCGAAGCGGTTGATGCGGGCCGCGTTGGCGGCGCACTTGTTGATGGTTTCGGTATACATCTTTGTTTCCTTCAAGAGGGCCGCCCGCGGGCAGCCCTGACTGTTTTTTAACCCCCTCCCTGCCTCCCCCTTGTCAAGGGGGAGGGGCTTTTTGCTCCCTCCCCTGTGAAGGGGAGGGCCGGGGTGGGGTCTGGTGTTAGACGGCGACCCAGACCTGCTGGTCGCGCACTTCAACGGGGTAGCTCTGCACCGACATCTCAGGGTTGTCGAAACAGTGGCCGTCGCTCAGGCGAAAGCGCTGCTTCTTGAGCGGGCTGGCCACCCAGAGCTCGCCGTCGTGTTCGCAAATCAGGCCCCGCGACAGCACGTTGGCGGCGAAGAAGGGATCCCGGTTGTCGATGGCGAACACCTCGGCCGCCGCGCTCGGGCGGAACAGAGCGATCTGACGACCCTCGATCAGAGCGCAGACGCCGGTGCCCGGCAGGATGTCGTTGAGTTGGCAGGCAAGTTTCATCGCTTAATCTCCACCTCAAGTTGGATGGACTGGCTATCGAGCTGGGCGCAAACGTCCATGCAGCCCGACAGGATGTTGTTGAGTTGGCAGGCAAATTTCATCATTTGGTTTCCACCTCGATCTGGTAGACGGGGATGCGCTCGGCCGGGGTCGCCGGTCGATGCTGGTCGCGTTCGCTGACGAACTGAACGTCCGGATCGCGCTTGTCGCTGTTGATGAAGTGGCTGAAACGCTTGAGCGCTTCCTCTTCGTTGAGGGTGCGCGACCATTCGCACTCGTAGCTGTCGATGAGGGTCTGGATATCGCGTTCCAGCGTCTCGGCCAGTCCCAGCTTGTCATCGACGATCACCTCGCGCAGGTAGTCGACGCCCCCTTCCAGGTTGCCGAGCCAGACCGAGGTGCGCTGCAGTTTGTCGGCGCTGGTGACGTAGAACATCATGAAACGGTCGATCAGCTTGATGAGGGTCTCTCGGTCGAGGTCAGACGCCAGCAGGTCGGCGTGGCGCGGCTTCATGCCGCCGTTGCCACCCACATAGAGGTTCCAGCCCGCGTCGGTGGCGATGATGCCGACATCCTTGCCCTGGGCCTCCGCACACTCGCGGGTGCAGCCGGAGACGCCGAACTTCATCTTGTGGGGGGTGCGAATGCCCTTGTAGCGGTTCTCGAGGAAGACCCCGAGGCCGACGCTGTCCTGTACGCCGAAGCGGCACCAGGTGCTGCCGACGCAGGTCTTGGCCATGCGCAGCGCCTTGGCGTAGGCCTGACCGGTCTCGAATCCGGCCGCCAGCAGCTTGCGCCAGATGGCGGGCAGATCATCCTTCTGGGCTCCGAACAGACCGATGCGCTGGGCGCCGGTGATCTTGGTGTAGAGCTTGTAGTCGCGGGCCACTTCGGCCACTGCCAGCAGCCCTTCCGGGGTCACTTCGCCGCCGGCCATGCGCGGGATGACGGAGTAGCTGCCGTCTTTTTGCATGTTGCCGAGGAAGATGTCGTTGGTGTCCTGCAACGGGATGTTGCGCGGGCTCAGCACATGCTCGTTCCAGCAGGAGGCGAGGATGGAGCCGACGGTCGGTTTGCACACCTCGCAGCCATAGCCCTGACCGTGCTTGGCCAGCAGCTCGTCGAAGCTCTTGATCCCCTCCACCTTGACCAGATGGAACAGCTCTTGACGGGAGTGGGGGAAGTGGGCGCAGAGGTGGTTGTTGACCTCGATGCCCTGCTTCACCAGTTCGGCGTTGAGCACCTGACTGATGAGCGGCACGCAGCCGCCGCAGCCGGTACCGGCCTTGGTGTGCTGCTTGATGGCGGCCAGCGTGGTGTGACCTTCGGCCACCGCCTTGGCGATGTCGCCCTTGGAGACGTCGAAGCAGGAGCAGATCTGGGCGCTCTCCGGCAGGGCATCCACCCCCAGCGTCGGCTTGGCACCTGCGTAGGCAGGCAGGATCAGGGTGTCCGGGTGGCTCGGCAGCGGCAGGGCATTGAGCATCATCTGCAGCAGGTTGCCGTAATCTTCCACGTCACCCACCAGCACGGCGCCGAGCAATCGGCTGTTGTCCTCGCTCACCACGATCTTCTTGTAGACGCCGGCCTGATCGTCCTGGAACACATAGCTGTGGCTGCCCGGGGTGCGGCCGTGAGCATCGCCGATGGAGCCGACGGAGACGCCGAGCAGCTTGAGCTTGGCGCTCATGTCTGCCCCCTCAAAACGGCTGTCGCCGCCGAGCAGGTGGTCGACGGTGATCTGGGCCATCTTGTAGCCCGGTGCCACCAGCCCGAAGAAGCGGCCCTGCCAGGCGGCGCACTCGCCGATGGCATAGATGTCGGGGTCTGAGGTGAGGCAGTGATCGTCGATGACGATGCCGCCGCGCTCGGCGATGGCGAGATCACCGTAACGGCCGAGGGTATCTTGCGGGCGAATGCCGGTGGAGAAGACCACCACGTCCACTTCCAGCTGGCTGCCATCGGCAAAGGCGAGGCGGTGTTTCGCCTGCTCACCGCCATGCATCAGGATCTCGCTGGTGCTCTTGCTGGTGTGTACCTGCACGCCCATGGATTCAATCTTGCGGCGCAGCAGCTGGCCGCCCTGACCGTCGAGCTGCTCGGCCATCAGCACAGGGGCAAATTCCACCACGTGGGTTTCGAGACCCAGCGCCTTGAGGGCGCCGGCGGCTTCGAGGCCAAGCAGGCCGCCCCCGATCACCACCCCGCTCTTGCCGCTCTTGGCGGCGCTGCGGATGGCTTTCAGATCCTCGATGGTGCGATAGACGAAGCACTCGTGGTGCTGGCTGCCCGCAATGGGCGGCACCCAGGGGTAGGAGCCGGTGGCCAGCACCAGCTTGTCGTACCCGACCACAGTGCCCTTGTTGGAGTGCACTTCGCGGTTGGCCCTGTCGATTTTTTTCACCGCTTCGCCGAGCAGCAGGCGGATGCCGTGCTTGTCGTAGAAGCCGGGTTTGACGAGGGAGAGATCTTCGCTGGTGTGATGGGAGAAGTAGGAGGAGAGATGGACGCGATCGTAGGCGGGACGGGGTTCTGCACCGAAGACGGTGATCTCGTAGCGGCCCGGATCGGCCCGCTCGATCAGCTCTTCAATGAAGCGGTGCCCCACCATGCCGTTGCCCACAACGACCAGTCTGACTTTGCTCATAGTTGCCTCAAGTTTGGAGTAATAAAACATCATTCTGGGGCTAGGCTACCCAGTCGGCAGGGGTGGGCGATTGATGCAAATCAAGTGTCTATTTATATATCTCCTCAGGGGTAATTCGAGAAAATTCAACACTATACAAAAATAGGTATACCAGTTAATGATTTCTGGGCTGGCTCGGGGTGAGGGATGGTGGAGGGAAAGCTCGGTTTACCAACTGCCGGGGAGTGAAAACTTATGTCGGAAAAAGGCCGGTCTCGCACTGGGCGAGACCGGCATCAGCTGAACAAGGTGGCGCGTCAGGCGATATGGCGGCGGAACATGGCGAGCGCCAGCGACAGGGTGACGCCGGCGATGGCGAGCAGCGGCCAGAGCAGGGGCCAGGCGGCCGACCAGTCGAACCCCTTGAGGAAGACCCCCTTGAGCAGCACGATGAAGTGGGTGAGGGGGTCGATGGCCGCCAGCCACTGGAACACCTGGGGCATGTTCTCCACCGGCGAGATGTAGCCCGAGAGGATCACCGCCGGGACGGTGAAGGAGAAGACCCCGAGAAAGGCCTGCTGCTGGGTCGAGCAGAACGACGAGATGAAGAGCCCGATCCCGGCCAGTGCCAGCCCGTAGCAGACCATGCCCGCCATCAGCAGGCTGAGGCTGCCGGCAAAGGGGAGGTGAAAGACAAAACGGGCGGCCAGCGCGACTATGCACCCTTGCCCCACCGCCACCATGATGCCGGGCACCGCCTTGCCCGCCATGATCCAGCCTGCGGTGAGGGGAGAGACCAGCAGCTGATCGAAGGTGCCTTCTTCCCGCTCCCGCGCGACCGAGAGGGCGGTGACAATCAGGCAGCCGGTGGTGGTGATGATGGCCACCAGCGCCGGCAGGATATGCCAGTGGAATTCGACGTTGGGGTTGTAGAGGTTGCGGACTGCCAGCTCGGGTTGCCCCTTGCCCTCACTTTGCCAGCGGGCGATCACCTGACTGATGTAGCCAGCCGCCACCTGACCGCCGTTGGAGCGGCGGCCATCGATAATCAGCTGCACCCTGGCCGGTTCGCCCCGCGCCAGCCGACGCGAGAAATCCCCCGGAATAATCAGCCCGAGCAGTGCCTGCTGCCCGGTGATGGCCTCGGTCATGCCCGCCTCGCCCTGCACCGGGATGATGGTGGTAAAGGCGGGCATATGGGTGAGGCGCTCCAGCAGCTCGCGGCTCTGGGCCCCGCCATCCTGGTTGTAGATGGCCAGCGTGTTGCCGGTCACCTCCAGAGTGGCGGCGAACGGGAAGAGGGCGGTTTGCAGCAGCACCGGCATGATGAGCAGAAAGCGCCCCTGGGTATTGCCCATCAGGGCCTGCAGCTCTTTTCGGATCAGCCACCAGAGTCGGATCAGCATGGGTTACTCCAGAGTGCGCCGCGTCTTGCGGGCGGTCAGGGCCAGCCAGAAACCGGCCAGCAGCAGCAGACAGAAACCGTTGACCAGCAGGATCGAGAAGACGCTACCCGCCTGATAGAGGGTCTGCAGGGAGCTGGCGAAGTAGCGGGCCGGAATGAGGTGAGTGATGGCCCGCAGCAGCGGCGGCATGCTGGCGATTTCGAACACGAAGCCCGACAGCATCACCGCGGGCAGAAACGCGGCGATCAGCGCTGCCTGCGCGGCGTTGAACTGGCTGCGCATCACGGTGGAGAGGAACAGCCCGAGCCCGAGGGCGCTGCCGAGAAAGACGCTGGTGACCAGAAAGAGCAGCAGCAGGGAGCCGCGCCACGGCACGCCCATCACCGCCACCGAGAAGAGCAGGCAGAGCAGCATGGCGATGATGCCGAGGCCATAGTAGGGCAACAGCTTGGAGAGCAGCAGCTCCCCCTTGGTGACCGGGGTGGCGAGCAGCGCCTCCATGGTGCCGCGCTCCCACTCCCGCGCCACCACCAGCGAGGTGAGCAGGGCCCCTATGATGGTCATTACCACCGCAATGGAGCCCGGCACCAGAAAGTTGCGGCTCACCAGTGCCGGGTTGAACCAGGCGCGGCTCTCTATCGACACCGGCATGGCGACCCCCTCGCCAGCGAGCCACCCCTGCCAGATCCCCTGCACATAGTTGGTGACGAAGTTGGCGGTGTTGGGCTCGGAGCCATCGGTCAGCAGCAGTGCCTGCGGCGTACCATTGCCCTGACCGGCCATGGCGCGGGAGAAGCCGTCATCGATCACCAGCAGGCCGCGGATCTCGCCACGGGCCAGACTGGCGAGCAGGGACTCCTTGCTCGGCCCGCTGTGGATCTCCAGCGCGGTAGAGCCGCGCAGGGCCTGTTCCAGCCGCACCGCCGGGGCACCGCTGTCGGCCCGCCAGATGCCGAGGCGCAGGTGGTCCACATCCAGATTGATGGCGTAACCCATCACCACCAGCAGTACCACCGGCATGATGAAGGCGATGAGGATGCTGCTCGGGTCACGGACGATTTGCAGCGTCTCCTTGCGGCAGAGGGCCAGCAGTCGCCGACGGTTGATGCTCATGCGTCCTCCTCGCTGGCCCGCTCGACCAGGGTGATAAAGGCCTCTTCCATTGTTGGCAAAGAACAGGTCGGCAAGGAGCCGGTTGGCAAAGAGGTCGCCGCCTCTTTGGCGGCCAGCCCCTTGAGATCGTCCGGGGTGCCGAGCGCCAGCAGCTTGCCGCGATAGATGAGGGCAATGCGGTCGCAATACTCCGCCTCATCCATAAAGTGGGTGGTGACCAGCACGGTGACGCCGTGGTCGGCCAGCGCGTTGATGTGCGACCAGAACTCGCGCCGGGTCACCGGATCGACCCCGGAGGTGGGCTCGTCGAGGAACAGCAGCGGCGGCTCGTGCAGCAGGGCGCAGGCCAGCGACAAGCGCTGGCGCAGGCCGAGGGGCAGGGATTCCGCCTTCTGATCGAGCCAGGGGGCGAGGGCAAAGGCAGTCACCATGGCGTCGATCCGCGTCTGCTGGTGGCGGCCGAACAGGCCGTAGATACCGGCGAAGAAGGAGAGGTTCTGGGCCACGGTAAGCTGCTTGTAGAGGGAGAACTTCTGCGCCATGTAGCCGAGGCGCTGGCGCGCTGCCGAGGGGCTGTGAGCCAGATCGATACCGGTTACCAGCGCCTGTCCCTCGCTCGGGCGCAGCAGGCCGCACTCCATCTTGAAGGTGGTGGACTTGCCCGCCCCGTTGGGGCCGAGCAGGCCGAAGATCTCGCCGCGGCGCACCGCAAAGCTGACATCATCGGTGGCGGCAAAATCGCCGAAGCGCTTGGTGAGGTGGCGCGCCTCGATCACCGCCTCGGGGGAGACCCCCTGCGGCAGTTCGGCTTCCCGCATCCCGGCTGCCAGACTCGACTCCCCGCCGGGGCTGCCCCCCAGCAGGTCGATAAAGGCATCCTCCAGCCGGGGCTGGGCCGGTTGAAAGGCGCCGTTGGTCAGTTGCAGCTCCGCCAGCGGTGGGGGCATCATGCCCGGGTGCAGCAGCAGGCGAACCCGCTCCCCCGCCACCGCACCATCCATCACCGACGGGTGAGCCAGTGCCCGGCGCAGCAGGGCGCGTCGCTCGCGGCCATCCAGCTGCCCCGCCTCCAGCAGCCAGCAGCGGCTGGCCATGGCCCCCATCAGATCGGCTGGCGTGCCGCTGGTGCGCACCTCGCCATCTGCCATCAGCAGCACGTGGTCGCACAGCTCCGCCTCATCGAGATAGGCGGTACTCCAGAGCACCGTCATCCCCCCTTTTGCCAGCTCGCGCACCATCTGCCAGAGGGCGCGGCGAGAGATGGGATCGACCCCGACCCCCGGCTCGTCGAGCAGCAGCACATCCGGGGTGCCGAGCAGGGCGCAGGCCAGCCCGAGCTTCTGTTTCATCCCGCCAGAGAGCTTGCCTGCCGGCCTTGCGGTGAAGCGGGCGAGATCGGTGAAGGCGAGCAGCCGCGCGAAGGTGGGCGTGCGTTCGGGCTCCAGTACGCCGCGCAAGTCAGCGTAGAGGGTGAGGTTCTCCAGCACGCTGAGATCCTCGTAGAGGCCGAACTGCTGGGGCATGTAGCCGAGGTGCTGGCGCAGCAGGTCTCCCTCGCTCACCGGATCCAGCCCCAGCACCCGGATGGTGCCCGCTTCGGGGATCAGCAGACCGGCCAGCAGGCGCAGCAAAGTGCTCTTGCCCGCGCCGTCGGGGCCGACCAGTCCGGTGATGCCGCCAGCCGGAATGGCGGCCGAGATGGCGTTGAGGGCGACCCGCTCGCCAAAGCGTTTGGTGAGCCCCTCAAGGGAGATGGCGCAGCTCATGGGGCCAGCCTGACGGTGACCGGCATCCCCTGTCGCAGGGCCGGGTCGGGATCCTGCACCACGATGCGCAGCCGGTAGACGAGGTGGGTGCGAAGATCCGGCGTTTCCACCGATTTCGGAGTGAACTCGGCGGTGGGCGAGACAAATCCCACTACTCCGTGATAGGGCTTGTCCGGCCGCGAGTCGGTGGTGAGGGTCACCTTGGCGCCGCTCGGGAAGTGGCCGAGCCAGGGCTCCTCCACATAGGCGCGCACCCAGACCGGCGCGGTCAGGGAGAGGTTGAAGGCGGTCGCTCCGCTCTGCACCATGCTGCCGTTCTCGATGGCGCGGCTGATGATGATGCCGTCGCTGGGGGCGGTCAGGCTGGCATCCGCCAGCGCCAGCTCGGCACTGGCGAGCGCCGCTTTGGCCCCTTCCAGCTGGGCATCGGACTGGGCAATCTCTTCCGGGCGATAGCCGGTTTCGAGCTGGGCGAGCTGCTCGCGTGCCGAGCGTACCTGCGCCTGGGTCTGATCCCGCTGGGAGCGGGCGGTATCGAGCTGACCGCGGGAGATGGCGCCGGTGGCGGCCAATGCGCTCTGGCGGCGCCACTGCTGGTCGGCCTCCAGCGCGGCGGCTTCGGCGGCGGCCAGTGCGGCCCGGGCCCGGTCGGTCTCTTCGCTGCGATAGCCTTTGTGGATCAAGGCGTTGGCGGCAGTGAGCGCAGCCAGATTGGCCAAGGCGCTGTCGCGGCTGTGGGTGAGGGGAGCCGGATCGAGGCGGGCCAGCAGTTGACCGGCTTTTACGCTATCTCCCTCATCGACCTGCACCTGATCGACGCGGCCGCCGACCCGAAAGGCCAGATTGACGTCGCGAATATCGACGTTGCCGTAGAGGATGGATCCGTCGGCGGGGCGCCCCTGCCACCAGAGGTAGCCACCGATAACGGTTAGCAGCAGGGCCACGATTGCAATGCGTTGCTTCATACCGCTTCTCCTTCTTTCATGTCGGTGGGGCGCAGGCCGCGCAGGGCCCATACCAGCCGTTGTCTGGCGGCCTCGGGGTTGTCTATCTGGCTGAGAAAGGGGGCGGCCTCTTCGGGCAGCCAGCCGAGCTGACGACCGCTGCCGGCGATGACCAGCGGCAGGCCGACCGACCCCATGATGAAGATCATCAGCTGGAGCGGGTGACCCGCGACCAGCGACCCTTCCGCCTGTGCCATCCGTACCTGCTCGATCAGCAGCAGGGGATGACGGCGCGGCAGGCTGAGCAGAAAGCGCTGGGCCGCCCCTTCACCTGCCAGCGCATCGCCAAACAGGTGGTTGATAAAGCCGCGCTGGCGCGCCACCAGCCCGATCAGCGCCTCCATGGTCGCCTCGAACATGGCGATGGCAGAGGAGTAGGAGCCTTTGGCTGCCACCGATTTGAGCTCGTCATAGAGGGGGGCGTACCAGAGCTCCACCAACTCGTCGATAAAGGCGTCGCGGTTGCCGAAGTGGTAGACGAAGGAGCCGAGGTTCACCTCGGCCGCCGCCGCCAGCTCGCGCACCGTCAGGCCGCGCAGCCCTTTCTCGGTGGCGATGGCGAGGCCGGTATCGAGCAGTTTCTGACGGGTGGGGTGCATCTGGCTGGCGCTCCTGGTGTATGCATTTTGTACGCAATTATACGACCGTATAAAAAATGCGGAAGCGGGCAGCAGGATCTTTTTGCCCGCAATGTGATCCGCCCCGCTCTGAGGGGCCGTGATCCCCGTCCGGCAGGGGGAAGGATCCACCGCTTGTGCCCAAGCCACAGGCATGTCGGTGTGACGGGGTGGTGACAGGCGCTTCTGGTCCCGGGTGCGGGCGCCCGGGCCACAAGGGGCCTGTGATGGAGCCGGGCGCTGCCTGACCCGGATCAGGGGGTGTCGGTGGCCCCGGTGTGATAGGGGGGCCGGGCGCAGGTGTCCCGTATCAGGGCGCGCAGCCAGCGGTGGCCCGGATCGGCATCCTGACTGGGGTGCCAGAGCAGGGCGACCCGGATCCCTGGCAGAGCGAAGGGCAGGGGCAGGGTGACCAGATCGCCGAGCAGGCTGGCGCAGTGCAGGTGCGGCACCGTCGCCACCAGATTGCTCTCCCTGACCAGGGCCAGTGCCGTTGCAAACCCGGGAACCAGGGTGGTGATGGTGCGCCGCCTCCCCTGGCCTGCGAGAATTTCGTCGATGGGGCTGTGAGGCTGGCCCCGGCGGGAGACCAGCACGTGGCGCGCGGCGGCATAGCGCGCCACGGTCAGGGTGCCGTCGCAGAGGGGGTGGTCCGGGTGCACCACGGCGACGAAGTGGTCCTGGAACAGGGCCTGGGTGCGCAGCTCGGGGGCCGTGGTGGTGCCGATGACCCCGGTCTCGAAGTCCAGCTCGCCACGGCGCAGGGGGCCGCTCTCCTTGTCGGGTTTGGCCAGAAAGTGCAGCCGCACCCCGGGGGCCTCGACGGCGAGGCGCGCCAGCAGGGCGGGGCCTACCGCCTCCACGAAGCCGTCGCTGGATCGCAGGCGGAAGGTGCGCTCCAGGCTCGCCGGGTCTACTTCCTGCTGGGGGCGCAGCACGGCCCGGGTCTCCTGAACAAGGCGGGCGACCTCATCCCGCAGGATCTGCGCCCGGGGGGTGGGGATCAGGCCGCGTCCCGCCCGCACCAGCAGCGGATCCCCCGTGGTCTCCCGCAGCCTTGCCAGGGCCCGGCTCATGGCGGAAGCACTCAGGCCTAGCCGTCTGGCGGCGCCCGCCACACTGCCCTCTTCCAGCAGGGCATCCAGGGTGATCAGCAGGTTGAAATCCGGGGTCATGGTCGTCTCCTCGCAGGCGGCGCCTGACGGGCCGACCCCTTCATGATACCCGAGTTGCCGTCTCTTCATATGGCGTCTGATGCAACTATAAGCTGCAATCCGTGCGTCTTCCGCCTTGTCATCTCCCCCGCTAGCCTGAGTGCATCATCACTTGCCGGAGAGACTGCCATGTCCACACCACTTCTTGTTTCCCCTCCCGTGACGCGCCGTCTTGGTCTCGCGGGGCTCGGGCTCGCCACCCTGCTGCCCATGCTGGCGGGCAGCATGGCCAACCTGGTGCTGCCTGCCCTGGGGCGGGACTTCGGCGTGCCCTTCGCCAGCCTGCAATGGGTGCTGGTGGCCTACCTGCTTGGGATCACCAGTCTGACGGTGGTGGCGGGCAGGCTCGGGGATCGTCTGGGGCGGCGTCGCCTGCTGCTCTGGGGGACCGGGGTCTTTGCGCTGGCTTCCCTGCTGTGCGCCCTGGCCCCTTCCATTGGCTGGCTCATTGCCGCTCGCACCCTGCAAGGGGCGGGTGCGGCCTGCATGCTGGTGCTCTCGCTGGCCATGGCAGGAGAGCTGGTGCCGCCAGCCCGACGGGGCTGGAGCATGGGATTGCTCGGCACCCTGTCGGCCTGCGGGACGGCGCTCGGCCCCTCCTTTGGCGGCCTGTTGATCGGCGGATTTGGCTGGCAGGCTCCCTTCCTGCTGCTGCTCCCCCTGACGTTGCTGGCGCTGGGGTGTGCCTGGCGCGATCTGCCCCGGGATGAGGCGGGCTCTGCCGAGGGAGGCCTCCCGCTCACCAGTCTGTTGCTGCTGGTGACGGCGCTGCTCTGCTACGGGCTGGCACTGACCCGGGGCAGCCCGCTCGGGGTCTGGCCGGGGATTGGGGCGCTCGTCGCCATGGTGCTCTTCGTGCGTGCCGACTCGGGCGCCCGTCGCCCCTTGCTGCCCCTGGCGCTGCTGGGGGCGTCCAGGCGAAGAGGCGGGATCATCGCCAGTGCGCTGGTGGCCAGCGTCATGGTGGCGACGCTGCTGATCGGTCCTTTCTACCTTCACGGCGCCTTTGCCCTCGACATGGGGACGGTGGGGCTGATGATCTCCATGGGCCCCCTGCTGGCGGCGCTGTCCGGCATGCCCGCTGGCTGGCTGGTGGACAGGGTGGGGGCGACCCCTGTGGTGCGCCTCGGCCTGGGGCTCATGGTGGTGGCCGCCGTCTTGCTGGCCTTGCTGGACAGGGCGCTCGGGCCCCTCGGCTACCTGCTGCCCATCCTGCTGCTCACCGCCGGTTATGCCCTGTTCCAGACCGCCAACAACAGCGCCGTGGTGGGGGAGGCGGAGGGGGCGAGCCGTGGCGCCGTGGCCGGGCTGCTGACCCTGTCGCGCAACCTGGGCCAGCTGACGGGGGCGGCGGGGCTGGGGGGCCTGTTCGCCGCCCTGGTAGGGCGGCCCGATCTCGCCCTCGCGACGGCGGACGAGCTGGCGTTTGCCACCCGGGCCACTTTCGCCCTGACGGCCTTGCTGCTGATGAGTGCGCTCTGGCTGGCGGGAAGGGGGGAGCGTGCCGTGCAGGATGACGCGGCCCGGGACGGCTGCGAGTCGGGAGAACGCTGAAAACGAAGACGCCTCCACAGGGGAGGCGTCTTGCTATGGGATTGAGCAGGATAGTAAACCGCTCAGCTCCTCGTTATCGATCAACCTGTTACAGAATGAAGCGGCTCAGATCCTCGTCTTCAATCAGCTTGCCGAGGTGGGCGTTGACGTAGTCGGTGTTGATGACGAAGGTCTCGCCGGATTTCTCGGAGGCGTCGTAGGAGATGTCTTCCATCAGGCGCTCCATCACGGTGTGCAGACGGCGGGCGCCGATGTTCTCGGTGCGCTCGTTGACCTGCCAGGCCGCTTCGGCCAGACGGCGGATGCCATCCTGGGTGAACTCGATGTTGACCCCTTCGGTGGCCATCAGCGCCTTGTACTGATCGGTCAGGGAGGCGTTCGGCTCGGTCAGGATGCGCTCGAAGTCTTCGGTGGTCAGGGCGGTCAGCTCGACCCGGATCGGCAGACGGCCCTGCAGCTCGGGGATGAGGTCGGACGGCTTGGCGATCTGGAAGGCACCGGAGGCGACAAACAGGATGTGATCGGTCTTGACCATGCCGTGCTTGGTGTTGACGGTGCAGCCCTCGACCAGCGGCAGCAGGTCGCGCTGAACCCCTTCACGGGAAACGTCCGGGCCCGAGCTCTCGCCGCGCTTGCAGATCTTGTCGATCTCGTCGAGGAAGACGATGCCGTTATTCTCGACGGAGGCGATGGCCTTCTGCTTCAGCTCTTCCGGGTTGACCAGGCGGGCCGCTTCCTCTTCGATCAGCGCCTTCATGGCCTCCTTGACCTTGATCTTGCGCTTCTTCTTCTGGTTCTGGCCCAGGTTCTGGAACAGCCCCTGCAGCTGGTTGGCCATCTCTTCCATGCCCGGCGGGGTCATGATTTCGACACCCATGGGGGAGGCGGCCAGATCCAGCTCGATCTCCTTGTCATCCAGCTGACCTTCCCGCAGTTTCTTGCGGAAGATCTGGCGGGTGTTGGAGTTGTCGGCTTTCTCTTCCTCACCCCAGCTGTTGCGCGGGTTGGGCAGCAGGGCGTCGAGGATGCGCTCTTCGGCGGCTTCCTCGGCGCGGTATTTCATCTTCTCCATCTCGGTCTCGCGCACCAGCTTGATGGCGACATCGGTCAGATCGCGGATGATGCTGTCCACTTCCTTGCCCACATAGCCCACTTCGGTGAACTTGGTCGCTTCCACCTTGATGAAGGGGGCGTTGGCCAGCTTGGCCAGGCGACGGGCGATCTCGGTCTTGCCGACGCCGGTCGGGCCGATCATCAGGATGTTCTTCGGGGTCACCTCGTGGCGCATCTCCTCGGAGAGCTGCATCCGGCGCCAGCGGTTGCGCAGGGCGACGGCGACCGCGCGCTTGGCGTCGGCCTGACCAATGATGTGTCTGTCCAGCTCGTGGACGATTTCTCTCGGGGTCATCTCGGACATGATGGCGTTCCTGTATCCGGGGCGGGCAGGGCCCACCCCTTGGAAAATGGGGCGTCTGGCAAGGCGGCCTTATTTGGCGGCCCTATTTCGCCGACTTATTTAGCTGAATAATCCAGCACTTCGATGGTGTGGTTGCCGTTGGTGAAGACGCAGATGTCGCCCGCAATCTTGAGGGACTTCTCGACAATGCTCTTGGCGTCGAGCTCGGTGTTCTCCAGCAGGGCGATGGCGGCGGACTGGGCAAAGTTGCCGCCGCTGCCGATGGCGATGAGATCGTGCTCCGGCTGCACCACGTCACCGTTGCCGGTGATGATGAAGGATTTGTGCTCGTCGGCGACGGCCAGCAGGGCTTCGAGGCGGCGCAGGGCGCGATCGGTGCGCCAGTCCTTGGCCAGCGCCACGGCGGCGCGCTCCAGGTTGCCCTGATGGGCCTGCAGTTTGGCTTCGAAGCGCTCGAGCAGGGTGAAGGCGTCGGCGGTGCCGCCGGCGAAACCAGCCAGTACCTTGCCGTTGTAGAGGCGATGAACCTTGCGGGCGTTGCCCTTCATGACGGTGTTGCCAAGAGAAACCTGGCCATCGCCACCGATGACGACCTGACCGTTGCGGCGAACTGAAACTATGGTAGTCACTTTACTTACCTCGCTTGAGCCGAATGACGGCCTGACTGTGCATGGAGGAAAAGATGGGGATGGCAAAACGGCTTTTCAAGCCTGTGCCGAGCACGGATCGCGGGGGAGGGATCGGGTGGGCGCGGGATGGTGCCAAAAGAAACAGGGCCGGGTGTTGCCACCCGGCCCTGTGCATGGACGCGGCGATCACCCCTTCTTGGGGATGCAGCCGCTGATGCCCGAGCCCTGCAGCTTGCGGTTGGCCGCGTCGGCCGCGGCCTTGCCGTTGAAGGGGCCCACCATCACCTTGTAGACGGCGCCACCGGCCCCGTTGACCACCTGCAGGCTGGAGGAGAGCCCGGCGGTGAAGGCGATGCGCGCCTTGAGGGATTCCGCGGAATCCTGGGAGCGCAGGGCGGCACACTGCATCATGTAGCGACCGCCGTCGACGGCTGCGGTCTGTGCAGTCTGGGTCGCCGCCTTGGCCCTGGCGGCCTCGGCACGCTCCCGCTCCAGTTCGGCGCGGATCTCCCGTTCCATCCGCTCACGCTCGGCCTTCTGGTCGATCACCTGCTCCCGGGCGCTGGCGACCGGGGCGCCGGTGGCCGGCTTGGTCGGCTGCACCGGTTGCGGCTGATAGGGCTTCACCTGACCGATGGGGGTCCCCGGCTGGGGAATGTCGGTCGCGACCGGCTTGGGCAGCTTATCCGGTTGCAGGGTCATGGTCTCGGCGGGCGGGGGCGGCAGCACGCCAGGCTGGGGCGGCGGCTCTATGATGTCCACCTGCTTGTTCTCCAGCCGCTCGATGTAGCTCCACTTCTCCTGGGGCAGGGTATTGCCCTGTGCCTTGGGTTTGTTGGCCTTCACCTGCTCTTCGATGGTGGGGGCATCGGCGCCCTTGCCGTTGATGAGGTAGAGGAAGGCGCCAAAACCGACGACCAGGGCCCCGGCCAGCAGTGCCGGGATAACAGGAAAGCGGCGAGGGGCCGCTTTCTTGATGTTACGGCCACCCGCCCGTCGTCTCGGGCTGTTGCCGACGTAATCCCGGGTCGCCATCTATTACATGCGCTCCAGGGTGTGGATGCCCAGCACGCCCAGGCCCAGCTTGAGCACCTTGGCGGTGGCGGCGCACAGCAGCAGACGGCTGTTGCGGGTGGCTTCGTCGACGCCATCCTTGTTGATCGGGCAGGCTTCGTAGAAGGTCATGAAGTTGCCGGAGAGCTCGTACAGATAGGTACAGAGCAGGTGCGGCATCCCCTTGTCCGCCACGCCGTTGACCGCGTCGGAGAACTGGATCAGCTTCTGGGCCAGGGTCTCTTCGGCGTCTTCGCTCAGGACCACCTTGCCGCTCAGGGTATCGGCATCGACGCCGGCCTTGCGGAAGATGGACTGGATACGGGTGTAGGCGTATTGCAGGTAGGGGGCGGTGTTGCCTTCAAACGACAGCATCAGATCCCAGTCGAAGATGTAGTCGGTGGTGCGGTTCTTGGAGAGATCCGCATACTTGACCGCGCCCATGGCGATGGCGTGCACCACCTGGGCCTTCTCTTCGGCAGAGAGGTCGCTGTTGCGGCTCTCCAGCAGGGCGCTGGCGCGCTCTTCCGCTTCGTTCAGCAGGTCAACCAGCTTGACGGTGCCGCCGGAGCGGGTCTTGTAGGGACGGCCGTCCTTGCCCAGCATCATGCCGAAGGCGTGGTGCTCGAGGGGCACGGACTCCGGCACATAGCCCGCCTTGCGGGTGATGGTCCAGGCCTGCATCAGGTGCTGGTGCTGACGGGAGTCGATGAAGTACATGACCCGGTCGGCGCCCAGGTTCTCGTAACGGTATTTGGCGCAGGCGATGTCGGTGGTGGTGTAGAGGAAACCGCCGTCGCTCTTCTGGATGATGACGCCCATGGGCTCGCCATCCTTGTTCTTGAACTCGTCCAGGAAGACCACGGTGGCCCCTTCGCTCTCGACTGCCAGCCCCTTGGCTTTCAGGTCGGCAACGATCTGCGGCAGCATGTCGTTGTACATGGACTCGCCCATGATGTCCTTGTTGGACAGGGAGATGTTCAGACGGTCGTAGTTGCGCTGGTTCTGCTCCATGGTCATGTCGACCAGCTTCTTCCACATGGTGCGGCAGTACTCATCGCCACCTTGCAGTTTCACCACGTAGTTGCGGGCGCGCTCGGCGAAGGCTTCGTCTTCGTCATAGTGACGCTTGGCCTGGGTGTAGAAGGCTTCCAGGTCCTTGAGCTCCATGTCGGAGGCGTGCTCGTTGGCCATCTTCTCCAGATAGGCGATCAGCATGCCGAACTGGGTGCCCCAGTCGCCGATGTGGTTGGCACGCACCACCTTGTGGCCCAGGAATTCGAGGGCGCGGGCGGCCACGTCACCGAGCACGGTGGAGCGGATGTGGTGCACCGCCATCTCCTTGGCCACGTTGGGGGCGGAGTAGTCCACCACCACGGTCTGCGGCGCCGGCAGCTTCACGTTGGCGTTGTCGGAGGTCACCATGGCTTCCACCTGACCGGCCAGCCAGCTCGGGTCGAAGAAGAAGTTGATGAAGCCGGGGCCGGCGATCTCGACCTTGGCGATCAGATCGGAGGCGGGCAGGTGCTCGATGATGGCAGCGGCCAGCTCGCGGGGATTCTTGCGGGCCGGTTTGGCCAGCAGCATGGCCAGGTTGGTGGCCAGGTCGCCGTGAGCCTTCTCCTTGCATCGGTCTACTTGCACCCGGGCTTCCAGGTCGGCGGGCAGGACGCCTGCGGACTTGAGATTGGCTACCGTTTGTTCAAGTAGATGATGAATATGCTCTTTCATAACTGACCACCGAGGTTGCGCGTCGAAAAGTGACTGACTGGATAAGGGCGTGAATTTTACCCGCATCGGGCCGAGAAAACTATAGGAACGGCCCGCACCCGTAGGTGTGGCGGATATTTCACTGCGTTTTCCACCACATTGCAGGATATTGATTTGGATAAGTGGTGGTTATCCATTTCTACTGCATAACGAAACGGCTTGTCCAGGCTATTTTCCCCTGATTATGACAGGGTTATTTATACCGATTCGATCTGAATGATCCCGCTTCCCGTGGCGGTCGTATCCTTTGAGGACGCCGTTGGAGGATGATTCCCATGACACTGGTACTGTTTCCACTCTCCGCTCACCTGCTGCCGGGCGGCATCATGCCGCTGCGCATCTTCGAGCCCAGATACCAGCGCATGATCGCCGAGTCCCGGGAGCGGGAGTTCGCGCTCTGCATGCTGGACCCCCGCCAGCCCGACGCGCTGCGCAACATGTACCCCATCGCCACCCGGGTGCGCATCATCGATTTCGATCTGCTGCCCGATGGTTTGCTCGGCATCACGGTGCTCGGGGTGGAGCGGGTGCGTATCACGGATCTCTGGCAGGAAGAGGACGGTCTGCGGGTCGGCGAGGTGGAGCCCCTGCCCCCCTGGCAGAGCGGCAGGCTCCAGGCGGATCAGCACTCCCTGGCCAAGGCGTTGCAGGACGTGTTCAACGACTATCCGGAGTATGCGGCCCTCTATCCGGAGCCGGACTGGGAGGATGCGAGCTGGGTCGCCCAGCGCTGGCTGGAGGTGCTGCCCATCCCGGTGGAGCAAAAACAGTGGCTGGTGGCGGCCAAGGACAACCAGCCCACTCTCTCCCTGCTGAGCGGTCTGCTGGTCGCGAGCCATTGAATTCCCCTTCCCGGTGATCCTTTTTCCTCGCCCACCGTATTGGGGGTGAACACCACACGCGAGGGATGGCGCAATGGCATATACTGGCCAACCACAATCGGCTCCACGCAGGACATCGCCCCCCATGGACAACCCAGACGGCGACCTCACATCTTTGCTGGTCCGGGTGGCCGAGCGTGCCGACAAGGCTGCCTTCGCCACTCTTTTCCACCACTTCGCGCCGCGCATCCGCAGCTACGGGCTGCGCCACCTCGGCAGCGAGGCCAACGCCATGGAACTGGTGCAGGAGACCATGCTGCTGGTCTGGCAGAAGGCACGGCTCTATCACCCCGACAAGGGCGCCGCCACCACCTGGATCTACACAGTGATGCGCAACCAGAGCTTTGACATGCTGCGCCGCCGCCGCGTCAGCAAGGAGGAGCTCTGCGCCGAGGAGATCTGGCCGCTGCTGGAATTCCGGGCCGAAGAGGAGCACCTGAGCGGCGGTGAAGACGCGGTGCTGACCCGCCAGATGGCCCACTATGTCGCCACGCTGCCGGAGCCGCAGCAGCAGGTGGTGCGCGGCATCTACCTGCAGGAGCTCTCCCAGCAGGAGCTGGCCGACCGGCTCGGCGTGCCCCTTGGCACCATCAAGTCCCGGCTGCGGCTGGCACTACAGAAACTGAAGGAACAAGTGGAGCAAGGCCATGATTAAGACCCATCCGACTGAACCCATGCTGCGCGCCTTCGCTGCCGACGAGCTGCCTCTGCCGCTGGCCGTCGGTGTCTCCGCCCATTGCGAGTTCTGCCCCGAGTGCGCCGCCCGGGTGAAGCAATTTGAAGAGGCGCTGGCGTGCCAGCATCTCGCCCCTGACGCGCCGGACGAGGCGCTGCCCGCCGGATTCGATGCCATGCTGGCGGGCATACTGCAACAGCCGGTGGCGACGGAGGCGGCGCTCGCCCTTCCCGAGAGCCCGAGGCCAGAGCTCAGGGTGGCGGGTCACAGTTACCGGCTGCCGCGGGCATTGGCACGGCATCATGCCCCCAGGTGGCGTCATCTCGGGGCCATCCGCCAGGTCAGCCTGCCCCTGGACGAGATGGGGGCGCGGGCCAACCTGCTCCACATCGAGGCGGGGGGTCGGATCCCCGAGCACACCCACAAGGGATATGAGCTGACCCTGCTGCTGGCGGGCACCATCGAGGATGGCGACACCCGCTATCAGGCGGGGGATTTCATCTGGCGCGACGCCAGCCACGCCCACAGCCCCCGAACCCCGGACGGCTGCCTCTGCTACACGGTGCAAGATGCCCCCGTGCAGTTCACCAAGGGGCTGTCACGGCTGCTCAACGGCATCAGCCAGCACCTCTATTGAGTTGGGATCACGGCTGCTCGGCGATAGCGGGCTGCCGCGCGACTGAGGCGGTATCATGGCATGAAAAAAGGGACCCTCGGGTCCCTTTTGTGTTGCTTGGGGGCAAAGCCCATCAGGCCACGAAGACCAGGTAGACGACGAAGGCCAGCAGGAAGCGGTAGATGGCGAACGGGATGAAGTCGAGACGACGGATCAGCGCCAGGAAGGTCTTGATGGCGACCATGGCCACCACGAAGGCGGTGACGAAGCCCACCGCAAACATGGGGAAGTCCGCCATGGAGAGGAAGTCGCGGCTCTTGTAGAGATCCAGGCCGCTGGCCGCGATCATCATGGGTACCGCCATGATGAAGGAGAATTCCGCTGCCGCGTGGCGGCTGATGCCCATCAGCATGCCGCCGCTGATGGTGGCGCCGGAGCGGGAGAAACCGGGCCAGAGTGCTAGGCACTGGAACAGGCCGATGCCGAAGGCCTGCTTGTAGCTGATGTCGTCCAGGGTCTCCGCGGTCACGGCGGGGCGGAACTTTTCGGCGATGATGAGCAGGATGCCACCGGCCACCAGGGCATACATCACGGTTTCCGGCCCGAACAGATTGGCCTTGATCCAGCTGTGGATAGCCAGCCCGACGGCCACGGCAGGCAGCATGCCGAGGATGACGTGCACCAGGGAGAGGGTCGCGTGGCCCGGGGTCGGTTTCTGACCGAAGTGAATGCCGATGAGTCCGAACAGGCGGCGCCAGAACATGACGACCACTGCCAGGATGGAGCCGAGCTGGATTACCACCTCGAAGGTGGCGGCCTTGGGTCCTTCAAACCCGAGGAGGTGGCCGACGATGATCATGTGGCCGGTGGAGGAGACGGGGAGGAACTCGGTCAGGCCTTCCACTATGCCCAGCACAAAGGCGACGAACAGGGCGTAGGATTCGGTCATGGTGCAGATCTCTTGGTTATGGGGTCTGGATAAAATCAACCCCGAACGGGTCGGGGCGGCCAATGATGGCGGAAAATCGCGCGGGCAACCAGTGAATATTTGGGATTTCAGCGCCCTGTTCCGGCCGGGAAAGGGCGCTGGCGGACCATGCAGGGCGCGGCTTGCCGCATGCTGTCAGAAGCCATGACTGCCCCGTCACGTTCTGACAGGTCAGTCACGCCTGTTGACCTCTGTTTTATGATCTCTTTGTGCTGTCAGGCCAGTATGGACAGGATTTTCTGTTGAAGATCATCGTCCAGGGGGGGCTGCCCCAGGGCGTCGACGGCGCTCGTTATCTGTTGGGGATGGCTGGCGCCGATCAGGGCGCAGCTCACCACGGGGTCGCGCAGCACCCATTGCAGTGCGAGTTGCGACAGGGACTGACCCCGTTGCAGGGCCAGTGCATGCAGGGCGCGGACGGTGGCGAGCTTCTCCTCGGTGATCTGGTCCGCCGTGAGGAAGGGGCTGGCACTGGCGGCACGAGAATCCGCGGGAATGCCCGCCAGGTAGCGATCGCTCAGCAGCCCCCCCGCCAGGGGCGAGAAGGCGACCACCCCCATGCCGTGCTCCCGGCAGGCCGGCAGGGTGTCGGGCTCAACATCGCGCTGGAACAGGGAGTATTTGAGCTGGTTGACCAGGCAGGGGGTGCCGAGCTCCGCCAGCCGGGCGGCAGCCTTGGCCGCGAGCGGGGCCGGGTAGTTGGAGAGACCGATGTAGAGCGCCTTGCCCTGGCGCACCATCAGGGCCAGGGCCTGGCAGGTCTCCTCGAGCGGGGTGCGGGGATCCGGCCTGTGGTGATAGAAGATGTCCACGTAGTCGAGGCCCAGACGGCGCAGGCTCTGGTGCAGGCTGGCGAAGAGGTACTTGGCGCTGCCGCCATCGCCGTAGGGGCCGTCCCACATCACGTAGCCCGCCTTGCTGGCGATGATGAGCTCGTCCCGATAGGGAGCCAGGCTCCTCTTGAGCAGCGTGCCGAAGGTCAGTTCGGCAGATCCCGGCGGTGGCCCGTAGTTGTTGGCGAGATCGAAGTGGGTGATCCCCAGATCGAACGCTTGATGCACCATGGCCTTCGCGGTGGCGGGATCGCTCCCGGCGCCGAAGTTGTGCCAAAGGCCCAGACCGATGCCGGGCAGGCGCAGGCCGTGGCGGCCCGCCGGTCGATAGCGCTGGCGCTGGTAGCGGTC
This sequence comes from Aeromonas sp. ASNIH7, assembly GCF_002903485.1. Classification (NCBI taxonomy): domain Bacteria; kingdom Pseudomonadati; phylum Pseudomonadota; class Gammaproteobacteria; order Aeromonadales; family Aeromonadaceae; genus Aeromonas; species Aeromonas sp. ASNIH7. The sequence goes on from NZ_CP026226.1 coordinate 2,433,234, forward strand.
GGGGGCGGCGAGGTAGTTGTCATCCATCACGGTGCGGTTCCTTGGGCTGGTGTGCAATGAGGAGCGACGGGCCCTGCGGCGGGCCTCACCCCGGCTGATTCGGCGGTGCCATCGGGGCCGGGGCCGCCATGACGTGGTGGCGTGCCCGGGCCCCTTCGTCTGCCCGAGCAGGGCTGTCAGGGGGCAGGAATAAAGCGATAGCGGGTCTGGTGGCGATAACGCTGCCCCGGTAGCAACCAGGGATCGCCGAGGGCGGGCCGGTTCGGGCTGTCGGGCAATTGCTGGGCCTCCAGGCAGAAACCGTCGTAATCCCGGTAGGGTCGGCCCTGACGATCCGGTGTGCCGGTCAGCCAGTTGCCGCTGTAGAACTGCAGGGAGGGCTGGTTGGTGTAGACCGCCATGGCCAGCTTGCCATCCCCCGAGATCACCCGGGCGGCCCATGGCTGGTTGGACCCACCAAACGGCTCATCAGCAGGCTCAAAATCGCTGTTGTTGAGCAGAAATGCGTGATCGTACCCCTTGGCCAACTGCTGCTGGGGGTGGTCCAGCCACGCCTGGCCGATGGGGCGGGGGACGCGCAGATCGAAGGGGCCTTCCACCGGGGCGATGGTCAGTGGCAGGCTCTGGTCATCCGTGGGCAGGTAGCGGTCGGCGTCGAGGCTGATGGTGTGGTGGCGGATGTCGCCACCGCCATCCAGGTTGAAGTAGGCGTGGCTGGTGAGGCTGACCGGACTGGGGGCGTCCGTGCTGGCGCAGAAGTCGACCACCAGATCGCACTGCTCCAGCCGATACTCCAGGCTCACCCTCAGATTGCCGGGAAAGCCCTGATCCCCCGCCCGGGAGAGGAGCGCCAGCTTGACCCTGTCCGCCTCCTGCTCCTTGATCTGCCAGGTGCGGCGATGGAACCCGTCGCGCCCGCCGTGCAGGCAGTTGGCCCCCTGGTTGGCGTCCAGCGTCCAGCACTGGCCTTCCCGCTCAAGGCGGGCGCCGCCGATGCGGTTGGCAAAGCGCCCCGCCACGGCCCCCAGCCATACCTGCTGGGTGAGGTAGGCCTCGTCGGCGCAGCCCAGCAGCACCTCCCGCCGCTCTCCCGCCACCGGCAGGGTGAGGGAGGTGAGGGTGGCCCCGTATGCGAGACCGCGCAGCCGCAGTCCCTCCTCGTTTTCCAGCTCGAATCTCATCATGGTTTGCGGTTCCCCGTCGTGATCCCGTCGCCCCCTGCCGGCGTCGCGAGTGCCGGGCAGGGGGCGTCACCCGTTGTCAGGCGTGCGTTACAGTCTGCCGGCCCCTGCGCTGGCACGGCAGACGTAGCAGTCCGCCTTGAGGCCGAAACGGGCCGGGTATTCCGCCTCCACCACGGCGATCACCTCGGCCACCTTCTCGGGGCGCAGCAGGGCGACCACGCAGCCGCCAAAACCGCCGCCGGTCATGCGCACACCGCCTTCGCTGCCGATCCGGGCCTTGATGATCTCCACCAGGCCGTCGATGGGGGGCACGGTGATCTCGAAGTCATCGCGCATGGCGGCGTGGGACTGGCCCATCAGCTCGCCGAGGCGCACCAGATCGCCCTGTGCCAGCGCATCGGCCGCCGCCAGAGTGCGGGCGTTCTCGCCGACCACGTGGCGGGCACGGCGATAGCAGGCCTCGTCCAGACCGGCCTTGCCCGTTTCCAGGGTGGCCAGGTCAAGATCCCGCAGGGCCTTGACCCCGTAGTGACGGGCGGCGGTTTCGCACTGCTGGCGACGGGTGTTGTATTCGCTGTCCACCAGGCCGCGGCGCACGTTGGAGTTGACGATGAGCACCGCCAGATCGGTGGGCATGGGGATGAGCCGGGTCTCCAGGGAACGGCAATCGAGCAGCAGGGCGTGATCCTGCCTGCCGCTCGCGGAGATCATCTGATCCATGATGCCGCAGTTGCAGCCGACGAACTGGTTCTCCGCCTGCTGGCCGTTGAGGGCGATTTCCGCCTGGCTGATGGCCAGCCCCTGGGCCTCCTTGAAGGCCTGGCCGATGGCCACCTCCAGGGAAGCGGAGGAGGAGAGACCCGTCCCCTGGGGCACGTTGCCGGAGACCACCAGATTGAGGCCGCGCAGGGCGTGGCCCCGTGCCTGCAGGTGTTTCACCACGCCGCGGATGTAGTCGCTCCAGCGCTGGCTGGGGTGGTGCTCGATGGGTTGATCGAGACTGAACCGGTCGCGCTGGTTGTCGTAGTCGGCGGCGATCACTTCGACCAGGTTGTCGCCGCGCAGGCCGATGGCGACGCAGGTCTCGTAGTCGATGGCGCAGGGCAGCACGAAGCCGTCGTTGTAGTCGGTGTGCTCGCCGATGAGGTTGACGCGGCCTGGAGCCCGTACCAGCAGGTCGGGTTGTTGCTCAAACTGCTCGGCAAACACGGCGCTGACGCGCTGGCTCGGGGTCATAGGGCCTCCTCGTTGGCCTGGTTCTGGTCGTTGTAGTGGATGGGACTGAGGGCGCGCAGCCGTTCCGCCGCCTGTTCCGGGGTGAGATCGCGCTGGGTCTCGGCCAGCATCTCGAAGCCCACCATGAATTTGCGCACCGTGGCGGAGCGCAGCAGGGGCGGATAGAAGTGGGCGTGCAGTTGCCACGCCTCGGGGCAGTCGGAACGGGGCGGGGCGAAGTGCCAGCCCATGGAGTAGGGGAAGCTGCACTGGAACAGGTTGTCGTAGCGGCTGGTGAGCTCCTTGAGCGCGATGGCCAGATCCTGTTGCTGTTCCCGGGTGAGATCCAGCATGGAGGGAACATGGGCCTTGGGCAGCAGCAGGGTCTCGAACGGCCAGGCCGCCCAGAAGGGCACCACCGCCAGCCAGTGGGCCGTCTCCACCACGATGCGGGAGCGATCCGCCAGCTCCCGCTCCACATAGTCCAGCAGCAGGGGGCGGCCGTGTTCGGCCAGCCAGGTGCGCTGGTGCGCCTCTTCCCGGGCAATCTCGTTGGGCAGGAAGTCGCTGCCCCAGAGCTGGCCGTGAGGGTGCGGATTGGAGCAGCCCATGACGGCGCCCTTGTTTTCAAAGACTTGGACCCATTCCCACTGGTCAGAGAGCTCGGCCACCTGGTCCATCCAGGTGGTGATCACCCCTTCGATGGCGGGCAGGGGCAGCTCGGGCAGGGTCTTGCCGTGATCCGGCGAGAAGCAGATGACCCGGCTGGTGCCCCGGGCGGCTTCCAGCTTCAGCAGGGGATCCGGCGCCGCGTCAGCGGCCGGGGTGTCCTGCATCAGGGCGGCGAAGTCGTTGGTAAAGACGAAGGTGCCCTGATAGTCGGGGTTGATATCGCCGGTCACCCGGGTGTTGCCCGCACAGAGGAAGCAGTCGGGATCATGGGCCTGGCTCGGCGCCAGGCTCACCTTCTCGACCTGGCCTTGCCAGGGGCGCTTGGCCCTGTGAGGGGAGACCAGCACGTATTGGCCGGTCAGCGGGTTGAAACGACGGTGGGGGTGATCAACCGGGTTGAACATCATCACTCCTCAAGCTCAATAAAGGAATTGCGGGCAGTGATGAGGGCGGGTGCGCCGCTCATCTGTGGCCCCTCTCCCGCGACGGGAGAAGGGAGCAAAACGGATATCACGCCTCATACCCCTGGGGGTTGGCGGATTGCCAGCGCCAGCTGTCGGCGCACATGGCGGCCAGATCCCGCCGGGCACGCCAGCCCAGCTCGCGTTCGGCCTTGGCGGGATCGGCCCAGCACTCGGCGATGTCGCCGGGGCGCCGTGGCTCGATCCGGTAGGGAAGGGGCCGACCGCAGGCGGCCTCGAACGCCGCGACCATCTGCAACACGCTCTGGCCCTGGCCCGTGCCCAGGTTGTAGGCGTGGACACCGCCCCGTCCGGCGCAGTGTTCCAGAGCCTTGACGTGCCCTTCGGCGAGATCCATCACATGGATGTAGTCGCGCACCCCGGTGCCGTCGATGGTTGGGTAATCGTTACCAAAGACCGAGAGGCAGTCGCGCCGGCCGATGGCGACCTGGGTCAAAAACGGCATCAGATTGTTGGGGATGCCCTGGGGATCCTCTCCCAGGGTGCCGGACTCGTGGGCGCCGACGGGATTGAAATAGCGCAGCAGGGTCATGCTCCAGTGGGGCTCGGCCCGCTGCAGATCCTCGAGGATCTCCTCGATGATCAGCTTGGATCGGCCGTAGGGGTTGGTGGCGCTGCGGGGGAAATCCTCCCGGATCGGGGTGCTGGCGGGATCGCCGTAGACGGTGGCCGACGAGCTGAACACCAGATTGCGTACCCCGGCCCGTTTCATCGCCTGCAGCAATACCAGGGTGCCGCTCAGGTTGTTCTCGTAGTAGTCCAGCGGGATGCGTGTCGACTCGCCGACCGCCTTGAGGGCGGCGAAGTGGATCACGGCGTCGATGTGCTGCTCGCTGAAGATGCGATCCAGCAGGGCCGGGTCACGGATGTCCCCCTCGTAGAAGCGGGGCTCGTGCCCGCTGATGGCGGCGACACGGGTCAGGACGCCCGCCTTGCTGTTGCAGAGGTTGTCCACCACCACGGGCTCCATGCCTGCGGCCTGCAAGGCCAGACAGGTGTGGCTGCCGATGTAGCCGCAACCGCCGGTGACCAGTACTTTCATCCGTTGTTCCACCCTCAACTCCTCGCATCAGGAAAGCCTGAGCAGGAGTCTAGCCGAGGGGCTGACGGGCAAACTGTGAGCTGCTTAACAAATATGTGTAAACGATTACACTTGTTTTCATCGACCAATGTGGCAAGTTCTGATTTTTCCCCCTGTTATCAGTGACATTGAACGGTATAATGCGGCCAGTTGCAGCGTGAAATAAGTGAAAACAGCATGAGCACCATCAAGGATGTCGCCCGTTTGGCCAATGTGTCAGTGGCAACGGTTTCACGGGTGATGAACAACTCACCCAAGGCCAGTGCCGCCTCCCGCGAGGTGGTGCTGAAGGCCATGGCCGAGCTGGGCTATACCCCCAACGCCAACGCGCGGGCCCTGGTCAGCCAGACCTGTGACACCATGGGAGTGGTGGTGGGGGACGTGGCGGATCCTTTCTTCGGCGCCCTGGTCAAAGGGGTCGCGGCGGTGGCGGTGGAGCAGGGCTTGCATCTGTTGATGGGTAATGGTTTTCACCGCGCCCAGCAGGAGCGGGAGGCTATCGAGCTGCTCATCGGCAAACGCTGCGAGGCACTGGTGGTGCACAGCAAGGCGCTCGGCGACGAGGAGCTGGTCGACTACGCCCTGCGTGCCCCCGGCATGGTGCTGATCAACCGCGACATTCCGAGTCTGAGGGGGCGCTGTATCGCTCTCAACAACCGCCAGGGTGCGGCGACCGCCACCCGTCATCTGCTGGATCTCGGCCACCGCCATATCGCCTTCCTGAGCTCGGATCACGCCATCGAGGATGCGCTGTTGCGCCACCAGGGCTATCAGGATGCCCTGGCGGAGGCGGAGGTCTTCGCCGATCCCGAGCTGGTGGAGAGCGGCATGCCCAATGAAGAGGGGGGCGAGCGCGCCATGCTCAACCTGCTGGCCAAGGGGTTGCCCATCACGGCGGTGGTGGCCTACAACGACGCCATGGCGGCAGGGGCCATCTCCGTGCTGGCGGACAACGGCCTCAAGGTGCCGGAGGAGGTGTCGGTGGTAGGCTTCGATGACATCATCTACGCCAGATACCTGAGACCCAAGCTCTCCACCATGCGCTATCCCATCGAGCTGATGGCGGCCCAGGCGGCCAAGCTGGCGCTGCAACTCGCCGCAGGGGAGAGCGAATCGGTGCAGAGTCGCATCTATACCCCCACCCTGATCAACCGCCATTCGGTCGCTCCCGTCAGGTCCTGATCGCAGCGCTTGCGCCCCCGTCGGCGCAAGCGCTGCACCTGGCGAACCCGTACTGCAGCATATAAAGCACCCCCATAGCTCAGACGATAGATAGCTCAGACCATGGATAGCTGAGAGCATGGCTAGCGCAGACCACAGCGGGTTGCCTGAGGAGTGACAACCGTCCCCTCACGCTCCCTGCCTGCCGAACTCGCCAGCTCTTCCCGCTCGTCTGTCACGAGCCCCTCTCCCCCGGCCTGCCGAGCCTCACTTCCGGCCAGATCCTGCAAGACGCCCGCCATGGCTTTTCTCTGCGCCGGGCAGGGGCTCTCGTGGCCTCTGCACACTCCTTCGAGAGGCCGGGCTGCGTGCGTGCCCGGAACCGGGTTGAGGCGCTCCAGCACCTGATGAGGCGAGGGGGGCGCGATGTCGGGTCTTTGCCATGGCTTGCTCCGCTGGCTCGGCCATTGCCTCCCGGTTTCACACTCCCGGGCATCTTCTGCCCTTCCGAAGGTCCGCTTTTTCCCCCATGGGGTCATTTACCCGGATTTATCCGATTTTTACTCCGTTTTACTTAACAAAATGAGTGTAATCGTTTACATCTGTGTGAGCGGGATCGCCGATCACCGGGCAAAACTCTCCTACACTGCAGTGGTTTTCAGCGTGAATGCAGGGAGAAGTGAAGCATGCTCAGGGAGATAGTGGCCCGTCAGGATTGGCAGACCCAGGGGATCACCGCCGTGAACCGGTTGCCAGCCCATACCCCCTTGTCCAGTTGGCGCAGTGAAGGGGAAGCCAGGATGGGGGGGTTGTCACCTTCCCGCCTACTGCTGGACGGCGAGTGGCAGTTCTCCTGGTTCGAGGCCCCGGAGCGGGTGCCGGAGCAGTGGCTGGTGGAGGATCTGCCGGATGCCTGCCCCATCAAGGTGCCGGGCAACTGGCAACTGGCTGCGGCCTACCCGGGGGCGCGGCCCGTCACGGATGTGCCCATCTACACCAACATCAAGTACCCCTTTCCCTGCGACCCGCCCCGGGTGCCTGCCGAGAACCCCACCGGTTGCTACTCCCGCGAGTTCACCGTTGCTGCGGACTGGCTGGCCGAGGGACAGACCCGGATCATCTTCGACGGGGTGGACAGCGCGTTTCACCTCTTCTGCAACGGCCGCTGGGTCGGTTACTCCCAGGACAGCCGGCTGCCGGCGGAATTCGATCTGACCCCCTTCCTTCAGGCCGGGGCCAACCGCCTCGCCGTCCTGGTGCTGCGCTGGTCTGACGGCTCCTATCTGGAAGATCAGGACATGTGGCGCATGAGCGGCATCTTCCGCTCCGTCAGCCTGCTGCACAAACCGGCCCGTCATCTGATGGATATCCGGGTGACGCCCGAGCTCGACGCCTGCTACCGGGATGCCCGCCTCAAGGTTGAATTGCAGGCGGCCAACGGAGCCGGTCTGTCGGTGGAGGCCAACCTCTATGATGGCGACGAGCGGGTAGCGACCCTGCGCCAGCGGATCGGCACCCAAGCCATCGACGAGAAAGGGGTGTATGACGATCGCGCCGAGTTGTGGCTGACGGTAACGGCGCCACACAAGTGGAGCGCCGAGACCCCGCACCTCTATCGCCTGACCCTGACCCTGCTGGACGAGCAGGGAAGCACTCTCGAGAGCGAGGCCCATGACGTGGGCTTTCGGGCGGTGGAGGTCCGTGGCGGCCTGCTGCGGGTCAACGGCCAACCCCTGCTGATTCGTGGTGCCAATCGCCATGAACACCATCCCGCCACGGGTCACGTGGTGACCCCGGCCGACATGGAGCAGGATCTGCTGCTGATGAAGCGGCACAACTTCAACGCGGTGCGCTGCTCCCACTATCCCAATCACCCCGAGCTTTATCGCCTGTGCGACCGGCTCGGCCTCTATGTGGTGGACGAGGCGAACCTGGAGACCCACGGCATGACCCCCATGGGGCGGCTGGCGCGGGATCCCGCCTGGAGCAACGCCTTCCTGGAGCGGGTTACCCGCATGGTGGCCCGGGACTTCAACCACCCCAGCATCATCATCTGGTCTCTGGGGAACGAATCCGGTTATGGCCCGGCCCACGACGCCATGTATCGCTGGGTGAAGGGGGCGGACCCCAGCCGCCCGGTGCAGTACGAAGGGGGCGGGGCCGACACCCCGGCCACCGACATCATCTGCCCCATGTATGCCCGTACCCATCAGGATCAACCCTTCCCGGCGGTGCCCAAGTGGGCACTGGCCAAGTGGATCGGCCTGCCGGAAGAGACCCGGCCGCTGATCCTGTGCGAATACGCCCACGCCATGGGCAACAGCCTGGGGGGCTATGCCCATTACTGGCAGGCATTTCGCGATCATCCGCGGCTGCAGGGTGGGTTTGTCTGGGATTGGGTCGATCAGGGGCTGGACAAGCAGACCGACGATGGCCGCCATTTCTGGGCTTATGGTGGCGATTTCGGCGACACTCCCAACGATCGCCAGTTCTGCTGCAACGGCCTGCTGTTCCCCGATCGCACCCCCCATCCCTCCCTGTTTGAAGCCCGGCGTGCCCAGCAGCCCTTTGTTCTGACCCTGCAGGGTCGCCAGCCGCTGACGGTGGAGATCCGCAGCGAATACCTGTTCCGCGAGACGGATAACGAGACTCTGCAGTGGCGTCTGTGTGAAGACGGCGTGGTGGTGAGCCAGGGTGAATGCCCGCTCGAGCTGGCTCCCCGGGGGAGCGTGACGCTGACCCTGCTGGAGCAACTGCCGGCCTTTGCGCCGGGGGCGCTCGCCTGGCTGGATCTCGCCATCGTGCAGCCCACCGCCACGGCCTGGGCCGGAGCGGGTCACGAGGTGGCTCGCCAGCAATGCCTGTTGCCCGCGCCCCTGGCGCTGCCGTCGGCCTGCCCGGCGGTCAGCCTGACCGAGCAGCGCGATCACTGGGTGCTTGGCGCCGCAGATTCCCTGTGGCAGCTCGACAAGGCCAGTGGTCGCATCGTCAGCTGGCAGAAGCAGGGCCGCGAGCGGCTGCGCGACGCCATCGCCGATCATTTCTATCGGGCGCCGCTCGACAACGATATCGGCACCAGCGAGGCGGATCACGCCGATCCCAACGCCTGGATTGCCCGCTGGCAGGAGGCCGGACTCAATGATCTGCAGCACCGCTGTCTCGGCCTGGAGGCGAGTCCGGAGCTGGGTCTTATCACGGCGCACCACGGCTATTTAGTGGGTGACGAGCCGAAGATCCTGACCCGCTGGCATCACAGGATGGACGGGGAGGGCGCCATGAACCTCGCCATCGAGGTGGAGGTGGCCGCCGACATGCCCTCCCTGCCGCGCATCGGTGCCCGGCTCTGGCTGGCTGATGAACCGGCCGAAGGTGCCCCGGTGAGCTGGCTGGGGCTTGGCCCCCACGAGAATTACCCGGATCGCCGGCTCGCCGCCGATCTCGGTCGCTGGCAATTGCCCATCGAGGCGTTGCACACCCCTTATGTCTTCCCGACCGACAACGGACTGCGCTGCGATACCCACGCACTGCAACTGGGGGATCTGGCGGTGGAGGGGCGCTTCCACTTCAGTGTCAGCCGCTACAGTCAGCAGCAGCTGACCGAAGCCCGTCACCAGACCGATCTGGTGGCTCTGGGGGGCACGCACCTGTGCCTCGATGGCTTCCACATGGGGGTGGGAGGCGACGACTCCTGGAGCCAGAGCGTGCGGCCCGAGTTCTGGCTGTTGCCGGGTCGTTATCAGTGGCACTGCCGTCTGCGCTAGCCGGACCCGCCGTCGCGAGATGGCGAGACCCAAAGGCAGTTTCTCACGTAACTATTTAATTTTTAACAATATTACGGCTATGTAACAGAGTGTAAACGTTTTCATTTTGTTGCCAGGATCACAGACCGCCTCACAACAAACTGATTACATTAGGCTGGCGCCAGCTCAAACGGTGTACAGCATTCCCTACAAAAAACAGATAGAGATCGGAGCATAACAATGAAAAAACTCACGACAGTTGCCACCTTGCTGATGGGACTGATGGCGGGAGCCCAAGCCCAGGCCGATACCCGTATCGGGGTCACCGTCTACAAGTACGACGACAACTTCATGGCCGTGGTGCGCAAGGCCATCGAGAAAGAAGCGGCGGCCACCCCGGGTGTGGAACTGCTGATGAACGACTCCCAGAACGACCAGTCCAAGCAGAACGACCAGATCGATGTACTGCTGGCCAAGGGCGTGAAGGCCCTGGCCATCAACCTGGTTGACCCGGCGGCGGCCCCTGTCGTGATTGAGAAAGCCCGTGCGGACGAGATCCCCGTGGTCTTCTACAACAAGGAACCGAGCGCGGCCGACCTGGCCAGCTATGACAAGGCCTACTACGTGGGCACCGACTCCAAGGAGTCCGGCATCATCCAGGGCCAGCTGATCGCCAAGCACTGGAAAGCGCACCCCGAGTGGGATCTGAACAAGGATGGCGTCATCCAGTTCGTGCTGCTCAAGGGTGAGCCTGGCCACCCGGATGCGGAAGCACGCACCACCTACGTCGTCAAGACCCTGAACGATGGCGGCATCAAGACCGAGCAACTGCACATGGATACCGGTATGTGGGATACCGCCATGGCCAAGGACAAGATGGACGCCTGGATCTCCGGTCCGAACGCCAACAAGATCGAAGTGGTCATCGCCAACAACGACGGCATGGCGATGGGCGCCGTGGAATCCCTGAAGGCCCAGGGCAAGACCGCCATCCCGGTGTTCGGTGTTGACGCCCTGCCGGAAGCCCTGGCCATGGTCAAGAGCGGTGCCATGGCTGGTACCGTGCTGAACGATGCGGCCAACCAGGCCAAGGCCACCTTCGAGCTGACCAAGAACCTGGCCGAAGGCAAGCCGGCCGGTGAAGGCACCAACTGGAAGATCGACAACAAGGTCGTCCGCGTTGCCTACGTGGGCGTAGACAAAGACAACCTGTCCCAATTCGAGTAATTCCTCCCCTCAGGGCAAGGGAGATCCCCTTGCCCTCTTTTCAACCAGATGTGATGGCTGATATGACAACACGGCAACAATCAGAATGGCTGTTGGAGATGATTGACGTCAGTAAGAGCTTTCCTGGCGTCAAGGCACTCGATAATGTCAATTTACGGGTCCGTCCTCATTCTGTGCATGCGTTGATGGGCGAGAATGGCGCAGGGAAGTCCACGCTGCTCAAGTGCCTGTTCGGCATCTACGAGAAGGATCAGGGCAAGATCTTCTTCAAGGGACAGGAGATCAACTTCACCTCGTCCAAAGAGGCGCTGGAGAATGGCGTTTCCATGGTGCACCAGGAGCTGAACCTGGTACTGCAACGCACCGTGATGGACAACATGTGGCTCGGCCGCTATCCCACCAAGGGACTGTTTGTCGACCACGGCAAGATGTATCAGGACACCAAGCATATCTTCGAGGAGCTGGACATCGACATCGACCCCAGGGTCAAGGTCGGCACCCTGTCGGTTTCCCAGATGCAGATGATCGAGATTGCCAAGGCATTCTCCTATGACGCCAAGATCGTCATCATGGACGAACCCACCTCCTCCCTGACCGAGAAAGAGGTCAACCACCTCTTCAAGATCATCAACAAGCTCAAGGAGAAGGGGTGCGGCATCGTCTACATCTCCCACAAGATGGAAGAGATCTTCCAGCTCTGTGACGAGATCACCATATTGCGGGATGGCCAGTGGGTGGCGACCCAGCCCCTCCAGGGCATGACCATGGATCAGATCATCGGCATGATGGTCGGCCGCGAGCTCACCCAGCGCTTCCCGGAAAAAACCAACCAGCCCAAAGAGGTGATCCTCGAGGTCGAGCACCTGACGGCCAAGAACCAGCCTTCCATCAAGGACGTGACCTTCAACCTGCACAAGGGGGAGATCCTCGGCATCGCCGGTCTGGTGGGGGCCAAGCGCACCGACATCGTGGAGACCCTGTTCGGCATCCGCGATCGCAGCGAAGGGACCATCAAGCTGCACGGCAAAGAGGTGGCGAACCACAACGCCCACGAGGCGATCCAGAACGGCTTCGCCCTGGTGACCGAGGAGCGCCGCTCTACCGGGATCTATTCACGCCTCGACATCGCCTTCAACTCCCTGATCGCCAACATGGACAACTACAAGGGATCCATGGGGCTGCTCAGCGACAACAAGATGAAGAGCGATACCCAGTGGGTCATCGACTCCATGCGGGTCAAGACACCGACCCAGCAGACCCAGATCGGCTCCCTCTCCGGTGGCAACCAGCAGAAGGTGATCATCGGTCGCTGGCTGCTGACCCAGCCCGAGATCCTGATGCTGGATGAACCGACCCGGGGTATCGACGTCGGCGCCAAGTTCGAGATCTACCAGCTCATCCTGGAGCTGGCGAAGAAGGACAAGGGCATCGTCATCATCTCCTCCGAAATGCCGGAACTGCTCGGCATCACGGACCGCATCATGGTCATGAGCAATGGCCGGGTCGCGGGGATCGTCAACACCAAAGAAACTGACCAGAGCGAGATCCTGCGCCTGGCATCTCTGTACCTATAAAGACAGGAAGACATTATGGAGTCGGCTAAAAATTTCAATCTGATGCAGGCGCTCAAAGAGAACGGCATCTATGTGGTGTTGCTGGTGTTGCTCATGATCATCGTGATCAAGGAGCCCTCCTTCCTCAGCCTCACCAACCTCAGCAACATCCTGACCCAGTCCTCGGTACGGGTCATCATCGCCCTCGGGGTGGCGGGCATCATCATCACCCAGGGTACTGACCTGTCGGCCGGTCGCCAGGTAGGCCTGGCGGCGCTGATCGCGGCCACCATGCTGCAGGCCCTGACCAACGTCAACAAGGTCTTCCCCACCCTGGGGGAGGTGCCCATTCCGGCGGTGATCCTGCTGGTGTGCGTGGTGGGGGCCTTGATTGGTCTGGTCAACGGCCTGATTGTCGCCTACCTGAACGTGACGCCCTTCATTACCACCCTGGGCACCATGATCATCGTCTACGGCATCAACTCCCTCTATTTCGACTCCGTGGGGGCTTCTCCGGTAGCCGGGTTTGATCCTCGCTTCTCCAACTTTGCGCAGGGCTTTATCCGGATTGGCGGGTTCAAGCTCTCGTACCTGACCTTCTATGCGGCCATCGCCAGCGTCTTCGTCTGGGTGCTGTGGAACAAGACCCGCTTTGGCAAGAACATCTTCGCCATCGGTGGCAACCCGGAAGCGGCCAAGGTGTCCGGCGTCAACGTCGCCGTCAACCTGGTGGTCATCTATGCCCTGGCCGGTGTCTTCTACGCCTTCGGCGGCATGCTGGAAGCGGGGCGGATCGGCAGTGCCACCAACAACCTCGGCTTCATGTACGAGCTGGATGCCATCGCGGCCTGCGTGGTGGGGGGCGTTTCGTTTGCCGGCGGTGTGGGAACTGTCGCGGGTGTGATCACCGGCGTACTTATCTTCACGCTGATCAACTATGGTTTGACCTACATCGGTGTCAGCCCTTACTGGCAGTTCATCATCAAGGGCGGCATCATCATCCTGGCGGTAGCCCTGGACTCCATGAAGTACGCCAAGAAGAAGTAAGCATTGGCAGGGAGGGCCGGGTCATCCCGGCCCTTTCTCTTTGGAGGGACCCATACCATGGCATTCAAAGTCAAAATCAACGTGCTGTTGCTGCTCGCCATTCTGGTCACCATCGGTACCGCCTGGTTCAGCGTCAACCATTTCATCAGCGGCTACATCCGCACCCAGGCCACCCAGAACATCAACGAGCAGATCACCCTGGTCAGAGAGAAGCTGGCGGGTGACATCAACCAGAAGGTGCTGCTGGCCGCCAACCTCAACCTCGGGGTGACCAGCGTCAAGAAGGCGCTGCAGGAGACCGGCTTTCACAACATCGTCAAGCTCATTGGCGACATGGCATTCGACGCGAACGGGGTCATCGACGACAAGGCCAGGGTTGATGCCCTGCGCAAGCTGATCCCCGCCGCCAACAACCAGATCACCGTCAGCCCGCTGGAGCAGCTGGACGGCAAACCCGTCATCTCCATCCTGGTGCCGCGCGGTGCAGACTCCGCCTACCTCTACTACCTCGACATGAGCGAATTCAAGACGCTGCTGACCAAGGTAAGCGGGGAAGGGCGTTACTTCTCCCTCACCGACAGTCAGGGACAGGTGCTCTACAGCAGCAAGCCCCAGGGAGAGAGCGAGAGCCGCCCCAACAAGCTGGATATTCGCGGCAGCGAGTGGACCCTGACCGGTTATGTGGATCTCGACTATATCCGGGCCATGACCCAGGCGCTCAACGGCAAGATCACCCTGGCCCTGCTCGGGGTGGCGGCGCTGGTACTGGCCCTCTCCATGGTGGCCCTCAACCTGGCCTATAGACCCATCCTCTCCTTGCGCGACCTGGTGCAGGAGCTCTCCCAGGGCAATGGGGATCTGACCCGCCGGCTCACGGTGACCAGCAAGGATGATCTCGGCCAGATCTCGGCGGGCATCAACCGTTTCATCGAGCAGTTGCAGGGCATGATGGGGGAGGTGAGACAAGCGAGCGGCCAGCTCAATGAAGGGATATCGGCATTGGCGAGGCAGACGGGGTCGGCCCAGGGCCTGCTGGCCGAGCATGTGCGGGAGACCGAACAGGTAGTCACCGCCATCAACGAGATGAGCCGTACTGCCGTTTCGGTATCGGAGAGCGCGGCCAATACTGCCCAGCTAACCGGCCAGAGCCAGCAACTGGCCAACCAGTCGCGTCAGGTGGTGGATCAGGCCATGGCCAGCGTCACTGCGCTGGTGACGGAGGTGGAGGCCACGGCACACTCCATCGAAGCCATGCAGCAGGATGTGCAGCAGATAGGCTCGATTCTCGGGGTCATCGGTGGCATCGCAGAGCAGACCAACTTGCTGGCCCTCAACGCTGCCATCGAGGCAGCCCGGGCTGGTGAGCAGGGGCGGGGGTTTGCGGTGGTGGCGGACGAAGTGCGCTCTCTGGCGGGACGCACCCAGAAGAGCACTGCCGAGATCCAGACCATGCTGACCCGGCTGCAACGGGGTACCCAGACCGTGGTGGCCGCCATGGGCAACACCCGACAGAGCTGCCAGGATGCGGCGGAAAACACCAGCAAGGTGAATGCGTCACTGGATCTGATGGCGGGAGAAGTGGTGGAGATCAACGATCTCATCAGCCATATCGCCACGGCCGCGGAGGAGCAAAGTGCCGTCGCCGAGGAGATCAATCGCAACATGAGTGCCATCGCCGAGGTGATCACCCAGCTCAAGGGGAATGGCGAGCGCACCGTGGACAGCTCGAATGCCATGCAGCGCACCTATGACAGGCTGCGGGAGATAGTGGGGCACTTCCGGCTGGAATAGCGCCGGCTGGGCGAGTCCCGGGTACCCTGGCCAGCAGTACCGTGGCCGGGGTGACCCATCAGCGGGCAGACGTGAAAAATACCCAAAAAAGATGGGGGCGACTTGCGTCGCCCCCGATAGTCTTATCGCTCATATCCTTGAACGAAGTTGCTCCCTGCAATCCCTGACTATACCTCTTCCTTTAGGTTTCCCCTTCCCAATCCTTTGGGGTGTCCTTTAGCCATCATGGCCTGACGAGTCATCCGTTCCCGTCGCACTTTCTCCGTCCTGGGAGGTGTCCTTTACCACATCCTGTGGTGAGTCCATTTGCCCAACCCTGGCAGCCAGTCTTCCTGACCGACTTCATTGCGTCCGTGCAGGAGTAACTATAAGGATTTCGCGCAGGGCGACAATGACATGCTGAAAAACGTTTTATCCAAACTGGTTTCCCGCGAAAGGATAATGAAGTTATCTTTTTTAAAATCATGACTTTAATGTTCTATCATGCTGTTTTTTCACGCGCATCTTCCGACTATGGCGAGAATTTTGTTGGCACTTTACTTACGCAGTTGATGGCGAATATCTCACAAGGCGTTTAACTGCGGTTCAGAATCCGGGGAGGTCGGTCAGTGTCGATCGCAGATGAGGGTGGAGGAGAGCAACGGGCATGATGCAGGTGGCGTGGTCCGGATCCCATTCAGGAGATAAAGGAGGGAAAGCGGGGATGACCCAAGAGGAGATCGCCTCCCCTTGGGCGAGAGGGTCAGGGATGCTGGCTGCCACCGTGCCATTGGCATAGGTAGGCGGGGACCAGCATCTGGGGTGCCTGGTCAACGTGACAGACCACCAGCGGCATGGCGGGGGCTCCCTGGGCATGCACCAAGGTAGGTGTCATGGGCAGGACCAGGGCGACGAACAGAAACAGCGACGGGATCTTCATGGTTATCTCCTTGGTGACGGGAACGAATGTGACAAGCATCACTTTTTGAGTTAAGGCGAACCCGAAATCGGCGCAAGGTGACTGAAAAAATTCAACTAATGAAAAAACTTTGAATCCCGGTTGCACTCCGGTCGGTGAAAAAGCCGCCATCAGGATGCGTGCAAAATGCATATCCATATAAAAGAGATAGTGCACACGGCTTGGCGATGAGGCTCGCCATCTGGCCCGGGCAGGCCGCCATGATCTGGGACAAGAGATGGATTATTCAGCGATAAAGGAGCAGGTGATTATTTATGTGAGAGCAAACGGGATGATAAGCGAGGATAAATTCAAAGTTGGGTGAAGTTTATTCAAAAAATGAGCATTTTGATTTTAATGTAATGATTTATTTGATGTTTTTTATTGGTGGCTATCCATTTCTGGATATCATGGATGAATGAAATTGCGCTCTTTGTGGAATATATTGGGGCCTTATTGCGTATTTATGCCGGATGGAGGGTGAGGGAAATGTCAGATATGTAAACTCCATCATAAATTAACTTCTGAATTTATGCAGTCTCGGGTGAATGTGATCAATGTCCAAGTTTGGTGGAGTTGCCAGACCTAATCTCTGCGTCGAAAGGCAAGGGCAGGATAGAACATAAGCCGAGTACCCTACATAAAGAATATCCCGCCTTAGCCACGAGCCTGAATAGAAGGAATCTATTCAATCACTCGCAGGGACCACAGCTAGACGGAATATCATCATGAGCAAATTTTATGTAGGTTCTGAAGTTGGCCAGTTGCGCCGTGTCATGTTGCACCGCCCCAACCTCAGTCTGAAGCGTCTGACCCCTTCCAACTGCCAGGATCTGCTGTTTGACGACGTCCTGTCCGTGGAACGTGCCGGTCAGGAGCACGACAAATTCGCTCAGGTACTGCGCGATCAGAATGTCGAAGTCTTCCTCCTGACCAATCTGCTGGCGGAAACCCTGGACGTGCCGGAAGCCAAAGCCTGGCTGCTGCAACACCAGGTCTCCGACTATCGCCTCGGCACTGCCCTGGCCAACGACGTGCGCTGCTTCCTGGCGGACATGCCTCACCGCGAGCTGGCCCGCATCCTCTCCGGCGGCCTCACCTACTCCGAGATGCCCTACAGCGGCGTCAACATGGTGGTCGGCATGCATGCCCCGACCGATTTCATCATCGAACCGCTGCCCAACCACCTCTTTACCCGCGACACCTCCTGCTGGGTCTATGGCGGCGTCTCCATCAACCCCATGGCCAAGGCCGCCCGTCGTCGCGAGACCAACCACGTGAAGGCCATCTACCGCTGGCACCCGCAGTTTGCCGGTCAGGAGTTCATCAAGTACTTCGGTGACGAGGAGCGCGACTACGACAACTCCACCATCGAAGGGGGCGACGTCCTGGTCATCGGCCGAGGCGCCGTGCTCATCGGCATGTCCGAGCGCACCACGCCGCAAGGGGTGGAGCATCTGGCCCGCAGCCTGTTCAAGCACGGTCAGGCCAAGCAGGTCATCGCCATGGAGCTGCCGAAACACCGCAGCTGCATGCACCTCGACACCGTCATGACCCACATGGATGTCGACACCTTCTCCGTCTATCCGGAAGTCATCCGCAAGGATGTGAACTGCTGGAGCCTGACCCCGGGCGGTGCCACCGGGATGAACATCAAGGAAGAGGGTTACTTCGTGACCGCCATCGAGAAGGCGCTGGGGGTGGATCAGCTCAGGCTCATCACCACTGGCGGCGACAGCTTCGAGGCCGAGCGGGAGCAGTGGAACGACGCCAACAACGTGCTGACCGTGCGCCCCGGCGTGGTGGTGGGTTACGAGCGCAACACCTACACCAACGAGAAGTACGACAAGGCCGGCATCACTGTGCTGCCCATCCCGGGTGAAGAGCTGGGACGTGGCCGCGGCGGTGCCCGCTGCATGAGCTGCCCGATGGAACGCGACGGCATCTGACAAGACGGCGTGGCGCCGGCAGAGGCTGGCGCCACACACACCAGAATTCGAGAGTAACACCCATGAAAAAACCAACTGTCGTCGTCGCCCTGGGGGGCAATGCCCTGCTCCGCCGCGGTGAACCTCTGGAAGCCGACATCCAGCGCAAGAACATCGCCACCGCCGCCAAGACCATCGCCCGCATCGCCGAGGATTACAACGTGGTGCTGGTGCACGGCAACGGCCCGCAAGTCGGCCTGCTGGCCCTGCAAAACAGCGCCTACACCAAGGTCTCTCCCTATCCCCTGGATGTGCTGGGTGCCGAGTCCCAGGGCATGATCGGCTACATGCTGATCCAGGAGCTGAAGAACCTGATGCCGAGCCGCAACGTCACCGCGCTGCTGACCCAGGTGCAGGTTGATCCCCAGGATCCGGCGTTTGCCAATCCGACCAAATTTATCGGCCCCGTCTACGAAGAGGCGGAAGCCCGCACTCTGGCTGCCGAGAAGCACTGGGTGGTCAAGGCAGACGGCAAGTTTTTCCGCCGCGTGGTGCCGTCCCCGCTGCCCCAGCGCATCGTCGAAGGCGACGCCATCGAAACCTTGATCGCCCAGGGTCACCTCATCATCTGTACCGGCGGTGGTGGCATCCCGGTGACCTGGGATGGCCAGAGCCTGACCGGCATCGAAGCCGTCATCGACAAGGACATGTCAGCCGCCTACCTGGCCAAGCAGATCAAGGCCGACGCCCTGCTGATCCTGACCGATGCCGATGCCGTCTATCTGGATTGGGGTAAACCGACCCAGCGTCCGCTGCGGGTCACCAGCCCGGACGAGCTGGCCGGGGTCAAGTTCGATGCCGGCTCCATGGGACCCAAGGTCGAAGCCTCCTGTGAATTCGTCAAGGCGACCGGCGGCATGGTCGGCATCGGCTCCCTGGAAGATGGCCTCGCCATCCTCAAGGGGGAAGCCGGCACCAACATCGTCGCCACCAATACCGTCAATGCCTGAGCCAAGGCTCTGGTCTGAACAACTGCGTAGTCAATAACACTGCCAAATTGGTCTGAACAAATATAGAGAGAACTCATCATGGCTTTTAATCTGCGTAACCGTAACTTCCTGAAACTGCTTGACTTCACCCCGCGCGAAATCCAATACATGATCGATCTGGCCATCGACCTGAAGAAAGCCAAATACGGTGGCTATGAGCGTAAACACCTGACCGGCAAAAACATTGCCCTGATTTTCGAGAAGACCTCCACCCGCACCCGTTGTGCGTTTGAAGTGGCGGCCTTCGATCAGGGCGCGCAAGTATCCTACCTCGGCCCAAGCGGTTCCCAGATCGGTCACAAGGAGTCCATGAAGGACACCGCCCGGGTGCTGGGTCGCATGTATGACGGTATCGAATACCGTGGCTACGGTCAGGAGATCGTGGAAGAGCTGGGGGCCCACGCCGGTGTACCGGTCTGGAACGGCCTGACCAACGAATTCCACCCGACCCAGATCCTGGCGGACTTCATGACCATGCTGGAGCACGGCAAGGGCAAACGTCTGGATCAGATCAAGTTCGCCTACCTGGGTGACGCCCGCAACAACATGGGCAACTCCCTGATGGTGGGTGCCGCCAAGATGGGCATGGACATCCGTCTGGTGGCGCCGAAAGCCTTCTGGCCGGAAGAGGAGCTGGTTGCCACCTGCCGCCTCATCGCCGAAGAGACCGGTGCGCGCATCCACCTGACCGAAGACGTGAAAGAGGGGGTGCTGGGTGCCGACTTCCTCTACACCGACGTCTGGGTCTCCATGGGTGAAGCGAAGGAAGCCTGGGATCAACGGGTCAAACTGATGACCCCGTATCAGGTCAACATGGATGTCATCAACGCGACCAAGAACCCGGATGTGAAGTTCATGCACTGCCTGCCGGCGTTCCACAACGACGAGACCACCATGGGCAAGGAAGTGGCCGACAAATATGGCATGAAGGGCCTGGAAGTGACCGAGGACGTGTTCGAATCCGAGCACAGCATCGTGTTCGACGAGGCGGAAAACCGGATGCACACCATCAAGGCAGTGATGGTGGCTACGCTGGGCGACTGACGTCGTCAGTGGTGCCGGGGGGTGACCCCCGGCTTTTCAACCATGTGACAGCGGCATAATACCTCCAACCCTACGACCCGCAGCCTGCATGGATACCACACCCACAGAAGGAAGCTGGACCATGACCAAATTCAAGTTCCCGTCAGCCTACACGATACTGTTTGTGCTGATCGCCCTGGTGGCCGCCCTGAGCTGGATAGTGCCGGCCGGCAAATACGAGATGACCATGAACGAGGCCCTCGGCAAGGAAGTGCCGGTGGCCGGTACCTACAAACTGGTGGATGCCAATCCCCAGGGGATCGTCGACGTGCTGCTGGCACCCATCGACGGTCTCTACAACCACGACACCTATGAGGCTGGCGCCATCGACGTCTCCCTCTTCATCCTGATCATCGGTGGCTTCCTTGGCATCGTGACCAAGACAGGTGCCATCGATGCGGGTATCGAGCGCGTCACCGATCGCCTGCGTGGCCGTGAAGAGTGGATGATCCCCATCCTGATGGCGCTGTTCGCCGCAGGGGGCACCATCTACGGCATGGCGGAAGAGTCTCTGCCGTTCTACACCCTGCTGGTGCCGGTGATGATGGCGGCCCGCTTCGACCCCGTGGTCGCTGCCGCGACCGTGCTGCTGGGGGCCGGTATCGGTACCCTGGGCTCCACCATCAACCCGTTCGCCACCGTGATCGCCGCCAACGCGGCCGGCATCTCCTTCACCGACGGCATCTGGTTGCGGGTCGCCATGCTGGTGGCCGGCTGGCTGATCTGCGTGGCCTATGTGATGCGTTACGCCAAGATGGTGCGAAGCGATCCCAGCAAGTCCCTGGTGGCCGACAAGTGGGAAGAGAACCGTGCCCACTTCCTCGGCAACAAGAGCGACCAGATGCTGGAGTTCACCACCACCCGCAAGATCGTGCTGGGTATCTTCGTCGCCGCCTTTGCCGTGATGATCTACGGGGTGGCCGTGCTGGGCTGGTGGATGGCGCAGATCTCCGGCGTGTTCCTGGCTGCCGCCATCATCGTCGGCGTCATCTCCCGCATGAGCGAAGAAGAGCTGACCTCCAACTTCATCGACGGTGCCCGCGATCTGCTCGGCGTGGCCCTCATCATCGGTATCGCCCGCGGTATCGTGGTGGTGATGGACAACGGCATGATCACCCACACCATTTTGCACAGCGCAGAGGGGATAGTGACCGGCCTCTCCACCATCGTCTTCATCAACGTGATGTTCGTGCTGGAAGTGGTGCTCTCCTTCCTGGTGCCCTCTTCCTCCGGTCTGGCGGTGCTGACCATGCCGATCATGGCGCCGCTCGCCGACTTCGCCAACGTGGGCCGCGAGCTGGTGGTCACCGCCTACCAGTCCGCCTCCGGTCTGGTGAACCTGGTGACCCCTACCTCCGCCGTGGTCATGGGGGGCTGGCCATTGCCAAGGTGCCCTATGTGCGCTGGCTGAAGTGGGTGGCCCCGCTGCTCGGCATGCTGACCGTGCTGATCGTGCTCTGCCTGAGCCTGGGCGCCGTGCTGGCATGAATGCCGACAGACATAGGGACAACAACGGGAGCCTGGGGCTCCCGTTTTTTATGGCTGGCAAGGCGGGGCGCCCGGGCTCTCCCGTGGTCTGGCTCCTTGCCGCGCGGGCAACAAAAAGGCGACCCCGGGGTCGCCTTCTGGCATCCAGCAGGGGTCAGCGGGCGTTTTCCAGGGTGCGCACCACGGCGGCGTGAGCCTGGCGGGTTCGGCTGATGTGGCGCGGGGCGATCAGTACCACGTCGTTGCCGGCCACGGCCCCCAGGATCTCGGGATTGGCGTTGCGATCCAGCAGGCGAGCCACCACGGTAGCGGCCCCCGGGGTGGTATGCACCAGTACCATCTGCTGGTTGTGGACCACGGCGCGCACCATGTCGTGGATGGAGCGGGTGCTGCCGGCGGGCTCCAGCTGCTCGTCCACCAGGGTGTAGACCTTCTTGCCGTTGGCGTTCTGGGCCTTGGCGACCCCGAGACGGCGCAGCAGGCGGGAGATGGTGGACTGGCTGATGTCCGCAAAACCGCGGGCGGAGAGCTCGCGGCGGATCTCCTCCTGGGTGCTGTAACAGTGCTGGCCGATGATCTGGCGGCAGGCGTCGAGCTGGGCCAGGTCGGACTCTGGTTCTGCTGGGCGGCTGAGGGTGTTGACCATGGCGACTTCCTTTGGCGATGAGCGATGGCGGTCTCGCCCAGTCTGTCGTTCCGGCTTTTCATAGCGAAAAACACTAATGAGGAGCACTCAAGCAGGGGATGAGCGAGGTATATCCATTACGGGATGGCAAATTATAACCAAAGGGGGAATAAGTGATGTGACAGGGTTCAAAAATGGGCCCGATGGGGCCCACATGGATATCCTTTGTCGGCAGGAAATCAGTAGCGTTCGCTGACGATGTCCTGGGTGAAGGACTTCTCGCAGTATTTGCACTTCATCCGCACCGCCCCTTTCACCTCGCGCACCCGGAAGTAGCTCTCCACCGGTTCGTTGTGGGAGATGCAGTTGGAGTTGGGGCAGTGGAAGACCCCTTCGATGAACTCCGGCAGCGCCAGTTGGTGCTTCTTCACCACCACGAAGTCTTCGATGATGTTGACGGTCGCCTTGGGGGCGAACAGGGCGAGCTGGTTGGCCTGCTGCTCGGTCAGACGGGTGTTCTCGATCTTGATGAGATCCTTCTTGCCGAGGGCGCCGGATTTGAGGTTGAAGCCGACGGTGATCCGCTCCTGGGTCTCGATCAGCTGGAACAGCTTGAGGATCTTGATGCCCTGGCCGGCGGGGACGTGGTCGATGACGGAGCCGTGGCGGATGGCTTCGACTTGCAGTTGGTTCTTCTCGGACATGATGTTCCCCTTTCCCTTAGACGGTTTCGTTCAGTACCAGTGCCAGCAGTGCCTGGCGGGCATAGACCCCGTTCTCCGCCTGCTGGAAGTAGTAGGCGTGGGGGGTCTTGTCGACGGCGACCTCGATCTCGTCAACCCGGGGCAGGGGATGGAGGATCTTCATGGTGGGCTTGGCCCCTTCCAGGGTCGCCAGCTCCAGCACGAACTTGGCGGCCATGTGCTTGTACTCGGTCTCGTCGAAGCGCTCCTTCTGGACGCGGGTCATGTAGAGGATGTCGAGCTCCGGCATCACCTCTTCCATGGTCTCGTGCACGCTGAAGCGGATGCCCTTCTCTTCCAGCTCCTCGCAGAGGTAGTCCGGCATGGCCAGCGCCTCCGGGGAGATGAAGAAGAAGCGGCAGTTGAACAGGCTCAGGGCCTGGGCCAGGGAGTGGACGGTGCGGCCGTACTTCAGGTCACCGACGAAGGCGACGTTGAGGCCGTCCAGCTTGCCTTGGGTCTCGTGGATGGAGAAGAGGTCGAGCAGGGTCTGGGTGGGATGCTGGTTGGAGCCGTCACCGCCGTTGATGACCGGCACCCGGGAGAACTCGGAGGCCAGACGGGCTGCCCCTTCCTTGGGGTGGCGCATCACCACCGCATCGGTGTAGGAGCTGATGATCTTGATGGAGTCGGCCAGAGTCTCGCCCTTCTTGGCGCTGGTGTTGCCGCCGTCGGCGAAGCCGATGATGTTGCCGCCCAGGCGCTGGACCGCGGTCTCGAAGGAGAGACGGGTGCGGGTGGAGGCTTCGAAGAAGCAACTGGCGACCAGCTTGTCTTTCAGCAGGCGGCTGTCGGGTTCGGCCTTCAACCGCTGTGCGGTGGCGACCACCAGTTCCATGTCGGACCGGGTCAGATCCGAGATGGAGATGACGTGTTTGTTATAGAGTGGATTGGTCATCGTCTGCATTCCCTTTGGCATCAATGAAGGTTTTTCCGGCACAAAAAAAAGCCCCTGAAACAGGGGCTCTTTTCAAAAAAAACGGGGGATCTGTGGGACGGGAACCGGAAACAACGGGGCCGCTCTGGTGCGCTCCACCCGTCTGCAAGGCTGCTTTTTTCATCAAAAACGGCATTGTCCTGTCCCGACCTTTTTCAAAACCGCACCGATTATAGGGCTGGTTTTTGAATTGTCAAAAATTTATTTCAGAGGCAGGATTTGCCCAGAAAAACGTTTAAGTGTCGCGAACGGGTCGACAAATCCAGAGTGCGTGCTGCGCCTGCAAAGGAGCGCCATCGGCGGCCATGCTGCGCAGGTAGCCGAGCCTGTGGTGCCCCTCCAGCAGGCAGTAGGGATGGGGCAGGGGGTGACCGTCCGGGTAGCAGGTTCCCGGGGCGGTGGCGAGGACGATGACAGGCTCGGACCAGGTGCCCCGGTGCAGCATGTCATCGCCGAGCCAGGAGCGGCGCACGTAGCGGTTGCTGCGCAGCATCTCGCCCCAGCGATCGATCACCTCCATGTGGCGGGAGTCTATCTGCTCGATAATCTGGGCGGTGGGCCAGTGCTCGCACTCGAACTGATGGCTGGCGAGATCGATAAAGCTCCAGTTGGATTCAAAACCGCGCCAATGACGGTAAATCCACTGGGCGAGCACATTGGAGGGAATGGAGGGCACCAGGGGAGAGACTCTGTCCAGATAGTCGGCCAGGGTCTCCGTCTTGCGCTCATCCCGGAAGTTGAGGGGCGCAAGCTGTTGCAGCAGTCGGTAATTGAGCATGGGCAGCCTCCCTGAGCCTGGTTTCACCCTACCCCCATTTGTGTCCCATTCCTACCCCGTCGGGGCTGCAAATACAGCAGCTTACCCCCGCTCCTTGTTGGAATTGCGGGGATCTGGTCGTCATTTGTTCGATCGCATCGAAAGTGAGAAAAAAAGCCTTTACCTTTGACCTCCGCTTTGTATACTACGCCTCGTTTGTTGCAGGGGCGTAGTTCCAATTGGTAGAACAGCGGTCTCCAAAACCGATGGTTGCGGGTTCGAGTCCTGCCGCCCCTGCCATTTTTCAGAAAGGCCAGCTCATTGAGCTGGCCTTTCGCATTTCCGGCGTTTGCCACCGCCTCCGTTAGCCTCTTTTTCCCCGCTTCGCCGCTGCCATTTCTGCCAATGGAGGCCGCTTTTCCCCTGTGCTACACCTTGCTTCCTGCCAGATGGCGCCCTCAGGCGCATCGCATCCGGCGGGCCCAAGGCGCTTCAACAAGGAGAGTGCGATGAACAAGGCAGTGGATACGCGTCCCCCCCATGCCCATGCCGGTGGCTGGGTCCCCCGGGATCAGGCCCATGTGGCGCGCTGGGTACAGCGGCTGCGTCAGGCGGTCACCCGCCAGCCTCGCCCGCTGGTGGCCCCGATCGCCGGATTGAAGGCGCTGGTGGAGCAGGATCCTCTCCTGCATCAGCAGGCCCAGGGGATGTTTGACGAGGCGTGGCAGCACGAGCACAGCACGCCGCTCGGTCAGGTCCAGGTGCGCAGCTTCGATGAGTTCCTGCAGCTGCTCAACGGCATCATGACCACGGCCCCGGAAGCCTATCAGGATGTGCAGACCCAGGAGCCCGCCGGGCTGATCGGATTCCCCATCAATGCCCTGCTCAACTGGCCCATGGCGACGGCCGCCGGGTACGACTTCTTCGCCAATGCGCTGGTGAACCAGCAATTGCGCAAGATCCTCGGTTACTGGGCCGACTTCCTGCAAGGTCCCGCGTCCCGTTATGTGCTGACCGAGTCGGTGAGCCCCCTGGATCGCCAGACCCTGATCGTCCCCTGGCTGGGTGACGTGGCGAAACGGGAGATGGTCAAGGTGGCGCAGGGGGCGCTCGGGGCCGGCGACAACCCCACCCCTGAGCGCTTCGAGGGGATCTTCCACACCGCGCCGGGAGAGGAATACGAGGGCTTCGCCAGCTGGGACGACTTCTTCACCCGCCGCTTCTGCCCCGGCGTGCGGCCGGTGACGGCCCCGGACGATGACAGCGTGATCGCCAACGCCTGTGAGTCGGCCCCGCTGCAGGTGGTGACCGGGGTACGGCGGCAGGACGCCTTCTGGCTCAAGGGGCAGCCTTATTCCCTGGACAACCTGCTGGACTTCGACCCGCGCGCCGCCGCGTTCGAGGGGGGCACCCTCTATCAGGCCTTCCTCAGCGCCCTCAGCTATCACCGCTGGCACAGCCCGGTGAGCGGCACGGTGCGCTCGGTCAAGGTGGTCAACGGCAGCTACTACCTGGCCAACCGCCACCAGGGTTTCGACAGCCCGGCGGGGCCCGATCCCAGCGCCCCGAACCAGTCCCAACCCTTCCTGACCGCGGTGGCGACCCGTGCACTCATCTTCATCGAGGCGGACAACCCCAGGATCGGCCTGATGTGCGTGGTGCCGGTGGGCATGGCGGAGGTGTCGAGCTGCGAGGTGACGGTGCAGCCGGGGCAGCGGATCGCGAAGGGGGAGCAGCTCGGCATGTTCCACTTCGGCGGCTCCACCCACTGCCTGCTGTTTCGCCCCGGTGTCGAGCTGGCGTTCGACTTCTACGGCCAGCAGCCGGGGCTGGAGGCGACCAACCTGAGGATCAACACGGCGCTGGCGCGGGTCAAATAACCCAGCCGCCGGACAGTAAAAGGCCGCCCTTGAGGCGGCCTTGTTGTTTGTCCATCAGATGGCGCCGACCTGCGTCTTGAGGGTTTCCACCAGCCGCTGGTGGCGGGCGGGGAGCGGCCATTCGGCACGGTAGATCAGCCAGAGGGTGTCGATCACCTCAATGCTGCTCTGGATCACCCGGATCTGCTCCTGTTGGGCAAAGGCGGTGACGGCGAAGCGGGGCAGCACGGTAAAGCCGAGGCCGCGGGCGACTGGCTCCAGGATCAGGCCGATCTGGTTGGTAAAGCCGCGCAGCGGGATCTCGCCGAAGCGCTGGCCGGGATAGCGTCGTCCCAGCAGGCGCTGAGCCATGCTGCGGCCGTCCGGGTGGTCAATAAAGCCGAGCTGACAGAGGTGCTGCCAGCTCGGCTCCTCGCCGTCGTTGGGTACTACCAGACAGAGGGGTTCGCGGGCGAAGGGCTCGGCGGCTATGCTGGGGTGCTCCGGCGGTTGATCCACCAGTCCCAGATCGCTGCGCCCCGCCAGTACCGCCTGCACTATGTCGGGGGTGGGGGCAAAGCGGTGCTGGATGGTGAGTCCGGGATGCTCCTGTTGCTGATCGAGCAGCAGGGGATAGAGCAGCAGGCCAATGCTGCCGGGGGTGGTGAGGGTGATGGCGCCGCGGTGAGGGTCGTCATCAGAGAGACGGGCTCGCAGCTGTTCGGCGGCCTGCGCCTGCTGGCGGGCGAAGTCGAGCAGCACCAGCCCGCGCGGGGTGAGCTCCAGCTGACGGGGCTTGCGTAGCAGCAGGGGGCCGAATTCGGCCTCGAGGCGCGAGATATGCTGACTGACGGCGGCCTGAGTGAGATCCAGCCGATCGGCGGCACGGGTAAAACTGCCGGTTTCATGCACCACCACCAGGGTGTGGAGCCAGAGTGGATTAACCATAAATTTAATTTATGTATTCCATTAGTTTGACCTTATTTTTCATTATGGCGTCTCTTCCTATCATGTCACCTGTTTCCCACACACAATTTCAAGGTGACTTATGACTTACCCGCGCAACTTCTCCCACATCGGCATCACGGTGACTGACCTCGACAAGGCAGTCGAGTTCTATACCAAGGTGATGGGCTGGTATCTCATCATGCCGGCGACCACCATCACCGAGGATGACTCCGCCATCGGCGTGATGTGCAACGACGTATTTGGCCCGGGCTGGGGCTCTTTCCGCATCGCTCATCTCTCCACCGGCGACAAGATCGGCATCGAGCTGTTCGAGTTCCCCAACAGCGAGCAGCGCGAAAACAACTTCGAATTCTGGAAGACCGGGGTGTTCCACTTCAGCGTGCAGGATCCGGATGTCGAGGGGCTGGCGGCGCGCATCGTCGCAGCGGGTGGCAAGCAGCGGATGCCGGTGCGCGAGTACTATCCGGGCGAGAAGCCCTACCGCATGGTCTACATGGAAGATCCCTTCGGCAACATCATCGAGATCTACAGCCACAGCTATGAGCTGACCTACTCCGCCGGTGCCTATCAGGGGTAAGTGACAGGCCGCCTTCGGGCGGCCTTGTGGTGCCTGCGGGTGTCAGCATGGAATAGTGAACAGTCTGTTGCTGGTAGTGCGTTCTGTTGTTGATATATGAAAAAATATCAGGATTCACTAAAGACCGTTCATCATTGTGCCGATAGAACTACCAAGATGGGGGTATTCCCGGCCCCCGGCTACCACAAGGATTCGTTGTCATGACTCTCTCGTTGCGCGGCAAGCTGCTCGCGGCCAGCCTGGGGGTAGTGCTGCTGATGGCAGCCCTGCTCGGTATTGTCGCCTTCCACACCCTCAAATCCCGCACCCTTGACGCCATCCAGAGCGAGGCGGTCAACTACGGCCACGCCCACTCGGTGGCCATCGGCAACTGGCTTGAGGATCGCAAGCACGCGGTCGACGCCCTGGCCGCCGTCATTGCGCACGACCCCGACACGGCCCTGGTGCCCCACCTGTTGCAGACCCGCACCTCCGGCGGTTTCGGCCTCACCTATTTTGGTTCGGCGCAGGGGGAGATGACCCGCCACGATCCCGCCCTCAACACCGCCAACTATGACCCCAGGGCCCGCCCCTGGTACCAGAACGCCGACAAGGCGGGCAAGCTCATCGTCACGCCGCCCTATGTCAGCGTGACCATGCAGCAGATGGTGGTGACCCTGGCCGAGCCGGTGAGCCACCAGGGCCGGGTGATCGGGGTGGCCGGGGCGGATCTCTCCCTCGACGCCCTCATCGACGAGGTGCTGGCCATGAAGGTGCAGGGAGAGGGCTACGCCATGCTGCTCGATCGCACCGGCCTCATCGTCGGCCACCCGAACAAGGAGCTGGCGCTCAAGCAGGTGGCGGAGCTGGATCCCGGCCTCACCGGGGCGGCGCTGGATGCGTGGAGCCGCGACGGCGAGCTGCACGGCGCCAACCTGAACGGGCGCGAGGTGCTGCTTTCGGTGCAAGGCGTGCCCGGCACCGACTGGCTGCTCGCCATGGTGATGTACAAGGAGGTGCTGGAGGCGCCGCTCGCCTCCCTGTTGTGGCAACTGGTGGGGCTGACCCTGGTACTGCTGCTGGTGTTCGGTGCCCTACTCATCGCCATGTTCAACTACCTGTTCGCGGATCTGGGACGGGTCTCCAGGGCGCTCGCCGACATCGCCCACGGGGAGGGGGATCTCACGGTGCAGATCGCCACCCGCAGCCAGGATGAGGTGGGGCAGCTGGCCCAGAACTTCAACCAGTTCGTGGCGCGACTGCACGGCATCGTCAGCCGGTTGCGGGACGTCACCGTCGAGCTGGCGGCCCAGTCCCGCACCCAGGCGGCGGGGGCCGAGGCCCGCAGCCAGCGGGTGCGCCAGCAGCAGGACGAGATCGTCATGGTGGCCACCGCGGTGACCGAGATGGCCTCCGCCACCCAGGAGATCGCCGGCAACGCCGAGTTTGCCGCCAACACCGCCGGTGATGCGGTGCGCCTCGCGGTGGCCGGCCAGTCCCAGGTCGGCCAGAGCCAGCGCAGCATCACGGGGCTGGCGGGGGAGGTCTCCGACGCCAGCCAGACCATCCACGAGCTGGATGGCCACGCCCAGCAGATCAGCGGCATTCTGGCCACCATCAGCGGCATCGCCGAGCAGACCAACCTGCTGGCCCTGAACGCCGCCATCGAGGCGGCCCGGGCCGGGGAGCAGGGGCGCGGCTTTGCTGTGGTAGCGGACGAGGTGCGGGTGCTGTCGCGCCGCACCCACGACTCCACCGCCGAGATCCAGCAGATGATCGAGGCGCTGCAGCAGACCACCCGCAAGGCGGTGGGCGGCATGGAGACCAGCCGCCAGCTGGCGGGCACCAGCGTGGAGGACGCCGAAGCGGCGAATCTCAGCCTGGGCAGGATCAACGAGGCCATCGGCGCCATCAGCGACATGGCGACCCAGATCGCGGCGGCGGCCGAGGAGCAGACCTCGGTGACCGGCGAGATCAGCCGCAACACCGAGAATATCCGCCACGTCTCCCAGGCGCTGGCGGCCCAGGCCGGCGAAGAGGCCGCCCAGGCGGCCCAGCTCAAGTCTCTCACCGAGCGGCTGGAGCAGGAGATCGGGCGCTTCCGGCTCTAGGCTGAGA
The DNA here is from genome assembly GCF_002903485.1 of Aeromonas sp. ASNIH7. Taxonomy (NCBI): domain Bacteria; kingdom Pseudomonadati; phylum Pseudomonadota; class Gammaproteobacteria; order Aeromonadales; family Aeromonadaceae; genus Aeromonas; species Aeromonas sp. ASNIH7. Next base: position 2,463,436 of record NZ_CP026226.1, read on the forward strand.
CCCGGATGTGACAAAGGCGACCCCGGGGTCGCCTTTATTCATCCTGTGTATGGATATTATTTCGCCATGCACCCGCTGAATAATATCGGGTCCTGGCCCTGCAACGGGCGCAGGCAGAGGCTCAGAGAGGTTTGATGTAGCTGTAGAACTCGTTGTCCCGCTGGTAGCCGTGCCCTTCGTAGAGGGCCTGAGCCTGCCGGTTGTCGGTGGCGGTGCTCAGCATCAGGAAGGCGGCGCCCGTGTCCTGGCCGTGGCGATCGGCCCGCGCCAGCAGCGCCTGGGCCACCCCCTGCTGGCGGGCCGCCGGCGCCACGAACAGATCGTACAGCAGCCAGATGGGTTTCAGGGCGAGGGAGCAGAACAGGGGATAGAGGTGGGCAAATCCCAGCACCTCTCCCGCCTCGCTCTGGGCCACGAAGAGCACCGACTCCCCGGCGGTGCAGCGCTCCAGCAGGAAGGCTTCGGCGGCCTCGGGCCGGGCAGGCAGCTGGTAGAACGCCCGGTATTCCACGAACAGGGGGGTGACCCGGGGAATGTCCCCGGGGGTGGCCTGGAAGATCCTCATGGGGCGTTCCCCGCCGGATCCTGGCTGACCCAGATCAGCAGGTCGGTGGCAAAGCCGAGCCCCCGGGCCCGCTCGACCAGGGCCTCTACCTTCTCTTTGGGGGGATGGGGCGTGCGGGAGAGGATCCAGAGGTACTGGAGGTTGTAACTGCTCACCAGGGAGAGCTCATAGTCCGTCGCCAGCACGTTGTAGCTGCCGTAGAAGGGGCCGAAGAAGCTCACCTTGAGGCGCCCCTCGTCGCTGTCGCCCACGAAGTAGGCGCGCCCCTCGGCCTCGCGCCATTCCCCCTGTCCGTCCTGCCCCCGGTTGATCACCCTGACACCGCCGTCATCCCGCAGGCTGTAGGTGGCGGTGACCCGGTTCAGGCCGCGCTCGAAACCGTGATCGAGGCGGGCGATTTCGTACCAGGTGCCGAGGTAGCGGTCGAGCTGGAAGGGCTTGACCACCTGGTGTCCCGGTGGAATGCCGGTGCAGGCGGTGGCCAGCAGGGTCAGAACGAGCAGGATCAGTGTGCGCATGTCATCCCTCCACGATACGCAGTTGTCCCGAGCGGAAGCGTGCCGCGTGTTCGCTCGGGGTGTTGCCAAAGAAGCGTTTGTATTCGCGGCTGAACTGGGAGCCGCTCTCGTAGCCTACCTTGTCCGCCGCCACCCCGGCCTTGAGGCCGTCGTGCAGCATCATCAGCCGCGCCCGGTGCAGGCGCAGGGTCTTGATGTACTGCAGGGGCGAGGTGGCGGTGGCCGCCTTGAAGTGGTGGTGGAAGGCCGAGACGCTCATGTTCGCCTCCCGGGCCAGCTCCTCCACCGTCAGGTTCTCGGTAAAGCGCTGCTCCATGATACGCAGCACCCGGGCTATCTGGCTCACCTGGCTGTGACGGCTGGCCATGGCCAGCAGGGCGGGGGCCCCCCTTCGTGCAGGGCGTGGAACAGGATCTCGCGCACGATCTGGGGCCCCAGCACCCGGGCGTGGAGCGGCTTGTCCATCACGTCGATGAGGCGCTCCACCGCGCAGAGCGTGGTCTCGGAGAGGGGCACGGAGACGACGCCGCGACCCGGTTCCGCCGGGGCGGGGGCCGCGTCCCCCATCTCCAGCAGCAGGGCCTGCAGCGCCGCCACGTCGATCTCCACCGAGAGCCCCACCAGGGGGGATTCGGGGGAGGCGAAGCACTCGCACTCGCAGGGCAGCGGCAGGGTCATCATCAGGTAGTGCTCGGGGTCGTAGCGGAAGGTGAAGTCCGAGAGATAGCCCACCTTGTGCCCCTGCAGGATGATGATCATGCGCGGGCGGTAGAGCACCGGGATGCGGTCGTGATGCTCCGTGGTGTAGATGAGGTGCACGCCGGGCACGGGGGCGGCGGTGATCCCCGGGTGGGGTGCCAGGGCGGCGAGTCGGCTGGCGAGGGCGGACTGGTGGGTCGCCGCGATGGGCTGATTTGTACTCATTTATCCAGGCTCAGTAGAAATAGGCAAGAAATCGGCAGAAAGCTCCCTTGATGGTAGGAGGTTATAAGAGAAAAATGCAACCCATACCTTACCGACTACGACCACCCCGGGAGATCCCATGAACAACTTCATCCTGCACACCCCCACCAAGGTGCTGTTCGGCAAGGGCCAGGTGGCCCAGCTGCGCGGCCAGATCCCCAGCGACGCCCGCATCCTCGTCACCTACGGCGGTGGCAGCGTGGTGCGCAGCGGCCTGCTGGACCAGATCCGCAGCGAGCTGGCCGGCCTGACCCTGTTTGAATTTGGCGGCATCGAGCCCAACCCCACCTATGAAACCCTGATGGGCGCCGTCGAACTGGCCCGCGCCGAGAAGGTCGACTTCCTGCTGGCAGTGGGCGGCGGCTCCGTGCTGGACGGCTCCAAGTTCATCGCCGCGGCCGCTCACTACGATCCGGCCAGGGATCCCTGGCACATCCTCGAGACCGTCGGGGGCGAGGTGGCCTCCGCCATTCCTCTGGGCAGCGTGCTGACCCTGCCGGCCACCGGTTCCGAGATGAACATGGGCGCCGTCATCACCCGCAAGAGCACAGGGGACAAGCAGCACTTCTTCTCTCCCTTCGTGATGCCGCGTTTCGCCGTGCTCGACCCCGTGCTCACCTACACCCTGCCCGCCCGTCAGGTGGCCAATGGGGTGGTGGATGCCTTCATCCACACCCTGGAGCAGTACCTCACCTACCCGGTGGATGCCAAGGTGCAGGATCGCTTCGCAGAAGGGCTGCTGCTGACCCTGGCGGAAGAGGGGCCCAAGGCGCTGGTGGAGCCGGAAAACTACGACGTGCGTGCCAACATCATGTGGAGCGCCACCCTGGCGCTGAACGGCCTGATCGGAGCCGGCGTGCCCCAGGACTGGGCCACCCACATGCTGGGCCACGAGATCACCGCCCTGCACGGTCTGGACCACGCCCAGACCCTGGCGGTGGTGCTGCCCGCCCTGCTGCAGGCCAAGCGCGAGCAGAAGCGCGCCAAGCTGCTGCAATACGCCGATCGGGTCTGGGATCTGCGCAGCGGCAGTGACGAGGCGCGTATCGACGGTGCCATCGCCGCCACCCGCGACTTCTTCGAGCGGATGGGGATCAAGACCCGGCTGCGGGATTACGTGGCCGACGCCCGGATCGACGCCCTGCTGGCCAAGCTCGAAGAGCACGGCATGACCGCTCTGGGTGAGCACGGCGACATCGACCTGGCCCAGAGCCGGCATATTTATGAGGCGGCCTGGTAAGCAGAGCGCGCCTGAAACGGGCCCAAGGCCCGGTTGCACCAGGGGGCCCGAACCCGCCAGCAGGCGGGGACGCGGCCCCCTAATCGTTGCAAAATGGTTACTTTTTCCCTTTTCATCTCATCAGATGAGCCAACGGCAGATTTCGTAAGAACAAAAAACGCTAAGGTAGAGGCCGGGTTAAACATTTTTTTTGACTGGTTGGATCACTTTTTTTAGCGCTTTTTGCTGGTATAAGCCCCTAATTTGGTTTGTTTTTTTTAATCATGGTCCGGGATGGGCTGAATTCTGTACCCGCCCGCCCGGGGCCGTGGTTGTAATAAAACTCCAAAATTTGATACTAATCACCCTCGCGCCTGAAAAGCGGGGGCCTGACCGTGACAGGAGGTCGAGGTGAAGCCTGCTGATTTTCATAACAAAGGGCCCGTGACCTGCACTTTGATCATGCCTTGTCCCCTCAGACATGAGAGACTTGGCGATGATTGTTTATTAACCATCAGGGAATAGTCATGCAGATTGGAATACCGAGAGAGAGTCTCGCCGGTGAGACCCGGGTCGCAGCGACCCCGGCCACTGTCGAGCAGCTGAAAAAGCTCGGCTTCGAGGTTGCCATCGAGGCCGGTGCCGGCCTGCGAGCCAGCTTCGATGATGCCGCCTTCGAGGCTGCCGGTGCCAGCGTGGTACCGAACGTCTGGCAAGCCGACCTTGTCTTCAAGGTCAACGCGCCGACCGAGGCCGAAATCGCACAAATTAAGGATGGTGCCACCCTGGTGAGCTTCATCTGGCCCGCCCAGAACCCCGAGCTGGTCAAGAAGCTTTCCGAGCGCAACATCAATGTGATGGCGATGGACATGGTGCCGCGGATCTCCCGTGCCCAGTCCCTCGACGCCCTCTCTTCCATGGCCAACATCGGTGGCTATCGCGCCGTCGTAGAAGCCGCGCACCAGTTCGGTCGCTTCTTCACCGGCCAGATCACCGCCGCCGGTAAAGTACCGCCCGCCAAGGTGCTGGTCATCGGTGCCGGTGTGGCCGGTCTGGCCGCCATCGGGACCGCCGGTTCCCTCGGTGCCATCGTGCGTGCCTTCGATACCCGTCTGGAAGTGGCCGAGCAGATCGAGTCCATGGGTGGGGAATTCCTCAAGCTGGACTTCGGCGGCGAAGATGGCGCATCCAGCGACGGTTACGCCAAGGTGATGAGCGAAGAGTTCATCAAGGCCGAGATGGAGCTGTTCGCCCAGCAGGCCAAGGAAGTGGACATCATCATCACTACCGCCCTGATCCCGGGCAAGCCGGCACCCAAGCTCATCACCAAGGAAATGGTGGACAGCATGAAGCCGGGCTCCGTCATCGTGGACATGGCGGCCCAGGCCGGCGGCAACTGCGAATACACGGTTCCGGGTGAACTGCATGTCACCGACAACGGCGTCAAGGTGATCGGTTACACCGATCTGCCGGGCCGCCTGCCTGCCCAATCCTCCCAGCTCTACGGCACCAACCTGGTGAACCTGATGAAGCTGATGTGCAAGGAGAAGGACGGCAACGTCGCCATCGACTTCGAAGACGTGGTACAGCGCAACATGACGGTGGTCCAGGCCGGTGAAGTGACCTTCCCGCCCCCCGCCATCTCCGTCTCTGCCGCCCCGCAGAAACCTGCTGCCGCCAAACCGGCCGCCAAGAAGGAAGAGGCCAAGCCCTCCAACAAGAAGTTCGTGTTCGGTGCCCTCGGCATCGCCGCCTTCGGTTGGGTGGCCGCTGTGGCGCCTGCCGCCTTCCTCTCCCACTTCACCGTCTTCATCCTGGCCTGCGTGGTCGGTTACTACGTGGTGTGGAACGTCTCTCACGCCCTGCACACGCCGTTGATGTCGGTCACCAATGCCATCTCCGGCATCATCGTGGTCGGTGCGCTGTTGCAGATTGGACAAGGGTCGACCCTGGTCACCGTGCTGGCCTTTGTCGCCGTGCTGATTGCCAGTATCAACATCTTCGGTGGCTTCACCGTCACTCAGCGCATGCTGAAGATGTTCCGTAAGGATTAAGGGGGTTTAACGTGTCTCAAGGACTGGTAACAGCATCCTATATCGTTGCCGCCGTGCTCTTCATCCTCAGTCTCGCGGGACTGTCGAAGCAAGAAACGGCCAAGCATGGCAACCTGTTCGGTATCGCGGGGATGGCCATCGCCCTGCTCGCCACCGTCTTCAACCCGGAAACCAGTGGCGTCCACTGGATCATCCTGGCCATGGCCATCGGTGGCGCCATCGGCGTGCGTCTGGCCCTCAAGGTCGAGATGACCGAGATGCCCGAGCTGGTGGCCGTGCTGCACAGCTTCGTGGGCATGGCAGCGGTGCTGGTGGGCTTCAACAGCTTCATCGATCTGCACCCCTCCGCCCCCGCTGAAGTGGTGGTCTCCGTCGGTTCCAACCTGGATGCGACCCTGGCAGCCGCCCGGGCGGCGTTCGAGCAGGCGGCAAGCGTCGCCCAGGTCGAGCACCTCTCCGGCGCCATGCTGAACATCCACCTGGTGGAAGTGTTCCTGGGCGTCTTCATCGGTGCCGTGACCTTCACCGGTTCCGTGGTGGCGTTCGGCAAGCTGCGTGGCCTCATCTCTTCCAAGCCGCTGATGCTGCCGCACCGCCACAAGCTGAACCTGCTGGCCGTGGTGGTCTCCATCGCGCTGATGATCCACTTCGTCAACGCCGGTGGCTCCACCTTCGCCCTGCTGGTGATGACCCTGATCGCCTTCGCCTTCGGCTGGCACCTGGTCGCCTCCATCGGTGGTGCGGACATGCCGGTGGTGGTCTCCATGCTGAACTCCTACTCCGGTTGGGCGGCAGCGGCGGCGGGCTTCATGCTCTCCAATGACCTGCTGATCGTCACCGGTGCCCTGGTGGGTTCCTCCGGTGCCATCCTCTCCTACATCATGTGCAAGGCGATGAACCGCTCCTTCATCTCCGTGATCGCAGGAGGCTTTGGCTCCGACGGCGTGGCCTCCACCGCCGAGCAGGAGCTGGGCGAATACCGCGAGACCAACGCCGAAGACGTGGCCGACATGCTGAAGAACGCCAGCTCCGTCATCATCACCCCGGGCTACGGCATGGCGGTGGCGCAGGCCCAGTACCCGGTGGCCGAGATCACCCAAAAGCTGCGTGATCGCGGCGTCAAGGTGCGCTTCGGCATCCACCCGGTGGCCGGTCGTCTGCCTGGTCACATGAACGTGCTGCTGGCGGAAGCGAAAGTCCCCTATGACATCGTGCTGGAAATGGACGAGATCAACGAAGACTTCGCCGACACCGACGTGGTGCTGGTGATCGGTGCCAACGACACCGTCAACCCGGCCGCCATGGAAGATCCGGGCAGCCCCATCGCCGGCATGCCGGTGCTGGAAGTGTGGAAGGCGCAGAACGTCATCGGCTTCAAGCGCTCCATGAACACTGGCTACGCCGGTGTCCAGAACCCGCTGTTCTTCAAGGAGAACACCCAGATGCTGTTTGGCGATGCCAAGGCCAGCGTCGAGGCCATCCTGAAGGCGCTGTAAGCGTTGACCGGATGAGACAAAAAGGGGGCTTCGGCCTCCTTTTTTTATGACCAGAGTGGATGACCGTGGCAGGGAACAGACAGGCGGTGGTGCCTGACTGTCCGGACTGACGAGCCCTGGCTCAATTAAAGTTGAGCAAAAGCACCAAAAAACCACCTTAAAGGCCTCTCATGGGGCCTTTTTGTCATTTCAGTCGTGATTTTGCTCACATTTTGTGGTGTTGTCTCACCAGTCGGGCATAATGCCCGCGCAAAAAGCGGATTTGCTCAATTTTATTTGAGTCCGCTTTGATTATCCTTGCCCAACGTTGACCGGATGACCCCATGACCGAGGTAGCTCCCTTGCGCGACGCCAGCACACTGACCGATGAAGAGCGCCATCTGATTGCCAGCTTTGAGCCTGCGGTGGCGGCGCTGTCCGCCCTGTTTGGCCCGGGCTGCGAGGTGGTGCTGCACGCCTTTGACAGCCTGCACGCCTCCGTCATCAAGATTGCCAACGGCCACATCACCGGCCGCCAGGAGGGAGCGCCGGTCACCGACTTCGCGCTCGACAAGTTGCACAGTGCCGCCGGCAGCCAGTGGAGCAGCTATTTCTCCCGCACCCGGGAGGGCTCCCTGCTGAAGTCCTCGTCCATCACCATCAGCAACCGCGAGGGCAAACCCATCGGTATGCTGTGCGTGAATTTCAGTCTGGACACGCCCCTTGGCAGCCTGCTCGACACCTTTGCCCCGCCCGCAGTGCCCCCTGCCCACGGCACCGAAACCTTCGCCAGCTCGGTGGATGATCTGGTGGCGCAGGTGATCGCCAAGGTGGACAGGGATCCCGGGCTGGGCAGCAGCGTGCGCAACAAGGCGATCGTGCACCGGCTTTACGACATGGGCATCTTCGAGATCAAGGATGCCGCCCAACTGGTGGCCGAGCTGCTCGGCATCTCCCGCCATACCGTTTACCTGCATATCCGCAATCACAAGGCGGAACTGGCCGAACAACAATGACGAGCCCGCACGCGGGCGTCATGAACATGAGACACATCGCAATGAACGCACAATGGACCGACTTTATTACCCTGCTCAAGCGTGAAGTGGTGCCGGCCCTCGGCTGCACCGAGCCCATGTCGGTCGCCCTGGCGGCGGCCAACTGCCGCAAGCTGCTGGGGCAGGTACCGACTCGCACCCGCGTCTGGGTCAGCGGCAATCTGTTCAAGAACGGCATGGGGGTCGGCGTGCCCGGCACCGGCATGATCGGCCTGCCGGTGGCCGCCGCCGTCGGCATCACCGGTGGCAACCCGGATGCCGGGCTGGAGGTGCTCAAGAGCCTCACGCCGGATCAAGTTGAGGCGGCCAAGGGGCTGCTGCCCACCATAGAGGTGGATGTGAAGGATGTGCCCGACGTGCTCTACGCCGAGGTGCTGGCCGAAGTGGAGGGGCACAGCGCCCGGGTGGTGATCTGTACCGACCACACCCGCATCGTGCTGATGGAGAAGGATGGCGAGGTGCTGATGGTGCAGGACAGCGCCCCCGGGGTGCAGATCCAGCCAGCCAAGGCCGGCAAGCCCGCCATGACCCTGAAGGAGATCGTGGCCTTCGCCCTGGAGGTGCCGCTGGCCGAGATCGACTTCATCCGCGAGGCGGCCACCATGAACCAGGCGCTGGCGGACGAAGGGCTGCAGGGCTATGGCCTGCGCATCGGCAAGATCCTCACCGACCAGGTGGAGCGCAAGCTGCTTTCCGACGATCTGATGACCCTGGCCATGCGTTTGTCGTCTGCCGCCTCCGATGCGCGGATGGATGGCGCCATGCTGCCCGCCATGTCCAACTCCGGTTCCGGCAACCAGGGCATTGCCGCCACCATGCCGGTGGTCGCCGCCGCCCGCTTCCTCAAGGCCGATGACGAGCAGCTGGCCCGTGCTCTGGTGATGAGCCACCTGGTGGCCATCTATATCAAGGCCTACCAGAACAAGCTCTCCGCCCTGTGTGCAGCCAGTACCGCCGCCATGGGATCGGGGGCCGCCATCACCTGGCTGCTGGGAGGCCAGTTCGAGCAGATCAGCCACTGCATCAACAACATGATTGGGGATGTTTCCGGCATCATCTGCGACGGCGCCGGCAGCGCCTGCTCCATGAAGGTCTCCACCTCCACCTCGGCGGCGGTGAAATCCTCGCTGATGGCCATCAACAACCTGCGCGTGCCCCAGAGCGAGGGGATCGTCTCGGACGATGTGGACCAGACCATCGCCAACCTGGGTCGCCTCTCCAGGGAGGGGATGCTGGATACCGACATCGAGATCATCAACATCATGCGGGCCAAGCAGCAGGGTAAGCACCAGTGACCCCGGAGTGCCGCCGTCGGCCATAAAAAAACCGGAGCCAGTGGCTCCGGTTTTTCATTGTCCGTTCGCTACTCAGCCGCGACCGAGACGGTTGTCCGGGTAGTTCTTGGCCAGCACTTCTCGGGCATGCTGGGCCAGGGTCGGCATCTTCAGGGTGTCATAGGCGTTGACCATGATTTCCAGTGCCTTCTCGGTTTCCATCGTGTCGGGATAGGTCTCGACGATCAGCTTGGCGCGGTTGGCTGCGGCGATCAGGGCGTCACGCTTGACGTAGTACTCGGCTACCCCCAGGTCATAGCGGGCAAGACGGTTCTTCAGGCCGATCATGCGGGCACGGGCATCGGCTGCATAGCTGCTGTTGGGGTAGTTCTGCAGCAGGGTCTTGAAGTCCTGGAAGGCCTGACGGGCGTAGGAGGGGTCCTTGTCATCCCGATTGATGCCGAGGAAATCCTGGAAGAAGTTGTAATCCGCCGCCATGTTGGTCAGGCCGCGCATATAGAAGACGTAATCGATGTTCTTGTGCGCCGGGTTCAGGCGGATGAAACGGTCGATGTTGGCGATCGCCTGGGCGGTATCATCCTGCTTGTAGTAGGCATAGATGAGATCGAGCTGAACCTGGTTTGAGTAGGCACCGAACGGGTAACGAGAGTCCAGCGCTTCCAGCAGTTCGATGGCATTGAGGTAGTTGCCGGTATCCAGTTTGATGCGGGCTTTCTGGTACAGAACTTCCGGCGGTTCGTCGGGAACCTTGGGTTTGGTGCTGGAACAGCCAGTGATCAGAGTAGCGACCAAGGCGAGCGACATCAGCAGGTGAGACTTCTTTCCCATCAACAACATCCGGTCCATTTCCACGAAATTGGCAAAGTATCCGTTATGCTTGGCTAAAAGAAAAGCTAGAATACCCGGATTATTTCGAATTGATACCCCCGCTCAAGAGACCATACATGAGCCAGCATATTGAACTGACAGGCGAATTTCAGGATCACCAATTCGGGCAACGACTCGACCAGGCCCTGGCCGAATTGTTTCCCGACTACTCCCGGACCCGCATCAAGGAGTGGATTTTACAGGACAGAGTGACCCTGGACGGTCAGGTTGCCAATACCCCGCGCGAGAAAGTGGTGGCCGGGCAGCAGGTACATGTAAACGTGGAACTGGCAGACGACACCCGCTGGGATGCCCAGAACATCGAGCTGAACATCGTTTATGAAGATGAACACATCCTGGTGATCGACAAGCCGGCCGGCCTGGTGGTTCACCCGGGCGCCGGTACGCCGGACGGCACCGTGCTCAACGCCCTGCTGCACCGCTACCCCGGTATCGCCGAGGTCCCCCGCGCCGGTATCGTGCACCGTCTGGACAAAGACACCACGGGGTTGATGGTGGTGGCCAAGACCATTCCCGCCCAGACCCACCTGGTGGAAGCCCTGCAGGCACGCCAGATCACTCGTGAGTACGAGGCGATTGCCATCGGCCACATGACCGCCGGCGGCACCGTCGATGCCCCCATCGGTCGTCATCCGACCCAGCGTACCCACATGGCCGTGGTGCCCAACGGGCGCGAGTCCGTCACCCACTACCGGGTGCACGAGAAGTTCCGTGGTCACACCCGTCTGCGGTTGCGGCTGGAGACCGGCCGTACCCACCAGATCCGTGTCCACATGGCCCACATCAAGCATCCGCTGGTGGGGGATCCCGCCTACGGCGGTCGTCTGCGTCTGCTGCGCAACGCCACCCCCGAACTGACCGAGGCCCTGCGCGGTTTTCACCGTCAGGCACTGCACGCCACCATGCTGAAGCTGGCGCACCCCATCACGGGTGAAGTGATGGAGTGGCACTCCCCCACGCCGCAGGATATGGTGGCGCTGATGGAAGTGCTGCGGGCGGATACCCTGGCCAATCCGGACGATCTTGTCTGGAACTGATCCCGGAGGCGGCCTTGCGACGATTCCTGCCGTAACCTGCCCTCCATGATCTGATGCGGGGCCCCTTGACTGGTTGCAGCCAAGGGGCCCCGTTTTCATATGAACGAAAGGAGCCACAGATGAACTGGATCGCACCCGACTGGCCCGCACCGGGCAATGTCAGGGCTCTCTCGACCACCCGGGACGGCGGCATCAGCGAAGGGGTCTTTGCTGGTCTGAACCTCGGGGCCCATGTGGGCGATGCACTGGCCAGGGTCGAGGCCAACCGCGCCCGACTGCAGCAGGTGGCGGGGATCCCCGGCACTCTCAACTGGCTCAACCAAGTACATGGCATCGCCGTCCATCCGGTGAGCGACCGTTATGAGCGCGTACCGGATGCCGATGCCGCCTGTGCGCATGAGGCGGGGCAGGCCTGCATCGTGATGACTGCCGACTGCCTGCCGGTGCTGTTCTGCGATCGGGCAGGCACCGTAGTGGCGGCGGCCCATGCCGGCTGGCGCGGACTGCAGGGGGGCGTATTGGAGGCAAGCATCGCCGCCATGGGCTGCGAGCCTGGCGAGATCCTGGCCTGGCTGGGCCCGGCCATCGGTCCCGCCGCGTTCGAAGTGGGTGGCGAGGTGCGCGATGCCTTCATGGCGGAGCAGGCGGAAGCGGCGACTGCATTCGTGCCATCCCTCAACGAAGGGAAATGGCTGGCGGATATCTACCAGCTGGCCCGACTGCGCCTCGCCCGCGCCGGCGTCACCGCCATCTATGGTGGCGAACATTGCACCTTCAGCGACAGCGAGCGCTTCTACTCCTATCGCCGCGACGGGCAGACGGGTCGCATGGCCTCCCTTGTATGGCTGGAAAAATAGCCGAAGGGGCGCTCGCGAGTGGCCGCAAGCGCCTCTTCACTCCCTGGTGATGGCCCTTTGGCGGCCATGTCTTGCTGCCGAGCAGGCTCAGGGTACAGGCTGCCATTGCGAGGTCGTTTTCCCTCGGTCATTGCTATTGAGGAAAAAATAAACAGCCACCCCTTGAAATTGCCCTTCAAGACCACATCTTCCTTGTCAGAAAGCGATGTTGTTGCCGCGCATGCGGCGTCTGTCTTGAAGGGGGAGTGCAATGCGCCTCGATCGCCTGACCAGCAAATTCCAGATTGCCATTTCCGATGCCCAGTCTCTTGCACTGGGTCGTGACCACCAATTCATTGAACCCGTCCATCTGATGAGCGCCTTGCTCAATCAGGACGGCGGATCCATTCGTCCGCTGCTCACCCTGACCGGGCTCGACATCAATACCCTGCGCTCGCGCCTCGGCGAGGAGCTGGACCGCCTGCCCCGCGTCAGCGGCGTGGAAGGGGACGTACAGCTCTCCAACGGCCTAGGCCGCCTGCTCAACGTCTGCGACAAGCTGGCCCAGCAGCGCAAGGATCAGTTCATCTCGTCCGAGCTGTTCGTGCTGGCGGCCCTGGACGAGAAGGGGACGCTGGGCGAGCTGCTGCGTGCCCAGGGGCTGACCAAGGAAAAACTCGAGGCAGCCATCGACAAGGTCCGTGGCGGCAAGAAGGTGGAGGATGCCAACGCCGAGGAGAATCGCCAGGCGCTGGAGAAGTACACCATCGATCTCACCGAGCGGGCCGAACTCGGCAAGCTCGACCCGGTGATCGGCCGGGATGACGAAATTCGCCGCACCATCCAGGTGCTGCAACGCCGCACCAAGAACAACCCGGTCCTGATCGGTGCCCCCGGCGTCGGCAAGACCGCCATCGTCGAGGGGCTGGCCCAGCGCATCATCAATGGCGAAGTGCCGGAAGGGCTCAAGAACAAGCGGGTGCTCTCCCTCGACATGGGGGCCCTGGTGGCCGGAGCCAAGTATCGCGGCGAGTTCGAGGAGCGGCTCAAGGCGGTCCTGAACGATCTGGCCAAGGAGGAGGGCAGCGTCATCCTCTTCGTGGACGAGCTGCACACCATGGTCGGTGCCGGCAAGGGCGAGGGTGCCATGGATGCGGGCAACATGCTCAAGCCCGCCCTGGCCCGCGGCGAATTGCACTGCGTCGGGGCCACCACCCTCGATGAGTACAGGCAGTACGTGGAGAAGGATGCCGCCCTGGAGCGCCGTTTCCAGAAGGTACTGGTGGAGGAGCCCTCGGTGGAGGACACCATCGCCATCCTGCGTGGCCTGAAGGAGCGCTACGAGCTGCACCACCATGTGCAGATCACCGACCCCGCCATCGTCGCGGCGGCCCAGCTCTCCCACCGCTACATCGCGGATCGCCAGCTGCCTGACAAGGCCATCGACCTTATCGACGAGGCGGCGGCCAGCATCCGGCTCCAGATCGACTCCAAGCCGGAATCCCTGGACCGGCTCGAGCGGCGCATCATCCAGCTCAAGCTGGAGCAGCAGGCGCTGATGAAGGAGGACGATGACGCCAGCCGCAAGCGCCTCGATCTGCTCAATCAGGAGCTGACGGAAAAAGAGCGGGAATACAACGAGCTGGAAGAGGTGTGGAAGGCCGAGAAGGCTGCCCTCGCCGGGACTCAGCACATCAAGGCGGCACTGGAGCAGGCCCGTCAGGATCTCGAGGTGGCGCGCCGCGCAGGGGACTTGGGCCGCATGTCCGAGTTGCAGTACGGCCGCATCCCTGAACTGGAGAAACAGCTGGATCTCGCCACCCAGGCCGAGATGCAGGAGACCAGCCTGCTGCGCAACCGGGTCACCGACGTGGAGATCGCCGACGTCCTGGCCCGCTGGACCGGCATTCCGGTGGCCCGCATGCTGGAAGGGGAACGGGAGAAGTTGCTGCGGATGGAGGATCAGCTGCACAGCCGGGTGATCGGCCAGGAAGAGGCGGTGGACGCCGTCTCCAACGCCATTCGCCGCTCTCGTGCCGGGCTGTCCGACCCGAACCGCCCCATCGGCTCCTTCCTCTTCCTCGGCCCCACCGGGGTGGGCAAGACCGAGCTGTGCAAGGCGCTGGCGGAGTTCCTGTTCGATACCCAGGACGCCATGGTGCGGATCGACATGTCCGAGTTCATGGAGAAACACAGCGTGGCCCGTCTGGTGGGGGCGCCTCCGGGATACGTGGGTTACGAGGAAGGGGGGTATCTCACCGAGGCGGTGCGCCGTCGCCCCTATTCGGTGATCCTGCTGGACGAGGTGGAAAAAGCCCACCCGGATGTCTTCAACATCCTGTTGCAGGTGCTGGACGATGGCCGCCTGACCGACGGTCAGGGGCGTACCGTGGACTTCCGCAACACGGTCGTCATCATGACCTCCAACCTCGGGTCTGATCTCATCCAGGAGCACCACTCCGAGAAGGATTATGACGAGATGAAGGCCATGCTGATGGAGGTGCTGACCCGCAGCTTCCGGCCGGAGTTCATCAACCGGATCGACGAGACCGTGGTGTTCCACCCCCTCGGTGAGGAGCACATCAAGTCCATCGCCCGCATCCAGCTCAAGAGCCTGATGAGCCGTCTGGAGTCCCAGGGCTTCGAGGTGGAGGTGAGCGAGGAGCTGCTGACCAAGCTGGTTCATGCCGGGTTTGATCCCGTCTACGGGGCGCGCCCCCTCAAGCGGGCGATCCAGCAGAAGGTGGAGAACCCGCTGGCCCAGGCCCTGCTCAGCGGCCGGGTCATCCCGGGCAAGACACTGCGGCTGGGGGCCGACAGCAATGGGCTCACCATGAGCCAGCCTTAACGCCGTTATCGATGAAAACGCAGGCCTCGCGCCTGCGTTTTTTTATGGGCGTTCGCAACCCGTCAGGGGGATCCTGTGCACTGTTGCGGCATGTCACCCGACCCATTCAATGTGCTCCAGCCTGTTGTGTGGCACGGCGTCGGTCAGCCAGCGGCGCAGGCTGTCGATATGCTTGCGCCGTGCGCTGTGTCTGGGCCACACCAGGTAGTATCCATCCGTGGTGGCGACGGCTTGGTGAAAGGGCAGTGCCAGCAGCCCGTTTGCGATGGCCTCCTGGCTCAGCAGCAGATCCCCGACCGAGATGCCGTGACCGCTGATGGCGGCCATGTTGCCCTGCTCCAGGGTGTCGAACACCTTGCCACTGGCCAGATTGAGCCCTGGCCTGGCGCCGGTTCCCTTGAGCCACCGCCGCCAGTCACGGCGATCCGGCGAGGGGTGGATCAGTTCGCACGCCGCCAAATCCGTGCGGGCGGTTTCCACCAGGGCCGGGGCACAGAGGGGGATCAGCCACTCTTCGAACAGCAGGTGACACTCGGTGTCATCCCCGAAATGGCCGTTCCCCAGCAAGATGGCGCAGTCATAGGGCTCGCGGTGAAAATCGACGCCGTCTATGTCCATCCAGACGCTGGAGGCCAGGATCCTGGGAGTGGGGTGATGTTCACGGAGCGTGCCGAGCACATCCAGCAGCCAGCGCATGGTCAGGGTCGAGGGCGCCTTGAGTCGCAGCTCCTGGCCGTTGCGGCGAAAAGTCTGACACGCCATCGTCAGGCTCTGGAACCCCTCCGTCAACTGCTCCGCCAGGGCGCGGCCGGCTTCCGTCACCTCGACCCTGGGGCCATGGCGGTGAAAGAGTTCGCACTCGAACCAGGCCTCCAGGGTCTGGACATGGCGACTGACGGCGCCCGGCGTCACGTGCAGAGAGGCTGCCGCCTTGCTGAAGGAGCCGAGCCGGGCCGCGGCTTCAAACGCACGCAGCGCGTAGAGAGGGGGAAGGGTCATCGTTCGATATCAATGTGAGCTTTACTCACATTCAATGGGAGTTTTATCCGTTTTTCAAGGGCCGAGTCCCGTTGAATAATGCAGCCAACCCCGGGGCTGGTTGAGCATGACTCATCATGCCGCCTTGGCTAAAGGCGGACATGGCGGTATCAACGAAGGAGGAAAGACGGAATGAACATGATGTTGCTGGGGGCCTACACCTTGTCGGTCGTGCTCCTGTTGTTGACTCCGGGGCCTGTCGTGGCGCTCGTCACCGGCACGGCGGTTCGTCATGGTTATCGCCAGGCCTGGATGACCCTGCTCGGCACCAACGGGGCCTCCCTGGTGCTGATCCTGATGGCGACCCTGATCTTGGCCGGCGTGATCTCTCTGCCACCCTTGTGGCTCTATCTGCTGGGCGGGGCGGGGTCACTCTACATCGGTTATGCGGCCGTGGGCGGCTTGATGGCAGGGGTGAGCCGGGATACCCGGTCCGGTGCGCCTGTCCTTGCAGGTGGTGGCTTTACGCAGGGCTTCATGACCGGCGTGGCCAATCCCAAGGACATTCTCTTCTTCGTCGCCTTCTTCCCGCAGTTCATCGCGGTGACACCGCACTTTGGCACCAGCATTCTGACCCTCTCCATGGTATGGATCTTCTTCGATCTGCTGGTGCTGAGTCTCTATGTCCTGCTGGTGAAGCGTTGGATGCCGGCCCGGCACAGCAAGCATATCGCGTTGATTTCATCTTTGTTTTTGCTCGCAGTTTCACTGTTCGGGGTTCTGTACAATGGGGTGAAAGTCACCCTGATGCTGGCGTGACCAGGGGTGAGACAAGGGAGTCAGACATGTTTCTATTCGTGTTCTATCTGGGCGGCAACGCCGGCCAATCCAATATCGAGGTCCACGACATCCAGTTTGTGGCGGCGCAGACCCCCGAGGGGGCCTGGCCTGCACTGCGGGAGGCCTGGTTCGGCGATCCCGACAAGGTGCATATCGACGGTTACGCCAGGCTGCTCTGGGCGGATGGCTATTCGGTGTATCTGCGGGAGACGCCTCCTGAGAAAGAAGCTCCCCGCCTCTACTTTGTGAACATGGGTGGCTATCACCCAGACTCCCTCGCGGAGCTGCATGCCTTCGATTTCTTTGTGGCAAAGGATGCAAAGGAAGCAAAAGCCAGGGGGCTCGCATCCTTGCTAAAGGGGGTCAGGCACCAGCACAAGGACAACCTGAAAGAGGTGGACGACTGCCTGCTGCTGGAGACGGTGAGCGGTCTGTACGTGCACCTTGTGCCCGATTCCGAAGGGAGCCCCTTCAGACCGCAATGGCAGGGATATCAGCCCATCGGCCGCTGAGCGTGACGGTTGCAGGCGGGGGATAAAAAAAGCGGCAATCCGAAGATTGCCGGGAGGAATGTATTCGATGCGATCTGACGTGGGTTGAGCGGATCGCAGGGGCAAGCCCCAGGGTCGGCAGGCACAGTCAGCGACCATGCCCGCCTTACAGTCAGTCGGGATACGCTCTCCACCCCGGCTGACCAGCTTCGCTATCGCGTCTGTCCCGCGCCGTGTTGCCGCGATAGGAGGACAGATGCAATCAAATCAATTCGTTACAGCATGCCTGGGATGGCAGCTTTCATTTCAGATGGCCAGACGCCGACCTGGACCTGACCGATGTGCTCTTTTTGCAGCAGCAGCATGGCCAGACGGGATTGGCCGATGCCGCCGCCGATGGTTTGCGGCATCCGTGCTGCCAGCAGATCCTGATGCCAGTCATATTGCAGGCGATCCTCGTCGCCGGTGATGGCGAGCTGGCGGCGCAGGGCCTCTGCGTCCACCCGGATCCCCATGGAGGAGATCTCGAAGCTGTCTTCCAGCACCGGGTTCCACACCAGGATGTCACCGTTCAGACCCGCCAGCCCGAGCTCGCTCTCGCTGCTCCAGTCGTCGTAGTCCGGGGCTCGCACGTCGTGGCGTTCGCCGTGGGAGAGGGCGCCACCGATACCGATGAGGAAGACCGCTCCCAGCTCTTTGGCGATGGCGCGCTCGCGTCCCTTGGCATCGAGGTTCGGGTAGCGGGTCAGCAGCTCTTCACTGTGCAGGAACTGAATATCCGCCGGCAGGAAGGGGGTCAGGTCGTGCTCGGCACAGACCGCGCGCTCGGTGGCCTTGATGGCGGCCCAGATGCCGCGCACCGTCTCCTGCAGATAGGCCAGATCCCGGCGCTCGCCCGGCATCACCTTCTCCCAGTCCCACTGGTCGACGTAGACGGAGTGAATGGGGCTGAGACGATCCTCGTCCGGACGCAGTGCCTTCATGTGGGTGTAGATGCCTTCACCCGGGCCGAAACCGAAGCGACCCAGGGTCTGGCGCTTCCACTTGGCCAGGGAGTGGACCACCTCATAGCTGTGCTCCGGCAGGGTTTTCACCTTGACCTGCACTGCATGCTCGCAGCCGGAGAGGTTGTCCTGGGTGCCGTCACCGACCCGGCTCAGAATGGGGGCTTGTACCTCCATCAGGCCGAGTTGCAGTGCGAGTTGGCGGGAGAACATCTCTTTGACGAAGCTGATCTGCTGTTGGCTGCGGATGTAGTGCTGTTTCATGCTGAATTACCTGTCGTGAATCCGTTGAATGCGGTGATTCTTCAACAGAATGCCAACTAAATTCAATATTCGATAATTGAAATAGGCTTTGTGTGTTTTTTTCTTCAAAATAAGCCATCAATTAATGATGAATCATTAAAAGGAGCGCAAAAAAGTGTCAGAAAATTATCGGATCGATAATCTCGATCAGGCCATCCTCTCCGCCCTGATGGAGAATGCGCGCCTGCCTTACGCCGAGCTGGCCAAACAACTGCTGGTGAGCCCGGGCACCATCCACGTGCGGGTAGAGAAGATGAAGCAGGCGGGCATCATCGAGGGAACGCGGGTGCAGGTGAACCCCAAGAAGCTGGGCTACGACGTCTGCTGCTTCATCGGGATCAACCTCAAGAGCGCCAAGGATTACCCGTCGGCCCTGGCCAAACTGCAGGCGCTGGACGAGGTGGTGGAGGCCTACTACACCACGGGCCACTACAGCATCTTCATGAAGGTGATGACCCGCTCCATCGACGAGTTGCAGACGGTACTGATCCACAAGATCCAGACCATCGACGAGATCCAGTCCACCGAGACGCTGATTTCGCTGCAAAACCCGATCCTGCGGGATGTGAAGCCTTGAGTCGGGTGGTCTGAGGGGGGCGTTGAGATCCCTCTCCCGTGCGAGACCCTGTCCGCGCAGCAGAATTTGACCCTGTGGGCTATGACACCCTGACCGGTGGATCAGGGTTCGATATAGGGGATGCCGTATTTGTCGTAGAGGGCCTTGAGCCGGCCGTCCCGCTTCATGTGCAGCAGTTCGGCATCATAGGCGGCCATCAGGGCCGGGGTGTCGGCATCGGCCCGGGAACGGGTCCAGACATTGAAGTAGGGGCTGGTCTTGAGGGGTTTTGGCAGGTAGTCGAGCTTGCCTTCCAGTCCCTCCTCTCTTATCTGGGTGAAGGCGGTGACCAGGGACATGGGCACCACGTCGATGCGACCGGCGATGAGTTTGCGCAGTTGCAGCTGGTTGATGGGGATCTCCTGGAAGTGATAGCTCGGGTCTGTCATGGCCGCCGCGAGCTCGGGGGTATAGGAGAAATCCCGGGTGACACCGATGCGCCAGGGTTTGAGATCCGTCAGATGGTCATAATGGATCCGGCCTGCGGACTCCTTGCGTATGAAGAAGTGCCAGCTATGGAGCATATGGGCCTGTTCGGGGTAGAGCAGATAGGCCTCCCGCTCCGGTTTGTAGGAGTGGGTCAGCAGCAGGTCATAGAAGCCGCTTTCGGCATTGCGGGTGAGCCTGGCCCCCGAATCGATGAGCTCAATCCTGATGGGGGTATGGAGCGTGCCGAAGATGGCGGTGACGAGATCAACATCCAGCCCGCGAGGGTGTCCCTGTGCATCCAGCCACTTGAGAGGGGGCTCCAGGATGCCACCAATGACCAGCTCCCTGGCTGACAGCCAGCAGGGCAGCAGCAAGCAGAATACGAGCAAGCGTCGCACGTTACATCTCCTGAGCACTCGGGACGGGGTCGCATCCGGCAGGGACTGTGACCGGCACCTATCTAACTAGAGACGACCACGGATGGCAAACCCTGAAATGGGGAGGGGACAAACGAACGGTGCCGGTGGGAGGGGGGCGGGCTGCATCGACAGGCCGCCCCGTGGCAGAGTCGGGCGGGATGGACCAGCCACTCGCCGGCTGTGGGCGGGAGGGTGGTCGGCATGAAACCTGTGCGAGGTTGCCTGCCTCAGGTTGCCTGACACTGTTTCATCTGGGTGTTGAGGGCCTGCATCACCTGACGACGGCTGATGATGCCCGTCACCTTGCCTCCCTCCATTACCGGATAGATCTTGGGTCTGGCCCCGGCCATCTGGCGGGCGAGATCCACGATGTTGTCATCAGGAGAGACGAACAGCGGGGTCCGGCTCATCAGATCTTCGACCAGAGTACGGGTGTCGCAGTGATAGCTGCCCGTGAGCAGGGCGGGAATGCAATCCTGCTCGGAGAGAAATCCGACGAGGTGCTGATGGTCATCCAGTACCGGCAGGCCCCCCAGGTTTGCCCGATGGAGTCTGTCCAGCGCCTCGGCCAGACCGAGGCCGGGGTGCAGTGAGTGGGTCAATGGCTGCATATGATCGCGAATTTGTAGCATGATGGTGGCTCCATGGGGGTCGATGGGGCCACTATGCCCGGTGGCTGTGACACGGGGCCAATGGGTTTTGCCTCGGACATCGATAGGTCATGGCCGATGAATGGGCCCTCCGTGCGATCCTGCATGGATCGGGGAGGGCGACAACCACAAGGAGAGGGTATGCGTGCATTGGTAACGGGCTGTGGCCGTCGCCTGGGATTCTATCTGTGTGAGCAGCTGGTGGCCGCTGGCTGGCAGGTGACGGGCAGCTATCGCAGCGAACGGCCCGAGCTGGATCGTCTGCGAGACGTGGGCGTCGAGCTGGTACAGGCGGACTTCACCCGGGAAGAGGAGGTGGGCGCTGTGGTGACGGCGCTGGCGGCCCATGAGGATCTTGCCCTGATCATCCACAATGCCTCCGCCTTCGAGCCCCAGGCGGCGGATCCTGCGGTGCAGCTGGCCCAGTTTGATCAGTTCTACCGGGTACACATGGCGGCTCCGTTCCAGCTCAACCGGGCGCTGGCCCCTGCCCTTGCCCGCCAGCCCAACGGGGGCATCATCCACATCACCGATATCTACATCCATGCCCCGGCGCCCCAGTTTGCCGCCTACGTGGCCACCAAGGCGGGAGCCCATTCCCTGGCCATGAGCTTTGCCCGCGAACTGGCGCCTGCCGTGCGGGTCAACACCATAGAGCCTGGCCCCATCCTGTTTCTCGACGAGCACGGGGATGACTGGCGCCAGCAGGTGCTGGCGAAGACGCCGCTGGCGCGGGAAGGGGGTCTGGAGCCCATCTGGCAGGCGGTACAGATGCTGATGAAGAACGACTACATGACCGGGGCCAGCATCCGGGTGGACGGGGGGCGCGCCCTCGCCGTCATCTAGGGCAAGGCGGGCCGCCATGACATGAGGCGCCTTTGGGCGCCTCATGTGTGTGAACGGCTCAAGGGTGCCGGATGGCGGCGTGCCGGGAAGGGGGGCCGGGGTGGCCGTTGCCGGGAAGCAGGGCCTCGTCTTGCTGGCAGAGATGGATGGGGGCCTGGCCGATGCGCTGCTTCGCAAACACCTTGCTGCCCGGCAGGCCGAGGGTCACCTTGCCGGAGTCCACACTGCCGCCCTGATACATCTCCGCCAGCAGATCCCCCAGGTAGGCATCCACCCCGGCCTCGGCGAAGTCATCCCGTTCGCCGCAGGCCAGTATGTCGATGTCCAGTGGCCTGTCCGCCACCTTGCACAGGGGGTTGCTGCGATCCCGGCCATGGGTCAGCTCCATGGTGACAAACTCGGCCTTGAGCTGGACGGGGGAGAGGTCGCTCTGGACGACGAACAGGCAGTTGAGGAAGTCGTGGCGCGAATGCATGCCCACGGGTTTGGTCTGGATGACGGAACTCAGGTGAAGGCGACCAAAGCGGGCCAGCAATTCGGCGACGACCTGACTGACGTGCAGGGCGGGGTCGAGATTGGATCCAATGCTACAGAGGTAAAACATGCTTTCCATTCCTTGGGTTGGGCTCGTCTGAAATATATACGCAGCTCACGGTTATGGGATTCACTATGAATTAACATGTCGTTATCTGTTGTGATCCAACGCTGATTGGCAGAAAGGAGGTTTGCATGAGCGTAGAAATGAAATGGGCACTGTTGGCCGCGTCAGGGGCCCTTGCCATGATCATTGTCATCTGTGTGGCGTCCGTCGGCCTGGCGTGAATCCGGCCTCGGTGAGCAATCAAACCGGCTTTATGGCCGGTTTTGCTTTTTGGGGCAGTGCGGATATGCTGGCTCCCCCATGACGAATCGAGACCGCAGAAGATGACCAAGGTTCGGCCCCGCTCCCTGCTCCAGGTAGTACTGATGGGCTTCGTGCTGGTGCTGATGCCCCTGGGGGGCATGATCTGGCACGACAGTCAGGCTCTCTCCCACCTGGGCCAGCTCACCAGCGACGAGATGGAACGTGCGGTGCGGGACACTCGCCGGGCGACGCTGCTCTCCACCCAGGCTATCGATCTGGAGCGCACCCTGCGCCGCTATGCGGTCCTGGGTGATGATCGCATCCTGGCCAGCTATCGGCAGCAGCTGGTGCGCTACCGGGAACTGCTCGCGACCCATCAGGACTCCATTCCGGATGCCGAGGTCTACGGAGATCTCGAGGCGACGCTGGTCTGGCTCGACGGCCTGCAGGATCTGCGCAAGGCCAGGCAGGAGGCGACCAGCCCCCGTTTCACCGACTTCAACGAACTGAACCAGCAACTGGAAGTGGTCACCCGCAGCCAGGTGGATGATCACGTGACCCGCATGCGGGGCGCCATCGTGGAGCTGAAACAGCAGATCTGGTGGGTCAGCGGCTTCGTGGTCGGGCTCAGCCTGCTGCTGGTGTTGCTCTTTACCTACCTCATCATCCACCCGGTACGTCAGATTGAGTCGCGGATCCTGAGTCTGGGCGCAGGCGTCGAGCCGGATCAGCGCCCGGTGGATGGCCCGGCCGAACTGGTGCTGCTGGGGGAGCGGATCAGCTGGCTGCACGACAAGCTCAAGGAGCTGGAACAGCAGAAATACCAGTTCCTGCGCCACGTATCCCACGAGCTGAAAACCCCCCTTGCCGTGCTGCGGGAGGGGGCTGATCTGCTCTCGGAGCAGCTGGTGGGGCCCCTCAACGGGGATCAGCAGGAGATCTGCCAGATGCTGGAGGAGAACAGCCGCCGTCTGCAGACCCTGATCGAGCGGCTGCTCGACTTCAATCGCCTCAGCCAGCAGGAGGTGTTCACCCTGTCCGAGGTGCCCCTGGCGCCCTTGTTGTCAGACTTGTCCGAAGAGTACCGGCTCGCGCTGGAATCCAAGCAAATCAGTGTACACTTGCCGCCCGAGCCCATCAGCCTGCGGGCAGAGCCCTACCGCCTGCGACTCATCCTCGACAATCTCTTTTCCAACGCGGTCAGCTATGGCGCCAGGGGCGGACAGATCTGGATCCGCGCCGGGGCGGGAGCGGGCGGCGGCTGGCTGGAGGTGGCCAACGAAGGGCCTGTCATCCCGCCAGACGAGCGGGAGCGCATCTTCGAGCCCTTTGAACAGGGCAGCATAGTGCGCCAGGGATTGCTGAAAGGCTCCGGCATGGGCCTCTCCATTGCCCGTGAGTCTGCCATGAGTCTGGGCGGCGAGCTCAGGCTGATCGAGGATGCCCAGGCGGATGTCTGTTTCCGGCTGGATTTGAACGTGCGCCCGAGCTGACGGGCGTGGCGGCGACCCCGCAGGTGCGGGTGGCGCCTTGACACCGAATATTGAGAGGAGCGGGCAGGTGCCTGTTCCCCACCAGGATCTGAAGTGACATTCAAGATGAAACGATTTGTGATTCCCGTATTGATGATAGGCCTGCTCGCTGGCTGTTCCCTGCTGCCTTCTACCAGCCTCACCGAGCCTTCCCAGGAGGCGATCGCCAGGCGGATGGAGTTTGCCAACAAGGAGATGCAGGTGCGCCTGCAATACTCGGACTGGCTGCTGGCCAGCCATCCCCAGCAGCGGATGCAGGAGCGCCAGCGACTGGCCGGCGCCACCGACCTCGAGAGCCGGGTCAGCCTGGCCATGGTCAACACCCACCCGTCCGAATCGGTGGCCAGCCGCCGGGCCGGGCTGGATCAGCTGAAGGCTCTGTTGCCGGAGCTCGGTCTCGATGCCCAGGCCTTCCTGCGCAGCTGGATCGCCCTCGGGGAGGAGCTGCTGGTGCGAGACAGCCGCCGCGACGATCAGAGTCAGGAGGTGAAGCGTCTGCGCCAGCAGATAGAGCAGCTCTCCGCCATCGACGAGCAGCTCAACCAGCGTAAGCTCAATGGGGGAGGTCAGCCATGACAGCTCCGGACCGCGCCGCAATGATCGCGTTTTTCGCCAAGAGGGGGTGAGAGCATGAGCCGTATTCTGCTGGTGGACGATGATGCCAGCCTGCTCAAGCTGATGAGCATGCGCCTGCGCAGCCAGGGTTACGAGGTGGATACCGCCGACAGCGCCGAAGGAGCGCTGGACAGGCTGCGCCAACAGCGGGCCGACCTGGTGCTGAGCGATCTGCGCATGGGGGGCATGGACGGGCTGGCGCTGTTCGAGCGGATCCAGTCCCAGTGGCTCGGCATGCCGGTGATCATCATGACCGCCCACGGCACCATTCCCGACGCCATCCAGGCGACCCGCTCCGGGGTGTTCAGCTTCCTCACCAAGCCCATCGACAAGGACGAGCTGCTGGTCACCATAGAGCATGCTCTCAGCCTGACCCGTCCGAAGCAGCAGCAGGAGTGGCAGTCCCTCATCCAGACCCGTAACCCGCAGATGGAGCAATTGCTGATCCAGGCGAGCAGCATCGCCACCATGG
Organism: Aeromonas sp. ASNIH7; assembly: GCF_002903485.1. Classification (NCBI taxonomy): domain Bacteria; kingdom Pseudomonadati; phylum Pseudomonadota; class Gammaproteobacteria; order Aeromonadales; family Aeromonadaceae; genus Aeromonas; species Aeromonas sp. ASNIH7. The sequence goes on from NZ_CP026226.1 coordinate 2,488,228, forward strand.
ACGTGCCCGTGCTGATCCTGGGTCCCTCCGGCGTCGGCAAGGGGGTGATGACCCAGGCGCTGCACCAGGCCAGCCACCGCCGCGACAAGCCGCTGCATACCATCAACTGTGCGGCTCTGCCCTGGCCCACGCTGGACTTGCAGCTGTTTGGCGAGGATGGCCAGTCCGGCCTGTTTGCCGAGGCCAAAGGCGGCACCCTCTTCCTCGACGAGATAGGGGATCTGTCGGAGTCACTCCAGGCCAAGTTGCTCCAGGTGCTGGCGGAGTATGGTCAGGGCACCCCCGAGGTGCGGGTCATCAGCTCCAGCCATCAGGATCTGGTGACCGCCATGGAAGAGGGGCGTTTTCGCGAGGATCTCTTCTACCGCCTCAACGTGGCCAACATCACTCTGCCGCCTCTGAGCGCCCGCAGCGAGGACATCCCCCTGCTGGCCCGTCAGGCGCTGGACGATTACCGCAACCGTCACCCCGATTGCGCCGCCCTCGGCTTCTCGCCTGAGGCGCTGGCCCTGCTGGCCGCCGCGGCCTGGCCGGGCAACGTGCGCCAGCTCTGCGGGGTGGTGGAGCAGCTCGCGAGCCTCTGCTGCAGCCCGGTGATCGGCGCGGCCATGGTGGAGTCGGCCCTGAGTGGCGGCGGTGGCGGCATTCCCTCGTTCAACGAGGCGCGGGCCGAGTTTGAAAAGGAGTACCTGATCCGGCTGCTGCGCACCACGGAAGGCAATGTGACCCTGGCGGCCAACATGGCGGGGAGAAACCGCACCGACTTCTACAAGCTGCTGAATCGGCACGGCATCGAGGCGGCCAACTTCAAGTCGAAGGGATAAATGACAGAGGGGCGGCCCGTCGATGACGGGCCGCCCCTCTGGTTTCCGACAGAATCGGCCTCAGGCCGGGTCGCTGACACCGCTGGTAGAGAGAGTCTTCTGGGAGAGCCAGAGGCCGCTCGCCTTCATCAGATAGCCAAACAGGGCGCCGATGATGAGGGAGGGCAGAATGAGCCGCCACTCGCCTGCGGCGCCGAAGGTGGCACAGCAACCGGCGAAGGTGCCGGGAATGTAGGCGAGCCACTGCTGCCTGGCCTGCACGCACATCAGGGTGGCCACCACCCCTGTCATCAGATAACCCGCCATGCCGGCCCCCCACCAGGTCTCCCCGTGGATCAGCAGGAGTGCCCACAGCATGCCGGTGGTGTTGCACAGCAGGGTCTGCAACAGCGCCTTGTAACCGCCACTCGAGGCGAAGTAGCTGGTGCAGCCGAGGAAGCCGACCCAGGAGATGAGACCGAGTGCGGCGGCCAGTCCACCCCAGACGGCGGAGAGGATTCCGGTCGTGATGGCGATGGCGAACAGTGGGCTCATGGCGTGACTCTCAGTGGTTGAATCCGGAAAAGGAGGCAGCCTACTCCGCGGTAGAGCGGCAGCAAGCGGGGGCCGGATTGTGTGTGATCCCGATCACTCTTTGCAACTCTGGAATACGCTTGCGCTCGCGAAAAAAATTCATTGGAGGCGCCGCAGACCTTGTTCCATAGTTAGAGGCCCTGTCCTGCTCATGGAGTGAGTCTGATGGTGCCAAACGTGATCGTTCCTCTGCTGGTGTTCGTAGTGCTCTTCCTGGCCGGTACCATGGCCAAGGCACTGCCCCTTTACCAACTCATGTAATTCTGTGTGAAATAAAACTCGGCCGGGGCGGGTCTTATGGTTGTCAACCTCATCGTCCCGGGAGTTTTTTCATGTTGATCAAGCGCCGTACTTCTCATCACCCCACCGAACAGGATGTCACGCCGGAAACCGTCTATCAGGATCGTCGCCGCATCCTGAAAGGGCTGGGCCTGGGCGTCGGTGCCGCCACCCTGGCGTTTCCGGTGAAGGCCAGCCTGCTGGATCTCTTCGCACCGGACAAGCCGGCCACCGTGGCCCCCACCAGACCCCTCGACATCCGTGCCGCGACCCGGCCAGAGGGATTGATCCTCACCCCGGAGGAGAAGGCCACCACCCACAACAATTTCTACGAGCTGGGGACCGACAAGGGGGACCCGGCCCGCAACGGCCATTACCTCAGGCCCGAGCCCTGGACCCTGAAGGTGGAAGGGGAGGTGGCCAAACCCTTCACCCTGGATGTGTGGGATCTCATCAACAAGAGTACGCTGGAGGAGCGCATCTATCGGCTGCGCTGCGTGGAGGCCTGGTCCATGGTATTGCCCTGGAGCGGCATTGCGCTGGCGGATCTGATCCGCCGTGCCGAGCCCACCAGTCGCGCCAAGTTCGTGGCCTTCGAGACGCTCTATGATCCGGAACAGTTGCCGGGGCAGGCCTCCCGTGCCCTGGGGGGCGGCATCGATTATCCCTATGTGGAGGGCTTGCGCCTCGACGAGGCCATGCACCCCCTCTCCTTCCTCGCCATGGGGCTCTATGGCAAGACCCTGCCCGCCCAGAACGGGGCTCCCATCCGGCTGGTGGTGCCCTGGAAGTACGGCTTCAAGAGCATCAAGAGCATCGTCTCCATCCGCCTGGTGGAGGAGATGCCCCCCACCACCTGGAACCTGCTGGCCCCCAACGAATATGGCTTCTACGCCAACGTCAACCCGAACGTGGATCACCCGCGCTGGAGCCAGGCGAGCGAGCGTTTCATCGGCGAGGGGGGCATTTTCGGGGCCAAGCGCCAGCCGACCCTGATGTTCAATGGCTACGGCGACGAGGTGGCGTCCCTCTATCAGGGGATGGATCTGCGTAAATGGTATTGAGACTGACGCGCTGCCCGACTGATCTCTTGCCTCCTTCTCCCCTGGTGGGAGAGGGGATGAGAAGCGGGAAAAACATGACGGGAACTGCAATATGACGCCGAGACTGAAAACAGCCCATATCAACGGCTTGCGGGCGCTGGTGCACCTTGGTTCGCTTGGCTTTCTGCTCTGGCTGGGCTATGCCGTGCCAGCCGGGCTGCTGGGGGGGGATCCGGTCCAGGGGCTGACCCATTACCTTGGCAAGGGGGCCCTCCACCTGCTGTTGCTGACCCTGCTGGTGTCGCCGCTCGCCAAGCGCTGGCGCCAGGGGCAGCTCATCAAGTTGCGCCGCCCCCTCGGGCTCTGGTGCGCCGCCTGGGCGTCCCTGCACTTCATGGTCTGGCTGGGGCTGGATCTGCAGTTCGACTGGGGGCTGATTGGCGGCGAGCTGGTGAAGCGCAGCTACATAGTGGTGGGCATGGTGGCGCTGCTGCTGTTGCTGGCGCTCGGCATCACCTCGATCCCGGCCCTGTTGCGACGCATGGGGCCGGCCTGGCAGAAGCTGCACAACTGGATCTACGGGGTGGCTCTGCTGGTGCCGGTACACTACTGGTGGTCGGTCAAGAGCGGGTGGCAGGAGCCGCTCATCTATCTGGTGCTGGCCTGCGCCCTGCTGTGGCCCCGTCGGGAGAAGCTGCTGCGCACCTGGCGCAGGCGCCCGCAAGTGGCCGGGAGGGGGGCGGCGCAACAGCCGTCACGCCCATAGCAAAAGAGGCCTATTCGGCCTCTTTTTTGGTGATCTCGCCGGTGTTGGCATCGACCTGCAACTGGACGCGCTGATCGTCGGCATTCAGGGTATCGACCTCGAATTTGTCCCCTTCCAGCTCCACTTCCCGAATGTCGTGATACCCTTGTGCCAGCAACAACTTGACCAGTCCGGCCATGTCGAGACGTGTCTGCGCCGCCCAGCCAAAGGTGGAAAAGAGGCACAAGATCAGCAGGATACTGCGTGGGATCATATTCATTCCGGATTCATGGCTGGCACACTATAAACGGCATTATGTTAGGTTTTGAGAGATGAATCACCCATGAATAGCGCGCTGCCCCTGCTTGGATTGCTGCTGCCGATGCTGGTTCAGGCGGCCCAGCCGAACGAGGCCTTGCTGCAACAGGCGGTCAGCGAGGGGCGGGTCCGTCCTTTTCATGAGCTGATGGCGGTGGCCTCCCGCCTGCCGGTGCGGGTGCTGCGGGTCGATCTGGGTGAGGAGGATGGCGTCTGGCTCTACGAGCTCAGGCTCATCGACGAGGAGAACAGCGTCATCAAGGTGGGCTACCGGGCTGACAACCTGGAGATGGTGTGGCTCAAGGGGCACCATCTGGAACGCCTGTTCGCTCCGCGCCCGCCCCCGGAAGAGGAGTAACGGCGTGAGTCCGCGAACGTACCGCCGTCCGGTTCGTCCCCCCAACCGTTGCCGGTGCTGGCACAACCCTGTTTTGGATACCCATGTATGCGCATTCTGATAGTTGAAGATGAAAAGATCCTCGCGGGCCAGCTGGCGGAACAGCTGCGTCTGTCCGGTTTCGTCACCGATCTCTGCCACGATGGCAACGAGGCGGGCTTTCTCGGCGAGACCGAACCCTATGACGCCATCATCCTGGATCTCGGCCTGCCCGGTCGCGACGGCCTGAGCGTACTGAAGGAGTGGCGCAGCAAGGGGATGGACACCCCGGTGCTGGTGCTGACCGCCCGTGGCCAGTTGCACGAGAAGATTGAAGGGCTCAACGCCGGGGCTGACGACTACCTCACCAAGCCCTTCCAGGTGGCGGAGCTGGTGGCGAGGGTGCAGGCGCTGGTGCGCCGGGCGGCGGGGAACGCCAGCTCCATCCTCGAGATCGGTGGCGTGCGTCTCGACATGGCGGCTTCCCAGGTGTGGTACGAAGGGACCCCCATCAAGCTCACCGCCCACGAGTTCCGGGTGCTGGGCTACCTGATGCAGCACAGGGGCAAGGTGGTGTCCCGCAGCGAGCTGATCGACCACATCTATGCCCAGGATTTCGATCGCGACTCCAACACCGTGGAGGTGTTCATCGGCCGCATCCGCAAGAAGACCCACGCCGATCTCATCGAGACGGTGCGCGGCCTCGGCTACCGGATCAACGAATGACACCCTCGCAACCGATGGCGGGGTGGGTTGAATGAGGCTGGTACGCACCCTGCGAGGTCGGCTGGTGGTGATCGCCATGGTCTGGTGCGGTCTCTTCCTGTTCGCCACCGGCTTCAGCCTGCAGACCATGATGCGCAACTACTGGCAGGAGGCGGAGGCCGATGGCCTGCGCCTGCAGCTCTACGATCTGCTCTCCCGCCTCGAGATCCAGCCGGACGGCATGCCGGTGGTCACCGAGCCCATGGCCGACCCCCGTTATCGCCAGCCCTACTCCGGCTACTACTGGCAACTGGAGCTGGGGGAGACGGTGGTCAGTCGCTCCCGCTCCCTGTGGGATGCCCATCTGAGTGCCCACGGCCTGAAGTCGGCTTTCGGCGATCCGGATCTCTTTGTCGGCAAGGGGCCCAACAAGGAGCCCCTGCTCATCATGACCCGTACCGTGCTGCTGCCGGGGTCTGATCGGGTCTTCACCCTGGTGATGGCCAAGGACAGCAGCGCCCTGACCCAGACCCTGAAGAAGACCCGCATCAGCCTGTTCCTCGGCCTCGGCTTCGCCGCCACCGGCCTGGTGCTCGGCTTCATGTTCCAGATCCTCTACGGCCTGCGCCCGCTGCACCTGCTGCGCCGCGAGCTGAGCCGCGTCCATCAGGGTCATCAGGAGGGGTTCCGGCTTCGCTACCCCCTGGAGATCCAGCCGCTGGTGGAGGATATCAACCGCCTGCTGCACCACTATGGCGAGCTGCTGCAACGGGCCCGCTCCCACACCGGCAACCTGGCCCACGCCCTCAAGACGCCGCTCAGCATCATGCGCAACCAGGTGACCCAGTTGCCGCCGGAGGATCAGGCCGCCCTCGGCGAGCAGCTCGACCAGATCCAGCGCCACATCGACTACCACCTCGGCAAGGCGCGGGTGACCGGCGCCGCCAAGATCCTCGGGGTGTCGACCCCGGTGCGGGCCCGGGTGGAGTACATCTGCCGCGCCTTCTCCCGCCTCTATCCCGGCAAGACGGTGGACTTGCAGGTGCCGGTCAATCTGGCGGTCGGGGTGGAGGAGCAGGACTTCGACGAGATGGTGGGCAACCTGCTGGAGAACGCCTTCAAGTGGTCCGCCAGCGAGCTGCGCATCTCCAGCGCCGAGCTGGGGGGCTGGATCACCCTGCGCATCGAGGACGACGGTCCCGGCATGAGCGAGGATCAGATCGCCAAGGCGGTGCTGCGGGGGGTGCGCCTCGACGAGAAGGTGCCGGGTTCCGGGCTCGGTCTCAACATAGTGTCAGACCTGGCGGAGGCTTACCGTGGCAGCCTCATCATGGGGCGGGCCGAGCTGGGGGGGCTCGCCGCTTCCCTCTCCCTGCCCAAGGTGGCCAGGGTCGAGTGACGGGGGGCCCCGTCGGGGGGCCCCTTTTGTGCCGCCGTGCTGGCAAGGGTGCGGCACCCGGCATAAGATACGTCTCTTGTTTCAGGTGTAGGAAGGGTAGCAATGACTGACGATCCTTGGGCTTTGTGCCATCTCGATGATTCGTTCGATGCCTCGGTGCTGGGCACCAAGGGGGCCCAGATCCAGTGGTTCGAGGACAGGGATGCCCTGATCCAGTTCCTGCTGGAGGATTTTGTCGACCTGCTGGCCGACGTGGGCGAGCTGGACGAGGAGCAGACCGAGAGCGCCCGCGAGCGCTTCACCCTGCTGGTGGAGCAGAGCCTGGATGATCGCACCCTGATGGATGCCATCAACGATCTCGCCTCCGGCCTGCGCCGCATTGCCTGGCTGGGGCCCCTCTCCGAACTGGCGGAGTTGAGCGACGACTTCGCAAGCGGGCTGCGAGCCTTCTTCTGGAGCCAATATGACGGTGACGAGGATGACCCCGAGGCCTGGGTGCCGGAAGATCTCTGGCCCCAGCTGGTGGAGTGCGCCGAAGAGTACATGGTGGAAGGAGACTTCTGAGCCACACCACAAACTGCGATAAGAAAACGGCTCCTCTATGGCGCCGTTTTGTCTGCATGCAACCGCCTCAGCCGTTGGCCGGTACCTCGTGCGCCGTGTTGGCTAGCACTGGCCCGATATACTTCTCTATCTGCAATTGGGCCATGTGGCCGCAGTTGCCCTGGGCCAGACTGGACGAGCCCTCGTCGAAGGTGAGGCAGTTGACGTTGCCGTTCTTGCAGATGCTGCCCGCTTCCCCCGGCTTGGCCGGATCGTACCAGGCCCCTTCACACACCCGCACTACCCCGGGCCGGATATCGGCGGAGATCAGGGCCCCCACCAGGATCTGGCCGCGCTCGTTGAAGGCCCGCACCAGATCGCCATCCTGGATGCCGCGCGCCTTGGCGTCGTCCGGATGGATCAGGATCGCCTCCCGATCGGCGATGGCGAACTTGTCCCGCAGCGGGGTGTTGTCGAGCTGGGAGTGCAACCGCTGGGTCGGGTGGGAAGTGTTGAGCGACAGCGGATAGCGCGCCGCCACCTCGCTCTTCACCCACTCCTTGGGCTCATACCACTTGGGATGACCGGCGCAGTCGGCATAACCCATGCCGGCCACCGTGCTGGAGAAGATTTCGATCTTGCCGGACGGGGTACCGAGCGGGTTGAGCAGCGGGTTTTCGCGAAAATCGGCGTGACGGATCCACTGGCGGTTGGCCTCCGGGATCGGGAAGCGGATGTAGTTGTTGGACTCCCAGAACATGTTGAACGGCGGTAGCGCCACACGGGCGCCACGGGCCTGCGCCGCCATGCCGTCGTACATCTGCTTGAGCCACCGCATCTCGTCCTTCCCTTCGGTGTACTGCTCCTGCACGCCCAGCTTGGCTGCGATGGCGCTGAAGATGTCGAAGTCGTTGCGGGCTTCAAACTGGGGGGGCACGCACTGGTGCATCGGGAAGACGTAGCGCTGGGAGTAGTCGCCCCCCATCTCCAGGTCGTTGCGCTCGTAGCTGGTGGTGACCGGCAGCACGATGTCGGCGTGTTTGGCAGTCGCCGTCCAGTAGGGCTCGTGCACGATCACGGTCTGCGGCTTGCGCCACGCCTTGACTAGGTTGTTGGTGTCCTGATGGTGGTGGAAGGGGTTGCCCCCCGCCACGTAGACCAGCTTGATGTCCGGATAGGTCACCTTGCGGCCGTTGAAGTCGATGGTCTTGCCCGGGTTGGCAAGGCAGTCGGCGATGCGGGCCACCGGGATCGGTGCCGGGCTGTTCTTCGGCGCGTTGCCGGCGGAGATCCCCGCCAGAATGCCGCCCTTGGCGGTGGGGCTGCCACCGGAGGAGTAGTGGTAACTGAAGCCGTAGCCGCCCCCCGGTAGGCCGATCTGGCCCAGCATGGCAGCCAGAGTGACCAGCATCCAGTTCGGCTGTTCGCCATGCTGCTGACGTTGCATGCCCCAACCGGCCATGATCATGGTGCGCTTGGCGGCCATGTCGAGGGCCAGCTGGCGGATCACCTTGGCATCGACGCCGCAGACGCTGCTCGCCCAGTCGGCGCTCTTCGGCTGACCGTCATCCTTGCCAAGCAGATAGGCGAGGAATTTGTCGAAGCCGACGGTGTAGCGATCGAGGAAGGCCTGATCGTGCTTCTTCTCGCTGTAGAGGGTGTGGGCCACCCCCAGCATCATGGCCACGTCGGTGTAGGCGTTCGGGGCAATCCACTCGGCGCCGACCAGCTTGGCGGTCTCGTTGTAGACCGGATCGATGCTGATGACGCGGGTGCCTTTCTCTTTCAGCGCCTTGAAGCCCGCTTGACCTTCATGATCCGGTATGTTCCAGCTGTTCTTCAGGGTCACCTGAGCATTGACCCCCCAGAGCACCACCAGTTCTGCGTTTTCCACCACGTTGGGCCAGGCGGTCTGCTGTTCGTACACCTCGATGGAGCCCATCACGTGGGACATGATCACCTGAGCCGCGCCGGTGGAGTAGTCACCGGCATAACCGGTGAAGCCGCCGGAGAGGTTCATCAGGCGGTGCAGCAGGGTGCGGCTGTTGTGGAACATGCCGACACTCTTCCAGCCGTAGGAACCGGCGTGGATCGCCTGCGGGCCGAAATCAGACTGAACGCGCTGGATCTCGCCGGCCACCAAGTCGATGGCCTTTTCCCAGCTCACCCGTACCCACTCGTCGGCACCGCGCAACTCCGGTCTGGCGCCCGGGCCGTGCTCCAGCCAGCTTTTGCGCACCATGGGGTACTTGATGCGGTTCTTGGCGTGGACCTGGAACGGCGCCATGTCGATGAGGTCATTCGGCGCTGGGTCATCGGCCACCGGCTGGACCCGCACCATGCGGCCCTCGGAGACGATGGCCTCGAAGGCTCCCCAGTGGGCGCCGGTCAGGATGCCCTTCTGGGCGGGCACCAGGGTGGGGAACTGCTCAAGGGCCGTGCTGACGGCCTTGGCCAGGGCGCTTTTCGGGAAGATACCGGCCAGCAGGGGCAAGGCGGCACAGGCCCCCAGCCCCTTGAGCAGAGTACGGCGGGAGAGGTTGGTCTGTTGGTCATTGAAAAAAGTCATGGGAGAGTCCTCTGTTCCTGCCTTAATGGGCCGCGCTCATGTCGCTGGCGTGTTTCTGCACGTATTGGGTGAGCATGCGCGCCTGCTCCGGGGTGAGGGAGGTACGGGACTCCATCCCCTTGATGACGCCGATCCACTGGTTGGCGTTGAAGTGATCCAGCGCGGTGAGGCCGTGACAGCCGGTGCAGTTGTTGGACATCAGGGTGGAGGCGTATTGCCACAGCTTGCCCTGGTCGCCGATGAGCTGGCTCTGGTCGACCCAGGCGGTCAGGCTGACCTGATGCCAGGTGAGGTTGGTGGCGCTGTCGGTCTCGCTCTTGCCGGTCACGAGGGCTTTTCTGGCGGCTTCGCCGACCAGCACGCTCAGGATCCGTTTGCCGGGGGCGGCGTAGAACACCTCGCTCACCCCGTCCTGCTGCCAGCCGTCGATGCGCACCTGGGCGCGGCCGTTGTCGTTGGCCAGCACTTCCACCTGGGTGGAGGGCATCAGGGTGCCTTCATCAGTCTTGGCGCCGGCATCCAGATAGAGCGGGGTGGTGGCGATGGCATAGCGGGTGGTGACGGTGGCCGGGGTCTGGGCGGCGGCTTGCGCCAGCTCGCTGGCACCGGCGGCAGCCAGGCCGCTCATGTCCGGCATGATGTGGGCAACGCCGCGGTGGCAGTCGATGCAGGTCTGACCCTCCTTGATGGCGACCGGGTGCTCGGCGCGGGCATTGGGGCGCTGGGCCAGGATGTCCATGGCGGCGTAGCTGTGGCAGCTGCGACAGGTGGCGGAGTCATTGGCCTTGAGCTGATCCCACACGGTCTGGGCCATGCGCAGCTTGTGGGCCTCGTATTTTTCCGGGGTGTCGAGGGTGCCGATCGCCTCGTGATAGATGTCTTTCACGGCGCGGATCTTGGTCCAGAGATAGGCGGCGGGTTCACTGGGGATGTGGCAGTCGGCGCACTCGGCGCGGATCCCCTTCACGTTCTGGAAGTGGACGCTGCCCTGATATTCGGCGAGGGGGGTCTGCATGGAGTGGCAGGAGACGCAGAACTCGGTGGAGCTGGTCTTGTGCAGCACGGTGACGGTGACGCCCAGTGCGGCGATCCCCAGCAGGGCCCCGAGCAGCAGAAGCCAGAACCAGGTCTTTCTCAACAGTTTTCCAAGCATGGTGACGGTGTCCTTCGAATTCGGGTATTACCAATATAGTAGTAGTCCCAGGATTCTAAGGGTTGACCTCGGTCATGGTTTTAATTTCGACATATAATTGATTTTTGGTTTTGTTATTTGTTTTGGCATGATTTATTGAATTTAAATCGCATTTTTCCCATACAGCGGGAGCGGGATGTGCGGTGGTGGGAGCGATGCCCAAGCCGGGGCGAGGAGGCAGTACGCCACCCCGGGGCTTGGGGTTTGTGGCGAGAGGATTGTATACTGTTCACATATACAGTATTCAGGTGTATCCATCATGCGACTCTTTATCGCCGAGAAACCCAGCCTTGGCCGCGCCATCGCCGATGTCCTCCCCAAACCTCACAAGAAGGGGGAGGGTTTCATCGAGACGGCGCAGGGAGACGTGGTGACCTGGTGCATCGGTCACCTGCTGGAGCAGGCCGAGCCCGATGCCTACGATGCCGCCTACAAGCAGTGGCGCATGGAATCCCTTCCCATTGTCCCGACCCAGTGGCAGCTGGTGGCCAAACCCAAGACCAAGGCCCAGCTGGCCGTCATCAAGGGGCTCATCAAGCAGGCGGACTGCGTGGTCAACGCCGGTGACCCGGACAGGGAAGGGCAACTGCTGGTGGACGAGGTGATCGACTTTCTCGGCTATCCCAAGACCAAACCGGTTCAGCGCTGCCTCATCAGCGATCTCAATCCCCCCGCCGTGCGCCGCGCCCTCGACAAGCTCAGAGACAACAAGGAGTTCGTGCCGCTGGCGGTGTCGGCGCTGGCCCGTAGCCGTGCCGACTGGCTCTATGGCATCAACATGACCCGGGCCTATACCCTGCTTGGCCGCAAGGGGGGCTGCAGCGAACTGCTGTCGGTGGGTCGGGTACAGACCCCCTTGCTCGGTCTGGTGGTGCGCCGGGATCTCGAGATCGAGGCCTTCGTTCCTAAGCCGTTCTACGAGGTGATGGCCCATCTGTTGACCCAGGGCAACGAACGCTTCACCGCCAGGTGGCTGCCATCGGAGGCATGTCTGCCCTGGCAGGATGAGGAGGGACGGGTGCTCAACCGGGCGCTGGCCGCCAAGGTGGTGGAGCGGATCCAGGGGCAACCCGCCCGGGTGGAGGCGGTGGAGGAGCAGGCGCGCAAGCAGGCGGCGCCGCTCCCCTACAACCTCTCCAGCCTGCAGATCGACGCGGCCAAGCGCTTTGGCATGGATGCCAAGCGGGTGCTGGATATCTGCCAGAGCCTCTACGAGCGGCACAAGCTCATCACCTATCCCAGATCCGACAGCCGCCATCTGCCGAGCGAGCACTTCAACCGGGCCGGCCAGGTGCGGGAGGCCATCGCCAGCACGGCCCCTGCGCTGGCCAGGGCGGTCGCCGAAGCGGATGGCAGGATCCGCAGCAAGGCGTGGAACGACAGCAAGGTGGATGCCCACCACGCCATCATTCCCACCGAGAAGAGGGGGAACGAGGGGAGCCTGGGGGCCGACGAGGCGAAGCTTTACGGCCTGATTGCCCGCCAGTATCTGCTGCAGTTCTACCCGCCGTTCGAGTACAACGACAGCAAGGTGTTGCTGCGCATCGCCGGAGGGCTGTTCCAGGCCAAGGCGCGCCGCATCCTCAAGGCGGGCTGGAAGGCGCTGCTCGGAGTGGAAGAGGATGACGAGGAGGAGGCGGGAACCCTGCCTGCCCTGAAAGAGGGGGAGGAACTGCTGTGCGAGCGGGGGGAACTGCTGGAGAAGATGACCCAGCCCCCCAAGCCGTTTACCGATGCCACCCTGCTTGCCGCCATGACCGGCATCGCCCGTTATGTGCAGGATCCCGAGATCCGCAAGACCCTGCGGGAGACCGACGGTCTGGGCACCGAGGCGACCCGGGCCGGGATCATCGATCTGCTGTTCAAGCGCCGCTTCCTGGTGCGCCAGGGCAAGAGCATCAAGGCCACCCCGACCGGGCGAGCCCTGGTCCAGGCGCTGCCCACGACCGCCACGACACCGGACATGACGGCACTGTGGGAGCAGAGTCTGGGTCAGATCGCCGAACGTCACGGCAGCTACCAGCAGTTCATGGGGCCGCTCACCGAGCAGCTCAACGGCCTGATCGAGGGGGCGCGGCAGGATTCCGGCGCCAGCTTCAGCGCGCTGCCCAAGGCGGCGCCCGGTGACAGCAAGCAACGCTTTGCCCGCCGCAAGCGGACTGGGTCCACCGCCGCACGCCCCCGCACGAGCACGGGCAAGAGTGCTCGTGTGGGGAAGAGCCCTGGAAAGAGCACTGGTAAGGGGACGACCAGGGGCAAGGCTGCCTGAGGCTGGTGCGCGCCGTGATCACATAAAAATAAGAAGAGGGGCCAGTGGCCCCTCTTTGCATGGATGGAGCGGCTTACCCCGTGTAGACGCTCTCTTCCGGATAACGGATGCGGGTCTCCACCGGGCGGGCCAGCATGATGGCCAGGGTGAGGGGCCCCAGACGGCCGCAGATCATCACCAGCACCAGGATCAGTTTGCCCGGTTCGCTTAGAGAAGCGGTGATGCCGGTGGACAGTCCCACGGTGGCAAAGGCCGAGATGGTCTCGAACATGATCTTGTCGAATGATTGCGACTCCGTGAGCATCAGCAGGAACATCGCCAGCATCAGCACCATGGTACTGACGATGATGATGGCCAGGGAGCGGGTCACTATCTGGGGTGACAGGGTGCGGCCGAAGGCGGTGACATGGGGGCGCTTGGTCAGAAACGCCCGGGTCGCCAGCAGAACGACGGCAAAGGTGGTGACCTTGATACCGCCCCCGGTGGAGGTTGCCCCGGCACCGATGAACATCAGCATCATCATGAACAGCAGGGAGGCCGGTACCATCTGGCCGATATCCACCGTGTTGAAGCCCGCCGTGCGCGCGGTGGCCGACTGGAAGAAGGCTGCCAGCCACTGGCTCCCGAAGGAGGCGTTGCCCAGGGTGCCCGGGTTGTTGTGCTCCAGCAGCCAGAACATCAGGGTCCCCAGCAGCAGCAGGGCAGGGGTCATCAGCAGCATCAGCTTGCTGTGCAGTTTCAGCTTGCGCCAGCGGCGGTTGCGCACCAGGTCGACGATGACGGTGAAGCCTACCCCCCCAGGATCAGCAGGGCCGGTATGGTCAGGCTGATGATGGGGTCATCCCGGTAGTCCATGAGGTTGTTGGCAAACAGCGAGAAGCCGGCGTTGTTGAAAGCCGACACCGCGTGGAAGAAGCTGACGTAGAGGCCGTGACCCCAGCCCATGTCGGGCACCCAGCGAATGGCCATGATGGCGGTGCCGATCAGCTGGGCAATCAGGGCGAACAGGACGATGCGTTTCACCAGCTGGACGATGTTGACGGATCCCTCCTGGCCCAGTGCCTCCTTGGCCAGCACCTGCTGGCGCAGCCCGACCCGCTTGCTGAACATGGCGATGAGCAGCAGTGTCATGGTCATCTGGCCGAGACCACCAATCTCCATCAATATCAACAGGATGATCTGCCCCTGCAGGGTGAAGGCGGTGCCGGTATCCACCACCCCGAGGCCGGTCACGCTGATGGCGGAGGTGGCGGTGAACAGGGCGTTGATGACGGTGACCTCACCCTTGTGGCTGGAGGGCTGGACCAGAAACAGGGTGCCAACCAGCAGGATGATGAGGAAACTGCCCAGGATGAGCTTGGCCTCGCTCCAGCGGGAGTTGTCTTCCCGATGCAGGGTGAAGGCGTAGTTGCTGCGCCAGTTGATCATAGGGTGTCGAGCCAGTGATCGATGGCGTGCTTGTTGCCGGCCAGGATCAGGATGTCACCGAGTTGCAGCTCCATCTTGCCGGTCAGGACGTTGTGCAGCACCTCACCCCGCTTGATGGCCAACAGCTGGAAATCGCTTTGCTGCAGCAGGCGCAAGTCGGCCAGGGTGCGGGTGTTTTGCTGCAAGCCGATCACGAACTCGGTCAGCACCATGTCGTGACCCAGCTCCAGGTAGTCGAACAGCCGGTTGTCCAGCATGCTCTGGGCCACCCGGCGGCCCATGTCCCACTCCGGGTTGATCACCTTGTCCGCGCCCACCTTCTGCAGGATCTTGGCGTGGAACTTGTCGCGGGCCTTGACCCAGACCTTCTTCACGCCCGCCTCTTTCAGCACCAGCGTGGTCAGGATGCTGGTCTCCAGGTTGTCGCCGATGGCGACAAAGACGATGTCGAAATTCGCCAGGCCCAGTTCGGCGACCGTGGCCTCGTCGGTGGCATCGGCCACGATGACGTGGTTGCAGAGGGTGGCTATCTGGCGGGTCTTGCTCTCGTCGATGTCGATGGCCAGTACCTCGGCATTCTGGCGCTGCAACTCTTCGCACAAGGCGCTGCCAAACAGGCCCAGGCCGATGACGGCGAATTGATTGTTCATGCATGCTTCCTCAGCGGGATGAAGGGGTTACTCTACTCCAGAGCCCTGAGTCCGAAAAGTGTCCGGGTTTTTTGTCCCGGGGAATCTGGGGTAAACTGCGCCCTTGTCCTTGTCGGAACACACAGATGAAACTCACCCCCCACGCCTCCCTGTCGACCCTCAATACTATGGGCCTGGACGCACACTGCCTCTGGCTGGCCGATGTGACCCGGCCGGATGATCTCGCGCAACTGCGGACTAACCCGGAGTTGGCCACCTTGCCGCGCCTGGTGCTGGGAGGAGGAAGCAACATCCTGTTCTGCGATGACTTTGCCGGTCTGGTGGTCCACAACGGCCTGAAAGGGATCACGCTGCACGAGGAGTCCGAGCACTGGCTGCTACACGTGGCGGCAGGTGAAAACTGGCACGAGCTGGTATGTCACGCCCTGCAACAGGGCTGGCACGGGCTGGAGAATCTGGCACTCATTCCCGGGACGGTCGGGGCGGCCCCGGTACAGAACATCGGTGCCTACGGGGTCGAGCTGGCCAGCGTCTGTGCCTACGTGGAGGCGTTCAACTGGCAGAGTGGCGAGGTTGAGCGCATCGCGGCGGCCGACTGCCGGTTCGGTTACCGTGACAGCATCTTCAAGCACGACTATCAGGACTCCCACTTCATCATCGCCGTCGGTCTGCGCCTGCCCAAGGCATGGCGCCCGGTCGCCGGCTATGGCCCGCTGGCGGCGCTGGGGGATGCCCCTTCGCCACAGGCCATTTTCGACACCGTCTGTGCCACCCGCATGGCCAAGCTGCCGGATCCGGCGGTGCTGGGCAACGCGGGCAGTTTCTTCAAAAACCCTGTGGTGCCCGCCGCCCTGGCCGAGACCCTGAAACAGCAATACCCGCAGATGCCCAGCTACCCGGCCGGCGACGGTCAGGTGAAGCTGGCGGCGGGCTGGCTGATCGAACAGTGCGGCCTCAAGGGGTTCGCCATCGGCCGTGCCGCCGTCCATCAGGAGCAGGCGTTGGTGCTGGTTAACCTGGGAGGCGCCAGCGCCATGGAGCTGATCGCCCTGGCGGCCCATGTGCGGGACAGCGTGGAGCAGAAGTTCGGGGTGGTGCTGGAGCACGAGGTGCGCTTCATGGGCCGCAGCGGCGAGACCCGGCTCGATGAGGTACTGGCATGATCCTGACCCCCATCCGGCAGACGCTGATCACCCTGCTCAGTGACGGCCAGTTCCACTCGGGCGAGCAGCTCGGCGAGCGGCTCGGCATCAGCCGGGCGGCGGTGAGCAAGCACATGGCTGCGCTCAAGGAGCTGGGGCTGGACTTATTCAGCCTGACCGGCAAAGGCTACCGGCTTGCGGTGCCCATGGCGCTCTATGACGAGGCGCAGCTGCGGGCGCTGGCGCCCATGGCACCGGTGCACTGCTTCCCGGTGATCGACTCCACCAACCAGTACCTGCTGGAGCGGGTCAATCAACTGAGCTCAGGCGAGAGCTGTCTGGCCGAGTGCCAGACCGCCGGCCGGGGGCGCCGCGGCAAGCCCTGGGTCTCCCCCTTCGGCTGCCAGCTGATCCTCAGCATGTACTGGCGGCTGGAGCAGGGCATGGCGGCCGCTATGGGGCTCAGCCTGGCGGTGGGGGTGGCCGTGGTGGAGGCGCTGGAGTCGCTCGGTTATCCAGGGGTTGAGCTCAAGTGGCCGAACGATCTCTACTATCAGGGCCGCAAGCTGGCGGGCATCCTGGTGGAGATGAGCGGCAGTGCCGGTGCCAGCTGCAATCTGGTGATCGGGGTCGGCCTCAATCTTGCGATGCCGAGCCGGGAGGGGGAGAAGATCGATCAGGCCTGGTCCGAGCTGCGCCACATCCAGCCCGAACTGGTGGACCGCAACCAGCTGGCTGCCTGCGTGCTGTTGCACCTGCAGCAGGCCATGCAGACCTTCGAACAGACCGGGCTGGCGAGCTTCGTCGAGAGCTGGAACCGGCTCGATCACTTCGCCGGCCAGCCGGTGAAACTGTTGATGGGGGGGCAGGTGATCCGCGGGATCGCCAGGGGCATCGACGATCGCGGGGCCCTGCGGCTGGAGACGGAGGAGGGGATCAAGTTCTACCTGGGCGGGGAGATCTCCCTGCGCCGGGGGGACTGAGACTCCATCCGGCATGAATGAGAAGAGGGGGCCCATGGGCCCCCTCTTCGTCGCTGTCATTATTTGCGCAGCTTGATCTGCTCGATGGCGTGCTCGTTGCCCTTGGTGAGGATGAGGTTGGCCCGCTCCCGGGTCGGCAAGATGTTCTCTTGCAGATTCAGGTAGTTGATATCCTGCCAGATGTTGTTGGCGATCTCGGTCGCCTCGCTCTCGGCCAGCTTGGCGTAGTGGTGGAAATAGGAGTCGGGATCCGAGAAGGCGCCGCTGCGGAATTTGAGAAAACGATCGATGTACCAGGTGCGCAGCAGCTCGGCATCGGCATCCACATAGATGGAAAAGTCGACGAAGTCCGACACGAACACGCGATGAGGGTCCTGGGGATAGTCCATGCCGCTTTGCAGCACATTGAGCCCTTCCAGGATCAGGATGTCCGGCTGCTCCACCACCTTCTTCTCGTCGGGCAGGATGTCATAGATGAGGTGGGAGTAGACGGGGGCCTCGACCTTCTCGTGGCCGGCGCGGATATTGGCGACAAACTCCACCAGATGGCGGATGTCATAAGACTCGGGGAACCCCTTGCGACGCATCAGGCCACGGGCTTCCAGCTCCTTGTTGGGAAACAGGAAGCCGTCGGTGGTGACCAGCTCCACCCTGGGGTGCTCCGGCCAGCGCTCCAGCAATGCCTGAAGGATACGGGCCGTGGTGCTCTTTCCCCCCGCCACGCTGCCGGCGATGCTGATGATATAGGTGCCCTTGCCGCGGGACTGACCGAGAAACTGCTCCAGCACCCGGCTGCGGCGCTGCTTGGCCTTGACGTAGAGATTGAGGAGACGGGAGAGGGGCAGATAGATCTCTTCCACTTCCCGCAATGACACCTTCTCGTTGATCCCGCGCAGGGTCTGCAGATCGTGCTCGGTCAGGGTCAGGGGGACCGCATCGCGCAATAACGCCCATTGTTCGCGGGTGAATTGCAAATAGGGGTTATGCTCTGTCGTCATGGTGTCATCACTGTTTCTTGGGCAGGGCGACCATACACCAAGGGATCGGGAGCGACAAGGGACGCGTCCGGTCGGGACGGAGAAGGAGCGTTTTTTTGCCTGGATCCCGGCATAAATGCACATTTTGCAAGGTGCAATGGTTGCATCCCCAAAATCCTTACCATAAAATGCGCGACGCTTGGATGTCTGTCGTCTATTTGCCCAGCAAAAGCGACAAAAACAACGGGTGCAAGCAGAATTACCGTTGTGGCATTTATGCAACTGGAGGGGTTCCCGAGCGGCCAAAGGGATCAGACTGTAAATCTGACGGCTCTGCCTTCGAAGGTTCGAATCCTTCTCCCTCCACCATATTTCTCTGCGGTTTGAGTTCTTTGGGTTAGAGAAATGCGGGCATCGTATAATGGCTATTACCTCAGCCTTCCAAGCTGATGATGCGGGTTCGATTCCCGCTGCCCGCTCCAAGATGCTGATATGGCTCAGGTAATTCTGAGAGCCACACCTTAGGGTGAGTTCGGCAATCGAACCAGCCTGTCAGCACCAACCTCTCTACTCCCCTTGATTCATATCCATCATATAAACTGTTCTGTGGTTAGCTTGCCACCGCGTACTCAGCGTTAGTTTAGAGGGACGATCATGTCTAAAGAAAAATTTGAGCGTAATAAACCGCACGTTAACGTGGGTACCATCGGCCACGTTGACCACGGTAAAACCACCCTGACCGCCGCCATCACCAACGTGCTGGCCAAGCACTTCGGTGGTAAAGCTTTCGCCTTCGACCAGATCGACAAGGCACCGGAAGAGCGTGAGCGTGGTATCACCATCAACACCTCCCACGTAGAATACGACACCGCTACCCGCCACTACGCTCACGTAGATTGCCCGGGTCACGCCGACTACGTTAAAAACATGATCACCGGTGCTGCCCAGATGGACGGCGCAATCCTGGTAGTAGCAGCGACTGACGGCCCGATGCCGCAGACTCGTGAGCACATCCTGCTGGGTCGTCAGGTAGGCGTTCCGTACATCATCGTGTTCATGAACAAGTGCGACATGGTAGATGACGAAGAGCTGCTGGAACTGGTCGAGATGGAAGTTCGCGAACTGCTGTCCGAGTACGACTTCCCGGGTGATGACCTGCCGGTAGTCCGTGGTTCCGCACTGAAAGCGCTGGAAGGCGAAGCTCAGTGGGAAGAGAAGATCCTGGAACTGGCTGGCCACCTGGACACCTACATTCCGGAGCCGGAGCGTGCCATTGACCAGCCGTTCCTGATGCCTATCGAAGACGTCTTCTCCATCGCAGGCCGTGGTACCGTAGTAACCGGTCGTGTAGAGCGCGGTATCGTCAAGGTTGGTGAAGAAGTGGAAATCGTTGGTATCAAAGATACCACCAAGACCACCTGTACCGGCGTTGAAATGTTCCGCAAACTGCTGGACGAAGGTCGTGCAGGTGAGAACGTTGGCGCACTGCTGCGTGGCGTGAAGCGTGAAGACGTAGAGCGTGGTCAGGTACTGGCCAAGCCGGGCACCATCAAGCCGCACACCAAGTTTGAATCTGAAGTGTACGTGCTGTCCAAAGAAGAAGGTGGTCGTCATACCCCGTTCTTCAAGGGCTACCGTCCGCAGTTCTACTTCCGTACTACCGACGTGACCGGTACCATCGAACTGCCGGAAGGCGTAGAGATGGTAATGCCGGGCGACAACATCAAGATGGTTGTTACCCTGATTGCCCCGATCGCGATGGACGACGGCCTGCGTTTCGCCATCCGTGAAGGTGGCCGTACCGTAGGTGCTGGTGTTGTAGCCAAAGTTATCGCTTAATCTTGGCTTACATAAATAAAGCAAAGCCCCTATAATAGGGGCTTTCTTATGCAGGGGCGTAGTTCGAATTGGTAGAACAGCGGTCTCCAAAACCGATGGTTGCGGGTTCGAGTCCTGCCGCCCCTGCCATATACCTCGTCTCGTACGGGGCTTTTGTGTCTTTGGTTACGTCAGATACAGGTGGGTTGTATGAGTGTTAGTTCTGAGGGTCAGGGCGGAAGCAAGGATACCCTGCTTTGGGGCCTGGTTTTCATCATCCTGGCGGCCGCTGTAGTGGGCAATTACCTGCTGAGCGACGTTATTGCTGCCGTCCGCGCCCTGGGTGTGGTCGTTGTCATCGCTGCTGCCGGTGCAGTGGCCCTGCAAACCACCAAGGGCAAGGCAACACTGGCGTTTGCCCGTGAGTCTCGCCTGGAAGTCCGCAAGGTCGTATGGCCGACCCGTCAGGAAGCCATTCAGACAACCCTGATTGTGCTGGCGGTGACTGCCGTGATGGGGCTGCTGCTGTTCGTGTTGGACGGCGCCTTGGTCTGGTTGGTCAACCTGATTACCGGTGTGTAAGGATAAGCCATGACTGAACAACGTGAACAGCGTATGAGATGGTATGTCGTGCAGGCATTTTCCGGCTACGAAGGCCGTGTTGCCAAATCCCTGCGTGAACATATCAAGATGCATGGCATGGAAGAGCTGTTTGGTGAAGTGCTGGTCCCGACCGAAGAAGTGGTCGAGATGCGTGCTGGCCAGAAGCGCAAGAGTGAGCGCAAATTTTTCCCGGGATACGTCCTGGTCCAGATGGTGATGGATGAAACCACATGGCACCTGGTACGCAATGTACCACGTGTAATGGGTTTCATCGGCGGTACCTCCGATCGCCCTGCTCCTATCTCCGATAAGGAAGCGGATGCCATCCTCAATCGTCTGCAAGATGCCCACGACAAGCCGCGTCCGAAAACCCTGTTTGAACCGGGTGAGATGGTCCGGGTTGCCGATGGTCCGTTCGCCGACTTCAACGGTACCGTTGAAGAGGTGGACTACGAAAAGAGCCGCGTGAAGGTCTCCGTACTGATCTTCGGCCGCTCAACGCCGGTAGAACTGGATTTTGGTCAGGTCGAAAAAGGCTGATTAATCTCTGTACGTTTAACGGTTGTCAGGGGCAGCGATTATCTCTATAATTCGCTGCCCCTTTATTTGTTGGGGAGCCGTTTGCAGGAGCATGTCTCCGAGGCGTTAGAACCCATTTTTGAGGTATTTTTGTAATGGCTAAGAAAGTCACAGCTTATATCAAGCTGCAAGTTAAGGCTGGCAGTGCTAACCCCAGCCCTCCCGTTGGTCCCGCTCTGGGTCAGCACGGCGTGAACATCATGGAATTCTGTAAGGCGTTCAACGCCCGTACAGAAAAGCTGGAAAAAGGTTCTCCGACTCCGGTCGTGATCACCGTTTACAGCGACCGTTCCTTCACCTTCGAAACCAAGACTCCGCCCGCTTCCTTCCTGCTGAAGAAAGCCGCTGGTATCCAGTCTGGTTCTGCCAAGCCGAACAAAGACAAGGTTGGTAAGGTGACTGTGGCTCAGCTGCAAGAAATCGCCAAGACCAAAGAGCCGGATATGACTGGTGCCGATCTGGATGCAAAAGTACGTTGCATCGCCGGTTCCGCTCGTTCCATGGGCCTGGTAGTGGAGGAGTAAGACAATGGCTAAACTGTCCAAGCGTATGCGCGTTATTCGCGAAAAAGTTGACGGTACCAAAGAGTACTCCATCAACGAAGCCATTGCCCTGCTGAAAGAACTGGCTACTGCCAAGTTCGTTGAAAGCGTTGACGTTGCCGTTAACCTGGGTATCGATGCTCGTAAATCCGATCAGAACGTACGTGGTGCAACTGTACTGCCGCACGGTACCGGTCGTGACATCCGTGTCGCCGTGTTCACCCAGGGTGCCAACGCCGAAGCCGCCAAGGCTGCCGGTGCTGAACTGGTTGGTATGGACGACCTGGCCGAGCTGGTCAAGAAAGGCGAGATGAACTTCGACGTCGTCATCGCATCCCCGGATGCCATGCGTGTTGTTGGTCAACTGGGTCAAATCCTGGGCCCGCGCGGTCTGATGCCGAACCCGAAAGTGGGTACCGTCACTCCGAACGTAGCCGAAGCCGTCAAGAACGCCAAGGCTGGTCAGGTTCGTTACCGTAACGACAAGAACGGTATCATTCATACCACACTGGGCAAGGTCTCTTTCAACGAAGTTCAGCTGAAAGAAAACCTGGAAGCGCTGCTGGTTGCCTTGAAGAAGGCCAAGCCGTCCTCCGCCAAGGGTGTATTCATCAAGAAAGTCAGCATCTCCACCACCATGGGTGCCGGTGTTGCCGTAGACCAAGCTTCCCTGGAAGCTCAGGCCTAATTGATGGGTTTTACAAGGCGCAAAATTTAATCTATAATTTTGCGCCTTGATTGGTTGGGGGTTTCGACCTCCGTCCAAGACCGCAGGAGGCCGCAAAGCCTTAATTCTTCCTGCGTAGACGGTGCCGGAAACCCAGCGAGAAAGATTCTTTCTCTTCTGGAATCCTGCTACCGCATCGTTCCCCTCTGTTGTAAAGGTAGGGGGGATGTGTCAGTACTGGGTCAACAGACCCGGATTCAATCCAGGAGTTAAGCCAATGGCATTGGGACTCGAAGACAAAAAGGCAATTGTTGCTGAAGTCAACGAAGCTGCCAAAGGCGCTCTTTCTGCAGTTGTAGCCGATTCTCGCGGCGTCACTGTAGAGAAGATGACCGTCCTGCGTAAGACCGCTCGTGAAGCTGGTGTGTACATGCGCGTTGTGCGTAACACCCTGCTGCGTCGCGCGGTAGAAGGTACCGAATACGAGTGCCTGAACGACGCATTTACCGGTCCTACCTTGATTGCTTTCTCTAACGAACACCCGGGCGCTGCCGCTCGTCTGTTCAAAGAGTTTGCCAAAGCGAACCAAAAGTTCGAAATCAAGGCTGGCGCTTTTAACGGTGAGTTTATCGCCGCAGCACAAATTGATCGTCTGGCCACGCTGCCGACTTACGAAGAAGCAATTGCGAAGTTGATGGCTACCATGAAGGAAGCCTCTGCTGGCAAACTGGTTCGTACTATCGCTGCTGTTCGCGACCAGAAACAAGCTGCTGCTTGATTCTCGCCTATCTAGGCTGTTTGAGTTTATTCAACATCAGGAATTTTTGTCATGTCTATCACTAAAGACCAAATCATCGAAGCCGTTGCTTCCATGTCCGTAATGGAAGTTGTTGAGCTGATCGAAGCTATGGAAGAGAAGTTCGGTGTTTCTGCCGCTGCTGCCGTCATGGCCGGCCCGGCTGCTGCTGAAGCAGTAGAAGAGAAGACCGAGTTCGACGTAGTTCTGACTGCTGCTGGCGCCAACAAAGTTGCCGTCATCAAGGCCGTTCGTGGCGCTACCGGTCTGGGCCTGAAAGAAGCCAAGGACCTGGTAGAAGCTGCTCCGACCAATCTGAAAGAAGCCGTGTCCAAGGACGAAGCTGAAGCTCTGAAGAAAGAGCTGGAAGCTGCCGGTGCTTCTGTTGAGATCAAATAATCTGCATTTATGTAGATTAGCCTGATAAAACAGGCTAAGGCTGGTGAATCTTTATTCACCAGCCTTTTTGCGCTGTAGACTGAGAGTATTTCACACCGTTCACGACTCTCGGTGCACCAGCAATCCGGACCGCCTCATCGTCCGGGCCAACACAAAACGGTGTTGAGACAGAGCTGTCCCGTGGGGACAGAGTGGGTCACTTATCAGCGAGCTGAGGAACCCTATGGTTTACTCTTATACCGAAAAAAAACGCATACGTAAGGACTTCGGTAAGCGAGACCAGGTACTGGACACGCCTTATCTGTTGTCCATTCAGCTGGACTCCTTCAAGCAGTTCATCGAGGCTGACCCGGAAGGTGAGTACGGCCTAGAAGCCGCCTTCCGTAGCGTTTTCCCGATCACCAGTTACTCCGGTAGTGCTGAGCTTCAGTATGTCAGCTATCGCCTGGGTGAGCCGGTATTTGACGTAAAAGAATGCCAGATCCGTGGAGTGACCTACTCCGCGCCGCTGCGTGTCAAGCTTCGTATGGTTCTGTACGACCGTGAAGCAGCTGCCGGCACCGTCAAAGACATCAAGGAACAAGAAGTTTACATGGGCGAAATTCCGCTCATGACCGAAAACGGCACCTTTGTCATCAATGGTACCGAGCGGGTCATCGTCTCCCAGCTGCACCGCAGCCCGGGCGTCTTCTTCGACCACGATAAAGGCAAAACACATTCATCCGGTAAGGTGCTTTATAACGCTCGCGTTATCCCCTACCGTGGCTCCTGGCTGGACTTCGAGTTCGATGCGAAAGACAACCTGTTTGTCCGTATCGACCGTCGTCGTAAACTGCCAGCCTCCATTATTCTGCGCGCCCTGGACTTCAGCTCCGAAGAAATCCTGGCCACCTTCTTCGAGACCATCGGTTTCGAAGTGAAAGATGGCAAGTTGATGATGGATCTGGTGCCCGAGCGCCTGCGTGGCGAGACCGCGACCTTCGACATCATTGCCAATGGCGCCGTGGTGGTCGAGACCGGTCGTCGTGTCACTGCCCGTCACATCCGTCAGCTGGAAAAAGACGGCATCACTCAGATCGAGGTGCCGGTAGAGTATGTTGTTGGCAAAGTTGCAGCCAAGAACTATGCACATCCGCAGACTGGTGAAATGGTCGTGACTGCCAACCAGGCCCTGAGCCTGGAAGCAGTTGCCAACCTGTCCCAAGCCGGCTTCAAGCACTTCGAGGTTCTGTTCACCAACGAACTGGACCACGGTGCCTACATGTCCGAGACCCTGCGTATCGACTCCAGCTCCAGCCGCCTGGAAGCTCTGGTCGAGATCTATCGCATGATGCGTCCGGGCGAGCCGCCCACTCGCGAAGCGGCCGAACAGCTGTTCGAGAACCTGTTCTTCTCGTCCGAGCGTTACGACCTGTCTACCGTAGGTCGGATGAAGTTCAACCGCCGTCTGGGTCGTGAAGACGAGACTGGCGTTGGCGTGCTGACCAAGGACGATATCGTCGAGGTCATGAAGCGCCTGATCGACATCCGTAACGGTAACGACGAAGTGGACGATATCGACCACCTGGGTAACCGTCGTATTCGTTCCGTCGGTGAAATGGCCGAGAACCAGTTCCGTGTCGGTCTGGTCCGTGTCGAGCGTGCGGTGAAGGAGCGCCTGTCTCTGGGCGATCTGGACACCCTGATGCCGCAGGATCTGATCAACGCCAAGCCGATCTCCGCAGCGGTCAAAGAGTTCTTTGGTTCCAGCCAGCTGTCCCAGTTCATGGACCAGAACAACCCGCTGTCCGAAGTGACCCACAAGCGCCGTATCTCCGCGCTGGGCCCGGGCGGTTTGACCCGTGAGCGTGCCGGTTTCGAAGTTCGAGACGTACACCCGACCCACTACGGTCGTCTGTGTCCCATCGAAACGCCGGAAGGTCCGAACATCGGTCTGATCAACTCGCTGTCCGTGTATTCCCGCACCAACGAGTACGGTTTCCTCGAGACCCCGTACCGCAAGGTGATCGACGGTGTGATCACCGACGAAGTGGATTACCTGTCTGCGATTGAAGAAGGCAAGTACGTGATCGCACAGGCCAACGCCGCGACCACCGAAGATGGCCGTCTGAAAGATGAATTGATCCCGTGCCGTCACAAAGGTGAATCCACCTTTATGAACGCCGACCAGATCCAGTACATGGACGTGAGCCCGCAGCAGATCGTCTCTGTGGCAGCGGCCCTGATCCCGTTCCTGGAACACGATGACGCGAACCGCGCATTGATGGGTTCAAACATGCAACGTCAGGCTGTACCGACCCTGCGCGCTGACAAGCCGCTGGTAGGTACCGGTATGGAACGCGCAGTGGCCGTTGACTCCGGTGTGACCGTAGTGGCCAAGCGTGGCGGCATGATCGACTACGTCGATGCCTCCCGTATCGTTATCAAGGTCAACGAAGATGAGCTGCTGCCTGGCGAAGCCGGCATCGACATCTACAGCCTGACCAAATACACCCGTTCCAACCAGAACACCTGTATCAACCAGCGTCCGTGCGTGATGTTGGGTGAGCCGGTGATGGCGGGCGACGTGCTGGCTGACGGCCCGTCCACCGATCTTGGTGAACT
Organism: Aeromonas sp. ASNIH7; assembly: GCF_002903485.1. Lineage (NCBI taxonomy): Bacteria > Pseudomonadati > Pseudomonadota > Gammaproteobacteria > Aeromonadales > Aeromonadaceae > Aeromonas > Aeromonas sp. ASNIH7. The sequence goes on from NZ_CP026226.1 coordinate 2,514,251, forward strand.
GGCGCTGGGTCAGAACCTGCGCGTCGCGTTCATGCCGTGGAACGGTTACAACTTCGAAGACTCGATCCTGGTGAACGAGCGTGTTGTTCAGGAAGATCGCCTGACCACCATTCACATCCAGGAACTGGCCTGTATCTCCCGTGACACCAAGCTGGGTCCGGAAGAGATCACTGCTGACATCCCGAACGTGGGTGAAGCCGCTCTGTCCAAGCTGGACGAGTCCGGTATCGTCTACGTGGGTGCCGAAGTGAAGGGTGGCGACATTCTGGTCGGTAAGGTAACGCCGAAAGGTGAAACCCAGCTGACTCCGGAAGAGAAGCTGCTGCGCGCCATCTTCGGTGAGAAGGCGTCCGACGTGAAGGACTCTTCCCTGCGTGTACCGAACGGTGTGTACGGTACCGTGGTTGACGTGCAGGTCTTTACCCGCGATGGCGTGGAAAAAGACAAGCGCGCCAAAGAAATCGAAGAGATGCAGTTGAAGGAAGCGAAGAAGGACTTGACCGAAGAGTTCAAGATCCTGGAAGACGGCATTTTCGGCCGTTCCCGCAACCTGCTGCTGGCCGCCGGTTACAGCGAAGATCGTCTGAACAAGCTCGATCGTTCCAAGTGGTTTGAGCTGGCCATCGAAGATGAAGCCAAGCAAATCGAGCTGGAGCAGATCGCTGAACAGCACGTTGAGCTGAAGGCCGAGTTCGACAAGAAATTCGAGAACAAGCGTCGCAAGATCATCCAGGGCGATGACCTGGCGCCGGGCGTACTGAAGATCGTCAAGGTCTATCTGGCCGTCAAGCGTCGCATCCAGCCGGGTGACAAGATGGCGGGCCGTCACGGTAACAAGGGTGTTATCTCCAAGATCTGTCCGGTCGAGGATATGCCCCATGACGAGTACGGCCGTCCGGTCGACATCGTACTGAACCCGCTGGGTGTACCGTCTCGTATGAACATCGGTCAGATCCTCGAAGTGCACCTGGGCCTCGCGGCCAAGGGCATCGGCGAGAAGATCGACCGCATGATCAAAGAACAGCGCGAGCTGCACGAGATGCGCGAGTTCCTGCAACAGGTCTATGACCTGGGCGAGAAGGACTCCCAGCAAGTGAACATTGCCGAACTGTCTGACGACGACGTGCGTACCCTGGTGGGTAACCTGCGTAAGGGTCTGCCGGTGGCTACACCTGTCTTTGATGGTGCCAAAGAGCGCGAAATCAAAGCCTTGCTGAAGCTGGCCGATCTGCCGGAATCCGGTCAGATCTCCCTGTTCGACGGTCGTACCGGTAACGCCTTCGAGCGCAAGGTCACCGTGGGTTACATGTACATGCTGAAGCTGAACCACCTAGTAGACGACAAGATGCACGCGCGTTCTACCGGTTCCTACAGCCTGGTTACCCAGCAGCCGCTGGGTGGTAAGGCGCAGTTCGGTGGTCAGCGGTTCGGTGAGATGGAAGTGTGGGCCCTGGAGGCTTACGGTGCGGCATATACCCTGCAGGAAATGCTGACCGTCAAGTCTGACGATGTGAACGGCCGTACCAAGATGTACAAGAACATCGTGGATGGCGACCACCGTATGGAGCCGGGCATGCCCGAATCCTTCAACGTATTGCTGAAGGAAATCCGCTCTCTGGGTATCAACATCGAGCTGGACGAAGAGTAAGAGCTCGCTCTTATTGTTCGAGAATTGACGTGGGCGCCCCGCTGTTTCGGCAGCCGGGGCGCCGAGGTTAGACTCCTGACAGGGGAAACACGTGAAAGACTTACTCAAGTTTTTGAAGGCTCAGACCAAGACCGAAGAGTTTGACAGTATCAAGATCGGTCTGGCCTCTCCTGACATGATCCGCTCCTGGTCATTCGGTGAGGTCAAAAAGCCTGAGACCATCAACTACCGGACTTTCAAGCCGGAGCGTGATGGTCTGTTCTGCGCCCGTATCTTCGGACCGGTGAAGGACTACGAGTGTCTGTGCGGCAAGTACAAGCGCCTGAAACACCGTGGTGTGATCTGCGAGAAGTGCGGTGTAGAAGTGACCCAGACCAAGGTCCGTCGTGAGCGCATGGGCCACATCGAGCTGGCCAGCCCGACTGCCCACATCTGGTTCCTGAAGTCCCTGCCGTCCCGTATCGGTCTGCTGCTGGACATGACCCTGCGTGACATCGAGCGCGTGCTGTATTTCGAATCCTATGTAGTGATCGAACCCGGCATGACCAACCTCGAGCGCAGCCAGATGCTGTCCGAAGAGAACTATCTGGACGCACTGGAAGAGTGGGGCGACGAATTCGACGCCAAGATGGGTGCCGAGGCCATTCTGGCCCTGCTGCGCGCCATCGATCTGGAAGGTGAAGTCAAAGCCATGCGTGAGGAGCTGGATCAGACCAACTCCGAGACCAAGCGCAAGAAGACCACCAAGCGTCTGAAGCTGATGGAAGCCTTCCTGCAATCCGGCAACAAGCCGGAGTGGATGATCATGACAGTGCTGCCCGTGCTGCCGCCGGACCTGCGTCCGCTGGTACCGCTGGACGGCGGCCGTTTCGCGACCTCCGATCTGAACGATCTGTACCGTCGCGTGATCAACCGTAACAACCGCTTGAAGCGTCTGCTGGATCTGGCTGCGCCGGACATCATCGTGCGCAACGAAAAGCGCATGCTGCAAGAGTCCGTGGATGCCCTGCTGGACAACGGCCGTCGTGGTCGTGCCATCACCGGTTCCAACAAGCGCCCGCTGAAATCCCTGGCCGACATGATCAAGGGTAAGCAAGGTCGTTTCCGTCAGAACCTGCTGGGTAAGCGTGTCGACTACTCCGGTCGTTCCGTTATCACCGTAGGTCCGACCCTGCGTCTGCATCAGTGCGGTCTGCCGAAGAAGATGGCACTGGAACTGTTCAAGCCCTTCATCTACGGCAAGCTGGAATCCCGCGGTCTGGCGACCACGATCAAGGCCGCCAAGAAGATGGTGGAGCGCGAAGAAGCCGTCGTTTGGGACATCCTGGACGAAGTGATCCGCGAACACCCGGTTCTGCTGAACCGTGCACCGACCCTGCACCGTCTGGGTATCCAGGCGTTTGAACCGACCCTGATCGAAGGGAAGGCCATCCAGCTGCACCCGCTGGTTTGTGCTGCGTATAACGCGGACTTCGACGGTGACCAGATGGCGGTCCACGTACCGCTAACCCTGGAAGCCCAGCTGGAAGCGCGCGCCCTGATGATGTCCACCAACAACATCCTGTCGCCTGCCTCCGGTGAGCCGATCATCGTTCCTTCCCAGGACGTGGTCTTGGGTCTGTACTACATGACCCGTGCCCGTATCAACGCCAAGGGCGAAGGTATGGTGCTGTCCGGTCCGAAAGAGGCCGAGAAGGTCTACCGTGCCGGTCTGGCCGACCTGCATGCTCGCGTCAAGTGCCGCATCACCGAGTACGTGAAGAACGAAGCCGGTGAGCTGGTTGCCAAGACCGAGATGAAGAACACCACCGTTGGTCGTGCGATCCTGAGCCTGATCCTGCCCAAAGGCATGGAGTACGCGCTGATTGACGAGCCCAAGGTACTGACTGCTGCAGAGCAGGCTGATCTGGACGCCAACCCGCAGAACTGGATCAAGTGCGTCTCCAACAAGGCGCTGGGCAAAAAGCTCATCTCCCGTCTGCTGAACACCTGCTATCGCAAGCAGGGCCTGAAGGATACCGTCATCTTCGCTGACCAGCTGATGTATACCGGTTTCCACTACGCGGCCCTGTCCGGTGCCTCTGTTGGTATCGATGACATGGTCATCCCGGATGCCAAGAAAGACATCATCGCTGCTGCAGAAGCCGAAGTCGCCGAGATCCAGGACCAGTTCCTGTCCGGTCTGGTGACCGCGGGCGAACGCTACAACAAGGTTATCGATATCTGGGCCAGCGCGAACGATCGCGTCTCCAAGGCCATGATGGACAACCTTTCCAAGGAGCGTAACGTCAACTCCCTGGGCGATGAGGAAGAGCAAGCCTCCTTCAACAGCATCTTCATGATGGCCGACTCTGGTGCGCGGGGTTCCGCCGCCCAGATCCGTCAGCTGGCCGGTATGCGTGGCCTGATGGCGAAGCCGGATGGCTCCATCATCGAAACGCCGATCGTGGCGAACTTCCGTGAAGGTCTGAACGTACTGCAGTACTTCATCTCCACTCACGGTGCTCGTAAAGGTCTGGCGGATACCGCGCTGAAGACAGCGAACTCCGGTTACCTGACCCGTCGTCTGGTTGACGTGGCCCAGGACATGGTGATCACCGAGGACGATTGCGGCACTACCGACGGTCTGTGGATGACTCCGCTGATCGAGGGTGGCGACGTGGTCGAGCCGCTGCGTGAGCGCGTGTTGGGTCGTGTGGTGGCCGAAGACGTGATCAAGCCGGGTACCGAGGATGAAGTGCTGGTAGCGCGCAACACCCTGCTCGACGAGCAGCTGTGTGACCTGCTGGAGCGCAACTCCGTCGACCGCGTGAAGGTACGTTCTGCCATCACCTGTGAGACCGACTTCGGTAACTGTGCTCACTGCTACGGCCGTGATCTGGCCCGTGGTCACCTGGTTAACAAGGGTGAGGCTGTCGGTGTTATCGCCGCTCAGTCCATCGGTGAACCGGGCACCCAGCTGACGATGCGTACCTTCCACATCGGTGGTGCCGCATCCCGAGCGGCTGCCGAGAGCAGCATCCAGGTGAAGAACACCGGTAGCATCAAGTTGCAGAACGCCAAGTTCGTTCTGAACAACTCTGACAAGCTGGTTATCACCTCCCGTTCTACCGAGCTGACCATCATGGACGAGATGGGCCGTACCAAGGAAAGCCACAAGCTGCCTTACGGTTCCGTGCTGGAAGTGAAGGATGGCGAAGCGGTGAACGCCGGTGATACCGTCGCGAACTGGGACCCGCACACCCACCCGATCATCACCGAAGTGGCGGGTCGCCTGCACTTCGAACACATGATCGACGGTGTGACCATCACTCGTCAGACCGACGAGCTGACCGGTCTCTCTTCCATCGTCGTGCTGGATGTCAACGAGCGTCCGAGCGCCGGTAAAGAGATGCGTCCGACCGTGAAACTGGTCGATCTGAACGGCAAGGATGTGATGATCCCGGGCACCGACGTTCCCGCCCAGTACTTCCTGCCGGGCAAGGCGATCGTGAACCTGGAAGATGGTGCCAACGTGGGCGTGGGTGATGCGGTTGCGCGTATCCCGCAAGAGTCCAGCGGTACCAAGGACATCACCGGTGGTCTGCCGCGCGTTGCGGATCTGTTCGAAGCACGTCAGCCGAAAGAGCCGGCCATCCTGGCCGAGATCTCCGGTACCATCTCCTTCGGGAAAGAGACCAAGGGCAAACGCCGTCTGGTCATCACCCCGACCGATGGTGGCGAGATCTACGAAGAGATGATTCCGAAATGGCGTCACCTCAACGTGTTCGAAGGTGAAAAAGTTGAGAAGGGTGAAGTGCTGGCGGACGGTCCCGAGTCTGCTCATGACATCCTGCGTCTGCGCGGTATCAGCCCGGTCGCCAACTACATCGCCAACGAAGTGCAGGACGTTTACCGTCTGCAAGGCGTTAAGATCAACGACAAGCACATCGAAGTCATCGTGCGTCAGATGCTTCGCAAGTGCGAGATCCTGAGCGCTGGCGACACCGACCTGATCGAAGGTGAGCAGGTTGAAGTGGCCCGTGTGAAGATTGCCAACCGTAAACTGGTTGCCGAAGGCAAGACCCCGGCTACCTACCGTCATATCCTGATGGGTATTACCAAGGCATCTCTGAGCACCGAGTCTTTCATCTCCGCAGCTTCCTTCCAGGAGACCACCCGCGTGCTGACCGAAGCGGCCGTGGGTGGCAAGCGTGATGAACTGCGCGGCCTGAAAGAGAACGTGATCGTGGGTCGTCTGATCCCGGCTGGTACCGGCTTTGCCTACCACCACAGCCGCATCAACCAGCGTGCCGCCGCAGCCCGTGCTGTCGGTGTGCCGCAGGTGACTGCCGATGAAGCTCAGCAAAACCTGGCGGATCTGCTCAACGCAGCCGGCAGTTTTGACGAAGAGTAATCTTCCGCTGCAGTGATCGAAAAGGGCCCCTTCTAGGGGCCCTTTTTTTATTTCCCATCCGGCGCCCAGCGTGCACTGGGCTGGGGCAGGGGGATGATCCAGTGCAAGGTTATAGAGCAAAAAATCAAAAAAAGTTGACATTGCCCCGTCGCAACTGAAAACTCGGGAAAGTTGAATGGGTATTACAGGGGTAGAACATGGCTGTCGGTATCGAGGAAGTACTGCTTCCCGAAGAGCAACTGAGCGGTCGCGCTTTTACAGACGAAGACAGGGAGCTGTTGCGTTCATATGGGGGCCTTATCGAAGGCCTGGCCGATCTGTTCGGCAAGCACTGCGAGGTGGTGCTCCACTCCCTGGAAAATCTGCATGAGTCCGTGATCCAAATAGCGAATGGTTTCAATACGGGTCGAACTCTGGGGGCGCCGATCACCGATCTCGCCCTGCGGATGCTCAAGGATATCGAGAGCACGGGTCAGGATCACACCCAGAGTTATTTTGCCCGCAGTCGGACCGGTGCCTTGATGAAGTCGAGCACCATCGCCATCCGTAACCGCGACAAGCAGGTGATCGGCCTTATCTGCATCAACCTGCACATCAATGCACCTTTCCACGAGTTCGTGGCCGAATTCTTCCCGACGCCACAGCAGGTGGAGCGGCAATCACCGGAGACCTTCGCCAACAGCGTCGAAGAGCTGGTTGCCCAGACGGTGGACAACACCATCGACGAGGTCAATCGTGATCCCTCCGTGGCCAACAATGCCAAGAACCGTTTTATCGTGACCCAGTTGTTCGAGAAGGGCATATTTGATATCAAGGATTCGATCAACCTGGTCGCCGACAAGCTGAATATTTCCAAACATACCGTGTATCTCTACATCCGACAGCGCAAGCAGGGTGAAGAAGAGAGCGAGTAAGCGCCATAGATAGGGGATAGATAACAATGGCTAAAGAAGTGATTGCAACCGACAAGGCGCCTGCCGCAATTGGCCCTTATGTCCAGGCTACCAAGCTGGGTGAGCTGGTCTTTACCTCCGGGCAGATCCCGCTCGATCCGGCCACCATGGACATCGTTGCCGGTGGCATCGAGGCTCAGGCAGAGCAGGTGATGAAGAATCTGGTCGCAGTCTTGAAAGCCGCAGGGGCCGATACCAGCAAGGTACTGAAGACCACCTGCTTCCTGAGTGACATGAACAACTTCGTGGCCTTCAACCAGGTGTATGCCCGCTACTTTGGCGAATCCGCTCCGGCACGTTCCTGCGTGGAGGTCGCTCGTCTGCCCAAGGATGTGCTGGTCGAAGTCGAAGCCATCGCTTACGTCTGAGCCTGTTTCATTGCAAAAGCCCCTCCCAGGAGGGGCTTTTGCGTCTATGAGGTAGAATGGATGCACCGCTGTGCAGGAGTGCGATCATGAGTCTGAATTTTGCTCTGCTGGTCACCGGGCCCGCCTATGGCACCCAGACGGCCAGCACGGCCTATCGTTTTGCCCTGAGTCTGGTCGAGCAGGGACACCGCTTGTCCCACCTCTTCTTCTATCAGGAGGGGGTGTGCAATGCCAATGGCCTCCATACGCCAGCCAGCGATGAGACCGACCTGGTGGCGTTGTGGCGCGAGTTGGCCATCCAGCAGGGCATCCGTATCGATGTGTGTGTGGCTGCGGCCATGCGCCGTGGCGTGCTGGATGAGCAGGAGGCCAAGGGAATGGGACGGGAGCATTTCAATCTGGAAGCACCATTCTGCCTGAGCGGGCTCGGTCAGTTGGCGGAAGCCGCACTGACCGCTGATCGCTTCGTTCAGTTCTAGGGGGACAAAATGACCAGAATAGCGTTTATCTCACGGCGTGGTCCCCATGGTTCGGCGAGTGGTCGGGAGGGGCTGGATGCTCTGCTGGCCACCTCTGCATTGACGGAGTCCCTGGCACTCTTTCTGGTGGGGGATGGCGTAATGCAACTGGTGAGGGAGCAATCACCACACGCCATATTGCAGCGTCACTACGCCCCGACCTTCAAGATGCTGGAACTGTATGACATCGAGGAGATCTATGTCTGTGCGGTGTCACTGGCTGAGCGAGGACTGACGGCGGCGGATCTGCTAATCCCAGTTATTCCGCTCTCTCCTGCGGAAATTCGCCGTAGCTGGGCGGGTTTCACCACCCACATCTGCTTCTGAGGTGTCCGTGATACAGCTGATATTGAACTCTCCCTTCATGAGCCAGGATCTCGAGTTGGCGTTGCGTTACCGCATGGAAGGGGATCTGGTGGTGTTGATGCAGGATGCCGTGATGGCGGCGGCTGCCCCCGGGTGGTGCGAGCGCTTGGCAGACGTCCCCCTTTACGTCATGAAGGAAGACCTGCAAGCGAGAGGCTTGTCATCCGGGATCGGGATGGAACTCGATATGCCGGGTTTGATCAGGTTGATCGCCGAGCACGGATCACCGCAGACCTGGGGCGGTTAGACTTGGTTTTCCTTTTTATCTCAGTTGCTTAGCATAATGTCATTCGACTGTCATTTGCCATTTCGGTGTGCAAATTGTATAAATCTTGACTCCCCAGACAACAGGGCATAAAATTTCGCGTCCCCGTATCTGCGGGGAGGATTTTTCACACGTTTATGAAGTCATTATCAGGAGCCTTTTGATGGCAACTATTAACCAGTTGGTTCGCAAGCCACGCATCAAGCTCGTTGTGAAAAGCAACGTGCCGGCGCTGGAAGCGTGCCCTCAGAAGCGTGGTGTATGCACCCGTGTATACACCACCACCCCGAAGAAGCCTAACTCTGCACTGCGTAAAGTATGCCGTGTACGTCTGACCAACGGCTTCGAAGTCACCTCCTACATCGGTGGTGAAGGTCACAACCTGCAAGAGCACTCTGTTGTTCTGATCCGTGGCGGTCGTGTAAAAGACTTGCCAGGTGTTCGTTATCACACCGTTCGTGGTGCGTTGGACTGTGCCGGTGTTAAAGACCGTAAGCAGGCTCGCTCCAAGTACGGCGTGAAGCGTCCGAAAGCTTAATGGTTCTCCGTTAAGTAAGGCCAAACGTTAATTCGTTTCTAGTTAGATAACTTTCTAGTTTTGGGTAACCCCTGAAGTTACGGAGAATTTGAAATGCCAAGACGTCGTGTTGTTGGTCAGCGTAAAATCCTGCCGGATCCCAAGTTCGGATCTGAGCTGCTGGCTAAATTTGTCAACGTAGTAATGGTTGACGGTAAGAAATCTGTTGCAGAAGCCATCGTTTATGGCGCCCTGGACATCATTGCCACCAAATCTGGCAAAGAGCACCTGGCCCTGTTCGAAGTCGCTCTGGACAACATTCGTCCGGCGGTCGAGGTTAAATCTCGTCGCGTCGGTGGTGCAACCTATCAGGTGCCGGTAGAAGTTCGTCCGGTACGTCGCAATGCTCTGGCAATGCGCTGGTTGGTTGATGCCGCTCGTAAACGTGGTGAAAAATCAATGGCTCAGCGTTTGGCTGGCGAGCTGCTGGATGCCGCTGACAATAAGGGTTCGTCTGTCAAGAAACGTGAAGACGTTCACCGTATGGCTGAAGCGAACAAGGCCTTCGCTCACTTCCGCTGGTAATCCGCTTGCGCAGGGTCTTATGACTCTGCGCACCTTTAATTATCTGGGGACAAGCGCCCTAGTAAGAGGATGACAATGGCTCGTACAACCCCCATTGAGCGTTATCGTAATATCGGTATCTCCGCTCACATCGACGCCGGTAAGACTACTACTACCGAGCGCGTTCTGTTTTACACCGGTGTAAGTCACAAGATCGGTGAAGTTCACGATGGCGCCGCCACCATGGACTGGATGGAACAGGAACAAGAGCGTGGTATCACCATCACCTCCGCCGCGACCACCGCTTTCTGGTCCGGTATGGGTAAACAGTTCCAACCGCACCGTATCAACATCATCGATACCCCGGGCCACGTTGACTTTACTATCGAAGTAGAGCGTTCCATGCGTGTTCTGGATGGCGCCGTGATGGTGTACTGTGCCGTAGGTGGCGTACAGCCCCAGTCTGAAACCGTATGGCGTCAGGCTAACAAGTACAAGGTTCCCCGTATCGCGTTCGTCAACAAGATGGACCGTACCGGTGCCAACTTCCTGCGCTGCGTTGAGCACATCAAGACCCGTCTGAAAGGTAACCCGGTTCCTCTGCAACTGAACATCGGTTCCGAAGAGAACTTCAAGGGCGTTATCGACCTGGTCAAGATGAAAGCCATCAACTGGAGCGAAGCTGACCAGGGCGTATCCTTCGACTACGAAGACGTCCCGGCTGAGTTGCTGGAACAGGCGCAAGAAATGCGCATGAACCTGGTTGAAGCCGCTGCTGAAGCGTCTGAAGACCTGATGGAAAAATACCTGGGTGGTGAAGAACTGACTGAAGAAGAGATCAAGAAAGCTCTGCGTCAGCGTGTTCTGAACAACGAAATCATCCTGGTTACCTGTGGCTCCGCGTTCAAGAACAAGGGCGTACAGGCCATGCTGGATGCCGTGGTCGAGTACCTGCCGGCTCCGACCGACGTTGCTGCTATCGACGGTCTGAAGCTGGATGGCGAGACCAAGGACGAGCGTCACGCTTCCGATGACGAGCCGTTCTCTGCTCTGGCATTCAAGATTGCTACCGACCCGTTCGTGGGCAACCTGACCTTCTTCCGTGTTTACTCCGGTGTGGTCAACTCCGGTGACTCCGTGCTGAACTCCGTTAAAGAGAAGCGCGAGCGTTTCGGCCGTATCGTTCAGATGCACGCCAACAAGCGTGAAGAGATCAAAGAAGTTCGCGCAGGCGACATCGCTGCTGCCATCGGCCTGAAGGACGTCACCACCGGTGACACCCTGTGTGACGAAAGCGCACCGATCATCCTGGAGCGTATGGAATTCCCGGAACCGGTAATCTCCATCGCCGTTGAGCCGAAATCCAAGGCTGACCAAGAGAAGATGGGCCTGGCTCTGGGCCGTCTGGCTCAGGAAGATCCGTCCTTCCGCGTATGGACCGACGAAGAATCTGGCCAAACCATCATCGCCGGTATGGGTGAGCTGCACCTGGACATCATCGTTGACCGTATGCGTCGCGAGTTCAAGGTAGAAGCCAACGTAGGTAAGCCGCAGGTTGCCTACCGTGAAACCATCCGCAACACCGTCAAGGATATTGAAGGCAAGCATGCCAAGCAGTCCGGTGGTCGTGGTCAGTACGGTCACGTCGTTATCGACATGTACCCGCTGGAAGAAGGCAAAGCCTACGAATTCGTCAACGACATCAAGGGTGGCGTGATTCCGGGCGAATTCATCCCGGGTGTTGACAAGGGTATCCGCGAGCAGCTGAAGTCCGGCCCGCTGGCAGGCTATCCGGTAATGGATCTGGGTGTACGTCTGCACTTCGGTTCCTACCACGATGTCGACTCTTCCGAGCTGGCGTTCAAGATCGCTGCTTCTCTGGCGTTCAAGGCTGGCTTCATGAAGGCCAACCCGGTACTGCTCGAACCGATCATGAAGGTCGAAGTCGAGACTCCGGAAGACTACATGGGCGACGTGATCGGTGACCTGAACCGTCGTCGCGGCCTGATCGAAGGCATGGAAGATGGCCCGTCCGGCAAGATCGTACGTGCGCTGGTGCCGCTGGCCGAAATGTTCGGTTACGCCACCTCCCTGCGTTCTGCTACCCAGGGTCGTGCTTCCTACGCCATGGAATTCGCCAAGTATCACGATGCCCCGACCAACGTCGCCCAGGCCGTGATCGAAGAGCGCAAATCCAAGTAATTTAAGATTCCCCGCCTACGACGGTAGGCGGGTTTAACCTAGAAGGACTACGTCGTGTCTAAAGAAAAATTTGAGCGTAATAAACCGCACGTAAACGTCGGCACCATCGGCCACGTTGACCACGGTAAAACCACCCTGACCGCCGCCATCACCAACGTGCTGGCCAAGCACTTCGGTGGTAAAGCTTTCGCCTTCGACCAGATCGACAAGGCACCGGAAGAGCGTGAGCGTGGTATCACCATCAACACCTCCCACGTAGAATACGACACTGCAACCCGCCACTACGCCCACGTAGATTGCCCGGGTCACGCCGACTACGTTAAAAACATGATCACCGGTGCTGCCCAGATGGACGGCGCAATCCTGGTAGTAGCAGCGACTGACGGCCCGATGCCGCAGACTCGTGAGCACATCCTGCTGGGTCGTCAGGTAGGCGTTCCGTACATCATCGTGTTCATGAACAAGTGCGACATGGTAGATGACGAAGAGCTGCTGGAACTGGTCGAGATGGAAGTTCGCGAACTGCTGTCCGAGTACGACTTCCCGGGTGATGACCTGCCGGTAGTCCGTGGTTCCGCACTGAAAGCGCTGGAAGGCGAAGCTCAGTGGGAAGAGAAGATCCTGGAACTGGCTGGCCACCTGGACACCTACATTCCGGAGCCGGAGCGTGCCATTGACCAGCCGTTCCTGATGCCTATCGAAGACGTATTCTCCATCGCAGGCCGTGGTACCGTAGTTACCGGTCGTGTAGAGCGCGGTATCGTCAAGGTTGGTGAAGAAGTGGAAATCGTTGGTATCAAAGATACCACCAAGACCACCTGTACCGGCGTTGAAATGTTCCGCAAACTGCTGGACGAAGGTCGTGCAGGTGAGAACGTTGGCGCACTGCTGCGTGGCGTGAAGCGTGAAGACGTAGAGCGTGGTCAGGTACTGGCCAAGCCGGGCACCATCAAGCCGCACACCAAGTTCGAATCTGAAGTGTACGTGCTGTCCAAGGAAGAAGGTGGTCGTCACACTCCGTTCTTCAAGGGCTACCGTCCGCAGTTCTACTTCCGTACTACCGACGTGACCGGTACCATCGAACTGCCGGAAGGCGTAGAGATGGTCATGCCGGGCGACAACATCAAGATGGTTGTTACCCTGATTGCCCCGATCGCGATGGACGACGGCCTGCGTTTCGCCATCCGTGAAGGTGGCCGTACCGTAGGTGCTGGTGTTGTAGCTAAAGTTATCGCTTAATCGATACTTTATATGCACACATAAAAGGGGTGGCTTCGGCCACCCCTTTTACTTTTGGGGCTTTAGATGGCTTGTGAGATACTTTTGCGAAATCATCTATAGAGGTAGTTGCTGTGAGTAAACCCGCCATTTTTTTGGATCGCGATGGTGTCATCAACAAAGACACGGGTTATGTCAGCCAGGTTGATGACTTCCATTTTCTGCCCGGGGCGAT